>JADJAH010000039.1 GCA_016704345.1 Ignavibacteria bacterium | reverse complement strand
TGCAGAAGTCAGCGGTTGACGGAGTATCACTGAAATGAGGAAGGGCGAAACGCTCGGACTTGTCGGTGAGTCTGGTTGCGGAGTCGACAATAGGTAAAGCCGTGATTAACATACTGAAGTTCTCTTCTCCTTGATGTAGACATTACCGGCGAAGTATGGATAAAGACTGATAAGGGAGAAATTGACCTGTTGCTTAACAGGCATGATATGCGCCAGCACAGAGGGATCATTCCCAGATGATTTTTCAGGATCCTTATTCTTCGCTTTAATGCAAGACTTACAGTGGGACAGATTATTGAAGAACCTATGCTTTATCATACACCGACCTATCCAAAAATGCACGACTGGAAAGGGTTTCATGGCTTTTGGAGAAAGTAGGACTTCAGCCGAGCAGTCCAAAAGATATCCTCATGAATTTTCCGAGGTCAGAGACAGCGAATTGGAATTGCAAGATCTTTTCTACGAATCCTAAGATCATAATAGCAGACGAGCCTGTTTCAGCTCTTTGATGTATCTATTCAGGCACAGGTAATTAATTTGTTACAGGAGTTGCAGAATGAGTTTGACCTAAGCATCATGTTTATTGCCCATGACCTTTCCGTCGTTGAGCATCAGTTCAAAATTGCGGTTATGTATCTCGGCAATATTGTTGAGCTTGAATCCGTAAAGATATATCACAACCCGATTCATCCATGCAGCAGAGCTCTTCTTCGGCAGTGCCGTTCCGAATCCAAAGAGAAAGAAAAAGACAGGACCATTCTTACCGGCGATGTGCCCACACCCATGAACAAACCCAGTGGCTGCGCCTTCGGTGCGCTATCCTATCGCAAAGCCCGGTGTGCAGATGCAATTCCCCCGTTGGTTGAAAGCAGAGAACCATTTTGCTGCATGCCCGTATGTTACTGCAGACGAAATAAGAGTCTGATATTTAGTCCGGATACTTTCCGTAAGTCGAAACAACAGTAGTGCAATCCCCCTCTTACGAGAAATCTCTCTGACTTCCATCCATTTAGGTTTCGTGACAGCAACAAGATCGTCAAGTATTCGGTTGATCACATTCTCACAGAATATGCCTTCATTCCTGTATACCTGCAAGTAATACTTTAATGACTTAAGCTCAACACATTTTTCCCCGCAAAATATAGAAACATTAATAACGCCAAAATCCGGCTGACCTGTTTTGGGACAAACGGATGGAATTCTGGCGGTATGTGTAATCAGGTAGTTTCTGTTTGGGGAAAGTATTGTCAAACGTCTCTGGCAATTTGATCTTCCCTGAATCAAGTTTTGGTTGGATTGAATTTTTCATACGGCAAGTTATTGATTGACATCTTTAAGAGAAAGGGAGAAGCATACGAGAATTAAGAATTAGGAATTAGGAATTACGAATTGAAAATTGAAAATTGAAAGTGGAAAATGGAAAGGGAAATGGGAAAAATGGAAATGGAAATGGAAAATGGAAAATCAAAAAAGGCTTTTCAACAAATCTGTATTTGCAAATACATGGCTGGAGTTGCTTACAAATGTCAATTTCAAATAACTGTTGCTATTTGAAATCTTTTTGAATACGTTGTGAAAGTCAAACGGACAAAAATTCTTTTCCTTCAAATCCTGCTTTCGCTTAGACGGTTTGCATGAGCATTTCAAAACAATTCCGAAAGGAGTTACAAATGAAAAAACTCTTCTTACTGGCAATCATTCTCTTTTATTCAAATGCTCAAAGCAACTGGACGTTTGTAAGTACTGTACCGACAAGCCCCAATATCAGCAGCATTTCAGTTGTAGATCAGAATCTGATTTGGGTTGCGGCAACTGCAGGCAAAAGTTTACAGAAACAACAGATGCAGGTACAACCTGGGTGTTGAGAAATACAGGATTACCGGCTTCGATCTGTAAGGAATTTCTGCATTGGATTCATCAAGCTGCTGGGTTGGCACTGTCGCCGGAAGTATTTACAGAACAACGAACGGCGGATTTAACTGGACATTACAGTTTAGTGTCTCCGGAAGCTTTTCGACTGGCATCAAAATGTTTGATGCAAATTATGGAATTTACTACGGCGATCCTACAGCTGCAGGTCAGCCGTATCAGCTAAGATACACAACTAACGGCGGAACAAACTGGACTCTCTCTCCGGGGGCTCCGATAGCCGGAAATGAGTTCGGTGTCGCCAATGCGTCGGGACTGGACAGATACTGCCAGGATCTGGATAGGCTCGGCAAACATAACTGCAAATGCAACAACTGCCAATATTTATAAGACCACCATTGGTTACAGAGGCGGTGGCTGGTCAACGGTTTTGCCAGGGGATTCGGTGGAACTGCAGGACTATATTATCAGACAGTTGCTTTTACCAATGCAAGTAATGGTATGGCCGGTTCCAACGGGAGTGCAATTTTAGAAAACCACTGACGGAGTTACCTGGCAAACGGTTACCAATCCTCAGGATTAGTTTCCTGCTACAATTAATATGGTCGGACTCAAGGACGGCTCCAATACCATTAGAGTCGGTGTGAATACAACAACCGGTAATTTTGCTTACAAGACAACCGACCTTGGAACAACATGGATCTCTGAACCGCTCGAACAGGGAACAACAAACGGACTTCAGCACATGCAATTTGTAAGGTTCCACTTTGGGTATGCCGGTGGAAATACGGTACTTCTTCAAGTACCCAACATATCCGTAAATATCAAGATGGCAATTGAAGGCCTGTACAATGCTTCACAAATAGTCGCAATCTCAGAGATACGTTGGGTTTATCTGAGAAATAATACATCTCCATATGCAGTTGTGGATTCGTCGAAAACAGTTATTGATTCTTTGACGTTAATCGGCAAATGCAGTTTTCGAAAAAACGCTCCGTCAGGAACTTATTATATACAGTTCAAATACAGAAGCGGCGTAGAGACATGGGAGCAGGTGGTGAAACTTACTCCACAGGTAACTTTCTTACAGTTACAATTTAGCCCTTTCAGCTGCTCAGGCATACGGCAGCAACATGGTTCAGGTTGATGCCTCGCCGGTGACCTTTGCGATTTACAGCGGCGACGTGAATCAGGATGGTTTTGTCGACGGTTCGGATGGTTCACTCGTAGATATTGACGCATTCAATTTCATCGGAGGTTATGTATCAACCGATGTAAACGGAGATTACATAGTTGACGGCTCTGATGCTGCGATTGTAGATAATAACGGTTTAACTTTGTTGGTAAGGTAACACCGTAAAGGTTTAAAATCAAGTAGTGGTTCTTTCAATTCTAATTCTCCATTTCCCTCATCTTGTCTGTGACTGCAGACAAAACCGAATGAGAATTTACTATAATCCCTTTAACACTCTCTGTATCTTAGTGTCTCCTCCGTTAATCCTCAATGCTACAAATGCAACTTGTGTTTTCTAACTCCAATCTTAGATTTCAATTTGTAAATTGCACAAAAATTATTTAGAATGACCAATCACGACAATACTCAGAAACGCGTGCTGATCACCGGAGCGCCTGGGTTTCTCGGCTCGCATCTGTGCGATAGATTTATAAAGAAAGATTTCATGTTATTGGAATGGACAATCCTCATCACCGGTTCGATGCAATATATCGAGCATCTGTTCCCGCTAAAGAATTTGAATTCTATTTTCACGACGTTACAAAGTTTGTGCATGTTCCCGGCAAGCTAGACTACATTCTTCACTTCGCATCACCCGCTTCACCAATTGATTATCTGAAAATTCCGATACAAACTTTAAAGGTCGGTTCACTTGGCACACACAATCTTCTCGGACTTGCAAAAGAAAAAAAAAAAGCGAGATTTCTCATTGCATCTACTTCTGAAATTTACGGTGATCCAAGCGTTCATCCTCAGAATGAAGAATACTGGGGAAATGTCAATCCCATAGGTCCGCGCGGTGTCTATGATGAAGCAAAGAGATTCTGGAGCACCAGCAATGGCGTATCAACATATCACGGACTCGAGACAAGGATCGTCAGAATATTCAATACTTACGGTCGCGCATGAGACCTAAACGACGGGCGTGCTCTTCCGGCATTTTTCAGCCAAGGCTATCAAGGTGAAGACATTACCGTATTCGGAGACGCAAGCCAGACACATTCCTTCTGTTTTGTTGATGATCATTGACGCAATTTACAGATTGCTGTTGAGCGATTATTATGATGCCAGTCAACATAGGCAATCCGACGAAATCACGATCAAAGAATTTGCTGAAGAAATTATAAAACTTACGGAACGGATCAGAAGATTGGCTATAAGCCTTTGCCCAAAGATGATCCCAAGCAAAGACAGCCTGACATCACAAAGGCAAAGGGAAATACTCGGATGGGAACCCAGAGTACGAGAGCGGAAAGGATTAAAGATCACATATGATTATTTTAAGAGAGGGGCGTTGAAGTCTGGGAAAGCAGTTCACTGATAAATTTCTCAAACGATAATGATTCTCTTACGATTTCTCCTTTTGATTGCAGTCATTGCTGTCTGTCGCTCGGTTGCGGGCCAATGGACAAACACCGCCAACCTTCAGAACTCTTTCATAAATTCAGTACTTGCAGAGGATGATACAGTTTACGCCGCTACAGGAGGTAACGGCTTCTTCTATTCTCCTGACAATGGAATTCAATGGAACCAATCTAATTCAGGATTAGGACAGAATCTTAGTACAACATCTCTTGCCCGGTCCGGGGGTTATCTTTTTGTTTCAACAATATCCGAGCGTGTGTTCAGAGCAGTTCCTCCCGGAAACAATTGGAGCAACACAGGTTCGGGCATTTCTCAGACCAGCGTTGTTGAGTTACTCTCTGATTCCGGAGTAGTCTATGCGGGTTGCTCGCTTGCAGGTGTATTCAAAACAACAAACAACGGATTGAATTGGAGCAGGTTTGCATTGGGTGAGGGTGATGTTCTTTACAGCCTTCACAAGAATGAAGCAGGATTCTTCTTAGGACTTGCCGGCGGAGGATTCAGATCAACAAACAACGGAGTTAACTGGTCGCCGTTCGGAAACGGCTTACTTAACTGCAATATGCATTCAATTGAATCTAAGCCGGGGCTTCTTTTCACAGGTTCAGATCTTGGATTTTTTTATTCATCCGATACAGGAAGCAGTTGGGAGCAGAGCAATAAGCGGGCTTCGCATCCATGGATTAATGATCTATAGTTGTGAATGGGGTGCTTGTTGCTGCTCTAAGAAACTCGGAATTTTTTATTCACTGAATAATGGTCTTCAATGGTTGTCTTTCAATGGCGGAGTAACTGATACCAATATTGGAACGCCTTACTTTTTCAGATGAATTTATTTTACGCAGGAAGAACAGGGGAAATATTTTCAGAGCACCTGTAAATCACTGGTTGGAGTTGAAACCTGCAGACGCAACTCCCGCAAAGTTTTTTACGCTTCATCAGAATTACCCAAATCCATTCAATCCGACAACACTGATCAGATTCACCTGGAACAAGAACCTTTGCAGCTCTTGAAATTTAAGAGGTTCCATGGACGGAGAATCTCGAACCTCTTAAGAACTATCAACCCGCAGGAAGTTATGAGATACCATTCAGCGGAAGTAATCTTGCAGGAGGTGCTTTTTGCAGATTGACTGTTGGAGATCTTTCCGAGTCGATCAAATTGGTTTTACTGAAATAGTGTTCATTTGTGGTGTCGGTACTTCCCTTCCTCCAGCAGGGGGGCTTCCCGACACAAACTATGTAAATGCACCAAAACGCAAGTCCTGATGCCAGAAGAACAATTCAATTGAAAGTGTGCTGACAGAAAGGACGCGTTGACATAAAGTTGACGTCAGGCAAATAAACTAACCAAATATCCATTTCATTGCACACTCCAATCTCATAACTTTGCAAACTTTTTCAGATACAAAAAAGACGGCCGGTTTCCCGGCCGCCTGATCTTTCCATTTACGGGCATGCCCGGTATTTCCTCACGCCTGACCTTGTGTTGATTGCGGTGCCTGCGGTGGCTCCGGAGGTGCGGGGACTCGGCTGCCCGGATGGATTGATCACGTATTTCTGATATCTTCCGAAATCATTCGCGAAGATCAGCTTACCCAATCGCGCAATCTCGGAGATCTCTTTCCAGCATGAATTCAGCTCCGTCAGCCTGTCCTGTGTCATCGTTGTCCTGCTCTTTTTGAAGTTCTCCTGACGCTGATTCGCTTCGTCGAGCTCCCTCTTGAGAGATCCGATCTCATCGATCATCTGCTGTGAGAAGTTCACGGCTGTCAGTTCGTTTCTGTATTTCATCGCGGAGTTGTAGAACTGATTCATGAACTGTATCATATCTGACTGGTATCGTCTGGAGATCTCGTAGCTGTCATATCCGAATTCTTTCCATACGCCCCTGTTGTCGGGAAATGCTTTCTCGACGAAGTGTTTTGTAAGCAGGAAGTAATTCTTGCTCTTTTCCATTGCACTTTCTACGTCAGCGCTCAGACCTATGAGTTCACCGGTTACTGCGCCGATTTTTGCAATATCTTCCGCTTCCTGAAGATCAATTTTGAATCTTGTAATGAATGCATCCCCATAGTCGGAGTCGAAAGTTCTGAAGGCATCTTTGTCTTCAAGAAAACTTCCGAAGATTATCTTTGCTGTTTGGATCATATCGGCATCCGAGCCGAGATATGTCCTTCTCATTTCTGATTTTGGCATTTTATTTGAATTTAGAGTTTATGAAATAATTATCAGTCAAAGTATAGTTCTAACCCGCTCGTCTCCTTGTCTTGAAGTCCAAAAAATGCAATTATCTGCGCCTCTATAATAGGAGGAGCCCTGGCTCTTGGTACAATGTGACTTTCAGTTGTTATGATTTTGGCGTCTTTCATTTCCCGATTCCTTTAAAATTCTTCACTTTCTTCACTTTTCTCTTTGCTGATGATCCGCGCTTCTTTTTCGGTTTGTTACCCGATTTTGCATGAAACCCGCGAATGTTTCCTAACGACCCGCGGAGGTTTGCTGACGATCCGCGGAGGTTTGCTGACGATCCGCGGAGGTTTGCTGACGACCCGCGGAGGTTTGCTGACGACCTGCGGAGGTTTGCTGACGACCCGCGGAGGTTTGCTGACGACCCGCGAAGGTTTGCTGACGACCCGCGAAGGTTTGCTGACGACCCGCGAAGGTTTGCTAACGACCTGCGAAGGTTTGCTGACGACCCGCGAAGGTTTGCTGACGACCCGCGGATCTTCGCTGAACGTCCGCGCTGTTTTTATGCACCAGCAATTTTTCGAACTCTTTCTGCGAAGACCAGGAAGTCGTCAGCAAAACAGGGTTGAGTATTCTCCCTTTGAAAAGAACAGTCACAATCCCATGTCAAGCCACGCTTTACCGACTGTACACAGGAATATTTTCAGAACCTTTGCATGAATTCAAAAGCAAATTATGTTTTTTGCAATTTCCGTTCAAATAGAAGTTTTGCCATTTGTGAAAATATTTTCAGCAGCGGGCAATCTGAAGCCGGAATACTATTGAGTATATTCCGTTTAAAAGAACTGTCACAAACCCTTACTAAATCAGGCTTTGCCAACTACTCATAAGAATCATTTCAAAGTATTTACATGAATTCAAAAGCAAATTATGTTTTTTACAACTTCCGTTCAAATAGAAGTTTTGCGATTTGTGAAACGGTTTTGAAGAAAGTGCCGGAGGGCTTGATATGAGGGGCGTTGCAGAATGAACGGTCGCTTAAGTACTGGTGGGAGAGGAGATTGCGGAGGATTGTCTGAATCAGGATTCTCAGGATTAAAGAATTTTCAGGATTTCGGAACTGGATAGACGATCTGCTTTAGTTGAGTCTCGATATGATATGTATATAAAAAATTGAACGTGATATTATTTCCGCAGATTTGTAATTTATTTTTGGATTCTATTAACAATTAAAATGAATTACGTATGGAAAAGTATGACGAACTAACTTACAAGATCATCGGATGCGCGATGGAAGTTCACAAAACGATGGGACCGGGATTTCAGGAAGTAATATATCAGAGATGTCTGGCGATAGAGCTTAACAATGCAGAAATAATTTATGAAAGAGACCCTAATCAGGACATTTTCTACAAAGATGAATGTGTGGGAACAAGGCGGGCTGACTTTGTAGTGGATCGAAAAATAGTAGTCGAACTCAAAGCGCTGATACAACTTGAAGATGTTCACATTGCTCAGGCAAAGAATTACACTGTTGCATATGATTTCCCGATTGGACTGCTCATAAACTTCGGAGGCAAGAGTCTTGAGTTCAAGAAGATGTTCAATCCTAAGTACAGTGAAAAGAATGATCAGAATCAATCAGGTGCATAAGTTCAGACTTTTCATAGTCCTAAACATCCTGTTATCCTGTGAATCCTGATTCAGACGACATGTCATTAGAAGATTTGATCATCAAGATACTTGATAAAGACCTGGGGCATTTCAGAAGAGACTGTCCTTATGACATTACAGACAGGGTGTTTCTCATATACGAGCGTAAGTATTTCAAAAAATATTCCGCAATGTGTAAAGCAGCCGGGAGGGGCAAAGTGAATTCTTACATTGCATGGAGGTGCAAGTCGTATTGGAAATTGAAGAATACCGGCAGGAGAAGTAAGCAGCCTGAAAGCTCTCTGATTAGGTCATATTCTTTGCTCTATGATATATGAAGTTATCTAATGATGCAAATGCAGAGGCTTAACCAATTCATAATCCTGAAAATCCTGAAATCATGTTAATCCTGATTCAGACAAGGAGGGGATATTGAGTTTCCCGCTGAGTAAGGTGAAGCTGAGACCATACGAAGCAGGGCAGCGGAGGACATTAATTCCAGCCTTGACAATTCAGTGAGATACTTCGAGCAAGAACTTTTATCGATTTGCATACCTACCCAATTCCGCATATCAAACATTAAGACTTCATTTCAACAACTTAGTTTTGTAGTTTTGCAGAAATTATGTACACAAAAGATTCAGCATATAGTAAAGTATCTGAACTCGTTACCCGCTTCGACGAACAGTATGCCTCTTACAAGAAATCAGATTACAACGAAACGCTTACACGCCGCGATTTTATAGATCCGTTTTTCAGACACTGGGTTGGGATATTGATAATCAGCAGGGCTTTGCGGAAGCTTACAGGGAAGTTATTCACGAAGACAGGGTGAAAGTGAGAGGAGCGACCAAAGCTCCTGATTATTCATTCCGGCTGTCGGGCGGAAAGAGATTGTTCTTTGTTGAAGCAAAAAAACCAAGCGTACAGGTAAGAGATGAAATACACCCGAGCTACCAGGTAAGAAGATATGGCTGGAGCGCGAAACTACCCGTGAGCATAATAACTGATTTTGAAGAGTTCTCTGTATATGACTGCACGAAGAAACCTCATCCAAACGACAGGGCTTCCGTTGCACGGATAAACTATCTGACCTATAAAGATTATCTCAATGAATTTGATTTTCTCTGGAGCACATTCTCAAAAGAGCATGTACTCAAGGGAAGCTTTGATAAGTTCATACAAAGCGACAAGAATAAGAAAGGCACAACTACAGTTGACAAAGAGTTTCTGCAATCCCTTGACGGATGGAGAACTCTGCTTGCATTGTCTATCAGCAAGAACAACAGGAACCTTGATGAGGATGAACTTAACTTTGTTGTTCAGAGTACAATAGACAGGATCATTTTCCTGCGCATTGCCGAAGACCGCGGCATTGAGACTTCATGCGTTGAATTGAAGAACGCTCTCTTGCAAGAGGATTATTACAGGAATCTCCTGACTTCATTCAGGCAGGCAGATGATAAATACAATTCAGGATTATTTGATTTCAGGAAAGACAGGATAAGCAGCGGGATAACCGTTGAGAATAAAGTAGTAAAGAAGATCATAAACGAATTGTACTATCCCGAGAGTCCTTATGAATTTGCAGTCTTGCCCTGTGGAATTCTCTGGAAGCGCTTACGAACAGTTTCTTGGAAAGGTCATACGGATTGACAAATCGCACAAGGCAAAGATAGAAGAAAAGCCCGAAGTAAGAAAAGCCGGCGGTGTATATTACACGCCGCAGTACATTGTTGACTACATTGTAAAGAATACAGTAGGCAAACTTGTTGAAGGCAAGACTCCGAATGAAGTAAGCAAACTGAAGATCGTTGATCCCGCATGCGGAAGCGGCAGTTTCTTGCTCGGTGCATATCAGTTTTTGCTTGACTGGCACAAAGAAATTTATTCCAAAGAAACTATACATTCCTCAAGGAGAGGGACAAAGGGCGATGTGTTGACTGCGAAGGAAGTCTTACTACTTCGGAGAAGAAAAGAATTCTGCTCAATAATATTTTGGAGTTGATATAGATGCAAACGCAGTGGAAGTTACACAGCTTAGTCTTCTCCTGAAGTGCCTCGAAGGAGAAACATCCGCCTCAATCGAACATCAGCTTTCGATGTTTAACGAGAGAGTGCTTCCGACACTTGATGATAATATCAAGGTTGGGAACAGCCTGATAGATACAGACTTCTATTCTAACCAATTAGACTTTGGCGAAGAGAAAAAGATAAAGCCCTTCAATTGGCAGAAGGCATTTCCGGCAGTATTTGCACAGGGAGGTTTTGATGCGGTGATTGGGAATCC
>JADJAH010000038.1 GCA_016704345.1 Ignavibacteria bacterium | reverse complement strand
GCCATTCAAAGTGAGAAAAGTAAACGTATCACAAAAGGATTTGCAGTTAGAAGAACTCACAGACGATTTCAAAGAGAAATTCAGGGAGAGAAATTATTTGGATTATTTGATTTATGATTATGCCGGCAAAAGACTTAATGAACTTACAAATTCAAATGACAATCAATCACATGAAAAGCTTTTTTGAACGCCTGATACTCAAGATACATATAGATTCAAAGATCAACAGGCAAAGTAAAGATATAGGAAATCTTGGTGCATTCTTTTACTCTTGACTAAAAGACATTTGGATTGCAATAACATACTCGATATTGGAGCAAACAAAGGTGAATGGAGCATGCTTGCAAAAAAAATGTTTCCGGATGCCAATCTTTATATGGTGGAACCACTGTCTGAGATGGAGCCATATCTGAAGAGTTTTTGCAGAGAACATCCCGGATCTAAGTACTATCTATTCGGTATTGGCAGCAGAGTTGAAAAGAGATTTCTCACTACATGGGGAGAATCGCTTGAAGGTGCAAACTTCATGATTGAGGAGAATGATCATTTGAAAGCAAAGGATCTACAGAGAGAGATTCAATTAGTGACGATTGACAAACTGATTGACGACGCGAAGATTCCCGTTCCTGAAATTGTTAAGATCGATGTGCAGGGCTACGAACTTGAGGCATTGAAAGGCGCGAAGAAATTGTTCGGAAAAACAGAACTATTCATCATAGAATGTTCCTTATTCGAGTTCAGCAAAGATACACCATTGGTTTCCGATGTAATGGAGTTTATGAAAAGCAATGGTTATGAAGTCTATGACTTTGCAGGTTTTCTCAGAAGGCCGTTTGACGGGAGCGATAGCACAGGTAGATATTTGTTTCGCAAGAAGAGAAGGGAAACTGAGAGCTTCAAAATGCCCGGTTCAAACAACAGGCATGAATCCATATTAGGCTTGATATGTCTTAGTTTCTCAAAATTTGGTATTAAAACCTTCCCTTCCTTAAAATCAATTTCCATCGATCAACCTTAGTACTTTCCCTAAATTTTTCGACCGGGGCAGAGTCTACCTTGCTCTCAGGAATTCCACGAAATGGCAGGCTGACACAGGCAATAAATTTCACTTTGTTATCAAATGACTATGTGCAGGATGATGGAGAGGTTTCTGATATTATTTTAATTTCACACCTACGTACAGGTCAAAATTTTCAGAGTTTCGAGAAACTCAAACGTGAGTTTATTATCTGTCATTAGTATTGTTCTTAAAAAAGTCAAGACCAGTTCTGTATGTGGTGCCTTTGCTTTCCTTCTATGATTCTTTTTCACATAGTCTGATTTTGGTGGAATTTATTAACCAAAGACCTGTCAGGTATGACCATATCATTGTAATGGAGTAGCGTTTTAAAGAGTGGGCAAATTGAGTGTTAAAAAGGTCTGAAAAAAAGAAGCCTCGTTGTTAAGATTAATTTGATCAAAACCAAAATTAACAGGAGGCTTACTTGATGACTTCAAGTTATGTTAAAAATCAGGGTGTCAGGGTCTTTTTATCAAGTCTCCTTATTTCAGGACTTGATATAAAAGTGACAGAGTTCTTGCAAGAGTTATTCAACGTTATGATTTATTCTGAGTTTGAACAATATTTGGGTAGAAAAAAAAAAATATGAAGGGCCTAAGAAGTTAACATATATGAATACATGAATGTTTCAGAGAGCGAAACGATTTTGTTCAAATGGGTCCGGCATCCTCAGGATCAAAATTCCAAGAGTCAGAAAGGGAAGATTTGTACCAAGGATAGTGTTTTGGAAATCTGACCGATCCAAGTGTTGAAAATTATTACTGCAGCTTTGGGCACAGGGATGTTCATACAGAGATATTAAGCATTTGGTCGGAAGTCTTTACGGCACAGATATCTCAACGAAACTCGTCAACAGGATAGTAAGCAGTGTTGAGAAGTATGTAAAGCAATTTCATGCAAGACAAATTGAACACAAATACGAATGTTTGTATGCAGATGCAATCTGTCTTAAAGTTAAGACCAATGACGGAAAATGCTCAAAAAGCAGTCGTACTGAGCTTCTCGGACAACGCAAATGCGGGAAGAAAGTAATAAAAGAGATGATTGATTATATGCCGGCAGAGGCTGAAGATAAGAATTCATATACAGCTTTCTTCAAAAGTCTTAAGCGATGAGGACTAAGGATGACAAGATCAATCTAATAGTTCATGATGATCATGCAGCAATCTCAAAAGCAATCAAGAATGTCTATGGTAAAAGTAAAATCCCTCAGCAACTTTGCCTGGTTCATAAGATGAGAAATGTCATTGCCGAAGTAGAACACAAAGTTAACATTGAAACACTTAAGAAAAGAATATGGGAAGTTTATTCGGCTAAATCCAAACCGGCATTTCTCAAGCTGCATAAGAAACTAATGAAAGATTATTATGAAAAGGAAACCGAGGCAATGAAAATATTTGGTAAGATAGATGACAAATTGCTCACCAGATTTGACTTCCCAAAGCTTAAAACAATAGACATAAAGACAAACAATCCTGTTGAAAGATATAACAGGGAGCTCAAAAGAAGAACTAAGGCTGTTGGATGTTTTGAAAGTCTTCAAAGCATCGACAATCTAATGTTCTTAATAATTGAATATCTAAATCAATGCAATGGGGCTTCTCCTACAGATCCTCATTTGAAATTTACACACTAAAGGAAACGTTATCTATGTTTGGAAACAATAATTTTCTGTAAATATCATGCTCAAAAATAAGATTGTTCAACGAGAGGTCTCGTCACTCTAACAAATCCCAGCAATGCGCGATGTAAATTCATCACTTAGACTTGTTAGAACTGGATTCTCAAAATAGTAGGTACATGAATCTTGGATTTCAGAACAAACCTTGTAAGCAATGATAATCTTTTTCTACAGCGCATTCATCTAAGGTTTTATAACTTCACGGCTCTTGTTATTATCAAAGAGTTGCATGTCCTGCGCATCAGCAAATCCATCACCGTTTATGTCTGAAATTAAGAATCTTCCGGTAGAAAATGTATAAGCATCATTGTCAATTATTAGAAGATCAGATCCGTCAATGAATCCGTCCTGATATACATCGCCAGAAATGAGGCAGTATTTTCCTCCTTTCAATTTCAGATTGTTACCATAGGCTTGAGGAGCAGAGGAAGTGAAGTCATAATGATTAATTGAACCATTTGCGACCAAAGAATCGCCTCCTGATTTGCTCCAAGTTTCAATACTTTGAAAATGTTTTATTACCAAGTAGTATTTTCCATCAGGAGCATTGTTGAAGGTAAAAAGGCCCGTGAAATTCAAACTGTCAATCACTCCAATGCAGCTGTCCACAAGATCAAAGGGGTATATTCTATTTCTAAGCTCCAAATTAATCGTATCCTTTCTAGCCAAAATATTGAAAAGTGAATAGTAGAGTCCTTCAAATATGGCTTTGATACTAACACGTATGGGTGGAATTGTTGTAAAGTTCCAGATTTCCGAACTAAACACATTTCCTGATGAATCCATTGCCTTCACACGCCAATAATATTTGGTTTCCAAAGCGAGGCCTTGCAAATATCTGGATGTATCTGAAATGAGAGTATCCGAAACAATCAGATTGCTTATCAGACTGTCGCTCGATACCTGAAAAATGTACTTGCTTGCCCTGTTGAACTTGCCCCATTCAAACAGAACATTTCGAGTCAAACCAGTTGAATTATTCGTTGGACTTATCAAATCCAAACCGGCCTTTGTTAGGAAAACATATACCCGGGACAACAAACTTGTTGCAGAAATTGCAATATCATCCATTCCATTGTTATCCATATCACCTGCATGAGAGACTGCATCCCCAAATCTAAATGGAGATTGATTTGTATGAATAAAGTCGGGAACAGAACTAATATTGCTTCCTCCATAATGTATATAAGCACGTCCCCGGTTATTCAGAAAACCCGGTGCACCAATAATAATGTCATCATATCCATCAGAATTCAAATCCCCAGACGTAGAAACTGATGCCCCGAATCTGTCATTTTGGAACTCCCCAAAATTGAAGCTTCAGGTACACTATCCATTACAGGTCCTCCAAGATAAATATATGTCTTACCCTTATAATTGTTATATTGATAGGCTCCAATTAATATGTCTGAGTAACCATCACTATTTAGATCTCCGGCTGTTGAAATTGAACTCCCAAAAGAACTTTGAATGGATTCACCTGTGAAAATCACATCTGCTATTGTATTCATGCTTACTCCTCCAAAGTAAATTAGCGCTTTTCCCCTGTAATTGTCAAAAAATGGTAAAGAACACAGTATGTCGTCGTATCCGTCATCATTTACATCTCCGGCTGTTGTTATCTTTTGAAAACCAATATTGAAAGTTACATCAGGGATAGAATTCATATTAGTACCGCCATAAAAGACATAGGTCTTGGTATCAACACTAACAACGACGTCAGAAAATCCATCAGCATTCAAGTCACCTGCAATTGAACAAGTACCTTGTGACATAGAATCAGGATCAATAAGAATTATGTCGGCCAGACTATCCATTTCAGTTCCTCCAAGATATACGAAAAAATTTGCCACGTAGTTATAAAAAGTACCATTCCCACCGGTGTACCCAACTAAAATGTCAGAGAATCCGTCACCGTTTACATCTCCGGAAGATATTGAACTTCCAAAAGAACCGCAACCGAGGGGTGAATTTGGATCAGGTTCCCAAAATCGAACATCTGAATATTGTCAACACTTGCACCGCCGTAATACAATAATACTTCACAACTTCTTCTGTCACTTATGAGCAAGTCATTAAAACTGTCCGAATTTACATCTCCTGCAGAAGCAAGAAACTGTCCAAAACCAGATCCGTTGATGATTCCCATAACAACAGTATCACTTTGAATAAAATCTGATGACATTCGATAGGAATTATCCGTCGCAATATTATAACTCAAATCACTTGAACTTTCTTCAACTCCTTCAGACTCAATCTTAGTGAAAGAAAGTAATTGCGGTATTGGGATTTTGAACAGAGCTATTGCTATTATACCTGAAACAATAAAAATCTTCATACAGGATGATTTAAGGTTTAGATTCAATGATAAATTTCCTAATACTGCAGATAACTTACAAAGTATCTAAAATTTTATCAATGACAACCAATTTGTTTAACGGAAAGGAGATTTTTAAAGATTTGGATAAATTAAAATTAGCAATTTCCGGTAAATTTCTTGTCTCCTTAGGAGGATATTGTCCAGTGCATGGGTTTTGAACCTTCGTTTAGGAGAAAATATCTCCTTCGCAGTCCCATGCCATTCAGACTTTCCGCAAACGTTATTAAGAAGATAAAATCAAGTGTTTAATGTGTACGTAATAATCTATGAACTAATGGACAAAGTTGTTCAACAAGCTGATAGTCAGGAAGATCAATTTTCTTCAAAAGAATCTAATTCACATGCATTTAGCAACTCAGGAATAGAATATATGTATCAACGAAATGAATGAAAGACACAATAGATTAACGGATCTGACCGAATACGGAGAGTTATGTTTTGACTAAAAGTATATGACTGCATCTTAGACGATGATTCCAAAGTGGATTAGGAATGAGAGATATTTTTCCGGCATTCGGGCCGGGGGATTCAGAAATTTTCGCAACAAGGAATTGTCATGTGTTCATTTTTTATATTAAACAGAAAACATACATTGTAAAAAAACACACAGAACCTTATATTCGCAAAACTAAACTCCATTTGCTACATCTGCGACGGAAAAAATTCCGGCGTTAAAATCAATATGCCTGATCCAAATATAATTCCCCAAAAACATAGGATCAATAAAGATGACAGGAAGAATCTGCTTGGAAATGATTCGTTCGTGATCTGGTTTACCGGTCTTTCGGGCTCAGGCAAATCAACTCTTGCAAACCTTCTTGAGCAGAGGTTGAATGAAAAAAGAGTTCTCACATACTTGCTGGACGGCGATAATGTTAGAACCGGCTTGAACAAGGATCTTGGCTTTGGAGACGAAGACCGGATAGAAAATATCAGAAGACTCGGAGAAGTGAGTAAGCTGTTTCTCGATGCAGGTATTGTTGTTCTTACGGCATTCATCTCACCTTTCAGATCTGACAGGGAAACTGTAAGAGAACTCGTGGGCAAAGAAAATTTTCATGAAGTGTATGTCAAGTGTCCATTGGAACTTTGTGAGTCAAGAGATGTGAAAGGGCTTTATTCAAAAGCACGCGCCGGACAAATCCCAAAGTTTACGGGAATTGATTCGCCTTACGAAGAACCGCTCAATGCAGAACTTGTGATCGATACATCAGCTTTAACTATTGAAGATTCCGTATCCTTACTCGATGATTATGTGAGCGGATTATTAAAAAGAAAATAAAAGATGGAAACATACAATCTAAATTATCTCCGGGAGCTTGAGGCTGAATCAATTTATGTGATCAGAGAAGTGGCGGCACAATTTGAACGACCGGCTCTTCTTTTTTCAGGAGGCAAGGATTCTATAGTGCTGGCTCACCTATCGCGGAAGGCATTCTACCCTGCAAAAATTCCGTATCCTTTAATTCATATTGATACAGGACACAATTTCGAAGACACTTTGACATTCAGAGATGAACTCGTTGCGGAACTTGGTGTAAGACTTATTGTCGGCAAAGTCCAGGACTCTATTGACAGCGGCCGCGTGAAGGAAGAAACGGGATACAATGCAAGCAGAAATATGCTGCAGACAGTCACTTTGCTTGATTCATTGGAGGAACACAAGATCGATGCTGCTATGGGTGGTGCAAGAAGGGACGAAGAAAAGGCTAGTGCAAAAGAAAGGTTCTTTTCGCATCGCGATGAATTCGGTCAATGGGATCCCAAGAATCAACGTCCGGAACTTTGGAATATTTTCAACGGAAAAAAAAACCCCGGCGAACACTTCAGGGTGTTTCCTATTAGCAACTGGACGGAGATGGATGTTTGGCAATATATTCACATGGAGAAAATAAAACTTCCGAGTCTATATTTTTCCCATGACAGACTTTGTTTCAAACGTGACGGTTCAGTGCTTGCATTCTACGACTTTATGAAGCTTAGAGAAACAGAAATTCCGGAGATGATGAGAATCAGATTCAGAACTATCGGAGACATAACCTGCACCGGAGCCGTATTTTCGGAAGCAATGACTCTGGATGAAGTGATTCTCGAAGTTGCAGCTTCAAGGCAGACAGAAAGAGGAACAAGAGCTGATGACAAGAGATCAGACTCAGCAATGGAAGACAGAAAGAAGGAAGGTTATTTCTAATGCTGTTCATCAGTTGAAAAGGCATTCAAATTTTTTGCTCACAATTTTGATAACCATCCCCAAGTAAAGAAAAGAATGCACCGAGAAACGATCGAATTTATAAAGAAGCAATTCGGGCACAAAGATTTCATTCCTTTGCACGAGCCGGTATTTGCCGGTAACGAGAAAAAATATCTTAACGAGTGCATTGATTCCACATACGTTTCTTATGTGGGAAAATTTGTAAGAGAATTTGAGATCAAAGTCCAGGAATACACGGGAGCAAAGTTCGCCATTGCAACATCCAATGGAACGGTTGCGTTGCATTCCGCCTTGATAATTGCCGGAGTCAAAAAAGATGATGAGGTCTTAATACCTGCTCTTACATTTGTTGCAACAGCCAATGCAGTTGCATATTGTCATGCACATCCTGTATTTGTTGACAACAATGTAAAGACGCTTGGTATTGATATAGCCAAACTCCGTAATTTTCTTGAAACCAAAACCGAGATAAGAAACGACGGATATTGCTATAATATTAGCAGCGGAAGAAGGATCATGGCCGTTATTGCAATGCATACTTTCGGACATCCCGTTGAAATTGATGAACTGAAACTGCTTGCTGATGAATTCAATATTACGGTTATTGAGGATGCCGCAGAATCAGTAGGAAGCAGATACAAGGACAAGCATACCGGCACATTCGGGAAAATGGGTATCCTGAGTTTCAACGGAAACAAGACTATCACGACCGGCGGCGGGGGAATGATAATTACTGACGATGAAGATGCTGCCATCAGGGCAAGGCACATTACGACAACAGCTAAGGTACCGCACCGCTGGGAGTTTGTGCATGATGAAGTAGGATACAATTACAGAATGTCAAATATCAGCGCCGCAATCGGAGTTGCGCAAATGGAAATACTTGAATCTGTAATTAAGAGCAAGCGTGAACTGGCAGAACAGTACAGAGAATTTTTTGAGAATACAGATATTGATTTCTATACCGAAGGTGAAAACTGCTTCTCGAATTACTGGCTCAACATCATTTTGCTGAAAGACCGTAAGAGCCGTGACAGCTTTCTGCAATATTCAAATGACAATGGTGTAATGACACGACCGGCATGGAATCTTCTGAACAAACTTACTATGTACTCGGAGTGTGAAAAAATGGATCTTGAGGGAGCACAATGGCTTGAAGACAGAATAGTCAGTATTCCGAGCAGTCCGAGACTCTGATGAAAAAGGAAAGGCTTATTCTGATAGGAGGAGGCGGACATTGCAAGTCATGTCTTGATGTGATTTACAGAATTGAATCGTTTGACATTTTGGGAATCCTTGATATGAAAGAGAAGATTGGCAATTGTGTTCTTAGCACAGAAATAATTGGAAGTGATGATGACATTCCTTCATTTGTGAATGATGAAACGAGTTTTTTGATCACAGTCGGCTTCATCAGATCATGCGAAACAAGAATCAGGATCTACGATCAGCTTGTTTCTTTGGGAGCAAGAATAGCAACAGTCATTTCACCATTTGCTGTTGTTTCAAGTCATTCAAAGATCGGACAAGGCACTGTTGTAATGCATCACTCGATAATAAATGCAGATGCAGTGATCGGGAATAACTGTATCATCAACTCCAAAGCATTGATAGAGCACGATGCAGTGATTGGTGATGATTGTCATATTTCTACGGGTGCGATAATCAACGGAGGAGTTCAGGTTGGAAAAAGATCATTCGTTGGAAGCGGAACTGTTACCAAAGAGTATATAACTATACCGGAAAACAGCTTCGTAAAAGCAAGCAGTCTGGTAACAGGAAAATAAACCCCTCGGGGAAGTCAGAATTAAGTGGCATATAAAAAAAGTCAAACATGATTGATTACAATGCAAACGAACTGCTGAGATTCACCACTGCAGGAAGCGTTGATGACGGAAAGAGCACACTCATTGGAAGATTGCTTTATGATTCAAAATCTATTTTTGAAGATCAGCTTGAGCATGTAAAAAAATCAAGCATACATAAGGGACTGGAATATGTTGACCTTTCGCTTTTGACTGACGGACTGCGAGCAGAAAGAGAACAGAGCATTACAATTGACGTTGCATACAGATACTTTACGACACCGAAGAGAAAATTCATCATTGCCGATACGCCCGGACATATTCAATACACCCGCAATATGGTTACAGGCGCTTCAACATCCAACCTGGCTCTGATTCTGGTTGATGCCCGCAACGGTGTGGTGGAACAGACATGCAGGCATTCGCTCATTGCGTCACTTCTTAAGATAAACCATATTGTTCTTTGTGTTAACAAGATGGACCTTGTAGATTTTTCACAGGAAGCTTACGACAAGATAGTTCAGGACTACCGGAGTTTTGCCGCTAAGCTTGAGGTGAAGGACATTCACTTTCTGCCAATGAGTGCATTGTTGGGAGACAATGTTGTTGACAGATCGAAGCACATGGAATGGTATGAAGGACCTACGCTGCTTTACCTTCTGGAGAACATTCACATCGGTAGTGACAACAATCACATTGACTGCAGATTCCCGGTTCAGTATGTGATAAGGCCGCAGTCTGATCAGCATCACGATTATCGGGGTTATGCCGGCAGAATTGCCAGCGGCATTTACAAACCCGGAGATGAAGTAGTAGTTTTGCCGTCAGGATTAACTTCAAGGATAAAGTCCATTGTAACGTATGAAGGTGAAGTAGAAGAAGCATTTGCGCCGATGTCGGTAACCATAAATCTTGAAGATGACATTGACATCAGCCGTGGCGATATGATAGTAAGAGTTCATAATCAGCCGAAGATCGGACAGGACATTGACGTTATAATCTGCTGGCTGAACCGGGAACCAATGAATCCGAGAGCAAAATATTTGCTAATGCATACAACAAAAGATGCCAGGGCAATAATAAAGGAAGTAACATACAAGATTGACATAAACACTCTCCACAGAATGGAAGATGACAAGGACATCAGAATGAATGACATTGCAAGAGTAAATTTGCGTGTGACCAATCCCCTATTCTACGACAGCTATTCGCGGAACCGAAACACGGGAAGCCTTATTTTGATTGATGAAGGGACTAAGGAGACTGTTGCTGCGGGGATGATAATTTGAAAAGCACATATAATTACAAAACAACCTCAGAAATTAGAAGAAATGTCTAAACCAGTGAATAAATGGGCAAAGATTCTGCCAGGAGATTTCTGTAATTTCACTTATTCAAAAAATTTTCAACCAAAATTTATTGCAGAATTAGGATATAAACTTCCAGGACATGATGATGCAAAACCATTTGTAGAATTTTCAATTGAAGAGTATCAATCAATATTAGTAAACTGTCTGATCAGGTCAAATATACCGATGGGCAGAAGAATATTGTCAATCGGAGATCTCCCGGATAAATTGTTCAAGCACCTATCTGAAGATTATGAGGTTTTTGTTCTTTCTGATTCAAGACTCCTCGCTGAGACATTTTCACGACACAATCTAAGATGCTCCAATTCCGAGACCATTATCACTGAAAGTATGGTGGAATCATTTGACTGTGTATTCACTGTTTCTGGACTAGACGACTTCTCTTATGATTTTGCTAAGAAAAATATAGTTAAAATCTTTTACAATCTTAGCAATATTCTGAAATCAAGCAGCATGTGCTTTTTTACCTTTAAGTCACTTGAACACAACGAAGTAGAAACAGTAAATGCTCTGGCTTATTACTATTTTCAATATGTTGATCTCGGTCTCAAACCAATGATCAGTTAACACCAATGAATGAAATAGCACAAGATAAGCAAACACTTAGGTTTGCATTTGGCAGAGTTAGTTTTGATTTAAAGAGAGTAGTAGGCAAGTATCAATGCTTTTCTTACAATGTCTTTTTGATTAAAAGTATTGCCAAATTACCCACAAGTACAATCACAAAGCCTCGAGATTATCTTAAGAAGAATCCAGCCTATATATTTCATCATTTGATAAAATGTGGAGGCAGTTCTTTAGTTAAGGAACTTGATAAGTGGTTTAGTCTTCAATTCGATCATATTCTTGTGGGAGATGATGTAAATAGACTTTCAAAATTTAAATTCAATGGAAGTTTGACTAGTGATATATGTATAACAAGTCATTTTCATTACAATGGTTTTCTTGGCCAGAGATATCCGGAATTACTAAAAGCAGAATCAGGAATCAGATTGTTCACATTTGTGAGAGAACCTTTAGGATTTCAAATATCCCTCTATTATTTTGAGAGGCAAAAAGGTGGAATCCCCAATTTAGGATTGATTGATTTTTTGGAAACGATGCCAAATTTTTTGTCAACACTGTTTCCTTGCACTGAAGAAAATTATCGAGAAGTAATAGACCGATATTTCTTCATAGGGATCTTGGAAAGGATGCAAGAATCTGTTGACAAATTAGCAAAACTTAGTGGGAAACGTACGTTTATAGTAAAGAAGGAGAACATTTCACAAAAAGACTCTCAAAGGGATTTGATCGACGATAAGAAATTGAACAAACTAGACTATATGATTTATGAATATTGTGTCAATAAGTTTGATAAGATTCATGACGATTGATTGAGCTGTTTTGGAAGTTTTACAGTTTTGTTTCACACTGACTATCATCATATCATTTGAAATTGAGAAAAACTTTCTATCAACCAGCCGTACTTCTTCCCATACATCGGCTACTTTCAGCTCATTCATGCATCTGATAAATTCATCTCGCTTGAAGATGTAAATTACATCACCGGAGGCTGGATAAACAGGAACAGAATTCTTATCAACGGCGCGCCGGCTTATCTTTCAGTGCCGATAATTGATGCGAGTCAGAACAGGAAGATCAATGAAACAAGAGTCTTGAAACAAGAAGGGTGGAAGGAAGATATTCTGAAGAAGCTGCGCATGAGTTACTCAAGAGCTCCTTACTACAGTGATTGTTTCAAGCTTGTCAGCAACACACTCAATATTGCTTCCGAACTGATATCTGATATTGCGTTTCAAAGCATACTCGAAGTCTGTAATTATGTAGGGCTTAGAAGAGAGTTTGGAAAGAGTTCAGGGATGAACGATCTGAAGGGTGAAGAAAAAATCATTGGAATCTGTCTCACTGAAAATGCAGACACATACATCAATCTTCCCGGCGGAGAGAATATTTACAATAAAGATTCGTTCAGCAAGCAAGGCATCACACTCAAATTCATTGAACCGGAGATCAGGGAATACAAGCAATTCAAAGAACCGTTTGTCCCTTCGCTGTCTATCATCGATGTGCTGATGTTCAACTCTCCTGACACTGTTTCTGAAATGATCTCAAGCTACACACTGAAGTGAGCATTCACACTCTCATACCGCTTGAGTCAAAAGACGAGTGGTCGGAAGCGGTGAAGGATATCAAACATTCTTTCTCACATTCATGGGACAATTGCTACGCGATGCATCTCACAACATCTCACAAGACTTTTCTCTACAGATATGAAAACGGAAATGCAAAGATAATTTGCCCCATTGCTGAAAGACAATTTGAGGGAAGCACAGACATAGTTACTCCGTACGGATTTTCAGGATTTACAGGGAATACAGATTGCCCGGATTTTCCTCACCACTGGAAAGAGTTTGCAAAGCAGTCGGGTTATGTTTGCGGATACATCAGCATCAATCCCGCATTTGAGAACACTTCTTACTATTACGAGAAAGATGCTGTAAGCCGGACGAGTATTTATTATATTGATCTGGAGCGGAGTCTCACAGAAATTTTTGAATCCCTTGACAGTAACAGGCGCAGGCAAATAAAAGATTACCGAAGGCATGAGTCTTCATTTATGTATGATCGCACACGCCTGACCGATTTCTTCAAACAGAATTATTACGATTTTCTAGACAAGTATAAAATGTCTTCGGCAAATAACTTCTCAATTGCAACGCTCGAGTATATTTGTTCGCTGGAGAATGTCATGATGGTTGGAACAGAGAAAAATGATGAGATCAACTCCGTTTACATTTTTGCACATACACCGCATGAAGGGCTTTGCATGTTCAATGTTGCACACCCGGAAGGCAGGGAGAATACTCCCCTTCTCTTATGGTGCGGACTAAAATATTTCAGATCAAAGAAAATTCCGATTATGAATCTCGGCGGGGGTTCAAATGATGACGACAGCATTGCTCATTCAAAGAAGCGGTACGGAGCTTATGGCTTGCCTTTCAAATCATTGACTCAAATCTACGATGAATCCGCATACAAAGTACTTTGCAGCAAAGCAGGTGCTGATATGAATGGACAATATTTTCCTGCATACAGAAATCCAAAGTCATTAAATAAACACAACTGACTTGTTCACAAAATCATCTAAGTTCTACGACGCGATCTATCACTTTAAAGATTATACTTTGGCAGCAGGCAAGCTTGACGCGTTCATAAAGCAGTACTCTCCCGATGCCCGATCATTGCTTGATACTGCTTGCGGAACAGGCAAGCATATTGAACATCTAAGAGACAAGTATGAGTGCGAAGGGCTTGACCTTAACAATGAGCTTTTGGAAATTGCTTCACAAAGATGTCCGGGCATTAGATTTATTCATGCCGATATGACAGACTTTGATGCGGGAAGAAAGTATGATGTGGTTACCTGCCTTTTCAGTTCAATAGCCTATGTGAAGGCAAAAGAGAATCTTAATAAGGCTGTCAGAGCGATGTCTGACCATCTTAATCCGGGAGGATTGCTGATCATCGAACCGTGGTTCAGCAAAGAAAATTTCTGGACAGACCGGGTTACAGCAAATCATTACGACACTCCGGAGCTAAAAATCACATGGATGTACGCGAGCAAAATCGAGAATGGGCTTTCAGTGCTTGACATTCATTACATTGCAGGAACTCCCGATGGCGTTGTTCATTTTACTGAGAAGCATGAGCTGGGGCTGTTTGATGACTCTGAATACCGAAAAGCATTTACTGACGCGGGGCTTGAGGTTCATTTTGACAAGGACGGACTGTTTGGAAGAGGCATGTATATAGGAGTTAAAAGTTTGTGATAGGCAGATTATCTTTACGGAAATGAAAGTTACCGTATGGATGTCCGCGTACAATCACGAGAAGTATATCGCCCGCTGTCTTGACAGTGTGCTCTCGCAGAAGACTGATTTTGATTTTGACATAGTTCTTGGCGAAGATTGTTCAACGGACAAGACAAGAGAGATAGTTCTCGGTTACAAAGAGAAATTCCCCGACAAGTTCAAACTCTATCTTCCCGAAAAAAATATCGGCATGATGGAAATGGATGTTGCCACTAACCCAATGTGCACGGGCGAATATCTTGCTTTGCTGAACGGAGACGATTACTGGACTGACGAGAACAAGCTTCAGACACAGGCAGACTTCCTTGATTCAAGACCTGACACAGTAATGTGTTATCACAAGGCAACTGTGATAAACGAAGATACCGGCTATGAATTTGAAACTGTCTATCTTGAGAACACTGATGTTCTTCCCGTTGAATCATTGCTGAGAGGATACAATCCCGTAATGACACCGACAGTAATGATGAGAAATATTCTTCCGCTCCCCGAATGGTACGAGCAAATGCCTTACGGTGACATGTTAACTTATCTCCTCCTTTCGCAAAAAGGCAAGATCAGATACATAGACAAGAACATGAGCATATACCGGGTTCACAGCAACGGACAGTGGCAGGGAGATTCAATGTACAAAAATTTGCTAAAGGATCTGAAGTTCTATAAGACAATGTCAGGTGTGCTTGATAAGAGATACAGTAAACTGGTCAACATTATTTTTGCTCAGAGATATTTTGATATTGTGCTTTCAAATATTCGGCAGAATAAAATCGATCAGGCGAAACGGTACTTCAGGAAACTGATTGCATCGGAACAATCATATTTGATGAAGAACATCAGAGACATCCTGAACATACACAAGATCTTGTATGAGAATGAAAGCAAGGACAAACACAACGAACTGATTTCAAGAGAAATAAAATGGAAAATAAACTGAACAGCCGGATTTGTTAGGAGACTTTACAACCAATATTATCCTTCCTGTACCCAAAGGAGTCGAAAGACCTTTGTGGTCGGTCATGATACCGACATATAATCCCAAGGATTATATCTTTGAAGCTTTAGAGAGTGTGCTGAAGCAATACCCGGATGACGGATCAATGCAGCTCGAGATAATTGACGACTGTTCCACAAAGGTTGACATTCCAAAGATCATTGAAAAAATAGATGACAAGAGGATAAGCTATTACAGGAATCCAAAGAATGTCGGACACTCTTTCAACTTCACCGAGGCTGTTAGAAAATCGAGAGGACATCTTGTACATATACTTCATGATGATGATCTTGTCAAACCGGGATTTTATGAAACCTTTGCCAAGATCTTTGAAGAGTATAAAGAAATTGGCGCTGCTTACTGCAGGCAGGAGTATATTGATGATGACGGCAAGACAATGTTCTTCTCCGAGCCGGACCTTGAAAAGACAGGCATTTTGGACAATGCGCTTATAAAGCTTG
This sequence comes from Ignavibacteria bacterium, assembly GCA_016704345.1. Lineage (GTDB taxonomy): Bacteria > Bacteroidota > Ignavibacteria > Tepidaquicellales > Tepidaquicellaceae > JADJAH01. Next base: position 449,949 of record JADJAH010000038.1, on the reverse strand, counting down.
CTGAAAAGCAAAGAGTTCAGTATTGCGCAATGGTTGTGAGAAGAAGTGCGTACGAGAAAGTCGGCGGATATGTGATGAAGAATATTGGCTGTGAAGACTGGGAGATGTGGGTAAGAATTGCGTCTCAGTTTGACATTGCATACGAGCCTGAAGCGCTTGCGAAATACCGGATTCACACGACATCCATGACGCTCAACGACATGAGGACAGGACAGGACATGAGATTCCTCAGAGAAGCGGCAGACATCTTCACCAAATATCTTCCGGAAGAAAAACAAGATGAGGTCTCAAAGAAACGCAACGCTCATTACGGCAACTATTCGTTTGAGAATGCAAAAAAGCTTTTCAAACAGTATGATGATGAAAAGGGTTGGGTGTTTCGGTAATTATTCCTGTCGCTAAGCATGATGAGCGCATTACCAATACAATCAGACAACTTGCAAATCTCAGAAGGTTCGATTACATACCAAGTGAAATAATTTTAGTTGACGGATCCGGCAACAAGGAGACGAAGAAGACTGCTCTTGAAGCAGTTGAGAGATTCAGATTAAGGACTCCTTTTAGAGTTGTAGATAGTGGAAGCAGTAAATACTTCAGACTGATTGACAATGGCATAAAAAACGCAAAGTACAATTTCGTCGTAATCAACAATCCCGGAGTCTTTCTCGATCTTAACTACATGAAGATCGCTTCCGAATCCATGCTGATGGCAAATGACATTGCGGCGATCGGAGGACGAGTCGAAGCAATCGCCGATATCGACCTTCCTGAGTGGATTAGTGAATTTAGAAAAGATTACGGAGTTGGTGAAGTAATTCCGCTAAGCGGTCTTATTGTTGATCCGAAGTCATCCCTGCTCGGCAGCGGAATCATTCTCCGCAAAGAGGCATGGGATTCTCTCAAGACGAGGCACTTCAGGTTCAGTGAAGATTCTGATGATACGTCTGCGGAAATTCTCTTTCGGGAACTTTCTGCAGCGCTTAGACTCAGCGGATGGAGATTATATGTAAACAACGATCTGAAATCCAAGAAGCATTTTGAGGAAGTTCATCTTGGGTGGAGAAATCTGAGATTGCTTCAAAGGAAAAGCGGTGAAGGATTTTTTACAGAAAAGTATTACGAAAAACTTCAGCAAAAGACCGGACCTAACAAGTTAAAAGACTTCACTAACACTAGTCCGCGAAAGAGAAATACAAGAAAGAGAATTCGCAAAGCTTATCATCATTTGCGTAAGCAGCATTACTGGAACGAAAAGTATTTTGACAGCTCCTTGACCGGCTCAAGACAAGTTCTTATTTCTGAAAAATATCTTGGAATTATATCAGACCTTCTGAATGACATTCCAACTTATACAAAGCGATTAAGGCTTATCAAGAGGATTGCTTACAAATGGGACTTGAAGCTTCTGAGAGTATGTTTTGTCACAACTCCATATGATTATCCAAATTACCCAAGAAAGAACTGCTCAAAAGGCATTACAATAATAATGCTGAACCGATCCGGATATATGCCCAACCTATACGGCTCCATTCGAGATCTCACTTATCAGGATCTTCCAAAGGGTTTCAAATGGGAAGTAATGATATTCGGCAAACCAATTGACGCAGAAGCCCAGCATAGGATACAACAGATCTTGAATACTTCACCAATCAAAATTCCGATTGATTATTACAGAGAGGAAGAGCTGAACTTTAAGAATATTCTGAAGAATTATATTGACTCGTCAAATTATGAGAATTTAATTCTGATCGGCGAGAATGATCGTTTGAGTACTGATTATGTCAGGACAGCATACAGGTTCATGAACTCTCAGCAAAAGGTCGCCGCAGTCGGAGGGTCTATTGAATTTGAAACATCTGTCGCTGCACCAAAGTGGTTCAATATTTATAAGTCAATGTATTGCCAGCAAAACCCGGCTGAAGTTTCAGGTGATATCACTTCCACAGAAAAGTTGCTTGTTGCCCAAGGAATTGTTGTAAGGAAATCTGCTGTGATTGAAGCTATGAAAACTGTGGGCGAAGAGACCAACGATGCAGCTTTTTCAAATTCACTCTTGCATGCATTCAGGAATAACGGGTGGGAGATAAGTTATCAGAGCCGGCTGAAGCTCAGACATATCATATACGAAAAGGATCTTAGATGGGAAGTCATGAGAAAAAATTTTTGGATGTTGGGAACAACAGAGAATATTCTGACTAAAGAGAATATTGGATCAGAGATTGTCTCCTCAGTAACGGAAGAGAAAGGCTTACGTATTGGGGAAATTGTAAGCACAGTAAACAAGCTCAACAAGTATCCATTCGGCAAGATCTTCTCGGAGAAGAATGAGTTCAGGGGTGACAGTGACATCTTGGAGATCGAGAAGCTCAAAGGAAATTGAGCAAGCTTACAGGTTTTGGGAATGGACATAACGGAAAGAACGGAAACGGAATAAAGCTGCCTCTAATGCAGCAACAAAAGAAGTTGAAGAAACCGGAAATAATTCCGGGAGTATCAGTTGTGATTTGTTGCTACAACAGCGAGAAGGTGCTTCCTATGACTTTGAATTTTCTTTGCGCACAGAACGTACCTCACAGAATTCCATGGGAAATAATTATTGTTGATAATGCATCTACAGACAATACGGCGGAAGTTGCAAAAAAAATATTTGAGGGATCGGACTGCCGCTGTGATTTCAAGATTGTCAAAGAGATAAATCCCGGACTTTCTGCAGCAAGGCTAAAGGGACTTGAATCGGCAAAGTATGAATATGTGATCTTCTGTGATGACGACAATCATCTTGACAAGAATTTTGTGAGACACACATTTGACATCATGCATGGAAATGATGAGATCGGAGTTTTGGGAGGACAGAGCACTACAGAATTTGACGTTCTTCCGAAGAATTGGTTTTATGACTGGCAGGACAGCTTTGCAATCGGAAAACAATCAGAGAATAACGGCGACATAACTTGGACAAGAGGATACGTGTGGGGAGCTTCCATGGTAGTGAGAAGAAGTGCATTCCGGAAATTGATTCAAAAAGGATTTAAGTCTAATCTTACTGACCGAAAAGGAACAACATTATCGGCAGGAGGAGATACTGAAATATGCTATGCATTGAGGAATGACGGATGGAAGATATGGTATGATTCAAGACTGATGTTCCGGCATCACATACCTCCGGAGAGACTTGACTGGAAATATCTGAGAAAATTGTTTCGAGGATTCGGACAAGCTTCTGCTGTACTTGATGTTTATCTTAAGAAGTCATCTGTTAAATTTAAGAAACAGTTCAAAGGTAAGCGCCCACGTTCAAAGACCTTCGAATTAAGAAAAACTCTGCATGAGTTAAGAAAGATACGTTACAAAAAACTTCTCTCATACAACAGGAAAAGAGAAGGTGATACAGACCTGCCGATGATTGAATATTCATTAGGCAGAATTGAGGGTTTGATATCAACAGCCGGAAGTTACAATAAGAGTCTTCGCTTGCTAAAGAGAGTTATAAGAAAAAATGACCTCCGTTATCTTGCATTACCGTTCGCAGATTTTGGCAACAGTTTCCCCAGTTATGATAAGACAACAAAATTAAACGGGGTATCGGTTATTGTTTGCACATACAACGGAGCAAGCAGACTTGCTGATACGATCAGGCATATTGCTCATCAGAAAGTTGATCCGAGAATACTCTGGGAAGTGATTCTTGTTGATAATGCATCTTCAGATAATTCAAAAGAGGTTGTGGTCAATGAATGGAATAAGCACAAATGCAATGCAAAGCTGAAGATCGTTGATCAGCCGATTCCCGGTAAACAGCTTGCGCTTGAAAAAGGATATCAGGTCGCCGAATATGAATATTGGATAACCTGCGATGATGACAACTGGCTTGACAAGAACTTTGTGCAGTTGACATATGAGATCATGAGCGGCAATGATCAGATCGGAGCTCTGGGCGGGCCAAATGAACCTCTTTGCGAATTGACACCGCCGGATTGGTTTACTTATTTCAAGAGAGACTATGCCGGCGGCCCACAGCCCGACGTGCATACAGGAATAGTTTCAGAAGGTAACATTACATGGAAGCGTGGATATGTTTGGGGTGCAGGAATGGTAGTAAGAAGAGCTGCATGGGAAAAACTTCTGGCGGATGGATTCAAGACTTCGATGACATGCAGAAAAGGTACGGAGCTTTCATCGGGAGGAGATTCCGAAGCATGCTATGCATTGGTATTGGCCGGATGGCAAATTTGGTATGATTCACGGCTGAAGCTTGTTCACTGCATGCCCGGCGGCAGACTTGACTGGGATTATCTCGTAAGATTATTCAGAGGATTTGGAAAAGCAACAGTTGGACTTGAACTTTATGAAAAAGCAATTCTTCTTGCACATGCAGATACAGACGACGAAGAAGTTTTGAAACGCGACTGGAGCTTTGAGTTCCGCAATGCCATTAAGGAACTTAAAAAGTATGGTCTGCGAAAGTTAATATCACTAAGGCATCCGCAGAAAGACAATACAGATATTCTGATGGTTGAATTCTATTTGGAAAAATTAAAAGAACTCTACAAATCACGGAAAGATTACAACAGGAACTTTGACACGCTTAGAAAAGCCCCATGGAAAAAAGAGTTCAAGTATCTGAAAGCTCAGCACAGAAAGTACATCGAGAGCGAAAACGATTACAGATACGGCTGGCCTTGGAGTGAAAACACATATGCCGGATACAATGCGAAAAAGAACAAGTCAAGTCTTCCAAAGATCAGTGTCCTTTCGCCGTCATTTAATTCCGAAGGAACTATTGAAAAGGCGATCCTTAGTACACTCAATCAGGGTTACCCGAATTTTGAACACATCATTTGTGACGGTGGTTCTACTGACGGTACTGTAGAGATAATGAAGAAGTATCCGCATTTGAAATGGATCTCTGAGCCTGACAAAGGGCAATCGGATGCCATGAACAAGGCATTCAACATGTCAACCGGGGAAATTATAGTTTATCTAAATGTTGATGATTATTTTTCCAGAGGCGCTTTTTCAAAGTTGCCGAAGAATTTGAAAAAGATCCAACAGCCGACATGCTGATCAGCAATCTGTTCTTCGAGTTTTCGAATCACACATTCAACAGAGTTCCCGAGATTGAGTACAAGAAAGTGATGCTGCCGTTCAGGCACATGTTCCCAATTAATCCCGTAAGTTATTTTTATAAGAGGGACGTTCAGAAGAAGATAGGACCGTTCCCTCTCGATAATCATTTTACTATGGATTATTGGTTCCTGCTGAAAGCATATCAGGACTTCAAACTGATACAGACCGATTATCATCTAGGTACGTTCTGCATGAACGGATATAATAAAACATCCAATGCAGACAACAGGAAGAACACACACATAAGAGTCATGTATCACTGCTGGCACTATGACAAGAAGATGCTACCGTATTACATGTACAATTATTACAAGCATTTTTATTACGATATAAAGCCATGGAATCTGAAAGGGCTTGCGTACAAGTCAAAGAAATTCTTTGCAAGAATATATTCCGTATTAACTCTTAAAAAGAATAAGTACTATTCACAAAAGCTTTATGAGCGGGGCAGATACAGGTATTATGAAAAGAAAAAGATAAGGTCTGTATTTTGGACATCTGCTTCATTTATAATTTATCCAAAGTCATTAAAGAGCGCATCAAGGTGGAACATATTCTTCCCTGCTTTGATGGGCGAGAACTTAAGCAATAAGTCTAAGAACGCATACAGATTCCTCGCATACCCGCCCGGAATGTCACTTGCGCATAAGCTCAATTACTATGGGAATGAATACAAGAACTCCAATAAGAAAATAAAGGGTAATCTGATACTCTTGCTTGGATTCATTTCATCTCCGCGATACTTCATGGGCATGAAACAATCTCAAGAAGGCGAATCGTATTCTGCCGGATCGAAAAGTCTCAGAACACGATCACAGATCTTGTTTGATAAAGGTGGATACTACTACTACAACAAGAAGAGGATGAGAGCGTTAATGTGGGTATTGATGTCACTTGCCGTCTATCCAAAATCTTCCGGCCAAAAGTCAAAAAGGAAACTGCTGCTCTACTCGGCGCTTGGTGAAAGCACAATGAATGAAGTCAATGTATTGCATCATCTTTATAGTGATGACAAACATTACAGCTTTCCATACAAGTTAAATTACTATGGTAATAAGCTTAGGAAAGAAGGCAGTTCTGTGTACGGGAATTTTCTGCTATTCATGACATACTTTATAGCACCAAAGTATATCAAAGAAAGGGAAAAAATTGAGAAGTCTAATGTCATTTATTCTTCGCAGGTGCAAGATGTACCGAAGAAGCAGGTTTCTAAGATAGCGGATTATTCGGGGATTAAGATTAGTTCTCTTGACGGCATGAAAGAGAAGGGTAAATTCGTTTCTGCAGGCGGAGAAGAAATATACAGACAATCAAGATACAAGCTTCAGCTTGCTTACGACTACTTCCGTTACAGAAAGTTCAAGGCAAAATCGAAGTATCTGTATTCAGATGCACAAGATTTCTTTTATACTGAAAAGAAATCCAAGGTTCCGGGATTGATCATTTCTTCATTCCTGTATTATCCTCCCTCACTTCTTAACAGGAACAAGTGGAGCCTGCTGGTAAATTCGGTTCTGAGCGAGTCAACATTGAAGAAATTGAAAGGCGGCAAGAAAAATTGATAAAAAATGCGTAGCTTGTTGAGTCTGCCATTGAGGCATTCCGGAAAATGCTGAGTCTTGTGAAATGAAAAAGGGATTCAGCATAATTGTTTGCTGTTACAACAGCACTGATGTGATAGAAAATACTCTCAGAAGCATATGCCACCTTCAAACAGACAACAGATTCGAAATTGAGCTGATCATCATTGACAATTGCTCTACAGATGGTACTTCAGAACTTTCACACAATTTCCTGGCTCAGAACATGGTTGGTTTCAATTATAAAATTGTGACAGAGAAGAGGGCAGGATTGTCTTTTGCCAGAAGGAGAGGAATTGATGAGGCCGGATTTGAGTATCTTGTATTTTGCGATGATGACAATAGACTTTCTCCCGACTATGCGTTACGAGCATTCGAGTTGATGGAGTCAAATAATTCCATTGGCGCTGCAGGAGGATTTGGTAACGCTGTATCTGTGATAAGATTTCCGGAATGGTTTGAAGAATTTAAGAAGAGCTATTCGGTCGGAGCACAGGCTGATATGTCGGGAGATATCACTTCAAAAGAAGGTTATGTTTGGGGAGCAGGAATGATCTTGAGAAAATATGCAGTTGAAAGATTGTACGAAAATGGATTCCATTCATTGTTGAGTGACAGGAAAAAAGAAATCCTTTCATCAGGCGGGGATGTTGAAATCTGTTACGCACTTCGGCTAAGCGGGTATTTCATTTTCTATGAACCCAAGTTAACATTTGATCATTACATTCGACCCGAAAGGCTGAAGTGGAAGCATCTCCGTCGACTCCATCGCGGGTTCGGAATGCAGAAACCATTGCTTGAGCCCTATCTTGAATTCTATAAATCCGGCAGTGTAAGCAAGCGCAAGTCATGGAAGAAAGAATCTGCTATTCTGCTTAAGAGACTCCGCGGTTATGGATTCAGGAGACTTTCAGACTTTGGAAAGAATTCAGAAGGCGATGGTGAAGTATTGAGAATTGAAAAGACAATCGGAAGACTGAAGCAATTAGTAAAGATGAAGGAAACTTACGAAAATAATTTTGAGACAGTCAGAAGCGCTGGCTGGAACAATTCCATGAATACGAGGCAGAAAATTTAGATGACAATTGAACCTCTTGTAAGCGTTATTACAACTGTAAGGAACTGTGAGAAGTTTATAGGAGAGGCTGTCGGCAGTATTCTGCATCAGACTTATAAAAATCTTGAATACATCATTGTTGATGACGGCTCAACTGATAAGACAAAGGAAATTATCAATCAATTTCTCGGAGACCGCAGACTGCGGCTCATATCATTTGACAAGAATCTTGGCCGTGTAACTTCACTAAACACTGCACTTGCAGAATCAAAAGGAAAATATATTGCTATACATGATGCTGATGATGTATCAATGCCGGAGAGGATTAAGAAACAGGTAGCCTTTCTCGAAAAGAATCCTGAATATGTACTCATAGGATCAAATATTATTGAAATTGATACTCTTGGCAATGAGGTCGGGAATCCAAGGAAGCCGACTGAAAATGCTGATCTGCAATTCAGCATCATGTTAAAATGCACTCTTGTCAATCCTTCAACGATGTTTCGGAAGAGTGTTTGTGACGAGCACAAAATACGTTATGAGAAAAGGTTCATTCATGCTGAAGATTTCGGTTTCATTAGCCGCCTTGCAGGATATGGAAAAGTGCACAATCTGGAAGAGATCCTTCTTAAATACAGAAGACATCCCAACAACAACAGCAAAGTAAACTTCGGGGAACTTGATTCTTCAAGCACCGAGATCGCGAGACTTAATCTTTGGCACCTGGGGTTGCATCTGGAGTCGTCACAGGTGAAGAGAATCAGAGCTTTGCTTTCTTCCAAGGGTATATCAAAAGATCACGTACTTGAAGATGTATCTGTTCTTTTGAAGGCAATTGAAATTTATATTAAGAAAAATGGCGAGCATAAATACAAGGAGATTGAGTCGATTCTCTTAAGGATGCCAAACTGGCTTGGAAGGAAGAATATACTCTTGAAATCTTCATACAAATCTTTAAACACAAAGATTCGGGAGTTGAGAAAAGAATTAGGCGGAATCGAGGGTTGAGCTTCTTTCTCCCCACTTCAAAATAATCTTTATTGGTAAGGAATTTTTTGTTAACTTAAGCCTAATTCAAACCGAAATATCATAAATTCACTTCTACAGATTAGGGTTAATCCCGAACACAAGATTGCTTGAAATGGAATTGAGGAAAGACAAACTTGTATCTGTAATTATTCCATTTTACAACAGACTTGATTTGTTGCTTTCATCTGTCAAATCTGTTGTTGTGCAGACACATAAGCCGATTGAATTGATTCTGATTGACGATAATTCATCCGAATTGTTTGACCGTAAGATGCTGGATGGTTTTGTTTCAAGTGACCTGTCAGTGAAACTTGTCCGGAATGCAAAAAACCTCGGACCCGGTACATCGAGGGAAGTAGGAAGATTGATTGCTAAAGGCGATTACCTTGCATATCTTGACTCAGATGATTTCTGGCATAAAAATTTTCTTGAAAAACTTGTTGGCAAACTTGAGCAAAACCCGGATGTGGGGATGGCTTATAGCAAGACTCTTCTGATAAGGTCAACAGGCAATTATCTTAGAAATAAGAACGACAAAGAATTTGAAAAGATCATTCCAATAATTTTTGATGTTCATGGCAGGCCCTGGGCTACAAGTTCATGTGTGTGGAGAAGACAAACTGTTAATAAGATCGGCCCGTGGTCAAATGCAAGAATATGGGAAGACTATGAGTATGATGTAAGAGCTGCTATTTGCAACAACAAGATCATACATGTTCCGGAAGTTCTTTTTTATATGAACATGGAATCAAAGCAGAAGATATCAATGGTAAAAAACACAAAGACAATGATTGCAGAGAAAGCCAGGTCTATATTGAGTATTGCACGTCATCTCAGAAAGTCTGACTTTTTTAATGATAAAGATATCAGAAAACGAATTGTTTATTATTTGCTGACCTCTTGTGCTGCTTTATCTGATTTTAGCGTAGACAAATCGATCATAAGGGATTTATTCAAAGAGTATTATATCTGGAATGGAACCAATTTTTCAGTTGTTGGTCTTGTAACATCGGTTGCTCCTTCAAAAATAAATTCAAAGCTATTTAGAAAAATTCGACAATTTTCTTAACCGTTTTCTTGATGTGGTTTCATTGATTTTATTGCGATCGTCTTTGTTATAGATTGCACGTTACTTCGTGTGGAAATACATTCAAGTTAATTTTTTGCCGAACTGAATAATATTATGAAGAGAGCAGCATTGTTTCTTTTTCTGTTTCTGGCCTTAGTGCCTTCATTTGTCCTTGCCCAGAATTTCAACTGGATCACTCCCAACAGGACATATCTAAAATTGTATGTTGCTGAAGATGGAATGTACAGGCTTAAGAAGTCTGATTTCACTTCTGCCGGCGTCACAACATCTTTTGATCCGAGAACTGCAAAACTCTATTACATGGGCGCTCAGATACCCATGCATTTTCAGGGCGAGCAGGACGGAGTCTTTAACGATAACGACTATATTAATTTCTTTGCCAAAAGAAACTACGGAGGATTGACTTATTCCCGTGAGCAGAACAATTCCGTGGCATATACTACTGATGAATATTATAATCAATATTCCGACACAAGTGTTTACTGGTTAGACTGGGGAGGTTCTAACGGGCTGAGGATTCAGACATTCAACAACAATTCAACGATACCATTCCCGCAACAATTTGTTAAAGAACTCGTTCACTTCGAAACAGATGCAATTTATTCTCTCGGTGAAAATTTCGGAGGGGGTGATTATAGATATCTTACTACAGAAAAGCTTCGAGGAGAAGGATGGTACTGGACGATCTTGTCCTCAAATCAAAGTGTGACCAAGACAATTTCTTTGCCTCTCCTTTCACAGGCAGGCAATGTAGCAACATTCAGAGTATTTGCTTATCCTCAAAACAAGAGTACAATAGTTAACGAGCACTCGCTTCACTTGATTGTAAATGGAACTGTCATTGATACTTTGTATTCAAATGATTCTGACAGAATCGACACTACCGTAAATTTTCCCGCATCTCTTCTTACTACTTCACAGAATACTCTCGAAGTAAAATATATTCCCGCATCAGGTTTCGCGGGATCAATGTATTTTGATTTATTCGAAATTGGATATCCAAAGGCATTCAGGTTTTCTGAGAACTCATACAGATCAATTCTGCCTCAGGGAGACACTGCATCAAAATCGTTTAAGATCTCCGGGTTCAACAACTTGGGCAGCCTTTTTTATCTACGACGTTGCAAACAACATAAGAATTCAACAATTTACCACAAGTGCAGACACTCTGAAAGTTACTGCAAAAGGTAATGCCCGATTTGAGATTCATAATGATACCATAAGAAAGTCCCCCGTCAGAATAAAGGCGAGACAAGTTCCTGATCTTGTATCATCTGCAAACGGCGCAGACTATATGATAATTTATAATAAACTTTTCGAGTCACAGGCGGAGCAGTTGAGAGCTTACAGACAAACTTCTGATAACTACAGATCATACAAAGCAGAGATAGAAGATATCTATGATATTTTCGGATATGGGATGGAAAACCCGCTTGCAGTAAGATACTTTGTGAAACATGTGAATGATAACTGGCAATTGCCTAAGATCAAATATGTAACATTGTTTGGACGCGGTTCTCTTGATCCTAAGAAGAACAAACCGTCTTCTGCATTTTATCAGAATCTGATTCCTGTTTACGGCAATCCCCCATCTGACGGATATTTTGTAAATTTTAATATGGGAACATTCTTCTATTACCCACAGGTTGCGGTCGGAAGAATACCGGTGTATTACACGTCAGAAGCTCAGACTGTTGTTGACAAGATAATAGCATACGAGAGTGAACCGCACGGTGACTGGAATAAGACGTACACATTCATTACCGGGGGCGGTTCTCCTTATGAGCAATATTACCACCAGCAGAAGTCAAATTTTGAGGCCTTTGTTTATGTTGAGCCACCGATACTATCTTCTTACGCTGCAAAAGTTTATCGTTCAGACACATCAGGAACCGTTACATTCAATTACGCGGACTCCATAAGAAATACAATTGACAGAGGCTCCGCATTTGTAAACTTCAGGGGACATGCAGGCAGTCATGACTGGGAAGTTGGGATGCACGATCCAAATGTTCTTTCAAACGGAAACAAGCTTCCCATTGTTCTAAGCCTGACTTGTTTCACCGGTGAGAATGCATTGGGTGATTTCCGCGGGTTTGGTGAAAGATTTCTTTATCTGCAGGGCAAAGGAGCTATTGGTTTTGTAGGCACTACGGGTTGGAGTTTCGGAGACGTTGGCAATACATTTGGAACATACCTTCTTCAAGCGATCAAAAGAGACACAATTAGAAAAATCGGTGACCTGACAAAAGCTGCCGCTAAAGGAATGATAAATGATTCTCTGTCATTCTCTGTAACACATACCGTTAACTGTTACAACCTTATCGGAGATGCCGCGGCAAAGCTAAGGGTTCCTAAGACACCGGAGTTTGAGATCAAAAATGAAGATTGCAAACTTCTTAATGAGACAGTACTTGCAGGGGAAAGGCAAACATTAACAATTCTTCCAAAGAACTTTGGGCTTTATGCGGATACCTGCATAATAAGATTTGAACTCAGATCTAACAATATTCTGATTTCAACAAAGGATACTGTTTACAAAGCATTCAAGTATCGTGATACTATTTCCTATTCCTTTACTCTTGACTCTGCAGACATATATCAGATGACCGTTACACTTGACCGGAATAATCGTTACAACGAAGAAAACGAAAACAACAATACTGCATCTATCACTATCCCGGTAAAGAGTACAACATTCCTTGCACTGGGACCAGTTGACAACTCCATTGTTTACGGAGATTCAGTTGAAATGTCAGGACTGAATCCTAATCTCAATTCCGGAGTTACTTCAAGAGTAATGGTGGAACTTGATACTTCATTAAGTTTTAATTCTCCTGCAAAAAGATTGTTCATCAACAACAGTCCTACCGGACCTGTTACAAAATTTAAGACAAACTTCTTACAAGGCACCGAAGGAGTGCTTTATCATTGGAGGACTTTCTCAGTCGTGAACGGCGATTCATCCGGTTGGTCAGTTCCAATGACATTCATATACGGCGGACAAATTCGTTCTGCAACGGGTGATGATGACAGATATATAAATGCTCAGTTATATTCGCAGATAGTTAAGTCAAAGAAGAAACAGTTCCCGGCAAATACTTTGTTCAACACTGTAAGCAATGATAATGGAATAAGCCTTTATGAATATCCGGCAAATCTTTTTGTGAGGTCATATGGAAGCAACGGAGAAGAGGCTTCGTTTTTTAGTGTGGGCGAGAAAAATGTTTACATTGACGGCGGAACCAACTCGGGTCTTAATCTGATTAAGGTCAAGCGTTTGAACGGAGATATATTGCAGTTCCTGAATCTGAAAATGACTTCAGCTGTGTCATCAAACGATTCTCTGCTAAACTTTCTCAACACGTTCGATTCAACACATTTCCTGATGCTGTTAAATGCAGCCTATTTCCCCGGAGGTACGACTCTGTCATCGCCTGCGAAAGCAAGATTGAGACAGTTTGGCAGCACTAAATGCGATTCAATTGGATTGCTTGCTTACTTCCATACGTGGAGTTTCATTGGATATCTTGGTGCGCCGCAAAGCGAAGTATCAGAGATGTTTGATCCATGCTGCAGGCCGGCGCCCGGTTGTGTCAGCTGCGATCATTGGACAGAATCGATCAGCACCAAGAATGTAACATTCAGAAGACAATCAGGTACTGTGGAAAATATTGTTGGTCCGGCAAACACGTGGGTGGATTTTTCATGGGACTTTGTTTCTGCTCCAAACAGTTCAATTAAGTTTGATGTCATAGGTATAAGCCCTTTGGGCAATGACAGCCTATTGATGTCTAATGTGACAACCAACAAGTTTACCGCACTCAATCAGATCGATGCATCATTATTTCCGAAATTGAATCTGATTGCGAAGTTCGACATTGATTATAACACAGGCGGTTATTCTCCTCTGCTCAGATCTATAAACGTTAACTTCTCACCGGCGGCAGAATTGATCCTTGAGAAGAATTCACTGACAATTGGCACCACTGACAGGAAAAGTAATCTTATCAATTTCAGCTTTACATATCACAATGCAGGTTATATTTTTTTGAACGAAACTGCTGTTGATGTTTTCAGGAATATCATTTCCGATACCAGCAGAATATTTTCTGATACGGTAAAGCGGATCTTGAAAATTGACAGTTCAGCGACGTACACTAACAGCTTTGCTGACATCAACCGATCTGCCGTTACAAAATATATTTTCAGAGTGAAGCCGGTTGCTCAGCTTGGTGAATTTTATCTGTTCAATAATTTTGCAGAATATTCAACCGGAAATGCAACTGTTTCTAATTCCGGCAGCAATACTTTTGCACTAATGCTGGATGGTAAAGAGATTACGGGTGGTGAAATAGTCAGCACAAATCCCGAGGCTGTAATAGTTTACAAAGGAACATCTGCACCGGACCTGATGCGAGATACTTCTAAACTTGCGGTCAGGATCAACGGAAGATATATACCTTATTTCCTGCAGGGTTCAGTAAATCCAGTATTCAATATCAGCTCCGCGAGAGACTTCGCTGCAGGAGGCAGCTCCCTTATGCTGTTCAATCCTCAGCTCAACATTGGCAGAAATACATTGGTGCTGATGATTCGTAACGAACAGGATGGAATTGATTCGCTTGTTTATGAAGTCAGCACCGGTGGTGATCTTGCAGAATCGGAACTTTATAATTATCCGAATCCAATGAGAGACAAGACATCTTTCATCTTCAGCATGAATGAATCCGAGGCTCAGGGTAATATCTCAATAAGAATTTACACATCCTCAGGAAGACTGATCAAGAGATTGAATTCTGTTTTACAGCCCGGGTTGAATACTATAGAATGGGATGGAAGAGATGATGACGGCGACTTTGTTGCCAACGGAACTTATTTGTACAAGCTTGTCTTAGAGGATGGCAATGAGAACAAAACGGAGACCAAGAAACTTGTGGTGCTCAAATAAGAAAATTGTAAATACAACATAATAAGAATTATGAGAAAAGTCTTACTGATATTGAGCTTCATTATGCTTACTTGCTCAATGTCATTTTCCCAAAGCTACAACTGGATCACTCCGAACAAAACTTACCTTAAGATGTACGTTGTTCAGGATGGCATGCACAGAATTGACAGAAATGATTTTGTTAACGCCGGCATCAATGTGTCAACAATTGATCCGCGTACCGTGAAACTCTACAATAACGGAGTTCAGCTTCCGATTTATTTCAACGGGGAACAAGACGGCACTTTTGACGCAAATGATTATGTGGACTTCTTCGGTACCCGCAATTACGGTGGCGTTACGAAAGTGTATGATCACCTGAATAATGTTTCTTACAGCACAAAATGAATATTACAATCAATATTCTGACACGAATGCATATTGGGTAGATTGGGGCGGAGCTAATGGTACAAGATACGATAATGTTTCCTTTAACTCGGTTGTGAATTATCCTTCGCAATTTTTCCAGGATGTTGTACATCTTGAACGCGATTATTTTTATTCCCAGGGTGAGAATTTCAGTTCATCAGATCTCCGGTTTCTTTCGACTGAGAAATACCGTGCCGAAGGTTGGCTTTGGAGTTCTTTAGGAAATACAGCTACTCTCAGTGATACTTTCAGCCTGCCAATGCTGAGCAGTGTTGTTCAGAATGCGACATTTAAGATCCTGTGCTATCCTACTCAAAGATATACTACTGTAGTAAATGAACATACGATCGAATTGAGAGTTAATAACAATCTTGTTGCAACTATTTCTGCCAATGATGCAAACAGGATAGATTCTACCATTACATTCTCAAGCTCTTTACTGACATCTTCCGTAAATACTGTTTCTGTCAGATACACTCACGTCGCCGGATTTACGAGCAATATGAATGTTGATATAATGGAAATTGGCTATCCGAGAAAGTTCGGATTAAGGAATAACCTTTTCTCGGCAAATCTGGGAGGAGCAGATACTGCTTCAAAACGGTTTTCGATTTCCCAAGGAAGCAATGCGTTACCGTCAAATATTTATGATGTTCTGAATTACAAGAGAATAAGTTCTTTCTCGTATTCACTCGACACTCTTAAATTCTCCGCTAAAAATAACGCAAGACTTGTGATTGTTAACAATAACATCACGCAGAAGCCTTTCAGAATCAAGCAAAGAACCGTACCTGATCTCGTATCATCTTCAAACGGCGCTGACTATCTGATAATCTACAACAAACTTCTGCAGGACCAGGCAGAACAATTGAGAGCATACAGACAAAACAGAGATAACTTCAGATCAGTGAAGGCAGAGGTCGAAGACATTTACGATATTTTCAACTACGGAAATGAAACTCCTGTTGCCGTGAGAAACTTCACCAAACATGTTTACGATAACTGGCAATTGCCAAAGCTTGGATACATTTGTCTTTTTGGAAGAGGTTCGTTGGATCCAAAGAAGATTCTTTCCACTTCGGCATATTATCAAAACCTCGTACCGGTCTACGGCTATCCCCCCAGTGACGGATACTTCGCAAATTTTAACATCGGCACTTTCTGTTATTTTAATCAGATACCGGTAGGCAGAATACCTGCATACTATACTGTCGAAGCGCAATCAATAGTTGATAAGATAATAAATTATGAAGCACAGAGTCCTGACAGTTGGAACAAGAATTTCATTTATGTTACCGGGGGCGGCACTTTGGCTGAACAGAATTCACATCAGACAAAGTCGAACATTGACATACTTTCCTTGATTAGTCCTCCTTCCCTTTCCGGCAATACAACAAAAGTTTACCGAACCGATTCTTCCGGATATGTATCATATAATGTTATGGATTCACTTAAACATAGTATTGACAGAGGCGCTGTATTCCTTAATTACAGAGGACATGCCGGAAGCCATGACTGGGAAATTGCAATGGAAGATCCTAACACTCTGAACAACGGATTGAGACTGCCGTTTATTCTCAGCCTCACTTGTTTCACCGGAGAAAACTCGCTTGCAAATTATCGCGGGTTTGGGGAGAGATTCATGTATCTTGCAAATAAGGGATCGATCGGATTTGTCGGTACCACTGGTTGGAGCTATGCTCAGAATGGAAATGACTACGGCACACACATTACCACAACTATAAAGAATGATACAAACCGAAGACTTGGAAAGATTACTCAGTATGCACAAAGGCTTATGAGCAAAGATTCAATCTCCTTTGCCGTAAGACATACTCTGAATTGCTATAGTCTGCTAGGTGATCCGGCTTCGGAGATCAAATTTCCAAAGCAACCGGAACTGTCAATTTCAAATAACGATTATGTACTCTCCAATCAGTTCCCTTCAGTGGGCGAATATGTAACATTAACCATAAGTCCGAAGAACTTCGGTCTTTATGCTGATTCGGCAAAGGTCAGGTTCCTTGTCAAGAAAGATAATATGAACTACAAAACTTATGACGCTGTAGTTTATCATATTGGTTATGAAGATACAGCCAATTACACGTTCCAGATTGATTCATTAGGCAATTATGATATTGCCGTGACTCTTGATCAGGACAACTGGATTCCTCTGGAGAATAAATCTAATAATACCATCACCATCAGCCTTCCGGTTAAGAACAATTCTTTTGTACCGTTAAAGCCTGTAACTGATGCAATCATAAATTCTGACAGCGTTGCTTTCACAGGCCTTAACCCCAGAATTTCGAACTCCGGAAATAGTATAAAAGTAATCGTTCAGGTTGATACCACAACATCTTTTAATTCTCCTGCATTACGGACATTCAATTCAAGTTCAATATCAGGAATATCAACCTCATTCTTTACACCTGTACCTGTGAAGTCAAACAATGCAATACATTACTGGAGAACCAACGCTGTCATAAATTCTGACAGTACCGGATGGTCAAACGTTAACAGGTTTATATATCAATCGGGAGCGCTTTCATCTGGCAGTAAGTCTGACAATATTGATGCCGGCTCTCAAACAGTTGAGATATATAAATTCAAGAGTTCACAATTTCCGCTTAACGATCTGAACAACACTGCTTACAAAACCGGCGGGATTGAATTATCGGAAAGCACTTCAAAACTATTTGTGAGGTCTTACGGAAGCAATGCCGAGGAAGCTTCTTTCTTCAGCATAGGCAATAAGAACATCTACATTGATGCTGGTAAGAACACAGGACTTAATGCAGTTAAGGTGAAGAAGTTGAACGGATCAGTTCTTGAATTCAAGAATCTTAAAATGAATACAGGCACTTCTTCAGATTCTCTGGTTAACTTTCTCAATACATTCGATTCTACACACTATCTGATGCTACTTAATGCAGCATATTTTCCGGGCGGACTATATCTAAGTGCAAGTGCAAAAACGAAACTTAGACAGTTCGGCAGTATTTACTGCGATTCAATAGGGCTGTTGTCATATTTTCATACATGGAGTCTTATCGGATGGCAAGGAGCCAGCCATGCTCAGATATCGGAGATGTTTGATCCGTGCTGCAGGCCTGCACCGGGTTGTGTAAGTTGTACACAATGGGTTGAGTCTGTAAGCAGTCTTGATGTACCTTTCAAAAAGACCACGGGTTCTGTCAACAACATTGTAGGACCTGCAAAGCAATGGAATAGTTTTTCATGGACTCAAACTATTTCACCTAACAGCAGCATTTCATTTGATGTGTATGGAATAGATGCGCTGGATAATCAGCAGTATCTGCTCTACTCGAATGTGACTTCCAATTCTTTCGCTGACTTAAGCTATGTGAATGCAATAAGATATCCGCGGCTGAATTTTGTGGCTAAGATAGCTATAGATACTACTATTGGAAGACTCTCTTCTTCGTTGAATTCGATCAAGGTTAATTATGTACCTACGGCAGAATTTGTCTGGGATATTAATACACTGAATATTCAGTCAACATATAAAGTAGGAGACGAACTTAAGTTTACAACAAACATCTACAATGCCGGATACTCAGACATCCAGGGTTTGATGGTGAACGTGTACAAAAAGAGTATAACTGATGCAAACCTAATTTACACGGATACATCAATGAATCTTTTGACACCGGGATCTTCCTCAATCCTGGCAAGAAAGTTTGTGATTCCGTATTACAGAGACAGTATGAATGGTATTGTCCAGTTCAGATTGTATGATAAGAACAATGAGTTCTATACATACAATAATGACCTCGTCATTCCACTATACTCTGCAAGGCTTTACAGACCAGTGAATTTCAAGGTTTACAGCGATAATACTCCGCTCAATTCAGGAGATTACGTTACAAGAAAGCCCGAACTCAGAATCGAAGCGGACCTTACTGATGCTTCCCTGTCACCTATGCCTGATACTATGCGTATCTCGTTAAAACTTGATGACAAGTACATTCCATATTTCACTAACGGAATTTCTAATCCAATAATGAGATCGGCGCAAAAAGATTCTCCTCAGCAGCAGAGCTCAAATAGATTCTTATTCTACCCTGAACTTGAGCAAGGCACGCATGAGCTGATGATAATTCTCAGACTTGATGAATATACTGCGGATACCGCTTTCTTTGATGTGAATGTAACAGATGATTTCACTGTAAAGGATCTTTACAACTTCCCAAATCCTATGAAAGGAGAAACGAGTTTCATGTTTACTATTGCCGGGTCTAAGCAACCTGATAATGTTAAGATTCGGATCTATACAGTAGGCGGAAGATTGATAAAAGAAATTCTCTCACCTGCTTACATTGGAAACAACTCTATTGTATGGGACGGGCGTGATAGTGACGGAGAGTTTGTTGCAAACGGAACTTACATTTACAAGCTCATAACTTCCGACGGCACTGAAGCTGAATCAAGCACTCAAAAGCTTGTGATATTAAAATAAGTATGAACTAAAGTTCAAGTTTCTAATCGTGTTTTGGAAACGTAGAGTTATTGATACTAAAAAGGCGGGATTCAACACCCCGCCTTTTTTAGTAGCGTTTCGAAAAGTATGTAAATTGGGTATTAAAAAAGATCTGCAAACTTGCTTGGTTACGTTTGCTTTATTGCACGGAGATACACTGAGGAGGAGTCACGGAGTTCCACTGAGATTACTAAGTGAATGAAATGGCTGTGATTTCCGCTTGCTTCCTAAATGAACGCTCTTTTTATGTGAATAGACAAACTGTTTTTACTAATTGTCTTTTCCGTGTACCTCTGTGATTTCTATGTGGAGCGCTGTGTAAAAGAAAAATACTCATTATATCTGGTCTTTTTTTCGGGACTGGATTATTCGGACAACACCGATTTTAATTTTACACACTGAAGGAAACGTTATCCTTTTTTTTTTACTTCTTCAGTTCAGTTTCAATGACTGTAGCTATTTCTTCCGATTGAGGTTCAACTTTGCTTTTAAATCTCGCCACTATGTCACCGTTTTTCGAAATAATGAACTTCTCAAAATTCCAGCCGATGTCGCCTGAAGTTTCGGCATTGCCTGTAAGCCTTGCATAGAGCGGACTCTTGTCATCTCCCAGAACCTTTAACTTGTCGAACAATGGAAATGTGACATTAAACTTGGTCTCACAAAAAGTTCTGATCTCATCATTTGAGCCCGGCTCTTGTCCTCCAAAGTCATTGCAGGGAAATCCCAAAACTACGAATCCATCACCGGAATATTTCTTGTAGATTTCCTCAAGTCCCGCATATTGTTTTGTATATCCGCACTTCGATGCCACATTGACAATCATGAGAACTTTTCCTGAATATTCGGAGAGTTTTTTTTCTTCACCATCCATTGTCATAACGGTGATGTCGTGAATGTTCTTACCGGATGTATTGTTCACAGTTGACTTTACTTCTTTAATTTGATTTTGGGCGGTGCCCGGTTTGTCTTTTGAGCAACCTATAGTAAAGGCTGATGTTGCAAGTATCAGAAAGATCGATCTTTGAAAAAAATTCATATATTATTTTTTGATTTACGGTTTCATAACTTCCACAGTAGCATTAAAGATTCCTCAATTACTATTCTCTGCAATTTCTCCGAGCTCGTTCTCGCTGTTGGCAATGACTACGCAGGCAAGTGAATCAGCAATTACATTCGGCACAGTCCTGCACATATCAAGCAGTCTGTCCACTCCAATTATCAGTGCAATCCCTTCTTCAGGTATGCCAACGGATTTGAGAACTATTATCAGCATTATCAACCCGACACCGGGAACCGGAGCGGTACCAACAGCGGCCAGTGCAGCTGTCATTACAATAGTCAATTGCTGCGTGACGGTCAGATCAAAGCCATATACCTGAGCTATAAAAACTGCAGCTACTGCCTGGTACAATGCCGTACCATCCATATTTACAGTGGTTCCAAGCGGCAGCACAAAACTGGCGATCTTGTTAGGTACTCCAAGCTTCTTTTCGCAGATATCCATTGTAACCGGAAGCGTAGCCGCTGAAGAACTAGTGGAGAATGCAACAGCAATTACCGGCTTCTGAACTCTGAAGAAATTCACAACATTAACTTTTGTAAATGCCTTCAGCAACAATGGATACTCAATGAATGTCAGTATTGTCAATCCCAGAACTACAGTTACCGAATACATGAGAAGCGTCTGCAATATTCCAAAGCCGAACTCCGCAATTGTTGCAGCAATCAAAGTGAATACGGCGTAAGGTGCGATGAGCATTACTTTCTCAACAAGAAGTATCATTGCTCCGCTCAAGCCGTCGAAGAAACCTATCACAGCTTTGGTTCTGTCGGTATGAATCTGAGACAGAAACACTCCGGTCAGTATTGCAAAAAATACTATCTGAAGGAAATCCCCCTCCGCAATGGCTTTGAACGGATTCTTGGGAACAATGTTGACCATGAAGTCAACTATATTCATTGAAACATTCTGCTCGATCTTTGAAGCAGCATCGTCCTGATACGTTTGGAGAAGTCTCTCTTTGCTTTCTTCAGACATGAACTTTCCGGGCTGAATGATATTCGCAAGCAGCAATCCAATCGAGATTGCCATTACTGCAGTCAGTGCATAGAAGCCCAGAGTCTTTCCGCCTATCTTCGCAATGTGTTTAATATCGGATAACGAAGCAGCGCCAACTATCAAAGAAGCTAGTACAAGCGGTACAGCGATCATTGAAAGGAGTCTGATGAAGATATCGCCAAGAGGCTTGAGCATTACGCCAATGGTCTTCTCGCGTTTCACGGAAGTAATTTTCTGCAGCGATTCCTTTCGTCCGTCGGGATAGTCTGCTTCCAACTTCAGAGATTCCCTGACCTTTGCATCTTTGATTCCCGTGAAGTATTTGATGACAGAGATCTGTGATTTCGAATCGAACTCCTTCACAAGAGAATCGTTTTTGAGTACCCTTATTGAAGTCCAGTCTTTTACAATCTTTTCTGAACCTTCTGAATTTACGAGTAACTTGGTAGGACTTATATGGAATACAGAACCAAATATCACTCCGAGCACAAGCCCAATGACTATCTTTGTATGAAGCGCGATTTTTTTCTTCTTTTTCATCCGGTCTACTTATGTTCGATACAGAATTTTTTTGCGAAGCTTCTGAGCGTAAAACAAGACAATCGAACTTATCAGGCTGATTATCATAACTACCGGCCACAATGCGGGCCTTACAAAATCAATTTCATAAAACTTCTTCACCAAAAGAATTACGCCTGACTGCAGACTTGTCGCTGCCAGAAAAATATAAAGCAGAAGAATAATGAAACCGTAGATCACATATAGAAGCTTGTTGTTGGTCTCTTCCTTTGTCAGTACAATCGAGAAATAGTTTGCAATGTTTGTTATGATCATGATCGTCAGCATAATCATCTGAAGATCCCTTTCACTGACCTGATAAAACTTACTTGCAAAATAAACACCGATGTACCCTGCCCCAACAATTATTGCAGCAGACAACAGCACGAACGAAAACAGCTCCTTTATGAAATCATCTGTCTTTGATACATTTGAATTCTTTAGTGTGATCATGAATGCCGGAAGTCCAATTCCGAATATATTGATGAGCGAGACCCTCCTTGGAGTAAGCGGAAACTCCAGAAGAAACAGCAATGATAAAAGGGTTATGTAAATGACAAAGAAATTTTTTGTGATGAACAACTTTCCAACTGACATAACTGAATTCACAATCAGGTTTCCTTCATCAAATATTTTCGGCAGAAGCGAGAACTTGTTCTGAAGCAGCACAATATCGGCCACTTCCTTGGTGATGGCGCTTCCCTCTTCCATTGCAATACCCATATTAGATTCCTTTATAGCGGGAAGATCATTTACGCCGTCACCTATCATGGCAGTGTAAATTTTCTGTGACTTCAATGATTTGATTATTCGAAGTTTGTGCTCCGGCTTAAGTCGCGCAAAGATAGTCTTGTTGATGACAATCTCTTTCAACTTAGCTTCGTCGGCTTTTTCTATCTCATCACCCGATACAAGTTCTTCATTCGCAATTTTCCAGCCGATCTCTGAAGCCACTTCCTGAACAGCTTTTGCAGAATCACCCGAGAGTATTTTAAGTTTGATTCCGTTGTCCGTAAAGAGTTTGATCGCATCAAATACATCATCCCTGATCTTGTCCGTAATTGAAATTATGCAAACAGGATCTATCTCAATTTTGTCAATATCTGCAACAGCTTCCTTTACGTTTGCGGAACTTGTGACTCTTCCCAGAAGCAAGTTTCTGTACAGTGAAAGATTTGCCGTTTCAAATTCTTTTTTAACCGCACCTGCTTTTTCTTTAGCAATATTGTCTATGAGAATATCATATCCTCCCAACATAAGAACAGTGGTAACAGAATTGTTCTGAACTTCTATCATGCTTAGTTTTCTCTCCGAGCTGAATGGAAATTCATCGGTAAGTTTATATCCTTCAATGGGCTTTAACTCGCTGATAGCAACGACGGTAGCGTTTTGTCACTTGTAAGTTGGGCATAAGTACCTGCAAGATTCTTCGCGTCTTCTTCCGTATCGGGGCCTATCGGGATTATGCTTTTGAGAGTAAGTTTGTTTTGCGTAAGAGTGCCGGTCTTATCCATACAGACCACTTGAACATTTGAGAATGATTCGATTGCATTGAGCCGTTGAACAATGGCTCCCAGTTTGCTGATCCTGTAAACACCTACGGCAAAAGTAACTGTTGACATCAATACAAGTCCCTGAGGCACAAGCGACATTACAATAGTTGATATCTTCCTGACGAAGTCATTATTAAATCCGTCATCGTTAAGAATAATTGCCAGCACAACAAGTAACAGCGCTACGCCAAAGAGGGCTTTTACAATGAAGTTTATTTTCTTCTGAAGAGGTGAGAGATCAAACTTATATTTCTTTGCTTGCAAAGTAACCTGAGACGCATAACTCTCCTTGCCAATCTTGTCTGCTTTATAGTAACCGCTTCCAGAGAGGCAGAAGCTTCCGGACAGAACTGTCTGCCCTGTCATTTTTAAAATCGGATTTGATTCTCCTGTAAGCAGCGACTCATCAATTTCCAGATGGTTTGTAAATTCCACTATTCCGTCAACAACAACCTGATCTCCTCTCCCCAATTTCAAAATATCGTCCTTTACAATCTCATACGGCTCTATTTCATTTTCAATTCCGTCCCTTACAACTTTCACTTTTCTTTTCAAAAGCAGGTTTACCTTATCAAGAGCTCTTTTAGCTTTAAGCTCCTGAATAATTGCCAGCAGTGTGTTGATGACGGCAATAAGCATTACACCAATACTATCCAGCCACAAACGATCATCGTGAGTCGTAAGGTAGAAGTAAAGCAGAAAGACAATGATTGCAAGAATAACGAGGTTGAAAACAGAGAACAGATTTTCAATTATGATCTCACCGGTCGTTTTTGTCTTCGGCTTGGAAAGCTTATTCTGCTGACCATTCCTTATGCGATCCTTTACTTCTTCCGCTGTGAGTCCTTTTGGGTCCAACTAAGATTAATTTGATTCAGATTTGCTGAAATTATAAAATTCAGTTGTCAAAGAGTATCGACTTATTGATAACTTTAGTCAATTGCAGTACAGACGACACTGACAGATACTCTTACATTAACTTGCAAAAAACATTTAACAGGAATATGTTAACTGTAATAAAATGTCATCGTACTCTTGAACAGAACCACACCTCTTGTTAGTATAATTCTTCCTACAAAGAACAGGGTGAAACTTCTCCCTAAAGCAATTGATAGCGTACTTGCGCAAACCTTCACTGATTGGGAATTGAATGTAATTGACAATAGCTCTAATGACGAAACTGACCGGCTCATGAATGAATATTCGGCTTCAGACTGCCGAATCAAATACTCCCGTATACCAAATTCTAACATTCCAGGAATTTCACAATATTTGAACTATGGAATTAACAATTCAACCGGCAAATATATTGCAAGATTGGATGATGATGACAAGTGGTGCTTTCCTGACAAGCTATTAGTGCAGGTGGATTTCCTTGAATCTCACAGCGATTATGTTCTGGTAGGAGGTGGTGTAATTATGGTGGACTCAAACAATACTGAGCTCTACCGATTTTATAAAAGAGAAACAGACCAGGATATCAGAAACAATGCATTGCTTGCATGTCCGTTTGAGCACACTACAGTTGTTTTCCGTAGAGACTCGGCAATCAAATTAGGTGGCTATGCTCCATATGAAGTTGCAGAAGATTGGGAATTCTTTCTGAGGTTAGGCAAATTAGGCAAGATGTACAACTTCAAAGAGTACTTCACTGAATATTTGCAGGGCGCTCAAAATTTATCCCTGAAGAATCAGGACGAGGTTGCGCTTTGTGAGATTCGCATCATAAAAAAATTCAAGAATGATTATCCGCATTATCGATTAGGAACAGCACTTCACATATTGCAATATTTATATTCATTTGTGCCGGGAATAATAAAAGACAGATTCCAGTTCTATCTTCGATATATAAAAAGAAATTATTTTTGAATCTCCTGAACGTACTTATTAAGCAGTATGCTTATGAACAAACACTATTCCGATCCCATCATGTCTTCTATCAAAAAAGGAATCGTTTTCAGTAAGATAGTTAGATCAAATCTAAGAGACATATTTTCCAAATAATATCTGTCAAGTTCTGTTTTTTCTTCTGAAGACAATCGACCCCTACCGTTTATCTGAGCATACCCTGTTAGTCCCGGTCTGATTTCGTAAATGCCGTGTCGATTTCTAAGCGCTATCAGATCAAAGTGGTTATCCAATGAGGGTCTTGGTCCAACAAGACTCATCTCTCCTTTAAGAACATTAATCAATTGAGGAAGTTCGTCAATAGCTGTTGTCCTGAGAAACTTTCCGAAATTTTCATAATATTTTTCAGGCAGCCGAAATGATTCAAATGGTCTTACCGGAGTTTCCTCATGCATTGTTCGGAACTTGATCATTTCAAACTTCCTTCCTGATTTCCCCACTCTTTGAGATCTGTGAAACACAGTTCCATTAGAAGACATTTTTATGAATGCGCTGATTATCACAAATGGAATCAGAAGTGTGACCAACCCAAACACTGACACAGTAAGATCAAATATTCGTTTCAAGTAATCATACATGCCGGACACTTCTATTTGAGTTTAATTCTTTCATAGATCAAGCTTGGCCAAAGTTGAGGTTGAATCAATATGTTTGTGGAAAGAAAACACTCCTGAGTACAAATACACTTGTTGTCCTGAATCCATTTGCGTATCTCGGTGCCTTTGGAAGAATTCCACATTTTAGTAAGGTCAAAATTGTAATCTCTCAAATTTCCATATGTCTTATCCAGCATTTCGCAAGGATAGACAGAGCCGTCAGCAAAAATGACTCCACCGAAAGAACCGGCAGTACAAGCGCCACCCTCTTTTTTGTTCTGCAAAATATCACTTATCACTTTTCTTCTAACTACATTCTTGGCGCTTAACCATTTTGCTGTGAAATGACCGCTATGGTTACCGGCAGCATTCTTCTCTCTCTTCATTCTGATAAGCTCCTGGGCTTTATCATAATTTGTGATCTCCACATCACCTGCTCTTGCATCCCTTGCTCTGCCTCTGACAATATTTACCATCCATTCCCCATCCGGATGTATTTCTTCCACTATTGCAGACATTTCTTCAACAATATTCTGATTAAAATTTGAAATCGTTGTTATTACTCCGACATCGAACCAGTCAAATTTTTTCTTAAGCTTATCAAGCTCTCTTATTGTATTGGTTGCATTCTTAAAACTCCCTTTGCAAGACCTCACATTGTCATGTACTTCTTCATTACCATCAAGTGATATGTCAACACGAAACGGAATTCCAGGATTGGAAATCAATATCCGCTCAGTCTTAGCGAGAATCTGTGAGGTAAGGAAACCGGAAGTAGGGATCTGAAATCTCTTGGTTTTCCCATTAGAGGTGAACAAATTTACTATTTCAACTATGTCATCCCTGCCAAATGCTTCACCACCGGTAATGCTGAGAAACATGATCCTCTTAACTGACTCTGACAAGTTCTTCAATTCATCAAACGTTAATGTCTTGCCCTGAGAATTTTCGCATTTCCACTCTTCATTGAACCAGCAATGTTTGCACTTCATCCAACACTTATCACTAACAAATAGAATTAGATACTGCGGAGTCTTGAAGAATTTTGATATCGATTCTGCCAGTATTTTGTATGCACTATCCTTCATTACATTATCAGTTCAATATGCTTTAAGTAATCTGAATTTTTGAAAAGTTGAACTTCATCAAATGACATCATGTATTTTATCAAATCCAGATTCATTTCATAGCGCTTTTTTCTGTCTCTAATATATAAGCTGTGAATGAGTGATTTCCTTGAATCAGCCGGGACTTGATTTGCCTGATTGACCGGCTCTGAAAATTCATAAGTATGAAACAAGTACACTATTGGTTTCCCGTTTTTCAAAGATTCTGCCAACAGAAGTCTGAAGAAATACTTCATAAAACTCAATCCAAAAATATACATAATTCCGGAGATGAATGGAATGCCGATGCAGCTCAAAGGTATTACCCAGAGCGGAAGTTCACCTCTTCTGTAAGGATTCTCAATAGAAGGATGATAAACTGTTCTTGGTGAAATCAGCCAAGACAAATTTCCGCCACGGGAGTTAATGAAGTCAAATCTTTGTGAGCAAACGGAATAATCCGCTCTGATATTTTTATCGATCAAGACCTGCTGAGTTATTGAAGATGTAGACATAAATGGTCCCCTGAAACAGCAAATTTCGGATTGTGTAATTTCTGATACAATCTCATTGGAAGCATGAATGTTTGATTCTATTTCTTCTCTCGTCATGCGACAATAATTTTCCCTGACACTATGATCTCTTCCGTGCAGCCCATACTCATTCGTAGAACAAATAGTGTTCTGTATTTGAACAGAAAATCGTTCGGCAAATTCTGATGTTACAAAGGAAGTTGTTACAATTCCCAATTCACTGAAATCATTGAACACTCTAACGACTATCTCACTCTGCTCGCTTAACACGTGATCCATAGCAGTCTCAAGATCTATTGTTATCAGTACCGGAATCATCTCTGCTTATCATCATTAAACAAAATATGAGATATAGACCAAAATGCAGCCACAGTGTTTCTGTGAATCATTCTTCCCGGTTCTTTCAGAAATCTGTATAACCACTCAAGCCTGATCTTCCTCAATGACAATGGCGCTCTTTTCTTCTCACCGGACAGAATATCGAACAATCCTCCAAGATTCCAAATCATTTTGACTTTCAGCTTCTCCCTGTTCCTGAATGCAAATTGCTCCTCAAGCGGAAAACTCATACTTAACAGCAAAACTTCTGCCCCGGCTTGATTAATTCTGTCTACAATACTTTCTTCCTCATCCTCTCTAAGGAAACCATTGTTATAACCGCTGATAATGATCCTTCTGTAATTTTTCCTGATACTCTCAACAGTTTTCCTGACTACATTCTGAGTTCCTCCAATAATGAAAATTCTTTTTCCTGCCTTATCAAATGAATCCATTACCAAAGGGAACAGATCTGTTCCATTCAAATCATTTACTACAATTTTTTTCTTTAACAAAACTGCAAACTTCATTCCTATGCCATCAAGTACAGGCAAACTGTACTCTTTAATATTCTTCATTAATTCCGTGTCTTTGTGCATGAAATAGTAATTTCTCAAGTTGATATGCACAATGATCAATAATTCTTGTGAGTTATTATGATAATTTGAAATGTGATCTGAAAAGTCATTGAGCTCACCAGCGTGCAGTCCTAATCCGTCAAGAAATATCTTCTGTATCAATATAATTCAGTTTATAGACTTCTTCCTTCTTCTATAGAGAAGATCTGTCAGTAAACTTGTCGGCATCAGCTTAGCCACTATTGCATTAAATTTATTTTTTAATCCGGGAATTTCCAATTGTTTTCCTTTGACTAATGAGCTGTAACCTGCAAGCGCAACCGCAGCAGGATCTGCCATTTTGCTGTAATCAATATTAACCAATTCAACAGGTGAAGACTTTTCCAGAAATTTTGTCTTAGTAGGTCCGGGGCATAGAACTGTTATGCTTACGCCGCTATCCTTGATCTCGCTCGCTACTGCAATAGAAAATGAAAGCATATACGATTTGGTAGCATAATATACTGCCATTAAAGGACCGGGTTTAAATGCAGCTGTTGACGCAACATTCAACACTCTTCCTGAACCTCTTCTGACCATATCCTTAAGTATCGCTTTTGTAATTATTGTGAAAGCCGAAATATTTGTGTTAATGGAGGCAATTTCCTCTTCAATATCAGAACAAATAAATTCACCGAATACCGCAGAAGCCGCATTATTTACTAACACATCTATTTCACGGCCACTCCCCTTTATATAATTCAGTAAGTCATACACTTGCATCTTATCTGAAAGATCGGCTTTCATACATACGATCTCAGAGTCAATATTGCCCCCAAACTCCGAATATAATTTATCTAACTCTTCCTGATTTCTGCCTACAGCTATAATGTGAAAATTCTTAGCGGCGAAGAGCTTCACAAACTCATATCCAATTCCGCCGGTTGCTCCAGTTATCAATACATTCGAATTCAAGAATCTTTATGCGATGGTTTGTAAATTATGGAAATACAAATTATATCTGTACATCCTGCCTTAGCTAATTTCCAGTTTAATCATGACTGTTCTGAAGTCTTTTGCTTGTTCATTCCGTCACATTATTTTCAGCAAGCCCTGGCGGTTCCAAATTTTCGGCCTGATTTTGAGAAGTGTAAATTATTAAATTCAGTTGTCAAAGAGTATCGACTAAATTAGTTCCCTTGTCATATATATCGCCACTTCATCTTTATTCTCCTCCCCGTCATACAACTTCATATCCATCCCTGTAATAATGAAGCCATTCTTCTTATAAAACTGAATCGCCGGGTAATTTGTATTTTGTGTTTCCAGATGAATTATTCTGTATCCTATTTTAGCCGTGATATGAGCAAACTCATTGATCAGTTTTGATCCGATGCCGTTGCGTTTGAACTCATCTGCTATTTGCAGTTTTTCTATATATGCCGAGTTGTTCCAATCTCTTTTCTCCGCGATAAGAACGCCTACAATTCTGTTTCCGGTACTTACTGAAATTGAAATCCCGTCTTCTATCATTTGCTTGTATCTGTTCATGGTTGCTTCGTCTTCATTCCAAATCTTCTTATATGGCTTGCTCAATTCTTGAAGAATAAATTTGAACTCTATTCCTTTATCCATTTCCGTTCTTGTTACTTCATAAATGTATTCAGACTCATAGCCGTAACTGCCCGGCAGAGTGAACTTTTGAGCATCACATTTTACCAATATTTCTATTTCCATTTGTTACAGATTTTAATTTCCAAGAATTTGCAATAATATCCGGATCAGTTCTTCAATTTTCTATGTACTTTATCCGCATTGTGAATCTGTCTTAAATTGAAATAGTATTCCGCAATAGTTAGGTTGATAACCAATGAGTAAAAAGATAGTAACAGCTTCTGGCAGCAAATTCATGCTTGACGGAAAACCGTTCCGTTTTGTAGGAGTCAATATGTATGAGCTCGCTTATGTTGATGAAGTAACAATGCACAAAATGCTTCAGAGTGCAGCAGATCAGGGATTCAATGCCGTGAGGTTCTGGGCTTTTGTTACAATGCCGTTGAATAACATTTCGAGTATTTGCAGAATTGCCTCCGAGCTTAACATCAGATTGATCCCGGTCTTCGCAGATATGAATGAATTTCTTCAGGGCTACAGAGTTAATGATGAATGGTTTCGGGATAAGTATAAAGGAAATTATACAAAGCACTATGAGACTTTAGTCGGCGCCTTGGCTGAAAGTCCGGAGATTCTTTTATGGGAAATAATCAATGAACCAATGACGTCACAGTTTGAAATCATTCTTGACTTTGCAAGTAACGTTTCAGAAAAGATAAAGCAGATCGATCCATTGCACGCAGTATCAATCGGCACTATTGGCGGGATCGGAGACAGATTCGGTAGCGAGTTATCTCGTTTCAGTTGTTCTAATTTTAAAAGGCTGTACTCAATTAAAACATTGGATGCAGTTTCAATGCATGATTACAGCTTCAGTTCTTCATTGCTTGAAAGAGCGGATCTGTATTTCAGATTGAAGTCAAGAAGCAGAAAGTCCATTGTAACCAACAAACTGGACACAATCATAAGCGCTTTGCCGGATGTAATTGACGAAACACTTGTTCGAAATTTTGGAAGGACGTTTGATTTCCCTTTCTCGCTAAGAAGTGTCTGGCGTTACTATAACAAGTTGAATTTGCAGATAGCCAAGTCATTGGAGAAACCCGTGTATATAGGAGAGATTGGAATAAAGAAAAAATACAGGGACCTTAGAAAAAAGATAGTGGAGGTCGAACTGACAAATCATTTTGAATCGGGTGTTTGCGGCGCATTACTTTGGTCGTTTGAAACGCTCGGAAGATCTCTCGACGGCCATGATTATGGATTTGATGAGAAGGATGATTTTGGAGAAATCGCAAGAAGACTCCTTGATGATAATTAGCGTGTTATATCGTATTGGATTTCTCAGAGAAGTTTCGATGTTCGTCATTCTTCCGGAAAAAAGTGACAGATAATTCAAATTGTATTTGCAGATCATTGAGTGTATATTTGCACTCAAATGTTCTTACAAGTTCTGACTTATGGAGAAAGGTGGAGGGATTAGGCCCTGTGATACCTTGGCAACCGTCCTTAATACAATGGAAAGGTGCTAATTCCTATCTCTGAGAAATCAGGGAAGAGATGAGTTGGAAGATTAAATATTGCAGCGGCTTTTTCAAACAAGAATATTAAATCTCTTCCGGCTTATGTGAAGGGATTTTTTTTTTGCTTTAAACTATTACCCTAGCCCATTATACAAGAGAATTAGTGGATTAGTTTGAAGGATTTGAATCTACAAAAAATCATTTTCATTCTCCTTCTCCACAAGTGAGAGAGGCTTTGAAGTGTATATTAATCTAAAATACTTTGTTCAATCTCCCTCTCCCTCAGGGAGAGGGATTAAGGGTGAGGGTGTAAAGAAAAAGCAGGCTGAAAAAAATTGCGCCTTCCCCCCCCGGGGCAGGTAAATTATACATTTGCATCCCCTCTCCCTCAGGGAGGGATAACCACTTTGCCACCCCTCCCCCCGTGAGGGTGTAAAGAAAAAGCAGGCTGAAATCAATTGCGACCTACCCCAGATGGAGGGGAGTTAAAGTTGAGACTGAGTCGAAATGCCGGCTGAGCTCAAGTTCTTTAAAGTCGTTTCACAAATCTGATACTTTCTATTTGAGGTATTTGATGTTTTCAACTAGTTTGTTCCGTAAATTTGAACTGATTGAAAAATGAAGAATCGTACTGAAAGAGCAAGAGAGTTAAGAAGAAACCAAACACGCGCAGAAAAAATTTTATGGGGGTTGTTGCGAAACAGAAAGCTCGATGGTAAGAAATTCAGAAGGCAGCATCCAATCGACGGGTCCTTTGTTGACTTTTATTGCCATGAATGCAAACTTGTAATTGAAGTTGACGGCCCTGTGCACTTCACTAAAGAGAATCAGGAAAGAGATGTTTCAAGAGATGATAATTTGAGTAACCGAGAATTACGAGTAGTAAGGATTAGAGATGATGATGTTTTGAAAGATCAAGAGAAAGTAATTAAAATCTTGAAAGGAATAATTGCAGAACAATCGAATGATGCTTTAGTGAATTGAAGAATCAAGAACATAAAAAGCAGTAAGGAAATTCAACAACAATTGCTTTGATATTTTTCACCTTCACCCCATCTCCCGCCTGCAGAGACTTCAATAGATTAGCTGACTGCGGGCAGTTATCTCCCTCTGAGGAAAGGATTTAAGGAGGGTGAGAAGAAGAGTTGGGTTGATCTAAATTTCACCCTCACCCCAGCTCTCTCCCTGAGGGAGAGGGGTATGACTAAGAGGTGTTTGGAATTATAATTACATTGCCAGATTCCCTCTCACTCACGAATAGGCAGCTGGTATGGAGTATTGGAAGGGTTTGGACCTGGAAAATCTTTTGCAATCTCCCTCTCCCTCAGGGAGAGGGATTAAGGGTGAGGGTGTAAAGA
This sequence comes from Ignavibacteria bacterium, assembly GCA_016704345.1. Lineage (GTDB taxonomy): Bacteria > Bacteroidota > Ignavibacteria > Tepidaquicellales > Tepidaquicellaceae > JADJAH01. The sequence continues at coordinate 416,517 of JADJAH010000038.1, read as the reverse complement.
AAAGCCGACTGAAATCAATTGCACCATTACCGAAGGTTGATAAAACAAAAAAGATTATAACAACACAAATGAACAACATACGAAACTTGTTGAAACACAGAATCCTCATACTCGACGGAGCTATGGGGACTATGATACAAAGATACAAACTTGAGGAACCTGATTTCCGCGGAGAGAGATTCAAAGATCATCCGCATCCACTGAAAGGCAATAATGATCTGCTTTCACTGACTCGACCCGACATTATAAAAGAAATACATTCGAAATATTTTGAAGCGGGTGCAGATATTGCCGAGACCAACACATTCAGCAGCACAAGCATTGCGCAGGCAGATTACCGGCTGGAACACATAGTCTATGAAATGAATCTTCAGTCTGCAAGGATCGCAAAAGAAGTAGCAGAAGAATTTGCGAAGAAAGATCCGTCAAAGCCCAGATTTGTAGCGGGTTCTATGGGGCCGACAAACCGAACTGCATCTCTTTCTCCGGATGTGAATGATCCCGGATTCAGGGCAACATCTTTCGATCAGCTTGCCGATGCATATTACGAACAGGCAAGAGGATTGATAGACGGCGGTTCGGACATACTTCTTGTTGAAACAATTTTTGATACCCTTAATGCAAAGGCTGCATTGTTTGCTATTCAGAAGCTGTTTGATGATACGGGAAAAGTTGTGCCTGTAATGGTGTCAGGAACTATAACCGATGCAAGCGGAAGAACTCTCTCGGGACAAACAGTTGAAGCTTTTCTTTACTCGATGTCACACATGGACTTGCTCAGCATAGGATTCAACTGCGCTCTCGGAGCAAAGCAGCTTCGTCCTCACATTTCCGATATATCTGAAAAGACGGAGTTGCTTATTAGTGCTCACCCGAATGCCGGACTGCCGAATGCTTTCGGAGAGTATGATGAGACACCGCAATCTACAGCATCTCAGATAGAAGAATATTTGCGAGAAGGGTTGCTTAACATTGTTGGCGGATGTTGCGGCACTACACCGGAACATATAAAAGCCATTGCCGATGTTGCAAAGAAATACAGTCCAAGGGTTCCTGCAGAGGTTGAGCAGTTTCCGCATTACAGCGGGCTCGAGCCGTTGGCAGTTTTTAAGGGAAGCAATTTTATTAATGTTGGCGAGAGAACGAACGTTACCGGCTCGGCAAAGTTCAAGAAGATGATAAAAGACGGAAAGTTTGAGGAAGCTCTCTCCATAGCGCGTGATCAGGTAGAAGGTGGAGCACAGATGATTGATGTAAATATGGATGAAGGCATGCTTGATTCTGAAGAGGCGATGACAAGGTTCCTTCATCTTATTGCATCCGAGCCTGATATAGCAAGGCTTCCAATTATGATTGATTCTTCAAAATGGTCAGTCATTGAAGCAGGTCTGAAATGCGTTCAGGGTAAAGCAGTTGTAAATTCCATTTCACTGAAAGAAGGAGAGGAAAAGTTTAAAGAATATGCTCATAAAGTAAGGATGTATGGAGCAGCTGTGATTGTAATGGCATTTGATGAGAAAGGTCAGGCAGACAGTTTAGAAAGGAAGATCGAGATCTGCAAACGCGCTTATGACATACTTACTAGAGAAGTCGGCTTCGACCCCCACGACATTATCTTTGATCCTAATATTCTTACCGTAGCAACAGGAATTGATGAACATAATAACTATGCTGTTGATTATATCAATGCTGCAAAGTGGATAAAACAGAATCTTCCCGGAGCTCAGGTAAGCGGAGGAGTGAGCAATATTTCATTCTCATTCAGAGGCAACAACAAAGTGCGGGAAGCAATGCACTCCGCGTTTCTTTATCATGCAATAAATGCGGGCATGGACATGGGCATTGTAAATCCCGGAATGATTGAAGTTTACGAAGAGATAGACAAGGAGCTTTTATTAAGGGTAGAAGATGTATTGCTTAACAGAAGGCAAGATGCAACTGAGCGCCTTGTTGAATTAGCCGAAACAGTCAAAGGCGACGGGAAGGAAATTGTCAAAGATGATGCGTGGAGAAAGCTTGGAGTGAAAGAGAGACTGACTCATTCGCTTGTCAAAGGCATAACTGATTTTATCGAAGTAGATACCGAGGAAGCACGAAAGCTTTTCCCTAAGCCAATACACGTTATTGAAGGCCCACTGATGGACGGAATGAATGTTGTCGGCGATCTGTTCGGAGAAGGAAAGATGTTCCTTCCGCAGGTTGTGAAGAGCGCACGTGTCATGAAGAAGGCCGTTGCCTATCTTCTACCATACATAGAAGCTGAAAAGGAAGAGGGAGCAAAGCCAAAAGGAAAAATATTACTGGCAACTGTTAAGGGTGATGTACACGATATCGGAAAGAATATTGTCGGCGTTGTTCTTGGCTGTAACAATTATGACGTGGTTGATCTTGGTGTGATGGTTCCCAGCGAGAAGATCCTCGAAACCGCAAGAAAAGAAAATGTAAATGTGATAGGCTTAAGCGGACTGATCACGCCATCACTTGATGAGATGGTTCATGTCGCAAAAGAAATGGAACGTGAAGGATTCAGCATACCGCTTCTGATCGGGGGTGCTACAACTTCAAAACTTCACACTGCCGTCAAGATCGAACAGAACTACAAGAGCGGTCAGACTATTCACGTCCTTGACGCATCAAGATCTGTTCCGGTTGTAGGCAATCTGCTTGGAGACAATCATTTAAAGTTCACAAATGAAATCAAGATTGAGTACGATCGCTTGCGTGAACATCATGCTAAGAGCAAAGAAGAAGTGAAGTTTGTTTCAATTGAAGAAGCTAAGAATAACAAATTCAAAATTGAATGGAAGCAGGAAGACATTTATAAACCTTCTCTTATAGGAGTGGAAAGATTCGAAGATTATTCATTGCTTGAGATATCTCAATACATTGACTGGACTCCGTTCTTCAGGACGTGGGAGCTTGCCGGAAAGTATCCTGAAATTTTGGAGGACGCGATTGTTGGTGAACAGGCAAGAAATCTTTTCATTGATGCACAAGCAATGCTGAAAAAGATAATAGAAGAAAAGTGGCTTAAGGCTAACGGTGTAATCGGAATATGGAATGCTAACTCTAACGGCGATGATATTGAGATCTATCTCGACGATTCAAGGAAGTCTCCGCACAAGACAATCAACATGCTCAGACAGCAGCGTGAAAGATCAAAGGGAGTTTCGTATATGTCGCTGTCTGATTTTGTTGCTCCGAAGGAAACAGGGCTTCATGATTATGTTGGCGGATTTGCAGTTACAACCGGCATCGGCATTGAAGAACATCTTGAGAGATTCCAGAAAGACAACGATGATTACAATAAAATAATGCTTCAATCATTGGCAGACCGCCTTGCTGAAGCATTTGCCGAGCTTATGCATAAGAAAGTCAGAACAGAGCTTTGGGGTTATTCTAAGAATGAGTCACTCACAAATGATGATCTGATCAAAGAAAGTTATATCGGAATCAGACCTGCCCCCGGATATCCTGCCTGCCCTGATCATACGGAAAAGATAACTCTGTTCTCTTTGTTAGATGCTGAAAACAATACCGGCATCAAACTTACGGAAAGTCTTGCAATGTATCCTGCGGCAGCAGTTAGCGGACTCTACTTCGCTCATAAAGACTCGCGATACTTTGGAATAGGTAAGATCGCGAAAGATCAGGCGGAAGATTATGCTGCTAGAAAGGGAGTATCTATTGACATTGTTGAGAAATGGCTTTCTCCAAATCTTGGATATTGATAACCGTGAGAGATATTAAATAACGTGGAACTTTTTCTTACTTACAAATCATTCTTTATGCAACAATTAATCACAATTAATCGATGAAGATAGTTATAGCACTCTTGTTCATATTAACTTGCACTAACACTTATTCTCAACAAACAAGCAACATTACCGGCAGAGTCACGGACGAAGCAACCGGTTTGCCGATTGCCAAAGTTGCCGTAGCTGTAATAAATGATGAATCAATTATAGCGGGATCAAAGACAAAAGCAGACGGGTTCTTCAGTATCACCGATGTGGAAGTTGGGGAATATTCAATCAGACTGAATCTTGTTGGATACAATACTTTGCTGATAGATAATATTGTAGTTGTGTCAGGCGAACCTACTGATTTGCGGATTGAGATGAGCATAGTAAGCACGGAAGAGATCTCAGTTGAAGAAAACCGATTCGTCAAGCCAAATGATGTTGTTAACTCAATTAAGTCACTTCGATATGAAGAAATAAGAAGAAGTCCCGGCGGATTTGAAGATGTTGGCAGAGTGTTGCAAACACTTCCCGGGGTATCCTTCGTCAACGGTGGCAGAAACGACTTGATAGTAAGGGGCGGAGCACCGACCGAGAATTTATTTCTTGTGGATAACGCTGTTGTACCAAACATCAATCACTTCGGATCGCAGGGCTCGACAGGCGGTCCCGTTAGCATACTTGAATTAGACTTCATCAACGAAGTTGATTTCATCAGTGGCGCCTTTCCTGCGAAGTACGGAGACAAGCTATCATCAGTACTGGATATAAGACTGCGGGACGGAAACCGGGATGATTTTCTTGCCGACATAAATCTAAGTGCAACAGGCCTCGGCGCCGTACTCGAAGGTCCCTTCGGAAGCAAGAGAAAAGGCTCGTGGCTGTTCGCGGTCAACCGAAGTTATCTTGATCTGATTTTCAACGCGGCGGGATTCGGGTTTGTCCCCGAATATACTTCCGCACAGTTCAAAGGTGCGTATGATTTCAGCGACAGGAATTCTCTGACAGTTAATCTGTGGGGTAACTTGGACAAAGTTACATTCAACAATGATGAAGAAGAAGACCGCCAAGATAATGAAAGTGTTCTAAAAAATAATCAGAACGGATACGTCAACACTTATGAATTCAGGACAATACTTTCAAAAAAGTCTGTGCTGAAGTTTAATCTTGGAAGGACATTTTCAAATTTTGATTATTCGGGAAGGGATTCAACTTTCACTGAAATCTTCTCAAACATCTCAAAAGAAGGTAACACTACACTAAAAGCAGAATATATCTTAAACCCGTCCGGGCTCGTACAGCTTGAGACAGGTATGGGAATGACTTTCGTTAATTCAAATGCCGACTTATACAGACAAACTGATACTACATATTTTGTTGATGACAACTCAGGTCAAAGATACATTCTTCCTGAACTGAATTCCAACAGAGACATCAATACGCAGAAGGCATTCGGTTATGCACAGCTCTCACATGTTTTCTTAAACAACTTCCGCATCAACCTCGGTGCCCGTTATGATTATCTGGGAGCAATTGATAATAAGAATTACTTCTCTCCAAGAGCTTCGTTGATCTACAATGCGACGCCGAAACTTAACTTCAGTTTAGGATACGGCATCTATTATCAATCACCTTCTATGATATGGCTTTCAGGATATCCTGAAAATAAGCAACTCAATGAGATAAGAGCTGATCATTATGTAGCGGGTATAGAGTATTTGTTTGCGAGTGATCTCAGAGTTACGCTTGAAGGATATTACAAAGACTATTCAGATTACCCTGCAAGTACCATTAGGCCATTCATTGTTCTTGCAAATACATGCGGAGACTTTGAGCAATCACAAGACTTTGGAATTGAACCGCTTATTTCAAAAGGAACCGGCTATTCACAAGGTATTGAGTTGTACATTCAGAAAGCATTGACAACAAATTACTATGGTCTTATCAATCTTTCCTTATTTGATGCAAAGTACAAGGCACTGGACGGTGTGGAGCGAAATAGCAGTTTTAACAACAGATACATTTTCACAATTCTCGGTGGCTACCGGCTTGGAAAGGAGTGGGAGATCTCGGGTAAGTTCAGACTTGTTGGAGGAAGGCCATACACTCCAATTAACCCGGTTGACGGTACACAACTTGTGAGTCAGTACAACTCAGAATTTCTTCCTGTGTACAACAGTCTTGACCTGCGCGCAGATAAGCGCTGGAATTTTTCTTCATGGACACTCATAACATATATTGATATCCAAAACATTTACGGTAAAAAGAATATCTCCGGATACACATGGAACAAATTCACCGGACAGATCGAAGCTAATGAAAGCATAGGAACTTTGCCCACGATCGGAATAAATGCAATTTTTTGATTTGGAGGCTTTGGGGAGAAACCTCAAGATCTTTGGGGAGAAACCTCAAGATGCTTTAGAGGTTAGATATTTGACTACAATATCTTCCTGCCATTCATTAATTTGCACATACTTCACAGTTACATTTTTAAATCAAGACAAACTAAAATTTACACACACTTTTGAAACCCATTGAAGAAATAATTGAAGCCGAGAGTATGGTTGTCCGTTTTTCGGGTGACTCCGGAGACGGCATGCAGCTGACAGGCATGCAGTTTACTGATACTGCCGCTTTTCTCGGCAAAGACCTTGCAACTTTCCCCGACTTTCCTGCTGAAATCAGAGCTCCCGCCGGTACACTGGCTGGTGTATCCGGTTTTCAGGTACACTTTGGAAGCAAGGATATATATACACCTGGTGATGAATACGATGTTCTTGTAGCCATGAATGCTGCAGCACTTAAAGCAGATCTGAAGAATGTGAAAAAGGGAGGCATTGTTATTACAAATACCGCCGGCTTTGATGCAAAAAATCTTCGCCTTGCAGAATATCCCGAAGGAGCCAATCCGCTCGAAGACAGTACGCTCGACAATTACATTGTATATAATGTCAATGTAACCAATCTGATCAAAGACGCATTGTCCGGACTTGGACTAAGCAACAAAGAGCTTGAAAGATCTAAGAATATGTTTGTGCTCGGAATGTTGTACTGGATATTTGATCAGTCACCTGACTTTACAATACACTTCATACTTGAGAAGTTTGCAAAGAATCCGATGATAGCTGATGCAAACGTAAAGGCGCTGAAGGCAGGATGGAACTACGGCGACACTACCGAAATTTTCAATACGAGATTCAAGATCAGCACTTCAAAACTTCCACAGGGTACATACAGAAATATCACAGGCAATAATGCAGCTGTCATTGCATTAATAGCAGCTGCAGAAAAATCCGGTTCCCCTTTTGTTTCTCGGATCTTATCCGATAACTCCTGCATCTGACATTCTTCATGAGCTTTCGAAATACAAGAACATGAATGTTAGGACATTTCAGGCGGAAGACGAGATAGCAGGTATCTGTGCGGCAATCGGTGCATCTTACGGAGGAAGTCTTGGAGTTACTACAACTTCCGGTCCGGGTATGTCGCTGAAAGCAGAAGCCATGGGACTTGCAACAATGCTCGAGATTCCGCTCGTCATCATAAATATTCAAAGAGGTGGACCATCAACCGGATTGCCGACAAAGACCGAGCAGTCGGATCTGATGCAGGCTTTTTACGGAAGACATGGTGAAGCTCCGTTACCAATTATTGCTGCCGCATCTCCGGCAGATTGTTTTGAAGCTGTGTATGAAGCATGCAGAATTGCACTTGAACACATGACGCCGGTAATAATTCTCAGCGATGGTTACATTGCCAACGGCTCAGAGCCATGGCTGTTTCCTACAGAGGATCAGCTTCAGCCGATTAATGTTGTTTTCACGGATAAACCAAATTCGGAAGAAGGAATTTTCTTTCCGTACAGGCGCGATGAAAAATATGTCCGGCCAAGAGTCAAGCCCGGAACGCCCGGACTTGAGCATCGTATCGGCGGACTCGAGAAAGCCAACGATACAGGAAACATTTCATATGATCCGAATAATCATGAACTGATGGTTCATCTCAGATCAGCAAAGATCAAAGCTATTGCTGATTATATTCCGCTTCAGAAACTTGATTCGGGAAATGAGAATGCGAAAGTGCTTGTGCTTAGCTGGGGCTCAACATACGGTTCTGTTAAAGGCGCAATGGTAGAACTTCTTGAAGAGGGAAAAGATGTTGCACATGTTCATCTCAGATATCTCAATCCAATGCCGCGGAATCTCGAAGAGCTGCTAAAGAATCATCAGTATGTTCTGATTCCGGAAATCAATGACGGACAATTGATCAGAATAATTCGCGACAGATATCTTACACCTGCAGTTGGACTAAATAAAATTAAAGGATTGCCTTTTTCAACAGGTGAGATCAAAATAAAAATCAACGAACTTTTAAACAGCTAATTCAAATGATAGAAACAAACAACGCTCCTGTGATCCCAATTCTGACAAGCAAAGATTTTGCTCCGGATCAGGATGTGAAATGGTGTCCCGGGTGCGGTGATTACTCAATACTCAAGCAAGTGCAAACGATCTTTCCGGAGCTTGGATTCAAAAAAGAAGATTACGTTTTTGTCTCAGGAATTGGATGTTCATCGAGGTTCACGTACTATATGGATACTTACGGAATCCATTCAATTCACGGAAGAGCTACTGCAATTGCATCCGGACTAAAAGCATCAAGACCCGATCTCAGCGTGTGGGTTGTTACAGGAGACGGTGATGCGCTTTCAATAGGCGGAAATCATTTCATCCATTTGCTAAGAAAGAACTTTGACATAAAGATCCTGTTGTTTAACAACCAGATCTACGGACTGACCAAAGGACAATATTCCCCTACTTCCGAAACTGGTATAGTTACAAAATCCACTCCCTACGGTTCCATAGAAGAGCCATTTAATACTGCAGAGCTTGCTCTCGGAGCGAAAGGATCTTTTGTTGCCAGGACTCTTGATCGTGATCCAAAACACATGCAGGCAGTGCTCAGACAGGCACACAAGCACAAAGGCGCATCTTTTGTTGAGATCTATCAGAATTGTCCTGTGTTCAATGACGGTGCATTCTTTGTTTTTTCAGAAAAGGAAACAAAGAAAGAAGAAGCACTTCATGTGGAACATGACAAGCCGCTTGTCTTTGGGGCTAACAGCGATAAGGGAATCAAGCTTGACGGATTCCAGCCGAAGGTTGTAGATTTGAGCAACGGTAGCAATTCAGTTAATGATCTCTGGATACATGATGAGAAGGATAAAGTAAAAGCAGGAATATTAGCAGGCTTCACAGATCTCAATCATTATACCGAATATCATTTGCCAAGACCGTTCGGAGTTCTCTATTCTGTTGACAGGCCAACATATGAAGTTCAGATGGCAAATCAGATTGAAGCAGTTATGCAGAAGAAAGGAAAGACTCCGCTGAATGAAATTCTTTCAGGTGATAAGACCTGGGAGATCGCCTGATCCATTTAAGAATCGAAGCATTTCTTTGAAAGATCAAAGCGGCATCCGAAATAAAGTTCGGTTGCCGCTTTTTTTAGTAGAGTCTTGAATTATTTTAACCAGTCAATATCTTTGTCTTGTACAAATCTGACGTGGCATTTAGTTCAAGTGATGAAGAATTGATTTATCCAAACCAAAACCAATAATATGAAACAACTAATTTTAATTGCGGTAATAATAGCAACCATTTCCGGATGCAACAAGTCAACGGACAACAAAGCCGGAGATCAGCAATCAAATACTGTTGCAAAGACAAACGGTACTGCTGCCGTAATGTATTACAACGGAGACATTATCACAATGGAAGGCAATCAACCGGTGTATGCAGAAGCCCTTGTTGTGAAAGACGGCAAAATACTTTTTGTCGGAGCAAGTGACGAAGCCATGAAGAAAGCCGGCAAAGGTCACAAGATGGTTGATCTTCAAGGAAAGACACTTCTGCCGGGTTTCCTTGATGCACACAGTCACTATATCAGTGCGTTGACAGCAGCTAATCAGGTAAAAGTGTATGCTCCGCCTGCAGGAACCGGAAAGGATGTTGAGAGCATAGTGGTTGCGATAGAAAAATTCCGAACAGAGAAGAATATTCCAAAAGGTGAACTCATTCAGGCTTATGGATATGATGAAAACGTAATGCCGGATGGCCGTTTGCTAAACCGTGATGATCTTGACAAGGCATTCCCGGATAACCCTGTGATTGTCGGACATGTATCTATGCATGGCGGTGTTCTAAATTCTGCTGCGCTTAAGAAATTTAATATTTCAGCTGAGACCAAGACTCCTCCCGGAGGCGTGATAGTACGGAAACCCGGCACTGATGAGCCTTATGGATTGATAATGGAAACAGCATATCTAAACGTGTTTGCCGGCTTACCAAAACCCACGCGGGAGCAGGAGGTTGCATGGACAAAAGCTGCACAAATGATCTATGCAGAATCAGGAATAACAACTGCGCATGAAGGAGCAACTCATGCTGAAGATCTGAGAGTAATGCTTAGAGCAACTGAAGGCGGCGCAAATATAATTGATGTGATTGCATATCCTTTCATAACCGAACTGGACACTTGCCTGAAAGTAATGCCAATTGAAAAATGGGGCAAGTATGACAGGGGTTTCAAGATTGGCGGAGTTAAAATCACTATTGACGGTTCCCCGCAGGGAAAGACTGCTTACTTTACAAAGCCTTATCTGACTGGCGGTCCCGGCGGCGAAAAGAACTGGTCCGGAGAATTGTCAGCTCCGCAGGAAATAATTAACCCGGCAGTCAAGCGTGTTTACGAAATGGGTGTGCCGCTAAACCTCCATGCAAACGGAGACGGCGCCATTGATGCATTCATAAAAGCACACGAGTTTGCAGCAAAAGATGATCTGACAAAGGACAGACACGTTACAATGATCCATGCGCAGTTTACAAGAAAAGATCAGCTTGACAAATATCTTGAGTACAAAATCCTCCCTTCATTCTACACACTGCATACATACTACTTTGCCGAAGCTCATATTGCTAACCGTGGCAAAGAACAAGCGATGTACATCAGTCCAATGCGCGATGCGATAAATATAGGACTTCGTCCAACAAATCACACGGACTTCTATGTTGCACCGATTGATCAGATGTTCATGCTGTGGTCTGCGGTAAACAGAATCTCCCGTGCAGGAGAAGTAATCGGAGCAGATCAGAAAGTAACACCATACGAGGCACTTCAGGCAATGACAATAAACGTTGCACGTCAATACTCTGAAGAAGATTCTAAGGGAAGCTTAACAGCAGGCAAGAGGGCAGACCTTGTTATACTTGACAAGAATCCGCTCAAGGCAGATCCGATGACGATCAAAGATATCAAGGTGATGGAGACGATTAAGGACGGCAAGACTATATATGTTAAATCGAAATAGTTTAGATTCCTTCTCTGATTATTCCACCGGGTAATTTACACCAAAAGACCCGGTGGATATTTTTAGTGCAATGAACATAATAGATCTTACAGAAAATTATATTGAGTGTCTTACCGGGAAAAATGACTTTCGAACATACGAAAGATCATATCCTGAATTGTTCTCTCATTATTTCAAATACTGGAGCAACAGAGAACCCTATTCAGCTCACTTCACAAAGTCAGAGGTTATAAAAAGAAGAAACCTGATCTCAGGAGCGCTCAATGAAATCGAAGAGCGTTTCATGGTTAACAACATTGAGACTAAAAACATATCTCTTGCATTATTCGTAGGACAAGGTACTTCTAACGGACATGTATTCAGAGACAAAGAAAAGTTTGTCGTTTGGATACCTGTTGAATGTTATAAGACAATTTTACAAGCGAGAATTTTTGTAGCTCATGAGATCGTTCATTGTGTGCATTACACTTTATCATATGATTTCTATTTTGAATGTATAAAAGACAAGAGAAGCATTTGCCGACAGTTAATTACCGAAGGTATTGCTGCGCAGCTTACATTGAAAATATTTCAGAATGATGAAGGAGTTGCACTTTGGGCGGATTATCTATCAAAGCGGGATTTAAAACTTTGGATAAATGAATGCAAACAGAGAGAGATGGAATTGCTAAATCTTGTTCATAAGACATTTCGCTCAACCAGTACTAGTATTGGATTATTCAATGCCGGTGACACTTTGGATGTAACCCGAAATAGAGCCGGTTATTATATTGGGTTGAAGTTGATAGAAGGTCTTGCTGAAGAGCACAAATTGAACTTCCTGGAAATGCTTAAAATCCCCAGGGAAAAACTTGAGGAAATGGCTTTGAATTGGATAGACAAAAAGCTTGGGAGTTTCTGAATGTTACTTGATACGAGGATGAAGAATTAAGCACTACAGTTTCATTTCACAACATCTAACTGCTCGAATTTAGATTTATAGGAATCCAAATAAATTCCGGATTGCACTAGGAATCAATTTGAGAAACATCACAAGACCCAAATACTAAAAGATTCTCTTAAGTCTCTTCATACTTCACTTTCCAATACCACTTTTTCATATCCTCTCCTGTCTGCCGCCAGTATTGCGGTGTCACGATCTTTCCGTCATGTGTTCTGAGTTTCCTTTCATAGACTGCTATTACGGGATTGAAAATTATTTCAGTAACTCCGATTGAATATGTATCCGGAAGAGTCTCTTCCTTCTTGGCTTCTTTCTCACACTTAACTTCATAACCATTGTGCTCAAGAAGCTTCTTAAGGAAATTCATCCTGTCTTCAGTGATGCCTGATTCAACAATCCTGCATCTTATTCCGTCGAGTTCCTTCTCTATATGTTTTCCGCTTATAAGTGACATGTCATTTACATTGATCCGAATGCCTTGCTGTTAATGAAATCAAAAATTGTTCCAAAGAAGCCTATTGCAAGTATACCTGCAGCGCATATCGCCAGCCCGATCTTCGTGTACATGTCGCTGTCAATTCTTTCAATCGGATTTTCCTGCTCGTTAATAAACATCGCCTTGACAACCAACAGATAATAATATAGTGATATCGTAACATTGACTACTGCAATAAGCACAAGTATAAAGTAACCTTGTTTTGCTGCTGACATGAACAGGAAGAATTTTCCGAAGAAACCCGCGACCGGTGGAATTCCTGCAAGCGAAAAAAGCGAAAGCATCATTACAAGACTCAGCTTTGGATTAGTTCTGTAAAGTCCGTTATAGTCATCAATATTTTCTTTGCCTGTGGCGTTTGAGATTGCAGCAACAACACCGAATGCCCCGAGATTTGAGAATACATAAATTAACAGGAAGTAAACCACAGAAGCGAATCCTATCTGCGTACCACCGATTATACCAAGCAATACAAAACCTGCCTGAGCAATAGAAGAGAATGCAAGAAATCTTTTCAGATTCTGTTGCCTGATGGCAAACAGATTTCCTATAGTCATGGTAAGTATTGATGTGGCATAAAGAATATTGTTCCTGATTTCCGGTATCACATAAAAGACTTTGTAAAGAAGAATTATCAGTATAAAGAATGCTGATGCTTTTGATATAACAGACAAGTACGAAGTAATATTGATCGGCGCTCCTTCGTAAACATCTGCAGTCCACAGATGGAAAGGTACAATTGAGATCTTAAAAGCCACACCCGCAAAGATAAATATGAAAGCAAGAATCTGTAAACTGTTTCCATCAAACACCTTGCTGACCTCTGCAAAATAGATAGAGCCCGTCGTTCCGTATATTAGTGAGATTCCAAAAAGAGTTATGCCAGATGAAAGCGCAGCCGAAAGAATCAACTTAACACCTGCTTCGGAAGACTTGATCTTTGCTTTCTCGATTGCTACGAGCGCTGCAATTGGAATTGTTGCAAGTTCAGTTCCGATGAAGAACATCAGAAAATCACCGGATGAAATCAGATAATCCATCCCGACCAGAGAAGCTATGACAATGAAGAAGTAAGCGCCGTAGCTGTTGAATTTCTCCTCATGGTTCTTCAGCCACTCTGCTGATTGCAGAAAGATAATGAAGACTCCGATATTGAGAGCATTCTTCATTAGAATTGTTATGTCATCAGTTCTGTACATTCCACCGAAGATCTTTCCCGTCTCGATCGGCAAGAAACCAATGATCGTGTTTATAAGGAAGAGAACAATCGCTACAGGAATGATCCTGTGCTTGGTTGCAGGAGTTGTCATTAGGTCCATGACAAGTACGATCACTCCAACTGCTACCAGCAGGATCTCATGTCGCATCAAAAAGAATTGGTCAGTTGTCATTCGTTATCATCATTGGAGTTTCTGAATAATTGGCTGCAAACTCTTGATCAAAGCGTCGGACAGCCACAGAGGCGCTATACCTATTGCAGCAATAGATACAATCAGAATTATGTTTGCCCATCTTTCATACCATCTTGCATCACCTGTTTCGAATTCATGTTCTACGTCAAGAGGTCCAAGGAGCAAAGCTCCGATAACTCTCAAAATGTAAACCGCAGTAATTACAATAGATGAAACAGCTATCACTGTTGCAACTCTGTGAAAGCTGTCAGTATGCATAAAAGCTCCGACAAAAACATTTATCTCTGCTACGAATCCGCTGAGTCCCGGCAAACCGAGCGAAGCAAATCCGGCAATCATATAGCACACACCGAGGAATGGCATTATCTTCATAAGGCCGCCCATTAATCTAATGTCGCGTGTGTGAGTTCTTTCATAGATCATTCCTATCAATGCGAAGAAGAGTGCTGTCATTAAACCATGCGAGATCATCTGAAGTACTGAACCATTCAATGCCGTTTGGTTCATCATCAGAATTGCAAAGAGCACGAGACCGCAATGGCTTACTGATGAGTAAGCATTGATATATTTAAGATCTTTCTGTGCAATTGCCCCGAACGCTCCATAGACAATGCTGATAGTTGTAAGTATTATGAATATCCAGGCAAGCTCCTTTGCGGCTTCGGGAAGGAGATACATTGCAACACGCAGGCAACCGTAGCCTCCCATCTTCATAAGCACGCCCGCGTGAAGCATTGATACGGCAGTTGGCGCAGACGAGTGACCGTCAGGTGACCATGTATGCAGCGGGAATAATGCTCCGAGAACACCAAAGCCTATGAATACCATCGGGAAGAAAAACTTCTGAATATCAACCGGGATATTTGCGTTCGCAATATCAAGAATGTTGAAGCTCAACAGGTTTACATCAGTCGACGAGTATGTGTAGAGTCCGAGAATTCCAACAAGGAGTAATGCAGAAGCTCCCATCAGCATCAGAGTAAGCTTCATAGCTGCATATTCTTTTTTTCCGCTTCCCCAGATTCCGATGAGTATGTACATCGGGATCACAGCCAGTTCGTAAAAAAGGAACATTGTAAAAAGATCGATGGTGATGAAGAATCCAAACACGCCTGTGGCAAGCGTGATCAGAGAAATGAAAAATTCTTTTGGCAGCTTCTCCATATTCCATGATACAAGAATACCGGTAAACGTCACAACGGCGGTGAGAACTACAAGTGCAAGAGATATTGCATCGATACCTGTTGTAAATACTATGTTGAGAGAGTCAAACCACTTGTACTCGTGCATGAACACCATCTGCTCGATGTTTCCGGAAGACCTCTCTGTAGTGTATCTGAACACGAGATAGAATGAATACAATAGTTGAAGACCCATGCCGAATGCTGCTGAAAGCCGGTACTGTCTCTTATCATTGCAGAAGATAAGAACGAATATCGTAACCAAAGGAATTGCAAGAAGCCAAAGTAAATTATTCATCTCATTCTCATCAGTTAGGTTTTCATAAAATACAATGCAACAAGAACAATTATGACAAGTCCGGATACCATAACATAAGCGTACTGCTGCAGTTGTCCTGACTGGAATGCCCTTATTCTCATCGACACAAAATTTGTTATTGCGGCAATTCCGTTCATGGTGTTATCAACTACATTTCTGTCGAACCATGCAATCGGAGCTGATATATGTTTGAAAATCACATTTTTTGTGATGAACAAATAAATCTCATCAATATAAAATTTCTTGTAAGCAGCTCTGTAGAGGATGCCGAGCGAACCGCTCAACCTGCCGGAAAGATCTGATTCTTTTCTGTACATGACAAATGCGAGTACCAAGCCAATGACAGCTATTATGATTGCCGGAATTGCGATCGCCCAGTGAATATGAGATGTAAACGGCTTGAGATCAGGAGTTACAAATTCACTGAATGGTATGAGTCCAACAAAAGTTGAGGCAATGGACAGGAATATCAAAGCAAACAGCATACTGAAAGGTGACTCATGCGGCTTGGTGTGATACTCTCTTTGCTTGTTCCAGAAAATTCCGAAGTAAAGTCGAAACATATAGAATGCAGTTACACCTGCAACAAGAAACTGAACATAGAACAATAATTTATTCTTCTCAAATACAGCAGTAAGAATCTCATCCTTGCTGAAGAATCCTGAAAGCGGCGGAACACCTGAAATTCCAAGACATCCGATAAGAAAAGCGATGTGGGTGACCGGCAAATGCTTTTTCAATCCGCCCATATCCCAAAGTTCATTTGTATGCACAGCATGTATCACTGAACCTGCGCACAAAAATAGCAATGCTTTGAACATTGCATGATTAAAGAGATGAAACATCGAAGCAGTGTAACCAAGTCCTTCAGGACCTGAATATCCCGAAACACCAAGACCTCCCATCATCAATCCAATCTGCGAAATTGTTGAGAATGCAAGGACTCTCTTGATGTCGGTTTGTGTGCAAGCAATAACCGCCGCAAACAATGACGTGAAAGTTCCGACATAGCCAATGAAGATCAGAGCATCGGGAGCGGCGAAGAAATAAACAGTGAATAATCGTGCAACAAGATAAACGCCCGCGACGACCATTGTTGCCGCATGGATGAGAGCAGAGACCGGAGTCGGGCCTTCCATTGCATCCGGCAGCCAAATGTGCAGAGGGAACATTGCCGACTTTCCGGCCGCACCCATGAAGACAAGCAGCATGCTCCAGGTCATTACAGACAAACCTAGGAAACTTATTGCCGAACCCTGAGTTAATGCCGAACCGTTCGGGTCAGTAAGTTTCAAGAAATCGAAAGTGCCCGTGAAGCTTGACAGCAGTAGTATTCCAACAAGGAATCCCATATCAGCAAACCTTGTAACAATGAATGCTTTCTTTGAAGCGGCAACCGCAGATGGTCTTTCATAGTAATGACCGATAAGCAGATACGATGACACTCCTACAAGCTCCCAGAAAATATAAGTCTGAAATATATTTGAAGACAATACCAGCCCCAGCATAGAGAAGGTGAAGAGCGACAGGAAAGAATAATAGCGGGAGAATCCAACTTCTCCCTTCATATAACCCAAGCTATAGATGTGAACCATCAGTGAAACTGTTGTGATCACTACCAGCATCATTACAGAGATAGGATCGAGCAATACGCCCACATGTATCTGAAGCTTGTCAGTGAATTGAAGCCAAAGTGAATCATAAGCAATCAGCTGCTGATATACACCATTGGATTTTCCATCAACAAAAAAATAACTGTATGCCGTATAGTATGAAAGCGCTGTAGAAATCAGCAGGAAAAATGTTCCGAATATTCCGGAAACTATGGGTTTGAGTTTTCCTCCCGCAAGTCCAATGATAAGGAACGAGAAGAAGAGTATCAGAGGTATGGCAACAGTATATGAGTATGAGTCATTCATCATTCTTCATTAATATTTCATTTCGTCAACCTGCTCAACATCAATTGTTCTGATCTTTCTGTAAAGGCTTATAATTATTGCTATTGCAACCGCAACTTCGGTCGCTGCAATAGCTATAACGAACATCGCAAAAAAATGCCCCTGAAGATTTTCAGGATAGTAATACTTGTTGAAAGCAACGAAGTTGATGTTTACAGCATTTAGAATCAGCTCCACTGACATAAGCATCGTTATGAGATTCTTCCTTACCAAAAATCCATATACTCCTATGAAGAACATCAGTGTGCTGAGTATAAGAAACTGTTCGATACCAATATTCTCAATCATATCAGTTAATCATTTTTCGGTTCTCTTTGCAATAATAATTGCGCCAAGCATAGCTGCAAGAAGTAATATACTGATCACTTCAAAAGGCAATGCGAAACCATTCTCTTTATAACCAAGCAAGCTTGTGCCGATTGCTTTCATGCTTGCATCAACTTCACCGTTTGTAGGCTTTGGAAAAGGATAAGAAAGAATCGTGCTTATGCATACGACAGCTCCTGCAATACAAGCCACTAAAGCAAAAGAAGCTTTCTTAAATGAAACCGCGTCAAGCTTTTCACTTACATGACTTGTAAGCATCACAGAAAAAATTATAAGAACAATTATTCCGCCTGCGTATAACGTTAACTGTACTGCTGCAAGAAACGCAAACTGCTGAATGAAGAATAGACCTGCTGCAGCAATCAGAACAAACAGCAAATAAACAGCGGCTCTGAGTATTCTCCTGGATGTTACCGTCAGAACCGAGAAAACCAGAATCAATCCGGCCATTATATAAAAGAGTACTACTTCCATGTGATCATTCTCTGATACCGGGCATTAATTTTGAACCCGGGTTATTCAAAACTTTCGTTAGTTTGGATCTGTCAAATACCGAGTGCTCAAATGTTTGCGCCATCTTTATGGCATCTGTCGGGCAAGCTATAATGCAAAGGTTGCAAAAAGTACACATTGACAAATGATAAACAAACTGGTCAATTGCCTTTGTTGATTTGCCCGTTTCCGGATCAATTTCCTTTTTGTTGATAATCTCAATTGTACCATTCGGACATGCCAGCTCGCATGCAGAGCATCCTGTACACCTGTGCTCATTATTACTGTCATGGATCAGAACTACTTCACCTCTGAACCGATCGAACATCTTCAGGGTATCTCTGTTCTCTGGATACTGCTGAGTCACGATCTCCTTTGGATGAAAGAAGTAATAGCCTGTGATCTTCATCCCCGTAAGCAATGACTTTATCGCATGAAATATTTCACCAAAGTATTGCCCTATATTCTTAATGATTCTCATATTACCAATGCCATCCCTTCAATGCTACTATCGACATGAGCAGAAGATTGACGATGCTGATCGGAAGCAGATATTTCCATTCGAGTGTAAGAAGTTGATCGATCCTCAATCGCGGGAAAGTCCACTTGAACCACATTAAGAAATACATGATCACGGCGACTTTTCCGAAAAACCAAATTATAGGAGGAATGAAGTCCATAGCGTTGTTGAAAAACGTAGCATCGCCAATGTGCAAAGGCATCCATCCGCCAAAAAATACTGTTGCTCCTACTGCCGAGATTATGAAGAAGTTCACATACTCAGCAAGAAAGAAGTAAGCAAACTTTATACCGGAATATTCTGTGTGAAATCCTGCGGTTATTTCCGACTCGGCTTCCGCCATATCAAACGGTCCTCTGTTAGTCTCTGCAGTACTTGCTATAATATAAATTACGAATGCAATTATTGCCGGAATGTTTCCTTTGAAGATCCACCATCCGTTGCTTTGGCTTGCAATGATCTCGGAAAGCTGAAGACTGCCTGTGAGAATGACTATTGTCATCAACGATATTGCTACTGACAATTCATAACTGACGATCTGCGCACCGCTTCTCATTGCTCCGATAAGAGAGTACTTGTTGTTGCTCGACCAGCCTGCAAGCAAAATTCCCGTTACACCAATTGATGAAACGGAAATGATGAAGAATAATCCTATGTCCATATCAAGCGCCTGCAAACCTTTTGCAAACGGAATTGCAGAAAGCACAATGAATGGCGCCATCATTATCACAAAGGCGGCGAGATTGAAAAGGAATTTGTCGGACTGTTTTGTTATAAGTGATTCTTTGAAGATCAGTTTTATAATATCGGCAATTGTCTGTGCAGTTCCGAAAGGACCTACTCTCATAGGCCCAAGCCTCTGCTGGAAGAATGCACAAACTTTTCTTTCGATATAGACCAGTGAAAGTCCGAGTAAGGCGGTGAACAAAAGGAAGCAAGTTCCCACAAGTACAAGACCTATCAGGTGACCGATAGTCGGTGAAAATGTTTCGACAAGCCAGGTGTCGATCGAATTTATGAAATCAGAAAAATCGTAAATGCTGAAATTTAGAAGTATCATCTTATTATCTGTCAATATCAGGAATTACCAAATCAAGTGTAGACATCATTGCAACTAGGTCTGCTATCTTGCAGCCCTTTGCCATTGTATCAAGAGCAGACAGATTCGAGAATCCCGGCGAACGGAATTTTACTCTGTACGGACTCTTCTTGTTATCGCTGATTATGTAAACGCCCAACTCTCCCCGTGCAGTCTCTACACGCTGATAATACTCACCGGCCGGAAGTTTGATCACAGCCTTTGTCTTTGCTTTGTAATCACCCTCGGGAATGTTGTCAATTAATTGATCGATGATGTGCATAGATTCTTTCATCTCATCCATACGTACCATATATCTTGCATACGAATCGCCTTCATTGTAAAGAATTTCTTTGAACTCAACTCTGTCATAAGCGCTGTAAGGATGAAGCTTTCGTATGTCACATGCAAATCCGGAGCCTCTTCCCGATGGTCCTGTCACGCCGTATGAGATCACATCTTCTTTTGAGATATAACCTATACCCTTAGTTCTTTCTTCAAAGATCACATTACCGGTCAGCAATTCTTCGTATTCGGGAAGCTTCTTTTTGAAGTATGCCAAAAATTCTTTTGTCCTCTTCTGAAAATTCGGATGAATATCAAACATCAATCCGCCGGGAACATTGTAGTTCATAGTAAGCCTTGCGCCGCAAGTCTCTTCAAATATGTCGGTGATCAACTCCCTGTCCCGGAATCCGTAAAGAAATCCTGTAATTGCTCCAAGATCCATACCCATTACACCCCACCAAAGTTGATGAGAAGCCAGTCGGGTGAGTTCTGAAATGATTGTGCGGATGACTTTTACACGTTCGGGGATTTCGAGTTGAAGTCCCATTTCGACAGTGAGACAAACTGCTTCATTATTTATGTGGCAAGACAAATAGTCCATCCTGTCTGTCAGATGAACGATCTGTTGATAAGAATCCTTTTCGCACATCTTCTCGATTGAGCGGTGAATGTAACCCATGTGAGGTTCCACTTTTCGGATGATCTCACCATCGAGTGTAAGGAGAAGTCTAAGCACACCGTGAGTTGACGGGTGCTGAGGACCCATGTTTATAAAATATTCCTGCGTTTCATTTCCAAGGACTGTCTGTTCAGTGCTCATAGTTCTACAATGTTAGCTTCATCAGTATAATCCTTTCTCATAGGAAATCCTTCCCAGTCATCTTCAAGCAGAATCCTTCTGAGATCGGGATGATTTTTGAATTTGACTCCAAAGAGATCATAGACTTCCCTTTCGTGAAACTCAGCGGTTTTCCATAAGTCACATACAGTGTCAACTTCAGGGTTCTCTCTGTCTGCAATCTTAACCTTCAAAACAATTTCATGGCCCAAGTTTGTAGATGTCAAATGATAGACTACCATCAGGTTTGAAACCCAATCAACAC
Organism: Ignavibacteria bacterium; assembly: GCA_016704345.1. Lineage (GTDB taxonomy): Bacteria > Bacteroidota > Ignavibacteria > Tepidaquicellales > Tepidaquicellaceae > JADJAH01. The sequence goes on along the minus strand of JADJAH010000038.1, from coordinate 395,285 downwards.
CCGATAAACAGAACAGGTAATCAAAATGAGTTTCTTTGTCATATCTTAATTTTTCAGCGAGGGGGTGAAGTATTTCGGGAGTGACTATTACGTTGAGAAATTGCCCGGCTTCCGCGGGAATTTCAGCATCGGGAAACCATTTCAGGACTTTTTCCTTTATCTGATCGTTGTTCATACAAGTATATGCTAATAATCTTTTAGCGTCTCTTTAGGAACTGTTATTGATTCACTCTTGATCTTTTCTTGCAACTGCAATATTCCGTAAAGCAAAGCTTCGGGCCTCGGCGGACAGCCGGGCACATAAACATCAACGGGTATCACATGATCGGCGCCTTTCACAACTGAATATGAATTGTAGTAAAACGGTCCGCCTGAAATTGCGCATGCTCCCATTGCAATTACATATTTCGGATCTGCCATCTGATCATAAAGCCGTTTCAACACAGGAGCCATCTTGTTTACGATTGTGCCCGCAATTACAATAAGGTCAGCTTGTCTCGGAGTAGCTCTGGCAACTTCCGTACCGAATCTTGCCCAGTCATGTCTTGATGCACCGGTAGCCATCATTTCAATTGCACAACAACTTGTACCAAACACAAGGGGCCACAGCGAGTTTGCTCGTGACCAGTTGATGATGCCGTCAATTGATGTGATAACAATATTACCACCCGGAGTCGGCACAACTTTTCCCGGAAAATCTTCCGGAACGGTTTTGTTGTTTTCTAATCCCATTTCAATGCTCCTCTGTTCCATGCGTATAGAAGTCCCAGTAATACAATAGCAAGAAAAATTATTATCTCAACGAATGCTACCATTCCCAGATCCTTCATTACAACAGCCCATGGGATCATGAAAATTGTTTCCACTTCAAAAATCAAAAATAGAATTGCGAAAAGATAGTAACCTACTCTGAACTGAACCCAGGACTCGCCTTTTGTTGGTATGCCGCATTCATAGGCTTCATCCTTTACGGCGTTTTTGGAACTGGGGGCAATTAGATATGAAACAACTATTCCGCCTCCAACGAGAAGTATTCCGAATATGAAGAATAATATTAGACTTTCGGCTCCCATTAAAAAGGTACAGTTGGTTTTGATTGAATGTCTGTGAGTTGTTTGAAAGTTTCTGTTTAGAACATCAACTCATAGATCATCTTTATTGCGTTTAAGTATGTACAAACTTACTCAATGTAAATTCGATTAGGAAGGGAAAAAATTATTCTTACTGTAAATATTTTTTTTGAGGAAGTAATTCCTGTTCAGCATGACTATTCACACTCTTAATTTTCAAGTTAAAAATAAAAGTCCCCGCCAATAACAGCGGGGACAATAATGGCCTGCTTATCTTTTTTCAATTCTTAATTCTTAATTCCTAATTCCTAATTCTTAACTCCTCAGTCTGCTTGTTTCCTCAAAAAAGCCGGCTTTGAAAACTCATCATCAATTACAAAATCATCAACACGAAGATCCTCATCAGTTGGATGAATGATCTTCTTCTTTGTTTCACTCAGATCATCAGACAGTTTGACTTCTCTTCGCTTATAGCTTGGTATATCAAACGCTCCGAGTTTATCAACAGTAGGTATCTCGGTAATCCTTCCGCGCTGATTCTGAAACGGATTCTTTACGGGTCCTGATCTCTCGAAGTCATTTTCAAAATCGTAATCATGAATCTGCTCGGCTCCGGCTTTGGAAAATCCTGTAGCAATAACTGTCACCATAATTTCTTCACCCATTCCCGGATCTTCCACAAGACCGAAAATATATTTTGCATCTTCCCCTACTTCTTCTCTTATAATAGAATTGATAGTATCAATTTCACTCATCATAATATTTCCGTCATGAACAATATTTGTAAGAACACTCTTCGATCCCTTAATGCAGACTTCATCGAGCACAGGATTCACAAGCGCTTGTCTTGCACACTTCTCTGCTCTTGCTTCACCGGTTGCAATGCCTGTTCCTATCATTGCTTCACCCATGTCTTTCATGATCGTTCTTACATCGGCAAAGTCAACATTGATTTCGCCATGCTCTGTAATGATCTTTGAAATTCCGTTGGTCGCATTGTGAAGAACTTTATCGGCAAGCTCGAATGCTTTCTTCTTTGTCAGATCGCTGCCATACTTGAGAATATTCTCATTAGGTACAATTATCAAACTGTCAACTTCCGACCTGAGTCTTTCAATTCCTTTTTCAGCCAGCTCTATTCTTTGCTTCCCCTCGAATCGGAACGGCTTTGTAATTATAGCCACAACTAACGCACCGACGTTCTTAGCAATTCTCGCAACTACAGGAGCGCCGCCAGTACCTGTGCCGCCGCCCATGCCTGCAGTCACAAACACCATGTCACTGCCTTCAAGAAGTTGCTCGATCTCTGTCCTGTTTTCATCAACTGCTTTTGCAGCGATTTCGTCATCCATTCCTGTTCCAAGGCCCTTTGTCAGTCCTTTGCCGATCTGAAGTTTAACTTCGGCTTTATTATTGTCCAATGCCTGTATGTCTGTGTTGACAGCAATAAACTCTACGCCCTTTATTCCTTTGTCAACCATGGAGTTAAGAATGTTTCCGCCCCCGCCGCCGATTCCTATAACCTTTATCCTAGCGCCGCTATGTTTTTTCTCGGCTAGTTTGATTGGCATTTGAGTTCCTTTCGTATTAGATTGTTAAAATAATAATTTTGATTTTTTAAATCTTGTAAACTTACAGTTCATCAAACCATTCTTTTATCTTTGCAAGAATTCCCTTGACACTTATAGAATCTTTCTTTCTTCTCTTCTTAAACTCTTTGAGCTTGTTCACATCATCCATCGTTTTGATCCTGTGTAGTACAAGCCCTACGCCTGTTGCATAAATCGGATTTTCAACTTCCTTTGACATTCCTCCCGCAAGTCCTGACGGAGTTCCGAGATTAACTTCCATTCCAAGTATGTCTCCTGCAAGTTCTTTTGTCCCTCTGATCAGTGAACCGCCGCCGGTGAGCACCACTCCGGCGTGAAGTTCCCGCGCTATCTGTGAATTCTGAATTTCAATTGCTGACAACTCAAATATATCCTGCATCCTTGCCTGTATAATCCTTGCAAGAATGCTCTTGCTGGTTTTCTTCGGAGTGTTTGCCCGGATTGATTGAACGGTAATTAGTTCATCATTCAAAATTTCTGATACGGAAGAGTAACCATATTCTATCTTTATTCTTTCGGCCTCTTCTTCAGTAATGCCAAGGGCTTCCACAATATCATTGGTCACAAGATTTCCGGCGATCCCGATACCTGCCGTATATTTTAAAACGCCTTTCTTGAATACAGCAATGTCCGAAGTCCCGCCTCCGATGTCGATCATAGCAACACCAACTTTCTTTTCGGTCTCATCCAGCACGGCATGTGAAGATGCAATTGGCTCCAGCACAATATCATCAAGGTCAACGCCGCAGGTTGTTACACATTTCGAGAGATCATCAATCGAAGATACAAGTCCGGTGATCATATTCACTTTAGCTTCGAGCTTTGTACCGAACATTCCCACAGGCGAATCATAAATTCCATCCTTCCCATCGATCACAAATTCCTGAGGTATCACATCAATGATGGTTGTGTCGCTCGGCAGTTTAAGGATCTTCGCCTGCTCAAGTAACCTCGCAACATCCTCTTCTTGTATTATCCTGTCGGAATTGTTGATCCCGATAATACTGCTGGTCTGTATACATCTTATGTAATGTCCTGCGATTCCTACGAGAACCGATGAAATGCTTATACCGGAATTCAGCTCCGCTTCTTCGAGCGCAATCTTGATTGATTCTGTAGTCTTGTTGGGATTTACCACAATCCCTCTGTGAAGCCCGTGCGAGGGCGCTCTTCCGATGCCAAGCACATCGATTGTATTGTTGTCGGTTATCCTTGCCACAATGACACAGATCTTTGTTGTACCAACGTCAAGTCCGACAATGATCTCGTTATCCTGTCTCAAACCCGTTTTCTTCTTGCCCGCCATTTGTCAGTGATTTGAATTTACTATTACATGATTCGAATAACGAAGATCAACATATTTCACATCCGATTTCAAATGATTGTCCAAAGATTGCTTAAGATATCCTTCAAATATTTTCAGCTTGCCAAGCAAAACATTTCTGTACTCCTCGTCCGTAATACTCTTCTTGATATCCCTGGGGAGATAGAACGGGCTGGAATCTTCACTCACATATACTATTGACTTTCCGGTATCGGAGAGATTGATCTCCGAAATATTGCTGTACAATATCTTGCTGTCATTGAATGCATTGAGAATTAAGAATAATGCATAGTGAAGATCTTCTTTGTTGAATCTGTTCTTTGGGTTAAGTGTGTTCTCTATACGAACACCGCTGATCACAGGAATATCATATGTCTTGGCAGTCTGCCTGAATGGAAATGTTTCAAGCTCTTCATCAATCAACATCAATTCACTTCCGGTATTGAGAATAGCTACGGGTCTCTTCTCCACAACTTCAATTTTTAATTCCGATGGCGGCGTCTTGCTGACAAATGCTTTCTTTATTTCAGGATGATTCATCAGCCTGTCCTGAATCAATTCTATCTCTGCATCTTTCTCAATCATTAAAGAGTCTTTCACTCTTCCGACAGCAAGAATTTCTTCCCTGCTTATTGAATGATTTCCTGTCACTGTTATTTCACTTATCATGTAACCGCTTCTCCATACAACCGAATAGTATGCGGCCACCGAAGCGAATATCACTAGCAAAGATAATATGATGATCTTTCTGCTCATAGCGGAACTGAAGTTGCCCTCTTGTTATTCATTCTTGCAACAAATTTTTCACAAACACCCGTAATATCACCTGCACCCTGAAATACTACAATGTCACCTTCTCTTGTCATATCTTCCAACGTATCAAGCAATTCATCATTCTTCTCAATGTAAATTCCGTTCTTACCCATCTTAAAATATTCATTGAGTATCAGCCTGCTTGATACTCCTTCTATCTCTTTCTCCCTGGCCGGATATATTTTAGCAAGAAAAAGAATATCCGTCTCCCTGAAAGCTTCGGCAAATTCTTTGTAGAAATCCCTTGTCCTTGTAAACAGATGAGGCTGGAATACCGTTATGATCCTTCCGTCATGTCTGAGCCGCTTCATTGCATCAAGAGAAGCCTTCACTTCTGCAGGGTGATGAGCATAGTCATCATAAATGAGTAATCCATTCTCATACTTCAGCTCGAGCCTTCTGTGAACTCCTCTGAAATCGCGAAGACTCTCATTGATTGTGTTCATACTTAACTTTAGTTCTCTGGCCGTAAGATAGCACGCCGCAGAATTCAATACATTGTGCGCGCCGGGAACTTTGAGACTGACCATGTTTCCGTCTATTGTATAATCTGATTTGCTTCCGTCAAAACTCATATCGGTAATCGCAAAATTATTTCCCTTATCAAATCCGTATGTTACTTTGTCCTTGATTTCTTTTATTGCCGTAAGAACATCCTTGTCATCCCCGCATGCAATAACCTTTGCCGATTTCTTCCTCTTTGCAATGAACATTTTGAAATTGTCTATGATATCATTCATATCCCTGTAGATATCAAGATGGTCGGAGTCAATGTTTGTGATCACAAGTATGTCCGGAGATAGTCTGAGAAAACTTCTGTCATATTCATCTGCTTCAACCACCGCTACATCTCCATTCCCAATCTTTGATGAACCGCCTTCAAAAAAATCGAGCGCCCCGCCGACAAATACCGTCGGATCTACATCTGCGTCTATCAGCACCTTTGCAATCATTGCTGTAGTGGTCGTCTTGCCATGAGTGCCGCTGACTGCAATTAGAAATTGCTTATTTACAATATTGCCCAGAGCTTCTGCTCTCTTGATCAGCTTTGTGCCCATAGCCCGTGCTCTTTTAAGTTCTGCATTTTCCTCATCAAGAGCAGATGTATAGATTACAAGCTCGCAACCTTCAGGTATATTTTCTTCGGCATGGCCAAGAATTACCTTCACACCCAATCTCTCAAGCCGCCTTGTTGTAATTGACTGTCTGATGTCACTGCCTGATACTGTTACTCCTTTGCCTGCGAGATATTCGGCAATTCCGCTCATGCCGATTCCGCCGACGCCTATCAAATGCACACTTCGATATTCTTCTAAATTGTGTCCGGCTGTTTCCATTGTTTCGAAGTTAATTTTCGTGAAATATTTCTGAATTCAGTTTCAAGCTCTTTTTCATTTTCGAAATCATTGATCCGTATTCTTAGCTGCCTCTTTCTGTTAAGAAGTTTTAACTTTACAATCCTCACTCTGCTGCTGTCTTCTTTGGATTTTCTCTTGGGTCTCGAAAATCTTACTCCCACTATATCCTTTAAGCCTATTTTCCTTTGACCGAACCTGTTCCGGATCGTAATGTCCTTATCGTCAAAGATCAGTTTCTTAGCCGATACTGAATTAGTAATTAGAACTATCACAAAATAAATTATGAAGATCGATATCACATAAATTATCGGATCCTTGAATACAACTTCGAATCGTTCCTGAAAGAATTTACCCTTGATAAGAATGTATACTACAAGAGTAAGTAGATAAATTACAAGCGATCTGTAATAAAACTCAAGTTTGGTTTTGTAAACTCTCTCGTTCATTTTTCTGCAAGTAGTTTTACTTCCTTTGCTATCTTCTCTGCTGCAAGCGGATCGGCAAAGTTTGCCGCCGAACTTGACATTTCTCTGATTTCTACGTCATCATTAATGATCTTCAAAATCTCATCATATAGTTTTTCTTTCGCTTCGTGTTGAAGTACTACTTTTGAAGCACCTTTACTTTCAAAGCTCCTTGCATTCATCTCCTGATGATTCTCTGCCGAGCCCGGCAATGGTATCAATATCGAAGGCGTCTTCATGAACGATAATTCCATGATGCTTGTAATACCCGCTCTGCAAACAACCAGATCGCTTGCAGAATAAGCCATATCCATTCTGTCAATGAACTCAAAGATCCTGATTCTGTCACTAAGTCCTGAAAACTCTTTTTGCGCATTTGCCGAATCACTCTTACCTGCCTGCCAAATAATATTCATACCCGCTGAGTAGAGCTTCTCAGCGGCTGAACTCACGGCTTCATTTATTCCATGTGCTCCCTGACTTCCTCCAAAGATCAGAATAGTCTTTCTGTCCGCCGGAAGTTTGAAGAATTCCAGAGCTTCCTGTTTGTTAACCCTTTTCAAAGAACTTCGTATCGGGTGAGCAATCTTTAAAACATTATCTTTTCTCTTCAGATATTTAATCGTCTCTTCAAAGTTGATCACAACCTTGTCACTCTTAGATGAAAGAAATCTGATCGTCTTACCTGCATAAGCGTTTCCTTCCTGAATGAGTGTCGGTACTCTGGATTTGTTTGCCTGGTAAATCACCGGTCCGCAAACAAACCCTCCCGTTCCTACCGCAACATCCGGTTTGAATTCACGGATGATGTCTCTGCACTTCTTTAGAGCTCCAAGAAACTTCAAAGGCAATCCGATATTCTTCAGCATGTTGCTTCTGTTTATGCCTGCTATATCAATCGTTTCCAGCCTGTAGTTATTTGAAGGAACAATTTTTTCTTCTATCCTGCCTTTTGCGCCAACGAAAAGTATCTCTGCCATCGTATCCATTTTTCTTATCTCATCCGCTATTGCAATTGCCGGGAAGATGTGCCCTCCGGTTCCTCCGCCGGCAAATAAGTATCTCATCTCTCAAGCCATTGATAATGATTCGCCTGCATTCTCTCTCTGCGCTGAAATATTTAAGAGAACTCCGACCGCCATCGCGCTGAAGATTATCGATGTGCCGCCGTAACTTACAAACGGCAATGTCACGCCCGTCGTAGGAATCACACCGCTTGCAACAGACATGTTCACGAGAGCATTGATGGTTATCAGAGTTGTAATTCCGAAAGCAAGAAACTTGCCAAATTCATCTGCTGTTTCCTTTGCAACCATGTATCCTCTATAGATCAGAATAAAGTAAAGGCAAAGGATCGCGAATGTACCGATGAACCCATATTCTTCTCCTATAATGGAATAGATAAAATCACCATGCGCCTCGGGAAGGAAAAATTCTCTCTGATTTGAATTTCCGGGACCAACTCCCGTAAGGCCGCCGTTGCCGAATCCTATCAATGCCTGCTGAAGCTGATAACTTGTACTTCCGCTAGATTTGTATTCAGAGTATGACGTAAGTCGAGCAATGATGTAATCCTTTGACATGATAAAAATTGTAACAATCGGAACAAGTGAAGCAAATGTGAATCCGATATGCTTGAGCTTTGCCTGCGAAAGAAAGATCATCAGCATGCTTGTGCTGAAAATTATTATTGCCACGGAAAGATTCGGCTGTATAAGCACGAGTCCTGTTACTGTAATTATGTAAAAGAGCACGGGAAGATATCCCTTGTAAAGCAAATTCATATAGTCCTTCTTCCTTGCAAGCAATAGCGCTAAGTAGATGATCAGAGAATATCTCGCAATTTCCGACGGCTGAAAATTTACCGGACCTATACTTATCCATCTGCTTGCGCCCTTGATTGGACTGGACCCCAGAAACACTGTATATATCAGCAGAAGAATCGAAAGTATGATCATCGGTTTTGCAAATCTTTCGAGAATCTTATAATCAACTTTTGCAAGTATGAATAGTGCGGCAACTGAGAATACGACTTTTATCAAATGCTGTTTGAATAAATATCTGCTGTCTTGAAATTTATCCAGAGCGAAAGATGCACTGGCACTGTAAACGACTCCTATGCTGAATATCATCAGCACAAGAACCGAGATCAGAATCCATATGTCTATCTTATACTTGTGATTCATTTCAAAGAGTTTACAATCTTCTTAAACACTTCTCCTCTGTGCTCGTAACTTTCAAACATATCAAAGCTCTTGCATGCAGGAGACAGCAAAACGTTGTCGCCCGGAATACTTGCTCCATAAGCCTTTGCCACAGCATCTTCCATGCTTGTGGCTTCAATGACTCTGACAATGCTTCCGAAATGTCTTACAATATTCTCGCGTGATTCACCAACGGCAACAATTGTCTTCACTCTGTTCTTCACTAAGTCATTTACGGATGAATAGTCATTCCCTTTTTCCCTTCCGCCCATGATGAGTATAAGATTCCCTTCAAATGCTTCCAATGCTACGATCATTGATTCTACATTGGTTGCCTTAGAATCATTGAAGAACTTCACACCGTTCAACTCTCTTGTAAATTCTATCCGGTGTTCAACTCCCGGAAATGCTTTCAGTGTCGAGCTGATGATCTCATTCCTTATCCCGAACGATCTCGCGCTGATGGCCGCTGCAAGCGAGTTGTAAAGATTATGCTTTCCTCTGATATTTATATCGCGTGTTTCCATTATCTCTTCATTAAAACTTTTAGATTTGTTGAAGTAAAACATCTTTCCTTCCTTCTCATAAGCGCCTTGTTCGCAATTGTCAAAGGTCTTTTCAGTAAGTCCGAAGTAAGACTTTGCAATACTAAGTTTCTCCACCGAATCTCTAAGTACCTTGTCATCGTGATTGACTACCAGAAGGCTTTCTTCATCCATATTCTCGGCAATTCTCATCTTGGCAGTAAGATAATTCTCAAAACTTCCATGCCAGTCAATATGATCCGGTGTAATGTTCATCATCACTCCCACCGCGGGTTTGAAATTCTCAATATCATTCAACTGATAACTGCTGACCTCTAGCACTACAATACTGTCTTCATGCAGATCATCAATGATCTCACTGAATGCAAGCCCTACATTTCCGCAAACCTTAGTATCAATTCCTGCGCTCCTGAATATTTCACCTGTCAGTTCGGTTGTTGTCGTCTTACCGTTTGTTCCCGTTACTGCTATAATGGGACACGGACAATATTCATACGCCGCTTCAATTTCAGAGACTACTTTAATTCCTAACGATCTTGCCATGACTATTACTTCACTTGATGGCGGAACACCGGGACTCTTTACTATGACGTTGTTCCTAAGTATTCTCTCATCCCATTTACCGAGACAAAGTTCAACGCCATGTTTTACCAAACCGTCCTTGTCAAGATACTTTAACTTATCATCGGAGTTCTCATCATACAGAAGTACTTGATTTCCTTTTGAGGCAAGAAGTTTGGAAATTCCGACACCGCTTCGCCCGGCTCCAATTACTGTGAAAGAACTTGATTTCTTTTCTGTCATCTTACCTTTAATGATGCAAGCGTGACGATAGCAAGAATAATTCCGACAATGTAAAATCTCATCACGATCTTTGGCTCGGGTACGCCTTTCATTTCAAAGTGATGATGAATCGGGGCCATCCTGAAAATTCTCTTTCCTTCCCCGGTTCTTACTCTGGTATATTTGAAATAGTATCTCTGCAATATTACCGACAATGCTTCAACGAAAAATATTCCTCCAAGCAAAGGCAGCATAAATTCTTTCTTTACCAGTATTGCAAGCGTGCCTACTGCGCCGCCTAAAGCCAGTGATCCCGTATCTCCCATGAATACCTGGGCGGGATAAAAATTGTACCACAAGAAACCAAGTGCTGCTCCGCAAACTGCCGCGCAATAAATTACCAGTTCACCGTTTCCGCGTAAGTAAATTATGTTAAGATATTTCGCTGTCTCAATATTGCCTGAAACATAAGCGACCACTCCAAGCGTGAAGACTACGATTCCAACCGTGCCCGTTGCTAATCCGTCGAGACCGTCAGTGAAGTTGACTGCATTGGATGTCGCAGTTATTATGAACACAACAATCGGCACATAGAGATACGAAAAATCAAACTGAAAACTCTTTAGGAACGGGATAGTCGTTATCGAGTTTATCCCTTCAAACTGGGGAAGGAAATATATCGCGCAGCCGACTATTAATCCCACACTCAACTGTCCCATCAATTTGTATCTCTCTGCTAATCCTTTCTTGTACTTCTTTACAACTTTTAAATAGTCATCCATGAATCCCACTATTCCCAAAGAAATCGTAACAAACAAAATTAGCAGCACATAAACATTCTCAAGATCACCCCAAAAAAGAACAGGCAAAAGTATTGACAAAAGTATTATGAATCCTCCCATCGTGGGCGTTCCCGCCTTTGACCAATGAAACTGCGGTCCGTCTTCCTTTCTTGCTTCGCCTATCTGTTTCTTCTGAAGTAGTTTTATTATCCTTGGCCCAACAATGAAACTTATGAGCAATGCCGTAATTGCCGCCAAAGCAGCCCTGAATGTAATGAACCTGAATATGTCAAAGCCCGGGGGATTAAATGTATCATTAATCCACAAAGCCAGCTTATAAAGCATTATGCTTCTGTTAATGAATTAACAATGTCTTCCATCTTCATTCCTCTTGATCCTTTCACATATACAATGTCACCTTTCTTTAACCTTTTCATCAGCACTGAAGCCAGAACTTCTTTGTCATCAAAGTAAAAGTTGTTTCTTATTTTCGCTGCCGATTGAAATGTTGAATACGACTCCTCCCCAAAAGTGTAAAGATTATCTACACCAAGCTTGACCGCAATTTTTCCAATGTTGCTGTGTTCCAAGCGGCTTGCTTTTCCAAGCTCAAGCATATCGGCAATTACGGCATGCTTCTTTCCTGAAGTATCTGCTTCCATCAAAGTTTCAAGTCCCAGCTTAACGGAATCCGGATTGCTGTTGTATGCATCATTTATTATCACGATCCCATTGGCTTTTATTACTTCCATTCTTTTTGATGAAGATGGCGCGAACGACTTCAGAGCTTTTTTGATCTTTCCCTTTCCGACTCCATAGAAATCTCCCACAGTTGCTGCCGCAAGTCCGTTGTAGATGGAGTGCTTTCCGAAGGTTGATACCTGAGCTTCGTATCTTCTTCCTCCCGTTTCGATCTCAATACGAGGCTGAAAATTTTTGCCATAGCCCCTAAATCTTCCTTTGACATTCGAGTCAAAGCCGTAAGAATATGAAACCCTTTTTTCATGCGATATTGATTTTGAGTATTTGTTTATGAATTTGTCGTCAAGATTCAGGAACATTATCGAGCCGCTCTTTTTCTTCAGATAATCATAAAGCTCAAACTCCGCTCTGGCCACACCGTCAAGATCTTTGAAAAACTCCAGATGCTCTTTGCCAATGTTTGTCACAAGTCCCGCACTAGGATCCGCAATCTTGCAGAGATAATCAATCTCGCCGAAATGATTGCATCCTACTTCCAACACACATATCTCATGACTCTTGTTTAAATTCAGCAACGTCATCGGAAGCCCGAGATGATTGTTGAGATTGCCTTCAGTCTTCAGCACATTGTATTTCTCCGATAGAACGGCCGCTGTAAGATCCTTTGTAGTAGTCTTTCCGTTTGAACCTCCAATGCAGATCACTGGTATGTTAAACTTTTTCCTGTGAATTCCTGCAAGCTCACCAAGCGCTAAGACTGTATCTTTCACACCAATCAATAGCTGTCCTCTTGTTGACTTAGCATTTTTCTTCAACCACTTCTCATTTACTACTGCGGCAGTTGCACCTTTTAGAAATGCGTCTTCTAAAAATTCATGACCGTCAGTATTATCGCCCTTTATTGCAAAGAACAGATCTCCTTTTTTAACAGCTCTTGAATCGATCTTCGCTGACTTAAATCCTTTGAATTTCATTTTTGATGTCTGTACATTCGCATTGCCTATGCTGAGCAGATCATCGATTGATATCATTATTTTGCTGCCAGTTCAGAGTATTTTGAAACCATCTCAATATCATCAAAGTGTTTCTTGACTCCTTTCACTTCCTGATAATCTTCATGTCCCTTTCCGCATATTAGCACTATGTCTCCGTTTCTCGAAATCTCAATTCCCTTTCTTATAGCTTGCTCCCTGTCTTCTATGATCTCAAAATTTTTATTGCCGTTCGTTCCCGAAACGATCTCATCAATTATAAGATACGGATCTTCATATCTCGGATTATCCGACGTGATGATCGCATGGTCAGAAAGCTTCACTGCAAATCTCCCCATCACCGGACGCTTAGTCCTGTCTTTGTTTCCTCCGCATCCGAAAATTGTAATGACTCTCCCGTTCTTCTTCTCTAGTTCTACAAGATCCCGTGCAGCTTCAATGGCATTTCTCAGTGAATCGGATGTATGTGAATAATCCACAACTGCCGCGGCACCGTTCGGAAGATTAATTCTGTTGAATCTTCCTCTCACTGCTCCAAAGTTTCTGACCGCTTCCGAAATTGTCTTTAGATCTATCCCGTTGTTCAAAGCTATCGAGACGGATGCAAGTATGTTGTAAACATTGAATCTTCCTGTTAGTCCCGAACTTATTCTTTGCTTATCACCGTTAAAATTTATATCGAAGTTAATACCCGTTACAGAAATATTCACATTCTCAGGCTTCAGATCACTCACATTTTCTACCGAATAGAAAAATCTTTTTGCATTTGTAGATTCTAAGATCATTCTTCCGTATTCATCATCCGTGTTTGATATTGCACAACTGTCTTTTGCCAGACCTTCAAACAGGATCTTCTTTGCTTTGTAATATTCTTCCATGTCACCGTGAAAATCCAGATGCTCGCTTGTAAGATTGGTGAACAATGCAGTGCAGAACTTCAGCCCATAAACTCTTTCCATTACCAAAGCGATTGAAGAAACTTCCATTGCGCAATACTTCATGCCTGACTCCGCCATTTCTGCAAGAAGCATGTTAAGCTCAACCGAATCCGGTGTGGTAAGTGATGCTCCGCCTTTCACCGAACCGTATTCATAATTTATTGTACCGATCAAACCGCACGGCAAGCCTGCATATTCGAAGATGCTTCTTGTAAGACTCGCGGTTGTTGTCTTTCCGTTTGTTCCGGTTATTCCTATTAGTCCTATTCTTGATGACGGATCACCGTAAAAAACTCCGCTCATGGATGACATAGCCCTTCTTACGTTTGAAGTTGCGATCAATCTTGCATCACTCTTAAGATCGCCATTCGCTTCTACTACAACTGCTGAGGCTCCGTTCTTGAAGGCATCATCAATATATCTGGACCCGTCGTCTTTCAATCCCTTTATGGCAAAGAAGACAAAGCCCGGTTTAACTTTTCTTGAATCGTATGCAAGTCCAGAGATGACAAAATCTTCTCCATTAAAATCCGTAAACGATTCGCTGCTTTTCTTCATGAGTTCGGAGAAATTCATTGACTTCCTCCGCAATATATTAGAATCCTGGAACCGGGAAGCTGCTTCGTGCCCGGAGCCGGTGTCTGATCTATGATCTTCCCGCTTCCGTCAATTGCGATTTCAAAACCTCCGGAAAGAATTTTATTCATTCCTTTTCTTACGCTCATGCCTCTGACATCAGGCACTATCAGCATTCTGTCGCCCTTGTCTTCTATACTCTTTACAGCCAATTGCACTTTGACATTAGCATCCGTCTGAATAAATTCATTTGCTGATGGATGTTGTGACGTAACAATCAGCTCTCCATCCTTAGCATCAGCATTATTTTCAATGTGCACTTCTAATCTAAGTCCTGATTCTTCAATAATTTCTTTTGCAGTTTCAAGTTTGAGATTTACCACGTTTGGCATCATGATTCGCTTGTCAACTTCACCTGTATTGCTCTCAGTTTGCTGATGATTAAAACTCACATTCGAGAATCGACTGAGCTCCGGGCTCCCCTCTCCTGTAAAGTTTGCGATCTTCTGTGCTATCCTTTTAAAAATAGGCGCGGCAACTTTTCCTCCGTAAAACTCACCTGACTTCGGATTATTTAAAATTACTGTTATCAGAACTTCCGGATCCTCCGCCGGAAAGTAACCGACAAATGAAGCATTGTGAGAACTGCTGGAATATTTTCCGTCAATCAATCTCTGTGAAGTACCCGTCTTTCCTGCCACTCTCAGACCTTCAAGCTTTGCATCCGTTCCTGTTCCTCTTTCAACAACACCTGTAAGAAGTTCTGTAAGATTCCTGGATGTACTCTCTGAAATTACTTGTCTTAATTGATTGGGTTTGTTCTCAAATATTGTTTCTCCGCCGGGAGATGATTCTTTCTTGACAATGTATGATCTCATCATCATTCCTTTGTTGGCTACTGCCGCATACGCATTCGAGATTTGCATCGCATTTACAAGCACTTCATAACCAATTGACATGTATGGCAATGAGAATGATGAAAAATCTATGGGCCTCTTGAGCATGCCTTTGTTCTCTCCGGGAAGTTCTACTCCACTGCTGATGCCAAAACCAAAATCCCTCGCATACTTATAAAATCTTTCCGAGCCGATCTTCAATGCGATCTTACCAAAACCTACGTTACTGGATTGTTCAAGCACTTGCTGAAACGTCATGCTCTTCGAAGTATGAACATCTGTAATTCCAATTCCTTTGACTTCGTTGATGCTCTCTGTTTGTATGATCGAATTTTTGTTCTCGATGTTTTCTTCAAGTGATGCCGCTGCAGAAATAATTTTGAACGTAGATCCGGGTTCATAGATATCCGATATGACTGCATTCTTCATTCCGTTTGTATCCTGTATTGTGATCTTGTTCGGATCGAAAGTCGGATATGAACACATTGCAATGATCTCACCGGTCTTCACCGACATCACAATAGCTTTTCCGCCGTCAGCGTTAAACTCTTTCACACCTGCAGCAAGCTCTTCTTCAGCATATCTTTGAACGTTGATATCTAATGTCAGAATGATATTGTTTCCGTTCTCTGCATCCTTCCTTGGAAATTCAAGCGACGGACGGTTATTTCCTTTTCCGTCCCTCTGCATTATCACAAATCCTTCTTTGCCTGCGAGTACATTATCCATTGATTGTTCAATGCCTGTCTGACCTTTGTTCTCTGCATTAGTGAAACCGATCACCTGCGATGCGAGACTGCCGTAATTGTAAACTCTCTTTGGTTCTTTGAGCACTATAATTCCCGGCATATCCAGCGTATCAAGTCCGTTCACACTCGAAGCATCAACACCTTTTTCAAGATAGATGAATGATGTATTCGGTGTGTTCAATTTTTGCAGATATTCATCACGATTCTTTCCGAATGTAACAGCAAACTTATCTGCTGTTGCTTCCGCATTGGTTACCATGTTCGGATCGGCTGCAAATGACAGCTCATATGAATTAGAGACTAACACATTCATGTTCCTGTCAAATACTAAACCTCTGAATGGAGTAAGTACAAATTTGTTTTCGTACTGCTTCCGCGCGGCAGTCTTATATCTTTCCGTTTCGATCAACTGAACCCTGACAAGATTGGTAAGAATCAAAACGAACACGGCAAAAAGCAGCAGAAAAATCACGTTGATCTTTCTGCGCTGTATCAATGCTTTGTCCGGACTCTTATAGATCTTGTAGTTCAAAATCTTCCTTTAGATAATTCGGATTTTTTGAGTACAACTTTCTTGTCAGTACTTATAGATGCTTCTTTATATTTCAAAGCAAATTTGTTTTCCGCAATGTTGCTGATCCTGTCGAAACTGCTTAGCTTCTCGACTTCCGTCAGCAGCATATCATTTGCCTGAGTTTTTCTTCTGATTTCTTCTCTGAGCAAATTATTACCAACAGCAAGTTTATTGATCTGAATGCTGCTGCTGATATAGATCACTATAATGACGCATGTAGTAACAAGTGTGATAAGGAGATAGAACAGCGAGAGTTTCTTTTTGCTTGAGTTCTTCATATTTGTTCAGATTATTTGAGCAGCCCTCAGCTTGGCGCTGCGTGACCTTCTGTTGGATTTAATTTCCTGCAATCCCGGTATAGCCGGCTTCTTTGTAAGTATATTTAAGAACTTTCCTGCTTCGTCGTCTTTTTGCTTCTTGTAATAATGATCTCTGAAAAAATTCTTCACCATCCTGTCCTCCAGCGAGTGATATGATACTACCACTATTCTTCCGCCTGATTCTGTCAGCTCCAGCGACTGTTCAAGAACATTTGCCAGATTTTTCATCTCGCTGTTGACCTCTATTCTCAGTGCCTGAAAGATCTTTGAAAGAAAATCCATCCTGTTCTTTCTACCGAGCTTGTACTCGTTCTCCACTACTTCGACAAGCTCAAATGTTGTTTCTATAATTTTCTTCCTTCTTGCCGCGATGATTGCCGTGACTAACCTTCTTGCTTTTCCGAGATCTCCATATTCTTCAAATAATTTTTCAAGACTCTTTGCATCATATTCATTGATCACATCTGTCGCTGTTAATGTCTCTTCCTTCGATGCTCTCATGTCAAGCTGCGTGTCCCGCATGTAGCTGAATCCTTCTTCATGTTCGAGCTGAAATGACGAAAGCCCGAGATCAAGAACGATTCCCGAGATAGAATTTATGCCGATCTCTATGAGCAGTTTCTTAACTTCGCCAAAGTTGCCATGCAGTATCGTAAGTTTGTTTGCACAGAACTCTAAATCTTTCTCCGCAAAACTGATGGCATTGAGATCCTTATCAATGGCAATGACCTTGTCGGAGTCATTTGTGTTTTCACAGATCAGCCTGGTATAACCGCCGGCTCCGAGAGTCCCGTCAACGTAAGTTTTTTTCTTGAGATCATTGTTGATCAGCAGTTCAACTGCTTCATGGGAAAGAACAGGTATGTGAAAGTTGTCGGACACTTTTATTCAGTGTCTCAAAGTTTCGGCGAACTGATTATCTCCGATACTTTTTCTGCGATCTCTTCATATGACTTAGACATGGATGTATCATAATTTTCCTTGATGTCGGGATCCCAGATTTCCATCTTGTCAAGAAGTCCGAGAACAATTACTTCTTTCTTTAGTTTTGCAAATTGCATAAGTTGTGGAGGAATGAGAATTCTGTTTTGGGAATCAAGTTCAACTTCATTTACAAGACTAAGAAATTGTCTGATAAAAAATCTTTGCTCTGCATTGAATTGATTATAACTCATGAGACCCATTTTCACTTTTTCCCATTCATCCAATGGATACAAAAGAAGGCATTCGTCAAGACCACGTGTGAGGACAAGTTTATTATCCGCTTCCGGTTTCATGAACTTTCGAAATTTGGTCGGTAGCATTAATCTTGATTTTGTGTCAAGACTGCATACCGAGTGTCCCTGAAACATTGATTTTTGGTTTGTTTTAGCCGTTTAAGGAGAGCAGAATAAATTCTCCACTTTTCCCCACTTTGTACCACTTTAGTACAAAAATAGGCAAATTAAATCAAAAGTCAAATCAATATTTGGACTTGAGGGATTAGCTTCATAAATTGAGGCTAAATAGGTTTTTTGAATTGTAAATTTGTTCCTGCAGCTACTCTGCTCGAGGTGCACACTTTTTGGATATACGTAATAAAAAAGCCGCTCAATTATATCAAGCGGCTTCTCTAATTTTGTTGCAATATTTTCTAATGTTACTCTGTCTCTACTGTCTCTTCTGCTTTCTTCTTTGATCTTAGTCTTGGCTTTTCGGGAATTTCTTCTTCTGACTCTTCTCTCTGTGAAACCAGGATCTCTCTGTATTTTCTCAATCCTGTTCCCGCCGGAATCAGTTGTCCGATAATTACATTCTCCTTCAGCCCAAGCAGATGATCAACCTTGCCTCTTATAGCTGCATCGGTAAGAACCTTCGTCGTCTCTTGGAATGATGCAGCAGAAATGAAACTGTCCGTTGTCAAAGAAGTCTGAGTGATTCCAAGCAGAACAGGTTCGCCTGTCGCCGGGATTGTCTCTCTTGACTTGATTGTCGGTGCTTCTTTCTTTTTAACACAGCATTCAGTTCCTTTACTTCTTTCTTAGAAAGCTTACTGCCTTCTTCAACTTTATCGCTGTCACCCGGATCAGTCACTATTACCATGCCCTTTAGCTTCTCGTTCTCATCTGCAAAGAGATTCTTGTGAATGACATCACCTTCAAGAAAGTTCGTATCACCGGTGTCGGTGACTTTTACCTTCTGCAACATCTGCCTTACGATAACTTCAATATGCTTATCGTTGATCTTCACTCCCTGAATTCTGTAAACTTCCTGAATTTCGTTTACTAGATATTCCTGAACTTCAGACACACCCTTGATCTTAAGAATATCAACAGGATCAAGCGCTCCGCCTGTTAACTGCTCGCCTGACTTGACCTGATCTCCGTGTCTCACAAGAATATGCTTTCCAATCGGGATCTTGTAATCAACAACCTTGCTTGCATCTTTGCTGATGATCTTCAGCTCTCTGCTTCCTCTTGTGATCTTTCCGATCTCAACCGTTCCGTCAATTTCAGCAACCTTCGCCGGATCGCTCGGGCTCCTTGCCTCGAACAATTCAGTAACTCTTGGAAGACCTCCCGTGATGTCCCTTGTCTTTCCGGACTCTCTAGGAATCTTAACGATGATTGTTCCCGCCTTGACTTCATTGCCATCATCAACAAGCAGGTTTGCCTTTGCAGGAATAAGATATGAACTCAATGCCTTATCTGTTTTTGCGCTGGCGATCTGTATGGTCGGTGACTTTGTCTTGTCACGGCTTTCAATCACGATCTTCTGGAAGTGACCTGTTTGCTCATCTCTTATCTGTTCATACTGTCTTCCTTCTTCCATATCTACATACTTGATAATACCATCGTCCTCTGCAACGATAACTTCGTTGTAAGGATCCCATTCATAAAGCAAGCCGTTCTTTGGAATCTTCTCGTTGTTCTTCACTTTGAGATGCGCTCCGTAAGAAACCTTGTACTTCGCAAGTTGTGAATCATTTTCATCAACAATAAAGATCATTCCATTTCTGCTTAGCGAAACAAATTCTGTTTCGAGTGCACCCTTGTATTCAACAATTCTGATATTTGCAAACTTAACCTTTCCTTCAAACTTTGAAACGATCTGTGACTGTGTAATGATCTTACTTGCCGTTCCGCCAATGTGAAAGGTTCTGAGTGTCAACTGTGTTCCGGGCTCGCCGATAGACTGCGCTGCAATAATACCTACTGCTTCGCCGACTTCCACAAGTTTACCCGTCGCAAGATTTCTGCCGTAGCAATTCGCGCAAACGCCTCTCTTTGTTTCACAAGTCAGAACAGATCTTATCTCAACTGAATTGATTGGTGTCTCGGAAACTAGTTGAGCTTCCAACTCCGTGATCAACTCACCCGATTTTATTATAACTTTTTTCGTAAGCGGATCAACTACATCATGCACCGCAACCCTGCCGAGAATTCTCTCTGCAAGTGTTTCCTTAACATCTTCACCTTCTTTCAAAGCTTCTGTCATGACACCTCTCAACACCCCGCAATCACTATCCGTAATGATCACATCCTGTGCAACGTCAACGAGTCTTCTTGTAAGATATCCGGCATCAGCTGTTTTCAATGCCGTATCTGCAAGTCCCTTTCTTGCTCCGTGTGTAGAAATAAAGTACTCAAGAATCGAAAGGCCCTCTTTGAAGTTTGCAAGAATCGGGTTTTCAATGATCTCACCTGCTTGCCCTGTCATTGACTTCTGCGGCTTCTGCATCAATCCTCTCATACCTGCAAGCTGGCTGACCTGTTCAGCCGAACCTCTTGCACCGGAATCAATCATCATGTGCAAAGAATTGAATCCCTGCTTTGACCTGGTGAGATTGTGCATCAGATCCCTCTTCACTTCATCACGAACGTGCGTCCAGATGTCGATAACTTTATTGTATCTTTCATTTTCAGAAATGATACCTCTTGATTTCGACTTCTCTATGCCTTCAACTTTCTTAAGAGCTTCTTTGATAATGTCATTCTTCGAATCCGGCACTTCAATGTCGTCAATGTTTACCGACAATCCGCCGAGTGTTGCATACTTGAATCCGATTTCCTTCAGATCATCGAGGAACCTTGCTGTGACAAGATTTCCCACTGTGTTATAGATCATTCCTATTATCTCAATGATCTTCTTCTTTTTCAAAAGTTCGTTGATGTACGAAACGCCCTGCGGAACGATCTTGTTGAAGATTACTCTTCCGGTTGTAGTCTCGATCATCTTTCCGTTGATCCTCACTTTGATTCTTGCATGAAGACCTATCATCTTATTGTCGAAAGCAATAACAACTTCTTCCGGTGATGAGAATAATTTTCCTTCACCTCTATCGCCCTTAAGTTCTTTCGTGAGATAGTAGCAGCCAAGAATCATCTCCTGATTCGGAATAGTAATTGGCGCACCGTTCTGCGGCGAAAGAATATTGTGCGATGACAGCATCAGGATCTGTGCCTCAAGCTGTGCTTCATATGAAAGTGGTACGTGAACTGCCATCTGATCTCCGTCGAAGTCGGCATTAAATGCTATACAAACAAACGGATGCAAAGTGATTGCTTTTCCTTCAATAAGTACCGGCTGGAACGCCTGAATACTGAGCCTGTGAAGAGTAGGTGCACGGTTAAGCATTACCGGATGTCCGTCGATCACATTCTCAAGAATATCCCATACTTCCGGTGTCCTCTTGTCGATAAGTTTCTTTGCACTCTTTACTGTCTTCACATAATCTCTGTCAATAAGTCTCCTGATAACAAACGGCTTGAATAGTTCAAGCGCCATATCTTTCGGAAGTCCGCACTGATGAAGTTTCAATTCCGGTCCAACAACAATTACCGATCTTCCGGAATAGTCAACTCTCTTACCAAGAAGGTTCTGCCTGAATCTGCCTTGCTTGCCTTTCAGAATATCTGAAAGTGATTTCAATGCTCTGTTCTCTGCCTTAACAGCTGTGACTCTTCTTGAATTATCAAGTAAAGCATCAACAGCTTCCTGAAGCATTCTCTTTTCGTTTCTTAGAATTACTTCCGGTGCTTTTATATCAATGAGTCTCTTAAGTCTGTTATTTCTTATGATGACTCTTCTGTATAGATCATTCAGATCGCTGGTTGCAAACCTTCCGCCCTCAAGCGGTACAAGTGGTCTGAGCTCCGGCGGAATAACGGGAACAACATCAAGCACCATCCACTCAGGCTGATTCGGTCTTGAACCCGGCTTTGTCCTGAACGCTTCAAGCACTCGGAGTCTCTTGATGTTCTCTGTTTTCTTTAGGACTGACGGATCATCTTTCAACTCCGCTCTGAGCCTGGTAATCTCGTCTTCCATGTGAATTCTCTTAAGAAGCTCTTTGATCGCTTCTCCGCCTTGTCCTACTACAAACTTTTTCGGATCATCATCTTCAAGTGCATGTTCTTCCTCAGTCATTGAATCCTGAACTTCATTTACTTCTTCTTCTGTCAGAAGTTGAAGCTTCTTGTATGGAGACTTACCCGGATTTATGACGACGTAAGTTTCGTAATATATGATTCTTTCCAGATCCTTGGATGAAATTCCTAATGTCTGTCCGATCTTAGAAGGCATGGATCTGAAATACCAGATATGAACAACGGGAACACTCAAAGTAATGTGTCCCATTCTTTCTCTTCTGACACTCTTGAGATTGATCTCTACCCCGCATCTGTCGCACACAATTCCTTTGTATCTGATGCCTTTATATTTTCCGCAGTGACATTCCCAGTCCCTTACAGGGCCGAATATTTTTTCACAGAACAAACCGTCTTTGTCCGGTTTGAATGTTCTGTAATTGATTGTTTCAGGCTTCAGTACCTCTCCATACGATCTCGTGACAATGGAATCAGTTGAGGCGAGATTTATCGAAATCTTCGCAAATCTCTTTCGCTTGTGCTCTGTTTTAAAAGCCATTGTGTATGTTATAAATTTTTGTTTAAAAATTGAAAGACATCTTTTCCTGACTTGTTCATCTATTCCTCAAGCAATACATCAAGACACAATCCCTGCAGCTCTTTTAACAATACATTGAACGATTCCGGTATTCCGGGTTCGGGCAGGTTCTCGCCTTTGATGATGGCTTCGTAAACCTTACTTCTTCCGGTTACGTCATCGCTCTTATATGTCAGCATCTCCTGAAGTATATTCGCCGCACCATAACCCTGCAATGCCCAGCATTCCATCTCTCCAAACCTCTGTCCGCCGAACTGAGCTTTTCCTCCGAGCGGCTGTTGAGTAATAAGTGAATATGGACCGATAGACCTTGCATGCATCTTATCATCAACAAGATGCGAAAGCTTCAGCATGTAAATGAATCCTACTGTCACTTGCTGGTCAAACTTCTCGCCTGTCTTTCCATCATACAGATCAGTTCTTGAGTTCGTGCTTAAACCTGCTGCCTCAAGTGTGCTCATGATCTCGTCAACGGATGCTCCGTCAAATATCGGCGTAGCAAATTTCACACCGAGCTTTTTAGCTGCCCAACCAAGTGCGGTCTCATAAAGCTGTCCGAGATTCATTCTAGAAGGTACGCCAAGCGGATTTAAAACTATATCAACAGGTGTACCGTCCGGCAAGAAAGGCATGTCTTCCATTGGAACGATCTTTGCAACAACGCCTTTGTTTCCGTGACGTCCTGCCATTTTGTCACCAACAGAAAGTTTTCTCTTCTTTGCAACGTATACCTTTGCCAATTTCACAACGCCTGTCGGAAGCTCGTCACCAAGTTTCACCTTGTCCTTGAGTCTCTTGTATCTCTCCTCGATCTCATTCATCTTAAAGCTGTAGTTCCTGGTGATGTCGGGTATCAGAGAAAGAGCTCTCTTGTTATCTGTCCATTCGTGTTCATAATCAAAATCAGAAACTTCATATCCCTGATTTTCAATCAGAGCCATGAAAGTATCGGCCTTGTATTTTGCTCCGCTCTTTATGATCACGTTTCCTTTCTTGTCTTTCAATCCCTTCGAATCCTTTCCATCAAGAAGAGTATCATATTTCTCCGCGATCTTTCTGTTAAGATCCTTGATCTCTTTCTTTCTCTCTGCTTCATATCTGTCAATTCTTCTTTTCTCATCACGCTTGCTTTCAGTATCGCGTGTCTTTCTTGAGAAGAGCTTTTTGCTGATGACAACTCCCTTAAGTCCGGGAGGAGCTTTCAGCGAAGCGTCTTTAACGTCGCCGGCCTTGTCTCCAAAGATAGCTCTCAGAAGTTTTTCTTCAGGCGTAGGTTCAGTCTCACCTTTGGGAGTAACTTTTCCTATAAGAATGTCACTCTCCTTCACTTCGGCGCCAATTCTTACAACGCCGTTTTCATCAAGATCCTTTGTGGCTTCTTCGCTGACATTCGGAATTTCCTTTGTCAGTTCTTCTTCGCCTCTCTTAGTATCTCTTACTTCCAGACTGAACTCTTCAATATGGATAGAAGTATAAACATCATCTGCAACAAGTTTCTCGCTTATCACAATAGCATCCTCAAAGTTGTAACCTCTCCAGGGCATGAATGCAACAAGTACATTTCTTCCAAGCGCAAGTTCACCGTGTTGTGTTGATGAACCGTCTGCAAGTATGTCGCCTCTCTTTACCTTCTGACCTTCTGTAACAACAGGCCTTTGATTGATTGACGTGTCCTGATTTGTTCTGAGAAACTTCACAAGCTGATATTCAACAAGTTTCCTGTCATCAAAGCTCAGCAGACTTTCATCCGAATCATCCTTTACATTGTATCTTACTATGATCTTATCTCCTGATACATATTCAACAACTCCATCATTCTCTGCTGCAAGCATTGTTCTTGAATCTCTTGCAACAATCTCTTCAAATCCTGTTCCTACCACGGGCGCTTCCGGCCTGAGAAGCGGAACTGCCTGCCGCTGCATATTACTTCCCATAAGCGCTCTGTTTGCGTCATCATGCTCAAGGAACGGTATCAATGCCGCCGCTGCGCTTACTATCTGATTCGTTGCAACATCCATGAAATCAATTTCTTCATGCTTAAACAACGGGAAGTCGCCTTTGAATCTTCCTTTCACTCTCTCATTTACAAATTTGCCTTTGTTATCCAATGGCTCGTTTGCCTGAGCGATCCTGTAAAAATCTTCCTTCTCTGCTGACAGGTATTCGATCTTGTCAGTTACAAGCATGTTCTCAACTTTCCTGTACGGGGTCTCAATAAATCCAAGTTCATTCACTCTCGAATGAATACACAGAGATGAAATAAGTCCGATGTTTGGACCTTCAGGAGTCTCAATTGGACAGAGTCTTCCGTAGTGCGTATAGTGAACGTCTCTTACTTCAAATCCCGCTCTCTCTCTGGAAAGTCCGCCAGGTCCCAATGCACTGATTCTCCTTTTGTGCGTCATCTCAGCAAGAGGATTCGTCTGATCCATGAATTGTGACAACTGACTCGTTCCAAAGAATGATGCAAGAGCGCTGGTTATTGGACGTGCACTGATCAGTCTGGTAGGTGTAAGATTTTCTTCATCATGAATGCTCATCTTGTCTCTGATTGTTCTCGACATTCTCGAGAGCCCCAATGAGAACTGAGCTGACAATTGTTCATTGACTGTTCTTACTCTCCTGTTGCCAAGATGATCTATATCGTCAACTTCTTTTCTGTTGTCAACAAGATCACGAATGTGATTGATGATATTTACAATATCCTCAAGAGTAAGGATTGTTGTATGACTGTCAATATCAGTATTGAGTTTGTAGTTGATCTTATATCTTCCAACTTCTCCAAGGTCATATTTCTTCGGATTGAAGAACAGCTTTTCAATGTAGCTTCTCGCGCTTTCATTTTCAGATTCTATAACGCTTGAAGATTTTCTGTCTTTTGTTGGAGTCGTTTCCGGAAGTTTCTCAAGAAGTTCGCTCTCATCATTATCGCTCATGATGGTGTTGAAAATAATTTCTTCACCGTCAGAAATAGTCATTCTTTTCAGCTTCAGTTCCGCTACTCTCGATTGCACTGCAGTCAGAAGTTGTTCTCCCGAAAGCACAGAATTCTCTGCAATTCCTGTATCTTCACCGGTTTCTTTGTTAATAACATTCTCTACAACAATTCTGTCCACATAATCAAGATAGTTCTTATCGGTAAGCTTAACTGTTTCGGTCAATCCAAACAGATCAAGCATCTGAGCTTTCTCATTTATACCAAGCGCTTTGAGAAGTGTTGAGAAGTAAAATTTCTTTTTCCTGTCAACATATGCGTAAAGCAGATTGTTAATATCTGTCGTGAATTCTACCCATGATCCTCTGAACGGAATGACTCTCGCTGAATACAATTTTGTACCGTTAGCATGGATCGATTCGCTGAAAACTACACCCGGCGATCTGTGAAGCTGACTGACAATAACTCTTTCGGCTCCGTTTATAATGAAGCTGCCTCGGGGTGTCATGTAGGGAAGATTTCCCAGATAAACATCGTTCTCGATAGTATAATTATATTCTTTTGCCGCAGTGTTTGGCTTTGTGGAAAGTCTCAGTCTGGCCTTAACCTGAACGGCATAAGTAAGCCCCTGCTCCTGACATTCTATGACAGAATAGTGTGGCTTTTCAAGATAGTAGTCAACAAACTCAAGGAGGGCTGTTTCCCTTGAATCTGTTATCGGAAAGTTATCTTCAAAAACTTTTTGCAGTCCCTGAGATTTTCTTTTGCTTGCAGGAATTTCTTCCTGAAGGAAATCTTTGTAAGACTGTACCTGCACCTTTAAAAGGTCAGGCGGATCATGCTTTAGCGGAGTCTTGGCAAACGTTAGTCGGTCATTTTTCACACTTATCGGTTGCAATCCAAGATCAACTTCTCTTGATTCCAATTTATTTAACCCCCGGTTAATTTAATGAATAATCCCGACACTGAAATTCTTGTCGGGACTATCCAATTTTTGAAATGAAATTACGTAAAATACTAATGGATGTTGAAGGAATTATTTTATTTCAACTTTGGCGCCGGCTGCTTCGAGATCAGCTTTGAGCTTATCGGCATCCGCCTTTGAAATGTTTTCCTTAACAGGTTTTGGAGCGCTTCCAACGAGCGATTTGGCTTCGGTAAGTCCGAGTCCTGTTGCATTCTTTACAGCTTTGATCACATTGATCTTTGTGCTCCGGCTTCTGCAAGAATTACTGTAAATTCAGTCTGTTCTTCCGCTGCCGGTGCCGCTGCAGCCGGTGCTCCACCTGCCATCATAACCGGCGCTGCAGCTGTAACACCAAATTTATCTTCAAGTATCTTCTTAAGTTCTGAAGCTTGAGTTAATGTGAGTTCGCCAATTTTATCGGCAATTTCCTGTACTGACATTTGTTGACCTCTTTTAAGTTAAAATTGTTTTTAGAAATTAAGCGGCTCTTTTCTTAGCCACTTCTTCAATAACACTGAACAAATCCCTCATTACGGCATTGAGTGTACCGACAATACCGGATGCGGGAGCATCCAATGAACCGAGAATGCTTGCAATCAATTCTTCTTTCGAAGCGAGGGATGCAAGTTGGTTCAGTTGCTTCGATTCGTAAATCTCATTTTCAACGATGGCAAGCTTAAGCTTTGGTTTCTCTGTCTTTTCAGCAAATTTCTTGATTATCTTGGCCGGTGCTACAGGATCTTTCGACGTGAAGATAATACCCGTCGGACCATTTAAAGTTTCATTGAGCCTGTCAAAATGCGATGAGTACTTGTCTGATTCCTTAAGCGCTCTGGCGGTCAGTCTGTTCTTAACTACCTTGTACTTTATTTCAGACTTAAAGAATTCTTTCCTCAGATCATTCACTTGCTCAACAGTCAATCCCGTGAAATCAGTGAGGTATATAGATTCTGAACCGTCTATAAGCTCCTTGATCTCTTTTACAGCAGCGACCTTCTGTTCTTTGTTCATTGTGGACCTTTTTAATTAATTGTGCATTGCTTTTTTTGCCTGCCTGAAGCGGGGCAGGTATATATTGCTTGAGTGCGTAATTCCTTATGATTTAAGCAGCAGTCTTTGCTGCCGAAAAATTCTTGTCGATCTTTATTCCGGGTCCCATTGTACTGGAAAGAGTAATGCTCTTTATGTAGGTGCCTTTTGCTGCTGACGGTTTTAGCTTAATTATCATGTTAACAAAAGCTGTTGCATTCTCCTGTATCTTCTCTTCGTCAAAAGAAAGCTTTCCAATAATTGAGTGAACTATGCCAGTCTTATCAACTCTGAAATCAATCTTACCGGCCTTTACTTCCTTTACTGCCTGACCAACATTAGGAGTTACCGTACCGCTCTTTGGATTCGGCATAAGACCTCTCGGTCCGAGTATCTTGCCGATCTTTCCAAGCTCGCTCATTGTATCAGGTGCAGCAATAATTACATCAATGTCAGTCCAGCCCTCCTGAATCTTCTTCACATAATCTTCAAATCCAACATGATCCGCACCGGCTTCTCTTGCTTCGTCATGCTTCTCAGGTTTCGCTATCACAAGCACTCTAACGCTCTTTCCTGTTCCGTTGGGAAGCGCTACAGTTCCTCTGACAACCTGATCTGCATGCTTAGGATCAACTCCAAGCCTGACTGCCAAGTCAACTGATTCATCAAACTTTGCCTTCTTCGCTTTTTTAAGCATTGATACGGCTTCATTAAGACTGTATTCTTTTACAGTGTCAATTGACTTCTTATTTTCCTTCTGTTTCTTTGTGAGTTTCATCGAAAATTTAGATTTAGTTTTCTACGGTAATACCCATGCTCCTGGCCGTTCCGGCAACAAGTTTCATGGCAGCTTCAACATCATGCACGTTAAGGTCAGGCATCTTTGTTTCTGCAATCTCTTTTAGCTGACTCTTTGAGACCTTACCAACTTTTGTCTTGTTAGGAACTCCGGATCCCTTTTCCAACCCTGCAGCTCTTAGAAGCAGAATTGCAGCCGGGGGAGTCTTTGTAATAAAGGTAAATGACTTATCCGAAAATACAGTTATCACAACCGGAATTATCAATCCTTTCTTATCTTGTGTTCTTGCATTAAATTGCTTGCAGAATTCCATTCCGTTCACGCCTCTTTGTCCAAGCGCCGGACCTACAGGAGGCGCCATGGTGGCATTTCCTGCCGGTATCTGCAACTTTACAAAACCTGTTATTTTCTTTGCCATAAAAAGATTGTTTTAGACTATTTTTCTTTTTCTATCTGTGTTATTTCAAGTTCAATAGGAGTCTTTCTTCCGAAAATACTCACCATTACTTTCACTTTGAGTTTTTCGAGATTGACTTCCAGTATGTTGCCGCTGAAATTGTTAAACGGACCGCTTGTCACTTTCACCGGATCTCCGACATTCAAATTCACATCAAGTTTTTCTTCAACACTTTCTTCATTGAGAATTGACTTTATCCTCTTGATCTCGCCTGACTTAATAGGCGTAATATCAAGTCTCTTTCCTTTTACACTCTTTGAACCAACCATATTTATTATGGATGGTGTCTTGGAAATAAAATCCCTGATTCCGTCATCAAGATCAGCTTCCAGCAATATATATCCCGGAAGAAAACTTTTTTCCTTAGCCTTCTTTTTTCCGCCCTTCACTTCGTAAACTTTCTCAAGCGGGATAAGAACATTTCTGATCCTGTCTTCCAGTCCTTCATTTCTGATTTCAGTATCGAGATAAACCTTTACTTTTTTTTCATGACCGGAGATGACTCTCACGGCATACCATCTGAAACGACCCTGTTCTTCTTCTTCAGGTTCGGCTCCTTCGCCAATCAAGTTTTCCGTGTCTTTTATTTCTGTATCCAATGGAGTTTCGTTGGGAGTTTCGTTACTCATTATTTCAATTAAAATATTGCCTTTAGCAGTTCGCTGATGCCCTTGTCAATGATATAAACAAAAACAGCAGAGATCAGCATTGTAAGGATTACTATCTTGGTAGAATCTATAAGTTTCCGCCTTCTTAGGCCATGAAACTTTCTTCATCTCCTTGTAAATGTCCTCAAAAAAATTGATTATCTTGTCTTTCATTCGCTATTTAAATTTTCTGCGTTCCGCACGGGAGGAGGGACTCGAACCCCCAACCAACGGTTTTGGAGACCGCTACTCTACCAATTGAGCTACACCCGTAAACATTTTATTTTGACTCTCTGTGAAGTATGTGCTGCTTGGTCCATTTGCAGTACTTCTTCATTTCAAGACGCTCCTTGGAATTTATCCTGTTCTTCTGTGAAACATAAACAGACTTTCCTTTATGGGGGCCTTCAATGCTTACAAGCTTAATTTTGATGCGTGATCCTTCTTTTGCCATGACTTATTATAGAATTATCTTTCGGGTTAAACCGGATTTCTGTGTAGAATTAATTGAAAAGGCAATCTATCTCACAAAACACATAAAGAGCTTCCTTATGAAGAACATCAGATGCTCATTGAGCTGATGACCGGGATTGAACCGGTGACCTCTTCCTTACCAAGGAAGTGCTCTACCAACTGAGCTACATCAGCATTCATCTGAGCGGGAGACGGGACTCGAACTCGCGACCAACAGCTTGGAAGGCTGTGACTCTACCAACTGAGTTACTCCCGCAAAATGACAAAAAACTCATTCTGTGGGTAGGGAAGGATTCGAACCTCCGAAGACATTAGTCGTCAGATTTACAGTCTGATGCATTTGACCGCTCTGCAACCTACCCGCGCCTAAACAATTTATAGTTCAGGGAAAGATGTCAAAATATTGAATTTCAATTTGTGATGCAACAGAATTTTTGGTCATAAGTTAGACTACGGTATCTAAAAAAGATTCGGCGGGATTACTTTGCACTTTAGTAAAGATTCAATTTTAACAGACTGTCAACTTTGGACTTCTGTCTTCTTAGGTTTTTAAGCCTTTCATTCAATGACTCGAATTCTGAATATCCCCCGGGAATATTGGGTGATTCTTCCGAATCAAAGAATGACACATATGATTGGACGAGTTTTCCGCCTTCTTCATCAGGAAGTTTTACCTTACCATTCTGGTAGCAGTCAATATTGATGAGCTGTCCGCCGGAATAATCCTTTGATGAACTCTTTATCATGATCTGGTTTCCCGATCCCGTTTCTTTAGCGAGATATGTTCCGCCTCCCATCGCTCTAATGATCCTTGCAGACACATTCAACGTGTTACCACCTGCAGACGAGAGCTCCGATAGTTGCTTGTCAAATTCTTTTATTTCACGCTCAAGATCATTTGATTTTTGTAGAGAAGATATTTTCTTGTTGATAATGCTTATGTTATTCTCAAGGATCTCATTTTCTTTCCCAAGTGCAGATTCAGGAAAAGATGAAGCTATCAACTTTGCGTTCTTAAGTTCGTTCAGGGATTCCTGATACTTCTTAGAAGAATTAAGCTTCTTTGCATTCTCGATTTTCTGCCTGTATTCGGTGAATGCTACATTATAGATCTTACTGTGCAGCGTCTTTGCCTCCTCCTGCTCAAGGGAAGCGGAAATTCTGTTGTAATATTTTAATGCCAGTTTCCAGTCATCTTTATAATAGATCCCGGCAATTTGTCCCGAGTAATTGTTGATCCTCGCTATTATCCTCTGCTTATTCTTGCCTTCACTGTAATCTCTTAAGAATGCTTCATACTTTCCAATCATAGCTTCCATCGATCTAAGATCATTTGCTTTGTCGGATCTTACGAGTTCGGCATACTCTCTGTCCTCTTTTAGTACGAAGGTATAATATCCCAGATATCCTATCGCAGAAAGAATTGCAATAATTATTACTATCAGAAGAATGTTGTAATATATCCTTCTTCTGTTCTGTTCCGGAATCTTATCCTTTATGATTTCAAGCCTTGTACTGACGAAGTTAGTCTCGAGATCATCGGTGTATTTAAGTACGTTCTTGTAATATGCCTCCGCAGCTTTATAGTCTTTCTTTCCGAAAGCTTCATCGCCGCTGCTCATAAGGTTCATCTTGTTGTTAATCAGAGCGACTGCCTTGTTGTAAAGATTCTTCAGGTCAGAACTTCTTCTTTCAATCTTCAGTAATTGCTTTGCCTCATAAATTGCCTCTGAATACTGATTCCTGTTTATCAGATATTCTATGTTTATCATTGCTGCTCTGAAGGAAGATTCCTGATCATCTTCAATGATCCTTTCTCCGCATCCATAAACTGCGCATCCTTTATTTTCAAGCCAGCAATCTTTGTGATAAGGAGAGTTGCATGAAGGACAGACGAATGCCTCCGACTCATTCTTGATCGGCATCTGACAAAAACTGCAAATACTCTTGTTTTGCTTCAGCTCCATGCTTTGCATTTCAGATAAAATCCTGTGTGTTGAAGTTTAGAATCTATTCGAACAATATGGTAGAAATCTTAACAAGCACTGATGCACCGAGAACTATCAGAAATAATCCTGTTGAAAAATTTAGCTTTGAAACAAGATTAGGCTTGATCTTGTCAGTATGTTTTGAAAGCAATCGTGACATAAGATAAAAGAAAAGTACAGTCCCGATAAAGACTCCAATACTAAGCATCAACCCCGTGGAAAAGCTTGTATCTATCACTCCGTAACTCTTCAGATAGCCAACTATCGCCAGCCATGAAGCAGGTAATGTTACCGAAGAAAGACAGAACCCCACACCGAGAAAAAAACTCCCGACTACACCCTGCTGTGCTTCTTTCAACTGCTTGATGTGAAAGATCTTGCCGAGACTTTCCTCTTTGCTGAGAATCTTTGATTCCATTTGTTCGACTTTTTCAGCAATCTCAGGTGACTCACCGGCAATATTTGTAACGCGCTGAGGTTTAATTCTCGAAGTCATCAGCATCTTTGCTCCGTATGCTATCACAACTAAGCATCCGGCAACAGCAAAAATTGTCTTTATCAAATTTTCGTTCTTCAAAAAGAATCCATCCACTTCATACGGCAATAGCGAGACGATTGCTGATACACCTCCGAATGCCACAAGGACATAAACCATGTCTAGAAATCCTGCCCCCGCTCCTATAGCAACAGCGTTTGCTAATTCTTTTCTCAGCGCTCTTTCTATTATCGCAAAATAAGTGGGTCCAAGCGGTGGCATCGAAATGATGAACCCGACTATAATCCCCGTTATCAGTCCCTGAATCAGCAAATTTTTTGGCGAAATTACCTAATAGCATGTATACTTTCAATCGACTTGAAAAACCTGTTCATTTTCATAAGCCTTCAAGTATATGAATTCTTAATTCAATCTGTCAAAAACTAATTGGTATGTTGAAATGTAAAATGAAATTTGATACCTTGGTGGCGTGAAGAAATTCTTCTTAATATTATTACTTGCTACAGCTCTTAATTTCTCATATCAACCGACAATTTCTGTTCCGTTTGAGAAGCATCGGATAACGATTGCCGTCTCTTCTGAAGATGATCTTGCAACTGCTGATGCGCTAAGAGAAAACAGCCAGAGAAGATCTGAGATCAGAGCATCGGTTTACATGCAGATATTACTCAGGGAGATCAGTTCTAGCAGGGCATTTGACAGCTCGTGAGAATTTGTGGAATGAGTTAAGTTGAAATGATAATGACATCAAACTCGATCGTGTCAAATGTTGAATTGAATCAGCTATCTTTTTCTCTCGCCATTGTCTTTCCTGCAAAGCACTTTCACCAATTCATAATCTGTTACTATTCTATCGCGATGTTCCGGACAGCCGGATTAACCTTTGCTTTCCCGGCGCGCTGACCTCTGCATATCCGAAATAGCCTTTTTCAGCATTTGGTGCAAACCTAATAAATATTATCATGTCTTGTTCCTTTGATGTCGGACTAATGGAAAGAGAGTTGCTGTAGTTTCTGTCCGCTTCCCGGCTCAGCAAGAATCCATCAGGAGCCTTGACCGTGATAGGAGAATTAAGGTTCATGACAGATATCACGAACCATTTCGCTTCAGATTGAGATCCGGCTGAACTCTTACCGAAATCCATTTCATCGGATATGATTTCGAGATGAGAAGATTTTGACCTGTCAGAGTTTGCATACAAGATTTTCGATGTCCATGGATTTACAGAAACGGCGCCGAAAATTTTCTTCTTGTCTTTATCAACATATTCTACTGAAGCATCCAACAAGTATCGCATGCTGTCCGAAGTCATGTTTCTGAAGATCTCAGGAAAGAGAAATTGATTGTCATTCAGAAACACCGGATCTTTTTCCTTACCCGACTGCAAATTTTTCCAACCATCTATATCATACTCATCAAGTTTGCCTAATCTTTCATACTGGAAAGCTGCATCGTTACGAGGGAAGACATAAGTATTTTTGTCAAAATTTCCCGGCAAAAAACTACCTGACCTTGAAATGAATCTGACTGCAAATTGATTCTCCTGAATTCCTACAAATTCATTATTCATTATCTGATTACCGGTTGAATTTTGTACATCAACTCTGAATTTAATTCCGATCGGATTATTCATGCAGACGTTATTAATTATGACATTATTATTACAGCCTTCATACAAGAAGATGCCTGAACCTGAACAATCTACAACTGTATTATTTTCAATCCGCACATTACTATTGCCTGCATCGGCATATAATCCGTATGCCATCAGTCGGTTGTTTATTGGGGCACCGGCAATATTACCAAGAACATCAGATACAAAATTGTTTCTCCAAACAGATCCGTTTGAATTCACTCCGTAACTCTTGATTGCACCGCCGTCATTCAGGTAAAGCAATACATTCTTCAACACGTTCTTCTCAATCAGATTTGCCTTCCCTATGCAATTGATTCCGTCATGTCCCACACCGTTGATGTAGTTTCCCGTAATGTGATTTGAGTCACTGCTAAGAACTACAATTGCCGACATGCCAAAAGCAGTACCTGTAGTTCCGTATCCGGGAATCATCCCTATGTTTGCAAACAAGTTGTTTGAAATTACTGCGCTCCTGGAGGTATTTAAATAGAGAGCCTCGCCATTGATACCCGAGAAACGGCAATTGCTGATAACTGCCTTAGTATTGGTCGATGGAAAATAAACTGCGTGAAGTCGCTGCCCGGTGAAACTGCAATTTTCTATACTTACTCTCCTGTTCTT
Source organism: Ignavibacteria bacterium (assembly GCA_016704345.1). Classification (GTDB taxonomy): domain Bacteria; phylum Bacteroidota; class Ignavibacteria; order Tepidaquicellales; family Tepidaquicellaceae; genus JADJAH01. The sequence continues at coordinate 360,590 of JADJAH010000038.1, read as the reverse complement.
GCCGTTGAAATAAATTGCAATATCAGTTTGGTTCACAAAACTGAGATCCCTTATAATTACGTTTATGAGATTGATGTTTGAAAAGAAACCGAGTCCAATAAAACTGCCTTCAATGAATGCCTTATTCGGATCGACTCCCGTCGGAGGCTTTAGATAAACTGTACCTTTTCCATTCTTTTCCTCCTGATAGAACCATTCGTTTTGAGTGTCCAGCTCGGAGAATTTATTATCAAAATAATAGCCCCAATCTTTCTCAATCGGAAAACTGGTTGGATTGCTTAGAGTTACCGTTCCGCTTTGAAAACTCTTTACAGCACTATGTTCATACGCCCAGTTGATTGTCCTTATTCTAACATTTGCTCCGTTCCAGTAACCCATTGGTTGACTCAATGCTTTGTCTCTGAATCCTGACTTTGGATTTGACAGCCTCTCTTTGACCTGCAAGTATCCGGAATTTGGATACCTGGCAAGAATTAGCTGCTTTCCATTGATGAAAAGATTTTTAATTGTCGAATCTGCCTTAGTCTTGTAAATTCCGTTCTTGTCAAGCGTCCAGTTTCGCAGAGGAAGCGATCCGCTGATCACAGGTTCTATCCCCGCTCCGTATGCGCCGAAAGTAACCGGCTCGTTATCGTTTCCGCTGCAACCAATGTTTATTTGTCCGACGAAATAACTCCCCCGTTCAAAAAAAATCATATCTCCCGGAGAGAATTCTCTCATCATGGAATTTAGTTTGGTGACTGTTCTCCATGGATACGATGGTGACAAACCGTTATTCTTGTCATTACCGTTATTGGAAATATAATATGTAGCGGACATCGCTTCCACAAATGAAAAGAGTATAATCGCAATTATTGCAATCATACTCTTAATTGTGAAACTCTTAGTGTATTCTCTCAAAAAATTTTGGTTAGTTCCGGAAATATTTTTTCGGTCCGTAATTGAAAGAACCGAACCATGACTATCTGAATTCCTTGCTTACCACTTCAATTTCTCCGGGATATGCAATGCCGCCAAGGAAAGTATCTATAGTAGGCTTGATCTTCAGAGACACTCTTGACGAAGCTCCCGATGTTCCGTTCATTGCATTTACAAGATTGATGACCTTATCAAGTCCACCGTCTCCAAGCATTTTGAACAGATCCACTCTCACCGGTATTGGAATAGTTACTTGTTTTCCCACTCCGGGTATTTCTATGGTTTTGTCAATTGCCCCGGTAATCAGTTCAGTGTTATCTACAATCAGTCTCCAGTCCAAACCCTTGATAAGCGATGATGATTCTTTTGTTCCGCCCGGATATGTATCGGGGTTTTTGGCGATAAGATTGACGGTAAGTGAAGTCGGCAGCGAACCTGATGCTAAAGTGGCAAGCAACCCTGCGGTTTGGGTGAAGTTTAATTGGTCAATCGAAGTCACGTTGCTTAAGTTAACTCCGCCTACAGTTATCTTGTCTATGCCGCCAAGCTTAAATTTAAGTCTCTCCGCATTCTCCATCGTATCTTTGATTCCTGAACAACCGGAAAGAAATGATATTGATAGAAGCAGACAGACTGCGGCAATTGAAATTCTCTTATGATTCATTGTAATTGGATAAAAATTGATGGAATGATTTTTCTTTTTGAAACAATTTGAAGCAATTAGATATCTTATACAAATTAAAAAAGCCTTAACAACTAAGGCTCCTTTTTTAATGAACTGTTTGTCTGCAGAGAGAGAGGGATTCGAACCCCCGGTGACCAGAGGCCACAACGGTTTTCAAGACCGCCGCTTTCAACCACTCAGCCATCTCTCTGTATTGAGTTGCAAATTACTTTTTACACGCCTTTTATTCAACTTCAATTTTTGTCTTTGTTTATACAATAGCTTTTTGAAAACCGTGTAACGTGGGTAAGAAAATTTTTACGACAGTGGTTCTGATTTCCAGTTGCTTCCGAAATGAAAGACCTATATTAATGTGAACAGTCAGACAGTTGATTCCTACTTGTTTTTCTCTGTGTACCTCTGTGATTTCTCTGTGGAGCTCTGTGTAAGAAATTTATCAGAAGTTGATTTGCAGACCTTCCGGCGAGGTCACATATCCCAAAAATTTTCCATTTCAAAACAGTTTCAATACGTTGCTTCTGCTTGTCTATTGGTCTATTTTTACAAATTTTGAAAATCATTTATTGAGATATTTCATTTACAACTCTTCACTTAAAAAGTAATCCATACATACCATGAGAATGTTTTCGTTGAGAATCCTGACGTTGTTAGCTTTATACTTTTTATGTTCACGTGAAGCTGAAGCTCAGTTCACAGAACCGGTAGATTCAACTCAATATCATGTTTTGCCTGATCCATCCATGTCGGAAAAATATTTTATACCCGACATTCCCAAAAAGTGGTTGAAGTGGAGCCAGTTTGAAGGTAAGGCTTTTTCAATGAGAAGTGGATTTGCTCCGATTGTTGATTATGTCTGGAATGGTCAGGATAATGAAAGTAAGGAGCAGGTTGGTGAGCAGGAAAGCAGATTCGATCTTCGATCAGGCAGAATGACATTCTCAGGAGATTTCAAATTCAGCAACCCTCTCAATTATTTTCTAAGTGTTGAGTACAAGGGTTTCGACAGAGGACCGGAGGATCCTCCATTTGGTGTAACTGACCTGTCTCTCTCAATTCATCTTAATAAGATTCTTGGAAAGTTTACAATCGGAAAGATAAAGGAAACATTCGTTTATGAAATGGTGGGAGACGCTGCTAATCTGCCTTTCACGGAAAGAATACTAAATCCGTTCTTTCAGAGCAGAAGCATTGGTATAAAGTTAATGAACGGGTTTTATGATGAAAGAATGACATTTGCTGTAGGATGGTTCAATGACTGGTTCGTAAAAGATGTTTCATTCGATGATAACGGAAATCAGTTCACGGCAAGATTGACGGGATTGCCGATCTATCAGGAGAAGGGAAAGAAGTTTCTGCATCTTGGAATTAGTTCGAGATACAATCAGGCAGCAAAGAATCTGCTTCGGTACAGAGGAAGAAATGAGTCTAACATTAGCAGCTACTATGTAGATACCAAAGACATTCCTGCAGATCATTCGTGGAGTGTCGGGCTCGAGGGACTCTGGAGTTACAGAAACTTTTCGTTCTTAAGCGAGTATGTGCAAAGCTGGGCATCAACCTATGATCACTCCAATCCTTCATTCAATGGATTTTATATGTCGGGAAGCTGGGTGATCTCCGGTGAACAAAGACCTTATGACAAGAAAGCTGCTTACGCAAGAAGAGTAATGCCGACGGGTACTTCAGGCGCCTGGGAATTGGTTGCAAGATACTCGAGACTGGATATGAACGATAAGCAAATCGAAGGAGGCATTTTGAATAAACTGTATCTTGGTTTAAACTGGTGGGCAACTCAGCATTGGAGAATGTCTTTGGGATACGGTCTTAGCAATCTTGACAAACTTGACCTGAAGGGAACAACTAACACAATTACCACGAGGCTGCAATGGATCTATTGATCTTTGAACTATCTTGATATGATGTATCGTAAATTTGTTTGATAAATTGTTGCATTACAACTTTGCAAATAAAATCAGAGCTGTATACTCTCTATTACCCTATAAGGGATTTCTCTGATGTTATTTTCAAACTCTTCTAACTTAAAGTTACCAATCCTCGTTCTTCGAAGCTCTTTCAAGTAGCCGCCAACTCCCAGCTTCATTCCAAAATCGTTTGCTATGCATCTGATGTATGCTCCTTTGCTTGAAGAAATCCGGAAGCCTATTTCTGTCGGTGACTTTTTCCAAACATCAAATTCACTGACGAACAATGTTCTCAGCTTTCTTTCAATCTCCTTACCCTTTCTCGCAAGCTTGTACAGTGGTTTGCCCTTGTGCTTCAAAGCAGAATACATTGGGGGCAATTGACTTATCTCGCCGAGAAAACTTTCTCTTACTTTCATAATATCATCTTCCGTTACACCTGATACGTCTTTGAAATTTTCCTCCTCAGTCTCCGTATCAAAACTCTTAGTAGTGGCTCCAATCTTTATAACACCTTCATATTCTTTATCATAGTCAATAAACTCTGTTATGCGCTTCGTCATTTTTCCCGTACAAAGCACAAGCAGCCCGGTAGCTTTTGGATCAAGCGTACCCGAATGACCTATCTTGTTAATGTCGAAACTTTTTTTGAAAATTCTTACGATGTCGGCGCTGGTAAAGCCTATGGGCTTGTCTGCCAGGAAGATGCAATTTGTGAAAACAGAATTTACAGAACTAAGGTCGTTATCTTTGTTCGGAACTTCATTCTGCACTAAGCTTCTGATTTGTTTTCATCTTTATGGATCTCATTGATGATCTTTTGCATCTTGTCTGCATATTCAATAGTGTCGTCGTGATAGAATATCAGGTCCGGCACATATTTGAGGACGATATGTTTTGCGAGAAGAAATCTTATATGCTTCTTTCTGCTGCTTATCTTTTCCAGGCATTTGTCAACCGGTTCTTTGTTGCCCAGAAAGCTAAGATATATCTTGGCAAGCTTTAGGTCAGGAGCCATGATTACTCTTGATATGGTCACAAGCCCAAGTCCGGGAATCTCGGAGAGATCCTTTGACATTGCCGTGTTAAGCTGATGCTTTATCTCTTCAGCAACTTTTTCTGATCTTACAGACATGATTAAATTCTATTGCGTTATCAGTTTTCTCTTTGTCTCAACCAACTTGAACGATTCAATATTATCTCCGACTTTTATATCATTAAAATTCTCAAGTCCTATTCCGCACTCATAACCGGATTCAACTTCTCTTACATCATCTTTGATTCTCTTGAGTGAAGATATGTTGCCTTCAAATATTTTGAATCCGTCTCTTATCAGTCTCACCCTGTTATTCCTTACAATCTTGCCGTCAAGCACATAACATCCGGCAACATTTCCTATCTTCGGAACCTTGAACACCTGGCGAATTTCAACTGTGCCGACAATCTCTTCTGAGATGTCCGGCGCAAGCATTCCTTCAAGCGCCTGCTTAACTTCTTCTATAAGCTTGTAAATAATATCATACAATCTTATGTCTATATTGTTCTTCTCTGCCAGCTTGCGTGCATTAAGATTCGGTCTCACACTAAATCCAATTACTATTGCTCCCGAAGCAACTGCCAGCAGTATGTCTGATTCGCTAATAGCACCGACTGCCTTATGAATTACCGTTACTTTCGTTTCTTTAGTAGTAAGCTTATGCAACGAATCAGCAAGTGCTTCAGCAGATCCGTCAGTATCAGCTTTAAGAATGATCTTAAGCTCTACTTCCTGTCCTTCTTTTATCTGTTTCGAAATATCATCAAGTGTTATGAATCTCACTTGCCTTACATCCTGTTCGCGTTTCAATTGCTGCCTCTTCAGCGAAATCGATTTCGAATCTTTTTCGGAATCCAGCACAACAAATGTATCTCCTGCCTGAGGCACACCATCAAAACCAAGCACTACCGCAGGTCTTGACGGAAGTGCAACATCGATCTTATTTTCACGCTCATCAAACATTGCCTTTACCTTGCCGCTGTACATTCCCGAAACAAATGTATCACCAACTTTCAGTGTTCCCTTCTGAACAAGAACCGTTGCAATCGGTCCCTTACCTTTGTCGAGCTTAGCTTCAAGCACAACACCCCTTGCATTCCTGTCGGGATTTGCTTTCAGCTCAAGTAGTTCAGCTTCAACGAGAATCTTCTCCAGAAGCTTGTCAATGTTCATTCCGTGCTTTGCAGAGATTTCCACAGACTGGTATTTTCCACCCCACTCCTCAACAAGAATTTCTTTTTCCGAAAGCTGCTGCTTTATTCTTTCGGGATTTGCATCAGGCTTATCAACCTTATTGATTGCAATTACAATGGGAACTCCCGCTGCCCGTGCGTGATTGATCGCTTCAACAGTCTGCGGCATTACACTGTCGTCTGCCGCAACAACAAGCACAACGATGTCTGCCGCCTGTCCGCCCCTTGCTCTCATTGCCGTGAATGCTTCGTGTCCCGGAGTATCAAGAAATGTAACAGACTTCCCGCCGTCAAGCAGAACTTTGTATGCGCCAATATGCTGGGTTATCCCGCCGGCTTCACCTTCGACCACATTTGCCTTTCGGAGAAAATCCAACAGTGAGGTCTTTCCGTGATCAACGTGACCCATAACAGTGACTACTGGAGAGCGCCATTTTAATGTCGCCGGAGCATCTGCCGTGTCTTCGAGGATGTCTTCTTCGTATTCCTTAAGAAATTCTATTTGAATTCCGAAATCAGAACCGATCAGTTCTATTAGGTCCTTCTCGAGCCGCTGATTTATGGAGACCATCATTCCTAGCTTAAAGCAGGCTTTGATGATTTCGCTTGGATCAATTTCCATCAGGTTTGCAAGCTCTGATGTTGAGATGTATTCATTGACCTTGAGAATATGCTTTGTTGCTTCTTTCTGTTCAAGTATCTTTCTTTCTTCTTCTATTCTCTCCTTCTTCTTTCTCTTTCTGGCCTGACTCCTGGCTGAAGCTCCGCCATCATCCATTTTGGCAAATGTCTCTCTTATTGCATCATCAATTTCCTTTTGCGCCTGATCTTTTGATCTGTGACCTTTGTCGAGTTTGAGCTTTCTTTTCCTTTCCTGCTCAAGCTCAAATTTCTTCCTGTCCTGTGCCTTTGTCTTATCCTTATCTTTAAATCTCTTATCACCGAACCTGTTGTCTGTTGTAGAAGCTTGTCCCGGAGGTCTCGGCGTTACAGGCTTCTTAAACTCAGTCTCAGGCTTCTTCTTTCCGGGAATATCTTTTAATGTTATCTTATTCTGAACATCTTTCTTCTGCGGTCTTTGGAATGGCTTCTTCTGAAAAGCCTGCGGCCTTCTCTGCTCACCGGGTCTTCCCGGGCGGAATGGTTGTCTGTCCTGTGGCTTCTGCTGGTCGGAGGGCTTTCTTTCTTCCGGCTTCTTCTCAATTGGTCTTCTTTCATGCCTTGGAGCTGTGCTCTCTCGTGGGGTCTCTTTGGGAGTTTCTTTTGAAGCTTCCCTTGGAGTTTCCCTTGGAGCAACTTTCACTGCTTCCTTAGATACTTCCTTAGGTGCTGTTTTCGCAGCTTCAACAGGTTTATCTCTTCTTGCTTCAATTGGCTTTGGCTTTTCTTTCCTTGCAGCAGATTTGATCTTTTCTTCTTCTTCCAGTTTTTTTCTTTCTATGTATGCATGAAGTTCCTGTTTTCTCTTTTCATCTTCTCTTCTCTTATTCTCTTCTTCAATGGCTTTTCGCGCTCTTTCCTCTTCTTCAATTTGTCGTTTTTTCTCTTCTTCGGCTCTAAGCATCTGCGCGCCTTCAGAGAGTCCAGCATGATGTTCTTTCTCAAAACTCTTTACCTTCTCTTTTCTCTTGTTCTCTTTTTCGATATCCTTCTTGTAGTGTGAATACACCTTTGCTACAACTTCCGGTTCCAAAGTTGTATTAACCGAAGCTTCTATCCCGTTTCTCTTTAGAAAATCCAGCAGATCATCTTTAGAGATGTTAAGCTTGGCAACAAGGGATATTACTCTTTCTTTCTTAATCTTATCCTGAGTTTCTGACATCCGTTTATTAAGTGTTGAAAAAATTTTTACTTATTGATTCTTTCGGAAGATCAACTTGCCGGTTGCTCTTCTTCACTGCTTTCAGTTACTTCGTTCTTTTCTGATACTTCTTCAATTACTTCATTTTCTTCATTCTCAACATCCTCATCTTCTTCCTCTTCCTCAGGCTCCATTCTGACAACATTAATCTGATATCCGGTAAGCTTTCCCGCCAATTTAATGTTTTGTCCGCTCTTGCCGATAATGAGACTTATCTGATCTTCATCTGCGTAAATATTGGCTGTCTTATTCTCATTATCAAGTTCAATGTCATTCAGTTTTGCAGGAGACAATGCTCGTGAAATATATAGAGTCGGCTCTTCTGTGAAGTTTATAACATCAATGTTCTCATTGCTTAGTTCTCTTACAATTGAGTGTATCCTTATTCCCTTCATTCCTACACAGGCCCCGACCGCATCGATCCTGTCGTCATTGGATGTAACTGCAATCTTTGCTCTCTCTCCCGGCTCACGCGCAATTCCCTTTATATCAATAATGCCGTCGTAGATTTCAGGGATCTCCAATTCAAAAAGTTTGTATAAAAATTGCTCATCGGCCCTCGAAACAATAATAAGCGGCGGTCCTGACTGCCTCTTTTCTATACTCTTAACAATCGCCCTTATCGTGTCGCCTTTCTTGTATCTTTCTTTGGGGATCTGTTCACCCTTGGGAAAAATAATCTCATTGCCGTTATGTATAAGGAGAATTGACGACGGCTTGATCTGATAGATCTCGCCAACTACTATCTCCCCGACAAAATCTTTGTATGTATTGAATGTAACTTCCTTCTCGATCTCCCTGATCTTCTGATTTAGATTTTGCTTGAGATTGATCACCATTCTTCTTCCAAACTCCTCTATCTGTATCTGATCCACAAAATCATCGCCGATCTCAAATTCCTCTCCGGATCTCTCTTTGGCTGTCTCTACATCAATCTCCTTTCCGGGATCGATTACTTCTTCTACTACTGTTTTGAAGAGAAAAATTTCAATGTCACCCTTGTCCATGTTCACCACTATTTCATATCTTGCCTCAAGTCCATACTTCTTCTCCATCATCTTGTTGAAGGAATCCTTTATAACACTGATCAGGATTTCCCTGTCAATGCTCTTTTCCTTTGCCATCATGGTAAAGGCTTCTACAATTTCTGATTTCATTTCTTTGGAAATTATTTTTTCGAAAAACTAATTTTAACTTTTGCTTCCTTTATGTTATCAAACTTTAGTTCAATCTCAACAGGGTCAGCTTTCTTCTTGCCCTCGGGCGCAACCGCGATCTTCACTGTTCCTGAATCATCATCTACTTCCAAAAGGCGGCCTTCCGTTTTTGTTTCATCATTCAATACAATTTCCAGTATTCTGCCTACATGCTTGTCCAATTGCCAAATATACTTGAATGCCCTCTCAGCTCCGGGTGATGAGATAACTATTTTAGACATCTCACCCGCAAACAGAGTCTCCTCTATTTTCTCTTCGAGTCTTCTGCTCAAACTGGCCAATTCATCAATATTCACACCCTCAAGCCTGTCAACATACAATTCCAGAACTTTCGTGCGCTTTTCTCCGCGCACAACAAGATCTATGATCTTATAATCCGTTTCCTCCAATATCGAGAATGCGATTTCCTCTAGCGCTTTTTCAGAATGCATAAAAAAAAAGTGGGTCTCCCAACCCACCAATTACTGTAATCATTAAACTCGAAACAAAAATACCCTAATAGGCATAAACATACAAGAGAAACTTTTGGTCACCCTGCAATTGCTTTAGATGAGTTCAATAGGCAGTAATATCAGCTATGATACGTCAAAGTAACATTGCCGCAAAGCGTTTTCCACACGAAATTATATCGAAATTAAGCGGAGCATGAGGTTTCGATTAGAAAACAACCCGCCGCCGTAGAAATGAGCAAGGCGCAAGAATGTTGACGCCGCCCTTCTGTCGGGCAGGAGTTAATCTGCAGCCATTGCGAGCAATTTAGGCAATTACGGCAGCGGGCGCTTGCAGCTTAGCCTGCCCTAAGCGGAAATGATTTTATTCTATGTAAATGGTTCGAACTAATTACATTTTAAGTAAAACGTTTTGGACGGATCTGCCAAAGTAATTGTTGCAATATTGAGTTGTCCATATTCACTTATATTTGAATTTTCTATATTATCAGCCATTAAGAGGATAAGTCGAGATTGTTGACTGCATTAGACAGAGAGTTCTATGCTAGAGATACAATAATTGTGGCCAAAGAACTTCTCGGAAAGTTGATAGTAAGAGAAATTAACAATGGCCTTATTTGCGCCAAGATAGTTGAAACAGAGGCATATATAGGTGATCATGATCCGGCATCTCATTCTTTTGGCAGAATTACCGAACGAAACAAAATTATGTACGGGCCCGCAGGTTATGCTTATGTCTATTTCATCTATGGAAATTATTATTGCTTCAACGCAGTAACAGGAAATGAGTGCGAAGGTAATGCAGTTCTGATAAGGGCAGCCGAGATTATCGAAGGTAAAGAATTGGCTCTTGGTCATAGGAAACTGACTTCCGGCAGTCATGAAATTGCAAATGGCCCGGCAAAGCTTTGCATAGCTCTGCAAATCGACAAGAAGTTTAACGGACACAACCTTACTAATGAGGGCGAGTTGTTTGTTGCCGCAGGTGAAGAAACAAAGAAGAGTGATATCATTTCAACCAAGAGGATAGGCATCAGTAAGGGAACGGATCTTCCATACAGATTCATCGTCAAAGGAAATCCGTTTGTTACAAAACACAGGCATAACAATTTCGTCTCCAATTCCAAAAACAAATAATAAGATGAAGATAAAGTTTTGCGGGGCAGACAGAACAGTCACAGGGTCACAGCACTTGCTTGAGATCAATGGAAAGAAGATTCTCCTTGACTGCGGGCTGTATCAGGGCAAGAGAGAAGAGGCCTATGAAATCAACAGAAACTTTCTCTTCGATCCGCGCGAAGTACATTGCGTTGTTCTATCCCATGCACATATAGACCATTCAGGAAATTTGCCGATGCTTTATTCTAAAGGCTTCGAGGGAAGCATCTACTCAACAAGTGCAACCAGGGACTTATGCGCTATAATGCTTCTTGACAGCGCCCACATTCAGGAAAAGGATACCGAATATGTGAACAAGAAAAGAGCAAGACAAAACCTTCATCCTTTTAAACCGCTGTACAGAGTTGAACATGCAAAGCATGTCATGGAAAATTTCAAGACAATTGACTACAGAAAGAAGTTCTTTATCGAGGGATTTGGCGATAGTGTTGCAGTTGAATTCTTTGATGCCGGACATATTCTTGGATCGGCAATGGTAGTTCTTGAAATTAACGAGAATGGCAAAAAGTTCAGATTTGCTTTTTCGGGAGATATCGGACGTCACAATCTTCCTATACTGCGTGATCCTGAGTTTATCGGAGATTGTGATTACTTTATTTCCGAATCTACTTACGGCGGAAGAGTGCATGACAAAGCTGTTGAGATGGACAAACAGCTTCAGGGTGTTCTTGAAGAGGCAGTTTCAAGAGGAGGAAAAACAATTGTTCCTGCTTTTAGTGTTGGAAGGACTCAGGAAATAATTTATGCTTTAGCTATGATTTTTCAGCGGGGTGATATGGCACCGTTTCCTGTATTTGTTGACAGTCCTCTCTCTGCAAGGGCTACAGACATTTTCAAGATTCATCCGGAATGTTACGACAAAGAATTGATGCAGCTCATTCATTCGGGAATTGATGTCTTTGATTTACCTTTTGTAAACTATATAAAAGATGTTGAGGAATCGAAACGGTTGAATTCATTTAAGGGCCCCTGCATGATTATTTCGGCTTCGGGTATGGCAGAGTCGGGCAGAATTCTTCATCATCTTAAGAATAACATAGAAAATCCTGCAACAACTATTCTCATAGTAGGCTTTATGGGAGAACATACTCTCGGCAGAAGGCTCATTGAGAGTCGCGGAGTTCCGGATGCAAGAGTCAAAATTTTCGGAGAAGAATATTCTGTTGAAGCAAAAGTAGTTGTTCTTAATTCATTCTCCGCACATGCAGACCGCGATGAACTCCGAACATATTTTGATCAGTTTGACAGAGGAAGACTACAAAATATATATCTCGTGCATGGTGAACTGGACCAGCAGGAAGCTCTTATGAAGAATCTCAAAGAGATGAATTTCAAAGATGTTTTGATTCCTGTTAAAGGACAGGAAGAGATTATCTGACAGTTGACACTTGTCCGGAGTTACGCCTTATGTTCATCAAATCTTCGACTGATACTGCATTCGCTTTTGCCATGATAGAACTGAAATCTGAAGCACTAATCTGTAACTTCAGATGATCCATTTTGAAATTATATTCATCCAGTTGATCGCCCGGAAGCATAAAACCTGATATTTCAAATTGCTTTTGTGAAACTAACAGATAAAATAATGAATCTTCATATTCATTTTTTGCGAACAAAATATTTCCAAGTCCCCTGAATATTGTTGCGATCTTTCTGGATTCGTTTTTTATCCAAGGGATGTTGAGAGCTTCGTCATAATATCTCTCAGATTTTTCAAGTTCACCTCCGGCAAGAGCAAGGTCAGCCATTTTTATCAATATGAACGCGGATAGATCAACAAAGTCATTTGTTTTGATCATATTCATGCTTCTTTCATAATACGCAGATGCTTCCGCAAGATTCTTTTGTCGGAGATAAATATTTCCGATGTTAATCAGGTTTACGCAATGAGTGTAATTGTCATCCGACTGTTCAAGCAGATGCAGGCTTTCCTCATAGAACTTCCTTGCCTGATCGAAATTGCCGCGATAGAACTCAACCGCCCCGAGATTATTCAGTGTCTTTCCGAGAGCCTTTGATTTTCCCAGTCTCTTGTAGATCTTCTGCGCCTGAAATGCCCTATCACTTGCAACAATATAGTCGCCTGACTTCAGATCAATTACGCTAAGATTTGCCAGTGAGTCTGCTTCAATATCCGGATCATTAACTTCTAATGCCAATTTATGACTTTCGGTCAGATGAATTCTTGCCTCATCCAGTCTGTTTAGATTTATCATCAATATTCCCAAAAGAACATGACACTCTGCTTTTCCCTTCCAGTTGCCAACCAAAGAATGGATCTCCATCGCTTCGTTTATAAGTGATTCGGACTCTTCATATCTGCAGAGATTATTTGCAAAGTAACCAGCCGATGACTTTGCTTTAGCCAGCATCTGATTCTCTTCGCCTTTATATTTCTCTATGCAAGCAGTCAACAGATTAAATGCCTCATTGTGAGAGCCTATATTGTCCCAAAACCACTCAAGTTCAGTAACAACATTCATCAATGCACTTATATCATTTTCCATCCCCCAGGCAATTGCTTTCCTGACATTTCCCTTCTCTCTTGCAAAATCCCTTAGTGTCGTATTGTCCGGATCAGCTTTGTCATCACTGAACAAGTTTTTGGTCAAATTGAAAAAATATCTAAAGTGTCTTTCATTCAATACCTTCAATTCTTCCTTCTCAACTTTTTCAGTGGCATACTCTTTCAATGACTCAAGCATGCCGTATCTTCCTACTTTTTCATTAGCAATTTTGTTTACAAGTGACTTATCAATAAGTTCTGAAAGCAGATCAAGCGCTTCATACTCGGCTATCCCATCGAATGAACAAACGTATTCAGACGCCTCAAGTGACCAGCCGTTATCAAATACACTCAGTCTTCTGAACACTTTTTTTTCGCTTTCCGAAAGCAGGTCATAACTCCAGTCAATCATCGCTCTTAATGTTTGCTGTCTCGGAAGCGCTGTTCTTTTCCCACCGGTAAGAAGGTTGAATCTGTCGCTGAGCCTTTCAAGAATTTTCTCTACCTTAAGAACATTTGTCCGGGCTGCAGCCAGTTCAATTGCAAGCGGGATACCGTCAAGTCTTATGCATAGCTCGGAAATATGCATGGCGTTCTCATCCGTTATCGCGAAACCTTCTTTAACTGCTTTGGCTCTTTCACAGAATAATCTTACAGACTCAATTTCATTCACATCAACCGCTTGAAGTTTGGTTTTCATTAAAGGCAATTGCAGAGAAGGAATCCTGAAGTTCTTTTCGCCGGCTACATTCAAAACTTTTCTGCTAGTTGCCAATATTTTAACAGAAGAAGTATGCGTAAGGATCTTTTCTGATATCGAAGCACAATCCTCTGCCAGATGTTCGCAGTTGTCAAGTATAAGAAGAGTTTCTTTATCCGAAAGCGATGCGATTATTGCTTCCAGAAGATCCGATTCGCCTTCTTCACTGACCTTAAGAACAGTTGCGATCTCATTGAGAATCAGCTCCATTGAATTCAGATCTGCAATCTGGATCAGCCACACACCGTTTCTGAATTCTTCAATCATCTCTGCAGATGCATGCAAAGATAGTCTTGTTTTTCCTACACCCCCGGGTCCGGTCAAAGTAAGCAACCGTGATTTTGACAAAAGCTGTTTTATAGTACTTAATATATCTGCTCTGCCTATCAGATCGGAAAGCTGTACAGGAAGATTGTTGGGAGTTCCACTGAGTGTTATTAGAGGTGAAAAATTCTCCGGCAAACCTTTACCGGAAAGCTGATATAATCTAATCGGCTTTATGAGGTCCTTTAATTTCAGTTCGCCCAGATCAAGAAATTTAATATCACCTGTGTGCAAATCGCCAAGCTTATCGACGAAATCAGAAGATAACAATGTTTGACCGCCTGCCGCTGTTGACATGATTCTCTGAGTCCTTGCCAGAGTGAGATATCCCTGATATTCTCCGTCCATCCATTCAACAATTCCGCAATGTACACCTGCTCTTACAAGTATCTCTTTGTTCTTCTCAAACTCTTTAGCGAGAATTTTCTGAATCTCATAAGCTGTTAAGACAGCGGAATATGGATCGCCAAACGCTGCTAGAAATGAGTCACCTACATTCCTTACAATGAAACCTGAGTGAGAATCAATCGATGTCTGGATTATTTTGTCATGTATTGTGATGAGCTCGCTTAGTCTTTCAGGATCTTTCTGAGCAAGCATTGTGCTTCCCTGAATGTCTGTCATTAAGAATGTGACTTCACCTTCAGGTGGTTTGCTCATGGTGTTGTTTATTCGAGTTTATAAAATTTTGAGAAAGGCAATTTACCTAAGAAATCTCTTATTCTCATCGTCATCATCATTGTCAAAAAGCTTGTCAATCTCATCAATTTTTTCGGGAGTATCCCCGTAATCAAGTCCGTCGTCTTCATCCGTTTCTTCCCATTCGTATTTTTCCGGCGGATCATAATTTCTGAAGGCAAATGCAAGCCCGACTCCGATCAATGCTCCCGACAAATGTGATTCAAAAGAAATGTCCGGCTCAATCGGTAATACGCCCCAAACCAACCCGCCGTAAAGAAATACAACAATTAGTGAAAGCGCCATTGACCTTTTGTCTCTTCTGAAAAGTCCGCTGAAAAATATGAACGCAACCAAACCGTACACGATGCCGCTCGCACCAATGTGATAAGACCTTCTTCCAATAACCCAAACCATTAGACCGCTTACCAGATAAGTAAGAATAATTACGGTTAGAGACGATGTTCTGTAAAAGTAGAACAATCCGAAAAGAAGTATTAACAATGTAAGTGAGTTGGAGATCAGGTGATCCAAATCTCCGTGTATCAATGGTGCAGTGAATATTCCGCTCAGTCCTTTAACTTCTCTGGGAAGTACACCATACTTTCCAAAATCACTTTGGAGTGACCACTGAATGAAATGAACTATCCAAAGTATCAAGACAAAGCATAAGCTGTAAAACAAAGAAGAGTAAATTTTTGACTTCTCCGAGACTTCACTGCTTTCTGAAACGCTTGCGTCAAATTCTGAATTGGTATGCATCCTGAATGAATTGCTCAATATATGACAAAGATTAATTCTGTGTAATTCTAAATTAGAGTAGCGTTTCGAAAAGTGCGCTTGGTACGGTTGCTATGTTATAAACGGAGATACGCTGAGGTGTCACGGAGGTCCACTGAGTTAAATATGTTAACGTCTTATTATATTCTTTGATACAATGGTTCTGATTTCCACATCCCCCTGAATTGAAAGACTCTTCTTAATGCTAATAGTCATGACAGTTGTTTCCTATTTGCTCTCTCCGTGTACCTCCGTGTAATCTCTGTGTATCTCAGTGTAATAGAACCACATACAATTTTTCAAATATCCGTTTCGGGACTGGATAATTCGATCACGCCGATTTTGAAATTCACACACAAAGGAAACGTTATCTAAATTAGCTGTATAGTTTTTTGTATTAAATCATAGTGATTAATGACTTATACTTGCCAAAAAATTTCGAGAGGAGTAATATGAACTACAGTCTTAAAATAGTTTTCGCACTAATTCTAATTCTCATCACAAATATGAATTCCCGTTCTGAGATAGTAACCAAAGACATAGAGTACACTTCCGGCGGTGAAACCATGCAGGGATACATTGCCTATGACAACAGCATCAGCGCAAAAATGCCCGGTGTAATTGTTATTCATCAATGGAAAGGACTTGGAGATTATGAAAAAATGCGTGCTAAGCAACTGGCGGAGCTTGGATACTTTGCAATGGCTGTTGATATTTACGGCAAAGGAATCCGCCCTGCATCATCTGAAGAAGCCTCAAAGCAAGCCGGTAAATTTTATGCAGATAAAAATCTGTACAGAGAAAGAATTCGTTCAGGACTTGATGAGATGCTGAAACAATCACATGTAGATCCGTCAAAGACAGCGGCTATCGGATATTGTTTCGGGGGAAGCGGAGTCATTGAGCTTGCCCGAAGCGGTGCGGAGGTTGACGGAGTTGTAAGTTTTCACGGTGGACTGCGCCCGGCCGGAGCAGAAGATGCTTCAAATATCAAAACAAGTGTGATGGTACTGCACGGAGCAGATGACCCTTACATTTCAGCAGAAGACAAAGCTGCATTTCTAAAGGAGATGGCCGAAGCGAAAGTTGATATGGTGTTCACAGAATACAGCGGAGCTGTTCATTCATTCACCGACAAGAATGCCGGCGATGACAATTCGAAAGGTGCTGCATACAATGAGAATGCCGACAAGAGATCATGGGTTGCGATGAAAAAATTCTTTGAAGAGATCTTCTCTAAATGACATGATCTCTGTCACCAACCTTACCAAAACATATCCGGGAATTGTTGCTCTGGATAATGTTTCGTTCGAAATTGCGCAGGGTGAAATTTGCGGTTACATTGGAACAAACGGCGCCGGAAAATCCACTACAGTCAAGATCCTAAGCGGCGTACTTGATTTTGATAATGGAGAAGTAATCGTCGGCGGCATAAATGTTAAAGAAGATGCAGTTTCAGTAAAGAAAATAGTAGGCTATGTGCCGGAAGCGCCTAACTTATTCAACTCGCTTTCTCCGCGCGAGTACATTGGTTTCATCGGCACGGCAAGATCGTTAGAAGATAATTTGCTCAAACGCAGGCTAGATAACTTTGCGGAGTTGCTGGATTTCACCGGAATGCTGGATCAATCAATTGGAAATCTCTCCAAAGGTAATAAACAAAAAGTGCTCATTACTTCTGCTCTCATCCACAACCCTGATCTGATCTATCTTGATGAGCCGCTCAATGGACTTGATGCAAATTCAATTTTCATTTTTCAGGATCTTGTCTCTTATCTTGTATCATTGGGAAAGACAATATTATATTGTTCTCATCTTTTAAACACAGTTGAGAAGGTTTCTTCCAAAATAATTTTACTCGATAAAGGCAAAGTAGTTCTTGATACACAAACGAGTGATTTGAAGAACACTGAAAACTATACGGATCTCGAAGGACTTTTCAGGAGTCTAAAAGAAGAGTCTGAGACAAGAAAGCTTTCCTATGAAAGTTTATTTGACTAGAATAATATTTTTCCTCTCTTTCCTCGTTATTCGGGGACTTAGTGCACAATCCGCTCTAATGCCCTATGATTCAACTTATTACGGCAATATTCTCAGAACCAATTTCACAAATGACATCAACCTTGCAGGATTAAATACCCTATTCAACTACAATGCTTCCTATGATAATATCGGAGTCGTCATTAATGAATACTTTCAGTCGAATGTTTCTAAACTCGAAAGAAATTTTTCCCGGGACTTCAACAATTTCAAAGCCATAGTATTCTACAGATTGAATCCAAACTTCAACTCCGGTGCAGGCATTCAAAATATTTTTCTTACCGATGACAAGAACATTGAAACAAACAGAAACAACAGCACTTATCTTTTCTCGAACTTCGACTATTTCCCCTTACAGGAAATCACCTCTAATCTAAGGCTTGGCTACAAACGCGAGGATCAGATTGGTGAGATCAATTCCGGCCTTAGCGGAATTTTCACCGCAAATGCCAATAACTTTTTTATAAATGATTACATGACAAACGGACAGCTTGTGCTGGCCTACGAAGATCTTGGTGGGAAGAAGAGTCATGATTATGACATCGGAGCAAGCGTCTTCAAAGTATTTTCAGAAGCCGCCGACAATACAGGCACAATTAGATATTATAGCGCAAGTGACGATTTCTTCTTTCCGGCATCGCAAACAGTTGCTAATGAATTCGGTGTTAAGAACAATAAAGAAACCCGGGCTGAAGATTATTTCTTTATTAGCGACGGACTTAACTACCGATTGAATGAGTATTCAGGTGTTTCTATTTCCGGAAATTATTTTAATCGAATTGTAAAAAAAGAATACGAATACAGGTCGAGTTCAGCGAACGCACTGCTTGAAAATCTTTACGATACTAAAATTTTGGAAAACAATCTTGAACTATCTGCATCGTTAGATTTCACAAGATATATGATCAATGCAAATGCAAGACTGTTTTATATTGAAAGATCAGAGAATCATTCATTGCTGAATATATCCGGGTTTTCGGCATCACAGATCAACGAGCTGGAAAAGGCAGAGAAAAATAAGAATAACAACAGCCGAAGAACCGGCTTGTTTGGAGAGATCCGATATTCTTTTTCAAACACTAATTACTTTGCAGCAGCAGGCTCTGCCTCTCTGTTGAAGTATGATACCGATTTTGAGGACAATTATGATGACCGGGATGAATTTGAAATGAACATGTATTTGCTCCACGGTTATTCTAACCTCAGGAATTTCGATATACAAACGAAGTTTGATTACATCAATTCGTCTCTCAGTTACATTTATTCACAAAGGAGTGCGAACAATTATAAGAACAAGATTTACAGACTTTCGTCACTCAGCAACTTCAGTCCCGTAAATGGACTTGTAACACGAAACTTCCTTCAGGTTCTGGCGAATTACACTGTGTATGATTTTGAGGATATTGTTTCTCAGGTCCAAAGTTTTTCTTACAGACAGTTGAGCATACGTGATTCGACTTCTTATCTTTTGATTCCTGAAGTTGAAATTCTATTTACCGGTGAGCTGAAGCTTTATGAGCAAGGTCAGTTCAACAACGGCGACTTTACCGTAAAGCCGATAAATTATTTTGAGGAGCAATTCTATTCACCAGAATTAATTTATTCACCGTACGAATTACTTAAGTTTGCCGCAGGGTTCAGATATTTCCAACAGATCAGATACAGATATGACAATACTGAAAAATCGCTTGCGGGAATTTACAGATCATACGGTCCTTACGGAAAGATATTTCTATACCTAAATAGAGGTTCAATTGTTAATTTAACCGGCGGTTTGGATTTCATCAGGAATAGCATTGGAGGATTTAGTGATGAATCCTTTAATCTATCAATGAATTTACTTTGGAATATCTGAACTCTTCCGGTGAACAAAAACTAATTAGTAAACTTTGGAAAAACATAAACTGATTCTTGAATCAAGAAGAAGCGAAGTTCAGAGATTTGAGCAATTGCTTGAATCTGTCAACAAAGAATTCTGCCTTACTGCCGAAAGATTCATCAATCTCCAGATTGCGAGTTCAGAAGCTATAGTCAATGCGATAGTTCACGGAAATAAAGAAGATCCCCGGAAGAAAGTTTTCACGGAGATTTCCTACAATTCACTAGCTATTGTTATTACAATTCAGGATGAAGGCGGCGGATTTGATCTTAGCAAATTGCCGGACCCGACGGCTGAGGAAAATCTTTTTAAAGAAAACGGAAGAGGGATTTTCATCATCAGATCTTTGGTTGACGAATTCGATTGCACGTCATCATCAACCGGAACCAGGTTCTCTCTGAAAATGAATAAAGAAAAAGCGCCCTGATTTCTCAGGGCGCATAATAAATCGGATTAGAAGTCGAAAGCTTTTTTGGAATTCAATTTGTCCAACACACCCATAACTTCCTTTACAGATCCTGCCGAGTCATGAAGCATTTTCATCTCATGATCATTTAGCTTAAGCTCAACAATTTTTTCAATTCCATTCTTGCCAATTACAGCCGGCACACCAAGATAAAGATCTCTTAATCCATATTCGCCCTGCAGCCATGCGCAAACCGGCAGAATTCTATTCTGATCTCTTACAATTGCTTCTACCATTTGTGCAGCAGCAGCACCGGGAGCGTACCATGCAGATGTTCCCATTAAGGCAACAAGTTCGCCTCCTCCTTTCTTTGTCCTGTCAACTATGGCATTCAATCTGGTTTCATCAATCAGCTCAGTAACCGGAATTCCGCTCACTGTTGTATATCTTGGCAATGGAACCATTGTATCTCCATGTCCACCAAGAAGCATAGCCTGTATATCTTTTGGAGAAGTATCAAGGGCATCAGCAATGAACGCTCTGTATCTTGCCGTGTCAAGAATGCCCGCCATTCCCATAACTCTGTGTGAAGGAAATTTCGAATTCAGATATGCACAATAGGTCATTACATCCAGCGGATTTGAAACTATTATCAGAATAGAATCCGGCGAATGGAGAATCACATTCTCGGTAACTGACTTTACTATTTCAGCATTTGTAGAAATAAGATCATCCCTGCTCATGCCTGGCTTTCTCGGAAGTCCCGAAGTGATGACTACAACTTCAGACGCTTCTGTCCTCGAATAATCGTGGGTTACCCCTATAACTCTTGTATCAAAATTATTGATGCCCGAAGTCTGCCAGATATCCAGTGCCTTACCTTCAGCCACTCCTTCTTTGATGTCGAGAAGGACAACCTCGTTTGCCAATTCCCTTTGCGCAACTACATTTGCAACAGTTGCTCCAACATTTCCGGCGCCTATTACCGTAACTTTCATTTTGTATTTATTTTAGTTTTTCACAAATAAAAAGAGGTTATTCCGATTGACGGAATAACCTCGCTCTGCATTTAATAGCTTAAGATCTATGCGCTCTCAAGCGGCATGACATGAAGGGTCTTCTTTCCCTTTTTGTCTGTAAAGCTGACTGTTCCGTCAATCATAGAAAAAATTGTATAGTCTCTTCCAAGACCGGTGTTTGAACCGGGAAGGAACTTGGTTCCTCTTTGCCTGAGGAGAATGTTTCCGGCTTTAACCACTTGTCCGCCGAACTTCTTAACTCCTAGGCGTTTTGATTGTGAGTCTCTTCCGTTCTTTGAACTTCCGAGTCCTTTTTATGTGCCATTTATTATTGATTCTTTTGCGTGAATAAAAATTGTTCTTGAGATTCTCAGGAAATTTTGTCGATTGAAATCTGAGTATAGTTCTGTCTGTGACCTCTGCGAACCTTATAACCTTTTCTTCTCTTCTTCTTGAATACCACGACCTTATCATCTTTTACATGATCGAGTACAGTAGCTTCAATAATCTTCGAAAGTTTTGGAGCGCCTACTTCAAACGTGTTTTCATCAGCCGAAAACATGAGGACATCATCAAATGTAACTTTTGCTCCTACATCTTCTTTTAGCTTTGGCACAAAAACTTTTTGGTTCTCCTGAACTTTGTACTGATTGCCTTTGATATTTACTATTGCAAACATTTCCTGTTGGTTTTGTTGGATTTCTAAAATAGTGGAGCTAAGCGGGGTCGAACCGCTGACCTTCTGAATGCCATTCAGACGCTCTACCAAACTGAGCTATAGCCCCACAAGAAATTGCAACTTAACAAATGCCGCTTTCTTTTTCAAACCATAAATCAAACTAACTTCGGGCTTGAATTTTCATCAAATATCTTAAATAAAAACAAAATTTGTGCCAAATATCTTATGGTTTCATCGTCCGCTCTAAGTCTCCCGAAGCAGCGTCACCCTGAGCATTTAGCAGCGTCACCCTGAGCATTTAGCAGCGTCACCCTGAGCTTGACGAAGGGTGACATTGTCCGCTCTGTGTCTCCCGAAGCAGCGTCACCCTGAGCTTGACGAAGGGTGACATTGTTGTCCCGCTCTGGTCTCCCCAGCAGCGTCACCCTGAGCTTGACGTTCAGCAGCGCACCCTGAAGACGAAGGGTGACATTGTCCGCTCTGAGTCTCCCGAAGCAGCGTCACCCTGAGCGGTCCCCTTTCCCCCTGAGCAGCGTCACCTGAGCTTGACGAAGGGTGACATTGTCCCCCTTGTGTCTCCCAAAGCAGCGTCACCCTGAGCTTGACGAAGGGTGACATTGTCCCCTCTGTGTCTCCCACAGCAGCGTCACCCTGAGCTTGACGAAGGGTGACATTGTCCCCTCTGTGTCTCCCACAGCAGCGTCACCCTGAGCTTGACGAAGGGTGACATTGTCCCCTCTGTGTCTCCCACATTGAACAATGTGAATCTCGTCAGCCTATTATGCGGGGACTCAGAGCCTTGACCATATTATAGTCTTCCGCTGAGTCAGGTGAAGCTAAGACTCAGCGGGGACATTAAAGCGGTGTATGATCCTTCGCGGCGCTCCGCTCCCTTCGACAAGCTCAGGGCAAGTGCTCAGGATGACAAAATTCGGCTTGGTTGAAGAAGTGTATTGAATTGAATTTCCACGTTTGTAATCGTGAGCGAAGCACCTGCAGAGAGTGCGATTCGTTTAACTGATGCGGGCAGGGCGGCGCTCCGCTCCCTTCGACAAGCTCAGGGCAGGTGCTCAGGATGACAAAAACAATTTTAGTTAAGTCTTTTCTAATAATCGTTAACAAGCCCCTGCTTGTGAATGCACATATTCTTCCGGGAAATCCAATTCAGCTTTTTAGTAACGCACAATTATTTCTCTTAAACAATTGCCTCTCATTGCATAACTTGCGCCGGTAAATTTGAATATGGAACTTAAGTTTCTTAAAGGTGTAGGAGAAAAAGGGGCTGAGGCATTCAACAAAATTGGTATAAATAATGCCGAGGACTTTCTTAATTTTGTTCCCCGAACTTATCTGAAGAGGATAAATATCAGGGAATGTATTGGCAATATTGATGAGAATGTTGTAGTGACCGGTGTCGTGATAGATATCACCCATCCAAGAAAACCCAACCAGCCTGTCAAGATCGCCCTGAAAGACAATACCGGAGCCGCTGAGATTCCAATCTTCGGAGGAAGTGAATTCAGGATGAAGCAATTTAGGCTCGGAGAGAAATTTTCCTTTTGGATAAAAATTGACAAGGACCGGTTTGCATCGGGGCTCAGGCTAAACTATCGCGACCATCTTAAACTGACAGATGATGAGAATGAATTGAAATATCAGAAGTTCTTTTACTTGCCCGTGTATGAACTCTCGGGAATTTTGAAGAAGACATGGATCAGGCCAATGCTGCTTTCTAAGATTGTGTTCAATGCATTCAGCGTCCTTGCTCAAATCAAATCCTGACTCTATTAAAGAGTCGCTTCCTGAGAGCATCCTGAAAATTCATGACTTCCCTTCAAAAAAAGATGCAATTCTTCGGATAAACTTTCCCGCATCACTAACTGATATTGAATATTCAAGAAGGAGACTGGCATTCGATGAATTGTTCTATCTTGAACTTGTGCTTGCACTGAAGAAGAAATCTCTTCAAATGGAAAAGAAAGGCATCCGGTTTGACAAAGATGCTTCCGGGCTTCACAATGAACTGAGGAAAATTCTGCCGTTTAAACTGACCGGCGCTCAAGAGAAGACTATTGCAGAGATCAACAGCGACATGCGCTCAGACAGATGCATGAACCGGCTTCTTCAGGGAGATGTGGGAAGCGGAAAAACTGTGGTTGCGGTTCATTCAATGCTGACTGCAATCGCGAACGGTTATCAATGCGCATTCATGTGCCCTACTGAAATATTGGCGGAACAACATTTTTCCACACTCACTAAGATGCTTGAAAATCTTAGTGTTAAAGTTTGCCTTCTTATCGGCGGGCAAAGAAAAAAGCTAAGAACTGAACTCCTTAATGATATCAAATCCGGGACATACAATATCGTTGTCGGCACACACGCGCTGATTCAGGAATCTGTTGAGTTCAGTAATCTTGGATTTGTAGTGATAGATGAACAGCACAAATTTGGCGTTATGCAGAGAGCCCGATTGAAAGAAAAAGGCTTGAATCCTGATGTGCTTGTTATGACTGCGACTCCTATTCCGAGAACTTTGTCACTAACATATTACGGTGATCTTGATGTCTCAATAATTGACGAACTTCCTTCAAACAGAATTCCGGTGAAGACCGCTTTGCGATTCGACAAAGATAAAGCAGCCATTTTCAAATTTGTGAGAGAAGAAGTAAAAAAAGGCCGACAAGCATATATTGTATTTCCGCTGATAGAAGAATCGGAAAAGCTTGATCTTAAATCAGCCGAAGAGAATTACATATTGCTTAAAGATAAAGTATTTCCTGATCTCAAAGTTGGCATGATTCACGGAAGATTAGATCCTTCAGAAAAGGACGAGATCACAAAGCGGCTTCCGCAACAGGGAGTTTGACATACTTGTTTCAACAACCGTGATTGAAGTTGGAGTTGACATACCGAATGCTACAATTATGATAATAGAAGATGCTCAGAGATTTGGACTCTCGCAGCTTCATCAATTGCGCGGAAGAGTAGGACGCGGAGCAGACCAGTCATACTGCATCCTCATAGCTTCTGCATTGGACGAGGTCTCAGCAAAGCGTTTAAACATTCTTTGTGAAACTACAGACGGTTTTAAGATTGCGGAAGCAGATATGGACATCCGGGGACCCGGTGAATTCTTCGGAATCAGGCAATCAGGAATGCTGAATTTTTCATGCACGGATCTTTCAAAGGACAAAGAACTTCTTGAATCAGCAAGAGACTCAGCTTTTGGAATCATAGCCACAGATCCGCAACTCCGTCTTCCCGAAAATGCTAATGTCCGGAGGACATTCGAAAAGGAGCATTCGAATTCACTTTATCTCATGGAGATCGCTTGACAATGAATTGTTTATTAATTGATTTGACTAACAGATTAGAAGGCTGATCATTTGTCGAACGAGTATCGCAGGATTCAGAAGAAGTGAGTTTAGATAAGATGCTTTACAAACGGTTTAAGTCGATACATATTCAAATCCGTCCAAAACGTTTTATTCAACAATCAAATGGCAAGATGCTTTTACAGTCAACAAAATCATTTACGCTTTCTTTTGAACCCTTCGCAAGCTCAGGGCAGGCTAAAGAAAGCTTGGCAAAGAAAAGTCGCCCGCTGCCGTATAATTGCTTGAAAATTGCTCTCAATGGCTGCAGAATTTAACTCCTCGCCCGACAGAAGAACACTGTCGGGCTTCGTCAAACAGAAATTCTTGCTACGCCATTGCTCGCAATTTTTTAACGGCAATTATACGAAGGCGGGTTCTTTTCCGAATTGCCGGATTTCTAAAGTTCCAGCATGTTATCGATATAATTTTCGTTGTGTAAAAACGTTTTGGACACCAGTGATACATATTCACGAATCAGAGCGGGTTTTAAGTTTCGTCTTTGCATCAAAAAAATTATTTTAATCACGATTCTAATTTGAAGTTTGAGTAATAAGTCATCCAAGATCGAATTATACATTCCGCTATTAACAATAATTGTAGACGCTATCGCGATCTTCGCAGCATTTCTGTTTTCATATTACATACGATTTGATTTCGCGCCATTTGCCAAACTATTCCCTGTAACTAAAGGTGTTCCCGAGCCGGTGGGTTACATTGAGTTTGCCTTGATAATCATACCGATCTGGCTGTTGGTATTCCATTCACGTAAAATGTACAGGATCAGGCGAAATGTTTTTGTTCTGGATGAGTTGTTTGTAATAATTAAGTGTGTAACAATCGGAATGCTGTTTGCAATGGGTCTTGTCTTTTTGCTCAAAGGTGATTTTCCATATTCAAGACTGGTGTTTGCATTGATCTGGATCAACTCTATAATCCTGATAACAATCGGCCGGTACTTCACTTTAAAATTTGAGAAGAACCTTTACAATAAAGGTGTTGGCTTAAATAAGGCAGCAATACTTGGTACAAATGAAATGGCTGAGAATATCTATGAGAGATTCTCTAAAGACAAGTTTACCGGTTACGATGTCCTGGGATATTTCGATTATGAGCATTCGGGTGAGAATTTTATAGAAGGCAAGTTGCGGCTTGGTGAATTGAAAGACATTCCCGACAAGATCAGGGAACTCAACATTGACAAGATCTTCATCTCCATACCTTCTTCGCGCCATGATATTCTTGAGGAACTCTTCAGAATCTGCGAAGGAATAAATATAGAGTTTATGTACACGCCTGATTTCGTTGATATGATAACAAGTCGCCTGAAAATTGAAGAAGTTGACGGAATACCGTTCATGAAGCTGAAGAAGATACCTATGAATGCATGGAACAGATTAATGAAGAGAACTTTCGACATTGTATTTTCATTGCTGTTCATATTTATTCTGTCACCTGTTTTGCTCATCATTTCAATTCTTGTTAAAGCTACCTCTAAGGGGCCGTTATTTTATAGACAAGAGCGTGTCGGTCTCGACGGGAAGAAGTTTATGATTCTAAAATTCCGTTCAATGAGAGTTGATGCCGAAAAGGGCGGGCCGCAAATGGCCAAGAGAGATGATGACAGATATACACCCATTGGTGAGTTTATAAGGAAATATAGCCTTGATGAGCTTCCCCAATTCTTTAACGTCCTGGGAGGAAACATGAGCATAGTGGGTCCCCGACCGGAGAGAGAATATTTTATAAATTCGATGAAAGAATCTATAAAGAGATACCTTGAAAGGCACAGAGTCAAATGCGGCATAACAGGATGGGCACAGGTAAACGGTGCAAGAGGATCAGATTCATCAATGCAGAAGCGAATTGATTATGATATTTACTATATTGAGAACTGGTCCATAGCGTTTGACCTCAAAATAATATTTAAAACTTTAAAAGAAGTTTTCTTTTCGGAAAGAGCTTTCTGAAAACAAATTTGTGAGATGATAATTGCCGTAATATATTTCATTCATGCTATCTTTGCAGTTTACATATTTGCAAGGTCCTATCAAAGCGAAGGCTGGCTGCAGGCATTTCTGAATATTGGGTTTGTGATCATTCTGTTTTCGGTTTCACTGACTGTATGTGAAATTTTTACAGGACTCGTGATTTCAGAGAATGGATACAGCTTTACTGCTCCATCGAGTCCGGTGACTATGTTTTTGATGAAGATCTCAGGATTCTATGCTCAACAGGAAAGAATAGTAACCCTGACTCCAAAAGACAGCGTTACACTTATTTTCGTTACAATGATCGAATATTTTTTCTACAAATTTTACTTCAGCAAACTGAGCATATCAAAACAGGCGGCAAAGAGTTGAACAATTTAATCCCAAAATCCGAGAGACTAAGAGCAAAGTTAAAAACATATTTGCTTACGGCTTCAGTGATTCCCGCATTTCTAATGTTGCTCATTCCGGGTGTTTACCCTGAGTTGAATTCCGGAACTGTTGCTTCGAGAAATATTGTAATAGGATTCTTTGCATACAACGGTTACGGAAATAATCTTTACTTAGACAATGTCAGAACCGGAGCTCAAATCAATTACGATGTAAAGGTCACGTCACTTTTGAATATTCCGTACGATACAACCTATTCTGTTCTCCAATCCGGTACCGATACTATAACACCGCGAATTGGTATCTCAAATGTCGGGAGAGTTGCTTCAGCAGATTCGATAAAAGTCTTTTTGAGAATTGATCCTATAGGATATTTTGACAGCTCCATGATTGCGCCTATCGGTTCCGGGCGTTTCCGTTGCAACATCTATGGATAGGATAACTTATCCAATAGGCGTCCCGCTATACTTATCGGCATACCTTAGTTATGATCTTGATTCTAACCGAAGCAACGATACCTTAAGACAAACTACCGTTGTCCTTGCAGGTTACAAAAGGAAAGTTTTGTTTGAAGAGTTTACTTCTAATTCCAGTCCCTCTTCCGCCAACAACAATTCGTATCTGAATCAATTTATCAATAACAACTTCAGTGAGGTCTGTGCGATCAAATACCATCTTGGATTTCTGGGCACAGATTCATTCTACATTGCAAACCCCGAGGGTTCAGATGCAAGAAGGAGATATTACTATGCCAGCGCGGTACCGTTGACTATTGCGGATGGCAAGACTTTCATTTCGATTCCATATGGTGACAGTTTGAACCTCTATGTTCCATATAAAAACAGGCAACTGAGAGGAACGCCAATTGACATAACTGTAACGGATGAAAGACTAGGACCTGGCGTCATAAGAGCGACAGCAACTGTTAATATCCTTTCTGCATTAAAGCCCGGAAATTACAGATTGAGATTCAACGCAGTTGAAAGATACCGATACGATACGCTTCAGGGCACAAACGGCGAATCAAATTTTTACGACATTTTCAGGAATGTTTTTCCTGACACAAACGGTATCCCTATCAACACGTCACCCGGCACTAATCAATATTCTGTTACATATAATATTGATCCAAGATGGCAGGATACAATGATCTATACTTGCGCCTTTATTCAGAATGATGCAGACAGAGAAGTGATGAACAGTGCAAAGTCACGTGTCGATGTAGCTTCTGTAATTTGTGATAAGCCCAGCGGAATTTCAAACAAAGCGGATCTCTTGAATGTGAATGATGTTCATCGCGGGATTACCTTTGGTGAAACTGACTCTATACAATCCAGTCTTATAGCAGAACTTTTCGAAGCTTTCTTCCCTCCAATCGGATGGCGGATCTTCAATCAGGATGGTTTTATTTCTTATGATCAGTTCACAGGAGCAAATGGTCCGTCAATCGGCGGAATCAGAAGCGTGATAATGAATTTTTATGATTACAATATTCCGGGGCAAAGGGATTCAATGTATTCGACTTCTTATGTTAATCTTTTTGATTCTGACACTCTAAGATTTGACTATGCTTATGCGCAGTATAATGCAACAAATATAGACAGCCTTATGGTGAAAGTTTCTATTGATGGAGGAACTTCATTCCCCTACGAAGTCTTCAGAAAGGGAGGGCTTGGACTGGCTACAGCTCCACAGACATCATCTTCATTTGTACCTCAAAATAATACTGAGTGGAGGAGTTTTTCTTTCCCGTTAAGCGGGATCGTATCTGCAACTACAAGCTCAACAAATACTCCCGGCAAATTTGAACTTCATCAGAATTTTCCAAATCCATTCAACCCATCTACTTATATTTCTTTTTCTTTACCAGTTAGATCACGAGTGAAACTAATTGTGTATGACATGCTTGGAAGAGAAGTAAGAAAACTTGCTGACAACTCTTTGAGCCCGGTAATCACAAAGTAGTTTTTGATGCTGCAGGTCTTTCTTCAGGAATCTACTTCTACACAATTTCAACTCCCGGCTTCAGTTCCACAAAGAGAATGGCATTCATTAAGTAGGTTCAAACATAATTCCCCATTCGACAAATGGAGCAGAGAATATCAAAGAAGACAGATATACTTATTCGATATGTCACTACTATCATTGCCGTCCAAAACGCTTTTCAACAACGGAAATTGTATAGAAAATAGGCTTGAGTAATAGGATTTTTTTCGATTCGGAAAAACAACCCGCCTGCCTGCCCGGCATCGATTATTCAGAAGTAAAGTGTGAGGCAGACGGGCGGGCGACTTTTCCCCGCCTGCTTAATTGGCTGTACAATTGCCATTGCTGCTTCGCGGGCAGGTTGCAAGCTTTCTTTTGAGCCTGCCCTGAGCTTGCCGAAGGGTTCAAAAGAAAGCGGAAATGATTTTGTTCTCTGCAAGTAGTTCGGACTAATTGCGTTTTAACTAAACGTTTGGACGGATGTACCACTATAGTTTGAGTTAATATAAATTGCATTTTTATGACCTGGGTCATAAAATAATTGTAATTTTTTTTATTATGTTTGAGCAAGTAAAAAATCGAACAAATGAAAACAATTATTAAACTCTTCTTGACTTACTTAATGCTGATTCCCGGCATAGTTATTTCTCAGCCAGCCATAACAGATAGCGAAAAGGCAGCAATAATTTTTGTGGTGCAAGAAGAAAAGGTTGCACATGATTTCTATGCTGCAATGTACGAACTGCACGGAATCACTCCATTCAGAAGCATTTCTAAGAGCGAAGGACTTCATATGGATAAAGCCAAAAATCTGATTGATCATTTTGGGATTGAAGATCCAAACACAGAATATTATGACACTCCGGGTAAATTCAAGACTCTTAAGTTTCAGGCCATGTATGATGATCTAGTAAGAGGGGGGAGCAAGTCTATTCAGGATGCTTTGATTGAATCAGCAAAATTTGAAGAACTTGATATAGTAGATATTGAAAAATTAATTTCAACTGTTCAGAATGAATACATAAAGAGTACTTTTGGATCTCTCACAGGAATTTCAAAAGATCATTTGAAGGCAATTGTGAGAGAATTATCTGAGAGAGGGAATTGAATACTCACCATCATACCTGAGCAAAGACGAGCTTAACAGCATAGTCAAATCAAAAGATTATTGATTGTCTATATTTTAATATTGCCGAAAGACTTACATCTGCCGACAATATTTTAATGATGAGCTATTGGAATGCATGAAACCTTTAGGTCTCCCGTGTTGTCAAACAATAAAAAAGAAAATCTACCATGAAAATGCTAAGAGTGATTTATCCGATTATTGTTCTATTACTGATGTTTGTTGGCAATTCCTTTTCTCAAATCAGCCAAAGCGACAGAGATGCATTGATCTACAACATGCAGGAAGAAAAGGTCGCTAACAATTTCTACACAGCTATGCAAAACCTCTATGGAATAAACGTATTCGAGAATATTTCAAAGAGCGAGACAATGCACATGAAGCATGTAAAGTCTCTTTTAGATAATTTTTGGAATTGATAATCCTGTATCAGGGAAGTATGAAGCGGCAGGATCATTTATGGATGCCGGTCTTGAGAGAATGTATAACGATATGATCAGCACTGGAAATATTTCTGTTACAGATGCCTTGAAGGAATCTGCAAAGTTTGAAGAAATGGATATCCGGGATTTGGAAGGCTTTTGTTGAACTAACACAAAACACTACAATTGAATCAACACTGAATATGCTGATCAATGCATCAGGAAACCACCTGAGAGCATTTGTGAAGAATCTTAAGACAAGAGGAATAGAATATACGCCACAATATCTTTCTCAGGAAGAATTCAACGGAATAATTTCTTCTTCCGGAAAGAGCAAAGGCAACGGTAACTGCATGTACTCCAAATAGTTTTGAGATTTCATATGTGATATTTCCATTGTCTGAGTTAACTCCCGAATTCAAACCAAATTGATCCGATTGTTTTCTGAAGTCAATTGACGCAGGAAGCAATCGGATCTTCTTATGGCAACACTTGAATCCTACAAATCTGTTTATTCCGGTTTTCCAAAAGAATTCTATCATTATATCTTTGTATAAAATTAATCAACTAACAATATTGTCATATGAAGAAGCACATTAATTTACAAAGAGTATCAATCGCAATTTACTTTGTATTGATTTTGGGAATAACCTATTCGGCTTACTCAAGATCAACCGGAATCACAGGGAGGACAAAAAAGAGCGGTGATCCCGGCTGCACCTGTCACGGAGACAACCCGACTTCCGGTGTCAACGTGCAATGGATAGGACCTGATACGGTTACTGCGGGACAAACCGTAAATTATTCACTGGTAATTAACGGAGGACCGTTGGTCAGAGCAGGCACAAACATTGCCACTCGAAGCGGCATTCTTGCTAATGCAGACAATTCATTACGAATTCAAAGCGGAGAGCTAACACATGTTTCACCAAAAGCTCCCTCCGGAGGCAATGTAACATTTGGATTTACATACAGGGCGCCAAATGCACCGGGACTTGATACAATCTTTGCAAATGGAAACAGTGTGAATTTTGATGACGAGAATTCCGGTGACAGCTGGAACTTTGCCTCAAATAGAAGAGTAGTTGTAAGAACAGCCACAGGAATTACTCCAGCTCTCGGAACACCAATTGAGTTTGCTTTGAGTCAGAATTATCCAAACCCGTTTAATCCCGAGACAAACATAAAGTTCTCTCTAGTAAGCAAGAGCACCACATCACTTGAGATCACAGACATAACCGGAAGAGTAGTTGCAACTCTTGTTAATGATGTTCTGCCTGCCGGAATATATTCAGTGAAGTGGAATGCAGCCGGTTTTCCAAGCGGCATTTATTTTTACAAGCTCGTTTCCGGAAACAGCAAAGATATTAAGAAGCTCACTCTGATAAAATAAATTTGACGCTCCATTATTCCTGAGCGAAATGCCTGCAATGACGAAAGTCTTGTGGGCATTTCATTTCTAGTTACATCCTGAGGCGTACTGATAAAAATCCATTTCTATAAGAGAGGCATTTCCTTAAGTTAATTAGACAAAATTTCATAAATAACAAAAATAAAAATAAAATGGCAGCGTTAAAACTTGGAGATACGGCGCCAAATTTTCTGGCGAAGACAACAGAAGGTGAATTTATGTTTCATGAATGGCTTGGAGAAAAATGGGGAGTGATTTTCTCTCACCCCGCAGATTTTACACCTGTATGCACAACCGAACTGGGTATGGTTTCAAAACTCAAGGATGAATTTGATAAGAGAAATGTTAAAGTCATAGGCTTAAGCGTTGATGACCTTGAATCCCATAATGAGTGGATCAAAGACATAAATGAGACTCAAAACACAACCATGAATTTTCCAATGATAGCTGATGAAGATAAGTATGTGGCTAATCTCTATGATATGATCCACCCGAATGCAGATGACAAATTAACTGTAAGATCCGTTTTTGTGATTGGTCCTGACAAGAAAATCAAACTTACACTCACCTATCCTGCTTCAACCGGAAGAGATTTCTATGAGATCCTCAGAGCAATTGACTCTCTTCAATTGACTACCAATTATTCAGTTGCCACTCCAGTTAATTGGAAAGATGGAGATGATTGCATTATTTCAAATTCTATAAATGATGAAGATGCAGCAAAGAAGTTTCCAAGGGTTTCAAGACAGTGAAGCCATACTTGAGATTGACTCCACAGCCCAATAAGTAAATTAAGAATTAAGAATTAAGAATTAAGAATTAAGAATTAAAAAAGGGAAAGTGGAGAATTGAAAATTGAGGCGAAGCCATCCTTCGGGAAAAGTGGGAAATTGGTGCGAAGCTGTTTCTCAGGAAGAACTTTGAGGAATATGGGATGTCAAAACTCTACTGTGGGTTTCAAATTCTAAATTCCTAATTCTTAATTCCTAATTTCAAAAGAAGCAGTCTCCGACCCTCGGCAGAGACTGCTTTCTATGTGAAGCCGGCATGTTGAGTGTCGGCTTTTTGTTATGATCGTTTAAAATTTATTCTGCATTGTTGCCACCTAATAATGTCTTTGAACCTATGCCCGGGCAATCGACAAAGATCATTATGTTGACCCTTAACAAATTTTGCCCTTGGGAGCCCGACATACTCGACATCTATAAAAGGTAAAACTAGAACTTATTCAAACTTATTGGTAGTGAATGGCATTGTCAAAGATTTCTTTTTGAGTTTTCCCTGCATTATTTCCATCAATTTTGATCATCACAAAAATAAATAGTTTAAAAATGAATCAGCATTAGGGTTTATAGTGCCATTTTTCCCGGACACATTTTTCTATTTTCCCAAGTATTTGAGGCATTTTATAACTTATTTTTGTTGATTTTGGATGAGGTTGATGCAGCATAAAACTGAATTGAATGCAATCAATCCCGGACACTGGAATAACATAGTTTAATTTCTCGGCTCAAAGAATTATCTTGCAACAGATCCAATTCCATTCTTCAATTAATCGTAACCGCATTTCATATACATTGGAATTCATACATTTACATAATCACAGTCACTACTCACTGCTTGATGCAATCTCAACAATAGACGGGCTCGTCAATGCTGCTGCAGAATTCAACATGCCTGCGGTCGCTCTCACCGATCACGGGGTGATGTACGGCGTTATGGATTTTTACAAGAAAGCAAAACAGAAGAATATTAAGCCGATCATCGGGTGCGAAGTTTACGTTGCTCAGTCAGGTACAAGATTCGACAGGAACAAAAGATCTAACACAAGAACTGCCGAAGATTTTGAAGACGATGCACCGGAGAATTCTGATGGCCTCGCTTCAGCAAACATCAACTATGCACACCTTATATTGCTTGCCAAAGATGAGATTGGTTACAGAAATCTTATAAAGCTGACATCCATCGGACATACCGAAGGATACTACTATAAGCCGAGGATCGACCTTGATGTGCTTAGTCAATATCATGAAGGATTAGTTGCAACATCTGCCTGCGCAGGCGGAGTGATATCTTGTTACATCACTCGCGGCGATATGAAGACTGCCGAGAAGATGACAGGCGTTTACAAAGACATCTTCGGTGATGATTTCTATCTTGAGATTCAGGATCACGGCATAGATGCTGAAAAGAAAGTGATGAAAGAAATGCCCGGCCTTGCCAAGAAGTTTGGTATAAAGCTGATTGCAACGAATGACGTTCACTATATCAAGAAAGAACATGCGATCGCTCACAACATCTACCTAAACATAAGCGCGAAGCAATCAAACAAGAATTTCCGCAACGGTGATGCATCTGACATTCTGACTAATCTTCGGTATGGAACCGATCAGATCTATTTCAAGTCTTCAGAAGAAATGTGCAAACTCTTTCGTGATTTTCCTGAGGCAATTATTTCTACTTGGGAAGTGACTGAAAAATGCAATCTGGAACTTGACACTTCGGTTAACCACATGCCAAATTTTGTTATACCTGAAGAAGAAAAGAAAGTAAAGAGTTACAATGAATATCTTCGCAAACTTTCCTTCGAAGGATTGAAACAAAGATTTGATAAGATTCCGGACAATGCAGAGGATCGTCTAAACTATGAACTTGAAGTAATTGAGAAGATGAACTTCTCCGGCTACTTCCTTATCGTTCAGGATTTCATCAGCTATGCTCGAAGCAAGGGAATACTTGTAGGATCGGGAAGAGGAAGCGCAGCGGGAAGCCTTGTCTGCTATTGCGTTGGAATTACTGATGTTAATCCGCTCGAGTATGATCTGCTGTTCGAAAGATTCCTTAATCCTGAGCGTGTTTCGATGCCTGATATTGACATTGATTTTCAGGATGACAGGCGGGATGAAGTGATTCAGTACGCTAAAGAAAAGTACGGCGAAGATTCTGTTGCACAGATTGTTACATTTAATAAACTTGCTCTGGGGGAGTTCTGAAAGATGTTGGGCGTGTTTTGAATTTTCCTTTTCAGGAGATCAATGATCTAACAAAGACAATCCTGATTCTATTTGGCAAAGTGAAGAAGCTTGAGGAGTGTATGAAGGAAGAGCAGGACTTCAAGAACTATTTCAAGACAGGCGATGGATTTTCAAAGAAGAGAAGAAACGTTTGTATGACATCTGCCTTGTACTTCAGAACCTCAATAAGAATTCATCCATTCATGCATCAGGTCTGGTGATTGCACCGGGCAATGTAACTGACTATGTTCCACTGTCGAAAGTTACATGTGAGGACAATGTCTTTGCACACAATACGACATGAATCAGCTTGAAGATGCCGGACTTATCAAGATAGATTTTCTTGGGCTCAAAGAACTCAAAGTAATAGGAAAGACTCTCAAACTTGTTAATTCAAGAAACGGGACTGATCTTACCACTGAGAAAATTCCGCTCGATGATCCGAAGACTTATGATCTTTTCTCATCAGGCTCGACTGTCGGTATTTTCCAGTTCTCAAAAAGCAAGATGCGCGAATACCTTGCAAAGCTGAAGCCGAAGAACATCAACGACCTTGCCGCCATGAATGCTCTTTACAGGCCGGGTCCGATGAAGTTAATTCCTGATTTCATCGATAAGCGCAACGGCAAGAAACCCATCACATATATTCATCCGTTGATGGAGTCAACGCTTAAAGAGACTTACGGCATCATAGTTTATCAGGAGCAGGTTATGCAGATCGCGCGTGACATTGCAGGCTTCTCACTTGCACAGGCAGACATTATGAGAAAGGCCATGGGGAAAGAAGATCAAGGAAAAGATGGTGCAGATAAAGGAAGAATTTATCAAAGGCGCGATTGAGAATAATGTGCAGAAGAAGACGGCTTCAGAGATTTTTGATTTGATACTCGACTTTGCAGATTATGGGTTTAACAAATCGCACGGAGTTGCATATTCAGTTCTTGCATTTTATACGGCATATCTCAAAACCCATTACCCGCTTGGAGTTTCTCGCAACATCAATGGAATGCAGAAAAGATGATGAAACGGAGCTTCAGCAGTTAGCTAATGAATGCCGAAAGATGAAGACATCGCTTCGCGCACCGGACGTAAACGAAAGCATGATGGGATTCACTGTAAAGTATTATGAAGATCCTTCAGCCGGCGGAGCGATAATCTACGGACTAAGCGCTATTAAGAATGTCGGAGAGAAGGCTTCACAAAGTATCATTGATGAGCGTGAAAAGGACGGACAATTCAAGAGCTTCATAGATTTTCTCAAGAGAGTTGACCTGCGGCTTGTAAACAAGAAAGCAATTGAAAGCCTTATATTTGCGGGAGCATTTGATTCGATAGAATCTAACAGGAACAAACTTTTTCTCAACATGGAAAGAGCCACACTTTATGCACAAAGGTACGGACAGACGCATGAAGCAAGAGGACAGGAAGGCCTGTTCGGCTCGAGTGACAGCTCATCAAATGATGACAACTCTATAATTCAGAATTATCCTGAATTTCCTGAAAGTGAAAAATACAATAAAGAAAAAGCTGCAATCGGGTTTTATATTACCGGTCATCCGTTGGCAATTTATGAAAAGGAACTTATGAATCTGATTGACTTGTCTTTAACTGTGGAGGAGATCTATCCAATAGACGGATTCATTGAAATGTATGCGAAGAATCTTGTAATAAACATCAACGGTAATTTGAAAGATATCCGTGATCTTCATCAGATCAAAGAACTTGTAGAACAGCATCCGGGAACCACTAAGATTTTTTTTGCATTGCGGGATAACGGAAGCGTAAAGACTTTCATTTCAAAGGAGTATAAAGTAAGAGCATCCAAGGAGTTAATTTCCAACTTGAAAAATATAGTTGGAGAAAATAATTTGACTTTGAACTAACCAATATTTCAATTCAGATAATTCAATAAACCGAAAGGACCAATACATGGCAACAATAGAAATAACCGACGCTAACTTTGAGAACGAAGTAGTGAATTCAGAAATACCTGTACTGATAGATTTCTGGGCAGTATGGTGCGGCCCGTGCAAACTAATTGCTCCGACTGTAGAAGAGATTGCAAACGATTATCAGGGTAAGGTAAAAGTAGGAAAGCTTGATGTTGACAACAATCAAATGGTCGCAACCAAATTTGGCATCAGAAGCATACCAACACTTCTTATTTTTAAAGGCGGAAAGATTGTAGATCAGATAGTCGGTGCAGTACCGAAATCCGCTATCATACAGAAGCTCGACGCACATCTCGAACCGGCTGTAAACTGAGTTTCATAAATCAGAATTCTTTGAACAGGATTTTGCTCATAGGCAAAGAGTAAAATCCTGTTTCATTCAAAACAAGAAATACAAAATCAAATGACACACTTCACAATACGCGCACTATTGTTTGTAACGATCTTTGCATACATAGCATCTTGCGGCAAGGAAGAACAGAAGACACAAACGGATACACAAACTCCTAAACAAGAAACAACATCAACAAAAGAACTCGGGGATAATGTATCAACTACTTACAATATTACCGGAGCAATAAACGGTACAATGACAATCAAGCGAAACGGCAAGGAACTCAAACAGATAATAGACTCCGAAATGATGGGGATGAAGAGTCTGAATGTCATTTACATAAAAGGTAATACGGCATACAGCATCACTGAAGTAGCAGGCAAGAAGATGTCAATGAAAACCTCCATGAACGAATACAACAACAGAAAACTGACGGGCGAGACTATTGCTGATCCCAAAGATTTTGAAAGACTTCTGGAAGGAAAGAGTGTTAAAGGTAGCGAGAACATTCTGGGTTACAACTGCGACATATATGATCTGGGCAACAATGTTTTTCTCAGTGTAGCAAACAAGAAACATATTCTCAGAATAAAGTCGCCGGAATTTCTTGCAGTTGCCACAGATATACAAGCGTTGCCAGAAAATTCGGCTTCGGAATTTGAACTTCCGCAAGGAGTAGATTTCAAGATGGTGTCACCGCAGGAAGCACCAAGGAGGACAAAGCTTGACTCGGCATTAAAGGAACTGAAAAAATAATTCAGTCGCCGATTATTTTAATAAGTACACGTTTCTTTCTTTTCCCGTCGAACTCGCCATAAAAGATCTGTTCCCACGGTCCAAAGTCGAGTCTGCCGTTTGTGACTGCAACTACTACTTCCCTGCCCATAATGGTTCTCTTAAGATGTGCATCGGCATTGTCTTCATTTGAATTGTGATTATATTGAGAGTGCGGTTTCTCCGGCGCCAGTTTTTCAAGCCACTTTTCATAATCATCATGGAGCCCCGGTTCATCATCGTTTATAAAAACACTTGCCGTTATATGCATTGCATTGCAAAGCACCAACCCTTCTTTGATGCCGCTTTCAATAAGACATTCCTCCACTTCGTTTGTGATGTTGACTAACTGTCTTCTTGAGCTTGTTTCAAACCATAATTCTTTTCTGTAGCTTTTCATTTGAATTCATTACTGAATTTATAAAGCAATGGCACTTCCTTTTTGAAATTAAAAAGATTTTCATCAGAGAGTAATTTTCTTTGAGCAAGATCGGGCTTATAAAAACTCAACCATGGATCAATCGCCACATAGAATGCTCCTTCATTGTCAACAGTGATGGACTCAGGCGCGATACCCGGAATGTTAGCCATGTCTTTATGTCCCGGAAGAATAAGATCAAGGAGTTTTCTTTCAGACGAAATTACATTGTGATCTTCATCAAAATCCAACCTGAACATTTGCTTCATGTTTCTGTCGATTCCGAACAAAGTTTTATCACCAATAGCATAAAGTCCGCTTATAGAAGATATTTCAAACTCCCTTGTAGAAATAGCTTTGAGCGAGTCAGTAGCTCGGTCATATATATACAAATATGTACTGTCTGTAAATTGCCCATCTGTTTCTTGAAAATTCTCGAGTCCGAGGTAGAAAAAATCCTTAGTCGCGGAAAATCCCTCAAACCCTATATTGTCAAAAGTATAAGTATAAATTTCC
Organism: Ignavibacteria bacterium; assembly: GCA_016704345.1. Taxonomy (GTDB): domain Bacteria; phylum Bacteroidota; class Ignavibacteria; order Tepidaquicellales; family Tepidaquicellaceae; genus JADJAH01. The sequence goes on along the minus strand of JADJAH010000038.1, from coordinate 321,351 downwards.
TTTGGCAGAGATAATCTCTTTATTGTAAGCAGTGTATCAAAAGTGTTTATATCCTTGTTAAAAGTCATTTCGTAAACTCCCTCCTTTTGCCTGTAGATCATCGGATCGTTTGAACTGTACTCATGTCCTTCAATTACCAGAAGTATCTTGTTGGTTGATTTGTCATAAACGATTTCCTCCATATCAATCTTCTTGAATTTACTGAACAATGTCTTCACTTCATCAGAGAACTCAATAGGTGTGATATTGGGATATGGAATCAGCTGCGATTCATCAACCTCTATTCTGTTGATCTTACCTATGTCATCACATGAGATAAAATTCTTCTTATCGTTGTACATTCCGATGAAGAATAATCCGGAAGTCTGCTCAGTCTGCCTGTCCGAACTGTCTCTCAGCCAGATTGGATAATTACCAACAGGTTGCATCCCCGGAGGATTGGCAAAGTAGAATCTAACAAATATTATTATTGCAATTAAGGGAAGGAATACCCTTATCAAATGTCTCATCAGTATCTTTAATGTAAACTGTTAATTAACTTACCTTTGCTAAAAGTTCCAATCTATACAGAAAGATATCTTGGCAATTTAAGGATGATCATGATTGACTTGCGAATCATGATTTTAAAAATGCCCGGCTGATAGAATAAATGGATTAGAACCTTAAAGCAAACAGGTTGCCAATCATCAGACTGACAACCTGCTCTGTGAACTTACAACTCGTTTCTTTTCTTACTTGAGCAAGACCATTCTCTTTACATCAGAGAACTCATTGGAGTTCAGTGAGTAAAAATAAACACCCGAAGAAAGTCTGCTGGCATCAAATACGTATCTGTAGCTTCCGGCTTGCTGGTACTGGTTTACAAGTGTTTCCACTTCTCTTCCCAGTGCATCATATACAGTAAGATTAACAGTGCCCGATGTTTTGAGATCATAAATAATAGATGTTACCGGGTTAAATGGATTTGGAAAGTTTTGCATTAGCAAGTATGAATCAGGCACTGTCTCTCCGTTAGAATAAATTCCAACAACTTCCGGTGAAATTGCAATACCATTGATTCCTGCAAAGCCGGTTCCTGTGCCAATCACAGAGCTTGTGCCCGAAGTAGTATCGATTCTGAGAAGCTTATTGATAGTCACTGACACTCCCGACAAACCATAGAGAACACCGGTCTTTGAGAAAGCAATGTCCGGGTTAGGAGTGTTTCCGGTATTTCCAACAAGCTGTGAAGTTCCTGTTTCTTTATTGATCTTATAAACTCCGCCTGCTGCAGAAATTCCCCAAAGTGTTCTGTTAACAGGATTAATCGATAGTCCGAACAGCGATGGAATTGCTGTATTGCCAATGTAGTCAGTATCACCTGTAGATAAATAATATTTGTATAGCTTCCCGTCTATTGAAGAACAAAAGAGATCGTCATTAATATCGAACGCAATTCCCCTTATGTTCGGTGCAGGGATAGATGATACTGAATAAGCATCTCCCTGACTTGCATTCACTCTGAATAGCTGTGTCGCCGGGGCACTGGAGAGTACAGCATACATTTGATTGTTTGATGGTCTAATGCTCAAGCCATTCAACTGAGACAATCCTGTTAAGCCGATTGAAGTTGCTGTTCCGGTTGTCTGATTAAGAGTAAGCAATGCCGCGCTTGACTGTGCACCAGTCACTGCATAGATCATATTTGCTTTTACCGGATTTATCACATATCCTTTTCCTCTTAAGCCGAGATAGAAATTAGGATTTATAGCATCGTTGCTTGTTATTCTTAATGAATCTGTTTTATTACCAATTGATATTGGAGCAAATACGGCTTTGAGAATTAATGAATCGCTAAAAGGAATGCTAACAGGCAGGTTCGGAGAATTCAGGACACGAAATTCACTGTTTGATGAAAGTATCCCTGTAATGTTCAAATTTGTGTTCCCGTAATTTCTCAACACAATTTTCTGCGTATCGCTTACAGCATTCACTTCAATATTTCCAAATTTCAAAGAATCTCTGTCTGAAAAAATTCTTGAAGTCTGATATGGGGCCACCCTTGCATTTCCAACCCAGACTCCCCAAAGATTCTGCAAGTCTGCGTATTCAGTCATGATCCAAAAATCTTCTTCATTTGAGGGATCAAGCCAGGAGCCGTTGTAGTCGCCCCATCTGTTGCTTGATCCTGTATTTACATAAGTTCCTCTTCCCGGCTGAAGCAATAAGGAAGGGTTAAAGAAGTCTGAGGGATCTGTAGCGGTTCTCGTTGTGTAGCCGGCACCTATATACTGAGTAGTTGCCGATCTTGAAAATGAGATCATAACATTTTCATTCTTGTCAACACTGATAGCAGGATATGAGTAGTAAAACTCCGGAGCGCCAAAAGTAATATCCTGAACTGCCGTATTGCTCGTTACATTCAGCTTATAATATTTGAATGCAGAATAAAGATCATTTCGCACAGCATGAACAGCATACAGATGTCCGTTTCTGAAAACAGGTTCGCTTCTGAAAGCAGCAGAACCTCCTGAAGTAATTGTAGCCGTAGATCCAAGCTGACCGGATGCAGGCGGGGATGAATATTGCACGACAGGAATAGCAACACCGGTCATTGAAGGATTTGAGAGCGGATTAACAAGTTTATACAATGAGACATATGTGCCTCCGTTTGCATTACAGAGAAGATAATACTCATTCGGATTTCCGTATGTTATCGTCGGTCTAATCCCGAAGTTTATTCCCTGAGTGCTTGCATCTCTGAGGTCCCACATATCATACCAGCTTACCGGCCCGCCATTGTTTGTATAGAGCTGAGCCTTGTTGATAATTCTCAATGTTGAATATCTGAACGAACTGCTTGAAAGTGAAAAGCCGTTGCCTGTTATGTAAATTGCGTTTGCATCATACCCTACTCCCTGATAGTCTCTCCATAAATCTTCGGGTGTATTACCATTGAGATCGGTTCTCATTGCAAAATTATACCAGTTTCCGAGTGGTATCGAATCATCAGAAATAGATATAACATCATAAGCTCTTGGACCAATCGGAGGAGTTATCCATGACATGATCCATCTTTTTGAGAAATGATCATAAACTATTTTAGGATCTGAGACGGTTCCTCCTATTCCCAGTCCTATAGATGAAAGCCAGGCAGAAGCTGAAATTGTCTTAAGTACATTTCCTTGCTTATCCCAAATTCTGAATGTTGAGTTAACTCCTCCTACTATATGAGTAGGTCCGGCGGCAATCGATGCATCAGGTGGTACAAAATTCGTTCTTGGAACTCCGGGAAAACTCCTGAGCAAGATCGAAGGGGAATCTGATTCGGTGCCATAAGAAGATTGATCCAGAACAAAATTTGTTCCTTCCGGCCCTGTTGGCCTGACATTACTCTTATAAGGAGGAATATCAGACGGCAAGAGTTCGTTCTGTGTTCCTTTGATGATGAACGGAGCGCCGGGATCGGTTATGGGTTCATCTGTAAAACTATCTGTAGTAACCATAACTCCCCCGGTTATGGAACCGGCGGCAGGACCTTGATATAATTGAGCAAATGAGATCTTCATTGTCATAACTGACAATAGAATGACGCAGAGAATAATATTCTTCACTGATGCAGAGATTGTTTGATTAATTTGGTTGTAAATATAGTCAATTAAAATCACTAATTAAACCGATGCCGCTTAGAAGGAGGGAAGTCAAAGTATCCGGCTTCTTGAGAATTGGCGGCAAGCAATAACGGATTGTTAATGTAGACCTAAATAAGTATATTTTTTGCTTATTAAACACGAATAAAACTAATCACACATGTCAAGCATTAACATAGGGGACAAAGCCCCGGATTTTACACTTCTTTCTTTCAGTCATTCTGAACAGCCCGTTGATTACACATTGAGTTCATTGACAAATGACAACAATACAGTCCTTTTATTTTTCCCGATGGCTTTTACCGGAACTTGCACAGAAGAAATGTGCACCATTTCTGAGAGCCTTAATGAATATGAGACTTTAGGAGCCAAAGTTGTTGGAATCAGTGTCGACGGAACCTTTGTTCAGAAAGCGTTTGCAAAATCAAGCAATATCAATTTCCCGCTGCTGAGCGATTTCAACAAGGAAGTGATTGAGAAATATGATGTAGTACAGGAAGTTTTTGCACATGGACAGAAGAATACTTCCAAGAGAGCAGTGTTTCTTGTAGGAAAAGACGGTATTATTAAGTACAAAGAGATCACAGAAAATCCCGGCGTACAGGTTAACTTCGACAAGCTCAAGGAAGCCGTGAAGAATCTGGGATAATGCATGTTTACAGGAACATTGAAGATGTTGAATATGAGAAGAGAACTGCGATTACGGTAGGTACGTTTGATGGTGTTCATCTTGGACACAGAAAGATCCTTAGAAATTTGAAAGATGTTGCAGATACAAAAGGACTAAGAAATTTGGTTGTTACTTTCGAACCTCACCCTCAGGTAGTTCTAAAAAGTAAATCTCCCGATATTCGTATTCTGACAACAATTGATGAGAAACTTTCTATACTAAGTTCATTGAATATTGATTCAGTTCTTGTAATTGAATTCACAAAAGAATTTGCACAAACTGCCGCGGATGAATTTTATGAGGATTTTCTCTTGGAAAGAGTTGGTATGAGTGACTTGATTTTAGGATATGACCATATGTTTGGGAGAAACAGGGAAGGAAATTTTGAAATGATGGAAGTTCTTTCCGGGAAATATGGATTTTCAGTTGACCGGGTTGATGAGTTTAAGGAGAATGGAGATCATGTCAGCAGTTCGGCAATTAGAAGACTACTTGAAAGCGGTAATGTAAGTTTAGCAGGAAGATACCTCGGAAGAAATTACAGCCTTTCGGGTAAAGTAGTTGAGGGAAGTAAACTCGGAAGAGAGTTGGGAGTACCAACTGCAAACATTGAGCCGGATTCTCAATTCAAATTAATTCCGGCAAAAGGAGTTTATGCGGTAGTTGTTAGATTTGATGATAAGGAGTTTGGAGGAGTGATGAATATTGGCACAAACCCGACAGTAACAGATGATATTTCGCTCAAACTGGAAGTCAACATTTTTGATTTTGATGAAGATATTTATGGCACGACGATTCATGTATCATTTGTTGAATATCTTCGCGCTGAAGAGAAGTTCTCTTCGTTAGAAGTTTTGAAGCATCAGATGCAAATTGACAAGAATAATTCACGCGCAATACTTGAAACAATTTTTAATAACAAAATCACCAAAGCAAAAAACTAGAAATGCCAATTTCAAAAGAAGAAAAGCTTGACATAGTCAAGAAGTTCGGAGTAAACGAAAAAGACTCCGGCAAACCGGAAGTGCAAGTCGCTATACTGACAAAAAGAATCAACGATCTTTCGGCGCTGCATTTTAACTCACACAAGAAAGATAATCACTCACGAAGAGGATTGCTTAAGATGGTCGGCAAGAGAAGAAAACTTCTGAGATACCTTGAAAACAAGGATGTCCAAAGGTACAGAGCCATCATAAAAGAACTTGACATACGTAAATAATTAACAACAGCATAAATGGCAGTAACAAAAAGCATCGAAATCGGTGGCAAGAAGATTACAATTGAGACAGGAAGGCTAGCCAGGCAGGCGGGCGGAGCAGTTCTCATCTCGCTTAACGACACTTTGGTTCTATGTACGGCAACAGCCGCTGATCAGCCTAATCCCGGACAGGATTGGTTTCCGCTTACGGTTGACTATAGAGAAAAAACCGCTTCAGTCGGAAAGATTCCCGGAGGATTTTTTAAGAGAGAAGGCAGACCTACTGAAAAGGAAATCCTTTCATCAAGACTTATCGACAGACCAATACGTCCCATGTTTCCGGAAGGATTCTTTACCGAGACACAAATAATGTGTTCCGTATATTCTTCTGACGGAGAGAACGATGCAGATGTTCTCGCTGCAATTGGAGCATCCGCCGCATTGCTGATCTCTGACATTCCTTTCGATGAACCTATCTCGGAAGTAAGAGTAACAAGAGTTGAAGGAAAACTGATTGTCAATCCTACACACGAAGAAGTTGAGAAAGGAGATTTTGATATCAGCGTTGCCGGAACAACTGACTCTATTATGATGGTAGAAGGCGAAGCAAATGAAATCTCAGAAGCGGAATTCATTGAAGCAATCAGATTTGCTCACACTAATGTAATCGAACTCTGTAACTTTCAGAAAGAATTTGCGAAGGAAGTCGGCAAGCCTAAGAGAGCTCTCACAATCGCCGAAGATGATTCGCAGATAATAAGCGACGTGAAATCAGTTTGCCTGGAGGATATAAAAATTGTCTTTGGAACTGTGATGAGCAAAGAAGACAGGAAGCTGAAGAACAATGAGATTTATGACAAGGTTGTAACTTCCTTGTCGGAAAAATATCCCGATCATGAAAAGAAACTTGGTCAGATAATTCACGACATACAATACGACGTGATGAGAGACATGATACTCAGCGAAAGCAAGAGGCTCGACGGAAGAGGTATGAAAGATGTCAGGGCAATCTCGAGTGAAGTTTCTGTCTTGCCAAGAACGCACGGCTCGGCATTGTTTACAAGAGGTCAAACACAAAGTTTAACTACGGTAACACTTGGTACAAAGAGAGATGAACAGATCATAGAAGGGTTAAAAGACGAGAGTTCAAAGAGATTCATTCTTCATTACAACTTCCCGCCATTCAGCACAGGCGAAGTTGGAGGAAGACCGGGACCCGGAAGAAGAGAGATCGGTCATGGAAATCTTGCAGAAAGATCACTGAAAAATCTCATGCCGTCTGAAGATGATTTTCCTTATACAATTAGAATTGTTTCTGATATTCTTGAATCAAACGGTTCATCATCAATGGCAACTGTTTGTGCAGGTTCAATGGCGCTTATGGATGCAGGCGTGAAACTAAGGAAACCAATTGCCGGTATTGCAATGGGACTCATCAAAGAAGGAGACAGAGTTGCAATTCTTTCCGATATACTTGGTGACGAAGATCATTTCGGCGACATGGATTTTAAAGTTGCCGGAACTGAAAGCGGCATCACTGCCATTCAGATGGATATCAAGATACGCGGAATTTCTTTCGACATCATGGAAAAGGCACTTGAGCAGGCAAAAGAAGGAAGACTTCATATTCTCAGCGAGATGAGTAAGACGATCACGGAAGCAAGAGAATCGATTTCACAATTTGCTCCACACTTATATTCAATCATGATACCGACCGATATGATAGGTGCAGTAATCGGACCGGGTGGAAAGATGATCAGACATATTGTTGCAGAAAGCGGTGCTGAGATTGACATTGCTGAAGATGGAAAAGTAACTATTGCGGCAATTGATAAAGCTCAGGCGGACATTGCAACGAAAATGATTGAATCACTTACTGAAGTTCCGGAAGTCGGCAAGATATATGACGGAATAGTAAAGGGCATAAAAGATTTCGGAGCCTTTGTTGAAATCATTCCAGGCAAGGAAGGATTACTTCACATTTCGGAGATTGAGCACAGAAGATTGAATAAGGTTGAAGAAGTTTTGAAACCGGGTGATAAGGTTCAGGTAAAACTGATAGGCATTGAAGATACAGGCAAACTCCGACTTAGCAGAAAAGTTCTTCTTCCAAAAGATAAACCACAAGAAAAAAGTCACTGACATGAAATTTGAAATAGATAAGCAAAAAGACAAAACTATTTTCCGGCTCGAATCAAAATCACTTGATCACAGCATTGCTGCAGAGCTTAAGACCGAACTGGTTTTTCTTCAGAAGGAAGTTGAGAATCAGTTTGTAATAGATCTAAGAGATGTAATGAAGTGCGACAGCTCGGGGCTTTCTGTTCTTTTGCTTTCTGAAAGAATCGAACGTGAAAAGGGTAAGAAGCTTATTATTAAGAACGTCAATCCTGCAGTCAGAAATCTGATGGAGATCGCACGACTTGACAGACTGTTTGATATGAAGTGACTTTCAAAATAAAGGAAATTTCTGAAACTTCCTGTCGTTAATTCGTCAGGAAGTTTTTTTTATTTTATCTTAAGCCTTGGACAAAATATTCAAAAAAGTTTGTTTGCTCAAAGACCTTTCTCCAAATAAGGGAATGTGTTTTGACATTGACGATGAAAACGAAGTAGCAGTCTTTAAGATCGGCGACAAAGTTTTTGCAGTTGACAATATTTGCCCGCATAATCACGTTCCGGAAATTTATAACGGTTACGTTGAGGAAAAAAATGTTTCATGCCCTGTTCACGGATTCACATTTAATTTAGAGACAGGACTTCAGCCGACAGGATTCGGATGTCGTTTGAGAACTTACGAAGTTAAGATAGAAGGCGGCGCCGTGCACGTTGCAGTTCCGGAAGAACGCCGATTTGATTTTGGAGCAGATGCGTATGAGTGATCTCAAAGAAGCAATAAAACAGAAGTGCGTCGATGCAGGTTTTTCAAATGCCCGATTTTCTAAGTCAGAACTATTGTCAGCAGAAGGCAAACAACTTGAAGCATGGCTTTTATCCGGACATCATGCTTCGATGCAATGGATGGAGAGGAACCCGCAAAAGAGAATTGACACTTCTCTAATTTTAGAAGATGTTCAATCAGTAATTTCTCTTGCATATCTTTATGATACACCTTATGAACATTCCGAGAATAGAAATATTCCAAAGATCTCGCGCTATGCATGGGGAAGAAGAGATTATCATAATGTAATCAAGAGTAAACTGAAGCAAGTCTGTGATGTGATTGAGTCACTTCAAGAAGGTGCAAGGTCCAAGGCCTATGTTGACGACGGCCCGGTTATGGACAAAGCCTGGGCTGCAAGATCGGGATTGGGATGGATGGGAAAGAATACTAACATAATTGACAACAAGAACGGAAGCTTCTTTTTTATAGCAACAATTCTTACAAATTTATCTATTGAACCGGACCACCCGGTGGAAGATTTGTGCAAAGACTGTACTCTTTGCATTAATGCTTGTCCAACAAGTGCATTGTTCGAAGAGTATAAACTTGATGCCGGTCTTTGCATATCATTTCAGACAATTGAAAACCGTTCACAGGAAATAACAGGCATCGATCTTCACGGATGGATCTTCGGATGTGACATATGCCAGGATGTTTGTCCATTTAATCGACCCGGCACTTTCACTGACGATGAGAATTTCATACCGAACAATATGATCTTTGGAAAAAGCTACGATGAACTTCTCTCATTTACAGAAGATGATTTTAAAGAGACATTTTCCGGAACACCTTTGATGCGAACAAAATACTCCGGGTGGAAACGCAATCTTACTAAAGCCTTGAACGAAACGAAATGATTTATGATAAATGGGTTTATTAGAGGTTCCATTCTTCTTTCACTTCAGTTAATCACAATGCACAAAAATTAAATCCGTTTACATAAATAAAAAATGCCGGCTGAAAGAGCCGGCATTTCTTGTATAGAATTGGATCTTGTTTCGAGAAGCTGTTATTTCATTGCTTTCTTTACGGCAGCCTTTACAATTGCTTTCTTTACGACTGCTTTCTTTACGGCTTTCTTAACTGCTGCTTTCTTTACAGCTTTCTTTACAACAGCTTTCTTTACAGCTTTCTTTGTAACAGCTTTCTTTACAGCTTTCTTTACTGCTGCTTTCTTTGCGACTTTTTTAACGGCCGCTTTTTTTACTGCTGTTGCCATAACTGAACCCTCCATATTGGTTTAGTTTAGAAAAAGTTAAAACACAGAATTTTCATTCCGCATTTTAGTTTTGGATCTGGAACACTCTTATTCTTCTTTAATTTTTTCATCTCAGATGTTGTGTCTATGATGAAATTTTGTTCTTGAATTTTTTTAACTGTGCAATTTTAAAAAAATTAATGATTAATTAAAAGCCACATTGAAATATTTGAAGAAAAAAAATCAGAAAAACATTTCAACGCATACATATAGAAATAATATTTTACACAGATAACAAACAGTGTGTAAAATATTTTTCATTAATGTATTGTTAAAAAATAAATTTATGCTTGAGCAAGTTTAATGAAACTTTAGTACTGAGTATTACGAATACTGTATCAAAGAAATAAACTAAGGAGGATTTCAAAATGAGAACCCTAAAGATATTTTACGCCGTACCGCTTTTTCTGTTTTTCTTTGCAATGTCTGCAAACGCAGACCCAACAAGGCTTGCAGCCGGAAACGAAACAGAGTTGAAAGATCAGCTTGGAGACGAAATTAGGGATGTATTACAATCGAGATTTCTTAAATATGATTCTGATGATCTTGGAGGAGAAGTATTGATCGAAGCAACTGTTCAACCTGATGGCAAAATTATTTTCAAAGGACTTGACAGCAGCAATGAACATCTCAGAACAAATGTGTTTTGGAAACTTTACTCATTGAATCTTTGGACTTATCCCGACTATGCCAACACTCTCTTCAGATACAAAGTTGTTTATACCGATTAAACAAAAAACAGAAACAACCCTCGTAACACTCTGTTGAAAATTTTTTCAGCAGAGTGTTTGTTTCACTGTGCAATAATGTTTCTGTCAACATCTCTGATTGTACTGCAACCGCACAGCGCCATTGCCAGATCAAGTTCACTTCTCAGAATGTTCAATGTTGTCTTCACTCCTTCTTCACCATTGTATGCCAGTCCGTAAACTACTGGCCTTCCAATCAATACCGCATCTGCTCCCAATGCTACTGCTTTCAATATATCTGTTCCTCTTCTAATTCCACCGTCAATGAGCAACGTTGTTTTTCCCTTAACTTCTTCTGCTATTTCCGGAAGAACTTCGATTGTAGCTTTGCAGGAGTCGAGTTGTCTTCCCCCGTGATTCGAAACTACGATACCGTCAACTCCATTCTCTGTTGCCAGCTTTGCATCTTCTTTGCAAATTATTCCTTTCACTATTATCGGCAGGTTCGTTTTTGATCTGAGCCAATCAAGATCTTTCCAGCTAAGCGAGGGATCGAGATTATCAGCGAAATATCCTGCTATCCCGGAATCATTTCTTCGGGGAAGGTTCTCTTTCATAAACGGTTCAAGATTCTTGACTGAAACACCGTCAGGTAAATTGAATTTGTTTCGAACATCGCGCAACCTTCTGCCCAGCAATGGAGCATCAACAGTCAGGACAAGAGCTTTGCAGCCTGCTGCTTCAACTCTCCTTATCAATGCTTCTGTTACAGCCCTGTCTTTGAATACGTATAACTGAAACCAGACTTGCTTCTGAGATGCCTTAACAACTTCTTCAACATTCGAATTGGATAAAGTACTGAGGATCATTACAGTGCCTTCCGAGCCGGCAGCTTTGGCGACTGCAACTTCTCCTTCCGGATGAGCCAGTACATGAAAAGCTGTCGGCGCAATCATTAACGGCAATGAAATTTTTTCACCGAGTACAACCGTTGATAGATCTCTATTGCTTACATCAACAAGCACTCTGTACTTCAAGTGAATTCTGTTGTACGCCTCTGAATTATCTCTCAACGTAATCTCGTCATCTGCTCCACTGGAATAATAGTCGTAAGCGACAGGTGACAGTTTCTCTTTTGCAATACTTTCAATTTCTGAAATCGTAATTGGATTCATTGTGCCGTTAATTAATTTATTTACCTTACTGGTCGTAGTAAGAAATCAGAAACAATATATAACTGAAGAAGGCAGTTCAATGTGCTTCACAATAAAGTTCAATGTCCTGAGCTTCTATATTTTTCAAAATCAATGAACTGCTTTTGAAATTGTGTAGAATAATTTTGCTGACAAAAAAAACCGGCAGAATCTAAATGAACGATACTGCCGGTAGAACATTAAATGAAGTTATGTTCTCTTAATTCAGTCACCTTGTGATATGCTTGCCCTTGCTGCTGCAAGCCTTGCAACAGGTACTCTGAACGGGGAACAACTTACATAGTCAAGTTTCAATTCATTGCAGAAGCTGATCGAATCAGGTTCGCCGCCATGTTCTCCGCATATTCCGAGTTTTATTTTTGGCTGTGAAGCTCTTCCTTCATCAACCGCATATTTCATAAGCATACCTACGCCGTCTGTATCAATGGATTCAAACGGGTTCCTCTTAATTATCTCCTTCTCTACATAATAAGGAAGGAAAGAAGCTGAATCATCTCTTGATAATCCGTAAGTCATTTGAGTGAGATCGTTTGTGCCAAATGAAAAGAATTCTGCATGTTCGGCAATTTTCTTTGCAGTAATAGCAGCTCTCGGTATCTCGATCATTGTACCTACTTTGTATTTTATCTTCACGCCTTGCTCTTTCATCACTTCATCTGCAACTCTTCTGATGATCACTTCCTGCTCGATAAATTCTTCTTGTCCGCTGATCAACGGAATCATAACTTCCGGTTCAACTTTGATTCCCTTCTTCTGAACAATTGCGGCGGCTTCAAATATTGCCCTTGCCTGCATTTCCGTTATTTCCGGATATGTAATTCCAAGACGGCAACCTCTGTGACCAAGCATCGGATTGAATTCTTCTAAAGCGTGGATCTTATAAGTTATCTCATCTACTTTAGTTCCTATCAGAGCCGCAAGTTTTTTTATTTCAATTTCTGTATGAGGAAGGAATTCATGAAGCGGCGGATCAAGAGTCCTGATAGTAACAGGTCTTCCTTTCATCACTTCGAATATGCCAATGAAGTCATTTCTCTGATAAGGAAGAATTTTGTCCAAAGCTTTTCTTCTGCCTTCTTCTTTATATGCAAGAATCATTTCACGTACTGCATCTATTCTGTCACCGCCAAAGAACATGTGCTCGGTTCTGCACAGTCCGATTCCCTCTGCGCCAAATGCAATTGCATTTTCACATTGATCAGGCTGATCTGCATTTGTACGAATCTTCATTCTTCTGAATTTATCAACCCATTTCATGAAGTCAGAATAATATTTGTATGAGACAGACTTTTCCGGTTTCATAGTTTTGTCTACCAATACCTGAAGAATTTCTGACGGCTTTGCATTAAGACGACCTACAATCACTTCACCTGTTGATCCGTCCAGTGAAATGTAATCCCCTTCATGAACAACGTGGGGTTTGCCTTCAACCCGGACTGTCTTTAGAAGATAATCAATTTCAAGAGATCCGCATCCGGCAACACAAACCTTGCCCATTTGCCTTGCAACCAGAGCGGCGTGTGATGTCATACCTCCGCGTGAAGTAAGAATTCCTTCGGCAGCATTCATCCCTCTAATGTCTTCAGGTGAGGTTTCGATCCTAACAAGAATTGCATCTTCGCCTCTTGCCTTTGCATTAACTGCATCATAAGAATTGAAATATACTTTACCCGAAGCAGCTCCGGGTCCCGCATTTAATCCTGTAGCAAGCAGGTTACCTTTCTTAATTGCTTCCTGTTTTTCAACGATTGAGAAAATTGGCCGCAACAACTGATTCAGCTGATCAGGATCTACTCTCATCACTGCTTCTTTTTCTTTGATCAATTTCTCCTTAACCATATCTACTGCGATCTTTACTGATGCAAATCCGGTTCTCTTTCCTGCTCTGCACTGAAGCATGAACAACTTCTCTTCCTGAATAGTAAATTCTATATCCATCATATCCCTGTAATGCTTTTCAAGTTTCTTTCTCACGTCATCCAATTGCTTATAAATCTTCGGTTTGTCTCTCTTTAATTGATCGATCGGAAGAGGAGTCCTGATACCGGCAACCACATCTTCACCCTGTGCATTCATGAGATACTCACCATAAAATTCATTGTCGCCGTTCGATGGATTTCTTGTGAAAGCAACTCCTGTCCCGGATGTTTCGCCTAAGTTGCCAAAAACCATTGATTGAATATTCACTGCCGTTCCCCATTCAGTGGGAATATTGTTCAGCTTTCTGTAAACGATTGCCCTGTCATTCATCCAAGATCTGAAGACCGCACCAACGGCTCCCCAAAGTTGCTCCATAGGATCATCGGGGAAGTCCTGACCTGTGTCAATCTTGATTTCTTGTTTAAATTCTGACGCAAGCTCTTTCAGATCTGATGCAGAAAATTCGAGATCACTCTTAATTCCAAGCTTCTTTTTCTTTTTCTCTATGATCTCTTCAAATGGATCTATTTGATTCTTGTCCTTTGGCTTAAGATCCATTACAACGTCACCGTACATTTGCACGAATCTTCTGTAAGAATCATAAACGAATCTTGCATTACCGGTCTTCTTCAAGAGACCTTCAACTGTGGAATCATTTAACCCAAGATTAAGAACTGTATCCATCATTCCCGGCATTGAAGCGCGTCCACCCGATCTTACACTTAGAAGCAGCGGATTATTTTTGTCGCCGAATTTACAACCGTAATCTTTCTCAAGCTTCTTAAGTGCAGTCTCAAGCTGCGCCTTGAGTTCTTTCGGATACTTCTTTTTGTTTGCGTAGTAATGATTGCATGCTTCTGTAGTGATTGTAAATCCCGGAGGGACAGGAAGCCCAATGTTGGTCATCTCTGCAAGATTGGCTCCCTTTCCACCGAGCAAAGCTTTCATATCAGCCTTACCGTCAGCTTTGCCGTTTCCAAAATAATAAACATATTTGTTAGCCATGTGGTGAGTAGTTAGAAATGTTTTAAATGTTTACAAATATATGTATTTGGATTCTATGATTTAATTACAATCTCAGTGCCAATCTGAATTCAATATGCTTTTAAGAGACTTTTCATCGTCTTGTTAATGATTCCTTTAATGTTGAATCTGATAATCCTATCTTTAACCCATAGAAATTACGAACCTCAATTTTTCCTGAAACTTACTACTGACCTTAAAGACCATTTGGAAACATTTAACAAACCCGATCCTTACATTGCACTGAGATTTTGGGAGTTCAGGAATTTCACTATAGCGAGACTTTGCATTACTATTGCTTCTCAGATGCAGGCTGTAATTGTAGGTTGGCAGATCTATGAGATCACAAAGGATCCTTTATCGCTGGGATTGATCGGACTTGCAGAAGCTATTCCTTCAATATCAGTATTGTTCTTCTCTGGTCACATAACAGATACGAGTGATCGTAAAAAGATTGTGATGGCATCAGTTTTTTTGATGACAATCTGCTCGATGTTACTCCTTGTTATTGCTTCCGGTAGTCTAGACTTCACTGATCAGATGACTGTCTACGGTATCTATGCGGTGATATTTCTCAGCGGAATTGGCAGAGGATTCTCCGCACCTTCATTCTTTGCATTTGTTTCCCAACTTGTACCCAAGGAGAATCTTCCCAATGCCATAACCTGGAATACAACCACATGGCAAACGGGAGCAGTATCAGGTCCGGCAATAGGCGGCCTGTTATATGGAATTATCGGACCAACGAACACTTATGTTACAATTTTGATTTTTTGGATCATTGCGATTGCATTACTAATTCCCATTAAGAAGAAACCAAAGCCGGAGCAGCTGGAGTCGCAATCACTTATTGAACAACTTACTGCGGGGCTGAAATTTGTGTTTGAGAAGAAGATAATACTTGGTGCAATTACACTTGATTTGTTTGCAGTCTTGTTCGGAGGGGCAGTTGCCCTACTACCTATCTTTGCTGGGGAAATTCTTTTTGTGGGGCCCGAAGGACTGGGAGCGCTGCGCGCGGCTCCATCCATAGGGGCTGTAATTATGGCAGTGTATATGACACGGAAACCATTGACAAAGCATGCCGGCAGAAATCTTATCATTGGCGTATTTGGTTTTGGGATTTGTATCATTGTATTCGGTCTATCAAGAAATTTCTTTTTGTCATTTGCCGCATTGTTACTCAGCGGTGCATTTGATTCAGTCAGCGTCGTCATAAGAGCTACTATAATTCAACTTATGACTCCGGACAATATGAAAGGAAGAGTCTCGGCGGTTAACAGTATATTTATCGGATCATCAAATGAGATCGGAGCGTTTGAATCAGGAGTAGCGGCAAAGTTTCTGGGAACTGTTCCATCAGTGATCTTCGGAGGCATCATGACATTGCTTATCGTAACTTTTGTTACATTCATTTCACCGAGAATGAGAAAATTAAAGTTGTAGCTAACATTACTTCTTCAATATGAAAATTATTATTGTGCATAAAGGAGTTGAGTTTTCTATCAACTCCAGCAATTGCAAGTGTATCTCTATCCCGGTCAAATTCAACGGTGATCAGCCAAACACTTATGATGTTGACAAAGCTACAGCTAAGGCGTACGAGGCAGGTTCATTTATTGGAGATACTAGAAGGGGCGGAGGTTGCAACTTCGAAGAATACCGCATCATTCCTCATTGCAACGGCACACATACTGAATGTGTCGGACACATCTCATTTGAAAGAATTTCGATAAACAAAATTTTTCACGAGTTACTTTTTGCTGCAACTCTCATAACTATTTCTCCTGTGAAAGCATCTTCAACTAATGACACCTATGACCCTCAAAAGTCTGATAAAGACTATATGATAACAGCTGATTGTCTGAAAGATGCGCTTGTAAATTCAAACAAAGATTTTCTTAAGGGTCTGATAATTAGAACTCTGCCAAATGACATCAGCAAACTTTCGCGGAAGTATTCACAGGAACATCCCCCGTTCTTCTCAATAGAGGCAATGAAATACATACGTTCTTTGAATGTTGGACATTTGCTTATTGACATACCGTCTGTTGACAGGACATTTGACGAAGGCAAACTTGCTGCCCATCATATTTACTGGGATGTTGAAAATTTGAGCCACGAAGTTGATCCTGAAAAATGTTCTTCAAGAACAATAACTGAATTGGTTTATGTACCTGATTCAATAGTTGACGGACATTACTTCACTTCGATACAGATACCTGATTTCACAAGTGATGCTGCTCCAAGCAGAGTGATGATATATGAAGTTAATATGAATACGGAAATTTAGCATACCTACTGACAATTTTGAGCAAAATAAAAAAGCCGGAATAGCTCCGGCTTTTTTTTAATATAGATTGATTCTTGAAAGCAATTTTACTTCATCAATGCCATCTTCATTGTCTTCACAAATCCGTTTGTCTGAAGGCTATAGAAATACACACCGCTTGAAAGGTTCAAAGCATTGAAGTTGACGGTATAAAATCCCGCTGGCCTTGACTCGTTTACAAGTGTTGCAACTTCCTTTCCGGAATTGTCATATACTTTCAGCGAAACAAAACCATCATTTGGAATTCCGAAATTGATGCTTGTTGACGGGTTGAAAGGATTCGGGAAATTCTGACTGAGTTCAAATTCCGATGGTGTTCCGATCTGAATCTCATTGCTAAGGTTGAAGTATTCGTAATTTCCGTTATAGTCAATTTGCTTCAGTCTGTACATAAATCTACCTGAAGTCAAATTCCTGTCTGTAAAAGAATATTCATGCCTTAGATTTGTTGTTCCGTTTCCATCAACGCTTCCAGTGCTGTTCCAATCGGAAGTCCCTGCAACCTTTCTCTCGATTTCAAATCTGGCATTGTTTGTTTCTGTAGATGTTGACCAGTTTAATGTCACATCTCTTTGTGAAACAGAAGAAGTAAATGAAGTAAGTTCAACAGGCAAAGCACCATTGTCCCATACTCTGTCCATGCAGATACCGTCAATTATAAGTGTTGCTGACTTTGAACCTGCTCCCTGCTGAAGTACTATCTTACCAACGTTTGTGAGATCATTTTCTCCACTTCCCAATGGTCCGATTGTAGCATCCGGTTCAACTATCGGTGGACAGTCGTTTGGATCAAAAATAAACAAGCTTACAAGATCATTATCAGGTCCATTAAAGAATTCATACTTAAGAACAACAAGATATGTAGTTCCGATAGTATAATTCCCGCCTGTATAGACCGGTGTCTCGTTATTCTTTGCAAGCCCCATGGCAATATTTCCCCCTGCAAGCTTTGCATAAACTCTGGCTATCTTCTGACTGTTATTAACGCTTGAGTCACCAAGGTGAAAGAAGAAATCGCCGGTCTGACCATTAAGAAATTTCACAAGGAATGAAAGATAAACTGTTCCGGTGTTTGAGATACTCGGCAGGAATTTGTAAGAATCCTCGCCGGTCGTGTTGAGTTGTACTGCATTTCCGTAAATGCCGCCGTAGCAAAAATGCTCCAGCCCAGGTTCCACTACAACAACTTCGTTAGTGCCAATACCGCTGAATGGAACCCAGCCGTGACTGGAAATCGTATCGCCGGCTTGGTACTCAAAATCTTCGCAAAAGAACTGCGCCTGAGTTTTTACTGTGAAAAAAAATGTTACTGCTAAAAAGAGCATAGTCACTCTTTTCATGTTCCTCTCCTTTCGTTTTATGTTTCTTGAAATCGACCTATTGTCTATTGTTTGGGACAATAAACCATTGAGGGCTTTGGGAATCCGTCAAACAGGTCAAATTTCAATCTTTTATTTCATAGTCATTGACTATGAAATTTAAAGTGTTAAGTAATATTTTTAGAGCAAAAATTAAATGGGATTTTCCATGCCTAAAAGTAATAATCTGACAAGTAGCTTCTTACACGTTCATTGTCCAATATGCTTTTTTCATAAGGGCAAATTTCATTTTAAAGTAAAAAGAATAAGTCCTTCAAAATTGTTAAATTACAGATAAATCAAATAATTTTTACCGTGGCATTAGTCAACTCTCTCAAATTCAATTTCCATTCAGGCGCTATAATCACCGACGAAGAATATTTTATCGGAGGACGAAGAAGGATCCACACTGCCGATAACTTGAGATCACTTCTAACGGAAGAAATGAGCAACGAGCTCAATCTTGAAGCAGTTTACGGAGGTTCAGGAAATATTGCCGTGACAAGCGATGTCGTTGACAGAATAATAAAGGTGTTGTCAGTAAAATATTCGGAATTTAAGAGATCCGGAAACAACGAGAAGATGTTTTTTACATTGGAAGATGTTGCCCGAATTGCTCTTAAAGTATTTCAGTATGTTTCAAGGGATATGGTAAATAAGAAATTGCAGGGACTTTTTGGGTTTGGTATAAATGACTTTAACCGATGTTACTACATGCACAACGGTGAGAAGATTGAGATCAAGGAAGAGAAGATCGTCACTAAAGCGATGGACATTATTATGCTGAAAGGGGATGCGATGAAAGACCTCAATGAGATCGAAGGTATTATCATTGGCACAGATAACAACAACGGATTTACTACTTATGATTTTTACGGAGGCATGACACATTTGTACATTTCGACAAGCCTTTACAATTCAGTCGGAGCCGGTTCTACAACAACTTCTCTCGCATTCAGCGATATGATAAACTCACTTTCACTCGATGTCAGGCGAAATGGCGTTGACAAGGTATTTGGGCTGGTGGAACTCATAAGGATAACAAATCAGGCAGCTATTAAGAACAGTGAAATTGGGGGATACTACGATATCATCTATATCGACGGTAGCGCAGGAAATCATAGTGAGAGATTTCTGGAAATCACCGGAGACAAATCGCAGTTCTTGAAAGAACTGATAGGAGCATATGAAAACCATCTTATTTCAAAGGACTTTTGCTTTCAGCTCACCGACAAAATCGTTTTCCAGAATACAGTTTTTGATCTGAGCGAAGCAGAGAATACTTTGTTTGGTAATACGACAGATCCCTTTCGACTGGAAATGTTCATGAGGGGCTATAAGGCATAAACTTTAATATAAAATTTTCATGACTGTAGTAAACGCTTTAATATTCAGCAAGTATGCCGGTGCAATGTGCTGTGATGAACAGACCACAATAGGCGATGTAAGAAAGATGATGTCGTCCGACAAGATTCAGAAGATTGTTCCAACCCGCATTCGAGAAGCGACAAAGCTCGAGGCCGTGTACGGCGGAACCGGAACAACAGCTATCGGAGATGAGATCCGGAAAGGCATCAAAGAGCGGCTGAGCAAAGACTTCGACTCACAAAGGAGTCACAAGGATAAACATGAAATGTTCAAAAGCATTGATGATATTTTTCAGATGGGTTACGAGGAAATGACAAAGGTAAAGCACCGGCACATCAATGACATTATGAGCGGATATTTTAACTTTGATACTAAGGATTATCTTCAGGGCTTTTACAAGGATGAATCAGGTGAGAGGATCGATATAGCCCAGAAGGAATTGAAAGAGCAGGCCTTTGATCTTATTAACTGGAGGAACGCATCCAATGTTGATTCAATCTTTCTCAATGCTGCAATAATAGGCGGCTTTGATGAAAGCGGAGAATTCAAGATTTGCAAGATGAGCATTAAGACAGAGATGACTTTAATGAAAGCAAGTTCTATTTTTGAGACTGTTGGCTCCGGTTCAGACTCCGCACAGATCATCTTCTCCGATTATGCAAGCAACAAAACTCTCGATGAAAGAAGAGATCACATTGACAGAGTTGAAGGAATGATTCAGTTGCTTCGCGCAACCAACGGAGCTGCAAAATATAATATGGGAGTCGGCGGTTATTTTAATATTGTATTGTTTGACGGGAAGGAAGATGACCCTGATAAAAGATTCGTTGAGATTTTTGATTCGAGATCAAAACTTGCAAGCGAGATCGTGCTGGCATTTTATCATGATTTTATAAACTATGATGTTGCATATGAACTGATAGACGAACTGATCTTCAAAAATACTAAATCGTTTGAAGATCTCAACACAAGTTTTGTCAATGCATCAAGTGACAAATCCAAAATGGGTAGATTCCTTCGCGGGTATAAAGTTTAATGATTCAATTAATTCAAAAACCAAATTCATTCAGAAGTATATTAATTGACTAACTCAGACAATTCAGCTCACAAACCCTGTTTTGAAGCTCTAGACAATTCCGACGATCTTAAAGCATTCAGAGAAAAGTTTCTCATACCTAAATCTGCGGATGGGAAAGATGTAATTTATTTTGCGGGAAATTCACTTGGGCTTCAACCAAAGTCTGTAAGGACTTACATAGAACAGGAACTCAAAGACTGGGAACAGTATGCTGTTGAAGGTCATACAAAAGCAAAGAATCCGTGGATGCCTTATCATGAATTTCTGACCCCGCAGACTGCGATGATTGTGGGAGCCCTACCGGAAGAAGTAGTTAACATGAACACTCTCACTGCAAATCTTCATTTCATGTTCGTATCGTTTTACCGGCCTAAAGGTATTCGGAAGAAAATACTTATAGAAGCAATGGCATTTCCATCTGATTATTATGCTGTAGAATCGCAGATCAGATATCATGGATTCGATCCGGCTGAATGTATCATTGAAGTCAAGCCCCGAGCAAATGAAAGTTCCATAAGAACAGAAGACATTGAAAGTATGATAGAAGATCATTGTGATGAGATCGCATTGATTTGGCTTGGCGGCATAAATTATTACACAGGACAAGCTTTCGAATTCGAAAAGCTAACTAAAGCAGCTCACGACAAAGGTATCACAATTGGTTTTGATCTTGCTCATGCGGCCGGCAATCTTGAGCTTGAATTGCATAACTGGAACATTGACTTTGCCGTATGGTGCAATTACAAGTATCTTAACGGCGGACCCGGTGCAATAGGCGGATGCTTTGTACATGAGAAACATTTACGCGATGAATCACTTCCGAAGTTTCTTGGATGGTGGGGGCATGATAAGAAAAAGAGATTTTTGATGGAGCATAAGTATATTCCGATTCCTACAGTTGAAAGCTGGCAAGTCAGTAATCCGCCGGTGTTTCAGCTTGCATCACTGAAGGCATCTCTTGACATTTTTGCTGAGGCCGGAATAGAAAATTTAAGAAGCAAGAGTGAAGGGCTGACCGGATATCTCGAACACCTTATTGAAAGTGTTCACAGTGAAAACGTTGAGATCATTACACCAAACGATCCCCAGCAACGCGGATGTCAATTGTCATTAAGAATTAAGAAGAGCGGTAAGTCATTATACAACGAACTCATGTCGAGGAATGTCATTTGTGATTGGCGGGAGCCTGATGTAATTAGGGTTGCTCCGGTACCTCTGTATAATTCTTTTGAAGACGTTTATAATTTTTCCGAAATTATCAAAGAAGTTCTGAATTGAATCTCACCATGTCTGACACAAAGCAGAAAGTAACTATTGTTGGCGCCGGCCTGGCCGGAGCACTGCTCTCAGTGTATTTTGCAAAGAGAGGAATTGATGTTGATATGTATGAGCGAAGACCTGACATGCGCAAGGCGGAAGCCGGTGCGGGAAAATCGATCAACCTTGCATTGTCAACAAGAGGTATACATGCGCTTAAAGAAGTGGGGTTGTATGAGGAGATAAAGAAGATCTCTATTCCAATGTACGGCAGGAAGCTGCATGCACCCGACGGCACTTTGACTTTTCAGAGATACGGGAAAGATGATTCTGAATATATCAATGCGGTTTCAAGAGCAGAGCTCAACAAATCATTGATGGACCTTGCTGAGGAGAATCCCGGTGTGAAGATCAGATTCAACTCAAGATGTACAGGAATCGATTTTAGCAAACCGGAAGTTTATTTTCATGATGATGTAAGTTCAGAGAGTTTCAGCGTGAAGTCGGATACTGTGATATCAACAGACGGAGCAACTTCTGCAGTAAGAATGGAAATGATGAAATTTCCAAGGTTCAACTTTTCACAACTGTATGAAAATTACGGCTACAAAGAACTGACTATCCCCGCCGGGAAGAACGGAGAGTTTCAAATGGAAAAGAATGCTCTTCACATTTGGCCACGCGGAAACTTCATGCTGATCGCACTTCCAAACCTTGACGGAAGTTTTACATGTACTCTGTTTCTCCCATATGACAAGGAGCTTGGAGGTGAAAACAGTCTTGAGCTACTGGAATCCCGGGACAATCTTAAGTCTTTTTTCAGTAACCACTTCCATGATGCGCTAGAGCTCATGCCGGATCTTGAAGAACAATACTTCTCACATCCGACAGGAACATTGATGACAGTGAAATGTTTTCCGTGGACTACAGGCGACAGAGTTACACTTCTCGGTGACTCTTGCCATGCCATCGTGCCTTTCTTCGGACAAGGCATGAATGCGGCTTTTGAGGATTGTACATATCTAAACGAAATGATAGGCAAGCATGGAGACGACTGGGGGAAGGTTTTCAGAGAATATCAGAAAATCCGCACGCATGATACTGATGCAATTGCAGATCTTGCTCAGGAAAACTTTGTTGAGATGCGCGATCTGGTAGCGACACCAAAGTTTCAGTTTAAGAAAAAGATAGAGGCGGAACTTCACAAACTCTTCCCAAGCAGATTTGTACCGAAATACTCAATGGTTACATTCTCAAGAATTCCATACTCTGTCGCACATCACCGCGGAAAACTGCAGGAAGAGATACTCGATATTTTGAGTCATGGAATTGATGCACTTAAGGATGTTAACTGGCAGGAAGCCGAAGAATTGATTACCAGCAGGCTAGAGCCTATAGGTGAATTAGAATAATTAAGAATCATTCAACAAAGATGATCGAGAAATTTGTAATAAATAAAATTAATCAGGAACACAAGATATTTGATGATCTTTGGGGATCTCTTCCGATAGATGAAAAACTAACGCAGGAAAAGATTTCGAAGAGCTCACTCTCCGAGTTCACGAAGAATTACATTTTCAATGTCGTTGATGAATCAGGAGACAGAGATGAAATACTTGACAGGATCGCAAAGGCAAACAAGCTGCGCTTCAATTATGCAATCAGGCCTAAGTGGACTTTGATTACATATCTGTTTGGCAACTATGAGTCACGGCCTCCGACCGATATTTCCAAGAAGCTTGATCTGTTTCCATTTTATAATTTCTATATTGATTCGATCAATGAAGTATTAAGAGACAACTTCTCGATCTTCATTACAAGAAATGAAGTATCGATGATAATTGACGAGACAAACAAGGCGATATACAGAAAGCTTACTACCGATATCAACAATGCTAAGATCAAAAATTTCTTTTTGCAGATCTATTCTCTGAAGTATAATGAACAGGAGTTGAATCTTGAATCTACAATCCCCTATTCATTCATCAAGCTATTCCTTAATGATAAATATTACTTTGACATAGAAAAGAAATTTCAGCTTGTAAAGGGTATAAGTGATGAATACGAGATAAGCCTGAAGGATGTAATAAAAGTTCTAATGAACAAGTATGATTTCAATGAAAGAGAACCTCAGGAGTCAGTAACCAAAGTAGACAGCGACAAGCCAAGTTCAAACAACGAATCGGTTCAAACGCCATTGCAATCAGCATCTCCAACAATTCTTAGATTCCCTGCGCAGACCGATAAAACAAAAGTCAAAGCTGCTGAGACAATTGTGTTAGAAGATACCAATAAAGACTTAACTACCGTTCCTGATGTTGAAAGCCAACCGGAGTTAAAATCTGTTCACCAGCCCGAACCTCTTGATGAAAGTAAATCAGAACCTGAAACCGAATCAAACGAAGAACAGAGTACCGAAATTCCAATAGAAGAAGAATCTGCGCCGGTTGCTGATCTGAAGCGTGATACTGTTGTTCTTGAGGAATCTGTAAGCGAAACAATTAAGGAGCAGGAGATTGAACAGAAGCCGGAAGTTAAACCAAAGGATGAATCGAAGGTTGTCCGCAAAACGAAACATCTAATACAGTTCAGGCAGAATTCAAAGGAGAAAGAGAAAGTGGAATCTATAACGGAACCCGAGATAACTCCGATTAATATTTCTGCAAAGGGAATGAATGAAGAAATAAGCCGGGAAGATAAGGATGTCTTGATCGAGGAAGAAAAAGAAGCGGTTGCAGAAGAGCCGACATCAACGATTAAAAATTTATTCTCCGAAAAGCAATTTGATAAGATACTCGAAAGAGTTTACAAATCGGATATCGAACAAACAGCAAGGTCGTTCATGAAACTGAGTAATTATAAGACATGGTTCGAAGCATCAAATCACTTGAAAGAAATTTTCAAAACAAATGAAGTGGATATTTATAATAAGGATGTCATCAATTTTGTTGACACCCTAAACGATTATTTTTCTGAAAGAGGTTAAGTTTTGTTTTTAGACAGTGCAAAGATCTATGTTAAGTCTGGTGCAGGAGGTAACGGATGCGTGAGTTTCAGACGCGAGAAGTATGTACCAAAAGGAGGACCGAATGGCGGGGACGGCGGGAGAGGCGGTTCAATTATTTTCAAAGCTAATGCGCAGCTCTACACACTCATTGACTTCCGCTACAAATCACATTACAGAGCTGAGCGTGGACATCACGGTCTCGGCGGACTTAAGACCGGCAGGGACGGTGCAGATGAGATCATTCTTGTTCCCTGCGGAAGCATCATCAAAGATGCAGATACCGGAAATGTAATAACCGAACTTCTGCATGATGGTCAGGAAGCTGTTGTTATCAAAGGCGGCAGAGGTGGTAAAGGAAACAACCATTTCAAGACTGCAACTAATCAGGCTCCGAGGCACGCACAACCCGGTGAAGAAGGAGCCGAACTCAATCTTATCATCGAGCTTAAACTGATAGCAGATGCCGGACTTGTTGGATTTCCCAACGCCGGAAAATCCACACTCATCTCTGCAATATCGGCAGCCCGACCTAAGATAGCGGATTATCCATTTACAACATTAACTCCAAATCTTGGCATTGTAAGATACGGTGAGTACGATTCATTTGTAGTTGCAGACATTCCCGGCATAATAGAAGGAGCTTCTTCCGGAAAAGGCCTTGGGATCAGATTCCTACGGCACATTGAGAGAACGAGGATATTACTTTTCCTGATTGACGCAACACAGATCTCACTTCCCGCAAACAAGAAGGAATGCCTGCGAGATTACAAAACTCTTTTGAAGGAATTGAATAATTACGAAGCAAACCTGCTTGACAAGCCAAGAATAATTTGCTTTACAAAGATCGATGCGGTTGATGAAGAGTTGAAGAAGAAGCTGGTTAAGCTCAAAACAGAAGATGACAAGATTCTTATATCATCTGTCAGCGGAGAGAATCTTAAAGAGCTTAAAGATCTGATTTGGAAGAAGATCCGTGAAGTAAAAGAATAATTTGAGAATTAATGAATCCGGCAAAATGAAAAAACCCGTAATACTTATTTCAAACGATGACGGAATAAGTTCAGAAGGCATAAGATCATTGTGGAGAGAGATCAGGAAATTTGCGGAAGTGCATGTTGTTGCACCTCACGCACAGCAAAGTGCTGTGGGACATTCAGTAACAATATCTCAGCCTATCAGGGCGGTGAGAACTATAATTGACAAGGACTTTTACGGATATGCTGTTACAGGCACACCTGCGGATTCTGTAAAGCTTGCAATCCGGAATTTATTGAAAGGAATGAAAATAGATCTCCTTATTTCCGGAATAAACCACGGATCGAATACTGCCGTTAATGTAATTTATTCAGGCACTGTATCTGCTGCAACAGAAGGCACAATTCTGGGAATTCCAAGCATTGCTGTTTCGCTTACAAGTTTTACAAGCAACGATTTTTCCGTTGCGGCGAAATTCTCTTCGAAGATTGCAAAGCAGGTAATAGCAAAGGGTCTGCCGAAAGGTACATTGCTGAATGTGAACGTTCCTGCCGTAAGCAAGAATGAGATCAAAGGAGTTCTCATAACTAAACAGGGAAAGTCATTCTGGGATGATTGCTTTGATATGAGACTGGATCCAAATAAGCGCGAGTATTTCTGGCTTACAGGCAAGATGAAAGTAATGGACAATTCCAACGAGTTTGATCATCCGGCAGTTTTGGAAAAATATATTTCCGTAACTCCTATTCACTACGACCTTACTAATTATGAAATGATTGACGAATTAAAAGATTGGAACTTAAAGATCTGAGTTTCTTAATTGGGGTGAAACCCCTTCGTTAGTTCTATTCCAAAAATCAACTTTAGTTTATCAAAGAATACATGCTCGTCCTTTATCTCCTGTTCCGTAACAATATTATTCTTTGTGATTTTTAAATTCCTGTCGGTAAGTGTTATCCTTCCGTCACGCAATGCTATTGAGCACATCTTCTTCTGAGTGAAATGTGATTTTGGCGATGTCTGATGATAGTTGCACATTTCTTCAAAGTCACTTAGCCTTCTTTCTTTAAGTGAGAAGATATACTGCGGCTCATATATACCTATATCCATTAGTTTCTTAACGACAAAATATTCTTCATCATGTTTATCAATAAGAAATACTCCCCTCTTGTCATATTGCTCAATCCCACATTCCAGTTTGAGCGGGAACATTGTAAATTCTCCAAAGCCAACATCGACCAGCCAGAAATTAGAATCTGCATGGACACAAATAGCCATGTGATCATATTCTTCACCGAATCCTTTATCGGAATTTGCGACTCTTCCAGAAACGAGCGAAGTTGAATATCCGATCGATCTCAGCAATTCATTAAACAGCCCGTTTAGTTCATAGCAGAATCCTCCCCTTCCGTTAATTACTATTTTCTCGAAGAACTTTTCAATGTCAGTTGTAATTGGAAAGCCGAGATGTATATCGAGATTCTCAAACGGAATTTTCAGGAGATGCTGTTGCTGAAGTCGTTTCAGAACATCAAAATTCGCAGATGCCGGAACTTCACAAAATGAAATTCGCTCAAGGTACTTATGGATTTTTTCTTCTGAAAGCATTCGAAATTTATTTCATGTGCTAATGTCGGGCATATTGCCTGATAAGTTTCATAAATTTAATTCTTATAGTCCAATGAAACAAGTTTAGCACGAAATACTTCTGAGCAAAAATGTTCTGAACTGATAAAATTTGCATGCACTCTAAAATTAATGCATCCTGCAATTTCCCCCGGTTCAAGCCGGAAGTTATCGGTAGGTATTATAATTTGTTTAGCCATACCTGCAGTACTCTAAATTGCAGCCGATACATTTGTTGTCACAAGGGTATGACAATTTGCAACTTGTTGCTGATTGCTTCGTAAACTCATGCAATATTTCCCGTCTGCGGTTATATAAACGGAGAAAAGTTTTCACACAACCCTCATTCAATTATTCATTAACCAAATAATTCCAGTGATCATGAGGCTTTCTCGCAGACTTCTTCCTGCAGTTATTGCTTTACTGCTATTGGTTATCCTGAGTTTTGAGATACAATCACCTGCACCTTTATGGACGTCCGCATCAAACTTACCCGTGCCCGTAAGAGCAGGAAATACGGCATCCTATTCAAAGAATGGAAATGGATATTTGTTCATCTTATCCGGACGCAATCAGAATGAGGCAATTGTAAAGACACTGCAAAGATTCAATGTTAACACCAATTCCTGGGATACTCTCAATCCACATCCAACGGGACTTCTTGGCGGTGCTACGGCAGTCCTGAAAGATACTCTTTATGTTATAGGAGGAGTTGTCAATCCTCCGGGATCCGGGTCAAATTTAGTTTATAAGTATAACATTCCCGGCAACACATGGTCGCAAGCAGCTGACTTTCCATTTGCTACCGGTGACAGCAAAGCAGTAGCTTATCAGGATAGTTTAATATATGTTGCCGGTGGTTTTGCCGGTGCGAACACGGGGATAGTTTATCTTTACAATTCGATTGCAAACATATGGAGGGTTGCAGACTTTTTCCCGTCATCAGTACGAAGAACATTTGGAGGATTTGCTGTCACGGGTGATACTCTGATCTACATGTGCGGGACAAGTTCTTTCGGATCATCAATTTATTTTGACAGCGTTTATGTAGGTGTAATTAATCAAAGCGACAGGGCAAGAATCACATGGACTCGCGGCGCAAATTTTCCAGGGCAAACAAGAACTTTCTTCGATGCACACTCCTGGGGAAACCATGGGATCATTATGACCGGCGGGAGCACTGATAATTCATTCAATACTCATTCAAACGAATGTTATTCTTTCAGTCCAGGAAGAAACGCGTGGACAAGATTGCCTGATAAACCGACATCATGGTTGACGGGACAGAGCGGTTCAGTCAGAATTTCAAATCAACTTTGGAAACTGATTTGCGCTTCCGGTTATAATACGGGATATCTTAATAACACAGAGATACTTACCGATACAATGAGCACTGTTAAAATAAACTCAGTGACCTCAGAATTGCCTAACGGTTTCAGGCTCATGCAGAATTTTCCAAATCCGTTCAATCCTTCAACAGCAATAACATATCAGATAAATTCTGCCGGATTGGTATCGCTCAAGGTATTTGATCTGCTTGGGAAAGAGGTCGCGGAATTGGTTAATGAGTTTCAGAGCCCGGGAACATACAGTATAAATTTTGAAGCCGGCAAGCTAAACAGCGGAGTGTATTTTTACAGATTGCGTTCCGGAGATTTTGAAGATACAAAGAGATTGGCGCTTCTGAAATAATTAAGCATTTCTCAAGATCGGTTTAGTGTGCAAAATTATTTGATGCCGGATAGATTCCTGCAAATCAAACAAGAAACAAAAGGATCATTAGTAATTTTGGAAAAACAGAATTAGTTAATCTGTAACAAAAGCGCCGGCCAAAAAACCGGCGCATCTACATTTCAATTTAACTATACAACAGTAATTCAACAATCAGTTCTTCATGATTGATCTTATGCAACACAGTTACAATATCAATTAGGTATTGTAACCAACTGCTCTAACTCAAAACATGTTACGAAAAATTTCAGCTAAACTTCGTGCATGAGAACTACTTTCCTAATCAATCTGCTTAGTTCTTTTCAGCAAAGATCTTGTAAACTAATCCTGCAAGAATTGCGCCTATGATTGGCGCTAATATAAATAGCCATAACTGTTCAATCGCCCAACCGCCTACAAATACTGCCTGACTGATACTTCTTGCGGGATTAACAGAAGTATTTGTAACCGGAATACTGATAAGATGGATCAATGTAAGTGCAAGACCGATAGCAAGTCCGGCAAATCCTGCGGGTGCTCTTTTATCAGTTGCTCCGAGTATTACTATGAGAAACATGAATGTCATTACTATCTCAGTAACAAGTGCTGAAACCAGATTGTACTTTCCCGGAGAGTGCTCACCGTAACCGTTTGCCGCAAAATCTCCGATTGGTTTTCCATTACCTGTTGCTATAATGTACAATACAAACGCTGCCGCAATTCCGCCAAGAATTTGTGCAACAATATATGGAAGAAGTTCTTTTGTACTGAATCTTCCGCCGATCCATAAGCCGATTGAAACTGCCGGATTAAGGTGTGCGCCGGAAATATGACCGAGACCGTATGCAATCGTTAACACTGTAAGTCCGAAAGCAAATGAAACACCCAGAAGTCCTATTCCGACTTCAGGAAAAGCAGCAGATAAGACAGCGCTTCCGCATCCGCCCAATACCAGCCAAAACGTACCAAGAAATTCTGCTGTAAATTTCTGTGCAATCATGTTTTATTTTGAGTTTAGGTTTTGAATCCCTCTTAGACAGAATACTGATTAAATAATCCGCTTATCTAGGATTCGTAAAAAAACTGCAAATGCCTGAATGTAGACATTAATACCTTGGGTGATTTTTTTGGAAGACTTTTGGGGGTTAATCTAAGTCTGTTCCTCTTCCTTTTTACTTATCATTAAGTCGAGCAAAATATGCTATTTAAAATCATGATTCAAGAAGTATTTGAAGTACGTACAGGCTGAAAATCCAGTTTCGCATTTCAGCCTGTTATGAAATTAAGAATTTTTGCTTCAATAACTTAACAAAACACTTTCACTTTACTCTGATCAGTGTATGAGTAATTATTTCAGAAGTACCATCAGCATGTCCTTTCTGTATGAGCCGGCATTCATGCGACAAATATATGTTCCGCTTGTAAGAGATGATCCGTCAAAATCATAAATGTAATCGCCTGTCTCAACAGTCCTTTCAACAAGTGTTGCGGTTTCCTTTCCGAGCAGGTCATATATTTTTATCGAAACAAATTCGTCTGATGGAACTGAATATCTTATCTTTGTTATTGGATTGAAAGGATTAGGATAATTCTGCTTCAACTCAAACTTCTTTGGAATTCCGTTACTGTTTCCGGCGATCGAAGTAACAGGACTGAATGACAGCCTTGTGTTTGCCCGTCCCGGAGGAGCTGTTGAATTTGACCAAGATGTTGTAGCACATCCTGATCCACTTGTAAGATCATCATACCTTCCCCAATACATTCCGCTTGCCGGAGTTGAATTCACTGTTGTGTATTCTGTATATGCGGCATTGTCATAACATATCTCAATGAGCAGGTTGCCTCCGGTGTATAGGAACGGTTGTGTAAGATTTATGTTCTGCCATCCTGTTCCGGGCACATTGTAGGTTGAAGCGCTGTAACATGTTGTCCATCCCGTAGTCACAAAACCACTCAGCGAAGTATTGCTTGTATTCTGGATCTTAATACTGAAATTGTTCATAGGTCCCGGATCAGCAGAAAGAATATCAAATCCTATTTGATTAATGTTCCAGTTGGCTGAATTAATTTCCGAAGCCAGATACAAATACTGAGTTCTTGCATCCATATAGTATGTTGCAAAAGGGAAATTGGATGATGTTGTGCCTGTACCAATAGTTGCGATGTACACGTTGGCTACCTGATACTCGAACTTGCTTGCCGGAGGAACACTCCCGGGCGGATTCGTTCCCGAACCTCCTGCAGGCATAGTAGAGACAAGCGATCCTGCAGAGTCCTGAACAGCAACGTAATATTTTACGGTTGAATTCATAGCTTGTCCGGGTATAGTGAACTTAAACGTATCCTGATTAGAGAAAGACGGATTCACAAAACTGAATGGTCCGTTATTTACGCTGTAATATAGTCTCGGTGCATTAACGCCGGTTGCGATATTGTATGAAGACCTTACCAAAGCCGCAGTAGTTCTTGGACCGGTGTCCGGACCTGATGCCAGTGGACTGTGAAGAATTGTGATCTTGAAATCACCGGCGCTGGTAACAAGCGCAGCAATTCCTGCTTTTATCATCTTCACAAAATACTGCTTGTTAACGTATGAGTAATTATCATTGACAGAATGATAGTAAGGATTGAATTCACTATTATCTTCAATTGATAAAATTGCTTTGTATCCTCTTTGCTGAAAAGGCTGATGATCGCTTCCGCCATTTAGTGAAGTAGTAATCTGAGGAACAAGTGTCGGCTGATAAATACTTATTATCTGATAGAATTCATTTGCAAGAGACATTGACGCAGGATTAGTGTTAATGTCCATTGCGCCGTTATTGTTGCCGTCATATGAGATCATGTCAAAATTCAATACGGCAATTATAGAATCATTGTGTGCAAAAGCGGAATCGGCAAAAGCTTTACTGCCGAAGAGACCCAGCTCTTCTTCATCCCATGCAGCAAATAAGATTGTATAGGGAAGATTGACATTAGACAGCAGTCTCGCCGCTTCGATCACTGCAGTAGTGCCGGATGCATTGTCATCAGCACCTGGTGCTGTCGAACCTGATGGCATGTTGTCGTAGTGTGCACAGATTATGACATACTGGTTAGGATACTTGTTTCCTGTTTTTCTGGCAAGGACATTAACGATCGTTGAATTTATATTCTGGTAAAATGCATTAAGTCCGAAGCTCTGAAACTTCTCGAGTATGTATTGTGCAGCTTTTATGTTTCCCTGCGATGAATAATGTCTGGTCGCAATTGTGTAAGAAGATCCGCCAATATTGCTTGCGGTATCGCCCGAAAGCTGTCGCTCAAATTTGTAGACTGAATCAGCATTGACCTGATTCATTACTGATGCGACAAATGAGTTGTAAGAAACCTGAGCTGATAAAAGAGAAGTAAAGGAAAGAATGAATAGCGATGGAAGTAAAGCAAAAAGCCTCTTCATAGTATTTAGCTTTTTGCAAAATTTACTTCAGATTGAAGTTAATAGGAATGCAATTTTTTGGATACACGGGATTATTAAATAGGATTGAGCTGAGCCTTACTGATTGCGGCAAACGCAGACAAGTCTCAGTCTCCGCTTTCGCTGCTTCGTATTTGATCCAGTACGTAATTCATTTCTGCATCGATCTCATTTGCAAAGTCCTTAACGGATTCAGATATTTTCACATCCGGCTCAAGTCCGGCATCCGGCGGATTTCCTGAAGGGAAATATCCTATTAATGGTATATCAACTTCGATACCCGTATTAGGCAGATCAAGAAACATGAGCTGACCGCCGTTGATTCCCTTTTGATTTCCACCGGTTGTTTGGCCGACAAGAGTTGCAAGGCCATTTTCCTTAAGAGTTTTTGCAAGTATGAAAGTTGCAGAACTGTTAGCCGCATCAACCAATAAATATATATTTCCGGGATACGGATTCTCTTTGGGGTTAATGACATTTACATTGTTTGTTTCTTCCTTTAGGGAATAATACATATCATCATATTTTTCAACTTTGCCTGTTCTGTCCTTGAACGAATTATCCCATGTTGAAAGATAGGGATCAAGAACTTCGGGCACCTTAACATAACGGACAAGCCGTTTTTCCATCAACACATCAATCGGCTCTGCTATGAGATAAGATACTATTTCGGCGGCGACACCGGTTGTTCCGCCTGAGTTACCTCTGATGTCTATGATCAGATTTGAAATACTTTGATTGTTCAATTCTCCGAAAGAATCTGCCAGAAATTTCTTCCAATCGAGTTTCATTTGATAAGTAACAAATGTGCCTATTCTGAGAAGTGCACTATTTTTATCGAATATTTCAAATTTCCATTGTTCATCATAACTCTCTTGCTTCAAGCCATACTCTCTCTCGAGCCTGGATCTTCTTTCATCTCTGCTTATTGCAATTACACTTGCGCCGAGAGATCCTGCCCTGCTCCATAGATTATTGTATTCCAGTTCGTACTTGCCCTCAACCGGCGGTACAAGCAGAGGAAAATAAATGTCAAAAAACTCGTAGTCGCCAAACCCTGATACATTGAGATTATTTAATCTCTGACCTTCGTTACTCCCGTCGCCGTCAGAATATTTGAGAAGATCATCAATTATTCTTTCCACCGGATTTCCGTTTATCTCAAATACTTTCGACCCCTTTCCAATATTCTCTCCGGAAACATCATTGACAATTACTATCTCCTTTCCGATCAGTTTAAAAGTAAACGGAAGTTTATTTTTACCATTCAAGATAACTTCAGCGATATTTTCATTTTGATTGTAAGGATTCGCATAAGTATGACCACATTTGATCTTTGCCAGAAACTCGGAAACCTTGAGAAATGCATTTTCTAATGAGATACTGTCACCGGGAATATTGATAAGTTCATTGTATGCATTCAGGAAGTACGACTCATCATTATACCTGTATAATCCGGGATGAATTTTATCAAGAGCCAATTTTAAAATGCTGCAATCCTTAAGGAATTCTTCCTTTGGAATAGATTGGTAAGAATAGGCCGATTCTAATGGACACAGAATCAGCAAAAGAATAATAATAGTTCTGAGAATTTTTTGCGTTAGCTTTGAATTCAAAATAGGATTATGTTGATAGCAAACCGAATTGCAGTACAATATTTACTCAAAGTAATTAAAGTAACTTTGGGGATACTTTATTTTGTGTTGATGGCTTTCTGCTGACGGTTTACGATTCGTTCCGACTCTGCCAAAGCTTCATCAAGGCTTTCGAACACCATGTCCTCCCCTATTTTATCAAGCAACCCCGAATTTGCAATTGCAAAAAGCGGTTGTTTGTGAATTCCCGAAATGATCAATTTTGTTCCCTGATCTTTCATCTGCGAGTGTAGTTCTTCCAGTGCTCTGATTCCTGTTGCATCTATTGCGAGCAGATTCTTTGTTACGAGAATAAATACTTTCGAAGTTTTTTCAATCGCCCGTATTGTTTCTGAAAATTGATCGACGGCTCCGAAGAACAATGAGCCGTAAACTTCAAACACTTCAACGCCTTCCGGCAAATGTGTGCTGAATAAATTCTGTTCATCGCTTTCTTCTGATTCTTTCAGATCCTTTGTAAGAGGAGTTACCTGACTGACATCAGCCATTCTCTTGATAAATAGAAATGCGGAAAGAATTATTCCGATTTGAATCGCAACCGTAAGATCAACAAGCACGGTGAGAAAAAAAGTTGTAAGCATAACGGCCACATCACTCTTGGGATAACTAAGGATCCTGATGAAAGACCTCCATTCGCTCATATTGTAAGCCACGACAAGAAGTATTGCTGCCAAAACCGGCATTGGAATTAGTGAAGCCCATTTACCGAAAAAGAGCATGACAAAAAATACAACAAGTCCGTGAACAATTCCTGCTACCGGCGTTCTACCTCCGCTTCTGATGTTTGTTGCAGTCCTCGCGATTGCACCTGTTGCGGGAATACCCATGAATAAAGGAGAAACTATATTTGCAGCGCCTTGAGCAACCAGCTCCATATTAGATTTATGTCTCGTTCTGATCATGCCGTCAGCAACAACTGCTGAAAGCAAAGACTCAATAGCGCCCAGGAGAGCTATTGTAATTGCGGGTGAGATCAGACTTGTAATCGTGCTCCATGTGAAAGAAGGAAACTGCGGTGCCGGCAGAGCAGAAGATACATTGCCAAATCTTGAACCAATTGTTTCTACAGGAAAGTTCATAAGATTGACTACTGCCGTTAACAGGATAATTGCCAGCAATGATCCCGGCAGCTTAGGAACAAATCTTTGCGAAAGCAGAATTATTAACAGCGCCGAAATACCGGTTGCAACAGAATAAAAATCGGGATGTGAAAATCCTTCTATGAGTACCACCCATTTCTCCACGAAATTTGCCGGAAGGTCTTTGATTCCCAGTCCAAGAAAATCACTTATTTGTGATGAGAAAATTATTACAGCAATACCACTGGTAAAACCTACTGTCAGCGGATACGGAACAAACTTCAGAAGTGAACCGAATCGTGCAAGTCCCATTATAATGAGAATTACACCGGCCATGATCGTTGCGATAGCAAGACCGTCATAACCGTATTTTTGAACAATGTCGTAGATAATTACAATGAATGCTCCTGTTGGACCTGCAATCTGCACTCTGCTTCCTCCGAATGCGGAGACAATGATTCCGGCGATCACGGCTGTAAAGAGTCCTTGTTCGGGTTTCACCCCTGATGCAATTGAGAAAGCTATTGCTAAAGGGATTGCTACAATACCAACTATAATGCCGGCTGTAAGGTCGGAAAGAAATTGCTTCTTTGAATAACCTTCTTTGAGTACTGTTATGAGTTTTGGCTCAAAGTGATTTGACAAGGGGAGAGTTTATTTGTTACTTAAAAAATCTCAAATGCTATAATTACAAAACAGAGCCGTAACAATAATTACGGCTCCGCAACATTCTCGGAAAAAGCTTCTTTAACTTGAATGAAAACTTAACCTGCAACTTGTTTCTTGATCCACTCAGTTGTGACTGATTTAGGTCTTATCAAAGGCGAGTTCATTGCTCTTGCAAGAATAGTCTGAGCTGAAAATCCAAGAATTCTCGATACCCCGAAGAGAACTGTGTAAAACTGATATTCAGTCATTCCATAGTGATGAAGCAAGGACCCGCTTACCGCATCAACATTAGGCCATGGATCCTTCGCCTTACCCTGCTTCGTCAACAGATCCGGAACAATTTCAAAAAGCTGTTCCACCATTCTGAAAGCATCATCATCCGGAACATGCTGTTTGCCGAATCTCAGGAATGCAGTAAACCTCGGATCAGTGATCCTTAGTACTGCATGACCGTAACCTGAAACGACTTTTCCGGTATCAAGCAAATTCTGACAGTAATCGCGAACTTCATCGTCACTTGGCTGATGGCCGATTTCTGTTTTCATCTTAAGAATAAATCGCAGGCATTCCTGATTTGCAAGTCCGTGTAGCGGTCCTGCAAGCCCGTTCAGAGCAGCGCTGAAAGAATAGTATGCATCTGACAAAGCCGAAGAAACAACCTGACATGTGAATGCACTAACGTTACCGCTTTCATGATCGCTGTGAAGTACAAGATAGAGTCTCATAAGCTTTGCAAATGTACCGTCTTCATCCTTTACTCCCAGCATCTTTGCAAAATTTGCAGCCCAGTCAAGGGAAGGATCAGGAGGAATCATATCTCCTTTTCCAAATGATTTTCTGTAAATAAAAGCAGCGATCTGAGTTACTCTGGCTATAATGTTTAGAGAATCTTCAAACATTGGCTCCCACAGTTTGTCTTTCGGAAGTCCGGCATCATAATGTTTTCGAAATTCAGATTCTTTTTCCATCGACATGATTGCCGTACTGAGAGCTATCATTGGGTGTGTATCCTTTGGAAGTGCATTGAGAACGTCCCAAACATAAGACGGGACCTCGGCTCTTCTGTTAAGATCTTCCTGAAACTCCTTAAGAGTTTCATCGTCCGGAATTTCACCTGTCAATAATAAGCAGAACACCTGTTCCGGAAGCTTATCAGTAAGCTCCAGAATAGGAATGCCTCTTATAATGAGCCCTGTATCAAGACCCACTGAAGAGGTATCGCATACGAGTCCTTTGATTCCTCTCATTCCTCCGTAAATTTGCTCCAATGCGACTTGATCCATGATCTTAGAGCCGTATGTTTTAGCCAGTGACTTTGCTTCTTCACGAAGTACCGGTAACTGTGTTGTGAGTTTATCTTTGATTGTTTTCGACATAGTTTTAATCTTTTGAATGGAGTTCAATATAGCTCATTTCATTACAAGTAAAAAGTTAAGAAACTGCTCGGGAATACATTAAAGAAAAATGAGTTTTCCGCAGATCTGAAGACTTCATAATTCATGAAATTGCTGGTACACTTTACTTCCTTATGCTATCTCAAGACTCTAAAACTATGTTAATTGAATAAGTTGATCCATAATGGTAATTTGACTCAAATCATAATCATATGAACAAGATCATATTTCACGGACATTCTTTTACTGAACTTCATTTAAAGGGCAACAAGATATTAATCGACCCGTTCATATCCGGAAATCCGCTTTGCGACATCTCATTAGATAATGCTGACTGTGATTTTATAATACTTACACATGGACATGGTGACCATTTTGGAGACACAATTGATATTGCCAAAAATAACAATGCAACTGTAATTGCTACTGCAGAGCTTGCTTATTATCTAAAGGGTAAGGATATAACTGCTCATGATATGAATCTCGGGGGTTCACACGGATTCCCCTTTGGCAAAGTAAAATTAACTTTGGCTCATCATTCTTCCTCACTGCCTGACGGAACCTATGCCGGCGAACCTGCCGGAGTCTTGATCGATTCTGATGGAAAGATGATTTACCACGCCGGAGATACTGCACTCTTTTATGACATGAAACTTATCGGCGAAATGCACCGGATAGATTATGCATTGCTTCCGATTGGAGACAATTATACTATGGGGATAGACGATGCAGTGAAGGCTGCGGAATTTCTAAACGCTGAAACAATAATTCCTATTCACTACAATACATTCGAAGTAATTCGAGCCGATGTTGATGAATTCAGAAGGAAGATCGAGTCGATTGGAAAGAAATGCATTGCATTGCTTCCCGGCAATTCAATCGAAATCTGAATCGGGAAGTAACCTAAGAATAATTTGCCAAAAATAATCTCTATATCAAATCAGAAGGGCGGGGTGGGAAAGACCACTACTGCAATAAACCTATCTGCAGTTGTTTCAATGCTCGGGAAAAAAGTCCTGCTCATTGATGCAGACCCGCAGGCAAATGCAACATCAGGTTTGGGACTTGAGGCAACAATTGACGGACATTCTACTTATGAAGTTTTTATTTCCAGCAAGCCGCTTGCCGAATGTATCAGAAGATCGCAGATAGAAAACCTTGATGTGGTAACTTCTAACATTAATCTTGTTGCAGCCGAACTTGAACTTGTTGATCTTCCTTCGCGGGAAGGAATTCTGAGGAGAAAGATATATGAATTCACACAATCATCACAGACTTATGACTACATTATTATCGATTGTCCGCCATCGTTGGGATTAATTACAGTCAATGCTCTGACAGCTGCTGATGCGCTGCTGATTCCCGTTCAGTGCGAGTATTATGCTTTGGAAGGATTGTCACAGCTCCTGAACACTATCAAAAACGTAAAGAACTCATTCAACAGTGAACTAAGCATTGAAGGATATCTGCTGACTATGTTTGATTCCAGACTCAAGCTTTCAAATCAAATAGAATCGGAGTTAAGAAAATTTTTTGGTGAGAAAGTTTTCAGCACAAAGATATACCGTAATGTAAAAATTGGAGAAGCACCAAGCTACGGCAAGCCTATTATAGTCTATGATCCCGAATCTACGGGAGCAAAGAATTACACTGAGCTCGGCAAGGAATTTCTAACTCGAAACGGACAGTCGTTTAATGGAATGAATGAACAACATGATGGAACTTCAGACTCAGTAAATATCAACGAATCATCAAATGGATAACAAACCAAATGTACTTGGCAAAGGGCTTTCTGCAATCTTTACAGAGAGGAATGTTGATATTGACAGCATTGAAAATCCGGAAAGACAGCAATCGCTTAGAATTGCAATTGAAAGGATAAGAACAAATCCCAATCAACCCCGGGAAGCCTTTGATCAGGAAAAGCTTGAGGAGCTGGCTTCTTCGATACGTGAAAAAGGTGTCATACAGCCGGTTACAGTCCGCAAAGATCAAAATGGTTATATGCTTATTTCAGGCGAAAGAAGACTTAGAGCCGCTAGGATTGCCGGGCTGAGTGAAATCCCCGCATACATTTATGATCAACCGTCATCTATGAGCGATGAAGGCCTACTTGAACTCGCGCTAATCGAGAATATTCAGAGAGAAGATCTTAATCCTATGGAGCTGTCAGATTCTTACAAGCGCCTTTCTGATGAATACAAACTTACACAGGAACAAATTGCGGCAAAGGTTTCTAAGCAAAGAAGTACTGTCGCAAATTTTCTCCGATTGCAGAATTTGCCAATTGAGGTCAAGCTTTCACTTCGGCAAAATGAAATTACCGAGGCTCATGCAAGACTTCTTCTGAGCATAGATACTGAAGAAGATCAGATCACACTTTGGAAAAGAATCCTTACAGAGAATCTTACAGTAAAATCGCTTGAGCACTTAACGAAAGGCTCTGCCAAAAAGTCAAGAGCAAAGAGGGTGAAGCTTGGGGAGATCTATGATCCACATCTTCAAAAGATTGAAGACCAACTGAGAAATTTTTTCGGCACAAAAGTTACTATCAGCCGGAAATCGAAACACTCAGGAGAAATTAAGATTGATTATTTTTCAAACGACGATCTCGAAAGGATCGTTGACAAATGCAGTTAAATCATTATTCACAAAACAATGAAGAAAGTAGTATTTGCATCTGAGGCGCCGTTGCCTATTGGTCCCTATTCACAGGCAATGCGATATGGAAATCTTGTTTATACAAGCGGGCAGATCTCACTGAATTCTGAAGGTGTTATTTCACCTGAAGATATTGCAGGTCAGACCAGAATTGTTATTGGTAACCTGAAAAAAATCCTTGAATCAGAAGGATCATCTTTGGATAAAGTAATTAAGACAACAGTTTTTTTGAAGGACATGAACGAGTTTTCAATGATGAATGAAGTTTACGGTGAGTTCTTTGGGGACAATCCTCCTGCAAGAAGCACCATAGAAGTGGCGCGACTTCCGAAAGATGCGAAAGTTGAAATTGAAGTAATTGCTTTCATCTGAATTATATGCATAGTTATACTTTTAACCCTGTAAGCAAGATTATTGCACCCGGAGAAGTTTACTTTATTGTGGCAGGTGTAGTGAGGTCTGACATTGAAACCGTTTGGGATAATGTGACCAAAGCTAAGAATGTTAAGAAGTATTTTACTTCGGATGCATTAAATGATCTGGATACATTGGGGGAAGTTTTATGGGTATGGGGTGATGAAACAGCATTGATAGAAGTTGATGAAGTTGAGCTGCACAAAAAGATTGTGTTCCATTGGAACGCTCCGTTTGTCAATTATGCAGTTAAGACTGAATTTACTTTTGAAGAGAGCAATGGCAGGGTAAACATTAAGATAAAAGAAAGCGGTTGGGAATTTGAGGTTTACGGAATTAAGAGCTCCTACGCAAATTGCAGCGGATGGACAGAATTCCTTAGCGCTCTGAGAGTTTTCACGGAATTTGAAATAAGTTATTTCAATAAATGAAAAAGAGTCTGATCTCTCAGACTCCTTCCAAATAATCTTATTTCAGGCTTACGATCTTTATGTAAGCTTGTTAATTTTCTTGGTGAGTTTCGATTTCTTGTTGGCAGCTTTGTTTCTGTGAATAATACCTTTAGCTG
The DNA here is from genome assembly GCA_016704345.1 of Ignavibacteria bacterium. GTDB lineage: Bacteria > Bacteroidota > Ignavibacteria > Tepidaquicellales > Tepidaquicellaceae > JADJAH01. The sequence continues at coordinate 280,198 of JADJAH010000038.1, read as the reverse complement.
CAGCTCTATCTAGCAACGCAACCGTTTTCTTCAATTCAGTTTCTGCTTCAGCTTTATCTTTCTTTGCAAGAACTCTCTTCTCTGAACCCTTTAGCAAAGCCTTATATTTTTTATTTCTGTCAGTTTTCTTGACTGTCTGTCTGGCGCGCTTCTGAGCTGATTTGTGTCTAAGTGGCATTAATGCTTTTTATTAAAATTGATTTTACAAAAATAGGCATACTGAGCGGGAAAATCAAACCATGTTTCAATTGTTTTAAGATGATTTTGCATTGCCGTCCAAAACGTTTTTCAACAACAAGAAATGTATCGAAAATAGGCTGGAGTATTAGGATTTTTTCAATTCGGAAAAACAACCCGCCTTCGTATAATTGCCGTTAAAAAAATTGTGAGCAATGGCGTAGCAAGAATTTCTGTTTGACGAAGCCCGACAGTGATCTTCTGTCGGGCGAGGAGTTAAATTCTTACAGCCATTGCGAGCAATTTTTAGGCAATTATACGGCAGCGGGCGACTTTTCTTTGCCAAGCTTTCTTTTGGTCGTTCAAAAGAAAGCGGAAATGATTTTATTCTCTGTAAGTGGTTCGTACTAATTGCATTTTAACTAAAACGTTTTGGACGGATGTGATGATTTTGCATTACGGTATGATGACATTATATGCTCCATGAGCTGAATGAAGCAGCAATCCCTGTAATCTATGGACACAATTGATTGACATTATCGGTGCATGATTGGCAGTCATAAAGCCATACTATTCAAATCGTACTTTGAGTAAATTCAAAAAAACCAACAACATAAAAATAGATGAGTGATATAATAAGAGTAGAAAACGGGAAATTAATTGTTCCGGACGCGCCGGTGATTCCTTTTATAGAGGGCGACGGGATTGGACCGGAAGTGTGGAGCGCTGCCAGATATGTAATTGATTCGGCCGTTGAACGTGTTTACAGAGGAGAAAAGAACATAAAGTGGCTTGAAGTATTTGCCGGAGAAAAAGCCTTTCACCTTACCAAAGAATGGCTTCCAAAAGAAACACTCGATGCATTTGAGAAATACCTGGTCGGGATAAAAGGACCCTTGACAACACCCATTGGCAAAGGAATCCGGTCTATAAATGTTGCGCTCAGGCAAATTCTGGATCTGTATGTTTGCCTCAGACCCGTAAGATATTATGGAGGAATTGAGACTCCAATGAGAAGACCCGACAAAGTGGATATGGTAATATTTCGTGAAAACACGGAAGACATCTACACAGGAATTGAATTCAAGGCTGGAACAGAAGAGAACAGAATGCTGCTTGAGTTTATTCGGGAAAAGTTTCCACCTGAATACGAAAAGATCAGATTCGGGACAATTGAGAAGACAAATGAATTTCAGAGACTTGCAGGTTACAAAGAAGCAGAAGATGTTGAAGTTGGCTTAGGTATTAAGGTAATGTCACGAGTAGGAACTCAAAGGCTCATGATCTCTGCTCTTGATTACGCTCTGAAGCATAAGAGGAAGTCAATTACAATTGTACACAAAGGAAATATCATGAAGTATACTTCAGGGTCATTCAGAGAATGGTGTTACATGATCGCTGAAGAACTTTACGGAGAGAAGGTATATACAATGATGCAATGGGACAGGACTTCAGAATCAAATGGCAGAGATGCTGCCGATAAGGAAATGCAGGAAGAGTTATCGAAAGGCAAACTTCTTATAAAGGATGCGATTGCTGACAATGCTCTTCAGAAAGTTCTTACCGACCCAGAGGATTTTGATGTTATCGCTACCGGAAATCTGAACGGAGATTACCTTTCTGATGCAATCGCAGCTCAGGTAGGAGGGATTGGAATTGCTCCGGGCGGAAACATAAACTCAATCAAAGGTAATGCGATCTTTGAAGCGACGCATGGAACAGCTCCAACCTTTGCAGGTATGAACAAAGTAAATCCTTCATCAATGATACTTTCCGGCAAAATGATGCTCGAGTATCTGGGTTGGCAGGAGCCGGCTGACCTTATTGAAATGGGCATCCGAAAGGCAATCGAAAGCAAGAGAGTCACTTTTGATTTCGCAAGACAAATACAGAATTCAACTGAAGTGAAGTGTTCCGAGTTTGCAGCAGAAATTGTCAATCAATTCAGCTAATATTTGACAGCATTGAGTTTCTGCATCTCAGGTAATAAAAAATTAATTGCCTGATTCCAAGCAAAACAGTATGACCGGCAAACAGAAAATGTCACCGGTAAAAATATTTCAGTTAGTTCTTCAATTCATTATTTTTAATCAACCATAAACAAAAAGGAGTTAGATAAGAAATGAAATTTATAAAAAGCACTTTTGCAGTGATGATATTTGCAGTTCTGATTTCAGCCACAATCACATTTGCACAGGAATGTGAACAAAAGGGAACAAACACAGCATCCGGTTCAGACGATCCGGTTGGAACAAAAGTAGAAGGTGGAATGCTTTACGGAAAAGCAATAGACCCCACAGTAAAAACAATTTCATATCCGGAGCTTATTGTCGGAATGAATGAATCTAACGGTAATATAGTAACAGTAAAAGGAACTGTAAGTGAAGTATGTCAGGCTATGGGATGCTGGATGACCATGAGTGAAAACGGAGCCACTACACGCGTCAAGACACTTCATGAATTCTTGCTACCGAAAGATGTTGCGGGCCGCGAGGCAATAGTGACCGGTAAGTTTAACATCACGGAAATATCCGAAGATGATGCACGTCATTTCAATGAAGAATCTCTTAACCCAAAGAAAAGTGAAGACATTGTAGGGCCACAAAAAGCATACGAGATAGAAGCGACAGGAATTATCATTCTTGATCAAGCAGGCAAGTAAGTCCTAAAAAAGCGTTTTAAATAATTTAGCCTATCTGAAAACAGATGGGCTTTTTAATTTCTACTGACATGCCGGAAAGCAAAGAGAAATTCTGGAAGATAGAACATTCGAAGAAGGGATTTGAAGGCAATTGGATACATGTCAATTTAGATGACATTCTTCTTCCGGATGGATCCAAAATAATATTCGAGGCAATTGAATTTCAAAGGCACGGAACAGGTGTAGTGGCAGTAAACGAGAACGGTGAGGTGATGCTTGTTCAGAATTACAGATACATAAATGACTATTACAGTTGGGAAATTCCTGCCGGCACAATTCCACCGGGCATGGACCATGCAGACTGCATCATTGAGGAACTTGAAGAAGAAGCCGGATGTACAGTTGATAGAAAGGACTTAAAGTATATTGGCAATTACTTTCCTTCCATCGGATCAAGCAATCAGATCTTCCATTGTTACATCGCGAGAAATGTTCGAAGGATTACTGAAACAATTGATGCCAATGAGATCATAGAGGCACGGTGGTTCAGCAGACAAGAGATCATCGACATGATATTGAAAGGAGTCATTAAGGATGGATTCAGTTTGTATCTGCTATTAAGATATCTTTATTTGCAGGACTAAGTTGATTCATTGAGCTTTTCAAAATCTTCTTCCTTCGGGAAAAGAATAATCATGCCTGCGAGAGTAACACAAATGGCTATTGTTGCGTAAATGACATTGCCATTGACAAGCAAATTTGTTGAGAGGCAGAAGAGAGCAAAAAAATCAAGTAGGGAAAACGGAATTATGTGTGCGCTGAAATATGTCGTCTGAAAATTCTGCATGTTGACTTTCTTCATCAGCCATTTTTTTAACAAGACTGTTACGGGAAACATTGCAATTAATGCTAACAGCGAAACAATGTTAACCACTTCAAATCCTTCTCTAAAATTGTTTCCCGCGACAAACAACCCAAAGAAATAGATCACCACACAAGCAACAGTAATTCCAATTCCAAGAGTTCTTATTTTTCTGACAAGATAAATGAACCTAACCTGCAGCACCATCAAACTTTCTTTCATAATTTACAGTGGATGTTGAATAGTTTAAAAAATTGTAACTCACTTAAATTAACACTAAATTTGTAAAAATGAAAAGTAAAGCACGGATTAACGGGTCCGAAATTACTGAAGATGAGATCAGGCCGGAATATGACTTTACGGCTCAAATCAGGCCAAAGAGTTTTGATGAATTTGTAGGGCAGGACAAAGTTAAAGACAACTTAAGAGTATTCATCAGCAGTTCTAAAAAGCTTGGCGAGTCTCTCGACCACATACTTTTCACAGGCCCTCCCGGTTTGGGAAAGACTACTTTGGCAAACATAATATCGAGCGCGATCGGAGCAGGAATTGTTACAACTTCCGGCCCTGTGATAGAGAAGCCGGGCGATCTTGCAGGAATGCTTACAAAACTGAAGAAAGATGAAATACTTTTCATAGATGAGATACATAGAATACCAAAGGTCGTTGAAGAATTTTTGTATTCTGCCATGGAAGAATACCGGCTTGACATAATGATCGATCAGGGTCCTGCTGCCCGCAGTATTCCTATAAAACTCGAAAAGTTTACGCTGATTGGAGCAACAACAAGACAAGGTCTGCTTTCATCCCCGATGCTTGACAGATTTGGAATAAACTGTCATCTCGATTATTACAACACTGATCATCTTATAAGCATTGTAAAGCGTTCAGCCGGAATTATGAACATTGAAATTACAGATGAAGGAGCGGCCGAAATTGCACGGAGAAGCAGGGCAACACCAAGAATTGCCAATCGGCTATTAAGAAGAACAAGGGACTTTGCAATAGTCAAAGGTAACGGCAAGATTGACAATGAGATAGCCGATTATGCCTTGACCTCTCTAGATGTTGATGAATACGGACTCGATAAAGTTGATAAAAGAATTCTTGAGACAATAATAATGAAATATTCAGGAGGTCCTGTCGGACTATCAACAATTGCCGCATCAACAGGCGAAGACCCCGGAACAATTGAAGATGTTTATGAACCATTTCTTCTTATTGAGGGTTTCATCAAACGAACTCCAAAAGGAAGAGAAGCTACAGATCTTGCTTACAGACATCTTGGCCTTACAAGAAGATCAAACAAGAACGAAACCGAATCATTATTCGGATGAAATAATTTATCTCATTACATGTTAAAGACATTCAAAGAAGTATTCATCATTTTAGTTATTAGCGTGATTGCCGGTTTCTCTGCAAACGCATTAAGTCCGAATGGTGTGCCAATTATCGGCGAGTATTCAGACAGGCTCGCAGTCGATTCAACATCTAAAAGCTCAGGAGTTAAGCAGGAAAAACAAAGGACTAAAGAAGGATTCATTAAACCGGTCAACATTCCCGTTGATGCCACTAAGAAATTTTTCGAAGAAGGAGCAATATTCATTGATGGAAGAGAGCCTGAGGAATTCTCCCAGGGACACATAAAAGGGGCAATCAATGTTCCGTACAAAGAATTCAAAGATCTTCCAACTGAAAATAAACTGGAAAAGCTGAAAGACATTCCAAAGAATAAAACCATAGTATCTTATTGCGGTGGTGGAGAATGTGAGATCAGTATTGACAATGCATACGAATTTGCAAAGATAGGCTATGAGGATGTTAATATATATCTTGGCGGCTTATTAGAATGGAAAGAGAAAGGCTTTCCTACAAATAATTGATGATGGGATTATTGTCAAACAAGTATTTTCAAATATTACTGAGGCTCATAATTGGAGGATTGTTTGTGTATGCCTCTTTAAACAAGCTTTTTAATCAGGAAGCATTTGCTAAGGCGATATACAATTACAAGCTTCTTCCCAGTGAGGTTGTCAATATACTCGCCATTGTCTTGCCTTACATCGAATTCTTCTCAGCAGTATTTCTGATATTAGGAATTTACAAGAAGGGAAGTTCATTTCTGATCGGTGGGATGTTAATTGTTTTCATAATTGCATTGACCCGGGCTTATGTTTTGGGATTGGACATATCCTGTGGCTGTTTTTCTCTTGAAACAGTAAGTGAAAAAGGTGATATTTCACAAAGAATAATAGAAGATATACTGATGCTGATAGCATGCGTTTTGATCTTCTTTAATGCCGATAAAAAGAATTTTACAAATAATAATAAGGAGATACAACAATGACCAACTTCTTTCAAACCAAAACAGCCAAATCGATTTATTTCGTATTCGGCTTGGCAGTAATTGCAGGTGTGATGTTCCTGCTTATGAACAACTCTAAGATTTCCGCTACAGGAAGTGCATCCAAGATACTCTTTGATGAAGAGTATCATGATTTTGGAAAAGTGCCACAGGGACCTCAACTTGAATATTCATTCAAGTTTACTAACAAAGGAAAATCACCGTTAATCATCGAGAGAGTTCAAACTTCTTGCGGATGCACCGGTGCAACAACCGGCGGCAAGAATGAATACACCAAAGGTGAAGCAGGAGAGATCAAAGTCTCATTTAACACGCAAGGGAGACAGGGAAGACAAGAAAAGCAAATTATTGTTTTCACTAACGATGCTGACAATCCCCAAAAGACTCTGAGGATCACTTGTGACATAGATCCTAACATGCAATAAACACATTCTAGAATAACATTTCAAAGTAGGGATCTGTTCAGCGGTCCCTACTTTTTTTGTAACTTTATCAAATTCAAAAAATGAAAAAGATAATCATACCGGTCATGTTGCTTATGGCAACTATTGTGTTTGGGCAAGAAGAGCCGATTGACCTGTTCAAGTATAACAGTTCCAAGACAATTTCTGCTGTTTCAGAACTTTCGGAGCAAGTGGAAGGCGCAGTTGTACTGGATATAAATAAAGAAGCCCTTGAAAAAATTAATCTCGAGAGAAACTACAAACTCAGGCTGCTTATTCCGGTTTCAGCTACCCATAAAGTTGAAGCAGAGCTTGAGAGATTTGAGATTTTAAGTAGTGATGCAAAAACTGTTGCCAAGTCGCAATCAGGAGAATCCGATGTTGATTTGCGAAACCTCATTCTTTCTTACAAAGGAAATATTCCCGGTGCGGGGAACTCGCTGATTTCCGTTTCATTTTATAACGGCAAAGTAATTGGTCTTATGAAATCTCGGAACGATTCTTATGTGCTTGGAAACCTGATAGATAAAAACAATAACGAAACCAACGATTATATCTTATATCAGGAGAGCAAGCTCAAAGCGAGAAATGAATTCAAATGCGGTTCGGAACAATTTCCGGTGCCGGATGAGATCATCAGGAGAATTCAGCAAATCAGTTCAGGAAATACTGATGTATCGAACGACTTAAGGATAGCCAAAGTTGCGATTGACGTTGATTTTTTTACGTATGGCACATATGGCAATTCTGTTTCTAATGCTTCTGCTTATGCCCTTGCTCTTATGTCTGCAACATCAGCAGTCTACGTGAAGGACATGAACGTAAGGCTTATAGTAAGCTACCTGAGAGTCTGGACTACTCAAGATCCTTACACGTCAACAGATGGAAGCACTCTGCTCAACCAATTCAGAGCTGAGTGGGTAAACAACCAAGGCTCCGTTGACAGGACCATCGCCCACCTTGTGAGCAGAAGGAATGATCTCAATGTTGCTGGAATTGCTTATTTGAATGTACTATGCAACACAAGCTTTGGATACGGTCTCAGTGCAACGCTTAACGGAACGATAAATCAACTTCCGTCATACTCTTATGATGTTGTTGTTATAGCACATGAGATCGGACACAATTTTGGATCTCCTCACACGCACAATTGTTCCTGGGCAGGCGGCCCCTTAGATACATGCGTTGATATTGAAGGAGGATGTTATTCAGGACCAACGTTTCCAACTGCGGGAACGATCATGAGTTATTGTGATATAGTACCCGGAGGCAGCGTAATAATGGACTTCGGAGATCAGCCCGGAGCACTCATAAGAAATTCAGCTGAAGCTGCTTTCTGCATGTCAACTTCGGACAGGCCGATATTTACTGCTTATCCAAATGGGGGTGAGTCTTTCAGGACTTTGTCACAGGCAAGAATTTATTGGGGAACTTCTTTGTCCGGAAATGTAAATCTCGAATACACTTCAGACAATGGCACAACTTGGAATGTAATTCAGAATAATGTTCCTGCGCAACAGAGAGAATACGCCTGGTCAGTTCCTTATATTGGATATACGAATCAAGCAAAGGTGAGAGTGTTGAATTCTTCTAATTCTGCAGAGGGTGACACCAGCGACACGGCATTCAGAATCATTCTAACTTATGTTCCATTCGGTGTAGTTTCACCTCCTACTCTTTCGTCAATTCAAACCGCTTCAAACAGTTCAAATATCGAAAGATTCACTTTGAACAAGGCCGGAGCACATCCTTCATTAAGATACAAGATCAAGATAAGAAAACTTGGCACCACTGTTGATTATTTATTTACAAGTGACAATAACGGAGTTGACACTGTAATAAGTCTAAGAAACAGTTTGCTTGATTCACTTGCAAACACATTGGGCACAGTAGGTGATTCCGTGAGATGTTCGTGGAGAGGATGGGCATACAATGGATTTGATTCATCACAATCTTCTAATGCGAACATCATTACATTTAAGAGAACAAATGTTGGGATTTATCAAATCTCTTCAATAATTCCGGAGCGATTCGAATTGGGCAACAATTATCCTAACCCATTCAATCCTTCTACGGTAATTCGATTCGATGTTGCAAAGCTTCAGAACATTAGGCTCACCGTTTATGATATGCTCGGAAAGGAAATTGATGTATTAGTAAGTGAAGTACTACAGCCCGGAAAATATCAGGCAACATTTGGGGGAGCATACCATCCGAGTGGTGTGTATTATTACAGGCTTCAAACCGAAGGTTTTGTTGATACAAAGAAAATGCTTCTCATAAAATAATTTTTCAATTGCGAGCCTTGATCTCATAAATTGAGGCTCGCAGGATTTTAGAAGATTTAGTTGTTTCTTATTTCTTCGGGCTTGTCTATTTTTCTCAAACATTTAAAAGAATATGAATCTTATTAAGTATTTTTCAGCTTTCACCTTGATTTTAGTTTCATTCAGTTTTTATTCGTGCGATTCCAATTGTTCAAACGGTGGCAAACCGGATCTTAAGCTTACATCTCAGAATTTTCCTTCTTCTGCCCAAGTGGATCAAAATATTCAGCTTACGTTTACAGTAGCAAACAATTCAACCGATGAATGCACTGCAGATAATACAACAGACTGCCAGGTAAATCTAAAACTGGTTAAACGTGAGACACAACAAGTGCAGGTCAATAATTTTGATAATCTGGATGCGCTTGCTGATAAGCAGACAAAGTTATTTACTTTTAATGTTGTGATAGGCCCAAACCCGGGACCGGGAACATATGATCTGACTTTCACTATTGACCCCGATAACAGATCCAATGATGCCGTGAGAGAAAACAATGTCTTTACGAGTGTAATAATTGTTAACTGAAAAACGAACACTTAACCGGTAACATATTCGCCGGAATTCATAAATTCACTTCATTGTCAAGATAGCCGCTTTCTACGATTTTTGAATCAAGTAAACCAATTTATTCCTATGCTTTCAAGAATCATTGCAGTGATCATTCTGCTTCTTCCGGCAGTATCATCTTTTTCACAGAACTCCGAATGGGAAAATTTCACCGATCTAAAGAGCGTTACTTCAATAGCTTATGATGAAACTGACTGGAAGATCTATTGCGCTTCAAGAGGCGGTTTGTTTGTTGTTGATAACAATTCAGGTACTGTAGTCAAGAAGTATACTAATCTTGACGGACTGATTAACATCAATCTTACATCACTTGCAATTGACAGCAAGAGACGTCTTTGGATCGGAGCATCTGACGGATCGATTTCCATTTTAGATCTCGGAAGTCTTACATGGAAGTACATCTTTGATATTAAGAACTCTTCCGAATCAAATAAGATAATTAATCGGATTCTGCCCGCAGGAAATTTCATGTTTGTTGCTACGGGATATGGTATTCAGAAGATCTCAGTAACGAGTTTAAATTTTATTGATGCACCTTATTACAAGCTTGGAAGTTTTCCTGTTAATACGATCGTTTATTCTCTGGTAACGAAGGGAGACGTTTTATATGCTGCAACCAAAGCCGGTGTTGCGTGGGCTAACTATGTGACTGCTAATCTGAACAACCCTTCTTCATGGTCAAATTACAACAATGCTCCTCTGAATGCAGAAGTAAGAGCTATTGAATCATTGGGCAATCTGGTTTTTGCAGGCTCTGATGGCGGTCTGAATTACTTTGACGGAAACAACTGGCTGCCTTATCCAAACGGAAATGTTTCTTCTTTACCTATAAAAGACATAGATGCTGTCGGCGATAACATTTATTTCATTGGGGGAAACAACGTCTTCTATGCCAGTTCATCGAATCTTCCCGCAGTGAATACCTATCTCGAGCCTGCAAACTATTCAACACTCTCGCACAATTCAGATCTCCTGCCAATTGCAGGACTTAGTGACAATGGAATCAGAAATGTGAATTTTCCTTCCTTCATTTTCCCAAACAGTCCCTTCACAAATGTTTTTAGCCAGATAGCTCTTGACGACAATGGAAATATTTGGGCTGCAGGGGGACTTGGATTCAACGGCTTCTACAGGTTTGACGGAACCAATTGGGAGAATTACAACACAGGAACACATCCGGAGATTGGAAGTTCAAACTGGTTTCAGAAAATAACTTACGGTAATGGAACTGTTTGGGCAATGGGCTTTGGAGGAGGACCAACAAGGATCATCGGCGATCAGATCGTCAACTTCAACGTTACGAATTCTCCTCTTCCCGGAATTCCGGAAGATCCTAATTTCTGTTCTTCTTATGGCGGAGCATTTGATAATAATGGTGTATTCTGGGTTTCATTCTTCAGTACAAATTCCGGAAGGTCTCTTTATGCTTTCCGAAACAACGAATGGATTGGAATTCCAAATCCATCAATTATAAGTTCTTCAATATTGTCTCAAATTGCCGTTGATTCATATAATACAAAATGGATTGTTGCTTCCGGCACAAGATCTGGTGTTTACTTTTACAATGAGAATGGAACAATTGATAATTCCTCAGATGATATATTCGGAATATATAATCTTGCAGACTTTGGTTCAGAAATAACCAATGTTTCATATCTAATAGTTGAGAAGAATAATGAAGTTTGGATCACAACAAATAACGGAGTGTTCATTGTAGCCAATCCGCTTGGCGCTATTCAGAATCCTACACAGCCGCCGAGGCCGCAAAAACTGGGGATCATCTCCGGTAATCTGCGTGTGCCATTCACAGAAAACTGTATTACAATAGCCAATGACATCTTAAATGACAAATGGATCGGTACAGAAACAAACGGTGTCTTTCATTTGTCAAGCGACGGTTCAACACTTATTCAGCAATTGAATACTTCAAATACTCCGCTGCTTTCAAACAAAGTAAACACGATTGCAATCAGTGCAAGAACGGGGCGTGCATATTTTGGAACACAGAATGGATTGTCATCTTATATTACAGATGCTGTTGAGCCTGTTACTGATTTTGATGAGATAAAAGTTTCTCCTAATCCATTTGTTACTCCATCTTCAGTGGATTTGAAGATTGACGGTCTTGTGGAAAATTCAATCATTAAGATCATGTCAATTAGTGGAGATGTATTCACAGAATTCGATTCACCCGGCGGAAGAATAGCAACATGGAACGGACTTAACAGTTCGGGAGAGTTCGCGCCATCCGGAATATATGTAATTGTTGCATACAATAAAGACGGAAGCAAAGTCGGCAAAGGTAAAGTAGCAATAGTAAGGAAACAATAATGCTTGTCATTCCCGTAATAGACATAAAGGACGGAAGATGCGTGAGAGTGATCCAGGGCTTAGCTGAGAGCACTGAGTTTTATTCTGAAAGCCCGATCAAGATCGCCAAACTCTTACGCAAAGAGAACTTTAAGACTATTCACATAACAGATCTCGACGGAGCAATATTCGGCAACATGAAGAATGCCGAAGTGATCCGTGAGATCTCAAAGTCTGTTGACATTCCCATTCAGCTTGGCGGAGGAATTAGAAACATTGAAACTGCAAGATGGGCTATTGAAGAGCTTGGCGTTTACAGAATTGTAATGGGAACTGCAGCTCTTACAGATCATGACCTTATCAAAAGATTTCTGGGTGAGTTTTCTTCTTCAAAGCTTGTAGTATGCATTGATGAGAAGCTCAACAATGTTGTGATGGATGGATGGATCAACTATGCAGATATCACACCTTTGGATTTCGCAAAGACAATGGAGTCTATGGGAGTGAAGCGTGTTATTTATCAGGATGTAACCAGAGTTGGAAATCTTTCAGGTCCTCATATCGAGAGGCTCTTGGAGATTGCACAAAATACAAAGCTGAAGATCACTTCAGCAGGTGGTATATCATCATACAAAGATCTTCGGAACGTAATGGACTTAGAAAAATTAGGAGTTGATTCTGTTATGATCTCAAGAGCATTATATGAAAACCAATTTCCTTGTCAGAGAATATGGAGAGACATAGAATCCAAAGACACATCACTAGAATTGCCCAAAGTAAACTAAGCAAAAAATATATACTTCTTTTGTTTTGTAAGTTCTGTCAGATTACAAATTCGAAATTTGCTGAATGATAATTCAAAATAAACGACTCAATTTTTTTTCCTTATCCTGAAAATCCTGTCATCATTTTCTGCGGGATTTCCCCTGCCATCCTGATTGCTCGTTGAAAAGTAAATTGCTCCATCAGGACCTTCAGCAACATCGCGAATTCTTCCAAATTTTACGTCGCTTAATTTCTCCGCACTTTTAATTTTTGACGGATCATTCTCATCTACGACGACTCTTATGATCGCATTGCCTCTCAAGCATCCAAAGAAATAATTGTTCTTGAACTGAGCTATGGAATCAGACTTATAGAACATTCCTGATGCGGGTGCGACAGCCGGCGTATATACAAGTTGCGGTGATATCATTCCGCTTTTGCTTTCTTCATGCGAAATGACCGGCCATCCATAATTTCCTCCTTTTACAATAACGTTGACTTCATCACCTCCGCCCGGTCCGTCAAAACCTGAGGGGCCGTGTTCTGTAGAGTAGAGAATGCTTGTCCCGGGATACCAATCTATCCCCTGCGGATTCCTGTGGCCGTAACTCCAAACCGGACTATTGGGGAAGGGGTTGTCTTCAGGAATAGTCCCATCGGCATTAATTCTAAGAATTTTGCCATAAAGATTTTCTGTTTCTTGTGCAAGATCTCTTTCTCCTGCATCGCCGGTAGTTATATATAACTTTCCATCGGGACCAAAACGAAGCCTGCAACCTGCATGGTAGGATTCAGCAGGTAAGTTATCGATTATGATTGTTTCTTCTTCCAGACTTTTTCCCAGATCTTTGAACCGGACAACTTTCACTTTCATTGCATTCGATGATCCGTAAGAATAAGAGACATATATGAATTTATTATTTTTGTAGTCGGGATCAACCGCAAGTCCCAGCAGTCCGGCTTCTCCTTTTGCCGATACGCCTTCAAAGACTTTCAACGGTTCCTCCTGCAATTGACCGTTAAGAATTACACGAAGTTTTCCATTCCTTTCCGTAACCAGCATTCGCTCATTGTCTGTAAACACAATGCTCCATGGAACATAGAGATTATCTGCAACGACTTCGATCACATACGGTACATCACCTGCATCTTTGTTCTTCACCGTTGTTGACTGGCTTGGTTCTTGCCGAATCTGTTCATTCTTGTTACAGTAGCTGTTACTTACTGCAAAAAGCATCAAGAAGATTATACTGATAGTTGTTTTCATTACTTTGAATTTATTAGTTTGAAAGACTCGAAGTAATCTCATTCACGTTGAAGAATTTACCCTTCTTAACAACAAATTCAAGGTTGTTTACTCCGAAGTTGTAGATCAGATATTTATAAGACGGCATATCAAAGATCAGCAAGTCCGCCTGTTTGCCACGTTCAATACTACCTACCTTATGATCGAGTCCAAGCGAATATGCCGGATTTATTGTTACTGCATTTATGATCTCTTCCGCTGTCATTTTGATTTGAGTTGAAGCAAGGGACATCATCAATTGCATATTCTGGCTCATGCAACTGCCTGGATTAAAATCTGTCGCAATAAGAACCGGCACACCGGCATCTATAAGCTTTCTGCCGGGTGTGTAAGAAATTCCGAGGAAGTAAGAAACACCGGGAAGCAATCCTGCAACAGTTTTTCTTTCCGCAGATTCATTGTACTTTGCCATTAGCTTTATATCTTCATCACTCATCACTTCGAGATGATCGAGTGATACTGCGCCATGTTTCAAGCTGATCTCAGTTCCGCCCATTGAAGTAAATTGATCAATATGAGTTCTCGGAGTTAATCCGTGTTTTACTCCTTCCCCAAGTATCCTATCCGCGTCGTTTACATCGAAGTAGCCTTTCTCAATAAATATATCTATGTACTTGGAGAGATGAGCTTTTGCTACCGATGGTATCATTTCATTACAGATCAGGTCAACATAACTTTCCTTGCTCATCTCTCTTGGGATGGAATGAGCGCCAAGGAACGTAGGCACTATATCAATTCCAAACTCGTTTGATGAGTTAAGAGAATTGATAATATCAAGCATCTTCAATTCATTTTCGATATCAAGTCCATATCCTGATTTGCCTTCAAGGGTGGTTGTTCCGTAACTGAAGAAGGTTGCAAGTTTTTTTGCGGCTAAAGATTTTAGTTCGTTTTTATCTGATTGTCTCACGTTTGTTACTGTTGACCATATTCCCCCGCCGGTTTCAGCAATCTCCTGATAGCTCTTACCGGCGAGCCGCATTTCATATTCATCTTCTCTCGAGCCGGCAAACACAAAGTGGGTGTGGGAATCAACGAAGCCTGGCATTATGACTTTGCCGGAGGCATCAAACTCTGCAATTTCTTTTATGTTATTTTTCTGAAGGTATGATTCAAGCTCTGTGTTACCTCCAACAAAAGTAATCATGTCATCTGAAATAATTATGTTACTGTCTTCCAAAGCATCAATTTCAGACATTGCTTTGCCTGCTTTTGGAAGCCCATTGCTTTTACAAGTAACTATTTGAGATGAGTTTCGGATAAGTAGATTCATGTGTCATGTTAGCATGTAATGAGAGGATTTCCAATTCAGAATTTTGCCACACTAAGCTGAAACAATAGTTGGGTAAGAAAGGATGAGATGCGCGAGGAGTAAAATTCTGTGAATGCACTTTTATTGATGAATCTAATATTAATGACATTATAGAACTACAATGAAAATTAAGTCAGTCTGGATTTTTCAACAATAGTCAGCTACAAATTTCCTTTCACTGATAGACATTCGAGTTATTATACTGCTTCGCCGGCTTCCTTTTTTGGACTGAAGTCAAGCTCACCAATGCGCCAGCATGCGGCGGTATGGTTTGGTCCGACTTTCTCAAGCGGCGGTTCCGAGCTCCAGCACTTATCAATTACGAAAGTGCATCTTGTACAGAAATGGCAACCAACAGGATAATTTGTAGGAGGAGGAACACTTCCTTCGATAGTAGCCAACCGTCCTTTGTTCTTATTGAGTTTGGGAATAGAATTCATGAGGCCGATTGTGTACGGATGCTTTGGATTATAGAAGATCTCTTCCACCATACCGTATTGCACAACTTTGGAAGCGTACATAACGGCGACTTTGGTACTTATCTCAGCTATCACACCTAGATCATGAGTAATCATAATTACACCCATGCCTAGATCAATCTGAAGCTTTTTGATGAGTTCGAGAATCTGTGCCTGAACTGTTACGTCAAGAGCTGTAGTCGGTTCATCGGCTATAAGCAGGGACGGGTTACAAGATAGCGCCATGGCAATCATTATTCTCTGTCTCATACCTCCTGAAAGCTGGTGAGGATATTCTCCGTATCTCTGTTCGGGCGCGGGAATACCAACAAGACGAAGCATTTCGAGCGCCTTTTCTTTTGCCTGTTCTTTGGAAAGTTTTTGATGAAGTATGACGGCTTCTTCTATTTGATCACCGCACGTAAAGACGGGGTTGAGTGAAGTCATTGGTTCCTGAAATATCATGCCGATATCATTTCCTCTGACATCCTGCATTTGCCGCTCATCATACTTTAACAAATCTTTTCCTTCAAAAAGAATTTCTCCGCCTACAATTTTCCCCGGAGGAGTTGCAATAAGCTGCATAATTGATAGGGCTGAAACACTTTTTCCACAACCTGATTCGCCAACAAGTCCAAGGGTTTCTCCCCTGTCGAGCGAAAAGCTTACATCATCCACTGCTTTAGAGACACCATCATCGGTGTAGAAATAGGTCTTTAGATTCTTTACTTCGAGAAGAACGGACATATTGTGTTGATTTAATTAGTGCGCTGAAATTACCTTAAATTGGATACTGATTCAAACAATAATTTTTGCCCTGTAAAGTAAATGCTGCATTATGAGGATAGTGAATTTTCTTAGTTGAAGGAGATGGATGTTAGTAAGAACGTTTGAGGAGTATCTTACGAATTTACTTCACTTCTGACCAACTGTGTATTTATCATTTCATCTGTCGTGCAAAGACCCCGAGTCGCATAGGGTCAGGCTTGCTAATGTTTATTAAAAATCAAAGCGGAGTCATCATTACAGATCTCACAAATTTACTCGGCTCTAATGTTTCAGTCTCCTCGTTGCTTCACAAAAAACCTTTGTCTTCCAAGCTTTGTGAAGTGACACTTTCCACTTCCACTTTCCACTTCCACTTTCCATTCTCCACTTTCCATTTTCCATTCTCCATTTTCCATTTTCAATTCTCAATTCTCCGACTCTTGCTTTCAACTTTTAATTTTTAATGGAATCCGCTAAGTTTACTTGTATTTGTAAATTAACCCCGGACAAAGTATCAAAAGGCAAAGACTTACTCTTTTAATTGTACTGCTGATCGAAACGGTTGTATTCTTATACCTATATTACCTGAGATACAAGAATCAAAAGTTGCCGATGAATGGAATTGAAATTAAGACCGGTAATGTCATCACCGCTTTCCTGTTCGGGCTTCTGATATTCTTCACATTTGTTTCATTGCTTCGCAACACTAACTTTGGAGGTGTTGCATCATTCTTGCTAGTCACTATTTCAATTATCTCTCTTTGTTCGCTTATTTATTCCGATCTTCAATCTCAGAAAGAAATTAAGATAGTTGCAATTTCAGTTACTCTTATTGCAACAGTCTTCATTCTTTCCGCTGTTGTTATGATCAGTATTTCACAAAATGGAGAATTAAAGTTCTTCAGGACATTTTTGATCTTCCTCTTGATTTGTTCTTTGGGAATATTTTCAGTGTTTCTGAATGTGCTGAACTTTGAGGATGACAGCTCCCTTTATTCTGCAAATGACCGAAGTGCAGACAGCGGAGTAATTCTTGGCGCTGCTGTATGGGGTGGCAACAGGCCCTCACCGGTTTTGAAGGAACGCATAGTAAAGGGATTTGAAATATACAGGAGAAAGATCGTTCCAAAACTTGTAATAACCGGAGGAGGTTCACCAAATGAACTTACAGAAGGAGAGGTGTCAAAAAACGAGTTGATCAAGTTTGGTGTTGATCCCGGAAATCTCATTCTTGAAAATTCGTCCAACTCAACTATTGAGCAAATTCATTTCGTAAGAGACAATCTTTATAACAAGAATGCATGGAATAAGATAATACTTATTTCGGACAACTTTCATCTGATGAGATCCAAGGAAATCAGTTCATTCAATAACATTAAAGCAGATTGCATTGCATCAGACAAGCCGCTTTCCGCCGGGGGTACAGCATCTTTCTGCATGAAGGAAAGCCTTGCTCTTATTGTCTTCTGGATGAGCGGAGTTTAGAGGATCAATTAAGAATTAAGAATTAAGAATTAAGAATTAAGAATTAAAAAAATAAATCTACTTACATGAATTCTTACCGTTTAAATTTATGTTGCTCGAAAAGTAATTCTAAACTCTGAACCTCCGGGGACTGAAGGGAAATATTCTATCTTACCACCCATTGCTTCCATGAATTCTTTAGAGATTGAAAGTCCAAGTCCAGTTCCATTGTGTTCGGCTCCTCGTCCCGGAACTTTGAAGAATCTCTTGAAGATCTTATCTCTGTATTGAGGCGGAATGCCGGGACCATTATCTATTACAGACATACTTACTGTTGGTCCGTCAGAGATTCCGGCAACCAGGATAACCTCACTGCCACGTGGTGAATATCTTATAGCATTCGATACCAGATTTACTAACACCCACTCAGCTTTCTCTTTGTCCGCTTTTATTTTCTTTAAATTTGACGGAATACTTTTAGTCAGAGTAATGTCCTTATCAACGGCCTGCGGTTTTAATGATGAAATGACATCTGTGACAACTTCATCTGCATCCACTTCAGTTAATGTAAGATTGATGTTACCTGTCTCTGCTTGAGACATGTCAAGAAGCTCGCTAACAAGTTTTAACAACCGTGCATTTTCCTTTTGAAGATCATTGACAATTTCTTTCTGCATGTCATTAAGATCACCGGTCTTAGGATTATTTAGGAGTTTCAGACCGATATCTGCAGACCCCAGAGGAGTCTTGAGTTCATGAGATATCGTTGCGAGAAAATTTGTTTTAGCAGTATCCTTTTCTTGAAAGGAAGTAATATTTTTCAGTGCGAGTACAAATCCAAGCTCTTCATCATCTTTTAATATTGAATATTTATCTATCACAAAAAAGTTTTCCTTTCCATCCGTTACAATCCTGAAAGGTGATGTATGAGAATCCTCACATATGAATCTAAAGAGGTCATTAAATCTTGCTACTTCATCAGATTGCTTCCCGACAATTTCCGAGGCTTTGAGATTCAACAATTTTAGAGATTGTTCATTTGCGAAGAGTATATTGCCCGACTTATCAATCCCAATGCTTGCATCTTTAAGTGAATTGATAACTGCTTCTGCCCGGCTCTTCTGAAACATTATCTGATTAAGATTGCTGTGCTCATACATGTCAAGCTTTTCAGCAAGTACATTGAAAGTATCTGCAAGGTCGGTGAATTCATCTCCTGTATTAATGTGAATCCGGTGTTTGTAATTTTTCTGAGACAGTTCATTGACAGCCTCTTTGAGTTTACCTATTGGCATGGTAATCACTGAGGGAAAATTAATAGTGAATACGAGTCCGACAATAAATACAAATGTAGCAATAACGGAAAGAACATTCATCGCCTCTTTAGCCTTCTGGTCTGTAAGTTCGCTTTTTATTCTTATTGCTTCCATATTGACGCGAACGATACTGCTGATATCTTGACTCATTTCAATTATCCGAACCGAGTCAAGCCTCTCTGCAATAATTAATGATTCGTATTTTCTTCTCAGATTCTGAGTCGCTTCAATCTCGCCGTGTTCGGTAATATTGCCTTCCTGAAGTATCAGGCTCTTGTGAAACTCTTCTTTAGATTTCTGGTAGTTCTCTGTCATACTGACTAAGTTCATCTGCATGGAGTAACAATAATCAAGCGATTCATAATTGTCCTTAAGAATCTCGTTTGACAGTTGCTTCAACTTCACCACATAAAAAATACCCATGCCTGCTGTCAGAAGTAGCAGTATGAAGAGGAACACAGTTCCTGTTCTGACTTTGTTTCTTATGTTGAATGATTTCATGACAATACGACTAGATCGACATCCTTTTCAGAAAGCACTTTGAAGATTCTGCTGAGAATGTCTGTTTTAAAAATTCTTTCAAAAATTCCGGTTGTAGGTTTGCCGATACAAACCGTTGTAATTCCTCTTTCGACTATTACTTCCGCAATAGTTTCCGCCAAACTGGCTGACTTTGCCTTCGTAACCTTATCCGATGACTTATTAACTGAAGACACAGCTTCGTTTCCAATCTGAACCTGAATCACTTCAGCTCCAAGTTCATTGGCAAGTTGAAAATTGTTGAGCAAATGCCTCTGTTTGTCAAGCGGGATCTTGTCAAAACTTTCTGAAGGATTCTGAACATACAGAACAAACCAATCACTGTTATAATAGTTAGCCAGCCGCGAAGTTTTTCTTATGATCTTTTTTGCTTTTTCATGATTGCTGCTTATACATGCAAGAAATTTCTCGTGCCGCCATTGCTTTGGTTTTTCTACTTCAGATTCAACCTTCCTTTCCACCTGAGATGCTACCTCTTTCAGTGCAAGTTCCCTTAGCTGAAGTATCTGCTCTGCTTTGAAAAAATTGTTTAGCGCTTGTGTGACTTTGGCTTTGTCATAAATTTTTCCTTCTTTCAAACGCGTAATCAATTCTGCCGATGTGAGATCAATATTCACAACTTCATCAGCAAGCCTGAGAAAACTGTCCGGCACTCTTTCCTTCACTTCAATTCCGGTGATCTTACGCACTTCGTCATTTATACTTTCAATGTGCTGAATATTCACGGCAGTTACTACATTTATTCCTGCGTTAAGGATTTCAATTACATCCTGAAATCTCTTCTCGTTACGGCTGCCAGGAATATTTGAATGTGCGAGTTCATCTACTATTACCCATTCAGGATGAAGTATCAGAATTGAGTTTACATCCAGTTCTTCCAATTGCTTTCCTTTATAAAACACTTCTCTTCTTGGAAGAACAGGAAGACCTTCGAGAAGCATTTCTGTTTCTTTTCGGTTATGTGTTTCCACAAAACCGATCTTGACATTCGTTCCGCTTTTCAACATTGCATGAGCATCCTGAAGCATCCTGTATGTCTTACCAACGCCTGCACTCATGCCTATGTATATCTTAAGCTTGCCTCTTTCATCTTGCTTAAGAGACTCAAGATATCTATCAGCGCTTTTAGTCCTTTCGTCTTCCATCAGAATGTCAAAGAAAGTGATGAAGTTATTGCAAAGTTGCTGTTCTTAAGTTCGTTGCCTTTAGTGTCAGTTGATCGAACAACATTACACATTGTATAATCGTGGATTGTTTTAGTATTGCTATACGATTGAGACAATTTAATCATTGCAAGGTTCACATTAACTTCATTGGTTCGGTTATAACAATAAATGAACTGCGGCCGGTAATGATTCTCAGGATCCTTGGAATCATTTGAATAATATGATTCAACATATCCGTAGATAGTCAGACCATCATCACCATTGATCTGTGCAATAGAATTTGCCGATGCAATCAGGCAAATTAAAAAGATCAAACTTCTTGTGCTATTTCTGAGATTCATCTACTGAGATGTTGAGTTGTAAAATGTTTATTCTTTCCGATCCAAAAATCCCTAAAGCAGGTCCTTCTATATTACTTTCAACCAGTTTCATCAACTCAGATTCCTGAACATTTCTTTCTTTTGCAATTCTCGGAATCTGAATTACAGCGGATTGTTTTGAAATGTGAGGGTCAAGTCCGCTGCCGCTTGCAGTGACCAGCTCTGACGGAATATCTTTCCTTTCAACACCCGGATTCTTTACAAGAAAGGTGTCGATTCGTTGCTTCACTATTTCAAGGTAATCGGGATTTGTCGGCCCCTTGTTGCTTCCTGCAGAACCCGAAGCGTCATAGTTTACTGCTGAAGGCCTGCCCCAGAAGTATTTGCTTTCGCTGAAGGATTGCCCGATATTTATGCCGCCGGTATTTACACCGGAAGGATTTGTGAGCTGAACACTTCCTCCACCGGGCACCAACGCCTTTGTGAATCCGAGGACTACCATTGAGTATATACCCGAGAAGAAGATTATTGAAACGAGAGTGAGTCTAAGCGATTTCAAAAAGTTTTCTTTCATTGTTGTATTGTTATAGGAAAATTGAAATTATCATATCGATGATCTTGATACCGATGAATGGAACGATGATCCCGCCGAGTCCATAGATAAAGAGATTTCTTCTGAGCAATGCAGTAGCTCCTATCGGCTTGTAAGATACTCCTTTTAGAGCAAGCGGAATCAGCATCGGAATTATGATTGCATTGAAGATCACAGCCGAGAGTATAGCGCTCTCAGGACTATTGAGATTCATGATGTTAAGTTTTGCAAGTGCCGGAATTGATGCCATGAACAGAGCAGGAACTATTGCAAAATACTTAGCAACATCATTGGCAATGCTGAATGTTGTAAGCGTTCCTCTTGTGATGAGGAGCTGCTTTCCGATCTCAACAATTTCAATTAGCTTTGTCGGATCATTGTCCAAATCAACCATGTTACCCGCCTCTTTTGCTGCCTGAGTTCCACTGTTCATTGAAACACCCACATCCGATTGAGCAAGAGCGGGTGCATCATTGGTTCCGTCTCCCATCATTGCAACAAGCTTTCCGGCGGCTTGTTCATTTCTGATGTATTGAAGTTTATCTTCCGGTTTTGCTTCTGCGATGAAGTCATCAACACCTGCTTTCTCAGAAATGTACTTTGCTGTAAGTTTGTTGTCACCGGTGACCATAACAGTCTTCACACCCATTTTGCGAAGCCGCTCAAATCTTTCACTGAGGCCTGTCTTGATTATATCCTGTAGTTCTATCACACCCATGACATTGTCATTCACTGAAACTACCAATGGCGTTCCGCCGTTTGAAGAAATCTTTTCAATTACAACAAGAGACTCTTCCGGAAAATCATGGCCGGCATTCTCGCAATAATTTCTTATTGCATCATATGCACCCTTTCTGATTACTGTGTTATCATCAAGAATTACGCCGCTGGTTCTTGTCTCTGCGGTAAACTTTATCACTTCTCTTATATTCGCGCTAAAATCAGACTGGGAAGATGTCTTTGCCAGCTCCACAATACTTTTGCCTTCAGGGGTTTCATCCGGCATAGAGCTAAGCGCGCATATTCTGATAAACTCATCTCTTTCGATAGAGAGGTTAGGATAGAAGTTAGTGGCTTTTCTGTTGCCAATAGTAATTGTTCCTGTCTTGTCGAGCAAGAGCACATCAATATCTCCGGCTGTTTCAACAGCTCTTCCAGATTTTGAAATTACATTCGCTCGCAGTGCCCTGTCCATGCCTGCAATACCGATGGCAGATAGAAGTCCGCCGATTGTTGTTGGAATGAGACAGACAAACAATGAAACAAAAGCTGCAATGTTTACAACAGCCATTGAATAATCGGCAAAGGGTTTGAGTGTCACGCAGACAATCAGAAAGACAATAGTGAATCCTGCAAGAAGAATCGTCAGCGCGATCTCGTTGGGTGTCTTCTGTCTCTTTGCACCTTCAACTAGCGCGATCATCTTATCAAGAAAAGATTCACCGGGTTGAGTAGTAATTACGACTTTGATCCTGTCAGAGAGAACTTTTGTTCCGCCGGTAACACTGCTCTTATCACCGCCAGATTCTCTTATGACGGGCGCAGATTCACCTGTAATGGCAGACTCGTCAATACTCGCCATTCCTTCTATTATTTCGCCGTCAGTAGGAATGATATCTCCCGCAACACAAATGAATATATCACCTTTGCTCAGTGATGATGACGACACTGTCTCAACCGGAACATCAAATC
Organism: Ignavibacteria bacterium; assembly: GCA_016704345.1. Taxonomy (GTDB): domain Bacteria; phylum Bacteroidota; class Ignavibacteria; order Tepidaquicellales; family Tepidaquicellaceae; genus JADJAH01. The sequence continues at coordinate 256,806 of JADJAH010000038.1, read as the reverse complement.
CCTGACTATCTTTTTTTACTTTCTTGGCAAGAGTTTCTTCTCTTGTCTTTCTCAGAGACTCTGCCTGTGCCTTACCCCGTGCTTCCGCCATTGCCTCGGCAAAGTTTGCGAAGAGCAATGTTAAGAAGAGGACTACGAACACTGTAAGATTGTAACCGAAAGTTCCCTGCCCCCAATTTGGATCTATGGCAGAAATGATGGTTACGAAAAACATTATAAAAGTACCAACGGCTACTGTGAACATCACAGGGTTCTTCAATTGTACCGATGGATTGAGTTTGACAAAGGATTGGAAAACTCCTTGTTTGATCAGCTGGTTGTCGAACAGCTTATTTTCTTTTCTTCTTTTCATAATCATTTAAGGCTTAATAGTTCTGCAAATGGTCCGAGTGCAAGTGCCGGGAAAAATGCAAGAGCTGCAATGATCACTATAACCGCAAGGGTCATTACGCCAAACGTTGCATTCTCAATGTTAAGTGATCCTGAGCTCTCAGGAATTCGCTTCTTACTTCCAAGTATCCCGGCAATTGCAAGCGGTCCTATGATAGGTATGAATCGTCCGAGCAAGAGAACGATTCCCGTGGAAAAATTCCAGAAAAAGTTATTGTCTGCAAGCCCTTCAAAACCGCTACCGTTGTTTGCGGCTGAAGAAGTATATTCATACAGCATTTCGCTGAAGCCGTGATAGCCGGGATTGTTCAGCCAACCGGACGGTTTAATCTTCCACGCAAGTTCGGGGAAGTTGCTGATTATGTAAGTAGCTATTGCGGTTCCTGATAGTATGAGCAAAGGATGAAGCAATGCTACTATGGTGGCTATCTTCATTTCACGTGCTTCGATCTTTTTCCCAAGAAATTCAGGAGTTCTGCCAATCATTAGTCCGCTGACAAATACAGCTATAATGAGAAAGATGAAATAGTTGAGCATTCCGACACCAACTCCGCCGAAGAATGCATTTGTCATCATACCAAGCATTTGCATCGCTCCGGAGAGAGGCATATAAGAGTCATGCATTGAATTAACAGAACCAGTTGATATGATAGTTGTAACGATGCTCCAGTAAGATGAACTTACCGGACCGAAGCGAACTTCCTTTCCTTCCATGTTTCCGAGAGGCTGGGAAATTCCCATCTCGCTGATCATTGGATTGCCGCCTGTCTCAGAGCTGACTGTGGGAATCAGCAAACACAACATTCCAATTGTCATCACACTCAGAATAACATATGCAAGCTTCTTTCTTCTGAGATAGTAACCTGTTGTGAATACGCATGCAATTGGAATGACAACTTGTGAGAAAAGCAGGATCGCATTTGTTATTGGATCCGGGTTTTCAAGTGGATGAGCTCCATTGGCGCCAAAGAAACCACCGCCGTTTGTACCGATGTGCTTGATTGCCATGAATGCTGCAACCGGACCTTGTGATATGGTCTGTTCAATGCCTTCAAGAGTCGTAATGCTGAACTTTCCGTCGAATGTCATCGGCACCCCACGGAGCGCAAGAACGATTGCAACGACAATGCATAATGGCAGAAGAATTCTCGTGAGTGTCTTAACAAAATAATTGTAGAAGTTACCAAGCTTATCAGTCGAGTTCTCCTTCAGCCCTCTCAACAACCCTGCGAAGGCGGCAATCCCTGTTGCGGCTGATACGAACTGCAGGAACATCAGCACAAATATTTGAGAGAAGTATGTCGCGCCGGTTTCTCCGGAATAATGCTGAAGGTTACAATTGACCAGGAAGCTTATGGCCGTATTGAAAGCGAGATCAGGAGACATTGAAGGATTACCGTCGGGATTAAGCGGCAGGCTTCCCTGAATCATCAGCACAACAAATGCATAGACAAACCAGATAAGGTTAATTGTCATCAGTGCTTTCAGAAACGACTTCCAGTTCATTTGCTCATCAGGGTTTATGCCTGATATCTTGAAAAAGAAATTCTCAAGCGGAGCGAGGAAATCAAAAAAGTTCTTACTGCCTTCAAAAACTTTTGACATAAGTTTGCCAAGCGGAAAAGCAGCTATTAACGTTAAGGCGAAGATCAGTACGATTTCAAAAATTTGCATGTCAGATTAAAATTAAAATTTTTCGGGTTTGATAAGTGCATAGCACAGATAGCCGAACACTGCAATGCTAATTACAAAGAGAATTGTAAACATTGGTTATATCCTTTCGAGAATGTTTATGAATCTGAAACAAATTGCGAAAAGAATTGCAGTTGTTACTGAGAGAATCAAAATGTCAGTCATAAGAATTTTCTTTTTACTGGAGAGTAGTGCAAATTCAATGCCACAGCAGAAATGTGCGAATATTCATCGCAAATTAATGCAGGATAGGATTGAAAAGGTCCCGATATCCAAAGATTGGAAATGGATTTCAAAAATTGGAATGGTTAGAAACTGAGTATTAGCAATTGCAATGACGTTGGATTGAATGCGGCCTACAAGGATGGATCAGATGTTGTATTCCTTCAATTTCATGTAAAGCGTGGAAAGACCTATATCCAGAAGTTTAGCAGCTTTAGGCTTGTTGCCATTAGTTTGTTGCATGACTCTCCTAATATGATTCTCTTCTGCCTTAGCTAGTGTTGTGGTATCCGTTTGAATGTGTCCGGAAGACTGCAGCTTGAATTCCAGAGGAAGACTCTCGACTGTCAATGTTTCACTGTCTTCGAGAATGCACGCACGCTCAATTACATTTCGAAGTTCTCGGATGTTTCCTTTCCAATAGTGGTTTACAAGAAGTTCCTTGAATTCGTCTGTCATTCCAAGAACATTCTTCTTTAGTTTTGCAGATATTTGTTTGACGAAAAAATCGGCAAGTAAAATTATGTCTTCCTTTCTTGAATTGAGATCAGGCAGAGAGATCTGAAAAGCAGAAAGCCGATAGTACAGATCGCTTCGGAATTTTCCCTCATCTGATTCTTTTGCAAGGTCCCGGTTAGTTGCCGTGATCAATCTAACATCTGCCAGTTTTGGAGATGTATCTCCAATACGAAAGTATTCTCCGGACTCGAGAACCCTTAGAAATTTCGACTGAAGTTCGAGCGGAATTTCACCTACCTCATCAAGAAACAAAGTACCGCCGCTCGCTTCTTCGATCAATCCTTTCTTGTCCTTAACTGCACCGGTAAATGCACCGGCACGATAGCCGAACAGTTCGCTCTCGAGAAGTTCGCGCGAAAAACTTCCGCAGTTCAATGCAAGAAAGACGCAACCCGATCTGTTGCTGCCGGAATGAATTGCTCTTGCAAAGATCTCTTTGCCTGAACCTGTCTCACCGGTTATAAGAACCGGCGTGTCAGTCGTTGCAACTTTTCTTGCAAGCTCGATGATTTCTTTTATACTTTCCGATTCTCCGATAATGTCACTGAATCTGATCCCGCCGCTAAGCTTGCCCTGCAATTCCTCTATACGGATATTGAGCGCCGATTTTTCACAAGCATTGGTAACAGTCTGAATGATCCTGTCATTATCTTCACCTTTCAGCAAATAGTCAAACGCACCGTTCTTTATTGCGGTCACGCCATCGTTCACTTTTCCGTATGCAGTTAAAAGAACTACCTCTGTATGAGGGTTGATCCTCTTGAAGTCCTTTACAAGATCAACCCCGTATCCATCGGGAAGTTTTACATCACAAAGAACACAGTTAAAGCTTTGCTTATTAAACTGCTCAATTCCCTCCTTAGCAGTAGAAGATTCTTTGGTATTGAATCCTTCTATTCTGAGAAGACGGGAAAGCATTTGCCTCATTTCTCTCTCATCATCAACTATGAGAACATCATAATTAATCATGAACTGCATCTGAATGTTTGACGACAACAAAGAAACTCATGTCTGCTCATAATAATTTATTTTTCATTCTGCACTGAACAACATTCAAAATTCCCAATTAAACTTGGCTGACTCCTTAATGTTTGTACCTTCAACGGTCGACTGAAGGAAACAAATTCTTAATTCTTAATTCCTAATTCTTAATTGCTCTCAAGGCGGTGTTATCGCACCGACAAAATTGTCTGCATTATTGCCTGCAAGAGCAGCATCGGTTGCATCGACAAAATCATCACCCGTGACATCAGTAACCAGATATCCGGAGGCAAATGCAGCGGCATCATTGTCAATGAGCTGTGTATCAGTCCCGTCAATGAAGTTATTCTGATCCACATCACCGCCATACATTGCAAACCGCAACGGCGATGAATCAACCTGAACCTGATTTGAGCCGTATGCAGAGTCTGCACTAACCGTGAAATCATAACGCAGGTTGCCGTTTAAGAAATCGAACGAAACAGGATTTGCGCTCCAGATCTGAATAGAATTTCTATGTCTTATCTGCAAGTAGTATGAATTCCCCAGCGAAGCTGAATCAAATGTGTATCTGAAAGTAAAATTATCATCGGGAGTCTCCCCTTTTACACCGACCTCAACAGGATACGGCGATGTATCTCTTCTCAGAAAAACTTTAACGGTATCAACAACACAGGAATCATCCGGCCGGTAAAATCCTTCCATAAAGACTCTCAGACAAAGACTCGAATTCAGTGTTGCAGTATTGTTGAATTGAACGCCCCATGAATATAGTTGCCCGGTACCTGCGCCGGTTTGATCATTTACAATCAGCTTCCAGTATCCCGCAGTTCTCTTTCCCTGAAAAATATTATTAAGGTTAAACTGCGGCTTAACTTTAGGAGACAAACCTGTATACCTCGCACTGTTTACAACAGAACTGTCTGACTGGTCATCGAAAATTGTTGTTACATTATCTGATTTTGCCAGCAGCATATTATTATCATACACTTTTACAATATGACCTGATGGACTCTGTAGGCTTATCTCCAGTTCTTCTTCTGCTGTATGATTTAGTGCAACATACAAATTCAGATCTGAGATAGTGGTATCAAGGCAAACTTCAAATGAATCTACAACTATTCCCATCGTTCCCGCACTTGGCAATCTCTTAGAAGTTGAATTCATCATGAAGCCGTCATCGTAATTCAATGCATCAGCCCTGTTCAACGGAGACACCGGGCTGTCCTCTACCGTAGAACTTCCGCTGAAACCTGCATCAGACACAAATGTTACTGCATTTCCATTATCCGAATTTGATATTGCATAACCATCGAGGTTGTAGCAAACATTTGTCAACGAAGGAAGTGGTTGATTTGATTGTTCAATAGATTCATACAAGAACCTGTTGATCTGATACTCGCTCTTTGCATAATTTGCTATCCTTAGTTCATCGACGCATCCTTGAAAAAACTGTCCGGTGCCATTGCTTCCAAAGTAAAGATTATCTGTTCCGTTATTAATGCCGCCGGCACTGATGTTGCCCGAGAGTATTCTACTGCCGTTAAGGTAGAATGAATAATTTCCGTTAAAAGAACTATAAGTGAATGCAACATGTGACCAAACGTTTGCAGGAACTGTGGCAGTTGAAGTAAAATTAGATCCGTTGACAACAGCAGACAGCAATCCGGAAGTGAGCCTGAGCGCATAATCTGACGCTCCGCCTGCCGGGCCTTTATGAAATATCGTTCTCGTTGAATTTACTGTAGCCGGGTTTATCCATGCTTCAAGTGTTACGGCAAGTGTCGGACTTACATCTGCATTGTCCGCGGCAAAGAAATAGTCATCTATACCGTCGAGCTTAACGCAATCATTCAACGCAATTGTGGAGCTTGGCCTGTTTGTCTGGTCATATCCCGAAGCGCCGTTATTGTTGCCGTCATTTAAATTGCCTGACCAGTCTTTTACTGAGAATGAAGTTGTGGTTGCATCACGATTCTGAAAAGTAAATGACAAAGATAGATTGGTGTAGATTCCCGTCGATGCGCCGAGAGTTGTCCTCATATATTTACCAATCTCATTTATTGAAAGTGGTTTTCTCCAAAGTCTCAATTCATCAATCAATCCCTGAAACGGATTACCGCTGATGCTCTTCCCTATTCTTAGCGAGTCATTGTTTTGTATTGGAGCAGCGCCTGCAACTATTGCGGAGCCGTCAAGTACACCGTTTACATAAACAAGGAATTGCGAGTTGGCAAAGTTATATACTCCCGCAATATGAGACCATCTGTTATTGGGAAGCACAGTAGTACCGATGACTCTGGTAATTCCGTTCGTTCTGATTGCAACTCTTCCGTTGTTTAGAAATAAAGTATAACCGCTATTCTGTGCTGCGGTTGATTTTTCCACGAGTGCCTGCAAAGGCGGTTCTATTGCATCAGAAGGGATGATCCACATTTCAATGTTAAAGCTTTGGGCTAAGTTGATGGTTGTAGAATTGGCCACTGAAATGTAAGAACCAAGCGTTCCGTTGAAGTAAGCAGCCTGATTCCAGAACATGTAGCCTGAGGCAGCATTTGAAATTCCGAAGATCATGAACAGCAAAACAATCAATGAGTACTTTCTCAAATTCATTTTCCTTTCTCCTTAAGAAATAAAAAATTTTTGGTAGTCCGGCAAGAGGCCGATGTTTCCTTCTGATGGGATGAGCAATCTTTTCATTTGTTTAAATTAGTATTTTTATAATTTTAAAAAAACAATTTACAGGCGGGGCAATTCCCCGCCTGCAAATTGCGTTCTTTCAGTTTTTATTTGATGAGGAGCATTTTCTTTATGTCAGTGAAACCATTTGCATCGATCCTGTAGTAGTAAGCGCCTGATGACAGGTTCGATCCGTTGAACTGTACTGAATGCTTTCCTGTCTGCATGAATTCATTTACCAGTTCCGTTACAAGCTTTCCGGAGATGTCGTAAACCTTCACAGATACATTTCCTTCTACCGGGATTTGGAACTTGATCGTTGTTGCAGGATTGAAAGGATTCGGATAGTTCTGGCTCAAGCCATAGCTGTCAACTACTTCAACCGGATTATCATTGTTTACTTCTTCATCAGGCAGTGTTGCAAAAGTTCCGAGGCAGATTGTATTGTGCCTGTAGCCGGCGTTTATTATTACTGGTGTAAAGTCTTTGCAATACTTTGCATTCCTTACCAAGTAGAACGAATCTAGTCTGATGTTATTGATTGTTCTTAAAAGTGTTACTGAGTTGTTGCATGTTGAACTGTCAAGCAGTCCGTTTGCATTTGTTCTCCAGATGAAGGCGTCCTGAGAGTTAAGGCTAACATCTCCTGTGACTGCATATCCGAAAGAAGCAGTGCTTTGATTTGATCTGATGATATCATATCCTGTTTCTGTATTGGCTTGTGGATCCCACACTCTTGTCCATAGAGGAGCTCCGCCCGCTGCCGGAATTTTCATCATTATTGCATCCTGTGCATTGGCGCCTGTTCTTCTGTAACCGGTGACAACAAGATCACTTCCGTCAAGTACAATTGAATTTCCCCAGTGGAATGCAGCAGTTGTTCCATAGTTTGCTGACCACATGAGCAGACCTGTAGATGAAACTCTGAATACCAGGATGTGTGAACCGTTCTGTAGAATTGAGTTAGTAAAACCTACTACTACGAATCCGCCGTCGGTCATTGGGATTATCTTTGTCGGCTCGCTTGAAGGATAGTAATTTGGATTTGCTACATTGAATCTGTAAACTTTTTTCCAGATCACGTTTCCGGCGTAATCGAGTTTTACAACCATTGGATCCCATGCAGTCAGGCTTTTGCTGTAGAAGTTTGTCCTTGCTGCAACACCATAGACATTTCCCGCATTCTGATAACAAATTGATTTCCCCTCTTCAACAGAGCTGCTTTGTTGTGTTGCACTTACCCATGAATCATATCTGTATGACCAATTTTGCGGGCCGGCCGGTGAGAATTGTGAACAAAGAAGTTTGTTGCGGACTTTGTTGCCAAACACTTTTTCATTCCAACCGGTTGTAGCAAGCACTCTTGCGGGATCAATTACTATTTGTGCGTAGCTGCTGTTGAGTGTGTCGTTTATAACTTTTGCATAGTTCAGATTTCCAATTCCGCTGAGATCCGCTATAGTGGCCTTTATCTTTCCGTTGTTGCTCATGTAACCGGTCAAAGTATATGATCTGTCTGTTGCGTCTTGAATGAGAGAGTAACATTTGTCATCAAATTGTGTACCAAGATATCTTGACTGGTTGACTGTGCCGTCCTTTTTAAGTTGAAGCCACATCCAGTCAAAAGGACCTATTGCACAGAAAGGATGATAAGAGTAACCGGCAATTGCATAACCTGTGTCAATTCTGTTGATGATTGATCTTGCATTGTCATTGCTTGATACGTTGTTGCATTTGTAATCGTAGTTCTTGATTGTTTGCTGAGCGAGTACATTCAGCGAAGTCAGCATGACGATTAAGAGAGCAGTCATTACTGTTAGTGTTCTTACCTTGGAACTTGAGTTTGCGTTTTTCATTTCAGTGTTTGTTTTGATTGAGTTAATTAGTTTGTTGTTTTAACTTTCTGTACAAAATTACTGATGATAGTGCAGGTCAAACAAAGATGAATTTTTGATTTTGTAATCAATTGTGCTTGTGGATTCAGGAAGGAATATCCTCAAAAACTTTGATTTTGGTGCAGGATAAAGGTATTTTGCAAAAGTAAATGTAACTGAAAAACATCTTTGAAAACCTTTGCAACCGGAGAAAAAGTGTGCATCAGACTTGAGCTTCATTTGAGATATTCAGCAATTGATTCCTTGATTCTATGATCAAAGCCCGAGTAATTGACATATTGAGAACATTGTCCAAAGATGAAATGAAGCTATTTGGTGATTATCTTTCATCTCCAATATTCAACAAGCGCGAAACTATCTTAGAGATGTTCAATCTCTACAAAAGATATCACCCTGAATTTGACGACAAGAATTTCACAAAGGAAAAGGTTTACACCAAGCTCTTCCCGGGAAAGAAATACAGTGATGAAGTGTTCCGTAATCTTAATTCACAGCTTCTGAAATTTGCGGAACAATTCTTATCATTTGTCAACTACACATCAGACGAGCATTCTGCCAAGAAGCATCTCCTTAATGAACTGTTAAGACGCAACCTTTTTTCCGTGTTCGAAAAAAATCTTGCAGAAGCAGTGAATAATCTGGAATCACGTGAGGCAAAAGATCATGATTATTTCAGCAAGTCGAGTGAGGTCTACCTGCTGAAAGACATTTACAACAGCTTTAGAAATAACTTTAACAAAGAAGATATTCAGAGAGCGGAAAGAGATCTGATCGTTTCGTTTATTACAAAGATCCTTGAGATACAAAACTATGTATTGTATGAGAGCAGACTGCTCGGGCTTGACCGGTCTTTATATCTTTCTGACAAATTCACCGAAAGCATTATGAAACATCTTCCGGAAGACATAAAGGAAATGCCGCAGGTGAAAATTCATTTCAACGCTTTCATGCTTGAGAAATCGGATGAGGAAAAATATTTCAAAGATCTTCACAAACTTGTAAAGTTCCATGGAGAGCTTCTTGAAAAGGAGAAAAGGTACAACAAGTATATAGATCTTATCGAGCATCTCAAGCGCACCAGGTCAATGAACAATCCTGAAACAGTGAAAGAAGTATTTGAACTGCGGAAAGAGGTCATTGAGAAGGGGCTTTACACAGAGAACTTCATGACTAACATGTTCTTTCTCAACATGGTAAAATCGGGCTCGCGGCTGAAAGAGTTTGATTGGGTGAAGAAGTTTATAGAGGAATACAATGGTCTGATAATAGAGGACTATCGAAATAGTACCTACCATCTTGCTATTGCCGCTATGAATTTTGAATTGAAGAAATATGATGAAGCGCTTTCGCACTTGGCAAGAGTGAAGTACGAAGATAGTTACTACAATCTGGAAGTCCGTAACCTGACATCACGCATTCACTATGAACTGGGAGATACTGATCTATTGATTGATTACATTAATTCATACAGGATTTACATTTCAAAGAATCGTTCTCTCAGTAAGAAGGAGCTGGAATCACATTCACACTTCATCAGCGTGCTTGGCAAGATTGTAAGGATCAAAGAAAGTGAAAAGAGCTTTAAGATTGATGAGTTGCTGCCGACCGAAAGTAAAAAGGAGTTTATTAATAAGGCTTGGATTCTGGAAAAGATGAAAGAGCTTGAAATAAATTGATCGATGGATCATTCAGCTTGGACGCACAAATAACGAAGCATAAATTTAAAAACCAAAAATGGAAAAATTAACAGTGAGCAAAGTTTTTATGAAGGGATTGTACTTTGTACTTCCTACATTTCTTTTTGTATTCATAATCTCCACCATGTTCTCATTCCTAAAGGATGCACTTCAACCTTTTGTTAAATTGCTTCCCGGAGGCACGGTCCTAGGAGTGGATTATCCAAATATTGCTATTATAATATTTTCTGTTGTCCTGATTTTTGCTGCCGGTTATGCAGGAATAAGAACAGGTTTTGGAGACAGATTTGTCAGCCGTATTGAAACTCTGGTTCCCGGGTATATGCTTTTTAAGCATCTCCTGTCTGAAAAAACCGGAAAGCATGGAGCTGATCTGAAGCCTTGTCTTGCATTGATCGACGATGGCTGGCTTTTTTCCTTTATAGTTGAAGAGATGGATAATGGTATGCTTGTTGTGTATGTACCGGGTGCTCCATCGATCACTAGCGGTAATGTTTACATTATGAATGCAGAATCAGTAAAGCGCCTTAACATTACTAAGAAAGAAGCTGTAAAGTCGATAATGCAGTTTGGTATCGGAACGAATGAAAGGCTGAAAGGAAAAGTGGAGTGGTGATACGGCACAGCTCCAATGTGTTGCATTTGCTAAAGTTGAATATCACTTTCGATTTAATCAACCGTTCACAATTTTCTACTTAGCAAATTCGCCGGATAGGATTCAAGATTTTACTCGCTATGTCCCGGTCTTGTGAGAATATTCTCCAAAACAAATTTCGAATATAAAACTCTCTTATGATAAAGAACTTTCATTCAGTAGTAGTTTTGTTTATTGTCTTCACTGCAATTAATTCCTGTTCGCTTGAGAATCAAGACAGCTCTTACATTATCCTGATAAAGGAAATGCATAAAATCGAATGTGATGCATTAAAGAAATCAGGTGTTACATTTCAGGTAAACAGTTCAAACATATATGGATTTCGAAGCATTGCATTTGACAAGATCATGACAAAGCCCGATGCAAAGCTGATTGCTCATTGGGAAGATCTGAACCATCAACTCGCTGTCATTGAGCATTACATGGATGAAGGAGATAAGAAAGACTTTCAGAATAATTTTACCGAAGTGTATTTAGCAACATGTGAATGAACAAATAACTTTGCAGTGTACTGAATATCAAGTGACCTTACAATTAGAAAAAATCATACACACTAAGTATGTTTTACTTGTCCTCTCAATTTGTATCACAACTCCCGCTTTGTCAGATTGATCTGATATCCGCAACATCCAATCATCAAATCATACACAGTCAACGTTCATCAGCCAAAAAAAATATGAATTCAAGTGTTATGTTTTGTAAATTGCCCTAACAGACATTTGCTTTATCCAATTGATGCGATAAGACTTTAATGGAGATATTGCAAGTTGATAATGGGGTAATCATGCACTCATAAATAACAATGCATTTGACAACATACTTGCATTAATGCCGTAAACAGCATGAGATGTTCATTGATATTCTTCAATGACACAAGAGCGTCAAATGGTTTGAGGATCAACTATAGATTAAAGTGAAGCATATTCATCTCATATATGTGAGATTGAATTTCACTCGCGAGATTTCAATATTTGAAAATGAAAATTCTACTTTCTGCAATAATCGTAATCATAACCTGCATTACTTCGGTCAATGCAGATGAGATCAAGTATTCAGAACGCAGCGGACTGCATACATTCTATCCTGATAACAATGTCTTTGCTATGATCAAAGACACAAAAGGCATTGTATGGTTCGGAACAATGTTTGGGCTGATATTGTATGACGGTTCAAACTATATCAGATTCAAGTACGATCCGCTTGATTCGAATTCAATTTCGAATGATGACGTAATATCAATCTTTGAAGACAGCAAGGGCTTCTTATGGTTCGGAACTTACCATGGAGGTCTCAACCGGTACGACAGGAAGTCAGGCACATTCAAAAGATTTCTTGCAGATCGTGGCCAAATCTCAGACAATACAATTTGGAGTGTTACGGAAGATAAGAAAGGTGTCATTTGGGCAGGTACTGAAAACGGACTCAACAAATTTGATGACGGTTCATGGGTGAGAGTAGATTACGATGGAAAAGATTCACTCTCTCAAAAAATCTTTTCACTTGCTGCAGATGAGTTCGATAATCTATTCATAGGCACAATAGGTTCAGGGCTCGTGTTTACAAACAGGCAGCGATCTGAATTCGAATCATTCAATCTTAAGAATTCTCAGCAACATTCTCTGAATGCAAATCTGATTAGAAAGCTCTTCACTGTAGCCGGCAAAGGAGTATACATTGGAACAATAAACAAAGGCGCCTACTTTCTATCCAATGATGAGATCCGGAATTCCTCTTTTAGATTCAAAGCAATACAAACAAGTGATCCGGCATCTGATAGTAGTCAAAGCCTGTCAGTGTTTGATATTGCGGCTTCTGAAAGCAACAGTCTCCTTCTCGGAACGAGCAGCGGTATCATTAAGTATCAGATAAACAAAGATTCTTCACTTTTTCTTTATAAGAACTTCGAACTTGACGAAAGCAGGACTTCAACTCTGTCCTTCCAATTGGGAATGATATCGTTCTTGCAAGCATTTATGACGCAGGGCTTTTTCAATTACACTTCAGTGAGAAAGATCTTTCAGCAGAGTTCAGAAGAAGTTCTGATAATGAATTGCTGGGAACCATACGGAAGTTTACAAACTATGAAGGCAAGATCATTGCCGGAGGCAAGAAAGGGCTGTTCGAATTTTCAGAAGGCAGATTCAACTTTTCTTCGCTGAATGATTTGCTTAAAGATCGTGACATACTTTCATTGGCTACAGATAATGGAGGTAATCTTTGGATAGGCATTACAAATGGTCTGACGAAGATTCGCAAAGAGAACGGGATACTTATTGCCGAAGAAGTATTTACCGGAGTTGCAGTAAATGAATTGGCAAGTACGCATGATTCTAAAATTTATGCGGGGACATCGAGCGGAATTAAAGTTATAAATGCAGAGTCATCAAACATTATAAAAGAGTATCGCAAAGACCTTTCAAAACCGAGTTCACTTCCTGAGGATTATATACTTTCTATGTGCATTGATAAGCGCGGCAATTTATGGGCAGGGACTTATGCCGGAGTGAGTATGCTGAAGCAAGGCACCGATGAATTTGTTCAGTACTCCAAGAAACTCAACGAAGAGAATTCCATCATCAACAACTATGTATATTCAATTCTTGAGTTTGAAGGTAAGGTGTACTTCGGAACAGCAGGCGGACTTAGTGTTTTCGATGGAACAACTTTCAACAACTTTACATCAAAAGACGGTTTGCCTGATCAGGTTGTCAACTCTCTTGCAGAATATAACGGGAATATCATTGTGGGTACAAATTTCAACATTTCTCTGTTTGATCCGCACGGCGGTACATTCGCACTGGTAAAGAGCTTTGGCGAGATCCTGAATCCCGGATCAGTGATTTCAGATGATGAAGGAAATGTTTACTTCGGCTGTAAGAACGGGGTCGTAGGAATTAACACATCAACTGTTTCTGACCTGAATATAGAAAAGAAATTTCTCTTTACATGGTTGACTTATGATCTTGATGGAAAGTCAATTTCAGTTGACCTTTCGGAGACGAATGTCGCAGAACTTGAGCATGATGCAGTAAACATTGTAATTGAATACTCTGATCTTAATTACAGCAGTAAGAGTTCATCAACTTATTATTATTCAATTTCAGAGATCGACAAGAGTTGGAGCTCTAACGGAAGTAAGACCTCGCTTGAACTAAAGAAACTTGATGCCGGATTGCATGATATCAGGATGAAGATCGTCAAGAACAACGGCACTACTTTTGAAAGCGACTCTCCGCTACGAATAATTGTACATCCACCATTCTACAATACCATTTATTTTTATTTGCTTGTTGCATCCATTGCATCTTTTTTATTGTTCATGATGTATAAGTACAAAGTCAGAAGCAAAGTGAAGAGAGCTTTGGAGATGGAGCGTGCCCGTGAAGAAGAAAGGGAAAAGATCAGGTACGAAACCTCGCGTGACTATCACGATGAGCTTGGACATAAGCTTACAAGGATTGCGATCTATTCCAGAAATCTTATGAGAGAGATCGAGCAGCAGAAGGACAGTATCTCCAAAGAATTGTATAAGATAATGGAGACTTCAACGAGTCTCAGAGAAAGCGCCAGAGACCTTATCTGGAGCATGGATCCGGGTGAAGATACTTTGTATGATCTTGTGATCAGAATTAAGGATTTCTCCGAGAATCTGTTGCAGGACACTGACATTGCCTTATCAGTGAAGGGAATTTCAGAAACTCTGAAGATGAATAGTTTGAACATGGATGAAAAAAGAAATCTGTTGCTTATCGCAAAGGAGGCTGTCAATAATTCAGTCAAATACTCGAATGCAGATGCAATGGAAATTACTTTTTTCAGAGAAGGAGAATTTTTCTACATATCAATTACAGACAACGGCAAGGGATTTGATTCTGAAAAAGTTAAAGAAGGTTACGGAATGCGAAGCATGCATGCCCGTGCCGAAAAATTGAAAGCTGAATTGAATGTAAGAGGTGGAGAAGGAAGCGGCACATCGGTGACAGTAAAGATAAAACTCAGGGACAGGCTAAAAGAATTTTCACTTAACTAAGATGATAGAAGTAGCAGTAATAGAAGACGACATTGTAATTAGAGAGAATCTCCGGCAACTATTTGAAAGAACTGAAGACATGATATGCATTGGAGCATTTGAAAGATGTGAAGATGCTTTCGATACATTGAAGAAGAAGGAGCCGGACGTAATTCTCATGGATATAAAGCTTCCCGGCATGGATGGAATAGAGGGGATGAAAAAGCTGAAAGTTTTTCTTGAAGAGACAGACTTCATTATGCTCACTGTTCACGAAGAAAGCGAACTTGTCTTTAAGGCATTGAAATCCGGAGCCACCGGCTATCTTGACAAGAGCGCTTCGGAAGACAAGATAATCGAATCAATAAAAGACGTTTATGACGGCGGCGCTCCGATGACATCAAGGATTGCGCGGCTTGTACTCGGTTCATTTAAAACAGATCCGGAGACAGGACTGACCGGTCGTGAGAAAGATGTTCTTGAATCATTAGTGAACGGC
Organism: Ignavibacteria bacterium; assembly: GCA_016704345.1. Taxonomy (GTDB): domain Bacteria; phylum Bacteroidota; class Ignavibacteria; order Tepidaquicellales; family Tepidaquicellaceae; genus JADJAH01. The sequence continues at coordinate 241,568 of JADJAH010000038.1, read as the reverse complement.
AACACATACAAAGAGATTGCTTACAATCTTAAGATCACCGTGGGAACAGTAAGGCATCACATCAAAGGCATCTACAGAAAACTGCATGTACATTCAAAGTCGGAAGCCGTTGCCAAAGCATTGAAGGACAACATAGTTTGATTTAGCAAGCTTTCCACTTTCCACTTTCCACTTTCCATTTTCCATTTTCCATTTTCCATTTTCCATTTTCCATTTTCCATTTTCCATTTTCCATTTTCCATTTTCCATTTTCCATTTTCAATTTTCAATTTGCAACTATTTTTAATTTTTAATTTCTAATTTTTAATTGTCTATATCACATACTTGTGAGATTTACCCGCATCACATTCTTAGTTAATTTTGTAGTAAAAAACTATGAAGACCATGAAGACCTCAATCAACAAAGCAATTGTAGTACTGCTTCTGCTCGTAGCTCAATCCGTTTTCTCTCAGACTTTCCTCAAAGTTACAGACAGTTCAAATCCGATAGTTTCAGATCCCGGAAATCCCGTCAGTAGCTATACCGGCGCCGCATGGATCGATTTCAACAATGACGGACTGCTGGATCTTTATGCATGCAGAAAGGTCCTTTACAAAAATACCGGCGGCGGCAACTTTGTGAAAGTAAACACTGCTCTGAACTTTGCTACTAATGTTCTAAGTACTTCCTGGGCCGATTACAACAACGACGGCTTCATTGATTGCTATGTTGTATCTACAGTCAATTCATCATCGGCTTTATACAAGAACAACGGCGATGAAACCTTTACAAGAATCACAACCGGTGATATTGGTGATTCAGCATACAGCACAGGTTGGGGATGTACTTGGGGAGATTACAACAATGACGGCTATGTTGATCTCGTGATAGCAGCAGCGAATAATTTTGGCGTAGTCAATCATCCTACAAGATTCTTCCACAACAATGGTGACGGAACATTCAAGAAGATTGACACAACTCACTTTGCGCTTACTTTAGCTCCCTATACAGTTCCAACTTTCTCCGACTATGACATGGATGGCGACATGGATCTCTTTATTGGCAGCGGTCCGGCAGGCACACTTGCCCGTGATTACAATTACAGAAATCTGCTGGTTGAAACATCAGTTCCATATCTCAGCAGGCTTGATACGGGAATTCTCGGTACTGATCTTGTTGACGGTCAGAACTACAGCTTCATAGATTATGACAATGACGGAGACCTTGATGCGTATCTAACCAACTACAGAAGCGGTACTCCAAACCATTTGTATCGAAACGAAGGAAACGGATTTTACAGGAAGATGACAGCGGCAGAAGCCGGAGTATTAGTTTCCGACATGGCAAGTTCGTTGGCAAATGTTTGGGCGGATTTTGATAACGACGGCGATCTTGACTGCTATGTAACAAACGACGGCTCGGTTTTTTCGAGATACTACTCAAACAATGGTGACGGCTCATTTTCCCGAATTGATTCGATTGCAGTGAGGGAGCCCGGTCCAAGATACGGAGCTGTTGCCGGCGATTACGATAACGACGGTGATGTTGACTTGTTTGTTGCGGGAGCTTTACAGACCAAAGCGTTGTATCAGAACGTATCGAGCATCGGTAATAAATGGATCTCCGTGAAATGCACAGGTATGAATTCGAACAAGTCTGCGATTGGTGCGCGAGTAAGAGTTAAAGCGACAATCAACGGACAAGGCCGCTGGCAGATGAGGGAAATAAATTCTCAGAACAGTTTCAATTCAATGAGCATGCTTAACGTTCACTTCGGACTTGGCAATGCAGCAACAATTGATTCCATGATAGTAGAATGGCCGCGCAGTTCACGTCAGGTATTCACAAACGTATCAGTCAACAGCAAATACAATCTTATTGAAGGTCAGAATCTTGTTTCCGGAATTGAGCCACTTGAGGGAAACATTCCGGACAGATTTGAGCTTGAACAGAATTATCCAAACCCGTTCAATCCGATTACAAAGATCGAATTCAGTCTGAAAGCAGGAGGAGATGTAACTCTGAAAGTATATGACGGACTTGGGAGAATTGTTGAGACTCTTGTTGATCAGAATCTGAATGCCGGCAGATACTCTGTTACATTCAACGGCAATGGTCTCTCATCAGGAATTTATTTTTATAAGTTGCTATCAGAAGCCGGCGAGTCGGTACGAAAAATGTTGTTGGTTAAATAGTGACCTATCTTTCTTTTGTAAGCACGCAGTAAAACGAATCATCGTTTTAAGCAGTTGCGAATTACACAAAGCCCGCGCTCTGGTGCGGGCTTTTTTTGTTTCATCTGGGCGGTGAAATACTGAAGCGATTGTAAATGAATGGGAAGTTAAACGGATTTATGCAGAGATGGAGAGGAGAATTCGCGGAGACGGCCGGTGGAACTGCTGGTTCACTAATCTTTGAATTATATGCAGATTCCGGTTACAAAGCTGCGGCTTTGTAACCGGTTGAAAAAATATTTGGAAACTATGACACAGGTCATAGTTTCTAAAAACCTTTTCACATAAGTTTGTATAAAGGAAGTTATTATGAAACACACCTCACATAACCGCACAGTCAGGTTTTTTTCGAGCCTGTTTTATTTCTTTAGCGTCTTCATGCTGATTGCTCTGCTTATGCCCGCACATCTTCATTCTCAGTGGATACCTCAAAGCATTCCGGTGAATGAACCTATTATGGGAATTGACTTTGTGAATGATAGTAAAGGTTGGGCAATATCCTACAATACTCTAACATCAAATACGGCTTACATTATTGGTACTACAGATGGCGGAACAAGCTGGGATATCCAGTATAGAGGAGATATCGGTTTGTATTGTATTAATGCAATTGATAATAACACTTGTTATGCAGGTGGAGCAGATACGAATGGGTTTTCTGTTTTTTTAAAGACAACTAACGGCGGCTTAAACTGGGAGAGTTTAAATGTGAGCTCATTATTGATTATGACAGAGATATTTTTTCTTAATAAAGATACTGGCTACGCCTGTGACGAGTTCTTCGGTGGAGTAAGACTAACAACTAACGGAGGTTCAAACTGGATTAACAGGGACAATGGAATAAATATTTCACAGCCCCGTACCTTATTCTTCCTGAATTATGACACAGGATTTTGCGGAGGAGGTTTTAGTTTATTTAAGACTACTAATGCGGGTTTTAATTGGTTCTCAATTTTCAATCTTGGTGCTGTACAAGACGTTTTTTTTGAAAGCAATGATAATGGTTGGTTGGGTTTGTCAAATAACCGGGTCGGGATAACAACAAACGGTGGATTTACTTGGAGTTTTTCAAATCCCGATACAATTAATGGAGGACCAATACTCAAGATATTTTTCATAAATGACACATTGGGGTGGGCGGGATCACAATATGTGGGAAGTATTTATAGGTCGACTAACAATGGAAATAATTGGGAAACTCAAAAAGATCCAAGTGGCTCGAAGACCATAGCCTTTATTAACAGTGAGACTGGTTGGTCTGGAAACTCTGGATTATCTAAAACTACAAACAGTGGCTTAACTTTTATAAGCGGAATAAACAGCGAGGTTCCTAATTCATTTAAATTATATCAAAATTATCCTAATCCTTTTAATCCATCTACAAATATAAGATTTACAATCACAAAATATTCTGAAGTAAGAATATCAATATTTGATTTACTTGGCAGAGAGATTTTTAATTGGAATAGTAATGAAAGTTTAAAACCGGGAATTTATGAATATCTATTCACAGGTGAGAATCTAAGCAGTGGAGTTTATATTTACAGATTCACTGCAAAGTCATCAGAAGGAAGTCAGGTTTATTCTGATTCGAGGAAGATGATCTTTTTGAAGTGAGCAATGAGTATTTGTAATTAACTTAAAAGAAACAGGTTGTAAAAAACACTAATCAAAAGGGGTCTTTATGAAAAAGTCAATTTTTCTGCTTATCATTTTTTCGATTTTCTTTCATGCAGCTTCAGAATCTCAGACAAAAGAATTTACAATCGCTTACAGCGGAACGTATCCTAATTATGATTACGTCACAAACTCGACAAACTGGAGTTGGTATGATGAACTGAATGTAAATCTGTGGCAGGGCTGGGGCATAGGTGAAGTGAGCATTCACGGTTTCATACTCGATAGCTTATATTCACATAATATATCCGGATACTTTCAGCCTGATACATTAATGCAGTTTGCGCTGGGAAAAGTAATCATTCATCAGGCAGAGAATAATACAACAGATAACTTCCGATACCGGCATCATAATTTAGGTAAGGACACTACTGAAACATTTATGGGGGAAACTGTAAGCGCTAGATTTTTCGATATTAATACAGTTCCCCTGAACGAAAGAGGAATTCCGGATACTGTATTGACAGGAGTCAGAGAAAACGCCATACAATCTTTTTCCGGGTTAGTGCTCGATCCTAAGAAACAATGGAGATGGGAAACCAACGGATATCAGGTGGACAACAATTGGTATTTAAAACCACGGATGAGAATAGATATTGCTGATACATCGGGTCCAACAAGAAAAGTAATAAAGATAGTTGTTAGAGCATTTAATGGAGATGTAATTTTAGTTCAAGACATAACCACACAGGATTTCAAAATCAGTTCCTATAACGGAAAATATTTAGAAGACTACTTTTCAAATGGAATAAATGTACCCGGAGATAAGACCTCGATCGGACTCAACAATGGCTTCCCATCCGGTCTCGATCACAGAGATACATATTTATATTTTGATTCCTGTCAAGTTGACTTCGAGATTCACTGGTATAAAGATGTAAGCGTTTGGATAGACTACATAAAGATCATGGATGAGCCGGCGTATCTGCTTAATCATCCGGATCAATTTATAAGAAGAAGGATGGAATCCTTATTGAAAAGATCATAGATTTTCTTATCTCCCTTACAGATACTGCTTATATAAATGCAACTACAAACAGACACAAAGCCTGCGTTCAGGTGTGCAATACCTCACCACCGCCCCTAGTGGGTCCCCGAAAACACGGGAACAGGTTACACCTAAGGTGCGGCTTTTCTTGTTTTATCCGGGTATGTGGGATTATAGAAGCGATTGTTCATGCATTGGCTGTTAAACGAGTTTACGGAGTTGAAAAGATGAAGTGGACAAATCGCGGAGGCTTGGCAGCCGGTGGAACTGCTGATTCAATGATCTTGCAAGAGCAATAGAAAATATTTTTACAAACTATGACGCAGGTCATAGTTTCTAAAAATATTTTCACATAAGTTTGTATAAAGGAAGTTATTATGAAACACACCCCACATACCCGCGCAGTCAGATTTCTTTCGGGCCTGCTTTATTTCTTCAGCATTTTCATATTCATAAATGCAATTAACTTTCAGCACAATCCGCCGAGTGGTTGGTACCGGCAATCCCTGCCACAAAACCTTCCACCGATAAATGTCCTGACTTTTAAGGACAGCTTGACGGGGTATGCAGTGACAATGCTGAATTCAGACAACAAGTCATATGTAATTAAAACAACTGACGGCGGCGATAACTGGAGCTTTGTTCTTACTGATAGCTCGGGGAGAATGTTTACTGATGTTGAGTTCCTCAATTCAAGTACTGGATTTGTTTGCACTAACTATGAAACAGGAGGAGGAAAGTTGCTTAGGACTACAAATGGCGGAATTGAATGGAGCGCTCAGAATAATCCCAACTCTTTTTTTGCTTATGATGACCTGTATGTTTTAAGTGAAAGTGAATTGTGGGCAGTCTGGGATGCTCCATTTGACGGCGGTGTATTCAGGACAACTAACGGAGGAACAACATGGCAAAGAAAATATTACAGCCTGTCTTTCCCTGCCGACAGGATCTATATGGTCAATTCGAGAATCGGGTTTATAAGCGACGGATATATACCAAACTCATATTTGAGAAAGACAACTGACTTCGGAGAGACTTGGACTGAAGTTCTTAACGGAGATGGCTGGTACAATATTCACTTTAAAGATTCACTTGAAGGATGGAGATCGAAGCGTTCTGTTTTTCAGAAGACAACAGATTGTGGATTGACCTGGACCACACTTCTAGAAGTGTCTGCCGGCAATCCAGACGTAGCGGTTTCATCATTTTCAATTATAGGAGAGGACACAATTTGGGGTGTTGATCGTGATGCAAATATGCTTTACCCGAATTTTCAATTTAGGGGTGTGATAACTAAGACAACTAATGCAGGTTTGAACTGGGGTTATCAGATTCCCGATACGTCGTTCAGAATGCCTTTTTTTGTGTTTTGTGAGTTTCTTGATCCTAAAATAGGTTGGGCATATAGTTCCGTTCATACCGTTTCCGGCGGAGACTCGGTAACCTTTCCGCTTACTTCCGCCGGCAGCCAAAGCACCAGCCTGCCTCCAAGTTACAGACTTTTTCAGAACTATCCCAATCCGTTCAATCCAAGTACAACGATTGAGTACGAATTGGATATATCAAGCAATGTATTGCTGAAGATATCAGATACGCAAGGCAAGGAAGTTCGCTCATTAGTTAATTCAAGGCAACAGTCCGGAAAACACAAAGTTGAATTTGATGCTGAAGGATTGCCAAGCGGCATCTACTTTTACAGTCTCTATCTGGAAAAGTCTTTTGTTCAAACTAGAAAGATGATACTGATTAGGTAACAAGTGCGATGGTTTAACAGCAATGCACGAGATAATTAGCAAGATCAACTAAAATTTTGAAAAAGGAGAAGCAGAAATGAAAAAGAAGAATCTGATTTCAGCCATATTGCTTTCAATCACTCTAATATACTCATTCAGCAAGGTCGAGCCAGGCAGTGAAAAGAAATTTACGGAAACACAGTCCGCTGTTGTTCAGGATTCTTTCCTTCTTGGCGCCATGCATGATTATCTTGATTCAACTTATACATATCTTTCAGACACGCTTGGGTTCAACGTGTGGCACAAATATACAGTGCCGAGAGGTTGGGGCTGGCCGTTAATGCACAGCAACATGTACACATTGCCGGCAGATCAGCTTGACACTCCTGTTTACAGATACTCAGCCGATATCCGTGCAAGACTCGACACAAATATTGCCAACAATCTACTGACTCTTATGGACAGGCCGAAGTTTCAGTATCTTGCTTTCGGGCAAAGTTCTGATTATCAATGCGAGAACATTTCAAAGGTTGATCCGGATTACTGGTTCTATACATATTACAACAGTGCCGATAACGGCTCAACTATCAAAGACACTCTGGACTATTCAAACGGCGGCACAGGTTATGTGAAGAGATGTCTTTACAACCGTTCAAACCCCGGTTCAAATGCCCGGATGCTCTTTGACTCGCTCAGAGGAAATATGGAACAGATCAATACTTACTGGGGAGTAACATGGCTGGGAGATTCACATTACGGCTGGTACATAATGCCGAGAATAAGAATTGATTCTGCATTTGCAAACAATCCTGCAAATCAAAACACTGAAGTGTGCAAAGTGATAATTAAGAACAGGGATGGAGATTCAATAACTCAGGTTATAAAAGTGAGGAATTTCTTGACATCTGATATCAGTAAGTATTCCGGTCTTTACTTGGATTCCTTTTATTCGTACACTGGCAATTTGATAACCAATCTGACCATTCCCTCCGGCTATTGGTTCAATGACGATCCGAGCGTAGATTTCGGTGATCAGAACTGCCGAGTTGATTTCAAGGTATTCTGGTATGATAAGTGCGACATGTGGATTGACAGGATCAGAGTTGAAGATGAACCGGCTCACAGAATGCTTTCATTACACGAGCAGCTTCTTGAAGATTGGATTAGAGATGAAGTTGAAGACATTGCCATGGCGGAAATCAACAGTGGAAATGAATCCCCTTACAAGTTTTACATTGAAGAATTTGAAATGAATCATCTGCCCTGCATCGGATATCTGAATAAGAAGATTATTGAATATTCGAATGGCAGAATGAGTCTGATGGTGAATTACAATCATGATTTGGTGAAGGCTTTCATTCCAAACTCCTGGCAGAAACTATTCTCGCCGCAACAGGTTAAGAAGTATCTTATAGATTCAGCCGGATTACGGGAGATCTTCACAGAGTGCTACAATTTTGAAGGCTGGAGAGATGACGAACATGGCGGCGGTAGGGAAAGCTATGTGCCAACAACATTGTACAACAGGCAGAATTATCAGATCCTGGATGGGATTCCGGCTTACAAAAAGCAACCAGCAGATTATGACGATTGGATTCAAAATCACTTTGATAATTACGGAGAAACAGGACTTAACTTACGGCATATTCTTCAGTTCTCAGATTCAGTTTCGAGACTGGGCAATGTTCCTTTTCAATTTCTGCATCAGGCTCATTTGTGGATGGCAAAGGGTCATATGCTTAAGGAGCCAACGAATGAAGAAATGGCTTTAACAGCAAATCTGGCAATAAGTTATGGAGCAAAGGGACTTATGTATTTTGCCTGGGGTTCGTCAAATTCCACTTATGATACTGCAAGAGTTGACTCCACAGGTCCGGTTATTTGCTCAAGAGGCTTAGTTAACACCGACTACACTCCCCGCAGGTTGAATGTATATGGACAGAACAAATGGGAAGCCATTAAGCAGATAAATGAGAAGATAAAGAAATGGGATTCATATCTCATGAGATTCGATTCACAAAGAAGTTCATATATAGTCAGGTCAGAGAAGAATGCTCTGTCAAGCGAAACGTTCTTTGATGACATACTGACTTATAAGCCTCTGGATCAGGATTTTCCTTCTCATCAGATTTATCCGGAAACTGAAGCACAAAGATATCTTCAAGTGGCAACGTTCAACGATCCAAATTCAGAAGTTGATAAATTCTTCATGGTTGTCAACAGAAGGTGCTCGCCATTCAACTCAAATGATCCTGGATTGATCAGCGGGATCAGGTATGTTACTGTAAAGCTTGATTCAAATCATTCTGATTTCAGCGGCTTCAATAACTGGAGTCTGTATGATCTGGAGAATGATTCACTTACAGCAACATTTGATAAGAGAGATAATTCAACAATTAACCTCGGCTGGCTCCTCCCCGGCGAGGGCAGGCTCTACAAGCTTGCTCCGGTAATGCAGGAAGGAGGCACGCTCGTTGCCGATGAAGACTGCGGAGGGTTTGAGTTTGAGTGCAGAGGGGAAGTGAACAACAACGGATATGACATTACCATTGTGCCGAATACAACAATCCTCTTTGCAAACACATCTGCAAGGATAGTAATGAACGGAGGCTCGTTCCATTCGGGAAGCAGTTCGGAAAGTTATCCGATTTATCTGAAGGCAAAATCTGGTAGTACGTGGAGGGGTTTGAATCTTGGCAACTGTGAAGAAGTCGAACTTCATCAGACTCACTTCAACGGCGTTTCTCCCTACCCTGTTGACAGCACCTATGCGGCTGAGTTTACGGACTGCAGCAGTATCAACATATTTTTCTGATTCGTCAACTGGCAATAAAGGTTCCTAATGATCTCATGCACATTTATAAGAAAGCCATTACTGTCATGCTGAGCCTGACGAAGCATGACGTATTCACAAATATGATGTCACCCTTCGTCAAGCTCAGGGTGACCTTTCCAAGGATTACAAAAGGACTGCTTGCAAGCTGGGACTATGCGGCAACAAGCCTGCTGAACTCACAAGGTGGTTCGGGCGGAGGCAGCAAGAATATGCATGATGCACCAGATGAAAGCATAATCAGTTACATTGATGACCCAAATGATGTTTATGACAAGAGAAAGTTTTCAACTGATGACAGAAGAACTCTCAACGAAAAGCTCACCAAAACATTTTCAAGTCAGACAAATAAACAAACACGCGAGATAAGGTCACTTGAAGAGAAGCTTACTAAGAATGAAGCGTCAAACAGCGAGAAGAAGAAATATCAGGAAATGAGAACACTGAAGGATGTTGTCAAAGCAAGAAAGCCGGAAACGATCGCCATGCATGTTTCAATGATCTCGGATGACTTAAGCAGAATTATGAAGTCAACCGGCGGTGAAGTTTCAGACAAGTATGAGGCAAACATTCTTCCGACTGAATTTGCTATGTATTAGAACTATCCCAATCCTTTCAATCCTGCAACAAAGATATCGTTTGATCTTCCGCAAGACTCAAAAGTGAATTTGATTGTTTATGATTTGCTCGGCAGAGAAGTGAAAAGACTTGTGAACAATGAGTTCAAAGTTGCAGGCAATTACACTTATGATTTCAATGCCGCATCGCTTTCGAGCGGAGTTTATTTTTACAAGCTTGTGCTGAGCTCGTCGAATCCAATCAATGCCGGAAATTATTCTGAGACGAAGAGAATGGTATTGCTCAAATAGTGACAAATGTCCCTTACTAAATCAAAGTTCAGAAGAATTAACAAATCAGGAGGGCAGAACAATATTCAAAGTTGTTCCGGCACCGCCTGATTCTTGAAGATCACTTGAATCAGAAACCTGTCTTAAGCGAAACGTAGAGATTTCTGCCCGGTCTTGGGATCTGCTGCCAGTCAAGATGTTCGTAATACAACATGTCAAAAATATTCTCAACTCCGGCATCAACAGAAAGCGCTTCAAACAACTTCAGCGAACCGCGAAGATTGAATACAACGAAAGACGGACTCTGAGATTCACCGTAGATCTCATTGACATTTCTCTGTGCTGCAGCCCAGACAGTTTCTGCCTGTAAAAGATAATCCTGCTCTGAAAATCTGATTGACAGTGAACCCATCAGCGGTGGAATCTGCGGAAGATATTCTCCCAGATCGTCAACACCGTATGTGTATTGAATATTGTTGATCGCACGGAATTTACTGCTGATCTGATAATCGGCAGTTTGTTCAAAGCCAAGTAGTTTTGCAGAAGGAATATTCTGATAGATCTTGACTCCCCTCGATCCTTCTGTCATTGCCGAAAGTGATTCATTCACTTCGCCGAGAATGTAATCACTGAAGAAGTAACCGAAAGCGGAAGTCTCGAGCCTGAGTTTTCCCGTATTGGCAAGAACGTTCAGCTCAAACTGGTTAACTGTTTCATTCTTCAGATACGGATCTCCGACATAGTCATACGAGTCGAGCCTGTTGAAAATATAGAATGCATACTGCTCTGAGATGTGTGAGACCTCTTGTTAAATGAGTAGTTGATCCCTGCGCTGATATCATCCGATGGAAAATATCTGAAGCCTGCAGAAACTCCGCCGACAAACCTAGAATCCTTGCCGGTGAAATCAGGATAGAATATCATCAGTTCTCCCATACCAATCTCATTGTCAATCGAAGTATTTACAAAACCTCCCCAGCCGTTAACTGAAAGTGATAACTTTGACAGCAACTGTTTTGTTGTTCCCAAACTCAACGTACCATCTGTCTTGTCAACATCAGGCCAGGTCAGCATATACATCGGAATAGATCCGGGGACATACATTGTCATCTCAGCTTTAGCATTTACTAAAGAGAAATCAGCTTTCGCATTGAGTTCAGTTCCACCCGCATCGAGAGTTGATATCAGATAGGCGCCTAATGTCTGAGTCCATCCAGGCATATCCATTTTGATTCTGTTATCTCTCTGGGAATCGTCCATGATGTGAGTGACTTTGTTGTAGTAAACTCTTGCATCAAGTTCGCGGATGAATGATGAAACATCAAATGACTCAAACTCCAGTCCTGTAATCAATGCTTCAGCATCCTTCACATCCATTGTCAATGCAGGATAACCGATATCCCAGGCATAGTCATACAGTATGTCGGCTTTTATCGAACTGTTCTTGCCAACATCAAGAATGTTAGTGTTAGAGAAATTTATTTTATTGAACCCGGAGTAAGGAACAACTTCTCCGTTGCCTGTTTTATAGTCACCGCTCGACCTGTATGCAAAGTTTACTGCAGAGCCGAAGGCAGGCGTGTTGAGATCAAAACTGCCCTCGAGATTATTTCCCTGCGAGACAGACAAATATCCCGCGCTGAAACTTCCGGAGAAATCTGTCCTTTCAAATGTCTCGGCATCTTTGAGTTTAAGATCTATTCCGGATTGCATATTGCCGCAATGATCAGCATCAAAAGAGCCTCTTGAAATTGAGATACTTTTCAGATTATCCGTTTCAGCATAAGAAGTCACCGGATCCATTTTGTCTGTGCAGGCAGATTGAATCTTCATTCCGTTAATGGTGATATTGATTCTGTCTGAGTTCATGCCGCGTATTACCGGTTCCGATGCAAAATTTCCCCGCTTAACAATTGTCATTCCGGAAGTTTTTGAGATCAGCTCGTCGATTGAATTCAGGTTTGATGTAATATAGAAACTGCTGAGCATGTCATCGCCTTCTTTCAGAGTTCCGTTCACAATTATCTCTTCAGAGTTTGGGAGATTCTCTTCCATTACCACTTTGAATGGTGAAGGTTCTGACTTCCATACCAATGACTTGGACAAATATCCGATCCTTCTGAATGTAAGCAATGGATCTTTCGAACCGTAATATTCAAAATCAAAACTTCCATCCTCTTTACTGATGCATTTATGCTTCGAGGTGTTTCCGTCAGCATAAACCTTAACATCCCCGAGCGCTTCACCGTCATGGCTTGAATAGACAACTCCCTCGATTTTCTTCTGAGAAAACCCTGACTGAGAATTCAACAGAACCAAAAACATCACAATTACAATTGTGATAATTTTATTCATTTCAGTAAATTAATTACACTGCCCGCGAAATGCAGGCAGTGTAAAATTCAGAATTAGTCTGCAGATCAAAAGACCAGATCAAAATAAGTTGAGTCGCGCTGACCGTTCTTATTGAGATATACCTTTATCTGCCAGTCGCCGGTCATAGTAAAATTCACCTGACCTTTGTAGTGACCCATATCATCATGAACAGGATTCACGTTGTTTGGCGAACTGTGGCCCATTGACGGCATCCAGGGATACATATCACATGTGTAGGATGAGTCTGCCGGAAATGTCATCATATCATTTCTTCTGTGCAAGGTGAACTCGAATTCATTGATGCCGACAATCGGTTTGGAGGGCATTACATAAGACAAGTACAATCTCGAGCCGTCAGTTGCCTGAATGCTTTTGTATTTGGTTGAGTTATCAGCAACTGACAGCGATCCGAATTCTGCATGACCTTCAGGCATACCTGCTGCCTGATGATTGTGAACATGCACTTCAAGACTCCACGGCGTCATGGCTGATGAAGGCATGATAAAAACTACAGCGCCTTTGAACCATTTGTTTTCGATTAGCGCGCCCTCTGGTGATTCATAAGGAGATGAGTGCATCATTGAACCCATGTCCATCATCGGCATAAAACTCACATGAGCATCAGTTATCGGAGAGCCTGTTGCAGAGTCATATAGTGCTACATAAATATTGTTGTAGCCAGTCATTAGCTGACCTGTTGAATACAATGCTACAATGGCTTTTGCGCCAACGGCATAGGATGAATCAATCCTTACAAGATTTAGTGAAGAAGTCGGATTAGTCGGAGTCTGAGTGTTATCAGAATCTGAACATCCGGAAATATATATTGATGCAAGCAGCAAGAATGCCGCTGAAAAGATAAGCCTTTTCATGGAAAACCTTTCTGATTTAGTTTTTAAAATGTTTTGAAACCGGAATCAGGAAAGGACTTCGGGCGGGTGAAAAATTTCACCGGTAAAATTTGCGGATGGTATGTTTTGATCAGTTGTGCGGGAATTCTGTTTACTCTTTGCTATCAATTCACAAATGAAACTGGACAGAGTATAATCCATCAACTTGACTTCGGAAGCCTTCTTGTTGCTTCTCCCGGAATTTTCAATAGGAGCCTCTTCATTCTCGCTCTCGTTTAACTGCTTGTCAAGATAACAACAGGCATTGCATGCAGGTCTTGTTTTTTCGCAGACTGTCTCCGTGAGTTCAGTTCTGTTTGCAGAAAACAAAACGTAATAAAACAACTGGTAGTTAGTTTGCAGGCAAAGTGCGAGAAGTATTGCCGATATGAAAATCTTCTTAATTATGACCGTTTATCAGAAAGATTATACTAAGGTGTTTTTGGAATTGCGGTAAAATTATGACGGTATTCGTAACTTTAATAGGGAAAAATTTTTCCTTGATGAATAATCAATAACTCCATCTAAATGCGCAAGTATAAATATGAGTAACGTCACTTATTATTTAGTGTGTTCATACTATTGACATACGAATCTATTAGTTTTAATTTACATCATAAATAATTCGTATGCCAAAGAGAACTCCCGCTAGAAAAGTCAAATCCAAACCAACAAAGAAATCTTCTTCAAAATCCAAGAGCGCGGAAGATTTTTTCTATTCACTGAATGCCAGACCAGATACAGTTGATTTCCGCGACCTCATGTTTGTTCCCACTCTTAGTGAAGTTCCTCCGGAGATTTCTCTTGAAGAATACAAGCAAAGGTGCGGAAATGATGTGCTGATCCTTGATCAGGGAAAAGATGGAGCATGCACGGGATATGCATTGGCAAATGTTGCAAACTTTCTTTTGAGATCAAGGATGAAAATGCCGGATAAGGAAAGTGTGAGTCCAAAAATGTTATATCGATTTGCACGGCGGTATGATGAATGGCCCGGAGAAAAGTATTCCGGTTCAAGTGCAAGAGGTGCAATAAAGGCATGGCACAAACACGGTGTTTGCTCAAACAAGCTTGACGAGTTTTGGGAGAAGATGCGATTCGAAGGCGGAGAAGATAACAACTACATGAATCTTATTGACGATGCAAGATCACGACCGCTTGGAGCATACTTCAGAGTCAATCACAAAGATCTTGTTGCTATGCATAGCGCCATGGCAGAGGTTGGAATACTTTACGCAACAGCCAAAGTACATGAGAACTGGAGAACTCCCGTAAGGCAAGTAAAAGGAAAAGACAAGAGGGGGAATATCTTGCATGAACACATTATTGAATTTGATCCTAATAATTTCACTCTAATTGGTGCGCATGCATTCTCGATTGTTGCATATGACAGAGACGGGTTCTGGATTCAGAATTCGTGGGGAGAAAAATGGGGTGACAAAGGATTTGCAAAAGTTTCATACGATGAGTGGCTTTTGAACGGCACTGACGTGTGGGTCGCGCGTCTCGGAGTTCCGGTAAATCTCAAGAGCGGCGATGCGAAATCATCCGCATATTCAGTAAGCAAGAATGTGAAGAATGAATCTTCATTTTATCAGTTCCGCTCTCACTTGATTAGCATTGGCAATGACGGACACCTTAAGCAGGAAGGAACTTACGGTCACGGAAAGAATTCACTGACACACATTATAAACGGAATGGATGTGACGATCAATTCATCCGAAAAGAAGTGGAACAAAAGAAGAATACTTCTCTACGCGCATGGTGGACTTGTACCTGAAGAATCAATACTTCAGCGCCTCTCTGATTACAGAGAGACATTGCTGAGCAATGAGATCTTTCCTGTGTTTTTCATGTGGCATTCAGATTTCTGGAGTACAGTAAAGAACATACTTAGTGACGCTTTGAACAAGAGAAAGACAAAAGATGTGCTTGGTGGAATCAGAGATTTTATGATGGACAGGGCTGATGATCTTTTGAATATCTTGTTCGCGAACCGGGAAAGTTGCTTTGGGATGAGATGAAAGAAAATGCTATGAGTGCAACACTTGACAGCGATGGCGGAGCAAACATTTACCTGACTTCATTGCTTGAGAAAATTAAAAGTGATAAGAAAAATGATTACGAAATAAATCTGATCGGTCATAGTGCCGGAAGTATCTTCCTTGGTCCCGTAATAGAATTTTTAACAAAGCGAAACATAACAATAAACTCCTGTACTCTCTGGGCGCCCGCTTGTACAATTGATCACTTCATGCATTACTACGAACCTGCCATCTCCAGTGGAAAGTTAAAAGATTTTAATCTGTACACCCTGACAGATACCGGCGAACAGAATGACAATTGCGCTTCGATATACAACAAGTCTCTGCTATATCTTGTGTCGAATTCTTTCGAAGAAACACCGCGCGTCCCCGTAACACTTCCTTATGGCACGCCTTTACTCGGCATGGAAAAGTTCATCAATCCTGAATTTTGGGAAGCAAAGGAACTGGCAAAGATCAACAATGAAGAGATGAGAATGCAGTTTGAAAAGTGCAGTCACAACGCAATCATGCTTAAGGCGCTTTTCGAAAAACATAATGTTGACTGGATCAAATCTCCAAATGATTTTGAATTGTGCAACTCGCAAACGCACAGCGGTTTTGACGATGACAAAAACTGCCTCGAATCGTCAATTGCATCAGTGCTGAATAAGTCGGTAACAGCAAAATCATTCTCAAAGAAGTCCGGTGCAGAAATCAGCATCAGGCCGTCAAAGATCTCGATAGATGAAAGAGTTGAATTTCTAAACCAAAAATAATTTCTGAAACTTAACATCAAAAATATGCCAAAGCAATATTCACTATCCATCGGCGTCAACAAGGTTAACCCGGCGGACTATGACGGCGAGTGGGACGGTTACCTGCCTTGCTGTGAGAAAGATGCCGAAGACATTGATTCGCTGGCAAAATCACTCGGCTACAAGAAGCGAACTCTTCTGAAGACAAAGAAGGCAACCAGAAATAATGTACTCAAGGCATTCAAAGATGCTGCAAAAGATCTTAAGAAAGGTGACTTGTTTGTAATCTATTATTCCGGTCACGGCGGACAGGTGTCTGATGTTAACGGCGATGAAGCGGACGCTTACGATGAAACATGGTGTCTTTACAACGGTCAGCTTATTGATGATGAGATCTACTATGCGTTTTCTTCGTTTAAGGAGGGTGTCAGAATTTTTATGCTGTCAGACAGTTGCCATAGCGGCACTGTGGCAAAGGTTGCAATGTTGAACGCCGATGAAAGCATAGGACCGCTGAAGAAGAAGATGTATAAATTCATGCCTGATGAAGTTACCGGCAAAGCATACCTACGTAAACGAACTCTGTACGACAAGATACAATCAAATGATCTTATGAAGATTTCGAACCCTAAGAACAAAGACTATGCCTTCAGTACCCGCGCATCCGTAAAACTGATTTCGGGTTGTCAGGACAATCAGTACTCACAGGCAGGCCCTATCAACAGTGTATTCACTGCGATGATGATGAAGGTATGGAAAAACGGATCATTCAAAGGCAGCTACAAACTGTTTCACAAGAAGATCCTTGATCTTATGCCTCCAGATCAAACTCCGCGGCTTTATAACGTAGGAGCAAGAGATACTGACTTTGGACTTCAGAAACCATTTGCGAATTCCAAATAACAATTTAAAAACTATAAAATTATTTTTGTTATGGGTAAAAAATATTCACTAAGCATCGGATTGAATCTTGTTGATCCAAAGGCATACGACGGCGAATGGGACGGTGCTCTTGCATGCTGCGAGAAGGATGCAGAAGACATAAACAAAGTCGCAGTATCTCTGAGCTACGACAAGAACGATCTCCTTCTTACAAAAAGCGCAACTCGCAATAATGTTTTGAAGAAGCTTGCAGAATATGCGAAGGCTCTGAGTGCAGATGATTATCTGTTATTATACTATTCAGGACATGGGGGTCAGGTAACAGATACAAATAAAGATGAGGATGATAACAGTGATGAAACCTGGTGCTTGTATGACGGAGAGTTAATTGACGATGAGTTGTATGCATGTCTTTCTGAATTTCAGCCCGGAGTAAGGATCTATGTCTTGTCTGATTCTTGTCACAGCGGTACGGTAGTGAAAGCCGCGGTAAGAAAATCTTCACGCGGTTATAATCTCAAGAGGAATCTCATCAAGAGCATGCCATTGATAGTAGGCATAGCTTCAGAAGCAAGAAGAAGGAAGTTCTATGAAAAGATTCAGCGTGATGTGCTAAAGAAGAAGACAAGTAAGAAGTCCAAGAAGGATTCTGTAGCTGAAGGAGGAGTGTTAAATGTAAGTGAATATCCCTGGGCTATAAAAGCATCAGTTATGTTGCTCTCCGGATGTCAGGATAATCAGGAATCGGGAGCAAGTCCGGATGCGTTTCACAACAGTGATTTCACCGACAGATTGCTTATTACATGGAACGGGGGAAAGTTCAACTCCAATTATGAAAAATTTCACAGCAGAATTATTTCGCAGATGCCATCGCATCAAACGCCAAATGTGTTTTCAATTGGTCCGGAAGATCCTGATTTTGAAAGACAGTCGCCTTTTACAAATGCTGAAGCAGGATTTTACAGCACCGGAACCACAGTGCTTAAGTTTGATGGAGTTACACTGATAAAGATTGGCTCCAAAGGCAAACTTGTAAAAGCCTGGCAGAATTTTCTCAACAAGATGGGTTATAATGTCGGCACTGCTGACGGTGATTTCGGCAACAAGACGTTCAAAGGAACTATAGCATTTCAGAGAGACAATGGACTTAAAGCGGATGGAATTGCCGGTCCAAATACATTCAAGAAGGCTGCTGAAAGTGGTTTCAAATATCCTGAGGAAGAAATCATAGTAACATCCGGAGGTGGAAAAGGAATTACAAAAGAGCAATTGACTTTCATAATGCGCGGCGCAAAGTCAGCCGATGTTGAGCTGTTCGTAGATCCCATCAACAAAGTGATGGAGAAGTATGAGATCAACACTCCGCTTCGCATTATGCATTTCCTCGCGCAAGTTGGACATGAAAGCGGAAGCCTGCGCTACAAAGAAGAGATCGCCAGTGGAGCGGCATATGAAGGAAGGGCAGACCTTGGCAACACGGAACCGGGTGACGGAAGAAAATTCAAAGGGCATGGCTTGATCCAACTTACAGGCAGGCATAATCATACTCAATATGCAAACTATGTTGGCGATCCTGATCTGATAAAGAATCCTCAGAGAATAGCGTTGGAACCTTTGCATAGTGCCGGTGCAGCGGGTTGGTACTGGATGACGAGAAAGATCAATGCACTTGCAGATCAGGATAACATTGTAGCAGTTACAAAGAAAATCAACGGCGGACTAAACGGACTTGAGGACAGAAGAGGCTATCTTGCAAGAGCAAAAAAAGTAATAAGCTGAAATTTCACAAAATGCCTTCATAATTTTGTTAAACTTAAATTTTAACTTTGCTATCTTGCGGCTTAACTTCTAAATAAAATTTGAATGCAAACTGATTTTGCTCCAAACCGCAAAACCTTTGATTATAAAGATACAGGCCCTGCATTTGGCTCAAAAGAAGAACACGAGCTATTCGAAAAGAACCAACTGGGGATAATCCAGCAATATGAAAAAATTTTTCCTGATAATTATGCCGAAAGAACAGTAGTCATTGTTCCATCACTAACTCTCGATATGGAGATCCTTTCCAAGATCAAGGGAGCAATTCATTACGAGGAGAGACTGCTTTGCTTATTGATGCTTTTGAGACTTCCGAGAACGAAGGTTATTTACATATCAAGCATGCCGCTTTCCGATGTGATCATTGACTATTACCTGCATTTGCTTCAAGGCATTACAGGAAATCATGCAAGACAAAGACTTACAATGTTAAGTTGCTATGATCTCTCTCGCAAGCCCCTTACAGAAAAGATCCTTGAACGCCCGAGACTAATTGAAAGGATAAAGAAGCTTATTGATGACAAGTCATCTACCCACTTAACCTGTTACAACATAACTCCGCTTGAAAAATCCCTTGCGGTCAAACTAGACATCCCATTGTTCGGCACAGATCCATCAATGTTTTATGAAGGATCAAAGTCAGGCGCTCGCAAGACTTTCAGAGCATGCGGAATAGATATGCCGGACGGCGATGAAGATCTAAAGACGAAAGAAGATATTGCAAAATCACTTGCCCGGCTTAAGAGAAAGGATCCGGCTCTGCGCAAGGCAGTAGTAAAGATGAACGACGGATTCAGCGGTGATGGAAATGCGATCTACAGATATCCGGAACTTAAGATCGATGATGCTCTTGAGAAAAATATTCTGAGCACCTTATCAGATAACTTAAGAACGGTAGCCAAAGACGTAAGTCAGGAACTCTTCTTCGAAAAATTCAGTGAGATGGAAGGAATCGTAGAGGAATTTCTTGAAGGTGATGAGAAGATGTCTCCATCAGTTCAATGTGTTATCGGTACAAAGAATAAGATCGAGATACCAAGCACTCATGATCAGTTGCTTGGCGGTGATGACGGACAGATATTTCTCGGAGCAATATTTCCGGCTGATAAACAGTATGCAACTGAGCTTGCTGAGATCGGAAATAAGGTTGCATTGTACCTGTCTCAAAAGGGAGTCCTTGGAAGATTCGCCATTGATTTTATTTCCGTAAGACAACCGGACGGCGCATGGAAACATTTTGCAATTGAGATCAATTTGAGAAAAGGCGGAACTACACATCCATACATGATGATTCAGTTCCTTGCTAATGGAAAGTACAATGCAGAGGACGGCGAATACATAACTGCAAGCGGTAACAAGAGATATTACTTTGCATCCGACAATGTTCAGGATCCGAAATATATAGGGCTAACTCCCAACGACCTTATTGACATTGCTATGTTTCACGGAGTCATGTATGACGGCTCATCACAAGAGGGTGTTGTGTTTCATCTGATTGGGGCACTGTCTGAGTTCGGAAAACTCGGGCTTGTTTGCATTGGCAGCACTCCCGAAAGAGCAAAAGAGTTTTACGACAGAACATTGAGAATTCTTGATTTTGAATGCGGTTGATAAATAAAGAAAAAGCAGGTTACTAGTTAGTGGCGGATAGGTTCATTTTCACTTTTCCGCCACAATTCTTAATTCCTAATTCCTAACTCGTAATTCCCAATTGTTCCCTACTTTCCAATACAAAACGATCCGAATATATTATTAAGAATTTCATCATTCGTAATTTCTCCTGTTATCTCGCCGAGATGATTCATAGCAGCGCGAAGATCAACGGAGATGAACTCTCCGCTTACGCCTGAATTGATGGAACTGCCTGCATTTGCGAGCGAGGTCATGACATTTTCAAGACATAGTTTATGACGGAGATTAGTAAGTACAATTTCTCCGGTGCTTAAATTTCTTTGGGTTGAAAGCGCCTTCTCTGTCATTTTATTGCGAAGAGATTTCAATGTACTCTCATCAAAGATTGAAACATTGATCGCATTGCCAGGTACTTTATGTTGGGCAACATCTGATTTGGAATAAACGAGTATTGACTTATCAACATCAAAACTTTCCCTGAACTTTTCTTCTTCTTCACCGGCTTCTTTCACTGACAGACCTGAATCAATCAGATACAAAGCAAGATCTGCTTCTGCGATTTTCTTATAGCTCCTGATAATTCCTTCCGATTCTATTTCATCATTTGAAGAGCGTATTCCTGCCGTATCAATGAGTTTGAATAGCACACCGTTTATTACAAGGTTCTCTTCGATGTAGTCTCTTGTTGTTCCGGCTATTCCGCTGACAATCGCTCGGTCGCTGTCAAGCAGCTTGTTGAAAAGAGAAGACTTGCCGCTGTTTGGCTTACCGGCTATAACGAGTGAAACACCTTCTCTGATAACCTTTCCTGCAACATAAGAACTTATAATGCCCGCAATCTTTTTACTCAGTTCATCTATCAATCCTTTTACTTCCTTCTTGCTTACAAGCTCTAATCCCTCCTCTGCAAAGTCAAGCTCCAGCTCAACTAACGAAGTGATCCTGATCAGCTCGGCCCTGGCAAATGCAACAAAACGCGACAACTCCCCTTCCAGCTGTTTAAGCGATGACTCGTGTGCCGATTCAGTCTTTGATCTGATCAGATCAGCCACTGCCTCTGCCTGTGAGAGATCTAACTTGCTGTTAAGAAAAGCTCTCTTAGTAAATTCTCCCGGATCAGCCATTCTGGCACCGGAAGACAAAATCAGCGACAGCACTTTTCCGGCGACAAAAGATCCGCCATGACAAGAGATCTCAATAACATCCTCCCCGGTATATGAATGCGGAGACTTGAAGATTGTCAGCAAGCATTCATCGACAAGCTTTTCTTCTTTTAATATGAAGCCAAAGTGAACTGTATGAGAATGCAATTCTTGTACATTAACAGTATCAGAAGCATCTTTATGCTTAAAGAATATTCGCGAAGCTATGATGAATGCATCCTTACCGGAAATCCTGATCACTGAAATTCCTCCTTCACCCATTGGTGTTGCAATTGCAGCGATAGTGTCGTTAAGTGATAGTTGCATTCTTATTTTGTGATTTGTATTTCCATCTGCAATTAAGACATTTGGCATTACTTGAGCAATACCATTCTCTTCGTCTCTGAGTAATTTCCGGCATTGATTGGATTCGACGAGCTCACCACAAGCTTGTAAAAATAAACTCCGCTCGAAAGCGATGCGGCATTGAAATCATAAGTGTAATTGCCTGCAACTTTGAACTCATTGTTTACAAGCCTTGTAACTTCTCTTCCGAGCAAATCATAGACAACCAAATTCACTTTTGAGTCTTGCGGCAGATCAAACGATATCTTCGTTACAGGATTGAAAGGATTTGGATAGTTCTGATGCAAAGCGAATTCGGTTGGAAGAATGTTCTCCTCGTACTTGTCTGATACATCACTACCGGTTGATTTCACAATTCTGCTCAAGTCATCCGAGATCATTGAAACATGATTGGCAACCGTTTCCGGTTTTCTTGCTTTGACTACTTCCTTCAGCGTTCTCATTTCCTGATGCTTCTTCTTCTCGCTGTTTGATGCTTCATTCCTGGTTAACTTCTCCTCAAGTGACTTTATCTCGCTGGTTTGTTTATTTACCTGATTTGAAAATGATTTGCTTAGATTTTCGTTTAGAGTTTTTCTGTCATCAGTTGAAAACTTTCTGCTGTCATAAACATCATTAGGGTTATCTCTGTAACTGATCACACCTTCATCCCTTAGTGCAGGCTCATTCTTGCTGCTTGCGCCTCCGCCTGAACCGCCTTGTGAGTTGAGCAGGCTTGTTGCCGCATAGTCCCAGCTTGCAAGCAGTCCTTTGCAATTATTGGAAAGGTCACCCTGAGCTTGACGAAGGGTGACATCATATTTGTGAATACGTCATGCTTCGTCAGGCTCAGCATGACAGTAATGGCTGGCGACGCTGCTAATTTACTCAGGGCGACGCTGCTAATTTACTCAGGGCGACGCTGCTTATTTACTCAGGGCGACGCTGCTAATTTACTCAGGGCGACGTCTTCCACCACCGAAATCTCAAGAGGCAAAAACCATTTCTATAAGCACAACTAAATTAGACCTCGAGAAAGATTTGATACGTTGTCATGGTGAGCCTGAGCCTGTTCCGAGCCTGGCGAGGGAAACCATGGCGCTGATTTTGCTTTCACCCTTCGTCAGGCTCAGGGCGACGCTGCTAATTGCTCAGGGCGACGCTGCTAATTTACTCAGGGCGACGCTGCTAATTTGCTCAGGGCGACGCCTTCCACCGCCGAAATCTCAAGAGGCAAAAACCATTTCTATAAGCACAACCAAAAGCGGTATAACTATTCCAACAGAAGTAGAGAATATTGCAAGCTTGAATATTTTATATTTTCGTGCGGTAATATATGAATTCACTATGATCTGATTCATTAAGTCTTCATCCGATTTGTCGAACGTACAGTCGGGATAGATCTTTGCCAATTCAGATTTCAATTCATGCACTTCAAGCCTGCACAAATGGCCAGTAAAATGTATGTTTGGATTCTCAATAGGTTCCCTGCCTTTCATCGCGTTAGATGTGATCGGAAAAAGTGATATCAGACTGAAGAGCATTGAAAGACCAAAGCAAAAAAATGAAATGAATATTACAGATTTAGGAAAAAACTTTTCATAATCTTTCAGAGCAGTAAACATTCCGAAGAGGAGTCCACTATTAAGAAACATCAGACCGGCATGCTTTGCTTCCGCAAACTTCAGCCACTCCGTAATATTATTGAAGATGAATTTTATTTCTTCTTTCAAATCCCTGAATTCAATTTGGTATAATTTTTAGGTGTTCAATTTAAATTTTAGATTAAAGGAATTCAATGTTATATTGTGAATGTCAGGCAGTATATTGGCGCTACAATCAGAATAAATTTCCCGGTTGATTAAAATATATTTCTGCAAATTAATTGCCTCCTGAATTTCGTAAATTGCAAAACAATTTGCGTATAGAAATTCATACATGGAAAAGCCAACCGGCACGGTAACATTTATATTTACGGACATCGAAGGCAGCACAAAACTATCTCAGCAGTTTGTTGATGCTTATCCCGCGGCATTGGAAAAGCATCATGCAATTCTTCGCTCTGCAATTGAATCCAATAACGGTTATGTATTCAGGATCGCCGGAGATGCTTTCTGCTGTGCGTTTGGTAAGGCGGAGGATGCAGTCAAGGCGGCAATTGACATACAGTTGAATCTCGCAAATGAAAAGTGGGAACAAGTAGTAATAAAGATAAGGATCGGCTTACACACAGGAACCGCAGAGTGGAACGGCGAACGTTACATGGGCTATATCACGCTCGCAAGAACTGCACGGGTAATGTCAACTGGATACGGCGAGCAGATCGTTATCTCAAATGATACTTATGAATTATGCAGGGACAAGTTTGATGCTGTAAAAGAAAAGGATGTAACATTCCGTGATCTTGGTGAGAGAAGACTCAAAGACGTTATACAGCCAATAAGACTTTTTCAAATAATTTCACCCGGTCTTCGTGAAGAATTTCCTCCGCTAAAAACTCTTGACTCAAGACCCAACAATCTCCCCGTTCAGCTCACAAGCTTTATCGGCAGGGAAGATGTAATGGAACAGGTAAAAGAACTGTTCAAGCAAACTCATCTGCTTACTATCATCGGCTTCGGTGGCGGCGGAAAGACACGACTGTCAATGCAGGTTGGAGCAGATATGATAGATGATTTCAACAACGGAGTATTCATTGCAGAACTTGCTCCGGTATCTGATCCGTCAATGGTAGTTCAGACTATTATGAACTCACTCGAAGTAAAGGAGGAACCCGGAAGATCACTTGAGGAAACACTTACGGATTATCTCAAAGAAAAGGAGCTCCTATTAATACTGGACAATTGCGAACATCTGATCAACGAATGCGCCGAGCTTTCTGATATTCTCTTAAGCAAATGTCCGAAGCTAAAGATCATTGCAACTAGCCGCGAAGCATTGAACTGCGCCGGAGAACAGACATTCATAATTCCACCCCTATCGCTTCCCGATGCATCAAAAGACAATACGCCGGAACAGCTTACGCAGTATGAATCAGTAAGGCTGTTCATAGAAAGAGCCTTGTCTGTTAGTCCCAACTTTCGCGTCACCAACACTAACGCTCCCGCGCTCGCAGAGATTTGCAACCATCTCGACGGAATTCCTCTTGCCATAGAACTTGCAGCAGCAAGAGTTAAAGTATTGTCGCTGGAAAAGATTTATGAGAGACTGAATGACAGGTTCAGCCTGCTGACGGGAGGCAGGCGCACGGCGCTTCCAAGACAACAGACATTAAGAGCAATGATCGACTGGAGTTATGATCTGCTTTCGGAAAAAGAGAAGGCACTATGGAACAGGCTATCGGTATTTCAGGGAGGATGGACATTGGAATCGGCGGAAGAGATCTGCTCCGATGAAAAAGTAAAGCAAAGAGAAGTGCTCGATCTGTTGATTCAGCTAGCTGAGAAGTCGATAATAATTTACGATGAAGAAAAAGAAAGATACAGGATACTCGAAACGATGAAGCAATACGGGGAAGAGAAACTGATCGATTCAGAGGAGCAGGAAATTGTTCTGGCAAGACATTTGAATTATTACATGGAGTTTTCTGTCTCGTCCTCACCAAAAGTTGAGCTGAGTGAAGCAGCTCTTTGGCTGGAAAGGTTAGAGAGCGAGCACAGCAATTTTCAATCGGCAATTTACAATTCAATAAAACTCGGAGAGACTGAAAAAGGCGGCCGGACTGCAAATGCACTTAGCAGATTTTGGATAATACGGGGGCACAGTTCAACAGGTAAAATAATGGGTGAGAAAATTCTTGAGCAAGAGTCAGAATTAAGCAAGCCAACACTTGCGTTGATCATTTGCAACTTAGGAAATCTCTCATTGCTACAGGGCAACTTTAAAGTATCACGCGGATATTTTGAAAAGAGTCTTAAGATAGGCAGGGAAATTGATGATAACCCGGCAATTGCAAACTCATTGATTGGATTAGGTTCAATATCTGTTTTTCAGGGAGACATTCATAACGCACTTGTCTATTATCAGGAATGCCTTGAAATCAGCAGAGCCATGAATGAAAAGCGAGGAACGGCAATGTGTCTTAACAACCTTGGGATGGTGGCCATTCATCAGAACGAATATGAAAAAGCAAAAGACTATTATGAAGAAAGTCTTGCCATTTACCGGGAGATCGGCTTAAAGAGTCAGCTTGCTAATCCTTTGCATAACCTTGGATTGATTGCCGAAAACATTGGCGAGTTTGAACAAGCTGAAAAATATTATAAGGAAAGTCTCGCTTTGAATCGCGAGAGTGGCAGTAAACGAGGCATTGCCAATACACTGCTAAACCTTGGTCTTGTGTCACACAATCGCGGAAATTATGATATGGCTCAGAATCTGCTTGAAGAATGCGGAGCAATTCACCGCGAGTTGGAAGATAAACTTGGAATCGGATTCTATAATTACGGACTCGGCATGGTATATTCTTCGCGAGCAAAATATGATGAGGCTTTGAAGTTCTTTGAAGTGAGTATAGCAATAAGAAAGGAGATTGGCGATAAGAGCGGAATTATAAATTCTTTGAATCATCTTGGGGTAGTATATTTGCTTACAAATAATATTGACAAGGCGCGGAGCTGTATTGAACAAAGTCACTCTTGCAATACAGAACTGGGTGATGAGTGGGCAACATCCGTATCTCTTGTTGTATTGGCGGGGGTTGAGATTGCCGAAAATAATTTTGAACAGGCAGCAAGTATGACAGGCATAGCAGAGTCAAAGTTGAAATCTCTGTCAAGAGTCTGGGAGAAGGGCATTGAGATTCTTGCAACACAGAACGCAGAGAAACTCCGTGAAACTTTAGGTGATGATGAATTCCGGAAACACTATGAAGCAGGGACAAATATGACTACAGAAGAAGTTGTGGAACTTGCAGGATTGAATAACGTAAAGTAAATTCCCAAAGTTTTATCGGCAATATAAAATACCTAAATTGTAGTCTGAATTTCAAAAAGTACAATTCAAATTAGAGTGAGCATACCAAGTGGCAAAATAACATTTCTTTTCACTGATATAGAAGGAAGCACAAAGCTTGCGCATGAATTTCACGAGTTGTTGCCTGAAGCTTTGCAACGACATCAGCAGATTCTGCATGAAGCGGTTGCTGCAAATAGCGGATACGTCTTCAGAATTATTGGTGATGCTTTTTTATGTTCGTTTGAAAGAAGTGCAGATGCTGTCAAGGCTGCAGTGGAAGCACAGACATTCATTAGCAAAGAGCAATGGAAAGGGGTGACAATTAAAGTAAGGATAGGAATTCACGCAGGTGATGCAGAATGGAACGGAACTGATTACGAAGGATACCTGACTTTGGCGCGTACGAACAGAATAATGTCAGCGGCATACGGTGAACAAATTATTATTTCGGAAAAAGTATATAAAGATCTTGCAGATGAACTTCATGTTTTGAATTCAAACGGTATTTTTTTTCGCGATCTTGGGGAAAGAAGATTGAAAGATGTAGTACAGCCAATAAGACTGTATCAGGTTACGGCACCCGGACTCCGCGAAGAATTTCCGCCTTTGAAAACGCTTGATGCCAGACCTAACAACCTGCCTGTGCAATTGACAAGTTTTGTTGGCAGGGAAGATGTGATCGACAATATAAAGAGCTTATTGAAGCAAACACATTTGCTTACATTGATTGGGTTTGGCGGTACCGGGAAGACAAGACTGGCAATGCAGGTCGGAGCAGATCTCATAGATGAATTCAGTCATGGTGTTTTCATTGCAGAACTCTCTCCGTTTTCTGAACCGTCACTCATAAGTCAGGCTCTGATAAATATTTTTGGATTAGAGGAAGAACTCGGCAAATCACAGGAAGAAAGTCTGACCGGCTATCTAAAGGACAAACAGATGCTGATCATCCTGGATAACTGTGAGCACATGATCATCGAATCGGCAGCATTTGCCGAAATGCTTTTGAGAAATTGCCCTCTGCTAAAAATTATTGCAACAAGCCGTGAAGCGTTAATGTGTTCGGGTGAACAAACTTTCAGAGTTCCGCCTCTTAATGTCCCGGATGGATCAGCTCAAGTTTCTGCTGAACAGCTTATGGAATTCGAATCAGCCAGATTGTTTGTGGAAAGGGCAATGTCAGTAAATCCGGATTTCAGTATTGATGATGAAAGTGTTATAGCAGTTACCGGAATATGCAGACAGCTCGAGGGCATTCCATTGGCAATTGAACTGGCAGCGGTAAGAACCAAAGTTCTTCCGGTTGAGAAAATATTTCAGAGATTAAATGACAGATTCAAGCTTCTTACAGGAGGGATGCGAACCGCCGAAACCAAACAGCAGACGTTAAAGGCAATGGTTGATTGGAGTTATGATATGCTTTCTCCCGAAGAAAAAAAACTTCTCAACCGGCTTTCTGTTTTTTCGGGTGGATGGACACTTGATGCGGCTGAAGAAGTGTGTTCGGGAAATGGATTGGAAGATGTTGATATTTTAGATCTTCTAAGCCGACTCGCTGACAAGTCACTCATTATACCTTGCACGGGGAATAAGAGGTATAACATTCTCGAAACTATCAGGCAATATGCCGAACAAAAAAAGGATGAATCCAATGAAGCAGAGATGCACATTCAGAGTCATCTTGAATTTTATTCGAAGCTTTCCGAAGCAATCAGAGGGGATCTTGAAAAAGGAATCGAGAAACAAATGCTTGATAGTTTTGAAACAGAGATGAACAATTTCAGGAAGGCTATGTCGAACTCAATAATTATTGGCAAGAGGGAAAAGGGAATAAAGATTGCATTGAACCTCAGCAGATTCTGGGAGATCCGCGGATACATTAAGGAAGGCAGAAAACACATACTTGAGTTGCTGGGAGATGCTGATGAGATCAGCTCAAGGTTGAGAGCAAGCTCGTTTCAATGGCTGGGGACTCTTGAATGGATAACCGGAGATCTTGATAAGGCAAAAGATTACTACGATAGGAGTTTGCGCTTGTACAAGAATCTTAACAATGTGAGAGGAATTGGAACAACACTGGGCAATCTGGGACTGTTAGCACAATCCCAGGGTGACTATGAAAAAGCAATGTTGTTGAATGAAAAAAGTTTCAAGAGCATTAAAGAAATTGGTGACAAGGGACTGACAGCAGATAGTTTGTTCAATGCTGTTGCTCCGTTGATCTATCTTAAAGAGTATGATAAGGCTGAAGAAAAATTAAATGAGTGCCTGAAGATTTACAGAGAAGTGAACGATCTTCGTGGAATTGCGATGTCTCTTTCGAATCTTGGTTCTCTCGCTGGTGTAAGATTAGACTATGCCAAAGCCATGAATCACTTAGAGGAAAGTTTGAAAATTCAGAGAGAACTGGGCGATACCAGAGGTCTTGCTTCCACACTCGATAATCTTGGTTCAATTTTCGGTTACTACGGAAAATATTGGGAAGCGGAAAAGTATTTCGATGAATGCATTAGAATCAGAACAGAATTGAGTGACAAGAAAGGTCTTGCTTCTGCCTTTAATAACTATGGCTTCCTCAAGCACTCTATGGGTCAAGACACTGAATCAATCGAACTTCACAAAAAGAGTTTTCAATTGTCACAGGAGATCAATTTTGAAACCGGCATGAGATATGGCCTCATTGGGATCGCGGAAACTTTAAGCACAGAAAATCCGGATAAGGCTGCTACTATACTCGGTTTCGTCAATAATTCAGTTATATCTGCAAAGGCAATTTCTCATCCTGAAATACAAAATGTATTTGAAAACACTGTTCTGCAGGTAAAAGATAGGCTTGGTGAGAATTTCGATAATCATTGGTTGGCAGGAAGTAATCTGACATTTGAAGAAGCCATAACTTTCGCGCAGAGCTGAGAAATTGTTTTCTGTTTATGAACGGGCATCGGAATCATCACAAAACTTGCAGATGGTCTTGTAAGGATGTTAATGAAAGTACTGAGCGCATTATTAATTCAATGTAATAAATTAGTCACTGTAAGCATTGCTATTTTACTCAACCCGATGCTTTAGCCAGCAATTACCTTGCCACGAGTATAGATTTTTGAATCATTAAAATGAAATTTTAGATGTAGTTTTATCAATAGAAAAGACCTATAAGAAGCAAGTAAGAATTTCGTTGGAAACAAAGACTGCAATCGTTCTGAAACATTCCGTACTTTAATTTTTCAAAAAGTAATCCGGTAAAGAACAAAAGAGGTCTTTATATATTGAAACTGATTCTAAAAAAGTTTTGAAAATCTTAACCATAAACAATCATGAAACAGTTATTACTGCTGGTTTCATTGATTCTGCTTGGTTTGTTTGCACCAAAAGAGATCTACAAAGAACAGCCATCCTTAGCCGATCCAAACAATCCCCTGAGCCTGACATGTCCCGAGTACATTCCAACTGAGCATAACGTCAATGCAAACCCAAATTTTGCAAAGACGGATAACCGTCTGAAGAATGTTGATCAGAACTGGTACTCCGCCGCTGTAGAGAATATCATGAAAGAAGAATACAACATCTCATACAGTGAAGAACTTGGTTCTTACCAATCACCTAACAGGGCAAACAATTTACGTTTCACATACCACAAAGATGGCTTCACCGCAAAACCTCGCGAGACAAAGATACCGCTGTTTGATGTGAACGACAGGGCGCTTCGCGAAAACGAGAAGAAGTATGAAGAGATTGAAGATTGGAGTATAGAGTTGAAAGTAGAAAATGGAAAATGGAAAGTTGAGAGTGAAGAGTTGAGAGTTGAGAGTGAAAAGTTGAAAGTTGAGAGTGAGAGTTGAGAGTGAAGAGGTGAGAGTTGAGAGTGAAGAGGTGAGAGTTGAGAGTGAAGAGTTGAAAAATGTTGTCCGTGAAATTAGAATTGCCAATGCTGGTTCCCCCCCTTCAGGGGGGGCTAGGGGGGGTAAGTTTGAAGACTCCGAACTCCTATCAGCGGACAACAAAGCATGGATAGAGACAGACAACATTAGAATTGATTATACAAACACTAAAGAAGGCATGCGCCAGGATTTTATTGTAAAAGAGAAAATCTCCGGAGATGATGGACTTCAGTTGCGGATGAATGTGAACACAGATCTTAAGATGAATGTCAGCAGAGATGCAGTTACATTTAGTTCCGGCAAAGACGGAAAAGACAAGATGATGTATTCATCTTTGAAAGCATGGGATGCAAACGGCAAGACGCTTGATGCTTACTTTGAGAAAAGCGATGAGAAGCAGTTTGCGATAGTGGTTGATGATAGTGATGCAGAGTATCCGGTGACGGTGGATCCGTTATCGAGTACGCCGGATTGGATAAAAGGCGGTTGGTACACCAGCTTGAGACATATTGTTATGGCGGATGCAGGCGACGTAAATCTTGATGGTTTTTCGGATGTATTGATCAGCAGTCCCGGAGAACATACATCATTGTATAACAGGTTATGTTGCAGTGTACTTTGGTTCATCAAACGGTTTGACAAATGATGACAAATGGCAATTTAAAAAATTGGGAAGCACAGTTACTGAATTTGCGCGTTCAGTTTCCGGAAATTGCGACATTAACGGAGACGGTTACGGAGAGATCATAGTTAGAGAGCCCAAATATACAAACGGACAAACAGATGAAGGAAGGATTCATGTTTTCTATGGTTCACAGGGTTTACCTTCTTGATTCAGCCGACTGGGTTTACAAGCAACAGTGAATGGGCAAGATTTGGGGTATCAGTTTCTCGCTGCGGGGATGTACAACGGAGACGGATATGATGATGTAATTGTTGGCGCACCAGGTTATCCGAATAACTATTTAAGCGCTCATGGAAGAGTGTTGATCTTTCTCGGTTCGGCAAACGGACTTTCCAATGGTCCTGTCTATTCATTTATTAATTGGCTTGACGGGTATACCGGAATGGGCAATGTTGTATCCTGCGCCGGTGACATTAATGGTGACGGTTACTCTGATGTAATTGCCGGAGAACCATTTTGGCCACCACCACCTTCGAGACCGGGCGACAATCAGTATGAATCAAACGGAAGATTCTGGGTATCATTCGGCTCACCATCTGGTGCTGACTATAATTCAGGAAGAATTGGAGAGGATGAATATTCATTGTTCGGTTATTCCGTATCATCAGCAGGTGATGTGAACAACGATGGATTTGATGACGTATTAGTCGGCTCCCCAAACTTCTATGAAGGTACCGGTAACAGGGGTAAAACCTACCTGTATTTCGGCTCCCAGAACGGTTTGGTAGATGCATGGTCGCTAGACAATCAGGATCCGGGATTCGGAACATCTGTATCTGATGCTGGAGATGTGAACAGTGATGGTTACGATGATGTGATTATCGGTGCTCATTATACTGCATGGGATAATATGTCAGATACATCAAATTCATCAGCTTATGTTTTCTATGGTTCACATAATGGTATCGACAATACGAGCTTCTGGAAATATCAGATGAGTGAATTTTTATTCGTAGTAGTTTCATCAGCGGGAGATGTTAATACTGATGGTTATTCGGATGTACTGGTCGGGGGATTAAAATTTGAAGAACCATATCTAAATGAACTGTGGCCTTGGTATTATGCATTTTATGGAAAAGTTAACAGGATCCAAATTACTCCCCATATAGCTCAGGTGCTTCAGTATGAAGAACATTACTTCAATGTCTCTCTGAGAAGTTTCTCGGGAATACCCGTTCCCAATGCCGAAATGTTTGTAGAGATCAAGGGCGCCAATGCGGAAATACTGAACGGACTTTCTACTGACGACAGCGGGAAATGTTGAATATTTTTTGATTGGTTATAACACCGGAATTGATACCATAA
This sequence comes from Ignavibacteria bacterium, assembly GCA_016704345.1. Taxonomy (GTDB): domain Bacteria; phylum Bacteroidota; class Ignavibacteria; order Tepidaquicellales; family Tepidaquicellaceae; genus JADJAH01. The sequence goes on along the minus strand of JADJAH010000038.1, from coordinate 208,584 downwards.
TAGCACATGCCACAAATGTATTTGACACGGCATTTATTTTTTGGGACGATCCCAACCCGGTTGAGATGCTTTCATTCAATTCATCAACAATTCAAAAAGATGTAAGTCTAAATTGGTCCACCTCCAACGAACTCAACAACTCCGGCTTCGAAATCCAAAGAGCAATTGAAAATGGAAAATTGAAAATTGAAAATTGGAACAAGATCGGATTTGTGGGCGGAAGCAGGACGACAAATGCTCCGAAAGATTATTCTTATGCAGATAGAAATCTTGAGACAGGAAAATACAAATATCGCCTCAAGCAGCTTGACTTCAACGGCAACTTTGATTACTTCGAACTCGCCGAAGTTGTAAGCATAGGCATTCCGGATAAATATGATCTCTCGCAGAACTATCCCAATCCGTTCAACCCGGTTACGACGATCAACTATGATTTGCCCACTGACGGAATTGTCACGCTCAAAGTTTATGACATACTCGGACGAGAATTGAAAACACTTGTGAATGAGATGAAGACTGCGGGATATCATAAGATACAACTCAACGCGGCAGACCTTGCAAGCGGCGCGTACTTCTATCAGATGAAGGCTGGTGATTTTCTTGCGGTGAAGAAGTTTGTAGTGCTGAAATAATTACAATCATACAGCCCACTGTTTCAACCGTGGGCGGAACCCTGACCTTGTAAGCGGCGCGTACTTCTATCAGATGAGGCTGCTGATTTTCTTGCGGTGAAGAAGTTTGTAGTGCTGAAATAAAGAGTCACTTCTTGGCAAGCCCTCTCCCTGGGGAGGCAGGGTGAGGGTGAGAAATTGAAGCAGTTACTCTCACCATTATAAGTACTCAATTTTTGTAATTATGAAAAAATGTGTTGTGCTGAAGTAATTGAAAGTAGATTCGTTCCTGCAAGTTTTCTCTAGCTCCTGCTTCGTTGAATTTGGAGGAATAATTACTCAATGAAGGAAGCAATTGATCTGATGATCTTTTCTAACTATTAATGTAAACAATCATGAAACAGTTATTACTGCTGGTTTCATTGATTCTGCTTAGTTTGTTTGCACCAAAAGAGATCTACAAAGAACAGCCATCCTTAGCCGATCCAAACAATCCCTGAGCCTGACATGTCCCGAGTACATTCCAACTGAGCATAGCGTCAATGCAAACCCAAATTTTACAAAGACGGATAACCGTCTAAACAATGTTGATCAGAACTGGTACTCCGCTGCTGTAGAGAATATCATGAAAGAAGAATACAACATCTCATACAGTGAAGAACTTGGTTCTTACCAATCACCCAACAGGGCAAACAATTTACGTTTCACATACCACAAAGATGGCTTCACCGCAAAACCACGCGATACAAAGATACCGCTGTTTGATGTGAGTGACAGATCGCTGCGTGAAGATGAGAAAAATTATGAAGAGATAGAAGACTGGAGCATTGAGTTGAAAGTGGAAAATGGAGAGTGGAAAGTTGAGGACAATGAAATGAGAATTGCCAATGCTGGTTCCCCCCCTTCAGGGGGGGCTAGGGGGTGTAAGTTTGAAGACTCCGAACTTCTATCAGCCGGCAACAAAGCATGGATGGAAAGTGACAACATCAGAATAGATTATACAAACACTAAAGAAGGCATGCGCCAGGATTTTATTGTAAAAGAGAAAATCTCCGGAGATGATGGACTTCAGTTGCGGATGAATGTGAACACAGATCTTAAGATGAATGTCAGCAGAGATGCAGTTACATTTAGTTCCGGCAAAGACGGAAAAGACAAGATGATGTATTCATCTTTGAAAGCATGGGATGCAAACGGCAAGACGCTTGATGCTTACTTTGAGAAAAGCGATGAGAAGCAGTTTGCGATAGTGGTTGATGATAGTGATGCCGAGTATCCTATAACTGTGGATCCAATGTCTAGCACGCCGGATTGGGAAGTTCATGCGGATCGTCTCATTCGGTTTGGGTACGGGCTATCTTCCGGGGACATCAATGGCGATGGATACAATGATGTGGCGATTGGGGCGCCAGCGCCTGATACCGGATATGTTTTCATATATTGGGGTTCATCATCAGGTCCATCTTCAACAGCGGACAAGATCATAAGAAGAAAGAATTATTTTGGAAATAGTCTATCTTGCCGGGGCGATATTAATCAAGATGGATATTCAGACCTTGCAGTTGGTTTTCCACGCTATCCGGACTCGAGCAGTGTTGAGGTCTTTTACGGTTCTTCTACTGGTATATCTGATTCAGCAGATTGGATAGCGAGACCATTGAATTCAAATGATCGTGATTTTGGCTGGACTGTAGAATCGGATGGGGACCTTAATGGAGATGGTTACGCGGACCTTTGTGTCACTTCAGATACAAATCTAGACTCACTCCAAATCGGTGCGTATGTTTATTTAGGATCTGAGAATGGATTAACCGGGACAAATCCTACATGGACTGCTTCACTCTATACTGAGAGTCCTTTGGGAGGTACTTTTTTATCTGCTTTATCAACGGACGGTGATATGAATGGCGACGGGTATGACGACTTAGTCATTTCCACTCATGTTGGACCGGAAGTGTTGGTCTATCTTGGCTCTTCAGACAGACAAATGCATGCTCCTCCGGAATACAGATTATCATTTTATGCTTTTTCAGCGTCAATTGTAGGCGATGTGAATTCGGATGGTTATGATGATCTTGTACTTGGAAGTCACAACGTTCCTGTTTTCGGATTCTACGGATCCCCAACTGGTCCCTCTTCGAATTATGATTGGATTGCACATACAAGTGGTAGTTGCATTTCTTCTGCCGGTGACTTCAACAATGATGGTTATTCCGATTTTATTGCTGCTTCGTTTGATGCAACTAAAATATTTTTTGGAAGTGCGCATGGATTGAGAAGCCAATCATTTGCTGTTTCAGGAAATAGTGATGCGGTCTCTTACGGTGATTTGAACAATGATGGCATTGGTGACGTACTTGTCAGCTACGATCCGGTTGTATACGGATACTATGGTTCAACTGACGAAGTACAAACTATATCTGTATCACCAAAGGACACTTCAGTGCACCAGATGAATAAACTTTGTATAAGCTCATTTGTGAAAAGCCAGTATGAGATTCCAATGGAAGGAGTGGAAGTGAAGTACCTTGTCAAAGGAATTCACTCGGATTCTTCCATTACAATAACTGATAAAAATGGAATTGCCGGATACTGTTACATTGGTGAATTGCCCGGATACGACACTGTGATTGCCTACGCGGCAAATGTATCAGACACAGCAATAGTTAATTGGCAATTGAGCGGACTGAGTTCATACATCCAGAGCGTCTCCCCTGATATGAACGCTATCAGTGCAAACCTCAGTTCAGATATGCAAGTTGAGTTCGCTATGAATATGAATTCATCTACCATCAACAGCTCGAACATAAAGGTTTACGGATACGAATCAGGATCGATCCCTGCGGTAATCACTTACAACAATTCAAACAGGACTGCGACTATTAATCCGGTCGGCGATTTCAAAATAGGTGAGAAGATACAGGTAAATCTTTTGTCAGGAATACAGACTTCGGAAAATGTAAACATAACGCCGTTCATGTGGACATTCATTACAGAAGCATTATCGGGTACGGGCATCTTCTCGAAAACTTCAGCAGTAGATATGTCTTACCCATATGGTATGCTAAAATGTTCCGACGGAGATCTTGACTCAGACGGTGATATTGATGCAGTTGCATTAGATTCCACAAATTTAGTAATTCTAAAAAATAACGGTAACGCTGAATTTTCAACTTCCCAGACATTGATTTCCGATTGTTTTGATTTTACACTCGGCGATTTTGACGGAGACGGAGACATTGATATTTTAAAAAACAATGGTCCGCTCGAACTATTTTCAAATGACGGAAACGGTAATTTTGCTTACACATCATCTTCGCCCGGCGGCGGTTTTTTTTCAGACCTGGGCGATCTGGACGGTGACGGTGATCTTGATATAATCCTAATGAACGGAGTTACTGTGAGATGGTATCTTAATGACGGTAACGGGAGCTTTAGTGAACGCTTAATAATTTTTCAGGATTTAAGTGGACTTCCGCCGTTTTTATTAAATCTGACCCTCGGTGATCTGGATAATGATGGAGATCTGGATATGACTGTTGTGGTAATTCAGATCCATACACCGCAATATACAGATTGCATAACTTATCTCAATGACGGGAGTGCAAACTTTATATTCAGTAATATATTAAGTACATGGTTCATGTATTCAGTACATTCTGATCTGGACGGTGACGGGGACCTGGATATACTGGGTAGAAATGATTTATATTTTAATAACGGCTCAGGAGTTTTCACATTTGCGCCATTTTCTTCAGGAACAGCTTCTGTTGTACTTCCTGCAGATTATGACGGTGACGGTGATATTGATGCTTTGTTCCCAGATCAAAATTCAAACTTTGTAAAACTTTTTAAAAACAATTCTGCAGGCGAACTTAGCTTTTTCGCAAATTCATATTCCGGCGTAAGCCCTTTCAACGGAACTTCGGCGGACTTTGATGCTGACGGAGACATTGATCTGGTGATGTTTAATATGGGTGCAGATGCAACGGGATCAAATGTTTCTGTTTTGCGTAACAACTATGACTGCAATAACTCGATTTTAGTATTTCGGGAAGTTCAACAATTTCAGTTGGTTCAACAAACAACATTTATGCAACAGATGCTGACAGCGGATATTGGGCTGTTTCAAATTTCGATAGCACACAAGCATCTATTCCGGCAAATTCAACAGATGACACAGTAATCGTAACAGCCGGTAGTGTGGTTGGCAGCTTTGAATTGTATTTCCATGCACAACGAAATTGTGGCGGAGATACTTTGCTTTCCATGCAAGTAATTGTAGATGAACCATATCCCGTAAATATGACAGCATTGGTTTCATCCGTGTCAGGAAGAAATGCCTTACTGAATTGGTCAACCTCCTCCGAGCTCAACAACTCCGGCTTCGAAATACAAAGAGCAATTGAAAATGGAAAATTGAAAATTGAAAATTGGAATAAGATCGGATTTGTGAGCGGAAGCGGGACGACAAATGCTCCGAAAGATTATTCTTATGCAGATAGAAATCTTGAGACAGGAAAATACAAATATCGCCTCAAGCAGCTTGACTTCAACGGCAACTTTGATTACTTCGAACTCGCCGAAGTTGTAAGCATAGGCATTCCGGATAAATATGATCTCTCGCAGAACTATCCCAATCCGTTCAACCCGGTTACGACGATCAACTATGATTTGCCCACTGACGGAATTGTCACAATCAAAGTTTATGACATACTCGGACGAGAATTGAAAACACTTGTGAATGAAATGAAGACGGCGGGATATCATAAGATACAATTCAACGCGGCGGACCTTGCGAGCGGCGCGTACTTTTATCGACTTGGGTGAGCCCATGACTGCAGGAGATTTTGTTGCAGTGAAGAAGTTTGTAGTGCTGAAATAAATTTTCTATCTCACGGTACAATCCGTGGGTAACAATAATATTTACTGAGATGAAAAACATAATAGTTGCAACATTTCTCTTGTTCCTTGTATTGTTTGAAACAAATTTCATATCTCCAACCGACTCCTACGGCGGTATCGATAAAGGAAGTATCACCGAAGCCAATGTATCCTCAATGATCAATGATAGAAATGAGTCCGAGTCCATAGATTCTTTGTTCCCTGATTGGACAGCGGTGTGTGATCTTAGCGGGACAAGGTTCGGAGAATTTGTATCTGCCGGTGATTTCAACGGTGATGGGTTCGCAGATATTGCAGTAGCTGACGGCAATTACAATTCTATGGGGGCTGTCTTCGTTTATTTCGGCTCACAATCAGGACCGCCAATTATCCCAAATCAGGTCATTCACGGAGACGGGCCCGGATTCTCTGATCACATCGAAGGTAAGTGTGATATTAACAATGATGGCTACAGCGATCTCATCATAGGCGATCCATGGACAGGGGGAACCGGAAAAGTTCACATCCATTATGGCTCTCCAACCGGACTCTCAGATTCAGCTAATGTTGTTATTCTTCCAGTTGGAACAGGCATTCAGGATTTTGGATATAGTGTGACAGCCGCTGATCTAAACGGTGATGGCTATTCAGATGTGATTGCGTCCGTAAGAGGCCAACTTGATACACTAATGGTTGCAGCATACATTTATAATGGGTCAGCTGCAGGAATTTCAGCAAACTATCCTTCTTCGGTCATTGCATTTGATCATTCTGTTTATCCTCACAATCGTGCATTTGGAGGACTTGGCGACCTGAATGGTGATGGTTTTGAAGATGCAGCCATTATTCACTCAGGTGGTCGGCTCTCTGTGTATAGGGGAAATGATTCCAATATCTTTGTCAGGTCGTCCTACAGAGAATATTCTTTCAATAGTGGGGTTATCTATGCTTCATCTGCCGGGAATGTTAATTCGGATTTATTTGGTGATATGCTTGTAAGAACACTTAATGAGGCAAATATCTACAATGGTTCTTCTGATGCGCCCGGACCAGCATCGGATTGGACAAATCCTGTTGGCATTTGTTATGTGTACAATCCTGTAAGCTCTGCCGGTGACTTCGATAACGATGGTTATGATGACGTTGCAATCAGTGAATGTGACTTTGCAGCTCTGTACTTGGGCTCAGCGACCGGATTGAGTACTGCACAGGTAAAATTCATAAGCATACCAAGTTGCATTGCTTCCGGCGATATAAACGGGGACGGCTACAGCGATGTGATAATCTCTGAATACGAAAAGGTTCACGCTTTTTACGGGAGAGAACTTACCGGGACTCTGCCGATTTTACCGGATCAGGTCTTCACCGGCGAGTTTGAATCTGACCGATTCGGAACACCTGCCAATCCTGCCGGGGATGTTAACGGAGACGGTTTTGACGATCTAATAATCGGTGCTCCTTCGTATAATCATTCAGGCACATTCGGAAGATCATATATCTTTAATGGCAGTTCTTCACCTGACAACATTGCCGATGTTATACTTCCTCTCAAAGGTGTCAACGGATTGGAATTTCCCTGGATCAGGTCTGTCTGCAGGGCAGGGGATGTAAATGGTGACGGATTTTCTGATGTAATTGTTCAGAGCCAATCCAATTCAGGTGTATCCGAATTCGGTGCGCAAATCTATCACGGAAGCAGTAATATGAATAATGTGCCCGACCTTACAATCAACGGTCTTGATCAGTACGGTGTATTCGGAGTCTCTGTGGCTGATGCGGGAGATGTTAACGGAGACGGATTTTCTGATGTGATAGTCGGAGATCCGGGTGATCTTGAAGATATCAATTATCAATTGTTTGGCAAGGCATTCATATTCTTTGGCGGGCCGGGAATGGACAACATTCCTGACATTACTATGTACGGTGAGCACTGGAGAAGCAATTTTGGATTTTCTGTTTCACCGGCGGGAGATTTTAACGGAGATGGGTTTGATGACGTGTTTGTCGGATCACCTTTCTGGGGAGAATCAGGAAGCTATGATGTTGGGAAGACATATGTCTTTTACGGAGGAAGAAATATGGATAATATCCCTGATGTAACTATGACAGGTTATGTGCCTAGTAATTTTTTCGGTTATACTGCATCAACAGCAGGTGATGTTAACAACGACGGATATTCTGATGTAATTGTGGGATCTTCCGAATTAGGTGATAAAGCATACATATTCTTTGGCGGAGCAAATCCTGACAATGCACCTGATCTGATTTTTAATGAACCGCCTCAGAATGATTCCTATGATATGGTGTTTATGAATGATGATTTTGACGGAGACGGTTATTCCGACGTAATTGTTGGAACCCCGCATTTCAATAACAATACAGGCAAGGCATACATTTACAGAGGCGGAGAAAATATGGACAACATTGCCGATTTTACAATGACGGGCGAAGAGGCAGGAAGCAACTTTGGCTCCTGGGTTTCAACCGCAGGAGATGTAAATGATGACGGATATTCTGATATCATCGTAAGTGCACCGTGGTATCAAAACCGCAAAGGAAGAGCGTATTTGTTTTATGGATTCGGTGAAGCCGCCAGGACTCTTTCAACACTTTCAATTACACCTGAGAATATTGTGAAGCAGTTCGGAGAACAGGCTGAAGTAACCGGCACTGTTAACAACAAGCTGGGCCAGCCGATGAGCAATATCAGAATCAATTTCTTTGTAAGAGGTGCAAACCGTGCTTACGGCAGCGGTATGTCAAACGGAAGCGGGAATGTAATTTATCAATATAGCGCGGATTATCCGGGATTTGATACAATCATAGCAGTCTCAGGAAAGCTTCGTGACACATCGATCGTATTTTGGGAGCCCGGGAACTCTTGTATCACAGGTCCTATCCATGTTCCTATGAATTCGATTAGTCTGTATTACACTGAAACATCGCTCAATGCTTTTTATGATCTGTCAAATTTTGACAGTACAAATGCAAGAATTATCTCCGGAAATGAGAACGATTCAGTTTATGTTGATGCAGGGAGTAATCACGGACATTTTGTCCTCTATCTGGCAACACCGGACAGCATTATCTGCAGCAAGCATATATATGTTGATTCACCTTATCCCGTTGAGCTAACGGCTTTCAATTCAATCATCAGTGGTAAAGATATCACGCTCTCATGGTCCACCTCCACAGAGCTCAACAACTCCGGCTTCGAAATCCAAAGAGCAATTGAAAATGGAAAATTGAAAATTGAGAATGGAGAGTGGAGTAAGATCGGATTTGTAAGCGGAGGCGGGACGACTAATGAACCGAGAGAATATTCTTTCACAGACAGGAATCTCGAAACAGGCAAATACAAATATCGCCTCAAGCAACTTGACTTCAACGGCAACTTTGAATACTTCGAACTCGCCGAAGTTGTAAGCATTGGCATTCCGGATAAGTTTGCTCTCTCGCAGAACTATCCCAATCCGTTCAACCCGGTTACGACGATCAACTATGATTTGCCCACTGACGGAATTGTCACGCTCAAAGTTTATGACATACTCGGACGAGAATTGAAAACACTTGTGAATGAGATGAAGACAGCGGGATACCATAAGATACAATTCAACGCGGCAGACCTTGCAAGCGGTGCTTATTTCTACCGACTTGTGGTGAGCCCATCGAACCACATGACTGCGGGAAATTTTGTTGCGGTGAAGAAGTTTGTAGTTTTGAAATAATTCATAAACTTGTTTTCGCAGATTGGTTCTTCCGATTGTTGCGCGATGTGTATGAAGGCAGAGGAGTATGCGGAACAGTAAATTTAAAACAAACGATCATGAAACAGTTATTACTTCTGGTATCATTGATTCTGCTTGGCACGTTTCTGACAGGAACCTACCTCTCTCATAGCAAAAATATGATCGACAAATTGAGTTCGCTAAGTCTTGCAGATATTTCATTCAATTCCCTTGCATCAAATGATAATGAAACTTCAACAATAGATCACGATGTAAACTCCGATCATCAAATCTTGCATTACAGGTCATCGGAGTATTATACATTACAGACTGATGAGAGGAGATTGTATTTTTCAGCAAGTTATCCAACTCCATTCGACAGCGTTCCTAATTGGGAAGTAGTATGTGATCAGCAAGGGAGCAGTTACGGTGAGGGAATTTCTGCAGGCGATGTTAATGGAGATGGTTTTGAGGATATTGCTGTAGGTGCCCCGGAATATGAGCCAACAGGCGCCGTATTCATTTATTTTGGTTCGGCCTCCGGGCCTTCAATTATTCCAAATGAGGTGATCTTCGGAGAGGGTTACATTTATTTTGGAAACCGGGTTGATTGCAAAGGCGACATTAATAATGACGGATACAATGACTTAGTTACTGGAGATTACTTTCAAAAAAAGTTGTATGCTTATTACGGCTCATTTTCCGGATTGCCTACTACTCCAAGTGCTGTTGTAAATGCTCCACCGGGAGCAGAGGTCGGATTTGCATATGAGGTTGCAATTTCAGATGTCAATAATGACGGATACTCTGATGTCATTGCCGGAACTGCAAGAGAACAGATCGTGGCATCACGAACAGTCGGAGCATACGTTTACGTTGGCTCTTCGGCAGGATTAATAACATCAGGTCCTGCTTGGGTTGCCTCTCTTGATTCAACAATCGAAGGAACTGGATTCGGATGGGATGTTGCAAATGCAGGTGATGTTAACGGTGACGGATTCGAAGATATTGTAGTGGGATGTCTTTCTAATTATGCTGCAGTATACTACGGCGAAACTAACAGAGGGTTTTTTCAGTCCCCAAACAAATTCTATGTTGCAAATCCAAACCTTGCATTTTCTTCAGTTTCAGGAAATGGCGACTTCAATTCTGACGGCTATGACGATATAATAATAGGTGGCAACAGTTCAGTTGTTGCTTACTCTGGTTCTGCTTTGGGATTATCTGACTTTCCGATCTGGTCAATGACTTATCCGAATGCGTGTTTTGCTTACATGTTATCTGCCGGAGCTGATTTCAATGACGACGGATATGGAGACATTTCCATTATGGACTGTGACAGTGTTCACGTTTACTTCGGACAAGCAGAAGGTCTGAGTACACAGCCAACTATTGTCCATAACAGTTGTTACTCACTTTCTTATGGAGATGTGAATGGCGACAGCATTTGTGATCTTCTTATCGGAAGAGAACCAAGGGCTTATGCATACTTTGGTTCACATGTAACATCTCATCTGAATGCTTTCATCAATAGCGTCTCCCCGGGAATGCACTCCGTAAGCGTTAACAGGTCATCAGACATCAATGTTGTATTCACTCAGAACATGGATGCCTCAACTCTAACTCCAGCAAATATAAAGGTCAATGCAAAGTATTCGGGTGTATTGCCGATATTGATTAACTTCAGTCCTGAAAACAGGTCAATGCGCATTGATCCGCAGATAGAGTTCAAAGCTGGCGAAAAAGTGTACGTTACTCTCACGTCCGGTGTGCAGACAGCAGGTGACAATCCCATAACGCCGTTCACCTATTCATTCATTGCTGCAGCAACAGGAGGTTCGGAATCTTTCCTGATCTCAGACTCGATTGACATTACCGGCAATGTGAAGGCAGGAGACATTGATGGTGACGGCGATATTGATATAGCGGCAGGAAACGGTGTTAACGGAATCGGGATTTTTAAGAATAATGGTATTGGCCACTTTGAAATTGCGTCTGAAGTTGTCGGAGCTACTTCAACTTTTGAGCTCGAAGATTTTGATGCAGATGGAGACCTGGATATTGCATCATCGAATGAAAATAATCTCATCAAGCTGTTTCTGAATAATGGTAATGGTAGTTTCATTCACTCAACTTCATCAACTGCCTTTCTTGGCAAAGCCAGTGACTTTGACGGAGATGGGGATCCGGATATGGCTAATGTTTATTCCGGATTCGATATTCAAATCGTAAGGAATGAGAATACTGTCTTTAATAATGCCGACACTGTTCATGCATTGCATAATTGTCAGCAGCAGTGTTATCCGATGTCTGACATTGAAATAGATGACTTCGATAACGATGGTGATATGGACATTCTGGAGCTGCACTTTACGGCGTGTGAAGAACCCTTTGTGTTTTTTGGGTGTAGGAAAGTTGATCTCTTTAAGAATGATGGTTTCGGCAGGTTCAGCAAAGTCACGATTTATGACGCAAGTGTTGGACCGGATGAAGGCGGAATCTTGGATGAAAATTTTATAACATCTATTAATATGGATGGAGATAGTGATTTGGATTTGCTGATCTCTGGAGTGAAAATGGCAAATGATGGCAGTGGGATTTTCAGCAATTCACCATTCTCAATACAGTTTCATTATGTCAAAAAATCAGTTCTGGACATAAATGGAGATGGCAGCCTGGATTACACACAAGATGGCGGAGGTCAGTACGCAAATCTTGGGTTCCGCATTAACGATGGTCATGGTAGTTTTCATGACGGTCAGACGATAAATAACTTTGGTGATCTCAAGTGTTTCGGAGATTTTGATGGAGATGGAGACATTGATCTTTACTCTCAATGGAATGGAAAGGGTTACATTCATTCGAATGAAGATTGTCTGATCTCAGGACCTTCATATGTTCCCATTCTTTCGGAACCGGTTGCATTTTTCGTCGCGAATGCATTTGGATATTGGACATTGTCAAATTATGATTTGACTCAAGCGGCAATAGTTTCAGGAATTAATGATGATTCCGTTCTTGTTGATCCGGGCAGCGTTGGCGGACACTTTGTACTTTATTATCAAGATATCAACAAAATATTCTGCAGCAAGCACGTATATGTTGAATCCCCCCTCCCTGCTGAGCTATCATTATTCAACTCTGCTCTCAGCGGCAATGATCTCATTCTCTCCTGGTCCACCTCCACAGAGCTCAATAACTCCGGCTTCGAAATCCAAAGAGTAGTTCAAAGTGGCAAGTTAAAAGTTGAAAGTGAATTGTGGAGTATGATTGGATTTGTGAGCGGAGGCGGGACGACTATTGAACCGAGAGAATATTCTTTCACCGACAGAAACCTTGAAACAGGCAAGTACAAGTATCGCCTCAAGCAGCTTGACTTCAACGGCAACTTTGAATACTTCGAACTCGCCGAAGTTGTAAGCATTGGCATTCCGGATAAATATTATCTCTCGCAGAACTATCCGAATCCCTTTAATCCGGTGACAACAATCAACTACGACTTACCTAATGACGGAATTGTCACGATTAAAGTTTATGATATACTCGGACGTGAATTGAAAACACTCATGAATGAAATGAAGACAGCGGGATATCATAAGATACAATTCAACGCGGCAGACCTTGCAAGCGGCGCGTACTTCTATCGACTTGTGGTGAGCCCGTCGAACCAGATGAAAGCTGGTGATTTTGTTGCGGTGAAGAAATTAGTTTTAGTGAAATAGTAGGTTTGTTAAAATTAAGGTAAGAAAGCGAATTCACTGGTACCAATTGGTGTGATCCAAATTTCAAAATCAAATCTTAAACTGAGGATATCAAAATGAAAATGGGATTACTGGCAATTCTTGTTATGATAAGTGCATCAATCATAGCACAAAGCTCATGGCAGTGGCAAAACCCGCTGCCGCAGGGAAATAATTTAAATTCTGTAACTTTTATAAACACCTCCACGGGCTATTCTGTCGGCGATGTGGGAATGATAATGAAGACAACTGATGCAGGTCAGAACTGGTCAATTCAGAAATCAAATACATATTACAGACTGAGTTCAGTTGATTTTACAGATCAGCAAAACATCGGTTATGCTGTTGGTTCTAACGGAGTAATTCTCAAAACCATCGACGGCGGCTTGACGTGGATTGATAAGTCCCTGAGCACCGATGAATATTTTTACAGCGTGGATTTTCCTGAGGGCGATCAGGTCGGTTACTTAGCCGGAAACAATACTGCTTCATCACAAGGCATATTATATAAAACCACAAATGGCGCAGAGACCTGGTTTCCATTAAACGCAGGGACAAACAGTTTCATTCAAGATATTGAATTTCCTGAAAATGCCGTAACGGGCTATGTCTGCGGAAGGGATTATGGAGCCGATACATCTATCATCATGAAAACAACAAACGGCGGAGTGTCGTGGGAACGTCAGAATATGAATGCCTTAGGAATGTATTACTCGCTGTGCTTTCCTCAGAACAGCCAGGTTGGATACGTAGCAGGATATCCGGGCAAGCTGTTAAAGACAACAAACGGAGGAATCAACTGGGTCTCTCAATTGTCCGGGTCAAGTACTCAATTTTATTCTGTTGAATTTCCAGAGAATGATCAGATTGGTGTTGCAGTTGGTACATTTGGATATTACATGAGAACAACCAATGGCGGAATTAACTGGACCGGTTATTCAGTACCGGATCCGAATAACAACTTTATGTACTCAGTTTCTTTTTCAAATGCAAACTCAGGCATTGCTGTAGGAATGATCGGGGCTTTGCTGATGACAACAGATTCGGGTCTTTCATGGAACAGCATAAGAAAAGGATTAACAAAATGGACCGAATCAGTTTGCTTTCCGGTAAACAGTCAGACAGGGTACGTTTGCGGATCGGGAATGATAATGAAAACAACTAACGGCGGAGCCGAGTGGCTGCCGCAATCTGCTGACGGCAATAGTGTTATGTTTCGTGAAATACTTTTTCCATTCGACAATGAAACAGGCTATGTCGTTGGAAGTAGCGGAAGGATCTTCAAAACAATTGACGGAGGACAGAATTGGGTTCGACAAATTGTATTCCTTGGAGCAGATTTGACAGATATAGATTTCCCTGTAAATGCCAATACAGGTTACATTTCAGGAGACAGAGTAATTCTCAAGACCACTAACGGAGGAGATAACTGGGAACAGTTGAGCTCGCCGGCAATATGGCTCAATGCTGTTAGCTTCCCGTCTGATAATGAAACCGGTTATGTTGCCGGAGAATCAGGTTCTTCAGGGAGAATCTACAAGACTACTAATGGAGGTGCAAATTGGATTCAACAGAATACGGAATTTGTAACAGGTCTGGTTGATGTGTCATTTCCGATTGATGTTCAAAATGGCTACGCCGTCGAGTGGGCAGGAAAAATTCTGAGGACAACTAACGGTGGAACAAACTGGAGCTCATACCAATCAGGTGTTAATACTTACGGTATCTGCTTTCCGAACAACAATCAAACAGGCTATGCTGCCGGAGGAAGCTATGGTGCATCATATCTGCTGAAAACTACGAACGCAGGAATAAGCTGGGACAAGATGAATACTCCATACAACAATCAGCTTACATCGGTTTGCTTTCCTTCGAATTATGATACAGGTTACATAGTTGGAGTAACGGGCTCGTTTCTCAAGACAGTTGATGGAGGGGGATTCGTGGGAGTTAATGTAATTAGTGAAAACATTCCGGATCAGTATTTCCTTCATCAGAATTATCCGAATCCGTTCAATCCGGTTACGACTATCAATTTCGATCTGCCCAAGTCCGGCTTGGTATCAATCAAAGTGTTTGACATTCTCGGAAGACAGATCAATACGATTGTTGATGAAGTAATGAGTGCGGGAAATTACAAATTGGATTTCAATGCGTCCGATCTTGCCAGCGGCTCGTACTTCTATAGAATGACAGCGGGAGAGTTTGTTGCGGTGAAGAAGTTTGTTGTGCTGAAGTAAAGAGTTTAACACTCAATACCAAACCGACGCTGTCTCAAAACTTATCACTTAAAAGAGCAATGCTACGAAAGATCCGTTTTAACACTTCAAAAATGGATTCTTCGCTTCGCTCAGAATGACAAAAATTAGTTGTGAGACATACTCGGCAGGATGAGGGTGAGAAATTGCAGCAGTTACTCTAAACAATATGAGTACACAATTTTTGTAATAGTGAAGAAGTTTATACTGCTGTGTGTGGATACACGTCAGCCTTCCAAGTTTGCACTGCTGTGGTAAGTGAATTTCTCTACACAGTTCCAAACCCTCTCCCTGTGGGAGAGGGCAGGGTGAGGGTGAGTAATTATTGCAGTTACACTCATCAATATGAGTACACAAAAATTGTAATAGCGAAAAAGTTTGAATTGCTGTGTGTGGATTCCCGTATGTCTACCTCTCCCGCAGCGTCCTCGGAAAATCACCGAGTGACACTGCGGAGACAATTAGTATCGCATGAAGAGTGGTTTAAACATTGTCCGCTTATCTCATTCACTTGACAGAAAAAAATAGCTTAATAATTGAATGCAATTTCTAAATTCAAGAAGGTATTTTGAAAACAGAAAAAGATAAATAAATTGATTATCTGAATTCATTAGATTTAAGAATGGATTCTCTAATTGATTCAATTGTCATTTTTAGATATCAAACTTATTAGCAATCAATGTTCTAACAAATCCAGGAAAGGAAAAACATTATGAAATGGTCATCTACAATTCTTGTGATATTGCTTGTCTGTTCCTTTGTGTTAGGAATACAAAAACCCGATAATCTCTTTGCTCAATACCGGAGTCCGGATTGGTCAGTATCCCCATTATTTTTTGTTTTTTCGTCTAGCGAAAAAATAACAGCAGGGGACATCAATGGTGACGGCTTTGATGATATAGTAATAAATAATTATGAGTGGTATTTTAGTTATGGACGCCGAATATTCGTTTTCTATGGATCGTTTAACGGACCGGCATCCGAACCGGGAATGATAATTTGGGGAGGAGGACAAAACATTTCATTGCTTGGCGGGACACTGACTTGCAAAGGTGACGTAAACAACGACGGATATGCAGATCTAATTGCAGATGATTATTTGGGTGACAATGTTTATGGAATAAGAGTGTTCTATGGTCCTCAATTAGGATTTACAGATTCTGATTTTATCAACTTCCAAGACAGTATATACTATCAACATCAGGAGGAGATGTCAATGGCGACGGTTTTGATGATTTGATACTGGGTGTTACAAATTACCCATTGAACGGACATAATGTTGGTGCCTTTGTTTACTTAGGCTCACAAGACGGCATAATTACAAGCCCTGCATGGACAGTCTCAACTTTTGGTAATTATTATCAGGGATTGGGTAACTCCGTATCTATTGAAGGTGATCTTAATAACGATGGCTACGATGATGCTGCTGTAATCAACAATTATGGAGAAGGAAATTCCTTCAGCTACTCTCATTTGCTTCGGTTCTCCGGATCGCCAAATGTTCGAGCCACCGGAAATTGACATTCAAAATCCTTTGATCAATGGTGTTGGAAATCTGACTATCATGAATGATGTAAATGGTGATTCCTTTGATGATCTAATGATGACACATGTTTTCAGAACGGTTCTTTTGTATTATGGTTCAACCAACGGTCCTTCACAGAATCCGGACTGGTCATTTTATCCGCCCGGGGATCCCGGCCGGCTACCTTTATGCTATTCTTCCGGTGACTTCAATGGCGATGGATTTAATGATGCCCTGGTTTCCGATTACTTAGGGGTGTATTCGAATTCAACACTTCTCTTTGGTTCAAATTTAGGTTTCGGGAATCAGGGATACGAGAATCCTTATGTTTTGGATTCATGTTCCTCATACATGAGTTATGGTGATGTTAACGGCGATGGATTTGATGATGCCTTAACTGTGGGAGATTACTTTATATCAGCGTACTATGGCGCTGCCGACACAATTCAAACAATGACGATTGCGCCAAAATTTGCTCTTCATACCCAAAAGGAAGAAGCTTGCTGCAGCGTTAAAGTTAAGAGTCAATATTATCTTCCAATGAAGAATTCCACAGTAAGTTTTGAAATTGTCGGAGTCAATCCAAGAGCTGATTCTGTTGTTACAAATTCAAATGGGATAGCTAAAATCACTTATACACCTGCTGTCCTCCTTCCGGGAACTGACACTATTTTTATAAACTGCGGACGTCTAACTGATACAGCAATTGTAACTTGGGACTCCCCCACGCCGGTCGAGTTACTTGGATTCAATTCATCAACAAGTGGAAAAGAGGTGATTCTAAAATGGTTGACCTCAACCGAGCTCAACAACTCGGGCTTTGAAATCCAAAGAGCAATTGAAAATGGAAAATGGAAAATTGAAAGTGGAAAGTGGAGCAAGATTGGTTTTGTCAACGGTGACGGGACGACGAATGTCCCGAGAGAATATTCTTTCACAGACAGGAATCTTGAAACAGGCAAGTACAAGTATCGCCTCAAGCAGCTTGACTTCAACGGCAACTTTGAATACTTCGAACTCGCCGAAGTTGTAAGCATCGGCATTCCGGATAAATATGATCTCTCGCAGAATTATCCGAATCCGTTCAACCCTGTTACGACGATCAACTACGATCTGCCGAGTGACGGAATTGTTACGATCAAAGTTTATGACATACTCGGACGTGAATTGAAAACACTCGTGAATGAAATGAAGACAGCCGGTTACCATAAAATTTTATTCAACGCGGCAGACCTTGCAAGCGGGGCGTACTTTTACCGCATGACTGTTGGAGAGTTTGTATCGATGAAGAAGTTTGTAGTGCTGAAGTAAAGTAAAGAGTTCTATCACTCAATACCAAACCGACGCGGTCTCAAAACTTATCACTTAAAAGAGCAATGCTACGAAAGATCCGTTTTAACACTTCAAAAATGGATTCTTCGCTTCGCTCAGAATGACAAAAATTAGTTGTGAGACATACTCGGCAGGATGAGGTGAGAAATTGACGCAGTTACTCTCATCAATATGAGTACACAATTTTTGTAATAGTGAAGAAGTTTATACTGCTGTGTGTGGATACACGTCAGCCTTCCACTTCCGCAGCGTCCTCGGAAAATCACCGAGTGACACTGCGGAGACAAGGAACTCACAGATTTCCCCAATTAACTTTAATAGAGTGCTTCCCGGCATATTGCTTGCCGGCTTTTATTAGCTCATCATAAAGCTCTTTGAAACGAGGATGATACTTACTGCTGATAGAAGCGGCAAGGCTCTCTATTTGTTCTTTCGGCGCATTGTTGTCGTACATCTCCGCTAGCTTTACATATTCCGACTTATAGACCGGGAGTATAAACTCATAAAGATTTTTAGATGCCTCAATCATTTCTTTGTTGTCATCAGTCTTCTTAAGTTTTTTAAGATCTCCGTAACTCTCTTCAATTGCTTTGGTCTTAAATTCCAATATTTCCATACGCTTCATTGTTTCTGTACTTTCATTATCGCTACCAAGTTTTACTGAAGGCGATTCCAGCTCACGCAATTGAGCGCTTCCCGCGAAGCCCGCAAACAGGTTCGAGTTCAGTACGGCTATCTGAAAATATTTCTCGGGTGTAACAGTGCTGCATGAAATGAATAATGTAAGGAAGATGATCAAAAGAAATCCTGAACGTGCGTTGAGTGTGGTGAAGTTCATGTTGATGATTTTGATGAATAATTTTGAACCAATTTGTTTTGAGAATAATCTCTCTCTCTCAATTTGTGTACCGCAGTTTGCTGTTTGTCAAACGTAAGATCATTTTTATTTTGTTAGAGTTGCAGAAGTAAAAAAACGAAAAAGTGTTTTCGATTGTTCAGAAGATGGAGGCACAAATGAACACACTAATAACTCATACAGATAAAGAGAAGAGCGGCAAGAGAATATTCTTCGAATTTCTCATTCTTCTGATCTTATTACTTCTTGTCTTTGCAATTGTCGGCAACTTCTGATAGAGCCGCAAAGTCAGAATAGAGACTAGACTATGGCTGATCTTTCGTTTTACCTTCGGCTCTTTCTATCTTGTCCATTAGCTGAAGAATCAACTGATTCTGATTTTCAAGATGCATCAGTATGGTCTCAATTTCCTGTTCGGCTTTTGTATTTATCAGAAAGTCAGACTCGGCGCGGATCTCTGCATGTTGTGACTGAAGATTCTGTCCTATCATTATCAACGGCATCAGGAAAATCTGTATCATGTTTGATATGAACAGCCATAGAACGAAAGCAGGAAAAGGATCAAATGTCATTTCTTTCGGAGCCAAAGTATTCCACCCTAACCAGCATACCGTCCAGGTCAAAATGATCAGGAAAAATCCCATGCTTCCCACTTTGTTTGTGATACTCAAAGCAAATCTGTCAAGTTTGGACATGCTGTTTTGCACCTGTACATTTGGATTGAGAGGCTTCTTATGACGTTCTCTCAATTGCTGTAATGATTCTACAACGGGATGCCTCATCTTCTATTGATTGGTTGAATTAAATTAACTTAATGATGTCAAAATTTCATCACAACTTATTTTCCAATTTTGCAACTGTTTGAATGTATTACATATTAAGCATCTAAATTTTATCTTGACGCAAGAATAAGAATCTTTGGATATTGCCGGAGAACTGATGTAATTGATAACGACAAGGATTTGGAGAAGATGATAAAGCTTTATCGGGAAACCGGAAATACTGTTTAACAAAAAAAGAAACGCACCCTTTTGAGGTACGTCGGTCCGGCGATACTATCACCGGAGCTGTTCTTGTGAAGCAAGCTAACAATGGGAATTCAGAACTGCAATGAAAATTTAAGATATCCAATGCTCGCAGATCGGGGTTGGATTTTAAAGCTACTTTAGCCGACAGACACTAATCGAATAGACTTACCGAGATACTATTTTGTTTATGAATCATATTTTGTTAGTTCTATCGAATACAACAACAACTCTTCTCCACTACCCGGATAAATGATCTTCTCCTTGAAACTCATTCCAAGCTTCTTTAATACATTGATCGATCTATCATTTACTTCCAATGTAATTGCAATGATTCTTTTGAGGCCTATCACATCCCGGGCATTGTCGAGAACAGAAACAGCAGATTCAATTGCATAACCTTTTCCTGAATGTTCGGGAAGAAATGCAAATCCAATATCCGCATCTTCCAGAAAGTCACGCTTAAACAAACCGCAGAACCCTATCAGAGAATTGTTGAGCTTTGTTCTTACTCCGTAAGGTCCGTATCCGCGCTGATCATAAAGAGATACTACTTTGTCGCGAATGTAAGTCTTTGCATCTTCCAAATTGTTTATGCCACGGTCGCCAATGTACTTGAGCCAGCCGGGACTGTTGAGGAGACTATAAACAAACTCACAGTCCGACTCCTCTATCTTTCTAAGAATCAGTCTTTCAGTCTCAATGATCTCTGTCATCACAAACTCTTTTCTTTGAATTACATATGATGCAAGTATTCAATCACAAGTTTTCTGATCTCGTCATCCTTGCCAAAAAGGCGCTCGCTGAGATTCTTGTCATCAAATGACTTTAGTTGATTGATGATTCTATCAATCGTCCCTTTCGGAAAAATATTGTTCTTTTCAAAGAAGGCTCTGTCCTTCTCAAGAGCATCTGCAGACTCTCCGCACGAAACAGGCAATTGCTCAAGAGCTTTTGCACGGTGCTTGTTTTCATCTTTGAAGATATTTACATCAACAAACAATTCTTCCGAACGCTGAAGTCCGTCAGGCATCTCCAGTCCGTGTTGCGCCGCCATGATTATTCCCGCAAGCAAATGATAAATGTCAGCAGAGCCGTCGGGTGTGCGAAGCTCTATGGTTTGCTTCCCCGGAATGTACGGAACATCATATCGCTCAAACGGATTTGCATCTCTTACCATGTTTGTCTTTGCTATCCAGCCGAGCGGAACTCTTACCAGTGCAGAACGATTAGTATCGCCCCAGCAAATGTTTGTAGGCGCTTCCTGATGCGGAACAAGCCGCAGATAAGAGAGCGGAGTGGTGTTGCCGAATGCAGTAAGAGGTTTTGCTTTCTCAAGAAGCCCCGTGATAATCTTTCGCGCAACATCACTTATCCCCATGTCATCAACCATAATATTTACACCGTCCTTTTCTGCCTGCATGTGAATGTGGAGGCCACTGCCCGCTTTGCCTACAGTTATCTTCGGAGCGAAACTCACATTAACGCCGTACTTGTGTCCAAGCATTCGAAGTATCCACTTGCCGATAACAATCTGATCAGCGGCATCTTCAGCCTCGACAGGCTGAAACTCTATTTCATGCTGCTCAAAGTATTCATCACCGGATGTAAAATTGCCGACTTCCGAATGCCCGTATTTGATCTTACCTCCGGTCTGCGCAATGAGATTCATTGCTTCCTTTCGGAGATCTTCCCACTTAGCAAACGGCGGTGAGTTTGTGTAACCTTTCTGATCCTGCGAAGGATACATTTCATCTTTCTTTCCGAAAATATAAAATTCCAGTTCACCCATTGCCTTGAATGTAAGACCTGTGGAGCGTTTGAACTCGGTGTGGGCTTTCTTAAGAATATACTCGGGAGCGCTTTCAAGTGGCTTGCCTTCGCCAGTGTAGAATGAGCAAAGAATGTCAAGCGACGGAACTTCGGAGAAAGGATTTACAAATGCAGAACTGAATCTTGGTATCACATACAAATCGCTTGATGCGGCTTCAACATATGAGAACAGGCTTGAGCCATCAACTCTCTCACCGGTTGCAAGTATTGATTCAAGATAATCTCTGCTCGTTACTACAAAGTTCAGTGTCTTGAGTTTCCCGTCTTCCCCGACAAATCGAAAGTTCACCATTTCTATTCCATTCTCGTCAATGAATCTTATTATGTCGTGCCGTGTAAACTCACGTGCCGGCTTCTTCAGAAACTTTACCAGCTTGTTCGGATTCAGAATTACTTCGTATTCTCGCATTTATATTCCGGTTGTTTTAGTTTCGCAAAATGTTTTATGTGCATCTCTAATTCCTGTGTTGTCAATTGTTTTGAAAAAGCATTGAGACTAATCTGGGCACTTTGTCATCTGAGTCAACATCAGACCACTCGGAAATATCAAAGCAGGTCATTCCGCTGCCTGTGCCTGCCTTGTAGAATTCTGAAATGTTATGGACATGGCATTCGAGTTCGTGCACTCCTTCATCACTCTCATACTTTGCCTTGCTTCCGAGATATTGCTTAAAGGGATGCAGTTCACCTAAGTACAGAAACCCATTACTCTCAAGAATCTTTTGAGCCTTGGCAAATACCAAATCAATCTCTCTGACGTGTTCAAGCACAAGACTAAAAGTTACCAGGTCATACTTATCTTTAGCAAAGGTCCATTCATTGAGAATGTCTGCCTCAACAAAACGAACTCTTGCATCGTCAATTTTTTCTTTGGCCTTGTTAATCATCTCACTTGAGAAATCAACACAAGTGATTGACTTAGCTCTCTCCATAAGCCACATCGTATTCTTACCCGTTCCGCAACCAATTTCAAGTACACTCTCAAACGAAAGTCCGGCAAGTGATTTTCTTAATGCTACAGCTTCAAGATCTCTTGTCTTGTTGGCCATTGTATCATAAGTCTCTGCCCATTGGTTGTAAGCTGATCTGATCTTTGTCACTGCTTCTGATTTGGTTCTTTCTGATTCTTCTGATACTTGATTGAAAGTTTCTTGGGTGCAGTATTACAGTAAGCACTCGTTGTTGCAGAAATGACAATTTCCTTTTTCAACCGGTTCAGTTCAAAACAGGTATATCCCATTTTTCCCCAGCCTCCTTTGACCGGATAGATCGCTGTCTCGTCAATTGCACAATACTCTGCCTGCTCTGCCGGAGTAAGTTTGAGAACGGCTATGTTGTTCAACAAGTCAAGAGTGGCATATATTTTTTTACTAACCCGGTAAGACAGTTTTTCAAAATGCGGTTCCTCTAAAGTTTCATCAAATGATTTTAAGATAATTATGAAAGTTTCGGAGTCAACCAATTTTGCTGCATAGTTGTATTTTCATAATGATCGCTGTCATGAACGTGCCTGAGACAAGTCTGATTTCCTGAAGCTGCAAAATAGAAAATTCTGTTTTGTGTTAAAGGGAGTTATATGATCTTCAGTTATGCATCTAATCTTGTTAAAGCTTTTTTGCAGTTGATTCTCCAGACTCTCCTCCGTGTATTGTTTTATCTCAAGTCCACTGCACTTTGTCGGACCTTGATCAGAAAATGTACCGATCGTCATAAACCCTTTGTCTTTTATGGATTCCTTTGCTCTTTCGAGATATTCATTAATCTCATTTTCTGTTGTAAGAAAGTGAAAAGTTGCGCGGTCGTGCCATAAGTCAAAGTCTTCGTTGGGATAAAACTCCTTTACATCAGATACTATCCACTTGACGTTCCTTCCCTTTTCGCCGAGCCGTTCTTTAGTAAAGTTCAAAGCATTCTCGGAAATATCAAGCACAGTAATGTCTTCATATCCTTCTTCATGTTTTTCAGAAGTATGTAAAAATAGCTAAGACGTTCGGGAAAAATAACATACAAATTCCTGGACATAACAACTTGGAAATCGCGTGGACACTTTGGATATTGCTGTTAAGCGAGTAAGCTAACACTGTAATGAACATGACACAAATTATTGGAGAAGTTATCTTCAAAAAAAACAGGAGCCTCGTTTTACAAGACTCCTGTAAATTTGAAAACAAATGATCAAAAGACTATGGCCTGACCACAGAAACAATATTAAAAGCGTTGTTGTCAATGATTGCAAGGTCTGATGCATCTACGGAGTTGTCGCCGTTCACATCGGTTGATACATAGCCCGTCACGAAATTATAAGCGTCGTTGTCACCAAGTCCGCCGTCAGCGCCGTCAACTATCCCGTCCTGATTTACATCACCGCTGTATGCACAATATCTCCCGCCCTTCAACACAAGATTATTACCGTAGGCTTGCGAAGCAGATGTTGTGAAATCGTAAGTGTTGCTGCCCTTTACTATTGCAAGCGCTGTTCCGCTCCATGTTTCGATCGAATTTCTGTGTGTGACCACAAGATAATATGTGCCGGAAGCTGCATTTGCAAATGATACATTGCCTTCAGCGGTTGAATTCAAAACTGTCTTTGCAACATCCACTGTGTTGTATGGTGATGATGAACTCTTCAGGTAACATGTCACGGTATCACTCACCTGAGAAGGAGAGTTCCAGAATCCTTCAATGCCAAACTTCAGGCTGATAGTGCATACGCCCGGTTCACCATTGAACTTGATATTCTGAGCATAGATGTCTCCTGAGCCGGAACGATTGTCGCTCCATGTCATCACGGAATTGCCCGAACTCTGATTAAGTATTGCCTGCTTTCTTATTTTGCCGCTTAAGTAAGAACTTGCGGTAACAATATTTCCCGGCCAGTGAAATTCAGACGAAGGTCCGGTACGCAATGCTTTGACATTTGCATTAGCGCTTCCAAAAATAGACTCGGTGTAAGTGACAACAACATTGGTGTCCTTTGAAAATGTAGTGATGAAACTTAGCTGATTGTTATCAAGCCCTTTGAATTCTTTTCCGTTGTTACCCCATTGTCTGTTTCCTGTGGCATCGAATTTCTGTCCGTACAATCCGCCGACCACGGTCTGTCCGCCGTTTGTCTCGGTCCAGAACATTACAGTCTCACCTGTGCTTTGGAGATATGTCGAAGTCGGTTGAAAGTGTTGATTAGCTGAGTTCAGAGAACCTTCTGAACCGTTCTTTGGAAACTGAATCACACCGGATGAATTGTATCTCTGAACCCATGAGCTTGCGATGCTATTTGCATCTCTGTCTTCCTGCCAACTTATCACACAGCCATTCTGTCCGTCAGTTACAAGATGCGGCTGATAAGAAATTCCGCTGACTCTGCCGATGTTCTGAACAGTATCTTGCGGACTAGACCACTGATTTGTTCCGTTTGCACTAAACTTCTGTATAAAGATCTTTATGTTGGATGTTGTTACCAGATTTCCGGTATAAGCATACCAATTCATTATTGTGCTTCCGTTGTCTGACTTTACGAGCTTCGGATAATTGTAAATCAGTGTTGTACCGCTTTGTATCTTCACGGGAGCAGAGCCCCACTGCGGCACACCGGCAGAGTTGAGTTTCTGCATTGCGATCTTCTGCACACCGTTGCTGTAAGTCCATGCGAAAACATAATTGCCGTCGGATGTTGCTGAGACAACCGGAATATTCTGTGATACGTTTATTGAATCAGTGAGAGACACGCCGTTTGGGCCCCACAAAAACGCACCCGTTGGACTTATGAGATAAGCGAACGGATTAAGTATCGTGCCGTTCCTTCTGTCAGTGAAAACAATTGCCGCATTGTCAGATGCATCAACTGAGATATTGAAATCCTGCAGAGAAGTGTTCTGAGGATTGTTGCTGATCAGCAGTCCGTTCTTACCAAAAAGGTGATTACCTGCGGCATCGATCTTTTGAAGATAGACGGCATAACTTCCGCCTCTGTTGTCAAACCAAACTATATAGCATCCGCCGTCTGAAGTAGCCGCGATCTTTGGTGTTGCCTGATCTCCGGTTGTATCGCAGATAGCGTTGTTAATGGCTGTGTTGTTTGTCCATTGCGCGTTGATATTCATGAAGAATGCAAGAAATACCAAAGCAGTCATGATAGCAAGTTTCATTGCCTTTATCCTTTCTTAATAATTTGTCAGAAAAATACTTTTGTGAATTAGATTAATTGAAAATTAAATTCAAGGAAGTTTTGATTGAAGCAGGATCGTGGTTAACACGAAGTGCTTTAAGAAAATCAATCATCTTCTTCATCATTGTCTTCACCACTGTTCTCATTGGGTTTCTCACCGGAGTTTTCATTGCCATCATTTTCAGACTCGTTTGCTGACTTGTGACAGGATACACAATTGTTGAAATCAGTTATTCCTTCTTCCAAATGTTTACTCATAATGTTGCTTTGTGTATGTTCATGACATCCATAACATGTATATGACTTGAAGTCTCTTCCGGTGTGACATGTAATGCAAGTTGTGTTGTGATCTTTATCAAGTACAAAGTAAGATGAGTGTTCAAAAGTTGATGGAACCCATTTCGTAGTATTGTGGCATTGGCTGCAGTTCTCTCCAAAATTTACGTGAAAATTATCTTTCGGATTTTCATGACAGGAGACGCAGTTATTCTTTGCGGATTCAACAATGTATTCATGCTTGAATGTAACTTCTTTCTTCCATCCATTTGTATTGTGACAATTCTTGCATTCAGAAACAACCTGCTTATGTAAGTCATCCGTTCTGTTGCTATGGCAATTGCTGCATTTGTCAATCACTGCAGAAGTCAGCAAGCCATGATCAAATCTTCGTATTTGTGAATCCGGATTCGATCCGTTATGATCTGAATGACATGCAGTACATTCTTGCCCCTCAAGATATTCGTGGAAGTAGACTTTCTCTCTATCTGATTTGACCTCACTTGCAGTTGATTTGACTTTCCCTATCTCAGATAATTTGTGGCACTCAATACACTTGTTAGTCTCCGCACCTGAAAACGGCTTATGGCATGAAGCACATTTATCATTAAGCTCTTTATGACCCTCAACAAGATCGCCGGGATTTATCATCGCATGAGGAAACTCATACATCAACCAGATACAAATTACCGTGAAGCCGATGGCTGCCAGCTTTTTCATTAGTTGTAGATTATGATTGAAATTATATGCAACAACACAAGAATACCCAGAACCAAAGTAATAGGCATATGTGCTAACCTCCATTTCTTCATCAGATCAACAGTTATAGAATCAAAGAATAGCGACTTGTCAGCTTCTTCATCAGACATACCCGAATCCAAAAACAATTGTCGCTTTCCTTTAAGTGATTCATTTGCTTTCTTAAGCAGATATTTTCCAACCAGTCCGCTGGCTACAGCAATCAAAAGCATCAAAGTTGCAGCCCACGGCAAAACAGCATTAAAGTGAATGCCCGCATGAACAAGTAGCATGATTGAACCAACCCATGCAAGGTATTCGTGCAGCATCAGCAACTGCTTTGGTGAGCCGGATTTTATCAGCTTACGTTTTCGTAAAGAATATATAAATGAAGCTGCTATTAGAAATGTGCCTGCAAAACCAAGATACCGGCCAACCCAGACAAGTTGAATGCTGTGGAGAAAGTAATCAATGGCGATTGCCAGAATGATCATCAGCAAATACCATTGAATGAACGGTAGAACAAATTTAAGAAAGAGTGGTCTCTTCATAGTTGATGCATGCTTTAGTTGGCATTTGGTAAGTGGAAATAGGCGAAGATCATTTTTGGGTCCGATAACAAATATGAGACTGCTTGGACATTATTTCAAGTTTGCCACATCCAAACATAAAAAGTTTGGGTGAAAATTTAATTTCAGTCTTGAAAACTTCATGTTGAAAAACTACTCAACTTTTATGGGACAAAATATATCAAAATCTGGATTCATCTCGGTTGTATTTACTAAATCCACACTTCAGGTTCTGGATCTTGTGCAGATGCAGTAAGCTAAAAATAATTGAACACCCAATTAAGAAATTGATCTCCCTGATATCTTTGTGAAAAGAACACCTGGATTCCGTTGCGCATGAGCATTCTGTATATCTCGTCACTTGATTTTCCGACAATTTTATTGAAATCTGTGTCAGGGAACATTGCAATGACAGTTCCGATAGTATAGCTCTTAGTCATAAATTCCTTTGCCTTTGCCGGAACTCTCTTTGCAACTGATTTAGCCGTATCTCTTGCCTGTTTGTTGTTGTCTTGTCTTGTGAAAAAATTTGTAGTGTCGGGCTTCATAAGGCTGTCGCCTCTGTAAACGAAAAGATCATTCTTTGTCTTGTTGTCCCGTAGTCTGACATCAACATAATATACTCCCCCTTCAAACGGTGAACCGCCATATTTCTTGGAATAATGCAGAAGCGCAAACGGCTTCAGCACAACAATATTTCTGATGCTGTTCTCTTCAAGGAGTTCCTCAACATTTCTGTCGGAGAAAATTTTTGTGTATGTGCTGAAAACAGTGGAGTCTGTTTCAACAGAGCGCAAGCTGACAACCGACAGGTATCTGTCAAACTCCATATTCTCAAAATCAATGCTGTCAAGTAAATACGGATCCACCGCTCCCCACGTGAGTACAACAGTCTGCGGATTGAGTCCGAAGTTAGTGTTGTCAATACTGTAATTTCTTAATCCAAGCAGCTTGCCAAAATTCACAAGGTCGGGATTCTCTCCCGGCTTGAGTGCGCTTTCCTCAAGTATGGATGCCGAAGAATCATTGACTTTAGAACCAACCGGATCTACATAAAATAATTTGTAATCGCCAATGTCCTCATTCTTGAAACTCAGCTTCTTAAGCTTCTCGCTGTATCCTTCGCTCTTTACAATTGCGAGCTTGATCTTGTTCTTTGAAAGATAGTCACGAAGTTCAAGAATGTTTAGTTCTTCTTCAGTAGGCTGATTCTTCCTTCTCCCCATCTTGCGTGTAGTGGATTTCTCCGTGGGAAAGTTTCCGAGAACAAATTTTGCCGGATTATTAGACAGCGCCTGTACCGCAAAAACATCAAAGTATCCTTCAACCTCCTCAAAGTAAATCTTCCTGTCATCAACCGGTTCGGCTTTGGATTCAATGTCTCTCAACAATCTTCCCACTTCAAAAGTATCTTCTCTGAATGGCTGAGGATAATAGAAACTCCACACTATATTCACAATCAGCATGATACCAAGTAAAGAAATGGCTACAGGTTTTTTGAACTCAAATGCCTGGTCAATTGCAAACGGAACAAACAACAATGCATTGATGACGATATATCTTGAGATCATGTTCGTGCCCCCTGTACCGAGGATTCCCTGAATCATTAGAAGTGAAAGCTCGAGAATGTTGAACAGTAGAAATATTTTAGCCGGTGTGATACCCGGAGCTTTTATTGTCTCGAAACAACTCTTCAAAGCAAAGAATGTTGTAACAGGTGCTATGAAGAAAATGAATGTAGGATACTGAACCAATCTCTGAAAAAATCCGGCAGTGTTGAACTCTTTGAAAATTTTTGTAGTCTCCTCCGCAAAGAAAAACACATTGCCATGATCTACATAATTTTGTATCAGCCACCAGGCAATTGTCGTAAACGAAATCAGTGATATGAAAATATTCTTCACAATCTTCTTTGTGAGTTTCCTTTCCCTTAATATGTCAAGCATAGTCAGCATTACGAATGCCGCACTGAACAACCAGCCTTCGTACCGGAAACCGTTTGAGAATGCAAAAGAGAATGCGCTGAGGAAAAGATAGATTGTAAGCTCACCGTCAAACTTCCACTTCATAAAAAAGTAAATTCCGGTAATGACAAAGAAAAAGAAGACGGACTCGGGAAGTCCGGAAATGCTCAGCCACACCTGAAACGGGAAGAAGCAAAATATTAGCGTAGAAAAAAAAGCCGTTTTCTGATCAAATGCCATTTGTATTGCTTTGTAGAAGAAGGGTACCGTCAATGCGGAGAAAAGGAAATTCACTATCAATGCGGCAGCAAATAAGTCCTTTACAAAATACATAACGGCGCCGTTGATCCAAAAGTGAGGTGTTAGCCACACACCGGAATTCACAACAGGATTTTGAAGCCATTCGTATGACTTGACCGTTCTGCAGAAGTCATCTGCAGAAAGCCACCTGTATCCGGATGAAAGAAGGATAAACTGAAATGAAAACTTCAGAACAAGAAGAATCAGAATGTGAAATGAAGTACTCGACAGAACCGCATTCCATACACTCTTACTTTCGGTTTGATTTATTTCTGTTGTTAGTATTTCTTCTTCCTGCAAGTTGCTGTTGAGAATAATGTGTGATTAATTTCTGTGCAGTTTGATCCTGAACTTTGTTCCCTTACCTGGCATTGATTCTACAAGCACAAGCTTTCCTTTGTGATAATCTTCAATGATCCTTTTGGAAAGACTTAGTCCTAATCCCCATCCGCGTTGCTTCGTTGAATAACCGGGACGGAAAACATCCTTCTTGAATTTGGAATCGATACCTTTGCCGTCATCAGTGACGTCGATGTGCACTTCTCCGTTTGAGCCTGTAATATTAAAAACTATTTTGCCCTCTTTACGCTCCATTGCATCAATTGCATTCTTCATGAGGTTCTCAATTACCCATTCAAACAGATCTTTGTTAATATTTGCATTAACATCTCCTGAACTTATGATGTCGAGTTGCACTTTCTTAGTCACTCTTCCGTCTGAACTTATGAGAGTCGGAATTCTCTTTTCAAAATAATCCGCAACCTTCTGAACTACGCCTGCAATATCCTGCTTATCAAGTTTAGGTTGCGAACCGATCTTTGAGAATCTTCCCGCGATCTTATTCAGTTTGTCGAGATCATTGCTGATCTCTTCTGTTATGTCTTTTAGTTCTGATGTCTGTGGTTCAACGTTCTTCAGCATTTCGGCCCAGCCGAGAAGTGAAGTCAAAGGTGTTCCAAGTTGATGAGCAGTCTCGCGGGAAAGGCCCACCCAAATATTGCTTTGCTCTGTCCTCTTTATGTAGGAGAATCCGATGTATCCTAGTAATATAAAAAAAGAAGCAACGATAACTTCGAACACAGGAAGCATCTTGAGTTCCGTGACAAGGTCAGACTGACCGTAGTGCACATAATTAAGAATTATCGAATCATTATAAGAAACAACGATCGGTGCATTGATCTCTGCCATTTCTCTTGCTCTTTCAAGAAGTATCTTATTGATCTTGTCTGGCGGAAGGGTTGAATCATACTTAACATTCTTTGTCAATATTATCTCTTTCTTTTCTCTGTCGGTTGCAATAATGGGAAAGTCGATCTGCGGAATGATCTGATCGAAAATAAATCCGTATTCACCCGAGGAATTTTCATCGTTGGCAAGGTACTCCATGGACTTTGCATACAAGCCTGCTATGTCACGCTCCCGTTTCTGAATTTTCTGAGCAAGCAGTTGTGTATAGAAAAGAACCGCAAGGGCAATGAGAATCCCTGCGACCATTAAAGCCACCTTTATATTTAACGACCCAAATTTGTTCATTATGCTAAGCTGTTCGATTTAATATATTGTAAACAAGGGCTTATTAAAACAAAATAATTATTGTCTAAAAAGATCCTCACGTTATTCCTCTTAGCGCTGATGCTCATTGTTAGCGCCGTTATAGCTTTGGGATTGGGATCAGTAAATATTCCAATGTCAGAATTGCTAAACGCAGTAACTGGAAGAAGTGAATCATATTCCGATATAATTCTTAACATTCGATTGCCGAGAATTCTGAATGCAATAATTGTTGGAGCCGCATTGTCATGTGCCGGAATGATCCTTCAGGCGGCGTTAAGGAATAATCTTGCAGAGCCGGGACTGCTTGGCATATCAGCCGGAGCGGGACTCGGAGCGATACTTGTTTTCATGTTGCCTGCACTATTTTCATTCTCGCTTCTTATGCCGGTATCATTTGTGTTTGCAGTGTCATCAACAGCGTTGATCTTTTTCATTGCAGGAAAACTTGGCAACAGAACTTCCGGCTATGTTTCATCAAACGTTATCATCCTAACCGGAATTGCCTTCAGCGCTTTGATCTCAGCGCTCAACGGATTTCTTATGCTTGTTTCGGGAAGCTCACTTACGCAGATACTGTACTGGCTTAACGGCGGACTCTCCGGCAGAGGGTGGAATGAATTCTATGCCGCTGTGCCTTTCATTGTTATCGGAGTGATCATTTCGGTGATATTGTCAAAGGACCTGAACATTATGAATTTCGGCGAAGAGATGTCGTCATCATTGGGACTCGATGTAAAAAAGTTTCAACGTCTTGCGATACTCGCTTCTTCACTGCTTGCCGCCGGAGCCGTGTCCGTTGCCGGTATCGTCAGCTTTGCAGGTTTGATAGTTCCAAATCTATCGCGATTGCTTATCGGAAACGATTACAGATACTCCGTGCCCTGCTCTGTTTTGATGGGAAGTATATTCATGCTTATTTCGGATACGATTGCCAGAACAATCATCTCTCCATCAGAGATACCGTTAGGAATAGTTACGTCATTTATTGGCGCACCGGTTTTTATCTGGCTGATGATGAAGGGAAATTCAAGTTCTCTGAAAGTTTGAATTGTATTAAGTTTCACTGATTGCCCAAGACGTATCTTATCATTTCATCTTTTTCAATACTCTCTTTCGATTTGACAATATTGTTTAACTCTTCGTTTCCCAATATTCCTCTTAATCTTTCTAAGTACATCTTAAGTTCGTCCCTGTTTGATTTGCCAAAGTTTATTGATGATATCTCATAAGCATTGTAAACACATGCAAAGTGTCCGGCAGATCTTTGATGTTGATCTATATTGAAATATGAAATTCCCATCCCAAGTATAATTTTCCACAGGAAGAAGTCAATTCCGGCTTCAAAACCAAATTCCACAGATCTTCTAAAATTGACCAAAGCATTATTATAATCTCCGGATTTGTTTAGCGCTTCACCCTTATAATACAGAGCCGGTATTAAGTTAGCGGTATATCCGTGTTTCTCTGATATACTCATAGATTCATCAAACAACTCTATTGCATTCAGAGTATCGTTTTGATCCATATTGATACACCCAAGATTTATCAGATTTATTGATTCAAGATACTTGTCTCCGATCTCTCTGAGTATTGACAAACTTTCTTCGGTAAATTCCCTGGCTTTCTCCGAATTTTTCCTGTTCCTTTCTAAGATGCCGAGACTCGCAAGTATCAAAGCTACTTTATTTGAGTGTCCGAGTTCCCTGTACAAAGAAAGAGATTCATATCTGTATTCTTTTAACTTTTCAATTTCATTCTTTATTTTTGATGTATAGGACAAATTGAAGAGAGTATTTGCGAGCGTACCTTTAATGTTCAATTCACGACTGATCTCCAGGGCTTTATTAAGATGGCCGAATGCTTCTTCACTTCTTTCTGAATTCATATTTGAGACTACTCCGAGAATGTTCAGGCAGTTTACAATTCCTTTCCTGTCATCGATTTCCCTGAATATCGCAAGCGCTTCATCAGCATATTTTTCAGATTCAGCAAGATTGGCAAGCGAGTAGAGCATTGTACTTATGTTATGAAGAGCATTTGCTTTATGAATCGGCTCTGCATTTTCATCAAGCTCCAGTAGTTTCTTGCATGTCTGATATCCTTCTCTGAAGAACCCCTTTGCTTGCCAATATTCAGTCAGAAAATTTGTAATTTCATGTGCTGATTCGGTATCATGCTCCATGCCCCATTGTATTGCCTTTCTGATGTTTCCCATTTCAGCATCCAATTTCCTGATCCATTTAAGCATGTCCTCATTCCCAAATCGCATCTTTGTTGAATCAACCAATTTCTTAAAGTAGTTTAGATGCCTTTGATTGATCTCTTCTTCATTGCCTGCTTTCTCTATTGCATATTGTCTGATTGACTCGAGCATGCTAAATCTTATTACGTTAGAATCCTCTTTTGTTGTGACCAAAGATTTTTCAAGAAGCCCGGTAAGTATGTCAATCACATCATAACTTTCTATGATTTCATCCGAGCAGATCTCTTCGGCAGATTCAATTGTCCATCCTCCTGAAAACACCGAGAGTCTGTGAAAGAGAAGTTTTTCATTATCGTTAAGGAGATCATAACTCCAGTCAATCATTGCTCTTAGTGTCTGCTGTCTCGGAAGAACCGTCCTCTTTCCGCCGGTCAGAAGCTTGAACCTGTCACTCAATCTTTCGTTGATCTTCTGAAGTGTTAATATTCTGACCCGTGCGGCAGCAAGTTCAATGGCCAGCGGAATTCCGTCGAGCCGGTGACATATCTCCGCGAGCGCCGGGGCATTATCATTATCTACCTGAAAGTTTGCATCAACTGTCAGAGCCCTGTCAATGAACAGTTTCACCGCTTCAAACTGTGATATTGCTTCAAGCGTGTTTTCTTTTTCCGGAACCGGTGTTGTCAATGAAGCAAGCTTATGAACAACTTCACCGCCTATTTTCAATGCTTCTCTGCTTGTTGATATTATCTTAAGCTTGGAACAATTTCTCAACAACTTTTCAGCCAATTTTGCGCTTGAGTCGATCACATGTTCACAAGTATCAAATATCAGCAGGATTTCTTTATCTTTAAGAAATGCCAGTAGAATATCCTCCGGATTCTGCCCTGCCTGTTCCTTCAGATTGAATGTCTGAAGAATTGATTGCTGAATCAGATCAGCACCATTCAGTTGAGCAAGTTCTATCAGCCAAACTCCCGCTGTAAACTCATCACAAAGCTCGGCGCCCGTCTGTAATGCAAGTCGAGTCTTACCGCTGCCTCCCGTACCTGTGATCGTTACTATCGAACTCTTTCGGAGACTTTCTCTAATAAACTTTATATCTTGTTCCCGTCCAATGAAGTTGCTGATCTGTACAGGTAAATTGTTGGGACGTACATCAAGCGTATTCAGTTGAGGAAATTCTGATCTTAGTCCTGCAGCAGTGATCTGATAGATCCTGACAGGCTGAATCAGATCTTTCAGACGACGTTCACCAAGATCCATAAAAGAAATTTCACCGTTTGCCGAAGATAACAGTTCATCAAATTCCGAAGCCGTAATCTTTTCGTATGCATCTTCAGAAATCAATATCTGTCCGCCATCAGCTGTAGACATTACCTTTTCTGCACGTGCCAGTGTCAGTTGCCCGACATAATCTTTACCGTTCCACTCAGCAGTTCCGGAATGAATTCCCATTCTGACACTGATCACAGCCTCGTCCCATTTTTCCGAATTCAGCATCATCTGTGCTGCAACCGCCGCGCGTACCGCATCTGCAGCTTTTTCAAATGCACAGCAAAATGCATCGCCCACTATCCTGAATACCAAACCGCCGTGAGATTCCAAAGACTCCTGCATGATCTCATTATGCCTCTTCAGCATTACGGGAAGTTTATCTAAATAAAGCTGCGCAAGCTTTGTACTGCCTTTGACGTCTGAAAATAGAAATGTAACACTGCCTGTTGGTATGTCCGCCATTTATCTGATTAATGTCATTTTTCTGACTATCGAAATATCTCCGGACCTGAGTTCATAAAAGTAATTACCGGAAGGAAGATCTTCTGCATTAAAGCTAATTTCGTGACTTCCGGCTTTGCGAATGCCCTGCTCGATAATTCGAATTTGCTTACCGGTAATATCGAACAGCGTTAATGAGATGTAACCTGTATTTTGTAATTCGTAATTGATAATTGTATTTGGATTAAATGGGTTTGGATAATTCTGATGAAGCCTGAAGTCCGTTGCACTTTGGTTGCTTACAATTCCTGTCGGTTGTTCAAACTCGAGCCACCACCTGTAAACAATTCCCGAGTCAACATTTATCGCATTATCATCCGCTGCAGTGAGCCGCCAGTAACCGTTTGCGTTGCTTCCCGCATTGCCGAAACCAAATTGCGGCTTTATCATCATGGAGGACGGTGCGTTGAGATCAGAACCGGAGCTGTCTGCAAGGTCATAGAACATTGTAAGCAAGTCGTTGTTTGTTTCGCCTCTGTCGTTGGAAAGTATGTAAGATGTTCCGGTCGGAGATTTAATTGACAGTTCAATGTCATCCATAAAAGTATGTCCGAGAAGTACAACCACTTTGAGTCTGCTGCTTCCCGAGACGTTGCTGACAAGAATTGAATCGCGTGCTATTGCATTACTTCGGATGCTGAATGAATTTTGATTTCTGAATGCATTAGGAGTTCCGTTATCATTCTCCCTCACTCTTATCAAAGGCGGCTGTGAAATTCCTGCCGCCGTGTTCAATGCGTTGACCCATTCAAAGTAAGCTGTGCCCCTGAGCATAAGCAGTCGTCCCTGAGAAACATTGTCAAGCGTGTTTCCTTCAAATCCGAATGATACAAACTGAGCAGGAAGATTCTGATAATTTAAGTTGTCAAGACTTGTATGGAGATATCGTGATATAGAAACTTCACTCTTTGCAAATTTGCTGATGCGAACTTCATCGAGCCGGCCGTTGAACAATTCTCCGATACTGCTTTTTCCGATCAACACAGAATCATTTGTCATGCTGATGTTCCCGGGAGCAAAACTCTGACGGGCGATTTCCTTTCCGTCAACAAACAGCGCAAGAGATCCGTCCAAAGCTCTGTAAGTGAAGCTGATGTGTGTCCATCTTCTTGGAATAACCTGTCATTTCCTGTAACAATACGCGAGCCGTTGTTAATGCTCACAAACGGCCTGTTATCCGGAGCGGATGTAATGCCAAGTATGTAGCTGTTTCCTTTTGATAAATTGTCTTAACCGATTGTATTGATGAATCGAGATACACCCACGCCTCAACCGTGCACGCGGTGTCAGCATCATACATAGAATTAGTTGAATCAACTGCAGACAACCAGCCGGTTCCGTTAAGTGAAATGAAGTAGTTGCTCTGATTTCTGTAAGTAACGGGATTGAATCTTGTGAAAATGAATGATGCTCCGTTTCGCAAATTAAAATTATTCTGATTCCCAACCATGTCAAATCCATTGCCGTCAAATCTCCAGGCTGAAGCAAGAGAAGCGTATCTTGTATTGTTAAGTGACAAAATGTTTGAGAAGCCGTCTAACCCCAAAGCGATTCCCCTGTCAGCAGCAATGAAAGCAGGAAGTCTTCTCGTCTTATAAAATTTCAGGTCATCAATGTACCCGTTAAATCCGTTTGAGTAGAGAGTCGGGAGATAGCAATTGCCGATTCGCAATGAATCAGAATTTGATACAATGGGTTCTATCAGCCGGTTGAACGAAGCGGTTTGAGCACCGTTGACATAGAACCTTATGGTGTCCGAAATATTTACACCGCCGCCATCCCTGAAAGTTACGGCAATATGATTCCAGTTATTGAGGGAGAGCGCGTGCCACCCGCTAAGACAATGTTCGAAGTTCCGTTAATGTTCAGCTGCATTCTTCCTGCATTGTTCGGACTCGAGCCGGATCCGGTCAGCAACAGTGCGCAACCCGTTATGTTTGCAGAATTCACTTTGCTGAATATGACTTTGTTTGCACCGGAAGTATCTCTAACGTTCACCCAGCATTCAACGGTGAATGCGCTGTCGAAGTTAAGTTCACCATGATTTGGAGTAGACAGAAAATCGTTAATGCCGTCAAGTGACAGATACTGATTGGTATAATACTGAGCAGTAGATTGTGTAGCAATTGCCAGAAGCAAAACTGCAATCAAGAGTTTGGTGATTCTCATATATTGGATTTGACATAACTTATCAATTCTGGAATGAGAACTTGCGTCACCCCTGAGCTTGGCGGCTTGGCGCGCCCCCCCGGGCCCTGCGAGCCGCCGGCCGGGAATCTTGAGTATCTTCTACAAATCAATACAAAGCCCCAAGCTCCGCCGGTAGGAGTTGAAATTGTCACGCGTTGCGCAGCGCGGGATGACGTGTAAAGGGGTTGCTCCCCTAACCGTCAATTTCCCCCCGTCCTTCCTGCGGGGGTCGATCAGATTTTAGTTAAAACCAGGTCGCGTCACCCTGAGCTTGACGAAGGGTGATTGAAGGCAGGCCTGCCTGCATACAGGCCTATGAAGTGTGAAATGCTTCCTGGCTGGCAGTCGGTACAAATCTTCTGACTCTTTCCTTCATCATGCTAATGATCTCTGTATTTGTCCTGCTTTTTTCCGGTGACAGATCAACGAAGTATTTTGACAGCGATTTATAATTTTTTGTCATCAGAAGAAACCATATCACAAAATAATCAAGCTTCTGGAAAACGATGGCTTTTTCTTCGGCATAACGACTTATATTTTTTCAAAATCAACGGGCATTTCGGTCCAGTGCATTGAAGGATGAAGATGATGACCTATGTGATAGCCGTCATTGAAACACTTCTTATTGTATGACGAATTGATACAGGTGATGCTGTTACGAAAGCAGTTATTCGGGGCATTAAGATCTATGAATGCATGTTGTGCCCAATTGCCTGCCATCATCATAAACCGTGTGAAGATAACAGGAATTACAAATACTACGAGTGTTGCCTTCCAGTTAAGAAGCATCAGAACAATAATCAGAATATACCAGATAGACTCACCTATCAAAAATCTCTGAGTATTCTCTCTCTTTTTTTTTCAGATAAGTAGACAGATCAGGAACTATGAACACGAAGAACTTAATGAAGTAGCGCATGAAATCGAAGAAACTATCTCGTTGAAATTTCATTGTACTGCTTAAATCTTCTGAGAGATTATTTTCCGGATGATGCATTCCAAGATGATGAGCAAAGTAACTCTCCTGGTGTTTCGCCAAATAGTGGACTGAAGATCCAGGTCACTGCCCTGTTAAGGAAATTGAATTTCCTTTTGAAAAACATACGATGTGAAACATTGTGCAACATTAGAATATATGGTCCCATTAGGAAAATAGAATTGTACAGGAAATATATTAGTGCCAGCCACCAGTTAAACTCTTCCGCAATGAAGAGATAAATAGCCGCAGGAATCGTAGTTAAGCATATTATCAAACAAAGCCTCACAAAGGCAAATCCTTTCATCAGTAATGAAGCGCAAGAAAAAATTTCCAACACGACTGATAGGCATCCCGGGTTTGTAGACAGGGGCAATAATTTTAGGAAAAGGAGAAGTGCTCATAAGTGTGGCAATTATGTTTGAATATAAGCATTTGTGAAATCTACATTAAATTGTTCGTATTAGAAAGGTATAAATTCACGAAATTAAGTTTTGCTCAATAAGTTTCGTGAAAAGTTTAACAAAAAGATATTATTTCCGTCCCCGCAGAGTCACCCGCACTATTATACTTTACTTATCTCATAACAATTTGCGCGGGGACTCTGCTGCAGGACAAGTATTCCTTTTATCGCAGAGTTCCCGCCTTGACAAGATAATAGTTTCTCATCGGTCTTTGAAGTAGGCGGGTAACTCTGCGAAGACGAAAACTTTGGGGGAACATTCAAACAACGGCAGACTACACCACAGTTCAATTTGCGTTTTTAGGATTAAGATTTTTTCTTCCTTCGATAATTCTTGATTTTTTCCGTCCCCGCAGAGTCACCCGCACTATTATACTTTACTTATCTCATAACAATTTGCGCGGGGACTCTGCTGCAGGACATGTATTCCTTTTATCGCAGAGTTCCCGCCTTGACAAGATAATAGTTTCTCATCGGTCTTTGAAGTAGGCGGGTAACTCTGCGAAGACGAAAGATTTTTTCTTCCTTCGATAATTCTTGATTTTTTCCGTCCCCGCAGAGTCACCCGCACTATTACACTTTACATATCTCTCAACAATTTACGCGGGGACTCGTATGATTGCATTCAAATATTTCGGAGGTGTAGTTCTGAGAAAAAGTTCTTAGAATTGTATTTGTTTCAGGCTTAAGGAATGGGAGAACAATGCGGGGACAGATATCCGGTTTTGTTGGAATATCGGCGCAGAGAACCGTTCCCCATTCCCGATAAGCTCTGCCGCAGGACAAGTATTCCTTTTATCGCAGAGTTCCCGCCTTGGCAAAATAATAGTTTCTCATCGGTCTTTAAAGTAGGCGGGTAACTCTGCGAAGACGAAAACTACAATGTACCGCAAGATCCCTGCTCACGCCTGCTTGTCTTATGGAGTTGAGGTTGTCACTGTGCATTCGCGCAGGCGGGCAGGGATGACGTGAAAAGGGGATTGTTTCATTGTGGCATCAGGACTTTCGTCCTGACACTTGTAACCTCGAGACGGTTCGGAAGTCCCGACGCCAATGAGACATTACAATACTTTGCTCCATACAAACCAAAACTATTGAATCTCAAATCCATTAGCACTAAGTTAAACCATTCAAAAACATCATTGGTCTAAAGTCCGTCTATTGTAATTCATTAACTTCAATAGCATGAGATCAGAAACAGGTTTACTCAATCCCTTTATTCCGGCAACATCGCGCCGTGGAATAAGAAACTCGTGTCGCATCTTCTTAACAGAACAATGTTTGGAGCAAAGACATCCGACATAAGTTATGTCATGACTCTTACTCCGGGCGAAGCAGTCGAATTGCTTTTTCAAAATCTTCCATTGCCTGATCCTCCCGGAACCTGGGTTACAGAAACTCCCAACTACGGCTCTAATCTTAACAATGCAAGGTTCAGCATGCTAAGATACTGGTGGATGAAACTCATGTATGAACAGCCTGTGTCATTCAGAGAAAAGATGGTTCTCTTCTGGCATAATCATTTTACTTCCGAAGCCACTACTGTGAGAATTCCGCAGCACATGTATATTCAGAACACTCTGTTCAGAAACAATGCCTTCGGCAATTTCAAGAATCTGACAAAGTCTGTTACAAGAGATCCGGCAATGCTCTACTATCTTGACGGGAGGCTTAACACAGCAGGCAGTCCAAATGAAAATTATTCTCGCGAACTTCTTGAACTGTTTACAGTAGGCATAGGAAATTATACTGAAAACGATATACGCGAAGGAGCAAGAGCTCTTACCGGTTGGACAATCAACGGACTCACTTCGCAGTTCGTTGCAAACAGGCATGATAACGGGCAGAAGACCTATCTCGGACAAACAGGCAACTTTGATGATGAAGATGTTGCAGATATAATCTTTTCCAAGCCGGAAACAGCGGTGTTCTTCTGCAAAAAGTTATATAGAAACTTTGTAACGCAAAAAGATGACATGAGCTACGCAATGCCTGTAATAAACGAGATGGCTGACATACTGCGCAACAGTAACTATGAAACTATGCCGTTGCTCAAGACACTGTTCAAAAGCCAATTGTTCTTCTCCGAGAATGTCATCAGCTCAGTGATCAAATCCCCTATCGATATTATGATAAGCTCATTAAGACAATTGAAAATCTCACTCGACAGTTCGAACATCAACACACACATGGCTTATGTTTCTTCGCAGGCAAGTTCTTCAGGGCAGTTATTACTCGAGCCGCCGAATGTTCAGGGATGGCCGGGATACAGGGAATGGGTGAATACAAATTCATTGCCGACAAGAACTTCATTTCTTGAAAGCATAATCACAGGAGTTAAGAAAGACCTTACGCCAACCGGATTCTCCGTTGATCCAATCTCTTACGCTATGAGTTTCTCTGATCCGAATGATGCTGTTAAATTAGTGAACGAGATGTGCGAACATCTGATAAGGCTCACTCTGACGCCCAAGCAAAGAGAAGAACTGCTGCTTGTGCTTTTGGATGGCTCGGAAGTTTACGACTGGGATATCAACGATCCTCAGGCTCCATCACGAATAAAGAAGTTCCTCAAGTCAGCAATGTATCTTGCGGAATATCAACTGGTATAAAATTTTACAAACAGCTTTATGAAAAGAAGAGATTTCATCAAGACGGTAGCGGTGGGAGGAGCAGGAGCGGCTCTTACGTTCAACTCCATACCGATGAAAGCGCTCGGTCTGAATTCCGTTGCCGCAAAACTCCTGGATCCGTTTGTTGACACGGACAAAGTTCTTGTTGTCATTCAGCTTCTCGGAGGAAATGACGGTTTGAATACTGTTGTGCCGTATCAGGACAGTCAGTATTATGTGAAGCGTCCGAACATTGGTATTTCTTCTTCAAGCGTTCTCACGATTCCTAATTCCACTATGGGACTTCATCCTGCGCTTACAGAGTTTAGAAATCTTATGCTTGATGGAAAATTTGCCGTGGTTCAGAATGTAGGATATCCCAATCCGAATTTTTCTCACTTTCGCTCCACTGACATTTGGCATACTGCATCTGATGCAAGCACAATACTTACTACCGGCTGGCTCGGCAGATATCTTCACGAAGAGTATCCGAACTATCCCGGACAGATGCCGAATGATCCGATGTCAATTCAGATAGGAACAAGCGCTGACCTTTCGCTTATATCACAAGTTGGTACCATGGCATTGTCGTTTCAGGATCCTAACCAGTTTTATCAGTTGGTTCAGGGCGGTGCATACTCGGGTTATGAAAGAGTAAAGACTCTTGCCGGTGATGAGCTGAACTTCACAAGAAAAGTAATGGCTGATTCTCTACAATATGCTACAAGGGTGAAGCAGGCGGCAGACAACGGACAGAATCTCGCAACGTATCCCACAAATAATCGCCTCGCTGATCAGTTGAAGATCGTTGCAAAGCTTATTGACGGCGGATTGCAGACACGGCTCTATGTAGTTACTCTCGGCGGGTTTGATACTCACTCGAATCAGACAAACACACATCTGAATCTTCTCAATCAACTTAACTCCGGTGTTGCAGCATTCATGCAGGATCTTTCTCTGAACAACATCAACAACAGAGTTGTGGGGATGACCATTTCGGAGTTTGGCAGAAGAGTGAATGAGAACGGCAGTTCCGGCACAGATCACGGAACCGCCGCACCCATGTTCATCTTCGGTGATCTTGTAAATGAAGGTGTTTACGGCAACAATCCCGATCTGATAAATCTGGTGAATAACAATCTCATTCATCAGTATGACTTCAGACAGATCTATGCTTCTGTGCTCAAGCAACTCTTTGCGGCAACCGATGATGAACTCCTGAATGTCTTGCTGCAGCAGTTCAACACCCTGCCGCTCATCATCCCGCAAAACTCAATGCCGAAGAAGCAAGTTGCGGGGGAAGTAATTTTAAATCAGAATTTTCCGAACCCGTTCAACCCGTCCACTAAAATTTCATTCACCCTTAAACAATCGTCTAATGTATCACTGAAGGTTTACGACACATCCGGGAGAGTGGTTCAGACGCTTGCAGACGGTTACATGAACTCCGGCACTTATTCCGTGACTTTTGATGTGACCGGAAGATCAAGCTTGTCTAGCGGAGTTTATTTTTATAAGCTTAGGGCTGGAAAGTTTCAGGATAC
This sequence comes from Ignavibacteria bacterium, assembly GCA_016704345.1. Taxonomy (GTDB): domain Bacteria; phylum Bacteroidota; class Ignavibacteria; order Tepidaquicellales; family Tepidaquicellaceae; genus JADJAH01. The sequence continues at coordinate 165,459 of JADJAH010000038.1, read as the reverse complement.
GAAGAAGATGATGGTTGTGAAGTAAGAATTAAGAATTGAGAATTAGGAATTAGGAATTATTGTCAAGCTGTCCTTTCTCATAGATCAAAAGCTACGAAAATTAGTTTTTTGGCAGAATTTGCACTTTTAGCAGAGCGTCCGAACTCTTTAGCAGAGCGTCCGAACTCTTTAGCAGAGCGTCCGAACTCTTTAGCAGGACCAATTTGGCATGTCAGCTGTGCAAAAAAGCTAATTTGCTGTAAACAAGGACCATTTTTGCCAAGCGTTCAAACTCTTTTGCCAAGCGCTTGAACTCTTTTGCTGAGCGCTTGAACTCTTTTGCTGAGCGCTTGAACTCTTTTGCTGAGCGCTTGAACTCTTTTGCTGAGCGCTTGAACTCTTTTGCTGAGCGCTTGAACTCTTTTGCTGAGCGCTTGAACTCTTTTGCTGAGCGCTTGAACTCTTTTGCTGAGGTGTCGGGAATTATATCCCGGAATGATTTCTGTAAGCGTCACGATGAAAGTCCTGACGTCACTTTAAACTTTATCAATTTATTCAAGCAATGATCCAACAAATATTCTCTGTTTCTCTGTTACTAATAATCCTTTCTGTTCCTTCATACTCCCAGAGAATTCTCTTCCAGTCTGACTTTGAGAATGTAGCGCTCAATGCCGACAGTCTTCCGCAGGGATGGAAGAAACTTGATGCGGACAGTAATTTTTTGGACGGGGAAAGAGCTGGGCAATCCGCGACACGAATCAGATACTTGGCGGCGATACTATTGTGAATCGCCCGCAAGCGTACAGCGGAAAGAAATCACTGCACATCTCCTGGTTTTCGGGCAAGGGCGGCAACTATGTAAGCGATGACTGGGTGTGGACAGACAGTCTCCGCATTGCACAGGGAGACAGTTTGATATTCATGGCACTGCTCGGGAACACTCCCGGCATTGCGTACTATGTTGATTCAGTTCAGATATGGGCTTGCAACTCGCAAAATACTTCTTCGGCTTTTCAGAAGATCACAACTATAAAGAGCGCGCTTGATACGAACATAAATTTCTGGAAGCAACATTTGTATGACTTGTCACAGTTTGCAGGGCAAAAGATATTTATAGCCTTCAGATATTACATCCCGGTCGAGAATGCTCTCTGGTGCAACCTTGACGACTTGCTGATCGGAAACAGAAGCGGTTCAATCGGTATCAACAGCAGCGCTTCAACTATTCCAAACGGGTTTGAATTGTATCAGAATTATCCTAATCCGTTCAATCCTTCTACAATGATCAGTTACAAATTACAAACTTCAAGTTACATTTCTATTAAGATACACGATGTTACCGGCAGATTGATTTCCGAACTTGTGAATGCAAGACAGAATGCCGGACTTTATGAAGTTGAGTTTCAGGCCGGGGATATTTCCAAGCGGGGCTTATTTCTATACACTTTATGTTGATGGACTCTCTGCCGTGACAAAAACAATGTCAATTGTGAAATGAACATTCTATCTAAGATTCAGAAGATACATGTGAAGATTGTTCGCCATTCAAATTCACACCAACCCTTATCGCCTTCAGATTTGAGACACCCTGCAATTCTTCCAACTCAAACTCCTCAAGATCTTTAAGCAGAATTTCTTTTGATTGAAGAAACTTAATGTACTCCAGATATTCACCGATCTCTTCTCTTGCAGCATAAACCAGCGCGATCTTTGCCGGCTGAGTCAAGCGCTCATTCACACCCTTAATCTGGACTTTATCAATTCTCTTCTTGAGGATCTCGTATCTGACATTGTAGGTACCGTCAACATCAAACTTCTTTTCATCATACCTGAACCTGATTGACAAAGGCGATCCCTGAATGAGTATGAGGTGAGCCGTATCAAGAGGAACCGGCAATTCGGGCTTCATCAAGGCAGTCTCCCTGGCAATTCTGCACATGATGTTCAATTGCCAGATTCGGAGATTATTCAGATACAGCATTTCAAACTTTCGGTCTTTCACCATTGACTGACCTATATAAATAGTGTGATCCACACCGTCTGTCTTGAACCTCTCGAAGTAATGCGGAAATACTTCCTGAATCTTTGGCTGCTCAGCATCAAGTATAGATGCAATGAGATTATTGATGCTCGCTGCACTGTCTTCATACTGTCTCCTTTTTCTATAGATCACTCCCAGATTTCCATCCAGTCTTTCAATATATTCTTCATACAATTTTCTGTTGCTGTCATTCAGTGAACCGAAGTGCCTCAGCACAGGATTCAATTCTTCCCTCACAAACCATTTAGCATTTGCCACATCCGGACTATCAATACTTACTTGCAGTAATTTGATCTTCTCGTTGATTTGATGCCTTAACTGCTCCAATGCAAGATTGCCCTTTGATTCTGAGAACCTGCCAATCGTTTCAGAAGCGAGTTCCAGATTCTCAATAAGATCATCATTAATGGAAATACTTCTGTGAACAGAAGAATTTCTAATATCAGACAATCCGTAGAGTGAATAAACATTGTCAAACACTATGTCTTCAATCTCAACAATTCTACCTTCGTTTCTCTCCGGACAACACAACAGCTGCCGCTTCCCTGAATCGCCATTCAAGTGATGAATGAATAGCCGTGCACTTCTCTTTTATGATTGCATCTATTTTGCTGTCCCTGTCATCTATGATTCCGGAAACTGCCAGAGAAAGCAACGGAAATAATTCACTTAACTTCGAGCGTTGATCGGACTAATCATTCCCGGAGTAGAAGAACACAATTCAAGGACACCCACTATTGCATCTTCATGTATAAGGGTGCGACAAGAATATTTCTTATACCTGATTTGAGTATTGATTCTTCAAGTTTGCTGCGTCTCTCCTTTTTCATAAGATCATGACAAATTGAGATCTTCTTTGATTATTGCCTGCCCGTGAATTGTGTCTTCAGTAATTGGTTCGCTCGAATACTCTGCATCGGCTCCAATGAAGCTGTGCCCGATCTTCGTAAATGAGGACGCATTGATTACAGAACTGCCGTTATAAGAAGAAAGTCCAAGCAACAGTCCGGGGCAATTGATAAGTGAACGAAGCTTGTGCTGAAGTTTTAAAAAACCGGATAACACCGTAACAGAGTCCTTCTCAAGAAGATCATTTTTAATGTCGGAAATAATTGCAGTGTCTGTAACGTTTATCAGATTGACAACAAGGAACCCCCGGAAAATATAGTTCTCAGGTTCCAGAAGCTCTTTCATGAAGTTGATATCATATATCCGCATTTTTGCTTCTGTCAATTGTTCTTGTGTGAGTACTTTGGGGGAGGTCTTGCAGTGAATATGAAGAAACTCGTTTGCCGTATTCACTTTAAAGTGCCTGTCAAGTCCGGTAACCGGGTCTGTGATCTTGAATATTATAGGTATTGAGAAGTGCGCGTTCACACCATAATGGACCATCAGGATTGATGCATATCCTGCAATGTTCTTACCATAGTCAAATACTTCATCACTGATATTTCTTTCTGCAATGACATTCTTGTTTTCGAAACCCATTAATGCACTGAATCCGGGCGTTGCAAAGAAAGACTCTTCACTGAATGCTTTTGAGGCGGCATAAGTATGACGCGTGTAGAATGCTTCAGGAAACACAAACATCATCATCTCTTTCAGCAGTTCTTCATTTTCATTGATCACATCCTGCTTTAGATCGGTTGACAAGAACGGATGGTCAGTTCCGAGCTTTTCAATAATTTCTGAAGCAAACCTTCCTTTCAGAGACTTATCATTAACAGATATGTCACGGATGTATTCAATGAGCCTCTCAAAGCTCAATGCAGTTTCAAATTGCAGCGCTCTTGTATTTATCCTTGATTGACTTTCCTCTTGTAAGTACAAATTGAGTGAAGTCATCAAAGCCGATATTATCTTTTATCACAATAAATTCTTTATAGTTGAATTTACTGAAATGAACCGAACTCTAAAAACTATTTTTTGTACCCGATAGATTGTAAGTATCCCCAAAACACCTACAGTTTAAAAATAGACAAAAATGTCTAACTTTTTAAAATAACAAGAAGATGAAGAAATCAAAGTTCACGGAGAGCCAGATAGTACAGTAGCTGATGGAACTCGAAGCAGGCAAGAATGTTGATGCCATTTGCCGTCAGCTGGGTATCAAGCGTAATACACTTTACAATTGGAAGAAGAAGTATTCGGGTATGGATTCAGAGTTATTGAGAAAGTACAAAGCCAAAAACTCCTGATTTTACAATTTCTAACTGTTTCAGATTCTATCTTGGACAGCATTGATATAAAAAGATATAAATGATTTAAAAATGCATTGAAGACAGAACATGTTATGCTTAACTTTTTCAACTTCTATTTATTTGAATATGAGCAATCCTGAAAAATCAATATTTCAGAGAACGTAATAATTCTTCTGCTCAGATTGTTCTTCTCATTATTTCTTTTATTTCAGCTTTATGAAAATGTAAATGCACAAACTGGTTGGGTGCAGCAAAATAGCGGTACCTCATTAAACCTATTTTCAATAAGATTTCTGAATGAAAACACAGGCTGGGCAGCAGGTGACAGCGGTTTGATTTAAAAACTACTGATGCAGGAAACAACTGGGTAAGCAGCAGGTTTGGCAATACTTTATTAAGAGCTATGCATTTCATAGATGAAAATACAGGCGTAATTGTCGGTGGAAACTATCCCCTCCAATATGGGGTTCTCCAACGAGAATTATTATTAGAACAACCAATGGTGGAGCCAATTGGAATACCATAATGAACACCTATGATACATACTTTACCAACATACAATTTGTTAATGATTCTGTAGGATTTATTGGATTTCACGGAGTTTATAAGTCTGCTGACAAAGGAAGTAATTGGGAACACTTTGGAAATATTGTTAATCAAAATTGTTTTTTTATAAATGAAAATACCGGCTATGCTGCAAACGGGTATATCTCTACAATTCATAAATCAACAAATGGAGGAATTAATTGGATAAATGTACTTAAAACCTGGTATGTATAACGTTGATGGTGGTATCTTTTTTGCAATCAAAATACTGGATTTGTAACCGGCGCATCTGGAATTTTTAAAACAACAGATGCCGGATCAGCATGGCAGCAAATATGGTATGATGATTTTTATTTCAGAGATGTCGGAGGGATTTTTTTCTGATCCCGAACATGGAGTAATTCTTGCACATCAAAATTTCCCCAACTCTTATTTTCTTCACTTAACAACAAACGGTGGATACACCTGGCACATTAACTACTCTCCAAGCAGGCTCAGGTCTGTTTTTTATCAATAATATGACGGGCTGGATTGCCGGAGATCAAGGGGAAATACTTAAAACTACTACTGGAGGATTAACCTATGTTAGCCAATCTTCAAACCTAGTTCCTAATAATTATTTTCTTTATCAAAACTATCCAAATCCATTTAATCCAAGCACAAATATAAAATTTGAAATACCTTCATCATTATATGTTACAATAAAAGTTTACTCTGTTCTCGGAAGGAAGTAGCTACCCCCTTATTAATGAATTTTTAAATGAAGGAAGCTATCAAATTGAATTTAACGGAAGTAATCTAGAAAGCGGGATTTATTTTTATAGAATTCAAGCCGGGGATTTTACGGAGGAAAATCTATGATTATGCTGGAAGTAGAATAAATATGTGAGAATGCAATAAAGTAATGTGAAGCTGTGCAGGAGAGCAGGTTTTATCGGGATTTTTTCGTGCCGCTGTTGGTATTGTCTCACCATCAAGGCATCGGATTCTAACATAAATTTACCCCAGCAATTTCAGATCCCCTATAAACCACCGCATTCATTAAACTTGGGCTAAGTGCTAATTAAAATCAAAGTTCACTAAGGAGATGAATGGTATGAATGTAAGATGATTGTTTGGTGACCCAAAAATTTGCAGAGTGCTGTCATACCAGATTGACACGCACGAAATGCAAGACTTTGAGAAAGGAAAAACCTCAACGGCGGGAGCAGTGATAAGTGCAGTTGATTAGGGTAAGCTGTTGGTCTCGCCCGCTCGAAAATTTATGTAAGAATCAGAGATGCTCTTGATGCGGGCTAAGACCAACAGCGGCAGAAAACGTTACGCTCCCAATCAGGAGATTGGGAGCGGGAACATGAAAAGGGGAAGATAAGCAACCAGGAGAATCAGCCTGTATAGGGTTTGTATGCTTTTTGATAGTCCCCCAATCATACCTTGTTGTGACTCCCCAACCTTCCGCAAACATACACATTTCCGGATTATCGTCCAATTTTAACAACCTGTTAAATAATCATTGTTGGTTCCAGGTCCATTCCATAGCGTTTGCTTCCAAATTATGGAGCCAGCTGAGGCTGTATTTTATAATTGCAAATCAAACTTCAAGCCAGTTAATTTTTTGAGAATTTCCTCCGCACAACAAAAAAGTTACCACTGCAGTCTATTGCACCTTAATGGGTTTGTAACCCTTGTCGTCGCTACAACCGGTATATTCAACAACCCATTCCTGAACTTGCGATTTTGTGATGTTCAAAGCCATCAGAATAAGAGTATAATATCAATAAATCGCTTTCATTTGAGAAAATTTTCTTCTTGTTATGGATAAAATGCCTTGATTCATCCGGGAGCAGAATGAAACTTTTGCTCCTCTCCGGATATCGAGCCTCTGAACTGTAAAAGCTTAGCGAAATCATTCTAAGGGGGGGGGGATTTAGTGGGAAGGGGGCCGCGCAAGGGGGAATTTTGTGCGGCCCGGTTTTTGATTTTTCTCTTATCGGAAATTAGTTTTTTCAGGTTGGCCGCGCAAAGGAAACGCCAACACGCTTAGGTAACCTTAGAATCTGTTTCAGAGGCGATATTGAAGAAATAACTTATGAATTTTGGATGTACTGATAGAACCAAGAACTGCGAGCAGATCTCTGAAAAGATATGAGTATGTAAAGAATTGATCTCTTCCGTCCTGAAGCAATTCTTGCTTATCCTCAGCAAGAATTATGAGGTCATAAATTTGCATTCATCTTTGTTTGAGTCATATATGAATGCTTGACAGTTCGGTAGAAAATCATATAAATAATGTTAAACCGGTTGTTTCAGATAACTCCTATAGCATCACTCTTTTCTATTAAATCAGGGCAATTCTTATGCAAAATTATCTTAAGACCCGGCCCCCCCCGCCGCCCCCGGTGGTTTATTTGGAAAAGTCATAAATTGATGCATAAAAGTTAGCGATGAGGACAAATAAGTTTTCCGCCGTTGCCGCTAAAGACCCGGGTAAAGTTGCGTTGTACGGGCTCCCCCCGCCTGCGTCGGCAGGCTTTCAAAAGATTTCGTGCCGAGTAATTTTGGCTTGATGTAATTTCGACTTTGCACAATATCCTCGCTAAGCAGTGCACTTCAAAAGTCAGCGCTCTATTTTCACTTCTTGCAATTGCTTTTCATTCTATTCATATTTGTCAAATCAATTTTCCGAAATATGAAGAAGCTTTCGTTTGCAATAACACTGTTGTTAGTAATATTGACATTTAACTCAGCACATTCTCAGGCGCCGGTTGTAACAGGCGTTTCACCGCAGAGGCAAATACTCAATGCACCGAGATCAACTCAGATCACAGCAACATTCAATACTTCAATAGATCCCGCGTCAGTTAATAATCTTACATTCAGAGTTTTCGGAAGACAGTCGGGTGTGATACCGGGCAGTCTTCAACTCCAAAACGGCAATACACAAATTGTCTTCACACCATCTGCTCCAATGCTTGCAGGCGAATGGATGACTGTTTCACTTTCGAAAGGCATAAGAAGTACAGGCAATGTAACGATGGAGAAGGGCTTTGCTTGGAACTTCTGGACCAAAGCAGAACCGGGAACTCTCAATCAATCAAGGATCAAGACTATTCCAGTGAGGCGTTCAGGTGAAGGGCATATTCAATGTTACGGAGCTTTGGGATGTGATTTCCAATGATGACGGAAAGACTGACCTTGGCAATCGTTAATGAGATCTCAAACGACTTCAGAGTCTATCTCAATAACGGCAACAATTACGACACGATGTATTCCTTACATCCGATGCCGGCCGGTATCAGAGCAAGTCCGAGCGAGGCTGCAGATTTCAATCATGACGGCATCGTTGATATTATTGTTGGCAATGTAGGAAACAATGTTCTCAGCTATTTCCGCGGGTTGCCAAATGCAGGCTTTGATCCGGAATTGCCGTATCTCGCAGGCAACAATGTGCGCGGAGTTGCATTCGGAGATTTTGACGGCGACGGATACGATGATGTGATCACGGCTAACCGTGGCGGCAATAATATTTCGATTTTCCGCAACAACGGTGACGGAACATTCGGCACTGCACAAAATATAAACACTGTCGGAAATCAGGAGACCGGTGTGATGGTGACTGATGCAAATAACGATGGAATACTCGATGCGTTTGTTGCGTGTTACTCAAGCGGTGAAGTTGTATTAATGCTCGGTGACGGCAACGGAAGTTTTACATTCTCTTCCAGATCAGCACTGAATGGAGCTCCGTGGGCGATCGTTGTAGGAGACATAAACAAAGACGGATTCCCCGATGTTGCCGCGGCGCTTTCCAGTTCAAACAGGATCGGCGTGATCTTCAGCAACGGCACAGGCGGGCTCGGGGTTGTTGCAAATTATACATCGGGACAATTTCCTCTGGCAATTGATATTGGTGATGTTGACGGCGATAATGATCTTGATCTTATTGCAAGCAATTATGCCGGCGGCACATTCAGCGCGTATGCAAACAACGGAAGCGGAGTCTTCACCAACAATCCCATTACACTCCCCTCTTCAGAATCCGGCTCATGCAATACTGTTCATGACCGTGACAATGACGGCGACCTGGACCTTGCAGGAATTGATGAGATTGATGATCTGCTCTTTATATTCAACAATGGTACAACTTCTGTAAATCAGATCTCTTCGAACATCCCGGATGCATTCACGCTTCATCAGAATTATCCTAATCCGTTCAATCCATCAACCAACATAAGAGTTGACCTGCCGAAAGAAGGAAGACTCCTTGTGAGAATCTTCAACTCGACAGGAAAGCAAATGGCTGAGATCACTAATGAGGTTTACACTGCGGGTTCATTTGAAATGCAGTGGAGTGCTCATTCATACCCGTCCGGAATATATTTTGCAGAAGCTGAGTTCGACGGGCAGTCTAAAATCAACCGAATGATATTGCTGAAATAAATTGCTTGTAAAGTTTTCGGTAGATAGAAGAATGAAATTCAGGTAGCTTTGTCTAAAAACGAAATGACAACCACACTAACTGATCGCGTAAAATACAACGCTCTGGTAAAGAAAGACAAGAGCTTCGAGGGAATCTTCTTTGTCGGTGTAAAGACAACCGGCATTTTTTGCAGACCGTCGTGTACTGCTCGCAAGCCAAAGAAAGAAAATGTAATATTCTACGACAAAGCTCTTGATGCTATGCGTGACGGTTTCAGACCCTGCAAGGTCTGTAAGCCGCTGTCGTCACTTGGACAGGCACCGGAGGATATAGACTCTTTATTGAAGCAACTAGAACGCGAGCCATACTTAAAGCTGAAGGACTATGATCTTGTTAAAAAAGGGATTCAGCCTTCAAGGGTGAGGCGATGGTTCATGGCAAATCACGGGATGACATTTCAGGCGTATCAAAGATTATTAAGGATCAACAATGCATTCACAAACATCAACAACGGCAGCAAGGTCATTGAAGCTGCTTATGATAACGGTTACAGTTCACTCAGCGGATTTCAGCATTCATTCAAGAAGGCGGCATCAATGAATCCAAATGAAGCCGGCTCGCGAGAGACACTTGCCCTGACTCGCATAGAAACTCCGCTTGGACAAATGATAGCAGTTGCAACTTCAAAAGGAATTTGCATACTCGAGTTTACTGACAGACGAATGCTTGAGACAGAGTTTAAACAAATCGAAAAACATTTCAAATCTGCAATACTTCCCGGCAAGAGTGAACACTTTGCTGATGTGAAGCAGCAGCTAGGCGAGTACTTCAAAGGCAAAAGAAAAGAATTCGACTTACCACTCGTAACTCCCGGCACAGAATTTCAAAAAGGCGTATGGAATGTGCTTCGCGGAATTCCATACGGAGAGACGATCTCATATAAAAAGGAAGCAATACTTCTTGGCAATCCGAAAGCGGTCAGGGCAGTTGCAAATGCAAACGGCATGAACCGCATTTCTATTGTCATCCCCTGCCACAGAGTTATTGGCGACAACGGCAAGCTTGTCGGCTACGGCGGAGGATTGTGGCGGAAAGAGTGGCTGCTGAAGCATGAAAGAGCAATTGAAAATTGAAAATTGAAAATTGAAAATGGAAAATGGAAAATGGAAAATGATCTAAACAAATTGATTTTATAAAGTCGCGAAAAGGAACTTAAGCCCCTATCCCAGTGAGGTTGTCTCAAAACCAACCCATCCTGTCTTTCCCGCATGTTCCTGGCGGGAATCCACACTGAAATTGACATTTTAAAATGGGTCCCCGATAGAAACACTCGGGGACGACAAGTCTTGTGACACCCTCAGTGGGAGAGGGGTTGGGGCAGAGTGCATTAGAAGATTTTAGCTATGAATTCATTTAGGCAACCATACAATTTTCCATTTTCCATCCCCACTTTCAATTTTCCACTTTCCACTCTCCACTTTCCACTCTCCACTCTCCACTTTCCACTTTCCACTCTCCACTCTCCACTTTCCACTCTCTCCACTCTCCATTTTCCACTCTCCACTCTCCACTCTCCATTTTCAATTTTCAATTTTCAATTTTCAATTGCTCTTATGAATTTCTTTCCACCTCTGCATTATGTAAATTCCTCCATTCTTAAATTACCCCCAATCACATTTGGAACCAAGAGTTTATATTAACAAGATCGCTGATTTTGTAGATAAAGAAGTCACGATAGAAGGCTGGCTGTACAACATCAGATCCTCGGGAAAGCTTATGTTTCCTGAATTGCGTGATGGCACCGGTGTCATTCAGGGCGTCGTGGTAAAAAGCGCAGTGCCGGAAAGTGTATGGGAAGATTTTTCAAAGCTCACTCAGGAGTCTTCCGTAAAAGTAACCGGTATTGTAACAAAACATCCGAAGAAGGAAGGAGTCTATGAGCTTCAGGTCAATAGTCTCGAGATCATTCATATTGCCGAACCGTATCCGATCACCCCAAAAGAACACGGTGTTGAATTTCTCATGGACCGCCGTCATCTTTGGATGCGTTCGCCAAAGCAGACAGCAATACTCAGAGTAAGAAACGAGATCATTCAGGCCATTCGCGATTACATGTACAATAACGGTTTCATACTTTTTGATACCCCGATCTTTACACCAAATGCATGTGAAGGCACAACTACACTTTTCTCTACTGATTACTTCGATCTTGGCAAAGCATATCTCTCACAATCGGGTCAACTATACGCCGAAGCAGGTGCGCTTGCTCTTGGAAAAGTTTATACACTCGGTCCCACATTCCGCGCAGAGAATTCAATGACACGAAGGCACATTACAGAATTCTGGATGATGGAACCGGAGATGGCTTACTATGACATTGATGACGACATGGATCTTATCGAAGACTTTCTGGAGTATGTTGTTCAGCGTGTTCTTGAGAGATCAAGGGCAGATCTTGATTTGCTCGGAAGGGATATCACAAAACTGCAAAATGTTAAGAAGCCATTTCCAAGAATTACTTATGCCGAAGCTGTCGATATATTGAACAAGAAAGACATTCCATTAATCAGAAAGACCGAGAACGGTGAAGAACAAATCAGGCCATTCCCGTGGGGAGAAGATTTTGGTGCACCGCAAGAAGAGGCAATAGTTGAAGACTATGACAAGCCGGTATTGGTACATCGCTGGCCGGTCGAGGCCAAATCATTCTACATGAAACGTGATCCGAAAGATCCGAAGATTGCGCTTGGCGTGGATGTGCTGGCACCTGAAGGCTTCGGGGAAATAATCGGCGGCTCGCAGCGTGAAGATAACTTCGCAGAACTTGAGAGCAGGATCAAAGAACACAATCTTCCTTTGGATGAATTCCAGTGGTACCTTGATCTGAGAAGATTCGGCAGTGTTCCGCACTCAGGCTTCGGGCTTGGTATAGAAAGAATGGTTTCGTGGATATGCAATCTCGAACACATCCGTGAAGCGATTCCGTTTGCACGAAGACCAAACAGGATCAGACCTTAAATATGTTTAACTGATTCGAAATGAAAACGATAATCATAGACGGAAATAATCTTCTGCATAAGATCCGGCACATTAAGGAGATGCATTCATATGACAAGGCAGGAGCGGCATTTGCGCTGAGAGATTTTGTCAGGTCCCGGTACAAGGCAAAAGCAAATATTATCATAGTCTTCGACGGTCACGGCAACAACGAGGGCAAGAGTGTTATTTATTCTGGCAGTGTAACTGCGGATACAATCATACGGGAAAAGATCGAGCAGGCAAAGAACAGCCGAGGACTGGTGATCGTAAGTTCCGATGCGGGCATCACTGATCTTGCAAGAGTTTGCGGATGCGAAATCATCAAGTCGGAGAATTTTGCAAAATCACTTACGGAAGATGCAAAGAGTCCTGCAAATAATAAGAACGTAAATGAACTGTTCGAAAAGCCTGACAGAGTTTCGAAAAAAGAAGTTGAAGAGTTCAAAAAGTATTTTTCGTAGAATTCCTCGAATGGGAATATTTTCAAATCACATAATGAAGTTTCAATTATGAACCATCAGGACATTGACACACAGGCATTCAAAAGCAAGCTTGAAGAAGATGCTTATGTACTTTTAGATGTAAGAACGTCGAATGAATTCAATGCCGGCCATCTTATGGGCTCTCTAAATATTGATTTCTATGATCAAAATTTTGAATCGAACATTGACGAACTCGACAAGCGCATGAAGTATCTTGTCTATTGCAGGTCGGGCAACAGGAGCAGGCAGGCAATGTTTCTAATGCGCGATCTTGGTTTTGAGGAAGTTTACAATCTTGCCGGCGGAATTATTGCATGGCATGATCATGGGCATGAAATCGTAAAGTAATTTTTTAACCAACCAAAAATAGTTTCTGCCTCTTGAAAAAATTCAACACTATCTACCGTCACATTGTCGAAGAAGAAAGAAAGTTTCCCGAAGCAACGGGTCAACTCTCCGATCTGCTGGCAGACATTGCCCTTGCATGCAAGATGATCTCGCTTGAAGTAAACCGGGCAGGACTGATCGACATTCTCGGAATGACAGGCGATACAAACATACAAGGCGAAGAGGTGAAGAAGCTTGATGTTTACGCCAACGAGCTTCTTACGAACATGATGAAGCAGGGTGGTCATATTTGTGCGATCTGCTCTGAGGAAGAAGAGAATTTTATTCCTATTGAAGACAAATATACTGACAACAAATATGTGACGAACAAATACATTTGCCACTTTGACCCTCTTGACGGATCTTCAAACATTGATGTTAATGTTTCTATCGGAACTATATTTTCTGTTTACAAGCGCGTAAGCGATCATGGTCCGGGAGAGATGATGGACTGTTTGCAGAAGGGAGATGCACAGGTTGCGGCAGGATATGCGATCTACGGTTCAAGCACTGTGCTAGTTTACACATCAGGCAGAGGAGTTCATGCATTTACACTGGATCCTACAGCCGGAGAATTTCTTTTGTCAAATGAGAACATAAAGATTCCAAAGAAGTCTAAGATCTATTCCGTCAACGAAGGCAACTACAACAAGTGGAGCAACGGCATGAAGAATTACATTGCTCACCTAAAAGAACCCGATGAAGATTCCGGTAGGCCTTTTTCGTCAAGATACATCGGATCACTTGTCGCTGACTTCCACAGGAATCTACTTTATGGCGGCATTTTTCTTTATCCCGCAGACAGCAAAAATCAGAGCGGCAAATTAAGGCTAATGTATGAGGCAAATCCATTGAGCATGATTGTCGAACAAGCCGGCGGAAGAAGTTCGGACGGCAGTAAGCGGATACTTGAAATCGAGCCGACAGCTCTTCATCAAAGGACACCGCTATTCATTGGAAGTGAGGATGATGTGATCTTGCTTGAGAAGTACCTTTCTGAAGACAAATGACAAAGTAAGTCATGTCAAAACTCAAAAGTAAAATCAGCTGGCGGGAGAAGATCAATAAGATCACTGAAACAAAGATCGTTGATCTGCCGGATAATGTTCCCTCACATTTCGGGAAAGGAAAGATGCTTATACCCCGTCCGATAGATATTGAAACAATAGTCAGAAAAGTAAGCAAAGGAAAACTTATTACAAAATCTCAACTTAGAAGCAAACTCGCCGAAGATGCAGGTACTGATACTGCATGTCCGCTTACAACCGGAATTTTTCTCAGAATGGTTTCTGAAGCCGCAGAGGAAGATGCCTTAGCAGGAAAGAAGAACATTGCACCCTATTGGAGAGTGATCGGTGAGAAGGGCGAGCTTAATGAAAAGTTTCCTTTAGGAATGGAAGGACAGGCGCAAAGACTTGAAGCAGAGGGCGTGAGAATCGAAGCAAAGAAACGCAGCGGGAAGCTTGTTGCAATCGATTTTGAAAAGAAGTTAGTCAAGTTTTCGTAGATTTATTTTTATTACATGAGAAGATTCTAATTCGTTTAACATATTTCAGATTACATTGACTGACCTTCTATTTAATCTCATTCAAGCGAAATTCCTAATTCCTAATTCCTAATTCCTAATTCCTAATTCTTAATTCCTAATTCCTAATTCCTAATTCCTACATTCCTAATTCTTAATTCCTAATTCCGCTCTCTACATTTCCGGCGGAGTTCTCATTAGATTTTTACTTCTGAAAGCAGCAAGATTCTTTTCGTCAATTGTAACGCTTACATAGACAGTTTCATCGTACCGGTCGAGTTCTATGTTCTTAAGCATTTGAGATGTTTCGGGATCTTGTTTATCTTTCTCGCTCAGCTTTGCTACTGTTATTAATCCGCTGAGGATTTCGGATAAATATTTGGAAGTCCGTTCGCTGAAACATTCACCTTGCACAAGCAATGACAGATCTGTACCCATTTTTGCGGAGAAGGAAAGAGAGTTAACTGCCTTGTAGAGATTTCTTACGGTCAAATTATCGTCGGTGACCGTTGTGTCAACTGCCGCGCTGTCATTTTCTTCAACTTGTTTGCCCGATGTAGTTTCCAGCAAGTTCATGAATAAGCCTCTGATAAACATTTTCTCGTTTGTCACCATCCACAGATTCTCCTTGTTAACTACAGATTGAATGGTCTCAAGCATTTTTGGATTGCTCAAAAGTCCTGCCTTCGATGTATCTGAAGTTTCAATCATCTCATCGATCTGTTTGAGATAATTACTTGCACAGATTGTGAAGTTATCTTTGAAGAAAAAATATAGTCCGTTCTCATTGTTAACATAAATATTTGTCCCTTCCCTGCTTTTTGTAATTGAAAAGACACTGTCGCGTGCAAGCAGAGTATCAAGTGTTGTCCTGTTGAAGATCCCTTTCAGTACGATTGCGTTTTCTCCAAACCAGGAGTTAGAGTAATACAACTCATCAAGACCTTCGGAGATCGATGCGCCCGTTGATACTTTGAATGTATTGAGAAGACTTCCAAAAGTCTTTTCTGCATTAAGAATGGAATCGGAAATGTTTTTCTTCCAGAACTCAGTTCTTCTCATGCTCTTGAAGTTCAGATACATTACAAATTGTGAATTCTCCTGAAGAAGATTCAATGTTGTTTGAACCGAAAAAGGCAGAGGCTCGGGATCAGGCCTAAGTGAGCAAGATGACAGCAAAAGCAGAAAGAGCACTGCTATTGCAGTGAACTTTTGATGACTTTTCAATAGTCCTTTCTTCGAAAATAAAATATCGATAGCGACAATGCGGCAAGCATAAAGAGTACGGAAGAAAATACGGGCATGTATGATTTTACCGGATTGCCGGTTATGATATCTGTAATTATTTGATTGATATCACCGGGCTTCGGAAGAATGTAGTAGAAAAAGTTGATGATAAACTGAATCGTGCTGTTTGTAACCAGGCTGAAGATCACAGTTTCTCTTACATATAATACAGGGCAAATCACAAATACAAGAAACATACTTATGATAATTGAGAGTATTGTGCTTTGTGATGTTACTCCGATCAGAATTATCAAAGCATAGATAATGGCAAATGAAAGTGTGAGCCACGGAATCGAGTATAGGAAAGGGAAATTCCAGTAACCCGACTTCGCGGAAAGTATGATCCAAACGCCGCCTATCATATATGTAAGGCTCAAAAAAATCAGCAATACTCCGCCGAGAAATTTTGCCAGTATTATGTTCGTTCTTGAAACAGGTTTTGAAAGAAGAATATCGATGTTTCCTTTTTCAAGCATTGAAGGAATGAATGAAGACACCGCAATGAAACAGAATGTGATCACAAGCAGGTAAGATAAATTGATCATTCCTACCTCAAATCCAGTAACAAGCTGCTTGACGCCTTCTTCACCTGAAGACTCCATCATATTTACCATGCCTTCAACGGAATCAACATTGATAAGGAAAAGAAAAAAATAAAATTATGATGGTAGCAATTACAAAGAAGCCCAGGAAAATTTTCTTTGCAACCGCTTCACGGAATGTGCTGAACATCAAAGTTAGGAATCTCATATCAGTTCTGGCTCCCGATAAGATTTATGAACATGCTTTCAAGAGTATTCTTTTCTTTTTCAACACCAAGTATCATCACATTTTTTTGTCTTAAAAAATCAATCAGCTTGTTGAGTTCTTCGCCTGATACAGCTTTGATCGTAAACTCCCGGGAATTTTTTATGGTCGCCTTGAATGCACTGAGCAATGATTGCATCAGTTCGTCATTAGTTTCCGAAACCGTGAATCTGAATGTATCTGAGACGGATGTAAGCTCGTCTACAGTTCCCGAAGTAACGAGCGAGCCTTTGTTGAGTATGGCGACACGATCACAGATCAGCTCAACTTCACTCAGGAGATGCGAATTAAGGAAGATAGTTTTACCTGTTCCCTTCAAATGCATGAGAAGATCTCTGATTTGTTTTCTCCCAATAGGATCCACGCCATCGGTGGGCTCATCAAGAAATATAAGCTCGGGATCATTGAGAAGCGCCTGTGCAAGACCGAGTCTCTGCAACATACCTTTCGAATATTTCTTTATTTTTGTATTCCGCCATTTCTCCATATCGACGATTTGCAGATACTCGTCTGCCTTCTTCTTCACATCTTTCTTACTCATCCCACTGAGCATCCCATAAAACACCAGAGCCTGCTCTCCTGTGAGATAAGAAGGAAAGCGATGATTCTCAGGCAAGTAGCCGACTTTCAGCTTATAAGAATCATCTGTAATATCCTTTTCAAAAACCTTAACATCTCCCTTTGTTCTGAATGTAATTCCGAGAAGTATCTTGATAAGAGTTGTTTTGCCGGCGCCGTTTGGTCCGAGAATTCCAAAGATCTCTCCGCTCTGAACTTCAAAAGAAAAATTGCTCAAGGCAAGAATTTTTTCTTTTGAGAAAGTTTTGGATTGATATTCTTTTGTAAGATCTTTCGTTGAGATTACAGGCATTATAATTATTCTACTTCGAGTTTACTTTAGGATCATTCTTCATAGCACCGATGACGTTTTCAAGATGATCTTCAAAAACTATCCCAATTTCTTCAGCACCTTTTAATATATCTTCACGATTAACATTTCTTGCAAACGCTTTGTCCTTCATCTTCTTCTTTATGCTCTTTACTTCTACGTCATCCAGCCCGCCCGGTTTCATGTAGGAATAGGCGGTTACAAAACCTGTGATCTCATCGCATGCAAACAAGTATTTTGAGAGGTTGCTTGTTCTGGGCACATCAGTTCTTTCAGGATAAGCGTGTCCAAGAATAGCTTCTATAATTTCATCATCATAACCGGCTTCTTTAAGAATTGGCACTGCCGTGTTTGGATGTGTATCAGGAAATTTTTCCCAATCGAGGTCATGCAATATTCCTGTAACTGCCCATCTCTCAGAATCCTCATTAAGCTTCAAAGCATATGACTTCATAACCGCCGCTACAGCATAGCAATGCTTGCGCAGGTTTTCGTTGAGGATGAATTTCTCCATTAATTCTGTTGAAGCAGATAAGTCAGTCAAAGGTCTGTTTTGAAGCTTTTATTTTTAAGAAGGAATGCTTTCGGCAAAAATTTTTCAATTCGCTAAAACTGCTATGGATTCATTTTCTGATAACGATCTCATTGGAAAGTTCATTTACATCACCATCTCTGATTGGAAACTCCTTTATCAGAATTTTTCCGATCTCTTCCAATGCAAAGATGATTCCTTCGCAATACTGATCCGTTTTAAATCTAAGACTCATTCCCAGTGAGATATCAGACCACGTATCAGTAATTACTTTCGAGTTTACACCTTCATCGGCAACAATGCTGAATTCATGTTCTCTGAATATTATCTGAATCAGTACACCGGTCTTCTCCGAGGTCTTGTCCATTTCAAGTTCATAAAACTCCTGAAGCGCAAGATCCCATGAAGAGATGCCCTGTTCAAGATATCCCTTATGATCTTTAAGGCTTATCCTGATTTCACCTCTGGTCTGTTTTTCAATCTCCTCTATTGCGCCGGAAACCTTCTTCAGATCTTCAACCGAAATGTAGTTTGAAACTATCTCTTTAAGAGACATTGCATTTATGAATTTAAATTACCAGCTGCCGCTTGCACCGCCGCCGCCAAAAGATCCACCGCCGCCGGAGAACCCACCTGAACTTCCGCTTCCCCATGATGATCCTCTGCCGCTGCTGCCGCTGGAAATGATCCATGGCACAGCCGACCAGCCTT
The DNA here is from genome assembly GCA_016704345.1 of Ignavibacteria bacterium. GTDB lineage: Bacteria > Bacteroidota > Ignavibacteria > Tepidaquicellales > Tepidaquicellaceae > JADJAH01. The sequence goes on along the minus strand of JADJAH010000038.1, from coordinate 146,613 downwards.
TTTTACTGCCGTACATTGTCTTACCTCTTCCAAAACTGTTTCTGATGGCGGAAGTAATTATGAAAAAGAAAATGATCATGAAGATAAGTATCACAAAAAACGGAACACCGCCGCAGGAACCCGAGCCTTTAGGATCGCGCTTATCACCTGCATACTCACCTTTTGTTACAGCTATGATCGCATCAACACCTGCATTGATTCCATCATAATAATTTCCCTGCTTGAATTTCGGCGTTATCTCATTTCGAATGATGCTAGAACTTGCAGCATCAGTCAAAGCGCCTTCCAGTCCGTAACCGACTTCGATTCTCAGCTTCCTGTCGTTCTTCACTATAAGAAGAAGAACTCCATTGTTCCGGTCCTTCTTACCTATCTTGTTCTTCTCCGCAAGTCTGATAGACAGATCTTCCAGTGATTCGCCGTCCAGACTTGGGATCACATATACCACTATCTGGTTTGATGTTTGCTCTTCTACCTGTCTTAACTTAGCGGTAAGCGAGTTGATCTATGCGTTAGTCAGCGTGCCTGTTTCATCAACCACATAATTCCTAAGCGTTACGGGATTATCGGCACGGCTTCGCGTCAGAGCCGTATCATTCTGAGAAAAAGAATTATTCCACGAGATCAATGGCCCTGCAAGTATCAGGGTCATGATAAAGAGTTGTGAAATAAATTTTCCTGATCTTGTCAAACTGAATTTCAAATTGAGAATTATTTTCAGAATAAAAAAAGCGATCCGAAGTTTAATTCAGACCGCTCAAAGAAACTTTCAATATGTTACTTCTTAACCACCTGCCTTTGTGACAATTTCCTTGTCGGCATCTTCCATTTTCAAAAAGCTGTATCTCTTTTCAATTGCAGCTTTATTAATTTCATCGAGCACATCAACCATCATGTTGTATTTCATTTTGCGGTCAAATTTCAGAAGTATCAGAAGCTTTGGATTTTGTGCATATATAGCTTCAATCTTCGCCTTCATGTCTCTGAATTCCACTTTCTCAGGGGGGGCTTCCGTTCCGTCTGAAAGACCTCTCGAAAAGTACGGATTTCCCTTATCTGAAACTCTGATATAGAGAACATCACCCATATCAACTTTAACCTTATCGCTCTCATCTCCCTTTGGAAGATTGATCTGCATTATCTGCGGAGTATTGAGCGTAGTGGTAAGTATGAAGAATGTAAGGAGAAGCATGATGACGTCAACCATTGGCGTCATATCGATTCTTACACCGATCTTCTTGCCTTTCTTGTATTTCTTCTGTTTATGTAAGCCACTGGAACCACTCTCAGGGGCGTCGAAACCACCGCCGGCCATAGTCTAATTCCTTCTGATTAAGATTAAAAAATTATTTTGGTTCAGCTGAACGAATATCTGTCACAAGCGCAAACCTTGTATTCCTCGTGGTCTTAAAAATTTCCATCAGATCTTCCATCATGCCATAGTCCGATTCGGAATCACCTTTAATTACGAGTCTGAAGTCTGACTTACCGCCTGTCTGATTTTTTAATTCCAGTCTGAGCTCTTTCAGGGCTTTTTCAAACTGTTCGCGGTTCATCACAACCATTTTTCTTTTTATCGGTTTTCCCATAACAAGACCTGTTAGTTCATATTCGCTCTTGCCTGTGCTGTCCGGATGAAAAATTCCCAAGCCCAATGCGTCTCCGAAGACTTTTTCCCTTACTTTGAAATTATCAACATCTACAAAAACATCACCATTCTTGGTAAGTGTCATTGTCATGATATCCTTTTCAGGAAGTTTAGTTGTATCAGTAACTGCAGATTCGGGAAGTTTGATCTCAATTGATTCGGTTGACTCTACTTTGAATGTAGCGACGAGCATGAAAAATGTAAGCAGCAACATGATCACGTCCACAAGCGGAGTCATATCTATGTTAACGCCCGGTTTCTTTATTGATCTGGCTTTCTTCATTATTAGTCCTTGTAGTTAAAACCCACTAATGTGAATTTCGGATTCTTATTTCTTTCCCTTCATTGAAAGTATCTGAAGCATGTTGTAAGTTGCTTCATCGATCATGTATGTAATGTTTCCAACCTTGGTCACGAAATAGTTGTAAGATATTGTACCAACAATAGCTCCAAACAAACCACCTGCCGTATTGATAAGAGCTTCCGAGATACCTGCTGAAAGTTCTGCAGCATTCGGTGTACCGGCTGTTGCAAGTGCCTGGAACGATCTGATCATACCTACTACCGTACCGAACAGTCCGATAAGTACTGAAACTGAAGCGATGGTTGATAATACAACAAGATTTCTCTCAAGAAGAGGTACTTCAAGCATCATTGCTTCTTCAATTGCTGATTGAACTTCACGAAGCTTCTCATCTGAATCCATGCTTGCATTACTTGAAAGCATTTGATAGCGGTCGAGACCCTGCCGCAGAATGTTTGCAATAGAACCTTTCTGCTTATCGCATTCGGCGATAGCACCATCTATATCTCCATCAATAAGATTGCTTTGAACTTTCTTAAGAAATGGTTCGATAGGTCCTTTTCCTTTGGCTTTCGAAAGGGAAAGTTGTCTTTCGATTGTAAACGTTATAACCATGATACTAAGTGCGAGAAGTGCAACAACGATTGGGCCTCCAAGATAGATAGCACCCATAATATTTGCCGGAGTATTCTTTTCCGGCGTCTTGAAATTAGCTGGATTTCCAAACACACCGTAAAAAACGAATGCGGATACTACCAATGCGACCACTATTACTACTGTAATGAACACAGACTGTTTCATTAAGCTTTAACCTCCATAACCCTGAAAGAGTTGTTTGATTTAGTTTTTGTATTTGTTGTTTGAAATGGAAATTCTATTCAAAGCTGTTTATAGCTTCTTGCTGAGTAGAGTATGAATCAAAAATTAGAGCGAGTTTTGTAATAACAAAAAGGTTTTCGAGATTCTTGTTGAGCTGGCACAATTTTATCTTTCCTTCTCGTTTGGAATAATTTGAATGGGCTGATATAAGAACTCCAAGTGCAGTACTATTGAGATACAGAACATTTCCCAAATCTATGAGGAGCTTCTTATTACCTTCTTCAGAATACTTCTTGATTGTATCCCGTAATTCATCAGTCTCATCGCCTCCGACAAAGTTACCTTTTGGTTCAAGGATAACAATGCCTTTATCTGTAAGTTCTGTACTTTTTATTGATGCCATACCGAAAATTTTTGGTTACCAAAATAGACTATATATTTCAAAATTGCAATTATAAAACTGAATTAAGTCAGTAGAATAAAACAACTCAATGCAACTCTTCGAGCAAAAGCTTGCTTATTTCATCAACATCACCAACTCCGTAAATATCTTTGACGATTCCAAGCTCTGTATAGAATTGTTTTACCGGCTCAGTAGATTTGTAATATACCTTCAGCCTGTTGGCTATCGTTTCTCTAGTATCATCTGTTCTTCCTCTCTTAAGCAATCTTTGAGTGATCTCTTCATCGTCAGCTATAAGATTTATAACTGTTACTTCACCCATATTAAGTTCACTGAATGTATACGTCAATGCCCTTGCCTGTTCAACCGTTCTTGGATAACCATCAAGAATAAAACCGTTTTCGCTCGAACCAGCCAAAGCCTCCTTAACAATTCCGTTCATGATCTCATCCGGAACCAGATTACCGATGTCCATAATCGCCTTCGCCTTTATTCCCAGTTCCGTTCCATCTGACACTGCCTTTCTGAGGATTTCGCCCGTTGATATGTGGCTCAATCCGAGTTTCTTTGCTATCAATTCCGCCTGTGTGCCTTTCCCTACCCCCGGCGGTCCGAAAACAATCAGTTGATACATCAGATTCTATTTCTTGAATTTTACAGGTTTTCCCCGGCAAGCGCCAATTGCCCGCACGCGGCGTTTATATCAACTCCACTGCTTGTTCGGAGATTGACAACGACTTTGTTATTTTTTAGTGAAGCAATTAAATCATTTAATTTTTGATTTGAAAGTAACTTTTTGGTATCTGAAAAAGAATCATTCAGTTTATCAAGAGGCTTTGAAAGTTGAAAGCCAATCGGATGAAATGGAATGATATTAATATTAGACGGGATCATCGATGAAAGTGCAGTCAAACGCTTCACGTCATTTTCAGAATCATTGATACCCGGAAAGTGTATGTATTCATACGTTACTTTGTTGCCTGTCCTTCGGTAATAATAAGTCAACTCTTTGTAAAGGTCCGGCAATCGGTTGAGCTTTGAAGTTGGGATGATTGATTCACGCAATCCATTGTCTGTTGAATGTAATGACAATGCAAGCTTCACATTTCCTATTCTCTCATTGCCGGGAGATGTTAAGTCATCGGCAAACTTCTTTATCTTGCCCTTAAACCCAACTGTTGATACAGTGATTCTCTTTCCCGGAAGTGCCAAGCCGTCCGCATTCGTGAGCATTAATAGTGACTTGAGAACATTTGCATAGTTTAGGAAAGGTTCACCCATTCCCATATATACAATGTTTGTTATCTCAACTCCGGTTTGTCTTCTTACTTCATAAACCTGCGAGCAAATCTCTCCTGCAGATAGATTCATCCTGAAGCCAAGTTTACCTGTTGCACAAAACTCGCAGCCAACATTGCATCCTGCTTGTGTTGATACACATACAGTGTTGCGCCCTTTCTCCGAGATCAGTACGGTTTCAATCCTGATCTTCGGATCTCTTTCCAGTTCGAACAAGAACTTGCGTGTGTTGTATTTCTCTGATGAGGTTATTTTCGATTCTTTGAAATTTTTTATTTCAAATGAATCGGAAAGCTTCTGTCTGAGTGCTTTTGGGAGAAGTACTATGTCTTCGAAAGAACCAGCTCCCCTCGCATGTATGGCGGAAAAAATTTGTGCCGCTCTGAATTTCTTTTCGCCGAGTAATGCAAGTTCTGCTTCGATCTCTTCCGGAATGAGATCTGATATATTCTTTCTGACACTCAATTATGTTCTGTGTTAACTTTGATGTTTGAAAGCTCAAGATAACCCTGAGCGAATCATTGTACACGACAATAATTTTTCCGTAAGAATGACCTTTATTAATGTGAATGGTCAAACAGTTTCTTCCACTTGCTTTCTCCGTGGAGCTTTGTGTAAGAGAACGACACACAATTTAACAAGTCTTCATTTCGGAATTGGAAAATTCGGATAACATCGATTTTGAAATTCACACACTGAAGGAAATGTCGCAATGTCATCAAGTCATTTTTGTTTGTTGAAATTCAAGCGTGATTGATGTAACTTTTCCGCCATGATACATGCATTATCTCCTTTATATTCCCGCACCCTTTGATGGAAAACGAAAATGTCTCCGCTGTAGCCGGCAAGTCAAAGGCCGAGGATCTGATATTAATAGAAGAAGCCCTCAAAGGAAAGCAAGCTTCATACGAAAGGCTGATGAAAAAATATTATCAGCTTATTCACAATCTTGTTTATAGAATGATCTCGCGGAAGGAAGATGTTGAAGACCTTACACAGGAAGCATTTATAAAGGCATTCAATTCATTGCACAACTTTGACAAGCAGTTCGCCTTCTCCACATGGCTGTTCAAGATCGCCACAAACAATGCCATAGATTATCTGCGCAAGAAAAAACTTGCAACATTTTCTATAGACAAGGACTTTGATTCGGAAGACAATGATATGAAGTTTGAGATTCCGGATAATGAATATAAACCAGACAGACTTCTTATAGATGAACAGATGAAGATCGTTCTTGATCAGGCTATTGAATCTCTTCCGGACAAATACAGACTTGTTATAGTAATGAGACATAAGCAGGAAAAGGAATACGAAGAGATCGCTCAGGAACTGAAGATTCCCCTCGGTACAGTAAAGGCGCACATTTTCCGCGGTAGAGAACTGCTCAACAAATATCTGAAAGACAAGATCAAGAATTACTAACCTTAACTTTTCTACTCACTAATAATCTATCAGCACTGTAACGCATGCAGAACGAAACGCCATTGATGAGACAATACAGAAAGATCAAGGAGAAATATCCTGAGACAGTTTTATTGTTTCGGATGGGTGACTTCTTTGAAACTTTCGAAGATGATGCGCTGATTGCTTCAAAGGTTCTGGGAATCACTTTAACCCGCCGTTCTAATGGTGCGGCGTCTGAAGTTCCCCTTGCAGGATTTCCTCATCACGCAATCGACAATTATCTTCCAAAACTTGTGAGAGCGGGTTATCGTGTTGCAATCTGCGAGCAATTGGAAGATCCCAAATTTGCCAAGGGGATTGTCAAACGTGATGTGATCGAGGTTGTCACTCCCGGTGCAAATTTTTCGGAGAAGATACTTGATCATAAATCAAACAATTTTCTTGCTGCCGTTTTCATTAGAGATAATATATGCGGATTCTCATTCTGCGATGTTTCAACCGGCGAGTTTGCCGCTTCAGAGATACATGCTTCAGCTTTAACTTCGCAACTTGAGATCATCAACCCTTCGGAGATACTGATCTCAAAACGTGACAAGGAAAAAACTTACAAAGCGCTGAGGTATGATCCGGATGCTTCTTTCAACGAATCTGCAAAGAGGTTCTTAGTTACCAAAGTGGATGACTGGGTATTCAACCTCGACTATGCAAAGGAACTTCTCACGGGACATTTTGGAACACATTCCTTGAAGGGATTCGGAATAGATAACTTGCGCGAAGGCATTATCGCAGCTGGATGCATACTCAACTATCTCAATGAAACTCAGAAGAACAATATCCCGCACATCAGAAAGATCTACAACTATGACTATACCGATTACATAATTCTTGATCCTTCCACAAAAAGAAATCTCGAGATCACTTCATCCATGACCGAAGGTGCAAGGGAAGGAACATTGATATCGGTTCTTGACAACACACGGACAGCAATGGGCGGGCGACTGATGAAGAAGTGGATCTCAAGGCCACTTAAAAAGATTGATGAGATCAGAAGAAGACATCAGGCTGTTAAAGAATTATTAGAGAATAAGAGTGACAGGAAAACAGTTGCCGAAGAGCTGAAATCTGTTGCCGACCTTGAGCGACTCATATCTAAGATATCAACGGGAAGAGCTGTCCCAAGGGATATTGTTCAATTGAAAGTTTCGCTTATAAAGATCATCGAAATAAAAAAAAGAATTTCGGCTTTCACTTCGGACTTGATAACAGCTCTTGAGAGTGCACTTGCCGGACTCGACAAGCTCATAATCCAAATTGAGAAATGCATCAACGATAACTTCATCAGTGGAATTGACAAGTATGGTGTGATCAATAAAGGATTTGACATCCAGCTTGACGAGATCAAAGACATTCTCATCAACGGTAAGACATGGATGGAGAATTTCCAAAGCAAGGAAAGAAAGAGGACCGGAATAAATTCACTCAAAGTTGATTTCAACAGGGTCTTCGGATATTATATTGAAGCAACCAAAGCAAATCTCGATAAGATCCCGGCAGACTATGTCAGAAAGCAGACACTCGTAAATGCGGAGAGGTTTATCACGGAAGAGCTGAAACAGTATGAAGAAAAAATTCTGAATGCGGAAGAGAAGATCAACACCATGGAGTCAAGGATTCTGCAAGAGCTGAGAGAGTTTATCCTAGGCTTTACTGAAGACATTCAGAAGAATGCATCTGCCATAGCAACCCTTGATTCACTCGTGAGCTATGCCGAAGTCTCGGAATCATATGATTACACTTTGCCTGAGATGGATGAGTCTGATAAGATCGAGGTCATCGACGGAAGACATCCGGTAATTGAGAGACTCCTTCCTGCCGGCGAAAAATATGTTGCCAATGATGTGAGGATTGATACAAGCGAAGAGCAGATACTCATTATTACTGGTCCAAATATGAGCGGCAAGTCAAGCTATCTCCGCCAGACAGGTCTCATAGTTTTGCTTGCACAGATCGGTTGTTTCGTTCCTGCCCGCAGTGCAAAGATCGGGATCGTTGATAAAATATTCACTCGTGTCGGCGCGTCAGACAATATCTCAAAAGGCGAAAGCACATTTCTTGTGGAGATGCATGAAGCGGCAAACATTCTCAACAATGCCACCGCTAAGAGTCTCATATTGCTTGATGAGATCGGCAGAGGTACAAGCACATACGATGGAATCTCAATCGCCTGGGCAATGACGGAATATTTGCATGAGAATCCGAGAGTCAAAGCGAAGACTCTGTTCGCAACGCATTACCATGAGCTTAATGCCCTGGCAGACAAGTATTCGAGAATTAAGAATCTTCGAGTTGAAGTAAGGGAATACAACGACAAAGTGATCTTCCTCAGAAAAATAACGGAAGGCACTGCCGACCACAGCTACGGAATTCAGGTTGCTCAAATGGCCGGACTTCCCGATGCCGTAACAAAACGTGCAAAGGAAATACTTCGCGCTCTTGAAGACAGAGATTACAGAAGCAAACTAAAGGATGAATTTCAGATCAACATGTTCGAAGCGGCAGTAGATCAGGCTAACTCTGCCATTGATCCGCGATATGAAGAACTTGTTTCACGCTTGAAAGAAATTGATCTGAATTCAACTACTCCGCTTGATGCCATGAACATCCTTAAAATAATTAAAGATGACTTCTGTAAAGACTGATCTTTACTTTTTCTTCTTCGCCGATTTTTTCATGATCCTCTCACCTGTCACAGCATCAATCTTAAGTTGAGCCGCTCCGCCTTTTGTGAACATCCAGAAGTGATATTGCATGCCTGATTTACTTTCTACAAGCTTCCACTTAAGTACCTTACTGGCTGACACGGATTCTGCCTGTGCTCTGACTTCAGAGAATTTCTTCAGTGCATCCCCTACTATAAGTTCGTAATCAAACGGACCTTCTTCAGCAATAATGGCGAGGATCTTATCTTCTTCAGTACTGACCTGCAGCTCAACCGTACTACCGGTTGGAGAGATTACTTCAACTTCCCAAAATGTTCTCTCTTTGGCAAATTTTTTTCAGCTTTGATTATTTTGCCTTCAAGTGCCAGAGATGTTATACTGATAGCTTCAGTGATCTCATTGTCTGAAGAACTGGTGAGAAGAGATTGAGTTGAGTCTGTTAGAAAATGTCCTGAAGAAAGATGAGCGTTAAGAGGTTGGTGAAACAAGAATAGAGCGACTACAAATGTTACAAAGAAGCTGTTCATACGATTCGTGTTTTATGTTCATGCCTGCCGATGCAATAAACATTCTGTGCATGAAAGATTACACATAAAAATCCATACACATCTGGGCTTTTTTAAAACTTCTTTTCACCCGGACGTGGGATGGACAATGACCCCCAGCCGGCTCTGCCGCGATATTTTGCAAGATATACAATCTGTCCGATGTGATATCCTATATGAGTCAGTTGCCTGTTTATCGCTTCAATCACGGTGTGAGCTTCACTTCTGATATAAACTGTCTTGCCAAGATCCTCCGGAGTCAGTGATTCGATTGCACCGAACAGACACTTCCATCCGGATTCCCATCTCGAAAGTATGTCGTCTTTGTCCGTATAGAACAAACGCTCAAATTCTTCATCGCGCTTACGTGATTCCTTCTCTCCGTCAGTTGTAAGAAAGTCTGTCCATCTTGAATGCATGTTCCCGCTGATATGCCTTATGATGATCGCTATGCTGTTGGAATCCTCACTTGGCTGCCAGAAGAAATCTTCATCTTTGATCTGGGCTAATGATCTATCTCCCAGATCTTTGAGTTTTCCAAACTCCTTTAACACATTGTTCAAGTAATTTTTACCGTCCATATTCTTGCTATGTTATTTGGATTATACTTGGTTTACAAAAATTGTTCACTTGTTAAGCAATTTCGATCTCACCGGTTTATCTTCTCTTAACTCAAATCCCGGCAAGGTCTGATTTACAGTGGCGATGAGTCTCTCAGGAACATATTCACCTTTGGGATCCGACAAGACTTTGATCTTCGAAACTTTTTCTTCATCATCAAAATAAATAAACAATTCTTCACCCTCAATTCTGTTTAGACCGTTTGCTCTTCCCAGTTCATACATAAAGTAAATGCTCCTGGCATTTCCTGTCACATCTATCCCCGTTATCTTATCATCATTGAAGCGGATGCTTATGTCCGCGCCGCTGATCTGATCAGGCCGGCCGCTGAATGCTGAGTCAGAGCTTAGTGAAATTGCGAATGAGGCTGAAGAGTTTGGCGCTTCTGAATTTCTCTTTGCAAAAATAGACTGAAGCTTATTGCCCGGAAGCTCGGCATAGATTGAATCTCCAGTGAGTTGAAGATTGTCTTGCCACACTATCGGAAGTTTGTTTAGCGATACTGTTTCAATTTCTTTGAAGTACTTTGCTTCACCGCACTTGGAATAAAAATTACCTCTAATGATCTCAACATTATTAAGAGCTGTATAACTCTCCGGAATAGATCTTACAGCAAGCATTGTATCGCTGTTTATCATCATAGTATCTATTCCGTTTTCGATCTGGATGAGAAAAGCATTGGAAGTAAGTTTGGTGAATTTTTCTCTTTCCAGATTTTCAAGCCGGTCGGCGTAAGCGATTGTGCTGTTGTTGATACTATTGATGCTGACATTTCCGGTTGCAACCGATCTGCGTTCATTTGAAAAATCTGTTGCCGTATCTGCCAGGATTATTGTAGAGTCGCTTTCAATCCTTACACTTCCGCGCGCAAAAGTCACTCCGTCCCTTTTCAGGAAGTCGATCTTATCCGCGCTGATCACGGCCGAATCAGTTGTTACTACGACATCTCCCGTTGCAAATGATTCTTCAGTATTTCTGAAATAGATCAGTTCGCTGGATGTGATCCTGTATTCGGGATTTACGATGATCACATCTCCTTTAAAAAATGCCTTTGCATCATTGAAAGTATATACACCATTGTCAGACCTTAGAGTTGCATTCGGATCTTTAAGTGTTACTGCGCCGTTACACACGGCTCTTTTTTCATCGCCGTAATATGTTGCCTTTTCGGTGAATAGAGTTACTGTGTCCTGATAGATCTTTACGTTTCCAATCAGCTCAATCCGGTTTTCAGTGATGTATTGAGTAGCGGAGTTGCAGAACACCCTGACGTTGCCCTGCGCAAATTCTACATCGCCCTTTGCTTGACGGATGCTTTGTCCGTCAACCATGCTTCCCGAAAGCTCTTTCGCATTCTTGAGCTCAATCTTTTCCTGAGCCAAGCATGGCTTTGCTATGGTTAAAATCAGAATTGCGAATAACAGAAGGTACAGCCTGAAGGATGCGACAGGATTAATATTCGGGTGTGTACTCATTTTGTGAATGTCCCGCTTACTCTGAAGATTCTGTAATTCGAAAGACTTTGATCAGACTCAAATCCATATCCTTCTATCTCTTCGAGTGGAGTTTTAATTCTTACAAATTCCTCCGAACTGACTTTTCTTGTTGCATTGTTCCAATACAGCCGGTTTGTGCTCAAACTCACGCTGTCAGAACTAACGACTTTCACGCTGTCGAAAATTTCTATGTCCTTTGATTTGTCGTTGATCTTTCCTCTCTTGCCGGTCAATGTAGAAACGATCTTTCCTTCTTTAAAAAAGTCCACTTTTGCCCCGCTGTCAATCAGAGTATATGCACCTTCCGTAAACACGGAAATGTGTCCCGCATAAAGTATTGCTTTCGTTATTGAAGAATCTGTAAATATTACACTGGAGTTCCAGCTTTCATGCGACGGGACTTCTTTACTGTTTATGTCGGCGCTTGCAGGTTTGAACTTATCTTCGCATGAAGAAAGAATCATCATAAGAATAAAAGTAAGCAACAGTAAAGGGCGTCTCATGATCAATCAAAGACCTTCTTCAAGAAGTCTGTGCATGTGAATGATACCGATGGGCCTAAGTCCCTTATCACCTACAACAAGCTGAGTGATTTTGTTTTTTTCCATATATTCCAAAGCGGACAGTGCTGACATTTCCGGAGAGATTATTTTGGGTTTGTTGTTCATGATGTCTTTGGCCTTTGTATCACCAAGTTGATCTAGTCCTTTTCCAAGCAGTCTTCTTATATCACCGTCAGTTATGATACCTGCTATTTTTTCTTTGCTCACCACGCAAGTACATCCGAGGCGCTTTGAGGAGATCATATATATCACATCCTTAAGTCCGGCGTTGTCTGCAACAATGGGGACATCATCACCTTTGGCCATAATGTCATCTACTTTCAGAAGCAGTCTCTTACCAAGATTTCCACCCGGATGAAACAAGGCGAAATTCTCAAGAGTGAATCCTTTCAACTCGAGAAGCGCAATTGCAAGCGCATCTCCGAGCACAACTGCTGCTGTTGTCGATGAGGTTGGCGCAAGATTGTGCGGACACGCTTCTTCATTCACGGATGCATCCAGAACTATATCGGAGAGTTTTGCCAGCTCAGAGTTGAGATTACCAACAATTGAAATTATTCCAATGTTGAGCAACCTTAGTGTCGGGATCATTTGCCTAATCTCAGAAGTATCGCCGCTCTTTGAAATTATTAGTGCAACATCTCCTTTTCTAAGAACGCCAAGATCTCCGTGAGCGCTGTCTGCCGAATGAAGAAAGATTGAGAGTGTGCCTGTTGAATTAAATGTTGCAACTATCTTCTGCGCTATTATACCCGACTTACCGATACCCGTAACGACTACATTGCCTTTACACTTTCTGATAATTTCAACGGCTTCGCGGAAGTTTCGGATGAATTCTATATTTTTGAAACGACTCTCCAGATCGGAGATTGCCTTCTTTTCAATCAATACGACCTTCTTACCTGCTGTAGCGGCATCCTTTCGCCTTTGTCCCCGGGCCATCATTATGTAAATAACATTTTATAATTGGGTTATTATAATTATAATGACCTTCTTTTAAAATAACATTCTGTATGGTAGGCAAAGGTGATGAGATAGTTGTAGATGTAGATGAACTGAATTCCGAAGGAAAAGGCGTATCGCGCATCGAAGGAGGTTTCGTAGTGTTTTCTGCAGGGACGCTTCCGGGCGATAAAGCTCTTGTCAAGATCACCAAGAAGAAATCTGCCTACGCAGAAGCTCAACTCGTAAATCTCCTCTCACATTCTAATCAACGCATTTCTCCTGAGTGTATGCACTTTGGAGTTTGCGGCGGCTGCAAAGTTCAGAATCTTGATTACGAAAGTCAGATCAAGTTTAAAACAGGCATTGTGAAGAATGCAATTCAAAGAATCGGAGGCTTTAATTTTCCCGATATACCTGAAGCTCTCCGGAGTCCGGAGATTTTTTTCTACCGGAATAAAATGGAGTTCTCATTTTCTGATGATGTTTGGAGAGAAGATCCGGGCGATAAGTCTCACAGAGGTTTTGCACTTGGACTTCATGTACCCGGATTTCACTCGAAAATAGTTAACATTGAAAAATGCCACCTGCAATCTTCTGTATCAAATTTTATCCTTGAACTAACAAGAGAATTTTTTCACCGGAAGAATATTTCGTGTTACTCAACCAAGACTCACGAAGGTTTTCTTAGGTTTCTTGTCATAAGAGAAACGAAGAGAACAGGTCAGCTTATGATCAACATCATAACACATGATTATGATGAGGAAATTATGAATGAATATAGAAGCCATCTGCTGACAAATGTTAAGGAGATAGATACAATAGTGAATTCCATAACCCGGCGCAAAGCGCAGGTTGCATTCGCGGAAGAGTCTCATGTCTTGCACGGTAGCGGATCAATGACGGAGAAACTCAGATCTTCATCCGGCAAGGAATATGTTTTTGACATATCTCCCAATTCTTTTTTTCAAACAAACATTTTCCAATGCGAGAAATTGTTTGACACGGCAGTGGGGTTTGCAGAAATTACAAAAGATGATAACGTACTGGATCTTTATTGCGGAACCGGAGCAATTTCATTTTTCCTCTCAGAAAAAGCAGGATCAGTTACCGGCGTTGAGCTTGTTGAAGATTCAGTGAATGATGCACGAAAGAATGCTGAACATAACGGTATCAACAATTGCACTTTTACTGCATCAGATATCAAAGTATATCTGGAGTCAACAGAAGGGCAAAAAGATTTTTCAGTAGTTGTTCTTGATCCTCCGCGTTCCGGGCTTCACCCAAAAATTTGTGAGATACTTTCTGATGCTAAGTTCAGGAAGATTATTTATGTAAGCTGCAATCCTCATACGCAAGCACGCGATCTTCAACTGATATGTGCTAAAGGAAATTATGAGATCGAACGGGTTCAGCCCGTTGACATGTTTCCGCATACAATACATGTTGAGAATGTTGTCAGTCTGAGTAAGGTGTAGTTTTTTTGAGACAAATATTTATTATTGAACTCATTAAACTTTGTTAGAGTTGTTTCGTCTAACATAAGAAAATTCATCCGGTTATTTAAAATTTTATTTTGACAGCACAAGAGTTTTTACCAACGAATGACTTTCAATATGCAAGTCTATTAGTTAAGTTTTATTAAACTAAATGAAACCGAATATCCCCCATCTCTACGTCTTTATGAACTAAACAAAGGAACTTGTCATGGCAAATCAATTAACAGATTCGCTAAGCGGATCGAAGAACAACATACTATGGGTTGACGACGAGATAGAGTCGCTCAAGTCGAGCATAATGTTCCTTAAGCAAAAAGGTTACAATGTTCAGGAAGCGACTAACGGCGAGGACGGTGTAAACCTCATTCGCTCAGAGGATTTTGATCTTGTATTCCTGGATGAAATGATGACGGGCATGGGTGGGCTTCAGACGCTATTGGAGATCAAAGACATCAAACCGAGTCTGCCGGTAGTAATGGTGACAAAGAATGAAACGGAAAGCCTCATGGAAGATGCTATCGGGAAAAAGATTTCAGATTATCTTATTAAACCTGTGAATCCAAATCAACTTCTTCTTGTAATTAAGAAGATGCTTGAATCAAAACGTATCACAGGAAGTCAGGTTTCAAAGGACTACATTCAGGAGTTCAACAACATTTCCTATTCTATGATGGAAGGACCCGGCTGGCAGGAGTGGATCGACATTCATGTAAAGATGACCGGATGGGAATTGGAACTTGACGAGCATCCTTCGCTCGGACTTAAGCAGACGATCCTTGATCAGAAGAAGGAATGTAATAATGAGTTTTCGAAGTATGTTGAGAAAAATTATCTTAACTGGGTTAACTCAACTGAGAACAAGCCAATACTTTCAAATGAAGTGATGGACAAGTTTGTAATTCCTGAACTTGATTCCAATAAGTCAATTTTCTTTTTTGTGATTGACTGCATGAGAATGGATCAGTGGATGGTGATGGAGAAGTATCTCTATGAATATTTCAACATCAAAAAGGATTATCACTACTCAATCCTTCCAACTGCGACCCCATACAGCCGTAATGCAATTTTCTCCGGACTGTTTCCTTCTGACATTGAGAAACATTATCCCGAGCTTTGGAAAAAGAACGATGATGATGAGAACAGCAAGAACAATTACGAGAAAGAATTTCTCGAAAAACTTCTTGAGAGAAGGCGTATAAAGCTGAGAAACGAAGTCAAATATACGAAGATCATGGATTCGAATTTCGGAAGAGGCATTGAAAGCAAGATCCTTTCGTATTGCAACAATCACCTTAATGCAATCGTGATCAACTTTGTTGACATGATAGCTCATTCAAGAAGCGACAACGCCATACTCAAGGAAATTGCGCCTGATGAATCAGCATACAGGTCTCTTACGGAATCCTGGTTTGAGCATTCTTCATTCTTTGGCATGCTAAGACAGTTGTCAACCAGAAAGGATGTTAAGATAATTCTTACAACCGATCACGGCAGCATAAGATGTTTGCACGGAGTAAAAGTACTTGGAGATAAGGAGACATCAACTAATCTTAGATACAAATGCGGAAGGAATGTGAAGGCAGATGCAAGACATGCGGTGTTTGTAAGAAATCCTCTTGACTTCAAGCTTCCAAAAAGAAACGGAATGGTAAACTATATCATCTCAAAGGAAGATTTCTACTTTGTGTATCCGACTGACTATCATAAATACCTCAATCAGTACAATGATACATTTCAGCACGGCGGAATATCCATTGACGAAATGATACTTCCGGTTATTACTCTTGAACCAAAAGTTTGACTCTAGCAAAGGAAATATTTTCCGCTTCTCCGGAAGAAACTTTCCAATGCGGCTATGACTATGCCGATACTATCAAGCCCGGTGACATCGTAATTTTCACCGGGCCTCTCGGCTCCGGCAAGACACAATTCATTAAAGGCATCTGTTCATACTTCGGAATAAAAGAACCTGTCAACAGTCCGACATTCATTATTGTGAATGAGTACGAAGGCATCATAGACGGTAATCTCATTAACATATCACACTTCGACCTGTACAGAATAAATTCTCCCAAGGAACTTGATGAGATAGGATTGGAAAGCTATATCGGCAGGGATTCTGTATGTCTCGTTGAATGGGGCGAAACGGCTTCTGAGAAGTTTCCTGACGCAAGAAGAGTCATGTTGCTTTACGGGGAGAATGAGAACGAAAGAATTATGAGATTACTCTGACCTTGAATATTCTTCTGATAGATACATCTTCATCATGCGTTGAGTTTGGCTATGCTTGCGACGACAGGTTAATACATGAATATAGAAGTTGCGAGAAGAATTCTGCCGATACAATTGCCTATGAGATCAACAAATTTTTTAAAACTGACGGAATGTCTCCGCTTAAAACACATGCGGTCAGCTTATCTAACGGTCCCGGTTCATTCACAGGACTGCGAATCGGCTCGGCGTTTGCAAAAGGATTTTGCTTTGCTGCGGGTTGCAAACTGGTTCAGATTAGTTCATTGGACATACTAGCAAACAGAGCCAACCTTTCAGCACAGAAATTTGCTGCCGTAATCAGTTCAAATTCCGGAGCGGGTGAATTTTACTATTCTGTTTATGAGAAAGAAGACGGCAAATGCAAAAGAATCTCCGGCTATTCTGTGGCTTTGATGAAAGACATTTCATCTATGAAAATTCCGATAGTGTCTGAAACGCCTTTGCCTGTGGAGTTCAGCGGAGAAGTAGAATTGGCAGATCTTCATGAAACAGCAATTCAATCTCATCATCAACTTGCCATAACAATGGTTAACGATCAAACTTTTACAGACATTAGCAATGCCGAACCATTTTACATGAAAGAGTTCACTATCAAAAAGTAATTTTATTTGGGCTTTAACTTCTTTATTTTGAGCAATAATAATTTTTATGGCCTGGTTTAAGCGCTCCAAGGAAAACATATCCAAGGATACACAGAAATCCGATATCGCAGACGGCTCCTGGATCAAATGCAGCGAATGCGGAGAGATGATGCATAAAAGGCAGTGGGAAGCAAATCTTTATCTCTGCATTAAGTGCGGACATCATTTCAGAATAGGAAGCGAAGAATATTTCAGGATACTTCTTGACGATGGAACATTCCGCGAGATGGATAAGAAGATTCGTTCTGTAGATCCGCTTGACTTCGTTGACACAAAGCCTTACAAAAAACGAATCGAAGATACTATCAAGAGTTCCGAGCTTTATGATGCGATCAGGACGGGAACAGGAAAGATGAACGGCATTGGAGTCGTCATCGCCTGCATGGATTTCGGGTTTATTGGCGGAAGTATGGGAAGTGTTGTTGGGGAGAAGATCAGCAGGGCTGTTGATAAATCATTAAAGACCAAAGATCCTCTGATAGTGATCTCATCCAGCGGCGGCGCGAGAATGATGGAAGGCGCCATCTCGCTTATGCAGCTTGCAAAAACAAGTACGAAGCTGGCAAAGCTTGATGAAGAAAAGATTCCCTACATATCAATTCTGACAAATCCTACAACAGGAGGTTCAACTGCTTCTTTCTCAATGCTCGGAGATTTTAATATTGCCGAGCCAAATGCGTTGATTGCATTTGCGGGCCCGCGGGTAATTAAGCAGGCTACCGGAAAAGATCTGCCGCCCGGATTCCAAAGGTCGGAGTTTTTGCTGGAACATGGATTCATAGATTTCATAGTAAACCGCAAAGAACTCAAGACTAAGATCACAACACTGTTAAAGCTAATCTGCGCTTGATGAAGGTTGTAAAAGAGATTTCTTCGATGCAGGAAATTTCCGATTACTACAGATGCACAGGTAAGAAGATCGCGCTGGTTCCTACAATGGGTTTTCTGCATGAAGGACATACTTCATTAATGCTTAACGCCCGCGAACGAGCCGGGATTGTTATCACAAGCATTTTTGTAAACCCTACTCAATTTGGCAAAGGCGAAGATTTCGGAAAATATCCAAGAGACTTCCTAAGAGATTCCCACATCTGCGAGAAAGCGGGAGTTGACTTTATATTCTATCCCGAAGTTGACGAGATGTATAAGGGCAATGCTCTTACAGCCATCACAGTTAACAAAATCTCTGATAAGCTCGAAGGAAGTTTTAGACCGGGACATTTTACGGGAGTAGCAACTGTAGTTACAAAACTTCTGAATATCACGAAACCGCATACCATTCATCTCGGAAGCAAAGATGCTCAACAAAATGTTGTGCTGAAGAAGATGATCTCCGATCTTAACATTGATACCGAACTTGTAGTATGCCCTACAATACGCGAAGACAACGGCCTTGCAATGAGTTCAAGAAACACTTATCTGACATCAGAACAAAAGGAAGATGCCGCGTCGCTTTATTTCATTCTCAAGGAAGGCAAAAGAATGATCACCGAAGATAAAATCTCTGATACAAATATTGTGAAATCAAAAGCGGCTGAAATTCTTTCCAACTCATCGCCTGATATTCAACTTCAATACTATGAAATCACTGACAATGAGGAACTTGAACCGATTAGCGACCTTGGAAAATTCAGCGGCGAAATAGTAATATCACTTGCCGCAAAGTGCGGCACAACAAGGCTTATAGACAATATCATCTTTGAACACAATTCAATCTCCTGATCTGCGAATGAATTTAATTACATTGATCATGGCAGCCGGCAAAGGCAAGCGCATGAAGAATCCGGACAGATCAAAAGTCATGCACGAAATAGGTGGCAGACCTCTTATAGAGTATGTCGTTGATCTTGCCTTTGAAATTGATTCACAAATTATTGTTCCTATTGTCGGACATCAGAAGCAATCTGTAATAGATTTTATTAGCAACAAATTTTCAGAAAAGAAGGAAAGAATTCGGTTTGCTCATCAGGATACACAGCTTGGCACAGGTCATGCTGTGATGATGACAGAAGATGTTATTTCGGGACTTGATGCTAACATACTGATACTCTCCGGTGACGTTCCGTTGCTTAAGACAGAGACTGTACGCAAGTTCATTAGCTTTCATGAAGACGGGCATTATGATGCAAGCCTTATTTCCGCTATGATGGATGACCCGTCGGGTTACGGAAGAGTGTTGCGCGATGACGGAGGAAATTTCTACGACATTCGCGAGCACAAAGACTGCACTGAAGAGGAATTGAACTGCAAAGAGATCAACTCCGGGATTTACATAATTGACAACAAAATCCTTTTCGAGGCTTTGAAGACTTTGCAGACCGATAATGCACAAGGCGAATATTATCTGACTGATGTTTTCAGGCATTTCAAATCACGGGGGAAGAAGATTGGAGCTTTCATAGTTGATGATATTGTTGAGATAAGCGGTATCAATACTATCGAACAGCTTGAAAATCTTGATAAGGAATTTTTCTCCGCACAATAAATTTACACACCAATTAATTTCAGAATAATTGTCAGAACTTATAGTTTCTGTTTCCGGAGTGCGCGGCATTTTAGGCGACAGCCTCACGCCGCAAGCGATCACTAAATATGTATCCGCCTTTGCAGAGTTCGCGAAAGAGAAGTCCAAGAAGAAAACTTGCTCCATTGTTGTCGGCAGAGACGGCCGGCTTCACGGAGATGTAGTAGAGAACTTGGTTGTCTCATGCCTGTCGATGTCCGGCGTAAGAGTCATCTCAATCGGCGTGGCGCCAACACCTACAGTTCAGCTCGCGGCAGAACTTTCGCGGTCTGACGGAGCGATTTCCATTACGGCTTCTCATAATCCACAGATCTGGAACGGTTTAAAGTTCCTGAACTCCGACGGAACATTTCTTGATGAAGTACAGATCAAAAAGCTAATCAACATTGCAGACAAAGGGACTTTCACCTATTCAAACGTTGATGGGATTGTGCCTCCTATGCATAACAACTCCTGGCTTAAGAAACATATTGTGGAAATTCTTAAGCTGAAAATCGTTGACAAGAAGAACATCCGGAATAGAAAATTTAAAGTAGTTGTTGATGCCGTAAATTCTTCGGGCTCTCATATTGTGCCGGATATGTTGGAGCAACTCGGCTGCAAAGTTATAAGACTTTATTGTGACGGCACCGGAATATTTCCGCACACTCCCGAACCATTGCCTCAGAATCTTACAGGGTTAGCTAATGCAGTCGTTAAGAACAAAGCAGACCTTGGCATTTCAGTTGACCCGGATGCTGACAGATTGGTTTTGATCACTGAAACCGGTGAACCATTCAGCGAAGAGAATACGATAACAACTGCAGTGCGGCATGTGTTGAGAAAGTCAAAAACGAAGAATGCTACAGTCAATCTTTCCACAACACGTGCCGTTGACGATGTTGCCGAGGAACTTGGCGGCAAAGTTTTCCGAAGTGCAGTTGGAGAAATAAATGTTGTCAAAGAGATGATGAAGAATGGATCCGTTATTGGAGGCGAGGGAAGCGGTGGAGTAATATTTCCGGCATCACATTACGGAAGAGATTCACTCGCAGGGATTGTACTGATACTTGGGGAGCTGGCACAATCCGGTTTGAGTCTGAGCAATTATAAGAAGTCAATACCGCAGTATCACATTGCCAAGGCAAAGATTGAGAATGTTAAGAATCCTGATCAGGTTCTGAAGAAGATCAAAAAGTTAAATGAAAAGAATAGAGACCTGATTAAGTCTTGGAGCAATGATGGACTTAAGCTCGACTTCAAAGACTTCTGGGTTCACATGAGAAAATCAAACACAGAGCCGATCATACGAGTTATCACTGAAGCTCGCACTCAGGAAGAAGCGGAGAAAATTCAAAAGTCTTTCTTGAATCAGGTAAAGAGTTTAATCTGAGCCGTAATTATTTACTGTTAACGGGTAATTGATTTAACAGACCTCATGAGCTGTGATCTTATAAAGCCCTGATGATCGGCGGTTCTTCTTAACTCTTCTTAAACAATTCTGCGATTCGGTTCAAACGGAACATTCCTGTGATGTTTAACAACATCAGATATAATATTACCATGCCGATATCAATGGTTGCCTTAAATCCTAATGACAATTCTGTTCTGTTAACCACAAAATATCCAATCACAAAGATCCCAACTGCTCCTAAGAAGATAATTGTAATCCTTAAGTAATCAAGTTCGATCTTGTAGATCTTTTGCGAATAGAAGAATACCATCAGAAACATAGTTAGATATGTGATCAAGGTAGCTATTGCAGCTCCCTGCATTTCTAATTTCGGAATAAGTAAGAAGTTAAGCAAAAGATTTATGATAACGCCGGCACCCGTGATATACAGCAATGATTTTGTATTGTCCGTAAAGAATGGTGCGGCATTGAAAGTTGAGTATAGTCCCGAGAAGAAATATGACAATAGTATTACAGGCACAATGCTCAACCCCGGAAGATAAAGAACATCCAGGAATCTCATGCCTAAAATCTCCGCGGGCGCTATAATATCTATCAGCAGTCCGAATATCAAAAAGAGTACAGAGCCTGCAAAGACAAAGTATACAGTAACGTCAGCGATGATTTTTCTGCTGGCTTGTTCTTCATTGAGATTGAGAAAGAAAGGTGTCCATGAAAATTTGAACGCAGCAATCACAAGTCCCATAACACTTGCCAGCCGGTAGTTAGCCCAATATATTCCCACAGTTGATTCACCAAAATAATGCTGCAGAAAAAATCTGTCGGACATATCAATTATCAGCAGAAATATTCCTATGAAGATAAACTTTGCGCCATAACCCAGCAGTTCGGAAATTGTATCCTTGCTGAATGATAAAGTAATGTTCTCTCTGGTCATGAATAATGTTAAGATCAGAATAACAATCACTGATGCAAGGTAACTGTAGAAAATTGCTTCAACTCCATAATTCAACTTAACGATCAGAAGAAGATTCAGCCCGACATTAATTATGAATGCAAGCAGGTTCAGCAGACTATATGTCTTCGCCCGCAACTGCGCCCTGAACAACAGCATCGGAATTCTGTAAAGCGTATCGGCGATCATCACAATGCTCATGAGTTGTATCAAGAAGACACTGTTGGCAGAATCCGAGATCCCGATTATTGCAGAAATTCTACCGGCGAAAATATATAAGAGAAACGACAATGTAACAGATGAAAGCAGCAGGAAAATTAATGTGGAAGAATAGATGTTCTTTCTTCTTTCGTTATCGCCTGCATCAATGAATTTTTTCATGAATGCAGTCTCGAGCCCCAGCGCATATACGAAGCCCAGGAAAATGGACAGAGACTGAACAAGCGTGAACACTCCGAGTTCAGCCGGTGAAAAGTAATTTGTGTAAACAGGTATGAGGATGAAACTGACAGAGCGGTTAAGCATAATGCCCAATCCGTAAATCATGGTCTGCGAAATAAGCTGCTTCGTTCTTCCGCTGTCAGCCATCTGCAAGTATATTGTTATGCAAATAATAACTTGTCAGCATATCATTGACAGCGCGATATGAATGATGTTCCTCGACCCATTTCCTTCCTTTCAGCGACAGGTCTTTCCTCAATTCATCATTGTCAATTACTTTGATCAGATTTTCCTTGAGAGTATCAATCGTTGAGTTTATGAAAGGATGATCCTTGAGAAAGAAAAGATATTCCGGATCAAACTCAGTGAAAGTCGGAACACCCATGGAAAGATTCTCAATGGAATTTCTTCCATAGCCGGAACCTCCCATTTCGCCTCCAACCTGATCTATAGCAAGGTCGCAACTGCTTTTTATCTTCAGCACTTCATGCCTGTCCATATTCTCAAGTAGAATGAATTCTATCTTTCGAAGTTTTTCAACTTCAGCGATCACTTTAAGAATTCTGTCCGTGCCTTTGAATTTTCTGTTGGTTGGTGAATGAATGATCTTGATGCTGGAGTTCCTCTTGGGCTTGATCTCGTATGACTCGGTATCAAACGGAAAGAAGATGTAATTGATATTTTGATGCAGGTTCAGATGATCAAATTCAACAGTAAGATTCAGATCGCTGATTTTGTCCAGTTCAGGAAAGATGCCTCTAGTTCTCAGATCGCTTCCGTAATAACAGCAGACAATCTTTTTTCCTCTTCTCTTGAGCTCTTTGGCAAAACGGATATCCCGGTAAAAATCCATTCCTCCGTCGAAGTGATAAATATCGAAATCGTACAAACCATATTGATTAATGGCACTCTCGATCACCGGAGAATTTCTGTAATCACGCAGTTTGAAGAAAACTTTCTCGGGAAGATTTTTGGGTGTCGAGATCTTTCTTGTATTAGTAGAAAGAGTTTCAACTTTGGAATCGCGCCACTTTCTCGCAATGCTTCCTGTAGGTAGTCTAAGACCGAGACAAACATCTTCTTCAAAGTTCAAAGTATTCCTGTACATTGTCACCAGCCGTGAATCGATGCCTGAACTTCTGTGCATCTTCACAAAGTCCAACGGCATACCGGCAAAATTCTGCGGGGCAATATGTAGGATCTTCTTCAATGAATAATGAATCTATTTGACTGATGAAAGAATTAGTCTCAGAGAAAATGCTGTCTGAAGTTACTGACCGATCAAACGCAGTATATTTCCTGAGAATATCAGCTCTTTATCTTCAGCAGGAATTTGAAGACTCTCAATAACAGGTATGAACGTCTTTGGCAGACAAAGATTATAGTCGCTTCCAAAAATCACCCGCTCCGCTCCGGCAGTATGAACAACTTTGTTGACAAAATAAAACTCTCTGACTGATTCAGTTCCTAGATATACATTCCTGAACTCAGGCTTCTTAATTTCTTTAGAACATTCAAGATATAGCGAGGGCTGATCGCCTCCAAGGTGAGCAAGTATGAGTATCAGTTCCGGATATTTCTTCGCCGACTCAAGAGGAAACGTGTATCCCGCTATCTCCTGCCACCTGCCACAATGAACCACAACAGGCTTCCCTTTTTCCGCAGCCAATCTTAAATATTTGTCGTACGATTCATCTGTGATTCTTCTTCGCTGAATTGAAGGATGTATCTTGAAGAGCGAAATGCTGTCGATGTTCTTCGCAAGAAAATCATCAAGCTCAGGATCATCCGGATTGATCCATGCCTTGTAGTAAAACTTGAAATCTTTCCGCGACATTGTTTCATTGAACAAGTCCTGGTTCCTCGTAGCATCGGCCGGCATGCAGACTGCAGCATCGACACCCGAACTCTTCATCACTTCAACCGCTTCTTCAACAGTTGATTCATAGTTAAAGAAAATATTGCTCCACTTGCCTATATGAATGTGCGAATCTACTATTCTCATTTGAACCGCCTGCCTTCCTTAAATTCTTTTTTGTAATCCTTAAGAAGTGATCCGTTCTTGAAAATATCTTTCAGTAACAATGAGCCGTCTGACATTGCTACTTCAACGTTTCGTTCACCGATGCTGAGAATCTCGCCGCCCTGTTTTTCCTGATTACCATTTTCTTTAACGATCTCAGATGCAAGGACAATGTATTCTTTCCCTCCGTATGAAACCGTTGCCCCGGGATACGGAAAAGTAATTGCTCTTATCTGGTTGAACGCAACTCTTGCCGTCATATTCCATTTGATCCTTCTTTCTTCATCCGAGATCTTCTCTCTTGGCGCAAGATCAGGCTCCTGCTTTCTGAAGTGTGCATTACCTTTTGCAAGTTTTCTGATTGCCTTTATTGCAACCTTGCCTGATGCTTCGCAACACTTTTCATAGATTGTGTTCACATCATCATTTTCATTCAGATTGATCTCAAATTCTTCCAGCACGTCTCCGGAATCAACACCTTTGTCGATCTTATGTACAGTTATCATCACACTCTTCTCTCCTTCCATGATTGCTCTGCTGATAGGGGCTCTACCACGGTATTGCGGGAGTTTTCCGCAATGAAGATTGATCATTCCATTTAGCGGAACATTGAACACGCTTTCAGGAAGTATCTTCATGAATCCGACTGAAAGGCCAAAGTCATAGTCTCTAATCAGTGGAATGAGATCTTCTGTTCTTTCAAGAATTCTAATTTCACCTTGTTCACATTTATCGCATATGTTGATAAATTCTATTCCGTTCTCTATACAAATCACATTCATTTCACTCTTGAATTGCTGATTCAATCCCTTGCTTACACTGATCACAACAAGCGATGGTATGAAAGATTTTTTGATCAACCCTTCCAGACAACGCAGAGACATCTCCGAATGCGCTAAATAGATATACTTCATTTCAGTTCTTTTTTGTACCATTTGTATGTTCTCAGAATTCCTTCGTTCAAGTCAATCTTAGGATAGAATCCAAGCAATTCCTGAGCTTTCTCAATGCTCGGGATCCTCAGTTCTACATCTACATAGTTCTTTGGAACGTAAACTATTTTACTCTTTGACTTGCACAGATGAACAATTTTCTCCGCGAGAGAAGAAATTGTAATTGTTCCTTTTGGATTACCTATGTTGAAGACTTCGCCAATTGCCTTCTTATTAGTCAGGCACATTTCAATTCCGTCCATCATGTCATCAACATAGCACCATGATCTTATCTGATCTCCGTCTCCATGAATCTCAATATTCTTTCCCTTTACAACATTTTTTATGAAAATTTGAATTGCGCCTTCCCCCACTTGTCCCGGTCCGTAAATATTGAACGGCCTTAAAGTAACACACGGATATCCGTGTTGCTTGTAGAAACTGTGGACAAGATGTTCGCCGGTAACTTTGCTTATCGAATATGTCCATCTGCCTTCGCCGACCGGGGCGAAGTGTGTGTCCGATTTCTCACTCGACTTATAAGCATAGGCTCCGAGAACTTCGCTTGTTGAAAAATCCAGGAATCTTTCCATTCTGCCCGAATACTTTTTTAAAGCTTTGAGCAGATTCAATGTACCGTTGATGTTCACATCAAGAGTATTTATGGGGTCAATTATTACCGTGTCGATTCCTGCTATCGCCGCAAGATGAACAACTATCTCCGGACGAAAGTCTTCGCATACATTTCTCAACGCCTCTCCATTCAGGACATCATCCTTGACAATCTTTAGATTCTTCGACTTTATATTCTTGTAGCGGATAGAATCCCTCGAGAAATTATCGTAAATGAGAATTTCATTGTGGTCAATTAGCTTCTTTGCCAAAGTGCTTCCAATGAAACCGGCGCCCCCTGTCAGTAGTATCTTCTTATTCCTTATGTCCAATTTTTTACTGCTTTAGTTTGAGTTCGTATGTCTTTCTTAAGAATCCGTTAGCCAGAAATTTTTTCTTGAATGCGAACAATCCGCTGATCAGACCTTCGTTTGTGTCAGAAGTTCCAATGTCATAATATCTGTAACCGTTTTCCTTTGACCACTCGATTGTTTTCAGTAAGATATACTCTGCCGCTCCTTCGGGCTTGAATTGTTCTGATCCTGCAAGATAGAAATTTAGAATGATATCCTTGTTGATTGAAAACAATACGCAAATAGCCGCCAGTTCTCCGCGGATGCGCGCTTCAAAAAGAATGATCTCGTCGGGAAGAGTATTTTTCAGATAGATTAGTTCCTCAAAAGAATGTGTAGGACTGACATTTTTCAGTTCGCGATTGTCACGAAGGATTGAATAATATGTTTTGAAATTCTCCTGAGTAAGCTCTCCGTCAATGATGCTTACCGAAATATCCTTCTGCGACTTCTTTATTGATCTCTTCTTTGTTTCAGATATCTTCATGAATTCGAATTCGTTCAGATCGATGATGTTGGAAATTGAAACGGAACTGACTTCGAAGCCGGACTTCAGCAAAGCATATTCCGATTCTTCATTGGGAGATTTGTTATAAATGAAAGGAGGTGTCCTGATTATGCATTTATCAAAATCATGATTCAACAAGTATTCTTTGAATCCTCCAATGACATCTATGAAGTTCAATAGATCAGACTTTTTCTTCCAAAGAAATCCGGCAAAGCTGACCCCGTCACAGGAAACAAAAACTTTGCCGTCGCCGCTCTGCTTCTCGCTGCCAAGCATAATCGCTGCGATCTTCCCTGTATCCGAATCCCTGAACTTTAGCGAATGAAAATTTATGCCTTTGCCAAATACTTTATGATATGAAATGAATCTGTGATCGAAAAAAAGATTGTACTGATTCCTCAAAAACTCTTTCCACTCGATCTCATTCTCAATATCAACTGCTTTTGTGACTTCAGTCATTTCCTCTTCTGTATAATTCGTAACCCGTATCTTTATGAATCATCCTGAATCCCGAAGGTATGAATAATTCGGATGCCGGATATTCGGCTCTGTTTATCTTGTCTTTCTCAACCACTACAATAGAGTTCCTGTCTTCAAGCTCAAGCCTCGCCTTAACTTTCTCAGTGCCTGCATTTGTATCAATAAAATCATAATCATATTTCGGCTCTTTCCATCCGAGATCAATTCCGTTTAAGTAATAGCTGAACTGCGGATTGTATCTGTAGTTTGTTCCGACATAAAAAATCCTGCCTGCACCGGATTCATTGATTGTTTTCACAGCTTCCTTTATTCTGAACCTGTCTTCCCAAAGAGGTTTTTCAACAAGATAAAAAACATTCGAGATGATGAAAGTCAATATTATCAACATTCCGAAAGTGATTTTCAGATTGATCTTCCTTTGCGCAATTCTGCTCAAGAGAAAAAGAAGAAGTACCCCCAGCAATGATATTGCGGTTGCAATTCCTACTCCAAATCCACCAACTAGTTCTTTGATCTGCGGACGGAAATTTTCAGTTGCAAACCAAAATATATTGAGCACAAGTGCAGTCAGAATTAGAGTCTTCACAATTGCACTCTCTTTGTTTAATTCCTTCAGATAAGAAGCTGTCAGCAGTGCGGCTGCAGGCATTACAAGAAGAAGATATGATTCGAGTTTTGTCTTGAATAAAGTGATTATCACGAATCCGCAAATTGTCCAAATCCATAAAAGCAAAATTGGGAAGCTCAATTCTTTGAACTTTCTGATGTTGTTCATAAAAGCAAAGAATATTAATATTCCAAATGGAATGATCGAAAGGAAATAGTTGAAGTGATACAAGGGTCCTGAAGATTTCTGATTCATCTCAACTCCGGTTAATGCTCTGTCAACCAAATGAAATCCGAAAAAGTAGTCCGTGAATTCAGTGCCGTGTTTAAATAACATGTATAGATGCCAAGGCAAAGATATAATTAATCCGATAACAGTTATTACCAAAAGATCCTTCATCCCGAAACGTGCCCTGCTTCTAAGAGCAACGAGTGTCACAAAAAGAACAAGAGGTATGAATAGTCCTACGAGTATTTTTGACATCAGGCATAATCCGAAAAATATTCCAGCATAGACTGCAAATTTTATGCTCTTGTCTGTTGAAAGCTTCAAGACGAAAAAAAATGAAATGAGCATTAATAGCACATACGGCATATCAAGCTGAAACCTCTTTGAAAAAACATTGAACAATATATTGCCGGAGAAGATCATTGCTGCGTAAACACCTGTGTTAGTATCGACAAAATTCTTCCCAATGATGTAGATCATCATAACGGTCAGAAGTGATATGCAAAGAATGAGCATTTTCAGTGTAACAGGTGAGAATCCGAATATGACAGAAGAAACGTAGCCTATCCAAATCAGAAGAGGTGGGTGTGAACCCGAGTAGAACTTACCTACCGAATGAAGACTTTGATCGAAGAAGTCTCCGTTGACGCTGATAGAATTTACTCTGGCGGCATACATGCCCTCGTCCCATGGCTGAATGTCAGAATTGATTGCCGAAGGAATTTTTACGGAGGCAAGAAAAAGAAGAATCAGGAGGGCCCAAACTGCCGGGCTCCCTTTGCTGAAGTCAAGCCTTTCTGAGCCATTTGTTAAGACCGGCATATGAAGGCTTGATCGCCTTTTAGAAGTTTATTCCGAGTGAGAGTGCATTGCCTGTTCCGAAGTCGTCGGTGTATGGGACAAATGCATAATCTACTGACCATGCCTGATATCTGAAACCAACACCGGTAGTTATTCCTCTGTTCTCGTAACCCGACTGATACCCCAGACGCAGGAACAGAAAATCTTTATATGCTGCTTCGGCTCCTGAGTGCAAATGAAAGCCGCCTCCTGAAAGAACCTGAAATCCATCTGCTGCAGCAAGTATTGAAAGAGATTTGGATGCATTGAATTTGTAACTTCCTCCGAATCTGACAAGAGACGGAAGTTTGGTGCTTACATTTTTCAACGCACTTACCGATCCAATATTAGCAACTACAAATGAAAGGCTGTAATTATCTTTAGAATAATTTGTACCAAAATCAAAACCAAATCCTGATGCATCGTCAATATAGATCTTCTCATAAATGAGTTTCGCTGTGATTCCGATTGACAGATTGGTGCTTACAAGATAACCGAGTGAAAGTCCGGTAGAAAGGTTTCTTGCATCAAATTTTTCTATAGCTGCGCCGGGAGTGGTTCTTACCTCGATGTCATTTACGGATGTTGTGAATACTCCAATCCCAAAAGCAAGTTTCTTGCCCGACGGAAATTTCGCGGAAATGAAATCCAAGCTTACATCCTGCGCGGAAAAATTGTGCATCAGTGATACGTTACCCTTGCCACCAATTATAAGTCTTGCAGGATTGTAAATGAAAGCCGTGGCATCATTTGTCACTGAAGAATAAGCTTCTCCCATTGCAAGCGATCTTGCTCCCGCTCCGAGCTTCAGGAATGCCAGTCCTGTACTCGCCGCTCCGTCATTCTGCGCGTTTGAAGCAGACGCAGTAATCAGAAGCAAAAACGTTAATATCGAAAATTTCTTCATCACTTAAATTTGAATGCTACTGTTATATTTTGAATTGCATCATGTGAAAACGGTTCAAGTTGGAATGAATAGTCTATTCCAAGGTTGATCGTTTTTGAAAAACTTTTGTCGAGCCCAATGCCGAATGACGGTCTTAGGTTTCCGGCAAAATCATCGGCTGAGAAATCAATTCTGTCAAGACCCACCCGGAATTTTACCTGTGGCACAATATTTATCTCTGTACCGAGTCTAAGAACAGTGTTATTGCTTTTTTCCGGTACAACTCCTGTTGAGTCTGCTTCATAGTCAGGACTAAAATATTGCTGTACTGCAATTGAAACAATTCCGAAGTTTTTTGGAAGCACATAGCTTGCACCAAGATCAAGAATTCGTGGGAATTTATCTACAGTTGTATTTCCAAGACTGCCATAGATTTCGGATGTCTTCCATTCATACTTAGCGCCGAAATCTTTGATTGCAATTCCGAGAGAAAGATTTTTAGATGCTTTATAAATTGCACCAAGGTCAATTGCAAAAGAAGTTGAAGTCACTTCTTCAAAAAGTTTTGCATAATAAAGTTTGAACCCAACTCCAAGCGCAAGATTTTCATTTAGAAGGAAGGCTGTCCCCAGATAAAATTCATTTTCGAAAGTAGAGAATAATCCGATCTGTCTGGTGTCATTGTCCCTTCCGTCTATATCAGATACACCGGCATTAACCCATGCCAGTGTTATTCCCGCACCGCCCTGCTGCTGTTTAGGAAGCTTGAATTTCTTTGTAAAGCCGAGAAAGTTAAGCTTTCTGTCAAGACTAAGAAAAGTATAGCCGAGATTCACATTGCCGTCAATCTGAAAAGCAGAAAGCGCAGGGTTGTATATGCCGTTGATGTTGCCGAATATATCCGATACCATTGCATTGCCCATCGACAAGCCCCTCGCACCGAAACCCATTCTCGAGAAGCTACCTGCATAACTTCCGAGCTGTGCCTGCGAAGTTGCTGAAATACATATGACAAACAATATTACCGCAATGAATCTCTTCAACAATATTTTGCTTTCGCTTGTTTTCATTTTACTGAAGCAAAAGAATTTTTCCCCAGACATCATCTTCTCCTTCGATCTCTACTCTGTAGAAATAAACTCCGTTAGCTGCAAATGCACCATTATCATTCTTCCCGTCCCATGCTGTGAATAATTCATTCGTTCCGGATCGTGTTGCATTCTGAATAAGAACCCTGACAGGATTCATTGCAAAATCAAAGATCTTAATTGTAATTTTAGAAACATCTTTGGTGCTCTTGTAAAAAATTCTTGTCACTTCATCATCAGGAGCAAATGGATTCGGAGCCGCATAGGTCTTGGTTTCGGATGAAAGATTTATAGGATCAATCCTTCTGAAAATTCTCCATTTGCCAATCCATGGCTGTCCAAGTTCAAGTGTCTGAAGCAAACCATCAGCGCTTCCAAAGTAAAGTGTATCCCCAAAATAATTACCTGCATAGAACTGATTAGTCCTTAACTGGTCACGGGTTCTTTCATCATAGATCAATCCCGTTTTTGCCCAGTTGAAATTGCCGAAGTTCGCTCTCCACAAACCTGCATCCGTAAAGCCATAAACAATTGAGTCTTTAAAGGACATGCCATTCGGCTTTAAGTCAACAAGTGTAGAAACCCAGTTTGCTCCGCCGTTTGAGCTGAAACTCAAAGCATCAAACTCTGCAGAAGATTCTGCTCTTCTTGTTGCTCCCCAGACAATTTCCTTCCCTGCATATTTCTGCACATCCATGCTTACTACAAAATTTCCGGAGATGCCGTTTCCTGAACCGTTTGGATCAGTGTTAAGGAAATTATACTTCCTCCAGTTAACTCCCCAGCTTGATGTCTTGTTGATTCCGTTTGCTGTCCCTACATACAAAGTAGAATCATTGACTGCTGTAATTGAAAATACTCTGTGATTAAGATTGTCTCTTGGGTTAAGCTCAAAATTGTAACCGCTTGCATTTATGTTTATGCTGTCAAGATTATCAGGTGGAAGAAGAACTCTTTGCCAGGTTGAACCGTAATCAGTTGACTTTCTTAGTCCACCGGCAAAAGAACAAATCCAAATCACATAATTGTTCGGATCATTCTGAGCCCGTGTAACTGCAATATCATAAGAAAGATTCTGCTGCCTTACAACGACCGGTAATGCGTAAATAGTATTTGAACCGTAAATGACAACGCTGTCTGTTTGTGTGTCAATGGGTTGCGGATAAGCTGACCAGTTCAGTCCAAAATCTGTAGAGACCTTTATGCCTGTACCTGTCGGCACTGACTCGCCGTTGATCTCTTCACTTACAGCAGTTGATGCAACAATCATTCTGCTGTTCAATGTGAAACCTGCAATGTCATCTTCGCCGAAAGGATCAACTCCGAAATAGCCGTCGAATGAATTGAAGTTATCAGTCGTTCTCATCAAACCGTTGCCTGTTGCAAACCAGACAGTATCTCCAATCTTAAGAATGTCTGTAATGAAATTACTGATCGGTGTTGCAGACTTTACGGGATTTACAATGACTGATGAGGAGAAAGGATTGTCAAATTGTTCACTAGAATTGACCGGTTTGAAATTTCCTATTTTGAAATTTCCCGGAACATTCATTGTCTGTGAAATCACATTCTCAGAGAAAAGTATCAGCAATATTAAGAGTGTAAACTTCCTCATCTGGGCGATATAAATAGAATGCTGTCTTTCACCGAAGCGCTGAGAAGATTTGAATTGTCTCTGGCAGTAAAAGTATACTTGAAGTAACCGTATGATGTAGGGTCTGAACTGAATGAAACATAATTTGAGAATGAGAATACACCGCTCCCGGAATTGAACATTGGAATTGCAGGCAGAGTCACGCCGTTTGGTCTTACAGTTACGAACGAAACGTCCTTTACATCACAGATCCCGTCGGGGTCATTTACATTAACGGTGATTGTCAGCAAAGATGAATCCCCTGGCATCGGCCTTACAATACTATCCGGCAGATTAGTTGTTGTTATTCGCGGAGGCTGATTTGCTGAATTGACAACAATGAAACTCGAAGTAATTAGATTGCTGAACAAGCCCGAAGTGTTTTCCGCAACCACTTCCAAAGAATAATTTCCAACAAGAAGACATTGAATATTTTCAATATTGATTGCTCCTGTGTATGTCCGATCACCTGCGGTCGGATCCGGTGAAGAGCCGTTGTCATTCAGCTGATAAACACCAATCTGAGTATTGACTGGATCATAAACTCTGCACTGTACCTTATTAATTGGTGATCCGTCATTCAAATTCACGTTAACTGAAACGATAAGATTTATCAAAGGTGATGACGAAGTAGTAACGACAGTATCGTTGGAAAGCACAAAGTCTGATATCGCCGGGGAAGCAAACGAGGGATCAATGATCTCATCGCTTTCCTTCTCACACGATACCAAAAAAAGCGCTGCGATTACCGCAATAACCGCAGCGTTTACAAACCTGATTTTAGTTGGAATATTAATAACCGAGATTTATTTAAAACGCAGTACTTGTTTTCTCGCTGTGTTCAGTTATGGTTTTTGATGATTGTTGTTACCTTATTCTCTTCTTAACATCCGGGTAAATATTCAATCCAACATCAATGCTGATCATACCCATATATCTTTTAAATCCGGGACCGGAAGCTGCATCATCGCCATCGTTCAAACTCAGATTTTCGGTTTGTCCCAACAACGGAGTTGCATTATCATCATTAAAGAGATTCATAAGGTTATACCTGGCACCAACCGTAAATCCAAGATTTCTCTTCTTACTATTCAAAACAAACTCAAGTCCGGTTCTTAATTCAAGACCAACCCTGAATGATGATTCAAATGTCTTTGCTGTGTTAAACTGACTTGCCAGGCCCGGTGTGTATTCGCCCGAGATTATGTTTCCCGTGAGACCGCCGCCATAATAGCTTCTGAACAAAGTGTTAGGTGCATAGAAGACATACTCATATCCGGCACCTATTGTAATTATGTCATAACTTGTCTTATTAGCACCGGACTCAAAATCGCTGTTCGTCATTCCCTTATAATCAAATCCAAGATAAATCCTGTTTTGTCTTTTCGCATTCACTTTTCCCAGATCATTGCCAGGGCTGAATTTGAGGTTGACAAATGCGCCCCAACCCCATCGCATACCAAAGTTATCTCTAAGTACTTGATCCTGAGAAGAATAATTTGCTCTTCCGTACGCGTCATTTGTTGCAAGATTCCAAACGCCACCGACGCCTATGGTCCATGCCGGTCTAGTGTACGTTACAATTGGTTTCTTTGTGGTTGTTGTACTGGGCAATTGAGCGTAAGAACTGCCGGCAATAACACAAATTAACAACAAAGCGGTTAGTGTTCGTTTCATATGCTTCCTTTCGGGAAAAGTATTAGTAAGGTTTAATTTTTGAAGCCAAATTAGTATTTTGCTTTCTAACAATCAAGTAAGTATTCGGATTGAGAACATTACTTTCTTCAACATTCTTCAAGAGAATGTTCAGGTATCAATGAACGTTACTTTTAGTACACAAATAACCATATATTTTCTCAGAAAAACAAGTATTGATTTTGAACTTATTCAGCATTGACAGACCGAAGACACTGACAAGACTTTTTCTCGATTATTTCGAAACTGCCCAGCACGAAAGAAAGATCTTCTTTTCCAAGGATGAAAAAGGTTCGTATTCGGGAAACGGCATGGGAGATCTTGTTACCGCGGTCTTCGACCTTTGTGAGAGATTCGCAGAATTTGGACTGAAAAAAAATGATAAAGTTGCGATCATTTCTGAGAACAGATTCGAATGGGTGATCTGTGATTTTGCCTGCATGTTCTCAGGCTTAATAAGTGTTCCGGTGTATCCAAGTCTTGCTCCTGCACAGATAAAACACATTCTTAAAGAGTCCGAATCAAAAATTTGTTTTGTCTCAGGCACTTCTTT
Organism: Ignavibacteria bacterium; assembly: GCA_016704345.1. GTDB lineage: Bacteria > Bacteroidota > Ignavibacteria > Tepidaquicellales > Tepidaquicellaceae > JADJAH01. The sequence continues at coordinate 111,681 of JADJAH010000038.1, read as the reverse complement.
GCTCGAAAAAGTCATCTCTCTGAAAAGCAATCTTCCCGATTTAAAAGAGATGATCGTCTTCAATCCAAACAATAATTCCGGTTTGAAGGAGCACACTTTTTATTTCGGTGATTTGGTGAGACAAGGTATTCCAAGAAAATATGAGCTCATTGTAAAACCGCTTGCGGCTATGTCAGAAGCTGTTTCAGAGGACGACATTGTAACAATAATTTATACCTCCGGGACCACTGGTATTCCAAAAGGAGTAATGCTAACTCATAGAAATCTCTACACAAATATTGAAGCTTGCACAAATGTATTGTCAATAGACGAGACAGATACATTTCTGTCATTTCTTCCGTACTCACACAGTTACGAAAGAGCTGCAGGATATTATTTGGCTTTTTTTTCACGCGCAAGGATCTTCTATGCGCAAAGCATTGAAACTGTAGGCGCTCAGATGCCTGAGGTGAAGCCGACAATGATGATAACGGTTCCAAGGCTGCTAGACAGAATATACAACAGGCTGTTGAAAAATGCAGAAGACATGGAAAGTGGATTGAAAAAAAATCTTTTCGTGAACGCAATAAATATGGCGCGAGAACAAAAAGTGAAGAAGCATTCACTGAGATGGAAAATAGCCGACAAGCTTGTATATTCAAAGATAAGGGCAAAGACAGGAGGAGAAATCAGATTCCTTGTTTCCGGTGGCGGCGCCCTTAACATCAGGATCGGAAAGTTTTTTGAATACATTGGACTGACTACACTCGAAGGTTACGGACTGACAGAAACTTCACCGGTAATCTCAGTAAATCCACCGGCAAAGAATAAATTCGGAACCGTTGGCCCTCCATTGAAAGGAGTTAACGTGAAACTCTCGGAAGAGAATGAAATCCTTGTTAGCGGAGAACTGATCATGAAAGGATATTACAAAGATGAGAAGTCAACAAACGAGATGATCATTAACGGATGGCTCTACACGGGAGACATAGGAGAAATTGACAGTGACGGCTATATAAAGATCACGGATCGAAAAAAGTCTTTGTTTAAAACTTCCGGCGGTAAGTACGTTGCACCCGCTCCGCTTGAAGATCTTATTTCAACTATGCCGTTTGTTGAGTCAGTAATGGTCTGCGGAAACGGAAGAATGTATGTGACCGCACTCATCGTTCCGCAAAGGAATGATCTGCTGATTTATGCGGCAAAGAACAATCTTTCATTCAATACTTATGATGACCTTTTTACCAACGAGCGTCTGATTGAACAGATTCAGAAAGACATTGATTTGCTTCAGAAAGATATTTCGCAATATGAAAAAGTAAGGCGGGTTACACTTCTCAAAGAACCATTTACAATTGAAGGAGGAGAACTTACTCCTACATTAAAAGTAAAAAGAAAGTTTGTTGAAGAAAAATATGCGGATGTTATAGAGAAAATGTATCTGAATATTTGACAACGAGCTTCAATTCAAACTGCTCAGTAAAACTTTATCTAACTATTATTCTCCTATTCTCCCGAAAGTTACACCTTAGGATGAAAATTCTTGCCACTCATTTCAATAACTGCAAAATCATTTTAAGAAATCTCTATCATCGCAAGTGTAAATGAAGCACATTATTGCTTTGCGCATTAGTGACTTTGCGAAAATAAAAAAGCCGGGCACATTTACCCGGCTTCTTTTCTTTATGAGAATTGTGTGAATTACGGTCTTACAACTCCAACAAAGTTAGCTGCATTGTTATCACAAAATGAAAGATCAGTTCCGTCAACCGATTGGTCTCCGTTAAGGTCTGTGACAACATATCCCGATATGAAATTAAACGCATCGTTGTCTATGAGACTTAGATCTGCTGCATCAACAGTTCCATCCTGATTGGAATCACCAGTAAAGAAAGAATACTCTCCTCCAACAAGAACCATGTTGTTTCCAAATGCCTGAGATGCTGAAGTTGTGAAATTGTATGAGAGAGTTCCTGCCGTGAAAACTTCACCACCGGCTTTGCTCCAGGTCTCAATTGAATTCCTGTGATTGATAACAACATAATAGTTGACACCGTTTACCGCTTTGGCAAAGTTTACAGTTGCTGTTCCTGATGGGCTCAAATATGCTTTTGACATTTCAACTAGACCGTACGGACTTGTTGAGCTTCTTAATGAAACAGTAACAGTATCCTGAACCGGTGAATACGCTTCAAGATTAACTGTGAGATTGAGCGTTGAAAGCGTGAATGCCGTGGATTCATCCGCACCTCTGTATGGAAAAGAAGTGCTTCTTGTATCACCGTCAATATCTGTTGTAATACCTGTTATTGGTCTTCCGCTCAAGTCCGGATCACCTATAGATGCTCCTGAAATATGAAGATCAGTTGAAGATACAAAGTTGGTATTTTTAAATCTTACGTTGTCTTCACCTGAAACACCTATATAAGCTGAAATATCATCATATTCCGTAGAATCCCATGATACAGGATATGAGTTTGTACCTTCACTGCTTCCTGAGGCATAATATGAATTGTAATCAATGTTCAACGTTCCTTCAATTCCGTTTATTGCGCAGCCTGCATGAATAACTCCCGGTGTACCGCCGGTTCTGTTATTTACACAAACATTATTTCTCTGATTATAAACTACTCCGGCTACAGAGGATTGTTTTACAATACAAGCAGAGATTAAATTACCTGCTATTCCGCCGGTTTGTGTTCCACCAATAACAACTGTATTGTTGTAAATATCAACAGTATGTGATTCTAATGTTCCTGTTGTATAAATACCAAAAGTGTTAGCGCAGTTATTATTGTTTTCATTTAAAGCAATGAAGTTATTGTAAATCTCCAGTCTTGATCCGGTCCCGGGAGCAGTTACAGTATTGATACCTCTTATCACCAGACTTGTCGAAGTGCTTGTGGATATTACATTTGTGATCTTATTGTTTCGAATAATGAGACTATAACCGTCATAAGTACTTTGTATGTTAATGCCGGATGGATTTGTAATGCTGACTCCAACCGTATTATAAATTGTATTACCTTCGACAATCATTCCGCCTGAAGCATTTAAGAACCATATACCGTTAAATCCCCAGTCAACAATAGTATTATTCCTTACCACATTGTTAACATTCGGATTAGCAGTTGTACCTTCCGAGCAGACTCCGGTTCTGCCGCCGCTGACTAAACATTCTTCAACAAGATTATTTGAATTTCCGGAAGGGTTTGATACTGAAGTTTTGAAAGTAATATTTTTGGGACCTGTTGAACCTGCGGTTGCATTATAAGATTTTACATATCTTACGATACAATGTGTAGCTCCGTTTATCATTGATATTGTATTGGCATTAGTTCCTGAGGTTATAGTATTTCTGATCTCAAGATCCGGAACTGTTCCGATTCCCCCCGGTCTGCCATCAAGAATAATATAATCTGCATCATCCATAATAATTATTCCTGCAGAATTACTTGATGAAATGACTTCGCCGGTATTCCCTGCATCAGGTCTGATTGTTATTGTGTTTACTGAACTGCTTCCGCTTCTGATAGTTAGACTGATGGGAAATAGTTCTGAAGTTCCTGCATACGAACTCAGTATCTCTATTATATAAGCCTGAGTAATTGTAGCGGGTATTGCATTGTAAGCTTCTTCAATACTGGCGTGCTGACTTATCAGCGTTCCGCCTCCGTCCTGAAGCTCTACTGAGTTAGTTTGCGAATTCGCAAAACTGCTTAAACTGAAAATGGCAACTAATGCCAATAAAAAGGTAATGTTTTTCATGGGGGTCTTTTGAATTTGAGAATTTGAATTATTACAACTTAACCCTTTAAAATAGAAAATTCAAATTAAGATTTTAGAGTGATTGTTTTCATCTTTGCGCATAATGGATTTGTCATAAATTCGCCGGCTGACATTTCACAGGTCACTAAGATTCTTTAAATTAAACTGAAGTTCGGGATTCATCAATTTTCATTTTTTCCATTAAACTTTTTCATCAAAAAATCTATATTGCCCCATGCTTGAATCTTACATACCAATATTCATAATCGTTGCAATTGCAGTGATCTTTGCGGTTGTTAATGTAAACCTATCCTCACTGCTGGGCCCAAACAGGCCAAGCAAGGAAAAGCTTTCTACTTATGAGAGCGGAGTTGAGCCCGTGGGTACAGCACACGAAAGATTTTCCGTGAAGTTCTACATGGTTGCAGTACTGTTCATACTGTTTGATATTGAAATAGTCTTCTTGTATCCATGGGCTGTTTCGTTTTTGAACTTAGAAAGCGCCAAGATGGTTTACTCGTTCGCCAGCGCAATGGTATTCATAGTTATATTGCTTGTTGGGTACATATACATAATTAAAAAGGGAGCTCTTAAATGGGATTAGAAGATAAACTTTCCAAAGACGGATTTGTAACAGCCAAAATAGATGAGCTTATTAGATACTGCCAAAAGAATGCACTTTGGCCAATGCCTATGGGAATTTCATGTTGCGCAATTGAAATGATGGCGGCCGCAGGACCAAGATTTGATATATCCAGATTTGGAAGTGAAGTATTCAGATTTTCTCCCAGACAATCAGATGTAATGATAGTTGCAGGAACAACAACTTACAAAATGGCTCAGGTGGTTAGAAAAATCTATGATCAGATGCCTGATCCTAAATGGGTAATCGCTATGGGGGCGTGTACTTCAAGCGGCGGAATGTACAGGACATATTCAGTCGTTCAGGGAATTGACCTTTTTCTTCCGGTAGATGTATATGTTGCCGGTTGTCCTCCAAGACCTGACAATCTTCTGAAAGCTTTAATGACACTTCAGGATAAAATTGCTTCCGGAGACAGAAAACCATTTTCAATCAACTAATTCTAATTGAGCTTCCTATTTGTCACTCAATGTCTTCAACTCTTTATTGATCACAGCTTCAGCTTCCCCCAAAATTGTTGATGCTTGTTTTGAATGTTCTCAAACAGCGTAATCATCAAAAAAATGGTATCAAAATAATTGTGGAAAGCAGTGCCCGGACATTTCAACAGACCCGCTGATATTGCGGGTTTTTTGTTATTTTAAATGAGAATCGTATTAAGTAAGTTACACAAATTTATTTCATGAATATCGAAAGACTTGAACTTCTCAAAAGCAAACTTCAGCAATTTGAAGCTGAATATTCTGATACAAACGGTTCTCCCGGTTTTTATATAGATAAAGACAGCGTTATTGATGCCTGCCGGGTAATTAAAAATGATCTCGGATTCCGTTCCTGCGTCGATGCAATAAGTGTTGACAGGTTCTCAAAGAAGTTGAGATTTGAAATGATTTACAATCTGGTTTCCATAGAACACAACGAAAGAATTTTTGTCAAGGTGAGACTCGATACAAAGAGTCCTGCAATGCAGTCACTGTCGCAGGTTTGGGATTCAGCCAACTGGTACGAACGTGAAGCGTATGATCTCATGGGAATTAACTTTGAAAATCATCCCGACCTTCGCAGAATGTATATGCCTGAAGCTTATGAATATCATCCGTTGCGAAAAGATTTCCCTCTCATGGGAATTCCGGATTCAATTCCATTGCCCAACAAATAAATCCACAACTAAAAAAAATTTTCTTAAGATACTCATATGTCACAAACAGAAACCGGCGAGTTGAAATCAACTGAAACAGCCGGTACTAACACAAAATCAAAGATCCTTCAGGCATTAGAATCGAAAGACCTCAACGTGCAGTTTACAGATGCTCTCGACAATGAGATGGTTCTCAACATGGGACCACAGCATCCGGCTACTCACGGTGTTTTGCGCCTGCTGGTTAGCCTTGACGGTGAAACCGTTGTCAACTGTGTACCTGAGCTTGGCTATCTTCACAGAGGTTATGAGAAGCTTGCAGAATCATGTTCGTACCACGAGTTTATTCCGCATACCGACAGGCTGGATTATCTGTCGCCGATGGCTAATAACGTAGGCTATGCGCTTGCTGTGGAAAAGCTGCTTCATCTTGAGATTCCCGAGAGAGGTCAGTACATCCGCGTGATAATTGCGGAACTCGCAAGAATCCAATCTCATCTTCTTGCAATGGGCGCTCTTGTTATGGACATTGGAGCTGTTACTCCATTCCTTTGGGCAATCAGAGAAAGAGAAAAAATTCTCGACCTGTATGACATAATCTGCGGAGCAAGATTTACAACTTCATATACCCGTATAGGCGGTGTTGCACAGGATGTTACAGATGAAGCACTCAACGGTATAAAGCAGTTTCTTGATGAGTTAACTGCAACTCTTGATGACATGCGAAACCTTGTTGAGAGAAATAAAATATTCATAGTCAGATGCGAAGGCATAGGCTACCTTCCAAAGGAAAGATGTATTGAATTGGGTCTTACAGGACCACTTATCAGAGCTTGCGGAATAGAAAGAGATTTAAGAAGATGTGAGCCGTATCTTGTTTACGATAAGCTTGATTTCAGAGTGCCCACTTACAATGACAGCGATTGCCTTGCAAGGTATTATGTCAGAGTGGAAGAGCTGGTAGAGTCTGTGAAAATTATCAGACAATGCCTTGAGAAAATTCCTTCGGGACCGCACAATGCACTACAATCAAAAAAGGTTCTTCCAAAGAAGGACAGAGTTTATACAAAGATGGAAGAACTCATACACGATTTCATGATAATAAATTTTGGTGTCAACCCACCTGTTGGTGAATCTTATTCTGCTATCGAAGCATCAAAAGGCGAGCTTGGATTCTATTTCATAAGCGACGGCAGCGGTCACCCCTGGAGGATGAAGATCCGTTCACCAAGTTTCAGCAATCTTCAGGCACTTTCTGAGATGATGAATAATTGTATGATATCGGATACCGTTGTAATTATTGGTAGCGTGGATCCGGTTATGGGTGAAGCAGATAAATAATTCTAACAAGTAACTGAATTTCTCAAACGTAATATCTCAGGATACAAATGAACAATACATACATTCCTCAGTTCACTGAGGAAGAAATGAAAACAGTTAATCTCCACATATCTAAATATCCCAAACCAATGGCGGCTGTAATGCCGCTGCTGTGGATGATTCAGGAAAAGTACGGTTGGATCTCGCTGGAAGCGATGAAGTATGTCGGCGATATTCTTAATCTTCCCCATGACCATGTGCTTGGAGTTGCAACATTTTATACAATGTATTTCAAGAAACCTTATGGGAAGAATCATCTTCAGGTTTGCACAAATGTTTCCTGCATGCTTAGAGGAGGCTACGAGATCTTCAATCATATCTCCGGCAAACTGGGAATAAAGAACAAAGAAGTTACGGGAGATGGACTGTTCTCAATCGAAGAAGTCGAATGCCTCGGAAGTTGCGCAACTGCTCCTATGCTTCAGCTGAACAATAAAGAGTTCTATGAAAATCTGACAATAGATAATGTGGATCAGTTGATTGACAGTCTCAAAAATTCAAAGTGATATTTTACAAATGGAAAAGATAATTCTGAAAGATATTCCGGATCTTGACAAGATTGATGTTTACATTTCAAACGGCGGTTACTCCGGCCTGAAAAAGTGTCTCGACGGCATGACTCCGGATCAGGTAATAGAAGAAGTCAAGAAATCGGGACTTCGTGGTCGAGGCGGAGCAGCATTCCCGACGGGAATGAAGTGGGGATTTATGCCAAAAGGAAATGAGAAGACTAAATATTTATGCTGTAACGGCGACGAAAGCGAGCCGGGAAGTTTTAAGGATCGTGAGATCTTTGAAAGGAATCCTCATCAATTTATCGAGGGCGCACTGATAGCGGCATACGCTATGGGAGTGGCTGCAATTTATGTTTACATCAGAGGTGAATATTGGAAATGGGTAAATATTGTAGAACGCTGTGTTGCCGAGGCTTATGAAAAAGGATTTATCGGAAAAAACATAATGGGCTCGTCTTTCTCAACAGAGATGTTTGTTCACAAAGGTGCTGGTGCGTACATCTGCGGCGAGGAATCTTCATTAATGAATTCTCTAGAGGGTAAGAGGGCATACCCGAGGATCAAACCTCCGTTCCCGGCCGCAGTTGGCGTTTGGGGAAATCCAACAACCATAAACAATATTGAGACACTTGCTAATGTTCCCGAAATAATAAACAAGGGCGGCGAATGGTACAGCAAGATCGGTGAGCCAAAACAGCCGGGCACTTTGCTGTTCGGTGTCAGTGGGCATGTGAACAAACCCGGAGTTTACGAACTTCCGTCAGGTACACCATTGATGACTATTATCAATGATTATTGCGGCGGAGTCAGAGGCGGAAAGGATATCAAGATGATCATTCCCGGCGGTTCTTCAATGCCGCCACTTACTAAGGAAGAGTCTCTGACGATGAAGATGGATGCTGAAAGTCTTAAAGCTGTTGGTTCTGCTATTGGAACTGCAGGCATAATTGTCATGGATGAAGATACTGACATCGTTGATGTACTTAGAAGGATCACTAAATTTTATTATCACGAATCATGCGGGCAGTGTACACCATGCCGTGAAGGATGCGGATGGATGCTGAAGGTTCTTCAAAGAATAATGGACGGCTACGGAAGGCAAAATGATCTTGATCTGTTGATATCAGTTGCCGAAAATATAGAAGGCAATACGATCTGCGCACTTGGAGATGCAGCGGCGTGGCCTGTCAAGTGGACTGTCAGAAAATTCAGGAAGGAATTCGAAGCAAAGATAAGACCGGATGTACAAGTTCCTGTTATGAACAAAGTTCACGGATTGAGAAATTCAGATGAGTATATGCGTGTCAAAAATGAAACAAATCCTTTAGTGGAGAGCCTTCAGGGCAAGGTACAGGAGAATGCTAATGATCCGGAAACAGAGAGATTCAGTTCTTAGGATAAGTTCAAAACTTCAACTCTGTACAATATTCAAGATGGGGAATAAGTAAATTCTTATTCCCCATCTTCGTATTCAAATTTTAAATTTGGAAATCTTACCTGGAACCCAAAATAATATTGAGAGGTACTTCTTCACTATTCCTTAATACGATTACAGTTACTTCATCGCCGGGTTTGTAACCGCTCATAGCATACATGTAGCCGTAGATGTCTTTGACTTCGTTCTCGCCAAATTTAATTATGATGTCCTCAGCTTTGAGTCCCCCTTTCTCTGCAGGTCCGCCTTCCTTTACACCGGATATTTTCATTCCGCTGCCGGAATATGAATAATCAGGAATTGTCCCTACATAAACTTTGACGCTTCCCATAGATTTACCTTCGTTGCTTTGAGCTACAATCTTAGTGAACTCAGGCTTTGCAGAAAGTTTGTCAACTGCAATTGCCATATCATAGACAAGTGAAGTTACTCTTGCGGCACCTTCAGAATTTATAAGCGCAACGTCATCAGAAGGTGAGTGATAATCTTTGTGCGTACCGGTAAAGAAGTGAAGAACAGGAACATCCTTACTGTAGAAGCTTGCATGATCGGATCTCCCGCTGCTTTCCTCACTGAATGTAAGTTTGAAATTATATCCTGAATTGAGTGAGTCCAGAGCCTTAGTCCACAAAGGTGATGAACCGGTACCGTAAACAATAAGCTTATCATCTGCAAGTCTTCCTATCATATCCATGTTAAGCATTGCCACAATGTTTTTTCCTTCAAAGATTGCTGATTTTGTAAAGTAAGCGGAACCAAGTAGTCCGGCCTCTTCACCTCCAAATGCAAGAAACAAATAACTCCTCTTAAGATTTTTCCTGTCGGATGAAAGCTTCTGTGCAATCTCAAGCATCCCTGATGTACCCGAAGCGTTGTCGTCAGCCCCGTTGTGTACCTGCTTGTCTGAACCGCTGTAAAGAGAACCGTACAGTCCATGTCCCAGGTGATCTTTGTGAGCGCCGATTACTATAACTTCATTCTTGAGAACAGGGTCTGTTCCCTCGAGGAATCCGAGAATATTATCCGTAGTCACTTTCACTGGTTCTACTTTAATTTCCATTGCAGCTGACGCGTTGGTCAGGAACATAGAATTCGGTGATTTCAGAGAATCGATCTCATTCTGAATCGCTTTCATATCCAGACCATTAGCATCAAAGATCTTCTTTGCGATATCTCTCTTGCAATTAATCACGGGCAACCCGGCATCATGTAGAACATTATCAAATGACATTCTTGCAAGCTTGTCTTCATCTCCCGTATTTGGTCCGTTGAAGAATATGACTCCGGCGGCATTCATTTCCTTTGCCTTCATGGTCTTGAATCTTCCCGATTCAAACTGTTCAAAAGGATTACTGTGAGGATCCGAACCGCCCGGTGAATATCTCATCATCAGAAGAATTTTTCCGCTTACATCAATTGGATTTCCGTCTTTGTCCGTATAATCATTATACTTTCCATCGGGTGTGCTAATTCCATAACCTACAAATACAATGTCACCTGAAACATTTCCGCTTCCTGAGAATCCATATGGCATGAAGTCTTTTTCAACTTCATATTTTGCTTCGTTGCCGTTCACATTCATGCTCAATGTATTATTTCCGGAGAGCTGAACATGCGTATACATATCAAACGGCTGAACATAACCATTGTCACCGGCCGACTTGAGCTTATATTTTGAAAATTCTTCGGAGATATATTTTTGAGTCAGGAGATCACCTTCTGTCCCGGGAAACCTTCCCTGAAGTTCGTCGGAGGCAAGATAAGTTATATGCTCCAGGATCTCTGATTTTGTTATCTCATTGCTGCCCGGACCGTCATTGAATACTGAGAAACCGGTAAAAGCAGATACTGCAATTGCAATGATTGATGCCTGGAAAAGTAATTTGTTACGTTTCATTATTTTTATTTGAGTTTTTTCTTTTAGACTGATTTGTAAATAGCTTAATTTGAACTCACTTGGTAAAGCAAAGTAGCTGTAAGTACAAACTCCAACCTCTTTCAAACGTCACTGAGTTCCAATAACTCCGATACCAGTCAATCTGACCTTGAATTACTCCTAAATTATGAGTCAAATTAGTTTTGCTGTCAAGCTCACAATTGCCTTGAAAAAAATCAATGGACAAAGCCTAATCTTAAGCAAATATATATGACCCGGACAAAATCGAGTTAAATCTAAAGTCACTACCTGTTTCTATTCTCGAGTGCTTCCTTCTTACTTTGTTTAATATCATTCTCCGGAGACATTCTGCGGTGCGAAATGCTAAGTTTTGGGAGGACATTTTGAAGAAAATCACGATGAAAATTAATACAAATATGGCTTTAGATTCTAAGTAACATTTATTAAGTTAATGCTTAATCTCAAATTTAAAGGGGAAAATGAAAAAAGCAAACTTTGTTGTACTAATTCTATGTGCAATATCGATCCTTTCATCAGGATACGTGAAAGCACAAGATGCTCTGGTCCCAAATCCAACGGACGGCAAAAACACAGTAACATTTCATGATGAAATGAAGACACCAAAGGCTCTTAAAGAGTCTTCAAGGAATGGAAACAAACCGCTGATCACTGATGCGGTAAATCTTTATTCAGTTTCAAGAACCACCGGTATCACATACACACCACTTTCAGGAGCAAACACAATTTCTTCCTGGAGAAACACCACAAACATTGACGACAATATGAGCAATAGCCTGCCAATAGGCTTCTCATATGTTTACAATGGAGTTAGATCAGATTCTTTCAGAGTGTCAACTTCAGGTTTCATTACCTTCAATACTACATCTGGCGCAACCGGTGCAGGTACGGGTTCTTACGGATATGAAAACACTCAGTTTTCTGTTGCAAATGGAACAACCAATACATTGGCTGCAATTTACGATGATCTACAGGTTGTATCACTTTCATCAAGTATCGTCTACAAGACTGAAGGAACAGTTGGCAACAGAATTCTTACTGTTGAATTCATTGGAATGGATTTCAGTGCCAATACAACACCTGACATGAATTTCCAGATCAAGATTTACGAATCCGATGGACACATTGAATATGTCTATGGAACAATGACATTGGGTACTGCTGCACTTACTTATTCAAGCGGTATCAATGCAGCAACGTTAAGTGCAGTTCCGACTGCTGCAGAACTTCTAACACAACAGACAGCAAACACCGGAACATTCAGCAATACTGCAGCAAATGCTCTTGCGGTAATTCCTGAAACAAATTCAATGATCTCATTTTCAGTTCCTGCTCAGACAGCACCTAATGCTCCGTCAGGTCTGAATTTCACGGGCATTACAACAACCGCGATGACATTAAACTGGACAGATAATTCTTCCAATGAGACAGGATTTCCGATTTACTTGTCAACGGATAATGTAAGTTTCAACTTCATAGGTACTGCCGCCGCAAATGCTACATCGGTCGGTCTCATAAATCTGACTCCCGGAACACTATACTATTTTCAGGTATATGCTGCCAATGAAACAAAATTCAGCGCTACAGCAGCAACAGGAAATCAATCCACGCAGACACCATCACCATTGTCAGGCAATTATACAATTGATGCTTCTCTACCAGTTTCATCTGTAAACTTCCAGACCTTCCTGCAGGCAGATACTGCTTTGCAGAATAACGGCGTTTCAGGTCCGGTAGTGTTCAATGTTGCAGGTGCAAATTATCCGGAAAGAGTAACACTGCTCTCTGTCCCGGGTACAAGCTCAACAAATACTGTTAAGTTTGTTGGACCGGTTTCAGCAGATGCAAGAGCAGTTGTAAATCCGGTTGGCACAGCGGCTGTTAACGATTATGCAATTGCAATCGGTGGAGCTGACTATATTACTTTTGAAAACATTGATGTTGTTGATGCAGGTACTTCAACTGCAAATCAGGTTGAGTACGGTTACTACGTTACAAACAGTGGCACTTCTAATGGAGCTCAGAACAACACAATCAAAGGTGCCAGAATTCTTCTCGGAGGAAGCGGATCAGCTCCCGGATTCTCACACGGAGTTCTTCAGTCAACTGTTGCAGCCGCAACACAGGCAAACAACAACAACAAATACCAGAACATCACTGTTGACAGATCTGACAGAGGTATCGGAATATTCGGACTTACAGCTCCGGCTCTTCCCACAGAAGACAATATTGAGATCAGTGGTTGCGTTGTTGGTCAAACCACTTTTATCGGAAGCAACCTTACCGGTACTTCCGGTTCACCGATCGGAATAATTATCAGTAATGTTTCTAATGGAAGTGTATTTAACAATACTGTGGCTTCCGTTAAGGCAATAAATACAGGCAGTACAGCGTCACCGATCGGAATGTCCGGTCAGAACAGTACCGGCAATATTTACAATAACACCATTAAGGAAGTATCATCTGCAAACATCAGCAGCACAGCTGTAAGGCCGATTGGAATTCAGGCCAGCGGTCTTACCTCCGGTAATCTCACAATTTTTAACAACTTTGTATCCGGTGTTAAGAGAGGCAATACTGCTACTGCAAGTGCAACAATCAGTCTGGTAGGTATCAGAAGCACACAGCAGGGCGGTGCAGGTGTTGTAAGATGGTATCACAACAGTGTATATCTTTCAGATGTCGTAAGTGCAAATTACTCGTCAGCTGCATTTCAAACATTCGGGGGCGGCGTTAATATCGAAGCAAGAAATAACATCTTGGTCAACGCTATTGTTTCAAATACCGGCGCAAGAAGCTATGGCATTAATGAAGGAAACGCAACAAATGCTTTCTACATCGGAACATACAATGACATTTATGTACCGGGCGGAGCAAACTCTTACATTGGACTTAAAGGAGCTTCAACACTTTGTCCAACACTTGCTTCATGGAGAACAGCAACCGGTCAGGATATTTACTCTAATTCTGCCGCAGTAACATTTGTGAATGTTGCAACAGGTGACCTGCATCTTGCAGGAGCCTCAGTCGGTGACGACGCAAACCTTGGAGCACCTCCGCTTGCAGCAGTTACAACCGACATTGACGGTGCAACAAGAAGCACAACAAAGACATACAAAGGCGCAGATGAAGCAGCAACTCCGCTTACTCTGGCTACTCTAAACCTTACAATGAATTTCGAAGCAATCCCAGGAAAAGATACTGTTAATGTTGAACTCAGAAGCAGTATTGCTCCATACGAAGTATTGGGAGTTGCAAGAGGAATTGCAGGTCAGGGAACACCAAACTCCTTCAGTTTCATCAACGCAGGAAGCGGAATCCCTTACTACTTTGCAGTCAAACACAGAAACTCAATTGAAACATGGACAGGGTCCACACCTTCATTTACTTCAGGTTCACTTTCCTATGATTTCACATCTGCTGCTTCACAGGCTTTTGGAAGCAATCAGGTTCTTGTAGGAAGCGACTACTCGTTCTATACAGGTGATCCTAATCAGGATGGAACAGTTGACGGTGCAGATAACAGTCTCATCGACAATGATGCATTCAATTTTGTTTCAGGTTATGTTCCAACTGACCTTAATGGTGATCTTTCAACAGACGGAACAGATGCAACATTTTCAGATAATAATGCATTCAACTTCATAGGTGTGATCAGACCGTAACATCACTTATCAAAGTTGTACTTAGTTATGAAGAGCCGGGTTTAATCACCCGGCTTTTTTTATGTCGTAACTCAAATAAACCACTTTGATAACTCTGTATCTAAAGCTGCAATTACGCAGCTGCACTAAAATTAATCTAAGTCAAAATCCCGTGGATATGATATTCCCTCTGCCGCAAAATCAGCAACAAGATCTCATAGTCACATTGATATCCAATAATTTGCAATAGTAAAGAGCCCTTGAAATGCAGAGCTTCATTGCCTATTTTTGTATCAGGATAATTCTTAAACAAGTTTCAGCAATGCCAATCCGGTTTAAGACTTTGATGAATTTTCCAAAATCGAGTACATCAAACCAATTAATAATAACAATGAAAAAAGCAATAATCTTTGTACTACTTGCAGCACTTTCAATCAGCCTGAATTCGTGCTCTTCAGTTACGGAAGTTACGGGAACCTGGAAAAAACCGGGAGCTACGTCTCAAAAATACAATAAGATCGTTGTGCTGGGTGTTTCAAAAGATATAGTTAAAAGATCAACTGTTGAGAATGCGGTTGCATCGAATCTTAAAAGCTATGGCATAAATGCAGTTTCAGGAACGAACCTGATCACGGATACTTTCCTTGATTCAGACAACGATGGCAAAGTGGATGCAAGCGTCAGAGAAAAAATAGTAGCAGAGTTGAAAGCAGCAGGAGTTGACGGAGCCTTTGTTATTTCGCTGGTAGACAAAAAGGAAGAAGAAAGATATGTGCCGGGAACTTACTCTTACGGTCCGACATATTCCCCATATGCAGGCTATTACGGATTCAACAGCTATTATTACGGAGCATGGAATAATGCTTACTCCCCCGGATATTATACTAAGCAAACCAATTATTTCTTTGCTTCTAACTTCTACAATGTTGGAACAGAACAATTAGTTTGGTCTGCACAATCAGAGACATTCAATCCGCAGTCAATGAAGGATTTTGCGCAATCTTATGCCAAGTCAACCGTTGAGGAATTTGTAGCATCCGGTGTCGTAAGGAAATAAGGCCTTTTGCAACAAGCAGTTTATCTAGAGCCTCCTCTTTTGGAGGCTCTTTCATTTTATGACAATACCCTTTGCCAGACAAAATGCCTTAACAATATTTTCGTTACGCTTATTCAAATGTTTTAAAGTTGATACAATCGCTCTATTAACAGAAGGCAGATTTGATTGTGAAATCAGTGAAAGGATCTCAAGCGCTTCTTTTGGGTAACGATTTCCAAAGCTGTTGTTAAAACTCATAGCCACATTCCACAAAACGTTTGTATCTTTGGATTTGCTGTGATCCAACAAGAATTCAAAAGTTGCATCCGGAAAATTGTTGCCAAAATGGCTGCCAAGAATAAACGGCCCGAGATTCTTCTTAACATAATTAGAGCTATCGCTCATCAACAGAGATAGAATTTCAAATGCCTTTGACGTGTCACCTCTTTCTTTGTAAGCAAGTGATGAGAAGACAACCGCTCTGCGGATATTTTCAGATCTGTGACCTGACCATTTTATCATCTTACTCTGAAGCTTCGGGTTTTCTCTTAGAACACTTGCAAATGCAGATCCGGCATACTCCCTTACTTCCCAGTTCTTGTCATCTGCAATTCTCAGCAATTGTTTTTCCGTAACTCCCGGATTCTGCCTGTACCCGCGCCAGATGATTGAGACCCCTACTTCCTTTGCATTATCGCTATCAATTTCACACAAATATTTTCCGTAACCGAAAAACACTTTTTCAATATCCTGACAATTATCATGTACATGTTTGACCAGTTCATGAATTACGAATCGCTTGTCCTTTGTTTTTGCTGTTCCGGCATGTGACGTTGAAACTCTATCAAGGATATTAATGATGTCTCCAAGTTCTTCGCTTTGTATGTGCTTTCTTATCCTCTTCTTTTTCGAATCACTAAGCAGAGTGTCTGCCACAGGAGTTTTTTTTGAATTCATTTGAACAAATATTTTGAATGAAGTTTGATTGGGATTTCATTTCTATCCTAACTCCCTGTATAAAGGAATTACAAATCTTGACAATAAATTATATATTGCGACGAATTAATTTTGACAAATGAAGTTTGATCTGGAAACCGTAATGTTCTTCGTGATGGCTGTATCTGCGGTTGGTTCTGCACTGATGATGATCACACGAAGAAATCCCATCACAAGCGCTCTTTATCTCATACTCAACTTCTTCTGCGTTTCAGGATTGTACCTACTGCTGAAAGCGCAGTTTATCGCCATAATCCAGGTGCTCGTTTACATGGGAGCCATCATGGTTCTCTTCCTTTTCGTTATAATGCTTCTCCATCTTCACGATGAAAGTAAGTTTACAGAAAAATTTTCATACAAGAAGATAACTGCAGTTTTGCTTTCCATACTTCTGTTTTGCATACTTGGATTTACGCTTTATTCGGGATTTTCCGGCAAGTTCAATACGATGTCGGAAAAAGCCCTGGAGATAGGCAAAGCAGAATATCTTGGAGCAGAACTCTTTACAAACTATTCTTTTCCATTCGAGCTGGCTTCTTTCCTGTTGCTTGCAGCAATTGTGGGTGCAGTGGTCTTGGCAAAGAAGAAGTTTGATTAAGACCTAAATCTTAGATCAGGTCAAATCCCGTATAACTTCTCAATACTTCCGGTACATTGACATTACCGGTATCTGTTTGATTTGCTTCAAGCATTGCAACCATGAGCCTCGAAGTTGCCAACCCGGAACCGTTCAGTATGTGTACAAACTCAGTTTTTGATTTACCGCCTTCTGTAGATTTTCTGTATCGAGCCAATGCTCTTCTCGATTGAAAGTCGGTGCAATTGCTGACTGAAGATGCCTCCAGCCATTTGTTTTCAGCGTGCGACCATACTTCGATATCATAGCACTTTGATGCCGCAAATCCTATATCACCTGTACATAATTCAATTACTCTGTAATGCACATTGAGCTTCTCCAGAATTCCGCATGCATGCAGCAGCATCCTCTGCAATTCATCATAAGATGTCTCGGGTTCACAAAAAGTAATCAGCTCAACTTTATTGAACTGATGCACTCTTAAAAATCCTTTTGTGTCCTTGCCATAACTGCCGGCTTCACGCCTGAAGCAATTTGTAAATCCGCAATACTTCACGGGCAGTTCTTCTGCTTTGAAAATTTCATCTCTGTGGATGTTAAGAATAGAAACTTCCGCAGTCGGTATAGCAAACAAATCATCTTTCTCCATATAATACATATCTTCTTCAAACTTCGGAACCTTTTCCGCCGCCTGCATTGACTCCCTTGTTACAAGTACGGGTGTGATCACTTCGCGGTATCCGTTCTTCCCCTGTTCATCCAGCATAAAATTTATGAGCGCTCTTTCAAGTCGTGCACCCTTGCCTTTGTAAAGTGCAAAACCGCTTCCGGATATCTTTGTCGCCCTCTCAAAGTCAAGTATATCGAGGTGCTTACCAATTTCAACATGATCCTTTGGTTTGAAAGAGAATTCCTTTCTGTCTCCCCATTGCTTCACTTCCACATTGTCATCCTGCGTTTTTCCAAGAGGCACTGATTCATGCGGCAGGTTAGGAACATAACTAAGAAGGTCATTGATTTCTGTATCTATTACTCGGAGATTGTCATCCAGCATTTTGATCTCATCGGATACCTTTTTCATTTCTGAGATCTTTTCATCCGCATTTATTTTTTCACGCTTAAGCTTCGCGATCTCTTCCGAAACCGAGTTCCTCAATTCTTTAAGTTTCTCAGATCTTTTAATTAGTTCGAGTCTCTGCTTATCAGATTCAAATACTTTCTCTACTGCATCAATCTTCTCACCTCTCAGAATGAGCTTCTCTTTTACAGCATTTAAGTTTTCCCTTATTATTCTTATGTCAAGCATTTTTTAGATAATTTTATGAACCGAGTTGATACTTCAATAACTGAAGGCCTTCGAGAGAATCCATGGTTCTGAATCCCAGTTCGGCTTCAGCTTTAAATGTTGTAAGCCCTGACTTCATCGGCCTTGGAGCAGGCTGATTAAGTAATTCTGATGTTATTGGTCTTACAAGTCCTTTATCATATCCAAAGACTTCACAAACTTTCATAGCAAAATCATAACGCGACAGAATATCATTTCCAGCAATATTGTAGATGCCCGAGCATCCCCTGTCAACTATTCTCATGGTACCAAGAGCGAGGTCCTCAATCATTGTTACATTGCTAATCTGATCCGTGACAATATTAACAGGTTCATTATTTTTTAATTTATCGATCATCCACAGAACAAAATTCGACTTCACTTTTTCCCCCGTGCCATACAAAACAAGTGTCCTGATGATTGTATGATTAACGTCACTGGTTTTGAGTGCATTCTCGCTTGCAAGTTTTTCTCTGCCGTAAAATGAAATTGGATTTGGAACATCCTCCTCCGAGTACGGGCCGTTCTTGCCGTCAAACACATAATCAGTTGAAAAATGAATAACCCGTGCATTGTTGATTCTTGCCGCAATGATCAGATTCTTAACGCCATCCACATTTATCTTCCAGGAGAGTTCTCTTTCAGTTTCACAAAGATCAACGTTTGTAAATGCGGCACAATTTACGATCACGTCAGGAATAAATTCCGACGCTATCTTTTTAACATCATCTTTCCTGGTTATGTCGAGTGTGTGGTACTCATGAATATCCTTCACATAAGAACCATCTTCTGCCGATGTAAGCATGATGTCATGATCAGTTTCTCTGATAAACATTTTTGAGACTGCCTGTCCGAGAAGCCCGTTTGAACCCGTTACCAGAATATTCATACTTTGCAAACTGCTTTCATTCAGGCTAGTTTGTGAAGTTCATCGATACCTTCCAGAGAAGTATTGTAAGAAGCCAGTCTGTTAGCATAGTGCAAGCTCTTTTCAAAATTCGAATTCTTTGAGTAATCAAGTGTGAATGAAGATGCAAACACATCTCCGCAACCGGTGGAGTCTATGAATTTTGAATTTTCAATTGCCGCGATATGTATCTGATCAAGATCGAAGAATGTTTCTTTACCATAAGTTTTCTCAGTCTTGGTATAACCTATCGAACCGTCAACGCCCCTTGTAACGATCATACCTTTGACAGGATAATTTTTATTGAGCAATATCTTCTCTGCAATTTTATACTCGGTCAGTTTTTCCATGCTGAGTATGGACACTTCAAACTGATTCATCTGAACCGTATCGGTGTGTGTGCACCATTCATACCAGTTGTCAACCGGAACATGTACTCGCTTACCGTCATTACCCGTATGCATTACAATGTTGTGAATATCAATATGCATGAATCCCGAAAAATTCTTTCTTATGTTCTTCAGTGTATTGATCGTTATATCAACTCCGGAAATCATATTCACAAGGATAGCATCCGCCCTTCCAAGAAATCCTTCGCATTCGCCGTAACTAAGAGTATATGTAGGTTCTGTTGATTTTTCAATGCGTGCACTTTTGTCGGTATTGTACATATTGTAATAGAGATTCACTTTCCTTGTAGGATGCCTCAGCTTATTGACTCCGTGTGTCTTTATTCTAGGATACTTTGCAAGGATTGCCATTATGTTGTCGTATTCATCATCTCCGACATTCATTAGAGGTATGACCGAATCTTCCTTACCTGCAAGTACTGCCATACTGATTACCGAATAAAGTATGCCGCCGTAGCTGTGAATTTTTTCGCCGTCTGCCTTATGAATAACATCAACGCACGGCTCCCCTATTACAAGATAGTTCATTTGGATGATTTGAATATTTTGTCAATACCGGAAATTTCGCTTTCGCTTATTTCTAGTTCAGCGGCTTTAATGTTTTCTATCAGCTGAGCTTCTTTGGTTGCCGAAGTGATTGTAGAAGCCACGATATTATTTCTAAGACACCATAGCAAGGCAAGATTGGAGGGAGTTGTTCCCAGTCTTTTTGCAGTGTCAACTAACTTTCCTACCCTCGAAACATTCTGCTTGGTCATATATGATTCAACGAACTTACTGTATCGCTTGTTGCCAAGCCTTGTATCCTCAGAAATCTTTCCCGAATTATATTTACCGGTAAGTACTCCTTGTGCCAGCGGCGACCAAACTACAAGCCCAATTCCGTTCTTCTTACAATAGTTCATAACACCATTGGTCTCAATTTGCCTCGCCAACAAACTGTATTGCGGTTGATTACTGACAGGCTTGTGCAGGTTATACTTTTCACAAAGTTCTATTGCCGATTGCAATTGTTCCTTTGTCCATTCGCTTGTTCCCCAATACAGGATCTTGCCCTGCTCGATTAGTGTATTAAATGCCCTGCATGTTTCCTCGACCGGAGTCTCCGTATCAAATCTGTGACATTGATAAAGATCGATGTAATCAGTCTTCAGATATTTGAGTGAATTATGCACTGATTCGTATACATGTTTTCTGGAAAGTCCTTTGTCATTCGGATTTTCAGACATAGGCCAAAAGCATTTCGATGCCAGGAAAAGGTCCTGCCTCTTAATTCCTGAAAGTACCTTGCCGTAAAACTGTTCTGCTTTTCCAAGAGCGTACACATCTGCCGAGTCAAAGAAATTTATGCCTGAGTCCAGCGCAATCCGGACGAGTTTCTTCCCGGTTTTTTCATCAACCGCCCCGCCTAAAGTAAGCCAGCTTCCGAGCCCTATGATGCTTACTTTTGCTCCGCAATTTCCAAGTCGTCTATATTTCATATTGAGTTTAGGATGAGATTACATTAATCAAAAGTCTTATTAAGAATTTTTCAGATGACAATTATTTTCCGAAATCTAAGGAAATGTTGAATCTGTTGCTTATCCCTAGCGGCTCTGTAACTGTGACGGAATAATCCAAACAGAAGATCCCATATTTGAAGCCGGCTCCGGCGGAATATGAAACAGGTTCAGTACTGATACCTGCACGGAGGCTCAAAACACTTACCGGTGAGATCTCTGCTCCAAACCTGACCATAACAGGTTGCGCAACAGCTTTTTCGAAATCAATCAAGATATTCGTCTTTTCAGCAGGACAGTATTTGAATCCTGTAACAAATGTCCTTGAAATTGCCTGCTCTGTAATACCAATCTTTGCACCTGTAATGTTTCTTGCACTTAATCCCCAGGAAAAATAATCGCCTAATTTTGTTAAGGCACCCGCATCAATACCTGCCGATGATGCTGATCCGTATCCTGAGATTGAAAGATTGTAGTAGTTAATTCCAATTCCCCAAAAAATTAAATCTCTGTGGGAACCGGCGTAAACCAATGTCAATTTGGATTCCCTGTAAAGATCAAATCCAAAAGTTCTGAGGCCCAGTCCTAAATTTCCGAACTTGAATGCCTCTGTGTATGTTATCGCACCAGTTGAAATTTCCTTTAATCCAAAAACCGAAGGCTCATAGAAAACCGACAAGTATCTGTTATTCAATTGTCCTATGCCAGCCGGATTATAGAATACTGCAGAAGAACTGTTAGCCAATGAAACAAAAGCTCCACCCATGGCAGATGCTCTTGAGTCTGAATCTGTACTTTCAAACTGGGCCGGGGAGTTTTGAAACGCAAAAAATGCGATCGTGAAGAGAAGATTGCTTTTCATATTCATCGTATCCTGATTATATTGATTCTTACGAATAAGAATCCAAATTTGACAAAACAAATTAACAGAAAGACTTAATAATGCAAAGTCAATTAAAATGGTTTTTGATTTCAGTTATGCTGCTTTTCATAATTGCGGAGCGTACTGAGGCTCAGCCCGATCTTAATGTTGAGGTGATTGTTGATATGCAGCAAATACCGCCGGATGCCCAGCAGAAACTCGTAAACTTCAAGCAGAAAGTTCAGGATTATCTGAATAAGAATAAATATCACGATGAAAAGATCCCCCCAATCAAAGTACAGATGCAATTCAGTTTTACCGGACTGAATCTGTCCACATATAATTATGAAGCCAAACTTTTCATTGCCAGCCAGAGAGAAGTTTTCAATCCGTTTAAGAATGGTCAGCAAAGAAATTCGGCAGCGTTCAGATTCCTTGATGAGAGATGTGAATTCTACTACAATGATAACATACCTTTTATAAAGAATGATTTTAGATTCGACTCATTTTTGAGTCTGCTTGATTACTATGCCTATTTGTTAGTTGGTTATGACGAAGACTCTTACTATCCAAAAGGAGGCAACAAATATTATCAGAAAGCCTTGGATATTTGCAACAAGGTTACTTCCAATGCCAACGGATGGACAGAGACCGGCGGCGGATCCAAACCTTCCCGACTTCAGATCATTCAGGAATTGATGAGCGTTAGATTTGATGAATTCAGGAACGGGTACTTTGAATATATGTGGACGGGGCTTGATTCTCTTGCGTTGAACAAATCGAACGCTTTTAGAAATATTCTTGGAGCTCTTGATAAAATAAGCACGATTAAGAAGAAAGAAGTTAAGGCTTTTAATGTTGATATTTTTTTCGAGTCAAAGGCGACTGAAATTGCAGAGCTCTTTTTGGAATACGGTGACAGGAGCATTTATAACCGGTTAATGACTTTTGACCCTTCGCATCAGGGAATTTACGACGAGTATAAGAACCGGCGATAGTCAAATTATAAATATCTGGCTTTGTGTAGGGTGAATATGATTCGTATGCGGATTTTGAATTGCAATCCAATCATTGCAACCTGAGAGATCAAAATTATTCATATTCTCTTGAAATCGAATTTGGTAACATTAATTCATTCGAATTAATGCGATGATTTTTTTTAGTGTTTATTGTTATTCAATTTTCATATTTTGGCCAACATTAAAAATGTAATCGTATAAGATTGTAAGAAAAGCATACCTGTAAAATCCCCAATCGACTTTAAAACATACAAGTAATCAGAATTTATGGGATTAGTTTATCTAAAAACTAAATTTCAAACAAAATAATATCATTAACCAAAAACAAAAAAATGAAAAAGGCAGTTTACTTATTTGTATTTACGCTATTGCTAATTGTCTCTTCCAACGGATATTCACAGTTCAAGGACTATAGTATAAAAGGCGGTGTGCAATTCAATCCGCTAATGCCATTTAGTGAGTTTGACAGCAAATTCTCTTTCATAGGAAGAGGCTTTGTTGATTTTGAACTGACAAATACCCTTGCACTTGAATTAGGTGCAGGTTACGGTCAGTTTGTAACTGAAGACAATTTCAATCCACATGGAACCGCGGTTGTTGATCATGACAAAGAGGTCAAAGCTAATTTAATTCCAATTGACGCTCGACTTAAGATTACACCCTGGTCAGGAACAAAATCTAGCTGGAACCCATATTTTTATATTGGTGCCGGTTTGTTGAATTTTGATGTTACTGAAACTCCGGATGTTACAGTATCTCCGCAGTATTCCGAACTGCAGAGTGGCTGGACAGGTTTTGTTCCTGCGGGTATAGGTACTGAAATTAAGCTGTCAAAGAATGTCTTACTTGATCTTCACGTAGGTGCGAGTTATACATTCACTGATCTGCTTAATAACTTTGTAATTGAAGATTACAAAGATTCGTGGCTTCAAGGTGGTCTGGGTATTGCCTTTGCCGGCGGAGAAGATTGTACAATTGATACTGATAAAGATGGTTTGACAGATTGCGTGGAAGAAAAGGGTTGCACAAATCCGGCAATCGCCGATACAGACGGTGATGGCCTGAATGACGGGTCAGAAGTCAATACTTACAAGACAGATGCCTGTAACAAAGATACAGATGCAGACGGTCTGATTGACGGTATGGAAGTGAATACTTACAATACCAATCCATTGAAGACAGACACAGATGCAGACGGCCTGACTGACAGTGATGAAGTTAACAATTACAGAACCGATCCTCTCGACAGTGACTCAGACAATGACGAGCTGATGGACGGAGCTGAAGTTAAGACTCACAAGACAAATCCGCTAAATCCTGATACAGATGCAGGTTCTGTTTTTGACGGAATTGAAGTAGCAAGAGGAACCGATCCTTTGAATCCGGCAGATGACGTTCCGGAAGTTAAGAAGGAAGAGCCGATAAAAGTAGGTCAGGTAATCACACTTGAAGGAATCAACTTTGCAACCAACAGCGCAGATATCTCTTCACTTGCAGAGGACAAACTTGAAAGTGCTCTTAATGCTATGAAGGAATATCCAAACCTCGAAGTTGAGATCAGTGGACATACGGACAACACTGGCGGAAGAGCTCACAACATGAGACTTTCCGAAAGGAGAGCCGAATCCGTTAAAGACTGGTTCGTAAGCAAAGGAATTGATGCGAGCAGAATTACAACAACCGGATATGGACCGGATCAGCCGGTTGACACAAATGATACTGAAGAAGGAAGATTCAAGAACAGAAGGATTGACTTCAAGAGAACCAAGTAATTCGCTTTTAGAAATAATACAAAGAGCTGTCTCATGAGAATGAGGCAGCTCTTTTTTTATAATGATTGGTATTTCATTAAGCCGATTTGAGAAGTCTTTCTACGAGTTCAGAAGTTCCTTTGACAGCCTTTTCCTGAATGTATTCAACATCTATTTGATACGGGAGATATTCCGGTTTTTCCGGATCGATCAGGTAGATCTTAGTATTGTCAGGGACAAATTCCAGCAGGCTAGCAGCGGGATAGACTACCAATGATGTACCAATTACTATAAATATATCCGCCGCGAGACAATGTTTCACAGCTATTTCCATCATCGGTACCATTTCACCAAACCAAACAACGTGCGGCCTCAGTTGTGAGCCTTCTTCGCATTTGTCACCGATCTTTATGTCCTTACCGTTCAGATCATAAATAAGATCAGGATTCACAGAACTTCTTGCCTTGTCAAGTTCGCCATGCAGATGAATGACTCTTGATGATCCGGACTTTTCGTGAAAATAATCAACATTCTGTGTGATGACAGTTACATCAAAGATCTCTTCGAGTCTTACAAGAGCCTTATGAGCATCATTGAATGTAACATTGTGCATTTGTCTTCTGCGCTGGTTATAGAATTCGAGCACCAGTTCTTTATTCCTTCTCCAGCCTTCGGGAGAAGCTACTTCAATAACATCATGGCCTTCCCATAAGCCGCCAGCATTTCTGAAAGTTGACAGGCCGCTTTCGGCGCTAATTCCGGCTCCCGTTAGTACAACTAATTTTTTCATTTAAAGAATAAGGGCAAAACAAGAATCTGTTTTGCCCGTTGTCTTATTAAAATTTGAATACAAATCTTACTTCTTACCGGCGACTCTGTCTATCAAATATTGAGCGACTGCATCGGCTTCCTTCTGCTTTAGCGGCTGTGCCGGCATTGGCGGATACTCCGGATTTTTCTTCGTCGGTTTCAGTATGAAAGCAGACAGTTTTTTCACATCGCCGTTATAAGTCGGAACAGTTTGCAGGTAAGGCGGTCCCACAAGCTTAACATCGAATTTATGACATGCCGCACAGACGCGATTGTAAATCTCTTCTGCATTTATTCCCGCCGTATTAATAGTCTTGGATTTTTTTCTGTTTCCAGTTCAACGGCTTTTAGATTTGTCGCGATCAGATTCTTCTGAACGGCAACACCAAACGCGGACTCATTCTTCATTACAATAAATCCGGTACTAAGAATGAGAACGTAGAAAGCCGCTGCAACATACTTCATATCAGAATTTTTGATAACTGCATAGATGAAGTTGCACAGCATAAGCAATGCTGCAAACGCAAGGCCCGTGTAGATGAACACCGATCCTGACAAGGCAATATTTGGAGTAAAGAAGAAGCTGAGGAACAGGACTACGGGAAGCAGTGCGGCGCCTGAGAACGCGATCTTGCCGCCTATAGCTTTTGCAAACTCTGCGTATTCATTTTCCATGTCATGCATTCCTCCCTGCCACCCGAAAAAGAAAAACAATATCGCGACGCCTGATGTCGCAATTGAAAAGACAAGAAGAAAAAGAAAATTTATGAGTGTTGATCCGGAGAGGAACATCTGCGCAATATTCTGAAAATCCTGATACCTGTCTGAGTTAAGCGCTATCGATGTACCGCCGGCATAGAACAAGGCTGTGATGATCAGCAGAACTAATCCCCAAAGCCCGGCATTTGAGTTTGTGTTTAATAGATCAAATTCGTAGTCGGTAACTTCTTCCGGAACTTTTGTTTCAAGCTCATGCTTATCGAGACCGCTAATATCTTTAAATGTTTCAATGAGAGACTCGATCTGAAAAGTGCTTTGGTAGCTGTAAATAAAATTCACTGCTATAGCCAGAATGAGTGTTGCAACAAACAGCAGACTTATTGAGATAACACTTTGTCCGTAAAGCAACTGAGCATAACAGAACGTTATTGAGAGAAGCGGAATGATGCCCAGACCAACTCCAACAAACCTGTTGATAGCCAGCTTATCAATTATATCCTTGGCAAACCTGATATACATGGGTTTGTTATTCTTTCTTCCGTAAGAATTGAATATGACGGAGAATGCAGTTCCACCGAGAAGCATTCCAAAGAACGGAAGAAAAATTATCGTCGCCAGCCCAAGTATCACCTTGATCATCAGCAAGTGCTGTGTAGTAGCCGGTATTACAAGGTTCTCTAAAAAATCCATTTAACTTATTCGGTTGAGTTATTCCAAAAATAATTTCAAAAGTTTGTCGAGCGAAAGCAGTGTGATGATCAGCAGAACAAAAACATTTATCCTCATGAACATGCCCTTATATACTTTGTTGTCACTTCCCTCATACTTTCTGAACTTGACGGATTCGAAAAATATCCATCCGCATAACACGAGCAAAGCAATACCAGACAGGAAGAAATTCAGAATTCCAAAGAAATTGAAAGAAAGCGCTACTGCGATAGTAAGAAGAATCCACGAAAATGTGATATTCATCAATTGATGCTTTGTAAGCACACTTGTCAGTGTAGGATATCCTCCTTTTGCGTAATCATTTCCATACACCAGAAGCAATATCCAGAAATGCGGTATCTGCCAAACAAAAAAGAATGTAGCAACAATGAGAATTTTCGGATCAAGTATATCACCGCCTGCGGCAGTCCATCCGGCGAGCGGAGGAAGCGCACCAACAAGCGATCCCGGTATTATGGCAAGAGCCATTACTTTTTTCAAGGGAGTGTAAACAGCGTTGTACCAGAAGAATGTAGTCAATCCAATGAGCAAGGTCGTAACGTTTGAGCCGAAATAGAGAACAAGTGAACCCGATACAATGAAGAATGCCGTAATTAGCAGTACGCTCATCGGTGATACTTCACCTGACGGCAGGGGCCTGTTTTTGGTCCTGTCCATTAGATAGTCCCTGTCTCTTTCCTGATAATGATTCAGTGCCGCGGCACCGCATGCAAGGAGGAAAATCCCAAGCACAGGATATGCAGAAAAAGATGCAAGATTCTCCGAAGCAAGAATGTATCCAAGGGTTGTGGTGAATGAAACGAGGATAGTGATTCTTAATTTTATTACTTCGGCAAGAATGCTAAGCTTGTGGGACAAGCCGCTTTTAGCAGCTGAATCCACGGACAATTCTTTCTTATGTACTGCTGTTGTTCCGATGATGGTTCAGATTGTTTATTTCTTAATTGTGTCTTTCTTGATTGCAGTCGTATCCTTTGTAACAGCCGGCACTTTGAGCGAGTCTTTGACAGTCTTTAAAGTATCCTTAGCACCCGCTGTTGTTTTAAGCGTGTCTGTCTTAGCAACTGCTGTAGTGTCAGGCGGAAAATAATTCTTCCAAACTGCAAACTTATCCTCGGGCATTACAACCATTTGAGCATACATGTTCCAGTGATTTAATCCGCAGTATTCTGCACATGCCGCATAGAAGTTGCCCTCTTCATTTGTTCTGATCCAATAGTAGTTTGTTCTCCCGGGAATAGCATCTTCCTTAACCCTGAATTGCGGCAAGTAAAAACTATGATTGACATCGATTGAGCCAATCTCAAACTTGACATCCCTGTTGACCGGAAGATAAAGCGTATCGGATTTCTTTTTGTTATCATATTCAAAACTCCATTTCCACATTTGTCCCATAACCTTTACAACCATCGCATCCTTGGGAACATCCCTCATGTTCTTGAAGCCTGCCCAGCTTATAAAGAACATTACTAATACAATTATTACCGGTATGACAGTCCACACAATTTCTATTGATGTATTTCCCTCTATATTTTCAGGAACCGGATGCCTCTTCTTACTATATTTAAATAAGAAGTAAAGCATAGCGGCGGTAATAATCAGCAGAAGAACAATTGATGTTCCGGTAATCATCCAAAACGTTTGGTCAACCTGAGTTGCTATATCCGGTCTCATGATTTTAAAATCTGAAAGTTAAATCGAAAAAAGTTAGTATGAGTACTATAACAAAAATAAGCATGCAAACTCCAATGAAGATCTTCACAACCTTGTTGTCGAACTTTACATGCATGAAAAAATTAACTACAAACAGAGACTTCACTGTAGCTATTATCAGTGCAACGGTGAGCGCAAGACTTCCGAGATTGATTCCGGCAACTGCAACAGTTACGGCAGTAAGTGAAAGCAAACCGATCCATACAAGAATGTTTACTCCGTAACTTGGATGATGAGCTTCAGCAATATGCCCGTCGTTGTGTTCGTCGTGGTGATTGTTAGTATCCATTTGTTTAGTGAATTAAGTAGAATAACGGAAAAAGGAAGATCCAGATTATATCAACAAGGTGCCAGTAAAGGCCAGCATTCTCGAGGCGTTGAAAATTGTCAGCAGTAAGTATGTTCCTCTTGATCTGCCACATCACAAAACCAATGAAAGCAAGTCCTACTATGATGTGCAGTCCGTGCAGTCCTGTCATTACGTAATACAATCCAAAGTACATGACTTCTCCTTCGCTCATATCCTGCAAAGCAGGTCCTTTGGGATAAATACCGTGATGAAACTTTGCACCCCACTCGAAATATTTATTCACAAGAAATACTATTCCGCAGAAAACCGTGATCCATAAAAATGATAGGCATAGTTTCTTGTTTCCCTTTTGGAGCGCAACAATACCAAGTACAACAGTAAGACTGCTTGTAAGAAGTATAACCGTATTGATCCCGCCCATAAAGACATCGAGCTCGCCGGAAGCTACAACGAATGCCTCGGGATAGATGTATCTGTAAGCTGCATACAAGATGAATAATCCACCAAATAGCAGAACTTCCGTGAAGAGAAAGAGCCACATGCCCATCTTTGAGCCGAAGTCATCGCGGTGCATGTGAATTTCCTGTACTTCTTCGACAGCCGTGTTTACGTTATTACTCATTTTGATTCCTCCTCTTTCCTTCTTGCGATTTCAGGATGTTCATATGGACCGTGATCTACAGTTGGAATCTTATCAAAGTTAAGAAGCGGCGGAGGAGACGGCACTGTCCATTCCAGAGTTGTTCCTTCCCAAGGATTTGAAGATGCTTTTGAACCGTTTCTCAGACCCGACAAAAGATTTGCTATCATGATCAGAATACCTGAAACAAGAATCCATGATCCAACAGTTGAAATCAGATGATAGATCTGGAACTCCGGAAGATAATCGTAGTACCTTCTCGGCATTCCCATATATCCCATGATGAACATAGGAAAATATAACACGTTGAAGCCGACACCGATAATAATTGCGGCAACCTTCGCCATCTTTTCATTATACATTTTGCCAAACATCTTGGGAAACCAATAATGAACCGATGCAAAGAAAATGATTCCCATTCCTCCGAACATCACATAGTGAAAGTGTGCGACCACATAATAGGTATCGGTCACGTGCAAATCAGTATTCAGAGCTCCGAGTACGAGTCCTGTAAGTCCTCCGATAGAGAATATGAAGATGAACAACATCGCATAAAGCATAGGAGCAGACATTACTATGGAACCCTTGTAAAGTGTTGCAACCCAATTAAAAACTTTTATGCCGGAAGGCAATGCTACTATAAATGTAAGCAGTGAGAATATTACTCGCGAAGTATCGCTGATACCGCTTGAGAACATATGATGTCCCCATACAAGATAGCCGACGAGCGCGATCGCAAGACTTGATATTGCAATCGGCACATAACCAAAGATAGGTTTTCTTGCGAATGTCGGAATGATCTCTGATACGACACCCATAGCCGGAAGTATCATGATGTAAACTGCCGGATGAGAATATATCCAGAACAGATGCTGATAAAGAATTGGGTCACCGCCGAGTGTAGGATCAAATACTCCGATGCCAAAAGCTCTCTCGAGAATTATCAGTACGAGTGTGATTCCAATAACCGGAGTTGCAAGAACCTGTATCCATGATGTCGCATAAATTGACCAGATGAAAAGCGGCATTCTGAAGAACGTCATTCCCGGACATCTGAGTCTGTGAATGGTTGTGATAAAATTCAGTCCTGTCAATATTGACGAAAATCCGAGAACGAATGCTGCGAAGACCGATAATGAAACATTAGTCGTTGTCCTTACGCTATATGGAACATAGAATGTCCAACCGGTATCAACCCAGCCGCCGCCGCCAAAGAGAGAGAAAATTGCCAGTCCGCCGCCGATAATGTACAGATACCAAGAGAGGAGATTAAGTCTCGGAAACTGAACATCCATTGCTCCGATCTGTATCGGCAGAAAGAAATTTCCGAAGACTGCCGGTATGCCGGGAATAATGAACAGAAAGATCATTATCACTCCGTGCAATGTGAAGAGCGAGTTGTATGTCTGCGCGGTCATGATAGTCATTCCGGGAGTCAGCATCTCTAGACGCATTAATACACCGAAGGTCATTGCAGTTAGGAAGAACACTGTCATGCAGCTAAGGTACATTATACCGATCCGCTTATGGTCAGTTGTCAGAAGCCAGGCCAGTAATCCCTTGTGCTTGCTCTTGACGTGATAAAAATCAACTTCAGCCGTGCCGTGCGCGGCTATAGTTCCGTTTGCCATGTTTTATGTTAATTCCGTTTTGTTATTAACTTTCTTTTTCTTGAAGATGAGCACACCGACAAAGACACCGAGCAGCAACAATATTCCGCCGCCGGCGATCCGGGTTACATTCAGAACATATTTCTTAGCGCCTGCATCATAACTAAAACACAACTTTACAACCTTTGCAATAGTCGGGCTGATCCTTCCTTCACCTGCTTCAGTAATTGCCATCTTAAAGTCGAATGGCAGGTAATCTGTGCCGTAGAGATATCTTACCAGCTTGCCTTCAGATGACAGAACCATTATTGAAGCGCCATGAATAAAATCATTTCCCTGTTTTTGAAATTTGAAACCCAATGCATTCGATACTTTTGCAATGTTATCGCTGTCGCCCGTAAGAAATCTCCATGAATCTTTTGGTATCTCCCTGTTAAGATTGGTGAGATAGTTTTCCTTCTTCGAAGCTGCAAGACTAAAATCTTCGGTGTGATCAAAACTGATAGTAAGTACATTAAAATCTTTTCCCGGAATCTGATCAGTTTTTCTTACGACGGTAGTTAGTCCGTTGAGAAGAGGAGTGCAAATTCCCGGGCATCTGAAATAAACAAGAGATACAACCGTTGGTTTGTCAATTAGTGATCTCAGATTGACGTCGTTTCCGTTTTCATCTTTAAGCACAACATCATCGGGCATAACATTGCCCAACTTTTCAACTATACCGATTGCCGGTTCCTCTTCGGGATTCTCTGCCATCACATCTGACACTAACGCAATTGTCAGGAAGAAGATGAACGAGACGGCAACTGTGAATATTATGTTTTTCTTTTTCATACTCTGTTTTTTGCAAAAACCCCTGCAAGATACTGCTGAACCTGTGTCAACGCTTCCGGGCTCATTCTCAGGGCTTCCGCTTTGAATCCCTTATTAATTGGATCTATGCTCAGAAATTTTTGGAAAGACTCTGAGCTTTCAGTCCATGCCATGTTTGATGCAAGAGAGTTCAATGCTTTGTTAGGATCAGAAACTATCTTTTTAAATTGTATAGCTCCAGGGTCTGTGTTGTCATTTGAGACTATGTTCATTACACTTGTGAGATCCTGTTTCAACGTATCGTAGTCAAGAATTTCCAACTCCATTGCAAGATTCACCGGAATTTGATTTGCGGCTTTCACACCTTGCGAAAGACTGTACTTCGCGTCAAGCTTGGCTATATCGTCAGGATTTTCCCTCGGATAATCGGGACTGAATGTATGAACATACTGAAGTATCGCAAATCTGTCTTCAGGCGGAATTGTACTGAAGCTTGCCATTCCGGTGTTTGGAATTCCTTCCTGAAGCGTCACATACATTTCAGTGATTTTCTTGCCAATCTTCCATTGCTGAGCATTAAGGTCGACAAAATTTCTTGGCGGAGGATTCAATGCAGCTCCGGCAGCGCCGTTACCTGCACCGGTCTCGCCGTGACAGCTTGCACAGTTGGAAGTATATAAGCCTTTTCCCTTTTCAACAAGAGCTGGATCAATAGATGTAAACTTTACAATATCTATAGGCGGAGTTGTTGTTCCTTTTTTTACAGGCAGTTCAGCTCTCATCGTTGTAGCTGCCGCCAACATACCGGGCGAATAGAACAGATTATTGTAATCAAGAGTACTGACGTATCTTGTCCCAAGAAAAACCAAGAAAGTCAGCAAGAGCATATAGAGAATTCCATAAGACTTCTCAAGCCCCTTGAACAATTTTTCCGTATCCTGATTTTTATTATTACTCATTGCAAAAAATTAATTTAAGTGAAAGTGCAAGCCACGCTCAAGTTTCGGATCACCGACAGGAACAATATTAAACTTGCTCGCCATATAATTGAACACAAGCGCGATTATTCCGAATGCAAGTATGAAGAATCCCAGTTCATTCCAGCTGAATACAAAACCATCCTTAAAGTATGTAGGCATGATAATCCAGTACAGATCATAAGCGTGGGCATAGATCAGCCACATTGCCATGAACATAACGAGATTCGGGTTGGTCTTTGAACTCCTTGGAAGCAGGATCAGGAATGGAATTATGAAGTGAATGAAGATCAGTCCGAGAGAAAAATAAATCCAAGTACCTTCCATCCTATTCATGATCCAGAATGTCTCTTCTGGAATATCAGCATACCATATCAACATGTATTGCGAGAAGCCAATGTATGTCCAGAATACATTAAAGGCAAACATTAAAGTTCCGAAGCTGTAGTACTTCTCATAGTCAACCTTGAAACCGAAATAACCGCCTTCATTCAGACCAACAGAGATGTATGCGGCAATAGAGATTGCTGCTACCAGCGTACCAGCAAAGTAGTAAACACCGAACATAGTAGAGAACCAGTGCGGTTCAAGACTCATCATCCAGTCAATTGCAGCAAAGCTAATAGTAAGAATGAAGAGTATTGCAAAGGCCGCCGAGTATTTTACATTCTGCGCCGTTAATGCGGGATCTTTTGTGATATCCTGCTTGCGGGAATTCTTTGTGAACAGCAAATAAAATATAATCCAGATGAGAATCATGATGCCGGTTCTTGCAATGAAGAAAGGTGTATTCAAATACGGCTCTTTTCCCTTCAGAATAGGATCTGCTGCAACGACGTCGGCATGAGTCCAGTGGAAAAGATCGTGCATCCCGAAGAAAAGCGGAATTACCAGAACTGCCAGAAGAACTACAATAGCCGATAGAAACTCGGAGACTCTTCTGAAAGGCGTGCTCCAGTTGGCTCCCACGAGATATTCAAGAGCAACAAGAGCCAGCGAGCCAACTCCAATGCTAACAAGGAACATGTACATCCAAAGGTAGCCGAACATTGCTCTGTGGCTGTCAACTGCAAAAGCTGCACCGGCCATTATTGCGCCGACAGCAGTGAGGATCATTCCCCATTTACCAACTGAAGCCGGAAGTTTCTTAGTATTAAATTCCATTATCAAAAATTGTTAATCACTTATCTTTATTTTGGAAGATCTTGATCTTTGGCATTCTTTGATCTTTGCAGCGCCCTTACATAATGAACTATGGCCCACCTGTCATCTCTTGAAATCTGGCTTTCGTAACTTGGCATTACATTCTGTCCGTTGGTAAGGACATGATAGATGTTGCCGTCCATCCAGTTTAGTACTTTGTTGTTGTGAAGGCTTGGCGGTTTTGGAAACTGGTCATTCATCCTTCCGTCACCCTCGCCAAAATATCCGTGACATGGGCTGCAGAAAATGTTATATCGATCCTGTCCTCTTTCCAGAATGTTCTTGCTTGCGGGCAGAGGATTTGCAAGAAGTCTTACTGCTGAGTCAGGCAAACCTTTATACTCATACGGCATGAATCCTCGAGCAACAGTACCTTCAACCGGTGTTCTCATACCCGCTTTGTCCGGAAAGAAATCGCTCGGGCTTTGTGAGTTGATCTTTGCCTGATGCCTCATCCAGTCAAACGGCACTACTTCATACAAAACATAATTAAGTGTGAAATAACTGACTAAGGCTGTCAGACCTGCTACGGCAATAAGGGTCATGATGAATTTAGAATCAAAGAGCGGAGTCTTGTCCGTAAGATTTGACTCTCTGTAATAGACGTTTTGGATACTGTGTCCGCCTAAGGATTGGAACAAATCTCTGACTTCTGTCTCCGAAAAATTCTTGTCATTTGCACCGATGACGATACCGAATTTATCTGATGAAACATGCTTCATGAATTCAGTGTCGTTCAACGGATTATTGATCTTCGGAAGTTTGTTGAGAAGCACTAGCATTCCGACTACAGTTGCAATACCGGTAAGCAAAACCGTTCCCTCGAATGTGATTGGGATGGCAGCCGGCAGCGCGAAGAATGGCTTTCCTCCGATGATATTCGGATAATTTGCATCAGACATCCACCATATCATAAGAAGCGCGAGGAAGCAGCCGAGAATTCCGCCAACGAAAGCGATCGGACCAACAAGCGGATTAGTGATACCCATTGCCTGATCTAATCCGTGAACAGGATAAGGAGTAAATGTATCAAATCTCTTATATCCCTTGTCCGCTACTTCTGTGGAAGCGTTCATTATCTCATTCGGCGTGTCGAAAAGCGATGTGACAGCATAGATCTTACCGCTTCTCTTTTCGTCGTCTTCGCGTGAGTTAAACTCTTTAAAGAAATTCTGAATCTTTTTTATCATTTGTGCTCTCCGTTACTACTGTGCGGATGCGGGTGAATGCTTGGCTGTGCGCCTTCTACAACCGCCTTAATTTCAGCAATTGAAACAAGCGGCAATGCCTTCAGGAACAGCAAGAGGAACGTGAAGAAAAAGCCGAAGCTTCCTAATAATAATCCAAAGTCCGTGATAGTTGGTGCATACATCGCCCAGCTTGACGGAAGAAAATCTCTGTGCAATGATGTTACTACAATTACAAATCTCTCGAACCACATACCGACGTTTACAAGAATCACAAGAACCATGGTAATCGGAATTGACCTTCTTACTTTCTTAAACCAAAAGAGCTGCGGGAAGAAAACGTTACAGCTTACCATTATCCAGTAAGCCCATGCATACGGTCCGAATGCCCTGTTGATAAATACGAACTGCTCGAAAGTATTTCCGCTGTACCAGGCAATGAAGAATTCCATGGCATAAGCATATCCTACCATCATTCCTGTGGCAAGAAGTATCTTGTTCATCTTTTCAAGGTGATTGATGGTAACAATATGTTCCAGATCAAAAACTTTTCTTACGATGATCAGAACTGTTGAAACCATTCCGAATCCCGAGAAGATAGCTCCGGCAACGAAGTATGGCGGGAAGATAGTTGTATGCCAACCGGGAATAACTGATACGGCAAAGTCGAAGCTAACAATACTGTGAACCGAAAGTACAAGCGGCGTTGAAATCCCGGCGAGTATAAGATATGCTCTTTCGTAGTTGCTCCAGTTTCTGTTGGAGAAATTCCAGCCCAGACTTGCGACAGAATAAATAGTCTTCTTGATTTTGTTAGTTGTCCTGTCTCTCAAAACTGCAAGGTCAGGAACGAGTCCGATTCCCCAGAAGAGGAATGAGATCGTAAAATATGTTGATACCGCAAACACGTCCCAAAGAAGCGGTGATGCAAAGTTGACCCATACTCCGTTCTGATTTGGCAGAGGCAGAAGATATCCTGCAAGCCACGGCCGTCCCGTGTGGATAATCGGGAAGATACCTGCCGTCATAACGGCAAAGATCGTCATAGCTTCCGCGAATCTTGCGATACCGGTTCTCCATCTTTGTCTGAAAAGAAAGAGTATAGCCGAGATCAGTGTTCCCGCATGACCGATACCGATCCAGAAAACAAAGTTGACGATATCAAACGCCCAGCCGACCGGCTGATTGTTTCCCCATTCACCGATACCGAAGTAAAGAGTATTGGCAAGCGACAATGCTCCTATCAGCAAAGCGGTGAATGATATTGCAAAAGCGATCCACCAGCCTTTTGTAGGTTTCGTATCAAGTGGATGAGTTAAGACACTGTCTATTTCTTTGAAACCCGATCTAGCCTCTACAAGAGGAATCTCACGGGTATATGTAGAATCATAGCTCAATGCTTCGCCTCCGTATTTTCGGTTTCATATACATTTCTGAGTTTAGCAAGATATGTGACATTCGGTTTTACTTTTATTTCATCAAGTACGGTGTATCCGAGATTGCTGTTAGTGAGTTTGTGCAGTTCAGAATCCTGTGCGTTCTGATCTCCAAAAACAATCGCGCTGGTCAAACAAGCTTCCTGACATGCTGTCTTAACATTAGCGCCAATTACCTGTCTGTTGTCCTTGATCGCATGTGATCTTTCTTCCATGATCCTTTGCAGACAGAATGTACACTTTTCCATAACACCCCGTGACCTTACCGTAACTTCAGGATTTGCCATGAGTGAGAATGATTCTTCCTGCTGTATAGAATCTCCAAACCTGTCCCGGAAATTGTAATAGTTAAATCTTCTTACTTTATAAGGACAGTTATTGGAACAATATCTTGTTCCTACGCATCTGTTGTAAGCCATGCCGTTGATGCCGTCGGTGCTGTGTGTAGTTGCGGCTACAGGACAAACGTTTTCACAAGGTGCAAAGTCGCAGTGCTGACAAAGCATCGGCTGAAAACTTGTGTTGGGGTTTTCGGGAGTGCCGGAATAGTATCTGTCGATCCTGATCCACTGCATCTCTCTGTTCCTCTTCACCTGATCTTTTCCGACTATCGGAATGTTATTCTCTACATTGCACGCGATAACGCATTGACCGCAGCCTGTACATTTGTTGAGGTCGATAACCATTCCCCATTTTGTACCCGTATGTACATACTGCTTATTGATGCTCTCATATTCTTTATCGCCGTGTTTCTTCTTAAGGAATTCCGGATCTGCTTTGTACTGAAGATAAGTTCCTTCCTGAATGATGTGCCTTCTGAATTGTATATCCTTGAGAAGCGGTTCTTCAATGTTGTAATGTTCAACTGTTGAAACAATCTCATGCGTGCCCCCAACTTTTTCCATCGTTACATTATCATACAACCATGGCGAGAGCTTTGCGTTTTTTGTCACAAGAGAATTTGCGTTGAAGCCTACACCTTTTCCAACAATTCCGCATTCTGTTCTTCCGTAACCAAGCTGAACTGCAATAACTCCTTCAGCAACACCGGGCTGAATGAATACAGGCATCTCAAGAGCGCCGGCCGGTGTTGTGATCTTTACCAGATCGCTTGATTGCAGATTCATAGCTTTTGCAGTCTGCACTGATATTGCAGCATAATTGTCCCAAACTGCTCTAGAGAGCGGCTTCGGCAATTCCTGCAGCCAGCCATTGTTTGCAAATCGTCCGTCACCAAGATTACCGTTTGGAGTAAGGAGAAGTACAAAATTACTTCCCGCTGTCATTACATTAGTAGAGGCGACAAACGCTTCCGGCTTGAAGCCCTGAGGCAGTGCAGTTGTTTCGGTAGTTCCGGCAGACGAAGCTGATGATACCTTTACCACTCCGTCATTGAGTCCGGCATTCCATGCCGTTTTGAACAGCACATCAGTATTCTGAGCTGCAAGCACTGTGGTTTTCCAGTTTGCCTGTATATAGTTTCTGTAGATGTCTTTGTTGTATGCATCCTTGTTGCCGGCAGTCCAGACAAGAATTATTTCTTCCTTCTGTCTTGTATTGTAAAGCGGCGCAATGACCGGCTGCTGAAGGCTGTAGAAAGTACTTCGGGTCTGATAATCTCCCCATGATTCAAACATCGAACTTATCGGCAGAACAAAATTGCTGACTGCAGTTGATTCGTTGATCTGCTCGCTCAGAGAAACGACAAGAGGCACACTTTTGAGAGCTTCAGAATATCTGTAATCTGCAGGCAATACAAATGCGGGATTAGAATCAAAATGAATTACCGCACCGACTTTTCCGCCCTTCATTGAAGCTAAAAGAGCATCCCAGTCTGCCTTTGCACTAAGTGGGATTTGTGTAACCCGTGACTGGTCTTTTGCATGAAGTGCAGTATTTCCAAGCGCTTCGTTGAGAAGATTTACGGCTATGTGTGTTGACTCCGGAAGCGATGATCCTGCGAGAACATACGAAACGCCCTGATTCTTTTTGAGATCTGAGATCAGGTGGTCAACTGTTACTTTGGAAATTCCATACTTGGAAATGAAGCCGTCCATTCCAAACTTCTGAAGCTTTGACAATAACGGGGTGTCTGTTCCAAAACCGGAGATCTTTTCTTTCCCGATGATCTCAATCAACAGTGCATTTACAAATTCCTCTATCGCGTCAGTTCTGATGATGATCCTATAGTCTGCATTTGTTCCGGTGAGTGAAGCATTTCCTTCAACCG
This sequence comes from Ignavibacteria bacterium, assembly GCA_016704345.1. Lineage (GTDB taxonomy): Bacteria > Bacteroidota > Ignavibacteria > Tepidaquicellales > Tepidaquicellaceae > JADJAH01. Next base: position 72,505 of record JADJAH010000038.1, on the reverse strand, counting down.
CATACAGTCTGTTGAATTCGCCTTCGAATGCATTTCTGTTCTGCACATACATAATCGAGTTCTCTATCTTATTTCCTTCGTTTCCGAGGAAATCTGATTCGAGAGCAAGGATCACTTTTGCCTTATCAAGCTGAACAATCGGGAGATTCGGGTTGCCGTAAGATTTTTCCCAAGCGCTTCTTCGAGTTGAATCATCAAAGAGTTCGAAAGAATAAACCTTCGCAGTCGGATATGCTGTCTTGAATTCATCAAGAGCTTTCTTGAGTGAAGGTGAATTTATTGTATTGGAAATTATAGCGATCTCTTTGCCTGATGAAGCGGCAGCTTTTAGCTGTCCTATAATTTTATCATCGGCTGATGCCCATGGAATCTCATTTGAATTGATCTTGTCCGGACGCTCTACAGGATTCTTCAATCTTTCCGGATCATAAAGATTCATAACACTAGCCTGACCTATCGCGCAGATCTTTCCTTTGCTAATCGGATGATCAGGATTGCCGTCAACTTTTATAGGTCTTCCTTCAATTGTTTTTATGATCATACCACAGGCATGTTCGCAACCGGTGCAGGTTGAAGCATAGTAAGTCGGATTACCGACTGTTACTTCTTCAGGCTTTTTGTTATAGGGAAGTAGCACTCCCTGATCTCTGTAATTTGAACAGCCTGTTGCAGCTACAGCAGCGGAAGCGCTCAGCAGTGCAAGGAATTTTCTTCTTGAGAATCTTGACATATCATTCACGTCCGGTCTGTCAAGAGCGCCGTCGGCAAACTCTCTCGCTTTCAGCTTGTTGAATTCCGGATCGTTGTGAAGCTCCTTGAAACTTCTCCAGTAATTCGGATCCGTATTATTCTCGGCGCCGGCATCAGCAGATGCATCAATTGAAGCATCGGCATTTACGATCTCATTAGAAATATCTATGACTTTCTTATCCATGATTTTCCTGTCTGTTGTTTCGTTTGACGGCATGAGGGTTTGGCGAAATTTTTATTGGTTCTTTCTTAGTGCTGTTGACAACTCTTTTGCCGAATGGAAATACCGAAACCAAAGCCGTTCCGAGAGCGGCTATGCCGGCAAGCAGAAAGAATTTCTTTCTGTCAATTTTATCAGAGCTCAAAATGTCTTTGTTATTATTTGTTGATGTCAATCCGTTTTTCATGATCATCTGTGGCAGGATCCGCAATTTGTCGGCCCGTTATTGATCTTTACATTCTCCTTGCCAGGCACAATGTTTCTTATATTTGCTTCAGGATTTCTGTGGCAATCAAGACAAGCCTTCATGGTGAAGTCTTTAACCTGTGATACCACATCCATTTCGGCAATATTACCGTGGCAGTTTGAGCAGTCAATGCCTTTGTTTACATGAACGCTGTGATCGAAGTAAGCGAAGTCAGGAACCCTGTGAATTCTTTTCCATTCTATTGGAATTCCTTTCGTGTAATAGTCGGTAAGCTTTATGATTTCCGGCTTGTCCTTTCTTGCAATTGTGTGGCAGTTCATACAAACCGAAGCCGATGGAATGTTTGCATGTCTTGATTTGTCAACATCACTGTGACAATATCTGCAGTCGATCTTCATGGTGCCCGCATGCAACTTGTGCGAGTATGCTATTGGCTGGACCGGGCCATAACCTACGCCGTTTCTTTCCGCATATGAAACATAATACGTAATTACAAATACGGCGAGTACAACAAAAATTATGATTGGAAGGCGTACCTTGAGTGTATAATCAAGTAGAAAATTCTTCATTCAAGAATTATTTTTTGAAAAGAGTTAGCAAATATATTGAAATTACTTCTTTGTGTCTATCACCTATTTATTACCTATGAAAAATAAATTAGATTTTTTCCGATATACGACCAATTTAATCTTAATTATACCCGCCTATATTGCAACAGTCATCAAGCTTGTCATAAGCGTCTTTGTCGGCCGGTTTGTCATTCGCCTGATAGCCGACAAGAGTCACTGCTTTCTCTAATTGCTCTTGATTAATTTCAGCAGAATCAAAACTGACAATCAGCTTCTTTTCTTAGGCATCCAATACTTAGTCAATTATCAATATCGATAAATGATATTTCCTATCCTGCTTAGGACTTCCTTCCCGATACTATTGTGTAAGCGTCAGGACGAAACCCAGTATTCACATCGAAATCTTTGCGCTCGAATGAGTTTATTTTCAATTTTCAATTTTCAATTTTCAATTGCTTCACGGTCTTATCACCCCGACAAAATTCGCGGAATTATTATCCACAAATGACATATCAGACGCGTCAACATAATTATCACCGTTTATGTCAAGTGCCGAATAACCGCTGAGATAATTAAATGCGCCGTTATCCACTGCTCCTCCGTCGGATCCGTCAATTGCACCGTCGGCATTTATGTCTCCGCTATAGGTACAATACCTTCCCGACTTAAATACGAGATTATTTCCGAATGCCTGCGATGCTGATGTAATAAAGCTGTATGAACTTGCCGACCCGCGAGTAAATGATACCGGCGCTGAGCTCCATGTTTCAAGGGCGCTCCTGTGTCCGAGCTGAATATAGTAATTACCCGTTGCGGCAATCTCAAATGTTGCCGTACCGGTACCGGAGGCGTTAAGCACTATTTTTGCATTATCAACGATTGCATACGGAGAAGAAGAATTTCTCAGATATATCCTTACAGTGTCCTGTACCTGTGTCGTTCCGTTCCACATTCCTTCAATACCTGCAGTAAGATTAAGCTGAAAAATATTCTTGTAATTTCCGGCCAACGTTATGAGAGTTGCAATTCCGGCTTTTGTCATCTTCAGAAAATACGGCTTGTTCAGAGTTGCATAAGTATCATTGACAGTATGATAGAAAGGCGTGAAGTCACTATTGTCTTCAATGCAGAGAACCGCTGAGTAATTCTTCTGCTGAAACGACTGATGATCGCTGCCGCCGTTAAGTGAAGTTGTGATTTGCGGCACTAGTGTCGGCTGATAAAGATTGATACACTGATAAAAATCATTTGCCAGCCAGGTGGATGCAGTATTTGTATTGATGTCCAATGCTCCGTTGTTATTACCGTCGTAGCCTATCATGTCAAAGTTCAGCACGGCGATTATTGAATCCCCTTTTCGCCTTGCAGTATCTGCATATGCCTTGCTTCCGTAGAGTCCTCTTTCTTCTTCATCCCATGCAGCAAAGACAACAGTATATGGTAGACTAATTCCTGAAACTATCCTTGCAGCTTCAATAACCGCGGCAGTTCCGGATGCATTATCATCAGCTCCGGGAGCGGTCGTCGTTGACGGCATATTATCATAGTGTCCGCAAATTATCACATATTGATTAGGATACTTTGTGCCTGTCTTTTTTGCAAGAACGTTTATGTTTGTTGCTGTGATGGGTTGATACCATGCCGTGAGTCCGTAGCTCTGAAATCTTTCCAGAATATACTCGGCGGCTTTGATGTTTCCCGGCTTGGAATAGTGCCTTGTAGTTATCGTGTATGCTGAACCTCCAATGATAGCAGAGGTATCTCCGCAGAGTTGTCGCTCGTACTTATACAATGAATCCGCGATGACCTGATTCATTACAGAAGCAACATAGGAGTTGTAAGTTATCTGTCCTACGCTTGCTGATGTGAAACAGATAACACTGAACAAAGCTATAAATATATTTTTCATGTCAAAAATTTTCGGTGAGTTCCTTTGGGGCAATTACTAGAGTGCAATTTAAATGCCTCATTATTGAAACATGAATTCTGTCCTGTTTTGCAAATTTTCCTTAATCACTTATTACAAGTGCCCGTGAATATTGAGGAAATTTGGGATAGGTATGTCCAAATATTCCACATACATAAATGCTTTGAGCAAGCAATCTTTAGATTATGCAAACTGGATTCGATTTTTTCACAAAAAGTAAATTGATACTAAATGCAATAAATTGTATTTTGCCCTCACGTTCTTTAGGACAGGTAGCTCAGTCGGTAGAGCAACGGCCTGAAAAGCCGTGTGTCGCCGGTTCGATTCCGGCCCTGTCCACAGAGCAATTAGAAATTAAAAATTAGAAATTAGAAATATTCAGCGAGTGAGGTCAAATTTGGCTTCACTCTTTTGTTTTTGTGTCAATTGGATGTCTTGTTAATATAGTATTGAACTAAGCCGGAAATTTAGTCACATTTGGAAAAGCAGATTGTCTGTGTAATCCATTTCCATAAACAAACCATCCTAAAATGATAATCACATCACGCATTTCCTCAGGCTTTGACATTGAACTTCAGCTTGGCTCACGCTGGTTCTTCACTGCTCTGAACCTTATGAATGAGAACGGATTGCTGACGCCTCCCGGATTTCCTGTAGAAATAGAAGATGTGAAAATTACATTTGAACCCGGGTGGGATCTGGAAGTAAGATTGGTTGGCAATGCAATACCGGTCTTTGCACGGGCAGAATTAAGTGATGACGGAACCGAACTCATCTTCAACACTAACATTCCAATCATTGGCGAGAAGAGAATTCCATTTGGCGCATTAAGCGGGATGGCAGAACCACCCGTTCTTGTCAAACTGTCCGGTGATGCCGATCATGAACATGTGATCTGCATTCTCGCAAATCTTGATATTCATGCGGAGCCGCAATCTGCAGAACGGCTTCCGGAAGGAGAAATTCTTGAGCGCGGAAATGTTGAAGATGCGCAATCATTTCTTCCTTTGGAAAAAGACATTGCATTCGGAATGGGCAAGGCAACTTTCCCAAGATTTGCCAACAATATTTGGCACACAAATCTGCGTGCAGCAGACGGCTCTCATCCTCTGCCGGATGCTGACAACAAGAAAGGAGACTGGTCGAGCGTTACAATGAGACCCGAGGGTGGCAAGATCCGCATTAAGCTTGAGGGCGACATCCCCGCTGACTCTCCTCTCATCGACGTCATACCCGATCCTCATGTGACAATAACATTGATCCTTACACCTGATGTCAAAGACGGTAAGCTGATATTTACAATGGAAACAGAGACAGATGTTGACATGGGATTGCTCGGAGATCTATTCGGTGGAGTTGCTGGAGGCATAGTCGGAGCAATTGTAGGTCTCATTGTTGGACTCGTTACCGGCGGAATTCTTGTTGCTATTCTTGTGGGGGCAGGTATTGGATTTGTCGTGGGTGTGATAGTTATTGAAGTTGGTGAAGTCATTGTAGAAGGCATCGTGCAGAATGAATTGAAGGCGATGATCGAGGGAGAGGAGTTACCCGAAGTTCATTGCTGCAAAACTAACATTGTGAACATAGCTAAGCCGTCCGGCGAAGGATTTAACATTTCAATTGTTGATGCGGTACCTACTTCCATTCCAATATATACTGAGAATCCCGAGAATGAATTTTTGTACAAGAGAAGTTTGCTCGTGACTACAGTGTATGATGATATGGAAGTAAACTCAGACGGATTTGGCGCAACCGGAATGAGCGGTACCGGTGAGAAGTTTCAGCCGGAGGTTGTTTCGATTATCAATGCAAAGTATGAAGGCGAGCAACTGGTTTCGCTGACATACAGGCGCAATGACGGCAAGGAGCAGGAGCTGTCGATTGAAGAAGTTTTCGCACGTGCACAAGAAGCCGGACTCAAGGCTCCGTTCAGAATATTTCAGCAACCTGATGATTCCACACTAAGAATTCCCCGAAGGAAAACTTGCGTGTGCATGTCTCAAACCTGTGGGGATAAAGCAGGAAGATACAATTGTGGAAGAGATTCAGTTTGAGAACGGAGTGAGATTGCTTGTGCCTGATGCTATTGCACTTCAGGATGCTGCAGCAATAGTTGTTACCGGCTATCAGCTAATTCATCCGAAGGATTACAATGCTTATTACAGAGCAAAGGCAGATTTTTTTAAAGACAACAATTTTGAGAGCTTAGATAAATATGATTGAAGCAATGACCAATTAGTTCGCGAGCTCTAAAAGACAATATTTGTTGGTTAATTAAACTTCACAAGGCTTAGAACTCATCCGTATGTTAATGACAGCAACATCCGTATCGCATACCCCTTTTGTCATTTCGAGCTTGCGCCCGCCTGCCGATTCCAAATACACATTTTTATAGCATAGATTCGGGCAGGAGAAATCCATGTGCAGAAGATGCATGTTTACGAATGTTATAAGCAACAGCACACTCAGGTATAAGGTTCTCGGTGAATGCCAGTTTATACCCGATATGATATAAATACTGTATATAGAATTCATTGTACAGATCTCTCCTATTCACTCAGCTCAATTCCTGCCATCTTCAGTTCTGCTTCTACATCAATTATCAAATCGCTCTTAACTTCCTCCTCAATATAAATGCTTGTCCAATAAAGCATTCTGTACTCTGCCGTGCCTATGCTGAACTGATTCATCAATACTATCGGCGGTGGACTTTTCTCAATTTGCTTTTTGCTGTCCATTATGCGTTGCAGAATATCTCTTACTTCAATGAGTTTGTTGTCATACTTTATGCTGAGAATCAGTTCAGATCGTTTACAGGAATCTCTGAGAGTCCAGTTGATCACATGTTTGCTTAGAAGTTCTCCGTTTGGTATGATGACATCAGCTCCTTCTGCTGTAGAAAGTTTTGAACTCCGGATTCCAATTTCTTTGATCCGGCCCTCTTCGTCGCTCACTTCAATATAGTCACCTATCTTAAATGGTTTTTCAAATGCAAGTATTACTCCGCTGACAAGATTATTAACAACTGACTGAAGTCCCAAGCCAATACCGACGCCAAGCGACCCGATGATCAATGTAAGCTTATCAAGCGGCAACCCTGTAGCGGCAAAAGCAAGTATCACTCCGATGCTCATCACACCTATCCGTATAAGCAGCATCCAGTTGCTTAATCCTCCCGAGAACGAAGATTCTCCTTCCGTTACTTTTCCCGAGTTGTCAGCTCTGTCTGCATAGAATGATACTGCCTTAGAAATAAATGTTGAAAGCAAAATGATAAATACAAAAAGCAACAACTTCTCTAATGAAAAACTGAAATCTCCGATAGCAGTTTCCTCTTCTATGAATGCCATGAAGTCCGATGTTATTTTGTCATAGAAATACAAATTGCGGCCGATTAGAATTATCCAACCGACAAACAACAAATACTTCAAATAAACCGGCATTCTGAATTTTATTTTTTGAACTCTGTTCTGAAAATTCAGATTTCCTTCAGATTTATAAGATTCGGCAGAAGCATTTATAAGTTCTGAAAACAAGACCATAGCCCAATGCAGGAGAATTGCAGTCAGCATTGCAAAGAAACAAACAGTCAGATAAAGTTTAGAAAGATTATACCTTCCTGCCAGATTTGCTATTGCTGATCCCGCCAAAAGCAGGAATGATATTGCAAAGAATACCAGCCTAAGCTTGCTGTTCTTTATCTCTAATACATTCTTTTTGTATGTCCTTATCAGAATGGCAATAGCGGCAATCGAAATCACAAGCATTACTATTCTCTCGATCTGAGATTCTTTTAGAAGCAGATCAATCAAGAATGCTGCAAGAAATGTTGTGACGAGGAACAACCAGTAAAACAATTGCTTCCCGGATAAGTAATTCCATAGAAGTAATGTTAAGATGATTGCTGAAAGTGTCCATATTATTCCCGAGAAAATTACAGGCGGATTTGAAAATAGGAATTGCAGAATGGTCAAACAAATAAATGAAGAAGACAATATCGGATGATCAAGCAATAGTTTTGTTAAGTCAGAAGATTCAGAAAGGTTGTCAGGATCAAAGCGATTCCTGACTTTTACTGTAAAGTAGACCAATATCAGAAAAGCAAAGAACAGTAAAATTACTTTCCCAAAATTGTTTTTAAGATAGTACCCCAATACCAGTCTTGCTTTTTTATTTGAAAATGAAAGTTTATCCGCTATTGATTCGGTGCTCTGCTCCGGTTCGGTTAGATTGTTGACATCTTTTGAAATTAGATTTGTAGCCAGTGTACCTTTGTTATCCTCTATCAGATCTTTGACAGTACTAATCTGCGACTCTAAATTTATCATGTAATTTTGTGATACCCTGAGACGTTTAATGGCTTCTGTCAGACTGCTGTCTAACGGAACGAACTTCCCAAATAATACTATTAGCTTTGTGGAATATTCTGTGAACATTGCAGAATCTCTGGAAAAGAGAAACAGAATTGTGTCACTCATCAATGAGTCAACCCTGTTTTTCATAGGAATAAGCTCTCCAAGAATTGACTCCGTTTTTTCCCTATTTCGTTTTAACCGTGTAAGAATTTCACTCATAAGGACATCTGATGTATTGAGGTTTCTCATTGTTTGAATCTCAATATCACCGGAATATGTTCCTTCGGCGGCAGTCTTGAACTGATCTTCGATCTCCTTAATTTCCTGACTTATTATAGCTGTATCAATCCCTCTTTTGAATCGTTCGCTTGCTTTGTCATATTCTGACCCCAGCTTGTCCAATAGAACCAGTTGCCTCGAATGAATCTGCTTCTCTTTGTTTTGTGAGAGGATTTCCTGAATGGCATCTTTTCCAATTTGCCTTGCCTTCTCAAGACCTTTAGAAAATGATGATGTATCTTTATCAACTTCAACATTCAGATCTGCCGAGTCTGATTGAGGAAATCCATAGACTGCATTAAATAAAATCCAGACCGGTAACAGAAGCAATACTTTGCCAGTATTAGTTAAAGACATCGAAATTTTGGTTAGATTGTTCACAGAAGTTAAAGTCAAGAATTTACTTATGAAGTTTTAATGCAATAAAGCATTAGTACTATTCAAGATTCATTTGACAAAAAATATTCACGAGCAAATTACCTTTTTATGAATGAATTTTCAATTTAGTGATTAGTTTTCAACTTAGGACTTGGGTTAGTTAAGGTTTCTCCCCTCCACTTGAGGTTTCTCCCCTCCACTTGAGGTTTCTCCCCTCCTCTTGATCTCCATCTCCAAAATTTGCCTTGTCAAACATTTCCATTGCATTCCAATCTGTGAATGTTTAATTTTGCTGCCAAAAACTAAATTTAATCTATGGCAGATTCGTCAAATACTCCACCAACCGGTATCAACCTGTGGCTGATGGCAGCAAGAGCCTACTCATTTCCGGCTTCTATAATTCCAATTCTCTTTGGTACAGTTCTCGCAGTTATACTTAATCCGCAACTTGATTTCAATTTCTTCAACTTCATTCTCTGCGTCATCGGTGCGGTTCTTGTGCATGTAGGCACCAACATCATCAACGACATTTATGACTACGAAAAAGGCATTGACAAAGAGGACAAAGAACTCGGTATTCCTCACGGCGGTTCAATGGTAATTTCAATGGGACTTGTATCGCTGAAGGAAATGAAAAAGGCAGCAGTCATTTCACTTATCGTAGCTTTCGCAATAGGCGTGTATCTCTTTACTCAGGCCGGAATGTGGATTCTATATTTAAGTCTCTTCGGTCTCTTATCTGCAATTTTCTATACTGCAAAACCAATCGCGCTGAAATATAAAGCCCTCGGCGATATTCAGGTGATACTGTCATTTGGTGTGGGAATGACACTCGGCGCTTACATTGTTCAGACCGGTGAATTCTCCTGGATGCCCGTAATATTTTCCATTCCTCTCGGTATGCTTATTGATGCGATACTTCATTCAAACAATATTAGAGATATTAATTTCGACGGGAAATTCGGAGTGAAGACTTTACCGATTCTGATCGGCGAAAAACTCTCTATTAAATTTTATTATTTCCTGATACTCGGATCCTATCTCTCGGTATTTGTTTTTGCCGCAATGGGATTGCTTCCGTGGTTTGCACTTCTCTCCCTTATCACACTTCCGCTTGCACTGAAGCTTGTAAAGATGAGTGAGTCATTTCCTGCGGAGGGTATTGCAAGGTTCGAGTACGGTACTAAACATATTATGATGACAGCCCAGCTCAATATGGTTTTCGGTCTGTCGCTCATAGTAGGATTGCTGATCTCGTACTTCTTCTTTGCAAGATAATTTTATAAGGTTAGAGGGCACGGAAGAAACTGAGAATCGCTAAGGAGAAATGTGATGTGTATATTACTTTTCTTATCTGATCTATCTAAGATTTTACAGCTCAGTTTTTTCCGTGTTCCTGACTCAGAAATCAGGCTTTTCAATTCTCAAAGATCTCTCTGTATATCTTCCATTGTTCATCTGTCTCTTCGCCTTTATACAATCTCAATGTCTTGTTTCCCTTTTCTGATATCTTACCTGATTTGAAGTTTTCAAAGAATGTTACTTTCTTATCGTTTGGAGTAGTGGTAGTATCATTGATGATACTGAAGTCGGAGATTCCGATAGTTACTTCAGGGTTACTCTTATAGATCTGTTCTGCCCGCTTGATCCTTTCTTTGAGGTCCTGCCGCTTCCCGTCTTTGTTATAGTATTCGTAATCATCAGTCATGAAGGATTTCATCTTAATGATATCTTTGTCACGTCTGGCCTCTATCCATGTGTCGATCGTGCTTCGAAGCAGGTATTGGTCGGAAGAAAAATATTCGTTGAGCTTTTTCACTGATAAGTATCCCAGCAAACCAAAAGATATGAGCAATATGCCTAAGCTTGCCAATGTCATGTAAAACCTCTTGCGTGTAACACTTAGTTTGTCCTTATATCTTTTCTTGTAATCATTCTCAAACTCGCTGACGGCTTCATCAAATTTATTCTCTTTCACATTATATCCGCAGTGCTTGCAGTAAGTAGCCTGCGCTTCGATTCTCCCCTTGCAGTTAGGACAATCTATAAACAATTCCTGTGCTGGACGGCTCAGAGATTCACGAATTGATTCGACGGTCTGATCGCCTACGTCAATTGCATCATCAGGCATTACAACTTTATCTTCGGTGGTTGGATTTAGAGTGCAGCCATAAGTAGTACAACCTTTATTCTCATCCCAGCACTCCTTATGGTGAGGAGTTCCGCAGACAGAACAGATAATCACGTCCGCATTTTTCTTCAGCGGTGATTGGCAGTAAGGACAAGTTTTGCCTTTAAGATAATTGTATGACGGTGAAGTGTTAATCAATAATCAGTCATTTGATAAACACCTCCGCATTATCAAATTCGAGATGCAGTTCCTCTTCACCTTTTCTCAAAGTCAGGATATCATTGTGCGGCAGCTTAAGCTCGCTGAGTGTTTTTAGTTCAAGCCTCTTTGCGAGTCCGGTATCTGCACCGAGTGAATTAAATGATTTTATCTTGAGAAAGTTTCCGTCGCTTGTTTTCACATCTTTCACTGACATAGTATTCATGTTACCGTAATGTTCAGTCACTTCTCTCTTCTCTTCATTGACAAGTTCATATACAACTTCATTGTTGAAGTCGATCTGAAAATCTTCACTGCCGAAGATGTTAATTCCAAATTCTATAATATCAGAAACTCTTACTTCATTAAAATTTTTATTCAGGTGTTCAATTCGTTCAAAGGTGTAGTGAGAAGGACAATCTTCATTTCTCTGGTATTCAACAATATATGAATCGTTAACTCCTCCGTTGAAAACTAATCCTTTTCCGTTGAGCGGAATCAGGTCTTCGCGTCTGTGCAGATATTTAACTGCTTCCTGAACTTGTATGCCGGCTATGACAGATGCAATGGTGGGAGTTGTGGGAATTTTGCCTTCGAGTATTTCATCTATGCCGAGCAACATGCATGACTTCCTCTTGTTAATAAGCTTGTAATCAAGCTCCGACATCGTGCATTCATAACATGCTCCCTGCGGAGGCACAAACATCCTGGCAACACCGTTAAGAACTTCAATTGCTCCGTCAACCCATGGGCGGTTAACTTTCCAGCATGATTGATTAATGAATAACCGTGCTTCGCGGTTGTCGAGACCGCCAATGATTATATCGAAATCTTTGAACACACCAAGTCCCAGATTAAAAATGTTACCATCAAACGCACGCACATCGATCTCGTCATTTATATGCCTTGCACCTTCTTTGGCAACAACCGCCTTTGATCTTCCTTCGTCTTCCTTCCTGAACAATATGCTTCTGGTAAGATTGCTCTTTTCAACTCTATCCATATCCGCAACGAAAATATGACCGATGCCGAGCATTGCCAGATTCTTTATGATCTCATTTCCAAGTGCACCGCATCCTGCAACAAGTACACGTGCATTTTTTAAGATATCCTGATCCCACCAGGTAATTAATTCAAGCCGGGAGTATCTTCCGTCGTCGATATTGATAGACATACAATAAAATTTTTCAATATTATAACTTTGCAAATCAAAATGACACATAAAACGTGGGATTAACTTTGCCTGATCACACTTTCATCATAGACTTTGTAATTATCCGTTAGATTTCCAATGATCACACAGATTTCCAATGATTACACGGAGATCCCCGCCTGCTTAATCTCTTTAAAAGTTAAAGTACATTGAGACGGGCAGGCACGGGTTCACTTGACGGAATCTGGGAGCCACTGCAAAACATTATCAACTATTTCAGAAAACAAGCCAGCAATAAACTCTGCATAATCTCAAAAGAATTCGATGTAAACTTTGTTCTATAGTGTTTTGTGAATCTAGTTTGGTGACTGCAAATTTTTCTTACATCACAAACCTTCTGATGCCTTTTCTTAGTGAAGTGACATTGAAGTTCAGAAGCAGCCCTACCGGGATCTCTGCAAGTTTCATAAGAGTCAAGACTTGTGCTTCGTGCACTGTGTTCAATGCTTCTACTGACTTAATCTCTATTACTACCTTTTCATCAACAAGCAAATCGATTCTGTATCCTTTATCGAGGATAATTTCTTTTAAATAATTGGGATTGGTTTTGTCGTTCAAAGCTGATTCGGCAATTTCCAGTTCATAAGCAATACACTCTTCATATACAGACTCCAATAACCCGGGTACTAAGTGACTGTGAACTTCAATTGCAAATCCTATAATTCTTGAAGTCAACTCTTCAAATTTAAGCTCACTCATTTCATCCTTTCCATTCATTTATATTCCACTTAACAAATTCATATGTGCCATGCGAATATATTTATAATCAGACATTATTTTGACAGACTTCAAAATTACTTTTTCCGTGCAACTCTAATAAGCATTGAAAACAAGAAACTGAATTGTAATTCTTTGTCATTGTGAGTAAGTTTCCTCAAATTTTCTACAGACATAAATGAGTGATAAAAATCATCTTACGAAGCCGTATAACAATATTTTAGTATCCGAAGTCGAGAACAAAGGGGCGCTCATGACAGGCCTCATACAACTTAATCGCCCTGATGTATTAAATGCTCTCAATATCGATCTCATGATAGAGGTTGTTGAAGCGCTTGAGTCTTTTGACAAAGATCCGGAAATTGGCTGTATGGTCTTAACCGGCAACAAGAAAGCGTTTGCTGCAGGCGCCGACATTAAAGAGATGGCAGAAGCTGGAGCAATTGAAATGCTCCTGAGAGATCAGTTTGCACGATGGGACAGGATCAGAAAGATCAAGAAGCCCGTCATAGCCGCAGTCAGCGGATTTGCCCTCGGCGGCGGTTGCGAACTCGCGATGTCTTGCGACATGATCGTTGCATCAGAGAGCGCAAGATTCGGACAGCCTGAAATCAATCTTGGTGTAACTCCGGGAGCCGGAGGAACTCAGCGCCTCACAAAAGCAATAGGCAAAGCCCGAGCAATGGAAATGATACTTACGGGAAAAATGATGGGAGCAGCAGAAATGTTTGAAGCAGGCTTAGTTACCAAAGTTGTTGACACCGATCTTTATCTCGATGAAGCGCTGGAATTGTCACGCGAGATATGCACCAAACCGACAGTAGCCGTACAAATCGCAAAAGAAAGTATCCTGAAATCATTTGACCTAACTATAGAGTCCGGGCTTGAATTCGAACGAAAGAATTTTTATCTGCTCTTCGCAACTGAAGATAAATCTGAAGGCATGAAAGCGTTCGTAGAGAAACGTAAAGCACAGTGGAAAGGTAAATGAGGACAACCTTTTTGATCTCTCGTAACATTTGCAATTCCGGATTTATTTCGAAAGGCGGCATAATAGCTTGAACCGCCTTTTGCATTTGTTCATTGTATTTGCGTTCTTTTCGAATGCAGGCATTTCCATCTCGCAGGACTTAAGTTATGGCGACGATCTCAACGCCGAACAGATAATCGAGCTTTCAAAACCCGCCTTGATCTCAATATGGATGCGGGATCAAGAGTACTTTGATTACGGAACCGGAAATTACAAAGACACAACCATTCTTAACGGCAGCGGTTTCATAATTTCTCCGGATGGTTTGGTTTGTACAAATTATCATGTGGTTGAACAGATTGACAGCTTGATTGTAAAGACAAGCGACGGAGAATTTCATTCCGCAGAACTTCTTCTTGCTGATGAGAAAAACGATTTTGCAATTATCAGAATTCATCCACATAACGGAAACGTTTACAGTACTGTAAAGCTAGGAAACTCTGATGATCTGAAGGCCGGGCAGGAAGTCTTTGCAATAGGAAGTCCGTTGGGTTTTGAGTATACGATCTCTTCCGGGATAATTGCCGCGCTTAGAGAAAATGAGAAAGTAAGTTTTCCTGATCCGGTAACATATCTTACCGAAGATAAGGTTTTCAAAAATGTCATACAGGTAACAGCAGCAATATCCCCCGGCAATAGCGGCGGTGCGCTTTTCAATAAGAAAGGTGAAGTGATCGGAATTACAACTTACACTTACACCGGTTACGGAAATCTTAACTTTGCCGTTGCGATCAACAACTATAAAGATCTGATTCAAATGGTTGAGAGCGCAGACCCGGAGACGGATGAAATGCTGATTGCCCGGAAAGAAGAGAGCATATTCAATTCAACATACAATATTGCTTCGACTCTGAGCGCTCAACTTACTTATGATTGGTTCTACTCGCGACAAAAAGACACGATGACAATAATTGACACATTCGTCGTCAGACAAGATTCCGTAAACAGGATTAGGTTGGATAAATCAGAGAAAGCGTTTCTTAAGTGCATTGAGATCAAACCCGATTCTTTCAGCCTATATCAGGAGCTTCTTGATCTTTATGTGTTCACAGACAGTTTTGAAAGAGCTGAAAATTTGTACAAAGGGATAGTTGACAAATTTGATTCGGACAGTCTTCTGAATCTGCTTTCATCGAGCCTGGCTTCGGCATATTCAACTTCAAAGAATTACGACAAAGCAATTTTGTTTTACAAGAAGATGCTTGCAGAAGATCCTTCACTTAGTTATATACAGTTTCAGATTGCGAATACTTACCATTTGATGAATGACAAGAAGAAGGCAGTTCAGGAGTACAGAAATTTGCTTAACAGAAATCCTGAGTATGTTGATGCTTATGTGCAGTTGGGCAGGATCTATTTTGAAGATTATAAGAATTATGAAAAGGCTTCCCAATATCTGGACAAGGCATATTCGTACACTTTAGATGCCGATGCTTATGCAGTGAACAATCCGGTTATTCACTATTATCGCGGAATGATTGCAGCAAAGAATGGTAAGAAGTTTGCGGCGATGTTGTCATATCTCGAGCTGAAAAACTCGTATGACTATTCTCCTGAAGCAACAAAGAGAAGGCTGGAATTGTATGAAGAGATCAAAAAATTTGACGACTGATTTTCCACAATTAATATTTTTCTGAAACATTGATACCAAATAATGATAAAAACATTTGATGTAGTGATTGTCGGTGCCGGAGGTGCGGGACTCCGAGCTGCCGTTGAAATACCGAAAGAATATTCATGCGCCGTGATCTCCAAAGTATATCCACCGCGATCGCATACAGGAACAGCACAAGGCGGTGTCTGCGCTGCACTCGGTAATATGGAAGAGGATTCCTGGGAAAACCATGCATTCGATACTGTTAAAGGTAGCGATTATCTCGGAGATCAGGACTCGATTGAGGTAATGTGCAAAGATGCGATAAGGGCTATCATAGAACTCGAGCATATGGGAATGCCTTTCTCAAGAAATGAGAAAGGTCAGATTGCGCAAAGGAAGTTTGGAGGACACACAAAACCCTGCCGATAAGAATGATCCTTATACAAAGAGAGTCCCGGTAATGAGATCATGCTACTCTGCCGACAGGACAGGACATGTGATGCTTCAGACACTCTTTGAAAACTCTCTGAAAAATCAGGTAACTTTTTTCTCGGAATATTTTGCAACTGACCTGATAGTTGAAGACGGGATTTGCAAAGGTGTAGTTGCCATGGATATTGCAACAAGCGAGATAACAGTTTTTCAGGCAAAGGCAGTTCTCTTTGCAACAGGAGGTTACGGAAGAGTATTCAGGATAACTTCAAATGCTCATGCAGGCACAGGCGACGGTATGGCGCTGGTTTACAGGGCAGGACTTCCACTTGAAGATATGGAGTTCTTTCAATTTCATCCGACAGGATTATGGAAGCTCGGCATTCTTGTAAGCGAAGCTGCAAGAGGCGAAGGCGGCATTCTTAAGAACAAAGATGGCGAAAGGTTTATGGAAAGATATGCGCCGACTGTGAAAGACCTTGCCCCGAGAGATATGGTCTCCCGTGCAATAATCACTGAGATTCGCGAAGGAAGAGGCGTTAAGGGAAGTGACGGAACAGATTATGTTTACCTCGACTTAACGCATCTGGGCAAAGAAGTCATAGATGAAAAACTCCCGGAAATTACCGGCTTTGCCAGGACTTATCTCGGAGTTGAACCTACAACAGATCCGATTCCAATTCAACCAACGGCACACTATGCAATGGGCGGAATTCCTACAAATGTAAATTGCGAAGTGCTGAAGAATGAAAACGGTGAGATAGTGAAAGGACTCTATGCCGCAGGTGAATGCGCTTGCGTATCCGTTCACGGCGGAAACCGGCTTGGTACTAATTCACTTCTTGATCTCGTAGTATTCGGCAGAAGAGGAGGAAAGGCAATTGCGGATTTTCTTAAGGAAGCCAAGCATCATGAGATAAGCGAGTCTGCTGCAGACCGTTCGCGAGAAATCATTAGCAGTATAATGGACAATCAAGGCACCGAAAAGATCTCCAACCTTCGTACAGAACTTCAGAACAATATGATGGAACTCTGCGGAATATTCAGAAATGAAGAAGATCTGAGAAAAATGATTGATATACTCGAAGATCTCAGAAGAAGAGCAAAGAATGTTTTTCTGCAAGACAAAGGAAAAGTATTCAATACAGAGCTGATCGGAGCGCTTGAGCTTCACAACCTCTTGGATAGTGCAGAGGCAACAGTGTACAGCGCTTATGCACGGCTTGAGAGCCGCGGGGCTCATACCAGAGAAGACTTTCCAATAAGAGATGACAGTAATTGGATGAAGCATACATTTGCATACTTAAGAGAAAATGACAGACCGGAACTTCGATACAAGCCGGTTGTAATTACTAATTATCAACCAATGGAAAGAAAGTACTAAGAAGATCAAATTCTAAATGCAAAATATACAAATGAGATTTTTTTCATTCATACTTTTTACTGCGTTGATGTATTGTTCAAATTTATCCGCACAATACGATCAGCCTGTTAGTGTAATAATTGAAGGCTATAAATATTCAACCGGTTTCGATACATCAAACTACACAACTAAACTTACTGTTACTTCCGAAGGAAGCATTGTAGATACCCGAACTTACGAAGGAAGACTCGGAAGAATAGAAGGCTTTGATCTTGATAATGACGGAAAAACCGAAGTGCTTATTGAATACTACAGCGGCGGCGCTCATTGCTGCACAACCCTCGAAGCATACAGAATGTCAGGCGGTAAGCTTGCTTATCTTGATTCAATATTTTGGAGAAACGGCGGATATGTTGTAAAAGATCTGAATGAAGATAAGATGTATGAAGTAGTTGGAGATGATGACATGTTTGCTTATGCATTCACTTCGTATGCCGGCAGCAGAAGTTTTCTTAGGATTTATGATTTCGCCGGAGATAAATTTGTCGATGTAACTTCACAGTTCAGGCCGCTTGTAATGGATGAGATCAGAACATTGGAAAAGGATCTTTCTGAAGCAACAAAAGTTCCGATAGACTGCAGCGGTGACGGATTCAGTACAAATGCCGGTGAGGTAAAGTCAATACTAGCTGCAATTCTCGGAAGCTATCATTCTATTGGCAACACCTCAATGGGTTATGACTTGATCGAGAAGACATACAGTTGTCCCGACAAAGAACAGTTTGTTGAAACATTGAAAAATGAATTTAAACTGAAATAAGATAAAACAATGGATGTCCAACTTAAGATCTTAAGATACAATCCTGAAAAGGACACACAACCCTACTTTCAGGATTTCACGGTAAAAAACGTCAGCAATGATTGGAGACTTCTTGATGTGCTTCAAGAGATAAAATGGCAGCAGGACGGAACTCTTACTTACCGTTATTCCTGCGCCCACGGAATTTGCGGAAGCGACGGCATGAAAGTAAACGGAAAGAACCGGCTTGCATGTTCTCTGCTTCTTAAAGACATCAACACAAAGAAGACAATTGTGGTCGAGCCTCTTCCTTCATTGCCTATCATAAAAGATCTGGTTGTGGACATGACAAGTTTCTTCAGCAAGTATCAGGTTGTGAAGCCTTATCTCATTAATAACACGCCCCCGCCGCAGAACGGCGAACGGTTGCAGTCAAATGAAGATGCCGAGAAGCTCTTCGAATCTGCAAAGTGTATTCTCTGCGCTTGTTGCACAACGAGTTGTCCCTCGACATGGACTAACGAAAACTATCTCGGACCGGCAGCGATGCTGAAGGCATACCGGTTTGTTTATGATACGCGGGATGATGCCGCGGACGAACGTCTTGACATTCTCGATACGCCGGACGGCATTTGGAGATGTCATACCATTTTCAATTGCATCGAAGCCTGTCCGAAAGAGATCAATATTACGTGGCACTTATCACAGTTGAAGAAGAGGATCTCTTCGAGAGAAATGTGAGAAGTTAAGAAGAATTAGGAATTAGGAATTAAGAATTAAGAATTGTTTTGAATCGGACCTTCATAAACAATTCCTCGAAGATGTCCCCGTCGCTTATTGTTTGTGTAATGCGGTGCAAAGCGTGAACGGCGGACAGGCCCGCTTGCAAAGAGTGTTCAAGAATATGCAACTGCGGGCAGATAGAAATAGCAACAGTATATAGAACTCCCTAAGAGATGCTTTCGGCAAATCTCGAATCATAAGATTAGACGTCTTAACCTCCTACTTTCTCATATGCAGGCAAGAATTCTTGCATTCGTATTCTCAAACATATTGCATACTTTTGTACAAGCATGTTTCAGTAACATAATCCAATCATCATGAAACATCTAATTATCATTTCCATCACAGCAATCCTTCTCTTCTCTTGTTCAAAGAACGAACCCCTCGGTTGGAAATATCCTGATATGAACCAGGTTCCGAAGACTCCTGCCGGTGACATGATCAAATACGGCAAAGAGCTGATCTCACACACAAACATACACTTAGGTCCGTACGCGGAAAATCCTGCCAGAAGATTTGCAGGAAATAATCTTGTATGCAGCAACTGCCACATCGATGCAGGCACAAGGCCAAACACGCTGGGGTTTGTCGGGACGTATTTGCTTTATCCTGCATACAGCGGAAGAGTGGACACTATCATTTCAATCCGTCAGAGGATCAATGAATGCATGGTTAGAAGTATGAATGGAAGGCCTCTTCCGTTTGAAAGCTATGAAATGAATTGTCTTGTTGCTTACTACCAATGGATAAGCATCGATGTTATTCCACAGGTTGGTGAGAAGTATGACGCTTTGAAGAAGTTAAAGTTCATGGACCGTGCCGCTGATCCAAATCTCGGCAGAGCAGTATATAACAGAAAGTGTAATACCTGCCATGCCGAAAATGGCGCAGGAGCTTATCTGAGCGGTGAAATGGAGAAAGGATTTGACATTCCCTCTGTATGGGGTATTGACAGTTACAATAATGGCGCGGGCATGTACAGGCTAATCACGGCTGCGGAATTTGTGAAACAGAAGATGCCATATTACAATGCTAATCTTACAGATGAGGAGTCCTGGGATGTAGCAGCATACTTAGTATCAAAACCGCATCCGTTTATGGCAGGTCTCGAAAAAGACTTTCCTGATCTGAATGAGAAGCCCATTGATTGTCCCTATCCGCCTTATGCCGATTCACTTTCGGTGGAGAGACACAAATACGGACCGTTCACGGGATTGAAGGGGAAAGTTGGGAAGTAGTGTATCACAAAGTGATAGCTGTCAATATAAGCAAACGGTTTTGAAATTCTTGTAACTTCCCTTAATAGCCGGGTGTTGCCAAGATGAAAATTGCTTTGATTAATTATTGAATGTTAGCATTCAAGTGATTTCATTTGGCAAAAATCAGCATCCAATTCAAAACTGAATTTAGAACATTTTATTTTCTTAGTGAGACCATATCACTTCACCACGGGAATTAAGCATAACTTCAAAAAGTATTATGAATTAATTCTTAACTCAGGCGGAATTATCTGTTTTGATTTTGAAGACAGTTTAGGTTGCGCAGTTGACAGTGATACAGACATTGTCAAAAATACTTTTCGAAAAGAATTGCTGAGTGAGTTGAACATGCTCTTACATGATGTTAGCTTTTCAAATCTCGGCTTCAGAATTAATATACCGGGATCGGAGCGGTTTGAGTATGATATGGAATCACTTAACAATATTCAGGCAATTGGATGCATCTTCATTCCAAAAGTTGAATCTTCCCGCATGATAAGATCTGCGACACATCATATTTCAACTAATGTATCCGAGATCATTCCCATAATAGAATCAAATACTGCATTCACTAACTTAGAAGACATACTAAGTTTCGAAGATCCCAGATTTAAGAACGTTGCTTACGGCCATTGCGATCACAATTTCAGTTTCGGCAGATTTCCGTTCATTCATCAAGACTCTGAAGCATACTGGAATCATTTCGCATACTTAGATGAGAATTGCAGAAGGTCTGGAAAAGGACTCATTAATTCTCCCTTGCTTGAACTCGACAACACTGCACTGTTCCTTCATTCATTGTCACAGTGCCGGCAGTACTCTTCCTACAAAGGGCAAATTACTCTTTGCATGAATCAGACAAAGCTCTGCTACACTTTCAATAATGACTATGACCGGAATTGTTCATTCGATTCTGTTCCGTCGAAAATGTTGTCTGCAAAAGAATTAGTTGAAAGCTTCAATAAGTTCAGGATTCCCGGAAAATCATTTTCCGTTGATGACCAGAGGAGAATCATCAGCCCACAGGAACATAAATCTGCGTTACGTCTAATATCAGAATTATGAAGATAGCAATCATCGGCGGTTGTTTTATTTCACAGCACAACATACCTCCTGATAAGCTTTACCATCAGACTGCTAAGAAACTTCTTGAAAGGGAAGGCCATCAAATCATCATCAGGACAATAAGATACGAAAGAATATCAGGCACTCTGAATAAGATAAAGAAATTACGTAATGAGTTTGAGTTTGATCTTCTGATATTTCACTTGCGGGCAGAGCCGGTTTTGAGAATGTCAAAACTCTATTACAAGTTTACTGATGACAAAGGCGCGAAAAGAAATTCTATTAATACTCCTTTCAATTCACCTTCCATTCCAGAAAGGCATGACTTGCTTTCGGCAGAAAGAATAGACCTTGAAGACAATAGAAAACCGGACACTCGGCTTCATCACATTCTGAGAGAAATGAATTATTACTGCGGCACAATTGCCGGCAACAGACAAAATGCTTTGAAGCAATACTTAGAACTTACGAAAGATGATCAAACAAAGTATCGCAACAGATCAGTTCATCAAAGAGTAAACAATAATATTTGTTCCCATTCTGAATGACTCATCCCGTTTCTCCGGCGGGTCCTGATGCTCCTGTGTGTCTGCCCAGCCGTCGGAAATATTTGTCTCATAAGCATAGTAAAGGCACAGCCGGCCCTTGCTGTAGATACCAAAACCCTGTGGCGGCTTTGAATCATGCTCGTGAATCTTTGGAAGTCCCGAAGGAAATGTATAGTGTGAATTGTAAATCGGATGATCGAAAGGAAGTTCCTTCAGTTCTTCCGACGGGAAGATCTTCCTGATCTCTCTCCTGAACGGTTCGTCCATTCCATAATCATCATCTGCAAAAATAAAACCTCCCGACTCGCAGTATTTTCTTAACCTTGCCGCTTCTTGCTCTGTGAACTCAATGTTGCCGTGACCTGTAATGAGTATGAACGGATAGTTGAATATTTCATCCGATGAAACGCTGACTGAATAAAACTTTGGCTCATCTGTATCTATGACAGTATTCTTCTTAAGATATTCCATCATGTTAACTTCGGCAGACGGATCATTATACCAGTCACCGCCTCCGGAATATTTCAGCCTTGCAATCTTAAAGGGTGAAGAGTTTTTTCCGACTCCCTGATCCTGTGCTGAAATATCAACACCTATGCTTACAAGTATCAAAATAACTATTGCTCTGAAAGTGTGAATTATCATGAGGGCAAGTTATTCAAAATGAAATTGAAATTCATGGTATTGAGAATCATAAGAATCAAAACGCAAACTCGTAACCGACTTTGAAATACTTTCTCGTATTCTGAAGCTTTTCACCGTTAAGGTTGAATACAAGATAAACGTTGCTTCCTGCAAAAAACTCATATTGAAAGATCGAGTTCCAAAGCTGATTGTTTGTGTAAGTATCATTCTGATAATATGATCTGACATAGAACTTATCAAATACTTTCCAGTCGATACGAGTATTGATAATAGTTCGCTTCACATCGGAAAGGTTAACAAAATTAACGCTTGCTCCGAATGACAATCGGCTGAACAAAAAGATATCGGCTCCAAGATAAGGATTCTTTATGAAGTCGCCGAAGTACGGGCCAAAATAGTAACCTGCATAAAGTGAAGTCTCCCCAATGTAAAAATTAGCCGAGTATTCCTGTGCAAAGTTTTCTCTTGTAATGAGATTTCCGTTCTCGTCAAAATCATTCGGCCTGTTATATTCAAAGTATTGATTGATTCTTATGATATCGCTCAGCTTAACATTCATGCTTTGAGTGAGCCGGTTTTGAAGATTGAAATTATCCGTAAAGTATCCGTCATCATGAAGCACCCTGCCTTTGTAGTAACCTGCTGAAACATTTATATCGCTGAAATATTTTCTGTCATAAACAAAATGGTAGCCACCGGAGACATACATTTCATCAAAATTATCCTTAAGACCTATCTGGTTGTTGAATGATGTTGAAGCGCTGAATCCTTTGTTGACGCGATTGTATCCGAAATCTGCAAACGGACCTCCGGCATCATTGAACTGATAGAAACCGTAGAGATTGTAAGCGCTACCTTCTTCGGGATTATCGTTGGTAGAATTCCAGCTGTTGACAAACTGCGCACCAAATCTCAACGGATTATCCGGAAATCTGTAAAACCCGTCAAAGCTCATTATATTTTCCTGATATGCCGTTCCTTCATTCTTTGAATGAATATACATTCCGCCAAGATTGAAATTCTTGAAGTTCAGATTGGGACGCGTCACGAAAAAATTCCTCTTATTGCCGTCAACATCTCGATCGTCAACATACGCTGTCCCTGCTTTAAGGAGATCGCTTCTGTATGTATAGTTGAAACCGTAACGAATATTATCTATGGCTCTTGTGTAGAATAAATTTATGGGCGTTCTGAAGATGTCCAGGTCTTTGCTGAAGAAGGGCCTCTTCTCCTGAAGGAAAATCGGTCTTGAATAGAGTGAGAATCTGAACGGATCTGCTTCAAGCGTTGATTCATCAGGATTCAGAGTGCCTTTTAATTTGTGATTCTCGAAACTTGCATTAAGATCTCCTCCGACTCTTACAGTATCACCAAGATCATTAAAACTCTGAACCACTCCGAACGGAATTGCACTCACGTCAATGTTGAGCTTATCTTCAAACGGCGTTGTCAGGTCAAACTTGTACATGCTCTTAACAGAGAGAAGTTCGCTGTTGGGAATGATTGAATAATAGTAATAGTTTCCATCTTCTTTATATGAAAACAACTGAAGATCAATGCCTATCTGCTTCTTATTCTTATTCTGCATCTTGCCAACCGGAATCATGACTTCCGTCTGAATATGTCCGGGCTTTCCGTTTTCAGGCTCTTTTATAATGGTAGACTTCACCTCCCATATCCAGTCCCATTCATAAGACTTGTTCCTTTGATTATATACAGCCGCATCCCTCTGGTTATTAAGAAAACTGAATGAGAACACATATCCGTTCTGATTCTTGTTCTCCATATCAAGCAATATGAAGAATTCATTTTCATCTTCCGTACTCCTGTCTCTCGTAACGGATTTAGAAATTATCTTACCCATCGGATAATAATCGAAAGCAAAAAATATCGCATCTTTATTCTGCTTGATGTAAACCACTGTGCTGTCGATTTGGTTTGTACCGTCAGCCTTGGGGATAAACTGATAAAACTTTGTAAATACTTTTGCTCCAACCCACTCTTTGTTCATTATGTTGCCGTTAATGTCGGGAGATTCAATGCTGAAACTCTGCGGCTGTGAAAGAGCGGTAAGGGTTGTCAGTAGCAAAATTAGCAGGGAAAGATACGTAGTTATAGCTTTCATATTTTATTCCTTTTGATTCTCATTCATTAACGTAATTCATACAAAGTTGTTTCAGAGCATAGTAAAATTCTGATTATCCTAAAAAGCGGCACCAAATCGTATTTTTACTCTTTGATTTGACTGTCGCTGAATCGATACAGTCCCGCGGGGATGATAAAAAGCAGCACAGGTGAAAGATCAAGCAATGTTGCCCGAGGCATCAGCATTAATACCAGCAAAATGTAGAGCGGCGTAAAAAGAATTGAGAACTTGAAGATCATATCTCCTTTAAATAGTGATTTGAAAGACATTACAACTAATATGCCAATCATTAGGATAAACATCGGAATGTTAACAAGATCGAATTGTCCCGTACTTGTCTCGGGTCGAAGCCCGTAAAAACTTTTTAGTATGTTTTCAACTAAGAGCCAGGATGCGAGAGATGTCAGAACAATGACTGAAGATCGGAGCTTCATAAGATTACCGGAACTGAATTGATATATCATGTAGAATAATAACAGTGCAAGTATCTGAGGCTGGTTCAATGAGCCAAGCATTATCACAAGCGGAAGAAGGAAATCTTTTTTCATAGCGATGATCAGCAGTCCAGCCGCAAAGAATGTCAGATTGAATATTGCCGGTTCGGTGTATACGTTCTGAATCAGCAGCATTATCACCGACTGGAACAGAAGAAGTCCGATCATACTTTGCTTTTCGTCAAAGTTCAACCTGAGATAGAAGTATAGAATGAAATAAAAGGCAAGAAAAGAAAAGAATGCAACGATCTCAAACGAGTATAGCCGTGCCTTTGCATTGTTGATTACAATAACTCCTATGAGTTTCTGCATGGCGTAAGTTACTGCCGGAGTCAAGACAGAATATTGCTGCTGAGTTTCTTCCTGACCTGTCAGTATCAGTTGTTGGAGTTCGTACTTCGAATTCGACTGAGGCTTGATTATTCTCCCGTCAACAATAAGGTAAGAGATCATGCTCAGCAAAATCACGATGAAGAATCCCGGCCTCAATTCTTTTTCCTCCTAATTTTATTCACTGTGCTTGTCCTTTCTCTGTTTCTGCAAGTGGATCTCCGGTATACTCATTTGTAAGCACCTGAAGGCTCATAGGAATCATCACAAGAAATGCCGGTAGGAATTTTGCCAACTGGGAAACAATTGCAAGCAAGAAATAGATCATTACATAAGGTATCAACGAAATTAGCGCAAACCTGAAAAACTCATTACTTCGCTTGTATGAGATAATGCTGAGAAATGCGAAGACGGAAATCATGGCAATCCAGAGTTCGGCAATTGATTTCCACGTATTGATATTGGTGGTTACATTGTGTTTAATGGTGTAAACAGATTCTTTGAATCCGAAAATATTTCTCAACAGCAAATATCCCGCACCCCAAATGATAACACAAATGGCCGCGTTCACAAATGCCTTTTTATTTTTGATCCTTCCGTTAAAAAACAAAAATGCCGCATACAAGAAAAGAATATAAATGATCTGATCCCGGTTAAACACACCTACTGCTATGACTAACGGCAGAAATTTTTCTTTGCCTGAGAACATTAGGTTAAGTCCAATAAGATAGAGAAGAAGTGTAATGTAATCTCCTTCTTCCCAAATACTGGTAATGCCCAGTGGTATCACCACCTGAAGCAGAAACAAACCCAATATGCAAGTATTCTCCGTGAAAAAATTGCGGAGAAATTTATAGAACAAAAAATAAACTCCAAGGAAGACAAAGAAGATCATCACTTGATATGAAAATGCGTGACGCGAAACTTCGTCTTCAATAAATGGAGAAAGTACTGACTGCAATAGATTTCCTATCAAAGGTTTCATTACGCGGTATTGGTAGGGCGGCTCCATAGTCCCTCCAAGAATTGAAGCTTCGATCTTCATTCTTTGGGGTACATCTGGAAAAATCGTTCTTTCACTGATGAGTATGCAGGAGATCATAGTCAGCAGAAGAATGACAAGCACGTGAGTATTTATGAATCTATTTGAAGCACTTGAAATCAACGGAGAATGTCTTAAGTATTTTTGTGTTCACTAATGTTACGGATAACGGATAAATGAGTTGACAGTATATGAACGCCGGTAATTTTGGTATTTATTGCAATTAAAGAAAGTCATCTAATGAAGTTGTGGCGTTTCACTTATTCGAGCAGATTCATATTTTGTCGGAAACTCTGAAATTGAAATCTAAGTTAGGATTTCTGCATTCCATTTTTTAAGAAAATTAATACTGATACAAATCCTATGAATCTGATAAAGTTTTGATTGCTTCAATTGTTATGCTGTTGTCTATTATGAATAGCGAGACATTTGCCATCGCTACTGAAGATTCTACCGAGATTACTTTACCTGAGGAAACGCAATTTGAAATACAAAAGTCTGAAGAAGAATGGAGAAAACAGCTCACTCCACTTCAATTCAAAGTAACGCGGAGAAAAGGTACGGAGTTACCTTACGAGAACGTTTACTTTGATGAGAAGCGAGACGGCAAATACAACTGTGTATGCTGCGGGGGTGAGCTGTTCAGTTCAAAAGAGAAATACGATTCGGGAACCGGTTGGCCAAGCTTCTATGAACCTTCTGCTAAGCAAAATATTATTGAAGATCATGACATTGCTTTATTCATGATCGTGAAGGAAGTCATCTGTAAAAAATGCGGCGCGCACCTTGGCCATGTCTTTGACGACGGACCGGAACCTACCGGACTTAGATATTGCATCAACTCTGCCGCACTTGATTTCATAGAAGACAAATGACCAGATCTTTCACTCGATCAATAAGCCGTTAATGAAATGAACCTGTCAACACCAATCCTTGCAACTCCTATCTGGCTTTTCTTTGGAACATCATTGTGTGGTGGAGGTGCCGCTCCGTTTGTATAATGCTTGTAATTAAATCCGTTGTAATAAATGTAATACTCGTCTCCTATTTGAATTGGCGCCCCAACAGTATAAAGCATTTGATCATCCCATTCACCTAGCTCACCGTAATTAACCAACGGTGTCAGGTTGCCGCATCTCATAAAATTTATTCCGTCTCTCGAAAACAGCAAAGCAAGATAAACTGTATTGTCTGTTCTGGTTGGATTTACCGGATTCTCTTCAAGACTTGAATTCAGTTTAAGAATACTGGCAATTCCCCAATACACGCTATCCTTGAAAAGGACAGTCATGTTGTAAAATTGTGTGCCCTTTATGTCATAAGACTCCGGTTTAAGAATAGTTCCGGTGTAAGTCCAGCTGATCCAATCGGGACTTGTATATCTTCCGATCTTTCTGATACCAAGTGAATCCCGGAAATATCCCAAATACTTTCCGAGAACGGGATTCCAGCCGCTTGAGTAAAGATCTTCACCGCTGTATCGCACCGGGTTTCCGGAATACGGAATCCAAACAATTCCGTGTGAAGAGAAAGAAATATTCAATCTGCTGTCGGCGCTCGTAGGATGTGTATTGTAGACTGACTTGTACCGCCTTGACGAATCTGATTGATTATACGCGGAATCATCTACAACAGTGTAAAGACCTCCCGGATAAGGAGAATCCGAAAGAATATTATTATCAGCGCTTCCGTTAAACTTGAACAGCTCAACATTTGGCCTTGTCCAGTTCAAACCGTCTATTGATTCATAATATACCGGAACCCTCCCAAAACTATTTACACACCTAAGCCAGGCTTTGTAAACCATTCTGTCTTGCTCGATACTTTTCGAGTATCCGATATTTCCATAAGTAGTAATGATGTAATTTCCTTCCCATGACTCTGTTGGAGAAATAACCGGAGTCGGATTCTTCACCGGCCTTTGCATTATGCGGACTATATTGGGATTATTCCTGAAGAAGAGAGTGTCTGCAAAGAACTGCTTATACACTCCTGCTTTGTATCCGGATATGTTATAGTCAATTTCTTCAACCTGATTTCTGAACTGAATTGTGAAAAGATCAGCATTAGAAATTCTTGCTTTTAGAAAAACCGGGGTATTAACAAATTCTGATACATCCGAACCTGATGTCCAAGCTACTGTCGCGCTTTTCTGATCTCCGGTAATTTGCGGACAATCCTCAAATGAATATCCCTGCAGCGGAACTCCGGAAGAGTTCTGAAGTTCGAACTGAATGAAGCCTCCGGGACGTGTCTTGAAGTTTGCATTGAGGTTTCTGCCGGTGAATGTAAACAGTTCGGATCTGATCTCAGGAGGGGTAGCGGGTTGTAATGTGCGTCCGAGTCTGTTCATGAGACGTGTCACGGCTTCATAGTGAATTCTGTATTGTGCGGGTGTGAAACTCAATCCAATGGAATAACCTCCGAGCCTCATTGTCATGAAACTACTCATGCTCCCGCCGTTGTTGAAAGCGCCTATTGCAATCCCTGAATTTGGTTTGTTATTTGCGGAATAGTTTTGAACAGCATTAATAAGATTGTCTCTCAGATAGAAATTATTAAGCTGACTGTTGATTCTCTGCGCCATTATATATCCCGCTGCCGAAGGAATGCTCACCGGTGTTTCGGAAGTGCTGTTAATGCATAAGTAAGCGCTTCCGTTTGTATATCTTGGATACATGTAGAATCCAATACCATCGAAACGGCAACCGAGCCTGCCCGTTTCAAAACCTTCCGACATGCTGTAGATCATCAGCCGTGCATCGTTTAGTGGAAGTTCGCCGGTCTGATAAGGGCTGATGCCCGTTTCTACATATCTATTAATTCCATTTCCTTTGAGACCGCTCTGTGTGCCTGTCTCATTGTAATCGAAATCGGAATAATTTCTGTTGATGTCGGCCTGTGCGCCCACATAACCGGAAGAGCCTGTGGAGTTTCTGAATATCGGCACGAATGCAGCTTCGAAATTTCCGCAGTACCAATTCTCTCTAAGTATGAGATTCCTAATACTGGTAGATTGAAACTTCAGGCCCTTGATTTCTTTTACATAATCATCAACTGCAAGAATAATACTATCCGAAGCGGTTCCACCTGCAGAGTCAACTCTGTCAAGCCAGTTGACTGTTTCAACATCAAGGCTTTCCAATGGAATTTGGGGAAATGAAATTTGGGCTGACAGGAAAAGTGAAGCCAGAAGAATTACTGAAAAAACAGAAAAGATGTGTAACTTTATATTGATCCCCATTATATTTTTTGTGTGTTTCAAATATTTTGGGGCAAAGAATAATCACTAAGTTCGAGCTTATATTCAAGTCATTACATTTCTTTTTAAAAGAGTGAGGTTTCTCCCCATTGGCATTGGGGAGAAACCTCAACTTGAAAATTTTGGAATTTATCAACATTTCGTGTGGTTTGTCGTATCAGAGTTGTCAATAGTGATGTTATTCATTGATAACTTTCATGCCTTTAACTAAGTTGTTTTTTAATAAAGGATTTAAAGAAATTCCCCATAATATGTCAAATCTGACGGCTTCAACCGAAATCTATAAGTCACTTGAGTATAGACTCAGCAAAGCAAACAGAAAAGAACTGATCTTTCACTTTGCAAAGTATATGCTTTATGCAATTGCCGCAATACTTGCTTTATTGCTTGCAGCAATTTCGGCAGAAGCTATCTTTCATTTCACCACTTCTGTTAGAAAGATCATTTATTGGGCTTTACTATCTTCTTCGGTGACCACAATCACTTACCTTTTTGTAACCTTTGTATTTAAGTACATGGGATTGATTGGCAGTTTTGATCCTGTTGAATATGCAAGTAGAATAGGCAACAGAATTTTAGGCATTAAAGACAATCTTTCCAACTCGTTATCGTTGTTCAGGCAATACTCAGGCACTGGAGCGGCTTCATTGTTCTCATCCGAACTCATAAACGCGGAAATGAAGCGAATGGATGAAAAAACTTCCAACATTGATTTCGGTTCTGCAATTGATATGACAAAACTGAAGAAGCCTTTTCTCTATTTTGTTTCAGCATTGTTAATTGCGGCTTTGTCTTTTGTATTCTTTGGTACAAACTTATCACAGGCAGCGAACCGCCTGGTAAATTACAATTACGGCTTTCTCGACAACCTTGGCATATCATTTACAGTAACACCGGGCAATATTGAAATAGCAAGAGGTGAGGATGTTGAAGTAAAGGCGTGTGTTAATTCGCTAAGCCCTGAATTCAAAACCGAAGAGATCTATCTGCATCCAAAACAGGAGAGTTCTTCGGAAGACATTACCAAACTAAAATCACATACAGACGGAAGCTTTGTTCAGAGGCTGGAAGATATTGAACAGGAAATGCTTTACTATTTTGAATATGAAGGTATCAAATCAGATGAGTACAGAATTCTTGTAGCCGATTATCCAGCTGTTAAGAACTTTACCCTAACTGTCAAACCACCCGCTTTCACCGGCGTTCCGGAGAAGGTTCAGGAAAATGAAGGAGACGCATTTTGTCCGCAAGGCAGTGAGCTGATATTCAATCTGAAGGCAAATAAGAATATCTCATCGGCTGGCATAAGTATTTCCGGAAAGGAAACAGCATTTGACGTCAACGGTGATGAAGCAACCGGCACTTTCATCGCAACCGAGTCAGGTGAGTACAGCTTTTATCTAAAGGATGAACAGGGCAGAAGCGGTAAGAACTACAAGAAATATGTTCTCAAGATCCTGAAAGATGAGGATCCTTCAATTATGATCATCGAACCGTCGCAGACAAATTATGAGATCAATCTGGAGAAAGACCTGCTCGTAAGATCGAGAATTTCTGATGACTACGGATTCTCGGGACTGACACTGAATTACAGAAAAATCCGCGAAAATTCAGGAAATTCTGCCGCTCCGCAGTTTACGAAGATCATCATACCTCTAAAGAATCTCAACGCGACATCGGTAGAAGTTCCTTACATTTGGGATATCACTTCACTCGGAATGAGAAGTGGCGATAAGACGGAATATTTCCTGGAAGTAACTGACAACGCAGGAAAGTCGACACGTTCCGAGATTAGATCGTTGTTCTACAAGTCTCCCGAAGAAGCATTTAAAAAGAACAAGGAAGAAGCAAGAGAACTGAAGAATGAACTTCAGTCGGTTTATGATGAGGCAATGGATCTGCAGAAAGAAATTGAAGAAATGAAGAAACAAATTCAGCGAAATGAAGAACTTGGGCTGAACGAAGAAAAGAAGAAAGAGTTTGAAAAGAAGCTGGACAACTTCCAGAAGAACCTGCAGTCAACGCAGAACAAGCTTGATCAGAACATGGAAGACATGCAGAAGAATAACATGCTTGACGAGAAAACACTTGAACAGTATATGGAGCTGCAGAAGATGTTCAATAAGATCAACACGCCTGAACTTCAGAAGATGCTTGAGAAATTGCGCGAAGCATTGAAAAAGGAAAATGCGGAAGAGCTTAAAGAGGCAATGAAGAATTTTAAGTTTGACGAAGAAGCATTCAAGAAGTACATGGAAAAAGCAATGGAGTTAATGAAGAAGATCGAGAACATGCAGAAGTTTGGCGAGCTAACGCAGAAGCTTGATGAGATAACAAAGAAACAGGAAGAACTGAAAAAGGAAACTGAAGCAACAGACAAGAATAATTCTGAAAAGATGAAGGATCTTTCGGCTGAGCAGATGCTGATAAAAGATCAGACAAAAGAGTTTAACGAAGAGCTGAAAAAGCTTATTGATGAGATCAACAAAATGAAAGAGCAGTTAAGCGCAGAAGATCTTCAAAAGTTGCAGGATCAGATGAAGAAGAGTCAGACGGAACAAAAGATGCAGCAATCACAGGAGCAGTTGAAGAGCAGCCAGAAGCAGAATTCAGAAAAGACACAGCAGGAGATCATGGATGAACTGAACCAGATGAATGAAGATATGAAGAATGCCCTCTCCAAAATGATGGATCAGCAGGATATGAATCAAAAACTTAAACAGAAACTTGAAGAGATACTGAAAGAGCTGAAAGAGATGAGCGAGAAGCAGCAGAAGCTTAAAGAAAAGACCGATGATACAGAGAGCGGGAATAAAGAAGAATTTGAAAAGAACAAAAAGGAGCAGGGTGACCTTCAAGGCGATCTCTCTCAAACGATTGACGATCTGATGAATACAACTAAGATGGGAATGATGCTTACTCCTGAGATGGGAAAGGAACTGGGAAATGCCTTTAACAAGATGGACAAAGCCGGTAGTGAGCTTGGAGAAATGAAGAGGGATAAGGCTTCCGACAGTCAGGGTGATGCAAAGCGCTCGCTTGATAATGCCGCAAAGATGCTTGGCGATATGCTCGGACAAATGGGAGAGAACGGAAAGAAAGGTAAAGGCAACAAACCCGGTGAAGGCAATATGGGACAAATGATGCAGAGGCTCGGAGATATAATTGCTCAGCAGATGGGACTGAACGGCAAGACCGGTAAAATGGGCGAAAACGGACAACAAGGAAATGACGGCAAAGGCTCTAATCCGGAGAGTATTCCTCAGCAGGAGAAAATTGAAATGGACAGGTTAAGACTTGAACAGATGCAGATTCAGAAATCCATGGAGGAATTAAATGAAGAACTGAAAAAAGAGCAAGCCCGAAGCGGAGAAAAAGTTTTTGGTGATATGGATGAAGTTGAGAAAGAGATGAAAGAGATCATAAAACAAATGAGTGAATATAATCTTGACGATAAGCTGAAAGAGAAACAGAACCGTATTCTCTCGCGAATGCTTGATGCACGGCTTTCTCAAAGGGAGAAAGATTTTGAACCAAAGCGTGAGTCGCGTCCAGGTGAAAATGTTTCAAGAACATCCCCGCCTGAAATAGTTCTGAGTGGTCCGGGTTCATACAATGCTCTTAAGGAAGAGTTTCTTAATCTTCAGAAAGAAGGATACACTGCAGACTACGAAGCGCTTATTACAAAGTATTTGATCGAGCTTAAAAGAAACGGTATGATTCAGTAGTAGTGTAGGAAAAGTATAGTGCAGTAGCTAAATTTTTACAGACAATTATTTTCAATAAATGCAAAAAGTAAATTCTGATTTTTTTCTTAACCGCGAACTGACATGGATCGAGTTCAATAAGCGGGTTCTCGAAGAAGCTGCGGACAAGAGTGAACCGTTGCTGGAGAGGCTTAAGTTTCTTTCTATTTTCAGTACCAATCTTGATGAGTTCTTTATGATCCGCGTTGCCGGCCTCAAGCGGCAGGTACGCAACAACGTAAACGAACTCACTACCGACGGCATGAATGCTCGCGAGCAAAGGAATGAGATATACAAAACTCTCGTCCCGCTTGTTGATGAGCAATACAGAATTTTCAATGAAGAGATCGTTCCGCAGTTAAAAGTGAATGATGTCGAGTTTGTTACATACAGCGAGTTAACTGAAGATGACAAGATGATAGTCAATTCTTACTTCGAGGACGAACTCTTTCCGATACTCACACCGCTTGCAATTGATAATGTTCATCCCTTCCCAAATCTGATAAACAGAAGTCTTGCTCTCGCAATAATTCTTGATGATCCGGATACAGAGCAAGTGGAAGAAAAAGTGTGCGTGATACAACTGCCCAATAATATTTCGAGATTCTATTCCATTGGCTCTAACGGTGACTATCGATTCATTCTGCTCGAAGAGATAATTAAGGCAAATGTTGACAAGCTCTTTCCGGGAATGAGGACATTGGACAGCTTTGCATTCCGTATTACCCGCAATGCCGATCTTGATCTTGAAGAAGAAGAGGCGGATGATCTGCTGACACTTATAGCAGAAGAAGTAAAGAAAAGGAGGCTCGGAATTCTTGTCAGGCTTGAAGTTGACAAGAAGATGCCGGATAATCTTCTGAACTTTCTGATTAATGCACTTCACACTGAGAAAAATGAAATTTACAGGATCAACGGTCCGCTGAACCTCGGTGATTTCATGTCAATCTGCAAGATCGAAAAGCGCGAACTGAAGCACAGGGGATTCACCCCTAGGATCTCGTCCTACTTCAGAAAGCAGGAGGACTATTTTAAAGCCATTTCGGAGAGCGACATATTTCTCCATCATCCTTTTTATTCATTTGCATCGGTCAGTGAATTCATAGCGCAGTCTGCCGAAGACCCAAATGTGTATGCAATAAAACTCACGCTGTACAGAACAAGCGGCGATTCCCCTATCATACGGTCGCTGATTGAAGCAGCCGAAAACGGCAAACAGGTTACGGCTATTGTTGAACTAAAAGCAAGATTTGACGAAGAGAATAATATCATCTGGGCAAAGTCACTTGAGAATGCCGGCGTGCATGTGGTTTACGGTCTCATCGGACTCAAGACTCACTGTAAGATGGCGCTTGTTGTAAGAAAGGACGAGATTGGCATGAGCAGATATCTTCACCTCAGCACAGGCAATTATAATTCCGTAACTTCAAGAATTTACACTGACTTCGGGCTCTTCACATCAAACAATGATTTTTGTGATGATGCTTCAAACCTGTTCAACTATCTGACTGGTTATTCGAAGAAACATGATTATAAGAAACTCATTGTCGCGCCGTTGAATATGCGGAAGTGCATAATCAGATTGATTGACGACGAGATAAGATCGCACAAAGAGTTCGGCAACGGTTACATTTTATTAAAGAATAATTCGATAGTTGACGACGAAGTCATTATGAAACTTTATCAGGCATCGAAAGCCGGAGTGAAAATAGATCTCATTACACGCGGCATATGCAGGCTTCGTCCGCAGGTAAAGGGCCTCAGCGAGAACATCAATGTGTACAGCATCGTTGGAAGATTCCTCGAACACAGTCGCGCTTATTACTTTAAGAATAATGGAAACTCAAGTCTCTATCTTGGCAGCGCTGATCTTATGCAGAGAAATTTTGACAGGAGAGTGGAAATATTTTTCCCGATCGAAGATCCGAGAGTGAAAGAAGATATTGTTGAGATACTGGGACTATATCTCACTGATACTGTGAAGACAAGAGTGATGATGAGCAATGGTGATTATGTCAGAAAGTCGTTGCTGTTAAAAGACCAAGGCACACCATTCAAAGATGTAAACATACAGGAATACTTTGTGAAGAAGGTAATCAGCAAACATGAGAGAGAATTAAAGGAAGAGATGAGAAAGAAAGTAATTGCAAAAGAGGCAAGAAAAGCTGAAGTCTGAAACAATTCATAGTATCACATATTTTATTTTATCATTGAAAAATTCCTGATGCCAAAGAGGACAGACATAAAGACAATACTCATTATCGGAAGCGGTCCGATTGTAATTGGACAGGCATGCGAGTTTGATTACTCGGGAACGCAGGCGGTGAAAGCGCTGATGGAAGAAGGATACAGGGTAGTGCTTATCAACTCCAATCCTGCGACTATCATGACCGATCCTGAAATTGCTGATGCGACATACATTGAACCAATCAATTCAACATACATTGAGAAGATCATCATCAAAGAGAAACCCGAAGCAATTCTTCCAACTATGGGCGGGCAAACGGCATTAAACGCTGCAATGGATCTTTATGAGAAAGGGATTCTTGATAAATACGGTGTTGAGTTGATTGGCGCTAAGGTTGATGCTATCAGAAAAGCGGAGTCGCGTGAGTTGTTTCATAATGCAATGAAGAAGATTGGACTCGATGTTGCGAAAGGAAAATTTGTGAAGTCATATTCCGAGGCTAAGAGTTTTGCCGAAGTAACCGGCTTCCCTATGATCATCCGTCCTTCGTTCACTCTCGGCGGAACGGGAGGTGGCATTGCTTATAACATTGAGGAGTTTGAGTCTATAGTCAACCGCGGACTCGATGCTTCTCCCACAAAAGAAGTTCTTGTGGAAGAATCGCTTATCGGTTGGAAAGAATTTGAGCTTGAAGTAATGAGAGATGTAAATGATAATTTTGTAGTGATCTGTACGATAGAAAATTTTGATCCGATGGGTGTTCACACAGGAGATTCCATTACAGTCGCACCCTCGCAGACATTGAGTGACAAGCAGTATCAGGAACTTCGCGATGCCGCAAAGAAAGTCATCTCGGAGATAGGCGTAGAGACAGGCGGCTCGAACATACAATTTGCAGTTGATCCTGTTACGGGAAGAGTCATTGTGATAGAAATGAATCCGCGAGTTTCAAGGAGCTCTGCTCTGGCATCGAAGGCTACAGGATTTCCGATCGCAAAGATTGCCGCTAAACTCGCAGTCGGCTATACGCTGGATGAAATTCCAAACGACATTACCAAGACCACCCCATCTTGCTTTGAGCCGGTGATTGATTACGTTGTTGTAAAAATTCCGAGATGGGATTTTGACAAGTTCAGATCCAGCAGTCCTGACAATGATGTTCTTGGAGTTCAGATGAAATCAGTCGGCGAGGTGATGTCGTTCGGCAGAAATTTCAAAGAGGCGTTTCAGAAAGCAATTCGATCGCTTGAAACGGGCCGAGCCGGATTGGGAGCTGACGGTAAAGATGTTTACGACACAAACTATTTGCTTTCCCTGAAAGACTCGGAAAGATCATCACAGAAACAGAAAATAATGACCAAGCTTCAAACACCGAGAAATGATAATATCTTCTTCATAAGGTATGCGCTCTTGCTGGATGCAACAATTGAAGAGCTATACGCCGTGACAAAAATTGACAAGTGGTTTTTAAATCAGATGAAGGAGATTGTTGAGATGGAGATGGAGCTGGCGGAATACGAGATGTGACAAGCGCAATTCTCAATTAAGAATTAAGAATTAAGAATTAAGAATGTAAAAATAGTTCTTTGCTCTTTCTCCCTGTCCAGCTTTTCGCTGTAATTCCTAAATTATTATCATCAGAAGTTTTCGAAATGTTGACCAGCATGGGTTTTCTGTTGGCTAAGACACAGTCAATTGAAGTTACGGAAGGCTAGTACCTGAACACTAATATTTTTAACTTCGTAATAATCTCAAGATTTGATGTCACCTTCATGAAATACTTTTAGCAAGAGGTCTGTCACATTGAGTTCTTGTGCCCAGTATTTCAGTGCAGCAATGTCGAGTCTTTCGTTTTGAACCCTGGCGACTCCAAGTATATCAAGCCATTGTCTTTCTGAGGATTCATTTGAGCCGCGGTACCAAAGAAGTTTACTCAGAATTACATCTTCCGGTGAAGCGATAAATACTCGAATTGCGTTCTCGTGTTGTTCAAGATTGTCTTCCTTTATTCGCGCAAAAGTTGATCTGTGATATTGTTCATCCCTCAAAATGAATATGTCAATCTTTAACATGGTTTCTAAATGTATGAGATTGAATGAAGATGTGTTACTGATTGCTTCGAATATCATATTCAAGTCAAGGAAATACATGTCTCTAAGACGTTCATAAATCACATTTGCAGTATCTCTATCAATTTTTGAAACGAGGTCAATATCCTGTGTGGACCTGGAAACTCCATACGCGGAACTTGCTATTGAGCCGTATACATAATAAGGAATGCTGAATTCCGAGAACACATCGATTACAGGCTGTAAAGCTCTGTCTATATCACTTCCAGCCGTCATCCTTCATTTCAATATGCTTTTTCACACGCTCTGCCAATTCCTTCCCATAGTGATATTCAACAAAGAGAAGATCAAGTTCTCTCTTACTCTTATCCGGGTTCGCCCTCGATATCGCCCTTCTTGACAGATTCAATGTAACTGTTGTCAGGTAAAGTGTTTTTGATAATCTTTGTGTAGGCGTTTGCTTCCTCAACATGTCGATGAGCTTCAGTTCAATTTCGGGAGATGTGTCTCGTGATAGTGTCTTCATTATTTGCTGCAACTAACGTATTTGAATTCATGTAAAGATTCAAGATAGATCAAGAATCAAGTTGGAACACTTTTGCAATGTGAATTGTAGTATAGCGAAGGGACCTTTCACACAATACTTTAACTTCCGTGCCTCTTTAAAATGCTGCAGAAATGAAATACTATGTAGAAGTCTCAGGAGAACACAACTTTCTATGAATAGGCTCTTTCGAATTACAAATTACTTCATTTGAACACAATGGAATCTGAACTGCTCAATTTGCAATTCACCATTCTTAATTCTCAATTCCTAACTGCTCTTCTCAATCGTCCTCCTCGAAAAAAATACTACAACCATCACAACAGCAAACAGTATCACACCATACGCCGCCGCCGCGCCGGTGTTGTAAAGTCTTAGCTGCGAATAGATTTCCACGGAGATCGTCTTTGTGGAAAATGTATAAAGCAGAATAGTTGAGACAAACTCACCGACACAAGCAATAAATACAAGCATCGAAGCATGAATGACAGACGGCATCACAAGCGGCGCTGTTATCTTTGCAAAGGTTCTTGAATCGGATGCTCCGAGTGTGGATGATGCTTCTTCCAATGAAGGATCTATTGATGACAATCCCGCCATAACAGACTGTGTCATGAGCGGTACATTTCTTACGGCGTAGGCTAGCGGAAGTATCCAGAATGTTCCTGCAAGAATTGTGAAAAAAGAAAAGACTGACGGAAGACTAAAGCTGAGAATGAATGCAATTGCAATGACTGTTCCCGGCACTCCGTAAGGTATCGAAAGAATGCTCTCCAGCAAACCACCCCCGCTTATCTTCTTCTTTGTTATCAACCATGAAGCGATTACTCCCACTATCAACACCAATGCCACAGCAATGACTGACATAACAATGCTGTTATAGAACGGCTCAAAGAATGCCGGGTCATTAAAGACCTTTGTGTAATTTTCTGCCGTAAACGGTTCTGCGAAAAAATTTCTCATAAGTGAGCCTTCCGGAATAAGTGATAAGTAAACAAGTGCTGCCACGGGAAGAAGTATCAGAATAGAAAAAACTCCCAATGTCAGAGTTCCGGCAAATCCTGAGTGCTCATGTGACAAAGCAGTCTCAACTCTCACTGAACCTTTTGTCTTTGCGCTAACTGCATTCTTCTTTCTGTATGCTCTCAATAGTAAAAGAAATATTAACGACATCAGAGTAAGAATTACTGCAAGCGCTGCCGAGTATGCAGTGTCGCCGTTTATCTTAGCGAAGTAGATCTCGGTTGTGAGAAATTTACTCGAGCCGGCATAAATGAATGGTGCGGAGAATGATGCCATGCTTGCCATGAACACAATGAGTGATGCTCCTGCGATCGCAGGCAGAAGTTGCGGAACTATGACTTTGAAAACAGTTCTGAACTTAGACGCTCCAAGAGAATATGAAGCGTCAATGAGATTTGAATCCGTTTTCATCAATGCCGATGAAGCAAAGAGATAGAAGTAAGGATAGAATGAATACAGGTGCACAACTATGACAGCGGTCCAACCGTCAAAGATAAATGGCACTGTCTGCATTCCGGTGATTGCCATTATGAACTTAGTCAGCAAACCGTTCTCACCGAGAAGAAACAAAAATGATACAACTCCAACAAGCGGTGGCGCGGCAATTGGCACAAGCAGTATTGCAGAGATGAACTTCTTCATTGGAAATCTGTAGTAGTAAACCATGTATGCAAGTACAGTTCCTATCACGCAACTCCCTGCAACCGTAATAAGCGACAATGCAATTGAATTCCAAATCGGCTGAGCAGAGTTTGATAACAAACTTCCAAACGAATCTGTAAATGCCGGTGCGCTTTGGAGGAACAATGTTGTGAGAGGATAAACAATGTAGCCAAATGCAAAGAAGATGGGAATCAGAAGGAGAATCAGAGACTTTACAGAAA
Organism: Ignavibacteria bacterium; assembly: GCA_016704345.1. GTDB lineage: Bacteria > Bacteroidota > Ignavibacteria > Tepidaquicellales > Tepidaquicellaceae > JADJAH01. Next base: position 32,311 of record JADJAH010000038.1, on the reverse strand, counting down.
TCTTATTTTGCATTCTTAGATGTTTTGAGATTCAAGTTCTTGATTAAATTATCACCCTCACCTCTTGTACTTCTGTCATAGCCATAGCGGCACATAACTCATAAGAATTCTGAAACAAAACTTCCTATATGATACCCTCTCCCTGTGGTAAAGGTCAGGGTGAGGGTGTGCAGTGTTCATACAACACAAGTGATTCTGAAACCGAAACCCCTTCAATGACACCCTCTCCCTGTGGGAGAGGGCCGGGGTGAGGGTGTGCAATAATCATGCATTTCAAAGAAATTTTGCCATCGAATCTCTTCCAACACTATCTCTTTTTGGGTGAGGGTGCCGGAATCAACTAATTTCTTCACTTCCTCAATAACCTCTTTTCATAATTTACAAGCTTCATACAAACTTTGTCTCCTATCGAATTCAGCTTCCCACCGTTTCTGAAATATGCCAGCACTTTTACTTCTCTGCCTTCGCAGTCAATTACATACTCCGCAAAAGCTCCGGCAAACTGTGCATCAGTTACTCTGCATTCATCCATTCCGTTACCGCTTGATAATTCAATCTCTTCAGGAAAGACTGATAAAGTTTCATCATTGCCAATCTTTATGCTGAAATATTTTACTGCCTCTTCAGTATTGAAAAAGTTTGAATGTCCGATAAACTCCGCAATGAACCTGTCCGCAGGTTTCAGATAGACTTCTTCAGGAGTTCCGATCTGAATCACCTTGCCTGAGTTCATAACTGCTATGCGGTCAGAGAGTGCAAGCGCTTCCGACTGGTCATGAGTAACATATACAGAAGTTATTCCAATGTCTCTTTGCAGCCGTTTGATCTCATTTCTCGCTTCGAGTCTGAGAGCGTAGTCAAGATTAGATAACGGTTCATCAAACAAGAGGAGATCGGGCTCAGTAACAATCACTCTTGCAAGTGATACTCTCTGCTGCTCACCTCCGCTGAGCATTGTAACATTGCTGTTCGTCTTATGTGAGATCCTGACTTTCTCCAGAACTTCGCTGACTCTTTCCCTGATCTTAACCGGCGAAAATTTTCTGACCTCCAACCCGTAAGCAACGTTCTGAAAAACGGTCATGTTTGGAAACAGTGCATAGTTCTGAAAGACTACTCCCACATTTCTCTTTTGAGGAGGCAGCCCTGATGAATCTTTTCCGTTCAGCTCAATTACTCCAGATGTTGGAAACTCAAGCCCGGCGATGATCCTTAGCAAGGTAGTTTTGCCGCAGCCGCTGGGACCAAGCAATGAAAAGAATTCGCCTTTAGACAATTCGAAGTTCACATTGTCCAATGCTTTCTGAGTTCCAAATTCTTTCGATATATTTTTAACGGAAAGTATCAATTGTATAAAATTTGTTGTAACTCAACTATGATCAAAGTTAGCTATGACACCCTCTTTCTGTGGGAGGCTGTCCCAAAGCCTGTCGTCCCCGCCCGCCAAAATGCATTCCACACTTCTACGGCAATTCGGCAGGCAGGCGGGAATGACAGAATGGGTTGGTTTTGGGACAGCCTCTGGGAGAGGGGCTTTTAGCTCTCTCGTGTGAATAGATATAAAGAAATTTCTCAACTCATAACTCTCCACTATCAATTTTCCATTTTCAATTTTCCATTTTCAATTTTCCATTCTCCACTTTCAGTTCTTCGCCTTCACTTCCCCATCCCATTTCTTCATCCACTCCGATTCTTTTTCCGCAATCAGATTCCAGTCAAGCTCCATTGCCGTAAACGGATTACCCGAGATCCATGCCGGCAGCTTGTCTTTGGGTATATCTGATCTTGCAGGAATGCGATAGAATTTCTCTGCTTGGATGAACAGACTGCTTTCATTAGTTACAAATTCATAAAACTTTTTTGCAGCTTCAATATTCTTAGTGCCTTTGATGATTGCTATGCCGTCTGTTAGCACAACTGTACCTGACAGAGGAAAGTTAAATCCAAAGGATAATTGTATTTTTCCTTCTGCAGAAAAATATCCGGCATATTCCAGAGAGTGACTGCATCATTGCCGGCAAGCTTCACATACATTTGTGTCGGATCTGCAGCATAAGATGAAGTATTCTCATCAAGCTTCTTCAGCCATTCAAAGCCTGCAATGTCGCTGCCTGTCTGTTTTACGGCTGTTGCAATCATAGCAGAATAAATTGCACGCATTGTTCCTGATGCCATCGGATTTCTGATGACTATCTTTCCTTTCCATTCCGGCTTGATGAGATCATTCCAGTCTTTAGGCGCAGTTTCCTTTGTAAGTGTCTTTTCATTAAATGCTATTACCTGCGGAGTAATGAATGTGCCGAACCACATGTCACCGGCGCTTTTGCTTTGTGCAGGAACCGATGCCGCCCATGTTGGGGAATACTTTTCCAAGCAGCGCTTCCTTTTCAGCGCGCATAAAAATTGTTGCTGGAGCTCCCCACCAAATATCTGCAAGAGGATTTGCCTTCTCTGTTCTGATCCTGTCATATACTTCCTGTGATCCCATATCAAGCCATTGGACGTCTATGTCAGGATTTGTGGCTTCAAAAGATTTTTCAAACTCTGTCAGCATTTCTTTTCCATGCGGCGAGTAGATAACAAGTTTTTTCTTCCCGGAATCTTTGCCGCACGAACCGAAAACCAGCATGATGCAACGGTAATCAAAAGAATGCGCACTCTTAAATTTGTCACTTATACTCCTTCACTTTGAAATTATTCACTTTGAGTTTTTCAAACAGCTCTGCTGTCTTCTGCTTTTTGGAGGGGTCATTGATATCCAGGTACCAGTAATTCTCATAGTCCCCCTGATTCATAAGCAACTGCATAGTGCCTTGCGACTTATGTTCCGCAATCAGCCAGTTAACAATGATCTTATAATCAAGAGCATCTCTGAATCCGAACTTCGCAGTTCTGTCAAACATAAACGGAATTGTATCAGAAACATTTGTAATAGGATATCCTTCGAAACCTTTGTAAACAAACTTCACCGTGTCGCTCTTTCTCGATCCTGATCCTGCAAGCACAACAGGTCGTTCATCCAAGGGCAGCATTTCAACTGCCTGCAATGCAAGTATGGATGATGAGCTGTGATGCGCATGAGTTCCAGGAGTAGCGGAGAGAACAAAGACAAAATCATACTTCTCTCTTTCAATCAGATCTTTGAGATAGTTTCTTACATATTCAAGGTCCCAGATGTTGCTGTCGAGAATTTCGTGAATGTCAGCAGAAGTTACATAACGGTGATCCTTCTGATTCATGTAATAATAATTTCTTATGCCAATTATCTTGCCGCCTTCTTCAAGTTCTTTTTGTCTTATTGCAGGCAGATGTTTTCTGCCAATATCTTCTTCAGTCAGTTCAAGTCCGTAAATACTCTCGGCAAGAGTTGAGTATTTGTAGCCTCCTTCACCGTTTGTAACAAGAGCCAGGTCAACAATTCCGCCAAGGTCGTGAACGATCTTGTAATTGGTTGCTGCAAAGACCGCGTCATCATCCGGATGAGCAGTCACAACAAGCACTTTCGGAGGATCATCTGCATGTGCATGAGTGAAGAAACGCTTAAAGAAAAGCGCTGAGACTAAGAGAAGTTTCAAGAATATTCGTTTATCGGAATTATAATTGAAAGCAACTTATCTATAGAGAGATTAATATTCAAGGCTTTGAAGAGAGTGGATCAGAATTAAGAATTAGGAATTTAGAATTAAGAATTGAGAACCAAGAATTCAGAGTTCAGAGTTGAAGAAAGAAAACGCGCATAGAGATGTAATGAGTGCATTTAATGAAATGCTGCAGAGTCTTCCGCTTGAACAATGTTGAAGAATTCATTGATCCGTCCCGGAATGACTCTGCAGTTAAGACAAGACAGTTTACCTGTTCAGCACCATCTTCCTCACTTGTACAAAATCTCCCGCACTCATCCTGCAGAAATATACACCGCTTGATTGAAGCTCTCCATTATCATTTGTCCCATTCCATGTTACGGAGTAATTTCCCTTAGTCATGAAGGAATTCTCGAGTGTTGCAATCCTCTGTCCGAGTGAATTGAATACAGTAATTGAAACATCAGCATCTTTACTCAATCCAAACTTTATTCTGGTTTCAGGATTGAATGGGTTCGGATAGTTGGTTCCGAGATAGAATTCTGAAGGCACAGAAGTTTCGAGCTCATCGGATTCTTCAGATATAGATTGTTCATCGGAATTGCATGACAATGTTGTAAACCTCTGAGATGCGGAATATGAAAGATTTACAACAGGCGCTGTTGTATCGCAAATTGTTCTTACTCTCCAATTGTATGGTGTATTGCATTTCAACCCTGTCAGGACGGCATAGTTCTGACTTCCCGGCACTCTGATGTATGTCCAAGCTTTTTTTGCCGAGATTGACATTGCATTCTGATATATGATCTCATATTTCTGTGCGCCGTTAACCGCTCCCCAGCTTAGCTTTGCACTAGTCTTTGTAACTTCACTTGAGCTAAGACCTTGCGGAACCGGACATGGCAGAGGTGATACTCCCTGAATTATTTTCGCAGTATTTCCTCCCACAACATAAACTGAATTTTCCGTCCCGAAATCAAATCCGTTTGCATAACTTCCAGGCATTGTCAGCGTCCATCCTGATGTACCGTTGCTGTTGACTTTACATATTGCCATCTCTGTCATTGTTCCCGCGGCAAGATAGATATTGTTTTGCGGATCCATCTTTAGTTGTGCATGAAGCAACAGATTGTAAGCTCCGTCTGCATCCGTATTTAGCCAGACCTGATTTCCGTTTGCATCAACTTTTACGGCTGCCGTGCCAAAGCCACCCTGATTTACATAACCAACAGCCACCGGCAAATTGTCATTTCCTAATTCTATCCTCTGAGCAGCAAGAGTGAAGTATCGAACCCAGATTTCTGTGCCTGATGGATTGATCTTCTTTATCATTGTTCTCTGATTAATTGCAACATATTCGGCGCTTACTATGTAACTATTTCCGAATGCATCACCGGCGATATCTCCGATAGTATTACTGTTGAGGCCTGCTATGCTCCATATCGGATTTCCGTTCAGATCAAGTTTTGCAAATCCATTGACGCTTCCAAAAACTGATCTTCCTGCAATTACGATACAGTTGTCAGCAGTGAACTTAAAATTAAGAGGCGCGCCAATGCCCCCTCCATTAAAGTAAGTCCATAAGGTTGAACCATCCGGTGCAAACTTTTTTACCTTGGTGACATATCCATACTGAGCGCTGTTTCCCATTCCGAGCACATAAATGTTGTTGCTTGCGTCAACAATACATTTCTTTGTATAGGAGCCGTCAAACGAATTCTCATATATATTGCGCCAAAGGAGATTTCCGTTAGGATCAAACTTCATCAATATGCTTGCAGCATTAACAGGACTAGAATAACCTGACATAAGATTTCCGGCTACAATTGAATTGCCGAGATTGTCGGTTTCCACCCAGATTGCCTTTTCCCACTTTGTATTATCTGTTTGATCATAACTAACTGACCATAAAGAAGTACCGCTTGAATTTCTTTTTGTTATATAGATGTCTCCTGCAGGATTATAGTCATAGTCTACAGTAAAGACATTATTCGAATTATCTACGGCAATTGATACACCGCGTGTGTATTGTATCCAGTTGACACTTGCCTGAGAGTATGAGAGTACCGGGATGGCAAACATCAGAATTAGCATTAGACTTTTCATGTTACCATTGAAATTTGGTTAGAAGAATATTGACGATCCTTAAGAATCACCAATAAGATCTCCTGTTGGGTCAGGATAGAAACAACTTTATGATATAGGATCTGTCAGTGTGGATTAAAATTAACTGCAAACATTGCGATAAGACACATAGAAATTTTTGCTGTCGATGTTTCACCCGGGTGCAGTAAAAATTTCACATCCTGCCGCTGTTTGATTCTATACAAAATTAGCACTTGTGATTCTTTATTGACAAATCATAACTTGAGTAAGTGTAGTATTGAAATTGTTTCGGTGAGAATTGTTTTTAGCTTTTGTTTAAGACATGCTCGGCAGAAAAGTCATACGGATACCGGATCTTCTTTCAAGCGGTCTTCAGATCAATTAATGCAAACAAAAAGAGCCGCACCAAAATAATTCCGGCGCGGCTCTTATAAATCTTCTTTATGTTATATTGCTTTACCAGCGTGTAAACTTTCGAATATGAATAATACGCCAAACAAAGAATCATCCGGCATCAATTTCAGTTTAGACATTCGGCTCTATTTCACAAGCATTAGCTTTATCGTTTCGCTACGTCCGGAATATGTTATCCTGCAATAATAAATCCCGCTTGCAAAATCTGTTGCGTTCCAATTTACGTTGTACGTTCCTGCCGTTTGAAATGAATTTACAAGAGTCATCTGTTCAATGCCTGCCGCATCAAAGATCTTCATGCTTACATATCCGGATGAAGGCAATGAATAGGAGATTTTAGTTGCAGGATTGAACGGGTTAGGATAATTCTGCTCAAGGCGAAACTCCTGCGGAACTTCTGAGCTGACTTGTGTTATTCCCGTTGGAGTATCTACATAGTCAACAACTCTGAAGTTGTCCATGTAAAAACCATCGCCCGGCACGCCGTTGTCTGTAACAAAGTTGAATCTGATCCTCACTCTCTGACCAATGTATGGATTAAGATTCATCTGCTCACGCTTCCAGTGTTTGATGTCTGTGTAAGACGGTTGTCCTGAAACTGTTTTCGTAAATCTTCCGGTAAGATTTGTCCAGCTCGTTCCGTTGTTGGTGCTGACCTGAACGCGGATGTAATCGAAAGTCGCTTCCATCGCCCACTTGGCGGTAAATTCTATTCGCGGATTTACTGCTCCTGCAAGGTCAATTGTGTCTGACAATGTGAAGTAGTTGTTTGAATTATCCTTCGCATTTCCGTATCTTGAGTCGGCAAAATTCTTGCTTCCTTCCACAGGATCAATGAATGTCGTATCCCATTGTGTTCCTGTTCCTGACTTTATCCATCTCGTTGTTCCGTTTTCAGCACCGTCGCTGAACAATGCAACGGCTCTGCCTACATTGATAAGAATAGTATCGAGCGAAGTTACTATACCCTCTTGCTTAATGGTAAGAATGTATTTCATTTCATCCATGTAAGATGCAGTGTTCGAGATCCTGAAAGCAAAGTAGTTTGCAGAATTTGTTTTCAGTTGTCTTGATTGAATACTGTCGAAGTTCACGGTTGCAACAAGCGGTGTTGCATTAGGATAAGATGTAGATAGTTCGGCAGTTACATTCTTCGCTGTCTTTGAAAGTCCTCTGTTCTTGAGAGTCAACTGTAGCAGAAGCGTATCGTTCTTTGTCACATAGCCGTCGCCTGGAATCTTCCAGTTCTGCAGATCGGCAAACGCGCCGCCGACCCAGCACAAATATTTAATACCGTACAAGTTCTGACTGGCAACCGGGATGATCTGTGTTTGTGATGGCCAGAAGCTTCCGCCGCCTACTTCCGGAGTCCAGCAATATCCTCCAATTGAATGAAGATAATCACGCGTGGTTCCGCTGGAATAATACGCAAGCATTTCATTCACGGTGCCATATGTGTAATTGTTGGATGCGGCAAAGTCGGATGAAAACTCGGAGTAAATATCATAACTGATTGAAGAATCATTGTAACCGTAGGGATTCAGATACCTTCCTGCAACAGAGTGAAAAGTTAATCCAATCTTTGGTCTGATCTGATCTACGAAAGATGTGATCGCCTGTGTTTCAGGCTCTGAACCGGCTGATAATCCACGGAATGTTTCGGAACACGGATCATTGCTTGAGCCGCTGTTCACTCCCCAGCCGTAAGTGTAGTTCCTGTTCAGGTCAATGCCGTAGCATGATGAACCGTTGTTCCTCCTGTTCTTTCTCCATGAACCGCCGCCGTTTGGATTGGTTGTCTGATTGTATCTGTATCCGTCAGGATTTACCACAGGCACAAAGAATATTTCCCTGTTGTTTACAAGATAAGTGGCTTCAGGATCTGTTCCGTAATTCTCAAGTATCCAGTACATAAAATACATCACGGATGCCATTGCCTGCGGCTCTCTTGCATGATGAAGAGCATCAAAATATATCGGAGCTTCGGTTGACGATTCGTTTGCCTCAGGATTATCGGAGATCTTCACAACCCATATCGTTCTGTTCTCAACAGACGCTCCGATGTTCTGCTTCGCAGATATGATGTTTGGAAACTGCAGCCGCATCGAATCAAGCTTCTGCACAACTTCATCGTAAGTATAGTATCCTCCCATGCTGCCGTATGAAAATCCGTCAACACCGTCTTTCTCTGCTATCATTTTTGCAGGAAAGAGTTCTTCCGGCTTCGGTGCTTTTCTCTGAGCATAATATGTGTCAAGATCTTTGATCTTGATCTCGTAGTTGAGTCCTGTTGTCATTAGCCGTGACAACTCGCTTTGATTTATCACGATTTCTATTCCTTCGCGGAAGTGGCCTGTATAGTGCTCAATTGTAATATCGTTTTCGACTAACCTTTTAATGTCATCTCTTGAATTGATAACAATTTTAACTAGACTGTATGTATCAAGGTCGTTCCGGATTGGTTCGTCCGATCTGATGTCGCTTCCGGTTATGATAAATGAAAATATCATTAACGGAAGTAACAAAGTGATTAGCTTTTTCATTTTGGTTGGATTGATGCTTAATAAACTTGTGAAAACATAAACTATTTGGCTTATGTAATAAAGGAATTTATTCTTTCTGATTTCACATTGTCTAATCCTTGCAGTGACTTTTGTCCCTTCATATTTTATGATACTGAGTTACACCGAGAATACACGGAGCTCCACAGAGTCAGCTTTTTATTGCTTATGCAGTGAAATCAATATTCAGAAGGTTAACAAAAACTAATCTTCCTGAGGAAGAAGTAATTCCTTATCCTCAAAAATTTATGATGAATGTTTTCATATCAAATTACATCTTGCACTTGCTCAAAAAATTCTTACATCGAATAGAGCAATCAAAGTGACGATCATAAATCTTAATTCAGAAAAATTGGACAAACCCAAAACATATTGTGAAGCAGTAGCGTCAATGGACAAATCAAATGTTCATCGAATTTATCATGACACTGCTTACGGCTTTCCTATTCGCGACGACAACGAACTCTTTGGCAGATTGATTTTAGAAATTAACCAGGCAGGACTTAGCTGGACAACGATCCTGAACAAACAGGAGAACTTCAGAAAAGCTTATCACAAGTTTGACGTTAAGAAAGTCTCTGCTTACGTGGAAAAAGACAGGAACAGATTGCTCAATGATGCCGGTATTATCCGCAACCGGCTCAAGGTTGATGCAGCAATCCATAATGCCAAAGTCATAAGAACATTGCAGAAAGAACATGGCTCATTCAGGAACTGGCTCGACAAGAATCATCCAATGTCTAAACCGGAATGGACCAAACTATTTAAGAAGACATTTAAGTTTACGGGCGGTGAGATCGTAAATGAATTTCTATTAAGCACCGGATATCTGCCCGGTGCACATACGGAAGATTGTCCGATCTATAAAAAAGTTGTAAAGTCAAAACCTCCGCATCTGTCACAGCGTTGACAATTCAATAGAGTGGAGAAGCAGACAAAACATGCGACCCCGAAGGGGTCGAACGTTCGCAATGCTTGACGGAATTAAACCTCAATTTGGATGTGCGTTCCCAAGCAGCCTGCTTGTCCACTTGCCACTGAAATTTGGAATGCATTCTCGCAGGCAGGGCTTGGAAACGAGTATGAATGAAGGTTTCTATGTCTTCAGAAATCACCTCAGCACAACAAGCTTCTGCGTTGCAGTTTCTTTCTTTGTATCATCTTCCGTTACAAGTTTGTACAGATACACACCGTTTGCGATAAAATCGCCGTCTTCATCTCTTCCATCCCAAAGCACCTGATTGAATCCGACATTGGCAGTATGAGAGATCTCCTTAATGAGTCTTCCCGCTGTAGTATAGATCCTGATCTTACAACTTCTCGGTGAGTCTGCACCTGTCAGATCAAAAATAAAACTCGTTTCGGTTCTCATGGGATTCGGGAAGTTGTAAAAATCTTTCACAAACATTTCATCACTAACCAGTAATACATATTCGCTTGAGTTCTCCTCGCCCGCTTCGTTTCTATAAACTATCTTTAATTTGTTCTCACCTTTTAACAATGATGGATTGTAAAAAAGCGACCTTCCCGTTCCCGGCTGTCCGTCTATATCAACTTTGTCTTCAGATGCTTTTAGATTCTTGTCACCTTTGCCGAAATACGGAACCACCAAATCATTCAGACTTATTGAAACTTGTGAAGTGTCGAAAAGCAAAGGACGGTCGGGAGCCAGATCTTTCAGATCAATCCTCAACTCGGGGTTTGCTCTGACATAATCACCGCTTCTGACAATCTGACCGTCGCTGAAAACATCAACCATTTGTGAAGATGTATTTACATTAAGACTAACAGTGAAGCTTGCCGAATTGTTGTATGTGTAGCTCTCGTTGTAATTTCCTTTTGGAATTATCTCAATATAGAATTTTGCCTTACCTCCTACAGGTTTCACGTAAGGAATCTTGAATTTATGTGTTGACGAAACAGTGCTGTCAATTTTCAGGGCGCGATACACGGTATCTGTGCTGACAAGATTCTGTGTGCTTATTGATGTTTTGTAAACTTTCACGACTGTTCCCGGAAGATTGACAAAGCCTGCATTGCTGTAAGATATTGTCACCTTCATTTCATCACCCGGTTTGAATGATGTGTCTGAACGAACTACCGTATTCTTATCAACAACAATCTCTGCCGGAGGGGTATATTTTACCTTGAGACTGTTAAACAACGACGATTGAAATCCTGTATTGGTATCAATGGAAAATTTTGCCTGCAAGTTCATGTTCGGAAACTGATAAGCATCTATAGAACTAATATCAACAAACTGATTCGAACTCACGTTTGAAAATATCATACTGCTTACCCCGTTGCGGTCAATTCCAATTACGTCAAACATCAAACTGCTTTGAGGAAACAGTGTCTGCTCCCACGAAAATTCTTTCCAGTTCTGAGCAGGGACCAAAATAGTTTGTCAAAGTTCCGAATGTCTTGGTAATGACCGAAGACTTTGAACTGTTCGATTCAACCCAGCCCGCAGAACCGGAATACTTGCGAAACATCTCTGACACGCCCAAAGGCGGCGCACCAAGATATCCTATGAAACTCCATGAATCGAACCAGCCAAATACAGTGAAGCTGTCTATCTTTGTACTTCCAAACGTCCTGATCTTTGCCTTGGCAGCTGCATTCAGCGCAACAGCGCTGGCTACATATGATGCGTTGAGTGCCATCAGGTAGTGAGTTGTATCAAATGTGTTGAGGAAGTTTATGACAGAGTCCGAGGATTGACCGCTTGTTGTTCTGATGTTTTTATATTCAAGAATTGTACCATTCAGCTTCTTGACCTTAAGCATGCTGAGGCCCGGAGATCTTCCTCCGTCTATATTAATGTTCTGGTAATTCACCGAAAAGAATGAAGCCTCGGCCCCGCTGCTTCCCATCGATCTGACGTAGAGATTCAGGGGAAATTGGTTCAGCAGAATTCCGTTTGAAGTAAATCCTGTATTGTTGTAGTCAACCGGCGAGAATTGATTGTCATCGGTCTTGTTAAAGATTACCCTTCCGGTATCCGGCGCATCTACTAATATTTCATTGGATTTTGTTACTGCATTTTCGCTTGTGTATAAAACAGGATTGTATGAAAAAACCAATGGTGTTGTCCATCCGGCACTGTCAAAATTCACTACGGCATTTGTACGCCAAAAGTAAATTGTTCCGGGAATCACGACAGGAACCTTCGTTTTGAATTTGGTCACTGCGCCTGTTGCATTATTCTTCACAAATGTTTTTTTGACAGCAGAGTTGAACATTAGAGTAGTATCCATCTCCACGATCACTTTGGCAGTTTGCTGAACATTTTCTGTCAATGGATTTAGTCCGGCAAATTCAACCGAGTCAGAATTAAGAACAGAATTATTCACAGGTTTCAAAGGAACAAATGAGACTTCTTTCAGCGGAATAAATACTGTAAGATAGTTGTTTGACTTCAGCTCATTTGGAATCCGGTTATCTTGATCAAGTAGAACCTGTATTGAATAGTCTGCCAGTGAATCAGGCTTGAAACTGAACCGAACTGAATCCTGCATATTGAAAGGACGAAGAACAGTATCTTTTATAGATACTGTAGCGCTGTTTTTCTTCAGAGTAAATCTGATCTTGCACGAGTCTGAAAACAGTCCGAAATTCTTTGGATAAATTGTCAGTGTCAATGGTTGATTAATTTCAGGAAAAGTATTTGACAGCTTGTAATCAGCCGAAGAAATTGAATACTCCGGTACTCTCGGGATACAAAGCTTTACGGCAGGATCTCCGAGCAATCCGTAAGAATTGACAGTATGCCTGACCGTTGATTGTGTAGAGTCTTGTATAAGTTCAAACTTACCTCTGTTCAAAATTTCACCGAACCGTCTCAATGTGTCATTGGCAATTGCATCATACATACCGGCTTGCATATTTGACTGACTTATCAGCCATCCCCAACCCGAGCAGCCTATGAAGCCCACAGTTCCTCTGTTGAGCATGTTGACATATCTTTCTCCAAATGTCCTTTGAGTCGGATCGGCATTCTTTCCTGTGTAACATGTCATGCTCATTATGAAGGGAAACTTGCCGTAGTTTGCAAGTGTACTCGGATCCTGCATCCCGTCTTCCCAGTTTTCATATCCTGCATGCCCGAGAAAATTCACTATTGCAGTTCCGTTGTTGATATCTCTTCTGATTGAATCCTTGTAGTTGAAAGTTACAGTTGTCGATGTATCATTTCTGAAAATTTTATGGACCTCCGATGAGAGCGGAGGCGGCAGAACGTAATTGTTAATGATTGCCGTGTCAAGTGACTGAAAAGTGTTTTGATCAGATGATGTACCACCTCCGACAATGAAAGTGTTAAATTTCCACCATGTCTCAGGAGGAGTGGTTTCATATGAGATAATGTTCTCAACCATATTTGAAGCATCACCAACATTGTAAGCCGGAAGCCTCCCAATAAGTATCTTTGGATAATAAAAATATGAACCATAATTGAAATTAGCGAAGTATGCATCTGTTGTGGGATTGCCGTATGTGGGTACCAGGTTTTGATAATAAATGGACGCCGTTGAATTCTTCTTAGGATCAGTTGAACCTCTTCCAATGAGACATGCATAATTAAGTTTTGGAAGAGTCCAGCTGTCGTATGCATATTTAAGAAAATTCCTCAAGGCAATTGGATTCTCGATTCCGTAGTTGAAGATGTCATATATGTCTCTGATCTCCGCTGTGAATACTCTGAAGTTATCATAAGTCTCACGGTGGTTCTGTAGTTGCATAGCCTGCTCGGAGAACATTCCATTGTATATGATCATGTAATCCGCGCCGTTGGAAGTTGAAGCAAGATTAGGGACTTGCCTTTGTGTGATCTTGAACGGTTTTTTGGTAATTGTTTTGTTAACTATCTCAAGTCTTGCATTGCTCTTTGCTGTTACAATAAGAGTATCTGCGCTTGATGTGTAGTTTGCAATTCTTATGTTGTTCACTACATCATAAATATTCGTTTGGTTTCCTGAAACAAATCCGGAAATCCTGAACCGTTTAGAAGACGTATCTGCATTGTTGAGATTTGCGGAGATTGTGTTTGCATTGAACTTAAATGATTTGGGTACCTGCACTTCGAACATGTCAAAGTACATGCTTCCGTTAAATGCCGCATTGCTGAAATAGTAAACGCGAATTGTATTTACTGAAGTACTGCTTAGCGCAGAGCTTAAAAAAGTTTGCGTTGTGTCAATTTTCTTGAGATCATTTGTGAACACCTGAGGCAGGAATGTGCTGTTAACCTGCACTTGTATGCTGTGTTCGTTATTGATCGAAGTAGTTCTGTTTACCGGATATGTAAATAGTTTTATGGATGCATTCTGAACCGAGGGCGTCAGAGTTTTCACGGAGAACGTATCCGTGACAAACTGATTTGCAGTCATCGTTGTCCAATACCATCCTTCTCCCAGGAAATTCTCGTTGTTGAAATTCCTGAAGTCGTTTGCGTCTGTCCTCTCGCCTTGAGTATAAACACGGTCCTTCTCAAAGTGAAGTTTGTCATAATAGAAATCCGGTGAATAAGGAACGGCTGATGTGTATGAAGCATTTGCATATCTGATCCCGTTGCTAATTCCCCATTCCACCCAATATACATTTGTGTCGGAGTATGGTGAGTAATACTCATCTTTAGTATAGACAAGACCATTGTCCTGATTGAAAAATTTTGTATTTCCACCGTATGTCCTGGTACCGAAGAAATCGAAATAATCGGCGTTGTCAAATACTCCGTCCGTCTCTCCTTCAAAGTAAATTGGTATCTGAACTCCCTTGTTGAAGACTTTCACGGTTCTCGGATCTACCGTGCTTGTGTTAACTCCGGCATTTGTAAAGTCGGTTTTTGTTATTCTGTAAAGCGCATCTTCTATCACACTTAGTTTAAGGTAAGCCTTGTTTGGAACTATCCAATTATAGCCGCTCTGTGCCCGTGATGAATTAATGACCACAAAGAGCAATGCAATCGAAAGCAGCGATCTTAAGAGCGTGTTGATCTTCATGTTTGATAGGGGTTTGCTTATTGCGAAAATTTCTGGTTAACTAAATGGTAGAAAGTATGCCGGGTAATTGATTTTGGTTTAAGGCAAAATAATTCATTTTTATCAAAAATGATATACGGGTGTTTAGCTTGAAATAGTGGTTTACTTTTTAGATTCTTACTCATAATCAAATTATTATTTAAAAAACCCCGAATATGAAAGATAGAGATACTGTTTCAAGGTTCAGCAACAGAGTTGAGAATTATGTTAAATACAGACCACATTACCCGGCAGGAATGGTCAATCTCCTGGAGAAAGAATTTGGAATAAGCCATTTATGCAAAGTTGCTGATATCGGATCCGGCACCGGCATTTCTGCAGAACAATTTGTCGAATCAGGATACACTGTTTATGGAGTTGATCCGAATAGTGATATGCGAGCTGCTGCCGAAAGCTTTTACTCCGGTAATGATAATTTCATTAGTATTAACGGTTCTGCAGAAGTCACGACATTGCCTGACAATTGCATCGATATCATCATTGCAGGTCAGGCATTTCATTGGTTTGAAAAATCCGCTGCAAGAATTGAGTTCAAAAGAATACTCAAAGACAACGGGCTTGTTTTTCTTATCTGGAACAAGAAAAAATCAGGTGAAGGATTCATGAATGAATATTTTGCACTGCTGGAGAAGTATGGAACAGATTACAACAAAGTGAAACACGAGAATTATGAATCACAGGAAATTGAAGAATTCTTTAGTCCTGACAAATTTCGATTGCACAAATTGGATAACGTTCAGGTTCTAGATTATGAAGCACTTGAAGGACGTTTGTTATCTTCATCTTACATTCCTTTGTCGGGTCCAAAATTTGATGAGCTGATAAAAGAACTCAAAGATATTCACAAGAAATACAACAACAACGGTCTCGTCACATTAGAATACGAGACAGTAATTTATGCGGGAAGTTTAAGTTGAGTTGATTGCTATTCGGTTGAGGAAAGACGCTCTGCCCTGTCGGCAGTTTTTAGCTTGTCAATGATCTCATCGAGGTCGCCTTCCACTATGTCGGACAGATTGTAAAGCGTGAGTCCTATTCTGTGATCGGTAAGTCTGTTCTGAGGAAAGTTGTATGTTCTGATCTTATCGCTTCTGTCACCTGATTTCACCATCAGCTTTCTCTGGGTTGAAAGCTCTTTGTCGCGCTTTGCAAGTTCAAGTTCATACAATCTTGACCTGAGTACTTTCATTGCCTTGAGTTTATTCTTGAGCTGGGATCTTTCATCCTGACACTGAACGACAATGCCTGTTGGCACATGTGTAATTCTTATCGCCGTTTCTACCTTGTTAACGTTCTGTCCGCCCGCACCTCCTGATCTGAATACATCAATTCGCAGATCATTGTCATTGACATAAAGATCAACATCTTCGGCTTCGGGAAAAACTGCAACAGAAGCTGCAGATGTATGAACCCTTCCGCTTGACTCAGTCTGCGGAACTCTCTGAACACGATGTACTCCGCTTTCGTACTTAAGATCACCGTAAATGCTTTTGCCGGAAACATTCATCACAACTTCTTTGATGCCGCCCGGAATTGAAGACTCATTAAAATCAATAAGCTCGGTCTTCCAGTTCTTCGTCTCAAAATATCTCGTGTACATTCTGTAAAGATCTGCGGCAAACAATGCGGCCTCTTCACCACCTGTACCTGCCCTGATCTCAAGAATTGCATTCTTGTCATCAGCAGGATCCTTTGGTATGAGAAGTTCCTTTATCTGTGCCTCTATGCTCTCGAGCTTTGCATCAATTTCCTCCTGCTCAGATCTTGCAAGTTCCTTCATCTCCTGCTCTGTTGTAGCAAAAAGCAGCGCGCGGTTCTCCTCTGATTGCTTTTTTGCAGCAAGATAATTGTCATAAGCACCGACAACTTCACCGAGGTCGGAATATTCTTTAGAAAGTTTTCTAAACTGCTCCTGATTATTAGTAACACCGGGGTCGGCTAACAGAACTGCAATTTCCTCGTATCGGGATTTAACTTTGTCTAATTTTTCAAACATGTTTTCTGATTTCAGCTGCTGATGTATTAATAAATACCTCTCTCCTGAAGAAATAACTTTATGCTGTCTCTTCCGATATTGTTCAAATTTATTATTCCAAAGACAAAGCTCACGACATTACCTGTAAGTATTGTTACGATCTGGAATACTGATGCGGTCTGTATTGTACTGTAGGTTCCGGTTCTGTTCAGTGTGTTAAGCTTATTATAAGCGATGAAGTCCATAATGGAGCTTATGATATTGAGAACAGGGAGAATTCCTACTATGCATCCAAGACCGCAGGAGAATGCGCCTCCGATGACAGTCGAGGTTCCCCAGCCCAGAAATCCCAGTATGTTAATTATTCCGGAAACAAGAAAAAAAGTCTTTGCAGTTTGTAACTCAGATGGCATGTTATACATAAATGTTTTTATTCTGAGATACGAACAAGATGCAATAATGTTTAAGCAAAATCACGGAAAAAATATTTGTGAGTGACTGAAGCAAACTAATTTCCCGAACCATACCAACTATTGCATGTCACTACATCCGACTTCAGAATTTTCGGCGAGAAATTTTTTAATTTCAAATAGATCTCAGCTGCACATAATAACACGCATAAAAATTTCTATGGATTGATCTTCAAGCCGCCATCGCTCTCAAGAAATAAGGGTGTTATCCTGCCAACATAATTGAAAGCATTATTCTCGGTGATAGAAGCGTCAGATGCATCAACTGTACCGTCACCATTTATGTCTGTGGAAATGTAACCTGTGGCGAACCCAAAGACTGCATTGTCAATAGCGCTCAAGTCTGAAGCCTCTATTGTGCCGTCCTGATTCACATCACCGCTGTAAGCTGCAAACTTCAAAGGCGAGCTGTCAACTTGTTTCATATTATTTCCAAATGCTTTCCCCGCCGCTGGTGTGAAATCATAACTCATAACAGAATTGACAAAAGAAACCGCAACAGAGCTCCAGGTTTCAACAGTATTACGATGCTTGATCTGCAAATAATATGGAGTGTTGTTAGATGCGTTTGCAAATATGAATGATCCCGTTCCGCTTGAATTAGAATTTGCTTTTGCTGAATCAACTATAGAATAAGGAGAAATACTACTTCTTAAGTAAACCCGCAGAGTATCAGTCGTCATGGTATTTGTATTCTCATCATAGAAGCCCTGAAGAAGCGCGTTGAGCGTCAAATATTTCGGAGCAAACTGATTGACCGGTTCCGTTATGGTAATATGTCCGCCGCCGGGTCCCGTATTTCCGGCGACAACTTCTCCGTAAAATGTATTTCCTATTATATATGGAAACTCCGGATTACCCAGTGAATCCAATGCAATGAAGTAAGCATAAATGCCGGATGGATAATCGGGAGTAACGCTAAATCTTCCGTTGTGTGAATCCAGATCTGTTCCGCTTGCCGAAAGTTCATAATCTTCTATGAAGCAACCAAGCGGATAGGACGAACTGACGGCCGGACCATATTGATTTGGCGGAAGAACTGTGCCGTTCGGGAGAGTTGTTCTTGTAGTGATGTTTCTTTTTTTGTATCCGCTTTTCATTCTCCTTATTCCGCCGGTTCCGTTTGTGTTTGAGTATGCATAAGGCCCGTACAGCGGAAATCCGTCAAACATGTAACCAAGAATCGGTGAGTGTTCGCTTGCATTCGGAGTATAGAGTTTCTTCATGTTTATATGATAGTGATAAACTCCTCCCGGTGCCGGATGTCCGCCCGAGGTATCAAAACTTACCGCCTCAAAATACTGCGCAACTCTGTGCCAGATGTTTTGATTGTTGTATGACATGGCGTCGCCCGGATTGAACAGCACAACTCCGTTTATCAGGACACCAATTTGTCCGTTGCCTGCGGTTGCGGGTGTAGGGTCGGCGACTGGAAATCTGGCTATCTTAAATGTCCAGTTCTGATTGCTTGCAATATTTGGATTCATCGTCCATGGTCCGATAGTATAGGAAGGAATACCAGTACTGCTGACATAAGTGAAATTTGCCGAATACCGGATTTGCTGCACGTCTGCGGGTATTCCGTTATAGCCTGTGGCACCGTTCAGATTAATTTTCCATGAATAGAGATCAGGTGAAATTTGAGAATAGCCGATTGAGGTCGTGAGCATTGCAAGTGCCAGAATCAGATTTTTCATTGTCAGATATTTATTGATAAACTTTTTGAGAATTTCAACATGGTTAAAGCTTATGTTAACTCCGGGATTCAATGGATACTGATCTTATCTTTATAGCTCTCAAGCATTGCTGCATCTTTTTCCGAGAGTGCAATGGCAATCAGTTTGTTGTTATAATTAAACGCGATGTGCCGGAAATCTTTAGTTGTGTTGAATACCACTTCAGTAATGACAGAACTGTCTTTATAGAATGCCATGGTACCTGTAGACAGGCAATATTGATAATCGAATGGAATGGTTGTGATTGTTGCGCGCAGTTTCGAAATTTCTTCCGGGTCTGTAATGTCAATGTTCTTCAGTATGATTTTTCCTGCAGAGTCAAAGTCAGTCTTGTAAGTTAATGATACTTTGTCCGCTTTGCCAAAATCCGGAAGAACCATTTGCTCTTTTTCTTTATTGCATGAGCATATCAGCATGAGAAAAAGCAATGCATATTTTCTCATGCTGCAAAACAAATTTTAAGTTGCGGAAGAATTGCGAAAGTGTTTTCCATATTTGTCCTTAGATGTTTTTAGAATAGTCAAAGCTGTAACAAGTGACTATTCAGCAACTATGACAATTGGAAACAATGATAGGTTTAATGCCGGAGATGATATTCCGAGATTCGTGATATTATTTCACGAGATTGAACTTCTCACCATATTGGCCGATGACCGGCAATAGTTTCATTTCGCCGTTGGATGCATTCATGATTCCCATGATCAGGAAGATGATCCATGGAATATAAAGGACTAATCCGATACCGCAAGTTAACGATCCTACAATGCCTGCAGCTATATTGAGAAGCAATAAAACGATTGATTGTTCGGTATGAAACATCACGAAGGGATTCTTTCTCATATCATCCATTAGCAACGGAATGAAAAAAATCAGATAAGAAACTATTGCCATTGTCTTACCCGATTCGATTTGTTCAGGTGTTGCACTCAGAGTTCGCGTACTTTCTGACATAGTATTCCCCTTTAAATGTTTTTTAATGTAGAAGTTTTTTTGATCTTACCTGAAGATCGCTTTGATACTGCCCCAGGTGCTTCTTATTCCTGAAACGGTGTGAGTTACGGTAATGTGATTTGTAAAAGTGTGATTACCGTTTGGCTCAATGCATTTCAGCCTGTAAAAATATAAGGCTGAAGTTCTGCCATTTCCCAAATCAACTGAATTATCCTGATACGAATAAAATGAATTGTTACCGGTGGCTGACTTAAAGTCTATGTAAATGAAATTATCCGGACTCTCTGCGCTTCTTTCAATTTCAAATTTTGTCGTTCCGGCTTCGTCTCCGGTCTTCCATTCTACCAAGACCCCGTTTGCATTATCCCGTGCAGTGAAGTATTGAAGCGTTACCGCCGCAAATAATACTCCGCTCATGAGAATCACACCCGTAAGGGCTGTTAAGTAGTACTTAATTTTCATACAGCTAAAATTATGCGTAAATGCTAAAAATATCAAGTCTTAACTTGGAACTTTTTAAAATTTCTTTTAACCTGCTTTTTATTGTGATCTCAGGATGATTATTGTGACATGGCTGAGCAATGAGATCACGCTCACCCCGGCCCTCTCCCACGGTGAGAGAGAGACTGCTGAGAGTTCTCAGCGGGGACGTTGAACTTGCGTGCCGAGATCACCCTCACCCCAGCCCTCTCCCACGGGGAGAGGGTGACTGCTGAGAGTTTTGAGGTTGTTCTGTTTAAGGGAAGGCACACGGGAATGATAGAGTGGTTTGGTTTTGAGACAACCTCGGTAAGAGAGATTAAGATTTTATAGAATTTGCCATTCAAATTATCCTATATAATACCTAAATTCTCAACTACCAAAATTACATTATATCTTTCGGTCAGATCCAAACTTTCCGGATGATTCAAAAACAATTAAACTTCAGGAGACAATAAATTTAATGAAAAAGATCGGCATATTATTTGGACAGGAAAATACTTTCCCTCAGGCTTTTGTTGACAGAGTCAATGAAAAGAATGTTGACGGAATAGTAGCGGAATTCGTTTCGATAGACAAAGTGATGCAGGGTGAATACATGGGTTATGATGTAATTTTCGACAGGATTTCCCAGGATGTTCCTTTCTACAGAGGCATGCTCAAGAATGCCGCAATTGCCGGTACGGCCGTTGTTAATAATCCGTTCTGGTGGGCTGCAGATGATAAGTTCTTCAACAATGCATTGGCAACCAAAGTTGGCGTTCCTGTTCCAAAGACAGTTCTGTTACCTTCCAATCAGCATCCTGCTGACACAAGCGCAAACTCGTTCAGAAATTTATCTTTCCCTCTTGATTGGGAAGGCATATTCGATTATGTTGGCTTCCCGGCTTACTTCAAGCCTTACTCAGGCGGTGGATGGAAGAGTGTTTACAGAGTTGAAGATGCTGCTGATTTTTTCAGCAAGTATAATGAGACTGAACAGCTTGTCATGATGCTTCAGGAAGAAATTACTTTCGACAGTTATTTCAGATGCTACTGCATTGACAGAAAAGACGTCCTTATAATGCCGTATGAGCCAAGAAATCCGCATCACCTAAGATATGTATCAAATGCAGAACCGGCAGATCAAAAGCTTCTTGACCTGATAAAAGAATATACGTTGAAACTCAATATGGCTCTTGGTTATGATTTTAATACTGTAGAATTTGCAGTCAGGAATGGTGTTCCTATAGCAATTGATTTCTGCAATCCGGCTCCTGATGCGGATGTGAATTCAGTTGGTCAGGAAAATTTTGACTGGGTAGTTGAAGCAGCCGCCAACATGGCCATCAACAAAGCTAAGATACACCGTGAAGGATTGAACAATCTTACATGGGGACTATTTGTTAAGGCTTCCGTTAATGACGAGCTTATCTCATTTTCAAACGTCGAAAAAAAAAAGGCAGAATCCACTAAGTCAAAAGCTAAGAAAAAATAATAATAACGATTTAGTAGCATAAGGAGGAATTAATGAGCGTCGAAGAAAAATATACGCTCGGCATAGAAGAAGAGTTCATGATCATTGATCCTGAGACGAGGGAACTACAGTCACATGTCCAGGCAATTTTTGAAGAGGGCAAACTTCTTCTCAAGGAAAACTTTAAACCTGAAATGCATGCTTCTGTCATTGAGACAGGAACAAACATTTGCGCAAATATTCAGGAAGCCAGAAAAGAAGTTACCGAATTAAGACAAGGACTGGCAATGCTTTCACAACAGCATGGCCTCAAGATAGCATCTGCAGGCACACATCCCTTTTCTCACTGGCGCGATCAGGCGATCACGGATCATCCTAGATACAAAGAGATACTCCGCGAAATGCAGGATGCTGCAAGAGCAAATCTCATATTCGGGCTTCATGTACACGTAGGTATTGCAAACAGGGAGATTGGTATTCAGATAATGAATGCTGCGAGATATTTTCTTCCGCACATATTTGCTCTGTCAACCAATTCACCTTTCTGGCTTGGAAGAGATACAGGATTCAAGTCATATAGGGTGAAGGTATTTGATAAATTCCCCAGAACCGGAATACCCGATTATTTCTCAAGCCTTGCCGAGTATGACAGTTTCATCAATATGCTCATCAAAACAAATTGCATAGATAACGCAAAGAAAGTTTGGTGGGATGTAAGAACTCATCCGTTTTTTAATACGCTTGAATTCAGAATCTGCGATGTTCAGATGAGAGTAGATGAGACCATAGCGCTTGCCGCATTGATTCAGGCTCTGGTTGTAAAACTTCACAAACTCATTCAGCAAAATCTTGGATTCAGAATATACAGGAGAGCCCTGATCAATGAGAACAAGTGGCGAGCAGCAAGATACGGCATTCACGGAAAGCTCATAGATTTTGGAAAGCAAAAAGAAGTACCGTTCACTGAACTAGTAGCAGAATTGCTTGAGTTCATTGATGATGTAGTAGACGAACTCGGAAGCAGAGAAGAGATCAATTATATTTTCAAGATGATGGAGAACGGCACGGGCGCAGACAGACAGTTAAAACAATGGTATAACTCCGGCCAGGACTTCAAAAAACTGGTCGACTTCATTATAGAAGAAACAAATGCCGGATTGGATGTACAGACCGGCATAAACAATGCAAAACAATCTGTTTAAAATTTAATTTACAGAAGTTAAATGAAAAACTCGTTCATATCGGAAGTTGATTTTGAAGAGGACCTTATAGAGGGCGCTTATAATGCCATCAATGTCTGTCTGCGACTCAAACCCGAAGAAAGAATTACAGTAATAACTGACAACGATTCACTTGAGATCGCTTGTTCGCTCGTTCATGAAATAAAGAAAGTCGGATCTGATTACAGCTTAATGGTTATCGAAGATTACGCTTCAAGACC
This sequence comes from Ignavibacteria bacterium, assembly GCA_016704345.1. Classification (GTDB taxonomy): domain Bacteria; phylum Bacteroidota; class Ignavibacteria; order Tepidaquicellales; family Tepidaquicellaceae; genus JADJAH01. The sequence continues at coordinate 9,099 of JADJAH010000038.1, read as the reverse complement.
GACATCCAATATGCCTCAGCAAATACTAGATGACCTTGCCAAATCTCAGGTCAGTATCTTTTGTGCTCTTGCACAAACGGGTGAACTCAGTATGAGGATACAGATGACTTCGGTTGTCAATGCTCACAAGATACGCCATGGACACATGGTCAACATCAACAAACAGATCATGAAAGAAGGCATGAGGGCAGACTTTTTGAAAGTTGACGAACTCAGCCAGAAGCTCATTACCAAAGCCAGGAAAGCGAGATACATAAGAGCAAAGTCAAAAGGCGGAACAGATATCGTTGCCGAATTTTCACCGAATCTGAATTGGCTCAAGACAAGCGGAATCATCTCTGTTGATAAATGGGGAAATCTTCCCGGCGGAGAAATTTTTACTTCACCAAAAAATGTGCAGGGAATGTTTGTAGTTGACGGCGTGGTCGGTGATTATCTCTGTCAGAAATACGGTGACCTGAAGGATTCCCCGCTTTATATAGACATTGAGGATTCAAGAATTAAATCCATGGACTCCAGTAATTCTTACCTCGTGGAGGACATGACGAAATATACAATGATCGATGAGAACAGCAACAGGGTCGGCGAATTTGCCATCGGCACTAACATTGCACTTAACGGTGTCATCGGACATATACTTCAGGATGAAAAACTGCCGAGCATTCACATGGCATTCGGACATCCGTACTCTGAACACACCGGCGCGAACTGGGTTTCGACAACACATATAGATTGCGTAGGAATTGATTTCGATATATGGCTTGAAGACGAGAAGGTAATGGAGAACGGCAGGTTTCTGATCTGATTTCTACATTCATGCAACTCTTGTTTTACAAATCCCTTTCCGTGAAACCGTTAGGGATTTTTTAATGATACATTTTTTCAGAAGGCAATTTAAAAAACCACTTTCCTTTCATGATAAGAGAATACAGGGAAAAGTATAATTCCGAATTCAGCGAGGAGACTTATGAGAAATTCATAAAATATCTCGACGGTCTCTGCGGACACAAGATAGAATTCAGGATCGCCGAGACTCCGATCTTTTTGCCGGATCACTTATTGACAGAGATCATTTCCGCATCTGATGAACTTACTTCGGCAATTTCCACAAAGGAGTTTCACGACTTCACAAGAAATGCAATTCCTCCGGGACTGGAGACTCCTAATGAAGAACCGCATCCGTCTTTGTTATCAATTGATTTCGCAATCTGTAAAGGAGAAGACGGAAAGCTTCATCCTCAGTTGATTGAACTTCAGGGATTTGCTTCGCTGTACTGTTATCAGGAATTGTTGAACGAGGCAATGAGAAAATTCTTTTTCATACCCGAGAGAGGCAAGAGTTATTTTTATGTAAAGGATCATGAAGAATATGTGGAAGAAGTGAGAAAGGCAATTGTGGGCGATACTGATCCCGAGAATGTGATTCTGATGGACATTGAGCCCGAGAAGCAAAAGACATACATAGATTTTCTGGCAACAGAAAAATATATAGGAGTTAAGCCGGTTTGTATTACGGAAGTAATTAAGAGAGGAAGAAAACTTTTCTATAAAAGAGACGGCAAAGAAATTCCAATTGACAGAATATACAACCGTGTCATAAACGACGAGCTTGAGAGAAGGAAGGATGTAAAATATAATTTCAGTTTTCAGGATGATCTTGATGTGAAGTGGATCGCGCATCCGAATTGGTTTTACAGGTTGAGCAAATATTCGATGCCGTTTTACAAGAGCAAGTATGTTCCGGAGACACGATTTTTGAGCGACTTTGAAAAATTTCCTGATGATCTTGAAAACTATGTCTTGAAGCCGCTATTCTCTTTTGCAGGAGTTGGTGTGATGTTTGACATTGACCGAAAGGTTCTTGATTCCATAAAGGACAGGGAGAATTACATACTGCAAAAGAAAGTTGTTTACGAGCCAATAATAGAAACGCCGGACATACCTGCTAAGGCAGAGATTCGGCTATTGTACGCATGGGATGACAAGCCGTTGCTTCTGAACAATCTCGTGAGGTTAAGCAAAGGCAAGATGATGGGAGTAGACTTCAACAAGAATCAGAGCTGGGTAGGATCGAGTATAGCGTATCATAACTACTATATTTTACTGATAGTTCGAGCAATTCACAATTTCTGGATTTTCAACAAATTTCGTATAAAGATTTGTTGCTTTCGATAAAGAAAAGCCCTCAAGCATACAAACTTGAGGGCTTAATTTTTTCATCGGAAAAAGTGTGGCAACACTTTTGGCAACACTTTTGGCAACAGTTCTTGCGGAGCCTATAGGTTGTTGATCTTTTTTCTCAGATTATCCGTTATCACATCTGCATAGAATTTCTCAGTTGTTCGAGTGGAATCATGAGCAAGTAACTCCTTAATTTCAAGCAGAGCCATACCTTTGGCAGCCATTCTGGTTGCAAATGTTTTCCTGAATGTTTTCAGATTATAGCCGAGATCTTTGCTTACTTCAAGATGCTTCAGTATTCTTCTGAAGCGTTTACCCAAAATCTCAACGTTAAATTCCGTAAACAAAAGTTCATCTTTATTACGTTTGAATTCCTCAGCCATATTTTCCGTCAGAAAACTGTGTAGCTCATCAAATATTGGGAAACTAAAGTCCTTGCTGGTCTTAGATATACTGACCAGAATCCTTTTTTTCTCAATGTCGAAATCCCGAATTTTCAGAGCAAGCAAATCGACAGGTCTCAATCCGGTCAGGAGTAAAAGCATCAGACAGTTGTAATACCTTAAATCACGTTTTTTGCTTCAGCCAAAATTTCTTCCAGGTCTTCATCCTGAAATATCTTTATTGACTTTCTTACTGTCTTTGGAATAAGCTTTCTCTTGAACGGAGATTTAAAAAGATAATCTTCTTCAACCAGGAAATTAAAGAGTATCTTAACATAACGAATGTTTGTATGAACCGAAGCATTCGCTACTTTTCCGGACAAGCGATGTATAAAGTCTGCAATCTGAGAGGTTCCAACTTCTGCAATTGGGGTTTCCTGAGGAACAGCAACATACAAGTGATGCATTGCATTTTTAAAAGTATCTTGATGTGATTTTGACTTTCCAAGAAATCTTTCCTTTAAGCAAATCTCTTCTGCTTCTTTTAGTGTAATATTTCTGTCAGCAGAAACAAGGTTCACGAAATTTATTTCAGTTGACTTTCCAATGCTTTCGATCTCACGTTCAATGTCAGCTTTCATCTTGTTGGCCTTGCTTCGGTTTTCTTTTGTGTCCTTCAGTTTAGTGTTCAGATATTTGCGTTTACCATGAACAAAGAACGCAATGTGATAAGACCCTCTTTTTTTAAATACAGATGCCATATTTATGAATGTCTTTTGATAATTCTTTCAATTCTTTCTTCGATATTTCGAACGGGTCCCCTGCTTGATTTCTTTTTGTCTTTTTGATTTTCCACTTCGATACTTTTTTGGTTTTGATTCATTATGTTATTCATTATGTATATTATACCTTTATTTGATGATTGAGTTTGATCATATCTTCGTCCCATCAAGGGATTTGAGCTTTTCCTCCAGCCTTAAAACAGTTGTAACAAAGTTTCTGCTTCTGTTCTCATTGCTGTCATCTGCAATGTGATTTGTTTTTCTGTTTAAGTAATGCATGGAAACTTCCATGGCAATGTAGTTTATAAGTCTTTGGTTTACCTCTTCATGTCCTTTGGGTGAGGATTTCACGCGCGTCTGAAAATCCTCATGCTTTCTAAAAATGTGAACTGTGTTGCCGCTCATCACAGACCTGAGCTGTATACCGTTCAGGTCTGTATGCGGCATGTTCACTGTATCTATTCTTACTTCTAATTGAGCAGTCCCTGGCTCATCCTGCTTTGTATTGCTCTTTATCGCTATTTCTAAGCTTTGTTTCGTTTCAAAAACAGACTAGGGGTCCCGTTAAGACCTGATCCGATTGTATCAAGTCCGCTTCTCGGGTAACGGGACCATTGGTCTGAACTCGCTTCTGAACTTGGACCTTTTATCGTGAAGATCCTCTTTCCCCGAAAACTTCCGCAAGATCTTCCTTTAGCATTTTCTTCATATTCTAATTCTTTCAATGCTTCACTTATCTTTGCTTCACCGGAGAAGTTGAGACATCGATATCCTTAACAGACTTTTGTCTTTTGGAATGTGTCTTGTGAAGTGTGTGAATTGTTCTCTTATAATGATTTCTGCAAAAGGCATTGTAGTTGAAAGGATTACACGAATGAACACAATCCGCTTCATCTTTGAGAGTTATGGAAATGCCGGACCTTTGAAGAATTAGTTCGAAATGTCTCTCAATGTGCTTTTTCAGAGTTGCAATTGAAATGTCTTCAAATTGTTCTTCGAAAAAATCGTATAGTGTCACAATTGTTCCTCCCAAGGCCTTATCTTCAAATTTTTCAGTAGCAAGTTCGACTGACGGTTCAGTATTTGAACCCTCACCGAATATGTCGGATGTAAAAACAAGCTTGCTATGTGTCATTAATTCTCTGTGCCAGGTTTCAATTTCAAGACTCTTGCAAATTGACATGAATGAGAACATTCCAAATCCGAACATTCCGTTTGTCTTAGGGTCATTTCTTTTTGAGGATCTGAAGATCGTATATGGCTGATCAGGAGAGATCAGCATCCCAGATGCATTGTCAGTGATGCTGATCTTTCTATCCTGATGCTTCCTTACCATCACTTCAATATCAGAGCGATATACAACACCATTGTAACAATCCTCAGCGGCATCAATGGAATTGTCAACGAATTCCGCTATGATCCTGTTGGGGTCAGTGTAAATGCGGGACTGCTGAATTATTCCTGCGCTGTCGATTCTTATATTTAGTGTTGTTCTCTTCATGATATTTGAGGGCTGCGTTTAAGCCGTAACCCATGTTACCGACTGCTGTCGGCTGCTTTTTTATCTCCTTTCGTGCCTTTTGCAAATATTTATTTACAAATTGCGGTCTTGAATCGATAATCCCAAGGTTTTATTGCACCGGAACAATTTACAATCTTCTGCTTCGTAATAATATCGAACACAGCTTTCCTTTTTCCTGTGAGTTTAGGAAGTATTTCAAGAAGAGTTCATCTTCTTCTCGAAGAGTAGTAGCGTCAACATCACTTGGGTATAATGAACCGGATAGCAATTCAAAAGTCGCTCCTCTGTCGGCACTTCTGAATCCCGGCTTTCCAGAAGCGGCTACCAAAGTACCAGCTCTTCCTAATTTACCTTTTGATTTCGTTTCAGCGTCGATGTTTTCAGCTTCGTGAATTGCCTGTATTATCCGGAGTGCGCTTTCTAAATCACCAGTTGTGTCTTCCAGAATAATCTCAAGTATTGCTGGCTGATCCTTCCTTTTTTCCTCATCAATATAGCTGAGAATTTCTTCAGCTGAATTTGAATCGATTTTGGGCAATTGTATTACCCTTCTTTCTTTTTTTTCCATTTTTACTAAAAATTTTTGAATTATTTTTCTTTTTACAGTGAACTTCCGTATTGCCTTTGAGGGCAATGTTGCTTACAAGAAGATAGGCGGCGCCCTCGGACTCTTCGTCTTACATTTCAAAGCAATGACTTTGCGATTGAATTAGCTTTGGCGTCTCTCATATGGGAATGGCATGTCTCATCATTATTCTTTGTCTGTTTCTTTACCACCAGAAACTGAATCCATAGATGTCTTCAAAATCTTCCGTGCAATCTTTGTCCTCGGAAATTTCACTTAAGTTTATCACGCTGTCAATTATTCCTAAACTGATAGCTTTCTTGACGCCGAATTCGCCGCCGGCGGCAAGTGCAATGCTTTACTTGTGTTCCCATCCTACCAAAGTTTTTGCCAGTATCTTTGCCTGGTCATAGTCATTGCAGGATTGGTGTTTGGGAATTACCTGTTACAAGTTTGTTTTCCGGATTGAGATTAAATTTGGCATCTTTTTGTGGCATATCTCTTACTGGTGCCTAACATTTGCCAGACAGGTGCCTACAAAGTCGAGGGTCCCGGAAGAAACTGTTATTATATCAACGTTTGACTCGGGTTTCTCGCCTACAGAAATTTCCTTGGCTCAATCTGCCCCAAAGGATCAAAGTAACCGAGGTCTATTCCTTCTTGAGTACCCTCGAGATACAATATCATTGGCTTCTTCATGTAACTGACTCTTGATAACTGGTCTGCCATCATCTTGATGGCATTTCGCCTCGGCAGTTGAATTCTTTAATGTGAAGCACGTTTTTAATCTGAATCATTGTTATTATTTTATGTTTACTCCCTCTGTTATTTTAAAATCCCCTTCGGGGAACTGACCAAGGCCGGGGAGCAAATTAACCGAGGTCAGGTTTGTTAAAAGTTTTGCGACTGCCTTCACTCTTTGTTGTATGAAGGTAACCATTGACGTCCCCCACACTGCCTCTGAAGAACTGTTTTTGCCTTTGGGTGGGCAAGTAGCATAAACCGCATTCTCCCAGATATTCAGGAATCACCCTTGAGGAAAATATGGTACCTTTCTTGGCGTACCTTTTTCCATCGGGAGCAGTAAGACAACAGAATCGGACTATATCAGAGGTTTCCCTTCTGCTGTAGTTGAATAATCAAGATACTCTTTCTCTTAGCTTAATGGAAAGAAAACGTTTCCAGGGATAATTGATTCTATTCTTCTCTTAGGTGATCTTAAGTTGAGTCCTCATCTTGTGTTCGGGAACATCGCATGTATGACGACAGTTAACCCGAACTCTATCGCTCAGAGTTCTTCCGCACGGATTTCTGTCAAATTGAGGAATTGAACATTTCGGGAGTTAATTCAACTTCCTGAAGTTTTGGATCTCCCGAGGGGATCTGGAGGAGTAAATCTTATTAATTTCCTCATGATTCTTCTTAATTTGTCCATGTTGTTTGTTAACTCCGGGGGTGCTCGTACATTGCCATCGAGCTGAGTTGCAGGCTCAATCTTTTTTGGATTTTGAGTCAGAATCCCTTGTGGTGTGTTTTTCGGGGCTCCTTCGGATAGATTCTCTTCTATCCTTTTTCTTTCTGTTTTCCATGTCAAATATGGTTTTATGTTTGGGAATTGTTTGTTTTTTTTTTTTTTTTTATCCCGAAGAGGCTGAAAGCCCCTCGGTATTTGATTTTCTTTAACTTTGATCAGGCCTGATCCGCGTCGGGATCAAGCAATTGCCCTTTCTGTTTTTGGGGCCTCTTTCGGTCTCCCGTGGCGGAAATCCTGCGCCGTTTCTTTTTATTTCATAATTTTTTAATCTAGCAAATCCTATAATTCAATTACTGTACCACAACAAAAAACGCATTTAGCTCAAAATTGGCATTTCATGAATCAATTATTAGTGGTTTATGCAGTTTTTATTTCGATTATTAAGAAAAAAGACATAAATGGAAACATCTTATTACACGATTTAAGAATGTCAAGGTTTGGTTACAGTCAGTACTGAAGGAGGCTTAGATAACAGTATGCTCCTCAAGACACTCGAGGAAGTTAGCATCAGAATGTTCTTCGATTAAGTTTGACAGCCTTGGTTGAGACAGGCTTATACCTATGACATCAGACGATTCGTCAGGTTATTGAGCAATCATACATTGTTGGGAGAAACGGCTAGATCACTAAATTCTTATATTTCAGATTTATACAGTCCCCTGATGAAGAATCAGAAATCCCGTGTCATTCATTCTTTGAAGAAACGGACTGAGTTCCGGCACGAGGTCTGTAGTCCCGTCAATCCGAGACCGGAGAGCTTACAATGTTCTTTCACTGTGGCATAACAAGACGTGACAGATTGAATGTTGATTCCTGCAGATACGTCCTATATGGAAAAGATGATTTTGAAGAGCAAAGTTAAGGTAGCAAATTTAATTTCAATCAAAAAAAAGCTCAGAAAGGGATTAGGTTCGAGAATAGTTGGGAATTAGTCTGTAACCGGTTTTATGACGAAAAACTTGACGAGGAGGAGTTAATTAATTGTATCACGATCAATGCCGAAGCGAATTCCCAAAGGGAATTTACGTCACATGCATAAAGTATCCATTCCAGTCTAAGTAAATGGAATCCTTGAGGAATCAAGTAATTATAAGTATGAGATTCTTAACATTTCAAGAGACATTTGAAAACATTGTTACAGGTGATCACGATTTCAGGATCGGTGTGTTGGAAAGCGAGGTGCTATGCTGATTGCCAAGGAAATGTTGCAATACTTGAGTGGCAAGGGCACGGGAAGGGAACTATTCACTGAATGCAATAAATGAAGAACACAGGTAAGAAACAAGGACACTTGTTGGAAGCAGTAAATTGCCCAGGCCTACTCAAAGGAGATGATTAAGAGCCATCTGTTCGGACATAGTAGAAGGGGCTTTTGCAGGAGCAAAAAAAATAAGAAAGGGATTCTTGGCATGAAGTCAATGGGGACACTCTTTCTGGATGAGATTGGAGATCTGCCATCGAGAGATACAGCCCTAAACTTCTCCGGGCCGCCAGAGTCCGGGGGTAAGTATCCGATTGGTGAAACGAATACCCAAAGTATCAGATTTTTACAGAGCTAATCTCGGCGACAAACAACGGGGATATTGAAAATGCTATTAACTTTCGACGCGATTTGTATTTCAAAATTTCTGAATTTCGCACGGTCAGGTGCCTTCTCTCAGAAAGAGGCAAAGATGACATAATCTATCTGACAGAACATTTTAGTAAGAAGATTCAAGAAGAAAAAGTATTTAATCCAAAATTGCATACATTGTGAAGAAGGTGCCTCGAGCTCATTGGCGATTTTGACTGGCCCGGGTAATGTGAGGCCATTCTTGAACTTTATAAAGAAGATGGCTGATGAGGCAGTATTTAAAATCCTACACGTCATCGAGGAGATCTTATTCAAACCAGAATGGGAGGAGAGAACTGAAAGATGAGAATCAAGTAATCATGGAAATTACTTGAGAACAGAAGTAGGCGATACCCGAAGAACGAAGACTCGAGATGAATTGAAACTACCTAGTGGTACATCAGGATGAATCCTTATCAGGAAATATGTTCAAGGTGGATCACCAAAGAGTTACAAACTTGAAGCATTTTCCTGCAGAAATTGAAAAAGCGTATCCTAGAATCTACAATTTGCAAAGTCC
>JADJAH010000037.1 GCA_016704345.1 Ignavibacteria bacterium | reverse complement strand
CACAATTACATTCATGGTGTTGATGAACTAAGTGATGTAAACGGTGACGGAATTAAAGATATTGTCGCAGGTACACGGAACAGTAATCTTTACGTGGTAACCGGTGACAGCGGAAGAACAGTTTTCTCTTATAATTTTTGGATCGTACGCAAATACTGTTGAACAAGTATCCCGCCTAAAAGCATTGACGGTAACTTGTCAACTGAATTTCTTGGAGAAACAGAACCGGCAAATCATCTGCTTCAGCGGAGGACCAAATACTGTTGTTGGGATAGCACAAAACACCGGAAGTTCCAGTGGATTACTCACTTGAACAGAACTATCCGAATCCTTTCAATCCATCAACTACCATCAAGTTTGTAATACCTCAGGTAGTTTATCAAAAGTTATTGCAAGTCATTTTTACAACACACTCGGAGCCAGGAAGTCGGCAACTTGATAGACAGCGAACTGAGCGCAGGCAATTACGAAGTTGAGTTTGATGCGAGTAATTTTGCCAGCGGTGTTTACTTCTACAGGCTCACTGCGGGTGCATTCTCTGAAACGAAAAGGATGATGGTCGTTAAGTAATTAAGAATTACGAATTAGGAATTAAGAATTGGGTAGCCTGTTGAGGAGATTTAATTTTTTGGTGACGTAAATTTACAATTGATCAAACATTACATATGATAAAAAGTTTTGCACGAAGTATTTTGAATAGTGATGCGGGACAGAAACTATTCAGAAAGTTCTATTATCTGTCACTTGAGATGGATCAGTTTCATCCCGACACTGGAGAAGAGTTCCTTGAACTGAAACAAAAATGTCTGCCTCACACAATGACGTCTGTTGACAGCCTTTATTACACTTACAGGTCTGTAAGACATGTCATAGAGAACAACATTCCCGGAGACTTCGTCGAATGCGGTGTATGGAAAGGCGGCAATACAATGATGGTTGCTCTGACACTAATGAAGCTTGGAGACAAGAGCAGGAAGATTTATCTCTATGACACATTTGAAGGAATGAGCGAGCCAACCGAGAAGGACATTAGTTATAAGAAGGAAGATGCTGACGGAGAATGGAAGACATCACAAAAGAACGGATACAATGAATGGTGTTATTCGCCTCTTGATGAAGTGAAAAACAATCTCAAGTCCACAGGTTATCCCGAAGAAAAGATAGTGTTTGTAAAAGGGAAAGTAGAAGATACAATACCCGGAGTAATTCCAGAGAAGGTCGCAGTTCTAAGACTTGACACTGACTGGTATGAATCTACATACCACGAACTAATTCATCTGTATCCTATTTTGTCAAAGAACGGATTCCTGATCATTGATGATTACGGTTACTGGCAGGGTGCAAGGGAAGCAGTAGACAAATATTTTGCTGAAAACGGTATTGATATTTTCATGAATCGGCTGGACAATTCTGCAAGAGGCGGAATCAAAATAGTTTGATACATCCTGAATTGACTATTTCTGGAATAGCTAGAAAGTTAGTTTCACATAGCAGTAACAAAGGCATTTGGCTGATTTTTTCTGAATCCCGGAAGGTCTTTTGGGCAAATTATTTACTTAAATTTATTATGAAGCATTTCCTGATAATTCTTTTCTTTTCATTTCCTGCAGTTCCGAGATATTCTCACAGAACTTAGACTGGAACACAGTAGGGGGAAACAGCCTGCGTAACGGACGCTTGACTTTCAATGGACCTGTGGGAGCATTTGAGGTCGAATACAGAGCGCAAAGTCTGCCGACAATCTGGGGAAATCAGATCTTCATTGATGGTAACATACTTGTTACTACAAGATATCTTTCACTAAGTCCAATCAGAGCAGCGCTTGCATGCCATGCTACATTAACAGGTGATACCATTTGGACAAGGAATTATGCCGAAAACGGAGTGATGATTGTAATGGGATTTAAGAATGGTCAGATCTACGCCCGCAATTTTCAGCAGCAAGGATTTGATACTATTTACGCCATCAATCCTGCGAACGGCAACGTCATCTGGAAATCAAGGCATACAGTTGAACGAGGAATTATCTGGAGCGCGGCATTTGCAGATAACGGAGATCTTATTATTCCCGGCTCCGGTACAAAGTCCGTGATGAGGATTAATAACCTGACCGGAGATACTGTCTGGACCAGATATAGAATCATTCCAAATACAGGCGCCGAATGTATGTGCGTATCCGGGAATACAGTTTATACTTTTGAAGGAGGCATTACAACTCCAAAGAGATTGATGGCAATTGACATCAACACAGGAGCAATCAGGTATTACTCTCAGAGCCTTCCCGGTGACGGATATCAGGAAATTCCATTTTCAATAGGCAAAGACGGAACAATTTATATTGTCAGGGATGGGGGAGAACTTCATGCTCTGAAGGATTCCGGAACCGGCTTCATACAATTGTGGAGCAGGCAGCTGCCCGGCGCTGTAGGTACCTATTCTACCTTTGGAGTATTGTTCAATGATGATCTTATAATCGGAGCAGGAAAGAGGATTTATAAAATCGATAATGTAAATGGCAGTATAATTGATTCAACGGAAGAGCTTATTTCCGGAGGCACACTGAATGCCCGAATTGCAGTTGATGCGTATGATGCAATTTATGTTGGCAACGGGGCATCAATTCCTTCAGAAGGAAAAACTTTTGCTTTTGATAAGGATCTGAACACACTATGGAGCGACCCTGTTCCTTACAACTATTACAGCGGCCCTGCCCTTGCAAGTCCTTTCAACATTGGCGGTGTTTTCACTGCGGCGCAGGAGGCGAAATAACATGCATTGCCCGGCTTTCGGGTATCAACGGTGAAGTTCAGAATCTTCCCTCGTCAGTAAAATTGCTGGAGAATTTTCCTAACCCTTTCAACCCTTCTACAAATATTCGCTTTGAACTTCTTAGAAGAGATAAGATTGAACTAAGAGTTTATGACATGCTGGGAAATCTTGTCGAAGTGATTTACAGCGGTTCTCTTAATGCAGGCACTCATGATTTTAAATGGAATGCAAAGAATGTAGCGTCGGGAGTTTATGTTTGTAAGATATATACGGGGGGATTATCTTACGGGAGAAAAATGATGCTGATCAAGTAGAAAATTGTTGTCCGTTGATTTGTGCATGTCCTGAGAGAAAATCAGAAGAGATCATTCGCTTCTTGCCTTCGATCTGAACAGTCAGCAATTCTAATAGAGAGTCTGCGGTGTTGACGTAGAGCTTCTTGTCAAGAATTGTGATAGTTCCATGTGATTCATTAGCCGCTATATCGGTCTGTTTGCTTGCATAGATCTTGAACACTTTTCCACTAAGGTGTGTAAAAGCTCCGGGATGTGGTGAGAGTCCGCGAATGTGATTGTGAATATTTCTTGCAGGCTGATTCCAGTTAATGATACAATCTTCTTTAAATATCTTGGGCGCAGGTGTCGCAAGTGAATCCGTTTGTTCCAATATTCTTACAGACCCAGATTCAATCTGCTCCACAGTTTTCACCAATAGTTCTGCCCCCACTTCTGACAGGCTGTCATGGATGATCCCGGCATTGTCATCTTCGTTAATCTTAATTTTCTCTTGCAGAATAATGTTTCCGGTATCTACTTTCTCCTGAAGAAAGAATGTTGTGACGCCTGTTTCAGAGTCTCCGTTCATAATTGCCCTGTTGATAGGCGCCGCACCGCGGTATCTCGGCAGAAGCGATGCATGCAGATTGACAGAGCCGTGCACAGGCAGAGTAAAAACAGATGCAGGCAAAACTCTGAACGCAACAATGATAATCAGTTCGGGTGATAATGATGAAAGTTCGCTAAGAAATTGCTGAGATTTGAGATTGCGGGGTTGAAGAATTCTTAAATTCTTTTCTATAGCAAATTTCTTCACTTCCGATTGCGCAACTTCAAGTCCTCTTCCTTTCGGTTTATCCACTGCAGTTACAACCGCTGCTATTTCATGTCCTGCCTCATACAATCTTGACAAAGACGGAACTGCGAATCCCGGAGTTCCCATGAATACAATTTTCATATTAGGATGGAAGTTGGGTGAGATTTATGGAACAGAATCAAGCTGTTTCGGAATGAATGAGCAGGGGATAATCGGTTTCCACTTTTCCCTTTTTGATGAGCTGAAGATCTTTCTTGATTAATTTCTTAATGTCTTCAGAAAGATAATCAATGAATAATTTTCCGTTGAGATGATCTATCTCATGCATAGCAACACGGGCTTTAAAGCCTTTCAGCTCCAGGTCCACTTCATTCATGTCAAAATCATAAAATCTCAGATGAATTTCCTCCGGCCTTTCAACTTCCGCCCTGACATCGGGAATGCTCAGACAGCCCTCTTCCATTGTTACAAGTCCATGAGAATCAATTACTTCAGGATTGATAAGTACGAGAGGTTTATCCCCCTTATGTTCCTCAATTCCGGAAAGATCAATAACAGCCAAGGACACTTCAAGGTTGACTTGAGGAGCGGCGAGCCCAATACCGGATGCCTTGTCCATAGTATAAAACATATCCCTCACAAGATTAATGACCGAATCGTCAATGTCTTTGACAGGTTTGGTTTTCTTCCTTAGGATGTGCATACCGTAAGTTGTTATTGCTAATTGTCTCATTTAAACTAAATTCGCTTTTTGCAAATATAACTTTCTTCGTTAAGAATTAAAGTAACTTTAACTTTTTGTAAAGTAATAGTATCTTGCCTTTCAACTTTGTCCTTTTATCTCATTCAATGGAAGTAGCAGTCTTTAATCTATTAAGCGAATCTTGGAATCTGAATTGATTCAAATATTTAAGGAGTTTTTTCATGAGCTGCTTAAATTACTTCCAAAACTAATTATAGCAGTTATTGTCTTTCTGTTCTTTTGGTTTATCTCAAACAGGGTGAGGAATTTTATGAGAAAGAAGGGCCACTTATTGAGAATATCAGACACGCTGATAACAAATTTCATAGGAAGCCTTTCCAAAGGACTTGTTTTGATAATCGGTTTTTCTATTGCGATGAGCATACTAGGCCTCTCGGGAATTGCAAGCGGACTCATTACAGGAGCCGGAGTTTCAGCGGTTGTTCTGGGGTTTGCATTTAAGAATGTTGGTGAGAATCTTATTTCGGGAGTCATGCTTGTTTTAAACAGACCATTCAATACAGGCGACTTTATTTCTGTGGCTGATATTACAGGGACGATTGTATCAATGGATTTGAAGACAACAGATGTTAGAACAATCGATGGGAAAATGATCTACATTCCAAATTCAATGATAGTCAACAGTCCGCTTACTAATTATACAATTGAAGGTAAGAGAAGATTTGAATTCGAAGTAGAGTTAGGTGTGGCGGCAAATACTTTTTTGTGCAGAGAATTGATGTTGAAAGGGCTTGATGATGTACCCGAGATAATGAAGGATCCTGCACCCGTAGTGACGCTGAGTCAGCTGGCGGTTAATCTGAAACTTAAAGCATATTACTGGCTGAAAATAGCTGAAGCAAACAGAAACATACTTGAGATCAACAGCGAGGCAATTGAGAATTGCAAAGTAGCTTTTGAAAAGGCGGGAATTGAATTCGCCGATATCACTGATTTGAAAATAACAAATGACAAGATCCCAGTTGATCTGTTAAGAACCTGAATGAAAAAAACTAAATTAACAAAGTAATCATTTTTAAAGAGGAGAAAATCCAATGGCAATTGTAAAACCGGAAAACATCAGAAACATCACAGTAACAGGGCACGGAGGAAGCGGAAAGACCACATTGACGGAAGGCATGCTCTTTGTCTCTGGTATGACAAACAGACTGGGTAAGGTTGAAGAAGGAAACACAATCAGTGATTATCACAAAGATGAGATTGAAAAACAGATGTCTATCAACTCAAGTATTATCAATACCACCTGGAAAGCAAATGATGACACTGAAAAAAAGATCAACATTATTGATACTCCGGGATTTATGGACTTTGTCGGCGAAGTCAGGTCTGCATTAAGAGTAACCGATACGGCATTGATTATGGTGGATGCATTCAAAGGTATTGAAGTCGGTACGGAGTCATCCTTTGCAATGACAAATGATTATGAGAACAATGTTATATTTCTCGTTAACAAGCTGGATCAGGAGAACGCGAATTTTGAACTGACCGTTGAGAGTTTGAAGGAACATTTCGGAGCAAGAGTTGCAGTGGTGCAGTTTCCTGTTAATCCCGGCAGCAACTTTGATGCAGTCATTGATGTCGCAAGAATGAAGCTGCTTAGATTTAAGACTGACGGAAAAGGAGAATATATTGAAGAGGAAATTCCGGATCTACTGAAGCCAAAGGCAATGGAATATCACCAGGCATTTGTTGAAGCAATTGCAGAAGAAGATGAGCAGTTGATGGAGAAGTTCTTTGAAGAAGGTGCAAATCTAACAGATGAAGAAATTGACTTTGGGATTAAGATGGGAATGAGGGAAAGAAAACTTTTCCCGGTATTCTGCATTTCAGCTTCAAAAAATATCGGAACAAGAGATGTGCTGGATTTCATTTCTGATTATACAGAGTCACCGCTTGATAAGCCAAACGAACTCGGCCGAAGGCCAAACAGCGATGATCCGATAGAGGTTGCAGCAAACATTGACGGAGAACCCACTATCTTCATATTTAAAACAATTTCCGAGAAGAACATCGGTGAGCTTTCATTCTTCAGAGTTTATTCGGGTAAAGTACATGCGGGTCTAGATATGATTAATGAAGCGAATGGTAAAGGTGAAAGACTGTCGCAGCTCTATTCGATGAACGGAAAGGACAGGAAAGAAATGCCTGAAGTAGTTGTCGGCGATATTGCCGGTGTGGTGAAACTGAAGGATTCGCATACAAACAATACTTTGAGCTCAAAATCGTATCCGGTTGTTCTCAACGAAATCTATTTCCCTAAGCCAAATATCACAATGGCTATTGTCGCTAAAAACAAAGGCGACGAGGATAAGATCGCTTCGGCTTTGCATTCACTGCACGAAGAAGATCCAACTTTCATTGTTCAGTTCAATCCCGAAACTGCCCAAACACTTATCAGCGGACAAGGGGAGATTCATCTCACTACAATTCTTAACAGGATGAAAAGCAAGTACAACTTTGAAGTTGACGTGACTCATCCTAGGATTCCATACAGAGAAACTATTAGGTCAGTCGTGAGTGACGCCGAATTCAAACACAAAAAGCAATCAGGCGGCAGGGGACAGTTCGGGCATGTTCATCTTAAGATCGAGCCGCAGGAGCGAGGGAAAGGTTTTGAATTTGTAGATGCGGTTGTCGGAGGTGTTGTTCCCGGAAGATTCGTGCCGGCAGTTGAAAAGGGACTTCACGAAGTACTCAACAACGGAGTGCTTATCGGAAGCAAAGTGATTGACGTTAAAGTTACATTGTTCGATGGCTCATATCATAATGTTGACTCGGACGAAATCTCATTCAAGATCGCTGCATCTCAGGCTTTCAAGAAGGGATTTATGGATGCAAGTCCGGTTATTTTAGAACCGATCTTTGATGTTGAAGTTGTTTTCCCTGAGGAGTTCATGGGAGCCGTTTCAGGAGATATCTCTTCAAGGCGCGGTCGCATCATGGGAATGGATGTTTTCGGTAAGCTGCAAAAAATTACATGCCAAATCCCGCTTTCGGAAATGAATGACTATTCAACAAGACTCCGGTCACTTACACAAGGCAGAGGCTATTATGACAGAAATTTTTCTCACTATGAAGACGTGCCGAAAGAGATTGAAACAAAGATCATTGCGGAATATCAGAAGGAAAGAGAAGAGGCACAATAAGAAAAGAGTAATTTCTTTTCAGCGATAGCTGAATAGATTTTTTCGAGTACAAAGTATATCAATTCACCCCACCCAAAGTTTTGGATCAGAGTAAGGGCGGGGTGAAGTTTTTTGGAATAAGAATAGCGAATCAATAATATAAAAAAATTACTTCATGCTCGAACTCTTTACTCAGCCGGAAACTTATGTAAGTCTTCTCACGCTGACATTTCTTGAGATTGTACTCGGGATTGACAACATAATTTTCATCTCTATCCTGACAGGCAAGCTCCCTGCCGAGAGCCGTGAGAAAGCCAGGATCATTGGACTCTCCGTTGCACTGATCTTCAGAATACTTTTGATTCTTGCTATCAGCTGGATAGCCGGATTGGTTGAGCCATTGTTTTCAGTATTCTCACACCCGGTGTCAGGAAGAGATCTGATACTAATGAGCGGAGGATTGTTTTTGATAGTAAAGAGTACGCTTGAGATTCATGAAAAGCTTGAAGGCGATGAACATGATAAGAGCAGCAATGCCGCTCCCGGATTCTGGAATATTATAGTTCAGATAGTTCTGCTTGATTTGGTATTCTCATTGGACTCTGTAATAACTGCTGTGGGATTAGTCAGTCATATTGAGATCATGATAGTAGCCATTGTCATCTCGATGATAGTTATGATCATGTTTGCAGGGCGGGTAAGTGATTTTATCCACAAGCATCCAACAATTAAAATGCTTGCTCTTTCATTCCTGTTGATGATCGGACTGCTGCTGCTTGTTGAAGGATTCCATGTTGCGGTACCGAAGGGTTATGTTTACTTTGCAATGCTGTTCTCGTTTGCCGTTGAGATGCTTAACATAAAGATGAGAAATAAGAACAAGCTGAAAAAAGATTCAAAATGAAATATATCAAGTGAAGAAGAAGAGTTGCTTAGATATAGTTAAGGAATATCTCGAAGGCTGGGAAAGCAAAGACCTTTCAAAGATCAAGCTGTGTGATAATTTCCGGCATTCGAGTCAAGGCGAAACTTATGAATCTTCAGATGACTTTCTTAAAGAATGCTGGCAATACAGTGGAATAGAAATGTCGGAAAAGGAATTTGTTTCATCAGTTGATACGGTCTGCGCGAGATACAAAATAAGGGACAAACACGGCAATGACATTCGTGTTTGTGAATGGATCAAAGTAGAAGACGAAAAAATCCGGAGCGTGGATGTGTATTTTCTTTGATGTTGTTAAATTATGGGATCATGACTTTAATTGGTTTGATAGAGATTCCATAATCGCGTAAACACCTCATCCAGCGCAGGACCCAGCAGTTCAGGATCATCTGTCTTTGATGGCATGTTTTCAAAAACTACATAGGGAACTTCAATCCCGTTAATATTTATATGAGTCTTTGATGCAGAGGAAACTTCTTCCCAGTCAACAAGTTTGTACATTTTCTCGAGCTTATCGTCCGGCAATCCATGTTCAAGAATACTATCCGGTTTGTCTGGATTGAATCTCTTTCTATTCTTGCGAAGCGACTCTTCATACGGAACGTTTATGTAAACTATTACGGCATCTTCTAGTACATCTTTGGAAAGATGCTTAAACGCTTCTTTGTAGCCTCCATGTTCTGTTCCTCTGGAAAATTCAATCAGAACTGTTGTATCATTATGCAAGTCTGCATTGTCTCTCTTCAACTTTGCGTATTCCAGCGAAAGTCTCTCTATCAACAAATGCCAGAGATATTCATGCTTAAAATATCCTTCGTCATCAGTATGTATCCTTGGCTTTCCAAACATTTTTGAAAGTATTGCATCTTCTTCGAACCACGTCCAAAGCATCGGAAAGTCGTCAACTTCTTTTAGCTTTCCAACATGAAATCTGTTTAGCCTGTCCTCCGCTGAGGCATTCTTGAGATAGTTGATCACTTCTGATTTTCCCGAGGCGGGTCTTCCAAGGAGAATTATCTTTTTGAAAAGTTCTGGCATTATTCTTTATTTTGGATTTAAATTGCTGTCAAGTTAGCAATAGAATCTTTAAGATTCAAAATAGATGTGGTGCACTTACTCAAGATTGGGGATAACTATCACCTGTGAAAAAAGTCAAACGGACATGCAATGTTGTGAAGCGAATCTCAGTAACCGATGTCCTTGCCCGGAAATCCCAAAGCCATCCGAGCTTTGAATCCTGCATTTGCCAAGGCTTTTAGCCCGTGAACAATTCCTTCTTCATTTGGAAATGTATAATCATTGACAGGCATCATAATAATTAACGATACATCAGTTAAAGGATCATAAAGCATATTAGACAGGTAACCTTTGATACAGCCGTTGTGCCCGTAACCGAGATCCTCAATATAAAAGCATCCGAGACCGTATGTCTTGTTGTGTTCAGAAACTGATTTCTGCATAAGCTCTACACTTGCCGGTGTCAGAACATTCTCTCCTTTCATCAAAGATCTTACATATTTGTCCAGCTCCGAAAATGTTGTGTATCCGTTGCCCTCTCCAACGTGGGCCGACATATTCACGGACGAATAAATCGCAGTACTGTCCGGAGTTATCAATGATCCTGTCACGAAAGGAGATCTCATTGTATTATCAGATGCAAGATACGGAAATGAAATATCAAGAGGCACTTTTGCTGAAGTGCCTGTTATGAAGTCATTAATATAATCAGCATACAATTTTGTAGAGCCGCTTCTGAATGTATAAACTCTCTCTATAATTTCACTCAGTATTGTATAGCCTGTGTTGCTGTAATGATAACCCTGCCCCGGTGGAAAAAAAGAGATCTTATTGTTAGCTGCTTGTTCAACGAGATCTTTTAGTTCAAACTGATGAGCCGGATTTTTGAAAGTCATATAATCAACGTAACTCAACCCGCCGTAACCCGGAACTGAATCATTATCAACATCATAAACACCCGCCGCATGCTGAAGAAGTTGTTCAATAGTAATCTGATTCTTGTACGGAATATCAAATTCAGGAGTGTCCGGAACATAAGGAATATTGCTTCCGGGTATTTTGTCAACGATCAGCGACTTTATATCTAGCCACCCGTCTTCCTGCATATTAAGTATTGAAGCGGATGTGAAATTCTTCGTATTGCTCGCAAAGCGAAAGTATGTGTCCTTTGTTAATGGAGAAATACCATCGGCTGCAAATGATACGAAAATGTAATCAACAGGTGTGTGAATCAGAATGTTGATTGAAGGACAGGATCGGTTTGTTATTTTTTCATAAGATGATCTCACACTGTCTAAGGCAACCTTTATTCTTTCGTATTTTGAATTATCCTGAGCATACATATTGGAGGAAAGCAACAAGAGCAAAACTGCGATCCTGAAAGCTGATGTTCCCGAGAAGAGCTTGAATTTGGATTTCATAAAAGTTCAGTTGATTTTTGCGTCTGCCAATATGTTATAAAATTTCCTAAATAAATACTTCTGAATTTGACAATACATCCTGATTTTGAACTCATTCCTTTATGTCACTTATATTTTGAGATTGATTGAATAAATTGTCATCAATGTTAATAACAGCTTCTTAAATTTGAATGGAAATTTAGAGACGAATTTATGATTACTGGAATGATCTGTTAAAATTGTCTGTAAAACAAAATTTGAAAAAATCTTGACTGAGAATAAATCCAATCATTCTTCTTCTGAAACAGTAGAAGTGCTATTGCCATCGAAGGAACATCCCGCTTACATTTTTCATCATTTCATTAAGTGTGGGGGTACCTCGGTTACAAGAATTCTTCACACTTGGTTCAATGTCGTAAATGATCATTTCGTTTCTTTTGATCAGCTTGAAGATTACAAGAAGAATAGAATTGATGTTTCAAGAATCAGAGCTAATGACTGTATCGCAGGGCATTATGCTTATGATGGTACTTATCTGCATCAAAGATATCCCGAAATCATTACTCAAAGAGATAGGCTGAAAGCATTTACATTCCTAAGGGATCCTCTGGAGTTCTTCGTTTCCTTCTATTACTATTCAAGGGAGCACGGCAGGATGGATAAATCTCTGGAAGAATTTATTGATGAAAACAAGAATCTGTATGCTTATTATTTCCCTTGTGAGGAATCCGATTACAAGGAGGTTCTTGACAGATATTTCTTTATTGGAATTCTTGAGAAACTGCAGGAGTCAATGGACAAACTTGCAATTATTTTGAAGAAGCCAAGGATTGACATCAAACTTCTCAATAAGACACAAAGAGACGATCAAGTTTCTATTCTTACTCCAGAATTCGTCTCGAAGTTTAAGAAAGATAACGAACTGGATTATGCGATATATAATTACGCACTCAGCAGTTTCAATGCTATTTGACATTTGCTAATTAGAAAAAGATTAACATGTTAGTGTATCTGATAGTGACCTTGATAATATTTACAGGCATTTGTAGAGCCGAAAATGACTTTACAAGTTGCAGTGATTTGAGAGCGGACTCTTCTGAAAAGAGCTCTGACAGGATCAACACAGATGACTGGTCGTTCCTCGCCGAAATCAATCAATATATTATTTCAGACGAAAACGACTTTCTGCTGCCGGCATTCACTGCAGATAAGGATTGGCTTCATATAGAAGCAAGATACAACTATGAAGCATTAGAAAGTGGCTCAGCATGGATTGGTTATAATTTCAATGCAGGAAACGAACTTGAACTTAATGCTACGCCCATGTTTGGAGCGGTTATCGGAAGCATAATGGGAATCGCTCCCGGAATAGAAATGGAGTTGACCTATGGCATTTTGGATATTTACTCTGAATGGGAGTATGTTTTCGATTTGGAAAACTCTTCGGATAATTTTCTTTATACCTGGTCAGAGATCAGTGTTGCACCCGCAGACTGGATTTCATTAGGAATTGTTGCACAGCGAACAAAAGTGTATCAATCAGAAGTTGATATACAGCGGGGAATGTTTTCTGCCTTCATGTTAGCCGGTATAGTTTTACAGCGTATGTTTTTAACCCGATATTGACAAACCGACTCTTGTGCTGAATGCATCAATAGAGTTTTGAAAGAATCTAGGTTACTACAACATCAAAGTTGAATTTTTACAATATAATTTTAGCATCATTTCAATTACATTTGCAAAAGAAATTTTAAAGCAATCGGAGCAGTTCACCGAAGCAACATCCCTAAAAACTAAAATACAATACATGTACGGAGGCGGTTATATTTTTGAAGAAACAAAGAACGGTGAAAGGACAGTAGAAGATCCAAAAAGACTTGAAGATTTTGAAGCGCGTATTCAGGCTGGGGAAAAAATCGAACCTATGGATTGGATGCCTGCCGAATATAGAAAGCAGTTAATACGAATGATCGAACAGCATGCCCATTCTGAAATTATTGGCGCCTTGCCCGAAGGTACCTGGATCACAAGAGCGCCGGGCTTCAGAAGAAAACTTGCGTTGATGGCAAAAGTTCAGGATGAAGTCGGCCATGCACAGCTTCTTTACAGCGCCGCAGAAACACTCGGTAAACCACGTGAAATGATGATCAATGATCTTATCACCGGCAAATCAAAATACTCCAACGTATTCAATTATCCTGCCGTAACTTGGGCAGATACAGCCGTAATTGCATGGCTGATAGATGCAGGCGCTATAATTAATCAGGTAGCAAATTCTAAAGGCTCCTATGGCCCATACTGCAGAGCGCTCGAGAGGATCTGCATGGAAGAATCTTTCCATCTAAAGTATGGTCATGATAATGTAGTGTTTCTTGCAACCGGGACACCAAAACAAAGAGAGATGGTTCAGGACGCGCTTAACAGATGGTGGAAACCGATCATGCATTTCTTCGGACCCTCTGATAAAATTTCCGTTCATACTGAAACACTCATGAGATGGAAAGTTAAGATGGCTTCCAATGACGATATGCGGCAGAAGTTTCTTGATATGTATGTGCCAAAGATCTGGGAGCTTGGACTTTCGATTCCTGATCAAAAACTCAAGAAGAATGAAGATACTGGTATTTGGGATTACACAGAACCCGATTGGGAAGAATTCAAACGAGTCATAAACGGCGACGGACCCTGCAACAAAGAACGACTTGCAGTTAGAAGAAGAGCCGAAGAAAAGGGTGAATGGGTCAGAAAGGCTTTGATGAGAAATGCAGAGGAATATACAATTCCACTTTCATAAATATTGACAGATAAAATTTGTTACAACAATGTCACTGAAATCATTAGATCCAAGAATCACAAGAGAAGGACTTCCGGAAGAACCGGATAACACTCCGGTTGAAAACATTCATCACTGGACAACATTTGAAGTATTTCATCAAACAAAAAAAGGCGATCGGCATATTCATGTAGGTTCCGTGCATGCACCGAATCACGAAATGGCTTACATCCTTGCGAAGGAACAATTTGCCAGAAGAGCAGACTGCGTGAGTCTCTGGATTGTAAAGACCTCAGATGTGTATCAGACAAACTATAGAGATGAAGATATGTATGAAAATAATCAGGAGAAGATGTACAGAGAAGCCGGTGGTTACAAAGTGATGGAAAGAATTAACAAATACAGAAAGGAACATTCAAAATAAAATGGCTGAAGATAACAAAGATGCAATCAGGAATCTTATATTCAGAATTGCCGATGATCAATTGATAATCGGTCATAGAAATTCTGAATGGACGGGACTTGGTCCAATCCTTGAAGAGGACATCGCATTCTCATCAATGGCACAGGATAAACTCGGGCATGCACTTGCGCTTTACACATTACTGCATGAGATCGGAGAAAAGGATCCGGACACGCTGGCATTCAACAGGGAAGAAAAAGATTATGTCTGTTGCCACTTTGTTGAGTATCCGATCGGCGAATATGACTTCAGCCTGATGAGGCATTTTCTTTTTGATTCATCAGAAGCATTGAGATTCGGAATGCTGGCTGAGTCTTCATTTGAACCGCTGGCAAAGATAGCGAGAAAGTTCAGAGGCGAACTCAGATATCATACTATGCATGCAGATACCTGGATCAAACAACTCGGAAGCGCTAATGAAGAAAGCAGGGCAAGGATGCAATCCGCTCTTAATGAATGTATGCCTCTTGCATTAGGAATTTTTGAACCTTCTGATTACGAGTTGGCATTGCAGAATGAAGGCATCTTTCCCGGTGAGAAATTTTTACAGGATGCCTGGATTGATCACATCACTCCAATATTGAATGCTGGTGAATTAAGAATGCCTGATGTAGGTAACTGCACACCATCTTATGGAGGCAGAGCCGGATTTCATACAGAATTTCTAAAACCACTGATTGATGAAATGTCTGAAGTTTATAAGATTGACCCGAAGGCAGAATGGTAAATGAATTAGTTACGGAAGAAAATGTTTGGGCAGCGCTTCAGGATGTAATGGACCCGGAGATTCCCAAATTATCGGTTGTTGACATGGGAATAATTACTTCGGTAAAAATATCTGATGAAGGAGATGTTAGAGTTACAATGACTCCTACGTTCGCCGGTTGTCCTGCTGTTAATATGATGAAGGAAGATGTAAAATCCAAAGTCGGAAAGCTTCCAATCAGAAGTGTTGAAGTGGAAGTTAATTATGATGTTCAGTGGAGTACAAACATGATAACTGAAAAGGGCATTCAGATGTTGAAGGAATCCAAATTCGCACTACCTGGACATGTTGACGGTTTCGTTTCAGTTGATTCTCTGTTTAAGGTTGCATGTCCTTTCTGCGGGAGCCGTGATACAAGATTGCAGACTCCCTTTGGTCCTACTCAATGCAGAGCAATTCATTATTGCGATAATTGCATGCAGTCATTCGAACAGTTCAAGCCCGTTTAAGAAAAGTTTGTCAGAATCAGAAGAAGAATACTGCCAATAAGGTGCCTCCGAATCCGTCCAGCATTGCTCCGTGCTGATTATCATAAGCATCATTCTGCCATGTGTTTGGATTCAGCTCTTTGTTAACATACTGCAAGTCATTGTCATACAGCTGGTATCTGTAAAACGGCCTAAAAGATAATCCGAAAGTTTCAGAGAAGTTGTAATCAAGAAATATTGTTGGTGTCAATCCAACCAAAGTATTTGACTCTCCGATATCCTTAAAGTCCGGGGCTGTCTGATTGCTGTTGTAAGTTCTGGTTCTTACTCTGAACCCGCCGTAGTCAATGAATAGCCCTGCTCCGTATTCAAACTTCTTTTCAGTCTGTATCAAATAAGCGAAGCCGGTATTAATAAGAAATGAAGTCACCTTGAGATCCTGTTTTTTTAATACGCCATTTTCCAGCCTTTCAGACGAAAGTGAACCTGATCCTCCCAGGGTCAAGCCCATTTCCAGTAAAATGAACTTTTCATCTTCACCCCATCCAAACCCAAAAGCAAATACTGCACCGGACATGTGGCTTACCTTGTCCATTTCGTCGATGAGGTTACGTGTTTGATTGAATCGGTCAATTATATAATCAAGCGGAGCAGCTGAAGCAAGCTGATAATTGAATCCTCCCGCCATGTAAGTCTTGTCTTCCGGTCTTTGAGCATGTGTTACTGATGCGATGAGCAACATAATTGCAACAATTGTAATACGAGTCATGAATGATTTGATTTAATCTGCTGAAGTTGTTTATAAATTTGGATAAATTAGGCAAAATTAATTCAAAATGAAATTAGAAGACTTATCTACTGAGCAACAGGAAAAGATCTCTGAATTCGGACTCAATACCTGGTACGTGCTCGAACTTCTCGATGAATATCAGAAAGATCCCGGATCTGTAAGTGACAACTGGAAGACCCTGTTCAAGGAACTCGAGCTTAATAAGAATGACAAAAAATTATCAACGGAGACAAAACCTGTTTCAGGCAACGGATATTCGCGTGCACAAATCAATATTCCCCAGCCGGTAGGAGATGAGCAACCTGAAGTCATAAGAGGTGTTGGCGCCAAGATCATAGAAAACATGAATGCAAGTCTTACTATTCCTACTGCTACTACTTTCAGAACCATACCGGTAAAAGTTCTTGAGGAAAACAGGAGATTGATAAACGAATATCTCAAGAAAAAAAACGGACGCAAGGTTTCTTTTACACACATCATAGGCTGGGCAATCATAAAGGGTATAAACTCAGTGCCCGTCATGAACAATGCATATACTGTAATAAACGGAGAACCGAACGTTATCAAAAAGCCCGACGTGAATCTGGGACTGGCCGTTGATCTTGAAAAAAAAGATGGCAGCCGATCACTCATAGTTCCTAATATCAAGAAGGCAAATCTCATGAACTTCGGCGAGTACTTCGATGCTTACGATGAAATAATAAAGAAGGCGCGCAGTAATAAAATTGAGGTCAGTGATTTTCAGGGAACTACAATTTCTCTTACCAATCCCGGAACGCTTGGCACGGTAGCATCAACACCGAGGCTGATGCTTGGGCAAGGCGCAATTATTGCAACAGGCGCAATAGATTATCCCGCAGAGTATCAGGCAGTTACAAATGAGATCATCACTACGATCGGCATCAGCAAAGTAATGAATATCACAAGCACCTACGATCACAGAATCATACAGGGCGCAGAGTCAGGTGTATTTTTACAGAAGTTGAGCGGCTTGCTCAAAGGCGATGATAATTTTTATGAAGAGATATTCGAGGGACTGCAGATACCCATGAAACCCGTAAAATGGTTTCTCGATAAGAACGCAGATGATCTTGGCAAAATTGACAATCTTGAAGAAATTGAAAAACAGGCAAAGGCTATTCAACTAATCAATATGTTCAGGGTCCGCGGGCATCTTCTTGCGAATCTGGATCCACTGGAATCTAAAGCTCAGTATCACCCTGAGCTTGATCCTTCTAAATACGGATTCACAGTTTGGGATTACGACAGAGAATTTATAACGGACGGCTTAGCGGGTAAGAGAACTGCGACTCTTCGTGAAATTTTGAATATTCTCTATCAAACATATTGCGATAAGATAGGCGTTGAATATAAGCATATTCAAGATCCGGAAAAGAAAAGATGGCTTGAAGGACAAATTGAGATGAATATGAATATGCCTTCATTCACAGTTGAAGAAAAGAAGCATATACTCTTCAAACTTTCGGAAGCTGAAAATTTTGAAAAGTTTATTGATAAGAAATATGTGGGGCACAAAAGATTCTCGCTTGAAGGTTCTGAAACTATAATTGCATTGCTGGATTTTCTTCTCAACTGTGCTTCGGAGAGTTCTGTACATGAACTTGTTATGGGCATGGCTCACCGCGGAAGATTGAATGTGCTTGCTAATATTATCGGAAAATCCATGTCTGCCATCTTCTCTGAGTTTGAAGGTTATATTGATCCCGCGTCTGCACAAGGTTCCGGCGATGTAAAATATCATCTTGGCGCAACAGGTAATTATAAGACAAAATCTGATAAAGAGATAATCGTATCCGTTGCGTCAAATCCGTCCCATCTGGAATTTGTAAATCCGGTAGTTGAAGGAATTGTCAGGGCAAAGCAGACATGGATGGATGACAACTCACGGAATCGAGTCATACCTGTTCTCATACACGGAGATGCTGCTGTTGCGGGTGAAGGGATTGTAGCAGAGACACTCAATCTCTCTCAACTCAACGGCTACAGAACCGGTGGAACAATACATATCATAATTAATAATCAGATTGGTTTCACAACTACTCCTGAGGAAGCGCGCTCGTCGCAGTATTGTTCGGATGTGGCAAAGATGATACAGGCTCCGATCTTTCATGTTAACGGTGATGATCCTGAAGCAACTTTGCTTGTAACCAAACTCGCCTTTGAATATAGGATGAAGTATAATAGTGATGTGGTTGTTGATGTATGGGGATACAGAAGGCTGGGCCACAATGAAGCAGATGAGCCGGCATTCACTCAGCCGCTGATGTATAAAAAAATAAGGAATCATCCTTCGGTAAAGGAGATCTATGAGAAACGGTTGTTGAAAGAAAAAGTTGTAACTCCGGAGGTATTGAAAGAAATCGAAACTCGAATTTATGAGAAAATGAGTGAAGGGCATGAAAAAGTCCAGAAATTTAAAACCGACATTCCGCTTGCTGTTACTGAAGAAGAGATAGAAGCTGCCGAGTCTCATGTAGAAACACATGTGCCTGAAGAGAAACTGAATGCAATAGTAAACTCAATTACTACGCTTCCTGAAAATTTTACTCTTCATCCTAAACTCAAGAAGTTCGTTGATTCAAGAAAGGATTTTATTTCAACTGATGCAGGAGTAGATTGGGCATTCGGTGAAGCGCTTGCTTTCGGAAGTCTCATGCAGGATGGAATTCCAATCCGGCTGAGCGGACAGGACAGTGCGCGAGGTACTTTCTCACAAAGACACATTGTACTGACTGACGCTGAGACGGGACAAGAGATAATTACAATGAATAACATCGCTCCCGGGGTTTCATGGATAGAACCGCTTGACAGTCTTTTGTCTGAAGCTGCAGTCTTAGGATTTGAATACGGCTATTCCACAGCAGATCCTATCACACTGGTGGTATGGGAAGCGCAGTTTGGCGACTTTGCAAACGCAGGTCAGGTTATCATAGATAATTTCATATCGAGTTCTTATGCAAAGTGGAGTTTGCCATGTAATATTGTTTTGATGCTTCCTCACGGACAGGAAGGACAGGGACCCGAGCATTCAAGCGCACGACTGGAAAGATTTCTTACGCTCTGTGCTGAGGACAACATGATTGTCTGTAATCCTACAACACCTGCACAATTATTTCATTTACTGAGACGTCAGTCTAAGCAACACAAGAAAAGACCTTTGGTGATTATGACTCCGAAGAGTTTGCTAAGGCTTCCCGAAGCAAGATCTTATAAGAAAGATTTTGTTGAACAGACCTTCATGGAAATTATTGATGATGCAAATGCTGACAAACTGAAAACGGAAAGGATCTTGTTAACAAGCGGTAAAGTTTTTTATGACCTGTCAAAATACAGGGAAGCAAAAAAGATTTCTGACACAGCAATTATCAGGCTTGAGCAGTACTATCCATACGATACAGATAAAGTGAGAAATGTTTTGCAAGGATACAAGAATGCTAAAGAAGTCGTGTGGGTTCAGGAAGAGCCGGCAAACATGGGTGCTTGGGGATTCCTTTCGCTTAGGCTGAAAGACAGTCTTGGTAATGGTCAGAGATTATTCAGATTGACCAAGGAAGAAAGTTCAAGTCCAGCACCGGGTTCACTTAGTGTCCATATTGAAACTCAGGAAGAGTTAATAGTGAGATCGTTTGTACCGTTAACAGAACCTGTATTCTAATTTATCTAAGCAGAGTTCGAGGATGCATTCCTCCGACTCTGCTTGTTCTTTCGATATATTTCCAATATTTCTTTCACTGCATCTTGAGCATGATCTGCATTAACAACTGCGACAGGTATTTTCCCTTTGTCTTTATATTTCACATCATAATATTTGATCAGCATAATCTCTGTGAACTTTTCCGTTTCACCTCTTTCTAAATTTCCAATAAGCTCTTTGTAAGTTGATGAACTCAATTGTTGTCTGAAGAATGTTTCCTTTGATTTCATAATATTCAACATAGGTTCTATGCCTTCATTATTCTCGCCGAAGTAGTCTCTGTTTAATCGCTTCACTCTGTACTCTACGGCTGAGTCAACTCTGATAACGGGTGCTGTCAGCATTCTATTAAATAGCATCTCAGGTATTATGAAGTCCCCGACTTTCCTGCTTTCACTTTCGATCAAATAAATCTCTTCTTCTTCTGATTTCTCCATTCTATTCAAACACACATCCGCAAAAACCCTGTTCTCAAATGCCGCCTGATTTTTAACTTCGGGGATTGACTTGATGTCATAAGGTATCCTTCCAAGTAAACTTGAATAGTGCAGAGCTGAATTTTCCAAATCAATTATGGGAATAGATTTGCCGGTCTCTTTGAGCAGCATAGTTTTACCGCTGCCGGTCATTCCGGTAAGCTCAATCAAGCCGGAATGAAAATTCTTCCTTGAGAAATATTCGTTGACGTATCTTCTGAATGACTTGTGTCCTCCCTTAAGTGTTGAAACTTTATATCCGAGATCACTGATCATTTTAGAAAGATATCCGCTTCTTCCTCCTCCGCGCCAGCAGTAAACGACTATTTCTCTTTCAGCTGCATTGTGGCCGGTTAAGATTTTGTTGAGATCATCGGCTTTTGGCTGCGCATACTTCAATGCAAGCCACAATGCTGCGGCTTGTGAATATTTCTTGTATATCAAGCCGACATTGTGTCTTTCAGTATTTGTAAGAACCGGAAAATTTACTGCCCCGGGAATTTCAGAATCTTCAAATTCTGCCTGTGAACGTGCATCGATCAACAATAGTCTGTCATTGTGTTGTCTCAACTTTGACAGAACATCGGAGATAATAATTGTATCTGATTGATAATTGGATAGGAGTTCTTTAAGAGAAGGTGTTTGTGAAATGTTTGCCGACCTTATGAATTCAAATAGCTGCTTGTCTCCTTTAAATTCATTCATAACTGAATATGATATTGCCGATTTCCTCTTCATTCATAGCGGGTAATATTTCTCCAACAATAGCAGATACTTCATCTCCGGAATCTCTGAGTTCTTGAATTAACTGTCGGGAATGTTTTTCGGGAACAGAGATTAGCAATCCGCCTGAAGTCTGCGGATCGTAAATGAGATGATCAATTGCTTTGTCAACAATGCCTTTGGTCTTCACGGAATGTTTTGTGTAATCTCTGTTTGACTTGTCGCCTCTCGTCAGCATGTTTGCAGCAATACCTTCAAACACGCCGTCGAGAACGGGGATAGCGGCAGCTTGAAAACTCAAAATAACTCTGCTTGCTTTTGCAAGCTGCATTGCATGACCGGCTAAACCAAAACCGGTAATGTCAGTACATGCATTTGCATTATGCTTCTGCATACATTGAGATGCATTCATATTGAGCCTGAGCATCGATGACAGCAAAGCATCTAATCTGCCATTGCTTAAGGCTGCGAACTTTACAGCATTATTCAGAATGCCGGTACCTAGCGCTTTTGTAATAATAAGAACATCGCCGGGCCGTGCGCAATTGTTGCCCTTTATTTTATTGGGATTGATTGTTCCCGTTACTGCGAGTCCATATGCAATATTCGGAATATCAATTGAATGACCGCCAATGATAACAGTGTTTGCCTCCCGTGTTTTGTCAGCGCCTCCGCGAAGAATCTCCTTCAATATTGAGACATCCTCCGTTTGGGGAAATGCAACTATGTTTAGCGCGCTGACCGGAGTGCCGCCCATGGCATACACATCACTCAAAGCGTTAGTTGCGGCTATCTGTCCGAATATATACGGGTCATCAACAACAGGCGTAAAAAAATCTGTTGTGTGTATCAATGCTAGCTCGTCTGAAATTTTGTACACTCCGGCATCATCCCTGCCTTCAAAACCAACAAGCACATTCTCATTTTGCAGCCAGTCTATGTCGTGCAATGCATCTGAAAGAATGTTTGGAAAAAGTTTTGCGGCACAACCGGCGGCTTTTACCATTTGTGTGAGTCTTACTTTCTGCGTATCTGAATCCATATCTGTTTTAAATACTCTTTTTAGGGAAGTGTTACAATATTTAGTTTTGATTCTTCGACAACTTCAATGTATCCGAGCGGATCACCCGTGCTTGTAGTGACAAGCACATTCTTAATTCTGAAATCTCTTTTTACCATGCCGGATTCCGAAAAATAATCCACAAGATAAAAATTGCTGTCAGGAACATTCGAAAAGTTCAGATACCAGTTTCTCTTAATTCTTGCACAATAGAATGAGCCTGCCTGTGTTGAAATGTTCTCAAATCCTGAATACAATTTCTTTATCTTCGTTGCACCGTAATCAAGATATGACCATTCAGTGCCATCTGTGATCGGATATTTTATAGCGTTGATTGGAGGATCATCAATAATGAAAGTTGTATCACCGTGGAAATCGGCAACGGCATAGCTTTCATACCAGCGCAAGAGTTCAGTTGTTGATTTAAACTCTTTGCTGTCATTCTCAATCTTAAATCTTAGTTGCGAAACTCGGAATGGTCCGAAGTTAGTACCGCTTGAGTAAAATGCAAATCTGACTAATCCGGTATCACTCTGTTTATACAACTCCAGAGTTGTATGCTCATGACCTTCTGAAGAATGTGTATTCTTCAAAAGATGTAAAGTGTCTGAATTGAATACTGTATCTCTTGTGAATTCTGCGATTCCGTTTCCGACAATAGTATCATCCGCAATAATGTTTCTGAGACTATCAGGTCTGTAGTTAGTTACATAATTGTATGTCGAATAATACCAGAATGAATTTATCTCGTACGGATACTTGAAATTTCCTGAAGGTTCGTTAGGATTATTAGTTGCGGGATTTTCATCTGAGCAAGATATGAAAAATACAAAGCACATCACAGCAAAAATTCCTATTAAAGCATTACTGTTATTCATGCTAATGATCAATTAGTTGGAAGAATTTTTCCGGTCACTTCGCCGAATCCAATTTTATAGCTCTTGCCTTGACACCAACCTGTAATCTTCAAAGTGTCCCCATCAACAAGAAATCTCCGCGTCTCACCGGATGCAAGATTAAGCGGTTGGGTTCCTTTCCATGTTAGTTCAAGCAGGCTGCCGAAAGAATCGCTTGAAGGACCGCTTATTGTTCCGGATGCCAAAAGATCTCCCGTACGCAGGTTGCATCCCGTAACAGTATGATGAGCTAACTGCTGACATATATCCCAATACAGATGTTTGAAATTCGATTTTGATATTGGAATAAAATCGTTTGTTCCTGCACAACGGATGCTAACTTCAAGGTTGATGTCATAATGCCATTCTCCTGAGCTCTTAAGATAGGGGAGCGGTTTGGGATCTTGTTTTTGTCTCTCAACTTTGAATGGCTCAAGTGCTTCAAGAGTAACGATCCAGGGAGAAATTGATGTAGCAAAATTTTTTGCAAGGAACGGACCAAGAGGCACATATTCCCATTTTTGAATGTCGCGTGCACTCCAGTCGTTAACAAGCACAAATCCAAATATATGATCCTGCGCTTTCTTCACCGGAACAGCTTTGCCTAAATCATTTCCTTGTCCAATAAAGAATCCCATCTCAAGTTCGAAATCCAAAAGCTTGCTCGGTCCGAACTTGGGAAGATCTTCATCATCTGCTTTAGTCTGACCCTTCGGCCTTGTTACATCAGTTCCGCTGACAACTATTGAGCTTGCTCTTCCGTGGTATGCAACCGGAAGATGCAGCCAGTTGGGCATAAGCGCATTCTCCTTTCCTCTGAACATTATACCCACATTTGTTGCGTGTTCTTTTGACGAATAAAAATCTGTATAGTCTCCAATCTCAACAGGCAATAGCATTCTGCAATCTTCAATAGGAATCAGGAGTTTTTTTAGAAATGATTCTTTTTCCTTTATTTCATCACAATCATCTCGCAGAAGAGTCTGTATCCTCTTGCGAACATCTGAAGTAACACTTTTTCCTAATCCCATAAACTTGTTAAGAGATTTTCCGGAAAAGACTTCATCGGCTTCTTCGGGAATAAATTCCTTCAGATAACCTTTTTTCTCCAGCATAGAAAGATCAATGACATGATCTCCAATCCGCGAAGCCGCTCTTGGCTTATTGTCATTAAGCTTCGTGAATATTCCGAACGGGATGTTTTGAATTGGAAAATGCGAATCGGGACTGATCTTCAGAAATGATTGCATGATTAAAATATAAAATGTTCTTAGAAAATTACTTTTAAATAAGATGAAGTTTTTTAAGATCTTCAACAGGCTCATCAAAACTACAACTTCCGAAAGACAGAACCAAACCGTTTCTCGCGCCGTGAATTTCTTCTGTATCGCTCTTCCATTCTCTCCATTCAAAAGCATCATAACTGAATTTGAAATTGGCAGGATCTTCATCGCTGATCATTTCCCTGAGTTCGCGATCCGAAATTGTATGACGAAATGCCAGTATGCCAGCTCCGAAGACATTTACAAATCCATGCATCTTTGCATTCATACCTTTATCCAGATGTCTTATGGGATGATGCATACCCGCTGTGAATTTTAATGTAACATTGTGAACAAGACATTGCCTGATCGAGGAAACCAATATGTCCGGTGAAGGAATATCAGAAGGATCAGTGCCTCCTGTTCTAAGCTTAAAGCCGGCATCGTTGAAAGCCTCATTGTGCTCGCAAATTTCCTTAACGGTGTTCTTCAGATTATGATCGAAATCTCCAATCAGTGGTAATTCACAAAATATGAAAATTCGGTGATCAAAATGTTCCTTAACTATTTCAGACAAGCTGTCAAGAAAAATTCTGATACTGTCTTTCGAATTCCTTTCTACAAGTTCAAGCGGAAATTTTAATTCAATTGTTTCAAAAATAGATTTGTCATGAAACTCATCAGGCAATTTTCTATAACTTAAAATGTCATCTTTGAATAATAGCAGAAATTCATCTGTCTTCAGAGACGAAGCAGAGAGGAGTGACAATCGTATTTTCTGTGTTGAAGACTTGAATCCGGGCAGCAAAGAAAGGTCTTTGGTCTTTCTGAATGGGCATATGAATTTAGAAAGCATCCAATTGTAAGAGCCATTTGAATATTCAACAAAGTTGTCAAAGGAATCTTCAAGATTTAGAGAAGCCGGCGGGAATAACCCCGCATAATCAATTGTATTATGAAGGAAGCCTTTCACGGATGTTAAAATGTTCTGTTTCATGACTATTATTTTTCGATTTTGGTAAATTAGCCAATATAGGCATCTAAAGAAATTGCAATTTGGGATGCCCTTCAAAAGAAATGGATGATAACGATTGGGGATTCTTGCTATTACAACTTTTGAGTGTTGATTTGCCAGTATAAAATAAATCAGCTGTTGGGTGTTTTGTTAGGATTTTGTTAGGAATGGGTTTAAATTAAATTAAATCATTAAAGTGTATATCATTCGAAAATAGTTTAACTTTTCGTTGAATTTTGTAATTGTTTAAGGTATTTTGCAATTCAAATTGAATGAAAGACAGAACACGAGCTATTGATTCTCAATGTACTAAAAATGGTTTCACAGGATTCAATGTCATGCCCTTATAAACTGGAACAAAAACTTAAGTTGATAGAAAAATATGAAAAATCTTCTACACTTTTCCTTTTCGGCTATAATAGCCTTTTTAATTTTCACTGCTTCCGTAAATGCGGCTACTTATTACGTAAACGCAACGACAGGAAGCAATTCTAACTCGCCGGCACAAGCCAGGAATATAGCAACTCCGTGGCTCACGGTTCAATTTGCTATTGACAATCCGGCTGTGACTGACGGTGACAATATTGTTGTTGCCACAGGAACTTATGCAGGATTCACATTAACAAAGAGACTCAACGTTGTAGGCGCCTGGAAAGGCTCGACACCGACTGTCAATACGGTATTTAATTCCACTGTGACTCTTCGTGCAGCTGGCGGCAGTCAATCTGAGAGAATGGTGCTTAAGAATCTCAGGGCTGATGTTACGGCAGGGGATGCCATTGATATAAGAACCGGGTATGTAACTATGGAAAATGTATTTGCAAAAAGCAGTTCCGTTAACGGTCTCAGATTGAATGGCGATTTGCTCAATGACATAGTCTTGGAATCTTGCAACTTTGACGGCAGCGGCATTGCAGGAATATTTGTTCCAACTTTTGTTAGCATAGACGGCTGGGTTATGAAGAATTCTACTGTAAGACAGAATGGATTATGGGGTGTTGCAGCATTTCAAAGAAGAAGTAATCCAACACAGATAAGTAATGTGAACTTCTCTCATTGTTCGTTTGCAGATAATAATGCAACTAATCAGCAGCAAGGTCATACTATTTACTTTGAAAAGCTGACAAATTCTACGTTTGAGAATATATCCGTCGTTATGCCTGCTAATAATAACTGGATAGGCATCGACATTAACTTGCTTAGCAGATTAGATTACAGTGACATTTCAATTGTCAATTCGAGGGTCGTCAGGCAATCTCCCGGAAGCGGTATTTGGATACAGGCAAGAAATGATTTGTTTGATCCACCCGCCGCATTAGATACAGTAGTCTTGAGAGGATTGACATTCACAAATTGCGATACGAATATTGCATTCAACAGACAGGTGAAGAATATGACTGTTGATAAATGCGATCTTAGCACATACTCAGTCTATGGTCTCGTAAACTATACTGATCAGGGCGGTGCGATAAATGCAAATAAC
The DNA here is from genome assembly GCA_016704345.1 of Ignavibacteria bacterium. GTDB lineage: Bacteria > Bacteroidota > Ignavibacteria > Tepidaquicellales > Tepidaquicellaceae > JADJAH01. The sequence goes on along the minus strand of JADJAH010000037.1, from coordinate 122,413 downwards.
AACAAATGGCAAAACGGCGTTGTGCCTGATACTACAGTTGTTTCCGGAGGATTGCTTACTACCGGAAATAATATAATTTCATTCATGCCTTCAACAGATGGTATATTTATCGGAATGGGTATCCAGGGATCTGGTATTCCACCGAATACAACCGTAACTGGAAAATCTCCTAATACGATTTCAATGAGTAACAACGCAACATTGGATGGATTTATTCCGCAAATTGGATTTGCGTTCAATTTTTCAACATCAACTGATCTGGTCAGAACTTCTCTAAACACAATATCTACAGGAAACCCGCTTCCACATTCCATTATCAACCAGGGAAATGTCAGCTTTCCAAACTTAGCTTCAGCTATCAGTGGAACAAACAGTGGAGGAACCATCTGGAATGTACCATCAGGTGTCATTCCCGGAAATACAATCATAGACAGAGATCTTAGACTTGTCAGTCCTGGCGCCGGTTTTCTTCATAGCGGAAGCCAAACAACTTTTGAAGATCTTACAATATCAGGCGCCACGCTTCAAATGGGAAGTGACTTTGCAGTTCAAAATAATTTTACTCCAAACAGAATTGTAATTGGCGAAGACCATACTCTAAGTATTCTCGGTGCAATTGTGCCGGGTGGTGAAATTGTTGGAGGACTCAATTCAGATATGTTCTTCGGAGGTTCTTCAGCATCAACAAATCTTACAACCGTTCAGGGTGGATTAAGAACTCTGCAGGTCAGCCGAGCGAACGGCATTGCTCTCGCCGATTCATTAAGATTGCACAGATTATTGTTTGGTCAAAACGGACTTCTTAGTCTTGGTTCTAATAATCTTTACATGGGACCAAATTCATCTTACTTCAGCCCTTCGGCAATTGCAAGTTATGTGAGAACTGATGGAACAGGGGAAATGAAAAAAGCACTTCTTCCGAATTCCATAACATCCTTTAATTTTGCGGTAGGTAACGGTGGATATGCTCCTGCTCTGGTATTCTTTGGGTCATGGAATCTTTCGCTTCCCGCATATGCAAATGTAAAAACAGTAAACATAGTTCATCCAAATAATACTTGTTCTGTTGATTATCTGAACAGATACTGGACAGTTAGTCAAACAGGCATATCAAACTTTACTTCATCCGTCAGATTTGGTTATCAGGATGGAGATGTTGTCGGTAATGAAGCAAATATTATTGGAGGAAGATGGGATGGCAATGGCTGGCTTACATTTGGACCGGTGAATGCGGCAACAAATTCATTTGTTACAACAAGCATTAATGCATTTGGTGAATTTACCGGTGGAGATGAAAATTGTATTGGAAGTCAGAATACAGTGATCAATACTAAGGTGCTTCTACAAGGTGCTTATATAGGTGCAGGTAATATGAGAATCAGTTTGAAAAACTTTAACCTGCTTCCATTGTCACAACCATATGGTAATTCACAGTTCAATTACAACGGTACTGAAAGTGTTACAAGCATTCCGGACGGTGTTGTAGATTGGATTTATCTTGAAGTGAGGGCTACTTCGGACGGTGGAGCGGTACCAAATGGCAAAAGAGCTGCGTTCCTCAAGAATGACGGTTCAATTGTTGATCTTAATGGAACAAGTCCTGTAAAAATACAAGGCGTCCCAACAGGAAATTATTACGTAGTAGTGGGACATAGAAATCATTTGCCGGTAATGTCTAAGAATGTAGTTTTCCTTAACGGACTTTCTGCTCTTTACGATTTTAGAAGCGGATTGAATCAGTATTTTGGAGATGAAGCTGCTGCTTTGTCAGGCGGATTCTTTGGTATGTTCAGTGGTGATGCTAATAAGTCATTCATCGTTTCTGCAGCAGACTATACAGTTGTTCAAAACAATCTCTTGCAGGCAAACTATAATTACGGTGACTTAAACCTTAATGGAACAGTAACATCAGCAGATTTTGGATTCATAACTCCGAATCTTGCCAAAGCATCAAACGTACCAAATTTTCAATAAGTATTAACAATTAAGTGTAATGAGCAAAAGCATTCTTTCAATTTCCGTAATTCTGCTATTTCTGTTTTCAGGTTCACTGAGATCGCAAAATAATGTAACTAACACAATTGCGAATTTTGATATCACAGAAAACGGAACAAAGTTCAATTTCGATATCTTCACCCTGAGAACCAGCGCTCCGGATTTCAGAATGGGTAATTCTTCTTATTTTTTGAGATTTGTAACCGGAACATTTGCAAATCCGGTGTTGACTTATGTCAACCCTAAATATACAGTCGGAAGTGTGACATCCTCATACAATGAAATGCAACCGTTTGGATATTCCAGCGGCAAGGTAGCAATTCAGCTGTATTATAATTCCGGCGGACCGGGTGATGTTGTTTCAAATGATCCGGGTGTTCAGGGGCTTGGTGAAAAGATAGCTTCTGTGAAACTTGACATCATTGCTCTTAATCTTCCTGACCTTAGATGGGATAACTTAAATACTGCTGTTGTTAATCCGCAGAATGAGTCAGCAATAAGTACAAACAACGGATTCTTCAACAGTACTTTACCTGTTGAGCTAAGCAGCTTTTCTGCAGTCTCAAACGGTAATTCTGTAAAGCTTTCATGGTCGACAAGTTCAGAAGAAAATAATGCAGGATTTGAAGTTCAAAGAAAGTCTACAGCAGGTGATTGGATCAAGGCGGGATATGTTCAGGGAAGTGGTAACTCGTCTGATCTGAAGAATTACACTTACAATGATAATCAACTTCCAACCGGTTCATATTCTTACAGACTCAAACAATTGGATTTCAACGGTAACTACGAGTGTCATAATCTTAGTACAGAAATTGAGATTGGTATTCCGAAAGATTTTGCACTGAATCAAAACTTTCCTAACCCGTTCAATCCGTCAACTGTCATCAGTTTTGATTTACCATATGATTCAAGAGTCTCTTTGTCAGTTTATGACATTTCGGGAAGAAGAATCTCAATGCTTATTGATAATGAACTTAAGCAGGCTAACTATTATTCAGTCTCGATGAATGGCTCATCACTTTCCAGCGGAGTATATTTCTATGAATTGAGAACCGATAAAGAAGTTCAAACAAAGAAAATGACCTTAGTAAAATGATCATAAACAATTTTAATTCAATGATTTCTAATCAACTACCTTCGGAGGTGAAATGAAGAAATTTCTTCTATTTCTATTTGCATGTTTGTTGTTCGGCGGCGCGAGTCTCAGATCACAAACAGCGACAGTAACTGCCACAAATTTTGACATAACAAATGCCGGGACGAAATTTACTTTCGACATTTATGTCCTTAGAACAAGTGCTGATCCTTATAATATGGGACTGTCAACATTTGTACTGCAATTCACGGATGCGGTTATGAATAATCCCGTCATCTCAAATCAAAGCCCAAGATACAGCACCGGAAATTATGGGCCGATGGAAACCGTACTATTTTTCGGTCAACAGGTCGCCTTGCAGATCAATTATGTTTCCGGGCCCGGAGTTGAAGTCCTGGCAGATGGGGGAGCAAATGGTTTTGGCGAACGTGTGGCTACAATAACTCTGGACATTCTTCAGAATGTTCAGGCACAAGTAATCTGGGAAGCCAGCTCATCGGAAATTGTAACTCCAACATTCACGCCAACTATATCAGGCACCTATAATGGAAATTACAACGGTACGCTGCCTGTTGAGCTTAGCTCATTCACTTCAGCTGTCTCAAATAACAATGTGACGCTGAATTGGACTACCACAGGCGAAAGAAATAACAACGGATTTGATATTGAAAGAAAAGTATTATCATCAAGTGATTGGCAGAAAGTAAATTTTGTAGAAGGTCATGGAAATTCAAATCAGACAGTTGAGTATTCTTACAAAGACAATAACCTGAATATTGGTAAATACCAGTACAGACTCAAGCAGATTGATTTCAACGGAAATTTTGAATACTTCAATCTTCAGAGTGAAATAGTGATTGGTGCTCCGCAGGTATTTGAACTCAAACAAAATTATCCAAACCCATTCAATCCATCGACCAAGATCTCTTTCTCACTTCCAAATGATTCAAAGGTAACTCTTGAGGTCTATGACATGAGCGGAAAAATGGTGGCAAGGATTTTAAACAATGAATTCAGAACAGCCAATTATTACACGGTTGATTTTAATGCATCGGATCTTTCAAGCGGTATGTATTTTTATTCGTTGAAAACAAATAACAGCCTTGATACAAAGAAAATGCTCCTGGTCAAGTAGATCAGAAAACTGAAATTTAATCCAACTCCGCAAAGAAGTCATAAACTTTGCGGAGTTTTTTGTTAACTGAAACTAATCAATATTATGTCACAAAGGATCGAACATGATACAATGGGGGAAGTCAAAGTTCCTGCCGATAAACTCTGGGGCGCACAAACACAAAGATCGAAAGAAAATTTCAGGATCGGCAATTCGAGAATGCCGTTGGAAGTGATATATGCATTCTCAATACTAAAGAAGGCTGCTGCTTTGGCAAACATGAAGTGCGGTGTTCTTTCTGCTGAAAAAGCCGAACAAATAGGAAAAGTTTGTGATGAAATTCTTGAAGGAAAACACGATGATGAATTTCCTCTCGTAATCTGGCAAACAGGTTCCGGCACTCAAAGCAATATGAACGTAAATGAAGTTATAGCAAACAGGGCACATCTGATTAGCGGAGGAAATCTGGACGACAAGCAAAAGTCTTTGCATCCGAATGATGACGTGAATAAGTCTCAGTCATCAAATGATACATTCCCAACAGCAATGAATATTGCAGCCTACAAAATGGTTTCTGAGGTCACTTTACCCGGAGCAAGACAGCTATTGAAAACATTTGAGATGAAGTCAAAGGCCTTTAAGAATATAATTAAAATTGGCAGAACTCACTTCATGGATGCAACACCTCTTACTCTGGGTCAGGAATTCTCTGGATATGTTTATCAACTGAGGCATGGAATTAAAGCAATCGAGAATTCACTTGAGCATCTGTCAGAGTTGGCTTTGGGAGGATCAGCAGTAGGGACAGGAATAAATGTTCCTGAGAATTATGATGTTATAGTTGCCGCAATAATATCGGAGCTGACCGGACTTCCATTTAAAACTGCTCCGAATAAATTTGAAGCTCTTGCTTCAAATGATGCTATAGTTGAACTCTCTTCATCTCTGAAGGTACTTGCTGTTAGTCTGATGAAGATTGCAAATGACATAAGAATGTTGTCATCAGGTCCTCGCAGCGGAATAGGGGAAATACTGATTCCTGAAAATGAACCGGGCTCTTCAATCATGCCGGGCAAGGTAAATCCCACACAGACTGAAGCCATGACAATGGTCTGTGCTCAAGTGATAGGCAACGATGTTGCCATTTCAATTGGCGGAATGAACGGTCATTTTGAACTCAACGTATTCAAGCCTATGATGATCTCCAATGCGCTTCTCTCTGCAAGATTGCTTGGAGATGCATGTGTATCGTTTGATGAGCATTGTGCATCCGGCATTGAACCCAATATATCGAAAATTAATGAAAATGTTGAGCGGTCGCTGATGCTTGTGACAGCATTGAATCCGCACATAGGTTATGAAAACGCCGCTAAGATCGCCAAGAAAGCTCATAAGGAAAACAAAACACTCCGCGAAGCAGCAATTGAACTGGGCTTGTTAACGGATTCAGAGTTTACCGAAAAGGTAGATGCCGGCAAGATGGTTGGAGATATTGCAAAAGACATTTTCTAAACTTTATCGGAAGAATATTTAATATTTTGAAGAACACACCTGAAGGATTTATCAACCTTGTACATCAGAGATATTCTGACGAGGAAAGTAGATTAAGAGCGCAGCAGTTTTACAAACTCATGAGTTCCAGAAGAAGTGTGAGATTCTTTTCGGACGAAAAGTTTGACAGAAGGCTGCTTGAACTTGCCGTAATGACTGCAAGTACAGCGCCTTCGGGTGCAAATAAGCAGCCCTGGAAATATGTCATCGTTGAATCTCCTGAGATCAAAAGAGAGATAAAGATTGCCGCTGAAAAGGAAGAGAAGGAAAATTATGAAAGAAGAATGCCGAAGAGCTGGCTAGATGATTTAAAGGCTTTTGGTACAGACTGGCACAAGGATTTTTTGGAAGTTGCACCATACATAGTTGTTGTCTTCAAGATCGATTATTTAAATGAAGATGGAAGCATGAAGAAGCATTACTATGTAAATGAATCCGTGGGAATATCTGTTGGCATGTTCATAGCAGCACTGCAAAACATTGGCTTGGTTACACTGACTCATACTCCTTCGCCAATGAATTTTTTATCACGAATATTAAAACGCCCTTCCAATGAAAGGGCGTTTTTGTTATTGCCTGTAGGCTACCCGCATCCCGAAGCCGTTGTTCCTGATATTGAGAGAAAAGGGCGGGATGAAGTCATGGAAATAATTTGAAAGTTTGTCACATAACTTTCTCGACTTCCTTTTTAAATTCTTCATATGTTCTTTTACCAATCATGCTTGAACTAAGCTTGCCGCTTTTATCATAAATAAAAGTTGCGGGAATTCCTCCGTTCCACTTCATATCAAAATAGTTTATCAGATCTTCATCACTTTTGAAAGCATTCGAGTATGATTCAAAATCAACTCCCATTTTTTTGAGAAAATTTGTTGTCCTGTCTCTGGCATCATCGCCAAAATCAAGAGATATGAGAACTACTTCAAGTGACTTGTCCTTGTACTCTTCTCTAATCTTTAGAAGCTCGGGAAACTCTTCCACGCAGGGTTTGCACCATGTTGCCCAAAGATTTACAAGTACCGGTTTACCTATATGCAAATTCATAACTTCATCCAGTTTAACATTATCGAGCTGAATTACATCCTGAGCGTATGAAAATCTCATAGACACAAGGAGCATAAAAATTAAAATCGTTTTCATCATAGAAGTTTCTTTTAAAAAAAAAGAAGGACATCACTGTCCTTCTCTGAATGAATACATTGCTTGTCTTATCTCTTTACTGAACAGCCAAATGCTTTTGTTTCCTTTACTGCTATCTCTGATCCGGATAGGAACTGATTCAAAGCATTCTGAAGATCGTTTGAAGTGACTTTGTCAGCTTCCTTGTTGTCGTCAATTCTGCCATGGTAAACAACTGTCATTGTAGAATTGTCTACAACGAAAACTTCAGGAGTTCTTTCTGCTCCAAATTGATCGGCAATCACATTGCCGTCATCTTTCAACATGGGGAAATTATATTCTTTTGACTTCATGTGTGATGAAACGTCATCTACAGATTCTGTCTTGTTTGAATTCATACCCCAGAAGGTTACACCTTTGTCTGAAAACTCACTTACAAGGCTCTTTTATCCTGTCCGTATATGGCTGAACAAACGGGCACTCTGTTGACCAAAACATTATAACTGTAGCCTTACCTCCATTGGAACTAAGTACATAGCTGTTCCCGTCATAATTTTTCATTGTAAAATCTGCTACCCGATCACCGACTTTATATCCGTCATTCTTATCGGAAGCGTAAAGACTTGCACTTACTAAGACTAAAAGCAATAGAGCAAATAAGCGAACTGTTCTTTTCATAGGATTATTATTTGGTTTTTGAAATGTACTTGGCTAACGAATATGTGCTGTTTTAAGTTTCAAAGAATTTTATAGCATTATGAAGTTAATGATTCAGAATTTTCCTCAAAATGAATAAACTTATCCCGAGAGTTCGTTTGAAACTTCATTAAAGTATATGTTTAATGTTTTATGTGAAAACTCTAAATTGCAGTCAATCATAAGAACAATATGCAGTTTATAGACTGGGCAATCATACTTCTCTATTTTCTATTTTCTCTTCTTATAGGTCTGTATTTTTCGAAACGTGCCGGAGGATCAACGGAAAATTTCTTTTTGTCTGGAAGAAAAATGCAATGGTGGCTGGCCGGACTTTCAATGGTTGCAACAACTTTTGCAGCGGATACACCTCTTGCTGTTACTGAATTAGTCGGGCAAAACGGAATTGCAGGCAACTGGCTTTGGTGGAATATGCTTATAGGCGGAATGCTTACCGTGTTTTTCTTCTCAAGATTATGGCGCAGAGCTGAAATACTTACTGATGTCGAGTTTGTTGAGTTCAGATATTCTGGTAAACCTGCAGCAATCTTAAGAGGCTTCAAGGCGGTTTATCTAGGTGTATTTATGAACACGATCATAATGGGTTGGGTGAATCTGGCAATGATAAAGATTCTTATCGGAATGTTCCCCGAGTATGTAAATTCATCTAACGCTATTCTTTTTGTTGGCGGTTGTATGTTGATAACAGCAATATATTCGGCAATTTCTGGTCTGTGGGGAGTTGCAGTAACTGATGCTTTCCAGTTTCTTCTTGCAATGGCGGGCTGTATTATTCTTGCGATTGTGGTTGTGAACTCTCCGCAGATTGGAGGACTCAGCGGACTTGAATCTAAGCTTCCTGATTGGGCACTTCGTTTCACTCCGGAGATCGGAGCGGAATCCGAAACAGGTGTAGGCGGAATACTTGCAATGACAGTTTCATCTTTCCTTGCTTTCATCGGTATTCAATGGTGGGCTTCATGGTATCCCGGAGCTGAGCCGGGCGGCGGAGGATATGTTGCTCAGAGAATGATGAGTGCAAAAGACGAGAAGAATTCACTGTATGCTACTCTGTTTTTTCAAGTGGCTCATTATTGCATAAGACCATGGCCATGGATCATTGTAGGACTTTGTGCGATCGTTATTTATCCTGATCTTTCACATTCTGATAAAGGACTGGGATTTGTTAAAGCTATGAATGATTTTCTGCCTCCAGGATTAAAAGGACTGCTGCTGGCTGCTTTTTTTGCCGCGTATATGTCAACTATAGCAACTCACCTGAACTGGGGATCATCATATTTTATTAATGACCTTTACAGGAGGTTTCTCAATAAGGACAAATCTGAAAAGCATTATGTCTTGGCCTCAAGATTGATCACATTCGTATTCATGATTTTGTCTGTACTTGTGACAACACAGATGACAACAATTTCAGGAGTTTGGAGTTTTGTGATTGAGTGTGGTGCGGGTTTGGGACTTGTTCTGATCATGCGTTGGTTTTGGTGGAGAGTTAATGCAATCAGTGAAATTATAGCAACTGTGACTCCGTTCATAGTCTACGGGATTTTGTATTTTGGAGAATTCAATATCAAGTTTCCGGAAACTCTCTACGTAATTGTTCCAATAACAACTGCTGCCTGGATAATCACTGCTTTTATTACAAAGCCGACAGAGGATAGCAAACTCAGATCATTTTACAAAAAAGTTCATCCCGGTGGTGCAGGTTGGAAAAAGATATCCGATATGATACCTGAAGTAACCCCTGATTCAGGATATCGATTATTGTTTGTGAATTGGGCTGCAGGAATAGTACTCGTTTACTCATGGCTATTCGGAATTGGCAAGATCATTTTTGGGGACTTCATTCCTGCACTTATACTTTTAGCAATTGGTTTGTTGGCTGCTATGGTAATCAAAAGGAATTTTTCAAAAGTCGGATGGTAAATTTCAAAAATTCAAAATGAAAATGGCAAAAGAACTTAAGGTAGGGGATAAGGCCCCGGCGTTTTCTCTCCTTGATGATAGTGGAAGTAAAGTCAGTCTTAATGATCTAAAAGGGAAAAGAGTAGTTTTATATTTCTATCCGAAAGACGATACTTCAGGTTGCACAAAACAAGCTTGCAGTTTCAGGGACAATATCAGAGTCTTTGAAAAGAATAATACTGTCGTGATAGGTGTAAGCAAAGACAATATTGCATCACATCAGAAATTCAAGAAGAAATACGATCTTCCTTTTACACTTCTCTCTGATGAAAGTACTGAGATTCTTACAAAGTACGGTGTGTGGAAAGAAAAGAGTATGTACGGGAAAAAATACATGGGAGTTGAAAGGACTACATTTGTCATTGATGAAAGTGGAAAGATTAAGTCAATATTCAACAAGGTAAAAGTAGATGGCCATACTGATGAGGTTCTAAAGTCTCTGTAGATTCAATCCATAAAGTTTCTCAGAACTTATTCGGTTACGAAAATTTTGTTGCAAAAAATAAAAATAAATTAAAAATTGTCTGAAGTATCAATCGTTGAAGTAAAGTCTGCTTACGATAAAAAGAGATTCATTGAGTTTCCATACGAACTTCTTTCGGGAAACAAGTATTGGGTAGAACCCCTGAGATTTGATGTTAAGAATAATCTCGATACAAAGAAGAATCCATTCTATAAACACTCACGCCTTAAGCTTTGGCTTGCAATATCGGAAGGAAAAGTTGTGGGAAGGATTGCGGGGATTATCAATGACAACCACAATGAGTTTCATGACGAGAAGACGGGATTCTTCGGATTCTTTGAATGTGTCAATGATAGAGAAATTTCCAAAAAGTTGTTCGACATGGCGGCAGAGTTTTCGAGAAACGAGGGAATGAATATTCTTAGAGGACCCGTTAACCCCTCTACTAATGATGAATGCGGATTGCTTGTTGACAGTTTTGATATTCCGCCTGTCATGCTTATGCCTTACAACCCTGCATACTATAAGGATCTGGTTACATCATACGGATTCTCAAAAGCAAAGGATCTGATAGCATTTGATATTGACAGGTATGTCATAAAAGATGAAAAAATGATGCAGAAGCTTGAAAGAGTAGCTAATATGATAATGAAGAGGGAGAATATCACATTCAGAAATGTTAATTTGAAAGACTTTAAGAATGAAGTTCAGAAAGTCAGGGAGATCTACAATGATGCATGGTCGAAAAACTGGGGATTTGTTCCAATGACGGAAGAGGAATTCAATTTTATTGCTGATCACTTAAAGATGATCGTTGACCCGGATTTTATCCAGTTCGCGGAGCACAATGGAAATCCAATAGGATTCTCACTTGCCGTACCCGACATAAACCTGGCAATCAAAGGTCTTAACGGAAAGCTTTTTCCTTTTGGGATATTCAAGTTTCTGACTAATAAGAAGAAGATAAACCGGCTTAGGGTGATCATTATGGGTGTGAAGAAGGATTATCAGAAGATGGGAATTGATGCCGGCTTTTATAGGGATGTAATTAAGGCAGGGGATAGAAAAAACTATATTGGCGCTGAGATCGGTTGGGTTTTGGAAGACAATTTTGCAATGAGACAAACTGCTGAAAAGCTTGGCGCTAAACCATATAAAACATATCGAATATACGATAAAGCACTTTAATTAACGCACATAATCATGATGTAAAACAGTAATTTAGGCCCCGTGGTTTAATCTTTTAATCGGCAGTGCAATATTTGCAGTTTGTTACTTCATCAGCATCATTGTCTTGGTAATACTGACATCACCGGATGTCAATTTGTAGAAATAAACTCCGCTAGTCAACATCTCACCATTGAAACCAAATTCATATTCACCGGCACTTAGAGCCTGATTAAAAATTGTAGTTACTTCTTTACCCAAAACATTATAGACAACAAGCTTTACAACTTCGTTTTGTGGCAATGTGAATCCAATCGTTGTAACAGGATTGAATGGATTTGGAAAATTCTGATTAAGCGCAAACTCAATTGGGATTTCTGACGAAACGTTGTTCAAGCCGGTAACGATATTTCTGCCTGAAGCGCAATTCAGAACTTCCTTCGTTCCAAGATCATTCTGCACAAATGCGACAGTATAAATGCTCGTATCCTGCCAATCGGCCTCCTTCTTATAGGTGTATATGTATTCATAGTTACCTGCGGAAGTCGATAGTACTGTCCCATTCATATCAGGAATTCCTTTTCTAAAAACATGTTCGAATATCCTTTCTCCATTGGTTCCCGGAGGTGTGGAATATTCAATAACTCCTTCGACAGCCATGACTCGCAACCTATAATTGCCAGAAGGCAAAGTTGCCGGAATATTAATTCTAATAGTTGCCCTTATGGAGTCTCCGGGTATTCGCTGATCAGACAAGCTCATTGTAAGTTGTGGAATGACATTCTTCCTTGTGTCAAAGGCACTATTGAAATTGGCGAGTGTGAATGGCCAGATGTCAGGAAACAAGTCTCCATCCCCTTTGAGCCAAGGGACAGCGTTAACATCAGTATAATAGCCGGTTCTTCTTTCCTCAACCTGAATAGGATTTGCATTATGCATCGGATCAAAGCCAGGAAAATTTGTGTGATACATAATTGCAACAATGGTATCACCTTTGGATTCGATAAAGCTCTTAAGAAAGGGATTGTTTAAGGCACACGGTGAACAAGAAGCATTTGTGAATTCTTCAAACAACACTTTTTTGGATTGGGCTGATGCAAATTGAATCAACAGAGTAAAGGACAGTAGCAATGAAAATATAGTTTTCATTTTCCATTCATTAAGTGGTTGAAAAGATTTGAAAGATCATAGAGTTGCTGTTGAACTTTTGACCGAGATAAAAGTACATTTTCAGTTATCCAATTTCGATGTAATTCACTGGTTCTTTAAGTGTAGGAAATGAGATTACGTAGACAGAGATAACGGAAGGTACAAGTAAACTTAAGATAGCGCCCGCAGACTTTACTGAAATTTCCCTTGCATCTGCAGTCTGATATCCATATCTTACCACTGATTTTTACAGATAATAAATAGTTTAATATCGTTCTTTTCTTTAAGAGAATAAGAAAAGCTCAGATTAAGTTTCTAAGTTTGCGTTATCCTATGACGCTAAGAGTGTTTCAAAACACATTCGAAAACATACATAGGAGAAGAAACATTGAGCAAAATTAAAATGATGGCGGGTAGTTTTCTCGTCTTAGTTTTAATAAATTTAATCAGCTTAAGCCTTATTTCTCAGGTTCAGGCAAAAACAAAGGAAGTTAGCCCTGATTTTGTGCAAGTAGGCGAGGCTTCGTGGTATGGCCCAGGATTTCAAGGTCGAAAAACCGCCAATGGAGAGCGGTTTAACACTCATGAAATGACGGCAGCTCACAAAACCTTACCGTTTAATACCTTAATCAAGGTAACAAATCTGCACAATGAAGCAACTGTTGTTGTGAGAATCAACGACAGGGGGCCTTTCATCAGAGGTCGTATAATTGACCTATCTAAAGCTGCCAAAGAAGAAATCGGAATGGGTGGTTTAGCTCAAGTCAAACTGGAAGTTTATGATCCGGAGACTGAAGAGCAAATCGAGAAAGAGCAAGAGAATCTTGCTCCGGTAAACCTTTTCGATCAAGTATTCCCGGCAACATCTAAAATATTTGTTGAATGGGATGGTGACAGTTTAGCAGAAGGCGAAATTTCCAATGAACAATTAAGCAGCATTTTCAGTGCATCAAGGATTAAGATTAAGGTCCTTACGCAGGATACAGAAGATGCTTCCCTGAATATCTATGAGAAGTTACCTTCAAATTCAGGCAAGAATTATCTTGATATAACCAAGAAGATAAAATTCATAACTGGTTATTCGATAGAACTTGCAACATTTGATGATGAGGTAAAGTGCAATAAGTTGGTTAGTGAACTCGAAACAGAAAAATTCAAAAATATTTTTCTGGAAGAGATGTATGATGGAAATAAGACACAGATAAAAGTATTAGTCGGAAACTATGTAACAACAGAGGATTCTAAAGAGGATATGATTCGCATTCTCGAAACACGGCCCGATCTAACCACAAAGCTGGTTATGATTGGCGGTTAAAAGACTAAGCCGGCAGATAATTTCTGCCGGCTTTTTTTTTACCTGTAATTTGTAAACTGAAACGCAAAGTCAAGTTCATTTGATTTTAAAAGATTCATGACTTCCTGAAGATCGTCTTTACTCTTACCTGTTACTCTAACTTGTTCATCCTGTATGGTTGCCTGAACTTTTAACTTACTTTCCTTGATAAGTTTCACAATGAGTTTTGCATTGTCTTTTTCAATCCCCTTCTGAAGCTTAATCTCCTGTCTTACGGATGAACCCGCGGCCGGTTCAATTGCACCGTAGGTCATTGCTTTGATCGAGATTCCGCGCTTAATCAACTTGTTCTGAAGAATATCAATGACTGACTTCAATTTGAACTCATCGTCAGATGCAATGTTCAGAGAGTTTTCCTTTTTGTTCAAAGTGATCTCGCTTTTGCTGCCTTTGAAATCGTATCTTTGCTGAATTTCTTTGGTCGCCTGATTGATTGCATTATCCACTTCTTGTAAATCAACTTCTGAGATAATGTCAAATGAAAACTGGTTCGCCATGATTATGTTTTTACTTTTATTGTACTCAATAATAATGCGAATATGTTTTAAAAGAAATTGTAATTTGAAATTCATTTAATAAAACTCAATTCAAAGACTCTGCTTGTTAATTTCATTTTGGATGTAAAGGTGATAACTTCCAATTATGAGAAACTTGTTACCATATAGAATATGTACACTCCTAATTGCAATTCTATGGATCATGTCAGTTGACATCACGCATTCAATGAGTGAAGAAAAAATTACAAGCAGAGTTCCCGGTCTGCTGATAATTAAAGATGATCTTGGGTCTGTATCGGATTTATTAGTGGAAGACATTAGGTCTATGGGGTATTCAATAAATGAAATAGTGCCCGATCTTATAACCCCTGGAATAGTTGAAAGTCATGACCTTACAATTCTTTGTACCGGTACAAATCCTAACCCGTGTTCAAATTCTTTCATGCGTAACATTCTTATATCTCATTCTAATAGTGGCGGCAAGATTCTTATTGAAGGAGGTGAAAATGGCTATGTAAGCGCAATCGTTCCCGGATATGCTGCATTTCTTAATAAGGTCCTGAAGGCATCGAATTGGTTATCAAATACCGGAGGCAATTTTGAGATCAATCCGGATTATGTGGGCTCTACTATTGCCAATATTCCGAACCCGCTTCCAGTTAACTTAAATGTCCTAACAGGAAGTAATTATCTACAGGATGTTTGTCCAAAGATGGAAACTTCATTACTTTTGTACAAATGTGAGCTCTCCCAAAATTCAGCCGGTGTATTGGTGTTCCCGTCAATTGATCAAGTGCAGATCATAAACATGAGTTTCAGTTATAACGCAATCGATCGATCGTCCGCAAAAAATCTGATGGCAAATTTCCTGAATTCATTGGTTGGAAGTCCGATTGGGATCAATGTAATTAATTCAGAAATTCCCGAAATCTTTGAGTTGCATAATAATTACCCAAATCCGTTTAATTCATCTACGCTTATTAAATTTTCATTGCCACGGAGCTCACAAACTATTATGAGGATTTATTCTACAGAGGGAAAATTGATTGAGGAGCTTATTAATGTTCGATTTAATGCAGGGAATTATGAATTCAAACTTGATGCATCAAATTATTCAAGCGGCATTTATTTTGTTGTTCTGCAAGCAGATCGATTCACGGATTTTGTAAGAATTAGCTTTGTCAAATGAATCGACTAACATAATCCAAAGTTATAGATAATTTTTCTGATCATTCTTGCCAGAGATTCGAATATTCAAACTTCTCACCAACCGCAATGCAGGCCAACATGTTTTTACTTTTCAATTTCATTTCATTTATTAAGTCATATTATTAGCTTCTTACATGCTAAAAAGGTTACTAATATTTCTATCTGCGCTTATTTGCATTTTTCTGATTTTCAACTATGCAGTAATGCCCATTTATGTAAATCACTATGAAACTACTAAGGTCCCTAAATTAACCGGACTGAATTTTCTTGATGCTAAAAAAATAGTTGAAGAAACAGGGTTGGATATTAAGCAGGCAGACATAAAGTTTGATGAGAAAATTCCTATTGGTCAGATACTCGACCAGAATCCTCCACCCGATGTTATGGTGAAATCAGGCAGAAGAGTTTATGTTACAATTTGTGGTGGTGAACAATTGTCGGAAGTTCCAAATCTTAAAGGAAGATCATTAAGAGATGCAAAGTTCGCTTTAGAGCAAAGAGGATTAAAAGTTGGTGAAACGGTAAGAAAGAGTACAAGCGAGTTTCCTGAGGATCATGTTCTGTCTCAGATAGTACAACCGGGAAGTAAGGTTAAGCGCAACACTGCAATTGAACTGATCATAAGTGACGGCCCGCTCGCAGGAGAGTTGCGGGTGCCAATGATAGTCGGAAAAAATCTAGAGTATGCTAAGAAACTTATAAATGAGAGTAAGCTTAAAGTCGGCAAAGTCACGTATCAAACCAATAATGAAGTTCCTGCCGGACAGGTTGTGGATCAATATCCAAAGGCAGATAAATCTGCTAACGAGAATACATCAATAGAATTGTTTGTGGCAAAGAAAAAGGTAGTCATAAAGATAGAAGAAGATGAAGCGGACATGTCAGTTGAAGGCAATGCCGATTTGAATGGCTCCACAGAGAAAAATAGTCAGACCAATAAGCCCGGTGTGAACAAGGAATCAACTAAGAGTGATACTAAGGAAAGCCCGAATACCGGCAACAAAGACCAAAGCAAGGAAACTGACAAAACTAAAGAACCGGAAAAGAGCAAAGATAAACAACCTCCGTCGGATAAAGATAATTCAGATCAGAAAGAACAATGAAATTGATTAAGATATTTTGAATAATTCAAGATTGATTATCATATGAAATTTATCTGCCCATCAATTCTGTCTGCTGATTTCTCAAGACTTGGTGAAGAAATAAGAATTGTTGAAGATGCGGGAGCAGATATCATTCACTGTGATATTATGGACGGAAGTTTCGTTCCAAACATCAGTTTTGGTGCTAAAGTGATAAGAGATGTGCGAAAGATTACAAGTCTGCCGCTTGATGTTCATCTAATGATTAACAATGCTGATATGCACATTCCTGAATTTATCAAAGCCGGGGCAAATTTCATTTCTGTTCACTACGAAAATAATACTCACCTGCATAGAACAATCAGCACTATAAAAGATGCCGGCATAAAAGCCGGGGTAGTAATAAATCCGGCAACTCCGGTTTTCATACTGGAAGATATTATCAGCACGGTTGATTTTGTTTTAGTAATGAGTGTCAACCCCGGATTTGGAGGACAGAAGTTCATTGAGCATTCTTATAACAAGATCAAAGAGTTGAAAGACATGATCATACAATTGAATGAAGATTGTCTGATTGAAGTAGACGGAGGGGTAAGCATACACAACATTGCAGATCTTTGTAATGCGGGAGCTGACATGTTTGTGGCAGGATCATCAGTGTTTAACGCTGTAGATAAGACGCAGGCAATAACAAAGTTGAAAGAGGCAGTATCTCAATTCTAAGCACCGGAATATTTTTCGGCATTTCATCATGAAGAGCATTTTTCCCAAAGACTCATTTCAAAAGATCGAAGAAGATATCTGCAATTCTACCGGCATTTCTACACTTGTGCTGATGGAGAATGCAGGAAGAAGTTGTGTAGACTTCATAACAGCAAACTATTCTGCAGATCAGATCAGCAATTTGCTGATCCTTGCTGGTAAAGGAAATAACGCTGGGGACGGATTTGTTATTGCAAGGCATTTGGCAAACATGAATTACAATGTCAAACTGGGATTAGTGTTTGGAAGGGATTCTCTTACCGGCATAGCACTTGAGAATTTTAATCTTCTCAAAAATCAGGAAAGGACTTTCGTTCATGTATTTGATTGCAGAGATGTAACAGAGCTCGAAAAAAATCTGTCTTCCGAAACAAGAATAATTATTGATTGTATCTTTGGGATAGGATTTAAAGGATCTCCTGATGAAAAGATTGAGGGATTACTGAGAAAGGTGAATACATTGGAAAATGTTGAACGGATAGCTATAGATATTCCCTCCGGGTTGACATCTCACAAACAGAATGGAGTATGTTTCAGTGCTGATCACACTTTGACGATGGGAGCGATGAAACTCGAATGCCTGTTCTACGACGGCAAAAAAAATTCAGGAGAACCACATGTGATGAATATTGGAATAAGTGATGACGAATTCGCCGTTAGAAATGAAGAGTGCATTTTTAAAACAGAAATCAGTGATATAGAGAAAAGTATTCTTTCAAGGGATGTATCTTCCAACAAATACACAAACGGCAAACTCTTGTTAATCTCCGGTTCTCCCGGGCTTACAGGTGCAACATATCTAAGTGCTCAGTCTGCCATAAGAACAGGTTCCGGAGCAGTCATTGCCGCGGTTCCCAATTCTGTGTTTGAAGTAATAGAACTCAAGCTGACCGAAGTCATGAAGATGCCGTTGCAGGAAAATTCATCCGGCAGTATCTCATTCAAGTCATATGAACAAATTCGGGATAAGATCGATTGGGCTGATGTAGTGCTTGTAGGACCCGGTCTGTCAAAAAACGAAGATACTATGGAGCTTGTGAGAAGAATGGTAATAGAAAACAACAGTTGCAGATTTTTAATAGATGCTGATGCCATTTATGCATTCAAAGGATTCTCCGGTTTGCTAAAAGGAAAAGACATAATTCTTACACCTCACTTTGGTGAATTTACGGGTGTCAATGAAATTGAAATCGATGAACTGATGGTTGATTTTGTCGGGGAAGCCAAAAGATTTTCCGAAAGATTGGGTATAACATTAGTGCTGAAGAATGCTCCCACATTGATAGCTGACAATGGAAAAGTTTTCATAAATCCTACAGGCAAGCAAAACCTGGCAACCGCTGGATCCGGGGATGTTTTGTCAGGAATGATAGGAGCGATTTGGGCAAAGTCAGGGAAGCGGCTCGAAAGTGCAATTGCCGGAACACTTCTTCACGGAATGGCAGGCGACATGATGTATGAAGAATCAGGAGAGAGTTCTACAATTGCAAGTGATCTCATTGGCAAAATTCCTGCAGCGAAAGTTAATGCCGGACTGATTTGAAACTTCACCCCAAATTATTCCACTTTGCTCTAATATCATACTTGTTGTTGATCTTCATTGCTTCATCAATTCCCGGTGAGGAAATTCCTAAAATAGGATTTGAATTTTCTGATAAATTCGTCCATGCATTTGTCTATTTTATTCTTTTCATTCTATTTTTTTATTCATTAAAATATCAGACGAAAAGTGTTAAATTGCGCAACAATGCATTAGTGTTTGCGGGATGTTTTTCAGCACTTTACGGTGTGACTGATGAGTTACATCAGAAATTTGTGCCAATGAGAAGTTGTGAATTAAGTGACTGGGTTGCTGATATAGCGGGAGTTGTTATTGGCATGTTTATTGTCAGATTTGTGATTGAAAGAAAATCTATAATGACAACCTCTATCTTGTTAGTGACATTCTTGTTTGCTTGTAACACTTCAGGAAAGATCGATACAAACCAGAAAAGTGTATTTGAGCCTAAGATTGTGAGTGAAGAATGCTGGACCGATCATATGCCGGTATTAGATGAAAGGGGACCGAGACTTGGCTTCCAAATAATGATTGGGAATGGCAAAACGAATGATTCATTGGTTGTTGACAAGCTTTTTATTTCAAGAACAGGCGGAGAGTTTAATGAAAAGTCATTTGAAACAAGAAATGAAGAATCAGCTGAAGGAAAGATGGTGGTTGTGGTAATTCAGGCCAGAGATGAGAGCTATTTTTCCGAAAGCTTGAATGATAACGAGAAAGTTCAGTTCAGAATAATTGTAACAAATAAAAAGGGTATGAGGAAAACGCTTACTACTTCAGAAATCAAACCATATAAAGTTTATTGATAAATGATACAACTAAAAGAGTTAACTGAAATAATCCCGATCTTAATAATTGCGTTTTCCGCGACATTCATTTTGCTTATCGAAGCATTCTCAAAGAATGCAAAGGATGTAGTATTCGGATTCAGCGTGGTTTCTGTAGTTTGCGCAATTGTCGCTTCCTTCTTTCAACTGAGTCATGAAGCATTGGTCTTCAATCAATATCTGAGAATCACAAACACTTCCGTAAGTTTTTCTGTGATCATGATGTTAAGTGTATTGATAACGATCTTAGCTTCGAAGAGCTATTTGAAAAAGGAGAACATAGAATTCACCGAGTATTATTCATTGCTGTTTTTTTCATTGCTTGGGATGCTTTTAATGGTTAGCGCCAACGACATTCTTATCATTTTCATCGGCCTGGAAATAATGTCTATCTGCTTTTATGTTCTCGCTGGATTTCTGAGGAAGAGGACAAAGTCTAACGAAAGCGCGCTAAAGTACTTGCTTCTTGGCATGTTCATGACGGGCTTTATACTTTACGGTATTGCTCTGATATATGGTATAACCGGCACAACAAATCTCACGGCAATATATGCTAACAAGCAGGCAATGAAGAGTTTTGTATTCATAGTCGGACTCGGGCTTTTCTTCATTGGATTCATGTTCAAGATCGGTGTATTTCCGTTTCAGATGTGGGTGCCTGATGTGTATGACGGTGCGCCAACTGTAGTTTCAGGAATGTTGTCAACAGCGGGAAAAGTTGCTGCAGTTGGAACGATTCTCCCGATAATTCTGGCGCTCAATATTGCAGATTACAAAATGGTCTTCGCCATGGCGGCAGTAGCAACTATGCTGTACGGAAATGTTATAGCTTTGGCCCAAACTAATATTAAGAGATTGCTTGCTTACTCATCAATTGCCAGTGCAGGATATATTTTTGTGGGAGTAGCGGCAATGAACAGGACAGCGCTAACTGGTATTTCGTTTTACTTGATTGCATATACTTTTATGCAGTTGGGTGCATTTGTAATTGCATCCATACTTGAGAAGAAAGATGACGGTTCAAGGGATTACAAGAATGTGGATATAGATTTCTATAAGGGACTCGGAAAAAGGAATCCCTGGATGGCAGTATTCATGACTGTCTTCCTATTCTCGCTTGCAGGCATACCTCCATTTGCCGGCTTCTGGGGAAAGTATTATATTTTTTATGCGGCTATCGAAGCTAACATGATCTGGCTTGCTGTCATTGGTATAATGCTGAGTTTGATAGGTGTTTACTACTATCTCAAAGTAATAGTTTTTATGTGGTTCTTTGACGCTGCGGATGAAGTAAGTACAGAAGTTTCTGTAGTTCCTGCTACAGCAGCATTCGCAACTGTGCTTGCAGTTGCCGGCACTCTTGTATTCGGATTCGTACCCGATCTTTTCTTTAGGTTATTTAAGTTCATCTCTTAGACAAGTATATGTACAATATTCAGTATTCAAAATGGCGACCAGAGTCTCAGACTGACGAAAGCAGACTTGAGAATTTATTCTCATTGTTTTCCCAGCTTCTTGTGAGAACTAACGGCGATGCCGATGAAGCGCTGGATTGGCTTGAGCAATTGGGAGAAGAATATGACATGTTTGATGATAAGCTTTCGTTTGGAGACTTTGTCGAAGAACTGAAACGAAAGGGCTACATAGCCGAGAAAGAAGGAATGAATATCGTAACCTCAAAAGGCTCTCAGAGAATCAGGCAGGATTCTATGAGGAAGATCTTTTCCGGAATGAAGCCTGATACATCCGGATTCCACGAAACAAACAAGAGCGGAAAAGGAGTTGATCGTCTTGGCGAATTGAGGAAGTATGAATTTGGAGATCAGGTTACAAATATTGATCTGACATCTACAATCAAGAATGCCTACTTAAAATCGGATCCTGACAATTTCAGACTTGAGGAAAGTGATATAGAAGTTTATGAAACGGAGCACATGACAAGCTGCGCAACAGTTCTGATGATTGACATTTCGCACAGCATGATACTTTATGGAGAAGACAGGATCACGCCCGCAAAGGAAGTTGCCCTTGGATTATCGGAACTTATTCTGTCACGCTTCCCAAAAGATAAACTAAGCATTGTTGTCTTTGGCGATGACGCAAAAGAGATTACAGTAAAGGATCTTCCGTTTCTCGCCGTAGGTCCGTTTCATACAAACACAAAAGCAGGGTTAAGGCTTGCAAGGCAGATATTGAGGAAAAAGGGGAATGTCAATAAACAGATATTTATGATAACTGACGGAAAGCCGTCTGCTTTGTTTACTGACGACGGACGTATCTATAAGAACTCGTTTGGACTGGATCCGAGAATCGTAAATAAAACTTTGGATGAAGCTGTAGCATGCAGAAAAGATAAGATCAAGATAACCACATTTATGATTGCGGAAGATTATTATCTCGTCAACTTCATTGAAGAATTCACCAAAGCAAACAACGGCAAAGCTTATTACTCAACGCTTGACAATCTTGGACAAAGCATTTTTGTAGATTATCTCAGAAACAGAAGAAATTACGATTGACCAATCGCTTGAAGATCTTCTTCGCATTTTTTCTTGCAGTATTTTTCTTGCAGGCTCATTCGCTTTCAGCCAAAGACAATGACAGTATTTATTTCTTCAGATCCGAAAAAGTTTATGAACCGCTTGAAGCAGGCATTCTTGAAGCAAGAATTGGTTTTCAAAAATACACAAACACGGATTACCTTAAGCTCGACATTGGCGCCTCTTTAGATGTTGTTGCAGTAAAATCCGGTAACAAGATTTTTTCGGCGGGGGCAGACTTCTTCACTTTTTCAAATCTTCGAACTGAATCAAATTTCAAATTCCCGGTAGATGCAATAGATTATTTCTTCGGCATCAATCTGAATTTCAAATCTAATATTTCCAAAGACCGTAGAGTTTCAGCGAGATTCAGATTGTCACACATATCGTCCCATCTGCAAGACGGACATGTGTATGAAAGAACCGATACAATTTTCACTCCTTTTGTTTTCAGTAAAGAGTTCTTTGACCTTTCTGCGATTTATGAATATGATATATCAAGGAATTTTCTTTTGCGGGCACAAGGGGGAATAAACTTCATTTTCCATTCAATACCAGATGAGATTTCTCCACTTAGTGGACAAATCGGATTTGAGGCACGATATTTCCTGTCTGACATGCTAAGTTTTTACATCTCAAACGAGGTCACAATTTCAGAAGTATCTGACGCAACAAACGCAAACGAGAATCTTGAGACCGGAATCTCTCTGGGCAGGAAGAACTCACGGGGAATTACTGTTTTTTTTAATTATTATGAAGGACAGGATTACAGAGGACAGTATTATGGCAGTTACTTGAATACTAAGGGCATTGGAATGAAACTAGAATTTTAATAATCCACATCATGATATTCGCATTCATCTTTTCGTTTTTAATTACTGCGGGTGATAGCAGTTTAACCAAAGGAACATCGGTAACTGATTTCATGGACGCAGTATCTATGACCGTTGATGCCAAAGAGAACATATATGTTCTAGATGCAGGTGCAAATCAGATAGTAAAATTTGACGGTCAGCTGAATTATCTTAAGAGAAATGGAAAGCAGGGCTGGGCTGAAGGCCAATTTGATAAACCAACAAGCATTGATGCTTCATCCGGATTGGATATATTCGTATCTGACGGAAAGAACAATAGAGTTCAGCGTCTTGATTTAGAACTGAATTATATCTCATCCCTATATCCAAACATCGAAGATATACCTGATAATTTGAAATTCAGAACACCCGTTGCCAGCCTGGTTCTGAACTCAAGTGAGTTATATGTTATTGATAAAGACAACAACAGAATAGTTGTTTACAGGGATGGTAAGAATCCGTCATTTGTGTTTGGTGATTATGTTTCAGGAAAAGGCCAACTGGGTAATCCGGTGAAGATACTTAAGGACGGGAAAAATTTCATATATGTTCAGGACAAGGAGCAGAAGCTCATAATGAGGTATGACAATCTCGGTAATTATCTCGGACGGATAACTGTGAACGGGCTTGAGACTTTTGCTATAAGGAATAACAATGTTTATATGTTTGACGGAAAGGTCATTCACGTTTATGACACAGAGAAGAATTCAATTGTCTCAAAGAAAATGCCCGATCTGAAGAATGTGAAAGGCAAGATACGAGATCTTTTGGTACTAAACGGAGAAAAGTATTTACTATTAGGAAAAAATGAATTAAGTTTGTGGCGTGAAAAATAAAAATGAAAGGAGGACGTTGTGAGAGGGTTAAACAAGGTGACGCTGATCGGAAATGTTCAACCGAAAGATCCGGAGTTGAACTACACAAAAAACGGACAAGCTTGTTGTAAGTTTAAGCTTGTTACTGATGAATCTTACAAAGACGATTCCGGAAAAGTGATCGAGAGGGCCGAATGGCACCGGATCACAGCCTGGGGAAAACTTGGTGAGATATGTTCAACTTATCTGAAGAAAGGAAGCCGGATCTATCTTGAAGGCAAGATCAGAACAGGCGACAGCTATGAAAAGGATGGTCGTACAATCTATCCTTCACCTGAAATCTGGATTGACAACATGCTGATGCTTGACAGCAAACCCGCAGGTACAGCAGAAAACGGTGCAGTAAGAAACGAAGCCGCCAGGGTAAGCGACAGTGATTCGAATGACTCGAATGAAAAGAACGATGATGATCTTCCATTCTGAAGAAGGTGTGTTCCGGACTTTGTCCTGAATACAAATACTGAATCACATTAGATCATCCGGTTCCGAATAAAATCGGAACCGGATTTGTTTTTATAATCATGAACAATATGAAACATTTTAAGAAGAGTATTGAGATAAAGTGCAGTGTTGAAAGAGCATTTGATTTCCATAAGGATACCAATAATCTCAAGCTGATCACGCCTCCGGGAATTTCCGTGAAGATTTTAAGCATAGAGCTTCCGCTGAAATTGGGAAGCGAGATTGTTCTTAACGTTACGCAATTTGGTTTGATCAGGAACAAATGGCACATTAAACTTACAGAATTTGTAGAGAACAAACTCATAACCGATACTCAAATTAAGGGGCCGTTTGCCTTATGGAAACATAAGCACATCTTTGAAGATAAGGGAGAAACAACACTTATGACTGATGAAATAGAATTCAAACTTCCATTTGGAATACTGGGTGATATTGCATACAGTGTTTTTGTTGCAAGGTTGATAAGAAATCAATTTGAATACAGACAAAGAGTAACTAAGCAAATACTGGAAAGCAGAAGTCAATGACCTATATAGAATTCTTATTGGTATTTACAGTCTTACCAATTTCGATATTACTGATTCTGCTTAGAAAATTTTTGAATAAGCAGTACATTCTGACTTTGATGTTGGTATCAGTCATCGCTTTTGTTGCAACATCCGCATGGGACAACTACGCAGTCTATAGCGGTATATGGATGTTTCCTCGTGAAAAGACTTTGGGAATTTATCTTTACTACGTGCCAATAGAAGAGTATTTATTCTTCTTTCTTCAGACCTACTTAACCGGCCTTGTTCAATTGTTTTATCTCTCGAAGTTCTACAATATTGAGGACAAACATCCGGCAAAGAATTCTGTGAGCATCAAAATATTTTCACTTAATGTTTATGCCTTAATATTCTACCTTTATGCAAATGACACCGAACCTCTGAAGCTCCCTTTCGGTGAATGGAATTATCTTTTCCATTTATTCTCTTGGGCAGGTACATTCATTCTGATACAATTTGTGTTTGGTCGGAGGAAGATAATTCATAACATTAAGCTGATAATTGTTCCAACTATAATAATGACGATTTACTTTTCACTTGCCGATTCAATTTCAATTGGCAACGGCATATGGTACTTTGATCCTGTGCAAACGATTGGAGCAAAGATTGGAAATGTTCCTGTTGAAGAAATATTATTCTTCCTGATGACAAACATCTTAATAACAGAAGCGATGGTATTGTTTCTAAAGCAAGAGTTCCTGCTCCCTAAGAAAAAATAAATTCAAATGTATAAAACAATTTTATCAGAATCATCTGAAGGCATTTTAACAATCACTCTTAACAGACCGGATGTTTACAATGCGTTTAATGTTGAAATGCTCATGGAACTTCAGGATGCTTTCACTCAACCTGCTGAAGATGAATCTGTCAGGTGTGTGGTTCTAACCGGTTCAGGAAAGGCATTTTGTTCCGGACAGGATCTGAAGGACTTCAACGATAAGAAACTGACCTTTAAAGAAGCTCTTGAGCAAAGGTATAATCCTTTGATAAAGAAGATCTCATACTTGCCTAAGCCTGTAATTTGCGCTATCAACGGTGTTGCAGCGGGTGCAGGATTATCTTTGGCGCTAGCATGTGATTACAGGATCGCCGTTGAATCAGCAACATTAATTGAAGTATTCATCAATGTGGGACTGGTTCCTGACAGTGGATCCTCCTTTTTTCTTCCTAGAATAATTGGATATGCGAGGGCATTTGAAATGTGTGTCAATGCAGACAAAGTAACAGCTCATGAAGCAAAGAAGCTTGGGCTTGTCAACAAAGTAGTTTCAACTCAAGCAATGCTTGAAAAGGGTTCGAGAATTGTTGCAACAGGTTTCGCAGCGAAACCAACTGCAGCTGTTGGAATGATAAAGAATCTTATGAGAAAGTCATTTGATTCTGATTTAGAAGGAATTCTGTCGCTTGAAGCAGAGTTTCAGCAAAAAGCCGGGAAAACGGATGACTTTAAGGAAGGCATTTCCGCATTTCTTGAGAAGCGTAAGTCGCAATTCAAAGGAAAGTAAAACAATTACCCATATGAAAACGAAACGGATCGGCATTTGGCGTTTCAATCTTCTGTTTTTTACAACAATGCTCATGATAAATGCATACTTAAGCAGTTGTGGTGCGAATATATTTACAATTGAAGATGATGTTGCAATGGGAAGAGAACTCGATGAAGAAATCAGAAACGACAATAAGACTTTTCCCATTCTTCAGGGGAATGATGAAGTCAAGCAATATGTAAGCGGGATTGGCCTTGATATAATTACAAAATCCGATTATGTGAAATACGAAAAGATATTTCCTTACAAGTTTGAAGTAATTGACGATGACAGTACAGTAAATGCTTTTTGTATACCGGGCGGATTTATATATGTTTACACAGGTCTTATCAAATATCTGGATAACGAATCAGCTCTTGCAGGAGTAATTGGTCATGAGATCGCGCATGCGGAAAGAAGGCACATGTCTCAACGATTGACTTCGTATTACGGCGTTAGTTTTATATTGAGTCTGGTCTTGGGAAGTAATCCAAATCAACTTGCCGAAATATTTGCAAACCTTGCAGTCGGCATCGGGTTTCTTGCAAACAGCAGATCGGATGAAACGGATGCGGACAATTATTCGATTCAGTACTTGAGAAGCACGGAATATTTCCCGGGCGGCATAATGTATTTCTTTAAAAATATCCGGGATGAGCAGAAGCTAAGAGGGGAAACGCCCGGAGATATTGAGGAGCTTCTGTCAACTCACCCTTTGCCGACAGATAGAATCACGAATGCGGAAACAAAACTCAGAAGTATTAAACCTAAACCAGACCCGGAAAAAGGTTTGTTTACAGAAAGATATCAGCGAATAAAATCGCTGCTTGACAAATAAATTTTCATAACAACAACAAACAAATGAAAAAATCAATAATTGCGCTGATCACATTGCTAATGTTTTGCGGAATTGCCAGATCACAAGACGGTATTCTAGTTGAAAATCCGCAATATGGTGTGAAGTTCAATGTCCCAAATTCCTGGAAAGAAAGGAAAGTTGAAGAAACATCCAAGAAAGATGCAATCTCATATAGCTTTGACAAGAATGACGGAAGTATTGCAATGATGCTGATAGCGTTCAGATTAAGTGAAGTCAAGAATCTGAACGATCTTGTTTATACTCTTGAAAAAGATCTCACACTTAACATTCCTAAAATTGATGGCACGTATTCTGAGTTTGACAAAGGCAACTATGACGGCATGAGTGCAAAATACAAAGATACGGAGTTCACGGAGATCATTTACTACTTCAGAACGAAGTACAGTGAGGGTGTCAATTATGCCTATATGCTGAGATTTATTACTTCAACAACTGTTTTTAGTCCAAGCATAGATGAAGAAATCAAAAAGATCGGAGATGCATTTGAGCCTCTTCCGGGTC
Organism: Ignavibacteria bacterium; assembly: GCA_016704345.1. Taxonomy (GTDB): domain Bacteria; phylum Bacteroidota; class Ignavibacteria; order Tepidaquicellales; family Tepidaquicellaceae; genus JADJAH01. Next base: position 94,605 of record JADJAH010000037.1, on the reverse strand, counting down.
AGTGATCTTTAGAGACAGGCATCACGCCTTCGAATGTATCGATGTTATTTTAGCCGAATTAACTGATTAAGAACGGATTGTATTGCTTTTCTTTGCCTATTGTTGATTCGTCCATGTGCCCGGGATAGATAACATAATCGTCCTTCGAATTCAAGAAAAGTTTGTCTTTTATAGAATTCATCAGAACTTTATAATTGCCTCCGGGAATATCAGTGCGGCCGATAGAATTCTGGAATATCAAGTCACCGCAAAATACTACCTTATTCTCATCATCAATCAGGCAGACGCTCCCAGGTGAATGACCTGGAGTTTTTACAACTTTCAATTGAGCACTTCCAACGGTAATAAGGTCACCTTCGCTAATGTATTCATCAATACCGGGGAGAGGAGGAATTTCAAGTCCGAAGAACCTTGCCTGATCTCGGCTTCCTCCAGCAGAAAGACATCATCTTCGTTCATGCAGATGGGTTTATCATAAACTTCCTTGGCAAAGCTGTTGCCCAGAACGTGATCAATATGCCCGTGTGTGTTAATTATCTTGTTGATATTTAATTCATGATCATCTACGAATTTGATAATTTCATTTTTTTCATCCTCTGTAAATGCGCCGGGGTCAATAATTACAGCATCTTTAGATATCTCATCGTAATAAATGTAGCAGTTCATACTGAAAGGATTGACTGTAAACTTTATTGTTTTCAAGGTTATTAAATTGATTTTACTTACTGTAAAAATTAATTTGCACAAGTTAATGAGCGACTCAGATAAAATTAAGATAATCTCCAGTAACCGGAAAGCTAATTTTGAATACGAAATTTTAAGCAGACTTGAAGCCGGTGTAGTTCTCACAGGTACGGAAGTTAAGGCACTGAGAGAGGGAAAGGTAAATCTGCAGGATTCTTACGGCAGAATTAAGAACAATGAAGTGTGGATGATCAACTCGCATATAAGCGAATACAGATTCGGTAATATCAATAATCACGAACCGCTCCGCAGCAGGAAACTCCTTCTCAACAAAAGGGAAATCAGAAAAGTAAAGCAGCAGTTACAGGAAAAGGGACTAACGCTGGTTCCTCTTAAAATGTATTTTAAAGGATCACTTGTCAAAGTTGAGATAGGAATGGCAAAAGGTAAGAAGCTATTCGACAAAAGAGAATCTGTAAAGAAAAGGGAAGTTGAAAGGAACTTAAGAAGACTATGAAATTTGCACCCCCAAAGGAACAGTTTGAACTGATAAAAAGAGGAACGGTTGAGATCATTCCGGAAGAAGAACTTCTCAGGAAATTAGATGAGTCTTGCAGGACAGGAAATCCTCTGAATATTAAACTCGGTTGTGACCCATCCCGACCTGATCTTCATATAGGGCATGCTGTTGTCTTGAACAAGTTAAGGCAATTTCAGGACCTCGGACACAATGCAATACTAATAGTCGGCGATTATACTGCGATGATTGGTGATCCTTCCGGGAAAAAGAAGACCCGTCCGCAGTTGACATTTGAGGAAACAAGGGAGTTTGGCAAAACGTATTTTGAGCAGGCAGGAAAAATCCTGGACATTTCCAGGACAAAAATTCTGTACAATTCAGAATGGCTCGCAGAGATCAGTCTCAAGGATTTGATTGGAATACTCAGCAAATTTACAGTTCAGAGAATTCTTGAGCGTGATGATTTTACAAACAGGTTGAAAGAGCAAACAGAAATTTCTCTTCATGAGATACTGTACCCGATCATGCAGGGTTACGATTCATTTGCCATAAACGCGGATGTAGAACTTGGAGGAACTGATCAAAAGTTCAATAATCTTGTGGGCAGAGATATGCAAAGAGATATGGAAAAGATCCTCAGGTTGTAATAACTATGCCGCTTCTTGAAGGTACTGACGGATCGGAGAAGATGAGTAAGTCTCTTGACAATGCAATAGGCATATCAGATCTCCCTAAGGATATTTTTGGAAAGACAATGAGCATACCTGATACGCTGATATATAAGTACTTTGTGCTGGCAACCATGGTAAGCGGAGATGAACTGACTAATATCAAGAGAACACTTGAAGATGAAAACAACAATCCAAGAGATGTTAAGAGGCGACTTGGAATGGAACTTGTGAAATTGTACTATGATGAGGAAACAGCATTGCGAACAATAGAAGAGTTTGACACGATATTTATCAAGAAGGAAATTCCGGATGATATTCCGGAAATTGAGATGGGACGGAGTTCAATGAAGCTGGTTGACTTGCTCACAGATACAGGTCTTGCAGATACTAAGAGCAATGCAAGAAGATTAATAGAACAGGGCGCCGTGAATGTAGACGGACAAAAGCTGACTGATATCAATCAAGTAATGGAAATACAGCACGGAATGATCTTCAAAGTTGGAAAGAGAAAATTTTTGAAGATCCTCAAACAACAAACTAATTAGAAAATCTTAATACACAGGAGAGAAAGAATTGTTCAAGCCAACAAAATTGTTTTTCACTAAGGGAGTTGGAAAACACAAAGATTACCTGCAGTCATTTGAACTTGCTTTGAGACAAGCAGGAATTGAAAAATGCAACATCGTTACTGTTTCAAGTATATTCCCCGGAGGATGCAAGAGACTCACTGTTGAGCAGGGAATACAGATGATGGAACCGGGACAGATCACTTTCTGTGTAATGGCAAGAAACTTTACAAACGAACCTAACAGACTGATAGCCTCATCAATTGGTGTTGCACTTCCATCTGATGACAGCCATTACGGATATATTTCCGAACATCATCCTTTTGGAGAACCTGAGAAAATATCCGGTGAATATGCTGAGGACCTTGCAGCAACGATGCTTGCAACAACTCTTGGTGTAGAGTTTGATCCTGAAACGGCCTGGAATGAAAGGGAGAACCTTTACAAACAAAGCGGTAAGATCATAAAGACATTTAATGTGACTCAATCTGCTGAAGGCGATAAGAACGGACTTTGGACGACTGTGATCTCATGCGTTGTATTTTTACCTTAACTCAATAAAAGTAATTCATTGTCAAACAAAGTTATATGGGGCGCCTTGATTGGAGCCGCTGCAGCAGTCACCGCCGCAATTATCTATGATGCCATCAGTAGAGATGAAGATGAGGAAGAGTATTTGCAGGATGAAGACAGCAGTGAGATCATTGATAAAGCTAATGACTATTTGTCAGAAGCCCGGGTGAAAGCAAGAGAACTTGTTGATTATGCTAACAAAAGATCTGATGAACTTCTTGGCGAAGCTAACAGCATATTACTAATAGCTAAAGAAAAAGCAGAACGGGTATTGACAAAAGGTGACTCTGAAGCAATAGAAGAACTTGAAAATGCAAAATCAGAGATTGAAAAACTAATCTCTGATTATGAAAAGAAACTGAAGTAGTACCCGACCTATTTCAGCAAGACAAGTTTTCCAACAGCGGAGTATATGCCGGATCTTATTCTGACGAAATAAGTACCCGATGAAAGTCCTTGTCCATATAGAATTTCTTTGTTATCACCACGCTCCCGTCTCGCGTTCATAATTGTGCGCACTACTTTACCACTCACATCATAAAGAAGAATTTCTGTGAAGCCTGATTCAGGCAGTTTATATTCTATTGTCGTTTCCGGGTTGAACGGATTTGGATATGCAATTACTTTGATAGATGTTGGAATAATCAGTTCAATAGAATTTCCGTTTTGCGTACTTGTCCCCAATGGAAGATAATCAACAAACCCAAGCACCGTGCTGTCCGGCTTGTGAAAGATGTGAGCTTCAACAGTATCTGTAATACTTGTTCCCCACCAATTGTTTTCTGCTTTGATTGAATCGGGTGTGTTGTTGAACAGATCAAAGATCTTTCCGCTGTTCGTGTTTCCATATATTGCATTTCGACCGTCATCCAAATTGCTCGCATTTGAGAGATCACCCATAATGGGTTTTGCCGTCCCCTGAATTGTTATGCCCCACAAATTTCCGCGTATCAAGTTATTTGAAACAATACACAACTGCGTATTGGAACCGTTAAAATTTATGCCGCTGCCTCCAAGATTTGGAAGACCCTGGATATTGTTGCTGTCAATTCTGTTTCCGCGGATGATAATGTTTGAGTTTCCTCCGGCGACTGCAATGCCGTATCTGTTTTTACGAATAATATTATCTTCAATAAGAGCAATTGGAATTGAACCGACCGGAAGCAATGAGATACCGCCGCAATTATCAAACAATCCGGATATTGTATTTCCCCTGATCAAAAGAGTATCACTTGCAGAGGCACCAAGATTTATCTGTGGTACGTTCGCATTTTCAGTATCATTCTCGTAGATAAGATTGTTTATTATCCTTGGCGAAGAAGCAATGTTTGCGCCGGATCCAATTGCAGACCTTCGGTTTCTATAGATTTTGTTGTTGGAGATTATTGAGTTAGATCGAAACAGCGAAATGGCGTAACTCGAGAATGTGCTGTTAAGTGTGTTGAATCTAATAGTGCAGCTGTCAATAAGGATATTGCAGTCCAGCATTCTGATTCCGTTGCCGTATTCAAATGTTGTCTTTCTGAGGATTGAACCGTCGCTCTGATCTTCATACTTGAGCCCAAGGAACTTTTGCGATGTATCTATAGCTGTGATCGTTCCTGCTGACGCCGGATCAATAATCAGGACACCAAAGACATCTATAAAAACTTGTGAAGCTAACTTCATGATGAAGTCATTCCTGACAATGATCGTGTCACTCTGAGAAATAACAATTGTATCATTGACAAAGTAACTTCCCGAATTAAAGGTAATATCTCCGCCTGAGTTTGTAACCAGGCTGTCAAGGTTCCAAGTTCTTCCGGTTCCGGGTGTTGAGTAATTTGCATTAGCAGTGTGAGTGCTGAGAATCAATAATAAAGCAAGAAGTATGTATTTCATTTGGCGAAGAATTTTCTTCAAATTAGTAAATTTACTCTTGGTTATTAATGACTAATTTTTTCCTAAAATAGAATTTGAATATTCCTTTCAATCAGCTCCCCGGCTACAATGAATTGTTTCTTGATTATATTAGCGATTTCAATTCCGTCAAAAGATTCTTCGAATATGATTTTAAGTCACATGAAGATTTCCTGAAATGCATTGAACTCACTTCCGAATCTTACAGGAACGGGAGAAAGTTTCTGCGAAAAGATCTTACGTCTATCTTATCCCTTCAGAATCAGAGCTTCGGATCGGGACAAAAGGCGATCGATAATATAGCAGCTCTTAATGACAGCAGCACTTTTGCAGTTGTTACAGGCCAGCAACTCGGAATTCTTTCGGGTCCTTTGTACACAGTAATAAAGGCGCTGAATACAATTCAACTTTCCGAAAAACTCAAATCACAATTTCCTGATAACAATTTTGTACCGGTATTTTGGATGGAAGCTGATGATCATGATTTTCTGGAGATCAACAATATTTCTGTTGTCACAAAGGAAAATGAGCTGAAAAAGCTTACGTACTTTGAAAGGGGCATCGAAGAAGAAAAATACCTGAAGCCTGCAGGTAGCTTGCAGTTTGATGGAGAAATTGACAAACTTGTGAATGAACTCTCAGAGTGTCTTGGCAAGACAGATTTCTCTGCAGCATTGTTTGAAGCCATCGCAGAGTCTTATAAGACAGGTAACACAATGAAAAAATCATTTGGACAATTCCTTAATTTTGTTCTGGGGGATAAGGGAATTGTGCTTGTAGATCCTTCCGATCCGGCTTTGAAGAATTTGCTTAAGCCCGTATTCAAAAAAGCTTTGGAATCTTCAGCATCCCTGGCAGAGAAAGTTATCAGCACAACTGTAGATCTTGAATCGTCTCACATTGCACAGGTGAAGCCAAAGCCAATCAACTTGTTTTACATACATGAAGGGAACAGACATCTGATAGAGCCAAGGGAGGGCGGAAGTTATGCTCTTAAAAATTCACGACAAAGGTTCTCGAGAGAAGAGCTTCTCGAAAAGCTCGAAACTTCAACCGACAATTTCAGCTGGAACGTAATAACGAGACCGGTTTGCCAGGATTATCTTTTGCCGACAGTTGCTTATATCGGGGGACCTTCGGAGATTTCATATTTCGCGCAATTGCGGGAAGCCTACAAAGTATTCGACATGAACATGCCGGTTGTTTATCCGAGAACTTCCGTGACTATTCTTGACAGCAGAACAAAATCTTTCATGGAAAAGAACTCTATTCAATTCACGGAAATGTTTGATGAAAGAGAATTGATGAGATCGATAGTGAAGAAATCCTCGGATAAGAATCCTGAGGAAATGTTCTCAAAGATGAAGGATGAACTCAATGCAATCTTTTACACTTATGATAAAGAACTTTCTCTGATCGATACAAATCAATCTTCTGCATTTTCAAAACGCTGTTCCCAGTTTGTAGAGTCACTTGATGTTGCCCGCGAGAAATTTATAACAGCTCAGGCAAAGCAGAATGAAGTCATTACGGGACAGCTAAGCAAAGTCCTGCTTAATGTTTACCCCGGCAACATGCCGCAGGAAAGACTCCTCAACATCACCATGTTCTATAATAAGTATGGAAGTAATCTTATAGAGATCCTGCTGTCAGAGATTTCTATTGATACATTTATGCATCAGACAATTGACCCTTCTCCCAGACGGGAATGAAATCAGTCACACCAGTTCCTAAGAAAATACTCGTGATCAGATTCTCATCATTCGGGGATATAATTCTGTCTTTCACATTGCTAAAAAAGCTGCGAAGAAAGTTTCCTGAAGCAACGATTGATTTTGCAACAAAGCCTGAATTTGCCGAGGCGGTGAATCTCTGTGATATGACGAATGAAATTCTCCAGTTAAAGTCAGGAGTGAAGGACTTGAGGAAAGTGATTGCAGAGAGAAATTATGATTTTATTGTTGACATCCATAACAACCTGAAAAGTATTTATGTCAGTTCATATAACTCTCATAAATTAATGAGAATTAAGAAAGATCATTTCAAAAATTTCTTCTTGTTAACGGAAGATTAATCTGTACAGTGATATCATACCTGTTTACAAAAAGTATTTACTTATTGCTCGGGAATTGCTCGGAGAAGAAGACATGAACTTTGAAACATCCCAGTTGATGTTCAAGGAAATCAGTGTACCTGAGAAAAGGTACATTGTAATTGCCCCAAGTTCAAAGCATTTTACAAAAACATATCCTGTGAACAAGTTTATCCCATTAATCAAATCGCTGATCGAGACAAAAGTTGTACTGGTTGGTTCGGATAGTGAGATGGACAAGAATATTTGTTCGAAAATCGAAAGTGAATGCAGCGGGGTTATAAATTATTGCGGACGACTTGAATTGAAGGAACTTGTTCATGTAATAAAGAGATCTGAATTGGTAATAAGTAACGACAGCGCGATCATGCATCTTGCAGAAGCGCTTAACAAGAAAGTTGTGGCAATATTTGGAAGTACAGTCAAAGAATTCGGATGCTATCCGCAGTTGAAGACTACAAAAGTATTTGAGCAGTACGGACTAGCTTGCAGACCATGTACGCACATAGGTTTGTCCGAGTGTCCGGTAATTTCGTTTGCATGTATGGAAAAGACTACATTGAAAAAAGAAGATCTGGAATTAAACTAAGAAATAAATGACAAGGATAATACTAAAGAAGAATGAAGAAAGGCGACTGTTTGGAGGACACAGTTGGGTGTTTAGTAATGAAATTGACAAGATAGAGGATTTGGAAAGTGACGTATGCATTAGCAGTTTGTTTGACAGCCGCGGAAACTTTCTCGGCAAAGGCTTTTACAACAAGCATTCTCTGATTGCATACAGGCATCTAACTTCGAAGGAAGAAGAAATTGACGAGAAGTTTCTTTTTAAACGGCTAAGCAGGGCTAATGCCTTAAGGAAACGCGTTAAGCCAAACGATAATGTTTACAGACTTGTCAACGGAGAAGCCGACATGCTGCCTGGTTTGATTATTGACAAGTACGAAGACAGATATGCTGTTCAAATCTTTTCAGCAGGAATGGACATGATCATTGAGATGATTAAGAATGTGTTGGCAGACAATTTCAAGGCGAAGCTGATTGTTGAGAAGAATATGAACTCGATGCGCGAGCTTGAAGGAATTGAACAAAGGGAAGGCGTGATCTATTCAACGGACGGTTATGAAGGGACTGAATTCGAGTGCGAGATTGATGGCATCAAGTATTGCATAGACTTGCTTAAGGGTCAGAAGTCCGGATTCTATCTTGATCAATGCGAGAACAGATTGCTGATCAGAAAATATCTCAGAGAAGGGGATGAAGTGCTGGACCTGTTTTGTAATGAAGGAGGCTTTGCCTTGAACGCAGCACTTGGAAAGGCGGGAAAAATAACCGCTGTGGATTCTTCCGAAACCAGTATAGAGAAAGTAATCCGAAATTTTGAACTCAATGATTTCTCACCTCCGGAAACCTTTTGCGAAGATTGTTTTGTTCATGTAAACAACTTATTTCAGACCAAAAAAAGATACGACTTGATTATTCTCGATCCGCCCTCATTTACCAAAAGCAAGAAAAGTATAAGACCTGCATTAAATGCTTACTTTGATCTGAACTACAAATGTATGAGATTGTTGAAACCTGATTCGCTTTTGTTCACATTTTCCTGTTCTCATCACATATCTGAAGCACATTTTGAAGAAATGCTTGCAAACGCCGCAGGCAAAGCCGGCAAAATAGTACAGATGCTTGAAAAGAAGACATGTTCATTTGACCACCCGGTTCTTCCCCAAATGCCGGAAACATCTTATCTCAAAGGATATTTGCTGAAGGTGATTTAAAATTGCATAAAAATTTTGTGGCATAAGAATTATATTTGTACTCAATCAATTATGGCATCTAAGCCAAGTTCACTAAATAAAATAATCTAAGGAGAGAGTTTTGAAAAGAACATGCGCAACTTTGTTGCAGCTTTTTGTAATTTCTTTGCTAATTTTTTCAGTATACAGTTGTTCTGATGATGAAATTGTCGTACAAATCGGACCCGATCCTAAAACAGTATATGGAACGGTTACTTTCGTTGACGCAAATTACGTACCAGGCGGTGTATATTTGATTTCCGCTTACCCTGCATCAGGATGGCCTCCAACAGGCGGTCCCGCATCTTATGACACAATCAATGTTACCTCATCAACTTTGAGCTATAACTACAAGCTTGTTGATTTGAATCCGGGTGATTATGTCGTTTCGGTTGGGTACAGAAAAATCACTGGCGGACAAAGTCCGATCATGTCTGTTTATGGATGTGACACTGCAAGATTTGCCACCGGTTCTACATGTTTTCTGAATCCACCAAAGAAAGCTACTATTGGCGCAAACAATGAAGGCATTGAAAATATAAACATGCTTTCATGGGCAGATACTACAAAGAAGGTTTATTGATCTGATGTCCTTTTCCCCCAAAGCAAACAAGAGTTTCTTTTACAATGGCAGAATCCGCTCATTGCGGGTTCTGCTATTATTGTTAATCAGCTGTTTCCTTAGCAGCAATTTAAATGCTTCGGAAAACTACGGAGCGCTTTCGGGAAAGGTAATTGACAGGGAGAATAACACAATACTTTCTTTTGTAACCATTAAGGTTTTCAAAGAGAATTCAAAGGAGTTTGTGCAGACAACTTCAGACATTTCAGGGGCATACATTTTTCCGAGACTTGATGAAGGCATTTATGAAATACGAGCAACACTCGTTGGATATAAAGAATATACGAACAAGATCTATATTCAACAGTCGAATTCAAAAGAACTCGATATTTTCATGGAAGTTTCCGGCATTGAAATTCAGAAGATAAATGTTACTTCGACGAAAACGGAAATCACGCTTCAGCAGACTCCTTCTTCAATTTCAATTGCAAGTTCGGAAGATATCAGGAAGAAGAATATACTGACTTTCGACAATATTTTGGAAGAAGTTCAGGGAGTTACTGTAAACAGAACAAGCGGCATCAATGTGAGCTCACTTTCCATAAGAGGTTCATCGGATGTGGCAGGCGGAGGAATAGGAAACAGAGTCCTGCTACTGCTCGACGGTAGGCCGTCTCTGACGGGAGATTCCAAAGGAGCATTGTGGTCGCTCATTCCTGTGTCAATCATTGAGCGGACAGAAGTCGTCAAGGGCGGCTTCTCTTCGCTATACGGATCGAGCGCAATAGGTGGAGTCGTGAATGTGATTACAAAGAAACCGACTTACAAAGCATTTACGGGAATAAATCTTAAGTATGGATTTTATGAGAAGTTGAGTGACAGTCTAAGCTTTACAAATGAGCTTCAGTCTTTTTCCGGTGCTGACATCATTCACAGCAATACACATAAGAAATTTTCTTATTTGTTGAATTTTAACTATCTGAATAATGACGGTCATTCGGAACAACAAAAATACGACTTTTACGGACTCATCGGAAAATTTACTTATGATCTCTTAAGCAACAGAGATCTTGAAGTCACATTACAGTACACGGATTCGCAAAGCGATTTTCCTCATTACTGGAAGAAGGATCCGGGGCAAGTAGCCGAGCCTTATGAGGTTGCTGATTATTATATTGGTGATCTTATAAAAAAGAAAACTCAAAGCTATGATCTCTCGTACCGGGCAATTCCAAATGCGAAATCTAAATACACTACGAGATTCTATTATTATTATCTGAACAGCAATTCCATTTACAATCCGCTTAACCCCGTATCAGTTCAATATGCTGAACCGGGGAAAGAACTCAATACTTTTATCGATTCATATAACCTTGGAAATATTTCACAGGTTGATTATCAATTTGGAGAATCAAACTATTTCATAGCAGGGATTGATTTCCAGATGAATATTGTGAAGTCGGATCCGGAGTCAATTCTCTATGGCAACCAGCAAATGAACAACTTCGGAATATTTGCTCAGGATCAGTTTAAAATGATGAAGGACAAGAATGGGAACGCGATACTGGTATCAACTATAGGAGCAAGAGCTGATTATAATAAAGTCATCTCCGGCATCGAATCATTTCAGGTAAGTCCAAAAGTTTCACTTGTTTATACTCCCGAGTATAACAATAGCTTCATGGACAATACGGCTTTCAGAGTGCTTGCAGGAAGGGCTTTCAGAGCTCCCTCCATAGCGGAACTGTATTTTAAGAAGGAGCTTTTCGGCGGAATCGACTTTATCTATAATGAAAATCTCAGACCGGAAGACATGATCTCTGCCGAGATTGGATTCAGAAAGCAATATCAAAACAGATTTACTTTTGACATGTCTTTCTTCTACAATTATTACAATGATCTTATTCAATATGTAAATATTGGTACCAGTTTGTACGGACCATTCCAGGTTCAAAATGTTGCCAAAGCACAGATTAAGGGATTTGAAGCATACATTGATTACAATTCTACGATGAAGGCTTTTGGGAAGGATCTTTCTTATTATTTCAATATCGGATACACATATCTGAATGCAAGAGACTTGTCTTCCGGGAGAAAAAATGATTATCTCCCTTACAAGCCTTCACACAATTTCAATTTCACTACAAATATTGGTTACGAAGGTTTTGATATGAATGTGAACGGAAGATACCTGAGTGCAATTGATGAAGTCTTGTTTTATAATCTTGAAGAACCTGAAGCATATTTTCTTCTCAACGCAAAACTCAGTAAAAGCTTTGGAAAAGTAATTGCATTTGTCGCTGCAAATAATATACTGAACTCATCTTATCAGGAACTTGAGAGGATTCAGGCTCCCAACAGAAACTACACAACCGGTATCACCCTCGAATTCTAGTAAAGCTTTCTGTTTCAAATTTACATTTCCTGTGATTCTCTCGTGCGTAAAACTGAGTGTCATATGAGTATATACACTTAGATGGAATGTGTATATACCTCTATTAAGCTTTTGGCGATGTTTGCTTAAATTTGTATCGAAGCTAGGATAGCTTTATTCTTTCGATTTGCTGCAAATATCCACGAACTAAAGCTTCTATTTTTTCTCCGCTTCATTAAGTTCCGGCCCAAAACCGGAACTTTCCATTTCAACACAGCTCTTCTTTTTGTCAGTAATTATCACTTTGATATACTCTTTCAATAATTCTATTTTGAAATGAATTTATAACCAATTCTTCTCAAAACTAAATACTTAAAATTGAAGATAGCACTGTTGTTAGCAATTCTCCTTTCGCTCAATTCAGATTTACTGGCTCAGGGATGTAGTGATGCCGGGTTTTGTACAGTTCATGGACTAAACGCTGATAATACAGGTACTCTGCTTGAAAATAATGTCAGAGTTGGAATTAATAACGGCAAAGGAGACAATGAAATAAATATCTGGTCAACTTTCCTTGAATATGACAGAAAGTTCGGCAAGAATTTCAGCCTTGGGGCAAAGATTACATACATCTCAGAATCAACCCCATCACTTTCTAACAGTGGAGCATCTGACATTTTTTTTAGCGGAAATTATACTACGGAAAATAATTTGAACTTTGTTGCAGGAGTAAAAATCCCGCTTAACAGTGCTGATGAAAAATTCGACAGCATTAATGTTGGGTTGCCAATGGGTTTCCAAACAAGCCTTGGCACATTTGATCTTATACTGGGGATTGGTTACAGGATAAATGATTTCAAAGTTGATCTGGGATATCAGCAACCGTTAAGTCAAAACAGCAATACTTACTTGTCAACAAGTTTTCCACAGGGCGCCCCATTTGGTGCGTATCAGTCAACCAATAAATTTGAAAGGAAGCCCGACCTTTTACTTAGAGCCGCTTACGACATCAAGGCTTCTAAGAACTGGATCATTACTCCCGGTGTTTTGCCGATTTTCCATTTGGGTAACGATGAGTTCACGGACAGCAGCGGAGCAGTTCAGGTAATCGACGGCTCAGAAGGGCTTACGCTGAATGCAAACATATTGATTCAATACGTGATCAATCAGCGCAATACCGTTGTATTGGAGCTGCAGCGCCACTTGTTACAAGGGGATTCACGCCCTGACGGACTTGGCAGAAAATTCTTGTTCAATCTTGATTACAAAATATCTTTCGCAAATGTCTTGGCAACTTTCGGCAGTTTGCATAAACGAATTCTTTCACATATTAACGATAACATATATATAAAATAAAACTCAAAAAATCATGGCGACAATTGTACAGAGAGCAGCAGGAAGCATTAAAAATTGGTGGCTCTATTTGGTAATTGGAATCTTACTTGTATTGGGATCAATCTATGTATTCATGACACCCTTGGCAAGCTTTGTATCACTGGCTTTAGTATTTTCAATGCTGATGCTGTTTGACGGCATAGGAACTATAATCACCTCCATTACAAACAAGGATAATATCAAGGGTTGGGGATGGCACCTTTGCAATTGGAATTATCGGAACATTTATTGGAATTTCACTGGTATCTAATCCCGGAATCACAATGGTAATATTACCATTCTATATTGGATTCTGGACATTAATGAAGGGTAGCATGTTGATCGGCATTTCTTTTGATATGAAATCTAATAATTCAGGAAGCTGGGTGATGATGCTTGTTCTGGGTTTGCTTGTCGCAATAGTTGCAATGATGATGATACTGAATCCATTTTTCGGAGCTTCTGTGATTGTGAATCTTGCGGGAATGACTCTGCTGATGACCGGAATTGCGTTGATAATTCTGTCTTTCAAACTCCATGATATCAAAGAGGGTATTGGCAACTTAAGAGAAAATGTAAAGGAAAAACTATCAGGCTTGAAACAAGCAAAGTGATAACATGCTGTTAAGCATTTGAATGTAAAAAATTAAAAAGTGCGGATTGAAATTGATCCGCACTTTTTTTGTCTTTCGAAATGTTTGCTCTAAAGTCGAGGAGAATTATTTGAGTAATATCATTTTCTTAACTTCACTGAAATTACCTGCTGTAAGAGTATAGTAGTAGACCCCGCTTGGTAAGCTCTCGCCGGAAAAATTAACCGTGTAATTTCCTTCATCAAGATCTTCATTTACCAAAGTTGATACTCTATTGCCCAGACTGTTATGTACATCCATTCTTATCTCGCTTCTAAATGGCACTGAGAAAGTTATCACAGTAGAAGGGTTGAACGGATTGGGAAAATTTTGTCCGAGTGAAAATGACTCCGGTACATTGCCGCCTGACTGTGAAATAGAAGATGCCGGATTTGTCAGCTCTCTGACCGCTCCCGGAATGAAGAATGAAATTGGAATGCCGATACCTGTTAAGTCAACATTAACACTCGGCACAATATCTTTGATGATCCATAAATTAGAAGCAATGTAAACGGTATCCGGTCTTGTGACAACGGGAACATAAACTGTAGGAAACGGCGGTATTGATATTCCGTAACTTAAGATGAATGAAATTATGAACTTCTTTGCAAGATAAGTTCCGTTAACTGTATTCACACTCTGATCATTCAGCCTTCTGCCGGTTGATGACACTCGTATAGGAAAGCTTGTTGAATCTATCTGAATAGTTGTGTCACGGGAAAGAATAGTATAGTTTGTATTAACTGTTTGCGCAAATCGATACGTGCTGTACCATCCATCAAGTGATCTGATAAACTCAATCAATGTGGAGTCGAGAATTGACAGCGAGTCCAGAAGCCCAAGGAGATTCAAATAGCTGGAAGCATTTGTGCTTTGGAAGTTATAATACAATGTATCGGTATATGGAGTAGGCTGACCAATTGATAGAAGCCCAGATTTTGACATCACTCTGTCAGCCGGCAGTCCCTGATAATTGGTCACAGCTGAAAATGAATCTATCTGATATGTTCTGAGACTAGTCATTGGATTGTTGATTGAATCAAGCGGTGTGTTGCTGTAATACCATTTGTAGCCGGTAGATGAAGGGAAATATGTTGAGGCGTTCTGCGCATTCAGACCGAAACTCAGCAAGGCAAGAAAAAAAGTTAGAAGTATTTTCGTTTTCATAAGAGTTAAATTTTTTATCAATCAAAAAATATCAATACCAATCCTATTAAGCAAAATCAAAATTTATCTTTGCATATAATGTTACATCAGGATTGCATATAATTGCCGTCAAAAATTTCTGATATATGAAGATAGGGGAATATAAATTGCTCCCAGTGCAGACCGGATTGTTTAAACTTGACGGTGGTGCAATGTTCGGCGTCGTGCCGAAAAATCTATGGCAAAAAACAAATCCTTCTGACGAACAAAACAGGATCGATATGTGTACAAGAGCATTACTGCTTGTGTCAGGCAAGAAGAAAATCCTTGTGGATACCGGCATCGGTTACAAGCTTGCAGAGAAATTGAATTCAATATATGCTGTGGACTTCAGCGAGTATACTTTAGAAAAGGGATTGGAAGTTCATGGAATTACTAAAGAAGACATTACAGACGTAATACTGACTCACCTGCATTTTGATCACACCGGGGGCAGTACTCACTTTGATGAAAACAAAAACTCTGTTCCTTCTTTCCCAAATGCTGTTTATCACGTTCAGAAGAAACAATATGAGTGGGCATTGAATCCTACGGACAGGGATCGTGCAAGCTTCTTTCCGGAAAATTATAAACCGCTTGAAGCCGCCGGCCGGTTGGCATTCACAAACGACGAACATAAGTTCGATGAATTCATCACGCTCCTTCCCGTCAATGGACATACAAGCCACATGCAGATGATAAAGATATCCGATGACAAAGAGACCTTGCTGTATCTCGCAGATCTCATACCGACCGCAGGACATATACCTGCTCCTTTCATAATGGGTTATGATCTCTATCCTCTCACCACACTGGACGAAAAGAAGAAATATCTGAAATTAATTGCTGACAATAACTGGACAGTCCTTTTTGAACATGATCCATTTAATGAATGTGCAAAGATTGGCTTTGACGGAAGGAATTATTCGACGACGGAAAGATTCAACTTAATGGACAGATAATATTAACAGCCGATGAATTTTTCTACATTTGATTACGGTGTTGTAATTGTTTACTTGCTTGCTGTTGCTGCTTTCGGGATAATTTCTTCTGGCAAGCAAAATTCAGCAAATGATTATTTCCTTGGTTCAAAGAAAATACCGTGGTGGGCAGTTTGTTTTTCGGTTGTCGCTACAGAAACAAGCACTCTTACTTTCATCAGCATTCCGGGACTTGCATATCTGACCAACATGAGCTTTCTTCAGCTTGCCATGGGCTTCATTTTAGGAAGGATCGTAGTGGCGGCTATTTTCATTCCAAGATACTATGCCGGAAATCTCGAGACAGCTTATCAATTTCTCGGCAACCGGTTCGGTGAGCCGATGAGAAAATATGCTTCGGTTACTTTTATCATATTAAGAATATTTGCGGACGGTGTAAGACTTTTCACAACTGCAATTCCCGTTAAATTCATTACTGGGCTGGGATATACAGAATGCATACTTATAGTTGGGATCATTACTGTTGTCTATGCATACATAGGAGGAATCAAAGCAGTCATCTGGACAGATGTTGTTCAAATGTTCGTGTATATGTTCGGAGCTATTGTCTCCTTTGTTGTTATTTGGCAGATGCTTCCGGGAGGTTGGGATGATGTTCTGAAATTTGCAATGCCTACCGATAAATTTCAAATCTTCTCATTACCAAAAAGTTTTACCGATATGTTTACAGGCGGCTACAATATTATCGGAGGTTTGATCGGCGGAGCATTTCTTGCAATGGCTTCTCACGGAACAGATCAGATGATGGTGCAAAGACTGCTCACTTGCAAAGATGTAGCTTCATCAAAGAAGGCAGTAATACTTAGCGGAGTAATTGTGTTTTTTCAGTTTGCGGTTTTTCTAGTGATAGGTATAATGCTTTACACGCTTTACGAAGGAGCTGACTTTAAGACACTAATGATGAACGGGAAAAATCTGACGAAGACTGACGAAATTTTTCCAATGTTCATAGTAAGCAGTCTGCCGATTGGAATTGCAGGACTCATTGTTGCCGGACTTCTTTCTGCTTCTATGTCAACTCTGTCATCAGTATTCAATTCACTTGCTTCAACTACAATCTTCGACCTCATGAAGGGAAGTAAACTATTCACTTCCGAAGCGCAGAAGCTTAAGTATTCAAGATTGGCTACTATCTTTTGGGCATTAGTCATAATGTCCACAGGACTTCTGTTTGAAAGTGAAACCAATCCTGCTGTCGACTTTGCATTGAAGATCCAGTCACTTATCTACGGAGGACTACTAGGTGTTTTTCTGATTGGCGTATTTATGAAGTCTGCAGATCTCAAGACTGCAATTACGTCTTATACATTGGCAATTCTTGTACTTGTATTATTATTTGTTTTGCCGAAGTTCGGAGTGATGCCTGCGCTAAATCTTACATGGTTTACTTTTTTTGGAGTCATAATTTCTTTCATCTCAGCTTTTATAATGATTCAATTCAGGAAAGCCTGATAAGTCAGGCATTGACGACTTTCATTTTAAACAAGTCTGATTTTACAATTCGCTTATTATGTTTGCCGAAATAGCGCTGGACCTGCCTCTCCATTCTCTTTTCACTTACTCCATTCCCGGACATCTTACAAATGAAGCTGTTGAGGGAAAGCGAGTTGTAGTATCATTTGGGAAAGAACTGTTACCGGAATCATAGTCAGTCTGTCGCATAGTACTCACTTGAAGAAAGTGATTCCAATAAAATTTATCTCTGATAAGAATCCTGTTATCAACTCCGAACTTCTTAAATTCTGTAAGTGGATATCCGATTATTATATAGCTCCTCCGGGAGAAGTACTTTTCTCCTGTGTACCCCGAAAGTCAAATCTGTCATCGACAATTAAGTATGAACTTGCCGAGAGAGCCGCGAGACTTTTGACAATGCGGGATTCAGAAGCAGAATGTATGAGGAGATATTCAATATTTTCATGAACTCTGATGACAAGGCTCTGACATTGAAGCAAGTTGAGAAAAGATCAGGACTTTCCAAACTCAAGAGATACATTGAGAATCTGATTGACAAAAGAATCATAAATGAAATTACAGGTTACGAACTTCCGACAAAAGAGAGGATTCAGAAAATAGTCAGTCCGGGAAAAGAAATTGAAGATGCTGCATCAATTCTAAAAGAACACAATCTTCGTTCACCCAAATATACAGAAGCCATCAAACTCGTTCGTGAAGCGGAAAGCGCTGAGTTTCAAAGCATCAGTGAAATGACCGGAATCACTCTGTCTCAAATATTGCGACTCTCTGAGCTTGGCATTGTTACAATAATCGACAAGCGCGTCATGCGGGAACATGAGGGAGAGTATCAGGAACTCCAGAAGGATATAGTTCTGAATGAACATCAGCAAAATGCTCTTGACAAAATTTCCGGTAGTATAGAGATAGGAAATTTTAAATCTTATTTGCTTCACGGAGTTACCGGGAGCGGCAAGACAGAAGTTTATATCAAAGTTGCCTCAAAGTGCATCGCCACCGGAAAGACCGTCATAATTCTTGTGCCGGAGATATCCCTTACTCCTCAGCTGATTCATAGATTCAAAGTTGTGTTCAGAAATACAGTCGGCACTATTCACAGCAAATTGTCGGAAGGTGAAAGGTTAGACACGTTTGACAGAATTCTTAACGGTGATATTAAGATCGTAATTGGTGCCCGTTCTGCTCTCTTTGCACCTCTGAAAAACATCGGACTGATAGTAGTTGATGAAGAGCACGACAGTTCTTACAAACAGGAAACATCGCCCAGATACAATGGCAGGGACGCAGCTGTTTACAGGGCGAGTCTGAACAATGCAGTTGTGTTGCTTGGTTCTGCCACGCCATCAATAGAATCATACTACAATGCTTCAACCGGTAAATACACTCTCGTTAACTTACCTGAACGGGTTTCAGAAAGCTTCATGCCGGAAATCAAGATAGTTGATTTGAGCGATAAAGAATCATTTGACGAGGAAGAGAAGAGGGACTTTTTGGAAACTTTGGAAAAGACACGTGTAAGGTTCCTGTCAAAAGATTTAATTTTTGAGATTGGAAGAAGATTGATGTTAAAGGAAAATGTCATCATTCTTCAGAACCGTCGCGGGTATCATTCGTATCTTGAATGCAGGACCTGCGGAAATGTAGAGATGTGCGAGAGATGCAATATCGCACTTGCCTATCACAAAGCGCTCGGACTCATGAAGTGCCACTACTGCGGATTCTCAAGAGTCTACACAGGAATTTGTTCAAAGTGTAATTCAATGGCAATTACTCCCAAGGGCGCGGGTACTGAGAAAGTGGAAGAGGAGCTTCAGAAGATTTTTCCAAGGGCGGTGATTGTCAGGATGGATTCAGATACTCTTACTTCCCGGAGAAAATATGAAAAGATCCTGAAGGATTTTTATGACGGGAAGATCGACATTTTGACAGGCACGCAAATAATATCGAAAGGATTGGATTTCCCGAATGTGACACTGGTAGGAGTGATTAACGCTGACATAGGATTGCTGAATCCTGATTTCAGAGCCACGGAAAAAACATTTCAGATACTCACACAAGTTTCCGGCAGAAGCGGTAGAAGCATCAAAAAAGGTGAAGTACTTATACAAACTAATCATGCAAATTATTTTGTATTTGGTTCGGTGAAGTCACACGACTATCAGGGATTTTATGAAAGGGAGATCAAGCTAAGAAGAGATCTGACATATCCGCCATTCAGCCGCATTGCTTTGATTGAATCAAAGTGTGAGAATTTATCACAAGCAGAGAATTCTGCCAAAGAGATTTACAACTTCATTACATCCGCAGACAAGAAGAAAATTCTGAATGTATTTCCGCCGGTACAGCCGTTGTTCTCTAAGCTGAAAGACAAGCACCGGTTTCACGTGATGATTAAATCCCCAAAAGACAAGGACCCTGCAGGAAATTATCTTGCATCGGTGTTAAGAAAGGCGAGAGATCATTCCCAAACTAAAATGTCGCGTTCAGTAATGATCACTTTTGATGTTGATGCTGTAAATCTAATGTAAGGTGAAACAAGTACCCCTGCAAGGATTCGAACCCTGACCAAAGGTTCCGAAGACCTTTGTGCTATCCTTTACACCACAGGGGCATGATTGATCGAATTCTTTGCAAGTTACGAGAATAAGGCAAAAATTAAAAGTTGAAAGTGAAAGTTGTATCATTAAGACTGCTTAACATTCTAATCATTTAAACCAGGATTCTGCATTTATTCGGGAAAGTCAAGAAAATATTGGAAATTGCAATTCAATTTCTGTATTTTTACAAAATTTTTTCATCAACACAATTTAGAATCAATGCCTAAATACTGGCTTACTGCCGTAATTTGTCTTTTCCTTTCTTCATCTGTTTATTCACAGCTTCCAAATCAAAACACGTATCTCCTTAAGAACCTCGACAGTTACGCAAGTTATTCTGCACTTTGGGGTTACACAGCGCCAAATGGAAGAGCATACGCTATACTCGGAACTCAGACAGGAACATCATTTGTCGATATCACAGATTCAGCAAATATCAGAGAAGTTGATTTTGTAGCTGGTGTAAACAGCTCATGGCGTGAAATGAAAACGTATTCTCATTATGCTTATGTTGTATCAGAAGGTACTAACAGCAAACTTCAGATAATTGATCTTCAGTATCTGCCTGATTCTGTTAGCTTAGTCTCTGTTTGGTCATATCCGACATATACCAAGACTCATTCAATATCTCAGTCAGGTCATTATCTCTATCTCAATGGCGGTAATGCAACGGCAAACGGGGGAGTAACAGTAGTTGATGTTATCGATCCGATCAATCCTGTAAAGCTCGGTCAATGGAGTACGGAATATGTTCACGATTGCCGCGTTTTAAATGATACTATTTGGGCTGCAAATATTTATACAGGTAAGATGACAATAATCAATGCCGGTAATAAAAGCAGTCTGCAAACTATAAGATCATGGCAGGCATATCCTACAGCAACTGTTTCGACCCACAACGCAGCAATAACGGATGACAGAAGCCATATATTGACAACAAACGAGTTAAGCAGTCCTGCCGGAAGACTTTACGTCTGGGATATCAGCGATCTTGATGCCATTACTCGCGTGGCGGATTGGCAGCCGACAGGAATTACAAATTCGATTGTTCATAATGTTGAGATATACGGAAACTTTGCTGTGATAGCGCACTATACTGCTGGAATAAGAATACTTGATATTTCAACACCTTTATTTCCAACTGAAGTTGCCTGGTACGATACATATCCAAATAACAACAATAATAATTTCAACGGATGCTGGGGAGTTTACATGTTCAGAACATCAGGTAAGATAATTGGTTCGGATATGAGCAACGGATTGGTTGTCATTAAAACAAACTTTCCAATGACAGGAACATCAAACAGTGCAATAACAAACCCGGAAGATTTTAGTCTTGAACAAAATTATCCCAATCCATTCAATCCTTCTACATCAATAAGATTTGCTTTGAAGGAGAATGCAAATGTAGTTCTTAACATCGTTGATATAAGAGGTGCTCAAGTTGCTCAACTGGTTAACGACAGAAGAGACGCAGGTAATTATGAAGTAAAATTTGATGCGGGCAAACTTGGTTTGTCGAGTGGAACTTATTTCTACAGAATGGATGTGAAGAATTCGAAGAGCAATTTTTCCGAAACCAAAAAAATGGTTCTAACCAAATAACATTTACCAGAATATAATTAAAATGAAAAAACAGCGCTTTGGATTTTTTGTCCTACTAGTTTTCTGCATGGTGAACTTTGCAGAGGCTCAATTACCGAATCAAAATATGTATCTCCTTCTGAAATCTAAACGAACACCCAAGTACTACTTTGTACTCTGCAGTTTGGGGTTATACGGCTCCGAACGGAAGAGAATATGCTATACTGGGCTGTGCATCGGGCACCGCTTTTGTTGATGTTACGGATTCTGCAAATATTAGAGAAGTTGATTTTCTGACAGGACCAACTTCAGCTTGGAGAGAAATGAAAACTTATTCTCACTATGCTTACATTGTTTCTGAAGCTAACAACAGCGGCATTCAGATAGTGGATCTTCAGTACTTACCTGATTCAGTTCATTTTGTAAAAAAGTTTGTACCGCCAAGTCATAGCACTACTCATACTATCTCTCAGTCCGGACCTTATTTATATCTGAGCGGAGCCAACTCGAGTTTTGTCTCAAACGGAGGCATCGCGATTCTTGATCTTACAAATGATCCGGAGACACCAGTGGTCAGAGGCAAATGGACTACTTATTATGTGCATGATTGCAGGGTAGTAAACGACACAATTTATACTGCAAATGTATTCGACGGGAATGTTTCGATAATCAATGCGACAAATAAGAACTCAATGTCAACCATAACAACCTTTACAAATCTTCCGGGAGCCGGTCCTCACAATACTGCCCTTACAACAAACCGAAAGAGATTGTTTGTGACAGATGAAATAGGCACAGCGCCGTATCGTCTCAAGGTATGGAATATCGAGAATGTCAGCAGCCCGGTGTTTGTGACTAGCTGGCAGCCAACCGGCATTACAACGTCTATTGTTCATAACATTGAAATTTATGGAAATTATGCAGTGATTGCCCATTATGCAGCCGGTGTAAGAGTGGTTAACATCTCAAATCCTGACATGCCTGTTGAAGTTGCCTGGTACGATACTTATCCGCAGAATAACAATGAGAGCTATAACGGTTGCTGGGGAGTTTATATGATGCCTTCCGGAAAGATCATTGCATCTGACAGACAAACCGGACTTTATGTCTTGAAGACAAATTTCCCTTTAACAGATATTACTTCGGGTATCAATGGAACTGTTCCTGAAGGATTTGCGCTCAATCAGAATTATCCAAATCCATTCAATCCGTCAACGAAGATTACATTTGAATTGCCACGAAATTCTCAGGTTGTCTTGAAAGTCTATGACATTCAAGGTAAGGAAGTAGCAGATGTTGTTAATGACAGAAGAGATGCCGGAAAATATGAAGTGCAGTTCGATGCAGCTAAGTATGGTCTCTCAAGCGGCAATTATGTGTACACGATTAATACCGGAGATTTTGTTCAGTCAAAGAAGATGACGATTGTTAAATAATCTTTAACAAATACTTATCTGAATATTCAGAAGCCCATTCCTTTGTAAAGGGGTGGGCTTTTTTGTTATATTCACTTTACAATTTGTTTACACAGACAGAAACTCTGTTTGAGTATTTTTGAAGAAATAAACCTTTCGAATGATCAAATCGTTAATCTTCTCAATAGCTCTTCTCTTTCTTATCTCATGCGGTAAGAATGAAAAAATTGATACTCCGAAAACCTCACAGCTCAATGGGGCCGGTGCAACATTTCCATATCCTCTGTATTCTAAATGGTTCAATGAATATGCAAAGCTAAATAAAGATGCAAAGATAAACTATCAGTCTATTGGAAGCGGCGGCGGTGTTAAGCAAATTACCGAGGGGACAGTTGATTTTGGAGCGTCGGACAGTCCAATGTCAACGGAGGAAATTGAAAAGGCAAATCAGAAAAACAACAACAGCATAATTCATATTCCTACAGTAATTGGATCGGTTGTGCTTACATATAATGTTCCGGGAATAGCTAAGGAGATCAAACTCACTCCCGAGGCTATTGTTGGTATCTTCATGGGAACAATCAAAAAATGGAATGATCCGAAAATCGCTAAGGAGAATACTGATATTAGTCTTCCGGATAAGGACATCATTGTATGTTACCGGACTGACGGCAGTGGAACAACTTATGTATTTGCTGATTTTCTCGGAAAAGTTAGCGAAGAGTGGAAAACCAAAGTTGGAGTTGCAAAGGACGTTAGATTTCCTGTGGGTCAGGGAGGCAAAGGCAATGAGGGAGTTACAGGACTCGTCAAGCAACTTGAATATTCTATCGGATATGTTGAGCTGGTATATGCGATGCAGAACAAACTGCAATATGCATATGTGAAGAATGCCGATGGTGAGTTTGTTAAGCCTTCACTTGATGCATTGTCCAAAGCGGCCGAACAATCAGTTAATGAAATGCCGGATGATCTCAGACAATCAATTACTAATGCCAAAGGAAAAGAATCGTATCCTATTTCTAGTTATACTTATTTGCTAATTTATGAAAAGCAAAAGGATCAGTACAAAGGAAAGACTCTGAAGGAGTTTCTGAATTGGGCTTTGACACAGGGAGAAAGTTTTGCTTCTGAACTTGGCTATGCTCCGTTACCAAAAGTTGTTATTGAAAAGGCACTTCAAAAAGTTAACAAGATCACCGTACAATAACTGTAAAATTGAACTTACCGCAGGAGATAATTAACTGCTCCTGCAATTGAAACTTCTAATTTCACTTTAGCCATACGGACATTCAACAAAAGGAAATAAAGACAAAGAAAAGATCGGTGATATTTTCTTTGAAAATCTCACTTTGATTTTTGCATTCCTGATTGTTGGGTTGGTGTTTTTTATTTCCTATGAAATGTTTGTTGACTCAGCCGAGAGTCGACACAAGTTTGGATTTGACTTCATCTTTTCTTCAAACTGGAATCCTGTTACAGAAGAATTCGGCGCATTGCCTTTTATTTATGGCACAATTATTTCTTCCATATTAGCACTTTTGATATCGCTTCCTGTCAGCATTGGAGTAGCAGTGTTCCTTTCAGAAATAGCCCCAAAATCCGTTAGAACACCATTCAGTTTTTTGATAGAAATACTTGCTGCAATACCAAGTATCATATACGGCTTCTGGGGCATCTTTGTATTTGCACCATTTATGCGTAACACTGTTCAGCCGATCCTTCAATCTACTTTAGGATTCTTGCCATTCTTTAAGGGCGTTATATACGGGACAGGTCTGCTTACTGCTTCCTTCATACTTGCTATTATGATTACACCAATAATCGCAGCGATTACCAGAGATGTGCTGAAGGCAATTCCTGTATCTCAAAGAGAAGCTGCATATGCATTGGGTGCTACAAGATGGGAGGCGATAAAAATGGCTTTGCTCAATGCTAAGAGCGGAATATTGGGTGGTGCAGTTTTGGGGCTTGGAAGAGCGATTGGAGAAACCATGGCAGTTACCATGGTGATTGGTAACAAAGCACAGATTAAAGCTTCTTTATTTGAACCGGCGTATTCAATGGCTTCGGTGATAGCCAATGAATTTTCTGAAGCTTCCGGAAGCATGCACATCAGCTCACTTATCGAAGTAGGTTTAATACTGTTCGGAGTTACTTTTGTAATCAATTCACTGGCTAGATTGCTCATTTACAGCGTAACAAGAAAAGCATGACAGGGATAGAAACAATATCAGGCAGACCAAAGAATCTTACCAGGCGAAAGCTTGTAAATAAGATAATGATCAGCCTTTGTGTAGTTGCAGGAATAATTACTATTCTTCCTTTACTATACATTTTTTTCTATACAACAAAATCCGGTCTTACGTCTCTGAATTTAGATTTCTTTACGCAACTTCCTAAGCCGGTTGGAGAAGAGGGCGGAGGGATGGCAAATGCGATTGTAGGAAGTTTGGTACTGATAGCACTTGGAAGCGTTATTGGGATTCCTGTTGGTATACTGGCAGGAATTTATGTTTCTGAATACTCGGGGAGTATAATTTCAACAATTGTAAAATTCACAACTGATGTTCTCAGCGGAATTCCTTCTATAATTATAGGAATATTTGCATATGGTATCATAGTCTTACCAATGAAGAGATTCTCTGCTATTGCCGGAGGTTTTGCTCTGGGAATAATAATGATACCAACAATAACAAAGATCACAGAAGAAATGCTGAAGCTTGTACCTCAGACTTTGCGGGAAGCTTCATTGGCTCTTGGAGTCTCAAGATGGAAGACTTCTTTATTTGTTGTTGTAAAGACTGCATCTTCCGGGATCATTACAGGTGTCTTGCTGGCAATAGCTAGGGCAGCAGGGGAGACGGCTCCATTGCTTTTTACTTCTTTTGGCAACTCTTTCTGGCAAACATCCATTGACGAACCCATGGCGGCTTTGCCTCTCCAGATTTTTGCATATGCGATTTCTCCATATGATGATTGGCACAGGCAGGCTTGGGCAGGAGCTTTTGTACTCATATTGCTAGTATTTGTTGTAAACCTAATTGTAAGATATGTTACCAGGAATAAGTTCGGAACATCCCAATAGTCAGGAAACTTCTGATGATCTTCTTTCGAATGATAATCTGGATGCAGATGAGCATGAGAAGGAATCCAAGATCGCAGTTCAGACCGAATGTCTTTCTGTTTTTTTAATGAACGCCCTGCAATTGAGGATATTAATCTTAGAATCAGAAAGAATCGCGTTACAGCAATAATCGGACCTTCCGGTTGCGGCAAATCAACATTTCTCAGATCATTAAACTTGATGCACGAAATGACACCCAAATCAAAAGTCATTGGCAGTATCAAAATCCATGGAAAGGATATCTCTGAAAGTAATGCCGTTGATGTAAGAAAAAATGTAGGGATGGTTTTCCAGAAGCCAAATCCTTTTCCATCGATGTCAATCTATGATAATGTAATAGCAGGACTGAAGCTTAATGGTAACAAGAAAAATTCCGATCTTGATGACATTGTTGAAAAAAATCTGAAGCATGCGGGGCTTTGGGAAGAAGTCAAGGATCGATTGAAAACACCCGCAATGAGCCTTTCCGGTGGTCAACAGCAGAGGCTTTGCATAGCAAGAACAATTGCAGTCAATCCGGAGATAATTTTAATGGATGAACCTACCAGTGCTTTGGATCCGATATCAACTGCAAAGATAGAAGAACTTATCTATAACTTCAAAAGTGAATATTCAATCATCATTGTAACTCATAATATGCAGCAAGCCGCCAGGGTAAGCGATTTTACTGCGTTTCTTTATCTTGGAAAACTCATCGAATTTTCTAAAACCCGTCGTATGTTTACGAACCCGAAGGAAAGATTAACCGAAGAATACGTTACGGGAAAATTTGGTTAAATACTTTTGATTTGAGAATCACAACTCGGCAAACCGGTCAATTTACTTCTTCAAAACTAACAAATATGTTTAATATTAAAATATATTTTGATATTTTCTTAAAAATTTTGATAATTGATCCATTTCTTAGATTTGGATCGGTGTCGCTTTTTGATAATAAGAGACTCCCTTAAGGACAATATGCTGAAAGGCAGTAAAATATACTCGTTCGCTATTCCGTTTTGCTTTGTAATTTTTGCAGTATCCGGATTTGTTGGAAGTAATTTTCTCAACAAAGAATATAAATCGGTTACTCTTGATTATTTCGAAGTGCGGGGCAAGGAATTATATAATGCGGGCAAATTCAATATCCTTTCAGAAAATGATTTGATTCCTGGCATTAGAGATACAGTGTATACTGACTTGGACTGTTGGCTTGAACTTAAGGTAAATGAGCAAAAGCTCTATCAGCATTGGAGAAACGGAAAGACTGAAACTTACTTAGTATCAACAGGAGCAAAAAATAGTGATCCTACATCACTTGAATCCAGACCGGGCCTGTTTGCAATCTTTATGAAAACTGAGCATCATAAGTCTTCTCAGTTTAACAGTGCAAATATGTATCACTTCATGCCTTTCAATCAGGGAATCGGATTTCATTCAATAGACGGCACCGGATATTATGCACATTTAGGTGTTAGACCGAGTTCACACGGGTGTATCAGAATGAAGCATGAAGAGGCAAAGAAATTATTTTCAGATTGTCTTATGGGTACGCTAGTATTGGTATCAAAAGGTCCAACGGCAAGAGTCGTTGCATTTGCGCCGAAAGATTTCAAGAATGAATATGAGTATTCAAATGAAGATTTTAAATGGATGCTTGCAGTTAATTTAAGGAATCTTTTAACGGGAAATTATTTTACGGAGAAGAGAGAAAGGTTTGTTATCGATCCCAAAGTTATTCCAAAATCAGGTGTTTATAATGGTTATGATGCTGAGATACCTGAAAGACAAATTATTCCAAGAAGCTTTGCCGTGTTCACTGACAGGAAGGATAATTTGAAAAGTTCAATAACAGGTGAAAGTATATTTGTTACTGACGATATGATGAGAACTGTATCAGATGTATCGGAAAAGGAAATTGGTTCTTTCGAAGAGGAAAAACCAATTGTATATGACAATGAATTAATAAAGGAATATTTCAGTAATCCTATCGGAGTCTTGCCGTATTTCGGTCCCAAGAAATAAAATCAACTTTGACTCATAATAATTTTGTTGAAGCACTTAAATGGAACAATTCGAATCACCAAGAGTATCAGAACAGAGTATTTAAATAAAATCAATAAACCCTTAACCTGAAGGAGGGAAAAATGTCAAACGAAAAAGATAACACACCTGTCTTCGAAGAAATAGAAAGGAAGATGAAGTACGGTGCGCCGGAGCTTCAAAAGTTTTATCAGAAGTATCTGACCAAAGGTCTGATCTTCGCTATTATTCTTCACCTGATTCTTGTCTCGGGTTATGCCTTCGCTTTGTACATGGATAAGGTCAGATCTGAAAAGGATAAAGATGAAATGCAAAAGCGTGAGATCACACTGGAAGATCTCGATATTCCGCCACCGATTGAAGATATTCCGATTGAAGAACCTAAAGCTGTTGCGCTAAAAGATCTTTCGGCTCTTGTACCTGAACCTGTCGCTAAGAAACTTGTAACAGAGGAAGTTAAATTAAAGAGTCAAAAAGAACTTGAAGAGGTAAAACTTCCTGTAGCGTCAACGGGTACTGATGATCCTTCAAAGGTAAATCCAAATGCAGAATTTACCGGCAAGGTAGAAGAAAAGAAGGTTGAACAAAAAATTGAAAAGAAGGAAGAGAAGAAGAAGGATATTTTCCAGCAGTTCGAGGTTGAAAAAGCGCCTGTAGCTGTTAACTTAGGCTCTGTAAAGGGTTCGATGAGATATCCTGAAATTGCAAGACAGTCAGGAATCGAAGGCAGAGTCGTTGCCAAAGTGCTTGTCGGTACCGACGGTTCGGTAATAAAAGTTGGGGGCGTCAGTGGTCCTGAAGTCTTCAGAGACGAAGTTGCTGATAAGGTCATGAATCTTTCTTTTACTCCCGCACTCCAGAATGGCCAGCCTGTAAAATGCTGGGTAAGTGTACCGTTTAGCTTCACTCTAGGCAATAAGAAAAAGACAACCGAAACTGAAGACAAAGAAGAAGAGGAATAAGTTAACAAAAAAAGAGAAAATTGAACGCATCAGTAGCAATAAATTTGACAACAGCAGTAATAACTATCATCGTCGGGGTTTATGTTCTTTTTGGATCCCTGTTCCCTTCAGGTAGTCAGACGATGAAATACATGTTCGGATTTGTTCTGATAGCGTATGGCGTTTACAGATTTGTTAACACTTTTTCCAGAATAAAGCAAAACAAGATCAAAGAAAGACAGGAACAGATTGACGAAGAAAGAGAAAAATTGTTATCGGGAAAATGAAAAATCAAGTTTTAACATTCCTGACATTGTTAATTTTCACAGCTGTTACATTTTCCGCGTGTGATTTTAAAGAAATAAAATCAACTGCTACAACCGGAGAAATGAAACTTGCTGTTGATGAGAACCAGGAGCCTCTGATCAAAGCAGAAGTTTCGGAGTTCGAAAGACTGAACAAAGAAGCAAAGATAAATTTGATATTTGCTCCCACAAACAAAGCCATTGCTGATCTAATAAATGGTGAAGTACAGAATATTGTTTCAAGCAGAACTTTTAATGCCGAAGAGAAGCAAATTCTTGAGAAGAACAAGACTGCTTACAAGGAATATCCTTTTGCAATTGATGGAATCGGGTTTATAGTGAATCCGTCAAATCCGATTGTAAGAGTTACTTCTGATGATCTCAAGAAGATACTAACAGGTGAAACAAAGCTTTGGTCGGGAATTGTATCACAAGACGAGGAGCAGAACAAAAAACTCAAGTCTCTTGCAGGTACGGCGAATGATAAGATAGTTCCATTTATACAGCGAAAGAACTCGTCAACTTATGACTATGTCAGAGACAGTGTACTTAAAGGGGCCGAATATGGCGCAAACTCGACAGTATGTTCTACTACCGTGCAGATACTTGGCTTTGTAAGAGATGTAAAGGGAGCTATTGGAATTGTAAGCATGAGCTGGCTCTCAAAGGGAATTCAGGAAGAGATTGATTCAACTGTCAGACCTTTAAGAGTCTCTAAAATTTGGGACACCGGCCGTCAGAGCAATTTCTCGGAGTTTCACCAGGGACTTCTTGCAAACGGTGATTATCCATACAGAAGAACAGTATATTTCATTTCTACAGATCAGGACATAAAACTTTCAACAGGATTCACAACCTTTCTTGTCAGAACTGACGGACAGAAAGTAGTTCTCAAAAACGGCTTGGTTCCTGTCAGTCAGCCCGTCAGGACCATCCAACTTAACTGAACATTGTACAAATAAATCAAATCATGAATAAGCTAATCATCAAATTTTTTGTAGTCATTCTTGCGCTTACATTTTCAAGCTCTTCTTTTGCACAAGGTATTGATGCTGGAATCAATGCCGCTAAGAGCGGTGACTATGTAAAAGCAGTGAACCTGATGAAGTCATCTATCAACAGCGAAACAGGTTACGAAGCAAATTATTATTATGGACTGTCACTATTCCAGACAGGAGCTACCAAGCAAGCAGAGACATATCTGAATAAGGCTTTGAAAGATGATGATGAAGGAATTGAAGCACTTAGAACTATGGGTGATCTCTACAGCTCAAAAAAAGATTACACGAAGGCAGACAGCTATTACAAAAAAGCCTTAACACAGGAACCCGAAAATTTAAGTGTGCTGTTTCAACAGGCCGAGAATTATACTAAGGCAGGAAAAGTTGATGACGCAATCACAACACTTACTTTTGCTAAAACAATTTCAGACAAAAATCCCAATGTGTATGTTGGGCTTGGTGACGCATACTATTACAGGAGAGCCTATCCACCTGCATTAGACAATTATAAACAGGCTCTTAGCTTGAATCCGAAGAGCGCCGGAGCGCAGTATGGACTGGGCCAGGTATATTTTAAACAGAAGAAATATAATGATGCTTTGGATGCATATAAGAAGTCAATTGAGTTTGACAGAAATTTTGCTGACGGATATCTGGAACTTGGAAGGCTTTACTACTTCAATGAAAATTATCCAAATGCACTTGACGCATTTACAAAATATGCTGAGCTGAAGCCCGGTTCTATTGAAGGTGAAACATATATTGCTAAGACTCTATACGGTCAGAAGAAATATGACGAGGCACTAAAAAAACTCGATGAAATAGTGGCGAAAAATCCTGATGCCGATCTTTCTTCGGCATATAAGTACATGGCATATGTTTATCACGATAAGGAAGAATTTGATAAGTCGCTTGATTACTTTGCAAAGGTTAATCCCGATATAGTGGATTTTGAAGACCATATAATGCTTGCAAAGATTTATGCAGGAAAGAAGGATTATACAAACGCGTATAAAAACATTGATGAAGCAATCGCACATGATTCAACTGATGACAATTCATATTATCATTTGGGGATTATTCAGTTTGGAGAAAAAAGTTATGATGCAGCAATTGTAAGTTTTGATAAAGCAATCAGTCTTGGCTCACAGCAACTTGCAGCGTACGTTTATAAGGGGCTTTCACTTTATTCTTTGCAGAAGTATGACGATGCAATAAAGGAATTCAACACTGCAATTTCACTGGACAATTCGTTTGTACAAGCATGGTTGTGGAAGGCGAGATCTGAAGTTCAGCTTGATAAATTTGAAGAGGCAAAAGCAAGCTATAAGAAAGTACTGGAATTTGATCCGGGAAATCAGAGCGCTATTGATGACATGAAACTGATTGAATCCAAGTAATTTTTTTGAATAACATGTGCAACCTTAATTGTTAAAATGGAAAAAATAATAGAACACATAAACAGCAACATTGATGGGTATGTAGAAGAGCTTAAAGAGTTTTTGAGAATTCCCTCTATAAGCACCAATCCTGAAAACAGAGATGATTTAAGAAACTGCGCAGAATATGTTGGAAAAAGATTGAATGAAATTGGATTGGAAAATGTAAAGATCTATGAAACTGAATTGCATCCTATTGTGTATGGTGACTGGCTAAAGGCCGGAGATGACAAGCCTACAATTCTAATTTACGGTCATTATGACGTTCAGCCCGTTGATCCTGTTGAACTATGGACAGCTCCACCTTTCGAACCCGTGATAAGGGGCGGTAATATTTTTGCCAGAGGCGCTACTGATGACAAAGGACAAGTCTTCATTCATATGAAGAGTATTGAAGCGCATATGAAAAATAATTCTTCACTTCCGGTTAATGTAAAGTTTCTTATTGAAGGTGAAGAAGAAATTGGTAGTGTTAATCTTGATAAGTTCATAGAATCAAACAAAGATCTTCTTAAGTGTGATTATGTCGTTGTTTCTGACACGTCAATGTTCGGAGAGGAAATTCCTTCCATTTGTTATGGCTTAAGAGGTCTTGCATATATGCAGGTAGAAGTAACCGGACCAAACAGAGATCTGCATTCAGGCTCGTTTGGTGGTGGAGTGGATAATCCTATAAATGCTCTAGCCCATATCATCACGAAGTTAAAAGACGACAAAGGAAAGATCCTTATTGATGGATTTTATGACGATGTGATCGATCTATCGGAAAAGGAAAGAGAAGAATATTCAAAACTGCCTTTCAACGAGGCTCAGTACAAAGAAGGCCTTGAGATTGATGAAGTATTCGGTGAAGAAGGTTATAGTACGCTGGAGAGAGTCTCTGCTAGGCCTACGCTTGATTGCAACGGTATCTGGGGTGGATTTCAGGGAGAAGGAGCTAAAACAGTACTTCCATCAAAAGCAGCTGCAAAGATCTCGATGAGACTTGTTCCAAATCAGCATCCAAAAAAAATCGAGAAGCTCTTTACTGATTATGTAAATAAAATTGCGCCAAAGACAGTTAAAGTTAAAGTAAAGGATCTGCACGGTGGTATGGGAGCGTTGACACCATTGGATTCTCCTGCCATGGGCGCGGCTGTTATAGCAATAAAGAAAGCATTTGGGAAAGATCCTTTGTTTACAAGAGAAGGAGGCTCAATTCCTGTTGTAAATGTGTTTCAGACAATACTCGGTGCACCTACAATTCTTCTGGGCTTTGGTCTTCCGGATGAGAATGCGCATTCACCGGATGAACATTTCAATTTGAAAAACTTTCATAGGGGTATCCTTACTGCAGCATATTACCTGGACGAATTATCGAAATTAAAAGCAAACAATAATGGCAAAAGCTAAGCAAAAAAGTGTTGCTTCAATAAAGACTAAGAGACTTAAGTCTGAACAAAGTCATTTGCATTTTGCTATGACTGCGAAGAATTACTCAATTATTGGACTTGGGATTATTGTGATTATCGTGGGATATTTTCTAATGGATGCTAATTCAGTGGACGGTTTCATGCCTACTGTAGTCGCCCCGATATTGCTTGTTGTGGGTTATTGTCTGATCATACCGGTCGGGATCCTTTACAATGACAAGTCAACTGACACAGTTGAAATCACTGAACATGTGATTACAAAAGATGAAACTAAAACTGTGCAAAAGACTGTTAGCTCAAACGTGAAGGCTGGTTAAACAAGCGTTCTAAGCAAAGTTCAATTGTTCTTTAATATTTTGGGAATGCAACGGTTTCGACGGATTGAAAGATGGTTGGAACTGCATATAGTGTTGCTGCAACCACTTTAAAACTGCAGAAAAACAATAAACAACAACAACGTAGAATATAACTACGCTATGGCTGCTTAATTAAATAAGCAACCTTGCTTTCGGGATTCTCTCTTATCGGGGTTTCGAAAGCATCATTCAGATAAGATAGCCCTAATGAGCTTCTGAGTAGTGAAGGCGAAACAAACATCAGAATAGCGGGATGAAGGTAAGCCGGGCTTCCTGAGTTCCTCGAAAATCTAAAGACCCGGATATATATGTAGACGTTCTAATGGTCTTCTTTTCGGACCCGAGTTCGACTCTCGGCATTTCCACTGGTTATATTTGAATAAAGCCGCATGAAAGCATTTATAATTTTCTGCGGCTTTATTGTTTTTAAAGTTTCCGGCGAATCAGAAATAACTGATTCACTGTAATTAGATAAAGGAGCAAATCTCCTGAAATTCCAGTCAACATTCGGATAGATTGCTGTTACCGGCTTATTTAGTGCTGAACAAATGTGTACTATTGATGTGTCGGGTGTGATTACATAATCGCTGATATTTATTACTGCAGCTGCTTCGAGAATACTTCCTGTTTCATAATGCATTGCTCCCGTTATCTTGTAGATCTTTTCTACAATAGCTTTGTCATCCGGATGACAAATTGTAATTACGTTTAATTCGATCTCATTCTTTATGCCTGTTATCACTTCTACCCAAGTACCTGCTTCAATTTGTCTTCCAATTTTTCCTGCGGATACATTGACCAAAAGAACTGCTGATTTGTCATTCCTAAATTTACCGGGTTGATCCCGCTCGACAAATTCTTTTACTAACAATTCCGGTCTTCGGTCATCTTCGGTTACATCTTTACCAAAATAATTGACAGGCGCCAAATTAATATCTACCGCATGCTCGCTTGATTTGAGTTGAGTCAGGTCTACATCAAACTGATTGTCGTTATGATTGTAACCGAGAGACAAAGTTGGTCTGAAGATCTTGAGAAATAAACCTGACGTATCTGATTTCTCAGGCTTTGTATCGATCCATATACTGCTCTTATTTAGATCAGAAAGAATCAGCTTAAGATCTTTCAGCGGCTTTTTGGTGTAAGTATAAACTTGATCAACGTATTGATCATTCTCAGCAATAATTGAATTGTTTTGAGACGCGAGAATACTGAGTTGTGCATTCGGGAAAATGCTTTTCAACTTCCTGAAAAGGGGAGTAGTAAGAATCATATCGCCAAGTTTGCCGATCTGAACTACAGCAATTCTTTCCGGGGACAACTTGTTCATAGGCAATTGCCTCTTCTTCTATTTCCCTTTGTTAGGTTTCTTTGAACTTAGAGCCGGAACATTTGTTTTGGCATCAGTTGATTCTTCCTTCGGCGGAGTCTTGAGCTTTTTCCAATACTGATCTGCAATAGTAAAGACGTTGAACATCAGGTAATACAGATTCAAACCTGCAGGAAAACTGAAGAATAACAAAGTAAGCATTACAGGCATAATATATACAAGTGCTTTCTGTTGCGGGTCTGTCATAGTCATCTTCTGCTGAAGGAACATAGTGACACCTAAGAGCAAAGCAAGTCCGGAGATCTGATCAATTCCGAAAATCGGAATCTTGAAAGGAAGATTAAATATTACATCAGGTGACGCAAGGTCTTTTATCCACAAAAAACTAGCATTGCGAAGCTCAACAGTAGAGTTGAATACGCCGAACAGGGCGTATAGAATCGGAAGCTGAAGGAGCATTGGCAAGCAACCACCCGCCGGATTTATCTTCTCTTCCTTGTAAAGCTTCATGATCTGCTCATTCGCTTTCACCGGATCATCTTTGTACTTCTCCCTGATCACCTTGATCTTTGGATTCAGTTCAGACATTTTCTTCATCGAATTTGTCTGTGATTTTGTCAGAGGAGTCAGCACAATCTTCATGATTAGTGCAAACAATATAATCACCAAACCCCAGCTTGGAATAAAACTGTGAAGAAATTTAAAAACCGGCAAGATTATGAACTGTGCTATAGGTCTGACAATAAAATCCAAAGAGAATCTCATTGTCTTCTCCAGATCCTTTTCATAATCTTTCAGAATATTGTAATCGAGCGGAGTAATAAGAACAAGAAACGAAGACTTGTCTGTCTTATCATTCTTAATATCCATCTTAACACCGATTGAATAATTCTCTCTCTGTCCGTTATCGGGAAGTTTTTCCCTATAACCGGAAAGATATGCACCGTCACCCTTTTTGTCTTTTGGAATGAGATAGAGTCCAAAATATTTTGTTCTAAGACTTACATAATCAGTATTGCCATTAAAATCGCCTTTGTATTCTTCGTCAAAATTTGCAGCATCAAGTGTTTCAAGCTCGCCACCCATGTGAGCGAATGCCTCTTCGTACGTGACTTCCTGATCGCTTCTGAATTCAGTCATATTAAGTGATGACTCCCAGATAACCTGATACTTGTTGTTGGTCACAAATAGCGAAGAATTCACGAACTCATAATCAACATCAAACTCATATCTGTTTGTGAAGAATGTATAAGTGATGATTATTTTGCCGGAAGAATCAGCACCCAAAGGAAGGGTATAAATTAGTTTGAATGTGCTGTCCTTTGAAAGATCTACTTTCTGCCATTCAGCATAATTGCCGTCGAACACAAGATCCTTGGTGTTTATTAGCTTTCCTTCTTTTGAAGTGAAAAGCAAGCTTAGCTCTTTTCCTTTTTTCCAATCAACAAGTTGAAGCGGTTTCTTATCCCATGTATCATAATTTTTTATTGTGTACTTCCTTATGCATCCGCCATAATTTGTGAACTCCATCTGTATCTTGTCGCTCTCAAGCATTATCACTTTTTCTTTTGCAGCATTCTCAGTTCCGGCAGTCCTTGCATAAAAGAGGCCTCCGGATTTCAGCATCAGTGAATCAACCAATTTATTCTTTGCTGATGTAGTATCTTTTGCAGTAGTATCTTTAGTCAGGACAGGCGTAACTATTGAATCCCTCTTCTGAAGCTGCGCAATTGAATCCGCCTGCCTTTTAGACTTCATCACAGCATCCTGTTGAGTGGAGCTGTTCCAGTACAGCCAGATCATTAATACAATTCCTATCAGTACGAAACCAAGCAGTGACCTTTTATCCATTGAAAATTAACCGACCTTTGTTTTTGTGATTTTTGAAATAACCATGAATTCTTTTGGTGGTACAGGATCATATCCGCACTTGCAGTAAGGATTGCATCGAAGTATCCTTCGGAATGACAGCCATAAGCCGTGAATAAATCCGTGTGTTTCAATTGCCTCTATAGCATACTCTGAGCAAGTAGGATAAAACCTGCAGGAAGATGCAAAGAGCGGCGATAGAAATTTCTTATAGATCTTTATGAAAAAAATTGCCAGAGTACTCATTTATGATTTGCAGAATTTTTCAATTTATCTGAGATTAATTTCAGATCATCAGCAAAAATTCCAGAACGTGTTTTTGGGTTATTCTTGAATAACTCGTAACCGTCATCAGTAAGTGAAAGTATTAATGAAGCTTCTACTGTATCAGTGACTTCTCGAAAATCAGACTTTCGGTAATCCTCTTTCATCAATCTTTTTATCCTGTTTCTGTTTACAGCTTTGCGAACTTTCTTTTTTGCAATGATAAAGCCCACTTTTACTCTTGAAGTAAACAGCGGGCTTTTTGAATAATCTCTCTGACTGATTTTCTTTACGTCAGTAAATGCCTTGAGATACTTGCCGTAATAAACAACCGGCTTTCTCATTATCTTCTGAAATACGTCATGCCCTCTCAGAATCTCGTGCTTTGTAAGGGCTTCACTTTTACGCAGTTTATTTTTGCTTTCTGAATTGTCTAACAATTCAATTTACTGTCACGGGTGTCTTGTAAACTCATCACTTACCGTAAGTCTCTTTCTTCCCTTGGCTCTTCTTCTTGCAAGAACTTTTCTGCCATTTTTTGTGGCCATTCGCTCTCTGAAACCGTGCTTATTTTTACGCTTACGGTTGCTTGGTTGATATGTTCGCTTCATTTTACTCGGATATTTTAAACTGCAAAAATAACGAAGGAGCTATATAATAACAAGGATTTCATTTATCCTGAAGCGATTTACAAAATCTCTCAAACTTGACTTTATCCAATCTGTATTTGAAGATCATTCTTCCATCATACATTAAAACAGGTATCTTTTCGCCATATTTGCCTGACAATTCTTCATCATTCTCTATACTAATTTCAGAAACATCTATTTCATAATTACTCTTAAACTTCATAAGCTCCTCTTTCATCACATCACAGAGATGACACTTTGGCTTTGAATACAGAACTAGTCTTATCAAACCATTACAGCCTCAGCTTGCTTCTGAAGTCTCTTCCGTGAAATTAGCAGAAGTATTCCTGTTATCATCATTATCAGTGAAATAATCTGTGCTTGTGTCATTCCTGCAACAACGATTGGATTCAATCTGATAAGCTCAATAAAGAATCTTTCAACACCTGAAAGAATAAGGTAGTAGGCAAAGACTATTCCAGGTACTGCATAGTCTTTTCTTATCCTCCACAAATAAGCGAAGATCAGTATTGCAGCAACAAGTTCGTAAACAGATGTTGGATGAACAAGCTCACCCGGTTTGGTCGGTACAGTTCCATTTGTATAACTGTATCCAATAAATTCCCAAAATGTGCCGGTTACAACTGTACCGTAATCTCCATCTCCGGAAAGATGACATCCAATTCTTGCAATCCCATAACCTAATGCAGCAGCAGGCGACATCAGGTCAAACATCTTGAGCACCGGGATTTTTTTTGATCTGCTGTAAATAGATACCAGAAGAATTGCCAATAGCAATCCGCCATAGAATGTTAATCCGGAAGGGGACAAGAGCATTTCCTTTGTAAAGAAAGATGACAAAGGCTTTGTCTGACTGAAATTCCATTCTTCAAGCACATAAAATAATTTCGAGCCAACGATTCCTCCGATAAGGCAGAGGAATACCATGTTAGCTCCAATGTTCTCCGAATAGCCGTTTCTCTTGAGCTCTCTATTGAAAAGTATACTTCCAATTATAAATGTAAGGCCCAGAAAGAGTCCATAGCTGTAAACAGGCACAGGGCCGATTTCAAAAAGTTTAGGATACAAATCTTTCCTCCGTAATAACCTTAATGAATTTCTTCTCGGGATCCAGAGTGAGCTTAATGCCACTGTCAGAAATTTCAAATCGGAACATCGTTTTGTTCTTCCTGTATTTGGAAATCATTAGTGAATACTCCGATTTCTGAAAATCAAAAAACTTGAACACGAAGCTTGCGGTACCTGATCTTGAGAAATCAAGGTGCGGCGCCGACAATCCCTCGATGTTAAACGCCAGTTCTTTCTTATTTGCAGTAATGTTTGGGATCACGTTGATCTTATATGCAAAATTTTCAAACACTTTTATTGTTCTGAATTCAAACTCAATAAAATCCTTCTTCTGTATATCATCATGTCCTTTTGAAACATACAGTTCATATTCAAACTCAAGCTTATCCGGACGAACCTGCTTAGTCCTCATCTTTTAAGTAATTAATTATTTTGTCCAGCCCCTCAATCTTTATTACACTTCCATCAAACATGGATTTGATTTCTGCCGAATTGCTTTCAATCTCATTATCACCCAAGACAATCACATACTTAGCCTTCATCCTGTCTGCTTCTTTCATTTGGGATTTAACACTTCTGCCCAAAAAATCTGTTTCGCATTTAATTCCTTTTGACCGAAGTGAGGTTATTATCTGAAGGATCCTGCTTCTTGGGTTTTCACCGGCCGAACAAACATAAAGCAAAAGTTCACTCCCATCGGGAATTATTGCAGATTCAGCTTTGAGCGCCATCTCAATCCTCTCAAAGCCTGCCGCAAAACCTATCGCAGGCGTTGGCTTTGCGCCGAGATGTTCGGCAAGCATATCATATCTTCCGCCGCCAAGCAATGCGTTCTGTGAGCCGATAGCAGATGATATAAATTCAAAGGTCGTTGAAGTGTAATAGTCAAATCCTCTGACAAGTTTGTAGTCAATGGAAAGTTTATCTGATATTGAATTCAAAAGCTCAATAAGACTTTCAAAGTGCTTTTTCGAATCTTCAGAAAGATACTCATATAGCACGGGAGCATTCTCGAGTATCTCTAAATCTTTCGGATCCTTTGAGTCAAGTATTCTCAACGGATTTATTACAAGCCTGCGCTTGCTGTCATTTGATAGATCCTCTTCAAAGCCAATTAGATATTCGCGAAGGGAAATTATGAAGATGCTTCTTTCCTCGATAGTTCCGATACTGTTGATTCGAATCTTGAAATTCTTTAAGCCGATTTCATTCAGTATTGCGTCGGCCAGAAGTATCATTTCAGCATCTGCCATTTCTTCACCGCTTCCGATAGATTCGGCTCCGAATTGAGAGAACTCCCTGAATCTGCCTGCCTGCGGCCTTTCACGTCTGAACATGTTGCTGATGTAATAAAGCTTCTGATGAGGTGCATCATTAAACATCCTGTTCTCAACATATGCCCTGATTACTGGAGCCGTCATCTCAGGTTTTAATGTAAACTCACCATCATTAAAAGAATACATTTCCTTTGAGACAATATCAGTCTCTTCGCCAATGCTTCTCTTGAACAGCTTTGTATTCTCAAAAGTTGGAGTTCGTATTTCTTTGTAATTGTAACTGTCGAAAATCTTCCTGATGAAGTTCTCAAGATAAGTCCGCTGATACGCATCTTTGGTTGTAAGGTCGTAAGTACCTTTGGGCTTCTGTATTTGCATCGGACAAAATATGTTATTAATGATAAATCTAAAAGTTATATTTGAAACTATTGCCGTGTCATTGCTGAGCTAAGTAACAGTTGTGGAAAATCATTCAAACAGCTTCGTCCATTTCATCGGAAATATAAAATAAAACAATGCTGAATATAATTACTGTAATCTACGTTGTAGTTGGTTTGATTGGAATATTCATGTTCACTTCAATGCTTATGAAGAAGAAGGTGAGTCTTATCGTAGGGATCGTTCATGGTGTGCTTGGGCTTGCCGGCATTGCTTTACTTATAATTGTTTCTTCATATGCCGCTTCAGAGGGACTTTCGGAAGTTATTATCATCTTTTTTCTTGCATTTCTTTTAGGAGGAGGAATATTTGCTGCAAAAGTATTTTCGGAAAAGTCAAACATCTGGATAAACGTAATTCATGCAGTAATAGCGCTTGCAGGCATATACTTGCTCTTTCAATACAGGTCACTTCTGTAATAAAATTTTGGAATAAGTAATGGAATTTAGATTGCAATGTAATAGTTCTATATTGCGCTATCTTACTAAAAAAACTTCATACAATCATAAATGTCATATATCAATATTCCCGATAAATTTATTGACAGGCACATCGGTCCTAATGAGGCAGATACAAAAGAAATGCTTAAAGTGATCGGAGTTGAATCAATCGATGAACTGATCAATCTTACAATTCCGGAACGCATCAGGCTCAAAAACGAAATTCAGCTTGATGTACCTGTGACGGAAAGCGAATTCGTCGAAGGACTAAGGACAATTGCAGCAAAGAACAAGATTTTCAAGTCTTATATTGGAATGGGTTATTATCCTACAAAGACTCCATTTGTAATTCAAAGAAACATTCTGGAGAATCCGGGCTGGTATACCCAATACACACCTTATCAGGCTGAGATATCCCAAGGCAGGCTCGAAGCGCTTCTTAATTTCCAAACTATGGTCATTGATCTTACCGGAATGGACATTGCAAATGCTTCTTTGCTTGACGAAGGTACATCTGCCGCGGAAGCGATGCTAATGTTCTATCACACAAGACCTGCTTCAAAGAAAAATGCTAATACTATTTTTGTATCAGAAAATATTTTTCCTCAAACACTGGATGTTGTTAAGACACGTGCATTGCCACTTGGGATTAATGTTGTTGTTGGGGATCACAGAAGTTTAAATATTGATGATGATGTCTTTGCTGTACTTGTGCAGTATCCTGCAGGCAACGGAGATGTGTATGATTTCAGAGAATTCTTTGAGCAAGCATCTTCAAAAGAAGTTAATACAATCGTAGCTGCGGACATTATGTCTTTATGTCTGCTTAAGCCTCCGGGCGAATTCGGAGCAGATGCAGTTGTTGGCTCGACTCAAAGATTTGGAGTTCCAATGGGCTTCGGAGGTCCTCATGCGGCATACTTCGCTACTAAGGACAAGTATAAGAGATCTCTACCCGGCAGAATTATCGGAGTATCAGTGGATAACAATGGTGATAAGGCTTACAGGATGGCTCTTCAAACAAGAGAGCAGCATATCAGGCGCGAAAAGGCAACAAGCAATATTTGTACAGCTCAAGTACTTCTTGCAGTAATGGCGGGAATGTATGCTGTATACCATGGTCCGGAAAGGCTGAAAAATATTGCTG
Organism: Ignavibacteria bacterium; assembly: GCA_016704345.1. GTDB lineage: Bacteria > Bacteroidota > Ignavibacteria > Tepidaquicellales > Tepidaquicellaceae > JADJAH01. The sequence continues at coordinate 52,518 of JADJAH010000037.1, read as the reverse complement.
TGAAAATCCATTACCTTACTGCGCTTCTTAATAAGTGTATTGCAGATGCAGGCTACAAACAATCAAATGAATTCTTTTTTGATACTCTTGAGATAGATCTTTCCGATGATGTGTCGAAAATAGATGCTCTAAAGAATCTTGCATTATCATCAAACATAAATCTTCGTTACAGCCCGGAAACAGTTGGAATTTCTATAAGCGAAGCAGACACAATTGATTCAATAAAAGAATTGGCTGAAGTAATACTTAAATCAGCCGGAATGAATTTTGACGGGAAAAGATTTGAGTTTCTCGCAGGAGAAATGAAAGACATACTTCCGCATCAGATTGCAAGAACAAGCAAGTACTTGCAGCATCCGATTTTTAATACGCATCATTCAGAAACACAGTTGTTAAGATACATGAAGAGCCTTGAGAATAAGGATCTGTCGCTTACAACTTCCATGATCCCGCTTGGCTCCTGTACTATGAAACTAAATGCCACAGCTGAGATGATCGGTGTTACCTGGCCCGAGTTTTCAAACATTCATCCATTTGCACCGCTTGATCAGGCAGCCGGTTATATGGAAATCATAAACGAGATTTCAAAGGACTTAAGCCAAATTACCCAGTTCCCTGCAATTTCATTACAGCCAAATTCCGGTGCACAGGGAGAATACACAGGACTTATGGTCATCAGACAATATCATGTTAAGAACGGAAGCTCTTTCAGGAATGTCTGTCTGATTCCCTGCATCTGCACACGGTACAAATCCTGCAAGCGCCGTCATGGCAGGGATGAAAGTTGTTGTCGTGAACAGTGATGAAAGGGAAACATTGATGTCAATGACTTAAAGATGAAGGCAGAAGCTAATAAGAATGAACTTGCGGCTTTGATGGTTACTTATCCTTCTACGCACGGAATCTTTGAAGAAGCAATTCAGGATATCTGCAAAATTGTCCATGACAATGGTGGACTTGTTTATATGGATGGGGCAAATATGAACGCGCAGGTTGGCCTTACCAGTCCTGCAATGATAGGAGCCGACGTCTGTCATCTCAATCTTCATAAGACATTTTGCATACCTCATGGCGGAGGGGGACCCGGTATGGGACCGATAGGTGTAACAGAACAGCTCAAAGATTTTCTTCCAGGACATCCTGTGGTTGACATTGGTACCAAAGATTCTATCTCTGCGGTATCGGCTGCACCCTGGGGAAGTTCAAGCATACTCATAATTTCGTACGCTTATATCAAGATGATGGGATCCAAAGGATTGAAAAGTGCAACAGAATTTTCGATCTTGAATGCAAATTATATTAAAGCAAGACTGGCAGAGCATTTCAAAATATTATACTCAGGTGAGAATGATTGCGTAGCTCATGAACTGATATTTGATATGCGTGAATTTAAACTGTCTGCAAAAATTGAAGTGGAAGACATTGCAAAGAGATTGATGGATTATAATTTCCACGCACCCACAGTATCTTTCCCGGTTCCCGGAACATTAATGGTGGAACCTACTGAAAGTGAACCTAAGTCTGAACTCGACAGATTCTGTGATGCCATGATCTCTATCAGAGAAGAAATTAAAGAAATTGAAAATGGCATCTATGATACTACTGACAATGTCTTGAAAAATGCTCCGCATACCGCGAAGAGAATCTCAAATGATGTTTGGGATCACAAGTATAGCAGAAGCAAAGCGGCGTTTCCTGTAGAGTTGGAGCTTAATAAATTCTGGCCGGCGGTTGGTAGAATTGACAGTGCTTACGGAGACAGGAATCTTGTTTGCAGTTGTAATCCTGTCAGCGATTATGAAACAGAACCGGTAGCTTCATAATTGTTCCGATAGTGTAAGTTTCAATTTGTCTATATATTTTTTAATTTGCGTCAATTCAAAAACAAAAACTCGAATTCATGCTTTCAAAAGAACAGTTCGTCAATGAAGTAAATGAAACCATCGAAAAGAAGAGCCTGCTGAATCATCCTTTTTACCAAAAGTGGAATGAAGGAAAACTTACAGTAGAAGAGCTTCGCGAATATGCAAAACAATATTACCATTTCGTAAAACATTTTCCCAGATTTGTCAGTTGTGTTCACTCAAACTGTGAAGACGTTGATACAAGAAAGATCCTCATGCAGAATCTTGCTGATGAAGAAGGATATAAGACTGAAATTGCAGATCATCCGCGCTTGTGGATCAACTTTGCAGAAAGTCTTGGACTTACAGAAGCTGAAGTGAAAGATGCAAAACCTATCCGTGAAGTTGAAGACCTTGTTGATGGAATGTATGAGCTGACAAGATCCCCTGAATTTACTCTTGGACTTGCCGCACTCTATGCATATGAATCACAGGTTCCTGCAATCTCCAGAACAAAATAGAAGGACTGAAGAACTTCTATGGCGTTGATTCTGAAAGAGCAATCGAGTTCTTTAAGGTTCACGAAGAAGCCGATGTCTATCACTCTAAAGATGAAATGGATATCATGACAAAAGAGAACAAGACTTTCGAAGATCAGAAAAGGCTTGTAAATACGGTTGATGAATCTGCTACTTTAATGTGGAGTTTTCTGGATGGAGTTTATAACAACTACTGCAGAAACTGAAGCAATCGTAATAATTAAGTTACTTAGGGGGATAATTCATATCGAATTGTTCCCTTGTTTTTTTAAAAGCGTTGGTCATGCTCGCGATTCGTGAATCAATTATAAAAGGTTATTCTAAAGTGAATAGATGTCAATGATTGTCAACAAAAACCTAAAAATATTTTATTCAATAGCGGCATTTATTTTTCCGTTCATACTCTATGTCGTCACACTTGCGCCTTCTGTTACGTTCATAGATTCAGGTGAACTTGCCGCTGTGGCAACTAAACTTGGTGTTGCACATCCGACCGGTTACCCTTTGTTTACCGTCATAGGAAACGTTTTCACAAAACTTCCTGTAGGTGACGCTGTTTATAGGTTGAATTTGATGTGTGCATTCCTTTCTTCATTTGCGATTATGCTGTTCTTTAATATGCTCTTGTCTTTAACTGTTAAGATTGCCGATGGGTTGAAGGAAAGCAAGCTCTCCGAAACAATTTTGCTGAATGTTTCTCTGGCTGCATCCCTTGTACTTGCTTATTCCCGCACATTCTGGGACACTGCAAATGCAATTGAAGTGTATTCGCTTCATACAGTTTTGCTGATTGCAAATCTCTTTTTGATTCTCAAAGCGTCTGGGGAAATAGACAGAAATAGTGAACTTACACACGACAGATTTTGGCTGGTCTTTGCATTTGTTCTTGGTCTGAGCTTCACAAATCATCTATCGACAATTTTCTTGTCCGTAGGATGTCTCTATCTTTATTTCGCTGTAAACGGATTTGGACAGTTATCGTTCAAGCGTATAATGTTTATGGCAATTCCTTTTCTGCTAGGAATTTCAGTCTATGTTTATTTGGTCGTAAGAGCCGACAACGAAATATTAAGCTGGGGCAATCCTCACAATTTCGAGAATTTCTGGAGACACTTTACCGGCAAACAATTCAGCGTCTGGATGTTTTCTTCTTTTGAAAATGCTGAAAAGCAGTTCACATATTTCACCAAGAATTTCCCGATGGAGTATGCAGTGTTCCCGCTAATGTTTGCAGTACCCGGGCTTTTTTTGTTGTTCAAGGAGGCAAGGAGAATTTTTAATTTCACACTTCTCCTGTTTCTCTTCTGCATAATCTATGCAATCAACTATGACATATACGATATTGATTCATATTTCTTGTTGGCATTTATAGTAGCCGTAATATGGGTATGCATGGGTTTGCTTTGGTTAGTGTCAAAGGTAAAAGATAATGCTAGCACAATAAGTTTTGCATTTCTTCTACTTCCATTGATGCCGCTCGTTATGAACTTCGAAAAGACAGACGAGAGCAAGAACTATTTTGTTGATGATTATACTAACAATGTATTTAAGTCAGCTGATAAGAATGCAATAATCATGTCAACTCAATGGGACTTCTGGATTTCTTCATCCATCTATCAGCAGTTTGTCAGAAACATCCGGCCCGATATAGCGGTGATCGACAAAGAGCTGTTAAGAAAGAGCTGGTATTTTGAATATCTTAAGAAGCATTATCCCGACATTTGCGAAAAAAGCAAAGTTGAAATTGATGCCTATTTGACTGAGCTGTTAAAGTTTGAAAAGAATACTGCCCGATATACATCTCCTAAGTCAGAGGCGGACAGACAAGATCTGATGAAAATCCAAACTACTTTTTTGGCACTGCTGAACAGCTTCATCGACAAGAATTATCCGGAAAGAACATTCTACACAACGCTCGAAATTGAACAGGATAAAAACGAGAAGTTTGGCAAAGATTACTCACGAGTTCCACAGGGATTGCTTTTCAGATATACTAGGGAGAAAGGATTTGACAACTATAAAAATCCGGAATTTGATTATGACATTACGCAGCGCTCAGATTACCATCATAATTTTATTATGAATGCCTATTACTCTGCATATTTGAACAGAGCAAATTTCTTGATGAATTATTCTCAATTCGATGATGCCGAAGCTAGTATTAACAAAGCGCTTGAGCTTAAACCTGGTTCACCTGAGGCTATTCAACTACAGAATAAATGTAAGCAGCTTAAGTCCTTGTCAAACAATGAGGTTAAATAGCATGCTGAAGTTAATTATAATAATATTTTTGTTGTTGATGCTGAATTCTGAGAAATTTCAGCTATGAATTTTCAACCACCGGGTAACATTGAAGCAGATTCAACAGTGACTGTTGTCAAGTTTAGGATTCGTAATATTCTATTTGCAGGCAATGAAATCACAGAAGAAGATGTAATATTCAGAGAGCTAAAGACCAAGGAAAACGCGCCGTTTGATGAGACAGTGCTTAAGGAAGATATTCAAAGATTGAATAACCTTGGGCTTTTCACTAAGATAGATATCTATCCGGTCCCAACTGATTCTTCGAATGTTGTAGATATGATGTTTGTGTTTGAAGAAGGGTTATATATTATTCCACTGCCTCAAGGGGGATTCAGAAATGGTCAGTTGTCGGAATTTTGGGCGGGTCTAAATCTCATCTGGAGGAATTTCAGGGGAAGAAATGAAACAATCTCAGCGAGCTTCGGTATCGGTTCGGATCCATTTGTAAACTTAAGTTATTCAATTCCCTGGATAGGGAAAAAGGCGCACTTTTTTTCATCGTTCAGTGCAGGTTACTCAAATAATAAGAATAAGAGTTTGCAAACTGTGACAACTAACGGAAATGAGATCCCTGATAAAGAGGATAACTATTCAATAGAGAATTTCAAAACATCGCTTTCTCTGGGAAAGTTTTTGAGCAGGGAATTTTCTGTTACAGGAATTCTAAGATTTAATCTTTTGGAGTCCTCACAATATGAGCCCGGAAGGACAGTTTCACCGGATGGTAAGGACCAATTTGGTACATTTTCAGTAAATGGACGTTACGATACACGAAATTCTTACGAGTATACGACTTCGGGTACTTTACTCTTTTTGGAATATTCAAAAGCCGGCTTTGGCGGATTGATTGATTTTAACAGGATAGGTTTCGATGTAAGAAGATTTATTCCCGTAAAGCTCTCTTATAATTATGCAATCTCCATCGGGCTTTCTACAGTTGGCTCAGTAGCGTTCGGAGCTGAAATTCCAACATACATGCGTGAGTTTTTTGGATATGACAAGGTAATCAGAGGTCACAAGAAGTTGGTTTATGAAGGAGAGAACCGATTGGGGTCTTTTAATGAGATCAGATTTCCTCTCATTAAGGAGACTTATTTCAAAGGTGGTGATATACCGGCTGTTAACAAAATTTCAATGCTTAAGAAAATGAGCTACAGATTTGCTCTCTATGCTACGGTGTTCTTTGATATTGGAACTGTGTGGAACAAGAACAGCAATTTCTTCAACTCTAAGTATCATAATGGTTTTGGAGCAGGATTGAATTACATACTTCCGTTTGGCTTGGTTGGCAGAACGGATTTTGCTTTTAGAAAAGAAGATAAGAAGTTTGTGCCCCAAGTAATATTTGATCTGAGCGCGGCATTTTAAAATTGACAAAATGGAATACTACTACACAGAACCTGAAAACATTTTAGTCCAGACCGGTGAGCTATTCTTGAAAGGCTCAGAGTATGATCATGTTGTGAAGGTGTTGAGAAAAAGAACCGGCGAAGAGATCACTGTCACAGACGGAATAGGGAATATTTATTTGTGCGTAATTTCTGACTTAAAAGAGTTCAAAGTTAGTTGCAAAATACAAGGACATCAAAAGAATTTATTCGAGCCGAATACAAGGATAAGACTATTTCTTTCTCCATTAAAGAGTAAAGAGAGATTCGAATTTGCTGTTGAGAAGTCTGTAGAGCTTGGTGTTGATTCAATTATTCCGGTCATCACTGCCAATACTGTGAAGAAATCTGATTTTGCCGGAAAAAAGAGCGAGAGAATTCGGAAGATAATAATCAGGGCTATGTGTCAGTCACAAAGATGCAGATTGCCAGAGTTCTATGAGTCTGTAACAATCGAAAAACTTATTGATGATACGCAATTTGATCTTAACAAGATTGTAATGTATGAGTTTTCTGATGACCGGACCCCCGTTAAGTTAAGTAGTGATACAGAAAATATCTCGCTAATTGTTGGACCTGAAGGAGGATTTGATGAATCAGAAATTGAGTTGCTTATCAGGAACGGGTGGAAGGCTAAGTCACTGGGAAAGAGAAAACTCAGGGCTGAAACAGCCGCAATTATTTCTGTTTATGAGTTGCTTTCAAAACAACAATAACTGATTATGAAATCACAGATAAGGTTTGTATTGCCGATTTTGTTTCTGCTGATTACGCTATGCGAAAGATCTTACCCTCAGGCAGGCAAAATTGTTTTTCAAGGCGCCTTTGGTATTACTTTTCCCTATGATGAACTTAAGGCCGATGACTATGTTAGCTATGATACCCTCGGATATGTCTTTATTGACTCAAGTTTGTTTGCCGATCATTTTGGAGCACAGCCGGGAATTATGTTTTCGGGAAGCGCTAAGGTAAATTTTGACAAGTATGCAATAACCAGGGCTGTCTTTACGGCTTCATTCAGCGGCTTCAATAGTTTTCAGGCATTGAGGTCAGGAACAACTCTTGTAAGGTTTGTCAACAATACTTATCAGCAGAGACCCATCGAGTATGATTACAGTTTTAGTAATTTCGGTTTGGGAATAGGACTTGAAGTTGCCCCGACATCATTTACTAATCTGATTTCTCCATTCTTTAATGCCAGCTTCAACTTCAATTTTTTCAGCGCCGAAGTAAGCCGCAGATCAGGGTTCAATGATTCTATAAGCACTAATCTCAACAGTTTCAGAATGGGAGTAAATTTCAATGCAGGAATTGAGGTCATGATAAGTGATCAAATGGGAGTTGTCTTAGGTGCAAAATATGATCTTGGTAATTTGATACTTCAGGATATCCAACGTGACGGATACATTGAATGGGGAAGTAATGATGCTTCTCTCAATGATGCAAATGGCAGATACATTTCGAACATTTACTATCCAATAGGGGAGGGCTACAACTATTTTGAATCTAAGCAAAAGAAGATCAATTGGGGGACTGCTTACATTGGGATTAATTTCAACCCCTTCTATGAACCAACGGCACCTAAGAAACCAAAGTCCAATAAGAAGATGCTTCATAGCAATCTGTAACAATTGAGTTCATTTGAATTCTACGAATTGCTTATTAAAAGATTGAAACAAAATTCTACAAATACGATTTTGTACATAACATTAATTAAATACAACTTCATGCTAAATCAAAAAGTGAATGACCTAAGAAGTGCAATTCTCCTGATTTGCTTCATTTCAATGCTTTCAATTATTACGTCATGTGGAAATAAGACAGAAGACAATTCTGCTAAGACCGGTGAAGGTAAAGGAAAAACTGAAACCAAAGAACCCGTTAAGGAAAATACGTCAACAACTCAAACCAGTCCAGGTAAAGAATTCTTCTATGCAAAATCTAAGGAGAACAATATTGCATGTGCCGATTGCCATGGAGACGGAACGAATCTGAAGAATACACTCACAAAGTATTTCTCCAATGTTCAGGGAGCTGACAAGAGAAAGTCTGTGTTTCATGGAAAGTTTTCCGGAGCCGAAGTTGCTTCTAATGCAAGCGGAGCAAGCGTTTGCTGGGAATCATATATGAAAATGAAAACACCTATGACGCCTGAACAGATCGAAAGTCTTAATAAATATTATTCCAGCTTGCCAAATCCAAATCCTGTTGATGAAATAAAGTATGAGACAATATCTCTGCCTCAGAATGATAAGGCCAAGCTTAAAGAAGCACAGAAGAAGATAATGGCTCTAACAGGTGATGCAGCAAATGGTGAGAAAAAATTTGAGGAAGCATGCGGACTTTGTCATGGTGCAAACAAAACTGTGAAGAAGGTTCCGGATCTCTTTGATGAGTTTGAAGGAAATGTAAAATCCATTACATATAACGTACGCTTCGGAGATGGTGCAATGCCATTCTTTAATGAAGGTGTTTTGTCTAATCAGGATGTTGCGGATATTACCGCATATATTTTGAAGAAGAATGGAAAATAAAATTATAAAGGCGTTCGGATATTCTCCGGACGCCTCTTTATAAAATCTGCAAAAATATTTTTAGACGAATAGCAGGTAAAGCAGAATTACAATTACCCCGGCAACCGAAACAGTTGTATAGTCCTGAATAATCCCGGTTTGAAGCCTTCTCCAGTCAAATCCAATATTTGAAATATATCTTGCAATTCCATTAACTGCACCGTCGATAATCTTCATGTCAAATATTTTCCATAAGAAGCCTTCCGAAGTTTTTTGTATTGGTTCAATTATAACTTTGTCATACGCTTCGTCAACATAGAGCTTGTTCTCAAGCAAAGTTGAGACGGGTGTTGAAGCAGGAATCTTTTCGATGTTTGCAAATCTTTTGAAGGCAATGATAATTCCAGTCAATGCAACTGCGACAGAGACTAAAATAAGAACAAGCTCAACTGAAAGCAAATGTGCCTCTTCCGGCCTGTAAGAATAAATGACATTCATTGCTTTTGCAAAAACAGGCTCATGCCAGTCTTTCATTATATTGTGAAAGCCCGTAAAATGAGGTAATCCAAGGAGTCCGCCAAATGCAGATAGGATTGCAAGTATAATCAATGGTATGGTCATAGTAGCAGGATTCATGCGGATGTACATGTGATTGATCATAGCGTGGTTTCCCATAGAATGTCAATGCAACTAGCCTGAACATATAATAAGCTGTCATCCCTGCGGTAATTAGTGAAAGTAAATATGGGGGAAGCCGGCAAAAATATAATTGGCATAAAGAATCTCATCCTTACTGAAGAAACCTGAGAGGAGGAATACCTGCAATTGCCAATGTTCCGATCATGAATGTGATGAAAGTAATTTTCATCTTACTCTTGAGTCCGCCCATGTTTCTGATATCCTGTTCCTCATGCATTCCATGTATTACCGAACCGCTGCCCAAGAAGAGCAACCCTTTGAAAAATGCATGCGTCATAAGGTGGAATATTGCCAGCCAGAATGTTCCTGTACCAAGAGCCATGAACATAAATCCAAGCTGTGAAACAGTTGAATATGCCAGAACCTTTTTGATGTCATTCTGCCTTAATGCTATAACTGCGGCGACAATAGCGGTAAGCATTCCGGTTGCGAAGACGACTGTCATTGCAAAAGGTGAAAGCGCGTACAGCAAAGATGTTCTTGCAACAAGATATATTCCTGCGGTAACCATAGTAGCCGCATGAATAAGCGCAGACACAGGTGTTGGACCTGCCATTGCATCCGGAAGCCATACAAACAAAGGTATTTGAGCAGATTTGCCGGTTGCACCAAGGAACAATAACAAAGCAATTGTAAGCAGAAGAGGATCGCCTACGGAATAAGCAGCTAATTTCTGGTTAAATACAGAAACATCAAGAGTGCTGAAATATGTGAAGATGAAGAACATTGCTGTCATAAAACCAAAGTCACCGATTCTGTTTACAATGAATGCCTTCTTTGCCGCATCTCCTGTAAATTTCTGCTGATACCAAAAGCCGATAAGAAAATATGAACAGAGTCCCACACCTTCCCAGCCCAAAAATATTAGAAGAAAATTATCCGCCAATACAAGGTTAAGCATTGCGAAAATAAACAGATTGAGATACGCAAAGAATTTCGCAAAGCCCGGATCACCGTGCATATAGCCGATAGAATAGATATGAATCAATGTTCCAACACCTGTCACGATAAGAACCATTGTGATGGAAAGGGGATCAACCAGGTAGGATACAGATGCAGTAAAACTCCCGGCGGTTATCCATTCATAGTACTTAATAAAAATTGACCTTGAATCAGGAGGCATTGAAATCAGCTCCAGTATAGTGGAAACGGCAATCACAAAAGGAACAAAAACTGCGAGACAAGAAATCGTACCGATCAGCTTTTCATTTCCAATTTTTTCCAACTATTCCATTTATCAAAAACCCGATTAACGGAAGCAGTGTCAGTAGATAAATATAGCTTTCCATGCGGACGTTTTGGTTTCAGATTACCATTTAAGAATATTTATATCGTTGATATTTACCGTTTCTTTATTGCGGAAAAGGGCTATCACAATTGCCAGCCCCACTGCTGCTTCAGCCGCAGCAACGGTCATAACGATGAACACAAATATCTGACCATTCACATTTCCTAAGTAAGATGAAAATGCAACAAGTGACAGATTTATTGCATTCAGCATCAATTCGATACACATGAAAATAATGATGGCGTTTCTTCTGATTAGAACTCCTGCTACGCCTATTGTGAACAATAGCGCGCTTACGATGAGATAATAATTAATTTCCATTGTGGGCAATTTAATTATTCATATAACGAAATGAAATGAATTAATTGCATGATTTTTTTCGATGAAGGAACATAATATTTCAAAAGAACAATGGGTGATGAACTATAACAGATATATGAAAAGGGAATCGTCAAGCATCTGCAAAGTCCTATAATGAAAGCCCGCACATCTTCAACTTTACATAATATATATTATACAACACTTATTTGGGTTTGAATGAATGAAGTAATTCACATGCCTGTTCAATATTCCTTGCTTTCGCAATGCCCTTAAGGCTATACAACACTTCCTCAATCTCTTCCTTTCCGGCACCGTTGTTAATGCAGCCTTTCAAATGTGAGTATAACTGATTTTCATAATATCTTGTGGAAAGGACGGCAACATTCACAAACTCACGCTCCAATAAATTTAATCCGCTCCTGCCCATTACTTTTCCATATCCTTCGATGATCATCCATTGCTTTATGTCCGGACTGAATCTCTCCATATTTGAAATCAGCTTATCAAAGTTTGACTTATATATAGATCTGCAATTCTTAATTCCGCGAGCCTCAAAGTTATCGGGATCAAACTTTTCCTTTTCCTTAAAGTAGCCGCCCGAAAGTTCATTGAAGATTCTGAGTGTTTCAATGACAGCGGGAAATCCACAAAAGAGATATGATTGGAGAATTGCTTCATAAATCATTTCGAGATTTACGGTTGTAATGCAATTCTCAATTTCATGCCTCACTTTTATCAGATCGTCAGATGCAATTGCGCTTGCCAGCCGTGAAATACCTTTAATCTCGGCTGTATTATGTTTAAAATTCATTTGTGAAATTAATTGACAAATACACTCTGCTTTCTTTCCTGAAGAATTTCTTATTCGGTCTCTTGTGTTTCATTTTGCTGTTTATACTCGTTGACCTTTTTGAGAATATAGATAAATTCATCGATAAGAAACTTAGCACCGGTTTAATAGTTCAATATTACATCTATTTCATACCTGAGATCATAAAACTTATTACTCCTGTCAGTATTTTGCTTGCTACACTTTTCACAACAAGCAGGTTTATATCTCTATCAGAAATGACTGCTGTAAATTCCGCCGGTGTGAGTATATACAGGTATTCTTTACCCCTTCTTCTTTTCGGCGCTGTTATCACACTTGCTTCAATCTATTTCAACGGCTGGGTTGTCCCCTATTCTAACGCAGCAAAACTCCAAATTGAAAGAGAACAAATAGGCAAGAATAAGACTCCCGGAGTTTTGCAGAATCTCAGCATTCAAGATTCAGACAATCAGATCTTGACTATCAGCACATATAACGAGCTCAGCAAATCCGGAGAATCAGTATCCCTTCAGATATTTGAGAACAAAGAAATTTCCGATTTGAAGCAGAGGTATGATGCAAGAAATATCTTTTGGGATAGCACAAGAATGCAATGGTTATTTACAAATGTTTCTGTAAGATCCTTTGACTCTTCCGGGTTGACCGGTTATACATTTGCTGATTCTTTGCATGAAGATCAAATAGGCCAATCCGGAAATATCTTTATTACTCCGGACCGCATCAACATAAAACAAAAGAAACCCGATGAACTTATATTGACCGAACTCCGTACTTTCATTGATGAAATGAGAAACAGCGGCCAGGATGTGACACGTGCTGAGGTTGACTATTATTCCAAACTGTCATTTCCGTTCGCAAATATTGTCGTAATAATTTTTGGAGTTTCGCTTAGCCTGAATCAAAGAAAAGGAAGTGCTGCTTTGCAATTCGGTATCAGCATTTTAGTAACATTCATCTATCTAGGATTCATAAAGATATCACAGACATTCGGATACAACGGCGACATAGATCCTATGCTTACAGCATGGATCGCGAATATTATTTTTTTTCTGATAGGTGTTACTAATTTTCTCAGAATGAACTTAAAGAACTGAATTTCAATTTATCTTTTCATCCTTTGGAGGCACCGGAATCTGAAATCCCATTGCTCCCCCGCCCTGATCTGTCAGGATCGAAATCTCTCCATATTGATTCTCGTATCTATGAATGTTCTCTTTCATTGCATTCAGAAAAAGCTTAGCGTGTTGCGGAGTCATTACAATTCTTGAATGCACTTTTGCTTTGGGTATTCCCGGAAAGATCCTGGTGAAATCTATTATGAATTCGGCAGGTGAATGAGAAATAATTGCAAGGTTTGAATAAATTCCTTCTGCTTCTTTTTCACCAAGTTCTATGTTTATTTGCTGTGCAGGGTTTTGATCCATTTTCTTATTGTCGTCGGCCATTTATAGTTTTTCTTGAAGATATTGCAATCACCTGAAAGATTCAAATTAGATATTTGAATCATAAGTCAGATGAGCTCTTCATTAATTCTTGAATAACCATTGTGTAATAGGTAATTTTGCAAAAAAATAATTATCAGATGAGTCTATTAGTAATCGGTTCACTTGCACTCGATACAATTGAAACACCGTTTGGAAAAGCTGAAAGAACACTCGGAGGATCGGCAACATTCATTTCAACATCTGCAAGTTACTTTACAGATCAGGTAAGATTAGTAGGAATTGTGGGATATGACTTCCCGCAAGAAGAAATTGAATTTTTGAAATCAAAAAAAATTGATATATCAGGACTTGAAATCTCAAAGACTGACAAGACATTTCACTGGCATGGAAAATACGATTTTGATCTAAACACCAGAGAGTCACTTGTGACAGAGCTAAATGCATTTGAGAAATTCGATCCTGTAATATCGGATAAGTTCAAAGACAGCAAATATGTTTGTCTTGGAAATCTTCATCCCAGCCTTCAGCAAAAGTGGTAAGGCAAATCAATAAGCCTAAATTAATAATGTGCGACACTATGAATTTCTGGATAGATGGCGCTTACGACGAACTTCTTGAAACATTAAAGCTGGTGAACCTGCTTGTAATTAATGATGGTGAAGCCAGAGAATTGTCCGGAGAGTATAATCTGGTTTCTGCTGCTCGCAGAATTATGAAAATGGGTCCTGAAATAGTTATAATAAAAAAAGGAGAACACGGTGCTCTTCTGTTTACGCCCGAGTTTATTTTTTCCGCGCCTGCTTATCCTTTGGAAAAAGTGTTTGATCCTACCGGTGCCGGTGATACATTTGCAGGCGGAATGATGGGATGGCTTGCAAAGACGGACGATCTTTCAGACATGAACTTAAAGCTCGCTGTTATTTATGGAAGCACTATGGCTTCACTAGCTGTTGAAAAGTTTTCTCTCGATGGAATAAGAGACTCAATAAGGGTATTATTACGAGCAGGTTCAATGAATTCAAGAGTCTTTCTCATTTTGAGAATGCTTCAATTTGAAACAATACATGAAAGCTGACGTATGCCCTTAGTCAAAACACACGCATTCGTGATCAGGACTATCAGATACTCTGACTCCAGCAAGATTTTGACATTATTCACAAATGAACTTGGTAAAATAAGTGTAATACATAAGGGCTCCAGAAAGAATACTAAGTCAGGAAATTCCGGAAGTTTCAGTTATTATGAAGCTATGATCTATTTTAAAGATAACAGAGAGATACAATTGTTATCACAGATTCATAGTCTGAGAGTATTCAAGAATATAGTATCAGATATTGAACGTCTGAGAGCAGCGTACATTGTTCAGGAATTGCTTAACAAAAGTATGCCTTCAAGCTCACCCAATAAGGAACTATTCGAATCAGTTTTCGGATTTTTCCAGTGTATTGATAGTGTTGTGAAAAATGCAGAATTTGAATTGTTGAAGTTTCTTGTACACTTTGCTGAAACTCACGGAATTATTCCTGAAGCAAACAGTGTACGATTCGAAACTTTTTTTGCAAGATCAGGATTTACGCTGTACAAGTCAGACCTGGATTTTCTTAACTCTATTAGAGATGAGATTGAATCTGAAGAAGATGTAATCAGAAAGGACATTAACTTGAATAAGCTTTGCCGGATATATGAACAACTTCTTCTGGATAACTCTGTAGTTAGCGGTTATCATAGAACCAGAAGTGTGTTTGATCAGTTCTGAATGAATCTTAACAGCTTGAATTAAAACAAAAAAACAAAGGAGAAATAAATGTCAAAAAAATCAGTAATCTTTGCTGGATTGTTGCTCGTAGCAGCACTTTCTTTTGGAGGTCTCTTGATCGCAAATTTTGGAAATGTTAAGCCGATCGTAGCAAGTTCCCAAGTCGATTTCAAGACTACTCCTCCGATACAGGAAGCAAACACACAATTAAAAGGTCTGAACGACGCATTCGTCGAGATTGCAAAATCAGTAACACCCACAGTAGCTTACATAGAAGTAACTTCAAGTAAGTCGGAAGGTACTCAAGATGCTCCAAAAGGCTTCGAGCATTTCTTTCAAATGCCACCCGATGATTCACCAAACAGAGGTTCGGGTTCGGGTATAATAATTAGCAAGGACGGTTACATTATTACGAATAACCATGTTGTCAGTGGTGCGTCAGAAACAGGGATAAAAGTTGTACTTACGGATAAAAGAGAATACACAGCTAAACTAATTGGAACTGACCCAAATACGGATCTTGCCGTAATCAAGATTGATGCGGAAGAGCTACCGGTAGCAACTATCGGAAATTCAGATGACGTTCAGGTTGGTCAATGGGTAGTGGCAATAGGAAATCCACTTGGCCTCAACAGTACTGTTACTGCCGGAATTGTTTCCGCAATTGGAAGAAACATAAATATTGGTGCAAACAGCTATGCAATAAACAATTTCATTCAAACTGATGCCGCAATTAACCCCGGCAACAGTGGAGGTGCTCTGGTAGATATAAATGGTACACTCGTTGGTATTAATTCTGCAATCAAAACTACAAACGGATATTATCAGGGGTATGGATTTGCAATACCTGTAAACATGGCAAAGAACGTTGCATCTGAACTTATTAAGAATGGTAAAGTCTCCAGAGGTTACATCGGTGTTACCATAAAAGATGTTGATATAAAGGAAGCAAAGGGACTTGGTCTTGATAAAGCTCAGGGAGTTCTTGTACAAGATGTGATTGCCAATGGAGCAGGAGCTGACGCAGGACTTAGATCGGGTGATGTCATTCTTACAGTAGATGACAAGGAAGTAAATGCTGCCAATGAATTGCAGACGATTATTGGTTCAAAACATCCCGGTGAAAGCGTCAAACTGAAAATATTCCGCGATGGAAACTATTCGAATTTGGATGTTACTTTGAAGCCCAGAGAAGAAAACAATGATATGGCCGCTGAGAATACGGTTCCAAAGGAAGAGAAAAGTTTTGCCGGTAGTCAAAGTTTTGAAGCATTAGGATTTGCAGCTACAGATCTTACCCCCGATGAAAAGAGCAAACTTAGTGTTGCTGGAGGAGTAAAGATTGTTGATGTAAAGACATACTCGGAAGGCTTTGACAGAGGTTTACGGACAGGACTTGTAATAGTTGAAGCTGATAAACAAGAGATTAACAACACTGGAGATTTGAGCTCAATTCTCTCATCGAAAAACAAAGGTGATATAGTTGTTCTAAAGGTTAAAACTCCAGACAACTCAACAAGATTAGTTGCATTAGAAGTGAAATAAAAGTTGAAGTAAGCAATTCCTGCCATCAGTTTAAGGTGGCAGGAATTATTAAATCAGCTATTGATTGTTTTCATTGAATTCCATAATTTTGTAAAGGCTATGATGAAGAAAATATTCATAATATTTTGTTTGATGGTATTCAGCTTCAGCGCTCATAAGTTCGCTGAATCTAAAGACCAATCAAATTACGCTTTGGAGAATATTGGAACGGAAGAAAACTCCGGACCGACTGAAGACTACAGACTTTATCAGAATTTTCCAAATCCCTTTAATCCTGCAACTATCATTAGTTATAAATTGAACAATGACGGTTATGTGTCGTTGAGCGTTTATAATCTTGTTGGTCAGGAAGTTGCAACTCTTGTAAACGAATTCCAAAAAGCCGGAGTATACAGCAAACAATTTGATGCCTCAAATTTGTCGGCTGGAGTTTACTTGTATAAAATTCAGGTAAACGGTTATACTTCTGTCAAAAGGATGACCTTAATAAAGTAATTCGTTTACAGTACTTCCCTCTTAAGAATCACTATGAAGTTCGCACATCCAATTTTTTTAGCTATTTCATTCTTGTTCATTATTGAACTGGATTATTCCCGTGCACAAGGCGAAATCATTGATGACTTTTCTAAAAAGGCCTTGCCTGATTGGATTTTCGGTGGAATTGATATGACATACTCCCACTCGGAAGATAATAAGGAAAACGGATATGCTGATATTTCTTCCAAAAAAGAAATTAATAAGTCAGAGTATGTTGGGAAAATTTTCCTGAAGAGGTCACATATATTTCAGGCAGGCAATTTCATTAATTTCATGATAAACGGGTCTGCTAATGATGCAACAGTTATAGTCAAAATAATTTACGATCTGGATAATGACAAACGATATGACGAAAAGAAAGACGCACTTCTTGAAACTGAGCCTGTTTCACTGAATTTTACAGGATGGAAAGAGCTTAAGATCAGATTAGATCAGGATAATTTCAAATTGAAAACCAATGCATCTGCAGGATTTGAAATAACCGAAGATGAAGCTTTAGGAGTGCAGTTAGACTTTGAAAGCGGTGCAAACTATCTTCCTTCAGTTTTCAAGTCAGGAATTGCTCTAGTATCCGAGATTCAAAACAAAGAAGCTATTGAAGGTTTTGACAACAGCAGTTCATCAACTGAATCATACTTCAACGCAAAGAATACACCCAATCCATTCAATTCTGCTACAACAATCTTATATATTCTTCCAAACTCAACAAACGTCAGCATAACGATTTACGACAGACTTGGACGACAAGTAGAAGTCCTGGTTGATCAGAATCAGGATGCCGGCGAACATACTGTTGAATTCAATGCATCAAACTACCCAAGCGGGATCTACTTCTACAGGATCAAAACCCCTGAAAAAACAGAGGTAAGAAAGATGCTACTCTCAAAATAGTTTTCCCATTATTTGATCCACTAAGTTTCTATCTTCCGGCAACTATTCCGGCCGGAAAAGACCCCATCTGCAGTCTTGTATCTTCAAGAGTGAAATTGCTAACTCTAATCATTCTGGAAACTCCAGTCTTGAAATTTCCTGATTGAGGATGATGTCCATCAAAACCGGTTTGTGTCTCACAAGCTATGATTGCATATTGACCGTCAGTAGTAAAATCAACACCATGAGGCTGAATTCCCACGTCTGTGATTGTTGAAATTACTGTGAGTGAACTTGTATTAATGACGGAAACGGTATTGCTGTTTCTGTTGCAGACGAAAAGATATTGTCCGTCATTTGTAAACTTCATTAGCAAAGGCTTTGTGCCAACATCTATAAGTGAAATTCGATCTAAATTTTGTGCGTCATAAACCCCAACTTTGTTACCTTCTCTTAAGCTTACAAAAATTCTATTGTTATCAGGAGAAAGAACTATCTGATAAGGTCCAAAATTCCCGGTACCATTTCCTGTGGGAGGAACCGAAGGATCAACAGGAGCCGAGGTCTCAATCTCGAAATCAGAAGTAGTGATCCTGAACAAGTACTCCCCTATTTGTGATGCAACAAATAAAATACTTCCATCCGAATTCAGAGCCATTCCATGAGGAGCTGACATTCTGACATTACTAACTGTGTCAATTATTTGAAGAGGAGATGTTGAAAATTTTCGAACTGTTCTTTGTGTACCGCTGGCATCGAAATTTGTCACATATCCTGTCATGTCATCCGGAGAAATTTCTATGTGTGCCGGGTTTAGACCCGCCGCTGTCCTGTCTGCTCTGGTAAATGGATAGTCTGTGTTGACATCATATTTTTCCAGGTAACCTTCCTGAATGAGGCTGACGAAAAAAAACCTGTTGTCGTTACTCAGGGAAATGTAGTGCGGAGCATCAAGTTGATTTGATCTGCCACCTACAGGAATGAATCGGGATATTAACTTTGTGTTAGAGTTAACCACAGCAACCAAATCCGATGCCTGATTTGTGATAAAGAACTTTTCACTAATCGGTTGATCCTTCAATGCCACTCGGCCATCCTTGCTCTTAGCGCCCTGATCAATCCAGTTCTTGATTGTAGATACTTTTGCCGAATCTAGTTTATGATATTCAGAGAGTCCAACAGTTGAAACCGGACCGTAATTAGTATCCGCATTTACAACAGAAAACATATAAGACCAGAATCCATTGTATGGAACAGCCATTGAGCCGTTCTGCGATCCGTTCATAGTACTTTGCCAATTGGCAAGGTTCAGACCGCTTGCGCTGTTCTCCGAAGCATGACATGATGGAGTAGTACAGGAAAGATTGTTTGAAGTATATGGTGTATTAAACAACTGACTTATCTCATCAGGAAATTCAACTGTTCCTGATGGTGTTTCTACAAAATCTTGTTCGCAAGAGGTAAGAAACATTGAGAGGAAAGAAACAATCAGGATTAGCTGAATTACATTTGCTGATTGGAATAATTTCATTGTGTCAAAAACATTTAAGTTATGTTAATGCTTACTTGAGGAATCGGTATATCTTTTACATCTATTTAGGAAAGGTAGAATATGTCAAATTTTTTCATCGTACTATATACCATATTTTTTCAGTTTGAATCATTAAACGATTGCTTGAAAATATCTTAGGATATTTTATTAGGTCATTAACTTTAATGCCGGTGATTCTTATATTTGCCAAATTCATTATGTCAAAAAAGCTTAACAAGAAGATAGGTGTAGTTGGTTTCCCGATGGACCTTGGGGCAGACAGAAGGGGTGTGGATATGGGACCGTCTGCAATAAGATATGCCAACCTTGAAGCCAGGCTAGAAGGACTCGGTTATAAAGTTACTGATTTTGGTGATATAGATGTTATGATCTCTGAAACACAGAGGATCAGAAATTCAAAACTGAAGTACCTGCCCGAAATAGAAAAGACTTCAAAGATCCTTGCAAAGAAAGTGGAGATTCTCATGAACAGAAGTTTTTTTCCTTTGATTATCGGAGGAGATCATGCAACTGCGATTGGATCAATTGCAGGTATCTCAAATTACTGCCGAAAGAAAAATAAGCGGTTGGGAATAATCTGGATTGATGCTCATGCGGACATGAATACGGAAGAAACAACTCCTTCAGGAAATATTCACGGGATGCCGTTGGCTATAGCACTTGGATTGGGAAACAAGAGGCTTACTAAATTAAATGGATTCTCTCCAAAAGTAGATATTGAAAATGTTGCATTGATTGGAATTAGAGACGTAGACTTTCTGGAAGCAAAGCTCGTTAAGAAAATGGATCTTAAAGTATACACAATGACGGATATTGATAAGGCCGGGATACCGAGAATCATATCAAAAGTACTTTCAGATTTCAGAAGCAGAGTGGATCATATTCATATAAGTTTTGACATGGACGGAATTGATCCTGATTATGCTGAAGGAGTTGGAACTCCTGTTCCCGGTGGACTCACTTTCAGAGAATCACATCTTCTTATGGAAATGGTGGCAGATTGTGGCTGCATGAATTCCCTCGAGATACTGGAAGTAAATCCCATACTGGATACAAAGAACAAAACAGCAGACCTTGCAACAGAACTCATTCTTTCCGCATTGGGAAAGACGACAATGCACAACTAGTTTTTTCCGATTATTGATTTTATCTTCAGCAACTTTTCTTCTGCTTCAGCCATCTTTTCCTTTTCCTTTATAACAACTTCAGGTGCTGCTTTGGAAACAAAATTTTGGTTTGCCAATTTCTTGGAGATACTAGCTACATACTGCTGTAAATTCTCCAGATCTTTTTGCATCTTTTCCGCTTGCTTGCCGTCAAGTTCATTCCCTTCAAAGAATACTTGAACCTCGAATCCTTCTGACACAGTGTTTGCAGTCAGGAGATTTCCAATTTCAAATGTGTTTGCTGCAATTTCAAGATTACACAATTTCTCAATATAAGATTGCATAGATTCAAGCAGTGCCTTTGAGCTTTCATCGAAAGGTTTGAAGACAGCAATTATTTTCTTCCCAAACTGCAATTCATTGTTGGCTCTAAGATTTCTGATTGAATTGATGAGCGAAGTGATCTTCTCAAAATCCTTAATGGGTTGGCTATCAATCAATGACTCACTTGAGTCGGGAATTTTCTCGAATGAAATACTTTGTTCTTCTCTTCCATCCTTCATAAGATGCCAAAGCTCTTCAGTAACGAACGGAATTACAGGATGAAGGATTTTCAGAATCTCTTCGTAAATAGAAATAGCATTACCGATCGACTCCAATGCATTGCTCGGATCCTTCTGAATCTTCACCTTCAACATTTCAAGATACCAATCACAAAAAGTCATTCCATACAAAGTTATATAGAGTCTTAGTATAGTCATTTAATCTGTACTGCTCTAAATAGCCCTTAGCTTCTGCAATAACGGAATTCAGTTTGGTGTTAACCCATAAATCTACTATATCAAATTTCTTCGTAGAATTTTCCAAAGAGGTCTGCTTTGCCAATTCAGTTTCTCTGTTCATGTATAACATTCTTCCCGCGTTCCAGATCTTGGTGATGAAATTTCGTCCGATCAGAGTCTTCTCATCATCAAATAGTACATCATTCCCCAGTGGAGCGAGATAAACGATTGTGAATCTTAATGCATCTGCTCCATATGTGTTCATCAACTCTATTGGATCTGAATAATTTCCAAGCGTCTTCGACATCTTCTGACCCTTCGAATCTCTTACTATGGAATGGAAGTAGACGTCTTTGAAAGGAATTTCTTTCATGTATTCAAGACCTGCCATTATCATTCTAGCGACCCAAAGAAAAATAATTTCATTTCCTGTGGACAGAAAATCTGTAGGATAGTAATATTTCAGATCCTCATTCTCATTATCTTTCTCATTATTTTCCCAGCCAAAAACACTCAGAGGCCAAAGCCATGAAGAGAACCATGTGTCAAGTACATCTTCATCCTGAACCCAGTTTTCCGGATCAGCAGGCGGCTCAATTTCACAATAGATCTCCCCTGTTGTATTATGATACCAGATCGGAATTTGATGACCCCACCAAAGCTGCCTGGAAATACACCAATCACGTATGTTAATCATCCAATGATTGTAAACCTTTACATATCTGTCCGGA
This sequence comes from Ignavibacteria bacterium, assembly GCA_016704345.1. GTDB lineage: Bacteria > Bacteroidota > Ignavibacteria > Tepidaquicellales > Tepidaquicellaceae > JADJAH01. The sequence goes on along the minus strand of JADJAH010000037.1, from coordinate 30,466 downwards.
TAGAACTTGATCTGTCCGGAGTTGACAGCTTCAATGGCAGGCTGCGCAAGCTCTTTCATTGAAACAAACCACTGCTCTGAAAGAAACGGTTCGATAACTGCCTTGGTCCGGTCAGATACGGCAACATTATGAGTATAGTCTTCGATCTTGAGCAAGAGTCCTTCTCGTTGGAGACGCTCTACAACTTTTACCCGCGCATCATCTACTGTAAGTCCTGAAAATTCTTCTGCATGCTCATTTAACTTTGAATCTGTGGTGAGCACGTTGATAATTGGAAGTCCATGACGTTGACCGACCTCAAAATCATTCAGATCATGAGCCGGAGTGATTTTTAAAGCGCCGGTCCCGAACTCAGGATCAACATAATCATCTTCTACAACAGGTATTAACTTGTTTAATATTGGCAGTCTAACTTTCTTATTTTTAAAACTGTTATACCTCTGATCTTGCGGATTCACTGCAACAGCAGTATCTCCAAACAGAGTCTCAGGACGTGTAGTAGCGACAGTTATGAATTCATCCGAATTCTCGAGCAGATATTTTACAAAGTACAATTTGTCTGTTCTCTACATAATACATCTCATCATCACTCACTGCTGTCTTTGACACAGGGTCCCAATTAACAATTCTGTTTCCCCTGTAAATGAGTCCCTTCTTGTAGAGATCAACAAAAACCTTTCTTACATTTAGTGATAAGCCTTCATCAAGTGTAAATCTTTCCTTTGACCAGTCAACTGATGCGCCGAGTTTCCTGAGCTGCTTTAGAATAGTACCGCCATTCTTTTCCTTCCATTGCCACACAAGTTCCACAAACTTTTCTCTGCCAAGATCTTCTTTTTTCTTCCCCTGACCGGCAAGATCTTTCTCAACCATGACCTGAGTAGCAATACCGGCGTGATCCATTCCCGGCACCCAACAGACTTCAAAGCCTTCAAGTCTTTTCATTCTGCAATAAACATCCTGAATGGTATTGTTAAGCATGTGACCTGTATGCAGAATTCCGGTGACATTTGGTGGCGGAATTACGACCGAATACTTAGGCTTGGTTGGGTTTGGCAATGATTCATACAACTTCCGATCTTCCCAGAAATCGCGCCATTTTTGTTCAATCGTATTAAAATCAAAATTCTTTGGAAAGTCCATTGAGGTTATGCTGTCTCCTTCACTCTCTTTTTTTCATTAGTAATAATTTCGTTTGCAAGATTCAGATAAGCGAGAGATCCTTCTGAATTTACTCTGTACAGGCAAAGAGGTTTGCCATAAAAACTTGCTTCATTGAGCAGATTTGTATTTGGAATCATGGTATTTAGAAGATATGATCCATGCTTTATCTTTAGCTCTCTTTCAGAGATCTTTGTCACTTTCGAATCCTTCTCATACATAGTCATCAAAATTCCCTCAATACGCAGATCCGGATTCGCAATTTCTCGTAACCAGTTAAAATACTCAATGAGTCTGTCAACTGCTTCGAGTGAAAAATGGCCCGGCTTAATTGGCACCAGTATGCTGTGTGATGCAACCAGAGCTGCCGTTGACATTCCCTTTAATACCGGTGGACAATCAATAATTATGAATTCATAATATTCTTCAATTCCCTGCAATGCATTTTTCAATACGAGCCGGTTTTCTGAGAACTTGAGAAATTTATCATTCATATTTACGGTATCAACATTGGAAGGAACAAAATCCAAAAATTTCAGATCGGTCCTGTGTATCGCTGCACCTATCGAATGAGTAAACGAAAACACTTCAGCAAGACTCGCTTTGATCCTATCAGGGGTAAATCCAAGCGCGAGAGCCGATGCACCAAAAGGATCTACATCAATAAGCAGCGTCTTCTTCTCAGCTACAGCAAGCGATGATGCAAGATTTACCGCTGTAGTGGTCTTGCCAACACCTCCTTTCGGGACACAAATAGAAATATTTCTGCTCATACTATAATTCGCTGAAAACTTTTTGTCCTTTATTTATCACCATAAATGGTTTGCCGTATATTCTGAAGCCGTCGAATGGTGTATTTCGACTTTTAGATTTGGAATTGTTCTTCTTTACAATCCATTTTGAGTTCAAATCAAGTACAGACAGATTTGCAGTCACGCCCATTTTGATATTCACATCATCAAGCCCCAGGATCCTTCTTGGATTCACTGACATTTTAAAAAGCAATTCATTGAAACTTAGTATATCCCGTCTAACAAGATAAGTATATGCAAGACCGAAGGCAGTCTCAAGTCCAATGATCCCGAAAGGCGAATCATAAAATCCTTGTGACTTTTCATATTCAGTGTGTGGAGCGTGGTCTGTACATATCACATCGATTGTTCCATCTGTAAGACCACTTAGGATCTCTTCGACATCATCTATTCCTCTGAGGGGAGGATTCATTTTGTAGTTTGTATCGTAATCGATACAGTTTTTATCAGTTAATATGAAGTGATGCGGGCATACTTCTCCTGTTACAGAGACACCTCTTTCTTTTGCACTTCTAAGCAGCCTGACACTGCCTCTGCAAGAGATATGCTGAATATGATAATGTGCTCCGTTTACAAATGAACAAATTTCAATATCGCGGGCAATTACAGATGTTTCACTTGCAGAAGGAATTCCCCGCATGCCGGTAATTGTGGAAATTAATCCTTCATTCATTACGCCTTTGTTGGAGATTCTCATGTCTTCGCAATGCTGAATTACGGGAAGTCCTGACTGTGAGGCATACTCAAATACTCTTCTCAGAATTTCCGGATCGGAGATCGGGCTTCCGTCATCAGTAATTGCAACCGCACCGGCTTCATTCAGAGAAAGTATAGGTGAAAGTTCTTCTCCCTTTCTGCTTTTTGTAGCACAAACTGAAAAATCAATATCAACTATGTTGCTTCTTGTTCTGTTAATAAGATCTCTTAACAAAACCGGATTATCAATAGCTGGTGTTGTATTAGGCATGCAAAGGACACCGGTAAAGCTGCCGTTTGCCATGGCTTCGGCACCGGATATCAAATTTTCTTTAGGTGTCTGTCCGGGCTCTCTGAAATGCACATGCATATCATAAAGTCCCGGAACTACAGTCTTCCCTTTGAGGTCAATTGATTCTATACTTTTAGAATGCTTTATAGAACTTCGGATATCTTTGATGAGTCCGTTTTCAATCAAAATATCTCCAATCATATCTAAATTGTCAACAGGAGATACGAGATGAGCATTCTTTAGAACTAAGTTCATTTCAAATTCTTGTTAGATGAAAGCAAATCAAAAATAGCGAGTCTTATAGAAAGTCCGTTTGTTACCTGATCAAAAATGAGAGAGTTTCTCGATACAGAAGACTCATAGTCAATTTCAACATTTATGTTCATAGGACCCGGATGGAGTATTTTTATTTTTGGATTCAATGAAATTCTTTTCATTGTGATTCCATAGAACTTGCTGTATTCCTGAAGTGAAGGCAGAAGGCTTCCTGCATCTCTTTCAAGCTGAACTCTAAGGACATTAATTGCATCATGCTCTTTAATGGCTTGATCAATATCATCATATACCTCTACTCCCAAAGCTTCAATATTTTTGGGAATAAATGACCGCGGTCCGCATACTGAAACTTTTGCGCCAAGCGTTCTTAATCCAAATATGTTGGACATTGCAACTCTGCTGTGAGAGATATCTCCAACAATACAAATTCTCAAACCCTTAATGCACTTGAAATAACGATTGAGCGACATGATATCAAGAAGTCCCTGAGTAGGATGTTCAGCAGCTCCATCACCGGCATTGATCACATTTCCTTCCACATTTTGTGAAATGAGTTTCGGTATTCCGGGTACAGAGTGCCTTACTACATAACAATCGAACTTCATTGCATTAAGATTCTTAATGGTATCAAGCAAGCTCTCCCCTTTTGAAAATGAAGAACCATCATTAGAAAAGTTAACAGCATTCATTCCTATGATTTTCTCAGCAAGCTCAAAAGAAACTCTTGTACGGGTTGAATTCTCAAAAAACAAATTGATGACATTCTTACCGATGCATGACTTAGTAATTTTATTACTATTATCAAGGCTTGTTCGATAGAAAGAGGCGCGATCCAATATCTCTTCAATCTGATCCCTTGAAAGAAGTTTGAGTCCGAGAAAGTGATTTGGATGATTCATGTGATTGCAGTTACATGCCTATTAAGAAATTCCATAGAACATAATCCAATATAAGAATTGATGCGGCAGCAATAACGAAAGCTTTAATTGTTGACAGTCCTACTCCTTCTGCACCTCCGCTTGTTTGAAAACCGATGAAACAACCAATTGAAGAAATTGAAAGTCCAAAAAAAAGTGCTTTAACCGATGCCGCAAAAACGTCTTTTGCTTCAAAAGCCTGTTTAAATCCTGAAAGAAATGTATCTGAAGGTACTCCCAGAAAAAAAGTGGCTACCGAGTAAGATCCAAAAATTGCAATGGTGCTTGAATAGATCACAAGAATCGGAAGCATAATAGTTGTTGCCGTAATCCTAGGCATAGCAAGATATCTGTGCGGACTTATTGCCATAGACTCCAACGCATCGATCTGTTCAGTTACTTTCATGGTTCCAAGTTCTGCCGCCATAGAAGCGCCGACTCTTCCTGCAAGTACAATGGCAGTAAGGACCGGACCGAGTTCAATTATAATCGCCTTAGTAGTTGCTGAGCCAAGATAACTGAATGATATTAAACCCTTTTATCTGATACGCTGCCTGCCAGCATGATACTGCGCCGGTGAAAAGTCCAATAATACCGACTAGCACAAGTGAATTTACACCGACATGAAGCATCTGATCTACAATCAATCTTCTGTCTTTGAATACTCTTCCAAGGCTAAGTATCACTTGAGACATCATTCTTGAATATTCTCCGAGCTCAGAGAAAAACTGTATGAACTTTCTCCCAAAAAATTGTATGAACCTTTTCAAAAAAATAATCGATAGTTATTTATATTATTAATAACTCTTTAGTCGCTGAATTTTCACTTGAAGCAATTTATTTCCGGATTTTTTCATGACGGTTATGACCAGATCTTTGAAATCAATTCTTTCAAAGATCTCCGGAACATGACCGGTTACAGTGTGAAGGAACCCGCTCAATGTAGTGTATTGCTCAATATCAACCGGCAGGTCAGCATCAAATTGTTCATTAAATTCTTCAACACTTATGTTCGGATTAACTACAAACACACCCTTCTTTTCACTGGAGATCTGTTCTGTATCCGTATCATATTCATCCTCAATTTCACCAACCATTTCTTCAATGATATCTTCCAGTGTGACAAGACCTTCAACACCACCATGTTCATTGCTGACAATACCAAGATGAATTCTTTTCTTTTGCATTTGTCTAAGAAGATCGCCTATATGAACTGTTTCAGTAACAAAGAATGCAGGTCTGATGATATCCTGTAAAGAATTATCTCTCTGTGTTCGGCAGCGCTTATGAGGTCTTTTTGAGTAAATTATTCCTATTATATTGTCAATGGAGTCCTTGAATACGGGAATTCTGGAATATCCTTCTTCCGTTACTTTCTCGATGATTTTTTCTCTGCTATCGTCAATATCAATCGCAAACATTCTGTTTCTTGGTACCATAACTTCTTTGGCGATCTTGTCATTAAAATCAAATACTCTTTGTATGATCTGAGATTCGATCTTATCTATGCGGCCAGAGATTGTTCCTTCAGCGATCAGAGTCCTTATCTCTTCTTCTGAGTGAGATCTTTCTGATTCAGTCAACGGATCGATCCCCATAAGCTTCAGAATATAGTTAGCAGTTCCGTTCAAGAGCCAAATGGCCGGCTTGAAAAATAGATAAAAGATGTTGAGCGGAATCGCAACAAAAAGCGTGGTTGACTTAGGATGTCTTATTGCGTAAGACTTAGGTGCAAGTTCGCCGATAATTATATGAAGGAATGTAATGAATACAAATCCTACAGCCAAAGAAAGCGTGTGTACAGTTTTAGGGTTTTCAACGCCCAAAAACATGAAAACGGGATCGAGAATTCTTGAAGTTACCGGCTCACCGATCCATCCAAGTCCCAATGATGCAATTGTTATTCCAAACTGTGTAGCGGCTAAATATGAATCAAGACTTGTAACGATTCTAATTGCCAGCTTAGATTTATTGCTTTCTGAAGGATCTAATTGAGTCTTTCTAACCTTTACTAAGGCGAATTCAGCGGCTACAAAAAGTGCATTCAGAAGAACAAAGAGAAGAAGCAAAAAGAGATCGAACAGTATAGATTTAACTTCCATTAACAAAATATACTTATTTCAGACCCTATCTTCAATTTATTAGTCTTGAGTATTGGTATCGGCATGTATTTTTGAGAGCTGTATTGATGTTGATCTTATTTTGCAAAGATCATCTTTCTTATGTCGGAGGAGTATTCTGATTCAAGTTTGTAGAAGTATATTCCGCTTGAGATTTCGGAATACTTTGATGCATTGAATGTAACGGAGTAGCTTCCCTGTGATTGGAAGCCGTCAACCAACACATCAACCAACTGACCGGTAAGTGTAAACACAGAAATCTTAACTAAAGTTGGGACCAATATTTCATAAGAGATCATGGTCGTGGGATTGAATGGATTTGGATTATTTTGCTTAAGCTTGAACTCCGGAATTTCGTTAATTCCGATCTTGAGCAACTGGGGCGGAGCAAGTTCCTTATCTTTATTATCAAACATTTTCAGCGAAAAAAAGTAAACTCCATTTTCTGTGGGTTTATCTGAACAAACATAAGTAAAATATGTAACGGAGTCTGTTTCAGATTTTTTTCTGAAATTTGAGAAAGGTACTTCACAAACATCAGTGAACTCCCCTTCTGAGGACTGACGTTTTTCAATTTTGAAATTTGAAATATCTTTGGGGTTAGAAACTGTCCAACTAATGACCAATTCCTTGTCTTGAAAGCCGGCATCAAAATAAGTTACAAGATTAACTTTTTGTGCAAACCCAATTGATGTAATTGTAAAGAAGAATAATATTGAAGTGAGATACTTCATTATCTGCTTTCCTGAAGAAACTCAAGTCTCTTCTTCAGTCTTTCTTTTGACATGAGTAATTTATCTTTGCCGAAGACTGCTTCTTCCTGACTTGTAAAGACGAGTTCATATTCATCGCTCATCACTATTGGTTCTTCAGGGCAGACTTCTTCACAGAACCCGCAAAAAATACATCTTACCATATTGATTTCAAATTTTTCGGGATATCGTTCTTTCTCATTATCCGTCTCCCCTGCTTGAACTTCAATCGCAAGTGCAGGACAAACTCTCGAACATAATCCGCACGCTACACATCTTTCTGAACCATCGTCTTCCTGAACTAGAACAGGTCTTCCTCTGTATGAAGAAGGTGGCATCCATCTTTCTTCGGGATATTGCCTGGTAAACTTAGGTTTGAACATTTGCCGAAAAGTCAGACCAAGTCCTTTGACAATTTGAGGAATATAAGTCTGTTCGAACATTGTAAGATCTTTTTTCTTGATAATAGCCATAGTGAAATAAGTCAGATTAATGTTGTATGATATAAGTCATTTTATCAGCAACATTTTCTTAGTCTCTGAAAATGTGCCTGAAGCAATTGTGTAATAATAAATACCGGATGTCAAATTTTCACCGCTGAAATCAACCCTATATTTTCCGGCTGAAAGGTTATCACCGTTAATAACTGTTTGAACAATTTGTCCGAGAGAATTGTAGATTCTCAAAGTAACTTCTTCAGATTTTGGAATTGAAAATGTTATGGTAGTTGAAGGGTTGAATGGATTCGGATAGTTCTGCGAAAGATCATATCCCTCAACTACTGATGAGATGTTTGTTATGCCAACACCACCAACTTCTACTTTGAATGTATCCTGTATATATTGTGAAGGGTTGTCAGTGTTGTACATTCTCACAATTGCAGTTCCGAGTCCCTGACCCGAGCATGAAAAATCAATATAGAAAAGTGTATCCGTCTGGTTGGGTTGAAGAACATACGGCGGATCAAACGGCAAAGAAATTGTATCAACAAAAGGCGCGTAGCAAAGATCATAGCACATTTGAGTATACCAGTTTGCAGGCATTTCATTTACAATTCTGGCAAATCGGAAATTTATCGGAGATGAGGATGTGCTTGAAACTATTGCTCTTCGCTGAACAACCTGTGTAGAGTCGGGAATATAGGGCAATTGAATGTAAACAGGCTCAAGGTTACGATACGTGAATCCTTGCGCCATAGAATTGCTTGCAGATGACAGAATTATCATTAGAAGCAAAACGGGTATTATTCTTTTCATCAAACTTATTTTTATTTTGTTTTAGATTGAAATTTTATTAATTGAGCATGCCTTGAAGGCGATTGTAATTCTGTTTCGCAGGAACATATTCCGGAGCGGATTCCATTGACTTTCTGTATTCAGACAGTGCTTCAAACCAGAGGCCCTTCTGTTCAAGTATTTTTCCGATATTCAGTAATGCAAAATGCTTGTTTGAAAATCTCTTGGCGTTTAGAGCAAGCTCAAGCCAAGTCAATGCTTCTTCCGGCTTTCCTTGTTGAAGAAGGTAAGCACCAATATCATTATATGGATTTCCAAATTCCGGGTCCAAAGAAATTGCTGTCTTACACTCATCAATGGCTTTTTCAAAATCACCGATGAAACTATAAGTCCATCCGAGATATGTATGCGCTTCGGGAGTAGGGTGAATGTTGAGTGATTTCTTGTAATTGAGAATTGCTTCTTCAAATTTGCCATCCATTTGAAGTTGGTAAGCCTTCAATAAATACTCTTTCGATTTGCTTATGAGTGATTCGGGATTATTTTCGTTCATTTCGAATTATTTATCCAAATAAACGCACATGGTTGAACTAAAGTTTCTTTTAACAAACATAGCTTAAGATATTATTTATTTCAAGTGTTTTTCCTTATTTTTAGCCTTCATTAAAACACACATACTGAAAGCAGCTATAATTCTTGGTTCCGGTCTTAATAAAATAAAGACCGAGCTTCTGCATTCGCGAGAGCTTTACTCGGATCCTGATGGCTTCCATAGGGCGGAAGCACTCGAAGGAAAACTATTTGGGAATGATGTGATCTTATTCTCAGGCAGGAGACATTTTTATGAAGGTTATACCCCTGACGAAATTCTTTACTTTGTAAGAATGGCGCATGTTCAAAAAGCAGAGCTTCTAATAATATCAAATGCAGCAGGAGGAGTAAATCCGTCTCTGAAGGTTTCAGATTTGATGGTGATAACTTCATTCGTAAATTTCATTAAGAGTGTATTCCCATTTAAGAGAAGCAATTGCGCTTTAAATCGGGAGAAGTTAGATGTGATCAAAGAACTTGGCTTAAAGAATTTTCTAAACCTGAAGTTCGGTACATATTGCAGTAATTCAGGACCGAATTATGAAACCAGGTCGGAGATAAGATTTCTTCTAAATGCTGGAATCGACGCAATTGGCATGTCAACAGTACCGGAAATTATTACTGGTAACAATCTTGGTATGAAAGTCATCGGAATATCCTGTATTTCAAACCTGTTATCCGAAAATGCCGAGTTCGAAACTAATCATGAAGAGGTGGTAGAAGCCGGCAATGCTTCATATAACAAATTCTCCAAACTCATTGAATTGATTCTTAACAACTCAAAAAGATTCGTCTGATGCTTACTGATACTCATGCACATCTTTACTATCCGGATATCCTTGATTCACTTCCGGAAATTTTGCAGCGTGCGGAAGAAGCCGGCATCGGAAGAGTGATTGTTCCGGCAGTGAATCTGGAGACTTCTTTGAAAATACTGGATTTGAGTAAAGAGTATGAGCAGATATATTGTGCACTTGGACTTCATCCCTGTGATGTATCAAAATCAAATCCTAATGAAATTAATGAAATAGAGAAACTGCTTTCACATAAAAAAGTTGTTGCTGTTGGAGAGACCGGCTTGGACTATTATTGGGATACTTCCAATATTGAGCAGCAGAAAGATCTGTTCCGAAAACAAATTAGAATTGCTTCAAAACTAAAACTTCCGGTTATCGTACATACGAGGGATTCAACTGATGACGCAATCACATTGATGAAGGAAGAATATGAGCAGTATCCTGTCAGGGCACACTTTCATTGTTTCAGCGGAACGTTAGCTCAGTTGTCGGAATGTCTTTCAATTCCAGATTCTCATATTTCATTTTGCGGTAATATTACTTACAAGAAGTCTTTGTTAGATGAGGTAATTTCTGCTGCGCCCATTGATCGTCTCTTGTCAGAAACAGATTCTCCTTTTCTTCCTCCAATGCCATACAGAGGGAAGAAGAATGAACCTTCATTCATGATCAAAACACTTGAGAAGATCTCGAATGTAAAGGGAATACCGGAGACTGAATTGATGAATGTTGTTTCCAAAAATGCAGAGAAATTTTTTGCGCTCCAATAAAGTGAATCTTAATTACAGAATTTTTTTTGTGTGATACACAACATATATTTGAACAATTAAACGAAGAGACTTAAAATGAAGTATTACTCTTTACACAGTCAAGATTATGGAAGCGGAAATTTTCCTCCACCTCCGTCAAGCAATCCCCCACCTCCGCCATCAGGTTATAATGCGCCGCCACCTCCACCTCCGCCGCCTCAAATGCCTTACAATCAAGGGCAGACTCCCGGAGGAATGCAAGGTGGTGCAAGTTCAAATGCAATCATTGCACTCGTACTTGGAATTCTTTCGTATATCTCGTGCGGAATTTTCGTTGCTATTCCGGCTTGGATAATCGGTAAGAAGGAACTGGGAGAAATTGATGCGGGAAGATCACCGGAGAACGGTCGCACAATGGCTAAGATAGGTATGTGGCTCGGTATAGTTAACGTTATTCTTTCAGTCATTGCAATATTTGTAATGATCGTACTCTTTTTGTTTGGAGTGCTTTCAATGGATGATTACACTTCAATTTAAAATTTCAAGCATAATTTCGATAATTCAATGGCAGCTTTAAAAGAGTTGCCATTTTTTTTCTGCCATATGAATGTAAAGTTCAAGAAATATTCTGACAATAAGCCGGCTACATTACCGGAGTATACAACAGAAGGATCTGCTGGTCTTGATCTGTGCTCTGCCTCGACAGAAACGATTACAATTCAACCCTCAGAAACTTCACTGATAGGCACAAATCTTGTTATTGAATTGCCTTCAGGCTATGAAGGACAAGTTCGTCCAAGAAGCGGTCTTGCACTGAAGCACGGAATTACTGTTCTGAATTCTCCCGGGACCATTGACTCCGATTACCGCGGAGAAGTGAAAGTACTTCTTATCAATCACGGGAAAGCAGCATTCGATGTAAATTACGGTGACAGGATTGCCCAGTTAGTTGTGGCGAAATTTGAGAAGATTAGCTTTGTTGAGAATGATGAAATATCGGAGACCGTCAGAGGCGAGGGCGGATACGGAAGTACCGGAATAAATAAGAATTAAGTCTTGGAGAATTCAGGAAAGCTTTATGTAGTTACAACTCCAATCGGCAATTATGCTGACATGACAATCCGCGGATTGCGAATGCTTGAACAGAGCAGCATTATTGTCTGTGAAGAATTTAAAGAAGCTGCAAAACTTCTCAAGCATTTTGGGATGCGCAAAGAACTGATGAATATCAACGAACACAATGAAAATGAAAGCACTATAGAAGTGATAGAAGAACTACAAAATGGAAAAACTGTCTCATTGATTTCAGATTGCGGTACCCCCGGATTTTCCGATCCCGGAAACAATTTACTCAATGAATGTTTTGGCCTGGGAATAAAAGTCGAACTTTGCGGAGGCGCAAATTCTGTTATGACAGCTTTGGTATTGAGCGGATTCGATATAAGCAGATTTTATTTTCGCGGATTTCTTTCTCCGAAGAAAGACATAAGAAGAGAAGAACTCAACTTGCTGCGGCCCTCTGATAGACCGGTTGTGATCATGGAAGCGCCCTACAGGCTCAATGCAATTCTTGAAGATATTTCAGATGCTTTAGGAGCAAGAAATATATTCGTTGGGTTTGACCTTTCAATGCAAAGCGAAAGACAATACAGGGGACGCGCTGCCGATATATTGCGAAATATCGGCGACAATAAACTTAAGGGTGAATTTGTAATAATAATAGATAAGTCATGATAAACATTCTTGTATACGGCGAGCAGACGGGACTCAAAGGGGTTCCGCTAAGCGAGCTAAAGAAATGGGACTATAATTGCGAGGAAAAGATTTGGATTGATATTTATGACACTTCAAGTGAGGAGAGCACCAGAATACTTTCCGAGATATTCGGATTTCATCCCCTGACAATTGAAGACTCTTTGAAGTATATACAAGATTCCAAGATTCATCATCCTAAGATCGATGATTTCGGAGATTATTTGTTCATAGTTTTTAATGGAATCTTAAAAGACAGTTCACAGTCAAAGATCAAATATTTTTCGCTGAGTTGTTTTCTAGGACATAATTTCCTTGTTACAATTCACAATGAAAAGCCTGTTAATACAATTGACACATCAATCAGGAATTCAATAAATGCCTCAACGTTCAGAAAAGGTCCGGACTATCTTCTTCATTTAATATTTGATTCGATAGTTGATAACTATTATCCCATACTTGATGATTTTGAAGAAAAGATCAATACTGTTGAAGACGTAATGTTTAAGGATACTTCCAGCAACAGTCTCCTCGTTTCCATACTTGCACTTAAGAAAGAATTGATAAGACTGATGAGATTTTCATCATATCAGAAGGAAGTCTTGTTTAAGTTAACACGTGCCGATTCTGATCTTATCTCTACTGAGGAGTCAATCTATTACAGAAATGTATATGACCACCTCGTAAGGATTGCAGATGCTTCAGAGTCATACCGCGATTATGTTACGGGTGTTTTGGAATCATATCTTTCTATTGTCAACAACCGTTTGAATGAGACAATGAAGTTTCTCACTATGGTTGCAACTATTATGCTCCCCATGACTTTCATTACGGGATTGTTTGGTATGAATTTTGACCATATACCTTTCTTACACAGCCCTTTAGGCTTCGTTATCAGTCTTGTAATAATGATATCAATAGCAGGAGTAATGTACTTTTGGTTCAAGAAAAGAAAAGTGATCTGATCATCATCAAAATGGAAGAGGTTCGCCTTCTGTCTCGGTTTTCTTTTTGAATGAAGAATTAATTTTGTCAAAAATATTCCTACCCATCTGACTATTAATCTCTCTTCCGTCGATACTTCTTACGGGTGTCAATTCTCCCATTGTACCTGACGTAAACACAAAATCCGCGTTGTAGAATTCGGAGAGAGAAATGTTTCTTTCGCTGCAGTCAACTCCTATCTGTTTTGAGATCTCAATTACGAGTCCACGAGTTATTCCAGGAAGACAAGCTTCTGCATTTGGTGTTAAGAGATGATTGTTCTTAATCATAAAAATGTTTGTAGCATTCGTCTCCGAAACAAATCCCCTGTCGTCAAGCATGAGCGCATCATCGGCTCCACTGATATTTGCACTGATCTTTGCAAGAATATTGTTGAGGAGATTATTGTGATGGATCTTTGAATCGAGAAACTGCGGAGAGTTTCTTCTGATGTGAGAAGTAACAAGAGTGATTCCTGCGGAGTTGTCATATACCGGGCTCTTCCATTCGGCAAGAACAATTAAGCAACTGCCATTAGTATTTAATCTTGGATCCATTCCGGAAGTGATCTTTTCACCGCGAGTAAGAGTAAGCCGGATATGAGCGCCGTCCCGCATTCCATTTGCTTCAAGAGTTTTGATGACCGCATCCCTTATGAATCCTGTTTCGGGTATATCTGCAAAAGCCAGAGTCTTAGCCGATTCGTGAAGTCGGTCAATATGTTTTTCAAAGCAAAAAATTCTTCCGTTATAAATTCTCAATCCTTCCCACACCGCATCACCGCCCTGAACAGAGCTGTCGAACACTGAAACTTTCGCTTCGGATCTCGGGACCAGCTTGTCTTTTATAAACACAAAAATGTTTTCATTTCTTTGATCAAAAGTCTGCAGCATATTAGGATTTAATAGAATGTTTGAAAAGCTCTTCATAGTGGAGCTTACATTGTTCGTAAAGCGGAGTCAATTCCTCGGGAAGTTTGCGGGAGCTTGTATGTTGTTTCTCGAAACCGGATGAATTGTGAACATTAGAATACCAATGTTTCGCCCATATCCCGTCTTCCGGAATTGGGCCCGGTTCCCACGTCAGCATCGATTCCTGAAAATCGATACCAATTCTCTTACAGAGTTCGGTAAGAACAATTCGGGGTGATTTTAGTATTTCACCTGAATCTATAACAATGGGATATTGCCCGTTTGAAACAAGTTCAGTGAACAGGACATACTGCTTCTCGACACCGACATCTGTCATAGTAACATCCGGGATTATCTGGTGAAATGAGCTGATTAGTTGATAGGGGTCTCTAATTAGAATTACGTTTATCATTTCATTGAGAAATGATGTATCTATATCAACAAGATGATGTGTCATCTGCTTTAGAAAAAGAATGTCTTCTTCAAAATCACCAAACATAACTTCAGAAACTACCTTACTGCCGTCAGTTTCCATGTTCAGCAAAATCTCATCTCTTCCCGGATGCATTGCACCGCTTATGCGAAGATAATGACCATACAAAGGTTCGTCCACGACACGTGTATCAGACCTTTGGGCAAATGAATACATTAGAGCGGTAGAAATATTCCGCGGACTTGACCAAAGACAGATTCTTTTTTTATCTGCCGACAATATAAATTTTATTAATGAATGTGGCGGAAAGTTATAAATTTTTGGTGACAGGTTACAGACATATTTCAAGCGTGTGAATAAGGAAGTAGATATATATCCGTTCGATCTTTTGAACGTTGACAAAATTATTTGTTAACGCATTTATTATCGATAGTCAATCTTTATAATTATACACTCGAACCCAATCAAAAAGACTGTTCTGTGAATTGAATCACAGAGCCATTTTCGGTATTTTCACAGGTGAAATCAGATTACAAGTCCGCAGGAGTCAACATCGCTGAAGCAGACCGCTTCGTTGACCATATCAAACCAATTGTGAAGAAGACTTTTACCAATGCTGTTTTAAGCGGTATTGGTAATTTTGGTGCATTCTACAAACCGGATTTCACGAAATACAAAGATCCGATTTTGGTTTCAAGTGTTGATGGAGTTGGAACTAAGCTCAAGATAGCTGCAGCGATGGGAATTTATGATACAATCGGCGAAGACCTTGTAAATCATTGTGTGAATGATATAGCTGTATGTGGAGCAGTGCCAATGTTCTTTCTTGACTATTACGCTGTTGGAATGTTGAATGCATCTGTTGGCAGAAAAATAGTTGCAGGTCTTGCCAGAGGTTGTTCAAACAACCGGTGTTCACTGATTGGCGGAGAAACAGCTGAAATGCCGGGAATATATTCCGGAAATGATTTTGATCTTGCAGGTTCTATAACAGGTATAGTTGAGAAAAAGAAAATAGTAAACTCATCTAATGTCAGGGCGGGAGATGTTCTGATTGGAATAAGATCTAACGGGCTGCACACAAACGGATATTCGCTGGTTAGGAAGATATTCGGAACGGGCGAGAATCTTAAGAAAAAATATTCCGGTATCAAAATAATTTTGGGAAAAGAACTTCTGCGTGTTCACAGATCTTATCTTGATATTATTCAGGAGAGTCTTAAGAAATACAGCATAAGTTCAATATCACATAACCGGCGGCGGAATCATTGGTAATACAAGCAGGGTTGTCCCAAAGGAATTTACGATCAAGGTTGACTGGAGCAGTTGGAAACGAGATGAGATATTCGATCTCATCATGAAAGAAGGGAATGTCCCTGAAGATGACATGAGAAGAACTTTCAATCTTGGAATTGGATTGATCTTCATAGTGAGAAAAAGGATTGCAGACGAATTCAATAAATTTTTGATTACAAAAAAAGAAAGGCCTGTTCTTATGGGCGAAATTCATAAAGTATAATAATTCAAATTAAGGAGTTGCTACATGACCACCGTCACAGAAACAAGAACATTTGATCCAACAAAACTTCACATCGATCAAAGAGCAGAAATTGTAAATTCCGGAAATGTCCAGGAAGTCCTGAGAAAGTATATGCTCGTTGACGGATTTGATGTTACTGTGGATCTTAATAATTCTAAAGGCTCGTATATTCATGACTCAAAAACCGGAAAGCGATATCTTGATTTCTTTACATATGTTGCATCGCATCCGCTTGGAATGAATCACCCTAAGCTCGATAATGAAGAGTTTATTCATGAGATTGGGAAAGTTGCAGTGAATAAGCCCTCTCTTTCTGACATTTACACGGAAGTTCAGGCCGAATTTGTTTCTAAATTCTTTAACATTGCAGTCCCCTCTTATTTTAAGTACAGTTTTTTTATAGAGGGCGGGGCGCTTGCAGTTGAGAACGCTCTAAAGGTTGCATTTGACTGGAAAGTCAGAAAGAATTTTGAGAAGGGTTATAAAGAAGAAAAAGGACATCAGGTCATTCACTTCAAGCAGGCGTTTCATGGGAGAAGCGGCTACACAATGTCATTGACGAACACTGACCCAACAAAGGTAATGTATTATCCAAAGTTCAACTGGCCAAGAATTGACAATCCTAAAGTCACATTTCCACTCAACGATGCAAACCTCTCTGAAGTCATGAAGGCTGAAGATCTGGCAGTTGAACAAATCAAGAATGCACTTGCACAAAACAAAGATGACATTGCATGCATAATCTTAGAGCCGATACAAGGTGAGGGAGGCGATAACCATTTCAGAAAGGAATTCTTTCAGAAGCTCAGACAGTTATGCGATGAGAATGAAATGCTTTTAATAATGGATGAAGTTCAGACAGGCATTGCAATGACAGGCAAGTGGTGGGCGCACATGCATTATGTTCAGCCGGATGTAATTTCGTTCGGAAAGAAAACTCAGGTATGCGGTATTTTATCTACCGACAGAGTTGATGATATTGATGAAAATGTATTCAGGAAGCCGAGCAGAATTAACTCCACATGGGGCGGCAACATGGTTGATATGAAAAGATTTACTAAAATTCTTGAGATCATTGACGAAGAAAATCTTGTCGACAATTGTGCCGTACAGGGTGAATATCTGTTGAACAAAATCTATGATCTGATAAACAAATATCCTGACAAACTGTCGAACGGCAGAGGCCTAGGGCTTTTCTGCGCATTTGATTGTAAAGATTCTGAACTTAGAAACAAAGTTACTGCCAATGCAATGAGCAGCGGATTGCTGATTCTCGGTTCAGGTGAAAGATCTATGAGATTCCGACCGCCGGTAAATATTACAAAAGTGAAATTGATGAAGGCATGGAAATACTTGATAAGGTAATTACTGCATTGTAATATATTGGACATAACTTCACATAACGGGAAGAACTAAATGAGCGCCAGCATAAAAGAAGACATTTGTTCAGTATTTGAAGAAGAAAGCGCACAGAATTACAAATGAGCGCTTTCTTATTCTTGATGCTGCAACCAATATCAGTGGGCACTTTGATGCGGATGAACTATATCTTAAGATGAAGAATGAGTACATAAATGTTTCCAGAGCAACTGTTTACAAGACTCTGGAACTTATGAGCGAGTGCGGCATCCTTACAAAACACAATTTTAAAGGTGACAGGACCCGATATGAAACAAAGATCGGCAGAAAGATGCACTATCATCTCATCTGCACTTTGTGCAATAAGATAATTGAGTTTGAAAACCCTGCGATAGAAAAAATTCAGAACCGGATCTGTAAAGATAATAATTTGACAAATGTTGACCATACATTTCAGGTATTTGCCAGATGCAAGAGTGAAGAAAGCTGTAAGTATAAGGAGGCAACGTGTCTTTAACTTTGTACATTTATTTAGATTAAGTCTTAATAATGTTAATGAAAACTGCTGCTGAGCTGAAGCCCGGAGAGAAAGCGATAGTGAAGGATGTCGATAACGATCATCCGTCCTCACACAGATTGCTTGAGGTAGGATTTACGCCGGGACAGGAGATCGAGTATATTAGCGGAGCAGTGTTTGGCGACCCGATGGCATTTTCAATCAGAGGTTCAATAGTTGCAATTCGAAAAAATGAAGCATCATGCATACTGATCAAAAAATAAAGAAGACCAAGAAAAGAACTCCGCTAATAAGTCTTGTTGGGCAACCGAACTCCGGCAAGACCACGCTATTCAATTTTCTTAGCGGAAAGAATTATAAGACAGTTAACTATCCGGGGTCAACTGTAGAATATTCTATATCAAAGATCTTGAGCAAATATTCAATCGATGCAAACATTCTTGATTCTCCGGGAATCATAAGCCTTGTCCCCGCTTCACCGGATGAGAAAATTTCTATAAGTTCGCTTCACTCACATCCTGAATTCGGAACACCGGATCTTATAATTGTAACTGTGGACAGCAGTCAGCTTTCAAGGCATTTGCTTCTTGTCAAGCAACTGATTGATTCGGGTTTCAATGTTATAGTTGCTCTCACGATGAAGGATATTCTTCACAAAAAAGGGTTTGATATTTCTGAGAAGCGCCTTGGTGAAATGTTGGGATGCATTGTGGTATCAGTTGACGGAAAGACAGGAAAAGGAATTGATAATCTTTTGAAGCAAGTAAATGACAATATCGGAAATGCAAAGATAGGCAGGGAGATAAGCCTTCAAAGACTTCCGCACAATCTAAGGAAGGAAAGCCTGCTGGAATCATACCGTGAAATTGAGAGTATTGAAAAAGAAGTTCTTTATTCAAAGAGCAGCTTGTTGAACAATGAGCCTGTGAATCTTGCAAAGATAAATGAGCAGCTGGTTGTGCTTAATCCCGGGCGAACACAAAACCTGCCTGATGCACAATCGATGAAGCTTGACAGAATTCTGCTTCATAAGTATTGGGGACTGGCAATGTTCGCAATTGTTATGACAATAACATTCACGTTCATTTTTTGGCTGGCATCTCCTCTGATGGACATTGTAAATGAAGGATTTACTTTTGCTTCCGATATTGCAGTATCACTCATGGGTGATACATGGTATGGGAATCTGATTTCCGAAGGAATAATAAGCGGAGTCGGTTCGGTTCTTGTCTTCCTTCCGCAAATTGTCCTGCTATTTCTTATACTTGGATTGCTTGAAGACAGCGGGTATCTTGCCCGGGGTGCAATGATAGTTGATAAGCCGCTTTCGAAGATCGGTTTAAACGGCAAATCATTTGTTCCAATGCTTTCCGGGTTTGCATGCGCCATTCCCGCAATAATGGCAACAAGAACTATCACCAATAAGCGCGAACGATTCCTAACCATTTTCATTGTGCCTTTGATGAGTTGCAGCGCCCGGCTTCCTGTTTACGCACTGCTCATTGCTTTCTTGTTTCCTCCGGAAAGCCCCTGGCTTGGCGGCATAGCGCTCACAGCCATATATATTTTCAGCATTGCCAGCTCTTTGATAATTGCATCAATAGTGAATAAGTTCAGTACAAAGTTGTCAGGTGATTCCGGACATTCTTCATTCATACTTGAACTTCCAGCTTACAGAAAACCGAAGTTCAATGTTGTTGTTATGAAAACTCTTGATAATGCAATGCAATATGTTAAGAAGGCAGGTCCAATAATTCTCTATCTTTCCATAATACTTTGGTTTCTTACATACTTTCCAAATCATAGTCCTGGGATTGACACGACAGGAAAGTCAGATTCAGAAATAGCAGAGCTTACAAATTCAGAAAGAATAGCAACTTCGTATGCTTCGGAGCTTGGTAAATTTATAGAACCGGCGTTGAAACCGATTGGAATGGACTGGAGAGTTGGAGTTTCGCTAATTGCTACTCTTGCAGCAAGGGAAGTTTTTGTGAGTTCACTTGCATTGACTTTCAAAGTCACAGAATCCGGTGAAGATATTCAGAATTCCATTCTCAATTCTATGAGAAATGCTACTATAGAAGGAACGGATCAAAAATTGTTCACAACAGCTACTTCAGCGGGATTGATAATATTTTTTGTATTTGCTATGCAATGCATATCAACCATTGCAATTGTCAGGAAGGAAACCGGCAGCTGGAAAATGCCGGTGATTCAATTGGTTATGTTCACAGGAATTGCCTATGTGCTGACGTTCATTACAGTCAACGGGCTAAGATTACTCGGCGTAAATTAATCACACATTAAATCTGAAGTGGACTATATCACCATCTTCAATTACATAATCCTTACCTTCGATTTTAAGCAAGCCTTTCTCCTTCATAGCAGCTTCTGATTTCAGTTCAGCAAAATCAGTAAACTTCATGATCTCAGCTCTGATGAATCCTTTCTCAAAATCTGTATGAATTTCCCCTGCCGCTTGCGGAGCCTTGCATCCCCGGTGAACCGGCCATGCATGAACTTCCTTTTCTCCGGCTGTGAAAAATGTGATCAGATGCAGGAGTTCATATCCCTTTTGGATGAGACGATTAAGTCCAGAATTTTCAAGTTCCAGCGCTGAAAGAAATTCAGCCTTTTCCTCTTTTGATTCTATCTGCGCAATTTCCGATTCCATTTCTACAGACAGCACAAGAAATTGAGCTTGTTCCTTATCAGCAATCTCTTTAACCTTATTAGAAAACTCATTACCACTCAAATCTTTGTCATCAACATTTGCCACATAAATGACCTGCTTATCGGTTAGAAGATGTAATTCATTTATTATCTGCTTTTCCTCTACCGCTAAAGTATCTGTAAAGTACTTCGCTAAACGCGACGTAAGTAGATGGGTTTTAAGGGCATTGAGTGTGTCAACTTCAAGTTTTATCTTTTTATCACCTGTTTTGAGATTTTTCGTAGCACGATCAAGTCTTTTTTCAATTGTATCAAGATCTTTAAGAATCAGTTCATATTCGATTATCTCAATATCTCTAGCCGGATCAATCCTTTCTTCAACATGGATAACATTGTCGTTCACGAAGCATCTGACAAGGTGAACAATTGCGTCAACTTCTCTTATGTGTGAGAGAAATTGATTGCCAAGTCCTTCGCCTTTTGAGGCGCCCTTAACAAGCCCGGCAATATCAACGAACTCCATTGTTGCGGGAATGATCTTCTTGGGATTGTAGATATTGACCAGTGAATCAACTCTCTCGTCAGGCACGATCACCATTCCGACATTCGGATCAATTGTACAGAATGGATAATTTGCAGCTTCGGCATTTCTTGTAGAAGTTAGCGCATTGAACAAAGTGGACTTGCCTACATTTGGCAAACCAACTATTCCGATACGAAGTGACATTGTTTAATGTATAAAGATTTTCAAAAGTAGTAAGTAAGATGCTCCGAAGAACATTGGTATTACAAGATTATCATCAATTTTCACAGGAACAAGTTCAACGATTGTTGTCAGAATAACACTTAGCGCTGCAATATAAAACTCTCCAGGAGAGTCTGTGATCTTTGGACCAAGGTATACGACGATCAATCCCGTGAACAAAAAAGCAAGACTACCCTCAAGAGTTTTTCCCTTTCCAATTCTAATCCTTCCAAACAGAATTCCGTAAAGGGCTGCCATCGAATCACAAAATATAACTATAAACATTGCTGTTATAGCCAGCGGTTTTGGAAACAATACTGCACACAGCAGGAAAGCGAGGACAATATAACTTCCTCCGGTAAAACTTAGTCCGCCGGCTTCGGTCTCATGATGGCGTAGAATTCTTCCAAGAAACCTGTCATAGAAATCTCTGAAAGCTTTTGAGCGTGCTCTTCCAATATCAACAGACAGCATCATTATAAACATGATTGAAAGAAGTACAATCTCAATGTCTCTTGGAATATAGATGTACGTAAAAGGAACAATTGATGATAATAGATGAATGGATTTTCGCAGAGTCTCATTTGCTATTTGCGATTTAGCTTTCATTCAGTTATTCGTTTTACACAAAAAAAAAGCGAGTGGTGTACTCGCTTCTTATGAACTTATTCAAACATTTAATTTGCAAGAGCAACATCTCCGGGCGCATAGTTATCTCCTTTAACCTTCTTCTCTTTTTCCTTTGCTACTTCGGTATCAGGTTGTGCGGGTTTGCCGGAGTCAGATTTTACAAACGGCGGAAGTTCCTCACCTCTCATGATCATATCAATTTCTACGGAGTCGAGTATTTCTCTTTCAAGCAATGCATCAGACATCTTGTGGAGCTTGTCAATGTTCTCATGCAAGAACTTCTCGGCTCTGTCCATTCCTGTTTGAACGACCTTCTTCACTTCTTCATCAATAAGAATCTGAGTAGTTTCGCTATAATCTTTGTGCTGATGGATCTCTCTTCCGAGGAATATCTCTTCCTGCTTCTGTCCATAAGCTATTGGACCGAGCTTCTCACTCATCCCAAATTCACAAACCATCTTTCTCGCCATACTCGTTGCTCTTTCGATATCATTCGAAGCACCGGTGGTATATTCATTGAAGATCAATTTCTCAGCAGCTCTTCCGCCCATGGCATAAGATATCATAGCTTCAAGATGTTCCTTTGAATAAGTATGCTTCTCATCCATAGGGAGATAAGTAGTAACGCCAAGTGCTCTTCCTCTGGGAATGATAGTAACTTTATGCACCGGATCTGCTTCGGGTATCATTTTTGCTACGATCACATGTCCGCTCTCGTGATAAGCCGTAGTTTTTTTCTCTCTGTCGGAAATAATCAGACTCTTTCTTGCAGTACCCATCATCACTTTATCTTTCGCTTCTTCAAAGTCGCGCATTGTAACCATATCTGAATTTCTTCTTGCTGCAAGAAGCGCGGCCTCGTTGACGAGATTTGCCAGATCAGCACCCGAAAATCCCGGAGTGCCTTTAGCAATTACATCAATGGAAACATCTTTTGATAATGGAGTCTTTCTCGTATGAACTTGTAGAATACCTTCTCTTCCTTTAACATCCGGTCTGTCAACAACAACCTGTCGATCGAATCTTCCCGGCCTCAGCAGAGCAGGATCAAGTATATCCGGCCTGTTTGTTGCGGCAATAATTATCACGCCGTTGTTTTGCTCAAAGCCATCCATCTCAATGAGAAGCTGATTGAGCGTTTGTTCTCTTTCATCATGTCCCCCGCCGACTCCCGCACCGCGGTGTCTTCCGACTGCATCGATCTCATCTATAAATATTATACACGGGGCATTCTTTTTTCCCTGTTCAAACAGATCCCTGACTCTTGATGCTCCGACACCTACAAACATCTCTACAAAGTCGGCTCCGCTAATTGAAAAGAAAGGAACGCCGGCTTCACCCGCTACTGCTCTCGCAAGTAATGTCTTACCTGTTCCGGGAGGACCGAGAAGAAGGACGCCTCTTGGAATCTTTCCGCCAAGCTTCTGAAACTTAGCCGGAGTCTTAAGAAATTCTATTATCTCCGAGAGTTCTTCTTTTGCTTCATCTGCGCCGGCAACATCCTGAAAAGTAACTTTTGTAGCAGACTCGCTAAGCAGTTTTGCCTTCGATTTGCCAAACGAGAAAATGTTCTTTGAGCCACCGGCTCCCGCCTGCATTCTTCTCATTATTATGATCCAGAAAACAATGATCAAAATCCACGGTAGTGCCCCAAGAAAAGGAGCGAGCCATCCGCCGTCATCTTTTTCGATGCTGTACTGAATACCGGCTTCATTCCATGCTTTAAGGACATTGTCGTCGAGATTCGAATATGGGAGCAAGACAGAGAATTTGTCGATGGAAACTGTGCGGTTGCCTACTGTAAGAGGTTCGGGAGCTTTGAGCTTCCCAAGAAATTCATAGCTATTTTCTGCTTTCTTAATGATTGCGCTTTCAATCTTTTTTTCGCTGACAAATCTAAGGAACTGATCATACTTAAGTTCTGAATATTTACCTTCGGCTCCTTTGGTATAGATCATTATAAGAAAGAATCCGATGAGGATTGCGCTCCATCCCAGGACTATTTTGAATACCCTGTTCCAGTTAAATTCGTCGCCGTTCTTATTAGTGTTCTTACCTGTATTATTCATTTCTGTTGGCTGTGTTTTAAATTTAACCCTTTAACACATATACAGCTTTTAAATTCCTGTATTTTTGTGCAAAATCCAATCCGTAACCGATCACAAACTCATTACCAATGTTGAATCCAATATAGTCAATCTCAAAATCAATTTTGCAGATATCTTTCTTATAAAGAAGCGTCACAAAACGCAGAGACTCCGGCTTCTCTTTTAGAATAAGCTTTCTGATGAAGCTTGCTGAAAGTCCGGAATCGATAATGTCTTCAACTACTAAGATATCTCTTCCTTTGATCTCGCAATTAAGCTCTTTCAGGAGCTTTACCTGCCCTGAAGAGATCTTTTCATCGCCATAGCTTGAGAGCTTAACAAAGTCGATTTCGCAATCCACCTTGATCTCTCTCACAAGGTCGGCAATCAATATAAACGAACCGTTTAGTACTCCAATAAATATTGGCTTCTTGCCCTTATAATCCTTGTTGATCTTACGGGCAAGTGTCTTGATTCGTTTCGCGATTCTTTCAGCAGAGATAAGTTCAGTCATTTAGGAAGTAGTTTTCAAAAACAAAAAACCCATTGACAGAAAACAATGGGTTTACAACAATGTTTGAACTCAACTCTTAGCTGTTTTCTTCGGCGAGTATTCTCTTTGTTTTTCTGATGGCTCTTTCTTTATCCATCTTCTTTTCAACTGATGGCTTTGTGAAGAACATTCTTCTTCTGAATTCCTTCAGCAGACCTGACTTTTCATATTTCTTTTTGAATCTCTTGAGAGCCTTATCGATTGACTCACCGTCCTGAATCACAACTTTAAGCAAAGTTATTACCTCTTTCTTTTAAATTACTGCAAATATACTATTTATAGTCTTTTATTACAATGATTCTTAAGGGTACACAAATTGCTAAGTAAATATTTGTCTCTGAAGCAACTTACCCATCCCGCTTCACCTTTATCTTCTTTTCTTCAGAGCCATTGTTCGTAACGACTTTAACAAAATAAAAACCATCGGGCTGAGAACATATATCAATTGGTATTATCCCCTCTTTGAAATTCTCTAATGCCTGTTCATAAACTCGCCCTCTATTCTCATCTTCAACAATTACAGTTACTTTCTCCGGTTGATCAAAAAAAATATCCAGATCAAACTTACCCGGATTTCTCATTGGAAAAGGATTTACAATAGGCAAAGATTCATTCGGAAAAGATGTCAGCAAATCGTCTGATACAATAAATTGATGAGTAATTGTGCTTCCAAAATCAGACACAAAAGATTTTATCAGTCTGCCTTCAATGTCAAGCAAGCGAACGTAACCATATCCGCCTTCGGGGTTGAACCAAAAATCCAATCCTTCACCTGCCGTATCTGTGACAGTTAGAGTGTAACAATCCGGTATCAAATCAAACGTATCGAGATACAAAGTATTTGGAGAGAGAATGCCGGGAACAATTTCATTCATTGTGCTGCCTGCAGAGTTTATGATCTTGTATGATGTAGATGTGGAATCCTTATTTGTTCTGAATGCAAGTATAAACTTTTCGTATACGGGAGGTTGAATTGTTACAGAACTCATTTCATTATCAAGTAAATATTCATCTTCTTTGCCATTGGGATTCGTGAGTGACACACTGAATTTAGCTGAGATTTCTTTTGAAATAATTATTCCCGGCAAAATAATTTCCTGTGTTTTTGATGATTGAAGATTTCCGAACCACTCATGAGTAAACTGCTGATCACCTTCTAATCCATAAGTTATCTTAAGATTTCTTAGGACTTCCCTTCCATTATTCCTGATCTTGATTATTGGGTTTGAACATGCCGGATTGATTCTCGAATATTCATCACTATTATTTGGAGAGATTATCTCTTCGACCGACACATCATTCACAGCCCAAGGTTCTTTTAAGAAAAACAGAAATGAGCTGAAGTAATAATTTGCTGAGGGTTTGCTGTGATTTACATACGGCTCCATGTTTATATCAACAGTATGTGACTTCTTTCCGGCGAGTTCAATATCATAGATATCCGGAAACACCATTGTACCCGGGCACCAGTTTGCTCTGTCAAATATCCATGTCCCTGCCTGAGGATAGAGAGGATTATCTCCGCATTTTCTCCAGATCTTTTTGTGATCAATAATCTTATTGTCAATTATGACATCTCTGTACTTCGCACAAAACTCCGCGCAGTTTTCGAGATCATCCATCCCGTGTCCTGTCTGAAGAATTCTCATCCGGGCTATGTCATAATTATCCTTAGCTTTGAACTTAATTGGAGTAAGAAAATCTTCTATGCTTTGGAGAGTGTCACCGTAGGGAAAAGAGCCGTTCCATAATTTTTTGATTCCGGTTTGCTGCATAGCCGGTATGCCTTCCGTTAGCTTGAAGTCAAGAGTTACAAGCCATCCCCTGTCCTTGTTGCTTTCATACCCTGTGTGAATGAAATCTATTTCAACTGAGTCATGTAGGAGCGGTGCAAAGTCGGTGATATCAACATGCCAGGTGAAATGCCAGTCATTGCCGAAACGCCAGCCGTACGGAGAAATCATTCTGGCAATTTCGTAATTCAGAGTATCAGCTTTCAGCCCTCCCGATTTTCTCAGAACAATTTTATCAATGTAATCCCACTCGCCGCAGTGCAGATTATCCGGGCATTGATATGTAACATATAGAATTGCTTTCCGATAAGATGTTTGCTGAGATGGAAACTCACTCCACGTTCGGTATGAGTTTTCACCTTTTGTGGGATCTGTGACTACGAAGACTTTGTTGTGCGACATTACGTGAATTGAATCTCCCGGAATCGCGTAAGCACTGACTGCTCCGGCAATGACTGAAAGAAAGAATAGATACTTAGCAATATACTTACACATTCAGAATATTTTTTCACAACACATTTGAGAGTTAAGTAACATGTTTGAGACTGCTACCTTGTATTTTCCATTTTACCAAATTAGGAACAATGAATTTGTAATTCAATGATTGAGAAAACTTATTTGGTGAGAGACTCTGCATTCGGTGATTCGGGTTACATTGTTTCAGCTTTCATAATCTTCTTTAGTCCGTTAATGGATTCTTCGCTTCCTGCCCGCAGATGACTGTTAGAGTACAATCTATTCAGGCGGGCCTGCCTGCAGCGATGAATCATGAACACTCTATGCGGGCAGGCGTTCAGAATGACAAATGGGGTTTGTGATTTGGGTGCTGTTGGACACAACATCTCGTCCTCACAGAATCCGCCGCGTGAAATGTGGTGAGCATTGGAAAGTAAATAGTGTGGCTGGTTCTGCGTAGACGGGAAGCTCAATAAACTATTTGAAAGCGAATCAATTGTAATGGAATCACTTAAAGATCCTCTTGTCAAAAGGAAACTTAACTGTTTCCACAATCTTAATTCTTAAGAAGTCTTTGTGTTTCGGATTTATCAGAATATTATGTTCTCCTTGCACAACCGCTGAAGGTACCTTAAGCAGACAAGAATGATTGTTTGCTGCGAATTTATCGCCAACAGACTGAGATGAAGAAGAATAAGGAAACTCGTTCCACCCGCTTAGCAGATCGCTTACAACTACTATTGACAATTCAATGTCATCCGGAACAAATATGGTAAGCATATGATAATCAGAAGGCATTGTGGCAAGTGTTAAGTGCACTGCAACTTCAGCCATTGCCAGCGCACGATTTGGAGCTGTATAAATAAGTTCGACACCAACAGAATTCCATCGAGCACCCATCATTGAAGAACCTTTACCGGATAAACCTTTGGCAAATCTTTCTCGAGTTAATCTGTACACCTCCATATCAGGCGAAGATTCCGTAGTTTATTCTTGTCAATTCGCCTACTACCAAATCCTTTCCGTAAGAATCACGGATCAATTCAATTGGCTTCATTGAGCCCAAAGCGAAATTTGGAGTACTTAACCAAAGTTTGAATTTATCCATGTCACCAAAGACCTCTAAGCCAACCTTAGTGACCTCGGCCATTTCGATTATCTTTTCAGATTGGAGATGTCCGAACCTCCTGGATTCCTGCTTGTATCTTTGCAATGATTTCTTTGAAATATCAAGGAAGCTTATCCAGTCATTCTCGGAATAAGGAGAATACAGCGTGATCAGATAAAATAAATGAAACGGAATACCTTGTCTTATAGCAAATATCTTCAACATCGTATCGGAAAGAAGTCCTTCAAAATTCAAAGACTTTTTCCCCTTTGCATTTGAAGTTCCGGTCTCTAATTCTTTAAGAAAAGAGATAACCTCTTTATCCAGTTTCTTTTCAATTTCCATTAATGCTGACATATTTTGTGAGTGGTCATTTGTCCATAAATATAGGACACTTTTCTAAACAAGCAACAGAAAAAAGATTCATTGATAGTTTGATTAATGTCTTGTCCTATCAGCAGACCATTTCGGGATTCCCCGCATTGAACAAATCAGAATCTCAATGGTTTATTCCGTGAACACTATGAAATATGGTATATTCTTCCCGCTGAGTCAGGTGGAGCTGAGACTGAGCGGGGACGGTAAATCCTTCTCTTCGCTCAGGATGACAAACGAGTTGTCTTTCATCTTCTCGCTCCCAGGGCCCGCTTGGAAGCGTTTAAAATCATAGACATTTCTGCAAAGTAGACTCAGGAATTGAAATAAAATAATGGGCTTCCGGTTAAGGAAGCCCGTTGTGCATGGAAGGTGCAGTTATGCCTGCGATGTTGAATTTGCCTGTTGCCCGGAAGCTTCAGGTTGTTTCTTCTTTCGGGAACCGACATCGCGGACTGATCTTGCCGCTATGTAGCCGTTGAAGAACTGTTTGTTGCTTGTTCTGTATGACTCTACGAGTTTGTTGATCGACTTCAGCAGATCTTCGGTTTCTGTGAAGTTAGCTGCGAGAGTTCTAAGAGCGCTCATTCTTGTTGCTCTCGAACTTTCCCCGCGCGCTAAGCGCTTCAGTACAGATTGAACTTCTGTTTGAATTCCTCGAACTTCTCGGCTGTACTTCAAAAGCCCGAAAGCTCCTGCAGGTAATCCACGGCAAGTTCTTTTGTTGAGTTGAGGAACAGAACAAGCTCGATGTCACGCATGGAGTCAAGCGCAGAGATTGTAACATTTGCCTTATCGACAAGCGTTACATTTTTGGTCTTCTTTCCAAGCGCGTACATTGCTCCTGCAAGCGCATTGCCTGATGTGACGGCAGCATTCCGTGTTTCGTTCTTCAGGGATGTCCTGCCTTTTGAAACATTGCTTCTTAGATCTTCAACCTCAATAATTCCGTCAATCTTCGCTCTGAGTGTGTTCATTGCATCAACCAGTTCCGATGTTCCCGCGAAAGCGCTCTCATTCTCTTTGAGATATGAGTGAACGGCTTCAAACATTGATAGCCTGTTCTGCTGTTTTTTGAGCATAGCAATTTTCCTTTCTGCTGACTTTGCAGCATTTTTGTTTTTGATTTTGTTGCTTTTTAGTATGCTTTCGAGACATATTTTTGAAACTTTCGGCTATTTTACCTCACGAACATTTTTGGTTTCGTTAACGCAAATTTTGATTTTTATGTGATTTCTCGATTTCAAGACATTTCATGACTCTGATTATCAGGATTTAGTGAACAAAAGTTCAATTTCAACTTTTCAAGATGCATCCGAGTATTTCCGGAAGCAGTCTGAGTATTTCCGGAAGCAGCCGAGTATTTCAAGAAGCAGCCGGAGTATTTCCGGAAGCAGTCTGAGTTCTCCGGGACAGCGCCGGTGTATTTCCGGAACCGGACTGGAGTATTTCCGGAAGCGGCCGGTGTATTTCCGGAAGCGCCGGAGTATTTCCAGATGCGGTCTGAGTATTTCCGGAAGCGGCCGGAGTATTTCAAGATGCGTCCGGAGTGTTTCCGGAAGCGGTCTGAGTATTTTCCGGAAGCCGCCAGTGAATTTTTGTTCAGTGACTGAGTACTTCCGGAAGCGGGCTGAGACTTCTTCAGATAGCAGACTTCGGTTGCAACGGAGTACTAAAGTTCACGGGCAGAGTTCTTAAGTTCTTAAGCCGAGACTTTAAGATGCAGACTCAAGTCTTAAAGACAAATCCGGATTACTTAAAACCACAGGCACACTTCTTCCGGAGTGAGACGGGTTTCTTCGAATGACGACCTCATTACATTCAGACACAGCCTGAGTTCTTCAATATGCGAACCGGACATTTCGGATCAAGTTCAGAGATCATATAGTTACAGTCAGCTTTCACTAGGAGCGAAACGCAAGTCTTCAGAACTCCGTCACCTTTCATACAGTCCTGATGTGGATTATTCTCCGGACATCAATCTTGTCCCGGGCAGATGATTAAGTAGTTAGCGTTCGACTAGGGTGTGTAAATTTGATTCTCTGTTAGTCCCGATTTTGTTCACCCGACAGATTGTGAGATTTGATTTCAAAGAACTGCAAAAAAATTTATATAAAACTATGAATTATTTATCACTTAATAAAATAGAAAT
>JADJAH010000036.1 GCA_016704345.1 Ignavibacteria bacterium | reverse complement strand
AAAAATATCTCTGTCATAATCAATAATGAGCTCACATTTAAACTCTCCCAGTTTAAGCCGCCGTTAGTTGTCTTTAAAAAAACAGAAAACCCATTCGGGATCTGCTCCACCCGCATAACAAGTGTTATTATCAATTGCATTAATGCAATACAAACCGATATCTCCTCTATACTGGATATCCCAGCTTGTCCCGCCATCTGTAGTACCAATAATGTAAGCCGTATTTGATGTTGATATTGTAGGATATTGCCCAACCTTTACTATCATTCACAAAGTCAATTCCCATAATAGGTTCATTCAAGGAATGCTTTGAGGTATCCACTGAGAATGAAGATGTGCGGGCATAAGCAGAGCAATCAGCATGAAAATGCTGAAGAAATAAAACAGGCTCGAAAAAAACCTGACTGCGCGGGAATGTGAGGTGTGTTTCATAATAACTTCCTTTATGCAAACTTATGTGAAAAGGTTTTTAGAAACTATGACCTGCGTTATAGATTGTAAAATATTCTTCATTATTCTCGCAAGTTCAGTGAATCAGCAGTTCCACCGGCTACGCTCGCCTCCGTCAATCGTCTACTCAGAATTCCGACTAGGGATTTCCTTTTGCATTTATCTAAGAAGACAGAATAAGTACGTTGTTGTGAGTAAAATTTGATGATTCAAAGATAGTCTTTCAAACAAAGTTTTTCCGGAAACAACAATGATTTTCCGGAATTCAGAGACCCGAAAGGCGGATAAGATCATGACAGGGAATGCAATAAAAGACACTAAAAAACTTCAGGCAAGCTTCGTTCCACCGACCCAAACGCCGGACACCGCTCAGGAACAACCAGTTGAAAATCATCAGTCACATACACGCACTATTGCAGATGAAATTACCGAAAAGACATTTCAGGATGTGAGTCTTTGCTATCAATGCGGCAAATGTTCAGCAGGCTGCCCGATAAGATTCTATATGGATATTGCTCCTAATAAGGTTGTAAGATTGATTCAGCTTGGGCTTTATGACGAGGCGCTCAAGTCTTCAACTCCATGGCTTTGCGCCGGTTGCCTTACATGTTCTGCACGATGCCTAATAATTTTGATCTTGCAAAATTCGCATGGATGCTGTGCGTGAGATAGCTCTCGAGAAAGGTGTTGAAGTGAAAGAGAAGGATATTCTGAGTTTTCATGAAGCATTTCTTGATCAGATAAAAATGCATGGCAGGTCGTATGAAGTGGGGCTTGTTGCCGAATACAAAATGAAGACGCTGAACCTGCTTCAGGATGTTGATTCCGCGCCGGGTATGTTCTTCAAGGGTAAGCTCGGAATCATGCCGCACAATATTGAAGATAAGAAGAGTGTCAGAGATATTTTTAAGAAGACCTCAAAAAAGTAAAATGAAACCTCTTACAGGAGGAAATATGAGATTTGGATATTATCCCGGTTGCTCGCAAATTAGTTCTGCAAAAGGAATACGACCTTTCTCTCAAAAAAGTAATCGGAATCTTGGTGTTTCGCTCGATGAGTTGGATGGCTGGTCTTGCTGCGGAGCAACTTCGGGTCACGTTACAAATCACAAACTGGCTAACGGACTTGCCATGCGCAACATCATGCTAGCAGACCACCAAGGACTGGATAACATTGTTGCTCCATGCGCGGCGTGCTACAACAGACTGATACTGTCACAATATGAAACCTTCAACCATCCGAGAGATCAAGAGCGAGATAGAAGAACTTCTCTCTACAAAATTTGAAAAGGAGTATCGGCATATTTAATGTGCTTGAACTGTTCATGAAGATCGGACTCCGGAAAAATTGTTGAGAACCGTAAGCGGGAATTGAGCAATCTGAATGTTGCATGCTACTATGGCTGCCTGCTTGTAAGACCGGCAGACATCACAAGTTTGATGATGCCGAAGAACCGACATCAATGGAAAGAATCGTTGAAGCAACAGATTGCAAAAACCGTTGACTGGAATCACAAAGTTGAATGCTGCGGAGCCGCACACTCCATTGCAAGAAGAGATATTGTTGTTGACCTTTCAAAGAAAATAATTGATGATGCAATAGCGCATGGTGCGAATGTAATGGTTGTCGCTTGTCCTATGTGTCATACAAATTTAGACATGAGACAAAGAACGATGAAGAAAGTATATCCCGGGCACAAAGAGTTTCCGGTGCTTTATCTTACGGAACTCGTCGGACTGTCGCTCGGCATGAACGAAAAGGAACTCGGTATAGATCTACATTATATCGACTTCAAGTATGATGATAATATTATAAAGAATACTGTTGCTTGATGAGGAGTATGAAAAATGAAAATTGGCGTATTCATATGTCATTGCGGCGAGAACATCAGCAGAACTGTTGACTGTCCGCGCGTAGCACTTTGCCGAAGGGCTTCCCCGGAGTTGAATACTCGATAGACTATAAGTATATGTGCTCCGATCCGGGGCAGAAGCTGATAAAGGATGCGATCCGTGAACATAAGCTTGATGCAATTGTTGTAGGATCTTGTTCTCCCAATATGCATGAAAGGACCTTCCGCAATGCCGCAGTCTCTGCCGCATAAATCCATTCCTGGTTGAAATAGCAAATCTGCGCGAGCATTGCTCGTGGGTTCATGACGATGTCGAAGCCGCAACAGAGAAGGCTATCGAACTTGTCCGCATGGCAATTGAGAAAGTTAAACGGGACAAAAAGAGCCTTTGACAAAGATCGTGTTCAGGTTACGAAAAGAGTTCTTGTCAAAGTGGGGGGGCATAGCCGGCATTCAGGCAGCGCTTGATATAGCCAATGCAGGATACGAAGTTGTGCTTGTAGAAAGAGAGCCGTCCATCGGAGGGCATGAGCCAGCTTTCTGAAACTTTCCCAACCCTTGACTGCTCACAGTGTATTCTTACACCGCGTATGGTGGAAGTTTATCAGCATCCTAAAATAAAACTTCTTACTTATTCCGAAGTAGGTAAGAAGTTGAAGGCTTCATCGGCAACTTTAAAGCTACAATCAAAAGAAGGCTCGTCATATCACTGAAGACCTCTGTTCAGGATGCGGACTTTGCATCACAAAGTGTCCGACCAAAAAGAAATCCTACAACTCATTTGAGGAGAATCTTGCTTTCAGACCGCGTGTATATGTTCCTTTCCGCGGCAGTGCCAAACATTCCTGTGATTGATGAAACCGTCTGCATGTATTACAAGAACGGCAAGTGCGGAATGTGTGTGTAAAGTGTGACCGGGGAGCGATTGATTTTGAGCAAAAGGATACAATGCTTGTCGCTGACATAGGAGCAATTATTGTTGCGACCGGCTATAAACTTTACAACATTGAAAAAGGCAACTCCAGAATCCAAGTACAGGGGATACGGTGAATACGGTTACGGAAAATACAGGGATGTTATAGACGGACTGCAGTTCGGAGAGGATTGCGAGCGCTTCGGGTCCTACAGCAGGTGAGATCAAACGTCCGTCCGATGGAAAGGAACCTAAGAAGATTGTGTTCATTCAATGTGGGGCTCACGTGATCCATCAAAGGGAATTTCCCATACTGCAGTAAGATCTGCTGCATGTACACTGCAAAGCATGCGATGCTTTACAAAACAAAAGTTCACGACGGTGAAGCATATGTATTCTACATGGACATACGCGCAGGCGGAAAGATGTATGATGAATTTGTAAGGCGCGCAATTGAAGATCATGTCAAGTATATCCGCGGAAGGGTTTCGAAGATACATGAAGAGGAATGGAAAGTATATGTTAAGAGGTGAGGGGATACGATTGCCGGAATGCCCGTTGAGATAGATGCTGACATGGTTGTTCTTGCAACGGCAATGATCCCGCAAGACAATGCTCGAAAACTTGCGCAGACAATCGGCATTCCATATGACAAGCACGGATTTTATAATGAAAGCACGCAAGCTCAGGCCGGTTGAAAGTACAACTGCAGGCGTGTTTTCTTGCGGAGCTTGCCCAGTCTCCAAAGGACATTCCTGAATCAGTCACTATGGCTTCGGCCACTGCAAAAGCAAAGCCATAATATTATTTGCATCGGATACTCTTGAACGCGAACCGGTTGTTTGCAAAGGTGAATGAATCTGTGCGCGGGATGTTTCTACTGTAAGAAAGTCTGTCCCTTTGGAGCAATTGAAGTTTGAGAGACGATGGGACGTGAATGGAATCATACAAGGAAGTTGCTTACATAAATCAGGGTATACCGGGGATGGAACGTGTACTGCTACATGTCTTTCCAAGTCAATAAATTGGCCGGGGTTCAACAATGAAGAGATCTTTGCGGAGATTGCGGCATTGTAGAAAATCAGCCTAGAGATTTCTCTTTCAAAGCATCCCCCATGGAAAAGAAAAGAGATAAATAGAGTTAAAAACTTTTTTAGAAATGAGCAAGCAAAATGGGGAACCGAAGATCGTGGCTTTTGTTCGTAACGCTGGGTGTACCTATGCCGGTGCAGACTTAGCCGGCACATCGTGGATTAAAGTATCGCAAACACAAAAATAATTCGGGTGATGTGCTCGGGAGGAATTGATCGGTGTTCATACTGAAGGCATTCGAGCGCGGGACCGACGGTGTGCTCGTTTCGGGTGCCACCGAGACGACTGTCACTATAACGCGGGAAATTTTCTGGCTGCAAAGAAAGAAGATGGGATCTTTCACAAGCTTCTTGGCTTGGTTATCGAAAAGACAGACTTCAGTTTTCATGGATATCCGCATCAGAAGGAAAAAGTTTGCAGATGTCATCACAAGGTCACAAAGGATATAATTGCTTTAGATCTTTTCAAAACATATGTCGGGATATGAACTTTGAATTTTAACTGTTTTCCTGAGTTTGCAGAGGCTAGGAACAAAGAAGATGGCTTACTAGAGAGGAGATGACAAATGGATGAGCTGAGAGATTATACGAGAATTGCGAGAGAGAGAAGAAGTTGCCGCGGTGATGACGGGTATCAACAAGTTACGGAGAAGAGAACAAAGCCAATTGTCATTACTGACCCTGCGAAACTTCGGGACTTGTCTTCAATGAATATATTACCTGTTTAATCTTGCTGTATATCTGACCAAGGCACGCATCAGGTCCGTTGATGAGGGACGAAAGACAAGACAATGGGAAACTCGCCATAGTTGCAAAGCCGTGTGATGTACATTCGATTGTTGCTCTGATCCAGGAAAATCAGATCCATCGAAATGATGTTCATATCATAAGCTTCAATTGTCACGGTGTTGTAAAGGATTTTGGTTGCGACTTCAACGGAGATAATCTCGCTGCAAAGTGTATCAAATGCGAAACTCACAAGCCGTTGTACTTTGATAAGATCTTTGGTGAAGAAAAGCAAACTCCAAAAGCAGGTGATGCATCATTAGAAAAAAATCGTTGAGCTTGAAGTTAGACTCCAAAGGAGAATTTGAATTTTTCAAGGTGAGTTTGACCAAGTGCATCAAGTGTTATGCCTGCCGCACGAGTGTGTCCTCTTTGTTATTGTCAAGGTGCATAACCGACAAGGCCATGCAGGTGGATAGAGATCGAGCTCACATCAAAGGGGAAACTTTTCATGGAACTTGTTCCAGGCGTTTCACCTTAGCGGGAGATGTACAGGTTGCGGAAAATGTGACCGCGCCTGTCGGGAAATGGATATACCTCTCTCGTTGATAAACGGAAGAATGGCAATGGAAGTGAAGATCTCTTCTCCTTTGTCTCGGGAAGAAGTCTTGAGACGCCCACGCTGGTTCAGAAATTTTTGATAAGAAAGATAGTGATGAAATTTTCATGTAAATTGATTGTGTGATTGATAATTTTAGTAAACTCATAATGAGCTTCAAGATGGAAGAAAATTATTTCAAAAGATGATCTGCTGAAGTTGTGCGGAGATGTAATTGCAAAAAGGACACACTTTGCTTGCTCCGGGCATTGCGGAGTATGAACAGGTTAAAGATGTCTCTCAGATAAGGCTTGATTCATCTGCATTACCGACCAAGACATCGTACAAATCGTATGTCTTCCCAAAAAGCAGAGCCGATTCTTTATTATAAGAGAAGCAAGAGTGACGTTCAGCTTATTGATGTTGATGTAAACGGAAAGAAAATAAGTTGTACTTGGTGCAAAGCCCTGCGATACCAATTCAATCAACATCCTGAAGCATTTGTTTAACTGGGATTACGAAGATGAATTCTTCAATCTCCGTCAAAAACACTTTGTGATCATTGGTTTGATGTGCAGTTCGTTTGATGAGTATTGTTTCTGCACTTCTGTAGGCTCATCACCTGTGTCTGAAGAAGGCTCTGATCTTTTCTGATACCAATTAATGAGGATAAATTTGCTTTGAGAATAATTACAGAAAAAGGCAAAGAGTTCATTGAGCCATATTCAGAGTTTCTAAAGGACGGAGATGAAGCAAAATCGAATGCTGTTTTGGAAAGTATTAAAAACCGGAAGTTGCTTTTGGCCTAAACAGGTTCATGAATGGCTTGGAGACAATTTCAAAAATCCGAAATGGGAAGGCATCGAGAATGTGTGCTTGTCGTGCTCAATGTGCATTCGTTTGTCCCGTATGTCATTGCTTTGACTTGGTTGATGAAGACTACAGTTACTCTGAGGAAGAAGAATGAAAAAAACTGGGACGGATGCCAGTTCGGACACTTTACTCTCCATGCATCGGGGCATAATCCGAGAGACATTCAAAGCAAACGTTACAGACAGCGTGTGAATCACAAGTTCAGATACTATGTTGATAAATTCGAGAAATACTTTGCACCGGATGTGGCAGGTGTTCGAGAGGTTAGACCTGTGAGTATTGACATCAAGGAAATAGTTTCAAATTGCAAAGACTAAACGCAAAAGCTATCATGAATAACATTTATATGCCGCATCTTGCGGAGATAAGAGAGATAATTGACGAATCGCCTGACACAAGGACATTCAGACTAATGTTTAAAGATGCCGGCACGGCGGAAAGTTTGATTTCAAGGCGGGACAGTTTGCTGAGTATTCCGCATTCGGTGACGGAGAATCAACATTCTGCATAGCATCATCACCCCCGAGAAAAGATTTCATCGAATGTTCATTCAAAGTTTTGGAAAGGTTACACAATCATTGCAAAGACTGAATGTAGGAGATACGATCGGGATAAGAGGGCCATACGGCAACTGGTTTCCGCTGGATGAATTGAAAGGAAAAAATCTTCTCTTCATTGCCGGCGGCATTGGTTAGCTCTGTCAGATGCGTGATTGAGAATGTTCTCGACAAGCGTGAAGACTATAAAAATATTTCCAATAGTTTACGGAGCGCGATCCGTTTCCGATTTAATCTACAAGCAAGAGATAAGAGAGTGGAAGTCGCGAACAGATGTAAGTGTTATTGTCACTGTAGATCCCGGAGGAGAAACTCGGGTTGGGATGGAGAAGTTGGATTTGTTCGGCAGTCATAGAAAAATCGGCACCGACTTCGGAAAATACTGCTGTCATACTTTGCGGACCGCCCGTGATGATAAAGTTTACAATGCCTGTGCTCACGAATCTTGGCTTCAAGGACGAAGATGTTTACACTACTTTGGAAAACAGGATGAAGTGCGGTCTTCGCAAGTGCGGGGAGATGTAACATTGGAAATGTATATGTATGCAAGGATGGTCCTGTTTTCACTTATGCACAGATAAAGAAATTGCCGTAGGAATTTTTGAACTTAATTAGAAATTGGAAATTAAAAATTAGAAATAGTATGGTCATTATAGATATCCGTTCATTGATGTCCAAAATAATCTGGATTTGTGAAAATTTTGCCGTTGTTGTTCTTAGCCGCAACGAAGCATCTGAAAGTTCTCTGGAATTCTCCTGCAGGCGAAGTCCCGATACTACAAAAAGAGGCAGTTCAAAGTCACCTGTAAGAGTTTATTTATACTTCGTAATCAAAATCAAACCGAAGAATCTGATTCATTCTATCTCCACAGGGTTTTGCTTTGAGAAGAATGAAAACCCGATCCCGAAAAATTCTTTTATTCCCTCGTAATTCATCCCCAGCTTTTCTATCACCCTGATTGATGCAATATTCTGAGGATATGCCAGCGCAACGATCTTCTTCAGTTTGAGCTCATCAAATCCATACTGCAAAGTTTCCAGAGCAATGGAAGTTGCAATGCCTTTTCCCCAGAATGGTTTATCGAGGAGGTATGCTATTTCAATATCTCCCGTAACAGGAAGAATATTGAAGCCGCAATGTCCGATAATTTTACCTGACAGATTATCAACACATGCCCAAATCCCGAAACCATTCCTTTCGTAACTGTTCATAAATGCCTGAAGCATTTGTTCCGTTGCCCTCTCATTTACAGCGCCTCCTGCCAATAAATTTCATAACATTTTCATCTGCATAGATTCTGCTCCGTTGGCAAGTCTTCCGGAATGAACTTTCTCAGAAATGTGCCGCTTGTTTTGATGTTCATTTGTGAAGGAAATATTTATAAGAGAAACTTTTTTGAGCAGTATTGCGTATTTTGAGTAACCTTAAACATCAATTCATATCATGATCCGAAAAATTTCATGCTTCTAATAATGCTGTTTTCAACAGTCACTTACTCACAATCTGTTCAGGATAACAAATATAAATACTCAGTTAATCTCAATAATGTTTCAGACGATAAGCTTACCATTGAACTGATCACTCTAAGATAAGTAATCCCACCGCGAAATTCATGATGCCTGCAATGGTGCCGGGAACATATTCTGTGTATAATTTTGGCAGATTCATTTCGATCTAAAGGCATTCAATAATTCAGGAAGCGAGCTTTCCGTTACCAAATGGGAGATTTCAACACTTGGGAAATTTCCAACGCGGAGAATCTTTACAAAATAACTTACAAAGTAAAACGGACTTTCGGCGACAGGAAAGATCCGAAAGTATTTAAACCTGCTGGAACTGATATTGATGAAGGTAAAAAGTGTTCGTTTTAACAATCAGGGTTTCTTCGGATACATTGAGGGTATGGTGAATAATGAGTATGAGCTGAAGTTCAGCAAGCCGCAGGATTCTACGGAGCTACAAGCTTGCCCGCCCTAAGAGATGACAAAGAAGAAATTTTTCCCGCCGCAGATTATCATGAAGTTATTGACAACCCGATCATGTTTACTGTTCCTGATACCGCGACAATAAGGTTTGATGAAATGAATGTACTCATCTCTGTTTACTCTCCCGGCAAAGGAGCTGACTGCAAAGGACTTCCAGGGTCCAAATAAAGAACTGCTTGACGCAATCAGAAAACATCTCGGCGGAACACTCCCTGCGGACAGATATACATTTCTTTATTACTTTGCTGACATGAGTGCGAAGGCTCAGGAGGTTCAGCTCTCTTGAGCACAACTATTCTTCCTTTTACTATATGCCCGACGTTCCGGCTCAGGCAAAACCCTTCATGATCAAGCAGATGCAGTCAACCAACGCACACGAGTTTTATCATGTTGTTACACCATTGAATCTACATGCGGAAGAAATAGGAAATTTTGACCACAACAATCCTGTAATGACCAAGCACCTGTGGTTATGTAAGGAACCACTGAATATTTTGCAGATTACATTCAACTCAGAGAAGGATTGGTAATGTGGAAGAATACAAGGAGAAGATTGTAGAAAGCCAAATGGTGAGATGAAACATAATGACTCGCTTGCATTTACTGAATTGAGTAAGGGCGCTGGATGAACACAAGCAGAGTATCTGAATGTCTATCAGAAGGGTGCTTTGATAGGACCGTGTCTGCGGATATTATCATCAGGTTCAGAATCCGGCGGCAACAGGGCTGGCAGGATCCTGTCAAATCACTTGTGAAGAAGATACGGAAGCGACAGGTCATTTAAGGATGAGGAATTGTTCGGAGAAATTGAATCACTCTTCGCCAAAGGTCAGGGAGTCTCTTGAAACTTATGTGGCGGGTTCCAAAGGATACCTTATAAAGAGTATCTTCAATGATAGGTTTGGATTGTAGAGAGTACACCTTATCAGATAGCAAAGACGTCGACAGGAATTGTGATAGGTTTAATTCAACTGCCTTTAGATTGAAGATCAGCAAGATCACAACTTTAGAATGAACTCTTAAAGGGTCTTGGATTACAGGAAGGCGATGAATTGATCTCTACCAACGGCGTGCGGAGATAAACTATATGAATGCCAGCGACATTTTCGGATCACCAAAAATCAGATGGAAAACAGGTGATAATCTTGAACTTGTTGCGCGCGTGCAAGCGGAGGCAAAGATGAGAGAGTTACTTTGAAGACAAAGATCAATAAGACGAAGACTGACTACAGGAATTTCCCTGACCGAAGTGAAAGATCCGATGCCCGACAAAAGCTTTAAGAGACTCTTGTCTGGGAAAAGAACTGATATCCGGTGAATGCTATATTGAATACTGAATCAGTGTGTTTATTTTGGGAAGAAGAAAATTAAACCCTATAAGAATTCAAGAATTACTTTAAGAGCACAATCTTTACCGTTCTTGCTATATCAATCCTTGCATTCCTTTCCGGTTGTTCAGAATATCTCCAGGAATATTCTCATAATGCCGGAAGTGATCTAAAGTATCAGATGCAGGACATGATCAATGTCCTTAACGTGGGCACAATACTGAATTTATGGAAAGTATGTTGATCCGTCGTACCTTCAGAGAATGGGGGGAACTTCAATCAGGCAACGCTTCCTTTCAGCGCGTGACAGAGCCCGTGCATTGCAGAGTGTACTGAAGATTGCCAAGAATATTCAACCTACATACGAACCCGGCGGAAAGCAGATGTCCTATTTCTCTGACAATCTTATAGTGCCTATAGTATTCAAACAGAAGAACGGTAAGTGGTATCTTCAGGATGATTGGTTAAAGCAGTAATTGCAGATGGCATCCCGACAAGGATGCCATTTTTTGCCGTTGGAATAATACCGGGAAACTATTTTGACCTCTATGGCCTGACAACTGTAACAAAGTTGTATGAATTATTTTCAGCAATGCCAAGATCTGTAGCATCGTCAAAGCTATCTCCGTTAAGAACCGTATTTCCAAATGCTTTTGATGACGAATCAGTAAAATCATAACTAAGTGTATCAAAGACAAAACTGACTCCGGTAGAACTCCATGTCTCAATAGAATTTCTATGCATGATCACCAAATAATAATCTGTCCCGTTCTGTACATTCATAAAACTAAATGTTCCTGCTCCGGAATTGCTCAAAGTACTCCTAGACGAATCAACTACCGCATATGGCAAAGAAGAATTTCGCAAATATGTAAGAACTGTATCTCCAACCATTGTATTAGTGCCGGGATTGTATGAGCCTTCCAATAATGTGTTTAAGGTAAGAGTCTTTGGGGTTACGCCTCCGGTAGTTGTCTTTCTGATTGTTCCGTTCTCACCTACAGCCCAGGCATTTAGCGGATCAAGAACGCATACGGAATAGAAGTTGGAAAATGTTCCGCTTGATTGCTGAGTCCAGTTTGTGCCGCCGTTTGTTGTAGAAAGAATCGTTCCTCCGTCACCTGCTGCAAACCCGTTGCTTGCACCAGCAAAATCAATTGAGCGGATGAAAACATTCACACCCGAATTCTGAACATTCCAATTTGAGCCGGCATTTGCCGTCCTCAAAATTCTTCCGTTGAATCCTGTTATCCAACCGGTTGAAATATTTGCAAAGTTGACGCAATGAAGAAGCAGTCCGGTTCCTGAAGATTGCGATGTCCAGTTTGTGCCGCCGTTAGTAGTATTTCTTATCACACCTCCGTCACCTGTTGCCCACCCTGTTTGTGAATTCGTAAAATAGATTGAGTAGAGAACATTTCCTGTACCTGATGATTGCTGAGTCCAGTTTGCCCCTCCGTTAGTCGTTCGCAGATCGAACCGCCACTGCAGGGGAATCCAACCGGTTGATGAATTTATGAAAATGATATGTACCAAAGAGGAAAAGAAGAAGAAAAACAAGAAGCAGCGATGCCGATTCGCCTGCTGATCTGTCCAGATGATCCCTCCGTCGGGTTGTCCTCTTTGTCAAACCTCCGTCACCTATCACCCATCCAACGTTCTCATCAATGAAGAACAGTGCCCAGAGTGTTTGAAACGTGTTAGATGTTTGTGTGCTCCAGTTAATTCCCCCGTTTGTGGATTTCAAAATTAACCCGTTGCTGCCGCTTATCCATCCCGTGTTTTCATCCACAAAATAGATCTCTGTCAGCGTGTTGCCTGTTCCGCTGTTCAATGCGAACCAGCCCTGTGCATGCAAGTTGTTTGTGAACATTAATAAGATTAGGAGTGCAAAGCTCTTGAAAGTGATCATGGCAATAATTTGATTCAGCAACAAACTTAAGCAACATTTGTTGATATTGCAAAAGATTGTTTTGGCAGAGAAAATTTTT
>JADJAH010000035.1 GCA_016704345.1 Ignavibacteria bacterium | reverse complement strand
CACCTGCCTAACAAGTGTTATTATCAATTGCATTAATACAATACAAACCGATATCTCCCTCTATACTGGATATCCCATCTTGTTCCGCCATCTGTAGTACCAATAATGTAAGCTGTATCTGATGTTAGAGTATTGTAGGAGATTGCCCAACCTTTACTATCATTCACAAAGTCAATTCCCATAATAGGTTCATTCACCGGAATGCTTTGAGGTATCCACTGAGAATGAAGAAGCGGGCATAAAGCAGGGCAATCTTAGCATGAAGATGCTAAAGAAATAAATGGCTCGAAAAAACCTGACTGGGGAATGTGAGGTGTGTTTCATAATAACTTCCTTTATGCAACTTATGTGAAAAGGTTTTAGAAACTATGACCTGTGTCATAGTTTGTAAAAATATTCTTTATTATTCTCGCAAGTTCAGTGAATCAGCAGTTCCACCGGCTACACTCGCCTCCGTCAATCGTCTACTCAGAATTCCGACTAGGGATTTCCTTTTGCATTTATCTAAGAAGACAGAATAAGTACGTTGTTGTGAGTAAAAATTTGATATAGTCAAAGATAGTCTTTCAAATAGAGTTTTCCGGAAAACAACAATGATTTTCCGGATTCAGAGGCCCGAAAGGCGGATAAGATCGCACATGGAATGCAATAAAGACACTAAAAACTTCAGGCAGCTTCGTTCCACCGACCAAACGCCGGACACCGCTCAGAACAATCCAGTTGAAAATCATCAGTCACATACACGCACTATTGCAGATGAAATTACCGAAAAGACATTTCAGGATGTGAGTCTTTGCTATCAATGCGGCAAATGTTCAGCAGGCCGCCCGATAAGATTCTATATGGATATTGCTCTAATAAGGTTGTAAGATTGATTCAGCTTGGGCTTTTATGACGCAGAGGCGCTCAAGTCTTCAACTCCATGGCTTTGCGCCGG
The DNA here is from genome assembly GCA_016704345.1 of Ignavibacteria bacterium. Lineage (GTDB taxonomy): Bacteria > Bacteroidota > Ignavibacteria > Tepidaquicellales > Tepidaquicellaceae > JADJAH01. The sequence goes on along the minus strand of JADJAH010000035.1, from coordinate 20,945 downwards.
TGCCTTACATGTTCTGCAAGATTCCCTAATTTTGATCTTGCAAAATTCTGGATGCTGTGCGTGAGATAGCTCTCGAGAAAGTTGTTGAAGTGAAGAGAAGGATATTCTGAGTTTTCATGAAGCATTCTTGGATCAGATAAAAAATGCATGGCAGGTCGTATGGAAAGTGGGGCTTGTTGCCGAATACAAAATGAAGACGCTGAACCTGCTTCAGGATGTTGATTCCGCGCCGGGTATGTTTTTAAGGGTAAGCTCGGAATCATGCCGCACAATATTGAAGATAAGAAGGTGTCAGGGATATTTTTAAGAAGACCTCAAAAGGTAAAATGAAACCTCTTACAGGAGGAAATATGATTTGGATATTATCCCGGTTGCTCGCAAATTAGTTCTGCAAAGCTGAATACGACCTTTCTCTCAAAAATCAGGGAATCTTGGTGTTTCGCTCGATGAGTTGGATGACTGGTCTTGCTGCGGGACAACTTCGGGTCACGTTAAAATCACAAACTGGCTAACGGACTTGCCATGCGCAACATCATGCTACAGACCACCAAGGACTGGATAACATTGTTGCTCCATGCGCGGCGTGCTACAACAGACTGATACTGTCGCCAATATGAAACCTTCAACCATCCGGAGATCAAGAGCGAGATAGGAAACTTCTCTCTAAAAATTTGAAAAGGATATCGGCATATTTAATGAGCTTGAACTTTCATGAAGATCGGACTCGGAAAAATTTGTTGAGAACCGTAAAGCGGGAATTGAGCAATCTGAATGTTGCATGCTACTATGGCTGCCTGCTTGTAAGACCGGCAGACATCACAAAGTTTGATGATGCCGAAGAACCGACATCAATGGAAAGAATCTTGAGCAACAGGTGCAAAAACGCCGTTGACTGGAATCACAAAGTTGAATGCTGCGGATTCACTCCTATCAAGAAGATATTTTGTTGACCTTTCAAAGAAAATAATTGATGATGCAATAGCGCATGGTGCGAATGTAATGGTTGTCGCTTATCCTATGTGTCATACAAATTTAGACATGGTTAAGAAAGAACGATGAAGAAAGTATATCCCGGGCACAAAGAGTTTCCGGTGCTTTATCTTACGGAACTGTCGGACTGTCGCTCGGCATGAACGAAAAGGAACTCGGTATAGATCTACATTATATCGACTTCAAGTATGATGATAATGTTAAAAAATACTGTTGCTTGGTTTGATGAGGAGTATGAAAAATGGAAATTGGCGTATTCATATAGTCAGTACGGGAGAACATCAGCAGAACTGTTGACTGTCCGCGCGTAGCACACTTATTGCCGAGGGCTTCGGATTTGAATACTCGATAGACTATAAGTAGCGTGCTCCGATCCGGGGCAGAAGCTGATAAAGGATGCAGATCCGTGCAACGCTAAGCGTGCGAAATTGTTGTAGGATCTTGTTCTCAATATGCATGAAAGGACCTTCCGCAATGCCGCAGTCTCTGCCGGCATAAATCCATTCCTGGTTGAAATAGCAAATCTGCGCGGGCATTGCTCGTGGGTTCACGACGATGTCGAAGCCGCAACAGAGAAGGCTATCGAACTTGTCCGCATGGCAATTGAGAAAGTTAAACGTTAAGCCTTTGACAAAGATCCGTGTTCCGGTTACGAAAAGAGTTCTTGTCATAGGCGGGGCATAGCCAAGCATTCAGGCAGCGCTTGATATAGCCAATGCAGGATACGGTTGTGCTTGTAGAAAGAGAGCCGTCCATCGGAGGGCACATGTTCCAGCTTTTCTGAAACTTTCCCAACCCTTGACTGCTCACGTTGTATTCTTACACCGCGTATGGTGGAAGTTTATCAGCATCCTAAAATAAAACTTCTTACTTATTCCGGAAGTAGTGAAAGTTGAAGGCTTCATCGGCAATTTAAAGCTACAATCAAAGAAGGCTCGTCATATCAATGAAGACCTCTGTTCAGGATGCGGACTTTGCATCACGGGGTGTCCGACCAAAAAGAAATCCTACAACTCATTTTGAGAGAATCTTGCTTTCAGACCGCTGTAGTATGTTCCTTTCCCGCAGGCAGTGCTAAACATTCCTGTGATTATAAACCATCGCATGTGTATTACAAGAACGGCAAGTGCGGAATGTGTGTAAAGGTGTGACCGGGGAGCGATTGATTTTGAGCAAAAGGGATACAATGCTTGTCGCTGACATAGGAGCAATTATTGTTGCGACCGGCTATAAACTTTACAACATTGAAAAGGCAAACTCCAGAATCCAAGTACAAGGGATACGGTGAATACGGTTACGGAAAATACAGGGATGTTATAGACGGACTGCAGTTCGAGATGATTGCGAGCGCTTCAGTTCTACAGCAGGTGAGATCAAACGTCCGTCCGTGGAAAGGAACCTAAGAAGATTGTGTTCATTCAATGTGTGGGCTCACGTGATCCATCAAAGGGAATTTCATACTGCAGTAAGATCTGCTGCATGTACACTGCAAAGCATGCGATGCTTTACAAACACAAAGTTCACGACGGTGAAGCATATGTATTCTACATGGACATACGCAGGCTATGATGTATGATGAATTTGTAAGGGCGCGGAATTGAAGAAGATCATGTCAAGTATATCCGCGGAAGGGTTTCGAAGATACATGAAGAGAATGGAAAAGTATATTGTAAAGGGTGAGGATACGATTGCCGGAATGCCCGTTGAGATAGATGCTGACATGGTTGTTCTTGCAACGGCAATGGATCCCGCAAGACAATAAAACCGAAACTTGCGCAGACAATCGGCATTCCATATGACAAGCACGGATTTATAATGAAGCACACCCGAAGCTCAGGCCGGTTGAAAGTACAACTGCAGGCGTGTTTCTTGCCGGAGCTGCCAGTCTCCAAAGGACATTCTGAATCAGTCGCTATGGCTTCGGCCACGCAAGCAAAGCCATAATATTATTTGCATCGGATACTTTTGAACGCGAACCGGTTGTTGCAAAGGTGAATGAAGATCTGTGCGCGGGATGTTTCTACTGTAAGAAAGTCTGTCCCTTTGGAGAAGTTGAGGAGAGACATTAAGGACGTGAATGGAATCACATACAAGGAAGTTGCTTACATAAATCAGGAGTATGCCAGGGATGCGGAACGTGTACTGCTCATGCTCTTTCCAAGTCTATAGAATTGGCCGGGTTCAACAATGAAGAGTCTTTGCAGAGATTGCGGCATTGTAGAAAATCAACCTAAGTGATTCTCTTTCAAAACATCCCCCCATGGAAAAGAGAAAGAGATAAATGAAGTTAAAACTTTTTAGAAAATGAGCAAAGCCAAAAATGGGAACCGAAGATAGTGGCTTTTGTATGTAACTGGTGTACCTATGCCCGTGCAGACTTAGCCGGCACATCACGATTAAAGTATCCCGCAAACACAAAAAATACTTCGGGTGATGTGCTCCGAGAGTTGATCCGGTGTTCATACTGAAGGCATTCGAGCGCAGGGCCGACGGTGTCTCGGTTTCCGGGTGCCACCGAACGACTGTCACTATAACGCCCGAAATTTTCATGCAAGGAAAGAAGATGGGATCTTTTCCACAAGCTTCTTGAGCACAATTGGTATCGAAAAAGACAGACTTGGGTTTTTATGATATCCACTCAGAAGGAAAGAAGTTTGCAGATGCCATCACAAAGGTCACAAAGGATATAATTGCTTTAGGTCCCTTTCAAAACATATCAGGATATGAACGCTGAATTTACAACTATGTTTCCTGAGTTTGCAGAGGCTGGGAATAAAGAGATAGCTTATGAAGAGGAGATGACAAATGGATGAGCTGAGAAATTATGCAAGAGAACTGCTTGAGAGAGAAGAAGTTGCCGCGGTGATCGGATATCAGCAAGTTACGGAGAAGAGAACAAAGCCAATTGTCATTACTGACCCTGCAGAAACTTCCAGACTTGTCTTCAATGAATATTGCCTGAACAATCTTGCTGTGTATCTGACCAAGGCTCGCATCAGGTCGCTGATGAGGACGAAAGACAAGACAATGAAACTCGCCATTACTGCAAAGCCATGTGATGTACATTCAATTGTTGCACTTATCCAGGAAAATCAGATCCATCGAAATGATGTTCATATCATAAGCTTCAATTGTCACGGTGTTGTAAAGGATTTTGGTTGCGACTTCAACGGAGATAATCTCGCTGCAAAGTGTATCAAATGCGAAACTCACAAGCCGTTGTACTTTGATAAGATCTTTGGTGAAGAAAAGCAAACTCCAAAAAAGCAGGTGATGCATCATTAGAAAAAATCAATGAGCTTGAGAGGAAGTTGAACTCTAAGGAGAGGTTTGAATTTTTCAAGAGGGAGTTTGACAGCATCAAGTGTTATGCCTGCCGCGCAGTGTGTCCTCTTTGTTATTGCCAAAGGTGCATAACCGACAAGGCCATACCACGGTGGATAGAATCGAGCTCACATCAAAGGGGAACTTTTCATGGAACATTGTTAGAGCGTTTCACCTTGGCGGGAGATGTACAGGTTGCGGAGAATGTGACCGCGCTGTCCGATGGATATACCTCTCTCTCATTGATAAACAGAAGAATGGCAATGGAAGTGAAAGATCTCTTCTCGTTTGTCTCGGGAAGAAGTCTTGAGACGCCAACGCTGATTGGAAATTTTGATAAGAAAGACAGTGATGAAATTTTCATGTAAGAATTGATTGTGTGATTGAGAATTTTAAGTAAACTGCCGTAATGAGCTTCAAGATGGAAGAGAAAGAAGTTATTTTAAAAGATGATCTGCTGAAGTTGTGCGGAGATGTAATTGCAAAGGACACACTTTGCTTGCTCGGGCATTGCGGAGTATGAACAGGTTAAAGATGTCTCTCAGATAAGGCTTGATTCATCTGCGTTACCGACCAAGACATCATACAAATCGTATGTCTTCCCAAAAGCAGAGCCGATTCTTTATTATAAGAGAAGCAAGAGTGACGTTCAAGCTTATTGATGTTGATGTAAACGGAAGAAAATAGTTGTACTTGGTGCAAAGCCCTGCGATACCAATTCAATTAACGTCCTGAAGCATTTGTTTAACTGGGATTACGAAGATGAATTCTTCAATCTCCGAAATCAAAAACACTTTGTGATCATTGGTTTGATGTGCAGTTTTCGTTTGTTAATTGTTGTTTCTGCACTTCTGTGGACTCATCACCTGTGTCTAAAAGAAGGCTCTGATCTTTTTCTGATACCAATTATTGAGGATAAATTTGCTTTGAGAATAATTACAGAAAAGGCAAAGAGTTCATTGAGCCATATTCAGAGTTCCTAAAGGACGGAGATGAAGCAAAATCGAATGCTGTTTTGGAAAGTATTAGAAACCGGAAGTTGCTTTTGACGGCAAACAGGTTCATGAATGGCTTGGAGACAATTTCAAAATCCGAAATGGGAAGGCATCGGGAATGTGTGCTTGTCGTGCGCTCAATGTGCGTTCGTTTGTCCATAAGTCGTTGCTTTGACTTGGTTGATGAAGACTACGGTTACTCTGAGGAAGAAGAATGAAGAAACTGGGGACGGATGCCAGTTCGGACACTTTACTCTCCATGCATCGGGGCATAATCCGAGAGACATTCAAAGCAAGCGTACAGACAGCGTGTAAATCACAAGTTCGAATGCTATGTTGATAAAGTTAGGAAAATACTTTGCACCGGATGTGGAAGGTGTTCGAGAGTTGCTCCTGTCAGTATAGACATCAGGGAAATAGTTTCAAACTGCAAAGACTAAAAGCAATCTATCTCTGAACAACATTTATATGCCGCACCTTGCGGAGATAAGAGAAATAATTGACGAATCGCCTGACACAAGGACCTTCAGACTAAAGTTCAAAGATGCCGGCATGGCGGACAGTTTTGATTTCAAAGCGGGACAGTTTGCTGAGTATTCCGCATTCGGGGACGGAGAATCAACATTCTGCATAGCATCATCACCCACGCGAAAGATCTCATCGAAATGCTCATTCAAAGGATTTATGGAAAGGGATTACACAGTCTTTGCCAGGGGACTGAATGTTGGAACTACGATCGGAATCAGAGGTGCCGTACGGCATTCAGTTTCCGCTGGATGAATTAAAAGGGAAAAAATCTTCTCTTCATTGCCGGCGGCATTGGGATTGGCTCCGGTGAGGTGCGTGATTGGGAATGTTCTCGACAGGCGTGGGGGACTATAAAAATGTTTCCATAGTTTACGGCGCGCGATCCGTTTCCGATTTGATCTACGAAGCAAGAGAATCAGAGAAATGAGAAGTCGCGAACAGATGCTTAAATGTTATTTGTCACTGTAGATCCCGGAGGAGACTCCGGGTGGGATGGAGAAGTTGGATTTGTTCCGGCAGTCATAGAAAAATCGGCACCGACTTCGGAAAATACGGCTGTCATACTTTGCGGGCCCGCCCGTGATGATAAAGTTTACAATGCCTGTGCTCACGAATCTTGGCTTCAAGGACGAAGATGTTTACACTACTTTGGAAAACAGGATGAAGTGCGGTCTTGGCAAGTGCGGGAGATGTAACATTGGAAATGTATATGTATGCAAGGATGGTCCTGTTTTCACTTATGCACAGATAAAGAAATTGCCGCAGGAGTTTTGAACTTAATTAGAAATTGGAAATTAAAAATTAGAAATAGTATGGTCATTATAGATATCCGTTTATTGATGTCCAAAATAATCTGGATTTGTGAAAATTTTTGCCGTTGTTGTTCTTAGCCCGCAACGAGAGCATCTGAAAGTTCTCTCCCATTCTCCTGCGTGGGGTGCCTGACCAGGAAGCTCTGCTTCCTTTTTTTTGTGGCGTCAGGACTTTCGTCTGACGCATATAACTGCATGTGTCGTGACAGAAGAGCTGTCATGAACCGTCGTCCCCGAGAGTGTTGAAGTCGGGACCCTTTCAGCAGGCAGGGAATCCCGATACGACAAGGAAGAGGGTAGGCAGTTCAAAGTCACTGGTAAGAGTTTTATTTATACTTCGTAATCAAAATCAAACCGAAGAATCTGATTCATTCTATCTCCACAGGGGTTTGCTTTGAGAAGAATGAAAACCCGATCCCGAAAAATTCTTTTTATTCCTCGTAATTCTTCCCCAGCTTTTCTATCACCTTGATTGATGCAATATTCTGGATATGCCAGCGCAACGATCTTCTTCAGTTTGAGCTCATCAAATCCATACTGCAAAGTTTCCAGGCAATGGATGTTGCAATTCCTTTTCCCCAGAATGGTTTGTCGAGGAGGTATGCTATTTCAATATCTCCCGTAACAGGAAGAATATTGAAGCCGCAATGTCCGATAATTTTACCTGACAGCTTATCAACACAAGCCCAAATCCCAAAACCATTCCTTTCGTAACTGTTCATAAATGCCAAAGCATTTGCTCGGTTGCTCTCTCATCAACAGCGCCTCCCCTGCCAATAAATTTCATAACATTTTCATCTGCATAGATTCTGCTCATTACCGGCAAGTCTTCCGGAATGAACTTTCTCAGAAATGTGCCACTTGTTTTGATGTTCATTTGTGAAGGAAATATTTATAGAGAAACTTTTTTGAGCGGTATTGCGTATTTTGAGTAACAGCAGAACATCAATTCATATCATGATCCGGAAAATTTCACTGCTTCTAATGCTGTTAGTTTCAACCGTCACTTACTCACAATCTGTTCAGGATAACAAATACAAATACTCAGTTGATCTCAATAATGTTTCAGACGATAAGCTTACCATTGAACTGATCACTCCTAAGATAAGTAATCCCGCCGCAAAATTCATGATGCCTGCAATGGTGCCGGAACATATTCTGTATATAATTTTGGCAGATTCATTTCCGATCTCAAGGCATTCAATAATTTCGGAAGCGAGCTTTCCGTTGCAAGGGAGATTTGAACACTTGGGAAATTTCCAACGCGGAGAATCTTTACAAAATAACGTACAAAGTAAGGCAGACTTGCGGCGACAAAGAAGACCGAAAGTATTTGAACCGGTAGGAACTGATATTGATGAAGGAAAAGTGTTCCTTTTAACAATCAGGGTTTCTTTGGATACTTTGATGGTATGGTGAATAATGAGTATGAGCTGAAGTTCAGCAAGCCGCAGGGGTTCTATGGTGCTCGACAAATCTAATGCCTGCCCTAAGAGATGACAAAGAAGAAGTTTTTCCGCCGCAGATTATCATGAAGTTGTAGACAACCCGATCATGTTTACTGTTCCTGATACGGCGCAACAATCAGGTTTGATGAAATGAATGTACTCATCTCTGTTTACTCTCCGGGCAAAGGACTGACAGCAAAGGACTTCCAGGAGTCCAAACAAAAGAACTGCTGGAAGCAATCAGAAAGCATCTCGGCGGAACACTTCCTGCGGACAGATATACTTTTCTTTTTTACTTTGCTGACATGAGTGCAGAAGGCTCAGGGGATTCGCCCGCGCTTGAGCACAACTATTCTTCCTTTTACTACATGCCGGATGTTCCGGCTCAGGCAAAACCGTTCACGATCAAGCAAATGCAGTCAACCAACGCACTGGTTTTATCATATTGTTACACCATTGAATCTACATGCGGAAGAAATCGGAAATTTTGACTACAACAATCCTGTAATGAGCAAGCACCTTTGGTTGTATGAAGGAACCACGGAATATTTTGCAGATTATATTCAGCTCAAGAAGGTTTGATAAGCATGGAAGAATACAAGGAAAGATTGTAGAAAAGCTAAACGGCGCGATGAAACATAATGACTCACTTGCATTTACTGAATTGAGCAAAGGGCGCTGGATGAACATAAGCACGAGTATCTGAACGTCTACCAGAAGGGTGCGCTGATAGGACTTTGTCTCGATATTCTTATCAGATCTGAATCCGGCGGGCAGAAGGGTTGGCAGGATGTAATAAATCAACTTGTGAAGAAATACGGAAAGGACAGGTCATTTAAGGATGAGGAATTGTTCGGAGAAATTGAATCCCTGACCTCGCCAAGGTAAGGGAATATCTTGATACTTATGTGGCAGGTTCAAAAAGGATACCTTATAAAGATTACTTGTCAATGATAGGACTGAATGTTGAGAGCACACCTTATCAGATAGCAGATGTCAGCGGAATTCAGATAGGTTTTAACTCAACTACCTTCAGATTGAAGATAAATAAAATTACGAATCCTGAGAATGAACTTCTGAAAAATCTAGGATTAAAGGAAGGCGATGAATTAGTCTCGTTCAACGGTGTGCAAATTAACTATATGAATGCCCCCGACATTTTCGGATCACCCAAAAATCAGATGAAAACAGGTGACAACCTTGAACTTGTAGTTGCGCGAGCAAGCGGAGGCAAAGATGAGAAGGTCACATTGAAGACCAAAATCAACAAGACAAAAACAGACTATGAATTTTCACTGACTGAAATGAAGAATCCGGATTCCGGAGCAAAGCTTTTAGAGACTCTTGGCTAGGAAAAGAATTGGTATCTGTGAATGCTATATTGAATACTTGAAAGATTGTATGTTTATTTTGAGTGAAGAAGAAAAAATTACACCTTTCAAGAATTCATGAATTACTTTAAGAGTATAATCTTTGCAGTTCTTACAATATCTGTCATTGCAATATTTTCGGTTGTTCAGGAACATCTCCGGAATATTCTCAGTACCGAAGTGATCTAAAGTATCAGATGCAGGACATGATCAATGTCCTTAGCGCGAGCACAATTCTGAATTTATGGAAAAGTTTGTTGATCCTACTTACGTTCAGAAAATGGGGCCTTAATCAGGCATTGATTCCTTTCAGCGCCGACAGAGCCCGTGCATTACAGAGTGCGCTGAGGGTCGCCAAAATGTTGAGCCAACATAGAGCCCGGCGGAAAGCAAATGTCATACTTCTCCTGACAATCTTATTGTGCCGATTGTTTTCAAGCAGAAGAACGGCAAGTGGTATCTACAGGATGATTGGCTAAAGCAGTAATTGCAAATGGCATCCCGAATAGGATGCCATCTTTGTTGCTGTTGGAATAATAGCAAGGTCCTGACCTCTAAGGCCTGATCACTGAAACAAAGTTGAATGAGTTGTTTACAGCAATGCCAAGATCCGTTGCATCTGCAAAGTTATCTCCATTAAGATCAGTATCAATATATCCGGATACAAATCCAAAGGCATCGTTATCTATGAGTCCGGTGTCCGTTGCATCTATTATCCCGTCCTGATTCACATCTCCGAGAAGATCGTCCATCTCATTCCCTTAAAGACGCAGATTATTTCCAAAAGCTTTTGATGACGAATCAGTAAAATCATAACTAAGTGTATCAAAGACAAAACTGACTCCGGTAGAACTCCATGTCTCAATAGAATTTCTATGCATGATCACCAAATAATCTGTTCCGTTTGTACATTCAGAAAACTAATGTTCCTGCACCGGAATTGGTCAACGTACTTATTGAAGAATCAACTATCGAATATGGGGCGAAGAATTTCGCAAATATGTAATCGCTGTATCTCCAACCATTGTATTAGCACCGGGATTGTAAGAGCCTTCCAACAGAGTGTTTAAGGTAAGAATCTTTGGGGTTACGCCGCCGGTAGTTGTTTTTCTGATCGTGCCGTTCTCACCGACGGCCCATGCATTCAACGGATCAAGAACGCATACGGAATAGAAGTTGGAGAATGTTCCGCTTGATTGCTGAGACCAGTTTGTGCCGCCGCTATTTGTAGCCAGAATCGTACCGCCGTCACCTGCTGCAAACCCTTTGCTCCATTTGCAAAGTCAATTGAGCGGATGAAAACATTCACATCCGTATTCTGAACATTCCAATTCGTGCCGGCATTTGTCGTATTCAAAATTCTTCCGTTAAATCCCGTTATCCAGCCGGTTTGAAATATTTGCAAAGTTGACGCAATGAAGAAGCAATCCTGGTTCCTGAAGACTGTGATGTCCAGTTTGTGCCGCCGTTAGATGTATGTCTTATCACACCTCCGTCACCTGTTGCCCAACCGGTTTGCGCATCGGCAAAATTGATTGAGTAGAGGACATTGCCTGTTCCTGATGATTGCTGAGTCCAGTTTGCACCTCCGTTAGTCGTTCGCAGGATAGAACCTCCGCTGCAGGAGATCCAGCCGGTTGATGAATTTATGAAATGAACATACCAAAGCGATGAACCGATTCCGCTTGTCTGATCTGTCCAGATGATACCTCCATCGGTTGTCTTCTTTATCAAACCTCCGTCACCTATCACCCATCCAACGTTCTCATCAATGAAGAACAGTGCCCAGAGTGTTTGAAACGTGTTAGATGTTTGTGTGCTCCAGTTAATTCCCCCGTTTGTGGATTTCAAAATTAACCCGTTGCTGCCGCTTATCCAACCTGTATTCTTATCCACAAAACAGATCTCCGTTAGTGTGTTGCCTGTTCCGCTGTTCAATGCGAACCAGCCCTGTGCATGCAAGTTGTTTGTCAACATTAATAAGATTAGGAGTGCAAAGCTTTTGAAAGTGTTCATGGCAATAATTTGATTCAGCAACAAACTTAAGCAACATTTGTTGTTATTGCAAAAGATTGTTTTGGTAGTGAAATTTTGATGTGAAGTAAATTTGATGCGAAGCAAATTCGCTCAAAAAGATCATTTGAAGAGGCGAATGATAAGAGCTATATACAGAGAAGAAGACCATTTCCTAAAATTCCGTTGTCAACTTCAAGATTCAGTCGAACTTCTTTTCCTTCTCGATGAATAGTTTGCCTTCAGCATTTCGAAATGTGATCTCTTCTGCTCTGTGCCACTCTTGATCTTCGCGGATATTGAAACCTGATATCGACAAGTTTAGAATAATGAACTGACCTTCAACAGTAATGCTGATACTGTCAAATGTTTCCTGCTCAGTTGCAGTAAAAGGAGTAGTTGGGCAATCCTCTAGTCTCTCAGTGCTTTTGCATCTTCTCTAAACCAATGGCGGAGAAATCCAAGATGAGATTCTGAACATTGATAGCCGAGATTCAATTCAGTCAGAACCTTACATTTGAGATTGCTTCTGTCATTTGTGTGTTGACAGTCCCACCAGCAATCATTCCCCAAAAGTAGCCACAAATGCAATTGCAGCTTTTTCCGGATCAGGAAAGTCTTGCAGTAAGAAGTATCCATGACAATCCGGCTCATTGTATCCTGAAGCTCAGCGTTGTAATAATTCTCCCGCCAGAGAATTTTTCACTGCGACTTTTCTTTGCCAAGCTTTCTTTTGGTCGTTCAAAAGAAAGCGGAAATGATTTTATTCTCTGCAAGTGGTTCGGATTAACTGCATTTTAAGTAAAACGTTTTGGACGGAAGTGTGAACACTTCTTCCAAAGAATTTTTTGTGTATCAGCTTTAGTTAATATGCAATTTCATTCCCTCATGCGATGCCTTGAATCCCAGCTTTTCATAAAATCTTTTTGCATCCGGTCTTTGCTTATCTGTTGTAAGCTGAAGCAAATGTGCGCCTCTTAGTTTGGATTGCTCAATTGCATATTTCATCAACTCGCTTCCAACGCCTTTGCCCCGAAAGTCTTCTCTTATAAAAGACAGCTTCTGCTTGTGCTCTTAGTCCCCGCGATAAGTAAGATATTGTATGAAGGTCAACTGCATTGTCCCAACTATCTGCCTGTTTCATCTTCAGCAACAAGCAGCATTTGTGAAGGATTAGCATCAATCTTCTCAAATGCCTTTATGTAATTGACCGGAAGCGGTTCGGCAAACTCTTCCCGAAATTTTCCAAGCTTATCACCTGCCAGAATTTTTATTATCTGTGAGAGATCATCGAGTTCAGCTTTTCGAATCTTGATCATCTTAAATTCAAATCAAGCTTTAGCAAAAAATTTTTGTACAAAATTCTTTTCCAAGTTAACTAAGTGACTTGTCTTCTTGAATGCATATTATTGTAGCAGTGCGAAATTGATTAAGCGCAAAAATACAATTGTTAGAAGGGAACATAGACATTCTTCTCTCCATCCGTTGCAACTAATTTCTATTCAATGTAATTTGTCATACTGAGTTTTCTCACTTACTATTCTTGTTGAATATGACCGAGAGTTTCTTTATCTTCTGAAAACATTCTTGTTTCTCTTTGCTGTTATTGATCCTGTCGGTTCAGTACCGGTGTTTCTTGACGCAACAAAGAACTTTGACTATGCAACAAAGAAGAAGGTCGCCGTAAACGCTTGCATCATTGCATTTTTCATTCTTCTTTTTCATTGTTGCCGGGCAACTGATAATGGAGGCAATGAATATTACACTTTCCGCATTTCAGATCGCAGGAGGGCTGATACTATTTTTGTTTGCGTTGACAATGATTTTCGGAGAGGGCAAGCCGGAAGGCGAGAAGCATTTGATAAAGATTATTCACACGTAACAGTATTCCCTATTGCAAGTGCCATCAATTGCATCTCCGGGTGCGCTATTGTCGGTGGTGCTTTTGACTGACAACGACACTTACACTTTGCCGCAACAGGCACTGACATCTTTCATAGTATTGCTGGTTATGCTGCAACTTACCTGCTCTTGCTTGCTGCAAGAAAAGTTCAGGACAAGATCGGCGAAACGGGCATACTTGTGATAAAGCAAGATCATGGGTTTGATACTTGCTCATTTGCAGTTCAGAATATTCTTAGCGGGATTACGGAATACTTTGATTTGGTTAACTGATTGAAATGAGTTTCACATGGAATAAGTAAAGAAAGCCATGAAACTCCACCATGATGAGAGATCATCATTCAACGAATTTCTGACAGCTTTGCCCGGATCAGTGAAAGCCAGGTGAGCGTGGAAGTACCAGTTCTTGTCAGGAAAGTATTTTTACGGTCGTATTGATTTCAATTCCGTAATCTTTATCCTGCAGAAATGACAAAGCCGGATTCCCTCCCACATTATTCAGGTCATAAGCACGAAACAGCCAGAACTGAGTTACTGTCTCCATCGAAGAATCGGCCGAAGTTTTAACTGAAGTCTCTCGGCAACTACGTTGCTGATCTGAACTACCTTGAAATGATTTGCCCCCTGAACCCATTCTTCTCCATTACCTCCTGAAAGGAGCGGATCCCATCTTTCAAATGCTTTAGTTTCAGGATCATCACCCGTGAAAACAGAGTGTCTGAAAGTTATGTAAGGTGAATATTTTTGTTCTGTAAAACTCCATCCGATCTCGGCATATCCGCCCCAGGCATTCATATCAAAGTCTTTGTGAAATTGCCTTGCCAGTTCAGACTTGAATACAAAACCGTTTGTGCCCGGAAGTGGCAAATGATAATATCTTACATCTGCTACCCGGAGTCCCTCTCTTTCAGAACAGAATTTTTCAGTATAGTAACTGAATTCTGACCGAGGACACAGTTGCGTAAGTAAGTCAATCTGATTCTTTGAATTCTCTCCCAGTTCGGCATTAACAAGCCTGATCATAGTACGAGTGTCAATCTGGCTGAATTCATCCGGATCAATTTCAAAAAATTGAATGCGGTTCCTGTTGTAAGCAAATGTAAGTTGATGAGTAAGATCAGTTGCCCATCGGGGATTCAACTGCAGGGCCGACTTATACGAACCATTTGATGATGTATTTTTAATCAGCATGCCGTCTGCAATACTCGTCTGATAACGCCCTGACTGAAGAAGAAATCTGATTTGATTTCCGCCGGATGTTCTGTATCCGGCAAACACACCTCCGAATGCATCTTCAAGAGCTGTATAAACAAATAGACCGGCTTTGCAACCGGAAACATTGTGTACAGACCGGCTGACACGTAAGCTTCATACCAGCCGGAGAATCCGTTTCCAGGCGGAGTTCCCTCTACAAGAGGATTCCCCGCCAGCATTGCATCAGGCCTTCCGTACCATGAATTGATATTACTATAGAACATTTGCCCCGTCTTGATAGTGGCTTCGAGGATGGAATTCGAAGATTGAAACAGCACTGGAAAGTCTTTCAAACGTCCGGATGAAAGTACACAAAGTTCCTGAATTTTGAATCGGCTCCTCTTCTAATTTCTATAATGAGTGTAAGTGTTAACCCACCTGACTCTGCGGGGGATACTTCGTAATCAGCATTAGCAACTTCAGAAATTCTTCTGACTTTTCCAAGATAAGCATTTACAACAACTCTATTGAATTTCTCACTTGGATAGAGAAAGAAATTTCTGATGATCTTAGCCTCAAGAGTCTTTAGGAACGCAGTGTCAGTTCCGGGATTAACAAACTCAACTTCTACGCTTCTGATAACTTCTCCATCAAACGGAGTATATGAACCTTGAGCGAAGATGGTTGAATTGATTGCAAATGTAATCAACGTCGCTGCAATCAGCAGAATGATTTTCATTGAATGAATTTATCTGTTTTGAAATCACTGCCAATCAAAAAGCTGTCCATCCTCCGTCAGTTGCCATGTTTGCACCCGTGATGTTTGATGCATCATCAGAAAGTAAGAACAGAATTATTGCCGACTGTTCCCACGGAGTTGATCCTCTGTGCTTCTCATCAGCCATCTGAAGAAGACTCTGTGATTTGGCTCCCGCCATGCTTGAACCTTTTCCCTTCTCCTGCATCCATTTTACATATTCATAAGCACGAAAAACCATAGGGGTATCTGTCTGCGCCATGTTGACAGAATTAATTCTGATATTGTAGGGGGCATAATCAATAGCAGCATTTCTTGTCAATCCTATTACGGCATGTTTGCTTGCAGAATAGGCACAATTTCCGGGAAGTCCCGTCAGCCCTGCAATGGACCCGATATTGACAATTGCACCGCCTTCGGATTGCTTCAGCAATTGCTTTAGCTCCGCTCTCATTGAATAAAACATTCCGTGAATGTTTGTCTCAAATACTTTCAACCAATATTCATCAGATGCGTTGTGAATGCTCGATGGCAAGTTGCCTTCGTTATTGAAATCCTGAGGTTTCGTCGGATCATTTCCATCCATAACACCTGCAGCGTTAAGCGCCATATCAATCCTTCCGAATTTCTTAACTGCATCACTGACCATTCGCTCTGCATCTGCGGGATCAGAAACATCCGCAACCATAATGAATGATTCCCCTCCTGATTTACTGATCTCATCCGCTGTTGCCTGAAGTTCTTTTTCTTTTATGTCGATACCGACAACCTTTGCTCCTTCTCTTGCTGCCCTTATTGCTGTGCAACCGCCTATGCTGCCTGCCGCGGCTCCGGTTACAAGTATTACTTTGTCTTTAAATCTGTCCGGGAAGTATGATTCCGGATTTGTAGGTGTTATTCCCATTTTAAAAGTTTGTTTGAATTTGAATGATCCGAAATGAATGTTCTGAATCAAGATTAATTTTGAAAGTGATGTTAGTGACAATTGAATGTATTTGAAATTCAATATAAACTGCCGCCGGAAAAGTCTTCCCGGTTATTCAGACTGAGTTGCGGGTCGGTTGATTTGTTTGAGTTTAGATTTTTGTGATTCAGTCATTGCCGTCAAAACGTTTTCTTAAAATGCAATTAGTCCGAACCACTTACAGAGAATAAAATCATTTCGCTTTCTTTTGAACGACCAAAAAGCCTAGAAAAAGAACGCCCCGCTGCCGTATAATTGCCTAAAAATTGCTCGCAATGGCTGCAAAATTTAACTCCTCGCCCGACAGAAGAACGCTGTCGGGCTTCGTCAAACAGAAATTCTTGCTACGCCATTGCTCACATTTTTTTTAACGGCAATTATACGAAGGCGGGTTGTTTTTTCCGAATCGAAAAGATCCTAATGCTCCAGCTTGTTTTCTATATAATTTTCGTTGTTGAAAAATGTTTTGGACGGCCTTGCGATTCAGTACAATCAATTACGCATGCCCCCCTTTCTTGTTTGAAACAGAATCAGTAATATGCCTGAGGATTTAATCGATAAACTTCTAAAATTCAAAAGCTCATGAAGAACTTTATTATTTTTAAATCCCCAAAACTATTCATCGTCTTTGTACTTGTACTTTTCTGGCGATCTGATGACTCCCAGCAAAAGCACTGACGGCGGCGTCACATGGAGTGCAATTGCATCCGACCCTACATTTGGGGGAGCTTTCAGTCTGAACGCTGATCCGGCTAATTCGAACCGCTTACTTATCTCAGATTATACGACACTGTTTTACTCATCAAACGGTGGAACCACATTCACCCAAAAATACAGCAATGCAAATGGCTGTTACATTGCAGGCGTATTCTTTGACGGAAACAATATTTTTGCATGCCTGGATAACGGAGTTCTTGTTTCAACAAATAGCGGCTCAACATTTTCCATGTCCGCAATTACCGGCATACCTGCTACTGAAGCTATTGTCTCTTTTGCCTCAGGGAAACAAGGCGGTGTTATCCGCTTTTTCTGTGTAACTTTGAACAGCGGTGATGTTTATCCCGGAGTTACCGGAGCTGATCACTACGGGTATCAGAATGTTTACTCCATTGACTGGGGGCAATCAAGCTGGGCACAAAAAGTTTCAGGCATCAACGCATCGCATCATCCTTTCTTTGCATCAATGTCATTGAGCAATATTAATGTCGCTTATCTGGCAGGCGGCAGTGATGCCGGTGATCCGATCGTTTATAAGACAACCAACGGCGGAATGGTTGGAGCAATACTCTTCTTACAAATAACAATCAAAACATCTTCACCGGCTGGAGCGGCTTTGGCGGAGACAGAGGCTGGTCGTATGGCGAGTATGCTCTGGGATTCCAGTGTTCACCTATCGATGCAAACAAGCTTATCATCACCGACCTTGGATTTCCGCACATCTCAACAAACGGCGGCGCAACGTGGCGTCAGGCATATCTGAATATTGCAGATCAGAATCCTATGAATCTCCCGACACCCAAAGGAAAATCTTACCGTGGTATAGGCCTCGAGAACACAAGTTGCTGGTGGCTTGAATGGTCAGACATAAATAACATCTTCGGATGTTACTCCGACATAAGAGGCACGCGCACAACTGACGGAGGCAATTACTGGTCATTCAATTACACGGGACATTCATATAACACAATGTACTATGGAGTTAAGCATCCCGTGACCGGGATACTTTACGGAGCAACTTCATCCGTTCACGATATGTATCAAAGCACATATCTTGCGGACTCGCGCATCAACACCGGAACCGGCGCTGTACTGTATTCAACCAACAAAAGGCGCGGCATGGCTTGCGCTTCATGATTTTTGTGCACCCGGTAATTTGGCTGTCGCTTGATCCGAATAATCAGAACAGGATGTATGCAAGCGTTATTCACAGCACACTCGGTGGTATCTTTGTTTCGTTAAACATACAGAACGGAAGTTCTTCAACCTGGACTAAGCTTACAAATCCTCCGAGAACAGAAGGACATCCGTTCAACATCAGAGTACTCAACGACGGAACATTGCTTGCGTCATATTCAGGACGAAGAAATTCCTCGGGCGTGTTTACTGCAAGTTCGGGAATATTCATCAGCACTAACGGTGGCACAAGCTGGATAGACAGATCACACACCGGAATGCATTACTGGACAAAAGACGTTGTAGTGGACCCTCACGATGCGGCACAAAGTACTTGGTACGGCTGCGTCTTCAGCGGATGGGGCGGTCCGCCGAACGGGCTTGGAGGATTGTACCGCACGACTAACAAAGGCATCAACTGGACAAAGATCAACAACCTTGATCTGCGTCGGATCTGCACTGATAAGTCCTGTAAATCCAAATGAGATGTACATGTCAACTGAAGTAAACGGATTGTGGTACAGCAATAATATCAACACCGCTTCACCAACTTTTCTCAGGTGCAGGGCTACAACTTCCGTCAGCCGGAAAGGATCTTCTACAATCCGTATGACCAAAATGAAGTTTGGGTTACGAGGTTTTGGCAATGGCATAAAGAAGGATTTACAAATCCTCCTCCCTCTCTTGAATGTTACTGCCGGTATTGAAGGATTCTACAATGGCATGTCACAGATTGCAGGACACCGTGAGAATTATTCTTCGCGAGGCTTCATCTCCGTTTGCGGCAATCGATTCTTCAGTAGTGTTTCTCAATAACCTCGGGAATGCAACTGCCCCATTTAATATAGCCGGTGATGGAAATTACTATGTGCAGTTCATCCACAGAAATGCTCTGGAAACATGGACTGCAACGGCGATCGCACTGTCACGAGGGCAGACCGTATCGCTTGATATGACTTCATCTCAGCAGCAGGCATACGGAAGTAACATGAAACTCGTCGGAGCGAAGTGGACATTCTATTCCGGAGATGTGAATCGGGACGGCATCATTGACGGAAACGATATGAGTTCAATTGATAATGATGCTTCGCAATTCTTAACAGGATATGAAGCGACTGATCTTAACGGAGACAACTTCATTGACGCAACCGATCTTGGAATTGCAGATAACAACTCATTGAACTTTGTCTCTGTGATAAGACCCTGAGCAATGATTTTAGCTCAGTATCAAATTTCCATTTCACTGTTGTACTGAAACACTCTAAAATTAGAGTGTAGGATTTAGTAATCTACAAAAATTTTCACAACACTTGATGAACAAGACAGCATTAATAACAGGAGCATCAGGCGGCATAGGTCTTGACCTCGCAGAACTTCACGCATCGCAAGGGCGGTGACCTTGTACTCATTGCTCGAAGCATTGAAAAGCTTGAAGAAATCGAAAGCAAGTTTGAGCAGCAATACAAAGTAAGAGTTCATGTGATCGGCAAAAGATCTTTCAGAGCAGGTTCCGCAAGGGAAATTTATGACGAACTAAAGCAAAGAGCATATTCTGTTGATTACCTTATCAACAATGCCGGGTTTGGTGGTTCGGGATGTTTGCAGAAACTGATTGGGAGAAAAATTGCAGATGATAAATCTCAATATTACTTCTCTCCACCCATCTTACAAAGTTGTTCATTGGTGATATGATAAGACATGGGGAGGTAAGATAATGAACGTTGCTTCTACAGCCGCATTTCAGCCCGGACCTCATGGCAGTTTACTATGCGGGCGTGTGCTTACGTGCTAAGTTTCTCCGAAGCAATCGGGAATTATCTTAGCGGTAAGCCGGTGACTGTTACAACTTTGCCCTGGTCCTACAGTCACGGGATTTCAGAATGCCGCAAAGATCAATGAAAGCCGAATGGTAAAAGGAAGAAAATTGCCGACATCGAAAGAAGTTGCCGAGTATGGTTACAATGCAATGATGAAAGGAAAGTTCGTTGCCGTTCCGGGATTTCTGAATTCGTTGCTTGTTTTTGGTGTGCGGTTCTTTCCGAGATCCTTTGTTGTAAAGGCTGCGAGGTTTGGTGCAGGAGCAAAGATGAGCTAACAATGAAAAATTGAAAATTGAAAATTGAAAAAGGAAGAAGGAAATGGAAAATGGAAAATGGAAAGTGGAAAATGGAAAGTGAAAATTGAAAATTGGAAAATGGAAATCAGTAAAAGCTTTTATAACACAGTAACGAACTTTACGAGATAGTTTTCAGTTACTTTATATATGATTGAATGGGATTTCTAAACAATACATAAGATCTAACATCTTCTTGTCAGACTCTTTTAGATTAGGCAATTCAAAGGATCGTCTCAACCTCTTTAATAGTGGAAATTATGGACAAAAATCAAAATTTGTGTGACTCCTTATTACTCCATCTCATAAAAACCACAGCTGATCAATAGTTAATTTACTCCTGCATAATAAGACATCTAATTTTTGGTACTGGAAAGGGATCATTGATTAGCATCCCCAAGAAAATCAAAAATTCACAATTCTAAGTGCTCAATTAATTGGGTACTAAATCTAAACTTTGAAGCATGAGCAAAACAACACTCTGATTTGGGTTGGCTTAGCCGTTTGCATATTGGCCTTTCTCTGACAATCAGTGTCTCCACTTACGGTGATGAGGGTGGAAGAATGGAAGAACAAGGAAAACTTCGATATCCGGCTGCAGCTGTCAAGGGTCTGCAGTATCAGGAGTCACCTCAGTAATCA
>JADJAH010000034.1 GCA_016704345.1 Ignavibacteria bacterium | reverse complement strand
GGTGATTGCTTTGAGTTTTAATTCTTCCGACAGTAATCCAATTACACCGCGCCCCTTTCTTGTTTGTAAACAGAATCAGTAATATGTTTGAGGATTAATCGATAAACTTCTTAAAATTCAAAAGCTCATGAAGAACTTTATTATTCTTAAATCCCTCAAAATTATCCATCGTCTTTGTACTTGTATCTTCTGTTCAACTGCTTATCCAAGATAACTCCAATGGACATCCGTTAAAGGTCCCGGAGCTTATGGCGCACTGTTCCTCTCCGAGCTTCAGTCCTGCACAATTCTGATGAGATCTACATTGCTTGTGACATGAGTGAACTGTTTCATGCGACAAACCTCGGGCCTCGCGGAGAGGGATCAGCTTCAATAAACATCACCGGCAATGGAGCCAAGTCGACTCACGGAGAATCCTCAGATACTTTACTGTATACATTTTGTAGGCGATTTGATGACTCCCCAAGTGTTAGTGGACGGCGGCGTCACATGGAATGCAATCGCCTCCGATCCTACCTTCGGCGGAGCCTTCAAATCGAACGTCTGATCCGGGCTACCCCGTACCGCTGACTTACTTCAGATTGTAGACACTGTTTTACCATCGCACGGTGGGAAGGACATTCACTCCAAAAATACAGTAACGCAAACGGCTGTTATATTGCCGGCGTATTTTTTGACGGTAATAATATTTTTGTATGCCTTGATAACGGAGTTCTTGTTTCAACAAATAACGGGTCAACATTTTCCATGTCCGCAATTACGGGCATTCCTGCTACTGAAGCTATTGTCTCTTTTGCCTCAGGGAAACAAGGCGGTGTTACACGCTTCTTCTGTGTAACTTTGAACAGCGGCGATGTTTATCCCGGGGTTACCGGAGCTGATCACTACGGGTATCAGAATGTTTACTCCATTGACTGGGAGCAATCAAGCTGGGCACAAAAAGTTTCAGGCATCAACACATCGCATCATCCTTTCTTTGCATCAATGCCCTTGAGCAATATTGATATCGCTTATCTGGCAGGCGGCAGTGATGCCGGTGATCCGATCGTTTATAAGACAACCAACGGCGGAATGAATTGGAGCAATACTTCTTCTTACAAATAACAATCAAAACATCTTCACCGGCTGGAGCGGCTTCAGGCGGAGACAGGGGCTGGTCGTATGGCGAGTATGCTCGGGATTCCAGTGTTCACCCGTCGATGCAAAACAAGCTTATCATAACCGACCTTGGGTTTCCGCACATCTCCAACAAACGGCGGAGCAACATGGCGGCAGGCATATCTGAATATTGCTGATCAGAATCCAATGAATCTCCCGACACCGAAAGGAAAATCTTACCGCGGTTGGTCTCGAAAACACAAGCTGCTGGTGGCTTGAATGGGCAGACACTAACAACATCTTAGGCTGTTACTCCGATATAAGAGGCACGCGTACAACTGACGGAGGCAATTACTGGTCATTTAATTACACGGGACACACATATAACACAATGTACAATTCAGTGATGCATCCCATAAGCGGTATCCTCTACGGAGCAACTTCATCCGTTCACGATATGTATCAGCACATATCTTGCGGACTCGCGCATCAACACCGGAACCGGCGCTGTACTATATTCAACCAATAAAGGCGCTGCATGGCTTACGCTTCATGATTTTGTGCACCCGGTAATTTGGCTGGCGCTTGATCCGAATAATCAGAACAGGATGTATGCAAGCGTGATTCACAGCACACTCGGCGGAATCTTTGTTTCGTCAAACATTCAGAACGGAAGCTCTTCAACTTGGACGAAGCTCATTAATCCCCCCAGAACGGAAGGACATCCATTCAACATTAAAGTACTCAACGACGGAACATTGCTTGCGTCATATTCAGGAAGAAGAAATTCCTCGGGAGTGTTTACTGCAAGTTCGGGAATATTCATCAGTACTAACGGTGGTACAAGCTGGACAGACAGGTCGCATACCGGAATGCATTACTGGACAAAGACGTTGTTGTGGACCCTCACGATGCAACACAAAGTACTTGGTACGGCTGCGTTTCAGCGGATGGGGCGGTCCGCCGAACGGGCTTGGAGGATTGTACCGCACGACTAACAGAGGCATTAACTGGACAAAGATCAACAACCTTGAGCGCGTCGGATCGTGCACGATAAGTCCTGTAAATCCAAATGAGATGTACATGTCAACTGAAGTAAACGGATTATGGTACAGTAATAATATCAACACCGCTTCACCAACTTTTTCTCAGGTACAGGGCTACAACTTTCGTCAGCCGGAGAGGATTTTCTATAATCCAAATGACCAAAATGAAGTTTGGGTTACGAGTTTTGGAAACGGCATAAAGAAAGGATTCACAAATCCTCCGCCTGTTTCTTTGAATGTTACAGCCGGCATTGAAGGATTCTACAATGGCATGTCACAGATTGCGGACACTGTGAGAGTTATCCTTCACGAAGCATTGCCTCCGTTTGCGGCAATTGATTCTTCAACAGTATTTCTCAATAACCTGGGAAATGCAACCGCGCAATTTAATATTGCCGTGATGGAAATTACTATGTGCAGTTCATCCACAGAAATGCCTGAAACCTGGACTTCATCGGCGATCGCATTTCTCAAGGGCAGACCGTATCACTTGATATGACTTCAACCCAACAACAGGCATACGGAAATAACATGAAACTCGTCGGAGCGAAGTGGACATTCTATTCCGGGGATGTGAATCGGGACGGCATCATTGACGGAAACGATATGAGTTCAATTGATAATGATGCTTCGCAATTTTAACAGGATATGAAGCGACTGATCTTAACGGAGACAGCTTCGTTGATGCAACCGATCTTGGAATTGCGGATAACAACTCATTGAACTTTGTCGCTGTGATAAGGCCTTGAGCAATGATTTTAGATCAGTATCAATTTTCCATTTCACTGTTGTACTGAGACGCACTTTCAAAATAAAGTGTGGATTTAGAAATTCTAAAAATTTTCACATCAACCTTGATGAACAAGACAGCATTAATAACAGGAGCATCGGGCGGCATAGGGCTTGACCTCGCAGAACTTCATGCATCAAAAGGCGGTGACCTTGTACTTATCGCGCGAAGCATTGAAAAGCTTGAAGAAATCAAGACAAAGTTTGAGCAACAATACAAAGTAAGAGTTCATGTGATCGGCAAAGATCTTTCAGAGCCACGTTCCGCAAGGGAAATTTATGACGAACTAAAGGAAAAGAGAATTTCTGTTGATTACCTCATCAACAATGCCGGGTTTGGCGTGTTTGGGATGTTTGCTGAAACTGATTGGGAGAAAGAATTGCAGATGATAAATCTCAATATTACTTCCCTCACACATCTTACTAAGTTGTTCATTGGTGATATGATAAGAAATGGGGAGGTAAGATAATGAACGTTGCTTCTACAGCCGCGTTTCAGCCCGGCCCCCTGATGGCGGTTTACTATGCAAGCAAAGCTTACGTGCTTAGCTTCTCCGAAGCAATCGGGAAATGAGCTTAGCGGTAAGCCGGTGACTGTTACAACTCTTTGCCCTGGTCCTACAGTTACGGATTTCAGAACGCCGCAAAGATCAATGAAAGCCGTATGGTGAGAGGAAGAAAATTGCCGACATCGAAAGAAGTTGCCGAGTATGGATTACAATGCTATGATGAAAGGAAAGTCCGTTGCGGTTCCGGGCCTTCTAAACTCCTTGCTTATTTTTGGTGTGCGGTTCTTTCCGAGATCCTTTGTTGTAAAGGCTGCGAGGTTTGTGCAAGAGAAAAGATGGAGTCTCTGAAAGTTGAAAATGGAAAATGGAAAGTGGAAAGTTGAAAGTGGAAAATGGAAAATGGAAAATGGAAAATGGAAAGTGGAAAAAGTAAAAGGTAAATGGAAATCAAAAAGCTATAACACAGTAAGAACTTTACGAGATAGCTTCAGTTACTTTATATAAAATTGAACAGACTCTATCAATACATAAGATCTAACATCTTCTTGTCAGACTAAACTAGATTAGGCAATTTGAAGGACGTCCAACCCTCCTTAATAGTGGAAATTATGGACAAAATCAAAAATTGTGTGGCTTTATTACCCATCTCATAAAAACCACAGCTGTTCAAGAGTTAATTTACCCTGCATAATAAGACATTCAATTTCTTGGCACGGAAAGTGATTATTGATTAGCATCCCAAGAAAATCAAAATTCACAATTCTATGTGCCTGACTAATTGGGTACTAAATCTAAACTTTAGAAGCATGAGCAAAAACAACACTCTGATCAGGTTGGGCTCAGCCGTTTGCATATTGGCCTTTCTGACAATCAGTGTCTCCACTTACGGTGATGAGGGTGGAAGAACAGGAAGAACAAGGAAAACTTCGACATCCGGCTGCAGCTGTCACGGGTCTGCAGTATCAGGAGTCACACTCAGTAATCAACGGACTTCATCAGTCGTAAAAGGTCAGACAGCACAATTCTCATTGGTCATCACAAGGTCAGGACTTACCGGCGCCGGACTTGACGTAGCAACCAGAAGAGGTACCTTGGCTGCAGTAACATCAGGTACAAGACTTCAAAGCGGTGAGATCACTCATAACAACAATCTTCCAATGACAGCCGGTTCTATAACTATACTTTTCAACTACACTGCGCCTGCGACTGCAGGAGTTGATACGTTATGGGCTGACGGACTTGCATCGAACAGCGATGGCAATGAAAGCGGAGATCAATGGAACTGGGCAGTTAACAGGAATGTCAACATCATTGAACCTTCAAGCACGCTTAACCTTACAGCTCTCATCGAGGGATTGTATAACCCGGGTACTAATACTTTGGTAAGTGATACAGCAACGATTTATCTCAGAAACACAACTTCGCCTTATGCAATTGTCAGCTCTTCAAAGGCAATTCTAAACTCAAGCGGAGTAGGTGCTTTTACTTTCACAGGTGTTTCAAACGGAGTTCCATACTACATTGTCTTAACACACAGGAATGCTATTGAAACATGGAGCGCCGCCGGAAACAGTTTCACAGCAAACTCAATGGACCTACAACTTTACAACATCATCGTCACAAGCTTACGGAAGCAATCTTCAATTATTGGGAACAAGATGGACAGCTTTCAGTGGAGATGTAAATCAGGACGGGGTTATAGATGGAACAGATGCCGGTTTGATAGATAATGATGCATTTAATTTTGGGGTCAGGCTATATTTCTACAGACCTGAATTATGATGACATCGTAGATGCAACGGATGCTTCACTTGCAGATAACAACGCATATAATTTTGTGGGATCGGTAAGACCCTAAGTAATTCAATCTTATCAGCTTATTGCGTTCCCGGAACTGTCAAACAGTACTGCATTGTTTAGCAGATATCCGGGAGCGCATATTCTTTTTTAGCAAATAACAATCTGCAAAAAACACGTTTGATAAATCCGGACATTCATAGTAATTGTATGATGAATCCATTTCCTTACCATGTACACCAACTTCCTGTAAGACAATCTTAAAAGTATTTTTTTAATGCTCTGGATAATCTAACTGTTTAACAACTCTTTTATCATCCCCGGTCCTTCGTAAATAAAACCGGTATAGACCTGAACAAGCGATGCACCGAGTCTTAACTTTTCTTTGTAATCACTTTTTGTAAAGACACCGCCTACTCCAATGAGTTCGGGAGTCTTGTGTGATGAAGCTTTGCGGAGTTCATTGAGTTTTCCAAGCACCTCGTTAGACTTTCCGAACACCGGTTTTCCGCTGAGCCCGCCTTGCTGATCAATGACTGTCTGCAGGCCGGATCTCCCAATGGTTGTATTTGTCGCTATGATACCCGTGATCTCATTTGCAGTGCAGATGCTGAAAACTGAGTGAAGTGTTTCATCATTAATGTCGGGAGCTATTTTGAGAAAGATGTCTTTGTTCCTCACTTGTTTCTGGGAAGAGATGCTATTGTTCAAAGCGGATATTTTAGAAAGAAGTTCTGCAAGATGTTCTTCATCCTGAAGCTGCCGCAGGCCGGGAGTATTTGGCGATGAAACATTAACTGTAAAATAATCTGCAGCGTCATACATTTTTTCAAAGCAGGTTGTGTAATCATTCACAGCATCTTCAACGGGAGTTGATTTGTTCTTGCCGATATTTACTCCGATAACAAAATCATTGCTGACTTTCTTACGTGCTTTAGAATGTTGGTCCTCACCGCATCCGCCCCTAGGTTATTGAAACCAAGCCGGTTGATCAGCGCTGAATCTTTGGAAGCCGGAAGATACGCGGCATCTCATTTCCCGGTTGAGGCAATGGAGTAACAGTTCCCACTTGACGTGCGAGAATCCGAGCGCATCCCAGAATTCTATTGCCGTACCGTTCTTGTCAAATCCGGCGGCGAGTCCGAGCCTGTTTCTAAAAGTCAGAGGGCCGATCTTCACGGGATCATTATTAACGGGGGAATAAGCCGAGTGAAAAAGAGGATAGGCAAGTTTCATTCTTGTGATGAATCCGAGAGCGAGATCATGTGCTCTTTCCGGATCGATTGTAAACAAAACCGGCCTTATGAGTGATTTATAGATATTCAATTTCCATTATAAAAAAATAAAGCCCCTGAACCATATCCAGGGGCTTTGGCAAATCATGTGAGAAATTCCGTTCACACTCCGAACGATTCCGCACAAAGGGTCTCAAAATTTTTTAGTAAGTCGGAACGGCTGGATTCGAACCAGCGACCTCCAGTTCCCAAAACTGGCGCGATACCGGGCTACGCTACGCTCCGCAATTTCAACGGCAAATTAACGAAACAGATGTTCTAATTCAAACCATATCTCTTCCGATTTAAAGAATTTTTGCAATATCCGGGTAATTAGGCTCCCATATTGTTGGATTCAGTAGTAGAAACAAGACAATCTGACATTTGGATGAAGTATTAGAACGCCTGAAGTGCGCAAGTGCTAAAACTTCTTGATGAAAGGAATACCCAACTAAAATTGAGCAAAAAGAAATAACAGACTTCTTATATTGACTGCCACAAATATTACTTTTCGAATATATGATTGATACATACAAGTCCCTCTGCACGGAATTTTACGATCTCGACAAACCGCTTGCTCCCGATGATGCGCTGGAATACTATCTGAATCAAATTCAACTAAGTTCTCAACCCGTACTTGAACCAATGTGCGGGACCGGAAGATTTCTTATTCCTTTGTTCGAGAAAGGAATTGACATTGACGGCATAGATGCCTCTGAGCATATGCTTGAGAAATGCCGAATTAAAGCCGGCGAAAAAAATTTACACCCAAAATTGTATCTTCAAAAACTTGAAGATATGAAAGTGCATAGAGAATACGGATTAGTCTTTCTTCCTTCAGGTTCTTTCGGACTGCTCACGGAAAATCCGGTCGTGCTAAAATCTTTAAAGAATATGTACGATAGTCTTATGCCAAAAGGCAGAATACTTTTTGAGATCAGCACACCTTCTGGTTTTACTGAAATGAGTGAAGAGAATGTCAGAGAAGTTTTCAGAAACGATGGCTCAAAGATAAAACTGACAACACAGAGCAAATTTGAAAAGAGTTCAAATATTGAAACGATGATCTGCATTTATGAAGATGTCTCAGATAGTAATGTGAAAAATGTCGAAACGGAAATAATGAAGATCAAGTATTATGATGCAGATGAAATTCGGAATTTTCTGAATGCAAGTAACTTCGAGAATTATTCGCTGTACGGTGGATATTCAGGGATGAAGGCAGTCGATAGTAATGAGATGATTGTGGTGGAAATTATTAAGACGAAGTAAAGGTAGGAATTCTTTTTCTCCGCTGTTACAGCGGATTGCCGACAGAGTTAAATCAAGTCAGCACTCTGCAGACTCCCTTTATCAGGAAATTCAAACTTGCATTGCAAAGATAGGATCTCTAAAAAAATTATTGCTGCCCCATCGCAGTAAATTCTATACCGAATTACCACTTCAACTTCCATGTCATCCGAAGGATACCTGCTCTGTCGAGCCAAAGATTAAGACTCAAATGTGTATTGCTCTCCTGCGAAGGAATGACGATTGGATGGAATTACATTCCTCTTTATCTTTGGAAGATTGTTATCATCAAATGACCATGATGAAATGAGATTTCCGGAGGCGGTGGATTGCTGTGTCTTCATAACTTGACCAGGTTACAAGCGACGGTGTCCAGTTCATGAAATGAATTGTATTGTTTCCGTTGAATGACATCGGCCACTTTGTAAATCTGTCCGTCTCCTGTCCCGCATTGGTAGGCTGTATTGAATAATTGATCACATCAGGATCGTTTGCATCTCCCCAACGCGTGAATTCTATGTCTACCTCGCTGTTGGCATTGGTAACGCAATTCTTGTCATTCCACGAAGAGCCCAAGCACGGTGTTTTCCTGCCAAGATTGTTCACGCGGCTTGCAATGTAAAAAGTATAAGTGCCGTATCCCACTGTTTGTGTAGTAAACAACTCGGCGCAGTAGAACTTCCCGTTCCTTCTTGTAATCCGCATGTGCAGATCGCCGGCGCTGTCAACAAATACGTTATCATAACTTGACGAAAAATAATTGGGACCGATAGCATTTTAGTTCCGTCAGAAGTCATAACACACCAGGTAAAACCTGACCAGGTAAAAAATCTTGCGCACGTCAGATTGCACGGCGGTTGATAACTAAGTGGAGTAATTACGCTCACAAACGCTGAAGCGTTGTTATCTGCAATTGTGTTATCGGAGCCGTCAACAAACCTATCTCCCGTGAGATCCGTTTGCGCGTAACCGGTTACAAAATTGTTCGCATCATTGTCAGTCATGCTCCCGTCGCCTGCATCTACTATTCCATCCTGATTCACATCACCTCCGTACAAGCAATAGTTGTTTCCATTCAGCACAAGATTATTGCCGTATGCCTGAGCAGCGAACAACGTGAAATCATAACTCATTGCAGTTGCTTCAATATAAACCGGAGCGCTGCTCCATGTCTCTATGGAATTTCTGTGCTTCACAACTATATAATATGAACCCGGAGCAACCAAAGTTCTGAAACTTCCTTCGAGCAGAACAGAATCAATAAGCGCCTTCGAAGAATCAACAACAGTAAATGGAAAGTATGGCTCACGCAAATAAACTCGTACCGTGTCCTTCATTCGAGCTCTTTGAGTCACAGGATCATAGAATCCCCTGCGGCACAAACCCTCACATCAAGATTTCCTTCATAAAAAGTTGTTCGATCTCGGAATCATGCAATGCCCTGTTGTAGATCCTCACATCATCAAGTTTTCCGATGAGATATCTCACGCCGCCGGGTGAATGCTTGCCGAGTGTGAGAGGAAAATTATCGGGAGCAACAGTTCCGGTAAGGAACAGAATCATAAACGGATTCATTGAGATAGAGTTTGGCTTCTGCACCATCCCATCGCAAACAAAGGAAGTACCATGTGTTAAGTGCAAAGTATCTGTTGATGCGAACGTAACTTCCTCCGATATCAAACTGCATGTAATTGGGACCGGTGGATGCCACTGAGCCGTATTGTCCGATTGTATTTGAGTTTGACTTTGCCATGAATCCGGCATTGCTTTGATCCCATTGCGAGATGTTTATCCAGAATGCAAGAGACATTGAAGTTATGGGAGATTGCAAACTCGGCGAATTTGGAATTTCAATATAGTTGCGGTTGAAGTAGAATGCCTTGTTAGAACTTCCGAACCTGTCTGAAGAAAGTGTGGCCCCATTATTTATTCCGTGATTCCCGTTGCCGCTTTCATCTAATGCATTTCCATTGAATGGATAAAAGCAACAAGTCCGCTGTCGAGAGTATTGGAAAACGAAACGGTGTTTAGTGAGACAAGTAATACAAAAAGAACCTGAAGAATTTTCATGTCAGTATTAAATTAACTCCGATGAATTCGAAACGAAAAGCTTTCAGATAAGATGTTTCGGGGTCGATGAGAAATTACAGATTTAAAGTGAAGACGGATATGCAAATTTGTCCCTTCACATGGGCACAAAAAATTGAATTTCAGCGCAAAATGAACTTGAGGTTTCTCCCCTACTCAATTGGGGAGAAACCTCATGAATCGAAATTTGAATCTCAATTTACCATATTGGCAACTATGAAATTCAGATTAAGAGAGTTCTTTGCGCCAACAAGGCCGAAGAAAATAATTAAAAGGCAGATGATGCTGATTGACGGCATTTATGTGGAAGTGATGAAGAAGCGCATGAAGAACATCATCATAAGAGTGAAGCCGCCGGACGGACTTGTACAAGTATCGGCGCCTCTGAAAATGGAAGACCGGGTAATAGAAAAGTTTGTTGAGTCACGACTCGACTGGATACGAAAGCATCAGGAAAATGAGATTGATGCCGAGGACAGCTCCAAAACAATTTGAGTCAGGCGAAATTCATTATCTCTTTGGAGAGAAATATCAGCTAAAGATTTTTCCTTCCGGGGTGCGGTCAAGAGTCTTACTTTTTGAAGACACAATAGAGGTTCATGTTCCTCCAAATTCAGGCAAAGAAAAACGGAAGCAGGTGTGACAAATTTTACAGAATGCGCTTGAAGGATACCATTCCGCAGATGATCACAAAGTGGGAACCTGTAATGAATGTTGAAGTAAAAGGATTTGGCATAAAATCTATGAAGACGAGATGGGGCACATGCAACATCAGAACGCAGCATATATGGCTCAATCTTGATCTTGCCAAGAAGCCGATTGCATGCCTTGAATTCATAGTCGTTCACGAGATGGTGCATTTGCTTGAGAGGAAATCACACGAAGAGATTTTATTCTATATGGACAAGTTTCTTCCTGGCGGCGCACGCAGAAAGAAATTCTGGAAAAATTCTCGCCGGTCACAGGAGTGGGAGTATTGAGGTCAATTAGAGAATTAAGAATTGAGAATTGAAATAGTTAGTTTGCCAAATGTTCAGCTATTTTTAGTTGATTGGCAATTGGCTTTAAGAGAACTGGAAAAAATTGAAGAATCTATCGGGCTCGTGAATCAACGGGCCGGAACACACTTGATTAGCAAATCCAAAACCAAAAATAATATTCCATGTCAAATCAACCTCAGTTCGATATTGATGCCCTGCATCCTGGTTCGGTATCGAATTCAACAACAGGTCTTCCCTCTCCTTGAAAAAAGCGGACAGGACAGAAGAAGACACTGAAAGAATGTAAAGTGGAAAATTGAAAATGGAAAATGGAAAGGGAAAATATATTTTTATGTAATCTAACATAACCATGAGAGATCCTTCAAGCGACAAGAAGGATATAATCCGCATCATCGTTGCGGCGCTCGGCTTCTTCGTTGATGTTTGTGATCTCATCCTTTTCAGTGTTGTGCGCAAACCTTCGCTCGTGTCTCTCAGTGTCGGGGGCGATCATCAGATTGATGTCGGCGTTATGCTTCTTAACTGGCAAATGGCAGGAATGCTCATCGGTGGAATACTTTGGGGAGTCCTGGCGATAAGAAAGGAAGGATCTGTACTGTTCGGCTCGATATTTCTCTGCTCCGCAGCAAACATTGCAAACGGCTTTGTGCAGGATGTTCCAACTAAGCGATGTTGTTCATCGCAGGCATCGGTCTTGGGTGAGCTTGGAGCAGGCATCACGCTTGTTAGCGAAATTATGCCGAAAAGAATCCCCCTGGTTGGGGAACAACAATTGTAGCAACAGTCGGGCTGCTGGGCGCAGTGGTTGCCGCGCTTATTGCCAACAAGTTCGACTGGCGCGTTTCATTTCATTGGCGGAGCAATGGGCCTCGCACTTCTGATACGAGGATCAGCGTCTATGAGTCAGGAATGTATAAGAATATAAAAGATAAGAATGTTTCAAAGACAATTTTATCAAACTCTTTACTAACAAAGCACGATTCTTCAAATTCTCCAAATGTATTCTCATTGGCTTGCCAACATGGTTTGTGTTGGAGTGCTTGTTACTTTCTCGGATAAGTTTGCAGAAGCTTTTGGTCTGAATGTTCCCATCAACCCTGCGCAGTCAATAATGTATACGTACATAGAATCGTCATCGGAGATTTTGTGAGGCGGATATATGGGTCAGGTGATGAGATCAAGAAAAAGTTGTACTGATATTTCGTTCATGAATTTTGTTTGCATTGCAGTATATCTTTATTTCAATCACCGGCATTACTTCTTCTACTTTATGTGCGGCGCTTTGGGATTTGCAAACGGCTACTGGGCGGACATTGCAACGAATGCTTCGGAACAATTCGGCACCAACTATCAGCAACAGTTACAACAGCAGTTCCCAATATCATCCGCGGAACTACCGTCCCGATGACTTTGTCATTTCAATCTTCCGCGAATACCTCGGCATAGTTAACGGCGCTGTGATTGTAGCAGTGATCGCTCTGCAATAGCAGTCATTGCAACAGTCCGCATGGAAGAAACTTTTGGGAAAGATCTGGACTATGTTGAAGTTACTTGAGCAGACTGAATAGTAATTTGGAAACAAGCTAAATCTCAATTCTTCTGAAGGTCAGATTTATGCGAGGCTGGTTTATCTTTTTAGACTTTGGCAATGCATGATGCCAGTTAAATCTGTGTTTG
>JADJAH010000033.1 GCA_016704345.1 Ignavibacteria bacterium | reverse complement strand
GAAATCCGATGCTTGTGGTGAAATTGTTGAACATCCATTAGCCAAGCAAAGCAAATCCCTTCTATTGTCACGGAAAGTAATGGTATTTGGTCTGACCTTCAAATATAACAGATGATGAATCAACTAATACGAAGGAAAGGGTAAGTCCAAGCAAGAAGATGTTTCATAAGTATGAAGGAAAGCAAATGGTCGTTGATGGAAGAGAAAGTCGAGAGATACGGACATTATTGGTCCCGATTTGCTCGACCTTGCAAAGTTCCTCAAATATTAAGATTAGAAATTGATAAAGTTTCAGAGATAAGATTTCATTACGTTTCACAAAAACCAGCTGGTGAAGTTTCATTGAGGATAAAACCGTTAATTGCAGATGAAGTCAGAAGAATCTATCGGCCAGCTTCAGTTTCAGTTAAGGAAAGGGATTTTCTAAAGCTTGTGTCGAAGCTTTGAAAACTTACCGGATATAACTCGTTTGATGAATGTTACAAAGATTCAATTGATAACCGAAGAGAAAGAAGTTTGAAGAAGCAAAGAATGATCCGAAGCAGTTGCGCACTCTTGATTGACGAGATCAATCGTGCAAACATCTCTGCTGTATTCGGAGAACTCATAACATTGATAGAAGATGACAAAAGAATCGGAGCTAAAAATGAAATATGGCTTGAGTTGCCGTACTCAGGTGAGAAATTCTGTGTGCCGGCAAACTTACACATAATCGGAACCATGAATACGGCAGATAAATCAATCGCGTTGCTTGACATAGCCCTTAGAAGACGATTTGAGTTTGAATCAATGTATCCAAGATATGATCTCGTAAACTCACATAAAGAAATGCTCATAGCATTAAATACTGCAATCGATTCTAATTGAAGCCGGCATTAAGATCAAAGACACCGGCATTTCCGAGAATCACCTGATCATTGCAGAATGATACTTCGGGAGTGGGAGACAGAATCCTTTGAACAATACTCTGAAAAGATTCCGCAGCTTGTTGAATATCTTTCACATGTCTGGAAGAACAGGAATAAGTATGTTGATAATATTGAAGAAGAGAATACTGAAGAGAAGAGAGCAAATGAAAAAGTACAGAAGCAGGGTTTCTTCAGCTTCAGCCATGATAACCAGATTACGGCTCACAATTTGGTTGGGACTATGCAGTATGAAGATATCAGAATTGAAGTCATGCCTAAGATCTTTGATGAATCGGAGAAACAAGAATCCCGGAATTGGCACTTGAATTTGATTTTCTGGCTGAGCTATTGCAGAAAGATCAGGTTCCCCTTTTCGTTTGCAAACATTTCAGATCTTCATTTCGATGATTATCTTGAGTTGATGATATATGTATTTGCCAATCATACTGAAGAAGTTTTGTTTCCACAGCCGTATCAGTCATACCAGACTATCGAAGAAGAAACTTCTTTCCTGAGAGGCAGGCTTTCTTTTGACAACTATACAAAGCACAATCTCTCCATAGGCAAATGGCAAAATTTTCATTGCATTCACGAGCCGTTTGCTTACGACAACTTGTTCAACAGAATTGTAAAGTATGTGAGCAAACGGCTTCTTGCGGTTAGCAATAATTTTATTACCA
Organism: Ignavibacteria bacterium; assembly: GCA_016704345.1. Classification (GTDB taxonomy): domain Bacteria; phylum Bacteroidota; class Ignavibacteria; order Tepidaquicellales; family Tepidaquicellaceae; genus JADJAH01. Next base: position 9,287 of record JADJAH010000033.1, on the reverse strand, counting down.
GACAAAAGCTGAACGAGATCCTTTTCCTGCTTGATGAGGTATCGGATATCCAATGCACAGCGCCTGACTGCAGCAAAGTTAGGTTGAATTCATTATATGGAGAACATGGTCACATACTTGAGCTGTGCAGGATGTTTATGTCGAATCTTGTGATTGATATGCACAATGAGCATAGTCGCAATTTCTGTTTTCTGTTGCCAATGGAGTATGTGTTTGAGGACTTCATCTTCGGTTTTATTGATAAGCACTTTCCTGACATGAAATTTCTTTCACAGAGCACAGATTACCTGGCGCGTCATAACGGTGAGAAAGTTTTTCAGATAAGAAACGATATGTATCTTAAGGATAAACTCATCATAGATACAAAATATAAAGTTCGTAAAGATGCCAATGACAAGAAAGCAGGAGTCAGCCAGACAGACATTTATCAAATGGTAAGCTATGCGCTAATTCGAAAACTGCAGAAAATGTACTTTTTGATTTATCCTTCAGGCTCGGAATGAAGTGAGTACAAGTGATCGGTGTCATTTGAAGTTCCTTCAGAGATGATTCAAGACAATTTGAGAATAGATGTTAGGAACATTGACATTACTTTTGAAGATATCAAACACGCAGAGGAAAAGATCATTGAGCAGATCAAAAAGTTACATCCTGTTTTTCAAGACAACTGGTTGCCGGTTCAAGGTCTTGCGTCGCATGATTTCATTTAGCAGTCTCTTACTCTCTCCAACATTTTTTTCCTTATTATCCAAATTATATCTATGACGTATTTTCTTGGTCATTCAATGCCTCTGTAAAATTCCTGTTCCTTGACTTGGACAAAAATCCAAATTGCTCCACCTCGCGCGAAGGTGCTGGCACCATACGTCAAAATGCCGCGGGTAGTTACCCTTTTTCGATAGCTCGCCGGCAATTTCCTGATTCAAGTTCATTATGTGTATCCCTCAGCATGCTCAATCCTTATTTGGATTTTTGATGATCAGTTTGTCAAATGCTATTACTTATGTAGACTGATGGATCAAGATTCTGTGTACTGGACATTCTGAATTTTGATAATCATCTGTCAAATGCTATTAAACATTTTAATAAATAAACATAATTACAAATGTTACCCAATATCAAAAAGCTCAACTGGGAGCTTAAAACCTCGGATCCCGGGGACACCAGTGTTTATGAAAAAATATTTAAAGAGTTCAAACGCATTGAGCTCGAACTTATCACAGAATACAACAAAGGATTCCTTGATAAGAAAAAAGTTGGAATGCACCGCAAGATGAACAAATTACTCTCAGGGACCCCGCCGTTCTGGGTTGACGAATACACAATTCATGAAAAAATAAAGGACTTGGAAGATGAAGGCGCTTTTACTGAATAACAAAGAGTACCAACACATACTCAGGTACAAACAACAACAACTGGCAAAGTCCGAGCGGCAATTCAAAACCCGGCAAAAGTCACATCACAAAAATGCAAAGCTTCGTGCGTTCTATGATCTTTGCGACCATGAGCATCACCCTGTGATGTACAGCGTGCCGTTCAAGTGTGCGTTCTCATTCTATCTGTACGCGTATCTGAAGTTCAATGCTCAGCCGTTTGAATTCGAAAAGGGATTCTTTGAATGGTCATTATCAAAACCGATTACGATCACGTTTGGCAAGATAGCACGCGTCGCAGGTGTATCTATCAATACTGTCAAGGCGGCTTACAGGAACTTGTCGCACTTGGTTTCCTGAAACATGCAGACTTGCTAACGGATCCGGCACACAACGCACCAAAGTCTGCAATGGTAGTGAATGATCATTACATCATCGGATACGATGACTCTAGTCACAAAGTATTATTCGACATTAATTATAACAGCCATGTTGGAAAAAAACCAATATCACTTGCTTGACGCGTTTCCATTCAGCCACAAACACTACAGCAGCCACCACAGGGTGGCTGCACTGGCTGACACTGTTTGGTGTGACCTGCCGATAGACAAATCACGCAAATCGGACCTCAAACAAAAGTGTCTCACCGCAGTGTTGGTCAATCTGTGGTTGAGCATGCAATCCACTGAATACATTGCTTACGCAAGACGCAAAGCTTACTACGCCGCGATACCAACGAGGTACAGAGTTGCATATAACACATACAACATCATGTGTGGCGTGATTGACGGCCTGCACACAATGGGTTTGGTGGACTCTGTAAAAGGATTCAAGAATCCTAAAGACGGTTACGGTGTACTAACAAAGATCAAACCGACAGATGATACCATACAATTACTGCAACCTGTTATTGCAGAAATGATTCATGACCAGCAGCCGCCAGAACTCTTAATAGTCAAAGACCGTGCTACAAAAACAAAGCTTGATTATGCCGACGACCAACACACGATCGAAATGCGCCGTCAATTGCTGGACTACAATCAGCAAAGGCAATCTGCGGCGTTTACATTATCAGGTGTTACCGAAGCAGACGAAGCAAATCATAAAAGATTCTTCAAGCTGTTTGGTGTTTCTGGTGGAGAAGGCAATTGGACATTGCGTAATCCATTTATGTTCAGATCGTTCAATGATGATTTTGAACACGGCGGCAGATACTATAACGGAATTGAGTCGCAGATGCCGAAGGCTATCCGCAAGAAGCTTCACATCAATGGTGCACCCACAGTTGAATTAGACTACGGGTCCATGCACATCCGTATGTTGTATCATCTTGAGAACAAACGTATCAAGGGAAACGTGTATGACGACCTCGCAGGCGGTGATCCTTTGCTGAGACAGTTGTACAAGCTCATAGCATTGGTGTCGATCAATTCCGGCTCATTGGGAGAAGCTCTTGCAGCTATAAGAAGTGAACTAGTTTCAGATAAACGTGAATTGCTGGAAATAACACCTGACATAACTGATCCCGGACTCAAAGTGTTTTACGACCGATGGTTGAAAGCGCATTCTGCCATTGCAAAGTATTTCAATTCAGACATCGGTGTCAAGTTGCAGTACTACGATGCTGTGATAGCTTCGGGAATAATTAGGCACTTCACAGATAAATCAGTTCCGGTCCTGGTTGTACATGACAGCTTTATGATTGAAGATAAATACGAAGCTGAGCTGAAGTCTGTTATGATACGTGAGTATATGAAAGTTATGAAACATAAACCAATAATATAACATTATACAAAGTGTATTTATATTACTAATTATACATAACAACATTAAAAAAATATATATTCATAACCTACAATTTATACACTAATGCTCCAGTATGGGAACCTTAAGGAATGAAAAGTTGATTTCCGGGCCGGAATCAAAGTCTGAGACAAAATCCGTTGCAAATTCTTATTCGGTGGGCAAATCCTGCACCAATGTAACAGTAGGTTTATCTTCACTCCTTATGAGGAATTCCTTCCGATTTTGTCCAGGTTCACGGACATATTTTAATGAAGTGCTTCCCAAAATTTTCGAATTCGAATTATGTCCATGAATCGGACGCAAATATCAAACCCGGACCTCGAGATGTAGTGTTGGCACCATAGCGAAATATGGTTTAAAAGGACATCCAATTTCGATAGCTCGCACGATTACCACGGAATATTGTTTTGCATGCCGATATTGTCCACTTCCGCGGACACTTCTTGATGGCTAAGCAGGAGTCTGTTGACGTAAGAACGATCATTCATCACTTACGGCAGTTAGATAACGCATTGTGAGTGCAAAGTATTCAACAAGTGTCAACTCAAATCAGAATATCAGACAGTTTTTGTCCACATTCCCGGACTAAACTTGCAGGTATGAAAAAAGCCGTGATCTTATTCTGCGTAAAAATCCCGGGCGGAATAAAAAATCGCTTGGGTTTAAGGTTTTTGGCAGTGAAAATGGAATCCAGAAAAGTGTAAAAACAGAGCAAAAACGCATGAAACTTTGGGGACTGTAAAAATGAAAAATGAAAACCTTATTTCCAAGCTGTTTCGCCATTTTTTTTTCCTAAAGTTTCCTATACATAGATGGAATATTATAATTAGAAGACAGAGAAGAAAATATGAAAATGAATAGAGAATTAAGGTAGAAATAACTTAAGAAATAGGAAAGAATTGAGTGTTGAATAACTTGAATATTGATTGATTCATTGATTGCTTCATATATACTTTACTTTTTTTTTCGCTTTTAAGTCAGTAATACTAAGATCGCTGAGGTATTTCGCCTTGATAGACCCTGCGTCATTTGATAACAGGATAGAACCCAAACCTGTCGCGATAACAAGATCTCATCAATCGTTTTAGTTCTTTGACCCGCGCGGCTTCAATTACAAACGAATCATGTACGGCCAAGACCAAAACGCCGCGTTGACGGAATTTCTTCAGAACGCAATTTGCTATGTCAGAATCAGTTCTCTGTAAAGCCAGACCAATACCGGAATACATGTACCTGGAAATCGGCGCGTGCGCGTTGATCAAGTTTGTTAACAATGGTTTGATCCTTACGTCTGTAATGCCACCAATGAGGTCCCCCAGTTCTTTTTTCCGTAATTCGTGCCTGATCCCTCTTAGGCAATTAATTTCATTATCTGCATTCAGTGCTATCAATACGATCGACTTGTATATCTCGCGATGCTCAGGTTTATAACCAGCCGCAACAGCATACGCATCTCGTCGGTAATCAATATTTTCCTTGTGATATAGCATTCTCAACTGGTACGAAGCAAAATCAAGTTCAAAAGTTGGCTGACCGTTTATTGTTAGCTTCGATCTCAATCCAGGCCGCATGTTTTCAATTCCACCGTAGAACCTCCCGCCGTGATCGAAATCCACATTGAAGATCCGCCTTACACGCATCGGGCGCAATCTAACTGTAGAAGCATTGTCGTAATTGTAGTAAGTGTTTCTCAACAGGTAATCTGTATGCAATGACCTGTCATCACTGGTAAGTCCGGTTAATTCAATTTCAGTTTGGTCGAGCAAATCATTGTATGCAACTAAGTCGTTGCGCATTGATACAATATCAGGTGTGTCATCAAATGGAATAGTAACGCGGTCAGAATCCCGCAAAATTATTTCACCATCCTTTAACACATACACAAGATCATCGATTGTTAGGAATTCCAATTGCTGTTTCAAATCATCGGTCGGATGTATTTTTGTGAGTTCGCTTTTGTTTTTATTTGTGAGTTCGCCTTGCTTGTCGTAGTGTTGTCCGAGATACTGGACAATCAGCCCGTGTACGACCATTGCATCGAGTGTGCTCACAACAAAGTCATATGAATGTATGGGCAGTTTTTCATCATCCGGTACTCGTGCATACCATTCGGGTCGCCTTGAAATCGCGAGGCATTTCCACGTGAGCGATGCTTGGAATAAATTTGCGAGTATGCAAACCATCAAATCAACTTTTACACTATCTAGCTTCCCAGTTTTCAGGTCGAGCTCATCCACCAGGCTTGCTGCAAGCTTGCGCAAGTCTGTGTTGTTTGACGTTAAGCGGAAGTTAAACCACCAATAGTCTTGCGGGATATATTCGTTTCCTAAGCCGAGCATGGTTGATTTAAATTTACTATTCGTAATGTGTGTCAATTTCAGAAATATTCTTTCAGTATGAAATGGAATTTCAAGGTGAGATTTATATAGTTCTGCATCAGGAAAGTGGAACTTTTAGTTTTGCTATTTATCTGAAGTAGTTTAGCTAGTACTTCTATATCAGTGGCGTCCGTCAATGTTTTGAGGACACATTCCTCTTGCAATCAGGCGGAACATGAGCTCGCTCTGTTTTACCTTGTTCAAATTTTTTAAAGATTTAATTAATTCAACACTTAACTCTTGTCTTTATGTGGGGGGAGCTGCAGAATTCTCCCTTCTCATTTTCTTCAACTAACTATACCGGATTGTGAATATTCTATCGTCCAAAAATAAAATTTTCATCCTATCACCATAGGTGAAAATATAAATTCCGGTTTGAGGCTTCCAATTAAATTCAAATTTTCCGGTGTTTTTGAAAAGTATTGGCGGGTGGTATTGAATATATTAGTCCCCATTTTCCATTTTAAGAAAGAAAAACTTTAATTTGATTCTTATTATCAAAAATACTGGCAATATATCTGTCTCCCATCATATAAACTGAACACAGCTCCCATATGTTGGAAATCCTCCTACAGTAGGATTCTCAGTATCACGTTTGTTTGTCCAAGCGTAATCAATTGTTAGAAATAAAAGAAAAGATAATTTTAAAATCTTCATGAGAAAGCTCTTATTTTCAAAATTGAAATCAAACGTCTATTTGGTTGTCTTTCTTCTTAAGCTATCGTTCGAAGCAACTGGATATTGGTTTCCGTATCTTCTCCTTGTCATTCCTGGCATCGCTTTCTTTATTCTTGCGGGACTAATAACCAATGTATGAAAATTCAAAAACAAAACCGATTAGTGAGAAACATGTTTACAAAAAAATGGTCTTACTCAGTGTTTCCCTATGGATAGTATGTAATATACGACAATTTATACATACCATTGTGCTTATCATATACAAAACAAAGAAGGTTAGCATAGTTAACACAAGAGATATACTGTCCTTCGGAAATTAACAAATCCTGATCTTCTTCAAAAGCTTTATCGAAGCTTCTTTAGTCCATCCCTCATAATCATTTGCATTTAATTTTGTTTAAAATCTGAGTTTTAAATATTTTATCATACTTATTCAAAAAGGAGACAGTATCTAATGACGTAAAAGATTTATCCTTGTAATAAAAATCGCTCAAGTAATCGATGAATGGAATATTGACCATTCTTAAGACCGCTTCTTTATCGTCAGTGTTTACGGCATTTTTAAAGTCTTTGTAGAATATCTTAAAATCATCGTGATTTGGGTATTCATATTCTTGCGATTTCAAGTCGTTGTTTTCCGAAGTTCGACTGTATCAGTTTGACTGATTGCATATTTAAAATCATTTACAAGAATAAGAATAAGACGAGTAGAAAGTTTTCACAATAATTATCTTTGATTAAAAATATTTTATAACTGATTGTACTTACATCTTTTTCACCTAAATTACTTTTAGTTATATATTGCCGGTAAATTTCTTTCATTATACTCTATAGTAGTTTTTCAAACTAACCTCTTCTACATCATTTTAAAATTTCCAAAGATTTCCAGTATGTGTACTCTTTTATCCCTGATCATAGCATATTTAATTTTGCTATAAATGAAACGGAGCCATATTCCCCATATCCAGCATTTCCATTTCTTCTCAATAATCAGATCATTTTTTTCATAAATAATAGATTCAAAAGCGGATGTGCTTCAACTAATTGGTCAACAATCTCCAGAGTTGATCAATTTATCCACTTCATTGTAAAAGTACTTTTCATCGAATTTCATCAGGTATATCTAATTAAGTTTCTGTTTCATCATAAATTAGTTTAGTTGGATTATCAAACCAACTCTCTCTAAAAAATTAAGTTACCTACAGAATCATATTCATAAAACTCAAAGACATCAATATTATCCGTATATTCCTTATTAAGAATTTTACCGGTAGTATCGAATAATATTTTCAAACGAGAAGAAATAATTGCATGTTCAACATTTGCATTTCTGAATAAATCTCTCTGAGCAGAAATATCCTTTGCTGAATACTTAATTTCAAAATGAAACTGAGAAAATGCGATGGAGTTAATAATAATTACAAAAAAGATAATAAGAGAGTAAAGTATTGATTTCATTTATTTAGAATTATTTTAACATTTTTTATCAACAAGAACATAGTAAACAAATCTATATTCACTTCCATGAAATAATAGTTACATAAGTAGTTTCTCCAAAAACGATTTCGCTTTCAAATCATTTTTCATAAAACCAAGTATATTTCCTCAATATCCGTACTCCTTTGGTAAAAAAATTCATCCTGAATATTGACTCTTATTTTATCGAAATCATTAAATTCTTCAGTTCTTGACCTCTGTCCAGTCATCCGTACTTCTTTGATAAAATCGTGACTGAATATAACCTCAATCAAATATTGTCCGGATTTATTCGAATTAGAACTAGAATGATTATAAACATCGTTTCCTGTATTGTCTTTTTTGGAAAATACAAATTCAGGAAACATTGCTTGAAATTCATCTACACTGTAATTGAAGCGCAATGTCCTGTGCAAATAAATAAAGGCATTTTTGCATGCCGTCGGGAAACTTTTCATAAGAAGTCTACAATTTCATTCCCGAAAATGGTAAGTATTCCTTTTAATGGTAACAATTCTGTTGCTGCTGTCCATATAGTTCAGCCCAGCAAATTTCCCAAAGTTTTCACAAAATCAAGGGATATTGAAAATTCCGTATCGTTGTTTCAGGTTCACCCCAACCTTCTACCTGCATTTTGGAATTTATGTAAACAGAGTCGTTTGAAAAAACAACTGACATTTCATCACTGATTCCATCTCCTGCCCATTCTGCATATTCATCATAGGCGGGATAGATATATTCATATTTGCCGGAATAAATCTTCGTGTCAACTTCGTTCCAATCAATGATTTCAGTAACCTTAAAATGACCCGCCGCCTGATGGGATATATAACTTGCCTGTTCCTGTTAACTGAGAAAAACCAGCTCGAGCCAAAAAAAAAGGAAAAACAAAATTATTTTCGTAACAAGATTTCATAATTTAACATTAAAGGAGTTTTGCTGCATTAATATTTGAGAATTCTTATCCAAACAAACAATGGAAAATCATCAGTTTTACTTCACCGTCAACAACATCAAAAAAATATACTTGCATTTCTCTGAAAATAATATCTCCCGCCTGATTCTTTGCCATAATATCAGCTATTCTCATCCAGCCAGTTTCATTTTCAAGATCATCAACCATAACAGATTCTATAACACGTATTAATTTATTCTCAAGTTCTATTTCATTATTGAATATTTCCTTTGTGCACAAGTCTATAATTGGATAAGAGACTTTAGATGTTATTTATTTAAATCATTGTTCTTAAATGCATATAAATTTTTTCCCAATATCGAAAAAGATTTTATCATCAGATTTTAGTTTTTCAATGTTGGCTTTTGCTATCAGGATCCTCATTTTATATGAACATATTGGTTCTTTTCCATCATTCATTAAAAACTCATCATCATAACTGGCAATACAGCTGTTGGAAATCTTATCATAATATATACTCATCAACGGGTAAACTGCAAATAATCGGAATAGTATTTTGGTTAAATCGAAACCAGAAATAATAACGCAATCTATAGAAACCGTTGGACTATCACTCAATAAATCTATACATATTATTCCAATATCAGTATATCCTCCATC
>JADJAH010000032.1 GCA_016704345.1 Ignavibacteria bacterium | reverse complement strand
TTAAATACACATTTTCCTTATTAATCAGCAACCGATAAACTTTTCAAAATTTGACTATTAATATCGCATTTTAATTTTACAACTAGCTTTAAATTCTCCACTTGTCTCTCAGTTGCATAAACCCAACTTATCAAATCTTATATTAGCAAAATATGTATCATCTGGTATAAGTCGTACTTTCAAAGTTTTAATTATAGCCAAGTTTTTATTATCATCTGAATAGAAAGTGTAAGTATTTGTTCCATTATGTACAAACGTGTAGACCATCATACTCATAAGTCTTGAATTCAATATAATCCCACTACAAGGTCTAAGTTGAAGTCTGATATTCGTAGGCGCTTACATTGATCTTTTTGCCAGATAAATTTTTCCTCGGCATCATAAAATTTATATTTATAAGTTTGTCCAAAAACTCTATCTCCCCATGAAACCTGTATGAACTCTTCTTTCACTGAGTGACCTAAGTCATTATAATAGTATTTATATTACCGGGTGAACTTTTGTTGGGATAAATTTTGATTCTTTAATCTCCCATTTTCATCTAAAATCAATACCAATCTTGAATGCAAACTTTTAAAATCCCTTTTCAAATATCTTCTCGGCTAATCTCTGGACTCATCAAAAATTAATTCAACAGAATCTATAGGTCCTTCTCCAGCGAGAAAATCCGTTTCATGAAACTTACTCAGACTGAGATTCTCAAAAGTTGATTTGATTTCACCATTCATTTCATCAGAAGATTGGTAGATGCCTGATATTTGACCAACTGTATTATAGTCTGTAACATCAATTTGTGAAATTATTTTTTACTCTCCCGTTGTAAAAGAGGTATAATAATTTTCGCTTTTTCTTAAATACCCTTCTTCATCAAAATAATCTTTTCTTTCCAGTGCATCATCAAAATAAGAATATGTGTTAATTACTTTTATCTTTTTTTCTTTCCTTTCCAATCTCTGCTTTTCATAATAATCATATTCCGAAAAGTTCAACTTAGAATATCCTGAGTTAGCCTGTTTGCTATTTTGTGAATATATGCTTAAGCAACTTGCGAGCAAGCGTAATGTAAATGGTGATATTAAATCTTTTCATAATTTTAAAAGTTTAATTCCTGTGATAATTTAGGACTAACATTTTGGAAATATTAGCTTAAAAGATCCAAAGTAAAATAATTGATTAAATCAATAATTACTTTCGCGAAATTATTACTAAGTAGTTTCTCCAAAAACGATTTTGGTTCAAATCATTTTTTCATAAAACGAAGTATATATCCTCAATATCCGTACTCCTTTTTGTGAAAAATTCATCCTGAATATTGAATCTATTTTATCGAAACTATTGAATCTTCAGTTCTGATCTCTGTCCAGTCATCCGTACTTTTTTGACAAAACTCTGACTGAATATAACCTCAATCAAATATTGTCCGGATCTATTGAATTAGAACTAGAATAATTATAAACATCGTTTCCTGTATTGTCCTTTTCAGAAAATACAAATTCAGGAAACATTGCCTTAAATTCATCTACACTGTAATTGAAGCGCAATGTCCTGTTAAATAAATAAAATGCATTTTTTCCTGCGTCAGGAGACTTTTCATAAAAGTCTACAAAATTCATTTCCCGAAATGGTAAGTATTCCTTTTGTGGTAACAATTCTGTTGCTGCTGTCCATATAGTTCAGCTTAACAAATTTCCCAAAGTTTTTCACAAAATCCAAAGGATATTGAAACTTCCGTATCGTTGTTTCAGGTTCACCCCAACCTTCTACCTGCATTTTGGAATTTATGTAAACAGAGTCGTTTGAAAAAACAACTGACATTTCATCACTGACGCCATCTCCAGCCCATTCACCAAATTCATCGTAGGCAGGGTAAATATATTCATATTTGCCAAAATAGTTCTTTGTGTCATCTTCGCTCCATTCATGGATCTCCATAACCTTAAAGTAACCGCCGCCTGATGGGATATACATCTTTCCTGTTCCTGTGAGCTGAGAAAAACCGGTTCGAGCCAAAAAAAAGAGAAGGAAAAACAAAATTATTTCGTAACAAGATTTCATAATTTAACATTAAAGAAGTTTTTGCTGCATTAATATTTGAGAATTCTTATCCAAACAAATAATGAAAATTCATCAGTTTTACTTCACCGTCAACAACATCAAAAAATATACTTGCATTTCTCTGAAAATAATATCTCCGCCTAATTTCTTTGCCATAATATCAGTATTCTCATCCAGCCAGTTTCATTTTCAAGATCATCAACCGCTACAGATTCTACCCTATGGATAGTATGTAATGTACGACAATTTATAATTACCATTGTGCCTATCACATACAAAACAAAGAAGGTTAGCATAGTTAACGCAAGAATTAACTGCAAATAAATACTTGTTATTATGCGCTGCACCCCCTTTTCAGGACCAATCATGACTAAAGTTAAGTTGGGTTTGTTTTTGATCTTCATGATCTTTTGTTCTTTTTAGTTGCTCTTTCACTGCTAAGCCGCTGTTTTGAAAATCATTCCTGGTGTTTTGTATCCCAAATGCTCATGGAATCTTTCTTCATTGTAAACCCGAAGTATTCTTCCAGTCCGTTGTAAAGCTATTCCTTCTCCTCGCTTTTCTTCATATCCAACATCCTCTTGCTCTACTCAAATGCCGCACTGGCTTTCTCCAGAAACTCCTTCATCTGCAAATTAATCTGGTTTGGATAAAGCATATGTTTCTTTGCCAGCTCCTCTATTGTGCTGCGTTCATTAAGAGCTTCAATTACTACTTTTGACTTGAATTCTGCGTTGAACTTGCGCCTGCTCTGTTTTCCCATGTCCTTGATTTTTGACAAGTTGATTAAATCCACATCAACTCTTGTCCTAATTTTGGGGAGCAGTAAAAGGTAATTTTTTACTCATCTATGACTTTTAAAAAAACAGGGTCGTTCACACATCTAATCGGAATGGATCATAACTAAAATATATTTTATCAAGAACCCAACGATCATCAATATCTCTATGAAAGATAAAGCTTCCAAATATGAGTTTATCACTATCACCAATCCACTTAAATATAGATGCCCTTCCATGTATTTCATACTCAGATATTTTCATTAAACCATCCCAATTTCCCAACTTGCAATTTTTTTTTCGTTAGTAACTGTATAGCAGTATTTTTTGCATTTTCATGTGTCAAATTTTTTGTCCACTTACTTTCGGAATCTTTATTTATTTCTTTTTAGTTTGGGATTTAGTGGAATCTAATGATTTAACTTCTTTTGTATTTTCAGAACAGCTTATCCCAAGAATACACAACAAGAAAATTGTAATTATTTTTTTCATTTTAGTTTATTTAGTTAATAAAAGAAAAGGTGTGTAACATACTTATACAATCCGACTGAGTGCATTGGTACACTGCACCCCAATTTCAGGACCAATTTTAACTTAAGCAAAGTTGGATTTGTTTTCATGATTCATGTTCTTCTATCTTTTTCCTTTTAATGCTAAGGCGCAATCTTGAATATCAAGTTAGATTAGTCCTGAACGCTGCTTTGAGCGTGAGCCTTCTCTTCTTACCCATGTCTCATATAAATTTACAATTAAATTATTTCAGACCCAACCTTTTATCAAATATTGAGGAGCATGAAGAACAGCATGGTGTGAGGACTTACTTGGCTTTCATGAATTAATCTCCTTCTCCTGTGTACATCATAGCTACTAACTTAAATTCATCATTAATTTTCTTGAATACCAGAGCATTGCCTGTCCTTTCCAAAATGTAAACAATCTCAAAATCGCCAAAACCAAACAATTTCGGATCGGTTTTTGAAAGGTAAATTTCACCGTATTCAGTCGTAACTCTTTCGTCAACAGTAATATTGGCAATAGTATTTTTCCAGTCGCTTTTGCCAAAGAGTAGTTCGTAAACATTGTTCATGAAACTTGCTTGTGATCTAGCCCCGATACTTAAAAAACCACCATTCTCTTCTGACCATTGTGTCATTTGAGAAATTGAATTTCTATCATTCTGTAAAACTGCTGTTTTGAACCTTTCAAAGTATTCGATGAAACCGTCATCAATTTCATTCGTGTCTTCAGTTTCATAGAATTCATATTCAAGTATCTCAATATTGTAACTCGCTGAATTTCCATCCTTCTCAAAATAATGCTTCTTCGATTTAAGTCCTTTTTCATTATATCTGATTTCGTGTATGATTTATTCTCGTTTTCTATTTTCACAACTTTGTCGCCATTGTAAATGAACTTAACTGTATCAAACTGATCTCTAAGCTTATCTTGTATTGTGCCGTTTGGAGAGCTACAGTCAGGGCAAACCCAAATTTGTTCTACCAGCTTGTTTTGACTATCAAATATATATGATATTTTTTCTGTGATATTTTCTTCAAAACGTAGATTATAGAAATCGGATGGAATCACATTGAAAAGGGAAACTCATTAAATTTAATACCGCAGTTATAAAGTACCTCAGTTCCATTGAGGTCTCCTCTGCCGGATAGGTTAGAAATAATGATTTCTCTGAATTTACACGGTGGATTTTCATTTCCGCCATAAGCTTCAATTTTTTCAAGAAATCCATCTCGATTGTAATGTGAAACTTGTGTCAATTGATGGTCTCCCGAGTATTCAAGAAACTTTTACTCCTTTAATTTTTCTTTCAATTCTAAGTTCTTCATAGTAGTCATATTCAGAATAATCGGACTTCGACATTTGTGGATTTGCTTTCTTACTTTCTTGAGCATAGGTTCCGAAGTTAAAGAAGTTCAAAACAATTATGCTGAACAACAAAATTATTTTCATTGATCGCGAATTATTAGGTTAAAAATGTTTGTATTTTATTATTACATCAATTCTATCACCAGCACTATTTCTTGTTACATATTTGAAAGGTAAATTACGTTCATTGTACTCAACAGTTGTTTCTGCACTAATGTTTTCTATTCCGGTATTGCAATTTCCGTCAATTTGCAATATACCCGTCATTCTCTGATTCATATCATAAATGAATTTAGTTCTTGAGTAAACATAAGGAGCATTTGTACCTTCATCCCAACACTTTGTCTTAATCTCAAGAATCTTTCCATTTTCGTACTTAACCAGTTCAATAGCAGATTTCTCAATTGCCTGACTTAATATTTCGGAACTGACCAATTCATTGTCATCATTATATTTAAATTTTTCATCACATACTTCTGATATGTATCTTACTACATTTCCATTAATGTCATAAATGAATTCATCGGGTCTCATGGCATCACCACTTTCAAATTTAATCGATATCAGATTTCCTTCAATATTATATTCATAGATTGATCTTCCATCAACAGTATCTTCGTCGCCTGATAGATAACTCATCTTCTCTAAGATCTTGCCATCTCTATCAAATGTTATTTTCTCATTAAAATCGGAGTTATCACTAATTATGGCTATTTCTACATTTGCATTTTTAAACAGCTTTCTTTGATCAGAGATATCTCTCGCTGCATACTTAACATCAAAGTGAAATTGAGAATATAGAGGATCAATGTTTGCAATCAAAAAGCCGAAAACAAAAAAGCAAATTGTTGATTTCATGTTTAAGTCTGCATGTTATTTCAAAAGCAACATCTTCTTTGTTTCGCTGTATTCTCCCGCCTGCAATCTGTAATAATAAATCCCGCTGCCGAGGTTTGAACCGTTGAATTCGACTTCGTACCTGCCGGATTGTTTTAATTCGTTCACCAATGAAACAACTTCCTTTCCGAGTACGTCATAAACTTTCAATGTTACCAATCCGTCACTCTTAATATTGTACTTAATCAAAGTTGACGGGTTGAACGGATTGGATAATTTTGTGCAAGGAATACCGATCGGGCATTGAAACTGAGACTTCCTCTGCATTTGTAATAATATTTATTAGCCTTAATGTATCATCTATTGTTCCGTTGTTTCCAATATCAACATATATTTGAACCGGTTGAGTATAAACACTATCCCATACAGGTGAAACAATGTGTGAAGAATTTTCCGGAATGATTATATTTATGTGATTAAAATATTTTGATGTGTTGGAATCAGAATATATTAAACTCAAATCATAAGATGATTGTAAACCATAATTTTTTAATTTCATTTTGGATGTATCAACAATAATTGATGAAACAGAATCATGGTAATTTAATCCAAAATTATTTACTTCAAATGTTTTTTGATTATTTATAGTTCTATTGCTTGAAATTATCGAAGTAAGATTGATTTTTTAACAAATGCATCCGGATTAAACATGGAAAGCGAACCATTGAAGATCCGTAAAATGTCAGTTTGATCTGGAGAAATAGAATCATATCTTTCATAACGTATAAAAGTGTTAGTGTCTGCAAAATAGGAAACAAAGACCCCTGAGGAATCATTCACCAAATCCTTCATTAAAATGTTTGTGTTTTGAAGCGGAATATAATAGGATTGAGGTATATTAAATCTTCCATCTGTCATAGGAATTAGAATTCTATCTAGATCTCCATACAATGTACTATCTGAATTTCTAAATCCAGCAATTGTATCAGTTGTTATAGGATCAATAATTAATATTGAATTTTTATTTGAAGAAAATAAAGGGGTAAAATATTTCCGGAATTGTTTTTATTAAATTCCAAACCAACAATTCCGGGTAATTTCTGAGTTCCTAAATATTTGTCTATCTCAGCATACAATTTCAACTTATTTTGATTGTAATCTTCATAAGTGCAATTATCGGTATTCGTATTTATCAATATTCTTCTGTTTTCATTTCCGGTCTTTTACTATCGTAAATGTATATATAAAAGTTATTGTTATCAATTGTATCCTTTCAACTGCATACGGAAACAAACAGCAACTTCATCACCATCTTTTTTCATTGGCTAATCCTAACGCCATTTTAAATTGTTTCTCATTATGCTCATAACCTTTGATAGTGAATTCACAATATATCGTGAAATATTCCCGTGGGGAAGTAGATTGTGTTTCACGTGGCATAGGTATTATATAATTAATAGCTCCTAAATGGTTAATCACTTTTCTAATTTCATTTCCATTCGCTCCAGACAAATTAAGTTCATACAAATTATCAACATTATTCATCACCGGAAATTGATTATAAAATGAAGCATTTTTTGCGAAAGATAAAGCTGAAGCTATTGAAAAACCTACGCACACTCCGGGGAAATCACTTATCAAACCATCATAAAAGCGATTATTTCTTAACGAGGAATACAAAATATCAACCGCTTTTTTATTAAAGACATCACCGGTTTGTGGAGGGTTGAGCCATGATGCAGGTAACAGTTTTCATTTCCCAAAAATATCGGTAAACAATTCCCAATCAGAAAATGCTCTTGAATGTATTTTAGTTACCCAAAAAGGACCCTCTTTTTTCATGAACAATTCACGTGGATATGGCGGCTGTGAATAATTATTGTAGTGAGAGTATGCTGATGATGGCCACTATTAGCAGTTGTATTTCCAAAACTAAAACTGTGTTTTTTGATCTTGTATGGCTCGATGATTCCACTATTCCATTTTTTAACACATAACCCTGGATTTACATAAAATCGAATCGCTTTTTGCTGTATCTCCTGAATTACTTATAGCAGCAACTTTATAATAGTTAAACCCACTGGTTTGAATATTATAAAAATTAGCAGTTGAATTCAGCATACCTCCACTATCTGCTATTGATTTCCATATTGTCGGTACCTTTTTTATAAACTAAATAATTTGTAACATTTGTTGATATACTTAATGTCCAGACGAGGCGGTTGTTAACCGTATCATAAGCTAGATTAGTTGGTGCTTGGAGGGATATAAAATCCGAAAGAGGTCTTTTCCATACAGACTGTCCATTAGTTCCAGCAAATATGTATTCATTAGTTGTCAATAATGATTTAACGTCTGGAATAATATTGAATCCCTGATTTATATCCAGCAGTCAAGTGTTGTTGATAAAAATACGCCGTCTTCATAAGTTCCTGCGAATATATTTGGTCCCTGATACTGCAAGAGAAGAATAAACAGATGAACTCCTGGTAATCCATTATAAACCGCGGGCCCAAATGATTCCGTTATTTGTTGATAAAAATACGTCGCCATTGGTTCCTGCGAATATATTTGTTCCCGATACTGCAAGAGAATAAACAAACTGTATTCGTTAATCCATTATTAACCGAAGTCCAGCTGATTCCGTAATTTGTTGAGCGGAAACACTCCGCCATTAGTTCCTGCGAATATATTTATTTTCCCGATATTGTAAGAATAAACATATATATTTGTTAATCCATTATTAACCGAAGTCCATGTGTTGCCGTTATTTGTTGATAAAAATACGCCGCCGCCATTAGTTCCTGCGAATATATTTGTTCCCGATACTGCAAGAGAATGAACATATGAATTCGTTAATCCATTATTAACCGCAGTCCAGTTGCTTCCGTTATTTGTTGAGCGAAATACGCCATCGTACCAAGTTCCTGCGAATATATTTGTTTCAATACTGCAAGAGATTTAACATTTGAATGTTGATCCATTATTAACCGCAGTCCAGGTGTTTCCGTTATTTGTTGATATAAATAAGCCGAAGGAGAAGTTCCTGGCGTGAATATATTTGTTCCTAATACTGCAAGATTGAACATTTGAATTCGTTAATCCATTATTAACCGCAGTCCAGCTACTTCCGTTATTTGTTCCATTATTAACCGCAGTCCATGTGTTGCCGTTATTTGTTGAGCGAAACACTCCGCCATTAGTTCCTGCGAATATATTTGTTCCCAATACTGCAAGAGATTGAACATATGAATTCGTTAATCCATTATTAACCGCAGTCCATGTGTTGCCGTTATTTGTTGATAAAAATAAGCCACCACCGTTCCTGCGGAATATATTTTGTTCCCGATACTGCAAGAGAAAGAATAGAAAATTCGGTAATCCATTATTAACTGCAGTCCATGTGTTGCCGTTATTTGTTGATAAAAATACGACGCCCCAAGTTCCTGCAAATATATTTGTTCCAGATACTGCAAGAGAATAAACACTTGAATTCGTTAATCCATTATTAACCGAAGCCCAGCTGCTTCCGTTATTTGTTGGTAAAAATACGCCGCTGGTCCAAGTTCCTGCGAATATATTAGTTCCCGATACTGCAAAACATAGAACATATCCCCCACAAGGTCCGTTTGTCTGTACCCATTGTGCTTCACAATCTTTGTCAAATAAAGTTGTTGTAATAATTAAAATGACGACAACTCGAAGAAGTATTCTCATAATGTTAAGTTATACTTTACTATTTGTTCAATGTTAAAATGTACGCACTGCGCTGGATCGCCTTTTCAGGACTATTCTTGATTTTAAGCAAAGTTGGGTTTGTTTTCATGATCTTTGTTCTTTTTATTTTGCCTTTTCTTTGCTAAGCCGCTGTTTTGAAAATCATTCCGAGTGTTTTATATCCCACATTCTCAAAGAATCTTTCTTCATTGTAAAAGCTGAAGTATTCTTCCTGTCCGTTGTAAAACTATTCCTTCTCCTTCTCGGTTTTCTCCATAACCAACATGCCTCTTGGTCTTCTCAAATACCACACTCGAATTCTCCGGAAACTCCTTTCTTCCACAAAGTGATCTGGTTTCAATGAAGCTGATATTTCTTTTCAGCCCCTATTGTACTGCTAACCTTAAGAGCTTAAATTGCTACTTTTGCCTTGAAGTCTGCGCCGAACTTGCGCCTGCTCTGCTTCCCCTTTTACCTTATTTTTTCTTGACAAGTAAATTCATTCCACCTTAACTCTTGTCCTAATTTTTGAAGCAGCATAATACATGAGACCTCAACCATTTTATTAATTACAGCACTTCCAAAAAAGTACTTTGAAAAATAAGCAACAAATTTAATATGAATTCTTACCCACATCTTTTTTTTCACTTTCGTCAATTATTTTATCGTTTTCTGTCAATATCTTTGTTGCACTCCATTTTCATTGACTTCCGGTTGAATATGACAGAGTAACGATAAAGTAATTTTTACTCGATTGTGTTGCTTAAAAAGTCCCCGTTACTAATCTGTTATTATTACTCGGCTCTCTATACTTTAAAATAACAGTTAAACGATCACCAATCGAAGACCATGTTCGGGAAATGAGTACATCATTGCTATTAAAACCTACGCAGTTCTGACCAGTACAATCAACATTACCATCTTCTCTTAAATTATAGATTCCTGATGATGTGTCCTGACTTTGAATGAAATTATATCTCCATTCACCTGAAAAATTATTATACTCGGTTTGAGTTTCTATATTGTATCCACAATTTAATGAAATCACACAGAATACAGAGATAACTCCCAATAAAAAAAATTTCATTAGTTTAGTATTTAATTTACATTAATAATGATACTTGGTAACAAAAATAATCTTTCCCTGAGCATCAAGCCTTTGCCATTCTTTTTAGAGACTTATCTTCATTATATAAATAAATTATTTTTTTCAGAAATCTTATCTGTCAGATGAATTTTTTTTCTCCAACAATTTATTTTCATTGTAATATTTGTATTCAATCTTCAGTTTTAAGTATTTTTTTTTATTCTTACTGGATTTCATGGTGTCAAATATTTTCTCCATTATCAAATTATTGTTATCATCATATAAATATTCGATGTCGGTTTTACTTTTGGAATTATTGGTTATCTCTGCCTTAATTTTGTTTCCGTTGTAGTATTGATTTAATACTGCATATTTCTTTTCTGTCGCAGTTTTTTTTAGTGAGTTCTCCTTTGCTATTATAATGAAACTTCACGCTATTGATCAACTTGTTTTTCACATCTCTTGTTTTGATAAAAGTTAATCTTCCAGACTGATACTCATACAAATTCTTATACTTTACTCCATTGGTATTATTTTCAATTCTACTGATCCTATCCTGTGAGTCATAAAAAAATTCTTTGATTGGTATTGAGTATGATTTACCTTCTACAATTCTTGTAATCATATTCTTTGTATTAAAAAAGTAAATTGTGGAATCTTCACGTACCAAATAATTATTTTTAAGTATATATTTTGCCTCATAAATTACCCCAGCATTCTTAATTGCAGCCATATTTTCTAAATAATCATAGTCTTCTTGTGAATAGTTTGGTTTAACTTGCGATATAAAAAGCATTAAAAATGTCAAAATCATTGTTTTCATATTCCAAATCCTTTCACACCAAATTGTATTGAATTATAGATCACAGGTTTATTAAGAAAGTCTATATTTGTTCTTGGATTAAAGCGGGAGAAAGAATATCCGAAATATAAAGTAGATACAGGAATGCTAAATCCAATATCAATTCGATAACCCCATGCTGTAATTCCAGGAAAAAATTTTCGTTCATTTGCTTGATCATGAACAGTAATGTCATTGAATTTAAGATCAAGAAAAGCAGCGCTCACCGTCAACATTGGCTTTATAAAACCCAAATTGTGTGAAAACCCCCAACCCAAAACTATATATAAAATTTTTACTGTCAGATGAATCCTGGATATCTCAGAGACTTGATATCCGTTCGCATTTGTATTGTAAAGGTTTGAGAAGTCTGAGACTTGTATGCAAGTGCAAAATTAAATTCTTGCTTTAATTCAGCAAATAAGATAGTATGATTAGATTTGCCAAATTTTTGGAGAATTGGGAGAATTCCGATTCCGATTCCCAAATGATTCACTGATTTTTTTAAATTAACGGAACTCACATTCTCAGCTTGATAGGGTATTGCAAAGTATAGACCCAAATAATTTTCAATCTTTCCTATCGTATTTTTTTTCAGTGATTTGATTTTGAGCGTTATAACTTTTGTCGTAAATCTTTATGTTTAAGTTATTGTATTTGTCCGGTAATTTTAAGACTATGTAGTCAGCATTCTTCGGGACAAGATAAATTAAAGTAAACACTGCTGGCTTTGTTCCTGTGTTTTTTTCATTAATGACAGGAATAAATTCTTTTAGCGGAAAAACTTTTTGACCTCTTTCAGAAGAAAGCACAAACCCGGATAAATCACCATCCCATTCAGTTACTGATCCAAGGCTGTAAGACGATAAATAAATTTTTAGTGAAACTTCGTGATCATTGTAAGATTCAAAAGTATAACCATTTGCTGAAATTTTATAATCCGATTGCGAATAGCTTGTTCTGTTGATTACGATTAGAAAGAGAAATAATAGAATAATTATTTTGTTCATTTTTTGCATTTGATTTTATTCTTAAATAGTTCCTAATGTATTATTTCCATTACGATTTTCACTACTTTAATCTCAAAAAATGCTTGATAAATTAGCGTAATACAAATAGAAATCAACACCGATAGTCTGAGAATCTTCACAAGCAAGTACTTGAAATGCTCAAACAAACTTAAACAAATTCTAAATTCTTAGGCAAGTTAAATATTTCCACCTACACACATCAGTAAATGTTTGGGGAAGCAGAATGCTGAATTATTCATCCGTCTTTAATCAATGAGAAATCCTAAATATTGTCAGATATTGAACCAAGATTGATCTCTTCCTCGCGAGATCAGATATCTGATTCGCCATTGCCTTGAGTATAAATGCCGTGCAGGATTTGTTTTAGAAGTTGATAGTGCTCCGCCCCAAATTTAGTACAAAACTTTTGGATCAAATTAATTAACTTGTCACAAAAATAGTATTCTTGGTAAAGCAAAACACGCACAAGTTTGGAATCGGAATAAGACCAGATGCATTGAAGGAATCCAACAAGATATAAGATTTATCAAAGATGTTCGAGCTTCAATAAATAAGGGACACTTTGTAAAAGAAGGAGTTTTTGGAGAGCGCCGGCGTGGCAGAGAACTGAAATTATTACGTAGGACAAAGCAATCAAGGGTTGATTATTGAGAATAATAAAAGAACTATTTTGATTTGAGCTTAAGAAATCCATCCACATAGTTGCATTGCTTAGAGTTGAAGCGAGTTCGACAAGCGAGTTTAAAAACTTATTAATTAATTTGTTGACTGTTGAGAATAGTTATCCTTTTCTTTCTTACACTTTTTGTTGCTTCCTGTACTGAACAATCTGCAGAACAAATCAAGTCTCCGGTTAAAGATTATGTCGCAGAGAAAACATCCGAAGAATCTTTCAAAATTGTTATTGGCACTTTCCGCGGAAATGCTCAGAGAAATTATTATGGTAATGAACCGCCTGCTAAGCTGAATCTCAAATGGAAAATTCATTTGGGTAAGGGGTAAATCATCTTCTTACAGAAAGGGTGGAAATGATTATTGGGAAGGCGCCGGGTGGACAGGTCAGCCGCTTCTGACCAGGGAAAATGATACTCTGTATTTGTACCAAGGTTCTCTCGACTACAACCTGAAGAAAATTAATGCAACTGACGGCAGAATCTTATGGCAGTACAAATTTGATGATGTTATAAAAGGTACCGGTTCGCTTAGCTCTCTTGAATCAGTCGGTGACGTGAATATGAAGCATGTTATTATTCAAGGCAGTCGGCGAGGATATGGAACATCCCTGGGATCAAAGAACGCATTTAGTTTGAGGGCAATATCTGCACTGACAGGAAAGGAAATCTGGCGCTACAACGTCCCGCAAACTCATAGCGTCAGCAGAGACGTAGACGGCTCACCTCTCATACTGAGAGATACACTTTACGCGGGACTTGAAAACGGAATTCTTTCAGTCCTGAATCCTATAAAAACTACTGAAGATAAAAAATGGCATGAACCTGAAGTCATTGATGAATTCAAGCTGTTTGGTGCAACAAAAGGAAAAACCAATATTGTAATTGAATCATCACCGGTGCTTCTTGGAAATCGCATTTTTCTCGCCACGGGTGCCGGATATGTTTATGGAATGAATCTGAAGTCAAAAAGAAATTGACTGGGAGTTCCACATAGGTTCTGATCTGAACGGCACGCCTGCGATAACTCAAGACAGTTGTCTGCTTATACCGATCGAGAAGCAGCATATTCCCGGAAGTGGAGGCCTTCTCAAACTGAATCCTGCAAAGGATCCGGAAGAATCCGTTGTTTGGTTTTTGCCAACCGGCAACAAGAGTTTTCTTGACTGGCAGGGAGGAATTGTCGGTTCGCCCGCCGTTAATACTTTGTATTCTAAAGTAAGCGGAAAGAATCTGGCTGCAGTAAATGGAATTGACGGATATTTGTATCTGATTGATACAGATTCAGTTAGTTCAAACGAAAGAGTCACAGGCTTTGATGGCAAAAGTTTGTTCGCGACACCGATTGTTTATGACAAGTTCAAGATGGGAGCTTCTATTTCCTCTCCGTTGATGATTAATGATGTAGTTATTGCAGGAGGCTATAACGGACTGCACTTATTCAGAATTACTCCTGAACTGAAACTTGAATTAGTTGACTTGTTCAGGACATCTTTAGAAGCCACTCCAATTGTATATGACGGCAGAATTTATGTCGGTTCCAGAGACGGTTACTTGTATTGCTTTGGAGACTAAAACCGTTCAAGTTAATTTTTTTAAAAAAATCCCTTAGGTATTTTGAGATGGCGAGATTCCTCCGAACTATTGTTTTCTTATGCTTGCCAATTCTTTCTTTCAGATCTAATTTCTTTTTCCTGAATTCGAGTTCTTCTTTCTTTAATCACTTTACTCTGTTATCTTATACGTTTGATTTTTTCATTTCATTGCAGGTGATAAAAATGCAATTAGAAGAAGAATAACCAATTTGAAATTTATCATTTTGATTATATGAAATTGAGAATTTTATCTTCCGTATTCATCATAATAATTTTCAGCATGCTCTTCATATCTCTTTAACAGTTCAATGTTTTTTTTCTCAATATCTGTTAAGCTATTTCTGATATCTGTATTAACAGGCATATACCAGTCTATATAATTAATAAAAAAAATATCTCATTTTCCTGTTCTTAAAAAGAGTAACCGTGTCTTGCATAAATCGAATTTCTTATGACTTCAAGATCGCCTTTGTATAAATTCTCTACATCACTTTTTCTGAGCAGAACATTGGAAGCATTTATGCTTGAAACATCTCCGGATATTTTCTCCATCTTATCCGGATATTTAGGGTTCTGTTCGTACAGTCTTTCAAAATCTTTTCGGTGGTGGTGTAATTATTTTCACTATAGACAAAATCCCTCTTTTTAAGATCATACTTACGCATCGTGACTAATATGTCGCTTTTAAAAGAATTCCAGATACCTTTAATTAATTGCTGTTCAGGAAAAATATCAAAAATAAATTCACCGTCATATTTATCATCACCTGGTTCAGTTACTTTTGCTATATAAACTTTGTTTTTATATTCATATTTACCTTTAAATGGTCTTTCATTTCCCGCGACCACACTGTGACCGTATAGCATATCACCTATTAGGGAGTCAATCGAAACTGTAATTTTATTGCTGTAAGTATAAGGACTTTCTTCATTATACTTTACTGCAATAAATTCACCAACATAATAACCGTAAATCTTTTTCAAAGAATCATTCATCGAAGTTGACTTAACTTCAGTTGTCTTAGATATTGTATTTATTGGCTCATTGCTCTGAGAATCGGGTTTTTCTGTTTTCCCGCAGGAAACAAAAACAATTGTAAGAATTAAGTAGAAAATGTTTTTCATGATTTTTTAATTTATTATCTATCAAACACCTGTTTCTTGCATATTGCTCACATCTCTTGATCAAATTAATATTTTTAGTTCTATTTCCGTTAATTTGTCATTCACATCTTCTCGATGATACCAATATACGTTTTCTTGAAAATATTTTTAAAGTTGTCTGATTTAAAAAATGTATCCATGTCTTGCGTATATCACATTTCGTATTATTTCCAAATCATCTTTATAAAAGTTTTCTAAATCTTCTTTTGAGTATTATAGTGAGGCATTAAATTATTTATATCATTTATATTGTAGACCATCAAGATAAGGCACACGATTAAAGACAGTATCAGAAAGTTCTAGTGTAGCGTCATATTTGAAATTTGATTCTGTAATTATTTCTATATCACTTTTCTATCAATTTTTTCCAAACTGTTGTTTTCTACATTTGGCTCTTCAATTTTTTGTAAAGAATTATCTGTTTTATTTGAAACATCTTTGTTTTCTATATTGTATGAAAAATAAAAATGTAGTCGTTAAGATTAAGATAAGTATTCTCATTTTTTATTAAGTTTGGTTATTATTATTTCGGCAATTAACAAATTCGGAATCCATCCCAGCCATGCAACTAGCTGATAGACATCCATTGGTCTTGGTTCGAAAAGAAAAACCAAAATATATTCCATGCTCTTAAAGTAATTGCTGATAGTGTTAATGCAAAGCTTCTTATCAGATATTCCCTAGTGATTTAAAATTATTTTGCTTTGCTCTGACAATTGCCATAGGTGTAAATATATCCATATACGGCAAGTATGCAGAACGCAATTTGAGATATCATTCCTCCGTTTGCATATACACCCATGTAAAATCCTGAGGGTCCCGCAAGAAGAACTACTGTAAAAGCATAAACCCATCCTGTTATTCTGTGGAGTTCTGCGTAATGTTTCCTTATATATGGCTGAGAATTGTGTCAGACCTGCTGGTAATACAAATATTGAAGTGTAAACATGTAAAGAACGTAATTTTATAAAAAGGAATATCTATTACATCCTGCTTTATTCTCAGAAATGCAACGTCTGTATTGTAGGAATATACTGAAGAGTGATCAGAAGCATTTGGAGCAGAAGAAATATATAGCAAAATCAAAAACCGATTACTATATTTTTATAAATTACGTCTAAGATTTACAAATGAGAGGTTCAATATTTTAAGTGAGTTATTCATAAAAATATTCAAGCGTCACATGGAGTGACAAGATTAATCATTAACAGGTAAAGTTTTCCATTGATCTCACCAAAATACAAACCGATCATGAAATTAGTTGAGTAAAACACGTTTTCACATTGCCCTGCATTCCTATTAAATTTAGCTTGAAGCAAATAATTCGCTTCAGTATAGTTTCCATTATCGTCAATGCCTGAATTACCATCCTCATCAACAAAATAATAAATTCCAGTTGCCAAATTACGTTCAAAATCATCACTGTAATAACACCCTACTTTGTCCCAACCCTCACTACTACCATCGTCACCACATCTATATACTGGAATTTTTCCTCTTTTAGGTTCACATGATATTTCAATATTTTTTAATCTGTATAGATCCGTCTCCCTGGAATTTTTGAAAATAGAATCAAAAGAGTTAAACTGATAAGCATTAACAGTGGCACCCGGATTATCCAAAACAAAAAAACCGAATTCCGGATTTATATATTCGTTTAGCTCGTAAATATTCTTACTATTATAAGTAGTTTTGAATTTTTCAAACTGCTCAGTAAAATCTTTACTTTGAGTGATAGCTTTTACATCTGATTCTTTTTCTATACAGGAAGTGAGAAGAAACAAAATAAGAAGAATATTAAAGTAGTTTTTTGTCATCATGGTTGATATTTACTTTTCTTAGAAAAAGTTTTTTTGTTGTTGTATCATTCAAAGTTGTCGAACCCTTTCTCATTCTATAAAAATCACTCTCTCTAAAAAATATTTAAACTATATCTATATGCTGTTAAATCATCAATCATCCTCAAATTTCAGATAGAAATCACCATCGAAATTTCTGAAACAATACATTGAACTCTGCTATTTGACCGGTTGCAGTATCCTTTTAAAATTAATTTCAATTACAAATATGATATTACCAAATCATAGTATTCATACGTAAAATTAATCTCAAGTGAATCTTGAATCATCTTTGTAATCCTTACAACTCCTTCACCAATTTGTCCGTTAGATATTGACGTGAATCCGAAAATCATTAATATTACAGTTAATCTTTTCATCATTTTAATTATTCTCACTTTTAGTTTCTTGAAAGTAATCTCTTTTCTTAAACTCGACCAATCCAGTGTTATTAGTTGAACAGCCCAAGGCAGATTTTGGCTCTTATGATTTTTCTTACGGAATCATAAATCTGCGTTTTGAAAGCTTCATTGTGTTGCATGTCAGATACTACAGAATTGATAAGTTTGACTTCATCACTTGGCATTATCACCATATCGCAACCTGCCTTGATGGCGTTCAGAGATGGAGACTGAAACTTATTGACGCCATTCATATTCATTGCATCAGTAACTACTAATCCTCTGAACCCCAGTTCGTTTTTAAGTAGATCTGTTACAATCGTTTTGCTTAAAGTCGACGGAAATCCTTTAGTATCATATTTACTATTATTCCTGATAGCTATATGCCCCACCATAACAGAAATTACATTCTTCTTAATGATTTCTTCAAACACCTTCAGTTCTTTCATATCGCCATTGATAAATACCAAATCCTTGTGGCTGTCTCCTTTAACATTTCCATGTCCGGGAAAATGTTTTGCAGTTGCTATAATGTTTGCTCTCTGAGTCTCAGAGATGAACTCACCTGCTAACTTAACTACATTGTCAGTGTTGCTTCCATATGATCTGTTTCCAATGATTTCTGTATTATATGACAAATCACAAACCGGAGCGTAGTTCTGATTTACTCCAATTTTCTTTAAGATTTCTGTAATCTGAACAGCCGATTCCCTCACATTTTTAGCAGCATTGGTTGGCTCAAACTTCTTGATTCCGGAGATCTTGATGTTAATCAAACTCGGTTCAGCATCTGCTGAGAAGATCAAAGGTAAAGAGTTACTTTCCGCTGCTCTTTTCTTGAAGTTATTTACATACTTTTCAAACTCAGCCTTTGAACCCTTTAGCAGCAAGACACCTCCTATCCTGTTCTTTGAAATCAACTCTGCGACAACAGATTCCGGCTTGCCGTAAACACCTACTGCCGTTACTATCATTTGTCCAACTTTCTGCGAGTCATTGAGTCCTGCTAATATCTCCTCTGATTGTTTAGCCAGTTCCTTGCTGTCTCCAAAAAAATCATTGAGTTCATAAATGCCTGTCACATTCCGGTCAATATCATTCTTCTTATTGTTGTCTGTTGAATTTGTTTCCGGACTAGATGATTTCGATGTCTCGTTGTTTGTCTTTTAATTCAATAACATCGGACGGCTTTTCCCCACACCCACTCAAACGAAAAGAAAAGTGAGTAAGACAAAAATGTATTCTTTTACCATTGCTCTACACTTACATTCTCTTTCAACCTTTCCAACCGTCCTGAAATTTTTCCAGGAAGAAAATTCTGCTTGTATCGTCCATCTTTATTTACCGGATCATAAGAGTAATAGTCAACATATACGGACGCATCGGATGATGATTCGTAATTTGTCCTTGTTTCGTTCAGACTTGTAGAGGTAATTCCTCCAAATGATTTTGTCGAACTGAAAAATGACAGTGAACCCCAGGCTTTGTTTCTCTGTAAGTTATAAGCCGAAGAGAAATCCCTCTTTCCCAGGTCATTAATGAACCATTTGACCACATTCTCAGGTTGGCTTATTTGGCTACTTGAACTGCTTGAGGAAGTATTGCTGCTTGTTGTGTTTGATGAACTTGTTCCGGAAGAAGTTGAGGTCGAATTACTTGAGAGATTACTTGAGGAACTAGATGTATCGGAATCGCTATCTCTTGTTAGGAAATAGACAATCACCAACGTCATCAAAATCAAACCGGTAATCCCACTCATCAATCCAACCTTGCGTGTTGAGGATTTTGACTTCGAAGAACTTGGCGTTGCATACATCTGCTCCGGCTGCGGCTGGTAAACTGTTCTGTTCCCTGTAAATTCAGTTTGCGATCCTGTTGTAAGAATCGTTTTAGAATGATCAGTGCTTGGGGCGTAAAAAGTAAATCCCGAATTCTTTAGCGCTCCCGCAAACTCCTCGCAAGTTTGAAATCTGTTAACCGGTTCTTTTGCGCAAGCCTTTCTTACTGCGTATTCAATATTGGGATCAATTCCACTAACATACTCATGCAAATTAGGAAGCTCCTGAGCCAATATTGAATTCATCAATTCATAATCACTTTCTGTCTTAGTCTTGTATGGCAAGTTGTTGGTGAGCATCTCAAACAGCATCACACCCAATGAATAAATATCCGTTCTGCTATCCATTACATGTCCAAGTACTTGTTCAGGACTCATGTAATAAAGAGATCCCATCTTGGTTCCTGTCTTTGTAAGGCTCTTTGAAGCATCACTCAACTTTGCTATGCCGAAATCAAGTATCTTTGCTGTCGTGTTCAACTCTATCATTACATTAGACGGCTTGATATCCCTGTGCACAACACCATGGGAATGAGCATAACCAATACCGCTTAAGATCTGACGGAAATATTCAAGCTTCATTTCTGCAGTTGCTGCATTCCTGTCTGCAACTATTTTGTCAAGAGATATCCCTTCTACGAATTCCGTTATTATGTAGTACTGTTCATCCTGCTCAACGAAATCATAGATGTTTATTATGTTAGGATGTGAAAGCTTTGCCAGTATTTTTGCTTCATTCAGAAATCTCTCCCTGAACTGTGAATTGGATGTGAGATTCTTATGCAGGACTTTTACAGCAACTTTCCGGTCAAGCTTAATATGAGTCCCGGAATATACTGTTCCCATTCCGCCTTCTTCTATGAAGGAATTTATTTCATAATTTCCGATTCTTGTTCCGATCATGCCTTAGTTGCTTTTGTTTAAGTAATATTGCTTATCATCTTGCTCGGTTAAGATCTTGTAAGTGCCATTGCTCTTCCCAACAATCCATCTGCTTTGAACCTTGCCGTTCATGTACTTCCCGTTATTGATATTCTCAATGTTGAAATATTTGTCAAATGTTAAAATGAATTTGCTGTTCTCAAGTCTTTGTGCGTCGAATCCTTCAATTCTCATTTCAATCCTGTCCCATTTTGCAAAGAATTTCTGCTTGTCTTGCAATACCTTCTGAGAGGAAATGATGCCCCCTTTGTAATAGCTAACGTTCTCTGCGTAGAATCTTCCAAGGTTATTATCTTTGGAAGACTGAGAACTTATCACATTATCAACAAAATTATTTAAGTCCTGAAATTCTTCTGAAGATATTCCATTGTTATTATTTCCTGCAGCACTCTGATCAGATCCGCTGCTGCTTGTAACGGGATTCTTGCTTTCATTGCTATTGTCACTTGCAGAATCTTCATCGGTTGATTGATACAAAGAATAGAACAGTACAGCGAAAACAAGAATCGCTGCGAAGACTAATGCCATATGTATCTTCTTCCTTCCATTATCTCTGAGAACCTGATTTTTAACCGGGTCTTGTAAAATAACAGTAGGTTGATTAGTTGTTCTCTCTTCAATTATTGTAGACTTGTTGAGAGGCTTCGAATTTGGATTAAGCTGCTTTTGTGCTGAGGGTTGAATCTGAACTCCATTTAGAAAATTCTTGAAAGAGTCACAATCTTCAAACCTGTCTGCCGGATTCTTCTGTGTTGCAATATTAATGGCACCTGCAATACGATCCGGTATTTCAGGAATGATACTCTTCAAGTCAGGAAGGGGCTCGTTTACAATCTTGTTTTGAACTATGTAGTCGCTGTCCGTATTTGAGTCAAACGGAAGTTTGCCACTTAGCATTTCATATAATGTCACACCCAAGGAATAAATATCTGTCTTCAAATCCAACTCCCTGCCCATTACTTGTTCGGGACTCATATAGCTGATCGATCCCATTCTGGTTCCTGTTCTTGTGAGATTTGAGTTTGACATCAATAACTTGGCAATTCCAAAGTCAAGTATTTTTAAAGTGCTGTCATCATTCAAAATCATGTTTGATGGCTTTATATCACGATGGACAACAGATCTTTTATGTGCATAAGAAAATCCGTCAAGAGCCTGAGTAAAGATATTTAACGCAGTCTCACTATCCAGCCCTTTGCTGCTGTCAATTAATTTATCAAGTGTCATTCCCTGAACATACTCCATTACTATGAAATACTGTCCGTCCTGTTCTATGAAATCAAAAATGGAAACAATGTTTGGATGATTCAGCTTAGCAAGCACGCTTGCTTCGTTAAGAAATCTATCCTTAAATTGAGGGTTGACTGAAAGCGACTGGTCTAATACCTTGATAGCCACGTCCCGGTCTATTGGCATTTGCTTTGCAAGATATACAGTACCCATTCCTCCGATTCCAAGGATTGATATGAACTCAAAGTTTTGGATTTTTTTACCAATCATTATTCTATTCTTTAAACCATCTTCTAATTACAAATGACTTTGGCATGTTGTCATTCCAATCATTCACGGGTACTCTGCTTTTCATTATATTTTTCAACACACTGTTCAGGCTTTTCCTGACAACTCCCCCGGCGCTGTGTGAACTTTCAATTGTGGTCTTGTCGTCATAAACAATGATTATGTGTCCTTTCCATACAATAAGATCCAACGGTTTGATTTTGGAGATTATTTCTTCCGAGCTCCTAGTTTCCTAATCTCAACAGGTTCTCTCAGAATTTCACAAGTTGGTGGGTGTTCCTTGGGGTGTATGCTTTAGTTGCCTCATACAATATTCCTGAACAATCAACCCCTTCAATTTTCCACGTGAGTGAATCTTCTCTGCTCTGCAATTTTTTTTGTGGAGGATAGAAATCCAGCATCTTCTCTACACCACTTATATTATTTCCTCCCCAAACATAATAAGAGCTGCCGGATTTATCAAAGTAGTCATATATGTAATTCCTTGGAGGGCAGGTCTTCTTAGCAGGTTCGGGTTTAGTACTTCTGAGTTCAACGAATCTGGCATCAACAAACAAATCTGTACCTTCAAGAATAATTGGATACTCCTCAGTTCTAACTTTGTAGATAGTCGACATCTTATTCTTGATTGAATCGGTAATCTCGAAAGTCGTTCCTGCATAAGCAACGAATTCCAATGGTTTTACAAGTCCGTTTTTGCTTTTCCTTAATGTAGATCCGCTGCTTCCTCCATAGACACCCGAGAAATCACCTGTGTTCAAGACCGGGCAATCATATTTGGCAACAGCATATGGCATGGGAATCTCTTTTACGTTAGTATTCATTTTGTTACCGGACACATTATCATCTTTTGTTCTAATCTCATCGGGTTCTTTACATCCATGAATTAAGATCAGAGACATCAGCACTATCAAAGCAAATTTTACTCTTTTCATTAATCAAAGATTTGCTGTGAATACAGAAGCTCTTCGTAAGTTATCTTAATGTCACTTTCTCCTGACCTTTTCAACTTCATGATTTTCTTTCCTTTGTCATTGTACTTTTTGCTATAATAAAATTGGTCAAACTCAATAGTCATTACTCCCGAGGCATCCGGTCCTGATACTATCTTCACATTTGATGCGGAGATATTCAGACCTTCTGCAGACTCGCTACATTTTCACCTCTGTCTGCAGCCCAACCTGAATAATCATATGAAAATTCTTTTCCCGAGTTTGTCCTCTTAATTCCAATGAAGTCGGAGCTGTAACAATTCAAGTACTGAGGAATACTTTTCATGGATTGATAACTGCACCATTTATTAACAAAGGCACTAACCTCGTCCGAAGTAATTGACTTCGTAACTTTTGGAATGCTTGAGACAGTATCATTCTTTTGAACTGAATCTGTATCCGGCCTAAAAAGTAAATATGCAGTTACTCCAATTACAACAAGTGCAGTAGCGATGAGAGTCGCAACAATTGATGAACTCTTTTTCACGGGCTTTGCATGAATGCCCTCAACAGGTAAGATCACCGTATAATCCTTAGATCGCTCATCCATTATTGTTCTGCTGCGGTCAACCGGTGCGGGTGCCGATGTAGCTCTGGTTCTTTCAGGTATCGATGCGTCACCGGTTATGAATGAACTGAATTCAGCGCAATCAGAAAATCTTTCCAATGGATTTTTCCTGGTAGAAATTTCAATTGCCTTGTCCAGTCTTTCACTGATCCCCGGATTTCCATCTCGTACACTTGGGAGGTTGTCACTCACAATTCTCCTCTGCGTTATGAAATCACTTTCTGTGTTAACATCAAATGGCAACTTGCCGCTGAGCATTTCAAAAAGTGTTACACCCAGTGAATAAATATCAGTCTTCAAATCCAGTTCCTTTCCCAGAACCTGCTCGGGACTCATATAACTTATTGATCCCATTTTTGTGCCAGTCCGTGTAAGATTTGAATTTGAGTCAAGCATTTTAGCAATCCCGAAGTCAAGAACTG
This sequence comes from Ignavibacteria bacterium, assembly GCA_016704345.1. Taxonomy (GTDB): domain Bacteria; phylum Bacteroidota; class Ignavibacteria; order Tepidaquicellales; family Tepidaquicellaceae; genus JADJAH01. The sequence continues at coordinate 3,255 of JADJAH010000032.1, read as the reverse complement.
TTACCGTCCCTGATTCGCCGATTATTATATTTGATGGCTTAATATCCCTGTGAACAACTGATCTATCATGCGCATAAGCCAGTCCGCTAAGTACCTTCAGAATAATCTCCGTAGATTCTTCACTATCCAGGGCTCCATGCTTTTCAATTCTCTCGCTAAGCGATAATCCATCAACGTATTCCATTACAATGCAATAATGTTCTTCATGTTCAAGAAGATCATAGATTGATACGATATTGGGGTGATTGAGCTTGGCAAGAACATTCGCTTCATTAAGAAATCTCTGCCTAAATTGGGCCTTCGTTGACAGTGAACTATCCAGAATCTTAATTGCAACTCTGCGATCCAGCTTTGTATGCTCGGCCAGATACACCACTCCCATTCCTCCTTCACCAATCTTAGACAGTATTTTGTAGCTACCTATTTGCTCAGGATATTTCATTGCTTTAGCACCCTTCGTAAAGAATCTTAAACAGTTTCCAATTGCCTGACTGATCTTTTCTGAAATATAACTTCACACCAATTACGTCACCCGGAGAATCAGAAATGTCGTTGTCAGTGTAGAGGTAGATCATGTCTCCCGATATTTTTGAACCTTTGCCTTTGTAATACATTGCTTTGATGTTCATTCTCCGGATGCTGGTACATCTCCCTCAATGCTCGATGAAATGATCTTTGATTCGCAATGCTGGACAAAATAAGACTGGGAAGCAAACATGTTCCTCAAGAAATCGGCGCAAAGTATGAAAATTTATTCATCCTCATAGTCTTCAGTTTGTTTCCCTCAGTTAGCGCTTCATTTATCTTATTTTCAAGTTCAGTGATCTTTGCTTTTGATGCTTCAATCTCAGTTCCCAAAAGCGAAGATTCCACAATAATCGAGTTCAATTTCTCAGCGCTATTCCAGCTGCTGTAAGCAATTGAAATGAAAGCTGCCATTCCAATTATGTTAAGTATGATGAACAGGACTGTAGATTTTTTAAGATTTTTCATATTACTTCATGTTATAAATTTGAGCTCGCAAGGTTGCATTTTCTTGTGAATACATTTCAAGTTTTTGCAACAGAATTTCTCTGTCTTTTTCCAGCCCTTCCAACTTCGATCTTAGATCTTGAACTGTTGAAGATTTCAGCTCAGCTTGTTCCTGGAATTCATTGCTTTTCCAAATCAAAAGTCCGCAACCACCTGCATAAATGACTACCGCAGCAAAAAAGATCGCGAGTCTTGCAAATTTTGATTCCGGCATAATTCTAGTATTATAGACAATTATTTATTTGAAATGTGATGTTCAATCAATCCTTCAAAAATTGAAATGAAAGATACCAAAACAAATAAGACTGCCGGAAATGCTATATTCAAATCAATGGTTTCAGCAATCAGCTTAATGATCACATCATCAAATGATATAGTTGTATTCGCACCTATGACAATCACAATAGCAAGAATAAAAATTACCAATGAAAGCAGATTGACGGTATTCAGCTTTTCAGTGATCGGCATTTTTATAAAACTTAGAACGATCCCAATAATTGTCAGAATAAACAGAATGAGGAAAATTGTATGAGCGGCACCATAACCGGGAAAGTTCAAACCCTTGGCAGTAATTCCCGCTGGAAGTCTATTGGTTGCAATGTCTAAAGCTGTCAGCGAGAACTGACCGCCGCCGCCGGAAATCGTAAATCCATGGCAAAAGAAACAGGACAAACATTACGGAAGTATAAAATCTTGCCTACCCACTTTGGATTGAAAGCAAGTCTTATTGTTCCGTCTTTTATCAATGCTCCGTCATCACTTCTTGACATAAGATCCGCAACCTGCCTGTTGTTGTTAAGAGAGAATGAACCCAAACTAATATTATCACCTGATTTGATTTTTACCCTACCTTCAACTCGTTTGCCATTTACAAATGTACCATTGAGGGAGCGTAGATCTTCAATGAATACAGAGCCGTCCTCAAGATAAATTTTCGCGTGCTTTCCTGACACCGATGGTTCATTGAGCATGATATCATTAGCCGAGTCTCTGCCCACAACTAATTCATTTATGTATCTTCCGCCGGGCATTACAGGCGCTGAGGAAATCATTGTCTTACTCCCCGAAGATGGCGCAGAGTATTGCGGTGATTGTGTTTTCCTGGGATCAATTGCTTCCAATTTAGAGCCACAACGAGCGCAGAACTTAGCGCCTATCTTGTTATCTGTTTGACATTTTTGGCATTTCATAATCTTTATTTTTTAATGACTGTATCTTTCTTTGGTGTTTTAGCGGAATCTGATTTGTCAATTGCTTTCTTGCTTACAGGTTCCGATGTGCCAAGAGTTTGCTCATTCGTTGACTTTGGCGTCTCAATCGTATTCTCTTTTTCAGATTTCTGTTTGTCCTGAGAAAGAGGTTTTACGAAGAGAATTTCTTTTATCTCAATTGTATCATTACGTTGCTCGGTATTAACTAAGTATTTTCTCTCTTCGCGCTTATTTCCTTTAACAGTGACAATAAGTGTATCGCGGCTAAAGGAATCGTATTTCAATCCGAATTTTCTAATGTCTATTAAGAGATTTTCAAAATTCTTTTTGAATCATTTTCCTAGAATCCACGTACCTGATTGACTCAAGCTTTACATTGCCGGAGTCGTCAGAAGGTCTAAAATGAACTGTTTCGTTGCCTTTATAAACCTTCTCGAAGAAAATTCTCAAACTTGAGTCTCTCTTATTTTGAACAAGTGTATCATTAGTGGAAGTATTAGTATTCGATTTCGATTCGATATTCTCATTGCTTTCTTTTTTCCAAAAGAATGAAAAAATAGAGCAGCACGCTGAACAATATTACAGCAGATAATATTATCATCAAAGCTAAGGATTTTTTGGACTTCTTGCTTTGATTTGCAGAGCCTGTACTTACAGATGTAACTACACCCTGAGGTTGAACACTGAATCGTTCCGTCAAAGCGCCTGTGCGGTTTGCCGATTTCCTTGAAACGGAATTTCCCTCTTCGTGATCTTAACAATCGAACTGTAACATTATCAAGACCACCATTCTTGTTTGCCGCTCTGCAAAGAGCATTTGAAGCATCAATAGGGTCGAGGTTCTTGGATGTTTCAAGAATTTCATCATCATTCAACATTCCTGAAAGTCCATCACTGCATAGCAGAAAAGTATCATCTCTGTAAACATTAAGCGGTACAAGCGATACATCCGGTTGCAATACTTTTGCGACTCCAAGTGCCTGAAGCAACTCATTCTTCCTGGGATGGCTTT
>JADJAH010000031.1 GCA_016704345.1 Ignavibacteria bacterium | reverse complement strand
AGTAAAAGCAGATGTATTGAGAGCGTTCGGAAATTTTGACAACGCCATGATTTATAAAGAAGTAAGAGATACAGTAACTGCCGATGTAACGAGATACAACGAACTTCATCCAAACAGCGACGGAAGAATGATCGCCAGTGATGACCTGGCAGAATTGTATGCGGGTTTCACAGAAATGGTATCCTCTCTCGACAACAGGCTGGATGCAGAAAATCAATTGACCAGCCGTCTGATGCTTCTTGAATTTGCCGGCTCAAAGGATCCGCTGATTACTGCCGTTTCACTTGACGGCCTGCAGGATTCAATTTACTTAAATGAAAGAAGCGAGATTGTATCAGTAATGAAATTTGATTTCTCAGATCTCAAATATCAGGATGACCTTTTGGTACAGCTCATTTTTATAGATGCATTCAAGAATCTCGGTGATAAATCTGCGGTGCCTTCATTAACTCCGCTTCTTGCATCAGATAATTATGAACTTGCAAAGGCTTCAGCAGATGCCTTAGAGATTTTGACCGGCGATAAGCAAGAGTTCGCGGCTATGAAGAAGTATGATTTTGACTGGGAATTCATTGAAGAGTCAGTTAACCTCAAAGAATTTACACTAAAGACATCAAAGGGCGATATAAAGCTAGAACTTTTTACAACTGTTGCGCCGTTTACAGTACAAAGTTTCATAAAACTAGCCCAAAAAGATTTTTTCGATTCCACAAAATTCCATAGAGTTGTGCCGAATTTCGTTATACAGGGCGGAGATCCCACGAGCACGGGTTACGGGGGTCCTGATTACAGCCAAAGAAGCGAGAATAGTTCTCTGACTTACGAAACAGGAATTCTTGGAATGGCATCTTCGGGCAAAGATACCGAGGGAAGCCAGTTCTTTATTACTCATTCTGCAACTCCCCATCTTGACGGCAGATATACAATTTTTGGAAGAGTAATTGAAGGAATGGATGCAGTTGATAAGATACAAATAGGAGATGTTATTTATGATGTTGCTATAGCAAGATAAGTGCCTTGAAATGAAATACCGCAGTGCTTTGAATGGCTTTTTAAAGAAGTATTAACTAATATTGATAAACAAAAGTGTTCCGAATTGTTCTTAAGAAATAAGTTGAAATACAGTAGCACAATCATATTTGCACTGGTCTTTTTACTGAGCGCAAACACATTTGCGCAGGATAATGAGCAGAAAGGCAAAGATGAAGAAAGGCCGTTCATGAAGTATTTGTCATGGACATTACTGCAGGCAGTTCCTTCACCGGTTCTCAATCAGGATGCAAACGAAACAAACAGCCGTCTCAGCTTTGGCTTGAGATGGAATATTGTGCCGATAAACTTCTCATTTAATGCAAACAAGTTTGTCTCGCCCGTACAGTTTTTCATGGTAAATCCCGTCAGGCGATATACTGGATCAATTGAGTTATTTGTTCAGCCTGAAGTTTCAACCGCCGGATTTGATTATGCGGGATACGACAATTTTGCTGTCGGCACAGGATTGAGATACACATTTCCGATTAATCACTACGGTGAACATCTTGCCGGCTCGATTGGAGCAAAGTGGAACTACCGACATTCTGGTACCGGGGCGGATAAGGAGTATTATGGAATCGAAGGCGGACTGTATATCCTGTACGGAATTTTTGGAATTCAGGGTAATTACAATTTCAACGACAGGACTCGTTACAACATAAGTTTGAACTTCAAATATTTTTAGCAAAGTAAAATCTACAAATGATATTCAGGAAAACGGAAAATATTCTTCACCGCTTTGTGACATTAGCATTGATGATAACAATGCCGATGTTGTTCAGTTCATGTTTCGCACTGAGAATGGCTGCTGACAACACAGGAAATGTATTGTTCGGCGAATCCAATAAAGTAGAGAAGAAGATCAAAGAACCAATCAGGAGTGATGTAAAACTTTCGGCACTGTGGATAGGACACTCTTCCGTATTGTTACAGATCGAAGACAAGGTAATTCTTATTGATCCCGTTTTTGAAGATGTCATAGGCGGGTTGATGAGAAGAAACATCGAAGCCGGATTGGATCTGAATGATCTGCCGAAGCTTGATATGGTTATTGTCTCACACGCACACATGGATCATCTTAGCATAGAGACAATTGATGAGATCAACGATAATGAAAAATTTAAAGGCGCCAAGCTGGTATTCCCCAAAGGTGTCGAAGATTTTATTCCGGATTATCCGGAACTTTTGCTCGTCAGAATGGAAACCGGAAACACTTACAAGAAAGGTTACATAGGAGAGACGAAAGATTTTGGCGGATTAAAGGTTACAACAGTCTTTACATCACATTACGGAGGCAGATTCGGCTTTGACAGCTACCTGTGGCACTTGCCCGGATGTACTGGTTATGTAATTGAATACAAAGGTAAGACAGTTTTTTATCCCGGTGATACGGTTTACGATGAAGAGGCATTCAAAGAGATCGGCAAGAAATTTGACATTGACCTCGCACTGATCCCAATTGGTCCTTGTAAGGACTGTCTTGAAGTCAACAGTTATAATCACGTTACATCAATGGGAGCGCTGAAGATACTTGAAGATGTTCGTGCGGATTACATGGTTCCTGTTCATTACGGTGCACTGACTTACAGAAGCGATGCTAACCTGCCGCTTACTGTTTTGAAAGAGCTGATAGTTGTAGATCCCACAGGTTCATCAGGGTCCGGTAATCAGCAGGCCGATGCGCTGAGCAAGAAAGTCATTATTCTTGATGAGGGCCAGCAACATGTTTTTGAGTAAGTCATAGATGAATTAGGAAACTTCTTCAGAAAGCTCAACGTAATACAATTACCCCAATACTGTTCACGATGAACAAGTCTGATGCATTTGTTGATCACGAATTGCTTTTTGTAGTTTACTATCTGTTTACAACTTTGTTTTGAATGCTTGATGTCGTAACTATAGATCTTTCAGGATTCAAATAATAAATACAAAACAAAAGGAGGAACAAAATGGCAAATGCTTTAAACTGGTTTGAGATACCGGTAACAGATTTTCCGAGAGCAAAAAAGTTTTACGAAACAGTGCTCGGATCAACCATTCACGAAATGCAAATGGGTCCAAGCCTCATGGGATTCTTTCCGATGGGTGAAGATCAGAGCGGAGTAGGCGGAGCGATTGTAAAAGCTGAAGACTGTGAACCGAGCGATAAGGGTTCATTGATCTATCTTAATGCCGGACCCGACCTAAGTGATGCGCTCGGAAGGATCGAATCGGCAGGCGGAAAAGTGATCGTGCCGAAGACAATGATTACTGAAGAATATGGATTCTTTGCAATGTTCCTTGATACAGAGGGGAACAAAGTAGGGCTGCATTCAATGAAATAGAGGACATCAAGTAACAGTTTAGAGCCGCTTGTCAATAATACGACGGCGGCTTTTTTGTCAAATGAATCACAGCATTAAAGCTAATCTAACAGAATCAAAATCATGAAGATCAAATTTTTACTCATCTTTGCAGTTGCAATTTTTCAAGTTTTCTCAACTGCATCTTATGCGCAGGAACATCATCATTCAACCGGATCAGGAAGAGGTATTAATCCTGAAGATATTGACTCGTCAGTAGATCCTAATGTGGATTTCTACAGATATTCAAGCGGAAATTGGTTGAAGAATAATTCTATCCCGCCGGAATACAGTAGTTGGAGCGACTGGAGAAAGATAGATCTGAACAATGAGAAACTTCTTAAGGAAATTCTTGAAGAAGTTACTGCTAATCCAATGATGTCTTCAAACAGCAATGCAAAGATGCTGGGAGACATTTATTATACTGCACTTGACACGCTTAAGATCGAGTCGGACGGAATGAACCCCGTTAAGGAAGATCTTGCTTTGATTGACGGTATTTCGAACAAAGAGGATTTTATAAAGGTCTTTTCGCAGATGAAGCAGTACAGGAACGGAGGGCTGTTCTCATTCTGGGTGGGACAGGATGACAAAAACAGCGCAAATGTAATTATGCAACTCTTTCAGGGCGGAATCGGACTTCCGGAAAAGGATTATTATTTTAAGGATGATCCAAAGTCAAAAGAGATTCGGGAAAAGTACAGGCAGTTCATGGAGAATATTTTTGTGCTCATTGGCAATGACAGAAACGCAGCAGCCAAAATTTCCCGTGATGTTATGGTAATTGAAACGCGGCTCGCTCGGGCATCAATGAGCAGGATTGATATGAGAGAAGCAGAGGCGACATATCATCCGATGACATTGCAGGAAGTGAAAGCGCTCACACCTGATTTTTCATGGAATGTTCTGTTCGAAATAATTGGCATTGGTGATGAAAGGAATTTTGAAAAAGGTATCAATGTGGGACAGCCGGAATTTTTCAAGGAGGTCAACAGGATGCTGACTGATGTCAGTGTAAATGACTGGAAGAATTATCTGAAATGGAATCTTATGAGAAGCGCGGCGGATAAGTTAAGCAGGCCCTTTGCAGATGAGTCATTCAATTATTACAGCAAGACTCTAAGAGGTGTTGAACAGCAGAGAGAAAGATGGAGAAACGGAATTGAATATGTAGAGGATGCAATGGGTGAGGCTTTGGGGCAAATGTTTGTAGCAAAGAGTTTCAAGCCCGAAGCAAAGCAGAGAGCGCTTGAGATGGTTGCCAATATCAAGGAAGCATTCAAGGACAGGATATTGATGAATGAATGGATGAGTGAAGAAACTAAGAAACAAGCGCTTAAGAAACTTGGTACGTTTGATGTTAAGATCGGGTACACAGACAAGTGGCGGGATTTCGCAGGACTGAAGATTGACAGAAGTTCTCTTTATAACAATATGAAGCAGGCAGCGATCTTCAATCAGCAATATAACCTTAACAAGATCGGAAAGCCCGTTGACAGGACCGAATGGTGGATGTTACCGCAGACAGTAAATGCTTATTACAGCTCTTCGAAAAACGAAATAGTTTTTCCAGCTGGGATAATGCAGCCGCCTTTCTTTGATCCTGATGCGGATGATGCCGTGAATTACGGAGGTATCGGAATGGTAATAGGTCATGAGATCACACACGGATTTGATGATCAGGGGAGAAAGTATGACGGTGAGGGAAACATGTCAGATTGGTGGACAGAGATTGATGCTGCGAAGTTTAAGGAAAGGGCCGACAAGCTTGTCAAGCAATACAACAATTTCAAAGTTGCTGATGATCTCAATATAAATGGCGAGCTCACACTCGGTGAGAACATTGCAGATCTTGGCGGACTCATCGTCGCCTATTACGGATTACAGAAAGCTCTCGAAGGCAAAGAAAGGAAACTCATTGACGGATTCACTCAGGAGCAGAGATTCTTTTTGAGCAATACTAATGTTTGGAGAACTTTGATGCGTCCCGAAACAATGAGACTTCTTGTTACAACTGACTCACATTCACCAGGAGAATTCAGAGTTACAGGACCTATGTCAAACATGGAGGAGTTTATGAAAGCATTCGGCGGCAAACCCGGAGATCCAATGGTTAGAACGGGCAACGAAAGAGTGGTTATTTGGTGATGAGAGTTAAACGCGAACAAAATATTTCTGATTAGGAGAAGAGTGGTCGGAAGAAATCTCAAGTGAGATGCTTTAGGGGAACATCAATTCAGATTTTGTCTAGAATGGAAAAGACAATTTTCAAAACTTGAAATGACTCTAATCGATTATTTTCAAGCAGTAAGTTATTGATGCTCCTGCACCATCTCATTTACTGTTCTTATAGCTTTGTAAACTCCCAAGTTCATACCTCTATCATATTCGTCTTTCAGCTTTGGTTTCTTTGCGTTCATGACTTTGCTTCTCACAAACTCTGTAAATGTTGACAGCATTTGCCATGGTACAAATCCAAATTTCAACATAAGATTCTCAAGCACTCCAGCCATGAACATGGCTTTCATATCATTGCTTGTCCTAAAAAAATAGTACGATAATATTATCAGTGCATAGCATGTGCCTTCAGGAGATGTGCCGCCTTTGTAATATTCCATTCCTTCTTTAAAATACTGAAGCGCAATGTCATACTTTCTTGTGCATGTGTTGATCAGTCCCCGCATGATAAGTATATGAGCCAGTTGCGAATTGTTGCCGGACCTCTTTGCCAATCTTTCAAACTCGTCATAGAGCTTAAGGGATCTTGAATATCGTTTCAGTTTTATCTCGAGCGCGGCCGTATTCTGCAACACACCGCACTCACCCCAGAAATCTCCCGTCTCGTGGAAGAGACGAGCTGATTCTTCAAATGATTTTAATATCTCCTCGCTGGTATCTTTTTGAATAGTTGCGGCATGTATTGACGTTACCAAATGGTTTGCCCATGCATAGCCGCTCTTGTTGCCGGTCTCCTTAAAATATATCATTGCCTGCGTGAAAAGATATTCCGCCGAAATATAATCGCCCTTTGCCAAAGCGCTTGCGCCTGCCAGCCATACAATCCTGCCTGCATCTTCCTCAGAAAGATCATTCGCCTCGTGCATAACCTGCATAAGGTTAACCTTCTTTTCGAGATCGCTGTCAAAGTCAAATATCCAGAACAATTGCCATAATGAATAGATCATATTCACAAGCTCGGGATACTTACCGTGTTTGTAAAATGTGTCTGCGGCTTCTATCACATTTGCGGCATCATATTTCCACTTTCGTAAGGCAGCTCCGGAATACTTTCCGGAAAACGCCGTCTCATCCCTTTGAGAGCATTCATAAAAATACTGCGCATGCTTCTGCATCAGGGAATCTTTGTCACCAGAACTTTTAAGAAGTTGATCTGCAAATTCCAGAAACAAACCGGGAAGATTGTATCTCGCAATTCCGTCAACTTCGGTTTCCTTCTTTAGGAGATACTTGTTGATCAGAGATTCGGTGATCTCAAAAGGATTATCAATCCCATCACTGCAAACATTTTCAATCGCATCAAAATCAAATCCGCCTGTGAAGACAGCAAGCCTCTCGAACAATTTCTTCTCCTGCGCATTAAGAAGATCATAACTCCATTCTATAGCCGCACTCATTGTTTGATGCCTTGCTGGCGCATCTGAACTTCCGCCTGAAAGCAGTCCCAGTTTATTATTCAATCTATCTACGATCATCTTCGGAGTGAACACCTTCACCTTTACTGCCGCAAGTCCTATTGCCAGAGGCATTCCGTCAAGCAGACGGCATATCATTGCAATGTCTCTGCTATTTTCTTCGGTGAGTGCAAAGGCCGGATCCGCTGTCTTTGCTTTTGTTATGAAAAGCTCTACAGACGGCGAATTCAGGATGTCTTCGTATTCATCTTTCTCAGTCGGAATTGCAAGAGCCTGCAGTCGATACTCAGTCTCAATAGATAGGTTAAGCGCGCTTCTGCTGGTGACTATGACAGTAAGGTTGGGACTCATGTTGAACAATGATGAGATCTTTGCTGATGAGTAGGTAAGATGCTCGAAATTGTCTAAGACTAGCAGAATCTTTTGCTTGCCTAAGAATCCATTGATCTGACTAACCGGGTCTTCTGCTTTAGACAAGTGTAATCCTAACTCAGAGGCTATACTGCCAAATATATGTCTCTCCTCACTTATATCCGAAAGGTCTATGAAAAATACTCCGTCTTCAAAGCTGTCCGTTAGTGACTTTGAAACCACCGTTGCAAGCCGTGTCTTTCCGATTCCTCCGGGGCCCGTAATGGTTATCAGATGCTTATTGTCTGCTAAAATCATTTTCTTGATACTCTCAAGATCTTTATCTCTTCCGATCATAATAGGCGCGTGTGCAGAAAGATTGGTATGAACCCGTTCAGGCTTCTGCTCTTCAATTTCTGGTAATTCGGCAGAATAAAATCTTTCACTCAGCAAAATGGCTAAGTCATTCGTCAGCAGTTTTCCAAGTTCTTCTGCAGTTGAAAAAGATTTGTAAGATACTCCCGCTCTTGAACGAATATCATCGAACATTTCATTCAGCTTCTTCTCTCTGTCAGGAGCAGGCTCTTTTACATAGATTAGGCGCGGATGAGAATCAGAAAGCCGGTACTCGTCTTCAATTCCGGAAATAGTTTCTCCTTCGGCAATCCATCCGTAGCTTTGCCAGTAGATCCCGACGAAGATATCGCTTTGCTTCAAATATGCCTGATAGAGATCTTTCGGAGGATGAGGCCTTGCGCCGAGTTCGAACATTACAGGAATCATCTGCAATCCTTCAACTGAAGCTCTTGCAGCAACGCGTTCGTCGGCAAGCTCTTTGAGAGTTGAACTGATGAATACTCTGAGCCTCTGATCCGGAGTTCTTATTAATGGTCTTTGCTTATCCAAACAAATTCATGTTTTTGCAAAATGTACAGTTTGTAATTGGCAGAATGGAAATGCGCCCCGAATGTGCTGGCTTGATACATGCACAAAATTGAGAAGCAACGTATTTATACACAAAGTAATTTTCAATGTAAATTTATGATTCACTTATGTGCATTCCGGCTTGATCAGATGTCGCAATATAAACAATGAACTTCCAGGTTACTCATATTAATATAGCCCTTGTCGGCAGCAACCAAGTCGATAGATTTTGATGTGCACCAATCAGACATTCGCATGTGCAAATCGTTTAATTAGATGAATAGATTATCAAGTTAGTGAGAAGCATTTCCTCTTACATTTTGCATTTTTGTACGCAATTGATTTTACTAACTTGACAATATTTAATTACAGACATGAAAAGTGTGATAACCAATGACCTTATTGAAAAGGCCTATACCTATCCCCAATACAAAGAATTAGTTGCCGGACTCATCGAGCAAAAGAAAACCACAGGCAACATACAATCAGAGAAATACATTGCCTTCACAAAGCTCAATTCAGAAAGAGTGAAAAGAATTGAAAAGACTACTATAATAGAAGATGATGTAAGAAATATTTTTGAGAGAGTAGAGAAAGAGCTGATCTTTCTTGTGATCGCAGAAGCATGGTGCGGTGATGTTGCACAGAATCTTCCGGTGATCGATCTGCTTACAAGACTGAATCCGAAAATTGACCTCCGAATTATTCTTCGTGATGAAAATGATGAAGTGATGAAACACTTTCTTACGAACGGCGGAAAGGCAATTCCCGTGTGTCTCATAATTAACAAGAATGATCTGTCCGTTGTAGCCAAGTGGGGTCCGCGACCGGTTCCACCACAGACAATTATGAGAGAACACAAGAATAATCCGGTTGATAGCTACGATGAAACAGGAAAAAAAATTCAGCTCTGGTATGCGCAGGATAAGGGTAAAACACTCGGCACTGAACTTTCCGCTATGCTGAAGTCACTTATGCTTGACTAATTATTTTCTAAGAGTAAAAAATTTTTCATGATCAGAAAAGCTCTGGTCTCTGATGCACAAGGCATTTGCAGGATCTACAACCATTATGTGGAGAATTCTACTGTCACTTTTGAAACAGAAGTTGTAAGCGATGAGCTTATGAAAGACCGCATCGAAAGAGTTTCTGCAAATTATCCCTGGTTAGTTATTGAAGAGGATGGAGAAATTCTTGGCTATGCATATGCAACGAGATGGAAGGAAAGACAGGCATACAATTTCACGGCAGAGTGCGCCGTTTATGTTGACAAATGTAATCATGCAAAGGGAATTGGAAACGGGCTGTATTCTGAATTGATAACAGAATGCAAAAACGCGGGACTTCATCTGCTCATAGCAGGGATTGCATTGCCAAACGAGGCAAGCCTAATCCTGCATGAGAAACTTGGGTTTGCTTATGTTGGTAAATTCCCGGAAGTGGGGAAAAAGTTTGGTAATTGGATTGATGTAGGTTACTGGACTTTGAAACTTGTATGAAGCGGAGTTGACTCATCCAGTGTATGACAATTGTTTTTTGCCCATAAAAAAAGCCCGCGTAGCGGGCTTCTCTTTAGTGACTTAGAACTGGTTTTGCTGTTTACCCAACCTTTGTTACATTGGCAGCTTGCGGTCCTTTTGCTCCTTCTTCTACTTCAAATTCAACTTCGTCACCTTCGTCCAGCTTTTTATAGCCGTCTTGGATGATTGCTTTGAAATGAACGAAAACGTCGCTACCGCCTTCTCTTGTGATGAAGCCATAGCCTTTGGTTGCGTTGAACCACTTAACTGTACCTTTTTCCATGTACAACTTTTTGTTTTTAAAGGTTAATAATGAGTACTCAGGCAAATTTTTTGGTCCTTGGATCTTTTGGCATCTCTTTTGAAGAGGCCACCTGCTGAGATATTAACCTTTTTCAAGGAAGGTATTACCAGCAAATCCCGAGAAGCTTGTTGCTACTTACGTGGGTAGAACAATTCCGATTTAACGGAACCAAAAAACGCTGTACTGTTACTTTTAACGTTTGCAATGTATGCAGAAGAAATGCCAATAACAATTGCAATTTTAATATTTATTTGATTTATCATGACATGAATTGTTAGAGGAAGATCAATACGCAGTGTTGAGCGTGATCAGAATTGCATTCTTTTAAATATTAATAATCAGTTATAAGTTTTTAGCTAGTTATGAAGATTGAGTATCATATTATTTCACTCATTATCAATCTTACATTTAACTGCTCAAACAATTATCTTTACACCACTTCATTTTAATATCAATTGAACAAACAAAAGGAATTCAAAGGACTTGCCGCATCACCGGGAATCTCAATCGGGAAAGCCTTTGTCTATTCCAGAAGTAATTTCGAAATAGATGCGCAACCTGTCGGCGAAGGGGATCTGGCAAAGGAAATCAGCGAGTTCCACCTATCTCTTGAACTTTCAAAAAAAGAACTCACGAAGATAAGAAAACTTTCCGAAGAAAAAATAGGTGAGAAGAATGCAAAAATATTTGATGCGCAGATCGATATACTTAACGATAAATATTTCATTAACAATATAGAGAAGCGAATCACCGATGAGAAAAGAACCGCGAGTTTCATCTTTGATGAAGAGATGATGAAGCTCAGCAAAGCATTGGTAGCCGCTAATAATGAGTATCTTAAAGAACGCTCGGAAGACATTAAGGACATCAGGAATCGCGTGATAAGAAATATGCGCAAGGAGAAACTTGTTTCGAAAGTTCCGGAATACTCGATCATCATTTCACACGAACTTACACCGGCCGATACAATTCTTTTCAGCAAAAGAGAGATTCAGGGATATGCAACAGATAAAGGCGGCATGACATCTCATGCTGCGATCATTTCAAGGGCTTTGAATATTCCCTCGGTTGTTGGGATGAAGGATATTTCTGTTTCTTTAAAAACAGGTGATTTCATAATCATCGACGGTATTAACGGACTGGTGATCAAGAATCCGACTGCGGATATGATCGATGAATACAAGCAAAGACTCTCCGATCTCAAACTCCATGAAACCGAACTCAAAGAGCAATTTGGACTTCCAAGCCGAACTGCAGACGGAAGAGAAGTAGAGCTGTCTGCTAACATAGAATTTGATGAAGAAATTAATTTTGTTGTTAACGCCGCGCGTTGCGGAGTAGGTTTGTACAGGACTGAACATCTTTTTCTTGAGGCCGGAGATTTTCCATCGGAAGATAGACAGATCGAAGAGTATGCTCACATAGCCAACATGACATTTCCCAATCCGGTAACAATCAGGACTTACGATATCGGCGGTGACAAGCTTTTGCCCCGGTCGGAAAAAGAAGACAATCCCTTCCTCGGTTGGCGGGGAATAAGAATCTGCCTCGACCGTGTAGAGATCTTCAAAGAACAACTCAGTGCTCTGCTACGCTCTTCTGAAAAAGGAAATCTGAAAATAATGTTTCCGATGATCTCATCACTCACAGAAGTGATCAGAGCGAAAGAAATTCTAAGCGAAGTGAAATCGGATCTTGATTCCAGAGGATTGTTTTATGACAAGGACGTGAAGGTAGGAATTATGATCGAGGTACCTTCGGCATATTTTCTTGCAGACGAGCTGGCAAAGGAAGTTGACTTCTTCAGCATAGGTACTAACGATCTGATCCAGTATCTACTCGCCGTTGATCGCGGCAATCAATTTATCTCAGGCCTGTTTCAGCAGTTTCATCCCGCGGTGCTTCGCGCAATAAAGGTAATTGTCGATGCCGGAAACAGAAACGGAATACCCGTCAGCATTTGCGGAGAGATGGCTTCCAAACCTTTAGCTACTGCTGTTTTGCTGGGACTTGGACTGCATGAGTTAAGCGTTGTGCCTTCAGTTTACACAGAGATCAAACAGATCATCCGAAAATTGAAATTCAGTGAGACAGTTGAACTTGCCGACAGATTGCTTATGATGACAAATGAATCCGACATTGCAAGAGCCGTAAAATTATTCTGCGAAGAAAGGAATCTTCTTCCAAAGTAGTTGACTAATACTATCTAAGTTAAACTTGTTTCAATTTCCTTTGTCAAACTCCTTGCAAAAGTCATCCCGCCCGGGATATTTCTTAATCATTTTTTCGGAACAAATATGAAACATCTCATTGCCAAAGTTATTGTCTTTGCATTCATGCTCGTAATGAGTTTCAATAGTTTTTCAAATGCGGGACATGTATATCAGTCATTCGTTACACACAACGAAGAGAATGAGCCGTACAATAATTACAGCTATTACATTCTCCGTCGCGGGATTATAGTTCAGCTTGCCAATTATGTTGTGCAGAATAATGCGCGGTGGAATTTTCAGTCAGACTGGAAGTTTCTTCAGGCAGTGATCAACTTTGATACCGGTAATGTAGTCTCAAACACAAACGGAAAAAATCTCATTAAGTGGCTTACCGAAGACATGGGAATCGAGTGCGATCCTCATGCACATGAGACGCAATATAATTATGCTGATGTGGCATATCTTCATTCACAACTTGGAATTACGCCGACAAAAGTAGTCGGAGGATTTCTCTATAATCAGATAATCAACGGAAACAATTGGGAGAATCTTGAGCAGGGAATTTACGGAAGGATCTACACATCATACTTCTGGAAGCCCGATATTCTCTGGGGAGGCGGAACTCCTAATCACGTTAGTGATCCTCAGAACTACGGAGCATGGAAGCCGCAGAGTATGGCAAACTATTACGCGCATGATTCCACGAAGAATCTTACGCTTGTTGGTAACGGCTGTTCGAACAAGATCTATGATACAACTGCCGTTTACACCGCCTTAAACAAAGTAAGAAATCTTTTGAATGCTTATGAATACGGGTTGATACCTGATACGGGTTTCTATACATCGAATATCTTTATGTCAATTGGACAGTTAAACACATCACAGCTAAATAAGATGAAGCAGTTTATAGACACTATCAACATTTATGCATCACAAGGAAAGATCCAATGGAAGAGCGTTAAGGAAATACACGACACATGGAAAAATGATTACGATAAGAAACCGTTCTGGCTTCAGTGCGCTGAGTTGCCGACCGTCTATAGTGTTGTGAATGTTACCGCAGTGCCGCAAGGATTTTACAATACACAAACAGGCAATTCTTCAATGCGTGATACATTCAGAGTTTATCTTAGAAATTCAAATTCTCCTTACGCAGTTGTTGATTCATCTAAAGCGCTTATTGACAGTGTTTCATTAAAAGGAAGTTTCGTAATGCTCAATGCTCCGACCGGGAGCTATTACATTGTAATTAAGCACAGGAACGGTCTCGAGACCTGGAGCAAAACAAACGGATTTACTCTCACAAGAGGTGGTGTGATGAACTACGATTTTACTGTTTCAGCTTCTCAGGCTTACGGAAACAATCTCACACAAACCGGAACAAAGTTCTGCTTGTACTCGGGTGATGTTGACGGCGATGGAGTAATAGATTCGGATGACCTCAGCATCATTGAAAATGACGCGTACAATTTTGCCGGTGGATATGTCGCAAGCGATCTTACAGGTGATGGAATTGTTGATGCCGGTGATTTGGCAATAGCAGACAATAACGCTTTTAATTTTGTGCAGATGATCAGGCCGTGATGGTCTAATGAAATTCCTCTGACAAAGTTGAAAAAGTTCAGTATCGATTTAGAGTGTACGTCAGTCATACTCAATGAAACAACTGCTGTGAATGCTGTGAACTTTTTACAAAAATTTTCACTTCCCACAGAGAATAATTTAGGTATTTTTGCAGCACAATGAAAACACTTCTTACCAACTCCAAAGTATTTGTTAAGAGCAAGACGTTTGCAGATGCAGTCGGCTTTGATTCGTCAACCGGTGTGATAAAATTTGCCGGATCAAACGAGCAGGCAAAAACAATTGCCAAAGAATATGACGAAGTTGTTGATCTTGCCGGAAGGCTTGTCATTCCCGCGTTCACCGAAGGTCATTGCCATTTCATCGAAGGCTCTTTCGTAAATTCACAGCTCGATCTCAGGGATGCCTCGTGCAGGAAAGACTTTGTTGATGCAATTGCAAACTATAAAACACTGGGCAGAGAATGGATCTTTGGAGGATACTTTACAGATGCAAATATTACTGACGGCTTCAGACCCACAGTTGAATTCCTTGATGAGATTTGTCCCGATGTTGCTGTTGTTATATCTCGCTTTGATATTCACTCCGCGTTTGCAAATACTCTTGCAATGAAGCTCAGCGGCCTGTTAGATAATCAAAGCAATTTTACGGCCGACGAGGTCATAGTTCAAAGCGGAAAACTTACCGGTGAGCTGAAAGAAAGAGCGCATAACTTTGTAATGGAAAAGATTCCTCCGGCGCCATTTGCAGAAAGACTTGATGTTGTCTTTAATCAAATGAATAAACTTCATTCACTTGGCATTACATCGATCTCCGATATAACTCTGATTCCCGATCTTGAGATTTACAAAGCATTGCTTGAGTCGGGGATGTTCAAGCTGCGTGTAGATGCCCGGCTGCGTTTTGAAGAACTTAAAAATCTTGAGAGCATTAGAGAAGATTTTGCACAGTATCACCCGCAGATTAAGTTTGATTCACTTAAGGCATTTTATGATGGTTCTCTGTCAAGCCGGACTTCATATATGCACGATAAATTTAAACACGAAAATCACAACGGCATAAGAACAGAGTTTGTTAATTGCGGAGATTTTGAAAAGTACGCATTTGAAATTGACAAAGCGGGTGTGCAAATGTCAATACATGCTATCGGAGACAAGGCAGTTACAGATCTACTTGATCTTGCGGAGGAATTGAACAAACGCAATGGGAAATGCGACCGCAGGTTCCGCATCGAGCACGCACAGCATATTCAACCCCGCGACTTCCGAAGATTCGCCGAGCTGGACGTTATCGCTTCTGTTCAGCCGACACATCTTTACAGCGATGCTAAGACTGCAACAGAACTGCTCACTGATGATTCGCTGGAACACAATTATCCCGAATTACTGAATCATGGTGCAAAGCTTTGTCTGGGAACGGATTTTCCTGTCGTAGGCGAGAACCCGTTTGAGACGATCTATTTTGCTATGACAAGAAAAGCAAAAGGATTCGACCGCGGATTTCATCCGGAGTATAACATGACACTTGACGAATGTCTCAATGCATACACATTTGCAAACGCCTTTGCAACCTATGAAGAGAATACAAGAGGAACACTCGAGCCGGGAATGCTTGCTGATGTCGCGGTGATCGATGGAGATCTTTTTGAGATGAATCCTGATGAAATTAGAAATGCGAATGTGTATGCGACGTACTTCGGAGGAGAGAAAATTGAAAATTGAAAATTGAAAATTGAAAATTGAAAATTGAAAATTGAAAATGGAAAATGGAAAATTGAAAATGGAAAATTGAAAATTGAAAGTGGAAAGTGGAAAATTGAAAATGGAAAGTGGAAAATGGAAAATGGAAAGTGGAAAATGGAAAGTGGAAAGTGGAAAGTGAAGCTTGCCAAAAGTAAAGAATACAAATAAATATGACAGAACAGAATTGGCCTTGGCCGGATGAGCTTGATGCAATGATTGCGGCGGCGAAGCATCATAAGCTTTTGCTGGAGAACGAGAAAGTTCGTGTACTCGATACTTGCATTCCTGCAGGTGAGAGAACAGCAGTTCACACGCACAAATGGCCCGCAACTTACTATGTAATGAGCTTTTCAGATTTCATCAGGTATGATGACAAAGATAATGTCGTGCTTGATTCGCGAACTCTTGCACAGCTGCCGTCGGTAGGAACAGCGATGTGGTCAGAGCCGCTTGTTCCTCATTCACTCGAAAATATTGGAGCACAAGATCTGCGTGTCATTAGCATTGAGATAAAAAAATGATCTCATGATCTGAACGCAAGAAAGAGATTCTTAGATTCTTAACTATTAATTCCTTAGTTGATATTTAAGAACTTTTATCGGCATCAACCTTCATACTTTACAACTTCATAAGCATCCTGCCCGTCGTGAAGAACCGGCTGAAAGTATGCGCCGCCATACTGTATCAGCTTGTTTCCCTGAAGATCAACTTCTTTGCCTCCCTCGGGAAGATTGTAAACAATGGCTCCCACCGGAGCGGAAACGACTTTGTATTTTCCGTTATTGCTCTCGTAAAAGACTCCGCCGTAATAGTAATATGTCTTTCCGTTAACATCCGAAGTTGTATAGCCTGTAGGCAAACTGGAAATCTCTGAGCCTGAGGGAGCATCGACAACTTTGTAACCGTCATCAACCTGCTCATAATAAACTCCCTGATCATAGTAGTAGTAATTATCAGAAGCTGACATTGAAATGGCAGAAGCTGTAAGAATTGTCACAAAAGCGCCGACCGGATACCAGTATGCACCCCAACCGTAGGGAGAATACGGATGATAGTAATATGGCCTGTATCCGCTGTAGTTATATCCGTGATAAACATTGATGTTGTTGTCATAGTAGTTATTTCTGTCACCGCGGTTGTCCTGTCTGTCGCCGCGGTCATCTTGTCTGTCACCGCGGTTATCGTTTCTGTCACCTTTGCTGCCTTCATTTCTGTTGCCAAGATCTTTGTTTTTGTTGCCAAGATCTTTGTTCCGGTTGACATCACCTGTGTTGACTTTGTTGCGATTTGTGCCCTGGTTCTTGTAAGTCCTGTCGGTATTTGGCCTAGTTGACCTGTTGCTGCCATTGAACTTGTTGCTGCCCATGTTTCTTCCTGACATTCCCGACCTG
Source organism: Ignavibacteria bacterium (assembly GCA_016704345.1). Taxonomy (GTDB): domain Bacteria; phylum Bacteroidota; class Ignavibacteria; order Tepidaquicellales; family Tepidaquicellaceae; genus JADJAH01. Next base: position 18,007 of record JADJAH010000031.1, on the reverse strand, counting down.
TTTGAGCTGCCTCTTGATCCTCTCATTCTCTGAGCGCTGCTGTCATCAGGTGTAAACGCAACCGCAAAGATTGAGAAGACAAAGATCGACAAAATAATTTTTATTGACATGATTTATTGGTTTAATTACTTCCTTTAGTAATCTTTGTTAATTTCGCACCATCAGGAACGATGAATGTGAATCTGGAATCATCAATGTACTCATTCAATTTCCAATCAGAGTAAACTAACCGGTACTGCGGATTTCCCGAACGGGTAGTATATACAATCGACAATTTCATTGGAAGATACTTGTCATCTGATGAAATCCATATCTGGAATGTCATGTCGTCTCTCACCCCAGCAATATGATAGCATTCAGTATTTCCAATCATTCCCAGTCCGAGAAAAATCAAATTGTCGGATGTCTCAAGAATGTTGTTTACGAAATCAGGATAGAAAACATCTGCGCCGGGAAATTCAATACCGTAATAACCGCTGACAGAATCAATGAAGTCAATCAGATTCATAGTTGACGGCATTGTTGCGTACTGATTCTTATCATGGGAATAAAGTGAAAATGATTTGCCGTCGCTAAAAAACTCTTTATGGCCTTTGTCGCCTTTCTTCTCTACATACATTTTGTTCGGGGCTTTTAGCAATATAATTCCTGATTCGCTGTGAGTTATAAGTCCATACTCTTCGCTTGGAATATCAAAATCTGAATCAAATCTGAAACTGCATGACTCAAGATTTCCGATATTGTAACTCATACTATCAAGTATTGCAACCGCGATTGTATCATATTGTGCAAAGGATCTGCCGGCAATCAAAGTTATTAAAAGTATCAGCAGTGATCCGATTGTAGCGTTGATTCTATTCATGGTATATTTTGTCTTTAATGATTCCGGTTACTTAGAACTATGTTGTCGCAATGTTGACTTGTGAAACAAATGTATACATAGAAAATGCTTACTTCAATTCAGGTATTAATGTTCAATGGAGTCTTCAGAAAGAATTCATTATTCTAAGGAGGTATCGTTGTACTTTAATGTGAAAGGAGAATCTGCAGACTCCTTTACACCAAACTGTATAGGATTTCATGGAACGCCAATTGAAGTGAGAATTGACAGCGGCAAAATGAATTTAGTGATTATAGTATATGACAGAATTTATTACTTTGTTTCAGAAAGGTCTACTGTCATGAAACTTTGTAACTTCCAGTTATTCATTGTGCTCACTTTATAAATGTAATCATGGATAGCAATAAATCAAAAACCAGGATCAGCGAGATTTTGACATTTGCTGAAATTAAGATTAACGGAAGTAGCCCGTGGGACATAAAGGTAAATGATGAAAGATTCTATGAGAGAGTATTGGCAGACGGTGCGCTTGGGGCGGGTGAATCTTATATGGAAAAATGGTGGGACTGCGACCGGCTTGATGAGTTTTGCTCACGGGTATTAAAGGCAAATCTTCAGGAAAAGATCCGCTCTAATCTAAAGCTCATTTCATCGGTTCTGCTCATTAAGATGTTCAACAAGCAGTCACAGTCAGAAGCATTCATCAACGGGCAAAAGCACTATGACATTGGCAATGATCTTTTCACAAATATGCTTGACAAGAGATTGGTGTATAGTTGCGGATATTGGAACAATGCAAACTCGCTTGATGAAGCTCAGGAGAACAAGCTGGATCTTTCATGCAGAAAGCTGAAACTTGGACCCGGCATGAAAGTTCTTGACATAGGTTGTGGTTGGGGAAGCTTCGCAAAGTTTGCGGCGGAGAAATATTCCGTAAGCGTAACCGGTATAACTGTTTCAGAGGAACAGGCAGAACTTGGAAGTAAGATCTGCTCGGGTTTGCCTGTTGATATATGGCTGATGGATTATCGTGATCTCAGGGAAAAATATGACCGGATAGTTTCGATAGGAATGTTTGAGCATGTGGGATATAAAAATTACAGGACATATATGGAAGTTGTAAACAACTGTCTGAAAGACGACGGATTATTTCTGCTTCATACTATAGGAAGCAATGATTCAAGTAAGTTTAATGATCCGTGGTTTACAAAGTATATATTTCCCGGTTCAATGCTTCCCTCAATTGCGCAGATCGGAACCGCGATAGAAGGGTTGTTTGTAGTTGAGGATCTGCACAACTTCAGTGCGGATTATGACAAGACATTAATGGCCTGGCACAGCAACTTTGTATATAACTGGAATGCAATAAAGGATCAATATGACGAAACATTCTTTCGCATGTGGAAATATTATCTGTTGTCTTGCGCCGGTTCTTTCCGCGCACGAAAAAATCAATTGTGGCAGATCGTACTTTCGAAGAGGGGTGTACCGGGAGGATATGTTTCCGTGAGATGATGTTTTCACAAATCGGGAGTTCACTTAATCTGTATTCACTCTACTGAAGACCCGGCGGTAGTCGCTTCCTCAGCCAGCTTATCTGTCCTCTGTGGTTGATCTCATCTTCAAAAACGTGAAACCACATCCAGTAATTGTTTGCATCTGCATTTCCAAATTTACTTTTCTTCTCAAGCCATTCATCATCCTTCTCTTTCATAAGTTCATACGTGCGACTTCTGATTTCATTCAAAGTATTAATGTAATAGTTCAGATTGTTACCTTTGATTTCTCTTCTTGCTGATTCACCTAGATCCAAGGCTGAATCCCACTTCGCTCTTTCTTCCAGGGAAAGTTCTCTTTCATCAAAAGAAAACTTCTGATAATAAAAATCCACTGCTGCCATGTGAAGCAATAATGCTCCTATAGAATTGCTTTCATCATCAAACCTATGATCCAATTCAAGGACAGACAAACCGCTTACCGAATGCAATGTTGCAAATCGTGAATAATTCATCATGCAAATCAGCCGGCTAATATTGGGTGAATAACCCGGAACATCTGTTACCAGAAGTAGTTTTTCTTTTTCAATGATTGAGTTTAACATGTTCAAACATTTTTAAAGTTTTAGAAAGATATTTTAGAAGGATTTTGCGCAAGTAGATTTCCGGTCATGATTGCTTCCGGAATTACGAAAACAAAAGTGATAAATAGGTTGAGAGCAACATATCTGTCAGTTCATTGCTCTGTTTTCTTTCTCCTCATTCTCTTTGGACCAAACCAAAGCCAGAAACCTGTGGCCGTAAATGTTAATAGCGCCAAACCCATAATGGAAGTATAGACAAGTTTGATTTGTTCTTTGCTTGTTCCGAAAAAGTGATCAAGTATTGAGCCATCGTGAATGTTCTCAATAAAATCAGACCGTCTTCTTTCAATATGCAAGAGTTGACCGGTTTTACCGTCAAGCTGAATGCCCCAGTATTCGTCAGCGAAAACAAACTTAAGCATGCCAATGTCTTTGCGAATGTCTATTCGCTCAAGCTTCGTCGACAAGTCTTTGGAAACAGAATCGTGAAGTATCCTGCAGGCATTCTTGTGAAGGCTGTCCAAAGGAAGCCATTCGCCCAATTCAGTTGATGTGCCCTGATAAGATTTTGGGAGAATGTATCCGTTACTGTGCTTTTTCCAGCCCAACATTAATCCTGTTATCGAAACAAAAAGGAAAAAGACAAATAACATTGCTCCGGTTGATCTGTGAATTTTTCGAAGTATCCGTAAGAGCCTTGCCTGCTTCTTCCTCTTTACATTTTCTGACATTCAGTTTGTGAGATTAACTTATGTAGTCCTCAAGTGAGGGTTCTGTGAAATAGTGTGAACCATAGCTTTCGTAACTTTGCAATAGTGTTTGTTCCGCTGAGCAAGTTTATGCAATTTACGGTTTTTAAAATTTGATACTTATTGGTTCAATTGGTGAATATAACTTAATCCCGAGAGTTTCTCGTTTGAATAGTGCAGAAGATCATTGATTGCATTAAGTTGATCTTGCATGCAGAATCAATATCGTGAAAAAGAAAATGCAAACTAAACATACGATGGGAGAAATTCAATTCTTCAAAAAAAAGACTCAGCTCACATCGCATGTAAAAACGAAGGAGCTGAGATTCAGAAAGGGCTAAACTTTCATCTTATACTTTGCTCAGTCAGATGAATACTAGTATTCAAATCCAAACGTCATAGTTGCTTCACTTCTATTGTTTGAATCATCATAAAAGATTTTCTGCGCCGCATCCATTTGAACATATCTGTATTCCAGTCTTACATATGCTTTCTCAACCGGCTTATATTCCAACCCGAACGCAAGAGCATTTGCCTTTACACCGGTTCCGTTAATAAGAACCGGAGATACAACAGCATCGAGATCCTGAAAGAATTCACCTCTAAGAGCTGCACTAAATTTGGGAGAAAACTTGTATCTGCCGGTCAGAGTTGCACCATAATAATTTGCTGAATTTGCAGTATCCAAAATCTTTGAATGCTGTTGCGTACCATAGTCACCCGAAGCTATTACATCTATCTCATTAGTCGGATAATAGTACACAATGAAGTTATTGAGGAATCTCGTCTTTCCTCTTGCGCCATCAGGTTGTTCGTTTCCTAAGATGTTGTTGTAAACAAATTTGAGTTTAGCATTCGGTGAAAAAGCTAATTGCACTCCGGCCGATTTATTCTTGTTATTGTCCTCAAACATATTAAAACCGTTCAGAATAAAAAGACTTGCGGCAAATTGATCTGAAAAGTCATAACTCATCTTTATGCCGCTTTGAAAGAGAGGTTCATAATTTGTTTGAAGTGAAAACGAACTTAGAATATTGTTCTTCGGAAAACTTTCCGCTCCGATATGTGTCAGGAAATATCCTCCTTCAATCCACAGTTTACTGGCTGGAGAAAATCCTATATTTGCCTCCTGTACATACTTGCTTCTTGTAACCGGTCCATAGTTTACTTCCGGAATATCACCGTATTGCATCGTAAAAATTCCGCGAATGATTTCGGAATTATATTTCAGTGATGCCTGTGCAACGTTTAATCCGAACATATCGCGGTAAGGCGAGATTGAACAGAAGATCCTCGGTGTATTGAATATGTTCTTGTCTGTGTCATAAGAAAAGTAAGTATCTACATAAGCGCTGATACTGAAATTTTTGAAGTAAGAATTCAGATCTTTGTCCTGAGATATGCTCTTTCCGTGAGAGAAAAAAATCAATGACAGGACTATCAAAAAAAGTTTAGTTGTTTTCATTTATTTATTGAGAAGTTAAATGAGATTCAAAAAAAATGCATGCCTCGTTTTAAGAGGCATGCATAAGTAACTTAGTGAATGTGTAGTGATCTTAGATGGCATCAGTATAAGCTGTTTCACCATGAAGAATTTCATCGAGTCCAATTTCTTCTTCTTTCTTCGTAAGCTTAACGGGTGTTATCTTGTCAATTACAAAAAGCATGATCCAAGTAAACGCAAAAGCATAGATCGAACTGATGATTACTGTCAGGAGTTGTTTGATAAAGAAGCTTGAATCTCCGTAAAGTAATCCATTCGCACCGTTCGCGTTTACTGCAACAGTACCAAATATACCAAGAAGAATAATTCCTATCATGCCACCGACGCCGTGAACACCCCAAACGTCGAGAGCATCATCCCATCCGAGTTTATTCTTGAGGGCTACTGCAAAATAACAAACTGCACCGGCAACTATTCCGATAAGTACTGCTGAAGAAGTTGTGACGTAACCTGCGGCCGGAGTAATAGTTGCAAGTCCCGCAACCGCCCCGGTCAGAAGTCCGACAAACTTCGGTTTCTTTTCTATCCGCCAGGCGAGTAACAGCCACGTTATGCCGGCGAAAGATGCTGCTAAGTCGGTATTCAAAAAAGCATTTGCTGTAACACTGTCCACAGCAAACTCACTTCCCGCATTAAAGCCGTACCATCCGAACCAAAGCAAACCGGTTCCGAGCGCAATAAGCGGAATGCTGTGCATACCCTGATCAATTACTTTTCTTTTGCCTACATACATTACCGATGCAAGAGCAGCCATTCCTGCAATGTTATGAACCACTATACCTCCGGCAAAGTCCTTGACTCCCCATTCCCAGAGAATTCCACCGCCCCACATCATGTGTACGAACGGGAAATAAACCAGTATAAGCCAAAAAGTCAGGAAGATTAAATAAGCACCAAATTTTACGCGGTTTGCAAAAGCACCAGTGATAAGAGCAGGTGTGATGATAGCGAACATCATCTGGTAAGCAGCAAAAACAATCATAGGAATTCCTGCATTACCGAATATGGCGATATTGCCTGCAGCCGTTGAAACGGCTGAACTTGTGTTAAGGTCAATACCACTCATGAAAGCCCAATTAAAATTGCCAACGATACCACCAAGTAAATCAGTACCGTCAACACAATTACCACTGAAGCACATTGAAAAACCGAATAAATACCAAATTACACTTGTCCAACCCATTGATACAAAACTCTGCATCATAATGGTGAGGACGTTTTTTCTACCGACGAGACCGCCGTAGAAAAATGCCAGACCGGGAGTCATTAACATTACAAGACTCGTGGCCAATAGCATGAAACCGGTATTACCGGTATCCCAGGTGGGCATAAGTACCTCCTTTTAAATTGTTAAAGAACGATTACAATGCAAAACTAATGAAAAGCAAAAGTAGTAACAATTTATAAACACCGTTATTAGTATTCGAACCGGACACTTCTGAATTGAGTGAATTACCCGGGATTATTGACGGCAAGTACAGGTATATCCGATAAACTGATAACCGATTCCGTAACTCTGTCCGTAAAATATAGTGACAACTTTTCTTTCTTTTTATTCCTATAGAGATCAAGTCAGCATCAATACTATTGGCATATCTGACAATTGATTCTTCTATACTCTTACCTGCCCTGATGACTACACTGAAGTCGGCTGAGAAATTTTTTTTGAACTTTTCTATTCTTGATTTTATGACCTCATATTCCTCAAATTTGGATTTGGTATTTATATACAAAAGGCGAATCGAAGAGTTTGAATCTTTAAGAAATTCATTCACCTGCGAAAAGACTTTTACCGAATCATCCAAAAAATCTGAAGCGAAAATTACTTTTTTTTCTTTTCGAAATTTTAGAGTTTCTTTTCACAACAAGGACAGGCAAGTCCGTTAAGCGGAGCACTCTTTCGGCATTGGCACCAATTCTAATCTTATCCAGCTTCTCTCCTTCCCCCAATAAAATCAAATCCGGATTCAGTTCGTCAGCATAATCTAAAATTCCATTATAAATGTTCTTTGCCGGGAGCACCTTGCAATTTACTCTTAATGTATCGGCAAAGTATTCCTTCCGCATTCCATGCAAAAGAGATATTGATTGATCATATATCTTGTCAACCTTGCTGTTCAACTCTTTTTGATACAAAGCATAATCGTTAAGCTCTGTTACATAAAACTCCGGAAGGATAATTGAATGAAAGAGATAAACTTTGGCCGGCATTGTCTTTGCAAGATCAGCTGAATACAATACTGCTGATTCGGCATTTCCCGATAAATCAACCGGGACTAAGATCTTCTTCATGTATGACAAATTTTAAACAAAAATAATCTTTTGAGATAACACAAAAAATGACAGTGACGTAAATGAGTGCAAACAGTTAACTAAGAATGGAATGGAGGTAAGTCCAAAAGATAATATGTGCTAAGTACATTGCTAATTTTATCTGACAACCGGAAAACTTCTATTTCTTCAATTGCACTTCAGAAAGTTTTTTTAACTTAAAAAATGATTTCATGAACTCCATCTAAACTTCTTCAACTAAAGCTTAAGGTTTCTCAACCTCAACGCATTCACAATCACGGAAACAGAACTAAAGCTCATTGCCAAAGCGGCTATCATTGGAGAGAGCAGTATTCCAAAGAACGGATACAGAATGCCTGCCGCGATCGGAACACCCAATACATTATAGAAGAAAGCAAAGAACAAATTCTGCTTTATGTTTCCCATTACTGAATGGCCCAATGTGTGAGCCTTCACTATGCCCTGAAGATCTCCTTTTAAGAGAGTGATCTTTGCACTCTCGATGGCTACATCCGTTCCCGTTCCCATTGCTATACCAATGTCTGACTGCGCCAGTGCCGGTGCATCGTTTATTCCGTCACCTGCCATTGTAACAATTTTTCCTTCAGATTGCAATCTCTTAATCTCATTCAATTTATCCTCAGGCAAACATCCGGCTTTATAAGAACTTAAATGCAAGTGTTGGGCTACAGCTCTTGCAGTATTTACGTTATCTCCGGTCAGCATTATTACTTCAATGCCCCGTTTCATTAACTCAGATATGGCAGATGCGCTCGTTGCTTTTATGGCATCTGATATTGATACAAATCCTTCAACATTTTTATCGACGGATATATAAGCAACCGTCTTCCCCAAATTCTGTTCATCAATAATTTTCTTTTCAATGTCTTCCGGTATGACTGCGCCGACCTGCTCCATCAACTTCCTGTTTCCAAGCGCTATCTGTTTATCGGTAACTGTTCCAACCACACCTTTTCCCGCAAGAGCTTCAAAATCCTTTGCTGTTTCCAAAGAGATGTTTTTTGATTTTGCATAATTCACTACCGCCTGAGCTAAAGGATGTTCGCTGTATTGATTCAATGAAGCTATATACTTTAGTAAAACTTCATCACCATCATTGTACGAGTAAATATTTTCAACTGAAGGCTTGCCTTCTGTGATCGTTCCCGTCTTGTCAGTAATCAATACATTCACTTTGTTCATGTTCTCCAACGCTTCTGCATCTTTGATCAATATTCCCGACTGCGCGCCTTTGCCAACGCCGACCATTACTGACATTGGTGTTGCCAATCCCAATGCACACGGACAAGCAATGATCAAGACTGCAATGGCATTAATGAAACCATAGACCAAAGCAGGCTCGGGTCCGAAATTTGCCCAGATGAAAAAAGTAATTACAGAAACAATTACGACAGCAGGAACAAAATACTTTGCTATTACATCAGCTAATTTCTGAATAGGCGCTCTAGACCGGCTGGCGGTATTTACCATTTGAATGATCTGAGACAGCAGAGTTTCAGAACCTACTTTCTCTGCAATCATCACAAAAGACCTGTTGCCGTTAATTGTTGCCGAGGTTACTGAGTCACCTTTCTTCTTGTCAACAGGTATGGGCTCACCGGTGATCATTGATTCGTCAATACTGCTTTCGCCGTCTGTGATCTTTCCATCGACCGGAATCTTATCTCCCGGTTTTACTCTCAGCAGATCTCCTTTTTTTATATTGTGAATGGAGATGACTTTGTCACTCCCATTCTCTACCAGTATTGCTTCTGTAGGAGCGAGTTTCAGCAGTTCTTTTATTGCACCGCTGGTTTGACTATGGGCACGGGCTTCCAGAAGCTGACCCAACAAAACCAAAGTCAGTATTACCGTTGTCGCTTCAAAGTAAAGATGAATTGTCCCGTGCTCTGTTTTAAATTCATCCGGAAAAATATCGGGGAAGAACATTCCAACAATACTAAAGAGAAAGGCAACACCGGTGCCGATACCGATGAGTGTGAACATGTTTAGGTTCCATGTCACAATTGATTTCCATGCACGAACAAAAAACATCCATCCGGCATAAAATACTACCGGCAAAGTAAAGATCAACTGTACCCAATTCCATTTTTCAACACTCATGATTTTCAACAACGGACTGTCATGCATCATCTCTATCATCGCAATCAAGAAAACAGGCAACGTACATGCAACGGCAACCTTCATTTTATGCAGGAGATCTTTATAGACCTTGTCTTCTTCAGAATCACTTGGCTCCATAGGAACAAGATCCATTCCGCAAATCGGGCAAGAACCGGGACCATCTCTGACAATCTCCGGATGCATTGGGCATGTGTACTTTGCCGGTTTCTGATTCATGGAGATTTCCTTTTCAAGACTCATTCCGCACACAGGACAATCGCCGGGCTTGTCGTATGTCTTATCTCCTTCGCAATGCATCGGACAATAGTATGTTCCCTTACCGTCATCCATAATTCCCTCTATTTTAACATACTTGTTTGTATCGTGTTCTGAATCCGCCTTGGTATCGGAGTGTTTGCTGTCATTATGAGTTTTAAGGTGGTTACCCATTTCTATAGAGTACTTTCCGGCAGCAGATAACGCCTTCTGAAGTTGCTCGGTTGGAATATGCTCCGTCATTGTTATGTCTGCAAGAGGCGGATCCAAAGAAACCTGTGCCTGAACTCCTTCGATCGCATTCAGAGTTCTCTCAACTTTGGACCTGCATCCATCGCAACTCATTCCTGTGATAGTGTAAGTATGTTTCAATGTAATTTGATTTAATTTCTGTGGTGAATTGCCGGCACATAATCAAAGTCAAATCCTGTAACAATTGACTCTTTGATTCAGCAATATGAAATGGTATGTCGGACTTCGATTATTATTTTCAGTGCGATGAATCCTCCAGCATTTTGAAAGCATGGAGCAAATACGGAAACAATGCATCTATGCTTTCTTCCGCGCCTCTTAACGAGCCTGGCAATGCGAGTATCAGCTTCTTCCCGATCAAGCCGGCAACACTTCGTGAAAGCATTGAGTAAGGCATTCGTTCATGTCCGAAATTTCTTATTGCTTCTGCAATGCTGGGAATCTCCTTGTCAAGTATTGGTCTGATTGCTTCAGGAGTGACATCACGTGATGACAAACCGGTGCCCCCGGTAAGTATCACAATATCCAAATCAGTTTCGCAGAAAGATCTTACTTTCTCCTGTATGACTTTGATCTCATCAGGTATGACGCAATAAGAATTCACTTCTATGCCCATAGCTAATAATTTCGACATGATCTCTTTGCCGGATAAGTCTTCTTTCTTTCCGGTTGAGACACTGTCCGAACAAACAATTACTCCGGCATGAATGACGCGTTCTAATTTTTCGGTGTACTGTGATCTGCCTCCCTTCTTATTCAGAAGTTTGTTTCCGGTGATCTCGATGATTTTGTCAATAGGCTTGAGCATATCATAAATAGTGAGCGCAACAACTGAAGCTCCATGCATTGCTTCAACTTCAACACCCGTCCGGTAAATAGTCTGAACTTCCACTTGTATCAAAATCTCAAGTCCATTTAACTCGTGTCTTACACAGCAATACTCAATCGGCAGGGGATGACAATCAGGTATCATGTCGCTTGTTCTCTTTACTGCAAAGAGCCCGGCAACACGGCTGACTTCAAACACATCACCCTTCGGGACTTTCTTATTATAGATTGCATCAATTGTCTCCTTTTTGCTGACCTTCACAATGGCTTGCGCAATTGCACTGCGATGTGTTTTGATCTTGTTCGTTATGTTGATCATTGCAACTTGATTTTCGGATTCATCATCAATTGCTCAAGTGTTTTTTTCCAACCGTAAGTGCTGTCTTCAAAAATTTCTTTGCCCCACACGGGTAATTCAGACTTGATTCGATTGACTGTGTAGGTGCAGGCTTCCATTGCATCCTTACGGTGTTTGGATGATGTGAAGACAAGCAAACTTATTTCGCCAGCATTAACTTTTCCCAAACTATGATAAATATGCATGCATGTCAAAGCAAATCTTTCAAATGTTTCTTCCCTGATTTCGTAAAACTTTTCTTGTGCCATTTCAATGTATGCAGAGTATTCGATTGCCGTAACTGTTTTGCCGTCAATCTCATCATTACGAACCTGTCCCAGGAAAATGCTGTGAGCGCCGATGTCAGTTCTTGAGCTGTCCGCGGCGATTGATTCTCCAACAAATACTGGTGAGATTGGTCCTGAAATAAAAATACTTTGCTCTTTTGAGTATTCACATAAATTACGGGAAAATTTATGGAACAAACATAAGAGTATCTCTTAACATATTGAATGATATATTTTTTATTTAGAGTAAGAATGTATGAATATTCGGCAAGTAGACTTTTTGAGAAAACGGAAAGTGGCAGCCCGACCTACGGGGTGAATATAAAGTGAAACATCACACTCATAATAGGTGTGGTCGCTCTATTGAGCCTTGCTACTAGCATAACACCGCAATTGGTTACCTTCCAAAATCATTTCAAATATTTAGGAGGACTTTCAAATTGTCATTACATGTTCCACTTCGCAAATCAGAATTTAATTACTATCACAAATCTAATTTTACTAACTTTTAGAAATTAAAGAAGTCTGAATATGAACGCTCTCTTTCACCTTGTCATTTCCACCATCGCATTGATGTTGTTCAACACAAATGTATTAGAATCTCAAACAACTGACGAAAAAATCTCCGTGAATTCAATCATTGAGAAAACATCTGACTTAAACAGCGACAGGCATAACGAACCGGCCAATAGTGACTTAGCAGTTTCAGAAGACAAGCTGCAGAACTTTCTTGATGACCTCGGCAAACCCTTGCTTAACAGCAATGACAGGAAGCCGCAGGACTCTGCTGAAGGAGACTCATTTCAGGAATATTCTTTTGCAGGGGCGGCGGCAGTGGATTACTATGGTTTCTCGGTTGCCTCCGCCGGTGATGTGAACGCGGACGGATTTGATGATATCATTGTCGGTGCGCCGTTTAACGATGCCGGAGGAACAGACGCGGGAAGAGCCTATATTTATTTCGGAAGTTACGTTATTGATTACACTGCAGACGTAATACTCACAGGAAACATTGCCGGAGGCAGGCTCGGCTACTCGGTTTCTTCAGCGGGTGATGTCAACAACGACGGCTATGCAGATGTGATTGCCGGAGCGACAGGTTTATCAGCAAACACCGGATGTGCTTACATCTATTACGGAGGAAGTAACATGAACAATGTTGCTGATGTGACTCTCAGCGGACAAAGTGCGGGCGAACAGTTCGGATATTCTGTTTCCAATGCGGGTGATGTGAATGGTGACGGATTATTCAGATATAATTATTGGCGCATACGCTTACGCGGGATTTACGGGAAGAGTTTACGCATTCTTCGGCTCAGCAATCATGGATAACAATGTTGATATCATCTTTGCATCGGGTGATGCAGGTTCGGGTTATGGAGTATCAGTTTCTTCGGCGGGTGATGTTAATGCCGACGGCTACAGAGACATTATCGTGAGTGAACTGTTTGATCCGGGCAGTTACGGAAAGGCTTTCATCTATCATGGCGGACAAAGTATGGACAATGTTGCCGATGTTACAATGACCGGCGCTACTCCGGCAGATTACTTCGGCTCATCGGTCAGCTCGGCAGGCGATATGAACGGTGACGGATTTGATGATGTAATAGTCGGTGCGATATATTTCAATTCTCAAACCGGTGCGGCATACATTTATTACGGCGGAGCGACAATGAACAACACCGCAGACGTAACACTCAACGGCGTTGTAGGTACTGATTTCTTCGGTGGATCGGTTGCCGGGGCCGGAGATGTTAACGGTGACGGATTCAAGGATGTCATCATTGGTGCAAGACAAAATGATGTTGGTGGAATCAACAGCGGATGTGCATATCTCTTTTGGGGAGGAACATCTGTTAATAATGTACCCGATGCAGTGTTCAGCGGAAGCATCGTAAATGATCAGTTCGGATTCTCCGTTGCGTCTGCCGGTGATTTTAACAGAGACGGTTACAGTGATCTCATCATAGGCACGCCATACAACGATGAATCCGGGAGTGATGCGGGCAAAGCCTGGCTATACACAAATACCAGAAATTATGTCGCGACTCCTATCGCATCTTTCTCCGGACCGGGAGGGAATGATTTCTTCGGACGAATTTCAAAAAGTGCTGGAGATGTAAACGGCGATGGCTTTGATGATGTATTGGTTAATTCATTAAACACACAGCAGGTTCATTTATTCTTCGGAGGGAGTTTCATAAATAATACAGTCGATGTAGTGTTCAATGCACAAAATGGTTCGGAATCATTCGGTGTATCTGTTTCAACAGCGGGCGATGTTAATAGTGACGGATACTCTGATATAATCATAGGAGCGGAAACCTCAAACTCTACAATCGGCAGGGCGTACATCTTCTTCGGAGGAATCAGCATGGACAACATTCCCGATCTCATACTCTTCGGACAAGCGCTTAACCAGAATTTTGGATCGTCAGTATCATACGCAGGTGATGTTAATAATGACAACTATGACGATGTAATAGTTGGCACTAAGAGTGCCGGCAAGGCGTACTTATTCTACGGTGGAAACAGCATGAACAATATTGCAGATGTAGTCTTCACCGGACCCGAGGGAATTGAGTTTGCCGTAACTGACGCGGGGAGACATCAATGGCGACACTTACGACGATGTGGCAGTCGGCGCCTATCAGGATGCCGGCGGACTCGGAAAAGTATTTGTATATCACGGAGGAGCAAGCATGAACAATGTTGCGGATGTAATTATTACGGGCTCAGGTACAAACAATTTTCTCGGATCAAAACTTTCGAACGCAGGAGATGTAAACGCAGACGGTTATCCCGATCTCATCGTTGTTGGCAATGTACCGTCTCTGATAGGAATGACACCAAAGGAAAGTTCAGGTATTTTCGGCGGCCCTGCCATGGATGTGATGCCGGATATTACAATGACCGGTTATTATGATTTCTATTTTCTTGGCAGTTCTGTTTCAACTGCGGGTGACTACAACAAGGACGGTTACACTGACTTCGTTGTAAGCTCCGGTCTTGCAGGCAGAGTACTCATTTACTTTGGCGGTCCGTCTGTTGACAATGTTCGGACAATGTAATTTCAAACGAAAAGGTGATTGGAAGCCTGAACCTTGATTCTCTGCCCTCCTTTGCCGGAGACGTGAACGGCGACGGAAACCCGGATCTTATAGCAGGAGGCCATGCATTGAATGTACCGGGCAATGCATACATTTTTACTTACTCGAACTCAAGCGGTGACATTTCGGATGAAGGCTTTGTCGGAGAAAGTGCATCAGACCTTCTGGGATTTTCTGTTGCCACTGCAGGCGATATAAACAATGACGGATATTCAGATGTGATAGTCGGCGCAAGACTGAATGACGGCGCGGGAACAAATGCGGGGAAGAGCATACATTTATTTTGGCGGCAATCCCATGGACTATATTCCTGAAGTAATATTGAACGGCACATACCCAGGCGAACAATTCGGCTGGTCAGTTTCATCTGCCGGCGATGTCAACAAAGACGGATACAGCGACGTGATTGTTGGCGCACCTCTCAATGACGCGGCCGGTGAGGATGCGGGAAGAGCATATATCTTTTTCGGAGGGCCGTCAATGAATAACATTGCAGATGTAGTATTAACAGGTCAGTCTACAGCCGATAACTTTGGATACAGTGTTGCATCGGCTGGTAATTTTAACGGTAATGGTTTTAATGATCTTTGGGATGATGTTATTGTTGGTTCATTCTACAATGACGGAGGCGGGTTAGATGCGGGAAGAGCCTACGTATATTATGGAGGTAACACAATGGATAACTTCGCCGACGTAATTTTTACAGGCCTCGCAGCAGGAGACAGGTTAGGTGTTTCCGTAGCTTCGGCCGGTGATGTAAACGGAGACTCTTACGGAGACATAATTGTCGGAGCAAGCAGAAATGATATTGCCGGCACAAATGCCGGAGCAGCTTACATTTTTCACGGAGCGCTTACACCCGATAATATTTCAGATGCAACAATATTCGGCATTGGCAGCGGTGATGAATTCGGCAGTTCTGTTGCATGTGCCGGAGATGTGAATGGTGACGGTTTTTCGGATGTGATAGCAGGAGGTTATGGAAATGACCAATACGGCTCTGACGCAGGAATTGTCCGTTTAACATTCGGGGGCAATCCAAACAGCGATATTGTTTTCTATGGAGAAATGCTGATGACTGGTTCGGGATAAGTGTTGCATCAGCCGGTGATGTGAACGGTGACGGATTTTCGGATGTCATTGTTGGATCCGTCTTCAATGATGCAGGCGGCAACAATGCAGGGAGGGCTTACATCTATTTCGGAGGAACATCTCTTTTTTTCAACACCCCCGCTGACATTATCATGACAGGCGAGCCGTTAAATCACTTCGGGTGGTCAGTTGCCAATGCGGGGAGACGAACGGTGACGGATTGAGTGACCCATTGGTTGGCGCTTACCTTAACAGTCAATCGGCTCCGAATGCCGGAAAGGGTTATCTCTTTCTTTCATCATATCCGGAGAGTCACTGCATTCTCACACTCAAGTTATTCCGCAGGCATTCTTCAATCCCGGCAATGAGACAATGAGCATATCGGATACCGTTACGGTGAATCTTAGAAGTTCTTCATTTCCATACAACATCGTTGATGTTGCAAAAGCTGTTGTTAACAAAACATCTTTCATCTCAAAATTATATTTCAGAAATGCTCCGTCCGGTGACTACTATCTCGACATCCGCCACAGGAACAGCATTGAGACATGGAGCGCATCTCCCGTAACTCTTACGAGAAACGTAAATACAAACTACGATCTCACTTCCGCCGCAAACAAATCATACGGAAGCAACTTGATATTGGTAGACAACTCGCCCGTGAGATTTGCAATATACAGCGGTGATGTAAATCAGGATGGAATAGTAGATGCAAGTGATGCTCTTATGGTGGATAATGATGCAAACATCTTTGCAACGGGTTACGTTGTAACAGATGTAAACGGAGATTATTCTGTTGATGCAACGGATGCGCTGATAGTGGATAACAACTCTACAAATTTTGTGAGTAAGATAACTCCTTAAAGTTGAAAGTTAAAATGGAAAATGGAAAGTGGAAAATGGAAAATGGAAAATGGAAATGGAAAGTGGAAATGGAAGCAAGGCTCCCGCAAAGGTGGATGCTTTCTATAGTATGCAGTCATCCCTGCCCTGCGGGAGATTGAGTTTGGCTGAAAAAAGATGATTCTGACTTCTTTTCCGAAAAGTTGTTGAGAAATAAATTTGTTCAATTACTTCTCTATTCTTAAGTTACATGAAATTCATGGAATGAATTTGTCAGTGCGTTATAAGTTAGGATTGAATTGGCTAATGGTTTTCCAATTCCTGTGATTATCTTAATAGCTTCTGTAGCTTGCAGCGTTCCGATGATCCCAGGCAATACGCCTAAAACACCGGCTTCTTCGCATGAAGTGGATGTTGAAAGGTCAGGGGGATTGGGGAACAGATCACGATAGTTATTGTATATCCTCCTTCTCATTTGACAAGTTGAATACTCCGACTTGTCCTTCAAATTGCCATACGGCACCGAACACAAGCGGCTTACCGAGCATTACACATGCATCATTGATCAAGTAGCGACTGGAGAAATTGTCTGTGCAGTCAATAACTAGATCAAATTCTGCAATGATCTCCAATGCAATGTGCTGAGTTAATGTGAAGGGATAAACTATTATCTCCGCATCCGGATTCATTGCTCTCAACTTAGCAGCCGCGGTTTCGCCTTTGGTTTTCCTATGTCTTCGAACGAATACAAAACCTGTCTGTGAAGATTGGTGATATCTACAACATCAAAATCAACAATCCCAATTGTTCCCACACCTGCGGCAGTGAGATATTGCAAGCCGCACAGCCCAAGCCGGCGCCTACTGCAAGTACTCTTGCGCGCCTTAGTTTTTTCCTGACCTTCCTTTCCGAATCTTTGAGAATGACTTGTCTTTCGTATTGTCTGTCTGACATCACAATATTAATTTTTAACCGCCCGAGAACGGAGGTAATAAAGCCACGGTGTCTCCGTCTTTCAATGCAGTGTTTGTTTGAACAATTTCTTTATTGACCGCAACGGAGTATGTTAAATTATTCAATGCGGGATAGAGTTCACATAGCCGTGACTTCAACTCATTGCTCGTATCAATATTTGAGATATCCAAATTGTCTTTACCTGCTATGTCAGCAATCTGTCCAAAGAACAGCACACTAATCTTCATTTGTGTTGTGTTAAAATTTTTTCAACTAAATCTCATTGTGAAATTTGACAAGATATTGTTTGTCATCTATTTATCCACTAAGTGAATAACAATTTTGCAGATGCTATGATCAATACAATTGACAAAGAGTATTTCAACACTGCAGAATTGAATTTTGATGCGCCGGCAAATGCTCCCAACATTCCACCTG
>JADJAH010000030.1 GCA_016704345.1 Ignavibacteria bacterium | reverse complement strand
ACAGATATATTGCCAGTATTTTGATAATAAGAATCAGCAATTAAAGTTTTCTTTCTTAAAAATGGAAAATGAATAATATATTCAACACACCTGCCAATACTTTCAAAATACCGGAAAATTTGAATTTAATTGAGCCTCAAACTGGAATTTATATTTTCACCTATTAAGGTGATAGGATGAAAATTTTATTTTTTGACGATGGAATATTCACAATCCGGGTGTAGCTAGTTGGGTGAGAGGAGAAATTCTGCAGCTCCCCCACATAAAGACAAGTAGTTAAGGTTGAATTAATTAAATCTTTAAAAAATTTTGAACAAGGTAAAACAGAGCGAGCTCATGTTCCGCCTGATTGCAAGAGGAAAGTAGTGCTCAAAGCATTGGACGGACGCCACTCGATATAGGAAGTACTAGCTAAACTACTTCAGATAAATAGCGAAACTAAAAGTTCCACTTTACTGATGGAGAATATATAAATCTCAAATTCCATTTCATACTGAAGAATATTTCTGAAATTGGACACACATTACGAATAGTAAATTTAAATCAACCATGCTCGGCTTAGGAAACGAATATATCCCACAAGACTATTGGTGGTTTGACTTCCGCTTAACGTCAAACAACACAGCGCTGCGCACGCTTGCTGCAAGCCTGGTGGATGATCTCGGCTTAAAAACAGGCAAACTTGATAGCGTGAAAGCAGACCTCATGGTTTGCATACTCGCAAATTTATTCCAAGCATCGCTCAGATGGAAATGCCTGGCGATTTCAAGGCGCCTGAATGGTATGCACTAATACCGGCTGATGAAAAATTACCCATACATTCATCAAAGTTTGTTGTGAGCACACTCGATACTATGGTCGAACACGGGCTGATTGTCCAGTATCTCGGACAACACTATGACAGCAAAGACGAACTCACAAATAAGAACAAAAGCGAACTTACAAAAATACATCCGACCGATTATCTGAAACAGCAATTGAATTTCCTAACAATCGATGAACTTGTGTATGTGTTAAAGGATGGTGAAATAATTTTGCGGGATTCAGAAGGAGTTTCTATTCCATTTGATGACACACCTGATATTGTATCAATGCGAAACGACTTAGTTGCATACAATGATTTGCTCGGCCAATCGGAAATTCAATTAGCCGGACTTGTAAGTGATGACAGGTCTTTGCATACAGATTACCTGTTGAGAAACACTTACTACAATTACAATAATGCACGTAACGTAAGATTGCGCCCGATGCGTGTAAGGCGAATCTTCAACGTGGACTTTGACCACGGCGGGAGGTTCTACGGTGGAATTGAAAACATGCCGTCTGGATTGAGACCGAAGCTCACTATAAACGGTCAGCCAACTGTTGAACTAGACTTTGCTTCGTACCAGTTGAGAATGCTTTACCACAAGGTTGGTATTGATTACAGAAGAGATGCATATGCAGTTGCGGCTGGTTATAGACCCGAGCATCGCGACATATACAAGTCGATCGTATTGATAGCACTGAATGCTGAAAATGAATTTAATTGCCTTGCAGGGATCAGAAACGATTTATGGGAGAAAGGACTTGATAATCTCATAGGCGGTACCGATGACGTAAGGATCAAACCGTTGTTAACAAACTTGATCAACGCGCATGCACCGATTTCCGAATACATGTATTCCGGAATTGGTCTGGAATTGCAGAGAACTGATTCTGATATCGCAAATTGTGTTCTGAAGAAATTCCGTGAACGCGGCGTTTTGGTTTTATCCGTACATGATTCGTTTGTAATTGAAGCCGCGCGGGTCAAAGAACTAAAACGAGTGATGAGATCTTGCTATCTCGTCAAGTTTGGGTTCTATCCTGTTATCAAGTAACGCGTGTCTATCAATAAGAAATACCTCGGCGATCTTAGTATTAATGACTTAAAGGGGAAAAAAAAGTAAAGTATATATGAAGCAATCAATGAATCAATCAATATTCAAGTTATTCAACATCCAATACTTTCTTATTTCTTAAGTTATTTCTACCTTAATTCTCTATTCACTTTCATATTTTTCTTCTCTGTCTTCTAATTATAATATTCCATCTATGTATAGGAAACTTTAGGAAAAAAAGTGGCGAAAACAGCTTGGAAAAAAGGTTTTCATTTTTCATTTTTACATCTCCCAAAGTTTCATGCGTTTTTGCTCTGTTTTTGCACTTTTCTTGTAACCATTTTCACTGTCAGAAACCTTAAACCCAAGCGATTTTTTATTCCGCCCGGGATTTTTACGCAGAATAAGATCACGGCTATTTTCATACCGGTCAGTTTTGTCCGGGAATGTGGACAAAAACTGGCTGAATCTCTGTTTGAGTTGACACCCGTTGAATACTTTGCACTCACAATGCGTTATCTAACTGCCGTAAGTGATGAATGACCGTTTTTGCGTCAACAGACTCCTGCTTAGCCATCAAGAAGTGTCCGCGGAAGTGGACAATATCGGCATGCAAAACAATATTCCGTGGTAATCGGGCGAGCTATCGAATTTGGATGTCCTTTTAAACCATATTTCGCTATGGTGCCAACACTACATCTCAAGCTCCGGGTTTGATATTTGTGTCCGATTCATGGACAGAATTCGAATTCGAAAATTCTGGAGTGTACTTAAGTAAAATATGTCCGTGAACCTGGACAAAATCGGAAGGAATTTCTCTTAAGGAGTGAAGATCAACCAACTGTTACATTGGTTGATCTGTTTGTTGTACATTCATTGGCAGTTCTGGTGAAGTTGATATTGAACAATGCAACTCTCCTGTGTTCATCATATCCTATCAGCCAATGATCATTTACCAACATCACGCGTTTGCAAACGTTTTGCCGCGTGTCTTTTAACAAGTCAGCGCCAATCAAGAAACCCATTGCGACAAGTTCTCTGTAAGCAGAGCGTATTGTATTTAGCGGTAACTGTGTATGCCTTGTAAGCTGTCCGAAATTAACTTCCACCGGTTGTGACACATGAAACTGATAACGCCCCTTGTCGAAATCATACGGCTCGCATCTGGCTTTCAGATACAGGTACAGGTAATACGAAAAGAAACACTTAAATGGAACAGTGAGCAAAACAGGGTTTTCACTCTGGTCGCACTCACTGTAGAAAGCTTTGAGCTTCTCAGACTTGTAATGTGTTTTTTGTTTCCGGCGAAAGCTCTTCAAAGCGCGGTCCAGCTCTTTTTGTTTCATGCGCCCCAATGCCTTCAACTCACGGTCATTAACATATACTATCTTCATTTGCGTAGTCTTTTGCTTTATCGAATATGTTATATTCGTCAACCGCAAACGGAGGCCAGTTGGCCAATACCCTGTTCAAATCACGATGTTTTTGTACCAGGTCAAGATCGTGCTTGTTATTGGGGATGTCAATCAGGAGTTGCTTTTCAATGTCCATGAACTCTCCAAGCATTTGTTCATAAACGCTGTGATCACCTGGTTCAGCTTGTTCGAGCAGCCAGTTAAGTTTGTTGATGTTTATTCTGTTTTTCATCTTTGTGTAATGATTTAGTTTATCATTAATAGCATTTGACAACTGACAGTCAAAATAATCAATGTCCGCAGAAGGATTATTTGCCTTGTCAGTTCAATAGTCGAATAGAATTTGAAATACTGAAGGGCAAATCCTGATTGAGTTCAGTTGTTTCAAACAACACAGCATTTACGAAACATCATCGATTCATTACTGATGCATGGCAACTCAAGTAATCGGAACTCCAAATGCGAGCTATCGAAAAAGGGTTACTACCCACCCCGGTATTTTGATGTATGGTGCCGGCACTAGCGCGAAGGTGGGGTAGTAGTGAAATTTTGTCCAAACCATGGATGAGAATCGATTTCCAAAATTTGGGGATTGTGTGAGATGAATGTGTCCATGAATGTGGACTGTTACTATTTATGAAAACTGATTTTACAGCTGCAGAAATTTCTTATTGAATTTGCAAAGCATTACAACGAATTTTGTGAAGTTATTATTATCATAACTTAAGGAATAGAATTATGAAGACAATCATATTGATGTTGTTGACTTTTCTTCTGTTAGTTTTCACTCAAATCTCACCAGCCCAAAATCCTACTTACTTACTTGATGTTAATGATCGTACTTCTCTTAACAATGAGTTTGAATTTGATATTGAAATGACGTGGACAAATCCTGGCGTAGCTCGAATTTTGAATATGCTGGAGCTGATTATCACTTTGATTTCAACAAGCAAATTTCAAACGGTGGCAATATGACGTTAGCTATTGTTGAATCAGACCTGCCCATTAATATGCGTCCGAGGAATCCGACTGTTTATACTGTTACAACGCCAGGTCAATTGCGACTCGCTGTCAATACTTTTCCGGGGGCAGGAAATGGATATGTGATGCCACCAAATATTGCGGTGAATTGTGAGATTAAGACTAAGGACAACAGCTCCTTACTATGCAAATGAAACACCGGATCTTGTATACAGGAGTTCTTCACCAAATCCTTATATAAATGTGTTTGCTTATGTAGGCACGACAAACACCGATATCACAACACCTGCGACTCATATAATGAGTATTCCAAATCTACCATTTCCGAATTTTCCGAACATTTCTTTGAGCATTCCGCCAACCGGATCAGAAATTGTTTCTCAGCCAATTCAATTTGCTTGGCATCCTATCGCCAATGCAAGAACCTATACTATCAAATATCAAGTAATCCGGACATGTTGTCTTACTTGTTAATCGACTCTCTAATTACGGATACAACGAGAACCATCTCTGCACTTCTGCAAAGGGACCTTTTGCATTATTGGAGAGTCATTGCAAAAGATTCAAATAATCAGTTGGCGGGTGCGTCTGCTATTTGGTCATTCACTCCTACGTTTTCAATTTATTTAACCGTCAAATGTGCCGTTCAAGCAATGCTTGTACCTATTCCCGGAACTCATGCAAGAAGAGACACGTTTGCAGTTTACCTTAGAAATAATTTGAGTCCTTATCAAATAGTTGATTCAGCAAAAGCTGTTATAGATTCTGTCACGCTTACAGGTAATTTCAACTTTGTAACAGCTCCCACAGGAAATTACTACATCGTTGTCAGACATTTCAATAGTATAGAAACCTGGAGTAAGTCCGGAGGAGAATTTTTACAGACAGGAATTCAAAACAATTACGACTTCACTTCAGCTATAACACAGGCATACGGCAACAATCTTAAACTTCGTGCAGGCAAGTACTGCTTCTATAGCGGTGATGTCAACCAAAGCGGATTTGTGGAAGGCACAGACTTCATGCGCATTGCAAATGGGGCATACAACTTTGAAGTAGGGCCGAGATTGCCGGAAGACCTTGATGCAAGCGGGCTTGTGGATGCAACCGATTTCAGTATTGTTGATAACAATTCTTTGTTTTTTATCGGGACGATTTCACCGTTGAATTCATTGGATGGGTTGAATGACAAGATTGTTGAGCCTTGACAAATCCAATTATGAGTTAAGAAAGATCATCTGATTTCATTTAAGAGTTTTCTCTTTGAGGAATTGTACCTCTTTCTTAAAATTAAGTGAGTTCTGAACGCTTTAATGTCTACGATGTTGGAAAATAATGCTTGTAAGTATTTTTAATTTCAAAGAATAGCAAATTAGTGAAATGAGATCCTGCCCTGCACCCTTCTTATGTGTGCTGCGCTTTCATTTTTCTACGTAAGCCGATTGAAAAGTTTGATCTGGTTCCCCAAAAGTTGGTTTCATTGAATAACAAGATCCCTTCCAATAAGTATGCCCTTCCATCAGGACTCTGTAAAGTGGCAAATGAGTTGAGTTCGTTTAATCCTCGAATTTTATATATTTGTAAAACTCTGTAAAACAGACTGATCAGAAACTTAGGGAAGCTTAATAGCTTTAAGATATATTAAAGTATTCTTAAGTAGTTGAAGTATTTTTACACTGCTGTGTTAAATATTCTTCAGAGTTTTTCAGTATCAAGCTCATTCATTAAAGAATGTGAGTTACTAGCGATTCAGGTATGCAAGAAAACTACTCCAACAAATCTCATTCTGCACTGCAAGTATTCAGAATAGATGAATGGATTAATTCTTAACTTAAATTGAGAATTGAATGGCGGAAGACATCAAAATAGAAAATCTATTCCCGGTATTGGGAAATCCCGTTTCTATAAACAGTGCCAATAATATTTCCGGTTCAACTTTTATAGGCATAGATTTTGGCACATCCACAACAGTTATTTCTATTGCATCTCTTGATGTTGCTTCAACAAATATAAAAAACAGAACCCATTTGGTTAAATCAAAAACTTGAGGATGGAACATCTATGTCTTCAGAAAAATACCAGCAATTTCTGCCTGGCACAATGAAAACTGTTAATAGGTACCGGGGCAGCAACTTGAAGTATATTCTGAAAAAGGGGATCAATGTCTGGTATTCATTCAAAATGGAGTTGAGAGAGGATCTCGGGTCAAAGTATTACAATAGTGAATTGGACAGAAACAGTGAGACCTCAATACTTAATCCTGGAGATGCGGCAAAAGTTTTCTTCACTTATTTGAAGCACAAATTGACAGATATATTAGAGCAAGAAACTGCCTTCAAATCTTCAATTTGCTGTTAGTATTCCAGCTCTTTTGAAACAAATCAGAGAAAAGACCTTATACAAGCACTCGAGCAAAACGGAATTTCTGTTAACAAGCAGTCATTAATTATTGAACCAAATGCTGCTTTTCTAAGCTATGTGCAGACATCAACAGAAGAATTGAATCCGATCAAAATACCGGATGGTGACAATCCTAAAGTCTTAGTATTTGATTTTGGTGCTGGAACTTGGATGTTTCAATTCTCGAATTGGGAAAAAACTTATACGGAATTTATTCTAAGAATCTATCCATTTCAAAATTTGAAAAACTTGTGGATGACATAGATCACAATATTGCTTCCGAATGTCTATTTCCGCAATTACTATCTGAAAGCGGTAAAAGGACAGAAGATTTTAGAACACCAGAGAAAAACAGGATTTTAAATCAATTGATGAAATCAGCAGAGCAATTGAAAATAATGATTTGCGAAAATGTTGGGCTACAAATGTCCAACTGGATTTTGCCGGAAATTGCTGAGTCTAAGAAGTATGTTTCTATTGGAACAAAAATTGAAGTTGATTCAAGAAAAGGAATGCTAACTTTGTCTGAACCTAAACTCTCGTACTCGGAATTCAATGAAATTATGAATTCTCTCTTGGCTATAAATCCCGATATTTCCTTTTTATTCAGCAATCTGAAAGTGGACATTATAAACATTTTCAGTCCCATTGAAACAGCCTTAAAGAAAGCGTTCTTGAATAGAATGAGATTGATTATGTTTTGCTAATTGGAGGAAGTTCAAAGAACCCATATGTTCAGACGGCTCTCAAAGGGTATTTCACTGAATCTGAACTATTAGTTCCGCGAGACCTGCAAACACATGTTTCTTCAGGAGCTGCATTACATTCTCTTATATACAATGGATTCAATAAGAACATTATAAAGCCGATTACTAGTGAACCTCTCTTGGCAATTACAAAAGACAACACCCCCAAAGTGATTCTCAGAGCCGGCACTCAAATTCCATGTGACCTTATCGTAATTGATGAACTTATTACCGACAGAGATGGACAACAAGCAATAGAGATACCAATCTGCTTAGGGAATATTAATAAGATGCTATATAACATGAAGATTGTAAGCAGCAGTCCAGCAGGTTTTAAAAGGAATACTCAAGTAAAACTTGAACTTGAAGTTACAGCTGACAAACTGCTTAAAGCAAGAGCTTCTGCGGCAGGTCAATCTGTATTTGCTGAACCCATCAACCCTTTTGCCAACCGCGAACTATCAACAAATGAAAGAATAGTATTAAGGGCAGAAAGGCAAGCAAACATCAGAGCGGAAAGGAATGGTGGAAAGCCGGCAAAGAAAGGATTGGAACAGCTGTACAGGGCATGTAAGGAAAGCTCAGGCAACAATTTAAGAGCTGCGGAAACATTAGAGATATTAAACAGGTTATATCCAAATTCCAATAACTTTAACAAACTTGGAGTTTTATACTCCGGTGCAGGTTTGGAGGAAAAAGCTTTTGAGTACTTCAAGTGAGCTTACGAAAGGGATAAAAGTTATGTAACAGCATTCAATTTTGCGCGCGAGTTGGTTCACAAAGACGTGCAAAAAAGTATCCTGATTTTCGAAGAATCTCTTAAGATGAATCCTGCTTATCCATATAGTTGGCTAGAGTTAGGTCGCTTAATAAAGGAGATTTGACCAAGAGAGAAGTATAAGCCTAATATCACGAGCCTTTAATTATTGGAAGGACAAATTCGAAAAAAAAACAATTAAGCGGAGGTGATTATGGATGGTTTTATTCAGCAGCAAATGAACTTGGAATGAGCGAATATGCTTTACAAATATTGCAATCAAAACCAAGCGTCACAAATCATGAAAATTTCAAAAATGAAAACCTGACAATCTCATCCAGAGATGGGGGACTAATTACTAATTCATAAATACTAACTATGACCTGGATGATAAGAGAGGATCAACTAGATCCTGATCAAAGGGACTTCATAAATATCGAATCGAAAAAACTGGAAATATCTGGATCAGAGGGATTTGCCGGTAGTGGTAAGTCAGTTCTTCTCGTTCATACTTTAAGAGATACATTGCAAAGAAGTCCCAATTCAAAGTTGCAGTAGTTGTTTTTACACTTCACTCATCGACCTTTTTCGTACTGGACTCAAAGAACTTGGATTATCTACTGATATCCCAATCATGACTTATTACGATTTTGCGAGAGGAGATCCGAGAACTATGATTTCATTTTCTGTGATGAGGTTCAAGACTTACCAGATTCGCGTACTTCGCAGTATGTTATCAAGATCTGGAAAGGTATTTGTTGCAGGTGATTCTAATCAATCAATTTGATAAAGATCCCAAATGGAAAGAGTCAGTGGTTAAACCTGAAATGGTTGGTCAATTTATCAAAGCAGAACCTTTCACTCTTAATACTATCCATCGGTTAACAAGGAGTATAATTGGTGCAATCAGAAATTGTTGCCGAACACATGAATGTCTTTGGTTCAAAGAGACATGACAAAACAAGATGTGAACATTCGACTATGCAAAGCAAATAATAATAGTAGAAGAGGTGAATTACGTTTATCAGGAATCTTTGAAGGGTGCAAGTGTCGGAGACAGTTCCGTTATACTCTTCCCCAAACGAGATTTAATTCTGAGTTTTGCAGACAGTATTCTGATTTTGAATAAAAGCCAACTTGGCAAAAATTGACAAATTCATTTGGCAAGCACGATTTCAACTCATTGAATCAACACTTTCAAAACAATCAACTAAAGTTGCAGTTTGTTGGGAGCAGTTATGGTTCATTGAGAGGCGCAGAGCAAAACAAAGATGTAATTCTCATGACGTATCATAGTGCCAAAGGATTGGATTTCGATAATGTGTTTCTCCCATATCTGAATAAGGATTTTCCCATTTTTCCGGATAAGGCATCAACTTTGTTCATGGTAGCTATGACGAGAAGCAGAAAGAATCTTTATTTAACTTATCATGGCGAAACACATTATCTAGTAGATACTTTTAGAGATGAGTGCACAGAAATCTCCGTCTCAAAAATTCTCAATCAAACAAGAACTCCAAAGACCGATGTATTCGATTTCTAAAAATTGGGATGCAAAAACGTATCTGACAATAATGCTGAGGCAACAGTTCATTTTGTTCTATAGGTTTGGTCATACATATATTCCAAGAAATCAATTGATTGAATTTGAAAGAATAATAACTAATGAAGTCAGGAAGAAGTTAGTTGCACAGTTCTCAATTACAACGCCCTTTGAATATGAGGAGGAATATGTAATACTTCATCTTGAACAATCAATTACAAATGAAGATAGATTGCTGTGTTTCAATATTGAAGACGTAGTTTCAATCTATCCAATGTCACTTCAAGCTAAAGTGTCAATTGAGAATAAAACAGATAAGAGAATAAGAATTGAGGAGCCCTTATTTGAGGATAATCTTCCGGAAATTGAATCACATATTCAAAGGCAAGAAATCGTCAAAGCGATAGATGCAGTTTGGAAAATCTGTAATATTGAAGAAGATCCAGAGAAGTATATTTCAGAAATCGGTATTGACAAGATTTGGAGAGGCCTGCAATTCAGAAAGGCAGGGACAAAATCATTTGAAATAGGTGAAGCAAGCTTTTGGGAAATTTTGGTATCATATGACCGATATGAATATTTTCCAGGAACAACCCCTTGGATATTTTTTCGATGTGGGATTGGTATTTGCTAATAGCATGGGCTTCAAAACTTTTGAAGGCAGTATGTTGTTCAGTTTCCTCGAAAATATCAAGATTTCCAAACCGAACATGAAATTCCTTGACATAATAAAACAACTTGAATCTGAAGAAACAGTGCAATAATACATTTCAAAAACATCTTCAAATGGTGTGAGTCAATACTTCATAGCCCCATTGTATTTATTATTGCGTGATGAACTGCGAACATCGGATGACTTAAACCAAACTAGTCTACTAAGACACCTTAAACTTTACAAGGGATTTGGTGAAAATTTTAAGTATTCCTTGGTTCTGCTAGGAGGATTTTTCGGTTTCAAAAAGTTTTATGATGTTTACTATGACAAACTAAGTCTGAGAATCTTCAAAACTTCAAAATCATCAGATACGATAATTAAGTCTCATAAGCCCAAGAGGAAGAGAATATGGAGATCCAGAAGACTCTAAATCAGAAGAGGCTTGCAAAAAATTTGGCGACAGAGAAAAGCTTTTGGAATCTGATCTACAACACTATATATATAAAATAATAGATAACCTTTTGAGCAAAAAATTTGAAGTCAAATTGAATGAAATTGTAACTGAGTTTAATAAAAGCACTGGTATCAAACTTACCAATATAAAATTGAAAGAGATAGTTGAGTCAAATGGACAGTTTGAGTGCTTTAAGAGGGGAAGATTCGAATTCTTGAAAAGCTCAGACGGGAAGATTATTTTCATAGAAGATGTTTTCAAAACTCCTTAAATGAAAACTTGAAGTGGACCTGAAAGAGGAGATATTATTAATATTGAGGGAGTTTGGAAGCCTCAAAGCAAGAGAGATTACTCAGAGTAAATCAAAAGCATAATCTTGATATCGACAAGAAGAGGTCAATCAATTCTCTATTATCAACTAAGTGGAATAGTAACACAAGACAACAATTATTGCTGGTCTGTTAACCCTGCTCAAGAAGTAATACCGGAAATTGTTAGAGAAGTCTACGATTCTCCACTCGCAAAGTTATCTTCATACTATCTTGAATGTCTCTCAAAGGACATGGACTCAGGAATTTCATGCTATGCTTCAAACAGGTACGGAAGTCCGGATTATGGTCAGCTTAGTAAACTTCCACAATTTTCAGATGCAACGAATGACATTTATAATAATCAAGATGCAAGAAATGCCTTAAGGAAAGTTCTTGGTGACAAAAACAGACTAGTTCTTCAACTTGGGTATTTGGTAAATCTTAGAAAGGTAGTTGCAAGAACAGAATTCTATGTAGTTGAACCGCTTTTGTTGATACCATATGTTACAGAGACATTGGGTGGCAACAATTCTCCTACTCTCTCAAATGAAATACCCCATCTCAATTATGAGGCAATTTCTAAGATCACTGGTCTTGATAAGAACGAACTGTTTGAAGAAGTATTCTCATTGTCTGAAGAATTAGGTCTCAACAATCCAATTGAAGATCAACCTGAATTCGAAGAGATAGCTTCTCGCCCTCAAATTGCTTAGGCCACATTGGAACTGGAAAGGTGAAATTGACCCGAAAAATCTTGACCAAACACTTCTCAAAAATGAAGGAGCTATAGGTATTTATAATTCAGCGGCTTTGTTTTTCTCTGAACGCTCAAAATTCACTCAAGGGCTAGAAAAGGAATTGAGCGATTTCAAGAGAATGGACGAGAATACTTACAATACCAGTTCATTGGGACATTGGATATCCCGTAATGTACCTCAGTATGAGCATCAAGAGAAAATCATAATCGAGCCGATTCCACTTAACGAGGAACAAAGAAATGCAGTGAAAAAAGCTTTACAGGCACCATTGACAGTAGTTACCGGGACCTCCAGGAACCGGAAAAAGTCAGGTGGTAACGAGCATCATTGTTAATTCGGTCTACCAGGGTCAAAAGGTACTTTGCAAGTAAGAATAACAAAGCTGTTGATGTTGTAAATGAAAGAGTGAACGGTTTAACCTCACGTCCTGTAATGCTAAGATTGGGTAATAATCAACTTCAATCAGAATTAGCTCAGTATCTCACCGGATTACTTTCTGCATCAACATTATCATCGGATGAAGAAAGACATAATGTTGCCCAAAGAAGGCACGAGATGTTGCTTCAAAATCAGGCGTCAATACGTAATAATCAGGAAGAAATAATTGTAATTAGGAATGATACCGATACAAAAGAACAGGATATAGAATCTCACAGATCCTTGTTTGGCGAGGCACTCTTCCAGGAGATTAGGAACTGGGAAAGGCAAGTTTGAAGATATGAAGATAGCAATTGATTCTGCTGAAAGCTATTTCAGAGGCCGACAAGAATAAGCAGTCAGAATATCAAAATCCTTTGGCCCTTTATCAGAAAATCTAGAAGTGCTGCTGCCTCAATTAGTGTTAATCGTGTAAGACCTTTTGCAGAGGAACTTCAAGTGATGGTACCTGATGTGCAAGTTGATAAACAATCTCTCTCTGGATATTACAGTTTCATCGGACTCCTGAAGGAAAGATTTAAACTTGCCCATGAAATATCTGACTATTTTACATCATTAGAACTATTGAAAAGTAAAAAGACCTTGTTTGAATTAGCTCGCGATGCTAAAAAGGTCGAAGAGGACATTGCTGAGAATTCACTTGAACTTTGGGAAAGTTGGTTGAATCTAATTCCCGGAAAGCTAACGACGAATGATAGACGAGTTCTAGGTGATTTTGCAACTCTAGTGAATTTGATTGTTGCCGCAAATGCAAATACAAATCAAAAAGAATTGAACGCAGTGTTTTGCCAGGTATTACAAGCTGCTTCCAGAAGTTGCAAATATTCTTTCTTGTTGGGCAGTTACATCTTTGTCAGTTAAGGGAAAGGTACCTTCTGTGTCCGGTTTCTTTGATCTTGTGATTATTGACGAAGCTAGTCAATGCGATATTGCCTCTGCACTGCCACTATTGTTCAGAGCAAAGAGGGCCGTGATAATTGGCGATAGCAAACAGTTGACACATATTAGCAAGATTAATGAGAGGCAGGATATGGAACTATTAGAAAAATTCAACCTCCAAGACGATTACTTGAGTTGGAGTTATGCTGGTAATTCTTTGTTTGGACTTGCGCAATCAATTTGTTCAGGTGATGATATTGTTGTATTGAAAGATCATCATAGATCTCATGCAGATATCATAAATTTCTCAAACAGAGAATTCTATGATAGTACATTGAGAGTTGCAACGAAATATGAAATACATAAGCCTCTTCAAAATGAACCAAAGCTGCGTTGGATCAATGTTGAAGGTTCAGTTGTGAGTCCTCATTCAGGTGGTTCACTAAATGAACAAGAGGCTGAAGCTGTTCTGAATGAACTAAGAAGGATTGTGGATACCGGATACAATGGAACAATAGGAGTAGTAACACCTTTCAATGCCCATGCTGCTAGAATTAGGGATTTGGTACACAATGACATTCAATTATCTGACAAATTGATAAATAGAGATTTTATTGCTGACACTGTTCACAAATTTCAGGGTGATGAAAGGGATATCATGATATTTTCGCCGGTAATCTCAAATGGAATTGGAAGAGGTTCCATCTTTTTTCTTTCAAGGTCAGGTAATCTCTTCAATGTTGCCATTACAAGAGCTAGAGCTGCATTAATTGTTGTTGGGCAATAAAAGCCAAATGTGGAAACTGTGGTGTCAATTATATGGAGAGGTTTGTCGAATATATTTCCAACGTAAGGGCAACGGCTCAGGAGCGTGTAATTATTAATGCTGACCTTGGTGGAACTTATCCTGCTATGCCTACCGGGACATTAGTATCAGACTGGGAAAGGAGATTATATACAGCTCTATATGATAATGGCATTAGAACAATTCCCCAGTACAGAGTCGAACAGTATTCTCTGGATTTGGCGTTGTTTAACAATGGAAGAATGCTGGACATAGAAGTTGACGGAGAGAGATATCATAGAAGCTGGGATGGTGAACTTGCAGAAGAGACCAATTGCGGAACAGGAGCTTATCGAACTAGGATGGGACGTTAGGAGGTTTTGGGTATATCGGGTCAGAGATGACTTGGACTATTGCGTATCCGAAGTGAAGAAATGGCTGAAAGGCAGTTAAAGGCAGGACAGAGTTTTTTTCTCAAGGCAGACTGCTATTGAAATGACAAAGTTTGTATGTTTCAATCAAAAAATAATTCGTAATATTTTTGTGGTTGCTTTATTAATTAGAGACCGCAAAAAAAATTAACAAGTAAAAAGTGGAGTTTCAGAGCTATGTTAAAAAAACTTATCTATGCAAACATTTTATTTTTTTGTTTGTGAAAGTTTCTATCTCACAGATAAATTTAAAAGAACTATCAATAATGGAGCTTCAAATTATTGGCTTAAGATCATGCTTTGCTGGAGCATCAAACAGAATTGCATACATATATCAGGGATATACTGACCAATTTGCTCAAAGTGTATCTGATTATAAAACGGCAAATTGGTTACTTTCGGAATTATTTGAGACTTATAAATATAGTATTGATACTACATTCTATGGTAGTATTTTAGAATCAGTACAACACGAGATAAAATCAACTAAATTGGAAATTGATAAGAAGGGATTTGGATCGAGAATTCCAGTTAAGTGGAAAGATGAAATTTATAATTTAACCGAAGAACAAATAGCCTATATTACATATTTGATTATATTATCTGAAAAGCCCAAAAGCAAAATTCAGGGAATTAAATGAAGAAAAATAGATATGGTGAACCAAATTTTGCTTTTGATTCCAAAAGGAGTTTCGTCATTGGAATGAGCACCTTTGCCTTGGTGAAGCTCGATGGGAAGAATCTCTTTGAGGATAGTTCACAATAGTTTCAAAAATTAGGTTTGGATTGGCTTTAAGAAAGAACGCGTTTCTTGATGTTCCTATCAGTAGTCATTTGATAGTCCGAAAACATACTTCTCAGAAAAATTATAACCCTTTAATTCTAAAAGCTTTGTATCTATTTTCATTGCTGGAATGACAAATGAAAAGGAAATATCAGAACCACATTACCTGGACCATCGGGCAAGGTTGCGAAACAGATTTTTAGAGCAGGGCATAAATAGTTTACAGCCGTATGAAATCATTGAACTCTTTCTAACATTTGTAATTCCACAAAAGGATGTGAAGCTGGCAGCAAAGCAAGCAATTGAAAGGTTTGGAACGATAAAAAGGTTTCTTTGACGCTGATGAAAAGAGTTAAGCCAGATTCCTTATTTCAAAAGATAAAGCACTTACATTAAGATTATTTATAAAAAGGAAGTTGCGCTGCTTTATCAGAAACAACAGGCAGAACAAATTCGGTTTCGCAATCCAAAGACGAATTTATGAAGTATTGCAGGAGAAGCTCGGTTACAAAAAGAGGAAGAGTTCTGGATGCTTTCCTTAGATAGCAGGAATGTCATCATCAAGGAAAATTTAATCTCTAAAGGACTAACAGATAAGACACCGGTATATCCAAGACAAGTGATTGAAACTGCTATGAAGAATGGTGCACACTCCATCTTGCTCTTACACAACCACACAAATGGAAATCCGCAAGCCAGCGAACAGGATATTACGATTACTAAGGCAATTGACATTCCTGCAAGACTGCTGAACATTTCTATTTACGACCATATTATTATTGCAGGAGCAAGATATTTCAGTTTCAGGGAAAACAAAATCATTTAATGACAGCACTGCAACAAAAATTTATTGATACTTTTGACCTTGGCTCTGACAAGGAAAAGCAGAAGGCTGTTTTCGAAACTGACGGACCTACTCTGATAATTGCCGGTCCTGGAACAGGAAAAACTTATACTCTTGTTTTGCGGACACTATATTTGATTCTTTCAAAAAGGCAAAACCCTCTGAAATTGTTCTAACAACTTTCACTGAGAAATCTGCTTTTGAACTGCGTGACCGCTTGAGTTTATTCTCAAGAAAATTGAATGAGAAGATAAACTTGCATGAGCTTGTTACCGGGACTATTCACGGCATTTGCGACAACTTCAACTCGCATTACATCAAACATACGAGTTTAAAAAGAACTATACCGTACTGGATGACTTGACCTGTTCACTTTTCATCAATGAACAATTTGAAGAGATCATAGAACCATTTCACGACGGTGAAAAGTATTTCGGAAGATGGAAAGGAAAATGGGACACCATCGGCAGAATAAAAATTTCTACGACAAGATAACCGAAGAATTAATTGATCCTAAAGTTCTAACAAAAAGCAAGGATGTGTTCTTGAAACCGCTTGGAAAGTCTTACATCATTTATCGAAACTTGCTTTTTGAAAATAACAAAGTGGATTTCTCTTTTCAGCAGAGAATATTTTATGACCTACTTCAAACGAAGTCTATTCGCGATAGAATTGCCGGCACGATAAAGTACATGCTAATTGATGAGTATCAGGACACAAACTATATTCAGGAACAGATTGCATTGACCTTAGTAAAACATCACAGCAACCTCACGGTTGTTGGTGATGAAGACCAGGCTCTCTACCGTTTCCGTGGCGCAACGGTTAGAAACATCCTTGAGTTCACCACGCATTTCAGAAAGTGTCGACAGATAAAACTGTTGGAAAATTTCCGTTCACATAGCGCCATTATTGAGCAATACAACAACTTCATGGAAGAGATTGACTGGACTAATAATGACGGTTCGATTCAGTTTCGTTATCCGGATAAAGAAGTTGTTCCTGCAAAGTCAACTGTGTCACCTGACTACCCTGCTGTGTTTTGCATATGGGCGAACACACCCGATGAAGAAGCAAAACGCTTCGCGCACATGGTTGAATATCTTTTGAAGAACAAAGTGATTTCAGATCCAAGTGATGTTGCACTCCTGATGCGGAGTGTAATGATGAACCACAGCGAACCGTTCATTCTGGCATTGCAAGAGAAAAACATAAAAGCATTTTGCCCGAGAGCAAAGGCATATTTTGAAAATGAGGAAGTGAAGCTTGTTATTGCGTGTTACGCATTAATTCTTGACTTTGTGGGGTCTGATCTGGATAATTATGAACATCGCCATTTAGTGAATGAAGGAATTCAGATTCTTGGAAAGTATGCCTCAAACCTCTTGGAAAGTACATCCAACGAATGAATGAGAAAGTTGTTAATCTTTCAGGTGATGATCTCTGGATGAAATTCCAACAGATATTTTATTTCAGTTGTTTGCTCATGCTCCATTCAGTGAATACCTGAAAGACGAAAAATGCATCACGCAATCTTGCACAGTTTTCTGCACTGATGAGTTCGTTCATGCGGTATTACCACATGAATGTGATTTCGGCAAAAGGGAAAGAAAGCTCTGAAATATCGGCTGTTCAATAGCTTCTTCAATCTTCTTTTCAATTCCGGTCAGAATGAATACGAAGACGAAAACAATCCCATACCGAAAGGGTATGTTCAGATCATGACAATTCATCAGTCAAAAAGTTTGGAATTTCCGGTGGTGGTTGTAAGCTCCTGGATAAGCAATACAGAGTAAACAAACAGACGGATAACTTTCTTTCTCCGTTTTACCGAAGAGAAATATTTGAACCTATAGACCGCATTACACAGTTTGATCATGCGCACTTATTTTATGTAGCGTTTTCTCGACCGCAGAAAATTCTAGTTCTTTCTACGAGCACCGAGCCAAAAGAAATATTCTCTTCGATTTGGGAAGGATTGGAACAGTGGCCTCATGTAAAGAAAGAAACTCTGAAGGCTCAACGCTTTAAGTCTAAGTCGCCTTACATTCCCAAAAGACTTTATCCCTTACTTCTCCATATCAATGTCTATGAAACCTGCCCACGCCAATACCAGTTTTATAAAGATTATGAGTTTACCGGAAGCAGAACCGGCCAGGTTTTGTTTGGAACACTGGTGCATGAAACCATTGAAGACATTCACCGGAGAATTTTGGATAATAAAAAAGTAACTGAAAAAATTATTGAAGAGGATTTTCAGAATAATTACAAGGGATTAATTTCAAACGGTCATCGCCCTTTAGGAGTAAAGCCAAAGGAAGGCGCTTTGCGCCATGCGATTACTTACTTCCAAAACAATAAGGATTTGCTTGACCGTGTTATTGAAACTGAAATTGATGTTTCAGTGGAGAAAGATGATTATATCATTAATGGAAAAGTAGATTTGCTTCTTGGGAAGGATGACAAACTCGAACTGCTTGATTTTAAAAGCCAGCGAAAACCCAAAACAGGTGATCCCGTTCTGAAAAGTATCAATATCAGTTGCATGTGTACGCACACATACTGAAAGAACGCTACAACAAAGACCCTGAACGGCTATACCTTTATTGGACTGCTGAAGATAAACGGAAAGATGCATTAATGGAGATTGAATATGATGAAAAATTAGTGAAAGCTGCGGGTGAGCATTTTGATGAGGTAGCAAAATGTATTATTAAAAAGGACTATGAAATCAAGTATATTCCTGACGAACAAAAGTTTGCAAGGAGTGCGACTTTAAACATTATTGCAGAGTAGAGAATTAAACAATCATTTAATAATATAGCATGAGCAAAATTGATATAAAGAAAACAGAACTCGTCTGGAGAGGGCAAGTATGACGATGAAGGGAAATTGGTTCGGTCGAGAAACCCGGTCCTTTTCCTTTTCAGATTGTGGAAAGCATAAATGAACCGCGAATAGAAAAGGAAAGGGTGATGAAAAACTTTCATTATTTGATACCTATAAAGGCGATGAAGGCAATACTTATGAAGACGGCTGGAAAAACAAACTCATCTGGGGCGATAATAAATTTGTGATGAGTTCTCTCTTGGAAAAGTTTGCCGGAAAAATTGACCTCATTTACATTGATCCGCCTTTTGCAACGGGGGCAGATTTTACGATGGATGTTGAAGTTGGAGAGAAGGGAAAGGAAATTCACAAAGAACATTCAATCATTGAAGAGAAAGCATATCGAGATATATGGGGTCAGGGAAATGAATCTTTTTTAAGGACTATGTATGAGAGGTTACTGATAATGAAAGATTTACTTTCTGATAATGGTTCTATTTATGTTCATTTAGATTATAGAACATCTTCTCATATTAGGGTTATCCTAGATGAGATCTTTGGGTTAGATAATTTTCGAAATGAAATTTTCGCAAAAAGGAAAACTAAAAATTTGCAAACTCAATTTGAGAAAGTGAAACAGTTGAACATAGCTTTTGACAGTATCTTTTGGTATTCAAAAAATCCAGAAAAAGATTTAGAGTTCCTAAGAAAGAGAACAAACCGGAAGTAAACTATCAGCAATGGAATAATTTCTTCAATAATGCTGATAGGCCAACATTAAGATATCCCTTGCTTGGAATAAAAATTAACTCATGGGCAATGGAGATGGAATGAGGAGCGTGCGAAAAAAGCGGTTAATAATTATAACGAATACTAAAAAATCATTCGAATAGAGTAAACCTCTTTGATTATTATGTAGAAACGGGAGAAGAGTTGGAATTCATAAAAAGAGAACCCGGAGCAACAAGATGCTATTATTGGATTCCACCTAAAGACTTAATCAACGCAGATACTAATTGGGGTGATATTTATGCATATGATAACTCACCCGGTTCATATCCTACTCAAAAATCTGAGCCCCTTCTCCATAGAGTAATCCTATCATCATCTGAACCGGGAGATTTAGTTGCCGACTTTTTCTGCGGCAGTGGAACAACTTGTGCCGTGGCGGAAAAATTAAATCGCAGATGGATTGGAGTTGACTTGGGTAGATATGCAATTCACACAACGAGAAAGAGATTGCTGGAAATTGAAAATAGCAAAAGTTTAACTGACGAAGGAAAGAGATACGGTAAGAAGGCTCGACCTTTTGAATTACTCAACCTTGGCAGATATGAAAGACAATTCTGGAAGGTAAAAGCATTCGGAGTTAAAGATGAAAAAACGGCACTGTACGAATACCTTGCTTTCATTCTTAAGCTTTACGGAGCTGAACCCATTGCAGGCTCTGCACAAATACACGGCAAAAAAGGAAATGCATTAGTATATATCGGTGCAGTGGATGCACCGGTTACCATTCAGGAAGTAACAGATGCCTTGCAGGATACCAAAGACATGAATATGAAAGAGCTTCATGTGCTTGGCTGGGAATGGGAAATGGGATTGAACGATGCCATTCAGGAATTGGCAAAGCAAAGGGGAGTTCGCCTCAAACTCCGCATCATACCCATGGATGCCATAGACCCGCAGGCATCGGGCAGAGGTGATGTGAAGTTTTTGAGTTGGCTTACATTAAGACCGAAATTGAAATCAAAGGAAAAGCTATAAAAGTGAAGCTGCAAAATTTTGTGGTTCCACATACCGACTTGATTCCACCAGATGTTAAGGCAAGCATTAAGAAATGGAGTGACTGGATTGACTATTGGGCTGTTGATTTCGATTTTCGAAACGACACCTTCAACAATGGCTGGACCAGTTACCGTACAAAGCAGGAGCGCAAGCTAAAACTCACTGCCGATAATGAATACAAGAAAGCCGGTTCTTATAAAGTGTTTGTTAAGATCATTGATATTTTCGGCATTGATACTTCCCAGGTATATGAAATTAAAATAAAATAGCCATGCCTACCTCAATCCATAGTTCAATATGATAAGGAACTTCCCTACATAGAAGGCCGCAACCCGTGGGAGGTGCCAACCAGCTTTCTTAGAAAAAGGCGAGAACGATTACGAGTTAGTACAAGGTCGCAGGCCGAGCAAAATGCTTTTGGTAAATAAACTCCGTTCTGAAATTGATAAATGAGAAACGATGGTTATCCAGGAGCAACCGCAACATCACGAGAGTTGCTCTCCTTCTGGTTTGAGGGATCTCACCCTTCTGTTTTTGGCAACGAGCCGTTTCATTTCTATTTTTGCCAGCGGGAAGCAATTGAAACTATCTGTTTATCTGTTTGAGATAAAGAAGTTCAAGGATGTTGTTCCATTGATAAAGAAATATCACGAAAAGTTTTCGGACACTCTTTTCTCAGGTG
The DNA here is from genome assembly GCA_016704345.1 of Ignavibacteria bacterium. Taxonomy (GTDB): domain Bacteria; phylum Bacteroidota; class Ignavibacteria; order Tepidaquicellales; family Tepidaquicellaceae; genus JADJAH01. Next base: position 4,946 of record JADJAH010000030.1, on the reverse strand, counting down.
AGATTGAAATTAGTGAGGGCCTTAGATGGCAATCGAAAAGTGCAAAAGATATTTCCCGGAACTTGATCAGGAGGGAGGCAGGAACTACCTGAAGAGGATTTGCTGCGTTATGCTATCAAGATGGCAACAGGTTCAGGCAAAACCTTTGTTATGGCTTTTGTGGTGGTTTGGAGTTACTTCAACCGGCTGCGGGGAGAAAGACAGACGCTATGCAAATAATTTTTACTGGTGGCCCCTAATGTAATCGTGTACGAACGGTTGGCTAAAGACTTTCCAACGGAAAAATATTTGAAGAGCTTCCCTTTGTGCCAATGGCTTGGAAATCAAAATGGAAACTGAATATTAAAATGCGTGGCGATGAAAGTCCGCTCAATGCTGAGAACAATTTAGTGTTGAACAACATTCATCAATTGTATGAAAGCAGGTCGAAAGAATTCAGCCCGAATACTATAATTGAAGCTATACTTGGAAGAAAGCCGCAAAGCGATCGGGAAGTCCTCAAACTTTGCTTGAGAGATTGAAGGAGTTGGATAATCTTTTAGTAGTGATGAATGATGGGCACACCATAATTCACGATGATGAACTGAAAATGGAATGGAAAGTTTGATTTCCATACACAACCATATTCCGGGAGGATTAAAGATGTGGTTGGACTTTTCGGCAACTCCAAAAACACCGGATAACACCTACTATCCGTGGATAATTTGTGATTATCCATTGGCTCAGGCAGTGGAAGACCGAATTGTAAAAGTGCCATTGATAGTTCATACAGTGAATAAAAGAGATCCGGAAAAAATAACAGGCGATAATGTGGTTAAGAAATATGGTGACTGGATTTCAGCCGCATTAAGCAGATGGAAAGAACATTACAATGCGTTCAAAGAAGTGAAGAAGAAACCCGTGCTGTTTATCATGGCAGAGAAAAACACTTTTGCTGATAAGATTGCAGCAGCCATTGAACAAAGAGGTCCGACTTACGGAATTGAGAAGAGATGAAATCATGACCATCCACACGGATAATACCGGCGAAGTTCGCAAAAGCGATTTGGAAATTTTACGTGAAGAAGCCAGAGACGTCGACAATCCGAAAAACAAAGTGAAAGTGATTGTAAGTGTATTAATGTTGCGGGAAGGATGGGACGTGCAGAATGTTACAATTGTTCTGGGACTCCGTGCATTTGATTCTGCAATACTTCCCGACAGGCCATCGGCAGAGGTTTGCGGCAATAAGGGGATATCAGCCCTGACAGAACGCAAACAGCTTGAAGTTATAGGTAATGAGAAATTTGAAAAGATCGTAAGAATGTTGGAACTGGAAGGTGTTGGAGTGAACACAACCAAAACACCGCCACCGCTTCCGATTACTATTGCTCCTGAGAAGAAGAGAGGTTACAATATGATATTGAAATTCCAGCCACCGATTTTCTTACAGTCAAGCTTACAAAAATTTAGGCAGCATTGATACGAAGAATTTTCCTTCGCTCTTCTCGTCCGATAAGTTGGATGAGAATAGAAAAGTTCCTTCTTAGAAATGGAGATGATGCAATTAGGTGTTGAAGTGCATCAAGCGAAGTTGACAGTGAATATGTTGAGAGCGGAAGGGATCTGACTGCATTATTACACAGCAGGTGATGAAAAGAGCGGGATTGACAGATTGTTTTCAGTACCTTTATCCGATGTGTGAAGATTATATACTGAATAAATGTTTCGAAGTAAGAATTGAAGATATAGAGAAAGAAGAATTGCGAAAAGTATTGCGTGAAATTTCCATTCAGGAGGCAATTATTGATTTGCTGGCAAAAGAAATCGGTAAAGCCACAGTTGAAAGGAAGAGCATAGAGGTAAAAGGCAAAGCAACCAAACTTTCGGACACTCCAAAATTCACCTGGAGGCGAGGGCATATCAAGTTGAAGAAAACCGTATTCAACTTTGTTGCAACTTACAATGATTTTGAAAAGGAGTTTGCTCAGTTTCTTGATGATGCAGAAGATGTGGAAGCATTTGCAGCATTGGCAGACATTTTCCGCATTGATTATTTATCTAATACGGGAGCAATCCGTTATTACTTTCCGGATTTTGTTGCCGCGCAGAAAGTCGGTAAGAAAAGGGGTTTATTGGATTCTTGAAACAAAAGGCAGAGAATATCCTGACCTGGACAATAAGAACAAAGCTATTGAACGCTGGTGCAAAGCAGTAACCAATCAAACAGGGGATAAATTGGAATTACTTGATGATTAAGCAGTCAAGATTTGAATCATGCAGAAAGTCATTGGAAAACTGAGGATTTATGGAAGTTTTTAGGCAGCTATTCTGCTCAATCGGAAATCCCATCATAAGACATCCGAATGCAAATAGTTAAGTCCCTATTTATATAACTTTCAGGAAGGCGCAAAGATTTTTCATTTGGCTAATCATTAAAGATAAACGCATTTAAAATTTAAAGTATTTTCAACCAAACTAAACTTTGAAAAATGGACTCACCAAAAGGTTACAAATCAGTCTTGAAGTATTACAATAGTAGTTCTCAAGAAGTAAGAGATTTCTATCAGCATTTGCCGAAATTGATCGAATCATTTTCATTCGATATAGTGATAAGTTATCTCTTTTCCCGACTAGAAAATGCCAAATACAAAATTATTTATGGCGGATTGGTTAAGATTCACAGATGTGAAAGCAATTTGACCAAACTAATGCTCAAAATTGGCAGAATACTCGTAAGGATTTTCAAGAAAAGTTTGAATTGATTTTCAGCAAGAAGTTGCCAAATGATTTGAACGTACTTATAAAGCATGCAGAAGATGTTAGGGATGGCATTATGCACGGGAGAGGAGCAGATTACAAGTCAATGTGTAAAGCAACAGTGGATATTTTGAAGTATTCTGATGAGTTGAATAAATTTGTAAAACAAGTTGCAGGTTTTTCAGCCATTTGGAGAAATGAGGGGATTCAAGGGTGCCGCTGAGCCTCTAAGTAAGGAGACTACAAAATGGGGCCTTAAAGGTATGGTATTCCTGCTTGACTTGGAAAATATTTGAAAGAGGGTTTTGTCAGAGAGAAGAGTTTGTGATGGCAAGATGTTTGAAAGTCTGGGTTCCCAAGATGTTCTACAGGCGACCTATCGAAAGGAAATTCTGTCGAACCAGTCCATTCTTGAATGTGGAACAGACACTTAACGCTCGTGTGGGAATTGTGAAATTTTTTCCGATGCTCGGGATTAAGTTTCATCATTTGACTGCCTACTTCAATTCATTATTCTTGTAATTGTGGTACACTGTATTCTGAAATTTCATTTACCAAATGCATTCAGCATGTTCTAAAACTAATATTGCATGCAATAGCAAAGAAATTCGATCATGAGAGTAAGAATTATTATCGGAGTAATAGCATTCATAGCATTAACAGTATTATTCTGGATTCTTTTTTGGAAATGGATCTCTCCTGGAGCAATTGACATTGTTTAGTCAATTCTATTCCGGAACAATTGGAGTAATTGTAACGCTCTATTTGCAATAATCGCCTATCGCACATTTATTAACCAACAAGAGACGCTAAAACATCAACAACAGACTTTTGAACACCAGCAGAGAAAACAACGCAGAAACAATATTTCGAGAATACATTTTTCAGACTTTTGGATATTAGGAAAGACATAATTTCAAATATGTATGCTTCAATATTCGTTGAAGATGAAAGTCGCATTGATGAGGACGGATTACCTATCGAATTAGAAATACCTTATAACGGGCAGAAAGTATTTATTGCCCTATATAAGAAGATGAGGGGATTTTACGATACTAGAATGAGAGAAATCAAATTCAAGGGTGAGCTTCCTATGAGTGATACGAAGATCATCGTTATTGAAACTCTTCAGGAGGCCTATGAAAGATTGAATATTGGAGGAGACAGCGATATTGGTCCATACATGAGACATATGTATCACTCCTTGAAACACATTGACGATCAGAATTTCATGAACGATAAGGTAAAGTATTTTTACGTTAATATGATAAGATCACAGATTCCTAAGCATGAGTTGATATTCTTTGTTATATGCCAGCATAAGCAAAAGAGGCGAGAATAAATTCAAGCCCCTTGTTGAAAAGTTTGGATTGCTGAGTCACCTGCCTCAAGTGAAAAGAGGATTAATTGGAATAGATTTGTATGATTACACTGTACTCTTAAAATGAGTCTGCATTCAAACAGAGATAAAATGTAATTTGTTTAGCTGATTTCATTTGACTCGTTAATGCTTCAAGGCAGTCGAGAATGAAGAATTTATAAAGCAAATTAAAATGGAACATAAGGAGAAATTCAAAGAACATCGAACAATGTTAATAGCGCTTACGAATCAGTGCAATGATGCAATTCAATACTTAAGATGCTTAAGAACTTTAAGGAGTCAAAAAAAGACAACGATTGTAAAGGCTACATCTCAGAAGCTTTAATTACAAATTGATTTTGACAATTTGTCAAATTGGAGGATTTGATACTCATTCTTTTGGGATAAGAGATATTCTAAAAATTTGTCAACTAATCGAATGATTTACCTTGTGCCACATTTAGAAATAGACGATACCGTAAAAAAGATATCTTGCAAAATTAGAAATACTCAATAAAAGCGTAAGTTACTTCTATGGATTAAGAAATCAAATGCTAGCACATTTGAGCGGGAAGGAACTTATGAAACACAAATCCTCTGACATTCATCCGCTATACCTGATTCCTAATGAAGCTGCTATGGAAAGAATCCTTCTTTTGATGAATTTGGAAAAACTGTATCAGAATACCTAAAAGGCGCGTCGGAAATTCTGGACTACTCTAATTCAATAATCGCGGAAGAGTATAGAATGAAGATGAATTTGACAGTAAACTTGAATAACCATGGTTGACCTTCCACCGTTTCCATACTGAACTCCGCCCATTGCCGGTATTTACGACGCCTGAGA
>JADJAH010000029.1 GCA_016704345.1 Ignavibacteria bacterium | reverse complement strand
CTTAATCAACAATTGCTTGATGACAAATATGTAGAACAACTTTGGCGATACTTCAACATTAAGGCGCAGATCAGATATTCCAGATCAATAAAGTCACGATCTATTTGTTGGGGTGGTTGCTTGAAGAGAAGTTCAGATATCTTTTTATGTTTGGACAAATAATACAGCTCAGGGTCATCTTCTCAGGTGGTTGTTGCAGATATCTTTCTTACAAATTCAGTGATTACTTCAGATTGGCGGGCGGCATTAATGCTCTGCCCGGCACGATCAGTTGAAGGCAACTTTCTATTGGCTTTAAGTTGACAGCCGTAATTACAGATGAATTCTTCAGACCGTCATATACAACAGGGTTCTGGATTGACGGGCAACTTGCAAAAGGATTTTTTTATCATGGGATGATTGGAATAATCTGAGCCAGCTTGGAATAGATGCAGGAAAGTTAGATGCTAACATAAGTACGTTTTCTTTAGCATTGAAATGGTATCCACACGGGAGAGTTTGGTAAGAACAGCAGCTATGGAGATTTTGAAGATCATAAGGAATTAGCTACAAGAATTGCAGGACATTTTACGGGCAGTAATGAAGATGAAGAATCTCAAAGTAATTCTGATGCATTTGATAATACGCAGTTAAGACTTTCGGGCGGTAGTCTCCTATTCAAGCCGGGCTTGTTTGGCTCGGGATTAACATAAAGAAGGCTCAATACATGATGATAAATTTCGATCTGGGATTGAAGTACAGTGGTTTCTCGTTTGATGCAGGCTATTATTACAGGTGGCTTAATAAATTCGGCGGTGACAATCTTGAGTTGCTTGACTTCCGGAATTCAAGGATGACGGATTTCTTGTGCGGTCATCTTACATATTCCTTCCAAAAGCATTGCAGCTCTATGGAGCTACTCGAAGATCTTCGGCAACCACGGAAATCCATGGGGAATAAGAGGAGGCGTAAACGTATATCCATGGAAAAATGAAGTCTTCAGAGCAAACCTCGAATACTTATATCTTGATAGGAGCCCTGTTGGCGGACTCTCCGTACCTTATCTTGTAGGATCAACCGGAAGCATTTTACAGCTGAATCTTTTGGTGAACTTCTAAGCTATAATTTATTTGTTTTTAAAGACAGAATCCGGCAGACAAATTTACTGCCGGATTTTTTTTTAATTGCCGAAACCTGAAACCCCTGTTCCGACTAAAGACTATATTCCTGCAACAATTCCAACTTCAAAGAAAGGGTGAAATCACCGAAAGGCGAATCCTGATCGTTCAGCACATCTACTTTCATTCCTGCATTAAGAAAAACATTCGGTGAAAGTTCGTTTGTGTAACTGAGTCCAAGGAAAACAAAATTGACATCTCTTTCAATTCCACCCCTGCGTTGTTTCCGTAGTGTATTTCTGATAAGAGTATTCGCTCATCAGATAGACTTCTTTTGCCGGATTATACTGAATGTATGCGCCGCCGCCAAAGCTGTTGTCAGTTGCCGTTACTTCTTCCTGTGAAGATGTTACCTGCTTATCCCATGAAGATCTGTAAGTCGCCTTTACTCCGCCCGAAATCTCTCTTGAAAGCCTGTATCCCACCACGCCGGACAATCTGAGTTCCGTGTAATCTCCAAAGGTCATTCCCAATACTCCCCTAAAAGAAACGGCTTGTACTTCTTTGCGGAACCTTCGAAATCTCCTGCTCTTCATTGCGCTCATTCATAACCGATTGAGCATTCGCACCGGAAAAGGGAAATGATAAGAGTAAAACATGAATCAATAGCAAAACTGTTTTCATTATGATTAAGTTAGATTGATAATTAAAAGATCATTTCATTTATTTCGATAATTTTCATTCGGCAAATCCAATCTCCATAGAATCCAGATCAAGCCTGATCTTAAGCCAGTCCCTAAGTTTCTGTTTGTCTGCCTCTTTCATTGATCCGGATATCCCGATCAATGCATTCATTGAATCAGTGGAATCTCTGTTTTGCTCAACAGGAGATCTTCCAATCACCAGACTCTTTACCGGTGGAAAATATACTCTGGCTTCATTTGTAATCTGCACAGAAAGTTCTTCTAAATACCTGATGCTGTCAAGCTTTTGTGAAAGTTCGTGAATGATCAGATCCTTCCTGTCAATCGCGCTTCTTATCTCGCCAAGCTGAGATTCTATTTTCCTTCTTTCAGGCACTGAAAATCCTTGCTTTACATGAAGATCAGCATCATCAAGTTTTCCTGCTTCAGCCTTAATTTCAACGAGTCATTTTGCTCGCTGCTCAATCCCCTTCCGCCGTATGTAAGAATAATTACTTTATTCTTGGAATCAATATCATGATTAAAAGAAAATTGCCCTCCAATGAAGTGAGATTATTTACAAAATCATTGGCACGAGATTGAAACTCCATCTCCTTTCTGAATTTGTTAGCAAGATAAATGCTGGGTATCAAAGTAAGTAAGACTATCGTGGTCACCAGTTTCCCTGTTCTCGACTCCTTAAGCTCATTTCCTGTTTGCTTCATTGGAAATTTCAGGCAACTATCAATAAAGTTGCCCAGGCAATGAAAACAGTGTTAATAGAAAAAAGATAGAATGCTCCGAAGAAATATTTTGCGTTCCATGTCGCGAGTCCAAAGCCCGCCGTACATAGAGGCGGCATAAGTGCAGTAGCTATGGCAACACCTGGTATGACATTCCCTTTCTGCTTGCTTGACAATGCAAGGATCCCTGCGAGTCCGCCAAAGAATGCTATCATTACATCATACATTGTCGGGGAAGTTCTTGCCAGTAATTCTGACTGTACTTCATTTATTGGCGAGATAAGGAAGTAGAGAGTTGATGTAACTAAACTCACCAAAACTGCAAAGAGAAAAATTATACAGTGATTTTTGAGTAGCGCCAGGTCATTAATTCCAAGACTCAAGCCAATTCCCATTATAGGTCCCATCAAAGGAGAAATGAGCATTGACCGATTATGACGGCAGTTGAGTTCATGTTAAGACCCAGTGAGGCTATGAATATTGCAGCAATCAAGATCCAAAGGTTTGTGCCACGGAATGCAACGCCTTTTTCTATATTCTCTATAACATTTGCTACCTGCTCTCTTTCACCGAATAATCTGAATGCAGCATTTGCTCTGTTCAGCAGTTTAGACTTCACACCAAATCTCCGCAATTGAATTTCATGAATTTAATTTTTAGTGCAAAGATATGAATTGTGTTCGATGTATTCCATTTCCAAGAGAAAAGCGATAATTCTTCCACCGACAATCAAAATCGGTTTCAAACATTCGGCAATAATAGTTCAATTACAACAAATGTTTTACAAATCAAAACGTCTCTGTTGCACAAAAAGGAAAGGCGAAGCAATATGGCGCTCCGCCCTTTTGCTATTTCTCTTTCCCAAGCCCCTCAGACTGTCCGAAAGCGTTTATGCTCATACCCAAACTATGCTCGTACCCAAACTCCTGTTTGGGTACGCACTTGTATAAGAAGCTCTGCTTCGATTCATATATGCAATTAGTTCTATTCCAAATCGTCAATTTCCAGTTCTCCTTTCACACCAAGAGTATATGAAGCGGCAGAACTGTATCTCCAATGCTCAGGCTCCCTGACAAGTCCTCTTTTTACAGGATTGAAATGTATGTATTCAACTTTTTGTCTGAATACTTCCTCGCTGTAGATCATTTGCGGATGAAAACCTTCCTGCCAAAACTGATATTCACTATTGGATTTATGCTTCAATTTGTAATACTCAAGTTGATTAAGAAGCCAGTCTTTATTATCAGCTTTAAGCAGATCAATTATCGTCCTGGCAGTATAACTCTTTATTGATGCTATGGTTTGACTAAGATTATTTCCACTGAGAACTGAATGGAAATGATTGTCGAAAATTACATAAGAATATATTTTAAGATTCTTTTCTCTTTGTGAATATTTAAAAGAGCCGGTAAGATTTTCAAAATACTTTTCGCTTGTAAAAACCGGAATCCATTTTTGAACTGTAGAGGTGACAAAGTAGAGCTGTTTCTCATCGATGATCCTGTATCTGCTTTTCATGATTTCTTCTCCTTTAATAAGTTCACATTCGACGTGATAAATGTAATTATACTTTTAGGGTTATGAAACGGAGTTTCATGTGCAAGAGCGCTCCCAAACCGGAGTTTGGGAGCGAGCGCGCCTTTGTTTCTTTCTCGTAAAAGTTCCACCCTTGTAAATCGCATTCTTATTCAGCATCCAGTTAGCGCTCCCAAGCTGCCTGCCCGTAGGTGGCTAATCTATTACACTCTCTGCATGCGGGGGGCTTGGGAGCGAGATGTAAACTTTGGAACACTTTACGCTTGAAATTCGTAATTCCTAATTCTTAATTCTTAATTCCCATTTGTTCTCCTCACGGTCTAACTGTCGCCACAAAGTTCGTTGCATTGTTGTCAGTGATCGCAGCATCAGAAGCATCAACAAACCTGTCTCCATTGACATCCGTTTTCTTGTAACCTGCTGCAAAGATATATGAGTCATTATCAATCATTGAAAGATCTGTCGCGTCAATGCTTCCGTCCTGATCAACATCGCCGCCGTAAATGGAAAACATTACCGGTGAATTGTCAACCTGCACTTGATTATTTCCAAACGCCTTGTTTGCCGCAGTTGTCAGATCATAACTCTGAACAGACTCGCGAATGTAAAACGGTTTCGTCCATGTCTCTATTGAGTTCCTGTGTCTTATTACAGCATAATAGTAACAATCCTGAAGATCCTGAAAATTGAAATTCAATGTCATTGTGACCGAGTCAAGTACCGCCTTGCCGGAATCAAAGTTAACTGCAGTCTCATACCATCTTCTCAGATACATTCTAACCGTATCTTTGGCGTTGAGTTTGTTTGTGCTTGAATTGTAGAAGCCTTGCAAGCTCAGCTTGAGACTCAGAGTCTTGTTGCCTTCATAATCAGAAATAGCATTCTTAAGACTGTCCTGATTTACAGATGTTCCGGCATACATTATATTGACAAGATTATTCTGAATGCCAGGTCTTATGGCAATAACAGGAGGAGTTTTCTGCGATGCGTCTATTGAATTTACTTTGTGAGTGAATATAACATTGTGAAGGATTGGTATCTTTATTACGTTAACGGAATCTCCATCGGCAGTCATACATACAGCTACAAATGGAAATTCACCGCCTGGAGCAGACATACAATGTGTGAAAACCGAATAATTGTTCCCGGTATTTTGGAGATAGGTGCTGTATTCCCATCCGTTTGTTCCGTCTTCTGAATCCGAATAGAAAAGATTGCTGTTCCCTGAGTACGTGATAACCATTTTCATTGCAGGATTCGTTTGCATGATAGTGAGATTCGGCTTTCTGTAAACGTAAGAAATCTCCCTGATTATCAGTTGATTATACGTCGATGTCGGTACAAATGACGTTTTCAAAAGTATGATGTCAACCCGACTGGAAGACGATCTTCTCTCAACTGCGATGTAAACAGAATCTGACGAGCCCTCTTTGTAATCTGCACTTGGGAAATAATCTGCAAAACCTGTTGTAAGAGTTGTATTCAGCCATGATGCTCCCCAGTTTACAGTTCTGAAGTATCTCGTTTTAGTAATGCTTGTAAATCCGGAAACGTTATTGCTCTCTGTAAATACAACTCCATAGTAAGTTGGTGCGGCGTAGTATGCTCCATCACTTAGCGCGCTTACATGTGAATACTTTTTCCCGGCAGGCGGCGTGGCGAGCACACCATTGTTTGCGGCGGTACCGTTGCTTCTTATGGAGATGTAATTGACAGTAGCATCTGACATATTTGCATTTGAACTTAGAGTATAGAATACAATCAATCGCGTGGAATCTGCATTTGAATTGTCTTTTGATTCTACAAGCATCGAAACACTTCCAACATAGCTTGTGTAAAGATATCCGAAAATATGAATCCAGTTTGCTCCCTTGTCGGTTGATTTGTAAAGACTAATATTTCCCTTATAGAAAGATCCATCAGGCAGACTATTCACAACGGAATACATAACACCATCCTCACCTATTTTCATATCCATTGTTTTTCCGCTGTCAATACTTGGCTTGATGAGTCCGAAATGAACAACCTTGTCTGCCGAATGCCAGTCGCCTTGAGGCGGTTCGCTAACTTCGGTCATTCCGGGAGTGTTTGATATTTGTGTCATCTCCATTTCGTCCGGAGTAAGCTTGCTCATCTCTTCTTCAATCTGAAGCGCTTCACTGAAGCTTCCGTTTTGAACAGCTGCCTTGTGTCTTATCTCAAGATTCTGCAACTGAAGATTATTTTGACCGACTGAGTTTGACAGTTCTGTTTTTGTTTCAGAAGGAATGTCTGAAGTTTGCGAGATTGAGTCTTTGACAGTCAGGATGACCATCAGTAGTGTTGCAGAGATTAAGATCGCGAGTGGTTTCATTTTGTTTGTTCTGTTTAATTTTCAAAAAAGATGTACAAACTTATTAAAAGATGACACGCGGGCAAACTAAAATTATCTATCAACCTTGACAGAACACTGTATCAATTCAGGGCTGTAAACCTTATTTTGGGGGCACAACAGACCATATTAGTGATATGAACCTTGACAGCAACAATACTGACAGTGCCGAGAGAAATATTCTTTACAAACTTCTTGCAACATTTTCAGATGATGAATGGAAGGAATTTGAGAAGTTTGTTGCTTCGCCTTATTTCAACAAAGGGAGAAACTTTGGTAGCATTATGAAACTTCTAAGAAAACATCGTCCGGAATTCTCTTCAAAAGAACTCTTTAAAGAAAACCTGTACAAAAAATTGTATCCCGGCAAGGAGTATAAAGAGAGTGTTATGTATTCAACATTTTCCAGACTGTATGCGTTAGCTGAAGAGTTCATGATGCAAATTGAGATCGGAAAAGATGAGTTCTTCAGCAGAGAAAGGCTTCGACTTGCAGGATTGAGATCGCGCGGACTAAACTCAAGAGCGTTTTCACTTATTACGAAAATGAAGAACGGGTTTTCAAAAGAATTGAAAGGATCGAAAAACTACTTTCACGAAAAAGAGTATTCAAAAGAAGTTGCCTACTATTATTATGAAAACAACAGGCGCGACAAGCTAACTGAACCTGTCTACGATATACTAAAGAATTCATTGTATTGGCACATTGTAGAATCATCTCTGTTTCTTACTTCACTGATCTCTCAGAAGAATTTTCACAAGTCTGATTTTAAGAAGAGCCTCGTCTCAAGACTCTACAGTTGCATTGACAGGAAAAAGCTCCTGGAAATTGTGAAGAATCATGACTCTGACAATTTTCCTTTCATTTGTCTGCATCATCTCGATCTCACTTCCGTGGAAGCACCGTTCAAAGATGAACCATACTTTCAAATGAAGGAGCTTACTTTCAAATCTCTCAACTCAATGGCCAAAGACGACAAAAATTATTTTCTCAATTCACTTGCACGGCTTTGCACATTGAGATTTGTTGCAGGTGATACAAGATACAAGAAGGAAGCTTTTTGAGATCAGAAAGAAGACCGTTGAGGAGGATCTGTTTTCATTCAACAATGACGGAAACATTCGTGCAAGCGAATTCCGCTCAACGTTTATTGAAGCCTTGAACGTAAATGAATTAGACTGGGCTGAAACTTTTGCTGACAAATACATCCCAAGACTTAATCAGCGCATCCGCAAAGACATTGACAATTACTGCAATGCTCGCATAGCTTATGAAAGGCATGACTATGATAAAGCCATTCAGTCCGCCAGCAATGTCAACATAAATCAAATCTTTTTCAAACTCGACATGAAGAATCTTGTTGCAAAAATTTACTATGATACTGATTCTGCAGAGCCATTGATATCTGTTCTCAACTCATACTATCAGCTCATTCACAGTTCCGAGCAGCAAGATGAAAACATAATCAAGCGACACGCCGGATTTGTTAAGTATCTCCGCAAACTAAGCTCAATCAAATTTGAGAATAAGGGCAAAGATGAATTGGCCTTTATTAAGAAGAAGATTGAAAAGGAGAACATCACCTCAAAACATGGCTCATCAAAAAGATCATGGATTTAAGTCTCTCAATAAGTTAATGCGAGGAGCATGCGCACTTTCACATTGGGTCATTTCATTGCCTAATTCCTAATCTGAATAACTACTCTTTCAAAAATCCAAATTCGTGCATTCTCGACAACGCATCCTATAGAGTTTACAGACATTGCCTAATTCCTAATCTGTATAACTGCTCTTACAAAAAACAAAATCGTGCATTCGTGGCAAAGCAACTTGTATAGTCTACAGACAATGCCTGATTCCTAATCTGAATTACTGCTCTTTCAAAAAACAAAATCGTGCATTCGTGGCAAAGCATTTTAAAAAGTTTACAGACATTGCCTATCTCTAATCTGTATAACTGCTCTTTCAAAAAAACAAAATCGTGCATTCGTGGCAAAGCAACTTGTATAGTCTACAGACAATGCCTGATTCCTAATCTGAATTACTGCTCTTTCAAAAAACTAAATTCGTGCATTCGTGGCAAAGCATTTTAAAAAGTTTACAGACATTGCCTATTTCCTAATCTGAATTACTGCTCTTTCAAAAAACTAAATTCGTGCATTCGTGGCAAAGCATTTTAAAAAGTTTACAGACATTGCCTATTTCCTAATCTGTATAACTGCTCTTTCAAAAAACTAAAATCGTGCATTCGTGGCAAAGCATTTTAAAAAGTTTACAGACATTGCCTATTTCCTAATCTGTATAACTGCTCTTTCAAAAAACTAAAATCGTGCATTCGTGGCAAAGCATTTTAAAAAGTTTACAGACATTGCCTATTTCCTAATCTGTATAACTGCTCTTTCAAAAAACTAAATTCGTGCATTCGTGGCAATAAAGCTAAGGTGTGATTGCACTAACAAAATTCGCCGCATTATTGTCCGCCAAGGCAAAATCAGTTCCGTCAACAAAGTTATCTCCGGTAAGGTCAGTCACAACATAACCGCCAACAAAATTCGAAGCATCGTTGTCAATTGTACTCACATCAGTTGCATCAACGGTCCCGTCACGGTTTATGTCTCCGCTGAAGAATGCAAATCTGACAGGTGATGCATCAACCTGTATCATGTTATCTCCAAAGGCTTTGCTCTGAAGATCCGAGAAATTGTAAGTTGCCTGATTCAGGAACTGGGAGAAACTTACTATTGATGAGCTCCACGTTTCCAACGAGTTTCTGTGCTTCAATACTAAGAAGTAATTCGTCAATGGCTGAGCCTTTGTGAAAGAAGGATATGCCAATCCTGAACTGTTTAAGAACGCTTTAGCAGAATCAATTATGGGATATGGCACGACAGTTGATCTTAGATAATATGTCATTGTCTGCCGTCAGCAAATTTGATGATGCATTATAGAATCCTTCTATCAGTGAAGTGCATTCAAGCTTCATCGCAGTAGAGGTGCTGTTGCTGAACTGCAAGCCCCAGCCGGAAATGAAACCTGTGTCTGAGCCTGTTTCATCATTAATTGAAAGTATCCACTTTCCTTTTGAACTTGTGCCGGGCTAATAGCGTCAAGATCAAATTGAGGCTTAACCAACTATCCAAAGTTTGTGTTTATCATTGCCAAGTATACTGTCAGCATCCGAACTCAAATATCGTAACAATGTTTGCTGCAAAATTGGCTAACTGGGTATTTGCGAAGAAATTCTACCGATGCGCCAAGCGGACTCGTCAATGTGAGTTTTATGTTGTTCTCGGCACTGTGATTTATTGCAACAAATACATTCAAATCCGTTATTGTTTCCGGAGTCAATACATCAATTGTATCCCTGATTATTCCCTTAGTTCCTGTTTGTGGGACTCTTTTGTTTGGCATTCGCATGTAATAACCATCCTGGAAAGTTGTGCCTGCAAGATTGCCATGATCGTGATTGCGGTAGTCCGAATTAAAAGCGCCACTGGTATCGTAGTTTTTTGCCGATCTGCGCATATTAAGCCTTCGGGCCATCGGCAGTGCTTGCAAAGTTGAAGCGCTAAGATTGTAAGCAACATTAACATAATTGTCGTTGTCATTTGCTTCTGTTAAGAGAAGTGAACATCCTACCAAGTTTATCTCCCCTATTGTCTTGACAGTTTTAGAAATTCCTGAACTCTATCTACAAATCCCGTGAATGACGGA
>JADJAH010000028.1 GCA_016704345.1 Ignavibacteria bacterium | reverse complement strand
TGTCTTGAAAACACTCAGTAAACTGAATATTGGTTCCGCAGTCAGTGAATTACACAATAGCCCGTGCTTAGGTACGGGCTTTTCTTGTTTCATTCGGGCTGTGAGATATTGTAGCGATTGATCAGCATCTATGCGGGTTTACGCATAGATGCAGAGATGATATGGAAAATTCGCAGAGACTGAGTGCAGCCTGTGGGACATCAGATTCGATAATCTTAAATTAGCAAAAAAAATATTTTTACAAACTATGACGCAGGTCATAGTTTCTAAAAACCTTTTCATATAAGTTTGTATAAAGGAAGTTATTATGAAACACACCTCACATACCCGCGCAGTCAGGTTTTTTTCGGGCCTTTTTTATTTCTTCAGCATTTTCATGCTGATTGCTCTGCTTCTGCCCGGGCAGCTTCATTCTCAGTGGATACCTCAAAGCATTCCGGTAAATAAACCAATAACCGCGCTGGAATTTACTGATTCCCTGAACGGTTGGGCTGTAACAGGCTGGGGACCAGAGCAGGATACTTGCTACATACTTCGCACATCTAATGAAGGCAATAACTGGTTGGTTCAGCAGAAATTTTATAACTATACTTTTTATTCTATGGATATGGTTGATAGTATGGTGGGATATGCATCAGGCGTTGGAGGGGGTGGAGGATTTACTTTGCTATTGAAGACAACAAACGGAGGATTAAATTGGATAGACCTGAACATGCCTACGCTTGGAGTAGGACTGATAGATATTTTTTTTGTAAATAGAGATTCCGGTTATGTGTGCTCAGATGTATTTGTATCATTCGGCGTATGGAGAACGACAAATGGAGGAGCAAATTGGGAGAGAAAAGTTAATGGTTTAAATCAATTTCCTTATAAACTGTTTTTTATAAATTTTTCAACAGGATATTGCGGAGGAGATTTTACTTTATTTAAGACTATAAACTCAGGTGATAATTGGTTTGCTATAAATGGATTCTCCGCTATTATTAAATCAATTTTTTTCTTGAATGAAAATTCTGGGTGGGTAGGTTTAGCAAATAGCAGGCTGGCTCATACTACAAATGGAGGGTTAAATTGGTCATATCAATTACCAAATTTCACAGTTGGAAGCACAACCGATTTATATTTTTATGATAGTTTGAAAGGATGGGGTGGAAATAGAAATCTTAAAATAATAAAGACAACTACAGGTGGTTCAGTGTGGGGATTCCAAGTCACTTCAAGTGCTTCTTTTACGATTTCATTCCTTGATAGTTTGAGAGGATGGACAGGAGATATAGGAATCTCTCGAACAACAAACGGGGGAGGAATAATTACTCATATCAATTCATACACTAACTTTATCCCTGAAGATTACATATTGTATCAAAACTATCCTAATCCATTTAACAGCCAGGCGAAAATTAGTTTTGAAGTAAAATCAAATTCTTTTGTAAAGTTGATCATATATGACATTGCAGGCAGAGAGATCAACATCTGGCAAAGCAACGGAATTCTATTGTCCGGCAGACGCGAATTTTATTTGATGCAAAAGGATTATCGAGCGGTGTTTATTTTTATAAGCTGGAGGCACGTACACAAGACGGTGTTGTTGTTTTTAGTAAAAGTAAGAAAATGATACTGTCAAAGTAATATTGAAACATCCACATTTGTTAAACTAATTACACAAAGGAGGAATTATGAAAAGTAATTCTACTTCAAAAAATAAATTTAGATTTGCTATTAAATGTAATGTTGGGCTGAAGCTTATTCTGATTGTATTTTCATCCAATCTCTTACAACAGAATATTTATTCTCACAGCAAAAGGACTTCCAGCTTGGATTTACATTTACTCCTCATCAGACGTGCTATAAAATTGATGATACACTTCATTGTTCTTATTGGCAACATTACAATTGGTTCTCAGAATTAAAGCTTAACTTGTGGCAAGGCTTTTTTGCAGGAAGCGATCTTCGGTATCATCTGACTTCGCTTGATTCATTAGAGCGTTATGAAATGGGAGGATATTATCAACCGGATAGTCTGATGTATGCGGCATTTGGTAAAGTAAGTATTCACCAGGCAGATTCGGTTAATGACAGATACAGATATAATAATCACCACAGCAGGGGAATAGATACAGTTGATAACTGGCAGGGACAGACACAAAGAGTCAGGTATTATCAAGCCAATCCCGCAGGACCATACACAGCAGTTGAGATATTAACGGGACTCAATGAAAATGCGGAGAATTCATATTCGGGCGTGGTAATTGACCCGATATACCAGCCGGTGTTAAATGATAATGGGGTTCGCTTTGTAAATAAATATTATGTTAAGCCGAGAATGAGGATTAGCACGACAGATGCTTTTGGCATTGTAAAACCGGTAGTTAAAATTATTATGCATGCATTTGATGGTTCAAAGAAGGATTCAATCATAATTACAACAACAGACTTTAGATACGAAAGTATTAATACATATGATGGAAGATATTTGGAAGAATACTTTAATAATAATTTGATAGTGAGAGGTGATTCGCTCAACGTCGGCAGAGTGGGCGGTTTTCTTGAATGGCATAATATTGACCTTTGTCAAGTAGATTATCAAATTTTCTGGTTTCAGGAAGTGAGTGTGTGGATAGACTATGTGAAGATAATGGACGAGCCGGCGAAACAATTGTTTGATAGTCAATTTTTGAGAGATAGAATCAAGGTCAAAGTAGATTCATTGTTAAATCATGACGGTCCAATTCACAATGTAAAAGGATTTTATACGGAAGAAACAGATTACGCAAGACTCACCTGCCTGAATTATCTTCAGGATTTTTTAAGGGACTCAGTTCCCGGACATTCCAATGACCCGCGTGCGAAAATGATATCTATGTTCAACCCATGGAGTTTCGAGGCAAATATGAAGGAAAGAGGACCGGATTTTGATGTAAATACTTACATAGATGTAGTGAATCCCGATTCATTGATTTTTGGGTGGTATCCATTTCAGGGACCATGGGGTGATTTCAAACCGGTCATTCCAAACAATGTTACTATACAATTCATCAACTCATACACACCACAATTCATACAAGATACCGTAACCGGTTATTATAACTCGATAAAAAAACCTTTAAACGCATACAACGATTCACTTCAAAGAATATGGAACGTAATGGCCGACACATTAAAGAGAATGGTAAGTATTGCTTTTTTAAAAAATCGAGACCTTTATTTTGTGTCTCAGGTTCATGCTTTTAAAGAAGGTCCCTACCCGGCAGCAAACAGAGAACCAATGAATTCCGAAATCGGTGCGATGAATTGTATTGGGCTATGCTATGGAATAAAAGGGCTTATGCCTTACGCCTTTAACACGGTATATTCCATGACAAATGAGAATAATGAGACAACTTTCAATTTATCAATTGGCATGCTGGATTCAATTATAAACTTAACAACACCAGGACAATTCTGGGAGGCGAAAGAAAAAAGAATAATGAATTTTTATGGAGAGAATAAGTGGGAAGGAGTGAAACATCTTAATGAAAAAATACATATATGGGACCACTTCTTGCTAACTCAAATAACACCCAGGGATTTTCAGTAAACAGGGATGGGCCTGATCAAAACTTCATTTCAGATATTATGAGCATCTTCAGAGATCCTCAGTCTCCTTATGGTTTTTCGCCATCAAATAACGATGCCACTAAGTACTGGGAAATGGGATTTTTCTATCCGGATTACCTGAGTACGAATGACAAGAGCAAGTATTTTATGATGGTGAACAAGAGATGTGTTCCTGACATGATAGATAAAGAAGGCGATGTAAGACAACTTAAGATAAAATTTGATTCAACAGACCTGAGCGGATACAACAACTGGATTCTTTCTGATATGAACACTGGAATTTCAAAAGTCTTTGATAAGCGCAATCAGGGAACAGGCGGCTTTTTAGATATGGGCTCAACACAGGGTACGCTTGGATACTTCCTCCCCGGCGAAGGCAAGCTCTACAAACTCGCTCCCTTAATGCAGGAGGGCGGAACACTCGTTGCCGATGAAGACTGCGGAGGATTTGAGTTTGAGTGCAGAGGAGAGGTTTTTAACAGCGGGCATGATGTTTCTATCAAGCCGCAGACAACGATACTGTTTGCCAATTCATCTTCACGAATAAACATGAACGGCGGCTCGTTTTATTCGGGAAGCAACTCTGAAAGCATCCCTCTTTATCTTAAAGCAAAATCCGGAGGTACATGGAAAGGATTGAAATTGAGCAACTGCGAAGATGCATATTTGCGGAACACAGTTATTGAGAATGTCTCTCCATACCCTGTAGACAGTACCTATTCGGTCGAGCTGACAGACTGTAACAACGTGCAGGTCACCAACTGCACATTCGAATCTTCATCAACAGGTAAAACTGGTTCATTGTTGCTCAACTACACTTCACAAAGCAATCCTGAAGACATCTATATCTCGAGCAACACCTTCAAACTGAATATCGGCGCAATGCCTTCAGTTTCTGTGATCTCTACGGGGTATGTTGAAATTCCAATGATCATGGAGTGGAACGATTTTGAATCAACTTCAGAGAACAACACAATTGCAATTCAGCTGAGTAATGCAGTCGGCGGCGCATTAAAGGAAAACAACTTTATTGGCTACGACAATTCAGTCATGATGCTCGAATCATCAGTTGACCTTTACGGCAATTACATTCTCGGCAGCGACCAAAGCTCAAAAGGAATAATCCAATACTCGACATCAAGTGCAAACCTTTCGCCGTCGGGAGGAATTTTTACCGGCGGATACAATACAATTGCTGTTGACGGCCCATCGGCTGCATGCATGAAGTTGGACAATTCTTTTCTTCTCATAGACCAGGGATATAACATATTCAGTCTTGGAACATCAGAAACAGGCAACCGGCAATTAGATGGTATTATACTTGACGAAACCTATGGAAACCCATACCCTGCTGAGCTGAATTGCTTTAAAATCGGATACAATGTGAACGTGAAACACAACCTTAAATATCCGGACGACGCTCCGGTTGTTTTGGACACTGTGCCGGCAAGTTGTGAACCTGAAGAGCAGGAGGGATTGATGGTGTTTGATCTTGGAAACGGAATATCGGATACATTACATTATTTTTCGGGAGGTTCCGGTTCGGGAAGCGGTGAGAGCAATGTAAAATTACCTGCCCGTGCAGGCGGGGAAATTAAAAATTATAAATTTGAAGAAGCTTCAGAGGCTGGTTCAGTTTCTGAAGCTGTGAACTTGAAGGCATTGATTGATTCAGTATCAATCAATCTCAGAAAGCGAAACTATGAAAGAGTATCTGTACTTTGCAGGGAGATGCTTAGCAACTATGCAGACAGCATCAATGATGCAAGCATTATCTCAAAGCTGTATCTGGCCGAATTAAAACAAGACACAAACAGCAGCAGAATGTCAGAGCTGAAGTCATTTCTTGAGTCATACATCCTGAACAACCCCGAGAAAGAAATGATGATCCGCCAGGCATTTTACTTCATTCAGAAATGCAAAGTCTCACTCGGGCTTTATGAGTCAGCAATGACAGGTTTTCAGCAGATCATGAATCAGTTCCCATATAGTTATGAAGGTCTGCTTGCAAGCTGGGATTATGCCGCAACGAGTCTACTCAATAGTAACAGTGGCTCAGGTGCAGGCAAAAACAGTATGCACATCTCTGAGTTAACAGATGAGGAAATTATGAGTTACACAGATGACCCTAATGATGTTTACGACAGCAGAAAGTTTTCAACTGATGACAGAAAAACTCTTAACGAAAATCTCACCAAAACATTTTCAAGTCAGGTAAATAAACAAACCCGCGAGATAAAGTCACTTGAAGAGAAGTTAACCAAGAATGAAGCATCAAACAGCGAGAAGAAGAAATATCAGGAAATGAGAATGCTGAAGGAAGTAGTCAAAGCCAGAAAGCCGGAAACGGTTGCCAATCATGTCTCAATGATCTCGGATGACTTGAGCAGAATAATGAAATCAACCGGCAGTGAAGTATCAGACGAGTATGAGGCGAACATTCTTCCGAATGACTTCGCGTTGCATCAGAACTATCCCAATCCATTCAATCCTGCGACGAAGATATCGTTTGATCTGCCGCAAGACTCAAGAGTGAATCTGGTTGTCTATGATCTTCTCGGCAGAGAAGTTGCGAAGCTTGTGAACAATGAGTTCAAAGTTGCAGGCAAGTACACTTATGATTTCAATGCCGCATCTCTTTCTAGCGGAGTGTATTTCTTCAGAATCAATGCCGGAAATTATTCAGAGACGAAAAGGATGGTATTGCTGAAATAACCACAACATTATAGCATTCTGTTTCAACTTTCACTTGCGATGAACCACTATTTTTTCTAAAGGGTTCATCCCCAAGGAAAATGTAATCTCAAATTCGAGTTACATTTACATGACTGTCACTTTTTGTTTCAAAACTAAGTTTCGTCTTAACTTTCACTTATTGCCCAAGACGTATCTTATCATTTCATCTTTTTCAATACTCTCTTTCGATTTGACAATATTGTTTAACTCTTCGTTTCCCAATATTCCTCTTAATCTTTCTAAGTACATCTTAAGTTAGTCCCTGTTTGATTTGCCAAAGTTTATTGATGATATCTCATAAGCATTGTAAACACATGCAAAGTGTCCGGCGATCTTTGATGTTGATCTATATTGAAATATGAAATTCCCATCCAAGTATAATTTTCCACAGGAAGAAGTCAATTCCGGCTTCAAAACCAAATTCCACAGATCTTCTAAAATTGACCAAAGCATTATTATAATCTCCGGATTTGTTTGGCGCTTCACCCTTATAATACAGAGCCGGTATTAAGTTAGCGGTATATCCGTGTTTCTCTGATATGCTCATAGATTCATCAAACAACTCTATTGCATTCAGAGTATCGTTTTGATCCATATTGATACACCCAAGATTTATCAGATTTATTGATTCAAGATACTTGTCTCCAATCTCTCTGAGTATTGACAAACTTTCTTCGGTAAATTCCTGGCTTTCTCCGAATTTTCCTGTTCCTTTCTAAGATGCCGAGACTCGCAAGTATCAAAGCTACTTTATTTGAGTGTCCGAGTTCCCTGTACAAAGAAAGAGATTCATATCTGTATTCTTTTAACTTTTCAATTTCATTCTTTATTTTTTGATGTATAGGACAAATTGTATAGAGTATTTGCGAGCGTTTCTTTAATGTTCAATTCGACTGATCTCCAGGGCTTTATTAAGATGGCCGAATGCTTCTTCACTTCTTTCTGAATTCATATTTGAGACTACTCCGAGAATGTTCAGGCAGTTTACAATTCCTTTCCTGTCATCGATTTCCCTGAATATCGCAAGCGCTTCATCAGCATATTTTTCAGATTCAGCAAGATTGGCAAGCGAGTAGAGCATTGTACTTATGTTATGAAGAGCATTTGCTTTATGAATCGGCTCTGCATTTTCATCAAGCTCCAGTAGTTTCTTGCATGTCTGATATCCTTCTCTGAAGAACCCCTTTGCTTGCCAATATTCAGTCAGAAAATTTGTAATTTCATGTGCTGATTCGGTATCATGCTCCATACCCCATTGTATTGCCTTTCTGATGTTTCCCATTTCAGCATCCAATTTCCTGATCCATTTAAGCATGTCCTCATTCCCAAATCGCATCTTTGTTGAATCAACCAATTTCTTAAAGTAGTTTAGATGCCTTTGATTGATCTCTTCTTCATTGCCTGCTTTCTCTATTGCATATTGTCTGATTGACTCGAGCATGCTAAATCTTATTACATTAGAATCTTCTTTTGTCGTGACCAAAGATTTTTCAAGCAGCCCGGTAAGTATGTCAATCACATCATAACTCTCAATGATTTCATCCGAGCAGATCTCTTCTGCAGACTCAATTGTCCAACCTCCCGAAAAAACCGAGAGCCGATGAAAGAGAAGCTTTTCAGTATCGTTCAGGAGATCATAGCTCCAGTCAATCATAGCTCTGAGTGTCTGCTGTCTCGGAAGTACGGTCCTCTTTCCGCCGGTCAGAAGCTTGAACCTGTCACTCAATCTTTCATTGATCTTCTGAAGCGTTAAGATCTGAACCGCGCAGCAGCAAGTTCAATTGCCAGCGGAATTCCGTCGAGCCTGCAACATATCTCCGCAAGTGCCGGGGCATTATCATTGTCAACCTGAAAGTTTGCATCAACAGTCAGGGCCCGGTCAATGAACAGTTTCACTGCTTCAAACTGTGATATTGATTCAAGCGTGCTTTCTTTATCCGGAACAGGAGTAGTCAATGAAGCAAGCTTGTGAACTACTTCGCCGCTTATTTTAAGCGCTTCTCTGCTGGTAGATATTATCTTAAGCTTGGAACAATTTCTCAACAACTTTTCAGTCAATCTTGCGATTGAGTCGATCACATGTTCACAAGTATCAAATATCAAAAGCATTGTCTTATCCTTCAGAAATGTTATCAACACATCTTCCGGTTTCTGACCTGCCTGTTCTTTCAGGTTGAACGTTTGAGATATTGACTGAAGAATCAAATCAGCATTGTTGAGCTGAGCAAGTTCTATCAGCCAAACCCCCGCTTCAAACTCATCACAAAGCTCGGCGCCCGTCTGTAATGCAAGTCGAGTCTTACCGCTGCCTCCCGTACCTGTGATCGTTACTATCGAACTCTTTCGGAGACTTTCTCTAATAAACTTTATATCTTGTTCCCGTCCAATGAAGTTGCTGATCTGTACAGGTAAATTGTTGGGACGTACATCAAGCGTATTCAGTTGAGGAAATTCTGATCTTAGTCCTGCAGCAGTGATCTGATAGATCCTGACAGGCTGAATCAGATCTTTCAGACGACGTTCACCAAGATCCATAAAAGAAATTTCACCGTTTGCCGAAGATAACAGTTCATCAAATTCCGAAGCCGTGATCTTTTCGTATGCATCTTTAGAAATCAATATCTGTCCGCCATCAGCTGTAGACATTACCTTTTCTGCACGTGCCAGTGTCAGTTGTCCGACATAATCTCTTCCGTTCCACTCAGCAATTCCGGCGTGAATGCCCATTCTGACACTGATCACAGCCTCGTCCCACTTTTCCGAATTCAGCATCTTCTGTGCTGCAACCGCTGCACGTACCGCGTCTCCGGCTTTTTCAAACGCACAGCAAAATGCATCGCCCACAATTCTGAATACCAAACCGCCGTGAGATTCCAAAGACTCCTGCATGATCTCATTATGCCTCTTCAGCATTACGGGAAGTTTATCTAAATAAAGCTGCGCAAGCTTTGTACTGCCTTTGACGTCTGAGAATAGAAATGTTACACTGCCTGTTGGTATGTCCGCCATTTATCTTATTAATTTCATTTTCCTGACCACGGAAATATCTCCGTACCTGAGTTCATAAAAGTAATTACCGGAAGGAAGATCTTCTGCATTAAAGCTTATTTCGTGATTGCCGGCATTGCGCAAGCCCTGCTCTAAAATACGAATTTGCTTTCCGGTAATATCGAACAGCGTCAATGAGATGTAACCTGTATTTTGTAATTCGTAATTGATAATTGTATTTGGATTAAATGGGTTTGGATAATTCTGATGAAGCCTGAAGTCCGTTGCACTTTGGTTGCTTACAATTCCTGTCGGTTGTTCAAACTCGAGCCACCACCTGTAAGCAATTCCCGAGTCAACATTTATCGCATTATCATCCGCTGCAGTGAGCCGCCAGTAACCGTTTGCGTTGCTTCCCGCATTGCCGAAACCAAATTGCGGCTTTATCATCATGGAGGACGGTGCGTTGAGATCAGAGCCGGAGCTGTCTGCAAGGTCATAGAACATTGTAAGCAAGTCGTTGTTTGTTTCGCCTCTGTCGTTGGAAAGTATGTAAGATGTTCCGGTCGGAGATTTAATTGACAGTTCAATGTCATCCATAAAGTATGTCCGAGAAGTACAACCACTTTGAGTCTGCTGCTTCCCGAGACGTTGTTGACAAGAATTGAATCGCGTGCTATTGCATTACTTCGGATGCTGAATGAACTTTGATTTCTGAATGCAGAAGGAGTTCCGTTATCATTCTCCCTCACTCTTATCAAAGGCGGCTGTGAAATTCCTGCCGCCGTATTCAACGCATTTACCCATTCAAAGTAAGCTGTGCCCCTGAGCATAAGCAGTCGTCCCTGAGAAACATTGTCAAGCGTGTTTCCTTCAAATCCGAATGATACAAACTGAGCAGGAGGATTCTGATAGTTTAAGTTGTCAAGACTTGTATGGAGATATCGTGATATAGAAACTTCACTCTTTGCAAATTTGCTGATCCGAACTTCATCAAGTCGGCCGTTGAACAATTCTCCGATACTGCTTTTTCCGATCAACACAGAATCATTTGTCATGCTGATGTTCCCGGGAGCAAAACTCTGACGGGCGATTTCCTTTCCGTCAACAAACAGCGCAAGAGATCCGTCCAAAGCTCTGTAAGTGAAGCTGATGTGTGTCCATCTTCTTGGAATAACCTGTGCATTTCCTGTAACAATACGCGAGCCGTTGTTTATGCTTGCAAACGGCCTATTATCCGGAGCGGATGTAATGCCAAGTATGTAGCTGTTTCCTTTTGATACAATTGTCTTAACTGATTGTATTGATGAATCGAGATACACCCACGCCTCAACCGTGCACGCGGTGTCAGCATCATACATAGAATTAGTTGAATCAACTGCAGACAACCAGCCGGTTCCGTTAAGTGAAATGAAGTAGTTGCTCTGATTTCTGTAAGTAACGGGATTGAATCTTGTGAAAATGAATGATGCTCCGTTTCGCAAATTAAAATTATTCTGATTCCCAACCATGTCAAATCCATTGCCGTCAAATCTCCAGGCTGAAGCAAGAGAAGCGTATCTTGTATTGTTAAGTGACAAAATGTTTGAGAAGCCGTCTAACCCCAAAGCGATTCCCCTGTCAGCAGCAATGAAAGCAGGAAGTCTTCTCGTCTTATAAAATTTCAGATCATCAATGTACCCGTTAAATCCGTTTGAGTAGAGAGTCGGGAGATAGCAATTGCCGATTCGCAATGAATCAGAATTTGATACAATGGGTTCTATCAGCCGGTTGAACGAAGCGGTTTGAGCACCGTTGACATAGAACCTTATGGTGTCCGAAATATTTACACCGCCGCCATCCCTGAAAGTTACGGCAATATGATTCCAGTTATTGAGGGAGAGACGCGTGCCACCCGCTAAGACAATGTTCGAAGTTCCGTTAATGTTCAGCTGCATTCTTCCTGCATTGTTCGGACTCGAGCCGGATCCGGTCAGCAACAGTGCGCAACCGGTTATGTTTGCCGAATTCACTTTGCTGAAT
Organism: Ignavibacteria bacterium; assembly: GCA_016704345.1. Taxonomy (GTDB): domain Bacteria; phylum Bacteroidota; class Ignavibacteria; order Tepidaquicellales; family Tepidaquicellaceae; genus JADJAH01. The sequence goes on along the minus strand of JADJAH010000028.1, from coordinate 20,066 downwards.
ATGACTTTGTTTGCACCGGAAGTATCTCTAACGTTCACCCAGCATTCAACGGTGAATGCGCTGTCGAAGTTAAGTTCACCATGATTTGGAGTAGACAGAAAATCGTTAATGCCGCCAAGTGACAGATACTGATTGGTATAATACTGAGCAGTAGATTGAGTAGCAATTGCCAGAAGCAAAACTGCAATCAAGAGTTTGGTGATTCTCATATATTGGATTTGACATAACTTATAAATTATGGAATGAAGATTCAATTATTGATTGAATTGTCTCTGCTTAGAAGGGTTTTAACAATACTTTGTTATTATCCTGAGCACTCCTGCATTGCCTGCACACCCGTCGTGATTCTTGTCAATTGCGTCACCCTGAGCTTAGGTTGCGTCACCCTGAGCTTAGGTTGCGTCACCCTGAGCTTAGGTTGCGTCACCCTGAGCTTAGGTTGCGTCACCCTGAGCTTAGGTTGCGTCACCCTGAGCTTGACGAAGGGTGATTGTAGGCCTGCCTGCCCATTGAAGTGCGAAATGCATCCTGTCAGGCAGGCGGCACTGCCCGCAGTGGTTAAAACCAGGGGTCGCGTCACCCTGAGCTTGACGAAGGGTCACATTTTCAGCTAGTTAAGTACTCTCTGCAGGCCCGCCTGCCCATTGAAGTGCGAAATGCATCCTGGCAGGCAGGCGGGAATCTTGAGTATCATTCCTCACTAAATCAATTACAAATGCACCGCAAGATCCCTGCTCACGCCCGCTTGTGTTAAGGAGTTGAAATTGTCACTGTGCGTTCGCGCGAGCGGGCAGGGATGACGTGTAAAGGGAGATTGTCTCTCCCCACTAAACAACGTCAATAATGTTCACACCGTCATTCCTGCGAGGGTCGATCAGATTTTAGTTAAAAACCAGGTCGCGTCACCCTGAGCTTGACGAAGGGTGATTGAAGGCAGGCCTGCCTGCATACAGGCCTATGAAGTGTGAAATGCTTCCTGGCTGGCAGTCGGTACAAATCTTCTGACTCTTTCCTTCATCATGCTAATGATCTCTGTATTTGTCCTGCTTTTTTTCCGGTGACAGATCAACGAAGTATTTTGACAGCGATTTATAATTTTTTGTCATCAGAAGAAACCATATCACAAAATAATCAAGCTTCTGGAAAACGATGGCTTTTTCTTCGGCATAACGACTTATATTTTTTTCAAAATCAACGGGCATTTCGGTCCAGTGCATTGAAGGATGAAGATGATGACCTATGTGATAGCCGTCATTGAAACACTTCTTATTGTATGACGAATTGATACAGGTGATGCTGTTACGAAAGCAGTTATTCGGGGCATTAAGATCTATGAATGCATGTTGTGCCCAATTGCCTGCCATCATCATAAACCGTGTGAAGATAACAGGAATTACAAATACTACGAGTGTTGCCTTCCAGTTAAGAAGCATCAGAACAATAATCAGAATATACCAGATAGACTCACCTATCAAAAATCTCTTGAGTATTCTCTCTCTCTTATTTTTTTTCAGATAAGTAGACAGATCAGGAACTATGAAGACGAAGAACTTAATGAAGTAGCGCATGAAATCGAAGAAACTATCTCGTTGAAATTTCATTGTACTGCTTAAATCTTCTGAGAGATTATTTTCCGGATGATGCATTCCAAGATGATGAGCAAAGTAACTCTCGGGTGTTTCGCCAAATAGTGGACCGAAGATCCAGGTCACTGCCCTGTTAAGGAAATTGAATTTCCTTTTGAAAAACATACGATGTGAAACATTGTGCAACATTAGAATATATGGTCCCATTAGGAAAATAGAATTGTACAGGAAATATATTAGTGCCAGCCACCAGTTAAACTCTTCCGCAATGAAGAGATAAATAGCCGCAGGAATCGTAGTTAAGCATATTATCAAACAAAGCCTCACAAAAGGCAAATCCCTTTCATCAGTAATGAAGCGCAAGAAAAAATTTCCAACACGACTGATAGGCGTCCGGGTTTGTAGACAGGATCAATAATTTTAGGAAAAGCAGAAGTGCTCATAATTGTGGCAATTATGTTTGAATATAACCATTTGTGAAATCTACATTAAATTGTTCGTATTAGAAAAGTATAAATTCACGAAAATAAGTTTTGCTCAACAAGTTCCTGGTGAAAAGTTTAACAAAAAGATATTATTTCCGTCCCCGCAGAGTCACCCGCACTATTATACTTTACTTATCTCATAACAATTTGCGCGGGGACTCTGCTGCAGGACAAGTATTCCTTTTTATCGCAGAGTTCCCGCCTTGACAAAATAATAGTTTCTCATCGGTCTTTGCAGTAGGCGGGTAACTCTGCGAAGACGAAAGATTTTTTCTTCCTTCGATAATTCTTGATTTTCCGTCCCCGCAGAGTCACCCGCACTATTACACTTTACATATCTCTCAACAATTTACGCGGGGACTCGGCGACATGCATTCAATATTTCGCGAGGTGTCCCGCTTGATCTGGCGGAACCCCGCCACCCCCCCCCCCCCCCCCCCCCCCCCCCCCCCCGGTCGAAGACTAGATGCATCTGCCGGCGGATGGAGATCCGTCTCCCGCAGAGTCGCCCGCACTATACTTTACTTCCATTTGCGAAGCTCTGCGCAGGACAAGTATTCCTTTTATCGCAGAGTTCCCGCCTTGACAAGATAATAGTTTCTCATCGGTCTTTGAAGTAGGCGGGTAACTCTGCGAAGACGAAAACTACAATGCACCGCAAGATCCCTGCTCACGCCTGCTTGTCTTATTGGAGTTGAGGTTGTCACTGTGCATTCGCGCAGGCGGGCAGGGATGACGTGAAGGAGGGATTGTTTCATTGTGGCATCAGGACTTTCGTCCTGACACTTGTAACCTCGAGACGGTTCGGAAGTCCCGACGCCAATGAGACATTACAATACTTTGCTCCATACAAACCAAAACTATTGAATCTCAAATCCATTAGCATTAAGTTAAACCATTCAAAAGCATCATTGGTCTAAAGTCCGTCTATTGTAATTCATTAACTTCAATAGCATGAGATCAGAAACAGGTTTACTCAATCCCTATATTCCGGCGACATCGCGGCCGTGGAATAAGAAACTCGTGTCGCATCTTCTTAACAGAACAATGTTTGGAGCAAAGACATCCGAGATAAGTTATGTCATGACTCTTACTCCGAATGAAGCAGTCGAATTGCTTTTTCAAAATCTTCCATTGCCGGATCCTCCCGGTGCCTGGGTTACGGAAACTCCCAACTACGGCTCTAATCTTAACAATGCAAGATTCAGCATGCTCAGATACTGGTGGATGAAACTCATGTACGAACAGCCTGTATCCTTCAGAGAAAAGATGGTTCTCTTCTGGCATAATCATTTTACTTCTGAAAACACTACAGTTCGAATTCCACAGCACATGTATATTCAGAATACGCTTTTCCGAAATAATGTCTTTGGAAATTTCAAGAACCTCACAAAGTCAATTACACGCGATCCGGCAATGCTCTACTATCTTGACGGGAGACTTAATACAGCAGGCAGTCCAAATGAAAATTATTCTCGCGAACTTCTTGAGCTGTTTACAATAGGCATAGGCAATTATACTGAAAACGATATTCGCGAAGGAGCAAGAGCTCTTACCGGATGGATAATCAACGGACTCACTTCGCAGTTTGTTGCAAACAGGCATGACAATGGACAGAAAACCTATCTCGGACAAACAGGCAACTTTGATGATGAAGATGTTGCAGACATCATATTTTCAAAGCCTGAAACAGCCGTGTTCTTCTGCAAAAAGTTGTACAGAAATTTTGTTACCCAGAAAGATGACATGAGCTACGCAATGCCTGTAATAAACGAGATGGCAGACATACTGCGCAACAACAACTATGAGACGATGCCCTTACTTAAGACTTTGCTGAAGAGTCAGTTGTTCTTTTCCGAGAATGTCATCAGCTCAGTGATCAAATCACCGATTGATATTATGATCAGCGCATTGAGACAGTTGAAGATTGTGCTCGACAGTTCGAACATAAATACACACATGGCTTACATTTCTTCACAGGCAAGTTCATCCGGGCAACTTATACTCGAACCGCCGAATGTGCAGGGATGGCCGGGATACAGGGAATGGGTGAACACAAATTCATTGCCGACAAGAACTTCGTTTCTTGAAAGCATAATCACAGGAGTTAAGAAAGACCTTACACCTACCGGATTCTCCGTTGACCCGATTGCTTACGCAACGAGTTTTTCGGATCCGAATGATGCTGTCAAATTAGTTAACGAGATGTGCGAACATTTGATAAGGCTCACTCTGACGCCAAAGCAAAGAGAAGAACTGCTGCTTGTGCTTTTGGATGGCTCGGAAGTTTACGACTGGGATATCAACGATCCTCAGGCGCCGTCACGAATCAGGAAGTTCCTCAAGTCGGTAATGTATCTTGCGGAATATCAACTGGTATAAAATTTTACAATCAGCTTTATGAAAAGAAGAGACTTCATCAAGACGATAGCGGTTGGAGGAGCCGGAGCAGCTCTGACGTTCAACTCCATTCCTATGAAAGCGCTCGGAATGAATTCCGTTGCCGCAAAACTCCTGGATCCTTTTGTCGATACCGACAAAGTACTCGTTGTCATTCAGCTTCTTGGAGGAAATGACGGATTGAATACTGTTGTGCCGTATCAGGACAACCAGTATTATGTGAAGCGTCCGAATATAGGCATTTCTTCTTCAAGCGTTCTCACGATTCCGAATTCAACCATGGGACTTCATCCTGCGCTGACAGAATTTAGGAATCTGATGCTTGACGGAAAATTTGCCGTGGTTCAGAATGTAGGATATCCCAATCCGAATTTTTCTCATTTCCGCTCCACGGATATCTGGCATACTGCATCTGATGCAAGCACAATTCTTACTACAGGCTGGCTCGGCAGATATCTTCACGAAGAGTATCCGAACTATCCCGGACAAATGCCGAATGATCCGATGTCAATTCAGATAGGAACAAGCGCTGACCTTTCTCTTATATCACAGGTTGGAAGCATGGCATTGTCGTTTCAGGATCCGAACCAGTTTTATCAGTTGGTTCAGGGCGGAGCTTACTCCGGCTACGAAAGAGTAAAGACTCTTGCCGGCGATGAACTGAATTTCACAAGAAAAGTAATGGCTGATTCGCTTCAGTATGCAACAAGGGTGAAGCAGGCGGCAGACAACGGACAGAATCTCGCAACGTATCCCACAAATAATCGCCTCGCTGATCAGTTGAAGATCGTTGCAAAGCTTATTGACGGCGGATTGCAGACGCGGCTCTATGTAGTTACTCTCGGCGGATTCGATACTCACTCAAATCAGACAAACACACATCTGAATCTTCTCAATCAGCTTAACTCCGGTGTTGCGGCATTCATGCAGGATCTTTCTCTGAACAACATTAACAACAGAGTTGTGGGGATGACCATTTCGGAGTTTGGCAGAAGAGTGAATGAGAACGGCAGTTCGGGTACAGATCACGGAACCGCCGCGCCTATCTTCATCTTCGGTGATCTTGTAAATGAAGGAGTTTACGGAAACAATCCCGATCTGATAAATTTGGTGAATAACAATCTGATTCATCAATATGACTTCAGACAGATCTATGCTTCTGTTCTCAAGCAACTCTTTGCGGCAACCGATGATGAACTCCTGAATGTCTTGCTGCAGCAGTTCAACACCCTGCCTCTCATCATCCCGCAAAACTCAATGCCGAAGAAGCAAGTTGCGGGGGAAGTGATTTTAAATCAGAATTTTCCGAACCCGTTCAACCCGTCCACCAAAATTTCATTCACCCTTAAGCAGGCGTCGAATGTTTCGCTGAAAGTTTATGACACATCCGGAAGAGTAGTTCAGACGCTGGCAGACGGGTACATGAACTCCGGCACTTATTCCGTGACTTTTGATGTGACCGGAAGATCAAGCTTGTCGAGCGGAGTTTATTTTTATAAACTTAGAGCAGGAAAGTTTCAGGATACGAAGAAGATGATGGTTGTGAAGTAAGAATTGAGAATTAGGAATTAGGAATTATTGTCAAGCTGTCCTTTCTCATAGATCAAAAGCTACGAAAATTAGTTTTTTGGCAGAATTTGCACTTTAGCAGAGCGTCCGAACTCTTTAGCAGAGCGTCCGAACTCTTTAGCAGAGCGTCCGAACTCTTTAGCAGAGCGTCCGAACTCTTTAGCAGGACCAATTTGGCATGTCAGCTGTGCGAAAAAGCTAATTTGCTGTAAAGAATGACCATTTTGCCAAGCGTTCAAACTCTTTTGCGCGTGAGCGCTTGAACTCTTTGCTGAGCGCTTGAACTCTTTTGCTGAGCGCTTGAACTCTTTTGCTGAGCGCTTGAACTCTTTTGCTGAGCGCTTGAACTCTTTTGCTGAGCGCTTGAACTCTTTTGCTGAGGTGTCGGGAATTATATCCCGGGATGATTTCTGTAAGCGTCACGATGAAAGTCCTGATGTCACTTTAAACTTTATCAATTTATTCAAGCAATGATCCAACAAATATTCTCTGTTTCTCTGTTACTAATAATCCTTTCTGTTCCTTCATACTCTCAGAGGATACTCTTCCAGTCTGACTTTGAGAATGTTACGCTCAATGCGGACAGTCTTCCGCAGGGATGGAAGAAACTTGATGCGGACAGTAATTTTTTTGGCCGGGGAAAGAGCTGGGCAATCCGCGACACGAATCAGATACTTGGCGGCGATACTATTGTGAATCGTCCGCAAGCTTTCAGCGGAAAGAAATCACTGCACATCTCCTGGTTTTCAGGCAAGGGTGGCAACTATGTAAGCGATGACTGGGTGTGGACAGACAGTCTCCGCATTGCACAGGGAGACAGTCTGATATTCATGGCACTGCTCGGCAACACCCCCGGCATTGCGTACTATGTTGATTCAGTTCAGATATGGGCTTGCAGCTCGCAAAATACTTCTTCGGCTTTTCAGAAGATCACAACAATAAAAAGCGCGCTTGATACGAACATTAATTTCTGGAAGCAACATCTGTACGACTTGTCACAGTTTGCAGGGCAAAAAATATTTATAGCCTTCAGATATTACATCCCGGTTGAAAATGCGCTCTGGTGCAACCTTGATGATATGCTTATCGGAAACAGAAGCGGTTCAATCGGGATCAACAGCAATGCATCTACTGTACCAAACGGATTTGAATTGTATCAGAATTATCCGAATCCGTTCAATCCTTCTACAAAGATCAGTTACAAATTACAGACTTCAAGTTACATTACCATTAAGATACACGATGTTACCGGCAGATTGATTTCCGAACTTGTTAATGCGAGGCAGAGTGCCGGACTTTATGAAGTTGAGTTTCAAGCCGGGAAATTTCAAGCGGGGTTTATTTTTATTCTCTGTATGCCGACGGATCGAATGTCATGACAAAGAAGATGACTGTTGCAAAATAAGTTCAATGTATCCATGATGTTTATTTCATTCGTTAGAAATTTTTTGCCGTTGTTGGTCTTAGCCCGCAACGAAGCAACTGAAAGATCTCTGGAATACTCCTGCGGGCGAGACCAACAACTTACCCTTACCAGCAACATACATTTCCACTGCGTACATCCCGGAAAAATTGTAGCGCTGAATAATGTTGAACAAGTTCTGGCGAAGAATCGGTGTAGAATGAGAGTGTAAGTTGTTGCCTGCCCGCCGATGACAAAACTAGTTCAGCTTTCTGCAGGCCTGCCTGCCGATTGGCCATTGGAGTTGAAATGCATGTTGGATGGCAGGCGTCACGCTCGCGTTGCTCGCTAAGACCAACAACGGCGGAAGTTTTTAGCACGGTTCAAGTCCAACACACGGCCAATAATTTCCTGTCATTTCACCAAAAGAATTCTCCTTGTCAGCATCCTGTTATTTGATTCCAAAATACAATAGTATGCTCCGCTGGGAAGATTCTTCCCGTCAAATTGAATTTCATAATTCCCTGCACTCAAATATTCATTCACCAATTCTCTCTCTTTTGCACCAAGGGAGTTGTAAACAGTTATCTTCACCTTACCATCCTGAGGAATTGCATAACTTATTGTGGTAACAGGATTGAATGGGTTTGGGAAATTGTCAATCTGCATTTCAAGAATGATTGTTTCGGGATTAATGCTCACTCCTGTTATTTGTGAATATTTTATGGAAACAAGAGGTCCTGTCATATTACCAGAAGTAATTCCGGCAACATAAACATTATATGAACTGTCAAGACTTATGCAGTAAGCAATATTTATCCAGGGTAATGGAGCAGGGGGATCCTTATATCTTACTTGCCAGATAATATTACCGCTGGGAGAAAGTTTAAATGTATAAAAGTCAGGCCTGGAAGAAGTGTTTTCCGAATTACCTGTAACATATATATTTCCGAATTTGTCCATTAACGCAGAATATGCTTCATCATAAGCTTGCTCGTTCTGCCCGTTTATGTACTTAAGCAGGAGGGTATCTCCTTCCGGAGAATACTTCAATATCATATAATCTCCTCCCCTCAAAGTATTATAATTATATCCTGCAATCAAGATGTTACAACTTTCATCCAAATACAGCGAGTTGGCCCTGTCAGTTCCCCCCTGATCGAATATTCTCGTCCACAGCAATTTTCCTTCGGGCGAATATTTGATCGTTACAAAATCATAATTCTGTATACTATAATTGCCAACAATTACAAGATTGTTTGCAGCATCGAACTGTGATAAGATTGGTATTAAGTAATTACCGTCATTTGTAGGATGTTTCCTGATCCACATTACATTTCCATCTCTGTCATACTTTAATATCGTGATGTCGTTTCCGGCCAGATAACCCTCCCGCAATGTATAACCTAATGAGTAAACATTTAACGAACTATCTACACATACTGAATAACCCCAATCATTCTGTATCGTGTTGAAACGATACGGTATCGTCCAGACTGAATCTCCGTTTGGGGAATACTTTGCAGTGATCATCTCTTTGCCCAAATTATTTACAGCTGCCATGCCAACAACATATACATTTTTGTCTATATCCAGACACATTCCGAATGGCTCATCGGATAAATTCGTTCTCCAATTGAATCTTCGTACCCACATCTCCCTTCCATCCTCAGCGGCATATTTGATAGTCGCCCAATCATACCTTGTTGTGACTCCCCAGCTCTTTCCGCAAACATACACATTTCCGGAATCGTCCAATACCATACCTGTTAAATAATCATTGTTGGTTCCAGGTCCATCATAGCGTTTGCTCCAAATTATGGAGCCAGAAGGACTGTATTTTATAACAACAAAATCATAGTTAATTGCTTGAGAATTTCCTGCCACAACAAAGTTACCATTGCAGTCTATTGCACTCTTAATGGGTTTGTTACTTCCTGTCGTTGCTCCGGTATATTCAACAACCCATTCCTGTGAAACTTGCGATTTTGTGATGTTCAAAGCCATCAGAATAAGTATAATACTAAGAATCGCTTTCATTTGAGAAAATTTTCTTGGTTATATAAAATGCCCATCTATCCGGGAGAGCAGAATGAAACTTTTGCTCTCTCCGGATATTGAGCCTGAATTGTAAAGCTTAGAAGAAATCATTCTAAGATTTTTCTATCGGAAATTGTTTTTCAAGTTGCCGCGCAATAGAAGCGGCAACACACTTAGGGTAATTTTAGAATCTGTTTCAGAGGGGATATTGCAGAATGACTTATGAGTTTTGCATGTAATGGATAGGACCCAATAACTGTGAGCAGATCTCTGAAAGACAAGAGTGTGTAAAGAATTGATCTCTTCAGCTGAAGCAATTCTTGCTTATCCTCAACCGGAATTATGATGTTCATAAATTTGCATTCATCTGTTGTTTGAGTCATACATGAATGCTTGACAGCTTGATAGTATATCATATAAATAATGTTAAACTTGTTTCAGATAATCCTATAGCATCACTCTTTCTATTAAATCAGAAATTCATATGCAAAATTATCAAGACCGGTTTATTTGGAAAAGTCATAAATTGATGCATAAAAGTTAGCAATGAGGACAAATAAGTTTGCCGTCGGTAAGTTAGCAAAGCGCACACTTTCATTACTATTTGGTGCCAATTGATTTGGCTTAGAAATTTCTGACTGTGCACAATATCCTCACTAAGCAGTGCATTTCAAAAGTCAGCAATCAATTTTCACTTCTTGCAATTGCTTTTCATTCTATGCTTGTTTGTCAAATCAACTTTGAAGTTGGGTGTGGGTATAAATGAAGTTGAGCTTTCGTTTCCGCAGAGTTACCCGCCGTCATTACAATTTCAAAAATTATTACCATTACTGCGGCGGGCACTCTGCGGGATTATTAATCTCCTGATAGTGATAAACATGAAAAACACCTTCTTCCCCTAATTCATAGAACCGTGCACTTGAATGAATGTAATCAAGATAATTCTCAACAAGCTTCCATTTTCCTGATACTGGATTCTTGTGCATGTAGTTCAACTTCTGTCTTATGAATTTTTCCGTCATTATTTCTTTTATGTCTTCCGATGGTCTAAATACATTGTGCTTCTTCTTCTTTCTTCTTTCATGTTGAGTTACAGACTCCCCCAAAACATTCAACAAGTCAAACCTGCTTAGTTTTTCCAATCTTTTCACAATTTCGTAAGCTATAAACCTTTTTAATTCACCAATAATTTTATTTATGGTTTTTTCAGTATTAGCTATGTAGACCAGCATATGCAGATGATTTGGCATTATGACATAGCCGCAATTGTAGATTTTCTGGAGCTCAAGGTGATCAAAGCATTCGTAAATATAGCTGTATAGATTTGTGATTTCAAAAAGTTAGATCCACTCATAGCAAGTGAAGGTTATAAAGTAGAACGTGTTTGTATTTGGCTGTTGTTTTCTTGTGGTCATGTCTTTTTTCCGCAGAGTTCCCGCCGGGAAATATAGCAATTGTTTGTTATATATTATAGGCGGCGGGTAACTCTGCGGAAACAGCAAGTGATCATTTCCTAAGATAAGTTTCATTTGTAGATTGTTCGGCATTTAAATTTACACCAACCCTTATCGCCTTCAGATTCGATACGCCCTGCAATTCCTCCAACTCAAACTCCTCAAGATCTTTAAGCAGAATTTCTTTTGATTGAAGAAACTTAATGTACTCCAGATATTCACCGATCTCTTCTCTTGCAGCATAAACCAGCGCGATCTTTGCCGGCTGAGTCAGGCGCTCATTCACGCCTTTGATCCGGACTTTATCAATTCTCTTCTTGAGGATCTCGTATCTGACATTGTAAGTTCCGTCAACATCAAACTTCTTTTCATCATACCTGAACCTGATTGACAAAGGCGTACCCTGAATGAGTATGAGGTGCGCCGTGTCAAGAGGTAAAGGCAATTCGGGCTTCATCAATGCAGTCTCCCTGGCAATTCTGCACATGATGTTCAACTGCCAGATGCGGAGATTATTCAGATACAGCATTTCAAACTCTCGGTCTTTCACCATTGACTGACCTACATAAATTGTATGATCTACACCGTCTGTCTTGAACCTCTCAAAATAATGAGGGAATACTTCCTGAATCTTTGGCTGCTCAGCATCAAGTATAGATGCAATCAGATTATTGATGCTCGATGCACTGTCTTCATACTGTCTCCTTTTTCTATAGATCACTCCCAGATTTCCATCCAGTCTTTCAATATATTCTTCATACAATTTTCTGTTGCTGTCATTCAGTGAACCGAAGTGCCTCAGCACAGGATTCAATTCTTCCCTCACAAACCATTTTGCATTTGCCACATCCGGACTGTCAATACTGACTTGCAGCAATTTGATCTTCTCATTTATCTTATGCCTTAACTGCTCCAATGCAAGATTGCCCTTTGATTCTGAGAACCTGCCAATCGTTTCGGAAGCAAGTTCCAGATTCTCAATAAGATCATCATTAATGGAAATACTTCTGTGAACAGAAGAATTTCTAATATCAGACAATCCGTAGAGTGAATAAACATTGTCAAACACTATGTCTTCAATCTCAACAATTCTGCCTTCATTTTTTTCTGACAACACAACAGCAGCCGCTTCCCTGAATCGCCATTCAAGCGATGAATGAATAGCCGTGCACTTCTCTTTTATGATTGCATCTATTCTGCTGTCCCTGTCATCTATAATTCCCGAAACTGCCAGAGAGAGCAACGGAAATAATTCACTTAACTTCAGAGCGTTAATCGGACTGATCATTCCCGGAGTAGAAGAACACAATTCAAGGACACCCACTATCGCATCTTCATGTATAAGGGGTGCGACAAGAATATTTCTTATACCTGATTTGAGTATTGATTCTTCAAGTTTGCTGCGTCTCTCCTTTTTCTCAAGATCATGACAAATTGAGATCTTCTTTTTGATTATTGCCTGCCCGTGAATTGTGTCTTCAGTAATTGGTTCGCTCGAATACTCTGCATCGGCTCCAATGAAGCTGTGCCCGATCTTCGTAAATGAAGACGCATTGATTACAGAACTGCCGTTATAAGAAGAAAGTCCAAGCAAGAGTCCGGGGCAATTGATAAGTGAACGAAGTTTGTGCTGAAGTTTCAAAAAACCGGATAACACTGTAACAGAGTCCTTCTCAAGAAGATCATTTTTAATGTCGGAGATAATTGCAGTATCGGTAACGTTTATCAGATTGACAACAAGGAACCCCCGGAATATATAGTTCTCAGGTTCCAGAAGCTCTTTCATGAAGTTGATATCATATATCCGCATTTTTGCTTCTGTCAATTGCTCCTGAGTGAGTATTTTGGGGGAGGTCTTGCAGTGAATATGAAGAAACTCGTTTGCCGTATTCACTTTAAAGTGCCTGTCAAGTCCGGTAACCGGGTCTGTGATCTTGAATATTATAGGTATTGAGAAGTGTGCGTTCACACCATAATGGACCATCAGGATTGATGCATATCCTGCAATATTCTTACCATATTCAAATACTTCATCACTGATATTTCTTTCTGCAATGACATTCTTGTTTTCGAAACCCATTAATGCACTGAATCCGGGCGTTGCAAAGAAAGACTCTTCACTGAATGCTTTTGAGGCGGCATAAGTATGACGCGTGAAGAATGCTTCAGGAAACACAAACATCATCATCTCTTTCAGCAGTTCTTCATTTTCATCAATCACTTCCTGCTTTAGATCAGTTGACAAGAACGGATGGTCACTTCCAAGCTTCCCGATAATTTCTGAAGCAAACCTTCCTTTCAGAGACTTATCATTAACAGATATGTCAAGGATGTATTCAATGAGCCTCTCAAAGCTCAATGCAGTTTCAAATTGCAGCGCGCTCTTGTATTTATCCTTGATTGACTTTCCTCTTGTAAGTACAAATTGAGTGAAGTCATCAAAGCCGATACTATCATTGTTCACAATCAATTCTTTATAGCTGAATTTACTGAAATGAACCGAACTCTGAAAACTATTTTTTGTACCCGATAGATTGTAAGTATCCCCAAAACACCTACAGTTTAAAAGTAGACAAAAATGTCTAACTTTTAAAATAACAAGAAGATGAAGAAATCAAAGTTCACGGAGAGCCAGATAGTACAGTAGCTGATGGAACTCGAAGCAGGCAAGAATGTTGATGCCATTTGCCGTCAGCTGGGTATCAAGCGTAATACACTTTACAATTGGAAGAAGAAGTATTCGGGTATGGATTCAGAGTTATTGAGAAAGTACAAAGCCAAAAACTCCTGATTTTACAATTTCTAACTGTTCCAGATTCTATCTTGGACAGCATTGATATAAAAAGATATAAATGATTTAAAAAATGCATTGAAGAAAGAACATGTTATGCTTAACTTTTTCAACTTCTATTTATTTGAATATGAGCAATCCTGAAAAATCAATATTTCCAGAGAACGTAATAATTCTTCTGCTCAGATTGTTCTTCCCATTATTTCTTTTATTTCAGCTTTATGAAAATGTAAATGCACAAACTGGTTGGGTGCAGCAAAATAGCGGTACCTCATTAAACCTATTTTCAATAAGATTTCTGAATGAAAACACAGGCTGGGCAGCAGGTGACAGCGGTTTGATTTTAAAAACTACTGATGCAGGAAATAACTGGGTAAGCAGCAGGTTTGGCAATACTTTATTAAGAGCTATGCATTTCATAGATGAAAATACAGGCGTAATTGTCGGTGGAAACTATCCCCCTCCAATATGGGGTTCTCCAACGAGAATTATTATTAGAACAACCAATGGTGGAGTCAATTGGAATACCATAATGAACACCTATGATACATACTTTACCAACATACAATTTGTTAATGATTCTGTAGGATTTATTGGATTTTACGGAGTTTATAAGTCTGCTGACAAAGGCAGTAATTGGGAACACTTTGGAAATATTGTTAATCAAAATTGTTTTTTTATAAATGAAAATACCGGGTATGCTGCAAACGGGTATATCTCTACAATTCATAAATCAACAAATGGAGGAATTAATTGGATAAATGTACTAAAACCTGGTATGTATAACGTTGATGGTGGTATCTTTTTTTGCAATCAAAATACTGGATTTGTAACCGGCGCATCTGGAATTTTTAAAACAACAGATGCCGGATCAGCATGGCAGCAAATATGGTATGATGATTTTTATTTCAGAGATGTCGGAGGGATTTTTTTCTCCGATCCCGAACATGGAGTAATTCTTGCACATCAAAATTTCCCTAACTCTTATTTTCTTCAATTAACAACAAACGGTGGATACACCTGGCACATTAACTACTCTCCAAGCAGGCTCAGGTCTGTTTTTTTTATCAATAATATGACGGGCTGGATTGCCGGAGATCAAGGGAAAATACTTAAAACTACTACTGGAGGATTAACCTATGTTAGCCAATCTTCAAACCTAGTTCCTAATAATTATTTTCTTTATCAAAATTATCCAAATCCATTTAATCCAAGCACAAATATAAAATTTGAAATACCTTCATCATTATATGTTACAATAAAAGTTTACTCTGTTCTCGGAAGGGAAGTGGCTACCCTTATTAATGAATTTTTAAATGAAGGAAGCTATCAAATTGAATTTAACGGAAGTAATCTAGAAAGCGGGATTTATTTTTATAGAATTCAAGCCGGGGATTTTACGGAGGAAAAATCTATGATTATGCTGAAGTAGAATAAATATGTGAGAATGCAATAAAGTAATGTGAAGCTGTGCAGGAGAGCAGGTTTTACCGGGATTTTTTCGTGCCGCTGTTGGTATTAGCCCGCATCAAGAGCATCAGATTCTAACATAAATTTACCCCAGCAATTTGAATCCTATAACCACCGCACACATTAAACTTGGATAGCTATGCTAATTAAAAAATGAAAGTTCACTGAGGAGATGAATGGTATAGTATAGGGTTGCTGCGCCCAACTTTGAAAACCTCCCCCGGCGGGGGCAGGATGGAGATAGGTAAGCTGTTGGTCTCGCCCGCTCGAAAATTTATGTAAGAATCAGAGATGCTGTAGATGCGGGCTAAGACCAACAGCGGCAGAAAACGTTACGCTCCCAATCAGGAGATTGGGAGCGAGAACATGAAAAGGGAAAATGATGCAACCGGGAGAATCAGCCTGTATGGGGTTTGTCTTTTACTACTTCAGAATTTTCCAACTTCTTTGAAACATACTTGCTCAATTCCTCAAAATTCATATCCATCGTTTCTTTGCTGATTTTATCACGTATTTCCCTCATCATTTTTACAGCATCTAATTTTCTTGTCTCTTGATCATCCATTTTTCAGCAACTCCTTTGGGCTACGTATTTCCAAAATGGAATATCCATTTCTTAAATTGACAGAATTGTAACCTCTGATTTTGTCAAGATTTACAATATGTCTGAAATTCCAACTAGCAAGTACATCTACTTTAGCAATTGTGGCAATTGCAATATGACGACAATCTTCAATGCTCGACTTTCCAACTACTTTTTCAACAATATATGAAGCAGCAAGCTTCGTAGCTTCCTCCGTCAGACAGACTTTTTCAAAACAATGTTTACTGTATCTCGATAAAAGCTCACCTACAATTGAAGGTGCCTCCAACAGTTCAAGTTCCATAAGATCAGAAACAACAAAAACCATCTCTCCGTCCTCAAGCATTTTAAAAAATTGCCGGGTATCTTCTTGAAATTCAGGATCAAAAAAACCACCGACAACTGAAGTATCAATATATACTCTTCTTATATTCAAAGCATCAAAATTCTTTAGAATAGTATGTATAACAAGATTAGAATAAAATGGAAATCATCCGGATTAAAGCCGACGGCAGTCACCAAGAGGCTTTTGAGAATCCTGCTGAAATATTCCACATCTTTGTTACTCTGCCGCGTGCGTCATATGAGGGGGAACGAAAAGGTAAGTTGCCGGTGACCTTCACCAAGTTCGGGAACACCGGCAACGGCGGAACGCTCGTTTTCGAATGGCCTGCGCCGGTGGGGACTGATCGCACGCACTTTAAGCTTTAGACTGCTCAGGGCGAGTTGCTTCTGTTGTTATCCTTTCCCTTCTCATAAACCAAAAGAACATTGACTGATCAGGCAAAAGTGAGTATCTTTATTGTAGATACAAAATTAAATCAACTATGCTCACAAAAGTTCAGAAATGGGGCAACAGCCTTGCCCTGAGAATTCCGAAAGTATTTGCACTTGACGCCCGGCTTGAAAACGATTCTTTAGTTGAAGTGTCGCTTGTTGAGGGTCAGATAGTTATTAAGCCGGTTGTCGAGCAAACTCGGACGCTCGAACAATTGCTGTCCGCCGTAAACAAGAATAATATGCATCATGAGACAGATACTGGTGATGCAACAGGAAAAGAAGTTTGGTAAAATAATGTCATACATTCCTGATAGAGGTGACATAATTTGGATTTCATTCACTCCGCAGACAGGACATGAGCAGGCAGGGCGAAGGCCAGCATTAGTTCTGTCACCTGCCGCCTATAACGGAAAAGTCGGCCTTGCAATATTGTGCCCTATAACAAGCAATGTTAAGAATTATCCTTTTGAAGTAATAATACCCGAAGGTTTACAAATAAGTGGAGCGATTCTGTCTGACCAGGTGAAATGCCTTGATTGGAAGATGAGAAAGGCGAAGTTTGTTTGTACCTTACCTGAAGTATCGGTAGACGAAGTCCTGCAAAAACTTGGTACGCTCATCGGTCAGTAGTTGTTCAGATTTTAGGAAATGAGGCGAAGAAGGATAATGCAAAACGTAAGTCTTGTATTGGTTCGCCGGAGAATGGAATTCAAGCCCGCGTCAGAAAGGTAAGAACTGAGATCCGAAGTATTTGCAAAGTTGTCGTTGTAGCTTCCTGAAAGCTGCTGTGACTTCACATTGCCGTTTTTCTAATAATCATTTTTTCGCCGTTGTTGGTCTTAGCCCGCAGCGAAGCAACTGAAAGTTCTCTGGAATTCTCCTGCGGGCGAGACCCCGCCTGCCTGACAAGATGCATTTCAACTCCAATGGCCAATCGGCAGGCAGGCCTGCAGAGAGTGTACTTGATTAGCCGACTGCGGGCAGGCAACAACTTACCCTTACCAGCAACATACATTTCCACTACGTACATCCCGGAAAAATTGTAGCGCTGAATAATGTTGAACGAGTTCTGGCGAAGAATTCTTGTAGAATGAGAGTGTAAGTTGTTGGTCACGCTCGCGTTGCTCGCTAAGACCAACAACGGCGGGAATAGATGCTTTTGCCCTGAGGAGTTTTTACCGCTCGTTCCCAAACTCCTGTTTGGGAACGCTCTTGCACATGAAACTCCGTTTCATATCATTTTTGTGGCGTCTGTGGAATTGCCTGCTGACGCAAGTCCTTTAAAGAGGGGACTTGTCGATGAGCTTCAGCATTGGAAGTGCAGTTCTTCTGCTTCATGTAGTCTTGATGTAGAAGGAGAACTGGAAATTGACGATCTGGAATGAAGCTAATTTCATGTAAGAATCAAAGCAGAGCTTCATGAACAAGTGCGTTCCCAAACTGGAGTTTGGGAACGAGCATGAAAACTAATGTTTAGATGGCAACATTGCCAAATCATGGCTTAGAAAATTGCAAAGGTAATGCTTAAGTAAAACATGATTCACTTCTTGCAATTGCTTTTCATTCTATTCATATTTGCCAAATCAACTTTCCAAAAATGAAGAAGCTTTCGTTCATAACAGCATTGCTGTTGGTTTCATTGGCAGTAAACTCAGCGTTTTCACAGGCACCTCAGGTAACCGGAGTTTCACCGCAGAGACAAATACTCAACGCACCGAGGTCAACCCAAATCACTGCAACTTTCAATACCGCAATTGATCCTGCGTCAGTAAGCAATCTTACATTCAGAGTCTTTGGAAGACAATCGGGAGTGATACCGGGTAGCTTGCAACTTCAGAACGGGAACACACAGATAGTCTTCACTCCTGCGTCACCAATGTTAGCAGGCGAATGGATGACTGTTTCACTTTCGAAAGGCATAAGAAGTTCTGGCAATGTAACGATGGAAAAGGGCTTTGCATGGAACTTCTGGACCAAAGCAGAACCGGGAACTCTCAATCAATCAAGGATCAAGACTATTCCAGTGAGGCGTTCAGGTGAAGGGCATATTCAGTGTTACGGAGCTTTGGGATGTGATTTCAATGACGACGGAAAGACTGACCTGGCAATCGTCAATGAGATCTCAAACGACTTCAGAGTCTATCTCAATAACGGCAACAATTACGACACGATGTATTCCTTGCATCCGATGCCGGCCGGTATCAGAGCAAGTCCGAGCGAGGCTGCAGATTTCAATCATGACGGCATCGTTGATATTATAGTTGGCAATGTAGGGAACAATGTTCTCAGCTATTTCCGTGGATTGCCAAATGCCGGCTTTGATCCGGAATTGCCTTATCTCGCAGGAAACAATGTGCGCGGTGTTGCATTCGGAGATTTTGACGGCGACGGATACGATGATGTGATCACCGCTAACCGTGGAGGCAATAATATTTCTATTTTCCGCAACAACGGTGACGGAACATTCGGGACTGCACAAAATATTAATACGGTCGGAAATCAGGAGACCGGTGTGATGGTGACCGATGCAAACAATGATGGAATACTCGATGCCTTTGTTGCGTGTTACTCTAGCGGTGAAGTTGTGCTAATGCTCGGTGACGGCAACGGAAGTTTCACATTTTCTTCAAGATCTGCTCTTAACGGGGCACCGTGGGCTCTTGTTGTTGGTGATATTAATAAGGACGGATTCCCCGATGTTGCCGCGGCGCTTTCCAGTTCAAACAGGATCGGCGTGATCTTCAGCAACGGCACAGGCGGGCTCGGGGTTGTTGCAAATTACACATCGGGACAATTTCCTCTGGCAATTGATATTGGTGATGTTGACGGCGATAATGATCTTGATCTTATTGCAAGCAATTATGCCGGCGGCACATTCAGCGCGTATCCAAACAACGGAAGCGGAGTCTTCACCAACAATCCCATTACACTCCCTCTTCAGAATCCGGCTCATGCATTACAGTTCATGACCGTGACAATGACGGCGACCTTGACCTTGCAGGAATTGATGAGATCGATGATCTGCTATTCATCTTCAACAATGGCACAACTTCTGTAAATCAAATCTCTTCGATAATTCCGGAAGCATTCACGCTTCATCAGAATTATCCTAATCCGTTCAATCCATCAACCAACATAAGAGTTGACCTGCCGAAAGAAGGAAGACTCCTTGTGAGAATCTTCAACTCGACAGGAAAGCAAATGGCTGAGATCACTAATGAGGTTTACACTGCCGGTTCATTTGAAATGCAGTGGAGTGCTCATTCATACCCGTCCGGAATATATTTTGCAGAAGCTGAGTTCGACGGGCAGTCTAAAATCAACCGAATGATATTGCTGAAATAAATTGCTTGTAAAGTTTTCGGTAGATAGAAAAATGAAATTCAGATAGCTTTGTCTAAAAACGAAATGACAACCACACTAACTGATCGCATCAAATACAACGCTCTGGTAAAGAAAGACAAGAGCTTCGAGGAATCTTCTTTGTCGGTGTAAAGACAACCGGC
>JADJAH010000027.1 GCA_016704345.1 Ignavibacteria bacterium | reverse complement strand
GCTCGAAATGACAAGATTTGGTGGAGTATTAGATTGTATAATTTCTATCACCCAACTTTCTATATTCAGAAAGTTCAAAACAACAGCAAAAGAATCACATTCCCCTTTGTCATTTCGAGCCCCTGACGAACAGGGGCCGCAAGAAATCCACTTCCTCCGCATTCCAGGCCCTGCTTGCGGGCGTTGTCGAAAGCTGTTAATGTGTTCCCAAGCAGGAGCTTGTGAACGAGTAAGAAGAATGCAGGATCTCGGTGTGCTGATTAACATGAGCTCAATAGTACTTGAGCATCGCCGCTTCAACTCCCGCTCCTGATCGGGAGCGGTGAAACTGCGCTGAGGCTATTTACTATTACGACATTTGTCGTGTCTCATTTTTTAGCTTTTTGTGGATTAAAATTCTTATACAACTTAATGTATTGTTTTGTGACATTCAAACTTCTCCCAGTAATCGAAACGATTGCTTTTTCATCCAATCCTTTTTTTAGAAGCTTCTTTACTTGCTCGTAGTGCTTTATGTATCTGTCAACTGCATCCTGGCTGTGTGATGTTTTCAATACTATATCTGCCGGTGATACTCCGTTTTCATACAAACTGATTATTATTCCTTTGTGTGTCGGCAAACTTCCTTGATCTAATACGTATCCTTTCAGTGGAAGTATCTCTCCTGTTTTCTCCTGATATGCTTTTAAATATTTTCCTATCGTGCCTAACGTTCTGTTCATCAGCATACTCAGTTCAGCTCCGCTTAGTAACCCTCCCTGATCCTTGGCGCTCTTTAATAATCTGACCATTGTTTCTATGTCACGGGATTCTCGGTGTTTATAGTTACTGTTCCTGTCTCCCTTTTTGTAGTAAATTCTTCGTTCAATATCTTCTTTCGTCACCAACGGTAATGTTACCGTTATGCTTGCATAATCTTCTGTCTTCTTTCCATAGCTTTGTCTTTGTCCGTCATCTTTTGTTGTTCTAAATACTATCTCCCCGTAACCAACCCGGTTTCTATGAGGATAGTATTCATTATGCAAGTCTTCTATGTCTTCCGATAGTAATTCTATTATCTTTCTGGAACCTAAAAGTTTATAATCATTCTCAAGCAAATGTATTAGTGCGCTTTTAAAATCTCTTTTCTTAAGACTCTCAAATCTGTCTCTCATTGGATTCATACTCATTTCACACCTCCGATCATAGGAGCCAGAATCCACATGCAGCTTGCGTTTCCACGACTTTCCTTTTTTTTAAACCTTGTTCCTGATCGCTTCCATTGAACTATCATTTCCCTCATCATCGCTTCCTTTTGCTTGTCTTTTCTGCTGTCCTTTATCAATTGAATATACTGATTTACAAGAACAGGGCTTAGACCCGCTACCGAACTAATTGAACCTACTTCCTTTATTCCATGATGAACACTCATCACTACTTTCTGGAAATCCTGTAAATATCTCTTTATTGCTCCGGTACTATGATGTGTCCTTAATCTTATCTCGCTAAAGGTTTTACCTTCCAAATATAATCCTACTATTTGTGACTTATGAGTCTGACCTCTGCCTATATTATGAAGAACTCCTCGTGTTATTATCTGTATACCTGTATTCTTTATCTCTGATATATCTCGCTGGATTGTTCTTACTGTACAACTCAATATCTTTCCAAGATCCTCCTGGCTTAATATCCCTGACTGTTCAATGGCTTCTTCTGTTATTCTTTGAATCCTGGCATGACGTAATTTTATTCTGCCAAATGAACATCTTATTTCATTGTCCTCATGGCCCATGTCCAGCGTTAACCTCACCCGACGCTTTTCAAGCTTCTCTATAACTTTTCCGCTTCGCTCTTCAATTGATATTACGCTTACTTCTATCTGACCTTCTTTCAAAACATTATCTCGGATCAAACATCTTTTTGCTGACTCTGCTATTGACTCACTCATCTTTGGAGAGAGTTCATACAAATTTTGTAACTCGTATATGAACTCCCCCTCTGATGTTTTGTGTTGTGATCTCTGTATTATTTTTGACTCCATTGCCACCCCTTTTTTTCAATTTAGTTGTTTTACTAAACTTTTGAGGCGACAAATGTCGTTATTTTAGTAACAACATCTTCCTGCAAAGAACATTTCTTCCGGCGGATAGTCTATAAAGATAAACTCCGCTTGAAATTCCGCCGCCGTCAAATATGACAGAATGGTAACCTGCTTCGGTTGGCTTATTGTAAATAAGGCTGACCAGCCTGCCGGACATATCGAACAATTCGATTCTTATCTCACGGGCAACCGGCACTTCGAATTCAATCTTTGTAAAAGGATTGAACGGATTCGGATAATTTTGCAAGAGTGAGAATCTGTCTGGAGTACCAATAGTTATGGAGCCGGTGAATTCGAAAATCTCAAAAGCACAGTTGTAATCTGTCTGGACAAGCCTGTAAACATGAGTCCCGGAACCCAGGCCCTTGTCAATATATGAATAGTCAACAGGCAGGGTTGAGTTTCCTTGCCGTTTACGAATCCGACTTTTGTCCATTCTTCTGAGGAACACTTTCTTTCAATTGAAAAGCCGGAGTTGTTCAATTCCTGTGCAGTTGTCCATTTGAGCATGACATTGTTGGGATCATGAACCGAGGCACTCAGGACTGACATTTCTACCGGCAGGTTCGTTTCAACCCTTACGGATTTTGTGCACGTATATACGCTGTCATAGGTGGAGTAAAACATAACGAATCTTCCGCTTGTACCACCGGGATTAACAGTGACAACTTTCTCATGCCACACACTCACAATACTTGCAGAGCTTCCGTAATTTATGAGACTCCATGCGCCGCCATGAAAAGACGCGGAAAACATTACCGGTGAACTGTTCGTTATACAGACGTCCGGCCCGCCGACCCAGGTATCGAGGAACTCATCGAACAGATAGGCGCCGCCGGCTGCGTTTCTGTAATATGCGCCAACAAAAATTTCGGGGACAAAGTCATTATCAACATCGGCTATGCCCGAAGATGAGTATCCGAATCTCTCTTCATAACCCGTGTTCCCTTCGAGCCGAATGTTGGGAACATCATGCAGGAATCTGCCGCCATAGTATACATAGGCCCGGCCTTTATTATCATTCAAACCAAAAGCTCCTATAAGAATATCCGAGAATCCGTCACGGTTCAGGTCTCCGCAAGGAGAAGAACCATAGCCATACTGACCAGATTCAGCTTCTCCGTAATAGACAAAATCAACTGTGCTGTCAACAGGATTGTTTCCAAAATATATCTTAACTCTTCCTGTCTGGTTGTTATAACCCGGGTTTGCTACCATAAAATCATCGTATCCATCTCTGTTCATGTCTCCCGCATCTGAGACATAGTATCCGTTGAATACCAGATCAGGCACGTTGTCAACTGTTAATCCGCCCAGGAACAGATAGGATTTGCCCTCGGCACCGTAGTGTACGGCGCTGACAAGAAAGTCATCATATGAATCATTATTCACATCTCCGGCCTTACTGGCCGAAAAACCTAGCCAGTCGCCCTGATTTTCTCCGGTAAATACTACATCCGGAATGCTGTCCATAGGAGCGCCTCCGAAGAACACATAGGCTCTGCCGGTTTCATTTCCGAAATAATGATCCGTGACAATTACATCATCATAGTTATCCCCGTTGACGTCACCTGCGGAAGAAACGGTGTATCCGAATCTGCTCAGAAAGATACTTCTCCGGACATAACTACATCCGGGTCTGTATCAGGTGTGCTGCCGCCAAAGTAGATGTATGCAGCGCCAATGTTGTTTCTGTGTCTTTCTCCAACGATGATGTCGTCGAATCCGTCATTGTTGACATCACCTGCGCAATTCACTCTCCAACCGAACTCATTATAAAAAGAGGCCTGATTAAAGACAAGGTCAGGAACGTTGTTCATCAGCTGGCCTCCATAGTATACATTTACCAGTCCCGGGTAAGGAGACCCGATGATCAGATCATCATATCCGTCTCCATTGAAATCTCCTGCGCTCTTTGCACTCACCCCAAACCAGTAGCAGTCCGGCGACGTAGCGTCAAAAGTCAGCATGGAGTAGTTAGGAAGATTATTACGGGCGATAGAATCCGTTGTAGTGAAGAAAAAGGAAAGAAGTGCAGGGAGGAACACAAGCGAAATTTTGATTAGTGTTCTCATAATTGTGAAGATTAAGATTAATTAAAAAGACCAGGAGGACCGGCTGATGCCAGACTGGTGACAGATTAATTGAATCCGGCTTATTTACGAGAAATGAAGAATCAGACAAGGGATTCATTCAACATTTGTCTAACGGGAAAAGAGCAGTAAACTCTGGATTAGTTTTTGGGGATCAAACAATCTGAAAAACATGTCCGAAATAATTGTCAGTTAAGACTTCGGGCAAGTATTGTAAATGAGTCAAAAATTCAGTAACAAATACAACTAAACTATGAGCCGGTTTCTTTCCTGATCTGACACAAAACTATCGAGAGCTAGGAGTAAAATAAAGGCAGAAATCAGTAACCTTATCAGCTGACTTACAGAAGGTACTACACTGGAAAAATGTTACTTGAATTAAAAAAGTCATTGTATACCCTCAACCCCTTTCAACTCGACAAGCTCGGGTAAGCTCCATCTCAGGGGGCGATCGAAAGACAAGATTTGTGGGGTTATTTAGTATTAGATTGTATAATATAAAATCAGCCCGCGACTTTCATCGCAGGCTGATCAAACTGAATCAGACGAAACTATTTCTAATTTTTAATTCTTAATTCTTAATTCTTAATTTCTCCTCACGGTCTTGCCACACTCACAAAATTTGCAGCATTGTTGTCAGCAATTGCAAAGTCTGTAGCATCAACAAATTCATCTCCCGTCAGATCCGTTGCCACGTAGCCGCCGGCAAAGTTTGCAGCATCGTTGTCAATTGCGCTTACATCCGTTGCATCAACAGTTCCGTCCTGATTTGTATCGCCGCCGAATATACCAAAACGTATTGGTGAGTTGTCTATCTGAATCAGATTGTTACCGAATGCCTGTAAGAATGATGATGCGAAGCTGAAATTCAATATGCCTCCGGTAAAACTCTGAGGCGATGCACTCCATGTCTCAATCGAATTGCGGTGAATCATTTGTATGAAATAGGGCGTGTTGTTTGCTGCATTGTTGAATATGAGTGCCGCTGTTCCCGTTGCACTCAGTACTGCTTTGGCGGAATCAACAATGGCATAAGGCGCGGATGAATTTCTTAGAATGACTTTTACGGTGTCAGGTATCATAAGGTTTGATCCTGCACTGTAGAATCCTTCAGTGTATGCTGTCAGGTTCAATGTGTTTGAAGTTGTGATGCCTTGAATCCAGTCAATGGTTTTCACATAGACATTCAACGGACCAAGCGACATTGATGAACCTGATGATGCTCGCAGATATGAGAATCTGTTTGTCATCAGGAATGAATTGTAACTAGCTCCGAAGAAGCACACCGCATTGCAGCTATCATTTCCGTTTGAAAGAACTGATCTTGGCTTGAAAGCCGGCGTTCCGCCGTTGACAGGCTTGATGAAGCCCGGCTGGTTTGGAATTTCAACATAAAGAGAATCCTGAGATATTCCGGAGAAAGCTCCGACACCTCTGAATCTATTGCCGCTGGAAGGTACGGAACCAACCCAGTCATCATTAATTGTCATTGACTTTAGATATTGTCTGAAAAATACAGAGTCCTCCGGGGTCGCACGATAACCGATAGGATCATTAAACAATTGGAGTTTGTCAGCAAACAGTAGTAGAGATTTTTTGTTCAGCGGTGTTGAATTATCCAGATAAGATTTCATCGAATCCCTCATCCATGATGAATAGTCTCCGCTGTTCTTCAGCAGTCCGAATACAATATTCCAGGGCCGGAGCGAACCTGTGTAATTTATTCGAACAGTGTCAAAATTATTTGCAAATCTTCCGTCTGCATTGATAGCTCTGATCAGACTGTCCCGATCTGCTTTTGTCTGCCAGAGTACGCAAAGCTGTTTGGCAATTCTGGGTGTCAGTGATTCAGACATTGCATTATTAGAGGTGTTGCCATCGCCGGAAAGTATTACAGTATCTCTGACGGTATAATCATAAGTCGGGCTAGCAGAAAATGTCCATGGATCGAATGTAACGATCGCGTTTGATCCAGGAGCAAGATTTGAAACTGTCTTTGTGCTGGTGTATCCTCCGGGAGAAATAGTTCTTGTTACGTTAAATGTTGCGTTGGTTGTTCCGGAGTTAAACACCTTGCCTTGCGGAGTGATAGTATTTGTGCTGAAGTATTGTTCAAACTTCGGGCCGATGTCAGATACTCCTGCATCAACACTTAGCTGAGCCGAAGCAACGGCTTCGATCATAAAATCAGTTAAAGTATAATTCACTTCGGTAGGAATGAGATTAGATCCTACAGGACCGGCATCCGCAAAATAACTACCCTGTGGTCTTGCGGGAAGATCGTAATCTGTATTTGTAGACAATGCAAAAGACAGATCTCCAATGTTCATGGTTTGAAGAACTCCGGCATAGAATTCTGAATTGGAAAAAAGAATCGGCTTAGGATCAGTTATGTTAAAGGTTAAGATTGTATTTGCATCCGAAGCCTTCAGTTTGAAATCTTTAGACCTTCCGAGAAGATTTCCGGCGGCATCAAGTACAACTCCGTGATATATTTGTCCAACATTCCCGGGATCGTTGTAAACCTTCATCTTAACTTTTGTTACCTGACCAGTTCCGTTCATTCTGTATTTATTAAGGAATGAGCCGGTTTCAATATAAGCAATTGCGGAGTTGCAGCAGACAGAATCAGCATATCTGTATGTGTCCGGATTTGCAAGCAGGAGAACAGATTTGCTGTTGTTGGAATTGTTAAGATCGTTACCAACCGTTACAGTAACAGTTGAGAGCCCGTTCATCACCGGCTGAATGGGATTGAATCTGACATTGGCTCCCGAGTTTCCTGACAGAGAAACTTCTACAGAGTCAGTGTAATTGTTTGCACCTGTGATCTGAAGATAGACCATAAGTGAATCTACAGGGACAAGTGAATTGTTGAATATATCTGCGCTGATAGTGTCAGGCACTCCGAATCCCAGAGGAAGCTTTGACTTGCTCCATACAGCTTTTACGGAAGCATCGTAGCCGTTGTTTACGGAATTGTTGTTAACAGTGATATTATCTAAGTACAGATTGTTCGAGCAGAAGTTGGTGAGTGTGAACTTCAACTGTGTAGTACCTGCAGGAATGCCGACTGAGATGTTCGCCCATTCAGAGTTTGTTGGAATAAAGTAATTCGTTGTCGGAGGAGATGTAACAAGTTGTCCTCCGTTTGGATCGCCGGATATTGTAGCGATAAGACCAAAGTTCATCCCGCCGTCAGAAGTTCCATAGATCTGAAGGTCACCAAAGAAGGAGTAATCAATAGGTGCATACGCATAGTCAAAGATCAGCTCAGCACCATTATCGACAGCAGGAAAACTTGATGTAGTAAGGTAACCGTTTGGGTTGCCGCAGCTGTAGAACCTATTGTTCATCACGCTTCCATATCCGATTCCGAACGCGCTGATGGTGTCGAACTGCCAGTACGGTTCAGAATACCAGTTAGGCGGCGGGAAAGATGATGAGAAATCTTCAAACAGCAAAGGAGCAGGACTCTCTTGTCCTACTCTTATATTATCAACATATAGATTGTTTCCGCAATTCTCAATTGCCTGAAGAAGGATTCCCGTAGAATTGACAGGCAGATCAACGGTGATCTTCTTCCACTGTGTACCATTAGGCAGAAATGGGTAAAAAGACGGAGGGGCAGTCTTCAGAGAATCACCCGAAATTTGTGTGAGAAAAATGTAGGAAGAACTGACACTGTCATAATAGTAAATATTCAGATTGTCTAAGTATAAATTCAATGAATCACCGCCAGGCGCATAGGCAACATCAAAAATGAATTTGTCTCCGGCAACAGTAGCCGTGAAAGAGCTGGAATAAATAGTGTTACTGATGTAATAGCAACTATAGTTATCATAAGATGCGGAATAATTTCCAATGCCAAATGCGCTGGTATTCGCCTGCTGCCACATTGTTGTTCCGGATGTCACGGACCATCCGGCAGGAGGAAATGTAACGGCTTCAAAGTCTTCGTACAGTTTCCATGATTGATTGTTGTCAGGATTTCCCGGCACTGAATTATTTTCTTCATCTGTTTTGCTAAAGACGCGAACGGGATTGAACACATTGCGTGATGCGTCTTTCAAGTTCATACTCTTATCGCCGTTCTGTGATCTGAGCATGATATCCTGCGATTGGGTCTTACCTGCAATGATCAGCAAAGCAAACAATACAATGAAGATGATTGGATTAAATGATTTCATGTTTTTATGTTTTGATGTTAGTTTCATTTTCATTTTTACTCTCACAAAACTAATCTCAATTACCAACTTGGGCAAAGATTTAATTGCCCTGATTTAAACAAGCAAAAGTCGAAAAGTCAGACAAAAAGTCTAAATATGGCATTTAAACTGCATCTTTTTATACTTATTGTGAAATAATTCTAAACAAGCAGTTATTGAAAAACTCAACAACAATATCTCTTCTCAAACTAATTAAGCCTTCTGAATGGAAGGACTTTGAGAAGTTTGTTTCTTCTCCATATTTCAATAAGGGAAGAAATTATGACGGCCTTGTTGAGATTCTCGGAAAATTCCGTTTCGATTTTGAATCGGATCAACTGTCAAAGAAGAATATTTATCATTTACTTTTTCCGGGGAAACAATTTAAGGAAAGCGTAATGAATACCATGCTCTCGGGATTGAATCAATTGTGCGAAGAATTCATTCTCTATCAGGATTTCAAAAAGAAGCCGGAAAGAAATGTCAGACTTCTTCGGCAATACAACGAGCGCGGGCACAGGCAGAAGGCGGAGAAAGTTTTTTCAAATCTTGAAGATCAGATAAGAAGTTCTGCCCCGGAGCTGCAGGATTTCTTTGACAGGTTAACTACATTAGCATCAATAGAAGATCACTATACAATAATTGATAAGAGAAAAAAGAGATATGATACTTTGATGGAATCGATTGTAAATCTATTCTACTTCTTCATTCTTCAGTCATGCATCTTCAGAAAAGAACTGCTGACCGGCAATACTTACATGGAAAAGGATTTTATGGAAACCACATCGGGAAAACTTTTGAAAGAAATAGATTTCGAAAAGCTTATTGCTATAATTGAAAAAGAAGAACCGGGTAGTTCTCCGTTGCTGAGAATTTACTATATGATTGCAAAGGCCGCACAGAACATTCATGACAATAAAATTTATGAGGAACTTAAAGATCTCATAACAAAGAACATAAAGAAGTTCAGTGTAAAGACCGGGAAAAATCTCTTGCTGAACCTGCAGCTGTTATGCACTTCAAAATTCAATGCAGGCATGAACGAATATTTCGATGAACTGTACATCATCTCTAAGTGCCTCATTGACGGTCATTTCTATGATGAAGATGAATCATGGTTCAGGCCGTCACATTTTCGCAATATAGTCAGGACGGGATTAAGTAAAGGCGAGGTAGATTATGTAGAACGTTTTGTATCGGAATACTCATCGCGGCTCGAGCCCGAACTTCGCAAACCTCTCGTCAATCACTGCAAAGCAGAGATCTCCTTTGCAAAGAAAAATTATGATGATGCGCTTCACTTCCTTAACAAAGCGGATATTGAAAATCTGATCTTCAGGCTTGATGCAAAGAGGCTCACAGCTATGATCTATTATGAAACCAATTCCCATGAGAATCTCAATTCACTGCTTGACGCCTTTTCTCACTTCCTGAAGAATGTGAAATCAAAGAACCTCGACATCATAAAAAGGAACAGGAATTTCGTTAAGCATCTGAAGAAGCTTGTCAAGTTGAGTTCAGCCGGCACTGAGCCTGCGGAGATCTCGTTTTTTCATGAGCAACTTTTTAAAGACAACACCTCGGCAAAAAAGTGGCTATTGGAAAAGACCATGCAACTTGAGGACATGAATTACGGAAAAGGTCAGAAGGCGATATGAGAAATTGAGTTTCTCCTCGGCTGCTGTTATGCTTTAGTAATTAATTCTTCAACCGCTGAAGAAATTTAATCGACGTATTCTATAGTTCTCAATCTCCTAAGGCTATGTGAAAACAATTCATCATCGCCGTAATTACTTTATCAGTAAGAACTTCCTTGATTCTGCTTGATCTTTACCGGAAGACAATCTGTAAAGGTAAACACCTGACGGCAATGAAGAGAAATCATTGTTGACTTCATAAGTTCCGGATTCAAAATCCCTGCTGAACAATTTTCTTACCAATACTCCCCTAAGGTCATAAACATCAAGCGAGTAATGCCCCTTCATGCGAATCTGGAACGTCATCATGGTTGAGGCATTAAATGGATTGGGATAATTCTGAGACAGCGCAAACTGCATGTCACCGGATGAACCTGTATTGCTGACTGATGTAAGCTGTGAATACTTGACAATCATAACATCGCTTGGAGAACCACTGCTTCCCGTTACATAAAGTGAGCCGTTTTCATCAATGGTCATGCCGGCTGCACCGTCGTCAGTCTGCTGACCTGAACAGACCTTTGTCCAAATTACAGCACCTGAAGCATCGAGCTTAAGTGTAACGAAGTCACTCCCGGTTCCGGCATTGATGCAGGATCCCGTCAAATAAATATCGCCGTCCGCATCAACTTCCATTCTTGCAATACCATCATTTGAATTGGCCGTCCCATTGTTTGTAAATGTCCAGATAATATTTCCTGCCGTATCATAGTTAATAAGGAGATAATCGTAACCGGACGAGTCGGTAAGAACGGAACCGGAAACATACACTGTATTATCTCTCCACGCTTTTACTTGAGACGGCGATGCAACTGCAGGATAAGTTTCTGCCCATAGAAGAGAACCTGAGCTGTTGTACTTTACTGTGGTCATTTGCCGGACAAAGTTTGAATCCATACATTGACCGGTTACATAAACGTTTCCGATTTCATCAACATCAACTGAAACGGCAACATCTGCACTGTCTCCCGGTCCGTTGTAGTAAGCAACCCATTGCTTAACTCCCAAAGTATCATACTTTATCGTTCCGAAATCGGAGAAAGACCCTGATCTGTTCAGATATCCGGTCGCATATATATTGTTCCGTGAATCAACCGTCAGATCATACGCCCACCCTCCGAGTTCGCATTCAGATGTTGCTGACCAAAGCAGATTGCCTGATGTATCATACTTGAGCACGACAAAGTCATAATAAAAGAATGGCCCGATGCCTGAACCTAAACAGATTACATTACCCCGACTGTCTATTTCCAGGTCAACTGCAACATTTCTGGGGAAGTATCCCGAATAAGTCCGGGACCAGATGAGGTTTCCCGCACTTCCGTATTTAAGCAGAACTATCAATTCGAAAGACGTAAGGGCATCAAGACTGCCTGTTACATATATATTTCCATATATATCAGCTTTTGCTGATGTCCCTTCATCAATCAAATCTATACCACCGTCATAAGCCGCACTCCACAAAAGTACTCCAGAGGGAGAGTACTTCAATGTAAGAATATCAAACAAGCTGGCAGTTCCTGTTGTACCTGCCACTATTACATTTCCGTTAATGTCAGTTGTTACGGTCCTTGAAAAATCGTCAAAATTGAGCGGTCCGTTGTATGTTGCTATCCACTCCTGAGTGACCTGAGCTTGTAAGACGGGTATGAAAGCGATGAGGAAGAAAGTGAAAAACTTCAGGAGCATTCCGGTTTCATTTTTCATGATAGTATCCTCCATGTTTTATCGATTGGAATATTTACATCTCCCTTCAAAAGAAATTTCTGACTTTGACAGGCAAAGAAAAAGTCAGATATCTTTCCACTGTTTGAGCTTAACCTTTTTCAAAATTACTTTGGTCTTAAGTAAGGTATTCACTCATGTGTATTTGTCCTTTGATCATTTACCGCCAGTATCACATCAGAAAGAATAGGCAACGGAAAAATGTAGAGTGCAAATTGATGAAAGTGGGACACAGTTTTATATCTCTATAATCATTGCAGCAAGTGATGTTTGCATTGAAATGAAGCAGTACAGGCAGCACCTGCAAACTGTTGGGTCACCCTGCCTGCCAGTATGCATTTCACACTTCAACGGCCAGTACTCAGGCAGCGAAGAATCCACATGAAAAGGAAGTGTGATTGCGAATGTTTTAGGCGACGGCACCCGAATCCCATACCCCTTTTGTCATTCTGAGCGCCTGCCTGCAAGTATGCTTTTCACACTTAAATGGTCAGTGGCAGGCAGCGAAGAATCCACTTGCAGTCAAAACATGATTACGATTGTTACAAGCATTACCACCCGAAACACTTACTCAATATGTAACAATGATTGTTTAATGGAAATGTCTTTGAGGCGTCTTTATTCAATCGTAACGCCAATTCTAATGTGAATGGATTTCTCGCTCGCTCGAAATGACAAGACTTGCTAGAGTATTGGATTGTAAAGTTGGGAACGGTGTGGCAACAAAATAAAATGCGACAGAAAACATTCGGAATCCATTTCACTTCGATAATTCATTCAGCTTCATCATCACCCAATTCGATTTGCTGATGTCTGATGCAGATATCTCTTTCTTAAATTCTGCACATTCAAATAAGCTGAACTTTTGTCTGAGTCTGAATAATTTTTTTATGTAGTCGAACAGCACCTTGGTGTCGGTTTGCAATTTCAAGCTCAGTGACTTGTTGTTTCTAAGAAAATGATAGATTGCCTTATACTCACTTTCAAATAATTCGAACTCGTCTAATTCATACAAGCACTTTGCTTTCAGTTGTTTCATCCTGACTTTAGTGATGAATGCAGGATGCTCTGATTTTGAAATTATCTCAAGCGCATCATCAAACTTCCCTTTCCCGAAAAGCAAATAGGCGTTCGCAATGCTCTCGCAATATTGTTGCTTGTCAATCGGGATCCTGTTGAGATACTTCTTGCTGAATTCTCCAATTGCGTCGTATTCATTTGCGTTGAATGCCCTCCAAAGAAACAGGTTGAAGTCAGCTGTCGTCATCGTTCCGTCCCTGTTGAATATGCCGTTACTCTCCAGCAATGATCTTGAAATATCGAAATGCTCCTTATTAAGATCTATTTCGGAAGCATCAAGATTGTTGAGCGAGTTGCCGAGACAAATTGACAGATCCTTCACATCCCATTTCGAAAACAGTCCAATGTTTGCATTAAGAGACCTCTTAAACTCCAAATAGTATTCAACATTTTTTTTGTTCAGTTGAGATCGTGACATATTACTGTAAACAGTCATGATCCTGTAATCCCTTTCTGAATTTTGCCTCACTATTTCCAGCAGCTTGTCAATTATTTCGGGGGAGATTTCCTGCAGAAATAATGCAAGCACATTCTTATCCAAAGTGAAGTTCTTATCCAATGAGTCTGTCAAAACATTATTGTAGTATTTGAACAGATATATCAGAAAGCTGTAAATGAACATTGAAGAACTGTTGAGGATATCTTTCTCAGTAACTGCATTGATGTTGTTTGCCCTGTCATGATAGATCTTTATCCAATTCATCTTTGAAAATTCCGAGTAGTAATCATTGACAAAAAAATAATCTTTGCTGAACGATTCTTTCGTATAGGTTCTCTCGATTTCGCTCATCTTCACTCTGAACAGCTTGGAAATATTTCTGTTGTTTAAACCGTTCAAAAGAATCGTATCCTTTTCAAGGGCATTGTATTCAAATTCTTCAAGAACAATGAACTTCATACCCAGTTTGCTTAACTCATGTATGAGATTCTTCATTACTCCGTAATTATACTTTCTGTCCGGAAATAATTTTTTCCAGACAACTTCTTTGTCAAGTTCATCACTGTCAAAACCGGGTTTGTATTTCTTGATTGCAAGGAACAGCTTGATGACGTTATTATTCTTATTGTGATACGGCGATTTCAAAAAGTCTTCGAAGATCTGTAGTTCTTCACTGTCGAATGATCTCAATATTTCAACAAGGGAGCTTTTCAGCATAGCTCTTAGTATGAAGGTTTGGTTTGGAAATGCTTACAATTTTGCTGAATATAGCAGTATTTCGGAAAACAATTAAGTTTTATCAAAGTGAAACTCGGGGAAAAACTTAGTTGGAGAAAACATTCAACACTGTTAGTTTAGCGTCAGGTTCTTAAGCATAACAAGTCATTCATTTCAATAATAACCCGAATCTTTGTATGCATACAATTATTCATAAAGGCATCACCGGTATGCCGGGTTATTATTGATTATAATATCTCATGATCATTGGAAGCAAGAAGCAATATGAAAATAATCTGACAGAATCATTCAATAACTTTATCATAAAAGAAATGAGAACATTCATCCTTACTCTATCCGGAGTTTTACTTCTGAGCTTTGGAATTCTGAAAGTAAATCAGATTCAAAAGGAGGAAGTTGATAACATCAATGGAATTCAACTCCATTGCCCCGCTCCGCCTTCGATTGCGGAGATGATCCATGTTAGCAAGTATAAATCAATGTCTCACGCAAGCACAAAAAACATTGATCAGGATTGGTACAGTGAAGCAATGGAAAACATTCAGGAGCAGGAGTATGACATTTCATACAATGAAGAACTCGGCACATATCAGTCACCGAACCGCGCGAACAATATTCGGTTCATATACCACAATGACGGGTTCACGGCAAAATCCCGTGACAACAGGATTCCATTGTTTGATGTAAATGATAAGAAGATAGACGAAAGCGATAAGAAGTACGGGATGGCTGATGAATGGAGTGTGAAATTAAAATTAGAAACCGGAGACTTTGAGAAAACTAACATGTCATCTCCTCATGTTGCTGGCGGGAATCCTCAGATTCAGGCAGCCGGAAACAAAGCATGGATTGAAAATAATAATATAAGAATAGATTACACAAATACCAAAGATGGAATGCGACAGGACTTCATCATCAGGCAGAAGCCGGCAGGTGAAGGAAAGCTTAAACTTAAGCTGTCCGCTGAAACAGATTTGACAATGATAGCCGGGGCAGATGCATTGATGTTCAAGGATAAAAAAGGCAAAGACAAGATGAAGTATTCGGCACTGAAATGCTGGGACTTAAATGGAAATCCATTGCGTGGATACTTTGAAAAAATTACTGAAGTCAGCTCAGCTCCTAATTCATTCTCCATTGTTGTCAATGATGAGAATGCGGTCTATCCAATCACGATCGATCCGCTTTCAACTTCGCCAAGCTGGACTGCAGAAGGCAATCAGGCCGGTGCGCAGTTTGGATTCTCTGTTTGTGCTGCAGGTGATGTTAACGGTGACGGCTACTCTGATGTTGTGATCGGCGCGCCGTATTTTGACAACGGGCAGACAGACGCCGGGAAATCTTTTGTATTTCATGGATCTGCTGCAGGGTTATCAGCCGTTGCAAACTGGACCAAAGAAGGCACTTCAAATTTAGTAAATGCAGGCTACAGTGTTTCCACCGCTGGTGATGTAAACGGTGACGGATACAGTGATGTAATAGTTGGAGCAAAAGATGTCAATCTAACATGGGTCGCTCGAAATTCCGGTACTGTTCAGAATCTTCAGGATGTATATTTCACATCTCCTTCGAACGGATGGGCTGTTGGCGCAGGCGGAGTAATTGTTGCTACAACAAACAGAGGTGTGAATTGGACAGCACAAACTTCAGGAACATCAAATGATCTGAGAAGCAACTGGTTTACAACTCCTGATTCCGGATGGGCTGTTGGAATTGGGGGAACGATAAAGGTTACTGCAGACGGCGGAGCAAATTGGGTAACGCAAACCTCTGGAACAACAACTAATCTGACATGCGTGTATTTCAGAACGTCACAGGAAGGCTGGGTACTTGGAGGCAATGGTCTCGTCAGAAAAACTACAAATGCAGGTTTGAACTGGACGGCACAGACATCAGGCATAACCGCAGAATTAAGGGACATCGTGTTCGCTTCACCTACGGTGGGATGGATAGTCGGAGCAAACGGAAGAATTCTTAAGACAACAAACGGTGGAACCAACTGGGTGATTCAAACTTCCGGAACAACTCAAGTTCTGCGCGGTGTCTATTTTTCTTCAACCTCAACCGGAATGGCATTTGGTCATGGCGGAACATTTACAAAGACAACCGACGGTGGAACGACCTGGTTTGCAACTACTATCGGAACATTTCAGGATCTCTATGCGTGCTATTTTACTTCTTCAACAGTCGGTTGGACAGTTGGATTTGGTAATACGGTGCTCAAGACAACTAACGGCGGCTCGAGCTGGATCTCCAAAAATTCCGGAATAAGCGGTGATCTCAGAAGCGTATATTTTTCTGCATCTGATTCAGCATGTGCGGTTGGCAGCGGAGGAATTCTCTATACGTATAATTCATCAGCTTCCGGTACGGTCAATGTTGCCAACGTGTATCACGGCTCTGCATCCGGGTTATCTGTAAGTGCAAACAATTCGTTATCAGCAGGTACGGGCATTAGCTCAGTCAATAATGTTGTCTCTGCTGCCGGTGACATAAATGGCGACGGATACAGTGATGTTTTAATCGGTTCACCAAATACAAATTCAGGAACCGGAGCAGCTTTGATTTATCACGGATCAGCTTCGGGTTCACAAACAACACCAAATACAACAATGTCGGGAAGTCAGGCAAATGCTCTTTACGGCATTGGCGTTTCTACAGCCGGAGATGTTGACGGTGACGGATTTTCAGACATAGTTGTCGGCTCTTCAAATTTTGATAATGGTCAGACCGATGAAGGAAGTGCAAGTGTTTACCGTGGATCAGGTTCGGGAATAATTACAACAGCTTACTGGACATACGAAAGCAATCAGGCAAATTCAAGATTCGGTACATCTGTTTCAACTGCCGGAGACGTAAACGGCGACGGATACTCAGATGTAATTGCAGGATCCCCGGATTATTTTCTTTCAATAGGAAGAGCTTCACTATTCTATGGTTCCAATTCTGGTATTTCTGCAGTACCCGATTGGACATTCGAAGATGTTAACTTGGGTGAACAGTTAGGTTACTCTGTTTCAACGGCGGGTGATGTGAATGGCGACGGATACGGGGATGTAATAATTGGTTCACCAAATTACGGAAACGGAGAGACTAATGAAGGAAGAGCATTAGTGTTTCATGGGGCATCCACAGGCCTGCCGGTTACTCCGGACTGGATAAATGAAAGCAATCAAATATCAGCAAACTATGGAAGCAGTGTTTTCACAGCAGGTGACATTAACGGTGATGGATTCAGTGATGTGATAGTTGGCGCAAAGTCGTATGATAACGGGGAGACTGATGAAGGAAGTGCTTCTGTTTATAACGGCTCAGCTTCGGGTTTATCTGCAACTTCAAACTGGTCAGCAGCAAGCGGACAGACAGGATCTTCATTCGGATTTTCTGTCTCATCAGCAGGTGATGTAAACGGCGACGGATACTCTGATGTTCTTATCGGAGCGCCGTCTTATGACAACGGACAAACAGACGAAGGAAAGTTATTTGCATATTACGGTTCTTCATCGGGACTGCCGGCAATATCTGATTACTCCGTAATTGAAGGCAATCAAACCGGAGCTCAGTTGGGATCAAGCGTTTCATCAGCAGGTGATGTGAACGGCGACGGATATTCTGATATACTCATCGGTGTTCCGTTTTTTGATCTCGGTCAAAGCGATGAAGGATTAGTATATCTGATTTACGGAACACCGGAAGGTTTGGAGTTGGGAGTTGGTTGGTCAGCTCAGAGCAATCAAACCGATGCACTGTTTGGAAACGAAGCTGCAACAGCCGGTGATGTAAACGGCGACGGATATTCTGATGTAATCATCGGCGCAATCGGATATGACAGCGGTCAATCAAATGAAGGCAGTGCTTTCTTATGGTATGGCTCATCTTCAGGACTGGGTGCAAATGGTACTCCCCAGAATGCAGACTGGAAAGCGGAAAGCAATCAAGCGAATGCGAACTATGGCGAAAGCGTTTCAACTGCCGGTGATGTGAATGGCGATGGTTATTCAGATGTAATTATCGGCGCTCCTGCTTATGACAACGGTGAGACTGACGAAGGCAGATTGTTTGTCTATTACGGTACTTCAACAGGTCTGCCGGCAACACCTGATTACACTCCATTTGAAGGCAATCAGACAGGAGCTCAGTTGGGAAAAAGTGTTTCATCAGCAGGTGATGTGAACGCGGACGGATATTCCGACATTCTGATTGGCGTTCCGTATTATGACAACGGACAAACTGACGAAGGTCTTGTTTATTTAATTCATGGATCCTCATCCGGATTGGAATATACGGTTGGCTGGTCTGCTGAGGGTAACCAGGCAGGGGCTCTTTTTGGGCAGAGTATATCAACAGCCGGTGATGTAAACGGAGATGGTTATTCCGATGCAATCATTGGTGCAAGTGCTTTTGATAATGGATTGTTTGATGAAGGTGCGGCATTCCTCTACTTAGGATCAATGACAGGATTATCTCTAACGCATAATTGGACAGCGGAAAGCAATGAGGTGTCTGCATATTTTGGAGTCAGTGTTTCTTCTGCGGGTGATGTGAACGGCGACGGATACTCGGATGTGATTGTCGGATCAACACAATTTACTTCGGGTATTGCAAATGAAGGTGCGGCTTTTGTTTATTACGGAAACAATGGAAGCGGATTGAGATCAACTGTTCAGCAATACAAACCCGGAACCGGCAACGTTGTTTCTTCCGGCGGATTGACCGGCACTAACGGACAAGTAAGACTCAACATCTTTGGAAAGAGTCCTTACGGAAGAGCCGATGGAAAGATTGTTTACGAACATAAAGTCAGCGGCGCACCATACAGCGGAACATTGATCACTAACAGCACTTCATTTTCAGGTTCGGGTTCTTACAATGATTTAGGATTGGCCATTTCCGGAGTTCAGCTTAACAATGACATATCAGGTTTGACTTCTTCCACAGTTTACAAATGGAGAGCAAGAATGCAATACAGTCCTGTGAATAATCCGTATCAGAAATTCGGGCCATGGAAATACTACAACAACTATATCCCTTCTCCATTAGGAAATTTCAGGCCATCGAACGGATTGCCGGCGCAACAACTGAATCTGACAATGCTGATCCAGGGATTTTACAATGCAGTAACAAATACAACTGTCACCGATACAATATCTGTATTCTTGCGGAACAGTACATCGCCCTACGCCATTGTTGATTCTGCCCGCTCATACCTGTCAGCATCAGGCAGTGCTACCATCACATTTCCTAATGCCGTAAGCGGAGTTGGCTACTACATTCAGCTCAAGCATAGAAGTTCAATTGAGACATGGAGCAAGACACCTCAAATGTTTTCAGCCAATACATTGACTTACGATTTTACATCTGCGGTTACTCAGGCATTCGGTGATAATTTGGTTCAGGTTGATGCATCGCCGGTGAAATATGCTGTCTATAGCGGTGACATTAATCAGGACGGCACTGTTGATGCAACAGATGTCAGCACGATAGACAATGACGCTGCAAACTTTGTCGGCGGCTATGTCGTGACTGATCTGACAGGGGATAATTTTGTTGACGGAACCGACTTTGCTATAGCCGATAACAGCGCCGCAAATTTTGTGTCGACTGTCAGACCCTGAGGAGCAATTAAAAATTTCCCCCTCCTTGGAGGGGGACTAAGGGGGTGGGTCGAATACAGATTGCAAAACTTGAATCCATTTCCCCCTCCTTGGAGGGGGCCTAAGGGGTGGGTCGAATACAGAGTGCAAAACTTGAAACCATTTCCCCCTCCTTGGCAGGGGGCTAAGGGGGAAACAGATGCAACCCGCCCCCCTTCCCCTCCTGGGGGACTAAGGGGTGGGTCGAATTCAGATTGCAAAACTTTCTTCTCGCTCCCAAGCCCCCTGCCTGCCAGAATGCATTCGAGATAAAAATGACAAGTGGGCAGGCAGCTTGGGAGCGTATGCCGAAATAATCGTATCTTCCCTCGTTCCCAATCTCCCTGCCTGCCATAATACATTCCAGATTTAAATGGCAAGTGGTCCGGCAGGCCCGCCAGCATAAAGTGTACTTTATCAGCTGTCTGCGGGCAGGCCGATTTGGAACGAAAGGAAATTCCTTTAGAGACGGGCAATTGCCCGTCTCTACTCTCTTCGGTTTGAACTAATTCGGATTTGACTGATTCATTTCTTAGAAGCTTCAAGCTCTTCAATTTTCTCAATGAACCATTCTTTGTTTTGCAATTCCTTTTCAGATTTAACTTTCTTCTTCAGAAACAGCAAATCCGATTTTCCGCCGTCTGTTCTCCGGCATAGCTCACACATATAATCAACAAACTTAACAGATCCTTCTTTGTATGATTCGGGAAGACTGACGTTGTTTGATAAGAATTTTTTGTAAGACTCAATTTGCTCATTAAGGAGATCAAAGTATTTCAGTTCATAATAGTTTATTACAAGCAGCTTCTTTATGTAATTCTTGTTATAGATATCATCAAAAGTAAGTTTAGATAAGAACTCTAAAGATTGTTCAAAATTTCCTTCGTAGAAATTTTTATGTGCATGATAAAATGTAATCATGTTGTCTCGATAATCGGGATGAATGCTTTCAATGTATGTTTTCAGAAATTGTTCGCACCAATGAAATTCCTTCAACTCCGTTGCAATAAGCAAGATGTTTCTTACCAGCACAATGTTCATGTAGCCTGACCGGCTTACGAAATTGTCGTTGTCAGAGAGATTCTCAATAATTTCAAATGCGTATCGCAAGTATTTTTTGTCAGTCTTATTCTTGATTCTGCAGTAGTTCATAAGGTATATAGAGTACGCAAGCATTATTGATTTGTCAGCCTGCATTTCATAGAGATCAGTAAAAACCAACTCTCTAAACTGCAGAAACTCTTTCTCAGTGATCTTCCCAAGATTCATTTTGAGAAACATCATTTCCAGATTCAGTGAAATCTCCTCAAACTCTTCTTCTGCATATAAATCAAGAAACTCTTCGCAATCCCTTAATATTTGTCCGGCCTTTAGGATATTCTTATTTGTGATTATATAGTTATAGTTTCTGAGTGTATCTAACAAATAGTATTTTTTCAGATGTGTTGTTGACCTGAGAAGTTGATTGAAATAGGGCACCTGTTTTTTCTCATTTATATTTGGATTTCCTTTTGCAGAAGCATATATGTGACTGCGTTTTATTCTGTCGAGTTTATATAGCTTAAGAAAATAGTCATCATCAACTATTTCTTTTCCGGTAACTGTCCTTTCAATTTCCTTCAAATTTTTCTCACTAAGTGCTGACAGTTTTCTTTCGTGAAGACCATTTATCATTGACCACTTCACATCAAAATTACTTCTCTTAATTTCCTGATCTGCTATAAATGTTTCCGCCAGTTTTTGCAGATCATATATGATGTTCTTCATAGAACCATAATTATATTTCTTATCGGGGAACATTCTCTGATAGACTTTGTCCTTCATCAATTTAGGATCTCTGAAGTCAGGATAATAGGTCTTGATCTCGTCGAAAAGTCTTGTAACTGCTGTAAGCTTATTGAAGTAAGGAGATCGTGTCATTTCTCCGAATTTTTTCATTTCATCAACGGAAAAAGTTCTGAGCATGTCAAAAAGTATCGTGTTGTTCATAGGGTGTAAAGTAGTTCAATTAATATTCAATTGCTGACTACATTAGGGCTATTTAGAAATATCCGGGAGTGGAAATCAACAATTAGTTTCTTTGACCGCTGAATAGCTTATATATATCTTCGTCTAAATTTTAACTTGAACCATTAATCCACAAAAAATGAAAAATATTAGTCGAATGTTGTTTGCAATTGTGTTGACATTTCTTCTTGATCATGAAGTCTGTGCAAATTGGATGAAATCAGAAAATGGAAACTCCATTGTTCAAATAGAAATAGCTGCTCAGGACAATTCTTCACTGACAAAAGGAGACTCCCTTCCGGCAGGTTTTACAGATGAACTGTTGAAAGATCTTCGCGATAACAATGGTAACAAAGTGTTTCAGGAACAATCAGCAAGTCCCGATGAAGAAGGTGATGCATTTCAGCAAAGATCATTCAACGGATCAGCTGCAGGTGACTTATACGGCTACAGTGTTTCGACTGCAGGTGATGTTAACGGTGACGGATTTGACGACTTAATAATTGGCGCACCCAACAATGCTGCCGCAGGAGTCGATGCCGGAAGGGCGTACATATATTTGGGCGGTATGAATGTAAACGGTTTGGCCGATGTAATTTTATCGGGTGAAACCGCCGGAAGTTATTTTGGCATTTCAGTGTCATCTGCCGGTGATGTGAACGGAGACGGATACTCTGATGTAATAGTTGGAGCTTATGGATTCGGTTCAGATGTTGGAAGAGCATATGTATATTTTGGAAACTCCATAATGAACAATTCGGCGGATGTAATCCTGACAGGAGAGGCAAATGACTATCTTGGGCTTTCAGTTTCCGGGGCAGGTGATGTGAACGGTGATGGATACTCGGATGTATTGGTCGGTGCTTATGGATATTCTTCTTATACCGGAAGGGCTCATTTATATTTCGGGGGTTCATCCATGAATAATGTTGAAGATTTGACTTTCATGGGTGAGAATGCAAATAACCACTTTGGATTAGCTGTCTCTTCAGCAGGTGATTTAAACGGTGACGGATATTCCGATATAGTAATTGGAGCAAAGAGATATAATTCCTTTACAGGAAGAGCCTATGTCTATTACGGAGATTTATCAATGGACAACACAGTTGATATCATCTTTACAGGAGATTCACCCAATATATTATTCGGGGAATCCGTCTCAACAGCAGAGGATGTCAACGGCGACGGTTACTCAGATCTGATTATCAGCGCATCGAGTTATGACGGAGGCAATGGCAGAGCATTTGTATACTTTGGCGGTTCGGCGATGGATGACTCACCTGATGTTACAATGTCGGGAACAACACTAACTAACTTCGGCAATTCAGTTTCAAATGCAGGAGACGTAAACGGTGACGGATACTCGGATGTAATTATCGGCGAGAAGTTTGCTTATTATTCTGCTACCGGACGCGCATATATTTATCTTGGGGGAGAATCAATGAACGGCATAGTTGATCATACATTAACAGGCGAAGGATCATCAAACTACTTTGGAGTTTCAGTATCAAGCGCAGGTGATGTAAACGGAGACGGCTTTTCTGATGTGATCGCGGGTGCTTACGGTTTCAACGGCAGTACAGGTAAGTCTTATCTGTACATGTACGGAATGAACGGAACTATCATTTCAGATCTTAACATGAGCGGTGCTGCAATTTTGCGTGAACTGGGTTCTTCAGTTTCTACTGCGGGCGATGTTAATGCTGATGGATACGATGATTTGATAATTGGTGCTCCTCATTCTGCCGGTGGTGCTGTTGCAGGTGATGCTTACATTTTTCTTGGGGGAGTAAATATGGATAACATTGCAGATGTTTCACTCGGTGGAGAAGCAACAAATAGTCGCTTCGGCCATTCAGTTTCACATGCCGGAGATGTAAACGGTGACGGTTTTTCTGATGTGATCGTCGGTGCATGGGGCTATAGTTCATATAAAGGCAGAGCTTATATTTACTACGGCGGAGTAAACATGAATAATACTGCTGATGTCACATTGACAGGCGTTAATGCGAATGACTATTTTGGTATAAGTGTTGCCGGCGCCGGAGATGTGAACGGAGACGGCTTTACTGATGTGATAGTCGGCTCTGAGGATTTCAGTTTTAATTCGAATAACGGAAGAGCGTATATTTACTATGGAGGAACCGGCATGAATAATACGGCTGATGTAATAATGAACGGTGATTCAGCAAATTATTATTTCGGATGTTCAGTTTCATCCGCCGGAGATGTGAACGGAGACGGATACTTTGACGTAATTGTTGGTGCACGCGGATTTAGAAATAACACCGGCAAAGCAATTGTCTTTTACGGCGGTGGAAGTATGAACAACGTTGCAGATGTTACTTTGACAGGTGAGGCAACCGATGATTATTTTGGCCGGTCTGTTTCTTCAGCCGGTGATGTAAACGGAGACGGATTTTCTGATGCAATAGTTGGGGCGAATCGG
This sequence comes from Ignavibacteria bacterium, assembly GCA_016704345.1. GTDB lineage: Bacteria > Bacteroidota > Ignavibacteria > Tepidaquicellales > Tepidaquicellaceae > JADJAH01. Next base: position 16,321 of record JADJAH010000027.1, on the reverse strand, counting down.
GCATACAATGGATCGGGAAGAGCATATATTTATTATGGCGGAACTGTTATGAATATTAGTCCGGATGTAGTATTAACAGGAGAATTACCATTGACATACACTTTTGGACAGGCAGTTTCTATAGCAGGAGATATTAATGATGATGGATACGATGATGTAATAGTAGGTTCTTCAACTTACAACAATTATACAGGTCAGGCGTTTGTCTTTTATGGTGGTCCTGCTATGAATAATGTATCTGATATCGAAATGACAGGTGAAGGTATAAATACCAGTTTCGGCAATTCAATTTCATCTGCAGGAGATCTGAACGGAGACGGACATTCTGATCTTATAATCGGCGCCCATCAGACCAATAATCTTATGGGAAAGTGCTTTGTATATTTTACATCTTCTCCTAATGTTCATCCCAATATTCTGTCCGTGAAAGATGTGTCCGGAGATCAGGGAGGATTTGTAAATCTGAGATTCGCAAGAAGCGCATTTGATGTTCCCTTGAGCGAGATAGGTGGTGTCAACTATCAGATTGAAAGAAGCTTACCTCCTAACATGAACGGATACAATTGGATTTCTGTCGCGACAGTATTTGGTACACATAATGCTTTTTACACAGCAGAAATTCACACACCTCTTGATTCGGGAATTTCAGGAAATAATACCTACTTCTTCCGAATCACAGCATCATCCAATTCTTCAGCCAGTCTCTGGCGCTCAAATATTCTTAGCGGTTATAGCATTGACAATCTTGCCCCAATCCCTCCTTCAAATCTGACTGCCGGACAATCAGGCAGCAATGTAATTCTTAACTGGAGTCAAAATCCAGAAACAGACTTAAGGCAATACAACATTTACAGAAATAACATTTTGATCGGTACCTCTACAACACTGAACTATACCGACAACTTGTTTTCATCCGATTCTTCTTTTGTATATAGAATTGCTGCCGAAGATGTACACGGAAACATTAGCGGTCAATCAAACCCGGCCACTGTAACTTTAATTTCATCAACAGTAATTGTGAAAGTAATACCCGAAGGATATTACATCTCAAATACAGATGAATTGAGCGCCGGTGACACAGTAAAAGCATTTCTTCATGAAATTGTTTCGCCATTTAGCAGAATAGATTCCGCAAAATCTTTCATTGATCCCGTGACATTAAGTTGCTCGTTCAGATTTTATGATGCACCAAGCGGAATGTATTACATTGCAGTCAAACACAGAAACACAATTGAAACATGGAGCAAGCCCGGAGGAGAGCTCATTACAGTTGCCGCGACAATGAACTATGACTTCACATCAAACTCTTCAAAGGCATATGGAAACAACATGGTTCAAGTCGATGCAACGCCGGTTAGGTTTGCGATTTACAGCGGAGATGTGAATCAAGATGGAACAGTAGATGCCACTGATGTCAGCGCAATCGATAATGATGCTTCGAATTTTGTCGGAGGATATGTTGCAACAGATTTGACCGGAGATGACTTTGTTGACGGAACTGACTTTGCGATAGCCGATAACAACGCGGCAAACTTTGTGTCGGCAGTCAGACCTTGAGGATCAATTTAAAATTTCCACCTCCTTGGAGGGGGACCTAGGGGGTGGGTCGAATACACGTTACGAAAATTGAAACAACCTCCCCCTCCTTGGAGGGGGACCAAGGGGGTGGGTTGAATACACGTTACGAAAATTGAAACAACCTCCCCCTCCTTGGAGGGGGCCGGGGGGTGGGTCGAATACACATTACGAAACTTGAAACCACCACCCCCTCCTCCGGAGGGGGCCGGGGGGTGGGTCGAATACACATTACAAAACTTGAAACACTCTCCCCCTCCCCGGAGAGGCCCGGGAGTGAGTCGGAATCTCATTTCAAAAATCACAAACTTGCCTAACTCAAGACTTTATACTAATTTTGCAAAGATGCCTCAGGAGAATGAATTCCATAATCCAATCTCCAAAATGCTAATATTTAAAAGACAACTATGCAGATTCCAAAATCAAATTCCGGAAATCGCCGCCTTATCCTTCCTTACAACAAGGCACTAAAAGAACTTGCCCGCAAACTCAGAAAAAACATGACAGCATCAGAGAAACTCCTTTGGAATGAACTTAAAGGAAACAAATTACTTGGCTTCGACTTCGACCGCCAAAGACCTATAGACAATTACATCGTTGATTTCTTTTGCAAAGACCTCATGCTTGCAATAGAGATTGATGGCATTGTCCACGACAATGAGGAAGCTGAAGAAAAAGACAGAGCCAGACAGGAAAAACTTGAGTCTCTTGGTGTAAGATTTCTGAGGTTTAAAGACGAGGATGTCAAAACAGACTTGAGTGAAGTAGTGAGAGCCATTACCAACTGGGTCGAGTTGCATAAGAACGATCTGCCTGGCATCATCACCCACCCCCCAGCCCCCTCCAAGGAGGGGGAGTTCGAGCTGGATTAAATTTTCCCCTTCTTGGAGGGCCTGCCTGCCCGCCGAAGACAAAACAAGTTCTGCTCTCGGCCTGCCCGCAGTCGGCGAATCAATTACACTCTCTGCAGGCGGGCCTGCACACTTGCCATTTAAATTTGGAATGCATTCTTGCAGGCAGGGGACAAAGGGGTGGGTCTCAATCACATTACAAACATTAAAACAACCTCCCCCTCCCCGGAGGGGGTTAGGGGGTGGGTCGAATTCACATTACGAAAGTTGAAACATTCTTCGCCTCATCAGCAGGGACAACAGAAGTATCGGGCTTCACTATTCAAATATTTCTTCAATGTGTCTCTCATGAACTACAGTCTCCGGCAAATCACTTTATAGCTTTCACGGCCGAACTACAGATACGAAATTCGAAGCATTGTTATCTGCTATTGCAAAATCACTTCCGTCAACAAAACTGTCACCAGTAAGATCAGTCACTGCGTAACCACTTACAAATGCGGTTGCATCATTGTCTATCATGCTGAGATCGCTTGCGTCTATAGTTCCGTCCTGATCCGTGTCGCCGCTGTAAATGCCAAACCTTATAGGCGAAGCATTAACCTGTATTATATTGTTACCGAATGCCTGACTTGCATCCGTCGTGAAGTCGTAGTTCAATGAATTTCCCGAGAACTGCTGCGGCATATTGCTCCATGTTTCCAATGAGTTCCTGTGTTCGAGCTGGATGTAATAGTCCACACCATTAACCGCATTTGAAAATTCGAATGATGCGTAGCCGGATGAATCAACTACGGCACTTACAAAATCAAGAACCTCGTACGGTGAGGCGGCATTTCTTAAATAAACAGAAACTGTATCGCTGACCATTGCATCGGTTACGGGATTATAAGATCCTTGCATGAAGATTCTTTGGTTCAAAGTAACGGGGAGTTCAATGATCGGTCTTCTGTAAACGCCATTCACCGAAGCTCCGGCATACACATGGTTATTGTATATGTACAAAGAATAAATGGTTATGCCGGCGGGCAATCCGTCATTCAGTTGTGACCAGTTCAATCCGTTATCAGTTGACAGAAATACTCCGTTCAATTCTGTTCCTGCATACACCGCACTACCGGCTACAGCCAGCGAATATATAAGATCGTTATTCAGGGATGAACGCGTCCAGGTGTATCCGCTATCACGCGAATAATATACACCTCCGCCGGTGCCCGCGTAAGCATTGCTTCCGTTCATTGCTAATGAGTAAACAGATTTGTTGTTAAGGGAAGTAGCAGTCCAGTTATTGCCGTTGTTAGTTGACAAATGCACGCCGGCATTACCGCCTGCTCCGGCAAGAATGAAATTTCCGTTCACAGCAATTGACTTTATGTTTATTACATTCAGTGAACTTATAAACCAGTTTGAGCCTCCCGATGAATAGAACAAACCCGAAGTATGGAGACCAGCGAATATACGGGTTGTGTTTGATGCCAGAGAATAAATCGTATTGTTGTTTATTCCAATCAAAGTCCAGTAAGCTCCGTTGTTTGAAGTTCTCCATATACCAATATCAGTACCTGCATATAAATAGTTACCGAACGTAGTCAGAGAAAATACAACGCGGTTGTTCAATCCAATGCCTGCCATAGTCCAGTTCATGCCGTTATCAGTGGATGTATAAAGTCCGTAGTTGAATGTTCCGGCAAATAAATTAGTGCTGTTGTTTGTGAATGAAAATACTTGCTTGTTGCCAAGTCCGGTGGAGACATTGCTCCACTGAGCAGAGGTATTCTGATTCAGAATAGTTGCAAAGAAAAAAAAAAGCAATGATTACAATTTTCATAACGATCCTCCTTAACAGATTTGTTTTTTTTCTTTGAAAAAATAGTCACACTTTACGCAATGGGAAATGCCAAAAAAGATGGTGTGCGAATAAAAATTCATTGCTGTCCAATACGTTTTTCAACAACGAAAATTATATCGAAAATAAGCTGGAGCATTAGGATTTTTTCGATTCGGAAAAAACAACCCGCCTGCCTGTCATAATTCCTCCTGATTTGAAAATGCATGATGGCAGACAGGCCTGCCTGCAGAGAATAGACGGGATTTACTCAATGCAGGCAGGCCTTCGTATAATTGCCGTTAAAAAATTGTGAGCATTTGCGTAGCCTGCCCGCCCACTTTCCAGCAAATCTTGGAATGCATTTTGGCAGGCGGGCCTGCCTGCAGAGAATAGATGGGATTCACTCAATGCAGGCAGGCAAGAATTTCTGTTTGACGAAGTCCGACAGCGCTCTTCTGTCGGGCGAGGAGTTAAATTCTTGCAGCCATTGCGAGCGATTTTTAGGCCTGTCTGCCACAAGCACAATGAAACTTATGTCAAGAATGCCCATGCAGGCAATTATACGGCAGCGTTCGACTTTTCTTTGTCAATCTTTCTTAGCCTGCCCCCGAATGATTCTATCGGGGGTTCAAAAGAAAGCGGAAATGATTTTATTCTATGTAAATGGTTCGAACTAATTGCACTATTAGTAAAACGTTTTGGTCAGATGAGACTCTGGAAATACTGTCGTGTGGTTTATTCCTCTATGAAGAATTGCATACAAAGACTACAAGCTACTTAGTATTCCAGAAGAGGATCTAAACGGCAGGCTTCAAGAAAGAGTATTAGCGAAAGTATTCCCAACAAATACACGACCCGTCAACTCCAGAAATCAAGCTCCATTCCAGAAGTTCTTCAATCCATTGAATGAAAGTTTATTTTATGTTAATTAATTGAGATTTTATTTTTTTACCGAACTATCATTTGGAGCAGGCTTGCCATCTAATCTATCATCAAACCATTTCAGAACTTCACTTTTACCTTCTGCAATTGTTGATCTGTGATCATGATCCTGGTACCAGGAGACTTTGATTGTATCTCCAATTTCTAGGGCAATTGGTAAAAATGTTTTCGTGAGTTCAGGATCAACGACATTATCGCTAGTTCCATGTACAAGTAAAATAGGAGCTACTGATATTCGCTTTCCGGGTTCATTCATTTCAAATGCCATTCTCATTGCCGGATCAAAATCACCTGTGAAGAATGGACCCTTATATTTTAAAGATTCTTTGAAAACTCCGGTGATTGAAACATTTCCGGCTTCATTAATTAAAGCCAACCCTTCTTCGGTAAATCCGGTCAATGGTGCATTGTAAGCAGAATTCATTGATCTTGCCAAAACATAAATGTGCGGAATGTTTACAAAGTGGAGACCGACAAGATTTCCGGGAGCAAGCGCTGCAACTCCAAGCTGATTAAATTCAGGTGCATAATCCGGTTGCTCTTCACCTGTAAAAAGTGCTGCATGACCGCCCTGAGACCAGCCAAAAGTAAGAAGTTCAAAACCTGCGTTGAGCTCTTCTATCTGATGAGAAGCTCGTGCAATATCCAATCCATTTCTTGCACTGGTATTTCCGGCAAAGTATTGATGAATACCGGGTCCGCCCTGTCCATAATAATCTGTAGCAACTACTATATAACCCTTTTCAAGAAAATCAGTCAGGTATGGCACTCCATAATCTATCGGAACTGTTTCAGAACGCTGAACAAGAGTCACAGCTGGATTATCCGCAAGTGAAGGCGCACAATTTCTCGCTCCACCGGTAGTACCATGAAGCCAGTTTAAAATCGGTCGCGGCTTACTGCTTGGAGTTGCTGGTGCAATAATTAATCCTGTTACAGGAACCAAACGATCGTCCCAGGTACGAGATACATACATTACCCTCCATGCTACAGCACCTTCAGGTGCCTGAACAGATTCCTTCTTTAGTAAATCACCCGGCTTTCTTCCAATGTATTCGAATCTGCTTTCATAAAATGGAGTGAGTTTAAAATCAGGTACAAGATTGGCATTCGGATCAAAGCCTGTCATATCCTGTGCTACAGCCAACGACATTGCATGAAAAGCCAGAATTAACAGAGTACAGAACTTCAGTTGTAAATGGGTTTGTGAAATCTTCTTCATAATTGTTCCCTTTTAGAAATTGATTTTTAATGATGAAAAATAAATTACTGCCTATCTCTGAATTTTAAATTCTTTTCCTTCAAACACAGTTGAGTAAATGCTGATATCCTTTATCTTCACCGGATCAATCTTAAAAGGATTCTCTTCAAGTATTACAAAGTCAGCTTTCTTTCCTGCTGAAATTGTTCCGATCTCTTTTTCCATTCGTATGCTTCTCGCAGCTTCAATGGTAACAGCTTTTATTGCGGTAAACAGGCCCACTTTTTCTTCCGGAGCTAATACATCACCATTGCTATTTATACGGTTGACCGCAGACCACACCAGCAGCAAAGGATCCGCCGGTGCCATGAAATAATCCGAATGAAATGAAAGAGGAACTTTTAGTTTTTCAAGTGAGCCAATTGACGATATTTTAGATGCCCGTTCCGGTCCGAGTCCTTCTTTTGAATATGGACCTGAAAGTTCGTAATAGTAATATGGATTATTTGAAACCAGTATGCCATACTTTGCGACCTTTTCATGCTGATCCTGTCTTGCATAGCCGTAATGTTCAAGAAAGATCTTTGATGTTGAATTCGGAGTTGATGTTCTTGCCCTGTCAATTATTGCAAGTAAAGTATCAAGACCTCCGTCTCCGTTTACATGAATGTGAATATCCCAACCTGCTTTATAGAAAGTTTCAAAAACGTCATCCTGCTCTTTGGGTTGCATCATCCATTCGCCGTGATGATGATCTTCATACGGCTGGCTCATTATCATAAGTTGACTGAAGATCGCGCCGTCAACATAAAATTTTACCGCCTTCACATAATCCATGTTATCCTTGCCTGTGTTTATAAGCGAGTCGCAGAAAGCCAGCACTTTACTGCCGCTTTTCAATATCGGATAGAAGTACATTGCGTTAGGAACCATCGCATAACGAAATGGCGTAGATGGTTTGTTGATCTCTTTTGAAATAAGTGACTGTTCCAGATTTAGATCAACCTGCGGAAAGCCCTGCTCGCAAATTGTTGTCAGACCGCCTTTGTGTATTACATCGGTCATCATTTCAAGTCCTTTGCTGAACTGCGCCGGATTGGATATGTAATCAAGTACAGGTTTTGTAACCACAAACAAACCGGTTTCAAATACATGTCCTGTTTTATAATCACTATAACCAGGCATCTTATTGAAATCAGCTTCGGTAATATTAAAATGTTTTAACGCTGCATCATTAAGATAAAACTCATGACAGGATCTCTGCCAAACTATTATTGGTCTTGTTAATGAAATCGAATTCAATTCATCTTTTGAAATACTTCCGTGATAAGGCTTGAAATATCCCCACGCGAGCAGGACCTTTTGCGGATCTTCGTATGATTTATCCAGTTCCTTAAGGCGGTTTATGAAGGCATCGTGATCTTTTACTACCACCGACTTGCCTCTCGGAGTATTCCATTCCATAGCAGAGACAATTTCTACCGGGAGCACCGATGCAGCAATTGAAGCATGAATATGAGGATCAATGAATCCCGGTAGCAATGTCTTTCCTTTAAGATCATTCATCTTCGTGCTGTCGCCTTTAAGCTTTTCAGCTTCGGATTTTTTTCCAGCAAAAATTATTTTGCCGTTCTTCACCGCAACTGCCTCAGAATACGCAGCGCTGTCGCCCTCCATCGTGATGATGTCGCCTCCGAAATAGATTGCATCGGCTGCATCTTTGGATGAATTCTTTTGGGTTGATTGATTGCAGCCTGCAAAAGCAACTATCAAAAAACTCAATAATAAAAGATATCTCAATTTCATGATTTAAGTTTTACTTCACTAAATATTTTACCGTATGGAAAACATCAAATTACTTTGAAGCCGCTTACAGATTAATTTAAAATCAATGAGACAATTTCGGTTAATGCAAGAATTAATCTATTTGGCATTCCCTATTTAGTTCGAGGAATTTTGGGTTTTTGAAAAGAACGAAGAAATAGTTTTGTCAGGTGAGGAACAAAAATTCGAATAGCGACCTTTAGAATTTGTAAACACCCAAACTATTTATTTCAGTATCTATTGTCAACAGTCTGTACCTAATAAAATTGGAAACAATTTAAGGTTTGTGAACTGAACAACTTTTGAACTTGAGAAGGGGACAGGATATGAAACTTGCTGTAATTTGGGGAGCAGTTAAGAATTCATTATGAAAATTGAAACAGCTACTCACTCCTCCGGAGTCCATGCCCGCCGTATTATGTCTTGCAGCAAGCGGGCAATAAATGTCGTATCTATTCTTAAAGTGTAATTAACGTAAAGACAGACAATTGCCCGTCTCTACAAAATCTCAATTCCTTGCCTGGCTCAATGTAATCTGCATTTACCACACCAACGGGGCGGCATATACCAGTGCAGGGTGCACAACCCTGCGTGCATTATACGAATCATTGAGCGGGCATTTTGCTGCATAATACCCGCGATCATTTGCGTGCATTGAAAGAAAAACAATGCAAAAAATACAAATCTCCCGCCTCAATGAGCCGTCCACAAATCCTGCAAATCCTAAAATCCTGATAATCGTGATTCAGACAAATTCCCCTATCAGATTCCACCAACAAAAAAAGACAGCCTCATCAGCTGTCTTTTGTGTTGTGAATATTAGCGGAATCGACGAGACTCGAACTCCTGCCTGCAGCAGGCAGGCGCGACCTCCTGAGTGACAGTCAATTAAGAAACATTCTACCCTGCGAAATCACGCTGTTTTCGTACTTTTTAGCCTTCCTAAAGGGATTAAAATCGGTACTTCGCAGGAGGAAGTGTTGCCAAAGTGTTGCCAACTTTTTTTGAATAGTATGACTTAGGTCAAAGAATTTTCCCATCAAGTTTCATAAGTTATAATTGAAGAGGTAAATTAGACAAATACACTAAAGGGCATGATTGTAAGGACATTCGTCAGGTATTCTTCATGTTTAACCATAGCATTTTGTATATATGTTGTTTGATGCGAATGAGTATTTGGATTCATTTAGAGTTGCGTAAGTCTTTCTGACATAGCTTTCAAGTTCATAGTTTCAGTGAGTTTGCTTGAGATTCTAATACTCATAATATTTGGTTGACAGTCTGAAAATTGATATTGAAAAATTTGAAGAACAAAGATAAACCGAATCTAAATTACTTAAGAAGTTGGACTAGAGGGGAGCACTCCAACATGATCTGCCAATTCAGAATAGGATTTTGCTGTTGAAAGAATCGATGAATTAATGGTGTGATGATAAGGGGAAGGTATTATCGATGAGGGGTGATAAGTAGATTATTAAGTCTTGTGAACAAAAATATAAGTGTCAATTTGAGATTATTGAACAAAATGATAAGTCTTAAAAAATACTACGAAGAACCCAAGTATCAAACAATTGACAGGATAACCAAAATCAATTTTGGATTTTCAAGTTTATTTTTATTATTTAGAATTTATTCAAGTAGTCCTTCTTCCGTTTTGAGTTTAACAATACTATTAATAATTTTTTTCTATGTTATTGTCCAGGTAAGAAGTAAATTCATAAAATCTTTAGTCGGATTGATAATTTCCATCTTTAGTATTATATTCGCATTAATTGGAAGTATAAAATAAGACAAATATGCCGCGACAATTAATAACGGATAAAGTTAAAATCGAATCTTTTGAAATTGGTTCGGATAAACAATTCTCTAAAAAGTTGTTAACTAACCGAGAATTGCTTAAGAGGAGATCTTCTTGCTTATTTGAAATCATTTCCAAAATTGATGAAGGTAACATCACTAAGACAAGTGGATTTACCGAATTAATGAATCAAATAAAAGAAGAATTTGGAACACCGGAGATATTAGATAATATGAAAGGCATAGTGTCAAAGTGCTACTTAGAGAAGATTTCGTTGTTCACATTTTAGATATTACGGTGAAAAATCATTCAACATTTCAGGAGGAATGAATCAATGTCCGCAGATTTTGAACAAGCAAGGAGTTTAGCTTTACACGTTTGTTATCTATTTGTAGAAGTTTATCAAGATAAATTAATTTGCGTCCGTGATGATGGGACAGCAATTATTGTTTAACTAAAATAAAATAAATTTATGCCAGATCAATATTCAATATCTGCTGTAGATGTCTCAGTCATAACCGGTGCTCTAAGTACAATCAATAATAATATAAATGTTGTTGGACATCGTGTTGACTTAATTGGAAATGAGGTAGATTTAATTAATGATAAACAAAATTTATTAAGTAATGAATTAGAAATAGTTAAGCAATTGTTTCTAGATTATTTAAATGAATTCAGACGAAAGAATAATCTTCAATTAGCAGAAACAAGATTAGGAAATATAAGGCAGGATTTAGAACAATTTGGATACTATTCAGAAATCAGAAGAATGTCAACAGGAATACTTGGAACAGATAAATCCAGTTAGTAAGTGATGAAACAATAAAGTTTACAACTGAAGAAGTTTTGATTAAAGCTCCTGGTTATTGGCTAGCACCTGTTCTAGCGGCTTTGTCATGTTGGTTACGAAATGATAGAGAGACATGCAATCGCGCAGTAAATGAAAGTTTAAAAAGAGATGATTACAAATCAACAATGTTTTATTTGTTGTTGATGAGAAGGCTAAACAGGCAGAATCAAGTTTGAAATGGCTCGAAAGATATTTTATTCATCAAGATCCCAAAAAACTTGACCGGAATTTATATTGATTCTTGAAGCCGTCACGACCGGGATATTTTTGCCTGCTGCAAGAATATTTATGATGAACAAGGTAAAAACCTGGTTGGACGAGTTGTCACAAACAGATAATTTTATCGACAAACAAAAATTGAAATGGGACGAGTTTTTTGAATCCCATAAACTATTATGTGATCCTGATAAATATCCTTTACTGATAAAATATGCATCAAATTGGAATTTACTTTTGCTTTCATTGGAAAAGTGTAAAGGTAATAAATCCATTAATAATTTTTTCAGTTTATTTTGAGCAGTAGTAGTTTGAGCCAAGTTTCAATTTTAACACAATTAGATGAAACACTAAGCAGATTGGTTACAAATTTTGATGACGAAGAATTACCATTAAGAAAAAAAGAAAGATTAAATGAACTTATTATAGAGAGAGAAAGACAAAGATTGGGCCGAACAAGTAATGAAAGCGGAAGATGAAATTTACAAAGGGGAAGTTGATTTGCTCCAATTATTAACGAATGCAGCATTTAATCCTGAAAATCCGGATCAACCAAGCCACTCAAAATTTAGCTATATCCAAGTAAACCTTGGATAGTGGAATCTTATGATACATATACAGCAAAAATTAGAGCAAATATGCCACAGCTAATGAGTTGATGATAGATGGATTTGTCACTTCGACAAAAGATGGAGCAGATGAAAAAGAGCAATTATCAAAACAAAACGCTTATTACACAAATCTTTTTAATGAAGAAAAAGAAAAAATAAAATTTCCATTTATGAAAATAGCATTTAATGCTATTATATTTTTAATTGGAATTGCTTTAATCAACAAAAGCCTTGTAATATCTATATTAATAATGGTAGGTGCAATAATAATGTCAATCATGAATTACAATTCTTTTAAGAACACTTTAAGACTTTATCTGAACAATTCACTGAAAGATCAAAAAAGCCAGAGAGGTTTTAAGAGGCTGCCTTGCCGAATCCTATGAATATTTTAAAGAACTAAAGGAAGAGGATTCATTCGCAGAAACTACCAGAGGAACAATAAACTCAATTTCATCAGAAGATTTTCGAGTATTTCAAAAGGAATTTCCCGAAACATAATTAATTGAATATGGAAAATGTAATGGAAAAAATATAATATCAATCCGGCTATACTAGAACTTATCTCTGAATTCACTTGATAAATATAGACGAATATTCCCTTTAAAAACATTCCCCAAGAACAATCTCGGGAAATAATTTATCGTATAAAAAATAATTGATGGTCCAATTGTTGTCAACACTGATCAAATAGTAGAAGAAAGAAAGAAAGTTTCAAATAACATTTTTGGGAATAATATTAAATATAACGAACAATTACTATCAAAGTATCCGGACTGGGATATTGAGCCACCAAATCAATTAGTAAATCCAAGATTAAAAAAATAATTATATTTTACTTACCATGCCTAAATATTTAAACTATTCAGAATGGAGTGCCAAGTTAGATTTGTTTATTGAAGGCAATGATAATGTTTTAATCGAATTAACAGATGAGCATTTTGAAATTGATTCAGGGACTGCAGCCATCTTTTATAAAAAATTGGAATCCGTTTATGATTTTCGCAAGAAACAATGGTTAGATAAATTCAATAAAACAATGATAGAGACAAAGCCAAAAACTGATGGTGAACTTGAATTTATTTTTAGAAATGCCAGATCGAATTTGAATCCGATAATTTCATTCATCAACCTAAAAGGTATTCCTAAGGATTTAAAAATGTTTTAAATGATCTGATATTTTTTGTGAAAAATATCAAACAAAAATGAAAGATAATCTAACAAAAAATAATTTTGTCAATGAAAGAATATTATTAATTATAAACAATTTCAATTTATCGGAAGTAGTTTTTGAGGAAGAAACAGGAAAAATGACATTCATAAAAATTATCAACCCGTAAAATTATTTTCTAGAATGCTAAACAGAAATAGACTTTAAAATAAATTTACTTCGAATGTTTAAAGCAAGAATTCCATTTGTATCAATAAAAAGTATGGAACGACAAAGAGTTATTGAAGTACTTGAGGAGCTTGTCCATGAAACAGGTTTGCCTATATATGTCCATAGTTTATCTCATGGTGTTAAGGATTTGAGAAGTAATAAATATGTGAATGAGGATCGTTCATTCCCCGGAGGTATTGATTTTGCGATACAGAATATTTCTCAAAGGAATAATAATACTTTTGTTTTTACAGAACCTTCGGATATTGAAGATGATAATATCGTATCAAGACATTTATATGATTGTGTAATTCAATCAATTGAAAGAGGCGGGTGTATTTGGATTATTTCTACAAAAGGAATTTGGCCCCAACTGCAAAGACTGGGAATGACTCTAACTCTAAATCCTCCCAATGAGGAAGAAATGTTATCAGTGATCAAAGAGTGTGTCCTTCCATATAAAGGGCAAATTGAAATTGATTGGGATGAAAACGATTTTTTATTGGCAGCTACAATTCCTTCGTAAATATGACCAAGATAGAAGCCGAAAATGTGATTGCTACGTTAATGGCTAGAGGTTCTTTAAGAAAAGAAGATATTCAGGAGCTTACTAATACTAAGGATAAATTATTTAGTGACATTTCAGGTCTTGAGAAAGTAAAAGTTGACAAAATTACATTGAATGTTACTGGTCTTGAAGGTTTAAGAACATGGCTTGACAGACAAAAAATCTTTATTAACAGCTAATCTTAAAGAAAGGATGTTAAGATCTCCTAGAGGAATTATTCTTGTAGGTGTGCCCGGATAGATTTAGCAGCTATTCACGGACAATATTTAGGTCAATCTGAAAACAGATTAAAAGAAGCATTATTATCTTCGGATAATTCAGCTCCCTGTATTCTTTGGATTGATGAAATTGAAAAAGGATTATCAGGATCAGGTTCTTCATCTGATGGAGGAACATCGACAAGAATGGTTGGGCAATTTCTGTTTTGGCTGCAGGAAAGTACTGCAAAAGTATTTGTTGTTGCTACAGCAAATGATGTTTCAAGATTACCACCCGAACTTTTGAGAAGAGGAAGATTCGATGAATTATTTTTTGTTGACCTGCCTATAAGTGAGGAGCGAAAAAGATATTATAGAACTCTATATTAGAAGAAATAAACTTAAATCTCCAAGTCAGGAGGCAATGACTATTCTTATTGATATTTCGGAAGGATTTACCGGAGCGGATTTAGAAAGCGCGTTCGCGAAGTTGCAATTCATGCTGTTTTAAAACGGAGATAATTGTGTAGATGACGAAGTATATAAGTTAAATTTTTCAAACGTGATTCTTTAAGCAAAACAAGTCCGGAGCAAATTGAAAGTATAAGACTTTGGGGCAGAGATAGAGCAGTATCAGCATCCGAAACACAAGTAAACCCTAAGTCAAATGGGGCGATCAACCCAAAAGGTCATTAATAATTAAGATTAAACGGATGAATGGTATCAATTCTAACATACCTGATCCAGATCAATCCGAACCTGATTTGTTATAATGGAATGCTGATCAATGATGAATATGACGAAGTAATTTATTATACAAACAAAACCCTTAATTATTATGAAAATAAATAAAGGTGATGAACATTCTGGATGATGAAGGAAAGGATGTATCATATGAAACAGATAGCGATTTTGATGAAAACCCAGTTCAGCATTCCGTTAGGTGCAAGTCCTGGTAAAACAAGAACTATTTAATAGTTGGCTCAGTGATATTCTCAGTTATGATAGGATTTGTTTTATATTTTTTTGTATTTGGAAATAACATGGAAACAGACACAAAAGTAACAAGCAATTCGACGGACTATGATGCTCTCAAACGAAAGGAACTTGAACTGGAAGAACGGGAACTAGAGTTGAGAAAAACAACTGAATCAATCCCAGCTATCGGGTTCAGTTGAGAATTATGAACTTGATAATGTAGAAGGTAGATATCAAAGTAATACTGTAAAACAATTTGCTGACCGCACGGCAGAATAAGGATATAAAAGGTTTCCTTTGTAAATCTTCACAAATGATTATAGGTGTGAGAGCATTGATGGAATAAAGAGGAACTACGATGAAAGGTATAATAAGGCTTATGAAATTTTTAGTGAATAACAGTTACATAAAGATTTCCGTTTCGGATATGACGATAGACGTTAATGGAAATTATGCAGAAGTCAGATATAGACAAAATATAGTTCGTCAACTTTAAATGACACAACGATTAAAAAACTTTATTTAAGAAAAGAATAAACCGGAAAGTTTACAAAGAACTTTCCGGATTTAGTTAAACTTTTGATTTTTAATTTACTTAAAATATTTCTGATTTTTTGTTTTTGCATCCTGCACCGAAAGAGATCTGGAAGTCAGGGCTATATTCCTGTAAATATAAACAGAGATTCACTTAAGGGTATTGATTCACCCATAGAATTGATTCTTCTGAATAAGTTATCTCCTTCTTGAAGTAGATTCTTTAGAGTTTACGGGTTTGGAGAAAGTTGTAAGACTGACAGAGGGAATAAACAATCCTAAATCAGTTGTGATCTCTCCGGACGGAAGATATGCTTACATTAATAATCTCGAAGGAATGAACACGATGATCGTAAAATGCCGAAACTTACGAGACTGTTTCGGTCATTGAGCATACAGGAAAACCAGTGGAATTTGGGATTACTCTAAACGGAAGATATATCTGGATATCGTATTTAGATTGCTTGAAGAGGGATTCCCTGAGAAACTTAGGGAATCGAAAGTGCATAGATATCCTTCAGTCGTGGTTATATATGATACGCTTACAAAAGAATTAGTAAGAAGGATTGATGTAGGGATAATACCGAAAATAATTGCAGTAAGTCCCGATGAAAAGTTAGTTTTTGTAGCAAACTGGAACAGCTATGATATTTCTGTAATCTCCACAGAAAGTTATCAGGTCATTAAGACAATTAAAGTCGGAGCTATTCCCAGAGGAGTGGAGTTTACACCTGACGGCAAGTATGCTTATGTTTGCAATTTCGGGAGGCTCTACAATTTCAAAATTGATGTTGCTTCATTAGAAGTGGCTAAGCACCATTAGGAATGGATACAAGCCGCGGATATGGTTATCAGCAGCAAAGGTGACTACGCATATTTCTCAGCTTTCGTGACGGATATTTGGCGAAATTGGATTTGCAGACAGATGAAGTTTCAGATAAAATTAAGATCGGAACTGAGCCGAGAG
>JADJAH010000026.1 GCA_016704345.1 Ignavibacteria bacterium | reverse complement strand
ATTGAAGTTCTTCAAATGTTTCAGTTCTACGACAAGCAGACTTCGTCGAGACGCCGAAGGATCAACATTGTGTCTGCAAAGTAATTTTGCTACTGGTATTAGATTCAGTCTGATCAAGCGGGTCAGGACCGGGAATAATTGCCGATTCAAAATTTTGTTTATAGCTTGTTAGTCAACGTGAAAGAGGATAATCGGTTGCATCAGTGAATCCATCCCCCCCGTAATGGTATCAGTAGAATGTGGCCTGAGTTAAAATTAAAAGCATCATTGTCTATCCTTGCAAGATCGGTTCCGGGTCAACCTCCCGCTCTGATTGACGTCGCGCCGCTGTATATGTATCCCATATCGTAACGGCAAAATTATCTATCAAAATCTGATTGCTCCCCTGATGCATTAGAAGTGAATTGGAGAAATCATAAATGGAGCTGGAAATAAACGGATTCAGGCTGATCACATTACTCAGTTAGTCCAATTGAATTTCTGTGTTTTTGAGTTGTAGGAAATAAAATGCTCCCCGAAAAATTGAAGTAGGGGATTTTAATGTAGACTCGGTTGTCGGCAGATATGAAAGTATTGCAGAATCCACTTATGCATTTGGACAGAAGCCGTATTCCTGAAATAGAATCGCATCGTATCACGTACCGGTGAGTTTGAAGCGATTTCAAAATCCCTGAATGAACTGGGAAGTTTTTGTACATTCGATAAGGCTTTTGGGTTGTTTCTGTTGTTAAATCTCCTTCCCCATCCATACAGCCAGCCGTATCAGCACCACCCGCGGTTGTTAGCATCGAAGATTCGCCAATCCCCTAAGAACCGGCAGTGTTTCCTCCGGAGAACACAGGATTTGGCCATTTGACGGTTGAATTCTCGGAGAAGAGCAAATGTTCACGGCTTTGCATTGGTGTGGGCGACTTGGTCGTCCAAGATCGTAACTACATTGTCAGAATTTTACCACGAGAGCCTCTCTGTCAAAAAGCATGACCTGCGCACCACCGGGGGTCCGACCCGGGATATTTCCGTCCTGCTCGGAATTGTGATTCACGGCCAACAAAAAAGACATCAATGTCTGAGTATTGTCTCATTCATTGGTACCTCCAGAGTATCATCAATCATGTTTCCTGAAAAGACCGGTTTCTGGGAATTTCCCTTCTTGCAGTCGGCTTCAAATGAAATCCGCCTTCAAATGCGGAAACGTCCGATCGGTTCATCGGAGAAACGGGTGGCTGATGTTAGCGATACAGCAAACCTTGGCATCGTTTCTGAAGTATAACTGTGGAGCGTTATCAAAAGAGCTGTATAAATATCCGTCAAGGTTATAAGTAGCATTTGCATCACCCAGGGATTGCTCACTTGAGCGATACATAGTCTGCGCAATTGTTTCTTCAAATTTCACATCTTTGGTTCTTTCACTTCATCAAGTATCCGTTGAGTTTTTGAAAGCGACGGAGTACCGCCAATGTAGAGAGAGATCTGCTCCGTCAATAATACTTCCCACAGCAGCATAACCAAATGTTGTGAGTCTTTGCTTTTGTATAAAAATAAGTACGAAACCCGATGGAGCATAGTAAGCCAAAAGTTACGTGAGTCCATCTGTTAACAGGATCGTGTCATTCGAGTGAATGCAAAATTTCCATTGATGCCGGCAAATAATCTTTTTTGAGGAATCCGAGCCTGTAATTTGTATTGGCTCCTCCCTGTTGTTGGACTTCCCTTTTGTGGGATTAGTATTGAATGTTCGTTGACCTGGATACCCCAGCATGACATTGTCAATTGCCTGGGTGGGGCTCAACTCCAAAATCATCTTCCAACGGCAGCATAATCGCCCGTACCATCGGTTTCCATGAATCGTTTAGTGCAATAGTTTCCGAAGGTGAATTGCTTAGGCTGGTATCAGTTACATTCCGTCCTATTCCGAAATTGCTGTTGCCCGACCAGTCGAACGAAAATGTGAATACAGCACCGCTTGCTTCATTCTGCTGACAAGTTATTGATATTACAAGTCCTTCATATTTTCCGGAAGAAGTTCCCAAAGAAGTCCCTGTAAAACGAGTGATCTCACTGAAACTAAGAGCCCTGTTCCAAATCCGGGCTTCGTCAATTACACCTTTATATGGGGTTGAAGATCCGGTAATTCCGAGGAAGAGCGAATCTGTATTTGAGGGAGGCGCCGCGCCGGCAACTATTGAGTTTGTATCGAGTAAGCCGTTAAAATAGATCTTGAATTCACCTGTCGATGAATTATAAGTTCCGCATACATGAGTCCATTCTCCGAGAGGTACGGGATTAGGATGACCTGCTGATCAATTTTGATGAACCGCCGGTAATGACTGAGATCCTTCCCGTTGTTGAGAGCCGCATTCCGTACTCCATTGATGTTCCAAGAGTGCTGCCTTTGCCGAAAATGCCTTTAGCCAAGATAGTTGACTGAGGCTTTATCCATGCCTCAAGTGTGAAGCTGCCTGTAATATTCAGCTCGCTGGAATTTTTTCTGACGGATATAGCTGGTATTGGTTCCCCGCAAATACCTGCCTGATTCGAACATCTGCGCGCCTGAACTCTTCACAAACGAAAGGACCAACAGAAACGAAAGGATGAGTTTTGTGTAAAGATTTCAATTTGCCTCCTAAATTGTTTTTTTTAAATTTTTCCATAACTTAGCAAATTGAAAACAACTTTCAACGCATTTTTGAGATAATTGAGGTTTCTCCCCTCTTTTTAGAAATTCTTGTGGTTGCAATTCAAAAAACGATTTGGGTAATTTTATCAACGAAAAAAAAAGACATTGCCATGAAATATCCCGGAAGAGTCGTAATCAAAGGCGAGAAAGATAAAGCAGTTGTAAGGGCCGTTCAGCAGGAGCTTAACAAACAGGGCTGCGGCCCAATTGACGTCGACGGTGATTTTGGTCCGAAGACATTCGCTGCAGTAAAACTTTTTCAAAGGCTGTTCGGTGAATCCACTGTTCCTATCAATCCTGAAGCGCAATCTATTCTGCTAAAAAAAAGGTTTTGGAAATTGCAAAGACTCCCAGATCGGCGAGCTTGAAAAACAAAAGGGCTCAACTGGGGCAAGCCGGTAGAAGACTATCTCCAAGAGTGTCGGTTTAAATTTTCCGGCAGCATGGTGTGTGCGGCATTCGTTTACTGGTGCTTTCAGCAAGCATGCGATGAACTGTGGCAAGAAAAATCCGGTGCACAAAACAGCAGGGGGTGCTGAATCATTGGAGCAATACTTCTGGAAAGAAAATAACAACTGCACAAGCATCTGCAAACCCGGCTCTGGTAAAGCCCGGACAGATTTTATCTTTTCATCCGGCGGTGGTTTTGGGCATACAGGACTTGTCGAATCCGTTAACGGTGGATTTCTTGAAACAATCGAAGGAAATACGAATGAGGGCGGAAGCCGTGAAGGCATTGGGGTTTTCAGAAGGAACAGAAGAAAGATCAAAGACATTAACCGTGGTTTTATTCATTATTAAATATTAAAACCCTTTTCTATTAACTAACTAAACTAACTACAATGGGAATTTTCTGGTCTACCATCCTCTGCTTGATTGTCGGCGCTATTGCAAAACTCTTTATGCCGGTAAAGACGGCGGCGGAATTATCATAACAATATTAATAGGTATTGCAGGGTCCGTGGTATTTACTTATTTGGGAAGACTGCTTGGATTTTATGCCGAGGGAGAGACTGCGGATTCATCGCTTCAATACTCGGAGCAATGTTGATTTTATTTATCTATAGATTATTTAGAAAAAGAAATCCGTAGAGGGTTGATTATTATGGCAAGATTGAACTGAAGAAATTCTTTCAAATCGATCCTGCCCCGAAGTCACTTCATTTTCCGGTACTCTTTCTGAATACGAACTTGTCTGCCATGGAATACAAGAATATTGAAACAAGCAGAACGAGTACTATCGCTGCGCTCTGTGGTCCAAGCGAGAAGCCGAGTATTGATGTGAGCTGAAGGCTTACAGTTTCTATGGCAACGGTAAACATATCGAGCGCATTAACTAAGTACCCCCCGGGATTCTCCGCTATTCTTGTTGAGCAAGAATCCGGCAAAAATCAGCAGAACAATAAACGAAACTACAATCGTTCCAATAAATGATTTCGCCAGTTTGTCTGTTTTCACATCCTGTTTCCTGAACTCATTCTCAATACTGATCCTCTTCAGAAGTTCTTCTTCAAACGTCTGCGAAGGCATTGCATTGAGGCTGAGACTGACCTGTTCATGAAGATATGAATCAATATTTTCCCTTCTCCCTGACATGCCGCCTAAGATACTAGAAAAAATTGCTGATGTTAAAATGAATTTTTTTCATACGTATTGGAGGATCTCTTCCTCACTGTATTTTTCAGAATTATTTCTCTGAGTTTTTGATTTTGCCCTGAAGATCCTGTTCTTCACGGTTCCAATGGGCAGTTTGAGTATGTTCGATATTTCCTCATGCGAAAGATCGTTGATGTAAAACATTGTTAATATCACAGAATATTGCTCGGGCAATGATGTAATGTAATTCCCGATGATCTTGCTTACTTCATTTTCTCCTGTTGCCTTGTCGGAATAACTGCTTCCTGTTGAATGATGACTTTCGGCATAGCTCTTATTCAAGTCATCACCTTCCTCATAATTATCGCCTTCCACATCAATAGAGATGATGCTGAATCTCTTTGCCTTGATCTTTTTGTAGTGATCAACAGCAGTGTTGTAAACAATAGTATAAAAGTATGTCGAGAGCTTTGACCTTTCTTCAAACTGATTGGAAACAATTGCCCTGTACAATCTCATGAAAAAGCTTCCTGCAACGAATCTTCGGCATCTTCTTTGTTTCCAGGATTCTGAGTGTAAGAGCAAATGCCTTCCCGCTAAACTCCCTGACAATGTCAGAGAATTCCGATGTGTCGCCGTTCTTAATGTTCTCCGAAATTCTCTTAGAATATTCCAACTGTTTGTCTGCCGATGTTTGTTATCAATCTTTACTGCCAGTTCTTTCCTTTGCCCTTCAGGGTGACTCTTCCCGTTTACCGTGCTTACACTTACTGATGTTGATGGATTAGTTCCAATGTCAGCCTTGAGATTTTTCTCCTCGCGTTTTACATTCGACATGCTGAGATTCTCATCAATGATCTTTCCGTTAGTAGTTTTTTAACTTTCAAGTTTGCGGAAACATTCTCGCCAAATGTAAGATCAACAGATCCGTTTACTGTTTCAATGTCAATGCCCGTTGTTGAATCAACATCCATCGAAATCTCACCATTGGTTATTTCCGATTCAAACAGTCCCGTAAAGTGTTCTAATGCTTACATCACCGTTGATCAGTTCAATTCTTAAATCCCCATCAAACGATCCTGCGGTTACATCACCGTTGACGTTAGACAAATCAAGCTGAAAGCCTGCGGGGATATAAAGTTCGTAATCAACTTTCGGACCTTTCATACTTCCGAAATTAAAGAACTTAGTTCTTCTTGTTTGTGTTGATGTCAGCTTCAATTTTTATTTCACTGCCTGTTGTATCGACTCTGATCTTGATTTCATCAAACGGCTTATCAAGATCTTTCTTTCTCACAGATAATTTTTTCGGGCAACGATTCTGATAACGCCGCTGTCGGTTGACTGATTCAGTTCGATTTTTGCCGCTGATATTCTCAAGAACAAGTTTGGTCTTGCCAATAGCTGATATAGTGCGGTCTTCAGTTTCAGTCTTTTCATATCGTTCCGAGAAGATTCCGCATCCGAACATCAGGGCCGCTGTCAGCGACAAGGCAAACAAAAATACAAAACGCTGTTTCATTTTTATGCAGTTAACGTTAATGAATTAGACTTGCTGAAGTTTTTGGTTCTTTGTCTTTGCGCTCACATTTCTTCGAGATAATTACCGAGGAAGATTCCTGCGCCAAGGAATGCCAATAGTATGCCCCACTTTAAAGCTGAATACGGATTGTTTGGCTTCGACTCGCTCGCAAAGTATGCCTTCACTTCCTCAGGCGGTAATCCTTTTTCAATGAGCCTCATTCTTTCCCTGTGCTTGGTGTAGATTGCCCAGAAAATTATCACACCTGGAATTCCGAATGTGGCAATTATTGCAACGAGGGGTATTAATGCTTCAACTCCTGTCATGATGTTTTCTCCTTTTTAGGTTTAGTTTCTGTAAATTTTTGATTTTTTAAGAGCCATAAAAAATACGATAATGAATGTTATTATGATTATTACCGAGTCTGTCATTTTCTTATGCCTCCGTTTACATGTTAAGACTTGTAATTTCTGAAAAGGTTTCAGGAATGAAGAAAAATCTTTTGATTGAGGTTTATCTCCATTGTGAACATTCGACTCCGGTAAATTAACAAAGGGCTACCTTTAACCCCGAAGGGGGTGATATACTCTAAGAGCGTAATTTTAAATTTAAAATTAGAAATTAAAAATATAGAACAGATCTCGGAGTGATTCTACTGAGAAGAGAACGCCGTAGGGCTGATATGATTGTAGCCCATGTTGCAAAATACGAAAAACCCCGAAGGGGTGTTATGATTATAGGGGTGTTATGATTATAGGGGTGTTATGATTTTAGGGTAACAGCATCATTTGTCAGAGCCAATTGACAAAACATAAACCATAAATAAAGTTTTTGCAAAGGTGGCGTATTCTGAAATAATTATTGAACCTTCAAACTCTTTCGAAATCCTATGACAGCATTATATTTTGCTGAAATCTTATAACTGATATTTATACAACTCGGCAATGACTTTATAGTATTCCTTTCCAACTCCAGATATTTATCAAAGAAGAATAGTAAAAAAATTTTCCTCAAGAAAATAATCTAATGCCGAGAGTTCTCCGATTCTAAGAGCATTATTCAATAACTCTCCGTTATTCTGGAATCTAAAACGGATTTGTATTCTTTCAGTGTTTCTTTCAAAGCTTCATACTTTCCATACAATTGCTTTGTCTGATAAAAATGTTCATTCCTGTGTGATTCGATCTCGAGACTTGAGTATGCGGACTTTGATTTGTAGAAATCTGTTCTGTAATTATTCTCCCACAAAGGAATCGGAAAGCCAAGATGAATACCGTGATAAGTCTGGCTGTTTAACCCAAGGTAATAATAACTGACTTCAAATTTCGGCAGGCTAAGCGCTTTACTTAGATCGATCTGTCCTTGAGCAATAAGCTTTTCCTGCACCAAAGACTTTCTTAAGAAGGCTACGGTTTCGATTGTATTTTCCAGTTCAACAAAGCCTGGTATTTCACCTGGTGCCGGGTAAGTTGCGTCACTGAAGACAATTTTATTTCCTCCGTTCATTTCCGTCCATTTATCAGTAAATTCGTTGATTCTGCTTTCGACAAGTGTCAGTTCAGTCTTGATATTCAACAGATTAATTCTTGATTTATTAACATCCAGAATATTTCCTTCGCCCTTTTCAATTTGCTTTGATAAAGATTGTTAAGAGTTTCGACTGTACTTATTCTTCTTAACAACTGAGCTTTCTTTTGTTCAACGAGACAAGCTCTATGCATATCAATTTGGCTTCAAGCAAGATATCCTGTCGGTACATTTGCTTTTCAAAATCAGTCTGTTGTGCTTTCAAATCCGACAAGGCGCTTCTCTTAGAATATGAAGTTGGAAAATCAAAAGATTGAATGATCTTGAAGTCTGTTTGATTACCTTCATCTTTGGTAGGACCAAAGAGATTAGTAATTTCCACGAACGGATTGTAAAGTGATTGCCCAACTTTAGACTCAAGCTTCTTTGATTCTGCAAGCTTTGAATTTGCAACAATGAACTTGTTGTTTCCCGAAATTTCCTTAAGTACATTATCAATGCTGCTTTGTGAATACGCTTCCGTATTCAATGCAAAAAACACGAGTACAAATGCGAGCCTGCTAACTCTTCCTGAATTTCATAATTTTTTTTCAATTAGTTTCTTTCTTTTGTTTGTTAAGAAGAAAATACACTATGGGAATAATCAGCAAATTCAACAAAGTTGAACTCATCAACCCACCAAGAATTACTTTTGCCATTGGACTCTGAATTTCATTCCCCGGAAGATCCCCTGCTATTGCCAAAGGAAGAAGCGCCCATGCCAGCCGTAAGTGCTGTCATAAAGAATAGGACTTAATCTGTCTTTGGATCCTTCTATAATTGTTTCATAAAGTCCAAGTCCTTGTTGCTGTAACGATGTGTAATTTGAAACCAGAAGAATTCCGTTTCTTGTGGCTATGCCAAAAAGTGTAATGAAACCAATTATTGAAGGAATGCTTATAATACCGGATGTCGTATAAATGCTTAGCACACCGCCTATCAAAGCTAAAGGCAGATTCAAGAGAATGATTGTTGACAATTTCAGATTTTTGAACTCCTGAAACAGAAGCATGAAGATTATCAACAGTGATAGCAACGAAGCAGCCATAAGCCTGCTTGATGCTTCGGCTTCAGCCTCAAACTGTCCGCCGTACTCAATTTCTGTAACCATCAGGAAGTTTAACCGCCGCTTCCAACCTTTGCCGCGATTTCTTCTACTGCACTTTTCTGATCTCTGCCACTTACATTAACTGATACCACCGTCTTTCTCCGAAGATTCTCACGATTGATTGTATTGGGACCGGAAGAAGAAGCAATGTCAGCTACATAGCTTAACGGTATCTTGTCACCGCTTCGTGTATCTATCATTGAATTTCGAATATTTCTAGGCTTCCTCTGTTATTGTCATCAAACCTCAAAACTATATCAAACCTTTGCGACCCTTCAAAGACTTCGGAGACCTTTTCGCCTGCAAAACCAACGTCTATCATCTCAGTAAATTCACCGATAGTGATTCCATATTTCGCGAGTATTTCCCTTTTAGCTTTGATCTTGATCTGCGGGATCTCAATCTGCGGTTCAACAGAAATATCAACCAGACCCTCAACATCTTCAATTGCTGATTTCACTTTATTAGAGATCGAATACATGTTGTTAAGATCCTGTCCGTAGATTTTTATTGCTATATTTGATCTGGTTCCGGAAAGCATGTGATCAATTCTATGTCCTATCGGCTGTCCAATTGTAATATTCGCGCCTGAGACTGAAGCAAGTTTTTCCCTCACATCTTCCATAAATTCTTTTCGACTTCTGTCTTTCAAAACAAAAGGAGCGTCAATCTCTGAAGCATTAACGCCTTGTGCATGTTCATCCATTTCAGAGCGGCCCGTCCTTCTTGTTGTAACTGAAATCTCCGGCACAGTTAACAAAGTCCTTTCAATTTCAGTGCCTATCTTATTACTTTCGTCAAGCGATATTCCGGGAAGACTTACTGCACTAATTACCAACGAACCTTCATTAAACTCAGGCAAAAAATTTCTTCCCAGCGAAAAGAGCAAAATCATGCTAACAACAAACAATGAGATTGCAAGACCCAATGGTAAACTCTTTGCGTTTAATACTATTGTAAGCAGCCATTCATACTTCCTCTGAGATACCGCACCAGCCTGCTTAAAAACGGAATGCTTTAGCAGCATTTTGTCACTTGCGAGCATATAACTGCAAAGTACCGGAGTCAATGTTATTGAAACGATCAAAGATGCAAAGAGAGAAACAATAAAAGAGATTCCAAGCGGAGCAAGCAATCTCCCCTCCATTCCCGACAAGAAAAACAAAGGAATAAATGCAACAATAATTATTAGAGTAGCATTGATGATGGATGTTCTTATTTCAAAAGACGCATTAAAGATTGTCTTTAATTTA
Source organism: Ignavibacteria bacterium (assembly GCA_016704345.1). Taxonomy (GTDB): domain Bacteria; phylum Bacteroidota; class Ignavibacteria; order Tepidaquicellales; family Tepidaquicellaceae; genus JADJAH01. The sequence continues at coordinate 653 of JADJAH010000026.1, read as the reverse complement.
CTCTCCTGCACGTCTTTTGGTTTTCTGGAATTTTCTTTGAGACGCTTAAAAACATTTTCCACATCTATGATAGCATCATCCACGAGAGCTCCTATTGCTATTGCCATTCCTCCAAGACTCATAGTGTTGATTGTAAGACCAAGCCATTTCAATGTGAGAATTGCAATTATCAATGAAATTGGAATTGCTATCAAAGAGATGAACGTCGCTCTCAAGTTCATCAAGAATACAAACAATATGATAATGACAAATATTGAACCCTCTATCAATGTCTTGTTAATGTTGCTGATAGCCAAGAAAGTCAGATTGCCGAAGTATCTTTGTATTTATCTGAATGTCCGGTGGCAAACTTTTCTTAAGGTCGTTAATTGAGTTATCAATTCTATCTGTAAGTTCTAACGTATTTGTTGCCGGCTGTTTCATTACCGTCATTATAATTGCCGGCTTTCCGTTCATTGAACCGTCACCGATCTTCGTTGACGAGCCGACTTTTATCTCCGAAACATCTTCTATCTTGATCGGGTAGTTGTCTTTGTTTTTTTATTACGGATTTTCCGATGTCGTAAATATCCGTAGTTCTTCCAATGCCTGTTATGATGTATTCATTTCCGTACTCTTTCATGAATCCGCCGGAAGAATTCATGTTAGACTCT
>JADJAH010000025.1 GCA_016704345.1 Ignavibacteria bacterium | reverse complement strand
AAACAATTTAGAAGACACATCGGCTTTCTATTCCGGCATACTCGATCTTCCTTTTAGTAAATAGAGATGAGTGTCGTTGGTTCAAATCAGCAACACCTCCTAAGATTTGCAGAGAGCGATGCTGTTGAGGCGATGTATCATTTTTGCATTCAATATTCCGTGCAACAAAATTGAGAGTGCCGTGGATTTCATGTCTTCGAGAACGGATCTTCTTAATCTCCAAAACAATTCTTTTATTGCAGACTTTCACATCATGGAATGCAAAGGCAATCTATTTTTATGACAACAACTGCAACATTGTTGAACTGATAGCGCGACAGGATCTGAACAATTCATCTGACAATCCCTTCAGCGGTGATTCAATACTGTGCATAAGCGAGATTGGTATTTCAGCAAGCAACTTGTTCAGCTCTGCAAAAACATTCATGATGAACTTGGAGTGCCTTACTTTGAGAAGAGCCCGTGGGCGGCGAAGAATTTGTTGCAATGGGAGATGATGAAGGACTCTTTATTATTGTGAAGACAGGCAGGCATTGGTATCCGACAGATGTGTCTGCCAAAAAACTTCATACAAGAATTAAAGCAGTATCAGGAAGTGAAGAGTTTGAACTTACGTTTTGAGATTCTACAATCATGTCTACCCTCATATCATTTCATTCTACGGGGTTTTCTGTCCATTGGCAATCGATTCTATAAATATGTCAGCCCTATAATCATTTCACCCCTACGGGGTTTTCTGTCCATTGGCAATCACCCCTAAAATCATATCACCCCTTCGGGGTTTACTATCCATTGGCAATCAACTCTATAATCATGTCAGCCGTCAAATTTAATTGATCAAACTTTACTTAATTCTTCATGCAGAGCTTTTCTTTGCGGATATTTTTTCAAGATTACTTTACGATTTGACCCACATCTTCTGTCGCCCCAAGAGTCTTCTTACTTTTTTTAAGATATCTGCATGCAGTTTTATAATGATATTTCTGCCGCATTTTCACCAAGAAATTTACAACACCTTGGATAAAAGGTTTGGCAATTTCTTTGGAAAGTCCTGGGCAAGATATTGTTCGTAGGTCTCTATATAGTGAAGTTCGGGATACTTGGAAACCATAATCATTAATCTTGGCCACCACTTTTTCTTTTTGATAAAGATACTTGCCATAAGTTCATGCGCTCTCCAATGCTTAGCGGTTATCGATCTTCAATCATTTGTTCAACAAACGAACCATTCATCTTTTCTAATATTATCTTTTAAGAGTTGATAGTGGTCCCTGTAATGACTGAAGCCGTTCAGACAGAGTTCCCCTGAATATTCGATTATCTATTCTTTGTCATTTTGCGCAACTGCACATCTGGAAGGTGCCGCTCTTTCCAGTCTGTTGCGAGTCCGGTTTGTCTTTTTGGAATCCTTCCTTATTCCTTCCTGAGCTAACTCAATTCGTTCTTCGTAATTCTTGCATCCATCGCTTTTGTAATGGCATCATGCCGGAAGGAAGGATAGGACAGATTCATATCAATCAGCTTTTCGGCTTTTCATCTCCTTTTGTTTTTCTTACTATATGGAGCTTAATTCGCAAGGCATTCTCCTGCTGATATTCAGATAACTGACTATTCTCGGAGAAGTGATAAAATCGTTTCAGCTCGCTTGTTTGAAATCAAGTGTGCTGGAAATTGACAGCACATCCAGATGCCAACCCCAGTTCGAGTAAATGCCTTTCTTTATAGGCATCAATGAAATATTCAAACAGCATGATCCTGATTTCCTCCGGCAAAATTTCTTCAGAAAGATCTTGAAGAATTTCCAGTGCATTTTCAAAACATCCTCCAATGTCTCCATTACTGTCATCGCAATATGCAAGTATTTCCGACCATTTCTTCCATAAACAGAAGAACAAATGTATATAGCACTACAGATTCTTGCAGGCTCTATGTGTTTCTGGGTCGTTGACAACTACCTGATACCGCAGCACTGACTTTTTTCCGGTCCCATGCCACGAAATAAATCCGTCTCTTTCTGCAGCGCTTTACTATTGATCTAAGCTGTTTAACATAGAAGCTCTTAGACTCCATTGGCATTCAGATAAGCAAATGATGTCAGGAAGATATTTCGCAGTGTAGAATCTTTTTCAGACTGAGCCCGGATGAAATTCTTTAACTCTTCATGCGGTATCTGAGTAGCAAGTCATCTACTTGCTCTGCAATAGTTTTTCTTTGATGATTTTTGTTTCTTGCCTTTTGTGAATGTCTTCTCGAGACATGATATCATCTGTTCCTGATTCCACCCGCTGAAGATAGAACATGAACGCTAGCGTGAGTTTCTGTAAACTGGGACCTATGTCATACGGGCAGTCACAACTGTATTGAGAGGTGATCATTCCCTTATTCAAGGTAAGTCGGACTGTATAATTTTCTGAACCTTCCACTGTGGTTTCAGTTACACGCCTCGCGTGATCTTATCGGGTTCGTCCATTAACGTCCGTTTTCAAAATAGGAGAGACCTCTCATGAGAATTGTTTCGCCTATGTATTTTTCGCAAAGTCGTTAAGCGGTATGCTCATGATCGGAATTGGTTGCGGATTGTATGATTGTGTTTTAGAAATTTTGAATTCGTCGCAAAGGTAATCATTACATCATGCGAGTTCAATAATGTTTGTGGGTTGGAGAGATGGATAGTTGCTTTTGAGTTTATGTTTCATTCCGGAGAGCCTTTGGACTCAACTGGAGTTAAGGATAATGTTACTCCCTCTGGTTTTCAACGCCGCCACATCCCCGTAGGGGGTGTGATTATAGGCTTGATTAACATATGGGCAAGCACTAATATGATTTAAGATTCAGCAATGATATCTTAAGATTACCCTTAAAATCTTAGCATAACAAATTCTGAGACTAAGTTTTCTCTGAAAAGTTTTTCCGGCTTTTAAACCCCAAGATTAAATTCCGACTCACCAAACTTGATCCGTCATATGTACGGATAAGAATGGAATTCCCATAACCATTAAATGGAATAAAATGAAATTTGTTCGCTTGATTGTTTCATCTGCTCTTTGTTGCTCTGGCAGCGCAAGTGCAGAGTCAGCAGTTTATTATGTTGATGCAAACGGAATGATTTAAAATGACGGCCTCTCAGCATCGACCCCTTGAAAACCATTGCTAAAGTGAATTCCATTATGACTTCACTAACAGCAGGCTCACAGATCCTTTTCAACCGCGGAGACACTTTCAACGGAATGATAATGGCAACAAAATCAGGAACCGCAGGAAATGAGATCGTATTCGAAGTTACGGAACCGCAATCTGCCCATTGTCACAGGCATCAAGGCCGTTTCTGATGGACAGTTCTATTCAGGCAATATTTATTCGGCAATTTCACGGATACGCTTTTCAACTCTATGCAAACGGAAAACTCATGACAGTTGCAAGATTTCCGAATTCAAGATTTCGAAATGCGATAACGCAAACTGACGATAGCATTTGATGATGCAGAACTTATACAGCCGGGCAGGTTATTGGAACCAGTCAATCTGGTAGAGTGCGCTCTGCAAACCGGGTGCTATGAATCCCGGAACAGTTTCCAGCTACACTGTTGGTCACGTAAATTTATCCTCTGCAACGCAAAATTGGATCTATCCGAAGGCAGGTTATTACTTTGACAGCAGGCTAATCCTGCTCGACACGGCAAACGAATATTTTTACGACAAGGCTGCCGGGAAACTATACTTCTATGCACCGGGCGGAGTTGATCCAAATACAATTCAGGTTGAAGCGGTAACTACACGATATGGATTTCTACTCGTTAACGGTCTGAATAATGTCTTGCAGGACATTGAATCTTCAAAGTTCAGAGATAATTGTGTTGAGATATATACTGCAAGTAATGTGAAAGTCCGCAGATGCAAAATGAACAATGCCTGAAGAGCGGGATTAAGGATCAATGGCACTAATCTGGTGACAACAATATTATTGAGGACAATATGAATACCGGCATAACAGGTGTTTTCACTAACTGTACTGTTTCAAACAATCTTATCAAACGAACTTCTGGTACCGGACTTGCGGAGAATGCCTGGGAGGACACGGCATTCAGTCTCTACTTCTAAGCACGGGAACGGTCTGCTTAAATAATGTAATTGACAGTACCGGATACACCGGAATGCTAGTCTCAAAGAACATGCTCGTGAAAAACAATGTTGTAAGTAATTCCTGCATGACATTGAATGACGGCGGTGGCATTGACTTAGACGATGCCGACGGATTGCAGAGATACTTGATAATATTGTCATCAATTCTTTCGGAATGTGGAATCTTCATATTCTCTCAGCAAATATATGCGAACGGAATTTATTTCGGCCCCAATGTTACAAAGAATGTTTTGATAAAGGGAAACACTATCGTAAACAATAGTTATGTCGGCATTAATGTTGACAACAGCGACATCTGCCAATAATCAGATCATAAACAACATTCTTTACAACAATGCATATTCACAAATGGTGATGACTGATTATTCTTCAACATCATATACACCTTCTTACAACAATATTGTGAAAGGTAATCAGTTCTATTGCCTGAGCTTCACGCAGACCGGCATGGAGCATCAAATGTTCAAATCTCCTTCATTCAGTGACTACGGAACATCGACAGCAATTATTACAGCAATCCGTACACCGAATATTTCCCGAGGAGATCCGTGGTTTATGGAACTTATGCGACAAATCTTTACCGATTATCAACCTGGAAAAATCAATTCAATGAAGATCTCACTTCAGGTACAGGTTCTTTGTGTTTGATCAGTACAGAGTGATTGACACTCTAAGCTCTAACATGATTCTGAATCCGCGCTTCACAACAAATGTAGTCAATTGGTCAACTACCCCCGGCGGGTTCTACAATTCAACATACAACCAATCCTTTCCTTGATTCAGGTTGCATGAAGATTAGCTGGAATGGCAACGGCGGTATCCAGGGATTGACTTCGAGCAATTATATTACTCTAACTAAAAACAACTACTATCATTTGCGGTTTGATTATGCCGAAATCATTCGGGAGATTTCAGCACTTTCGGAAGGCCGAATGCGGGAGCAAATCCATACCTGTTTGCAAGAAGATATCTGGTATAGAAAATTATAAAAGAAGTTTTGATTTTGTGTTCAAGCCCGATACAACAGAATCAAATGCAAGAGTAACATTTGCAATGTTATTGCCTGATACAACCGTTTCGGTTGATAATGTTTATCTCTACCGGGTTGGTGTAGAAAGAATTGATTCAACGCTTAAGAATAGACTGTTCTACAATCCAGCAAGCTCGGTTCAGGTTTATTCTCTTGAAGGAATTTCATACTAGAACCCTGACGGCTCACCGGTGGTTGAGGGAAGCATAACTCTGCAGCCATTCACGTCAAGGATTCTCGTCAATGATGCAAGTACAATTCAGAAGCATCTCTCACTCAAGATGCTTGTGGAAGGACTCTATGATCCGGTTACCGAACGAATGAAGCCTGACTCTGCAAAAGTATTCTTGAGAAATGCATCTTCACCCTTCGCAATTATTGATTCTGCAGTTGCACAGGTTGACAGTTTAGGAAATGCTGATCACTACTTCATGAACGCAGTGAACGGAGTTAACTATTACATATCTTTGCATCATCAAAATTCTTTGGAAACCTGGAGCAGTAGTACTTTTAGTTTCAATTCAAATGAAGCCGCGTATGATTTTACATCAATTGTAACAAGTGCTTTTGGGAACAATATGGTTCTGATGGGAAACAAATATTGCATATACAGCGGCGATATAAATCAGGACGGAACAATTGATGCTACTGATGCAGGCACTGTTGCAAATGATGCGGCAAACTATGTCACCGGCAATGTTGCTACAGATCTTACCGGCGATAACTATGTTGACGGAACTGATTTTGTGATTGCCAACAATAATTCTGAGAATTATGTGACGTTGCTGAGACCCTGAAGGTTGAATTAAAAATTAGAAATTAAAAATTGAGAATATTCCGATATTCCGAAAGCAAACAAGATTACCGGTTTGCTAATATCATTTCAGCAATTTTGCTTCATGCGAAAGTACAAAAGTATCTGTAATTTCTGACTGATTTCATTTGTCGGAAAGTCTTAAGCCTGACTGAGTTTTTTTTCATTGCTTCCAAATGCCCATTGTGGCCGGCAAATAAGTTGAAAGAAGATGCCGTTAGGAAACTCTTATTTCACCAATGCCATACGCTTCACACCCAACTGCTTTCCGTCAACATTCAGTGAGTAGAAGTAAATCCCGCTTGACAATCCATTCGCATTGAACTCTACTGCATGCTTTCCCGCCGGCATGATGTCATTAACAAGTGTCGCAACTTCTCTTCCCGTAATGTCATATACTTTCAGCATAACGAAATTCCCAATTCTTAATTCGTAATTGATAATCGTACTCAGGTTGAAGGGGATTAGGATAGTTTTGAGAAAGATTGAAACTCAGCGGGTTTGAATTTGATGAGATGTTTGCTTTTGCATCTCTTGCGTTAAGACCTTTCAGCATTGCGTTGATCTTGATTTGTTTAAATTCAATCTCGTCAAATGAATTTCCCGAACTTAGATTATCTCCTGAACCTGCCGATAGTATTTCTTTGTTGATAAGAGCATGAAATCCTTTCGGAGTATTTGTGTTGATTGTATATATCTCATCATAATCCGAAATCGCCTCTTCGATGTTGCCCTGCTTTATGTTTGATTGAATTGCAAGGTCTTCGGAAATGTTTCGCATGATGATTGTGTGACTTGTATCTTCGGTTATAGTTGAGTAGTAGCTCTTCAACAGCGCATACTCCGCTGCTGTTGCCTGTTTCTTTTCGTAACAGTTGAATATCCTTGCAAGACATGAAGAAGCTGAACTGCTGTCTTTGTAATCAGATACAATTTCTTTGTAATATCCAATTGCAGCCTCATACTCGCGGTTGAACTCGCTTTGATATGCAAGAAGATACAACTCTTGTGCTGAGTTTTCGATTGTCGGATTCTAATATGTGGACTGTATCCATCAATCCAAATCCGATGTCAGTTTTATCGAAAGTATTTGTATGCCGAGCCGATTGCGAGTTGTCGTCATAAGGATTGAATTTCACATCTGCTCCGGTGATGTTGAACATCAATGAATCAGGAGGCGTTTGTCCCCAGTAATTCTCATAGACATAAAACTCTCTTCCTGATGCTGATGGATTAACTCCGTTCAGATAGTAATTACTGCCGGTCAATGTGATTCTGTTGTAACCGTAATTCATATCCGGATAAGCGTCTGCATCAAACAATATGCCTGCATCGTAAGGACTTCCTGTTATATGATTATCTCCTGCATACCAATAAACAGAACCGCCGGATTGCAAAGGATGCATTACAGGAACGGAAGAAGATGAAAGATAGATATTGTCTTCACACGAATTATCAAAAGTGTTTTTCAGAAGATCAGGAGATGAGTAGAAAGAATAATATGAATTATAGAAATCCGAGATGACATTGTACTTGATCGTGCCGTTCGAGTTATCGAGAAACATTCCCGATTCGCCGTTAGAGTTTCCGTCTAAAGTATTGAAGGCAATGTAAGGCGATGACTGAATGACGGTCATTCCGTTATTGCAGTTGCTTATGTTATTGTTGATGATGTTGAGCATTTCTCCCGGGCAGTATTCTGCATAGATGCCGTGAGTGAAGCCTATAGACAAGTTGTTTGATGCAATGGTATTATCCTTCAAGAGCACATGCGTGCTATTCTGGAGATAGATTGCATTGTTCAACACATAAGAAGTCTGATTCACAAAACTGCAGCCGGAAATTTCCGCAGAGTATGACTCCGATGATTCATCCGGAATATACCTCTCCGAGATCATTATGCCGTACATTGCATTCTTAATGATGCAGTTCTTTATCGTATCGCTTGCAAGATCATTGAGCGAGATACCGTTCCATTTCTTTGTGGAGTCAACCGAAGCGAATGTTGCGTCATTGGCAACAATCCTCGCGCCCGAATCACACACGATATCGGAGTTCTCTCCGAAGAGGAGCTTTGAGCCGGGATTGAGGATGAGTGCGGTTTCGTTGCCTTTGAGATGAAGAGTCGTACTATTCGGGATAGAAAGCACTGCACTGGAATCCAGCACAAATTTTGAACTGTCTTGTAAAAGAAAATCTGCAACTGTTGCGCACATGAGTTGGTGAACACCTCCCTTATAAACAATCTTTCCACTCCCTCTAATTGACGCTCCATAGTTGCATAGCAGTCCTCCTGCCATAACTGAAATTGCAGCATTTGTATCCAAGTACAATAGGCTATTATGATTCATCGTAAGCCGGCTGTTATTTCTAACAATTATTTGAGAATAAGCATTCAACATGAGCCGACTGTCTGAGCTTAAGTTCAATTCAAAGTAGGAGGTGTCATTCGATGAAACTGATTCAGTAATATCTAATGTTTTGTTGGAGTCCACCATCAAAGTTGTCCCACCTAATATAGACATTCTTGTGGGATAAGAAACTATGTTAGATAAAAAAGCATTATTCTTGATTTCAATACTCAAACTATTTAGTCCTGGTCCAACGTGATCAAATGCTCCATAGTCTCTTGCATCTAATGGGTAAGAGCAAAATTCTTGATTAGAACTGAATCCAATCTTATTTTGAGGTTTGATGTGATTACTTGCATATTGATTCCAAATCTCAAAACTCCTATCGGTTGTATCCAATTTCATCAAATAGGTATCTGCAAAATCAACTATTATTGAATCAACTGCATAATATCGAACAATAAAATCATTTTGAAACCCTGTAAAGACATTGCTGTAAGGATAGTCCGAATCAGAAAAATCAATACTCAAAGAATCTCTAAGGATAAGTTCAAAATTGTCCGAGTCATCCAATTCGAATCGCCAAAACTGGACTAAGTATCTTCCGTAGCCAATTGAACTATCGATTGGATTACTCGGGAACAGAATGTCATGATTCAGCAAAAAGCTTTGATATAAAGGATCTAATGGAGAAGTATTCCGGTGAAGTCTTTTGAACCCACCAAATATTCTGAGATCTGAGAAATATTGAGAGCGAGGTGTATACTCTTGTTGCCATTGAAAACAAATCCGACAGGTATCACCCTCACGAGTAATGGATCAAGACTGCGGTTGTGAATTAATAATTCCGCCTCGTGAGTTTGAGATTTCAAATTCTCATTGGATAAAAGCAAGATTACAAGTGTGAATATTAACTTTTTCATCTTCTTTGGAATTTTCATTTAAGAAGCACGAACTTTCGCGTAACTACTTCATTTGCTTCCGAATTGCTGGCAAGAAAGCAATAAAAATAAACCCCACTTGCGAGATTCAATTTGCATAGAGAGATTGTGTGATTTCCTGCACTCATAGTACCTAATCTCATTTCATTAACTAATTTCCCCGAGTTATCAAATACCCTGAATACAATATCTGAATTTATTGCTATTGAAAAGAAAATTTTTGTCTGCGCGTTAAAAGGATTAGGGTAATTTTGAGACATCGTCAGAGTTCGAGTACTTATTTTTGTTTCATTCTTAATATCTGTTGTATTAAATAGTCCGTTACTGTCTGTCTTAGAAACTGCAATATCAAGTTGACCAAAATAAGGCTTGCTCTGTCCTATCAAAACGAAACCATTATCCTGACATAATGCAACTTCTTTTGCTCCGCTATTATAGTGCTTGTTTTGAAATACTCTCTTTGCCATCCAATATTACCAAACAAATCAGTTTTGCATATGAATAATCCGGTTTCTCCGGTGGGGGTAATAGCCTGACCGGTGACCACATAAGATAGTCCAACTCTTATGACAGAATAACCATAAAGGCTCATATCACTGTCATGAATGAAACTCTCCCATATTTGAACAAAATTCATATCTGTTCTTATTAATGAAATTCCGATACGAATGGAGTCTCTTCTGTTCATAAACAGAAAACCATTATGATCTGCTGCATAAATTCCAATACCCGGTAATAATCTGTTTGAACTAATCTTAGAGCCACTCGAGTCAATCAGAACTGCCATTGCTCCGGATAATAGAAATCCAATTCCTGGAACCGGCTCTAAGGCAGACAATACTCCGGTAGAATCGAAACTCTTATTCCATAATGTATCGCCGTCAGCGTTGGTCTTTATTATGAAATAGTTGATTCTATCAGGATTGAAACTAACCACAGTCGTGCCAGCAAACAACAAAGTTCTATCCTGAAATTCGTATAAGCCCTGAAGATGATCAGGCAGACCACCTCCATGCAATCGTGACCAGAGGATGTTGCCTTTGTCATTTATCTTCACTGCAAATCCGTCTGTATGGAAACCGCTTGCTCCCCTTGCGTGGCCAATAATTAGATAGTTACTGTCCTTCAGTTGACGAATTCTTGTGGGATTACCATCATTAATAATTCTTGACCATAACGTGTCACCGGTAGAATTTGTTCTTATAACAAAGGTGCCCACCGCGGCTCTTACACCGGCAAATATATACCCGCCATCAAATGTTTGTGAAATAGTTGATCCTTGTTCATCAATTAGACTTCCATAAGTCCTTTGCCAAGTTATTGTTTGCGCATTAAGGTAAAGCGAGGTGAGTAAGAGTAACGCGCAGGCAATTGCTATTCTGATGTGAAGTACCATATCATGAACTTTAAATTTCTGTAACAAAAGTACTTCATGCTCTTTGCTGTTGAAATGCAAAAGAGAATCTCCATTCAATCTGCAATGCAGATATACCTGCACTGAGCCTAGCGTACGGCTTATTCATGTGGCATCTGGGCTTCCGTCTTGATGCAAGTTCAACTATTCAATCATAACATTCCGGCTCGCATACATTTGAATTATGTTATGGTCATCTATAAAGTTGTTCCCTGTTTCCGAAGTGTCTCTCGGTGCTTGTACAAGGATGCTGCGGGAGGTGGAAAAATTTTAATTTCTAATTTCTAATTTTTAATTGTCTTCCGTAGTGGAGTTGATCTGTTGCGATCCAGCCCCTTGTGACCGCCGGAAACTTCATCAAAGCTCCGCATTATCTTACTTCTATATTAAGAACTACTTCCGGAGAATAATTTTCCAACAGAAATGCAGACATTTTGTACTTTCCTCTTTCTATAATTTCACCGTCAAAATTCCTGAATGGCGATATAATAGAATATTCTTTCCTTTGACCCGGTTCAAGACGAAGTGTGCTTTCCGCAGGAAGAAACCCTAACGGAAAGTCTATTGAAATTCTGCCGTTAATGTCTATGAGTTGAAATCCATTCTGCTGTAAATTGGGGAATAGAAACACTTTTTCAGAATCCGATTCATTTATTACTTTGAAAACACCCGTTAGAGTATCATCCAATTCAAAGATCGTCTCAGGTATTGTTAGAGTGAATAAGACTCCGTTTTCTTCGGCGCTTGCACTCGTTTGTAAATTATCTGTTGACGGACCATTTGAAGATTCACAGCCGGTTAACATTGCAATAAATAAAATCGCTAAGAATGCAAACGTCTTCATGTCAAAATCTCCTTTCTGTTAGAATTTCTAAAGTTTTAAGTTATCAGATTCAGAAGCTATTCCTGGCTGAATACCGAAACATTTCAACCATTGGTTAGAGATTATCATTCCATGAAGACCAAGACCAATATGTGTATACAATTTTTTTAGCAGGCACTCCCTTGCATCATGGCAATCTATTTTCTGTTCCTTGCCTCGGTAATGTCTCAAGTTAATTTTCCTAGGGCGCACCGGGATCGAATATTTTTCATTTTTAATTTCTAATTTTTAATTTTATTTCAAAGACAGCACGCTATCTCGGCAGCAAGTTTTGCGTTGTTCTTCACAAGTTCAATGTTAGATCTCAGACTTTCACCACCTGTAATTTTCTTTATCTCCGAAAGTAAGAACGGTGTAACATCTTTTCCCTTTATTCCTTTTGAGTCGGAAGCTTTCAGAGCCTCATCAATGGCTTTATCCATTCTGGTCTTATCAAAAGAGAATTCATCGGGAACAGGGTTCGCAACAATTAATCCTCCCTTCAGACCAAGCTTGTATTTTGCTTTTATTACACCGGCAATTGATTCGGGAGTGTCTAATCTGTAATTGACTTTGAATCCCGACTCTCTTGTAAAGAAAGCAGGAAATTCATCAGTCCTGTAACCGATGACAGGCACGCCGAGAGTTTCAAGGTATTCGAGTGTTAATCCGATATCCAAAAATTGACTTAACTCCTGCAGATACAACGGCGACATCAGTCTGCGCAAGTTCTGTGAGGTCTGCGGAAATATCGAATGTGTTTGATGCATTGCGGTGAACTCCACCGATTCCTCCGGTAGCAAAAATTCTAATCCCCGCAAGTGCTGCACAGATCATGGTTGCCGAGACTGTTGTTGCGGCACTCATCTTGCCCGCAACAATTACAGGCATATCTCTTCTTGATGCTTTCAGAATGTTCTTATCCGAGGAAAGAAATTCAAGATCAGTATCGTACAGACCAATTCTTATGATTCCGTTAATGATGGCAATAGTGGCAGGTGTTGCTCTATTTTCACGGACAATGTTTTCAACCTGCAAGGCAGTTTCGTAATTCTGCGGATAAGGCATACCGTGAGAGATGATTGTTGACTCGAGCGCAACTACGGGTTCACTCTTCGACAAAGCTGATCTGACCTCATCGGAGATATTGATGTGTCCTTTAAGATTCATTATGGCTATATAGATTATAAACTTCCATCAAACTTTCTTTCGTCAGCTTTTCAGAGACGGAGTTTAATGACTGTAAAGCAAAGTAAGATGCGCATATTCCAAACTTGCCTGCGGTATTAAAACTTCCGTCATTTAAGATTGAAAAAATAAAACCCGCATTGAATGCATCTCCCGCTCCGTTGACTTCAACAGCATCAGTGCTTATTGGTTTAAATCTGTGGACTCTTCCGGCTGCAATATCCAACGCATCAGCTCCGTCTTTGTCTTTCTTAAGAATAATGACTTTGTATTTTTTTGCAGTCTTCTCTTTTGCCAACTCTGAAATATCCGGAGTAACAGTTCCATCGCCAAACAACTTTCTGAACTCCGCCTTGTTAACGGAAAGAAAATCAACGTGTCCATCTATCTCTTTTACACGGGCAGATTTCTCCGCGGAGACAACATCAACAAAAACAGGTATTCCATTTTCATTTGCAAATGACACTGCCTCATTGAGAGCTTCTGCGTTCAAATTAGTATCCAGTACTATCATGTTGCTTTCCTTTAGTACCGGTGAATTGTTTCGTATGTAATCGATGGTCACCAGATCAGATGTTCTCTGCGTATCATTCACGGCGTAATGGAAGTCCATATTCTTATTTGCTACAGACAAATATACTGATGTGCTTACCGCTGAAGTCTTGATAACGCCTTCGCTGTTAACACCGGCAGAGGCAGTTCTCTTTAAGATTAACCTTCCGAATTCATCATCACCGATACAGCCGAACAGCTTCACATTCAAACCGAGCAGTGAAAGGTTCTCCGCAATATTTCTCGCAACACCGCCCGATGAGAAATGAATTATTCCGGGATGAGAATCAGATTCAATGCTCTCAGAATCTGCAATTCCTTTTATGTCAATGTTGATGCCTCCAATTATGGAAACGATTCTTTTCATAACTTCTTTCTCATGGCTCTAAAATAATCTTATGGATTCAGAAAAAGTAAGTACTAAATTAATTCAGTCATACAATTCTGAACGGCATCGTCCTTCTGCCCTTCTGTTGCGGATGAAAACATTCCTAATTCTTAATTCTTAATTCCTAATTCTCTTTAGGACGCTGCGGGAGTGGAATACCTCAGCCTCATTAAAGTGGTTGGCAGCCGTAAAAATTCTGCAACTCAAAAAGTGGACTTGAATCCATTGCAATGAAAGAATAGTTTTGAATCATAATGTGCAGATGGCTGGCTTATACCGGAGATCCGATATTAATGAGTGAACTTCTCATTAAGCCAAAGGATAATCTCATTCATCAGAGTTTACATGCTTCTGAAGCTCCGCGCGCAACAACAAACGGTGACGGGTTTGGACTTGGTTGGTATGATAATCAGCCGTATCCGGGTTTGTTCAGAAGCATACGGCCCGCCTGGAATGACATGAACCTTCATGATCTTGCATCGCATATTGAATCTCCTTTGTTCATGTCGCATGTGCGTGCAGCTTCTCTCGCTCCCGTTCAGGAAACAAATTGTCATCCGTTCAGATACAACAATTGGCTCTTCATGCATAACGGGCAGATAGCGCAATTCGAATTACTTCGTCAATCACTTCTCGCAATAATCTCACCGGAATTTTTCAATGATCTAATAGGCACAACGGATTCGGAAGTAATGTTCTATCTTGCTCTTACATTTGGCTTGGAGAAGGATGTGCCTTCTGCAATTGCAGAAATGGTAAGGGTTGTGAAGTCCGAGGGCGAAAAAGGTGTTACCGGAGATATATGGATGACTCTCGCAATCTCCAATGGAAAGAATTTGTGGGCTTTTAAATACGGAAGCAACGGCAAAGGACCGTCGCTATATATTAGTCCGAGCATTGAAGAATTAGTCCGCATCAACCCTTATTTGGAAGGAATGTATGGAGACTTTGCTGTATGCCTGGTCTCCGAACCAATCGGTGATTATCAGGAAACATGGAGAGCCATTCGCGAAAACTCCGTTGTGTTAGTGAAAGATCAGAAAGTTACTGTTGATTCATTTCAGGTGATCTGAGGGTGAAAACTTTCATCCGATCAGCCCGATGTCGTTTCCTGTTGCGTCTGAGTCCCGGAAGAGCGCCGGAGACTCATCCGAGGACGAGATCATCCTACTTCACCAATGCCATGCGCTTCACACCCATCTGCTTTCCGTCAACATTCAGTGAGTAAAGTAAACACCGCTCGGAAGATCTGCCGCATTGAACTCTACTGCATGCTTCCCCGCCGGCATGATTTCATTCACAAGTGATGCAACTTCCCTTCCTGCAATGTCATATACTTTCAGCATAACGAAATTCCTAATTCTTAATTCGTAATTGATAATTGTACTCGGGTTGAATGGGTTGGGGTAATTTTGAGACAGAAATATTTCATTCGGCTGTAAATTGTTGAGCTGTTGAATATCCGTCAGTGTTGTATCACCATAAACTTCTCCGTCCAATATGCATCCTTCTAAACCAAACAATTCTCCGCTTTCGAGTTCACATGAATGATATCCGACAAATCCGATTCCATCGGCAATTGCGTAATATGCGGTGATGCCTCCAAAATATGAGGCAGCAAAACCTTTGACTGTTCTGTTCTGTCCAAAAATATTTTGAGTGTAAATTGAACCGCACGTTGCATGCGGCGTGACAACATTAAATCTCTTGCATGCAAAAGAATTGTTTTGAGCAATCAAAAGACTGTCAAGAAGAAACTCTGAATTTGTCAGTGAATCAAACGCATAGACATTCATGGAATTAGAATCCACTCGCTGATAGGTCCATGGTTTTGCTTGTCCCCCTGTCAGCCACCAACCTGTAAACTTGTAGTAATATTTACCGTTCGGTTTCAATACATAGTCTGTGATAGTAACTCGTTTCTTGGCACGCAGCTCAAAAGGATTGCATTGAATCCACAAACTGATCTGATGATACACATAAACATTACCGACTTTAAGAGGATAGAACTTTTGCAGCCGTGCTATCCCAGGCTTTCGAATCTTGTGGTTGAATTAAAAGAAAACATACGAGAACAGCCGGGATGCTTTTCAATAATTTCTTTATAATAATGTTCATGACTGGTTATGTTTTAATTGTCTCCGCAATGTCTCACGGCGATTTTCTGAGGACGTTGCGGGAGTGGAAATTTTTAATCTTTAATTTTAAGTTCTTTGCCAAGGTGGAACTGTTGCGTCAGCCTGCCACCACGGACGCAAAATTCTTACTTCACCAATACCATACGCTTCACAGCCATTTGCTTTCCATCAACGTATAGGGAGTAGAAGTAAACCCCGCTCGAAAGATCCGCCGCATTGAACTCTACTGCATGCTCACCCGCCGGCATGATGTCATTGACAAGTGTCGCAACGTCCCTTCCTGCAATGTCATATACTTTCAACACAACGAAATTCCTAATTCTTAATTCGTAATTGATAATTGTTCTCGGGTTGAAGGGATTAGGATAGTTTTGAGAAAGATTGAAACTCAGCGGGTTTGAATTCGTTGAGGAATTTGCATTCGCATCTTTTGCGTTAAGACCTTTCAGCAATGCGTTGATCTTGATTTGTTTAAACTCAATCTTTTCAAATGTGCTTCCGAACTCAGATTATCTCCTGAACTTGCCGATAGTATTTCCTTGTTGATAAGTGCATGAAATCCTTTCGGAGTATTTGTATTGCTTGCATATATCTCATCGTAATCCGAAATCGCCTCTTCAATGTTGCCTTGTATTATGTTTGATTGAATTGCAAGGTCTTCGGAAATATTCTGCATGATGACCGAGTGAGCAGTGTCTCCGGCTAGCGCTGAGTAGTAACTTTCCAACAGTGAATACTCCGTTACTGTTGCCTGCTTCTTCTCGTAACAGTTGAATACTCTCGCCAGGCATGATGATGCATTACTGCTGTCTTTGTAATCAGATACAATTTCTTTGTAATATCCAATTGCAGCCTCATACTCGCGGTTGAACTCGCTTTGATATGCAAGAAGATACAACTCCTGTGCTGAGTTTGGATTGTCGGATTCTAATATGTGGACTGTATCCATCAATCCAAATCCGATGTCAGTTTTATCGAAAGTATTTGTCAGCCTTGCTGATTGCGAGTTGTTGTCATAAGGATTGAATTTCACATCTGCTCCCGTGATGTTGAACATCAAAGAATCAGGAGGCGTTTGTCCCCAGTAATTCCCATAGACATAAAACTCTCTTCCTGATGCTGATGGATTAACTCCGTTCAGATAATAATTACTGCCCGTTAGTGTGAATCTGTTGTATCCATAATTCATATCCGGGTAAGCGTCTTCATCAAACAATATCCCGGCATCATACGGACTGCCTGTTACATGATTATCTCCTGCATACCAATAAACAGAACCGCCGGATTGCAAAGGATGCATTACGGGAACTGAAGAAGATGAAAGATATACATGGTCATCACACGAATTATCAAATGTGTTCTTCAGAAGGTCAGGAGATGAATAGAAAGAATAATATGAGTTATAGAAATCCGAGATGACATTGTACTTGATCGTTCCGTTCGAATTGTCGAGAAACATTCCAGATTCACCGTAAGAATTTCCGTTTAAAGTGTTGAAGGCAATGTAAGGCGATGACTGAATGACGGTCATTCCGTTATTGCAGTTGCTTATGCTATTGTTGATGATGTTGAGCATTTCCCCGGGGCAGTACTCTGTGTAGATGCCGTGAGTGAAGCCGACGGACAAGTTGTTTGATGTGATGGTATTGTCCTTCAACAGCACATGCGCGCTATTCTGAAGATAGACTGCATTGTTTAGCACGTATGAAGTCTGATTCACAAAACTGCACTCGGAAATTTCCGCAGAGTATGGATCGGGAGATTCCTCGGGATCATACCTGTCCGATATCATTATGCCGTACATTGCATTCTTAATGATGCAGTTCTTTATCGTATCGCTTGCAAGATCATTCAGCGAGATGCCGTTCCATTTCTTAGTGGAGTCAACCGAAGCAAATGTTGCATAGTTTGCAATGAGCCGCGCGCCTGAATCGCAAACTATTCCGGAGTTTTCACCGAACAGAAGCTTTGAGCCGGGATTGAGGATGAGGGCGGTTTCGTTGCCTTTGAGATGAAGAGTGTAGTCATCCGGTAGTGAGAGTGTGGCTGAGTCGAGGACGATATGTGCACTGTCTCCAATTGAAACTGGTGATTCAACATTACATGGAATCTGGTGCATTCCCTTCTCGAAAAATATTTTCCCCCTTATGATTAGTCTACTACCCTTGTTGCAAAACAGTGTTCCCTGCTTGAAGTGAATTTCGGAGTTTTGATTCATTATTAGATTACTCAAGTTCTCTAGAGTCAGGCGATTTGGGCTTTGAACAACTATTTTAGAACCGGATTGAAGAATTAAATATGCACCGGTTTGAGCTATCAAATTTGTATACGCTGTATCACCTATACTTGAAGGAGACCTGATTTCCAAAGTCCTATTTGCACTTAGCGTCAAAGATGCTCCTGGTGTGATGACAACGTTGGTAGGAAACTCAATCAATGAGTCTCTTGTGGAGATGTCATGCTCAACTGTAAGATTCATATCTAACTGACCTGCGTTTTCGTGTTTACGTCCTCCGAAATCTGTTCCATATATCGGCATCGTTAAGTCTGTATAATATGTCTTAAAGTCCCCTTTGTTTGGGCTTCCCGGCTTAATTGGATCTTGCCCATAAATCGGGCTATAAAGACCGATTTTGTGCCAGGCCTTTATGTTCTTATTAACAATCCTGCTGTCATATAGATTGACAGAATCTCCAGCACCTGAGTGTATGAACAATATACTATCATTCAATGCTCCGGTTCTCCTCAAGACTGTGAAGAATATATCGACTCCACTTAGCGGCTCCTGTCCATGATTGATGTCACTTTCATCAAGATAGAATTCCTCAAATAGAAATATGCTATTTGTACTTATATCAGTAAAATAGACCTCAAACCTCCATAAACCATAGCTTATTCCTCCAAGTACTTTGGAAACTGAATCAAGGTCATAGTACATGCCATCATCAAAATCAATAAGTGTATAGTCACCTGAGCTATAGTCTTTCGCCCTCCTACTAAGAAAGCAGTATCATTTTTCAAGAGCGGCCAAAATGGTGCTTGGGTGGGATTGCTTCTTCTCAATACAAACTTCCTGAACGGTTCTATATTGACATTATAGAAACCGCTGAAAATGGAACTTGCAGGTGAGACTTCTAGAATAATGTCATGTGAAGTTGAATTTCTGAAAAGTATTTCAGCCTGTTGTATCAATGGCTGGCTATTTGAATTTTGAACTGTTGCACAAATTACCAAACAGAAAATGATTAAGTTTTTCATAGAGCATCTTATTTTAAAATTAGAATTTTGTTAATTAGAGAGTTTTCCCCAAAATTCGTTTTCAAGAAGTAAGTGCCTGAAACTAGCTTATCTGCATTTATATCGATCTCATTTTTTCCGCTCGCTAATTTCAGAGATTTGGAATATACAGTCCTTCCCGCAATATCGAACAGTTTGATTTCGACCGAAGCAATAAAACTTGAACTATATCTGACTCGAAAACTTCCGTTTGTAGGATTTGGATAAGTATGGACAGTAATATTATGAACTGAAACAAGAGATTGACTATTTATTATAGTCGTATTGCCTGTTTTCGTTGTCTTGTATATCATGATGTCAATGTTCTTGTCACCTTCAATATCTTTTTAGAAACGGGCTGGGTTGTATGACACTTTGTTCATTGAATGAATCCCAATTTCTAATTGATCCGCTTATGACAAAACCCGAGTCAGAGCAGAAGTTTATGTTTTCTTGATTTACTGTGTATGTTTTTGAGAAATTGTAAAACTTACTCGTTAGTATGTTTCCGGAAGTATCAGTTATCATCAACCGGCCAAAGTAGTTTCCTCGTGTTACGCCAAAAGCAAATCTGTGACTTGGAATATGTAAGATCTTATCAGAGTAAATAAAACCGGCCAAAGAATCGCTTGAATAACTCCTTGTCCAGTATTGATTACCGCTGCTGTCAATCTTCATCAAACGAAGTCCGGGTAGCAAAGCACAAGAGGCCATGAGAGAAAGATCGGATATCTTTCCAATTGACTTGATCGCTTTGCTGTTTAGATACTTGTTGTTCCAAATGACTTTGCCACTTGTATCCATTTTTAATATGTACGGGCTGGTTCCTTGATTGCCGCATACATAGTAACCCTGATTCCGAAAAGGAAAACGAATTGTTATAACACTCATACGTTCTGATTGTTGGAATGGAATCAAAAATTGATCTTGTCCAAATGAGTCGCCCGCTACTGTCAAGCTTAGTTACTGAAGTTGTCCAGTCGAATTGTGCTCCATAACTTAAGCCAAGCAAGGCTACGTTGCGATTGTTATCCTGAAATGATATACCCCTGAATAAAAGAATGTTATTAGATGTATAGTCTGCATCCCAAAGCAATTGACCGTCCGCATTGAGCTTGACCAAGTGAGCGTAACCAGACCAGTACGGTACATAAATATTACCGGAAGGATCTTCTGCAAGTGTGAATGCTTCATTGTCAACAGATGAATCTCCGATCAGTTTCGTCCACATCACGCTTCCGGAGGTATCCAATCTGGAGACAAATGCTTTCACCCTTGTGTATGGCCATTCCGGAACTGGTATTTCCCATCTTCCCGTCACAAGGAAAGTCCCATCAATTGACTGGATACAATTGTAACCGATATCTGCATACTGACTGCCGGGATTACCGAAGATCGTTTGCCATTGTACTGTTTGAGGAGATCGCTGTGACGTTCATCTTGAGCAGAAACAAAGGTAACCAAAGAAATATTAAACGAACCCGTCTACTTCTCTTCATATTCAATCTGTTTGTTTAGCATTCTGATTTCTTAATCGTATTTATAGTCCTCGTCATTTTAGCAAAACCAATTTTGAAATGTTTGTAAAATTTCTACCAACTACTTTACAGAAATAAATTCCCGATGAAAATCCGGATGGAATATAAGCTATGACATTGTTCCCTTCCTCTATTTCACCTAAATCAATGTAATCAACTTGTCGGCCGGAATTATCGAATATGACTAAAGCTATCACACTTTTTTCCTGGAGAGACAATCTAATATTCGTTTGACTATTGAATGGGTTTGGGTAAATCTCTGTAACAGCAGTTTCGCTTACAGTAGCATGATGATTGTTTGAAACCCCAACAGGCGGATCTGCATATCCATTCTTGTCTGTCTTAACGATGTAAATGTCGCCGAGATTGTAATTATCTCTGTTTCCCACTATTGCAAATGCAGAATCCCTTGTTTGAATGATGCAATTGCCTTCATCATGATCGCCAAAACCATAGTTCCTCCTCCACATTACAATACCATTAGAATCAGTTCTAACTGCTCTTACGTAAAAAAGTAAATTGACTGTCGCGAATCCACCCAGTGAAAGCAAAACCTTTGTCAGAACATCGAATTACGGAATTTATTATTTCATTAGTTCCAGCTTGAATAGTGTCCAGTAGTACTTCCCACTGCAGATTACACAATGTATCGTATTTTGCCAATGAAATGCTGGTCCCTTTATACCCGACAATTCCAATCATGGTGTCATTTGTAATTGCGACTTTTGAGAATTGGGTGGCAGAACTGAATTGACTAAATGAGATAAAGCGACCTTCTCTCGAAATTCTCAAAATGAATTTGTTCATACTCAATAAGGTGTCTGCTCGCTCACCCATAATAAGGATTCCATTGTCAGGCATTGTTTCATAATCTCGAACAATCATAGAGTTTAATAATGGAGAGTAGTCGAAATACCACTCAAGCAAACCATCATTATTATATTTCTTGATTTTCAAGTCTCTTGTGATAAAGTACCCTGAGTCCCGAGAAGCTTTTAAATAACCACTCTCCCCAAAGTGAATCCAATGGAAATTTCCGTTTAGATCAATCTTTGCAATAGGATCTTGAGGCAGCCAACCTGTAATCAAGTAGTTGTGATCCGACAGAACTAATACTCCAGTTGAACCATTTCCCAGTATTGTTCTTGTCCAAAGAGTATCCCCATATTTAGTAATTCTCATCACGAACGTTCTCAGATTCTTTTCACCAACTACAATAAATCCTTCATCCGGAGTTTGAACAATCGAGTATCCGTAATCAATATTGCTGTCTCCGTAAGTTCTCTGCCACGTTATTGTTTGCGCATTAAGGTAAATCGAGGTGAGTAAGAGTAACAGACAGGCAATTGCTATTGCGGTAGGAGCTTTCATAATTTGTGTCTTTTGCTTTATAGCTTATTTCAACTTACTTCGAGTGTTCTGAACTTGCAGTGCAAAAAAATTCAATACTGCACGGTCATAAATCTATCATCAACATAAATGTCTTGTCAATCGATGTTGCTGAATACGCCTGTTGCCGGACGCCCGTGCAATTCAATCATGACATTCGCAATAAACAACGGCGGGAGCGAAACAGGCAACAGTTAAGCTCACCTCACCACCACCATCCTCAAAGTCTTCTCAAATCCTTCTGCTCTGAGTGTATAGAAGTAAACCCCGCTCGAAAGATCTGCCGCATTGAACTCCACTTCATGCTTACCCGCTGGCATGATATCATTTACAAGTGTCGCAACTTCCCTTCCTGCAATGTCATATACTTTCAGCATAACGAAATTCCTAATTCTTAATTCGTAATTGATAATTGTCTTCGGGTTGAATGGATTAGGATAGTTCTGATATAGTTCAAAGTCATTGGCAATCATCTCAGTTCCGCCGGAAACATTCACAGGATTCTGCAACAGCTTTCTCTCATATACTCCGTTGCCGTGTGTCGTTGCACGGATACCGCGGTTTGGGTAAACAACCGTGATATCAAACACGAGCGAATATGGCATTCCGGTCATGTACTCGTTCCAGGTCGTGCCGCCGTTTGTGGTTACATAAACTCCGAGATCGTTGCCAACATAAATGTTCTGCTGATACACGGGATCTGTAACTATGCTGTGACACGGAACATAGGGAAGATTTCCGCTGATGTCCGTCCATGTTGTTCCGCTGTTCGAAGTTCTGTACACATGCGGCGAACCGAATCCACCGAATGTAACAAACGCTTCGGAAGAATTTGTAACACTTACATGCATGTCTGTAGCATACCTGTTAGGCATTGACGCTGATGTAATGTTCGTCCAGTTCACACCGGCGTTCACTGAACGGAAGACTTTCCCCGCTGTATTGCCGCAGTAAACTGTGTCAACACTCGTTGCGGATGATGCTATGGACAAGATCTTTCCTCCCGTGAATACAGTTGTACCGTAAGGTCCCTGCCAGCTTGCGCCGCCCATAATGGATTTGTAAATCGAAACTCCGCCGACATACATCACCTGCGGATTTGACTGACACGAAATGAACGGAGCAACAAAACAGTAGTTGTTCGTATTTCCCGCGCCGGGAGGCGAGATGCCCGACCACGACACTCCGCCGTCATTTGATCTGTTGATCGAGCCATTTGTGTATTCAGTGTAACAGATGTTGTCGTTCTGTGAGTTGATTGCACAACTCATTCCGTCGCCGAAGAATGTCTTGTACCAGGATGCTGTTCCCTGATAGAATGCAGAGCGGTTATCCTGCAATCCACCGAGACAGAATATCGAATCCTGATATGAGTTCGCGAAGCTTGCATAAAATTGTGTGGTGACAAATCCGCCGTTGCATGAGTAAAATGTTTCGCCGTAGTTGTTGGATCTGTAAAGTCCACCGTCAGTTATTACATAGAGTTTGTTCGGGTCTTTGGGATTTTCTGCATAGTAGTGAACATCCGCATGGACAAAGTTTTCCGGACCTTCAGGTTCGCCTGCAGGAGTAGGTCCTTCGATCCATGCGCTCCAGTCAGATTTTGTGGAGAATGATGAACCGCCGTTGGTTGACTTCTCTACGTTGATTGTTCCCACGAGAACTATGTTCGGGTCATTCGACTTCACTATGTGTCCGTTGTTGTACCATCCCTGACTGCCGATTGGAATTGATGTACTAAGTTGTGACCAGTTCACTCCGGCATTTGTGCTCTTGAAATATCCGACGTATGAAAAATCATTAGGCACACTTGCATATACTAGGGCCTGATTGCCTTTGTAAAGTTCAATAGTTGCTTTGCCGGACCAGTTGGCGGGAAGCCCGCCTGCAAGCTTTGTCCAGTTGATGCCGCCGTTGTTTGTTTTGTAAATGCCTTTGTCTGTGAGCGGAACATTATTTGTGAGATTGCCGATAGATGCATAGAGAACACTTGTATCAGATTGATTCAGTTCAAGGTCCATCACCATTTTGTAATTGAGCATCTGCATCCAATTGTTTCCCGCATTGTTTGAGCGGTAGATTCCCTCGCTTGTTGCCGCATAAAGAATGTTTCGGTTCTTTGGATTGATCAGAACACGCCATACGCCCGACTTGCTGTTGTAAGACCAGTCAAGTGACTTCGACCATGACTGTCCGCCATTGGTTGTCTTAAGAATTCCGATGCCGTACATGCCGCGTGTCACTCTCACATCAAGGCCGTTTTCCGAATATTGATATCCGTAGTTCTCGCCTGTGCCGATGTACATGATGTTGGGATTAGCGGAGTCAATTGCAATAGAACTCACAGCTGATGATGGATAGCCGGTATTGATAAGAGTCCACGCCGTTGCGCCTGTTCCGCCTGTAGTTGATTTCCACAAACCGCCTGATGCCGAACCCATGAATATCACGTTCGTATCAACGGGATGAACAGCAAGGCAGAGGCTTCTACCGCCTATATTATCGGGTCCGATGGATTTCCATTGTCCGAGGTCATCACGCTGATTGATGTTCTGCAGATTTGCTTTTGAGTATTCGAATGCCTGATAGAATTTGTCCAGAGGAATGTCTTCATCAGGGAATGCTCTGATCTCACTCATCCATTGCATAGATTCCATTGCGCCGGATGCTTTTCTGTTTTCCTTCTTTTCTTCAATGACTTCGCCGGATTTCTTATTGGTGGATTTATCTTTCGGAACGGTTCTTGTCTTTTCGATGCCGAGAGAGAGTAGCAGTGTCAGCCCGGCAAAAGATTATGATGCCGAGGAGGATGTGTAGTTTGGATTTCATGGTTACAACTTTTTTTATAAATTTGGGAAAGAGGGAGAGAAAATCAATTCAATCCAAATATTGTGTCTTACATTTTGGTGTATTCGCCCCTGTTGGTGTTCCGAGCACAGCAAGGTCATCATCAAGCATGTTATGTTGTTGGTCACGCTCATATAGTTCGCTAAGACAAACAACGGCGGAATAGAATTACAGGCATTTATTGACGGCAATCAGTTTAGTTTACAGTCACTACCGAAGCGAAGGTCCTGCGAATTCCTTTTGCATACTTTACTGCAGGATATCCAAAC
This sequence comes from Ignavibacteria bacterium, assembly GCA_016704345.1. GTDB lineage: Bacteria > Bacteroidota > Ignavibacteria > Tepidaquicellales > Tepidaquicellaceae > JADJAH01. The sequence goes on along the minus strand of JADJAH010000025.1, from coordinate 2,928 downwards.
ACAACAAACAGACCTTCCTTGCTTTGAAACCGGATGCCGTATTTCTCTCTGAACAATTTTGCTTTCCTTCCTTTCTGAATGAACGGGTGAATTCCGCCAAGCATGCAAGTGCCTAAACCGAGCGACTCTCCCGCAATCATTGCATAAGTTGCAGCAACGATCGGGTCCGCAGGATCCGTGAAAGCAGAGCCGTAAAAGTACATTGCCAAAGGCGCATCATAGTTTACTACATTGATGCAGTTACGCATGTTCCCTATGTAAACGTCAAACAACGGTTTAAGAAAACCTCTGAACATCTTGTCATTTGCCTTGCTCCAGAACGGATGCATGAGAGTCAGGAACCAATCCGAAACCATCCACTTCAAGCCTTCGAGATACTCACAGAAATCTTTTGCAAAAGCATGATTCTTTTCCTTGCTGTCAAAAACAAGCACATTCACATCGGAAGGCGGAAGTCCCATTGGCGCAGTCTTTGCGGCGGTCAATATCATTTTTGCCTTTTCCGGTTCAACGCATTTATCTTTGAATTCACGGATGCTTCTTCTTCTCTGCAGCAGCGCAAGCAATTGACCGTAAGTTGCCGCATCATTTCTGCCCGGAATGTTGAAGAGATCTTCCGGAGATAACGTTCTGCCAAAGATTTGTATTGCATCATTTGGACAGATTGCCATGCAGTGTCCGCACGCCATGCAGCCGAAGACCGGTTTGACGCTAAGTCTCACTTTGCCGTTCTCAAGTATCAGGTTGAAATCCTTGCAGACGGAAACACACACGCCGCATCCGTTGCAAAGTTCGGTGTCAATTATTATTTCGGCATTTTCATTAGTCCTTGAAGTCGGGATTGACATAATATTACTCTTTGCAGTTTGTGAATTGTTTTTTGCAGAATACGTTGCAAATATATCCAAAATGCTTTAGAGAATATCTCCACTTTACTGCCCTATGCAATGAGAAGGGACCGTGAGGATAAAGGGGGTTGATAGTGTCCAAAAAATCCCGTAGTTAAAAAACACATAAGAATGTATAACTTTGCCTAAAACAGATGTGATGTTCACACACCGATGCAGAAATAAATGTGAAGAAGTTTTAGGGATGGAATTATAACTAACAAATTTCTTATTAACAAAACTGTAAAGCTATGAAACCGCTTGAGCTTGATATTCAGAAGATCAAACTCGAAAGTGAAAGAAAGAATGATGAAAATTTCAGATTCAGACCATTTCTTAAAGGAGTAAATGAAAAAAGCTTGACAAGCAAGTTCACGAGTTATATGAAGATATCTCCGGAAGAATTGACTGCACTGCCTGCGGCAATTGTTGCACTTCAATGTATCCTTCTGTTAGCAGTAAAGAAATAAGGGTCTTGGCGAATATTGAGAATGAATCTGAAGAATCATTTACCGAGAAATTCATTGAATATGATAAGACAGAAGGATTGCAATTTCTGAAAGGGAAACCCTGCAGATATCTTTCTGACTGCAAGTGCACGATATATGAGAATCGTCCGGAAGATTGCAGATCATTTCCGTATTTACATAAGTCTAAATTTGCATCGAGGTTGTGGGCGTGATTGGACAATTGTGCTGTCTGTCCGATTGTGTATACTGTTTACGAAGAGCTGAAGAGGATATACAGGTTCAGGTAGACAGCATATAAAATTCAAAATAAAACTGGTTTAAATAATTGAAAGAACTTATCAGAGAGAATCTTGACAACCCTGATGTTCTTGAGAAACTCTATCGCGAGGACAGCGAAAATTTCAGCGAACGAATTCAACCTGGTTTATACGGAGATCAGCGATAACTTAGTTGCCAGATCCTGGAATGAACGACTGAACTATGTTTCCGAAACTTCAAACGGCTTACAGCGGAAAGAATTGATGCTGGTAATTCTTGGTTCGGTCATTGCAGCAATTATAGCAAAACTTCCGGAGATAATTTCGGTCGATCCTGAATTTTTTACGCGCAACATCGGCTTCATCGTGTTTCTGTACTTACAGCCTACTTTACCTCGAAGAACAATCTGACAGCTTCATCAAAATATTCTTTGTCGCCGTAACTTCTTGCTCAGTGCGCGTCATCAACCTGGCTTTGCTGAAGCAAATAGCCAAACGTTGATTCTCTTGTATTCATATCCCATTACTGCTTTGGACAATTCTGGGAATTGCCTATTCGGGAGGAGTAAACACTGCGAATGAAAGAAGACTCTCTTTCCTTCGGTACAACGGAGACCTTGTTGTTATGACTACGGTGATATTGCTGGCCGGAGCAATCTTTGCGCTTGTGTCGCTTCGGTTGTTCATGTTGATTGACTGGGGATGTCAGCAAATCTCTACACCGAGTACTTAATTATCTGTGGACTTGCGGCATTGCCCATTGTGGCAAATTATGTGCTTCAAAATAATAATCAGGTCGTAAGCAAGGTATCACCGGTGATTGCCAGAATATTCAGTCCGATAGTACTTGTAACAGTATTCATCTATCTTCTGGCAATGATCTCCAAAGGAAAGGATCCCCTTTATGGACAGAGATTTTCCTCATAGTTTTCAATCTGTTACTGATAGGTGATGGCAATAATTCTGTTCAGTGTTGCTGAAGCTTCGCGAACATCAAAAAAGGCAAACCGAAAAGGCGATACTGTTCATGCTGTCGCTCGTAACCGTTGCCGTAAATTGCATTGCTCTGTCGGCCATACTTTTCAGAATTAACGAATGGGGAATAACTCCAAACAGGGCTGCAGTGCTTGGGGGGAACGTGTTGTTTCTTGCGAACCTGGTATTTATTACTTTCCATCTCTGAAGTCACTTAAGAAAGGCGCAGGAATAGAAACTGTTTCAATCTCCATAGCGCTTTCGCCGATCTACAGGCTTTGGGCTATGATAGTTGCTTTCATTTTTCCGATAATTTTCGGATTCAGATAAAAACGATTT
>JADJAH010000024.1 GCA_016704345.1 Ignavibacteria bacterium | reverse complement strand
AGCAGCGTCACCCTGAGCAATTAGCAGCGTCACCCTGAGCCTGACGAAGGGTGAAAGCAAATCAGCGCCATGGTTCGTCAGGCTCACCATGACGCAGTGGAAGGCGTCACCCTGAGCAATTAGCAGCGTCGCCCTGAGCCTGACGAAGGGTGACGAAAGGTCACTAAGAGTTTTCGCAAGTCAGAATATTTTGTTTCCAACACAATAATTGAATCTGTTGTATCCGGCAGTTAAGTAAGCAGGTATTTTCAATGAGCGTCCCCTTTACCTCGACAAGCTCAGTGCAGGATCAGGCTTAGGGAGACGCGCTTACTTTAATATGAAATAATCTATTCATTTAAGGACTAATCATTGTAACGAAGTTTGACGCGTTGTTATCAGCATATAATAAATCTGTAGCATCAACAGAGCCGTCGCAATTCAGATCCGTAATTACATATCCTGAAGCAAAAATTGAAGCATCATTATCGATTTGCGAAACGTCTGCCGCATCAACAATTCCGTCATTGTTCACATCCCCTGTATAAAATGAATACTCTGCACCAACAAGAATCATATTGCTTCCAAATGCCTGCGATGACGAAGATGTGAAATCATAACTCAGTGAATCAGACACAAATACCTCGCCTCCAGGCTTGCTCCATGTCTCAATTGAGTTTCTGTGCTTAACAACCAAATAATAATTAACTCCATTCACAGCATTGATAAGATCAAACGTAACAGTTCCTGACGGACTCAGATAACCTTTTGCAGAATCAACTTTGGCGAAAGGACTTGTAGCGTTGCGTAAGTATGCTCTGACTGTATCCTGATTTGGCGAGCATGCCTGAAGATTCAAAGTGAGATTTAGTTTCGGAATTATAAATGCAGATGACTCGTCAGCTCCGATATATGGAAACATTGGATTTCTGTTATCAAGATCATAATCTGCAGAGTATCCTGAAAGCGGCATACCTACCAAATCGACATCTCCAACAGAACTTCCTGCAAGATGCATGTCTGCTGTGGCTGTATTCTGAAAAGTCACATCCAATGACTTTGAATGTGTTTCTCTTGGCGATACAATTGTCTTATACTCGTCAATAGTCTGTGCGCTGTATGTTCCATCGTGGTACAATAGAACGTTAGTGGATGCGGAGTCAACTTTAAGAAGATTATAGTCAGATACGTTGTCAAAGTTGTTGAGATAAAGTGAACTTCTTCTGTAGGCAACTGTAAGTCCTGAAACTGTTCCTGGAGTTGATTCATTTATGATAATGTTGTTCCTTAAGTCAAGTGTAGCAGTAGTGCTGATCTGGCTTGATGTAATTTGCAAACCTGATGAGCCAAAGGTGAAGGCTCCCGGAGGCATTGAGGTAAACAGAATTGTAATAGATCTTTACACTGCTGAAGGCAAATGGACTGGTCATGCTAATCCCGATTACAGCTATCGATGAATAAGAGTTTGGAGCTTTAATGTCAGATACGAAATTGTTATGGATGCTAATTGCCGTTCCGCTGGTTACATAGCATCCGTACGAATGCCCCTGCTCTCCAAAATTAGTAATATCATAGATCCTGTTTCGAAAAATCTTTGTGTCAATGCCGGCGGTACTTATAATCCCAAAAACTCCTCCGGGAAAGAATAATCCGCCAATAGAACTGATGCCGTGAACGAGATTGTCGCTGATTGTCTTGGATGTATTGGAAGTTACTATTGAACGTATGCCGGCCGTCATAGTTGAGAATGACGTTCCAGTCCCTGCGATAGTTAAATTGTAAATTGTATTGTTCTGAACTTTCTCGGTAAATGGACTTCCGTTATTATAATAACCGTAAAGAGTGCTTCCTGTTCCGCCGGAAGTATTAGGAATGGAATTGTTATAAACAATATTTGAGTCGCATTGTACATTTCCACTTCCGGCAATCATACAGTTCATTGTACCGCTTGATCCGGTCATCTGATTGTTGTGGATCTGATTTGAACGGATCTGAAGATTTGCAATTGTGCCAATGCCTCCAATCATAGTTGCCACGCCGGTGCCGGAGAGTAAATTGTTCCTTACTACATTGTTTCTAATATATGCTGCACTTGTCGTATCGGGTGGATCATGTACGAGTGCAGAAAAATTTGAAACAGTATGCTGTGCATCACAATTGTCAACGAGATTGTCATGAATGCGAACCGTGTCTCCCGTTGCCAATGCTCTAATACCGTAAGTAGCGCTTGTTGAAGCGTTCGCTTTTACATTTATTTTATTTTTGCTTATCTCGTAGTTGGGAGCAAGGCCGGAAACACCAAATAGCGTTGCAAGAATACCCGTGACTCCATTAGTTGTTCCGGCGCCGCCTTCGATAGAATTGTTACAGATCTTCACATTGATCTGTCCTTCACATCTTATTCCTTCGCAAGAGAGATTGCCACCGCCCCAGTTTGTAATTGAGTTTGCTGATTCTCCCGTAATGCCGACTTCATTGTTAATGTCTCTGAGAGTTGAAGACGATATAACTACAATACCTCTGTAAACATTTGAGATAATGTTTCCGAAGAATTTATTATAATTATTTTGTGCTGATGAATCTACTGCAGCAATTAAATTTCCAGTTTTGTCACGATTGGCAACATAAATGCCAATTGATAGTTTGTTTGCCTTTTGAAGTGTGATCTTGCAATTTTTTGATTACAACATTTTTACATCCGTCATTTGCAGATGCTCTCAACAATGAATAACCAGATTCCATCATCCTAACGCCGGCGTTTGATGATGGATCAAGCATGTCAATGGCATCAAAAGTAATGAAATCAGTTCCTGAGAGTTTGATGATACCGTCAAGAGTATCGGACACGCCGGGAAAAGCCACAATAAGCGGGTTTGAACCTGTTCCGATTTTTTTGAATGTAACCGGTCTGGTTGATGTAGGTTGATTTACTCCTATTGAGATTAAGATGTTGGAAGTATTTTCCGTATGTCCTGCCAGCACGTTAAATACAATTCCGCCGCCGCCGACTCGCTGTATGTTCAAATCCTGAACAGCCAAAGCAATTGTTGCATAATCAGTTGGAATTGTCCTAGTTCCTGATAATTGACCAAATGAAGGAGAGTTTAAAGTAAGACTGAGAAGCAACAAAACTACAACGGTAAGAATTGTCATTGAACACTTGTTTGATTATGAATTGAAAAATATTTTACCAATATCGAAAGTGCCAAATTATCTCAATGCTTTGAATTATTCAATTGTGTTTGATTGCGGGTGATTCGCTCAAAGCAACGTAGTTGTATTTGATTCAACAATATCTCGTGAGTATCAAAAACCAGACAAAGAAGATCATACAACTCATGATTAATCCTGCAACTCCAGTGATCATAATGTATGCGACTTTCATTTTCTTAATGAACATGTAAGGAATGATGATTGAAGAAATTATTAGCGGCAATGGAAATCCAATGAATACAATCGAATAAATCCAATCAGGCGGACTTGTAACACATCCGAAAACTAATAGCGAAACCATGAACATTGAAAGCGCAGAAGCTCCGGCAGTAAGCAATAACAGTAGTATCCCTATTGCAACGCCTGCTAATATTCTGTTGGTATGAGTATTGCTTGTTGTAGTCATTTGTGGCCGCAACATACTACATCACAAAATCTATTAAAAGTTATAACACTTTATACCAAGAAAGAAGGGTATTGAGATTCAATAAAGTTCAACAAGCCGATTGAATTGGTAAGCTTCACAATTCGGAATTATTTTCTGCAAATTAATTGCCTCCTGAATTTCGTAAATTGCAAAACAATTTGCGTATAGAAATTCATACATGGAAAAGCCAACCGGCACGGTAACATTTATATTTACGGACATCGAAGGCAGCACAAAACTATCTCAGCAGTTTGTTGATGCTTATCCCGCGGCATTGGAAAAGCATCATGCAATTCTTCGCTCTGCAATTGAATCCAATAACGGTTATGTATTCAGGATCGCCGGAGATGCTTTCTGCTGTGCGTTTGGTAAGGCGGAGGATGCAGTCAAGGCGGCAATTGACATACAGTTGAATCTCGCAAATGAAAAGTGGGAACAAGTAGTAATAAAGATAAGGATCGGCTTACACACGGGAACCGCAGAGTGGAACGGCGAACGTTACATGGGCTACATCACGCTTGCAAGAACTGCACGGGTAATGTCAACTGGATACGGCGAACAGATCGTTATCTCAAATGATACTTATGAATTATGCAGAGATAAGTTTGATGCTGTAAAAGAAAAGGATGTAACATTCCGTGATCTAGGTGAGAGAAGACTTAAAGACGTTATACAGCCAATAAGACTTTTTCAAATAATTTCACCCGGTCTTCGTGAAGAGTTTCCTCCGGTAAAAACTCTTGACTCAAGACCCAACAATCTCCCCGTTCAGCTCACAAGCTTTATCGGCAGGAAGATGTAATGGAACAGGTAAAAGAACTGTTCAAGCAAACTCATCTGCTTACTATCATCGGCTTTGGGGGCGGCGGAAAGACACGACTGTCAATGCAGGTTGGAGCAGACATGATTGACGATTTCAACAACGGAGTATTCATTGCCGAACTTGCTTCGGTATCTGATCCGTCAATGGTAACTCAAACGATAATGAACTCGCTTGAAGTAAAGGAAGAACCGGGAAAGTCACTTGAGGAGACACTTACGAATTGTCTAAAAGAAAAGGAGCTCCTATTAATACTTGACAACTGCGAACATCTTGTCAACGAATGCGCGGAACTTTGTGATGTTCTCTTAGGCAAATGCCCGAAGCTCAAGATCATCGCAACAAGTCGCGAGGCATTGAACTGTGCCGGAGAACAGACATTCATAATTCCACCTCTGTCGCTTCCTGATGCATCAAAAGACAATACGCCGGAACAGCTCACACAATATGAATCAGTCCGGTTGTTCATTGAAAGAGCATTGTCGGTGAGTCCAAACTTTCGTGTCACCAACAGCAATGCTCCCGCGCTCGCAGAGATTTGCAACCGTCTGGATGGAATCCCACTTGCCATAGAACTTGCAGCAGCAAGGGTTAAAGTATTGTCGCTGGAAAAGATTTATGAGAGACTTAATGACAGGTTCAGCCTTCTGACGGGAGGCAGACGCACAGCGCTTCCGAGACAGCAGACATTAAGAGCAATGATCGACTGGAGTTATGATCTGCTTTCGGAAAAAGAGAAGGCACTATGGAACAGGCTATCGGTATTTCAGGGAGGATGGACACTGGAAGCTGCGGAAGAAATTTGTTCCGATGAGAAAGTGAAGCAAAGAGAAGTGCTTGATCTGTTGATTCAGCTTGCGGAGAAGTCGATAATAATTTACGATGAAGAAAATGAAAGATACAGGATACTTGAAACGATGAAGCAGTATGGAGAAGAAAGACTTATAGAAGCAAAGGAACAGGAAATTGTTTTGGATAAACACCTGAACCATTTTGCTGAATTGGCAAATATTGGTAATAAAGAACTTCGTGGTGCAGAGCATTTGCATTGGATTAGCGTATTAGATACAGAGAGCGGCAACTTCGAGAAAGGGATACTCAGAGCAGTTGAAAGTTCCAACACTGTTGACGGCTTTAAGCTTGTCGGATCTTTAAGCTATTACTGGCAACTGCGGGGCCACATATCTGAAGCAATTCGATGGCTTGAAGAAATCACTAAGAAAGTGCCTGAAGTAATTGATGCAACTTATTGCAAAATAATTTCACATAAAGGAAATTTCTACAGATTTAAAAGTGACTTTGAAAAGGCCGGCAAATTTCTGAACGAAAGTCTGAACTTGAGCCGTGAGATAGGCGATGAGATAGGTGTAACAGATACTCTCAACAGGATGGGAATTTATGAATTTGACCGGGGCAGATTTGAAGAAGCGGCAAAATACTATGAAGAGAATCTGGAGATTTTCAGGAAGAATGATGACAAGATGGGAATCTCAAAGACTCTGAACAACTTAGGTAATGCTTCCAGCAATCTTGGGGATGATGACAAAGCAATGAAATTATATGAGGAAAGTCTTGAATTGAGGAGAGAGCTGAACGATCGTCTTGGTATCGCGATCACATCTAATAATATTGGAATACTTGCATTTGAAAGAGGTGAGTTTGATAAGGCAGATGAACTTCTAGAGGAAAGTGTTCAGGTTAGAAGGAAATGGGTGATATGCAAGGCATAGCAATCAGTGCGATGAATCTCGGAAGCTCTTTATACAATCAGGGGAAAATATGAAAAGTGCAACAGTTCTTTATGATGAATCAGCAAGGATTTATGATGAGATGGGAGATTTATCCGGGTTTTCGGAATCATTGTATAATCTGGGAAAAGTTGAATTCGCCAGAGGAGAAATCGAGAAGGCTGAAGATTTTTTCAGGAGGGGACTAAAAATCAGCAGTGAGATAAAAGCAGATTCATTCATAGTCATAAACATATTTGGCTTGGGCAAAACATCATCTTGGAAAAATGAATTTGAGAAGGCAAGGCAATACTATCGTGACAGTTTCAAACTATATCAGGAGATGGGAAACAGGAAAGATATTGATCTTAACTTGCTTTGGATGTCGGAACTATGTTATAGAATTGAAAAGTACTCTGATGCAGCGCGATTACTGGGATTCATAGAAAGAGAATTTCTTGAGCGAAAAAAAATTCTTCTTCCGAAGCCTGATCAAATAGTACATGATGAAACATTAGGAACTCTTAAAGACCATTTGGGTGAAGAAGAATTCTCGAAATGTTTTGAAGCCGGAAAAGTGCTGAACTTTGAACAGGTGATTGAACTTGCTATGTCGGTATAACCGCTAGTTATTTAGCAAAGATTGCTGCAGATTTCTTGATCATAACATTGCAACAACTCATTTCTATTTCGTACTTTTAGAAAACGATTTTAAGCTTTGCAAAAGCATGTCAAAAAAAAGCCTGCGACTTATCGCAGGCTATAGTTTTGAATTTCTTTTATTTGTTCAGAATCATTTTCTTCGTTTCAACAAACTCACCGGATTCCAATTTGTAATAGTAAACACCGCTGGAAAAACTACCTGCATTCCAGTCAACTTCATAGCTTCCATTATTCAAAAATCCGTCAACCAGTTGTGCTACTGTCTGACCAAGTTCATTGAACACAGTAAGTTTTACATTTCCGGAAGATGGGATTGCAAACCTTATCTTTGTTGCCGGATTGAAAGGATTTGGATAATTCTGATTCAGCACAAAGCCTACCGGAGTTTCACTTGAAATACTATGTATTCCGATTGTAGTGCTGTTTGGACTATAACTTACAACCTTAGATCCGCCAAAACTTACTCCATTGAGAATTATGCTGGTGTATATTACTTCGAAGATGGGAAATTTTCTTCCGGGTACAAACCAATTGTAGGAAGTAATAATTGTGCTGACCACTACAGGAACACCTGAAAAAGAGGAGTCCTTTGTAGAGATTACGTACTTAACTCTTAATGCATTTGTGAAAGTACCGTTTGGTAAAGAAATTGTTCCCCATGCATCACCGAGGACAGTTGTAGTACCTTTTCTGAACGTCTCAGATCCGAATGCAGTGTATGTAGCAGAGAATTGGTCGTTGAAACTGCTGTTGAATGAAAAGGGGTATTCCAAAAATGATTGCGGATTTGAATATGGAATCAATAGATCAGGACCGCCATATCCGTTAACCAAAATGCCGTTTTGTGAAGTTGTTAAATAACTGAAAGTTGTATCATCATTTGAAGAAGCGACATTGGAGTTAGGAAATGAAGCTGCATAAGGTGTAGATCCTGATGCAACAAAATTGACTACTGTGCTGTCTTGTCTTACAATATTCTGAAAATTCCAGTTTTGATTTGCACCGGAATTGCCTTCTGTAATTCCTGCTGTATCACATTCCACATATCTGTCCGCATCACCGGGTGCAGGGTTATTCGCACTGGTCAATGTGACTTGTGCAAAACAATGAGAAGTGAAAAGCATCAATGCTAAGGTAAGTGTTTTCATTTTGCTTGGTTTTTAGTTAGAGTTTTAATTCTTTCTTGAGAGTGCAAGAACTATTCAAGTATTTTTGTTACGCAAGAATCTTGGAAAAGATTTCTTGAATTTGATAAATCATCGATTTTTTCCTGTGAAGAAATTGTTTGATAGGATTGAAGGAGAGATTAATTCCGGATTGCAAATTTCTTGACCGTAGAAAAAAATCAAAAAAATTTAAGAACTCAAGACACCAGTTTTGTTTGAGGCCCGGAAACAATATAGAGTGAATCACTGTCAATTGATAGTGCAGAGCCATAACTTCTGGTGAAAGAGTGGCACGAAGTAATGCAGTCAATTTGGTTTGCTGAAATTGATCACAATAAGGAGGATACTATCCTTTCTTTCCTACAATCAGAGTTATATCATCATATTGTGAAGTACCCGTTGAGAATTCTATTACACTGTCTGCGATCAATTTCATAAGTTCTTTTGAATCTAACTGCACGTTTCCTGAACAGAGCTTTTCCAATCTATCCTCTCCAAATTCTTCTTCATTAATATCCTGGGCTTCGGTAACTCCGTCAGTATAAAATACCATCGTATCTCCAGAGTCAAGAGATACTTCCCCAACTTCATAGTCAATTCCCTTATCTAATATGCCTATCATAAACCCTCCTTTGTCTAACTTGTAAACTCCGTCTTTTCTGAAAAGCAGCGGGGGATTGTGTCCTGCATTAATGTACTTCATCTTATTCTCTTTGCAATCAAGAATTCCCCAGAAAAATGTAATAAACTTTTCGGGCATAGTATTTTCGTAAACAAGCTCGTTAATTTTCTCTGTTACAGATGCAAGATCAAATGATTCATCATCATACATTTTCAGATATGAATGAACGGCTGCTTGAATTGTCGCCATCAGCAGTGAAGCCGGTGTTCCCTTTCCTGAAACATCTGCAATCACTACTGCGGTCTTGCAATCAGTAAGCTTTATAATATCAAAGTAATCACCCCCAACACGCTTTGCAGGCATGTTCATTCCGGCGAAGTCATAGCCTTTTATGTCAGGAATACTTCCCGGCAGAAGCGCAACCTGTATCTCTCTTGCAATCTTCAGTTCATTCTCCATTACCTGCTTTTCAAGAAACTCTTTGAAGAGCATGGAGTTCTGAATGGATATCAGTGAGAGATTTACAATTGATTCGAGAAACTCTATATCAGATTCGGAATAAGGCAGCTTGTTAAGTTTCCCACCAAGACAGATTATGTTTTCGACTTCATTATTTATAACGGCAGGAATCACAAGCTCGAAACCTGTTTCGTAAAGTTTGGAAAAAACTCACTTTCAGTGAAATCGCTTATTCGAATTGTCTTCTTCATTTTATCAGAAGTACTCTGCAATGGAAACACTTCGTTCGGCGAGATCTCTTCGGCACTGATCTTTCTGCTGTCTTTGATCAAAGAAAATTTGTCATCCTTGCCTCTGGAAAATATTATGAAATCTTTTATTCCGAAATTTCCAAGAAGCGTGAAACTTAGAACTTTGATAATGCTGTCTTTGTCTATTATACTTGAGTTGAATTCTTTGCTCAGTTCAAACAGAGACTTGAGTTGCCTTACTCTGTTATTGAGATCAGCATTAAGTGACTTCACTTCGTTGAACCTGATCGTATTTTCAATTGCTGATGCGGAAATGTTCAGCATTGTTTCAATTGAAACAACTTCACTGTTTGAGAGGGAAGTATTGTTAAGTTTCTTACCAAGGCACAAAACTCCAAGAAGCTTATTCTGAAAATATACCTTGAAGAAATGATGAAGACCTAAGTCCGTTAGGTATGAATATCCATTATCAAGTTCAGTGGAATCAAACACGGCAAGCTTTGGGAATATTGCCTTGACTTCAGTGCCTGCCAAATGCTGATCAAGACCTTTGAGTGATTCAATTACAAATAAGCCGTCTTCCTTCTTTGCATCGATCCTTATCAGCATCATCCCTTTTGAAATAAGCATCTTGCCCATCGTACTAAGAAGGATGTTATTTAAAATATATTTGAGATCGAGTTTACTGCTGATTAGTTGGGAGAACTCAATTAGAGAGTTAAGTTCGAGTTGCTTTCTTACGGGGTCATTATACTCCATCAGTGAGATATGAAGTAATCCGTGAATTATCTTGATCAATGTGAGAAGATTTGTATCAGAATTCTTTGTGTCAAATTCAATCTTTGTCATGAACTTCTTCATAATAGGCACACCAAGACCGCCAACTTTAAAACTGGAAAAATATTCTTTCATGTTTGGATTGTTTATGCCGTTTGGATCGAATGCCTTGCCTTTATACTTAAGAATTATTTTAAACTCACCTTTTTCAAATGAAGTCTCAACTTCAATAGTTTCATTCTCGTCATATTTATGAGCATGCTTGATGATATTAGTGCATGCTTCATCCACTGACAGAATTATTTGATTAATTGTGCTGTCATCAAAACCCGATTCTGCTGCTTGCTCGCCTACAAAATCCCTTACCTTAGCAAGGTTCTTCGTAGAACTTGTCAGAATTATTTTATTTGATTTTCCCATAGAGAGAAATCTCAGGCGAATTTATCCAATGCTGTGTTCTCTTCTCTGTAGATTTCAAACAGAATGGGGAATCCCAGCATATCAAAAATGTTGTAGATCTTATCGCTCATTCCGCAAAGCTTAATATCACCGGCATTGTTACGTGCATTCTCAATGAATGCCATAAATACTCCCAGCCCTGCACTACTTATATACGAAAGTTTTTGGAAATTGACTACAATTTTGTTACTGCTCTGGGCCAGCAGTTCTTCAAACTTCTTCTCAAGTTCAACGGAAGTATGCGCATCGAGGAATCCATTCAGATCTAGCAAAACGATGTCGTCATGTTTTCTGGTGTGAATAGAAAATTCTTCCATTATGATTTGTTTATTTTTGTCGCCAAAATCCAAAAAAATAATGTCAATTTAAATAGTATTACAAGTGACTGTTAAAAGTTTAAAGTTGAAAGTTAAAAGTTAAAAGTTGTTTAGACTACCGAAAATTGGATTGAAAGAATAAATGACCTTCAATATGCAACAATCATCATGTAACACACTACGAAAGCAAATGTTGTGTCTTCGGGTTCAAAACAGACTGAAATTCCGAAACTGTCTGAACTTTTCTCATGGGGGCCCGCTTCACAGATACTTTGAACTTTCAACTTTGAACTTTCAACTTGTCACGTATTGTCATAGAATGTTTTTCGTATTAAAGTTATATTTGTTGCAAAATGAATGGATTCTTTGACTTACCGAAGAAAAAAGTAAGAACAGTCATAGGAATCTTGTCGGGAACGTCAGTTGATGCTATAGATGTGGTGTTGACCAAAATCAAAGGTTCCGGAACAGATTCGAAGATTGATGTTCTTGATTTTAGGTCTTACCCTGTAGCCAAAAATCTTAAGACAAAGATTCTGGAAGTATCAGAGAAGAGCTCAGGATTCGTTGATGATGTTTGTCGTTTGAATGTTACACTCGGAATTCTATATGGAAAGTGCGTTAATAAGCTACTCAAATCAAACAAACTGACTTCAGCAGAGTTAGACCTTATAGGTTCACACGGACAAACTATACATCATTTGCCGGTAATTGAAAAAAATTTCGGCATCAAATCAAGGTCAACACTTCAGATCGGAGATCCGTCAGTAATTGCCAATATTACAGGTATTACTACAGTCGGAGATTTCAGAGTTGCAGATGTGGCTGCCGGTGGAAGCGGTGCACCACTTGTTCCGTATCTGGATTACGTTCTTTTCAGAAATGCGGAAAGAGACAGGTTGCTGATAAATATTGGAGGTATTTCAAATATCACTTACTTGCCAAAAAATGTTGATCAAAATAGTATTAGTGCCTTTGACACGGGACCGGGAAACATGATTATAGACTATCTCATGCTTAAATTGTTTGGGAAGAAATTTGACAGGGATGGAAAAATATCAGCTCAAGGTATAGTTAATGAAGTACTGTTCCGTTTCATTTGTGAGATGGATAAGTTTCACAAATCGAAACCTCCTAAATCAACCGGCAGAGAATTTTATGGAGTCAACTTTTCTGAAAAGATATTAAGCCGCGGAAAGGGAATTCTAAAGGAAGACTTAATCGCTACTGTTACTGACTTCACTGCTTATGCAATTCATTACAACTCAAAGAGATTCAAAATTGATGATGTACTTGTTAGTGGTGGAGGTTCAAAAAATTCTTCAATCATGAAATCGCTTCGAAAATATTTTAATGAAATGAATGTGTTGAAGCTTGACCTCAAAGGAGTGAATCCCGAAAACAAAGAAGCAGTTTTGTTTGCTTTGCTTGCTAATGAACTGGTATCAGGCAATAAGACAAATCTCAAATCAGTAACCGGTGCAAACAGGAATGTGTACCTTGGAAAAATATGTCCGGCATGAAAGAAAAAGTTGCTATAGTTACAGGCGGAACCGGCGCACTGGGAAGACATGTAGTTGAAAAGCTATGCAGTGAAGGATTTAAAGTTTATGTGCCTACTCTTACAATGGATGAGTTTACAAAAGTCTTTGACAGGTCAGATGATGACAATGTTGAAATTGGAATAAGAAAGATCTTTGCATTCGATTGTGATGCGATGAATGAAGCTTCAGTTGTTGAATTTGTGAATAAGGTGGTCGTTCAGGAAAAGGGAAATCTTGGATATCTTGTAAACACAATTGGCGGTATTGACACTGCATCAAACGTCGGAGAACTTACGAAAGTATCTCTGGATAAAATGTTGGCGCTGAATTTCTTTACAACATTTTATTTCACAACACATGCACTGAGAGTAATGAAACAGAATAACTTCGGCAGAATTGTATCTGTTGGTGCGTTGGCAGGCATCGAAACATCTCCGGGCAGGTTTGCATATTCGGTTTCCAAACAGGCAGTTATCAATTTTATGAATACGATCAGTGAAGAATGCAAAGGGTCTGACATCAGATGCAACACTGTTATTCCCGGTATTATTGATACACCGGCAAACAGAGAATGGGGTTCAGAAGAGGATATAAAGAAATGGGTGAAACCGGAGCAAGTTGCAGGCGCGATATATTCATTGATGACTGAAGTCTGGAGCAATTCAAGAGGAAGCATTGTAAAGCTATTGGGATCATATTAGGATTTTTGTAAATAAATTGAAAACGAACATAAAATGAAAATAGTAGTAACGGGAGGAGCCGGTTTTCTGGGATATCATATTTCTCAAAAGATTAACAGGATAACCGATTTCAGCAATACTGTATTTTTTGATATCGCAAAATTTGAAGAAAACGAATACGATAAAGGTATCAAGTGTATCTATGGTGATGTAAGAGACAAGAAGCAAATGGATGAGATGATGAAAGGAGTTGATGTTGTGATACATTGCGCAGCAGCGCTTCCGTTGTGGAAAAAGAAAGATATTTACGAGACAAACATTGACGGAACCAGAAATGTACTCGATAGTTCATTGAAGAATAATGTTAACAGAGTTGTGCATATTTCTTCAACAGCAGTTTACGGTGTTCCCGATGTTCATCCTCTCTTTGAAGAACATCCGCGCCATGGTGTAGGACCATATGGTGAAAGCAAAGTGAAAGCGGAAGAAGTCTGCGAAGAATACAGAAAAAAAGGTCTTCCGGTTAGCATTCTCAGACCTAAGAGCTTCATAGGCACTGCAAGACTCGGAGTGTTTCAGATCCTTTATGATTGGGTTGAATCAGGTGTCAAGATTCCAATCATAGGTAATGGAAAAAACAGATATCAATTGTTTGAAGTTGAAGATTTGGTAGATGCAATACTTCTGGCGAGTACACTGCCTCTGGAGAAGGTAAATGATACATTCAATGTTGGGGCTAAAGAATTCAAAACAGTTAACGAAGATGTTGGAGCAATGTGCGAATATGCAGGAACAGGCTCAAGAGTAATGCCTACTCCTGCCGGGCTAGTTAAGCCTGCGCTTCGTCTTTTTGAAATACTGAATCTTTCTCCATTGTACAAATGGATCTATGGAACCGCCGATACTGATTCATTTGTCTCAATTGATAAGGCAATGAATCAGCTTGGATGGGTACCAAAATATTCAAACTCAGATGCGCTGATCAGATCATATCAGTGGTATCTGGATAATAAGCATACGATACAGCAAGGCACAGGAGTAACACATAGAATTGCCTGGAAGCAAGGCATTCTCTCACTATTTAAAAAAGTATTATAAGACAACTATGAGAAAATTTATTTTAGACATCAATCCTGCAACAGGAGAGTTAGTAGAGAAGATCAAATGTTCTTCTCCCGGTGAAGTGGCTTCAGGTGTTAAGCTTGCAAGAAAAGCTTCAAAGTCGTGGCATCTTGTTCCTATGAAGAAGCGTGCCCATCTTTTCAAGAACATTGCAAAGGATCTTGCAAAAGAGAAAGAAAAGATTGGTGAATTGATCACACTTGAAATGGGTAAGCTGTACAAGTCTGCCATGGGTGAAGTTGAAGGCACTGCATACGCTATCGAAGAGAATATTATACTTGCGGAAAAAGCAGCTGCAGTTGAGACTTTCAAAGAGGATAAACAAATTACCGAATTACACAGGCACCCGCTGGGAGTTGTTGCAGTTATTACTCCATGGAATTTTCCGATTGGTATGCCTGAATCTTTGCTGAGTCCGGCAATTCTCATGGGTAATACAGCTGTCTTCAAACCATCCGAAAACACACCGCTTACAGGCAAAGCCCTATACGATGTATTTAACAAGCATCTTCCCAAAGGTGTGATCAATCTTGTTCAGGGCGCAGAAGAAGTAGGGGAAGCATTGCTGAAATCTGATATTGACATGGTTGCTTTCGTCGGTTCGCAGGCGGTAGGTAAGAAAATAATGGAAGCATGTTCACATAATCTTACAAGGCTTGTTCTTGAACTTGGCGGAAAAGACCCGATGATAATTTTGAAGGATGCAGATCTTAATCGTGCAGTACCTTATGCGGTTCATGGATCTCTCAGAAACTCCGGACAGGTTTGTGTATCAGTTGAAAGAATCTATGTTGAAGAGAAGATAGCTGCTAAATTTGAGAAGATGGTGCTAGAAGAGGTGAAGAAATATACAGTTGGTTCAGGTTTCGAAGATGTAAGCATGGGTCCTATGGTAAGTGAAGTGCAGAGAACCCACGTTATGAATCAGATAGAAGATGCCAGGAAAAAGGGAGCAAAGGTAATCTTTGGAGGGAATAAGATCGATGGTGATGGTTTCTTCCTTGAGCCAACGGTCATTACTAACCTTAGTGAGCGGCATGACATAATGACTACTGAAACATTTGGACCTGTGATCTGCATTCAGAAAGTTAAGAGTGCTGAAGAAGCGTTGGAGAAAGCTAACCATTCATCGTTTGGACTCGGAGCTACTGTCTGGACAGGAAGTATTGCTAAAGGCAGGCATTTGGCTGAAAGAATAGAATCCGGGATGATTGGTGTAAATCAGGGGATTGGCGGTGTGTCAGGAACTCCATGGGTTGGTATTAAACAAAGTGGATTCGGCTATCTTGGATCCGTTGACGGAATGAGGCAGTTTACTTCACCGAAAAAGATCTCGTATAAAGTCTGACATAAGAGAGGGCATGAAAGGATTCATGCCCTTGATTGAATCATTGTACTCTTGTTATAAAATCAACCTGAACATCGGTTTCACCAATTGCAGGATTTCCGGGAGCCGGAGCCTTGGTTCCGGGTTGATGTTTTAAGACAACCAGGATGTTGCCGTTGCTGGCTGCTCCGTCTCTCCATAGAGTTTCAAGTCCTATCGGATTACCGTTTATGTCTGCATCTGCATATGAAATGACTGTGCTGACATCTGTTGTAGTAAAGAAGAATTGATGATCCGCCCCTTCCTCCAGAACTTCATTTGAAATTGTATCGACCGGTGTAACGCTTTTGTTAAGCAAAATTATCTGAGCAAAATATGTTCTGTTTGCTCCAATCAATATAGTGTCAAAGCGGGTAGGAGGATTTCCGCCTTCACCGTCCGGATCATCGAACTGAAAAGAAGTTTGTGCAAGTGTAACTGAATCAGTAAGGTTTATAATCAAAGTTGTAATGAGCTCCTCCTCATTTGGGTTCGGTGGATTAACTACATCATCTGATCCGCACCCTCTCAGTAGAAATAATGAAATGATAAGAGCTAAGGGAAAAAAATGGGCAGATGTTTTTCTGAAGTTTTTCATTCTTTTCATTTTAATTTTGATTGAGTGGAAATATTAATTTCAGTGAGATGTTTCTTCCCATATCATCTGTATAGTATCTGAACCGATTCATGTAATCACGATAACTTGTGTTAAGAAAGTTTGTTCCTGTTAGCTGAAGATTAACGGGAGTTCCCATCACTTCGAATTCAGAACTTAGATTTGCGTTAAGCAATGCATAACCCTCCGGTGGGGGAACATAGTCTCCGCTCTTCGGAACTCGTGTCTGCTTTGCAACAGCAACTACTGTAAAACCAAACTGAATGTCCCTGAAAAATCCAATATCACCCGCAAGATAACTTGCGCCGTTTTCAAACCGATCCGGAGGAATCAGCGGCAGATAGTCGTCAAGTGAATTGTTACGGCAGCCAGGTTCTTGCGGTTGTCATAGTTAAGTGATGCCGTAACATTGATAGCATTTTCAGTTCCAAGATTTGGATCACCGATCTCAATTGAAGCTGAACCATGATGCAGTCCATTACTGTAAAGTTCATTTACTCCGGGAGGTCTCCAGGCAGAGCCTGCTGCACAAAGCAACGGATAAACCGTTGCTATTTCTGTAAATAACTGAAAACTTACCTGATACATTACTGTATTGTGAAGATGGGGATACCACAACCCCGTTTTGATACTTGTAGATCCTCTGCCATTCATAATCGTATCTAATGCCTGCTTCGAAAGTGAATCTATCAACGCCAAGACTCTGAATATAAAATGCACCGGTTCCATAGTTTTCAAAATTTGGTATGAATGGTCTGCCTTTTCCTATATTAGTCTGAGTTATTCCACTGATCCCCGAAGTAGAGGTTAAGTCTTTCGAATATTCAGATTCGAGAATTACATTTGCTGTATGAGTTGAAATTGAAAAAAACAATTCCGGCTCTTCAAGATTCTGTCCGGTTGTATGACTATCGAATTCAGATCTTTCATTTTTCTGATATGCATAATCGGCCTTGATAACATTCTTTCGACCGGCTATATAGAATCCGTTTGTCTTATACAAAATATGAGATATATCCTGATATGGTCTTCCAATCTCATATGAGAACGATCCGGTATCAAAGGGAATCTTGTTCTTGAATGCATTTTCCAGGTCCGAAAGGTTACCTATATGTGATCCGGAAAAAATACCTACTTTTGAATTGAAGCTGCTGAAAAATCCTTCTATTCCATAATTGTCTTTCTGATAGCCTGCTGTCAGTGAATAATTTGCTTCTTCATATCCTGTATTTTTAAGTGTGTAGTCGGGCGTGCTCATGTTTCCCGATTTCTTAAGAGTACCTTGTACTCTGAACGACAATGCCGGAATACTTTGAATACTTGATTCAACAATGCCTGATAAAACACCTTCCATGCCGTTAGAAAAGCCAACTATGTCCATTTCCCCCTGAACTCTCTTACCATAGGGAAGAGCTTCAGGCTCAATCATTATTACACCCGCAATTGCATCAGGACCATATCTTATAGTTGACGCTCCCTTTAATACTACCAGTCTTCTGCCTATGAGCGGATCAACTTCCGGAGCATGCTCAGAACCCCATTGTTGACCTTCCTGACGCACTCCATTGTTAAGGATAAGAATTCTGTTTCCATATAGCCCATGGATTACCGGCTTTGATATTGAAGACCCGGTATTCAGAACAGAAACTCCGGTTATATCTTTCAAAGATTCTCCCAATGACTCTCCAATTGTCTTTGTAAATTCCTTTCCTTCGATGAAGTCAAGAGGTATTGGGCTGAAATTGTTAGATCTTAGCGCCTCCACTTCTATGTTCTCAGTAGAGTATGTTATTCGAATGATCTCTATATTCTTGCTCGTGTTGTTAAGTAACAAGATTTGAATTGTATCTGAATGATATCCCTTACAAGACACAACAACATTATGAATTCCCTTGCATACTCCGTCAAACTCATATCTGCCTTAATTATCTGAATTGACCTGCATGGAAATTTCCAAAAATGGTAACGGATGCTCCTTTTTATTGGGTTTTCAGTTTGAGAATCTGAAATCGTGCCCTTAAGCATAAGATTGCATGTATCAGACTCTGTAACCAAAGTTTCTGCAAACGAAAGAGTGGCTGATAACAATATCAGAGTCCCGATAATCAGATTTAACAAAACACTTAACATTGTTGAATTTTTGTGTATTGCTTAAAAGCAAATCACTTGCAGCAAGTTTTTGCGCTGATTTGTTTAGTGAACTTTCTGTTCAGGAAATGTCCTGTACCGATGAGAATGGCTCCAATCGGAGAAAAATGTATTCCGGGCTGAAGCCAGCACCATGTGCACTTTCGTGAAACAATGAGTGAGAGGAAAATATTATACCAAGACCGGTCAGGAAAATTACCATCGGAATCAGACTCTTATGATGATTCTTATATCCATGGGTGAATGTGAACAAGCCGATAATAACGCTTACAGCAATCAGCGAATACTCAAGCAACGGGCCAACTACAAACTTTAGTCCATAAAATGTAAGTGCTAACAAGAAGAGGGGTAATAAAGCGCAATGAATTGCGCAAACTACGGATGCAGTTAGTCCGATTGAATCAAGAGTTAAAGCAAGCTTATGACTGTTTGAGCTCATATTATTATTTGCAATTCATTTGCAAAATATAATTTAGAATAACTTTAATCAAGGCATTGAAATTCCATTATTTATTATTTCAAGTTGAAATGTAATTTGATAACTTTGCAAAAATTGTTTATGGAAATATTCTTAAGCATCATTATTGGAATAAGTCTGAGTGCGGCTGCAGGATTCAGAGTCTTTATCCCGTTTCTTGTTCTAAGTATTTGCTCTTACGCCGGTTGGATAAATCTTGGCGAGGGCTCATCCTGGATCGGGACTGTTCCTGCAATGATTTCATTTGGAGTTGCGACAGCAGCTGAGATTGGCGGTTACTATATCCCCTGGATTGATAATATGCTTGATCTTATTTCACTACCTGCGTCACTAGTTGCCGGTGCACTACTTTCGAGCTCTGTGATTGTTGATCTTGATCCGCTTCTTAAATGGACTTTAGCAATAGTTCTCGGAGGTGGTGCAGCTTTAAATACTCAAGTACTTACGATAAAAGCCAGGGCACTGTCTTCAGTATTTACAACAGGAATTGGCAATCCGATTGTGTCTACAATAGAATCTGTTGCTTCATCTGTCATATCAATCCTGGCAATATTCCTGCCAATACTTGCACTAATTGCATTAGGAATAGCAGTATTCTTTACTTACAGGATAATCAAAAAAGCTACGCTAATGCTTAAAACATAGAGGATATTATATAGCGGAATGATTTTAGTGCAGCAAATATTTAAATTACTAAACACAAATAACTCATACAGCTTTTTTTTCGAACAGGTTTCCGCTTAGAGAATTGAATTTCGTTTGAAATAACAGTAAATTTGCAGACAATTTTGCGGGAGTGGTGGAACTGGCAGACACACCATCTTGAGGGGGTGGCGCTCACAAGGCATGCGGGTTCAAGTCCCGCCTCCCGCACAAAAGTTTCTCATGGTGTGTTAATTTTCAACTTTTAATTAGGTTGAAATAGATGAGGCAGAAGACTATATTTGTAACTTTAAATTAAGAGAAAAATCTTGTCCAAGAAATTCTACGAATCATACATTATCATCGACGGAAATTTAGATGATAATGCCATAGCAGAAATCATATCGAAGTATGAAGTATTCTTCACGAAGAACGAAATAGAAGTTGTTCAGATCAATAAGATCGGAAGAAGAAGAATGGCATATGCGATTAAGAAAAAGCAAAACGGATTTTATGTTTGTTTTGAAATTTTGGTTTCTGCAGGATTAATCACCAAACTTGAAAGAGCATACCAGCTTGATGAAAACGTATTGAGGTATTTGTCTATTCATGTATCTCAAAAGACGAAACAGGAAAAAGAGGAGCACTTCAAGAATAGAGCATTGGTGGAAGCAGCAAGACAGGCAGAGTTACAGCTGACTCTAGCAAATGAAGAGGCAGAAAAAGCTAAAGATCTTGAAACGGAAACTGTTGAAAGTAAATAACTAATAAAGAACTCATTATAGGAGGAGAATCATGGCTGACTTTAAGATGCCCGAATTGAACTCAGTAATAATTGCCGGAAATCTGACAAAAGATCCGATATTCAGGCAAACAACATCAGGAACACCTGTCGTGAATTTTTCCATCGCGAGCAACAGAAGATTCAAGGACAAGAATGAAGATTGGAAGGAAGACGTTTGTTATGTTGGCATAGTTGCCTGGAACAGACTTGCTGACAGTTGCAGAGACAGATTGAGAAAGGGGCACGCCGTACTTGTTGATGGTGAACTTCAGAGCAGGACCTTTAAAACTGAAGACGGAGCCAACAGAACTATAGTTGAGATCAAAGCAAGAAGAATTCAGTTCCTTAATAAAAAAGGGGCCGGCGTTGGCATTGAAAAAGAAGATGATGTTTCTTCATTCACAGATGATTCATTTGATTCTTTACTTTCACCTGAGGACTCAGATCTCCTCAAAGGAAGCGAAAACAAATAAGAAATTAGTAAATTCAAGAACTTAGGGGTGGTGTACAATATTCCACCCTTGTCAATTTTCAATAACAATAACAGATAATGAAAGTAATACTAAAGAAGGATCACGAACTTCTCGGTGATGAAGGACAAATTGTAGATGTGAAGAATGGATATGCCAGGAATTTCCTGATTCCTAATGGAGTAGCAGTTCAGGCAACTGAGTCCAATCTAAAGATATACGATGAAATTCGTAAGCAGAGAAGGAGAAAAATCGAAAAGCAGATGGAAGAATCAAGGTCTGTTGCTGATAAAATAACTTCAGCCAATATAAGGATTGCCGTAAAGTCCGGTGAAGAAGGAAGAATATTCGGTTCAGTAACTTCTCAGATGATTCACGATGCTATGCTTGCAGCAGGGCTTGAAGCTGTTGACAGGAAGAAGATAGTCATTAAAGAGGCAATTAAGACTTTAGGTGAGCACATTATTGATATAAAGCTCCAGCACTCAGTAATTGCACCGTTGAAAGTGTTTGTGGTCAGTATTGATGAACTTGAAAAGGCTCCGGAAGTAGTAACCGAAGATGCCGTACAAGAAGAGTCAAAGGTTCAGGAATAAGAACAACAAAATATTAATAGAAAAAAAGCCCGGGCTCATGAGTCCGGGCTTTTTTGTTTAATGAATCAAGTTTAGAAGTTATAACCAAGCGAGATGTAGTATTTGGGAGCTGAAAACTTCTGCATATTGTAACTCCAGGCAACATCAAACATAAATGGAAAACCAAGCAGATTTATTCTTGCACCCAAGCCGGTTCCCAGCAGCAGATCTTTCGTAACTTCACGGCCGTCAGGTAGTTTCTTGGTAAGCTCTAGGTTGTCAGACCAAGCTGTTCCTGCATCAACGAAAGCTACACCTTCCACATTTGCAAATCCTAAAGGCAATGCACCAAATACTAAGTATCTGAGAAGAGGGAACCTTAGTTCGGCATTAAGGATGGCATACTTGGAGCCTGATAACCTGTCATAGTTGAATCCTCTAAGTGGTAACCCCGGCGAAGAGAATGCAAAATCCTGTATGTCTTCAATTGGAATTGTAGTATTTTCATAATCATAATTAATCCAGTTTGCCATTCCACCAATAAAGAATCTCTGAGGATTAGGACCGAAACTAGCGCCTCCGGTTACTCGCGTGACGAATGTATATCCGTCTCCCAGCTTCAGGTAGGTTCTTAAGTCTCCAAGTAGTGAACCAAAACCAATTCCATCCTGTCCGAGCTTTGGCGATGCCATCAGAGTGAAGTTATATCTCGTCCCACTAACTGGTGAAGTATATCCATAAACTGTGTTATCATGTATCAGACTAAAGGACGGGATGAAAAGTGTCTTACTCTCAGCAGGTTCTAGTGTATAATCCAGATTCTCTTGTGTTATGTATTCTCCGGTCAATTGAGCATCAATGCGCTTGAATCTTGATATTGGGTATGAAGCCGAAAGAGTACCTCCAATAGTACGATATCTGTATAAGAAACTATTAAAAGGAGTCACACCATAGCTTACAAATCTCGCTGTGTGGAATAGATACAATCCGAAGTCTGTGCGTTTTGGCAAATAATAATATCCAACCGCATAATCACTGTTCTTTAAATCAATTACCATTGAAGTTTGAATTACAATTCGATGATCTCCCAGAAGGTCGCTTAATGCAATCTGAGCTAATCCTTGAAATCCGTAGAACGAGGTATAAGCTGCATTACCGTAAACTAAATCTGGTGTGAACTTTACTTTATATTTCTTAATCTTAAATGATCCATCCGGATTAACATTATCAAGAAAAGAGAAATTCGGATTTTCCAAACTTTTTGGCGCCGAAAGATTGTCCGGTGGCTTTACTGTAGTTTGTCCCAAATCAACTTTCACATCCTCGCCATAAAACTTTGCGTTTTCATTCTCACGCTCTTCTTCAGATTTGACAGCATCACTAACTACAAAATCACCCGTAACAGAATCCTGTTCGATTTGATCAGTGTTTGCAGATAGCGTAGAGTCTTTCAAAAACTTAGAATCCTGTAACCCTGTAGATTGACTAGTAAAAGTTGTGCTGTCAAATTCTCTTCCAAACTTCAAGGCATAATCCTTCATATCCATTACATATTCTGTAGGTGTCAGCCTTTCCATATCGACCTTTCGCTCAAACGGATTATCAATAGAGAAAATATCGTAACCGCCTTTGTTGAGAGATACAAACAACAGTTTCTTGCCGTCTCGCGACATAGATATTTGATCTATCGGATTCATGGAATTTGTAATAGGTCTATCAGTTACTTTTCCTGTTGAATCCCTCTCTCTCAAATAAATGTTGCTAATTCCATTAAGGTCAGAGACATAAAGAATCTTCTTTCCATCAGCAGAAATCTGGACGTATCCTTCTTTGGAATCTTTTGAATTGCTATACCTAGTCATTTCCCGGGAATTAATGTCGATGCCATAATAGTCACTTCCAGAGTAGTCATATTCCCAAATCTTAAAATCAGCCGGTATCTTATTAGGTTGAATGTAATCTCCTCTGTCAGAAGTGAAGAAGACTGTTTTTCCATCTAGCGACCATGTAGGATTCTGGTCTGAAAAACATCATTGGTCATTGGAGTAAGTTTCTTTAACCCAAGATCGTATATATATAAATCTGATCTGTCCGCTTTCGTTCCGATAAATGCTATAATATTTCCTTGCGGATTCCAACTCATGAAATTTATTGCCTCAAATCTGAGGGGCAGTTCTGACCAATCCTCTTCATAAATATCAACTATATAAATGACATCCTTGCCGCCAGATTTTGCACTCAATGCAAGCTTTCTGCCGTCTTTTGACCACGCTAGCCCAGGGGTCAAAATATGTAGCTCTTCAAAATCAGATGAAATGTTTCCTTCAATAACTTTCTTTATTATCTCACCGTTTCTGGTCTTGGCAATAAATATATCGAACATATCATCTTTGTTTGATATGAAAGCAAATCTTTCACCATCCGGAGAAATTGTCGGAGCAATATTATAATTACCTCCGTCCTTTTCGTGATTTGTCAATTGCTTGGCAAAATCTCTAACATCTTCTCGGATCTTGAGATCGGGCCAATATATCCTCTTCAAATATCTTTGCCACTTTTCATCAAGTTCTTCTAGTCCAACTTTGTAGGTTTCTCTGAATCCTTGTTCAACATCACCAAATGTTTTGACATTGTTCATCAAAATTCCGAGTTTTTCCTCGCCATAAGTGTCAGCAAGGTAAGCAAAAAAACTCTGTCCTCCGCGGTATGCAAAATATCCACCCATGTAATCTAACGGTGGAACATAATTATGAATCGTGGCATCTCTCATGAACATGTCAGTCTGCTTATCAAGTCCGAATCTGCTCTGAACTTCTGCCATACCTTCACTGAACCAAAGCGGGAACGTTAGTGAAATGTTTCGTGAAATTATGTTTTGAATCGAGCCGCCATAGTACATATCATTCATGAATGCATGTAGCAATTCGTGATGAATTACATGTCTGAATTTTTCATACTCTCCTTCAAAAGGAATGACTACTCTATTTTTGAACAGTTCCGTAACACCGCCTACGCCTTCCGGAAGGAATTCATCAATGACATTATTCTGTTGAAACTCGTTGTGTGAATTGAAAATGATGAGAGGAACCCGATTTGTAATTTCGTAATCGATATTTTCTGTAAGCTTGGAGAGAGCTTCTTCGGCTTCATGGGCGGCAAACTGTGCCAAGTAATCACCACCCTGATGGAAGTATATGTCGAAATGTTTAGTTTGTATGAACTGCCAATTGAATTTCTTGTATTGGACTTTATTTTGACCAAATTGTGAATAAGCTACACCTGATGTAATAATCAAGAGAACTATTATGGTCAAGATTCGACGGAGGATCCCGGACTTTGGCATAGACATTATGTTTTTTGGGTTCATTGCGTAACCGATTCAACACGGTTTACAACATAATTGTTTCCTCCTCAACTTTTTACGTCAATTATTTCAGGATAACCATGGACTTTGTCATCTGAATATCATTGCTTACAAGCCTGTAATAGTATACGCCGCTTGACAGATTTGTTGCATTGAAAGTCACTTTGTAAGTTCCTGCGGAGTAATAACTGCTCGCCAATGTTTCTACTCTCTGCCCCAGTGAGTTAAAAATTGTAAGACTTACGTCCGAAGCTTTTGGCAAAGAGAAAGTTATTGTTGTTGTTGGGTTGAATGGATTCGGATAATTCTGCCCCAGTATAAAGTTATCAGGAATTTCGGAAGAGATTCTTTCAATAGAAATTGTGCCGCCTGCAAGTGAAAATCTCTTGGCAAATTCCTGAAAATATTGATTTGCAACCAGCGAATCATAGATCAACAAAACGTTCTCATCATTTCCGGTAGTTGCCGCATTTGAGTAATTGTACGATCCTGTCTGAACAATAGGATTGCTTGAAGGCATGTCCGCATCGATCAGAATGTACTTGCTGTGCAAGGTTCCGCTTTGTCCGTCAAGATAGACAGGAGCCGGAGGATTCCATGGAATACTTCCCCCAATACCTTTCATTTCAGGATAGACACTAGATGGATCGGTTCCGTTTCCGTCATCAAAGACTCCTCTAACCATTTTGTCTGGCGGCAAAAATTGAGTCTTCATTCGGTTTGCAATCTGAAATCTTGTGAATGCAAATGCGCAGAAGCTTATTGACTTATTTGTCTGTGTTCCTATAATATTCTCAATCACAGTCGAAACATTTTCAGAAGGGGAGAAATAACACTCAATTCTCTTTCCGTTAATGAAGAACAAATGAGGAGTATTGTCGGCCTTAGCTGCACCAAACTTGGCATTAGAAGGATTATTTATCTCGTTATGAGAACCCCACATTTCCTCAAACTCTCTTGTGTATGTATTGCAAAGAGCTTGATCCTGAATGAATATAACATTCTGTGCATCACTGTAGAACTGATCATTGGTAATATTTGCAGAGCCTGTCCAGACCCAGTCATCCGAAAACGAAGAATTATCCCTTGCATCAAAAATGAAAAACTTGTTGTGCATAATGTTAGAACCGGTAGGTCTTTGCTGAACTCTAACACCGGCATTGATCAGATCCTGAACAAGAGATTGAATTTGTCCGTCTCTGTGATCGTACACCATTCTGACTTTCACACCTCTAATCAGTGCATTTATAATCTTATCTTTTAATTGCGTTACTTCGTTGAATGAATACATAGCAATGTCAATCGACTTTGTGGCAGAATCGATTCTTTGTCCCAAACGCACTTTTAGATCTACATCACCAACGGCATTATTATTTGGCAAAGCGTAAGAATTATCAACTGACTTGTTGAAATAGATCTCATATCGTCCTGTTGATGATGCATGCGATGAAGTTGAAAAATATTTTGGAGTACTAACACTTGTACCGTTGCCATTTGTCGAGTAAGCTAATGCATAATAAATCTTACCCGGCTGAAGATTGTTTAAATTTACCGTATGAGATGTGGATTGAGTTGCATCATAAACCGAGTCTGAAAATACAACCGGTTGTCCCAGTGAATCAGATCTGAAAAATTTTAGTTTTGTATCTCCGGGTGCCTGAGTTGACCAAGTGAGGGTGACTGAACTTGAAGTAATGTTAGTCTCTGCAGGTGAAGTTAGAATAACCGGTCCGCCTCCCTGAATAATATCAGCGGTAAATCTCGGAAGGAACTGATAGCCTGTGCTGTATGGAGGTGAATTATCAAACTGTGCCGCAGCTGCTATGCAATCAAAACTTCCCGTGGGAATAAGTGTACCGACCAGATTTGTGTTGTTGTCGATTCTCAATTGTCCTGTTCCCGATGCATCGGTAACAGAGTAATTTGTATTTGCCTGAAAGTTTCCGGTTGTAGTAATTGACAGTCCATTAAACCTGACCAATCTTCCCTCGAATTCCTCATGTCCGTTCCATGCCTGTGAGTTCAGTTGCTGGAGAGTAATAATGATTGCGCTGTAAGACTTATTCGAATCAATGATAGTAAATGATGGCGTGCCTCCAAATGTGGAATACACAAGCTCAGTAAGTCCATTGAACTGAGAAAGTTTTGCGGTAACAATTACGCTGTCTCCAATCTCAACGGCTGCAGAAAAGTCGTTGTAAAAAACAGCTATTCCTGCCTGGCTGTCTTGAATATAAGCAGGGCCGCCGAACTCGTTAGCTACTGTTACAATACCTGTAACAGTCTTAAATTGTCCCGTGTCTATAGGCAAACCGCTCGAGTTGTTGTTTGTTATCGAAATAATCGGAACAACCTGTGCATTTACATTGGCAAACATTATGAGAAAGAAAAAAAGCGCGATCAATTTATTCATTTAACTATCGATTAAGTTTTGATGTGAGAGAATTTTGAATTGTGTTGATGATTACTCCGTTTGGTTCTGTTGAAAGTTTCCTGTCAATTTCTGATTTCACTCTTGCGGGATCATTCTTCATGCCATTTTCAATTGATTGTTTCTGATAGCCGAAGTTGTAAGGCGTCACATATTTGTATTCGTACTTATCTATTATCTCTTTAAACTTAGGCAAGTTTTTCAAGAATAAAAAGGACTTATCATCCCAAAAGACAAGCTTCCATTCATCCTGTTTTTTGCTGAAATACGAGATGATTGTCTGCTCCATTTCAGCAGGCGCTCTTACAAGATCAGGTGCAAGATAAATTGCATAATCAAAATCGTATTGCTTCAACTTGTTTTCAAAGCCAGGGCGCTTTGCAATCAATGTGTTGTACTCGCCGAAGATATCATCATTAAGGTTACGGCTGTCAATGAAGTTCTTGCTTTCCGGAAAATTCCAAACAAGGTAGCCTCCGCTTCCAAAGTGATTGAGCGGTCTTTGGCCCGTCTGGGGGATCTTGTGCTCTCTCATAAAGTCAAACATCTGGACTGGTATAAAGTCTGAATTTATTCCGAATCCTGAGACTCTGTAATATTGAAGCTGTTCAAGATAGAGTTTGTTATTTGGGATGTTGAAGATCAGGTATGCAAGCATTACCATAACAATTATGCTTGGCAAAGGGCTGCTTCGGAAAATTGAATTTATTTTTTCCTTAGAGAATTCTGCAAGGATAAAATCTAATGCTATGACAAAGAAAACAAAAATTATCACGATGTAATCTACAGTAAACCTTACAGCCCTTACAGAATAGATTGCAAAACCAATGTAAACCAAAGCAGGGAAGTAGTCCTTCTTCCTCATTGAGTAATAGAGAATTATCAATCCGCCGAAGAGGAAGAACTTGTATATATTTGTTACAAAGCCCCCGCCGTAAACCGGATCAAATGGAGATCTCCACTCGTTTATGGTCTCAAGCAATTTCATTTTAGTATGATCATAAGCATAAACGTAAGTCTGAAAGAAATTTGGATTTACAAGAGCCGCTAAAACTGACATGCCAAAAAGAGCTGTTAGCATTTGCAATTGTTTCTTGCTTAGGGGAGAAACCCCCTGATTACTCTTTCCGAAGTAAATAAATATTTCAGAAAGGATATAAATGCCAAAAAGAAAGATTCCTGCAAGGATTCCCATGTGCATGTTAGCCCAAATTAGAAAGACAAGCGGCAAGAAGTAAATTTGTTTACCGGTTCCTCTTCTGAAATATCTAAAATCAAAAAATATATACAACAACACGGCAAAGAAAAGCGTGGAAATTACGTGCGGACGGGGAGTGAGCCGGTCCATTATCCCGAAAGCCAGAATGATAAAAAACAAAACTGTGAGAAACGTACTCACTTTGAATTTCTTCAGAATCACATAAAGAATCCAAAAGATCAGAACAAAGATCACAGTCCGAAGTATAGACAATGCAGTGTACCCTCCAATGTTGTAGAGAGCGTAAGTAAGTACATCCCAACCCCATTCAAATGGCATCCATTGCTGTCCCTGTGTTACAAATCCGAAAATGTCAACTGACGGCACATGGCCTGTTTCCACAATGTATCTTCCGGTAGCGAGATGCCAGAATACGTCATCATCCCCTGTGATCTTAAACGTTGTGAATAGGACAAGAAAGATTCCGAAAAGGATTAACAATCCATATTCGATCATCGGGTTCGCTTCTTTCGGTTGCTGTGAGGGTTGCTTGCGGTTATCTGATTTGGACTTCTTTGCGGACAATTAGTTTAGGTCAGTTGATAATTTGTATCTTACTATCCTGTTGTTGTCTGTGTCTGCGATGTACAAAACTCTGTTGAAGAATGAAACGCCTTTAGGACCGTTCAGCTGATTCTCACCTGATCCGTTTCCGCCGAATGACTCGCTTCTTAACTCACCGGTTGCACTAAATTTGTACAATGAATCTCTTGTATTATCAACAACAAAAATATTATTATTTGCATCCAAAGTAATTCCGGCAGGTGTTCCAAGCTGAACATTTATTATGTCGGCATCTTCACCCGGTATGAATTTAGGATCATAAGTTCCTTTCACGTTATCAAACACAAACCATTCAACTTTAAATCCAAAATCAGTAGTATTTCTAATCAGAATAAAATCGGTCTGATTATTTTCAAAAGCAGTTACACCGGATGTCTTTTCTATTGAATAGATTCCGTTGCCAAGTGGTTGGAAACCGCTTAGTACAGTCACATTTGAAACTGAGCTTCGCCCGGAGACTTTTAAAAGTGCATTATCA
This sequence comes from Ignavibacteria bacterium, assembly GCA_016704345.1. GTDB lineage: Bacteria > Bacteroidota > Ignavibacteria > Tepidaquicellales > Tepidaquicellaceae > JADJAH01. The sequence goes on along the minus strand of JADJAH010000024.1, from coordinate 52,881 downwards.
GCATCAATTACACTTGTATTTTCGGGTCCTTTTCTTGTAACGATCAGCTTATTGTCAGGAAAAACTGATACGCCTGTAAACCTTCTTCTGCGGCTGGTGGTGGGTGTTGGATAATCACTCGTGAGAAATGGCCTGAGCGTTGCGTTGGTAATAAATCCACCGGTCTCTACCAGGTTCAATCTGTACAATACATTAATCGTATCACTGCCGGCCAAACTATCGGCTATTATCAGAAGATCAAAATTATAATCCTGTGCTATTCCAACAGGGTTCATTACTGATATACTACCAATTTCACTTCCTGAAAGATCTAGTTGTACTACTCTGTTGTTCTTTGTATCAGCAACATATACAAGCGGTTCTTTACCAAGGTAAACTGCAGCCGGGCCGTTAAACTGATTCCATGTCGGAGATTGTTGAACATAAACCACATCACCAATATTCGGATCTGAGCCGCCGTTTATTGGAAACTGTGACAAGTCAGTCTTGTCACCGCAAGAGTTGAATATTAGTCCGAAGAGCAAAAGAAATATTGTTACGCAACTCTTTTTCATTCTTTAATTTTGTTCACTTTGTTGGAAATAAGATATTCAGTGAAAATCTTTGAGCTATTCCAAGTTCACTGTAATTTGCAATGGAATAATCGAAATCAGCATTAGCAAATGAAATAGGAAACTTTAGTCCAATGCCTGCTGAAAAATTTTCCGCATCAACATTTACTTTGTAACCGGCTCTGAACATCAAGAAACTCTTACATGCATACTCGACTCCAAAAGCAAGATTCTCTGCATTATCACTCGGGCTGTTAAGCTGAACAGATGTTGTCAAACGGTTTTCCTTATTCATATAGGGCTCAATCGCAAATCCCAACTGGAATGATGTTGGAGGAGGAAAACGCTGAAACTCATTTGTAACCCTTCCACTCACCAAAGTGACTTCACCGGTTGGAGTTACTTGTCCCCCGAAATTAGAAATTACAATTGCAAATCTGGATGTCCCAAGACCTGTCTTGTAGTAGGTGGCAAGGTCTCCTAAAACTCCCCGCATTTTGATGGCGCCTAGTTCATCCTCAACATCTTTAATTGTTGCTCCGAAGGAGAATTGTTCAGTCATCATTCTTGCATAAGACAGTCCGATAGAAAGATCAGAAAATCTGAAATAGTCTCCGGTGCCTCCGGGCTGAAACTCTGTTGTGACCTTCATGTCCTCAGTTTGAAGTGAGGTGATATTCAAACCGATAGCATTATTTCCGCCGAAGTGATAGACCCCGCCAAAGTTTCCGAGTTTTGTGTCAACAAACCACTGCGTGTAAGAAAAAGTCAACCCGTTATCTTTGAATTGAACCAAGCCCGCAGGATTCCAATAGAGTGATGAGATGTCATCCGAAACCGCGACAAAAGATTCACCCATGCCTGTTGCTCTGGCGCTTGTTCCGATTTTCAGAAATTGCAAAGCCGCGGTTCCCGTTCTCTGACCACCGAGATTTGGAAAGAGCTGAGCAAATGACTTACCGGGGAGAATTGAAAATAGGGCAATCATCATTATAAGGAAAACAGATGATCTCAACTTTTCAGATAATATTTTTTCTGTCTTCATCAAAACTTAAGAGATACTCCGAACTTGATTTGTCTTGGTGTTAAATATCTTGCAGGATCGTATGGATATGGGTTGATAGGAGCCTGGAGATCGGGATACAGCGGATCGTTGTAAAAGTTAGGTGTAGGATCACCATACTCGTAAGCTTTTCCTGTCACAGGATTTATTATGGTTGAGTTCTTTGTATCAAATAAATTGGTGATGCTGACACTGACAATAAACTGGAGATTGCTGAAATAAAAATACTTGTCAAAATCAAGATCGACCCAGAACCAGCTTTCTCCGACTTCTCCATTTACATTATCAATGTCTGCTTCATATTCCGGGCGACCGTTTTCCAGAGTGCCGACTCTTAACTGTTCCGTATATCTCTTTCCTGATTGAAAGAATAGTCTGGATTTAATGCTTATATCATCGAGAATGTTTCTTCCAAATCCAAAAATGCCTTTGCCTTTCTCAATATTGAAATAGAGATTTGCACTTGCCTGCAGAGGTTTGTCCCATGAAAGAAAATATTCTGTGATAGTTTCCTGCGCGTTCCGTGCTGCAACGAGAAATCCCTGATCTGCGCTGGAGCTTTTTCCGGTAGCTACTGAATATGTGAAGTTGAATTTGCCATTGAACCAAGAACCGATACGCTTTCTGTATTCAACTTCCACTCCTCTCAATCTCGCATAATCCTGATTGAAATATGTTATAAACGATTTACCGATAAACCTTCCGCTGTTTAACAAGATTGATCTTGTTGTTACATAGTCATAGATGTTCTTGTAGTATGCAGTAACTGTGAACACATCATCGTTTGTAAACTGATTTCTTATACCGAGTTCGTAAGCGACGGTAGTTTCGGGATTGAGATTTGGATTGCCAAATTTCTGAAATGTTGATTTTGCGCTTTGAGGATCAAGCTTTGCATATACAAACTGAGGCTTCGGCCTCTTGGAAAAATGTCCATAAGAAAAGAAGAGTGTCTGGTTATTTGTAATTGGATGTGAAATACCTACTCTTGGTGAAAGAGAGAGCTTTGCTCTACGACCAAAAATATTGTAAGTGTCATCTTCATACGCGCTTCTTGTCTGATCAGGTATAGTTGCCACTGAAGTATCATTTACGGCATCATCCACATACTTACCAGGGAACCAGTAATCAAGTCTTAAGCCGTAATTTAGAATCATGCCTTTGAAAGTGAGACTCTGCTGAGCATAGAAATCTCCGAAAGCCGGATAGACCAAATAGATATCATTGTTGAGTCCCAATGGTTTTATCCACGGCTGATAAATATCTATCAACTGCATCTCTTGAAAACTTGCTTCGACTCCAGCTTTTATTCTGTTCTTTGTACTAACATTATAAGTGAAGTCAGCCTTTGCGGAAATCTCATCGACGAAGTGATCATGCCATGTAAACTGATTTCCAACATCATAGAAACCGTCACCGGGTATGAGGCCCGTTCTTGTGCTGTCTATATAGTAATATTGAAAAGGCGGTTTTGTAATATCCAGCGGCTCAGAATATTGATCCCAATTTGTTCCATTCGCATCAACACGAAGAGTTGTAAAGAACTTATTGATCTTAATATCATAAAATGTCTTTGGCCCCAATGAATGCGACCAGTTGATTGTATGAAATAAACTGTTCTGAGTGTAAGTATTGGCGTTGTCGAGAATCTTCTGAAAGTCGTATTGATAGCCCGGATTCGGCTGAACATATTCAAGATTTGATTGAAGCGAACTTGAATTCTGGTTAATTGAAACCGATTGGTTAAATGAATAACCGAGTTTCATTGCAGGAGTCATTCTGTAGGTAGCTTTTCCCAGCCAGTACCAACTGTTGTCCTGCCTTGGGGCAAACCTCGTTCCGCCAAATGTAGATGAATAAACCTGACTTGCTTTGGCTCCGCCTTGATTGGCATAGAAGCCGTCTGAAAGACCCATAAAGAAACTGGCAAACAAAGTTATCTCTCCCGGAGTTTTAATTCCAAGTGAACGAAGCAGATACTTTGTGATTGGCTCGGGACCGCTGAGATTCATTTCAAGAACATCAGTATTGAAACTGCTTCCGGAATTTTTATTGTTGCCAAAATTATCTCTTTGATATGACAAAAAGAAATTCGCCTGATTGTACTTTCCTTCTTTTGTTCTGACATTTACCACACCGCTTGTTGCCTGTCCAAACTCCGCATTGTATCCGCCGGTAATGACTTCCACTTCCTCAAGTGAATTTGCCGACAATTGCAGACCGTAGCCAGTGCCCGAAAGCGGATCCTGTACATTTACTCCGTCCACAAGGTAAGAGTTCTCATAATTTCTTCCGCCTCTGATATGAATTTCATTATCCTGCTTAACAACACCCGCTTGCTGTGAGACAACATCCGTTACGTTTGAAACGATTGATTTATCTATGTCATCACTTGAAATAAAATGCGAACTGCTTGTCTGCTCTATGTCCATAAGCGGCCTTTCGCCTACAACTTCAATCTCTTGATCTACAGTGAAGGAAGTTGATTTCAGTACAATGTTGAATTCCTTCTTTTCATCATACACTATGTTGATATCAGTATATTCAGTAGTTTTAAATCCTTCAGCCGTAACCTGCATTGTATAACTTCCCGGAGAAACTTCATTTATCTTGTAAGTTCCTTCATATTCTGTAACCGCTCCGAGATATGTCCCCTTAAGTTTGATGGTAACACCGTCAAGAGGAATTCCGGATGAATCAGTAACTTTACCATAAATGGAACCAAGGTTTGCCTGAGCATGAAGATCGGAAATGCAGAACATCATTAAGATGAACAGCATTGCGCTGTAGAGTTTTCTGAAATGTGAGATATAACAGATTATGTTCTTCATATATCAGTTAATTCCAAATTCTCCAATGAAAATTCTTCTGAACAAAACTTTTGATGCATTGGGATCCCTGTTCAAAAAATACACAGGTAATGTCATATATACAATTCTCGGATTAATGGGTGCATCTTTGAAGCAAACAACTATTGGAGAAGTTGTGCAGCCTTGTCCGTTGAAAAATGTGTAGATCACCTGAGCCTGAGTGTACACGCCTTTAACAGCAGTTATCAATGAACTTGAACCAATAACAGGATAAGAGTTATCAACTTGTGTCAGATTCGAATCGGTAATGTTTATAAATGGAATAGTGCAACTTGTTACACTGTCAACCGGCGCAAAATTTATTAGTGAACCCTGTCCTGAAACACCAACCCCCTGAAATCCTGAACTGAAAAGGATTTGATGTCTATCATGTCGTAACTTATAGTGTCTAATGCGTTTGCGAAGTACTGAGTTGCTGTGGTAAGATTTGCCGAAGGGATGTCCCTTACCATCAGTATCTTTGAAGTTACAGCCTTTACATACCAGGTTCTGCTCGTGTCAGGCATGCGTAAAATCGGACTAAGCGCTCCGGCTTCATCAACCGCGCGAAGATAAAATACGTTATTTGCGTTTGCAATTATTCCGCTGTCGGAGTTCAGTGTAAGCAAAGTTATGCTTGCAGGAACACGCCGGAAGTTGATCGTATCATTCAACGACCACAAGTAGGAAGCAATGTTCTCCTCACCGTCAGGGTCGGAACCTATCCATTTAAAAGACGCAATTGTGAATGATGTATCGGGAAGTTCCGTACCTGCTTCAAAGGTCACCGCGGGTGCAGAGTTTACAACCGGATACAGATTAGTTGCCGGTGTCGGATCAATCAATCCCTGATCATCAACAGCAGAAACAAAGAACCTGAAAGTACTGTCGCTCCCGTTTATGCTGAGAGCAAAAGTGCTGTCGTTATCTGTAATATAACCCCAATTTACTGAATCGAAAGAAACCCTGTAGCCGGTAATGAATCCGTCAGGATCATCTCCCCACCATCTGATTGTAATTAATGTAGAGCCTGGTGCAATAGTACTGTCGGGAAAAATTGACAAGTAAGTCTGCGGCGCAAGGTTCTCGATTTTCCCAGATGTTGGATCTTCACAAGAAAATAAAAAAGAAAGGATCAGCAGAACTGGAAGTATCCATACGGTTCTGCCGATCGCAATCTTAATTGAATTAAATTTTCTTCTGATGTCAGACATCTTTATTCTTGTAAATCAGCTTTAGTTATTTTATCAGAACCATTTTCTTGGTCTCAACAAATCTTCCACCCTTTGAATCATTCACAATAAGAGAATAGAAATATGTACCGCTTGCAAGTCCGTATGAATCGAATCTTGTGGAATAAGTGCCACCGGTCATAAAGCCATTAACCAGTGAATTCACTTGCCTTCCGGCTATGTCAAAAATTTTCAGCGAAACAAAACCTGCTACAGGCAAACTGAACTTGATCGTTGTTGACGGATTGAAAGGATTCGGATAGTTCTGTTGCAATTGATATGTCTCGGCAATTTCCGATATGTTTGTAATTCCAACCGGTGTTACTGTTCCAAAATCAGGGTTCTTTCTCGGAACGAGTTTGTAATTTCCGAATGCATAGTACAAGATTCCTTCGGTGTAAGATACGATGTCGTTCTTCGTGAGCAATGTTAGTCCTGGCAGATTGCCGTTGTTGTCCCAGTTGTTTGTAAAGGAATGATTTCCGTCCTGTAGATCTATCCTTGCATCTGTGCCGGATTGATCAGACACAAGTATCTCGCCGTAATTTCTTCTGAAAGCAGAATCCTGCAGTGGTTGGGAAGAAGTACATGCAATACCAAGACCTGCATTGATGCAGTTAATTGTTATCGGTGTGTTGAATCTGCAATAAACGCTTTCCCATTTCTCGATGGCAGTATCACCGTCAAGTCTGTTATTGGCAAGCTGAGCTGTTGTAAGAATTTGCGCTGAAGGAACTGGATTACCTTGTGAAAGCACAGTTATATTTGATGCAACATTTACTGTAAGTCTTGTACAGCTGAAATCCTCTTCTACAAATCCCTTCACACGAACTCTGTCACCTTTTCTAAGTGCGTCTGTTGGATTTCCATAAAGCCAGATTCCACTGAACGGTCCCGTTCCGTTTTGAATGTAAACTCTTCTCGGAGAATTTTGTGTACCGCCACTGCTTGTGAATGAAATGCCGGGGATGTCAGATGTGTCTGCCGTTACTATTCCTTCAACTCCTCTAACATCATAACCTTCGTATGCCGATCTTCCTCCGTTGTTTGGACAGTATTGAATATCCTGAACGGTCATTGAATCGTTTTGTCTTACAATATAGAAAAGTTTTGACCTCAGAGTATCCGAAGGCAGGAGTTTGATTGCACCGAGATTGTCTTCTGCTCTAACAAAATATTCAACCATTGTCCCCAAAGAAGCCGGAGGCAATTTGGCAGAAAAAATATTTCCTGTAACCAGCGACATGTCTTTGTTTGAAAATGAACCTCCGTTGTTCCTCCAGAATAATTTTACATTGTTAAGACTCAGAAGCGACAAGCCGGGGTCTGTTGCAGTTACATTTACCTGCACACTGTCTGTAGGAGTTGGAACACCCGGACTTCTTGACGGCGCAGAAAGTTGCGGAGGAGGATTTCCTAGACTTAAGTCGTTAGGATATATCGGAATAATGGAATAAGGCAATTGTGTACCGAACACACCTTCATTGTTTGCCGAAATAATTACTCCTCTGATGTAGTTGACAAATGTTCCAATAGAAGGATGTGTCCAAGGTCTCAAAGTATCACCTGATGGAGATGTTGAGAAGAAATTTGAGAAGTCACGGAAGTAAAGCTTGTTGCCGAATTCGTCAACTATGCTCCACGGCTGTCGGTTTCCAACGCCTGCAGCGACTGTTACGTTTCTGAATTCAACATACATGCCTTCATACTTTTCGCCGTCAACATAATTTATTGTTCCGCCGTTAGGATAGTCACCGTTTGAAAATTCCGGAATTGTTACTTGCTTAGGTGCAGGTCTCTTAGGCGAGCTTCCCAAAATTGAAATTGTATATCCATCTGCTGTATCGAGTGCAAGCTGTGTCAGTGTGTTCGCAAAATTACTGCTCGAAGTTGAGCCGAATTCTTGTACAACTCCACGTACTCTGATCAATGCCCCTGTATCAAGCAAATCAAGTCCTGTCTGATCACCGCGGGAACCTTGCCTAATAACTATGCCGCCGAACAGACCATTTGCAGTATCCTGAGCATAGCATGTCCAACTGTTGCTTCCTCTCATCATGGTTCTGTTGTCTCCGTTTGCAGGAGATACCCTTGGCGGAGCAACAACTCTTGCAATGAACTCAACTGAATCATTGTTGTATGGTGATTTATCTCGGCCAAATATAAGAGAATCAGCCGGAACAGTTTGTATCTGCTGAAGAGTCAGGAATTCGAACCCGTTCCCGAGCATACTGAAGCTAAGCGAATACAATATGTAACCTGTAATCGCAATTAATGGTATAATACCTGTTTTTTTCATATGTGTGAATTTTGATTTAATTTTCATTTGACTACTACAAACTTGCCTTTTTTAACTTCGCCGCTGTTGAGATCTTTCACAGTGAACATGTATAAGCCTGATGCAATTGCCTGTTCATTTTTTGTAATCATATCCCATGCGTGTTCTCCGCCTGCAAATTTTTGTGTACCGTCTGAATATGTTGTAAACCATTCCAGATCACTGCCGTTGTAAGTTGCCGCATCGTGTTCAAACTGATCCACAAGATCTCCGGCTAAAGTCCAGATGGAGATCTCGCACTTTGACGGCAGATTGAAGAAATATAATTTACGGAGAAGCTCTTTCTTATTTCCGGAACCGTCCCATACAGCACTTCCATAATAAGGATTTGGATAGACTCCAACTTCTGCATTCACATCATCGTTTGCGGGAGTCCCTACTATTATTCTTTGCGAATTACCAAGAATACTGCTCTCAAGTGATCCGAGATTTTGTGTAATATCACCTTTGTCAAAAGCTGTTACCGAGTAAATGTACTGAAAACCATTCAGTTGATTCGGAAATTCAAACCTATAGACATATGGTGTGGTATCTCCAGCAAAAAACTTTGGAGAAGCCAGCTTGATATAATTAAAGCCTGTATTATTGCTGATGTTGTTGTATGCGCTGTCAAATTCACCGACAATTTTCAATTGTGTTGTAAGGTCTTCACTTAATGTCAGATCTGCACCGGGATTAGTTCTGTAAACGCGGTATCCTTCAAAGTCGGTTATGTTTGATATAGGATCTACGGAACTCTCTGCATTTGCCGACCAATATAATGTAACCATCTTGTCTTCAATCACTGATCTTACAACCGGTAAATTAGGAGGAGAAGGCAACTTGTAACCATTATCATAAGCGCTCTGTGCCCAGCCTGCAGAAGTGTATAGATTCTGTTTTTGAAAATCCGTGTCAAATGTCGCAGGATCTGTTCCGTTTTTCTTGGCACAAATTAATCCGTAAACAATATTTACAGTATCTTGTGAATAGTTTAGACGATAAACTGAACCGTCTTCTTTTTTGTATGGTCCATATGAAAGCAAGACTGATCTGTTATTAGGTGTTTGTCTTAGTTGATTGATTTGATTCGTATCAATACGAAGACCATTTTCAAGATAACCGTTTAGCCTGACATATTTCTTTTCATCAGTTAAAGGTGAAAGATAGACCGGGTCAGTATTATTTCTGAATTGCCAGATTGTGAAGAATGTTCTGTCTCCTGTTTCTTCATTCAGAGGCTTAGGCGTTGTTCCAAGCAGTTTGAAACCAATGTAACTGTTAGTAAATCCAGGATCACCGTTGTAATCGTATTCATACGCCATTCTAAGCGTGTCAATGTAACCGTCTGCTCCCTTGTTGTAAAAAGATGTTCCTCCCGGAATAGTGATATTTGTATTTCTCACAACAGCATCTGACCAGAGACCGACGAACAAGCTGTCTATCGGGTCGGTATTACCTCTGTAACCTACGTTAACAATCTTGTAATTAAGAATCACCCAGTTGTTTGCAAAGTTGAAATCATAACAATAGGTCTGAAGAAGTACTTTAACACCAAGCGGGTTATGATTCTGAATTATCGTTCCGTTGACTGAAGTATTAGTATCAAAAAACTCACAAACAAAATCCTGATGAGATATTGCGTCCGGCCTGAAGTTGGGTGAGTTCTGAAGTGTTGATCTTTCGAGAATTGTTGAACCGTCTGCATTAGTAAATTCAAAGCCTTCCGTTCTGTTGGCACTGGATACATCTACGGCTGCCGTGGAAACGTTTATCTGTCCGTTCTTCGAACCCCCGATCCAAATGCCTCCAACGAACAGATGTTCGATTCCGGATGACTTTGGAAACTGACATGAAGGTTGATTTGGAAAATTCACGAAGCCGTTCCCGATAGTTCCGTAGTTTGTAACAGTAAGAGTTATGTTTCCAACATTTGTAAACTTGTTATTTATGTCGTCTTGAATGTCGGACGGATAATACATTCCTAATGAAGTAAGCAATACTGCAGAGAACAATGCAGTTATCAGGAATTTGTTAAACGATCTTGTTGATTTTGAAGAGAGGTATTTCTTATGCAAATGTCAACCAGTATTAAACTTTGGGATTGAGCAAAATAGATTTTTCATACTACAAAAAAAAGATAAAGAACTGCATAGTGATAACTTAAATTTGGCTACTTGTTTGGCTTGTGTTTAATGGATTCAAACAAATGAACCTTCACTTTCTCGGGGATTAGATAAAATGTCTTTTCTGAAACCTCATCGTAACCAAGTGCAGCCAGGTTATTTGCAAGATAATCGTATTGTGAATTATCCATCGAACTATAATCAAGTACAAACCAGAGCTTATCAAATTCCTTGGATTTAGACAAAGAATCCAGTTGCATACGGATGTTCCAGCCGAGGATATTGGGTTTTGGAATAGGGGAGGAACTGTGCATATTGTGATAGTCAATAGCCCAGCCCATAAAATGCGGCTCAACTATCAGTTTATCTTTCTCGGACTTATTTGCACTGATGTATGAGATTATCTTTCGATAGTCATTGTTCTTAAAATCATTTCCGTAATTGATCATGATTCCAAGAAAACTTATTGATGCAAGAAGCAATGAAATTACTATCGCTGTTCGCTGTTTGTAAAACCTAAATGAAAAATATACCAAGAGAATAAACAGATAGGGAATAATTATACTCAGATATCTTGAGTAAACAATGCTCTGTCTGAATGAAACAACAATTGCGAAAATCAGGGGAATGAAAAACAAAAGAATTGATACATCTGCAGGTTCGATTAAAAATCTTCCCGCGTTGAATATTCTGATTATACAAAGCAACAAAAACAATATTGTCAAAATACTTATCAAATGAGATAAGTACATTACTGTCATGCTTTCGTAAGTAAAATAAGGACTTAGAAATACATCCTTGAAATAGTTGAAAACCTCTACAGAAACCTGCTGTACGCTTTGAGTCTTTCTCCATGGCTGTCCTTTAATTGCCTGTCCTACCATTATTGGAAGCCATGGAATGAACATAGCAAATGCAAATGCAGGATATTTGAAGAATGGCCGCAATCTTTCCCTGGCGTCTCGATCATTAAGATAAATAATGCCCGCATAAAGAAATTGCGCGATCAAAATAAACAGTGCAAAGTAATGTGTATAATGAAAGAGTTGCAGCTATGCAATAAAGGGCTCCAAAAATTCCTCTTGGTGTTGAGACATATCGGATGAAGAAATATACAGAAGTAAGAGTTAACAGAAGATTGAGATTAAGCATTCTTACTTCCTGTGAGTAAAAGATATTCAATGGCGATAGTGCAAACAGCAATAATACTAGCAGCCTTTGAATTTCATTCGAAAGCAACTTCTTTGTAATAATATAAAGCACAAACATCGAGATGATCGAAAGCATGACACTCAGCATTCTCATAGAAACAACGCTATCGGAGAAAATAAATGTCCACACTTTTAACACTATGTAGAAGAGGGGAGGGTGGATATCACCGGCAGATTCAGAAATTATTTTAACTATGCTTCCATTGGAGATCTTCCATGAATAGATCTCGTCAAACCACATATTCTTTGCATCAATGTCGTAAACTCTTAAAGCAACTGCGGAAACAAACAGTAGTAAAAGAAGAACATTCTTATAATTAACTAATTTCATTCACCAATGAACTGAATAGCAATTCTTCTGCTTCGGGGTCTTTCATCAAAATCTATCAATACTATTTGCTGCCATGTGCCGAGCATTAGTTCTGAATTCTTAAATGGAACACAAAGAGAAGTTCCAACAAGTGCCGAACGTATATGGGAATGCCCATTGTGGTCTCCCCAAGTGTCATTATGCTTGTACTTTCCATATTGAGGCACGAGCTTATCAAATATTTTCGGAAAGTCTTGAAGTAGGCCGGCCTCATACTCAATGGTTGTTATTGAAGCAGTTGAACCTATTGAAAAAACTGTGCAGTTTCCTTCTTTCAACTTGCTGTCTTTTAAAGAATTCCGAACTATGTCTGATATGTTTATAATGTGACAGTTGCCATTTGTTGGAATCACTGTCTCTATTGTAATTACCTTCATGATGAAATGATAATGTTAATTCCCTTTAAGACAAGGCTGCGATCAATTTTGTCAATCATGGCAGTTCTGCTCTTTATAAGTTCTGAATACCCTCCGGTGCTGAAGACATGAGTATCTCCAAATTTCCTGACTGTCTCTTCTATGAATCTCTCTGTCGTGTACAAACTTTGATAAAGCACACCTCCGCTTATATTTTCTGCAGTATTAGAACTGATTTGATTCTTGGGAAATTTCAGGTCTGCTACAGGCAGATTCGTATTTGAGATCAATGAATTGTAAGATGTTCCTATGCCCGGTGAGATCATCCCTCCAATCAATTTTGAATTATTTATTACAGTGTATGTAGTTGCTGTTCCAAAATCTATTGTTAAAATGGTCTTGTACTTGCTTAGCATGAACGCAGCTGCTGAGCTGCATAAGCGATCTGAGCCTATTGTCTTTGCATAACCAAGTTGAAATGGCAATATCGATTCTGTACCAATGAATGAAGGTTCAAGTCCAAAGATTTTTATGATGATCTTGCGGATTGGTTCACTCAGCTTTTTGTTCAGCAAAGATATTCCAACGCATTTAATATTTTCAACACGTGCTGAGATCTTGAGACTATTTTCAAATGTTTTTATGAATTCTTTCTTTTCATATTCAATCCTCGTTATTTTGCTGACTGACATTGAGCCATACTCAGCAGTGCAAGTCTTAATAGCAGAGTTTCCTATGTCTATGAGAAAATTCTTCATAAAAAAAATGCGTAAAAGATCTTATCCTTTACGCACGGGTTTCAAATTTAATAATTATTTAGTGAAACGGAAACTTGAGTCCTGCCGTGAAAATGAAACAAGGAATGTTTCCGGTGCTGCTGGCAATAAGCTTGTATTTTGCATCAACGAACAGATTGAATGATTTGCTTATGTTCTTGAATTCAAGTCCTGTTCCGGCAATTAGGCTCCCCTTTGTAAAACTCAAAGTATCGGAGTTGTAAAAATTTACACCCAAGCCGAAATTAACGTAAGGTGCAACAGGAGTGCTGGTCAAATAAAACTGAGATACAATTCCAATTTCAAAATCTGTCTGCTTGTCTGCATTCCAGTAATTGATTTGAGGTATTACGGATACCTGTCCCGATCTCAACTCTGCCAAAGCTCCAAAAGCAAATCCAACCTGTCCGTCAATAGAAGTCACTCCTGCATTAAAGCCCGCACTGGGATGAATTCTGTTTTTTGAAGGTTTTTTATCCTTGTCATTTTTCTGTGCATTTAACTTTAGTTCCGAGATCTCAAAACTATTGCTACTTAATTCTGAATATTGTGCATCTGAGTCTTTAGCGTTGATGGAAATTACTACCGCAAGCATAACCAGCAAAAATATTTTCACAATGTTTGATTGTTTGATTTTTCGAATTTTCCTGAATAACCTCAGTTAAGATTTGATATTTCAAGTTTCCTGATCTCGTCACGAATCTGAGCCGCCCTCTCGTAATCTTCTTTTGTTAGCGCTTCATCGAGTTCTCCCTTAAGGTGAAGTAGCTTTCTGTCTTTGACAGAGAGGTCTTTTGCTTCCTCTTCAATAATTTCATCTTCGAACGAGTCCTGCGGATCGACGGCTTCGGGCGTTTCTTGTTTTGGCAAAACCTGCTCCTCAAAATCCGGTTCGAATCCGATTTCATCCATTATCTCCGTACTTACATATATAGGCGATGAGAACTTCAATGCAAGTGCAATTGCATCGGATGGTCTTGCATCTATATCTTCAATGCTTGACGAATCGAATTTGATCTTCGCATAAAAAGTTGAATCCTTAAGCTCATTAATAAGAACTTGACTAACCGAATACCCGAATGTTTCAATGACTTCTCTCAAAAGATCGTGTGTAAGAGGCCTGGGCGGTTTGATACCTTCAAGTTCAAGTGCTATTGACTGAGCTTCATACTGCCCAATAATAATCGGAAGACGTCTGGTGCCTGCAATTTCTTTTAGAATTATTGCATAACCGCCTCCGCTCATTGAAGGAGTAAGTGAAAGGCCAAAAATATCAACCTGTATGTTTTCGTTTGAATAATCCATTTACTTTCAGCTTACCATAAAAATGGTTTTAAGATTTCAGCAGCCGGGCAATTTGCCGGGCTTACTGCGAAACTATTTTTTTCATTTCATCGGTCAGGGCAGGAAGAATTTCAAATACGTCACCTACAATGCCATAGTTTGCCACCTGGAAAATTGGCGCATCTTTGTCTTTGTTTATGGCTACTATGCATTTTGAAGAAGACATACCTGCAAGATGTTGAATTGCGCCGCTGATACCGCAGGCAATATAAAGGGTTGGTGAAACAGTTTTTCCTGTTTGGCCAACTTGTTCTGAATGCGGTCTCCATCCGGCATCAACTACTGCTCTTGATGCTCCTGTTGCGGCTCCAATTGCATTTGCAAGATCTTCAACTAAATGAAAATGTTCGGGTCCTTTCAAACCTCTTCCTCCGGAAACAATTCTGTCTGCTTCTGCAACGTCAAGTTTCTCAGAACTCACAACAACTTCCACAACTACTGAAGAAAAATCAGATGGTGATATTGCAAGATCGTTCGTATTCAAAATTTGCAGCTCTACAGTACCTGTATCTGTTATCTCAGGTTTAAATACATTAGGTCTTATTGTGATAACTATCTTGTCTGTTTCAGCACTTACGCCAATGATACTTTTTCCTGCGTACACAGGTCTTACAGCCGTTATCTTTCCATCAGCCACATTCAATTCCGTACAATCATTGAAAACTGCAGAATCAGTCATTACTGCGACTCTCCCGGCAAGTTCCTTTCCAAGTGAAGTGGCTGAAAATATGATCGTATCTGCCGATTCCTTCGCCGAGACTGCGCTAATGACTTTGGCGAATGCAGAAGGGGAGTATTTGATACCCGGAACCTGACTCTTTGAGTTTAGTTCATTGAGGCTGACTGAGATTAGTTTCGTTGCACCATAAACTGAAAGAGTATCGGCTTCAGTTTGTGTTGCTTCTCCAATGGTTAAGACAACCATCTCACAAGCAAGATCCTTTGAAAGTCTGCTTGCTGTTGATACAACTTCAAATGCTGAATTCTTGAATTTGCCGTCTTTCAATTCGGCAAATGCTAATATTTTCTTGGACATTTTATATTTTGACTTTTTTGATTTAGATTACTTTTGCTTCTTCTCTGAGCAACTTCACCAGTTCTGAAACATCTTCCTTGCCATTTGTAAAAAGCTTTCCGCTTGCTTTTGTAGGAGGCATATTCATTTCAACTACCGAGACTCTGTTTCCATTGTATGTTGCGTTGATTTCCTCAATTGGTTTTGATTTTGCCGCCATAATACTCTTAAGATTTGGATAGCGGGGATCATTGATTCCTTTCTGAACTCCAACTAATGCGGGTAAATTGAATTGAAGGATTTCTTTACCACCTTCTATTTCTCTTTCAGCTGTTGCCGCATTTCCATTTATATCCAGCTTAACAACAACGCTTGTTGATGCCAGACCGGTCATCTCCGATATCATTGACGGTAACAACATACTGTCGAAATCTATTGATTGTTTTCCAAGAAGAACAAGGTCCGGGCTCTCGCTTTTGATATACTCCGAAAGATTTTTTGCGGTGGTGAATGAATCAAATTCTGAATCGGAAGTTCTTATCAGAACTCCTTTATCTGCTCCCATTTGAAATGCCTTCTTTATAGCATCCTTCGCCTTGTCTCCTCCAAATGAAACGGCAATAACTTCACCGCCGTTCTTTTCCTTCAATTGCAACGCTTCTTCAACTGCAAACTCGTCATAAGGATTGAGTATGAAAGAAACTCCATTTTCGTCAATAGACTTTCCATTGTCAGCAATTTTGACTTTTGTAGTACTGTCAGGTACTAATGATACACAAACAATTATCTTCATTTTGTAAATTTGGAAGTGTTTTGTAATGATTTATCTTAGAAACAAATTTAGGATTAGTGAATAGCAAAATCAATTTAGTATTTTCTGCAAAAATGTATTGGTCTTGGGCAACTATTTAACTATATTTGCAAATCGCGGGATGGAGCAGTTGGTAGCTCGTCGGGCTCATAACCCGAAGGTCGAAGGTTCAAGTCCTTCTCCCGCTACAAATAAGAGGTCTCTCAGTCTGAGAGACCTTTTTGCATTCAGTTAAACCTTCTGATCTTTCTATTGTCATATATTCGACATTCATAAACTAAACAATAAAAAGGAATGGAACGAAAATATCTGGCAATATCACTTGTAATCATTGTAATGCTTTCAGCCTTTATGATGCAGTCTGCCTCAGCTCAGCAAGATCAGAAAAGAACAAAAAATCCTGAAGAAATGGCAACAAAAAAGGCGGACAGGCTAAAAGCAAAGCTGTCACTAAGTGAAGATCAATATAAGCAAGTTTACTCCATTTTCCTGGAGAACGCAAACAGAAGAATAGCGGAAAAGGAAAAGATGAAAGGTATGGATAAGACCACAAGAAAGGAAATGAAGATGAAACACAAACAGGAAACTATGGATAAACTGCAAGCTGTCTTAACAAAAGAGCAAATGTTGCAGTTTGAGCAAATGAAAGAAAAAGGCAAGAAGAGAAACAAGAACAAATCCAATAATCCCAACAATTAACCTGAACTCAATTGCCCGGACAAATCTTCCGGGCTTTTTATATTGCTTTTTTCCCCGTCTTCATTTTTTCCTGTTGTAATTTTTCGAGAATCCACTCTTTGTTGAAAGTGTTTTGCGACTTCATTAGTTTATCTTCCAGGAATAGCAAACTTACATTTCTGGACAATAGTTTGTATTGAATGAGTTTGTTGACATAACTTATGAAGTTATAGTGAAGCGTTCTCTTATTGTCAGAAACAAGTACGTTGTTATTTATAAAATGTTTGTAAGTATCAATTACAGAAAGCGCTGAATCATATTGTTCGAGTTCATAGTGTATTTTCAGAGAAAGATTTTTCATATCCAACTTATAAATAAATTGGTCAAATTTGATTTTGCTCAGAAGTTCCAGGGCTTTAATGAAATCTCCGCGCTCAAAACTCAGCAATGCATAACTGTAATTTTCAACATTAGTTATTTGATTTGGGTTTAGCTTACTTGAAAATGTCGATATAAAATCTTCCATCTGATTAAGCTTTTTCAAAGCAATGCAATTGATCAAGTAGTTCCTGTAAAGATCAAATGGAATATGACTTACAGAATCAGTTCTGTAATATCCTTTACTAATTATCTCAGTGAGAATTTCAAAAATTTCATTGTCAACATGGAAACTCGTTACTGCGCCCGTATTCTTCTTGAGGACACAATAATCCATTAATCTGGCAAAGAGGAAGTGATTATCAAGTAGTGAAAACTCCTTGGAATTCTTCTTGAGAAAGTGTTTAAGATCACTGTAATTTTGGTCGTTCTGGAAGTTAAGAAAAGTTAGCAGAAGTTTGTAGTAGGCTTCAATAATCGGAATGTTTAAATCCGAGTTCGATTTGATAAACTTCACAATCTTTGAAATATCAAACAGCTTCATAAACTCTGTTACAGTTTTCATATTGCTGGAGATGTTGTAAGATCTGGAGTACTTAAGCAGATTATCGTTATGCCTGACTGACTCTATAACAAAATAGCTCATTATAAAAATTATTCCGTTAATGAGTTTCTTTGACTCTACTTCAACAAAACCTTTCTTCAACACTTTTGTCGCTTGCAGATTCATGTAGAACTGATCAGTTTGAGTCCTGAACTTGCTGAGAAAATATGAACTGTTAATTTCATGTTCTGAGCCGAGCGTCTTTTCGGTTGTCTGAATTTTTTCGGAAAACAATTTCACAAGACCTCTCTGCGCCAACTCATCAGTTAGAAAAAATGTTGACTCAATTTCATTCTTGCGAAAAGATTCTGTCTTGATGAAATTTAAAGCCAACTGCTGCAGATCTGACATTAGATTTCTCAACGTTGAATCATTATATGCTGCATTACCATACAATTTCTTATAAATATAAAGCTTTGTAATATTCTTATTGTCAAACTCCGGATGATGTGATTTCAGTATGCTAAATAGTTTTATCAACATGCTCCTGTTATTGAAATAAGGCGACTTCAAGAACTTCCCAAATCGCATAATCTCCTTATTTGAAAAGGTCTTGAGCACTTCAAGAATTGAATGTGTATACATTTTTGAGTCGATTTAAATGTTTTTTTTGCGACGGCATAGCAATTGACTACAGCAAAATTATGCGATTTCTGAATAATAATCAACAATAATATAAATGCGAGTCCATATTTCACCGTAAAATCTGCGACAAGTGAAGAAAAATTTCTTTGTATTACCATCTTAATGTATGTAATTTGCATTAAATCGAAAGGAGATAACAGTAATGACATCCATAACAAAGACCATTTTTGCAGTACTAATTATCGTTGCAAGTTTTATTTGCATTGGCAACACTAGCACAGTTAATGCAGCAAATTCTGAAGTGAAGTTTGAAAATGTTGAGAAGAGTGATTGGCTAATTTTTTCCAGAATCGTTGAGCCGAGTGGGTTAAGTTATATTTACATTTTCACTGAAGGTGGTGTTTTTGTTACGAAGTACGAAGAGCTTTAATACTGTTAACTCCGGGGAAGATTTAAATCTTTAAAAGACGAAGCTAATAAGAAAATAAAAAAAGATACATCCCTCGTTCTCCTTTCACCGTTCAAAATTTGGGGTTGAACGGCCTTGAGCGGTGTATCTTTTATATTATCGGGTTTTTTGGGCTAACCGATACAAAATTAACAACTTTTTTTGTTATTGTAAAGTGAGATTTTACAATAACGTAAGAATAAATGCATCCGGATCAATGTAAATTATAGATTCGGAATTTTGCTATTTATCTTTCTGCACCGCTAAATTCAAGAAATCACGCACGGTAAGTATCTTCTCTCCAATTTTTGATTTCCTTCTTGATTTCTTCGGGCGTCAAATTTCCTCCTGCGGCTTTGTTACACAACTCCAAAAATTCTTCATCCGGAGCAAACCTCAAAGCAATAATTTGTTTGATTCCAAGCCTCTTATCGAATGGCTTTCCCGTCATTATGAAATGCCTCAATGATTCCTCTGCTCTTATAGCCCTGTCTTGTGCTTTCAGAGCAAATGTCCTGGAATAGAAAAACGCAATTGTCATGTATATTGACATAAGAAAAAGCAGCACATTAATTGCGATAAGACTTTCGTCCCTAACTGCAATAAACAAAGAATATGCGGAAAGAAGTACAATAATGAACAATATACCAAATGCAATAAAGTGGTAGCCGGGGACTAACTGTCTGTGATTCTTGTAATTTTGCATATCAATAGATTTAATGATTTAAGTTCAATACAAATGTGGTTTCTTTGCAACGTGAATCATTCAAAAAGAAACGGCGCAATATACTGCGCCGTTTGTCTTTGAGAAAAATACTTAACGTTATTTCATTTTGTGGTTTTTTGCTTGCCGATCTTTTCTTTTTGATCTCTGTACGACTTCTTATCATATATAAGAATTGACTTGTCAATACATTGGTCTGCCATTTGAAAGTCTTTGTTTTGCAGGTACAAGTCAGACATAATATAATAAGCGCTTGCTTCATTGACTGAGCCTTTAACATAGGGCAAACATTTTTCCAATACGGCAATAGCTTCATTTCTTTTTGCTGCAGTTGACTTCTCGTCTTTCATTGTTGCATAAGCTTCTCCCATCAGCAGGCCGCCATAACCTTGTCGCAGATCAACATCATTCTCTCCAAAATTTCTAAAGGCCTCTTTATACATTGCATCAGCCATCTTAAAGTCAGGTTTAGCAGCATAAAAAGAAGCGAGATTAATATATGCATCTTTGGCCTTGTTGCTGGTTGGGTATTCTTTCAAAGCTGCACTCAATGCAGATTCATCCTCATTAAGGTAAGCCAGAAGAAATTTAGCATCATCAGTATATCCGGCTGCGTTGCCTGGATCATTACTAATTGTATTATTGAGATAAGTTTTTGCATCACCTTCAAGTCCGTTAGAAACAATCTTGTCTGCCAAATTAAAATTAGCAGCAGGATCATTTGGATTGTCTTCTACTGCTTTCTTCAAAGCGCCAAAAGTATTTACACCTAAGTGATACTCTTTCATTCTTGTAAGAAATTGTTCTGCCGGCAAATAGCCATATATTCTGTCTATTTCTGCTCCGTCAGATTGAGTGAAGACTATTGTGGGAAATCCTTTAACTCCGTATCTCTTTGCAAGATCGGGTCCTTCGCCTTTTTCAGCATCAATCTTCCAATTGATCTGATTAGAATTGGCAAATTCATATACTTCCGCATTCGTATAAACTTTCCTGTCAGTCTCTACACACCACTTGCACCAGTCTGTAACAAAATCTATCATGATTATTTTGTTCTCCAGTTTTGCCTTTTCCAAAATTTCAGAAAAGCTGCCGTTTGCAAACTCTACATCCGCTTTGGTATTTTGGAATACCAGCAAGAACAGTACGGCAATTAAAGTCGAGAATATCTTTTTCATTTATGTTTGTTTTGATTGAAAAATCCGAATGAACATATTTATAGTTCCGTAAAACAGCAATAACATTTCTCGGGCATATTTATCTAGTAGCGTTTTGAAAAGCTTGTAAATTGGATACTACAAAGATCTGCAAACTTGCTAAGTTATGTTTGCTTCATTACACGGAGTTCCACTGAGGTTTCTAAGTGAATGCAGTGGCTCTGATTTCCGCTTGCTTCCTATAATGAACGCTCTTCCAATGTGAATAGATAAACAATCTTTAGTAACTGTTTTCTCCGTGTAACTCTGTGAGTTCTCTGTGGAGCTCTGTGTAAAAGGACAGTATTCAATTTATCTAGTCTTTCTTTCGGGACCGGATAAATCGGACAACACCGATTTTAATTTTTACACACTAAAGGAAACGTTATCATTTATACTGCCATGAGTAAGTTATTTTCCGAACTGCTCTTCTTCAGTTGATCCTGTTAAAGCTGTAGTGGCTGAATGTCCCGAGGTTATGGTCAACTGCACTTTGTCAAAATAGCCGGTTCCTACAAATGACTGGTGCTTAACAGCTTTAAAACCAAATTTCTTTTCAAGATCAAATTCCTCTTCCTGAAGTTTGGTGAAGGCAGTCATTCCTGCATCTTTGTATTCAAGTGCAAGTTCAAACATGCCAGTATTCAATGAATGGAAGCCGGCAAGGGTAATGAACTGATATCGGTATCCCAAATCAGCAAGCTCTTCCTGAAATCCGGCAATCTGCTTGTCATTCAGATTTCTTTTCCAATTGAAAGATGGAGAACAGTTATATGCCAAAAGTTTTCCCGGGAATTTCTCATGAATTGCCGAAGCAAAATCTTTTGCTTCTTCAATGTCAGGATGTGACGTTTCACACCAGATCAAATCAGCATAAGGTGCATAAGATAGTCCGCGCTGTATAGCTGACTCGAGTCCGCCTGTAATCTTATAGAATCCTTCTTCTGTTCTTTCTCCGGTAAGGAATCTCTGATCTCTTTCGTCAATGTCGCTTGTCAATAGATGCGCACTGTTGGCATCTGTTCTGGCAACCAAAATTGTCGGGACTCCCATCGTATCAGCAGCCAATCTTGCAGAGACTAAAGTATTTATGAATTCTCTTGTTGATACCAGCACCTTGCCGCCAAGATGTCCGCATTTTTTTGCTGAACTTAGTTGATCTTCAAAATGGACACCCGATGCACCGGCTTCTATCATTGCTTTCATAAGTTCAAAAACATTTAGCGGTCCTCCGAATCCGGCTTCTGCATCAGCAACAATTGGTGCAAACCAATAAGTGGCATCATTACCTTCCATATGAGCTATCTGGTCGGCTCTCATGAGTGCATTATTAATTCTCTTAACTACTGAGGGCACACTGTCTGCAGGATACAGACTCTGATCAGGATATGTATGCCTTGCATTGTTTGCGTCAGCCGCTACTTGCCAGCCGCTAAGATAAATTGATTTCAAACCTGCCTGAATCATTTGAACAGCCTGATTACCTGTCAGTGCTCCGAGAGCTCTTATCAGTTTTTCAGAGTGCAATAGATTCCAAAGCCTTTCTGCACCAACTTTAGCCAGAGTATGTTCAATTGTTATCGATCCTGCAAGATCATTTACATCCTTCACGCTGTAAGGCCTCTTTATTCCTTTCCATCTTGCATCGCTCTTCCAGGATTCTTCAAGCGACTTCATTGTTTGCTCTTTCATTTTGTTATTTAACCTTTATTTGTTAGTGGATTTTTTCGTAGGCAACAAGAGTCAAGAATTCACCAAACTCATCACTTGTTGACAATTGATTAATTAGTTCTGCAGCCAGTTCGTATTTGCCATTTGCAAATTTATCTTCTCCAACCTTACCGCGGATTTTTTGAAGCTCCTCATTCACGATAGGGAAGTATAGTTCTTTGTAACCTTTCTTCCGTCAGACAGGACTCCTTTACTGTTGTGAATCCATTGCCATATTTGAGCACGGGAGATTTCAGCTGTTGCCGCATCTTCCATCAGATTATAGATTGGAACGCAGCCGTTGCCGTTTAGCCATGCTTCCATATACTGAATCGAAACATCAATATTTACCCTAAGACCTTCTTCAGTGATATTACCTTCAGGGACGGCAAGCAAATCTTTTGCGGTCACGTTTACATCTTCTCTTTTATTCTCAATCTGATTAGGACCGGGCATCAGTTCGTCAAAAATTTCCTTTGCAGTGGAGATCAATCCGGGATGCGCTACCCATGTTCCATCGTGCCCGTCGGAAGCCTCTCGCTGCTTGTCTGCCCTTACTTTTTCAATAGCCTTATCATTTGCTTCCTGATCATTCTTGATTGGTATCTGCGCTGCCATTCCTCCCATTGCGTGTATGCCGCGCTTGTGACAAGTCTTTATAACAAGCTGTGAATAGGAATGTAAGAATTGTGTAGTCATCGTAACTTTACTTCTGTCAGGCAAAACAAAATCAGGATAATTTCTGAACTTTTAATAAAGCTAAAAATGTAATCCCAACGACCACAGTTAAGTCCGGCTGAATGGTCCTTAAGTTCGTAAAGGATTTCGTTCATTTCAAAAGCTGCCAGAATTGTTTCAATGAGGACAGTTGCCCTGATTGTTCCCCTTGATATTCCGAGCAAATCCTGAGCTGTATTAAATACATCATTCCACAACCGGGCTTCGTGATGATTCTCAAGCTTTGGCAAATAGAAGTAGGGACCGCTTCCGTTTGCAATGAGATTTTTCGCGTTGTGAAAGAAGTATAAAGCAAAATCAAAAAGTGAGCCTGAAACCTCTTGTCCATCCAAAAGTACATTCTTTTCATCAAGATGCCATCCTCTCGGACGCACCATAAGTACAGCTGACTTGTTGCCAAGGCTGTAATTTTTTCCTTCAGGACTTGTGAAACTTATTGTCTTGTTTATTGCATCGCGGAGATTGATCTGACCTTCAATACAATTCTTCCAGGTTGGAGAGTTTGAATCTTCAAAGTCAGCCATGAATACATTTGCCCCGGAGTTAAGCGCGTTAATGATCATCTTGCGTTCTACAGGGCCCGTGATCTCAACTCTTCTGTCTTTAAGATCTTCCGGGATTGCAGCAACAGTCCATTCACTGTCACGAATAGATTTTGTTTCCGGTAAAAAGTCCGGAAGCTTTCCTCCGTCAATATCTTTCTGCATCTCTTTTCTCTTTTCCAGAAGCGCCAATCTTCTCTCCCGGAATGAAGATTCCAAGGAGACAATGAAATCCAATGCTTCCGGTGTAAGAATTGTTTTGAACTGATCGTTTACTTCACCAATGATCTTGAGTTGACCTGACATATGAGAACTGTTAGTTATGGTTTTTTGGGGTGTAAAGCCTAAGCAAACTGCGAAGACCTTCTGATGTGATTCTTTGTTCAAATATACAAAGCGTATACAGAATATTCGAGCGCATTTACTGTGACTTCAAACAAAGTTTTAATATGAACTCGCAAAGAGATTCTATATTTTTGTAACAAATAATTTTACTGGATTGAAAGTATTTATAACAGGCGGAAGCGGATTGCTGGGTCAGTATCTGAACAAGTCATTTGCTTCTGATCATGAAATAGTCACGGTGTATAATTCCCACGCCGGTAATTGTTTAAGTTATGATTCTCACCGATTGGATCTTACAGAATGGAAGACTTTAAAAGATCTTTTCACTCACAAAAAACCGGATGTTGTAGTTCATACTGCTGCTATTTCCAGACCGGAGACATGCGACGTTCTTTCAAAAGAAGAAGTCTTTGAAATGAATGTGAAAGTAACAGAGAATCTTGCCGGGCTATGCGCAGACTGTTCTTCCATGATGATCTTCACATCCACTGATCTTGTATATGATGGTAATGCAGGCGGAATGCTTACAGAACTTGATCGCATAAGTCCGGAATCTAGATATGCTGAGTCAAAAATATTCGCAGAGGAAAGTGTGAGAAATACCGGATGTAATCATATCATATTGCGGACATCACTATTATACGGATTTGGATTGAATCACTCTACAAACAATTTCCATTCAACCTATGATAAGTTTGTAAAGGGTGAAAAAGCTGGACTATTCCATGATCAATTTCGAACACCGCTTGCACTTCATGATGCTGCAGATATGATCAGGGCAATTGCAGAGAAAAGAATATCGAATGAAACAATTAATTTTGGAGGAAGTGAGAGAGTATCACGAACGGAACTTGGAGAGAGGCTTTGCGACTTATGTGGGTTCGATAAAAAATTAATAAACAGTATCTCGATGAGTGAAGCAGGTGTGACTCACAAAGTAGCAGACGTTTCTATGAAGACAGAAAAACTAAACTCTTTTGGAATATTCCAAAAGGGAATTGATGAATCACTAAAAGAAATCCTTACCAACAGAAACTCTCCAATTCAAAATTCCTGACATAAAATCAATTCATACTTGGATCATCAGGGAATGTTGAGAAGACTGCATATTTGCTTCCCATCTTTCTCAATGCTTTACTCCACTGATCCTCCGGCTCATTGCGGAATATAAAATCAGAATTTGTCTTGCTCAGATACCAGGAGTCATGTTCAAATTCACCCTGAAGTTGACCCGGTCCCCAGCCCGAATATCCAAGTATGAATCGGAAATCATCCGGATTGGCAATGCCGGTGTCTATATTAAACTTCAGGTTATCGAAATTGCCTCCCCAATAAATTCCGTCGCAAATTTCAACACCTCCTGAAAGCTCAGAAGACCTGTGAATGAAGTTCAAAGTATCCTGTTGAATTGGTCCACCCACATAAACAGGTGCTAGAAACTCGGGGAAGTCTTCAACAACTTCATGCAGCTTATATTCTGATGGCTTATTTATGATGAAACCAACAGAACCTTCGTCATTATGCTCAGTCAGAAGAATCACTGACCGCTTGAAAATGTCGTTCAGAAAAGGCGCAGACAATAAAATTACACCTTTCTCGAGTCTTGTGGTTTTGTCAATCATCTTTTTATTTTATTAGAATCATTTTTTTTGATTCAACAAAATTTCCGGCTTCGAGTCTGTAAATGTAAATTCCTGATGGAAGATTCCCGGCAAAAAAGTCTATCGAATTATTTCCGCCCTGAACTTTCCCGCTTATCAACAAAGCAACTTCTTTCCCATTTATATCATATACTTTGAGACTTACGTTTTGGGACTTTGGTAATGAGAAACGTATTTTAGTTGAAGGATTAAATGGGTTAGGATAATTCTGATCGAGCAAATAATTGTCGGCAATTTCTGATGAATTGCTTACAGAGGTCAGGTCATTTGAACTTACTCTGGCATTAGTTTCTATTTCAGCAAAACCGGCAACATGATTGTTGTTAATATTTCCTGTGAAGCTTTTGACAATGATCTTTGCACTGTCAATTGTGACAATTGAACCAACCTGAACAGTCGTTCCTTGTGTGCTCAGCGGGCCGGTGCTTGGTATGCCTCCAACGGTCTGACCATCTTCATAAAGAATTATCTCGCAATCAGTAACATGAATGTCCGTTCCTGTTCCTGTATTTGGTGTGATATCATACAAAACAAATCTTCTTACATCAACCGGTATATCCCATTTCAATACTACATATTCATTAATACTTCCCGCCGAAATCCAATTTACATTCATGTCATTATTTCTGGCTTTTCTGTCGACAACATTCTTTCCTTTGTATGTGTTGCCTCCGGCGGAAAGAAAGCTGCTCTCGCGAACTTTAGCGGATGTAGAGAGATTTGTAAACGAGCCTTCGAAAAGATTTACAGGAACTGTAATCATAGTATGTCCTGCATGGCAACCGACACATTTTGTACCCGAACCGTTATTCCCAAAATTCATTCCAAGCACATGAGAGAATTCGCCGTCGCTGTGACGAAGCAAATGATTATTGCTGTCAACAACTTGTTCAAACATAGAAACATTAGCTGGAATATCGCCCTGTGCAATTTTGCCATCCCTGTCTACAGGAATCTCTCTGAAGAGTATCGGATGATCTTCGCCACGCTCGTTCTGTCTTTGAAAATTAAGGAAGAATCTGAATTTAGCATTCTTCTGAATCGGAGGAGCATCGTCTATTGGTGCATCAACCGGTGCATTAGAGTAGATATTGAGGCAATCGAATCTGAAGAGTCCGCCCTGATAAAAAGTAGCGGGATTGGTTGTTGGCGGCACCATGTTCGTATCAAATGCTTCAAGATAGTCAACAACCGGTGGTGCGGGACGTGGTGCAAGTATTTCAGCATTCAGTTCGAGAGTTCCGGGAAGATCAATAACTTGAGTGAGATTGCCTCCAAGAATTGATCCTGCATAGATCCCGAAATCAGAATCCGTTGCCGATGTTGAATAAGAAAATAATATTCGTCCATCCGGAAGCGGAACCGGGTCTGTAGCATAGGGAGGCTGCATGGTTCCGTAAGAAGGAGGATTCTGCACAAGCAATGCTGTTGAAGAATCCACTCCGTAAATTTTTCTGGCTTCAGCAAAACCCTTATCATACACTCTAATGCCGGGACTGCCTGAAGTTGTTGTCATTGAATTCAGCGGTATGTAAACACTCACCATTTTTCCGTCAGGCATGATTCTTGGCCTGTAGGAAAAAAGAGCCTTCCTGTTTCGCGCATCGGTTCCGTATTGCTTGAGCATATCTCCATCGGGATTGACGATGTTGACCTGCCATATATTTGCAATGTCATTTGTAAGTGCAAGTGAATCCACTCTGGTGAATCCGGTTCCTGACATGTCACTTGGTCTGTCAATATTTACCCACCATCTTGAATAAAGTATCCTGCCTGATATTGGATCAATGGACGGCTTCTCTCCTCCATTTCTTTCAGTAGTGACTCTGAAGAGATTGTTTCCCAGCGAATCAATGATGAAGAGGTTTGTTGTTTGGAAACCTTTGTATATTGAAAGAGTAGGATATCTTGTAGAAGCAAAAACAATTTTCCCGTCCGGCAGATACACAGGATCAATATCGTCATATTTAGTGAACTTCGATGCGGCATTTCCAAATTGAGACAAATTGATATTCCTGTCTGTGTGGGTAATTTTGGAAAGTCTCGTGAAATTGTTTTTCAGTTCATAGATCCTCCAACTGCTATCTCTGTGTTCTATTCCGGCAAATACAATTTTTTCTCCATTCCAGTGAACGCACGGCTGCTGAACATCAATTATATTAGTATTGCCGAACTGAATAGTGCTGTCTATTAAAGTTGTGACGCTGCCTGAAGCATCACGCATCATGAGCTTGCCGCCAACCACCGAAGTCCTTGAAAATGGTCCCATGCCCGGAAGCAAGCCTGCCTGCGGATAGAAAATATTTCCGTTGTGTGCAAGATTTCTTGAGACAAATACTATTGGTACGTTGATGTTTTGTGAATAGGAGTTTATGCTTGTGAGTGAAAACAGAATCGAAAAAAGTATTAGAAAGAGAATTTGTCTTTTATTATTCATTGGTTTAAATGGCTTTGAATGAACTTACTTATTTTCAATTTCTAAATAAATCGGATTTTCCGGTAGCCCAACGCGTATTGCGTTTAAGGTTGATAATGCCAACCGCATTTTATAAGTTTCAAAAATTTTTTTACCAACCAAAAAAATGCTACAAATGAAAAGACTTTTCAGGCTTTTGCCTTAACATTCTCCTTAACAGTTTTGGTTTCCACTTCAGTTTTGCTGACGGCTTTAACAGCATTCATACGGCTGACGGAAATTATGTCATAGCCGCAGGCAATGACGGAAGAATATTCAGATCAGTTAACGGTGGGAATACATGGGCAGCTTATACTGAGCCGAGTGTAGTATTCAAATCAGTTTTTGTATTTGGAAATAATGTTTGGCTTTCCACTTCCGCGGGAAAGATCTACAAATCTTCTACCTCTTCGACAACCCTTACACCTTACAGCACAGGAGTTAGTACTTCATTAAACTCCTTGTATTTTGTTAATGAGCTTACCGGATTTGTTTGCGGTGACAATAGCTTAATATACAAAACGGTTGACGGAGGAATTACATGGACAACTTCTTCGACCGGTGTATCCGGTACTGATTTGAATTCAGTAAGTTTCAAGGATGCTCAGAATGGAATTGTAGGTGGTACAAACGGAAAAGTCTACATTACAATTAACGGAGGAACAAGCTGGACTGCCGAAACCATCAATACAACCAGAAGCATTCTTGACGTTAAAATGTTTAATGATGGAGTTGTGGCAGCCGGCGAATGGGGAGTGCTTTTCACAAAACCAAATGCCGGAGCGTGGAGTCTGGCAAAGACGAATATACGTTCAGACATCAGAGGCATTGCAGGTTCATCAATGACAGATGTACATGTTTGCGGCGGCGGCGGCTTCATCAGAAATAATACAAACAGCAATTCACTCTTCAGAAATTTTGAGATGAATCCGATGCTCGCAAACCTTGTAGATATAGTTTACTCAGGAAACAAAGGATTTGCAGTTAGCAGTCTTAACAATGCGATAATAAGAACAACAAATTCAGGAGCTCTTTGGGAATTACCTTCAGGAACTACAGTATCATATAATTGGGCGCTTAAGCCTGGAGCAAGCGGCAACTTCCTCGGGAATAATCTTTCACTTCATCCGACTGACAGAAATACAGTATTCATAGTTTTTGGAACACAGGTTTACAAAAGCAATAATAAAGGTGAAGACTGGGCTCCTGTTGGAAATCCTATGTCTGCAGGTAGCACGCCGCATTCATTTTTTGTGAGTCCGGTAGATACAAATATCTGGCTTTGTGCAATGGCCGGAAGTTCACCTGATAAGATCTACAGAACTACAAACTACGGCCAGTCATGGACAGAAGTACTTGCCAGAAATTTCAGCAACTATGGTCAGCCGCTGGAAATGGATCAGAACGATCCTACAACATTTTATTTTGCGCCGGATAACGGCGGCTTTTATAGATCAGTTGATAACGGTGCAACATTCACGGAGATCAGCAATAATTTTGCATTCAGAAGTCCTTGCGATATTATTGTAATGCATGACAGCTCAAAAATATTATTTGTTGCTGACGGCATTACCGGCAGTGGACAAGCAAAGGTTTTTAAATCAGTAAATGGAGGCGTAAACTGGACTGACGTTCACACTGCGGCATCAAGCGAAATTCCTTCAATGGCAAACACAGTTTTTGACCAGTCATTGATCTGGACAACGGAATGGAGCGGAAGTACTATTTACAGATCAACAAATCATGGAGACAACTTCTCGGTTCATCACAACAATACATTTTCCGGCTGGGGTTCAGACATTTGCCATGAGGATCCGACATTGCTGATAACCGGCAGCTGGGGTGCCAGTGCAGTAATAAGCTTAAACGCCGGAGCAAACTGGACCAACATTAGTTCAGGGCTTGGCGGTCACGGCGGCGGCATAATGATTCCTGACAGAGGTTATATACTTTGCCATCAGGGAAGCAATGTGTACAAGCTTAATACAACATATAGCGTATTTACCGGTGTCAGCGAAAATACGATCTCGGGAATTCCTAATGACTTCATGCTTTCACAGAATTACCCGAATCCTTTCAATCCTTCTACAAAGATAAATTTTTCGATTCCCAATAGTTCGAATGTAGTTTTGAAGATCTACAATGAACTTGGAGCAGAAGTGGCATCGCTTGTTGAGGGTTACAGGAATGCAGGCTCATACGAAGTAAATTTTGATGCAAGCGGTCTTTCCAGCGGAATCTATTTCTATAAGATCCAAACAGGTAGCTTTAGCGAGACGAAGAAAATGATGCTGATCAAGTAAGCTGCTGGTACTTTAATGTTTTGCACGGCGGGCTCTCAAAAAAGGGAGTCCGCCTTTTTTTATGGAAAATGTGGAATCCTCACTCTTTCAATGCTTCGCGTGTTATTCTTTGATGCGTCGATCAAGTCGATGATGATTCTCTTAGTGAGTAAATTTCAAAAGCGGCGTTGTCCAAATTATCCAATCCCAAAATGAAGACTAAACAAATTGTGCATCTTTATCTTACACGGTGTTCCACGGAGAAACCCGCCTGCTTAGATTCTTTAACCGTTGATGATTACAAATGGCGGGCAGGCACTGAGATCCACGGAGAAATCAGGAACGAAACAAATGTTTGACTATTCACTTTAATCTCGACGTTGAATTAGGAAGCATGTGGAATCAATATCTCTAAATCTAAAAAATATACTCGGCATTTATTTGCTAAACTCGGTGGAACCCCGTGACTCCTCCGTGGATCTCTGTGCAATAAACTAAACATATCCAAGCAAGTTTGCAGACTTTTCTCAGTACGCATTTTACACGCTTATCAAAACGTGACTATCGTATCATACACAAAATTCTCGGTTGTAATTTCTATCAGGTTGAATTACTTTTGCGCAATTCAAAAATTAACTCCAACATAAATCCGAATGATCAAAAAATTCAGTTTGTCATTGGCAATCCTTATGTCAATGATCTTCTGCTCTCAAATTATTTATGCACAAGGTTTTAACAGCATAACAACTCCTGACGGCGTGAATGTTATAGCAGTAGGTGATGCAGGTCTCATATTCAAGTCGCAGAACGGCGGCAACTCATGGGCCAGTTACACAATACCTTCCGTAAACTTTAGGAGCGTAGCATCTTACAATAACTCTGTATGGATGTCTGCAAGCAACGGAAAAGTTTATAAGACACTCAAATCAAACTCACCGGTTAATGCAATAGAATTGGGATTAACTTCTTCTT
Source organism: Ignavibacteria bacterium (assembly GCA_016704345.1). Taxonomy (GTDB): domain Bacteria; phylum Bacteroidota; class Ignavibacteria; order Tepidaquicellales; family Tepidaquicellaceae; genus JADJAH01. The sequence continues at coordinate 21,542 of JADJAH010000024.1, read as the reverse complement.
TAAATTCAATTGCATTTACCAGCGAGACAGTCGGTTATGTTTGCGGTGACAGTGGTGTGGTTTACAAAACGATTAATGGAGGCAATAACTGGACTTCGGCCAGTACCGGGATTCCTGTCTCAGTAAGTCTTACAGCCATTTCATTTCTTGATGAATCCAAAGGAATAGCGGCCGGGAAAGACGGGAAAGTTTATACGACAGTAAACGGCGGCGCACAGTGGACTGCCGAAGCGACAGGAGCAACGAGAAACATCAAAGATGTAAAGTACTTTGCAGACGGAATGGTAGTAACAGGTGAATATGGTACGCTGTTCATCAAAGAAGGTACTTCAAACTGGACACAGGTTAATACAAGAATTCAAACAGATGTAAACGCAGTAAGCGGCACAAGTATAAGTGATGTGCATGTATGCGGCGGAGGCGGTTTCATCAGAAACAACAAGAACAATGATGCAAGATTTTACAACTTCGAAATAAATCCGATGCTTGGAAATCTTGTTGATATCCATTACTACAATGCTGATCTGGGTTTTGCAGTCAGCAGTCTTAACAATGCAATCATCAGGACAACAAACGGCGGAGTTCTCTGGACTCTCACGGCCGGAGCAACTGTTTCAAATCAATGGCAATTGAAGCTTAGTGCAACAGGAGGAATTGGAAATAATCTAAGTTCACATCCAACAGATCCGAACACGGTTTTCTGCGGATATGGCAACAGAGTATATGTGAGCCGAAACAGGGGAGAGAACTGGACACAGATTGCAACAGCAACCGGAATGGGAAGTAACATGCATTCATTCTATGTGAGCCCGCTTGATACCAACGTGTGGGTCGCTGCAATTACCGGTTCGCCGGACAGAGTAATCAAGACAACTAACTACGGAGCCAACTGGACTATTTCATACCAGCAAAACTTCAGCAACTACGGTCAGCCTTTGGAAATGGACCAGAACAATCCGAGTGTATTTTACTTTGCTCCAGACGGCGGCGGATTTTATAAGTCAACCGACAACGGTTCAACATTTACTGAGATCAGCGGCAATTACGCTTTCAGAAGTCCGTGCGATATTCTCGTAATGTGGGACAGCTCTAATGTTGTCTTTGTGGGAGACGGAGTTACAGGAAGCGGACAAGCAATAATATTTAAATCGACCAACGGCGGTGTAAACTGGACAAATATCAGAACCGTAACATCCAGTGAGACACCTTCCATGTGCAATTCAGTATTTGATCAAAGTCTCATTTATGCAACCGAGTGGTCAGGTTCAAACATTTATTTGTCAACCGATTACGGCTCCAGTTTTTCAATAAGTCACAGCACTGGGTTCAGCGGTTGGGCATCAGGAATTTGTTCCGAAGATCCAACGCTGATTATGACAGGAAATTACGGTGCTAACTCTGCTTTTTCGCTTAACAAAGGTAATACCTGGACAAATCTGGGCGGGCTTGGCGGATCAGGTGCGGGAATGCTTGTACCGGACAGAGGAATGCTCTTGTCAATGCAGACAAGTAATCTGTATAAGATGAAGTCAACTTATTCGGTTTTGACTTCGATCAATGAAACTCAGATCTCGTCTTCAGTTCCATCAGGATTTGATCTGTCTCAGAATTATCCAAACCCGTTCAATCCATCAACTTTGATAAAGTACTCATTGCCGACAGAAGGGAATGTTACTTTAAAAGTATATGATCAATTGGGCAGGGAAGTCAGCACTTTATCAGAAGGTTTTAAGACAGCGGGAGTCTATGAAGCAACTTTCGATGCAAGCAGATTGTCATCCGGAGTTTACTTCTACAAACTTGCTTCTTCGGGTTTTGAGATGACAAAGAAAATGTTGTTGGTCAAGTAACTCTTATTTGAAGTATTGAAGATCCCGGATCATTGCAGATGCTCCGGGATTTTTTTTAGCAGAATCAACTGACTTGTGACAAGAAACCTTCACTACAGCCAAGCCCCTAATGTTTCATCTTTCACAATTATTCAAAATTGACTACAAAAGAATAGCGAGGTCAGTATTACTTATCAAACAATTACTTCTCTCATACCTATAATTCAAATTAGTTTCATAGGTAATTCAAATTAAGTATTTTGCAAGCACTCTTCACAATCAAAAGCTATGTAACCATGAAATTTATAATTCTAATACTTGCAACACTTTCAATTATGAGCATTGAACAACAGGTAATTGCAGATGACAACGACAATCTCCAGGAGATCTTCTCTGAGTATGTTGAATACGGCAAGAGAAATTATCCCGAGGGGGCTACTTATGACGGAGATCACAGGTACGATGACAAAGTAACTGACAACTCGGAGGCAGGCATACTTGCGAGAGATGATTCGACGAGAAACTTTCTTGCAAAGCTCACAAAAATAAACTATGACGCACTTTCAGACGACAACCGGATAAATTACGATCTGTTCAAAAGGTCTCTTGAGGAGTCACTTGAATTCAGCAGGTTCAAAGATTACCTGATGCCGATCGGACAACAAAATGGAATTCATCTCGGAGCTCCACAGCTTGTGCAGTTCCAGCCTTTGTCAAATGCAGAAGAATTTAACAAATACTTTGCCAGACTCCGGGCAATCGGTACAAGTGTAGACAATGATATAGCAAATATGAAGAAGGGTATGAGTCTTGGAATTGTCATGCCTTCGTTCATAATGGAACAAACTCTTCCGCAAATGGAAAGTATAATCAACAAGAATCCCGGCGAGTCAATTTTCTTTTCAGCAATGGAGAAGGGGAAAGACCTTTCTCCGGAGCAGAGAGAATCAATTTCAAACGAGTTGAAAGAAATTATATCTCAAGACATCAATCCTGCATTTCAGAGACTCCATGATTTTGTGAAGAATGAATATCTTCCAGTGTGCAGGCAGGAAGCCGGTGTCTGGTCGCTTCCCGACGGCTCAGAAAGATACAATTTGCTTGTGAAATATTTTACTACGCTTGATCTTACTTATGATGATGTGCATCAGACAGGCTTGAGTGAAGTTGCAAGAATTGAAAAAGAAATGAACAGGATCAAGGATAGCATAGGATTCAACGGCAGCGTTCAGGAATTTAATGAGTTCATAAAGAAAGATCCGGAAATGTTTTACACCAATAAAGAAGATCTTATGAACGGCTTCCGGGAGATTCTTGGAAAAATGGATACTAAACTTCCGGAGTTATTTGGAAGACTACCTAAGGCACCTTATGATTTGAAAGAGATGGAGGAGTTTCGCTCTAAGTCTGCTCCTGCGGCATATTATTATTCCGCTCCCGAAGACAGATCAAGGCCGGGATATTTTTATGTGAATACATATGATCTTCCTTCACGGCCGAAATACACAATGACTGCGCTGGCACTTCATGAAGCTGTTCCGGGTCATCACCTTCAAATCGCAATTGCACAAGAGCTGAAGAATCTTCCAAAGTTCAGGAGAGACGGCGGTTATACTTCTTTTGTGGAAGGGTGGGCGTTGTATGCTGAGAGTCTGGGGTATGAAACGGGGATGTATGAAGACCTTTATCAACTTTATGGCGCTTTGATCTTTGAAATGTGGAGAGCATGCAGGCTTGTTGTTGATACCGGAATACATGCCAAGAAATGGACGAGAGAAGAAGCAGTAGCATATATGAAAAAATATACTGCCAATTCAGATCTTGACATCAAATCTGAAGTTGACCGATACATTGCCTGGCCGGGACAAGCGCTTGCATACAAGACAGGCGAGATGAAGATCAAAGAGCTGCGAAGAAAGTCAGAGGAAGCGCTTGGTTCAAAGTTTGACATAAAAGAATTTCATGATACAATGCTGAAGAGCGGCGCATTGCCGCTGCCATTGCTTGAGGTTGAAATCAATCGATGGATTCAGACAAAGCTTGGAAGCTAACAGTAACATCTAACGAAGAATTTTTATAAATCAAAGAATAATTCCAATAAATGAAATCAATTGTCCTGCATCTGATATTTGCAATCACGTCTATTGTGTTCACTGGTTTAACGTACAGTCAATACAGCAGTCCCGAAAGTGTAACTTATGATTCAGTTTCGTCCAGATATTTTGTATCAAACACTTCAAGCAGGATAATTTCTCAGCGTGATCTTCAGGGAAACGTAACAGATTTCGTAAATGTAGGAAGCTCTATCCATGGAGTCACGGTACATGGCGGTAGAGTTTACGTTTGCAATGGTACAAGAGTGCGCGGTTATGATCTTTCAAACGCTACAGAAGTCTTCAATGTGCAGATCGCCGGTTCTTCATTCCTGAATGATTTGGCGGTAGATGCGTCGGGAATGATCTACGTATCTGACTTCACGGCAAGAAGGATATACAAAATCAATTCGGCGAATCAGGACTACTGGACTTATGTAGCATCGACAGGCAATACTCCGAACGGAGTTTATGTAGATGCGCCAAGAAACAGGCTGCTTATTTGCTGCTGGGGATCAAGTGCACCTATCAGAGCCGTAAGTTTTGCAGACTCGAGTATAACAACTCTTGTTACAACTCCATATTCAAACCTCGACGGAATATCTCTTGACAGGAATGACAATGTTTATGTGTCAACATGGGGAATACAATCAGTAGTGAAATACGATATTAATTTCTCCCAGGCGCCGGTTATTGTCACCGGAGGATTGAGCAATCCTGCTGATATTTTTGTGAACAAGAGCAAGGACACGCTTGCAATTCCAAATGCAGGCAATAGTACTGTCACGTTTGTAAATATTGGAACACCATCCGGAATACTCACAAGCTTGTCAGAGACTCCAACCGGCTTTATGCTTCATCAGAATTTTCCGAATCCGTTCAATCCCTCAACTTTGATCAGGTTCAGCATTAGTGAAAATTCACAAGTATCGTTGAGAGTTTATGATATATCAGGCAGGATGCTTCTTGAAAATAATTTCGGGAGAATTACTCAGGGTTCTTATCAATATGAATTCGAAGGATCTCAATACAGTTCAGGAATTTATGTCTATGAGATCTCTTCCGGAAATTATCATGTGCGAAAAAAGATGACGTTGGTAAAATAGTGGACTGTCATTTGTTTCAAGCGGTTCAATATACGTCATGGTGAGCCTGAGCCTTCCCCGAGCTTGTCGTGATAAATCATGACGATTGATATACATAATGTCACCCTTCGTCAGGCTCAGGGTGACGCTTGTTTCGCCGTTGTTTGGTGTTCCCAAAAGTTTGCAATTCGGTCAGGTTATTCAACAGTAAGAGTGCTTGCAAACTTTTGGGTCACCAACAACTTACCCTAATCAACTGCACTCATCACTGCTCTCGTTTATTCATACAACTCTCGGCGTTTCCAATTTACGCCTTAAATTATATGCAGGTTTCGGTTGCGAAGCTGGGGCTTTGTAACCAGTAGGAAAACAACACTTTTCACGTCATCCCTGCCCGCCTGCCTGCTAGGATGCATTTCACATTTCAATGGCAAGTGGGCAGGCAGGCCTGCCAGTATGCCCTTCGTAATTCAATGTCCCTGGGGCAGGCAGGCGTGAGCAGGATCTTGCGGCGCATTTACGTTTGATTAATCAAGAATGCTACTCAAGATTCCCCTTTCGCGGGAATCGACGGGTTAACCCTTAATCAAGCTCTTCGTACTATTACGCTCCCAATCAGCCTGCCTGCCCACTTGTCATCAAAATTTGGAATGCCTTCTGGCAGACAGGGAGATTGGAAGCGAGGAAGAGAAATTCTTATTGGTGAATTCTAACTCTGGAAGCCTGCAAAATCTATTGCATCTCAAAATCAGCGGGGCTAACTTACATGCAAATTTTCTAAAAAAATTCGAGCTATGAAGGTAAAGTTTACCGCCTTTCTTCTGGGAATCCTCTTATTCTCACATTTCAATGATTCATTTTCACAAGGTCTAAACAGTGTTACATCTCCTGACGGAGTAAATGTTGTTGCCGTAGGCAACCTTGGAAAAATATACAGATCCGCCGACGCAGCAGCAACATGGGGAGTTTATACATTGTCTTCCGACAATCTGAATTTTGTTTCATCATACGGCAACAATGTCTGGATCGCAGGCAGTGCAGGCAACATTTACAGAACCACGAAGACACTTTCACATATCTCAACTTCTGTTACTGGACAAACCTTTAAGATAAATTGTGTGACATTTGTTGATAACAACACGGGATATCTTTGCGGTGACGGAGGAAGACTTTATAAGTCAGTTGATGGCGGCGCTTCATGGACATCGTCTGCGTCAGGCATTGGAGCAGCAGATCTTAACGGGATGAGTTTTAGTGATGCGCTGAGTGGTGTGGTTGTTGGAGACAACGGAAGCGTTTACACAACCATTGACGGCGGGAAAAACTGGAATCAGGAAACAGTTCCTACTACAAGAAATCTGTTGAAGACAAAAAAATTTCCGGAAGGAATAATTGCTGTCGGTGAATACGGGACAATTCTTACTAAGGAAAATCTTGGCTCGTGGCAATCAGTTGTTACAAGGACTGATAATGATATCAGAGGCGTAAGCGGAACATCCATGAACAGCGCCCGTGTATGCGGTGGCGGCGGTTTCATCAGAAACAACTCCAACGGAAGAAGCAATTTCTTCAACTTCGAGATCAATCCTATGCTTGCCAATCTTGTTGACATATTTCAATATGATTCAAACAAAGGATTTGCAGTCAGCAGTCTGAACTATGCAGTCATAAGAACAACAAACGGCGGCACAAACTGGATACTGCCGGCATCAGCAACCGTAGCATACAACTGGGGATTGAAAACTCCAAGCAGCAGCGGAATTGGAAATAATCTTTGCATGCATCCGACAGAAAGAAACACGGCGTATGTAGTGTACGGCAACAAAGTTTATGTAAGCCGCGACAGAGGTGACAGCTGGACACAGATATCAACAATATCAATTGGTACAAGAGCTCACTCATTTTATGTAACACCGCTTGATACAAATGTGTGGCTTGCCGCAATTGAAAGTACTCCCGACAAAGTTGTAAGATCGACAGACTACGGAGCAACATGGAGTACAATACTCTCATATAATTTCAGTTCATACGGTCAGCCGCTTGAAATGGATCAGAATATTCCGGGAACATTTTACTATGCACCAGACGGAACTACAACAGGCTTCTTTAAATCTACAGACAACGGAGCTTCATTCACATCGGTCAGCAACAGCAATCCTTTCACGAGCCCTTGCGATATAATTGCAATGTGGGACAGTTCTCAGGTGCTGTATGTTGGAGATGACGGTGCAGATATTTTCAAATCTACCAACAACGGCGTTAACTGGACAATGGTAAAGCCGGGATCTTCATCAGAAGTTCCTTCGATGTGCAACACAGTGTTCGACAAGAGTCTTTGTTACGCCACAACATGGAGCAGCAGTCAGGTGTTCAGAACAGTTAATTACGGAACCAACTGGAATTCTGTTTCTACAAATTCCGGAAGCGGTTGGGGATCAGATATGTGTCACGAAGATCCGACTGTTATACTTACAGGCAACTACGGTGCGCAAGCATATTTGTCCACTAACGGTGGAGCGAATTTTTTCAATGTCAATACAGGACTCAGCGGTGCAGGTGCAGGCATCATGGTTCCAGAAAGGGGATGGATGCTTAATATGCAGACCGGAAGTTTGTTTAAGCTGAATATTGTTTACTCTGTTCCGACAACATCCCTAAACGCATACACAGTAAGTGTTAAAGTTGCACCGGAGGGAATGCTTGATCAAAACAGCAATACGCTTTACCGCACAGATTCAGTAAGTGTTCTGATTCGGAAAGCAACATCACCTTTCGAATTAGTTGATTCTTCCGTAACAAGAATAGACGAAGCGACACTGACCGGTAGTAATCTCAACATCCTTCCCGCCGGCTCATATTACATTGTCATCAGGCACAGGAATGGAATTGAAACATGGAGTAAATCAGGCGGTGAAGCATTAGGATCTGGAAACGTATTATATAATTTCACTTCGGCACAATCACAGGCGTACGGAAATAATATGACACTCAAAGGAACAAGTTACTGCATTTATTCAGGCAACGTAAATCAGGATGATATTATTGACGGACTGGATCTTTCATTGGTTGATAATGATGCCTATAATTTTTCTTCAGGATACTTTGTAACGGATCTTAATGGTGATGATATTGTAGATGCTTCAGACCTTGCCTTGTGCGATATGAATGCAAGTAATTTTGTAGCGGTCGTCAGACCTTAAACTAGAATCGTTTGAGCCATCAAACATTTTTATAAAGCAAAATTGAAATCAAAAAATAATACATGAATCACAAAATCACACAATTCATCTTTGGAATCTTCTTATTGGCAGTCTTCAGTTCTTCTGCATTTGCACAGGGACTTAACAGCATCACAACACCGGATGGTGTTAATGTTATTGCCGTAGGAAATCAGGGTAAGATCTTTCGCTCAACAAACAGCGGCGCGACATGGGCGAGTTACACAAATACATCTGACAATCTGAATACCGTGACTTCATTTTCAAATGATGTTTGGATTGGCGGCAGTGCAGGAACAATCTACAAGACTGCCAAGTCAATTTCTCCTCTTACCAGCATAAGTGTCGGAGAGAATTTCAAAATCAATTCAGTGCATTTTGTGAATTCAACTGTCGGGTATCTTTGCGGTGATAGCGGAAAAATATATAAATCTGTTAACGGCGGATCCAACTGGACATCTACAGCTTCAGGTGTTGGAACAGAAGATCTTAACGGCATAAATTTTCTTGATGAGCAGAAGGGTATTGTAGTTGGTGATAATGGAATGATGTATTTAACAAACGATGGCGGAACAACGTGGACAATGCAGACTTCCGGTGTTTTGAGAAATCTACTGAAGGCAAAATATTATGCTGAAAGAATTGTAGTGGTTGGTGAATACGGAATAATTCTTGGAAAAGAAGGTACCGGTTCATGGCAATCTGTTATAACAAGAACTGACAGTGACATTAGAGGAGTAAGCGGAGTATCGTTCAACAACACACATGTATGCGGCGGCGGCGGATTCATAAGAAACAACAGCAATGGCAGAAGCAACTATTTCAATTTTGAGATCAATCCTATGCTGGCTAATCTTGTAGACATCTTCTATTATGATGCTAACAACGGATTTGCAGTCAGCAGTCTGAACAACGTAATAATCAGAACTACAAACGGCGGTACAAGCTGGGACATGCCTGCCGGTGCGACCGTTGCTTTCAACTGGGTTGCCAAGACACCTTCGGGAAGCGGAATAGGAAACAACCTTTGCATGCATCCCACAAACAGGAATACTGCATACGTTGTTTACGGCAACAAAGTGTATGTGAGCAGAGACAGAGGAGACAGCTGGACTCAGATAGCAACCATTTCAATCGGCTCAAGAGCTCATTCATTTTATGTAACTCCACTTGACACTAACGTATGGGTTGCAGCGATTGAAAGCTCACCCGACAAAGTTGTAAGATCTACTGATTATGGTTTGACATGGAATACAATACTCTCATACAATTTCAGCTCTTATGGTCAGCCGCTTGAAATGGATCAGAACATTCCGGGAACATTCTACTATGCTCCAGACGGAAGCGCGACCGGTTTTTTCAAGTCAACTGACAACGGCGCAACATTTGCTTCAGTGAGCAACAGCAATCCGTTTACAAGCCCGTGTGACATTATTGCAATGTGGGACAGCTCGGATGTTTTATATATTGGTGATGACGGTGCAGATATTTATAAGTCATCAAACAACGGTACTAACTGGACACTTGTCAAACCAAATTCATCATCAGAAGTACCTTCAATGTGTAATACAGTTTTTGATCCAAGCATTTGTTATGCAACAACCTGGGGAAGCAGTCAGGTTTACAGAACCTTGAATAGCGGAGACAATTGGGCGGTTGTGTCGAACAACTCCGGAAGTGGCTGGGGCTCTGATCTTTGCCATGAAGATCCAAATGTTGTTCTGACTGGCAACTATGGCTCGCAGGCTTATCTTACAACAAACGGAGGCGCAAACTTCTTCAACATAAATTCAGGACTGAGCGGCGCCGGAGCAGGCATTATGGTTCCGGAAAGAGGATGGATGCTGAATATGCAGACAAGCACACTTTACAAACTTAACATAACATATTCAGTTCTCACTTCTTCTGAAGAGAGCCAGTTAACAAGCATTGCAGACGGCTATGAACTTTCTCAGAATTATCCGAATCCGTTTAATCCAAGCACGGTAATCAGATTCAGCGTACCAAAGGCGGGAAATGTTTCGCTTAAGGTTTATGATCAACTCGGCAAGGAAGTGGCAACTTTAAGCAACGGTTTCAGAAACATCGGATCGTATGAAGTAACTTTTGATGCTTCAAGATTAAGTTCAGGAGTTTACTTCTATAGTTTTGCAGGAGAAGGATTCTCTGCTACAAAGAAGATGTTGCTCGTTAAATAGAATATCGTTCCAACGCATCATTCATGATTCAGGAGGAACAAGAGATACGTCCCTTTGTCGAATGCAACAACGGCAAAGGGATTGTATTTTTTCTGTAAGATGAAAATCACACAACATTAAAAATTTATAAGGAATGAAAAGAAGAGATATGCTAAAGAAGTCATTGGGCGGAGGCGCCTTACTGGCTTTTACAAATCCAATCGATTTAATCTCAAACGCCTCAAAAGTTCAAGCAAAAGATTCTTCAGTAGGCAATCCGCTGAGGTTCCCGCCGGTATTTACAAACGGAGGAACAATGACCTTGTCTGAAACAAATGTTAACGTATGGCCCGGTCAGAATACTCTGGGAATGGTCATCAACGGATCTTATCCGGGACCATCTGTAGTAATCCAGAAAGGTGCAACATTTACAGCAAACTTCGTGAATCAGTTAAACGAGCCTGCAACAATTCATTGGCATGGAGTGTCAACACCTGAGTTGATGGACGGCCATCCGAAAGATGCAATTCCCGCAGGCGGTAATTACACTTACACATTTCCTGTAGGAAACAGAGGCGGTACATATTTTTATCACGCGCATGCTGATATGAGAACAGCCGAACAGGTTTACAAAGGCTTTGCCGGCTTCTTCATTGTTGATGATCTTGCCGAACTTCCGCTGAACCTGCCGAGAGGAAACTTCGACATTCCGCTTTGCCTGCAGGATCACAGGATTGCCGACATTCCTCAGTTCACTTACAATGTTCAGATGAACGATATGATGTTTGGATATCTTGGTGATACCGTACTAGTTAACGGCACACCTGAGGCATACTTAAATGTGAACACAACTTTATACAGATTCAGAATTCTTAACGGTTCTAACGGAAGAGTTTACAAAGTTGCATTGTCAGACAATTCACCGTTTCACATAATTGCTACAGACGGAGGTTTGAAAGACGCGGCTGTACAGGCAACTTCATTTTATCTGTCACCCGGCGAGAGAGTTGACATACTCATTAACTTTTCATCTTATGCGATTGGTCAAAGCGTAACGTTGAAGTCACAGGCGTTCTCGGCTCCGGGAATGGGAACATACAGACAGGGCATAGAGCTTGACTTACTTCGTTTTGATATAACCGGCAATCAATCCTCCGGTGGAGTTGTACCGGCTTCAATGCCATCAATAACATATTACAATCCTGCAGAAGTGAAAGCTGCCAGAAATTTTATACTGTCAGTCGCAGGAGGCACCATGAACGTTCACAAGATCAACGGTCTGTCATTTGAAATGGAAAGAATAGACTGGCAGACGCCTCTGAACTCTCTTGAAGAATGGAAGATTGTAAATGCAACAAACAATCTTCACCCAATGCATTCTCATGAAGCCCAATTTCAGGTCTACTCAAGGAACGGCATTACTGATCTTGCGCCGAATGACAAAGGCTGGAAGGATACCGTACTTGTTTATCCATTCGAGACCGTCAGGACTTTAGTGAAGTTCACTGAATATAAAGGAATTTTTCTTTATCACTGTCACAACCTTGAGCATGAAGATGACGGCATGATGCTGAATTTTAAGATCGTTGATCCGATCGGCATCAATGAAACAGGTGAAACACTGCCGGACACTTTTGAACTGAAGCAAAATTTCCCGAATCCGTTCAATCCTTCAACAAGCATCTCATTCGATCTTAACGTTTCAGGAAATGTAGAAATGAATGTCTATGATCAGACAGGAAAACTTGTCGCGACACTTGTAGATAACTATGTACCTGCAGGTTCGCACAAAGTCATATTCAATGCATCCGGACTTTCTTCCGGAGAATACTTTGTGAGAATGGTTGCAGGGGATATTGTGAAGACTATCAAGATGACTCTTGTGAAGTAAAAAAGCAATATTTCTGAACAACGCTATTCAAAGTTCCATGGAGAAACATAGAGTTGCAGCGAGTTATACATGACTCTTTAAAACTGGATCCGTTGTCTTCATTGAAGCGCTCACTTTTTTTAATTATGACCGGAACAGATTTCGATTAACTGAATTCAATTTCCTTTATCAGTGGAACTCTGCTCTAAAGCAAACTGCAATCTTTCTATAAAATGTTACACACATTTACTCAGAGTTCCACTGAGATTTCACGGAGTAACACAGAGATGCTTAGATTTGCATCGAGTTATACAAGTCTTTATGGAAAACTGTTTCGGCTGACCGCACGAAAAAGCTTGCTCTTAAAAATTTGATTTAAATAGAATTCGATTGACCTGATATAATTTCCATTCTCATTTGCGCTCTGACACTCCTCCGTGTAGCTCCGTGAAATCTCCATGTAACTCTGTGAAATCCAAATAGAACTCTGCTTGAAAATGTGTATACAAAATCCTAGTTTGATATTGAAAGTATCAATCAGGAAGCATATTTTGACAAACTCCAATTAATTTTTCTAAAACAATCAATTCAAAATGAAGAAATTCTTTGTCTCCCTGGCAATTGCCATTGCCGTTGTATTTTCATATTCGTTTAATAACGCAAATGCACAGGGGTTCAATAGCGTTACTACGCCGGACGGCATCAATCTGACTGCGGTAGGAAATGCAGGAAAGCTCTACAGGTCTGCCAACGGCGGTTCAACATGGACAAGCATTCCAAACGGTTCAGTAAACATGAACTCAACATCATCTTTTGGAAATGACGTATGGATCGCGGCAAACGGCGGTACAGTGTACAAAACACAAAAAACGGTTTCTCCTCTTACGGCTTATGCAACAGGCTCCGGGGCAGATTTAAAATCCGTGACTTTTGTAAGCTCAACTGTTGGATATGCATGCGGAACAGGTGGAACAGTTGTAAAAACAATTGACGGCGGACTCACATGGTCGAATAGTAATTCAGGAATTTCTTCAGTACAGTTAAATTCAATAAGCTTCAATGGAAGCAACGACGGAATTGTCGTTGGAAATGCCGGAACAATCTATACTACCGCAGATGGCGGAAGTACATGGAGTTCCGTTTCATCTGGAACAACAAGAAATCTTCTGAAGGCAAAGTATTTTTCTGACGGAATTACTGTGGTTGGTGAATATGGAACACTGCTTGTATATAACGGCAGCTGGTCATCAGTAAACACAAAAACAAAAACAGATATCACGGGAGTAACCGGAAGCAATAACAGCAATGTTCGTGTTTGCGGAGGCGGCGGTTTTATTAGAAATAATCTTAGTGGAAATACAAAGTTCCTCAACTTCGAAACAAATCCAATGATGGCAAATCTTGTTGACATCTTTTACTATGATGCAAACAAGGGGTGGGCAGTGAGCAGTCTTAACGGTGTTATAATCTATACAACAAATGCAGGCACAACCTGGTCAATGCCAACCGGCGCAACTGTTGCTTTAAGCTGGGTATCTAAACTTGTAGCAACAGGCGGTATTGGAAACAACCTTTGCGAACATCCGTTTGACAGAAATGCAATGTTTGTTGTTTACGGCTCAACCGTGTATGTCAGCCGTAACAGAGGTGAAAACTGGACTAACATTGCTTCTATTACAGGCGGCGGAAATGCTCACTCATTTTATGTCAGCCCGCTGGATACAAATATCTGGTTGGTTGCGATTACAGGTTCACCGGACAAAGTAAAAAGATCGACAAACTACGGAGCAACATGGACAGATATTTTGAGCGCTAACTTCAGCAATTACGGACAGCCGCTTGAGATGGATCAAAATGATCCCAATAATTATTATTTTGCACCGGACGGCGGCGGTTTCTACAGATCAACAGATAATGGAGCTTCATTTACAGAAATCAGCGGAGCTTATCCATTCAGAAGCCCCTGCGATCTCATTGTAATGTGGGACAGCTCCAAAGTAATTTATTTAGCGGATGGAGTTACAGGTAGCGGACTTGCAGAAATCTTTAAGTCAGTTAATAATGGTGTCAATTGGACCAAGGTTCATACTAACGGCTCCAGCTCGGAGATTCCTTCGATGTGCAATACTGTATTTGATAAAAGTACATTCTGGGCAACCAACTGGAGCGGCGGTCAATATTACAAGACCACTAACTATGGAGATAACTGGTTCCTTCATTCAACTCAATCGTCATCGGGCTGGGGTTCTGATTATTGTCATGAAGATCCTACAATGTTGCTGAAAGGAACTTACGGTTCTCCAACCTGGCTTACAACTAATTCCGGCGCCAGCTTTACATCGACATCAGTAGGCGGTGGTGCAGGAGCGGGAATAATTGTAACGGAAAGAGGATATATGCTGAACATGCAGACAGGCGGTTTGTTCAAGATGAATATTGTTTACACTGATGTTACTGTTACTGCTCAGATTGATGTTCAGGCTTTATCACTCGGGCAATTAGGGAACAACTATTATGAAACGCCGACAATAACTCCAACCGGTACTGTGAAAAATAATAATGGTGTATCAAGCGCAACATTCTCTGTGACGAGGAGAATTACACCGGGAAGTTATGTAAGCACAAAAACAGTTACCAACCTTGCTGCCAATACTTCAACAAATGTAAATTTTGATCCATGGACATTTATGTCAGGAACTAATTACACAGTCAGAGACTCAGTGCACATAGCAAGCGATGAGAATACTAGCAATGATGTGATCAGCGGAAGCGTAACACCGTATGTCGGAACAGTTATCACGAAACTCGACCAGCCTTTCTCTACCATAACATTTCCTCCCACAGGTTGGGCCACATCTGGAGGCGGAACAATGAGATGGTCTTATAATGCAGTAAGTGCTTACGGAAATGGCACAGGAAGTTCAAAATATGATTTCTGGAATGCTTCAAGCGGAACAACACAATATCTTGCATCATCAAATTTCACGGCTTCAATTGCAGGAGATTCGCTAACATATGATTATGCATATGCTCCGGATGGTTCTTCTGTAGATTCAATCATTATCGAAACATCAACCAACGGAGGATCATCATATTCCGTACTTGTAAGACTATACGGTTCAGCTTCTGCCTCCGGTCAATATGCGCTAAATACGGCACCGGCTCCGGGTTCTGCATTTACTCCTAATGCAAGTCAGTGGGCATCAAAGTCATGGGGACTTCCTGCAGGAACAAATAAAGTGAGATTCAAAGCACGAAGCGGATTTGGAAACAACTTCTTCGTTGATAACATAGGTGTAGAGAGCGGAAGTCTTTACACGCAGTTGAATGTCAAACTCGCTCCGGAAGGATTCTTGAATGGTTCCACTCTGAGCATGAGAGATACTGTAAAAGTCTATCTTAGAAACATCAGTTCACCATTTGCCATAGTTGATTCATCCACAGTTGTATTCGATTCAGTTTCATTCACAGCTCCCTGCGTATTCAAGTATGCTAATTCAGGAACATATTATCTGCAGGTCAAGCACAGAAATGCTCTTGAAACCTGGAGCAAGACCGGCGGTGAAGCAATTACCAAAGGCATCTTTGCTTCGTATGATTTCACATCAGCTCAATCACAAGGATACGGAAACAATCTTGTACTGACGGGCTCATACTGGTTGTTCTACAGCGGAGATGTAAACAATGACGGTTCTATTGACGGAACTGACCTAAGTGAGATTGACAACGATGCTTTTAATTTCGAATCAGGATACAGAGTAACTGATGTTAACGGAGACAATACAACTGACGGATCTGACCTTGCTATCACTGATAACAACGCTACTAATTTTGTCTCAAAATTATCACCTGAGACATCACCTTCTGATTTAATTTCTGTAAAGGCAAAGATCAAATCTGCCAATGAGCAATTCAGGAAGGTGCATTCTACAAATACAGTGAAGACAAATACCGGCTCTTCAAAATAAGAAACAGGACGTAACATTTCGAAGGACAGTTTTGAAAGAAACTGTCCTTCATTTTTTATATGCAGAAAACTAAATTTGCAGACAATATATACTCACTCAAAAGAATGAACAAGAGAATCATAATAAGAATACTTCTGCTGTCACTTACAATCACCGGATTCTCAAAAATTGTTCATTCCCAATCAACCGACGAGCTGATCCTTAAGAGCATTCCTTACATATACAATCTTAAATTTGATTCCGCGCAAATTGGATTCGACCAAGTTATCCGTGAAAAACCCGGTGACCCGGCGGGATATTTCTTCGATGCGATGATAGTTTGGTGGAAGATCAACTTAAACAAGGAGAACGCTTCTCTTGACGAGCTCTTTAGAAAGAAGGCCGACAAAGTAATAGAGATCACTGATAAGATCCTGGAGCGAAATGAAAATGATCAGTACGCATTATTCTACAAAGGCGGAGCGCTTGGATACAAAGGACTTGTAAGCAGTTTGCGTGAGAACTGGTTTGGCGCTGCCGAAGATGGTAAGGAAGCCCTCAACCTTCTTCAGGAAGCATACAACCTCAACCCATTGAACAAAGATGTCATTTTTGGTGTAGGTATTTACAATTACTTTGCGGAGTACGTTCCGGAAGTTTATCCTGTGGTTAAACCGCTGATGCTGATCTTCCCAAAAGGAGATAAGCTCAAGGGACTGTCACAGATAAAGGAATCGTCAGTGAGTGCTAAGTATGCAAAGACAGAAGCGAGATTCGTGCTTGCTTATCTTTATCTCATGTACGAAAAAAATTATACAGAAGCCGAGAACTATTCAAAGTCATTGCACGAAGAGTTTCCACAGAACCCTGTATTTGAGAAATATCTGCTGAACAGTTATATAGGAATGGGCAAATGGATGGAAGCTTATGCCGGTTGGTCTGCAGTGATTGAAAAGATTGACAGCAACAAGGCCGGGTATGATAGCAGGGGACTAAACCGGGAAGCACATTATTACTCCGCGCTAAGTCTTGTAAGAATGGGCAGGCCGCTTGAAGCCGAACAGTTAATTATAAAGGCGGAAAAGCTCACAAGAGAAATGGATCCCGGAAGTGAGACTGCATTCACTTCTTATATTTATCTTTTGTCAGGCATGATAAACGATTTCAAGGGTAACAGTTCGACAGCAGACAATTACTATGATAAGGTTCTATCTATGAAAAATTTTCAGAACTCCCATCAGGAGGCTGAGAGATTAAAAGTTGAAAGATATAAGCCGTGAGCCGGAAGAAAACATTTGAGTACAAGGCCACAGAAAGTGCAATTTCTGCTCAAAAATAGGGTTGAGGTTTCTCCCCCTGGCCTTTGGGGAGAAACCTCAATTTTCAAAAAAACTATTAAAAGCTTTGATCAGGAGGCGGGAGGTTGAAAGTGGAAAGATACAAGCCTTTAGACGAAACAACCCATTTTAGTACACAATCACAAATAGTGCAATTTCTGCTCAAAAACAGAGTTGAGGTTTCTCCCCTTTCTCTTTGGGGAGAAACCTCAAATTGTCGAAGAGGAAATCAAGGATAATCCACAATTTCATTTACATCACTTAAATAAGTTCAACAACTGTGTCCTTCAAGCCCGAATTAATCGACATCTACAAGAACATCAACGACATGGTCCGCTTTGGAGAAGCCAAGAACAGCGGATTCATTGCACTTAACGTCGGTATGATCGTGACAATATTTGTAAACTATTACAAACTTACCGAATACATTTTTCCTATTGGATTGATTGCTGCAGCCAGCATGTTCTGTCTAGCAATTATCACAAGCATTTCCTCTCTGTTCCCAACTACAGAAAACAAGATTATGGATAAAAACATATTGTCGAACCCAAATCTGTACTTCTTCGGTGATCTGGCTCAATTGGATCTCGAGCTGTTCACAAAGTTTATGCGTGAAGATGATCCTGAGTTCACTCCAAGCAAGATGCAGGAAGATCTCATCAATCAGATTCTTATCAACTCCAGAATTGCACTGGGAAAATTTAAGATGTTTAAATTCTCCGTTACATTTACCGTCTTGGGAATCAGCATTGTTGCTGTTTCATTTCTTGGAAAAGGTGCGGTGAAGATGATAATGTCCGTCTAGAGTGCTGACAGTGTGATGATTGCTTATGAATAATTTCTTTAGCATTATGAAAAATTTCATGGACTTATAAAGACCTTACTACTATTTTCATTACCAATATTTCCAGTTTAAGAGACTTTGCTGCGTAAGTTAGATTCATGATGCACATAAATTTATAGTTTGAGAGCAATTGACCAAAGGGGCATGGTAAATTTATAAGTGTGGAAATATTCCTTTGCTCAATGTTGAATTAATGGACATGCTCCAAAAATCATTTAAAATTTGTTAAAATTGCCGCAAAATAGTGGCACAATATTTGCAATTATTGTAGTGTTCGTAGTACATATCTGAAAGTTGTACTGGTTGTATATTCAAATAATATGCCAGGACTTTCGATAAAGGGAGAGAATCAAAAACCCAAATGAAGAGATTCAGAATATGAAAGATAAGTTTACTTCCTCTTGTATAATTCCATCGCATAGTCATGCCTTTTGCATAGCTTATATTGTATCTATTCTGAATCAGCAAAACAGATTTTCAATCTGTAATAAACTAACAGATGCGTTCGATGAAGTGTTTGATTATAGCGATCTCACTCATTAGGTGGTAAACAAGTTTGATATGTTCTGTTTTTTTGAGAATTATTGTTTCGGTAGTTTAAATTTTACTTTGAGTTTGTAAGAGAGTTTTTAATGATACATAATTATTAGTTCAAAAATTAAACATACTGCTATATGAAAAGGAGACTTACTTTCTATGCGGCAATAATGCTCTGCTTGCTCATTGCCAATGCTTCTTACTCACAAAATCCCACATACATTTTAAATTGCACAAACAGGACACCGCTGCCGAGCGTAGTGAATTCCGTTGAATGGGACCTCGATATGACGTGGACAAATTCCGGTGTTGTACCCAACTATGAATATGCCGGAGGACAATTCTTTTTTGATCTTAATCCGGGAATTGCTAACGGTGGAACCGTTACGATGTCAAATGTCGGTTCAGATATGCCGGTAAATATGCAGCCGAGAAATCCAACAGTTTATTCAACCACCACCCCCTGGCAACTAAGATGGGCTGTCAACACTTTTCCCGGCGCAGGTAGCGGATTTCCAATGCCTGCGGGCGTGCCGATAACAATTGTCAGGATTAGACTTCAAACTACAGCTGCAACATTCGCTCCGGTTGCAATGAACCTTACATGGAGGAATGCACTTCCGAATCCGTTCACAAAGATATTTGCTTATGTCGGTACAACGAATACGGACATTTCAACACCGCCGACTCACATCATTAGTTTCAGCAATGATCCTCTGCTGAACGGAATTTATGCCAACTTCTATTCGAACGTCAGAACAGTAAGCTACGGCCAAACAGTAAATTTTCTTGACTCTACTTTGGGCTCGCCTACAAACTGGGCATGGACATTCACGGGAGGAACTCCTTCATCCTCAACTGCACAGAATCCAACTAACATAAGATACAATACTCCCGGGATTTACCCGGTCAAGTTGATTGCTTCAAAGTCAGGATATTCTGACACAATTACAAAAACAAATTACATCACAGTCACGCCATTGCCTTGCGTACCTGTCTGGCTGCAGATGATAAGACTATCCGATGCCGGAAACATAAATGACAGCCTTTATTACGGAGTAGCTCCTCAGGGCACAAATGGAATCGACACTTGTTTGGGAGAGCAGGTTCTGCCTCCTCCTCCACCCACCGGAGTATTTGATTGCAGATTCCAGCTTACATCGCCAGATGACTCGAAGCGTGATATCAGAAGTGATACCATAACCTACAATAACTGGTATATAAAATTCCAGCCTTCATCTGCAGGCTATCCCATTACTTTTACATGGAATCCGGCTGCGCTTCCGACAACAGGTTTCTTCAATCTTAAGGATGTAGTAAACGGTACAATAGTCAACATCAACATGAGAAACCAAGGGAGTTATGTGCTTACTAATACCGGGCTTACATCACTGAGAATTGAATTCCTTAACAAGCGAACAATTCCCGTAAGTGTTAATCCATTCTGGAATATGCTTTCTGTTCCGCTTCTTTCAGATAACATGCATGTAACTTCACTTTTCCCGGGATGTTATCTTCCTGCTTACGGCTATGACAATGGCTATGTAACTGCGACGAATCTTGACAATGGTAAGGGCTATTGGGTTCAGTTTGAAAACGCAGGCACATATCCTATTTATGGAATTCCGCCAACCTCAACTGCCATCAGTGTAGTGCAGGGATGGAACATAATTGGTCCGTTTGATGAAAACATTCCGGTGAATAGACTGGTATCAAATCCTCCGGGAATTGTGATCTCACCGTATTACGGATTTAACTACGGATATGTAACTGCTGATACGCTGAAAGTCGGTAAGGGCTATTGGGTAAGGACTTCAGCGGCAGGAACTCTGACGAGAAGCATCACCAACAATCCGGAAAACACTCCTGTGCTTGCTGATAATCTGAATAACTGGACAAGAATTGAGATTGCAGACAATGGAGGAAATAAATCAAGTCTTTATCTTGCAAACGCAAACTCAATTACTTCTTCATTTGATCTTCCGCCTGTTCCGCCTTCAGGTATTTTTGATGTGAGATTTGGTACTGAAACTTCAGTTGAAGCATTCGGTCAGAATCATCAGATAAAACTGAACTCCGCTACTCATCCTCTGAAGATCAAGGCATATAATCTTGGCGGAATAAAGCTTAGACTAACGGATGGTGTTAACGGCGCTTTTATAAACAGAGAACTCGAGGAGGGCGTTGAGATTATCATTAATGAGAATTTTGATAACTTCGTGCTCATTGAAGAGAATCTTATACCGAAGACGTATGATCTCAGTCAGAACTATCCGAATCCGTTCAACCCTGTTACTACAATCAAGTATCAGATTCCCGAAGCAGGTTCGGTTAATCTTGTGATCTATGATATTCTTGGAAGAGAGATCAGCACGCTTGTAAACACTTTCCAGGCGGCAGGATATTATGAGATGAGATTTGATGCAACCGATGTTGCCTCCGGAGTTTACTTCTATCGACTCAAGACAGAAAAGTTTTCTGACCTGAAAAAGATGATAATTCTCAAATAAGTAATTTGTGACCATTGCATACCCGGTTTTCGAACCGGGTATGCTTTGGTCGTTTAATAGTATTCATATAATTTTAAAGGGGAAGAGAAATGAAA
>JADJAH010000023.1 GCA_016704345.1 Ignavibacteria bacterium | reverse complement strand
AACTATCAGCAGGATTCCTGATCTTCTCAGCATTATTCAACGGCGAAATGCTTTCCAGGAACTCATACATTTTCCGGATCCCGTTCATCGCCGTATTCAACTCTCCTCAGATCAGTTCTGTACGACTCCGTATTTTTTCAGAAATGTGTTGGAAGTTGGAAATTCCCACAACATCAACGGCACATCTTATTCTGTCCGTATAATGTACCGACACGGCAAGTGACATATATCCGCCGTAACTTCCGCCTGTCACCATAACTCTTTCAGCATCAAGGTCAGGCTGAAGAGCGATCCAGTCAAGCAATGCGCCGATATCCTTCACTGAGTTCTCGCGGTTCTTTCCGTTATCAAGCTCAAGAAAATTCTTTCCGTAACCTGTAGAACCTCTTACATTCGGATATATAATTGCGATACCAAGTTCATTGATATAATAATTCGAAGAGCCGATAAAGTTGTGACGTGATTGTCCTTCCGGTCCACCGTGAATATTTATTATGACGGGACGCTTTCCGGTAAACTTTGCCGGCGGCTTGTAACAGAAACCGCTGATCTCCAGACCGTCAAAGCTGTTCCATTTTATGAGCTCGGGAACGCTTAGTTCTTCCGGCACGAGTCCGCCCATGCCGCCCTCCTTTGTTCCAAAGTCCATATACGCAACTCTCTTGAAATCACTGTTGAGATCCGTTATGAAAAATATACCTGTTCCATTCGCATCAAATTCTCCCTGTGAAAAATAAGCTTCTCCTTTGTGTTTGTCGGTCAGCTCTATAAGCACGCCCGACTCAATCTGCAGAAGATAATAATGTGATTCGATCCTGGATACAAATTCGCTTATCAGCAAATACTTGTCGTCAGGAGACCAGTCACGCACACCCCAGCCGCCGCCTTTGCGTTCAATCAATAATCTGTCTGTTGAAGGATCATTTGGATTCATAATGTAGATATCTCGGTCAGCTCCGTTCCTTCTGGTTGAAGTGTATGCGATCAAATCACCCCTATTGCTCCACACCGGAAATCCGTTTTGTATTCTCTGCCCTTGCGTAAGAGCATCAATACTTTTATCTGTCAGATCATATTTGTAGATATGAGTAAATTCATCACCGCCTGTATCTTTCAGGAAAAGAAAATAGTTTCCGTTGGTTGGTTCGAATGCTGCGTTTCTTACAGGTTCTATTTCTTTGGTGATCTGCTGAAGTGAGCCGCCCGGTGATTCCAGCATATGAAGCTGAGCAGTATTCTCCGCTCTTGTTGTGATGATCATGTTCATTTCAACGGGATGCCATGCGCAGAAATTTGCACTGCGGGATTCAGTATATTTCTTAATCTCATCACTGATTGCAGTGGGTACAGGAGGAATCCCGTCAGCAATAAGGTTATCTCCTTTGGTTATAAATCTGATTGAGAATAAAGAAGCTGAGATACAAAAACAATTATGGCGATTGCAGTAACACGCATATTGTATGATTTGATTAGCGGCAAGTTAGAGATTGGAATTAGAAAATAAACTCTATAAAATCAGACAATCCTGGAACAATTTTAACTCATAATGAGGTGAAAGAGGCATCTCTTTCCATTTTCCATTTTCCACTTTCCACTTTCCATTTTCCATTTTCAATTTTCCATTTTCAATTCTCTCCCATCAATGTCAGTACAAGCTCTCTTCTCCCGCCATGATTTCTATGCTCACAAAGATAGATCCCCTGCCAGGTCCCGAGATTCAGTCTACCGTTTGTAACCGGAACGATTACGCTTTGTCCAAGCAGTGAAGCCTTGATGTGCGATGTCATGTCATCAGATCCCTCTGCTGTATGCAGATAATGCCTTCCACTTTCCGGGAACCATGATGTTGAAGTGTGATTCAAAATCCATTCTTACATCAGGATCTGCATTCTCGTTAATTGCCAATGAAGCGGAAGTATGCTTGATGAACAAGTGCAGAATACCCGCTTTCACTTTGCCAAGTTCAGGTATCTGATCTGTGATGTCCGTTGTGATGATATGAAACCCTCTTGGGTAAGATCTGAGTTTGAATTCTTTTTGTATGACCATTCTCGTTGAGTTTGAGAGATAAGATTGGAATTTGCAAGAACCTTTACAGTGATATTATTCTTGGGCTAGGTCTAACAAATTGGTGCTTTGATTTTCATTACAGCCTCACACCAACACTGCAGGATGGATTTGACAAGATTCTGGTATCTGACAAATGAGTGATTTGCTATTCATTACACCCTCACCCCAACCCCTCTCCCTCAGGGAGAGGTGCTTTTGTGCACATTTGCGATTTTATGTATTCAATTTCATCACTCTCAATTCTCCACTCTCCATTTTCCATTTTCCATTATCAATTTTCCCGCTTTCAATTTTCCACTTTACATTTTCAATTCTCAACTCTTACTTCACCACCACAAGCTTCCTTGTTACAGCAAATTCACCGGATTTCATAATGCAAAAATATGTTCCGCTTGAAAGAGATGCTGCATTGAATGTTACTTCATAGAATCCCGGTTCGTGCATGCTGTTCGCTAAATTAGCTATTTCTTTTCCGTTGATGTCGTAGACCGTTATCCGAACATTTGAATTTACAGGAACAGTATAAGAAATCAGTGTGGACGGGTTAAAAGGATTAGGAAACGCATTGCTCAGGCTGAATTCCTTGGGCGCTTCTTGATGGTTGTTTTCCAACACGAAATTATCAGGGCCGTAAGCGCAAGGCTCGGGACCCGTTACATTCCATGCCTCTGTCTTTGCAAAGTCAGAAAGTACAGAAGGAGTTTCATATTTATCAACTGCCCGAACTCTGTATCTTACCGGAAACAGGTTACAACAGTATGGCGGACAAACGCCGTACGGGTAATCGCAAACCGACACCAATGCAGAATCAATGAATTCAGGAACTGCGTTTACTTCGGCGTAAACGGTTTTGTAAAGCTGATAGTCATTCTCCGGGAACTGCATTCTGTCATTGGGTACAAAATCCATTCCGGAAGTAGTAGTTCTGTAGATTTTGTATTTCTTTATCTGATCATTCACCCCCTGCCATTGTTGAATCATATCCGGTTCCATATTGTGAAACCATCTAGGTTTTATTCTTCTATATCCGTTGATGGTTGGGAGCGAGTCGCAGGAAAGCACTCGCAGTCCCATCGGCCTTGATGGAGGAGTAAGTTCAAGAATCTGTGCTTCCGACTTACCGCCGTATCCGGTTCGGTAAAGTTCGATCGTAGCTTTTTATTCGAAGTATCCAGCGCTTTGTACCAGATGAAAATATTTGTTTGGTTGTTCTGCATATCCTTTGTATTGGGACTTGAGTATGGGGAGAATATTTCATTATAGCCGACGTTCCAGGCATCCCAACGGTCGCCTAATGAAGCAAGTGAATACCAGTAATCATTGTCATTTGTGTAAAGAGTATGAGTTCCTCTTGAAACCGGAGTAGTATTAAAATTATCCATACTACCTTGAGTAAAAAGTATTGCATTGCTCATATCATCTTTTCCGCTTGTGTATCCCGGATTGGATTCAGGACTGTCATTATTGTATGACGGATATTGTCTTACATAAACATTCGTTGGCGTTTGATCGTTGATTCTCTTTCTCTGAACTCCTGCGCTTATGTAGTTCCAGGACCCGTCGGCGCATTCAAGGTCCATGTCATTATTGTAAGTTTCAATCTTGTCAACTTCATATCCGTCCTTCACATGATAGATGTACAACCCTTTACCGTATTCCGGATTAACAGCCTTGAGAAACTGCCATCTCTCATTTGCCAATGTGTCACCTCCTGTTCTTCTGTCCCAGTCTGATACTTTTCTCCTGTTTGCCAACAAAAAGAATTCGCTGCTGTCTGATGATATAGGAACCTGCAATACTTCATTCGTATCTGATCCGTAAACTCCTCTTGAAGAGTAATCATAGAGATTGAATAAGGAATTGCTGTAGTTTGTGATTTCCTTGCTAAGATACCCGAACTTTATAACCTCCCACGGACTCAAACTGAACTCCCATTTTTCATAACTCCTATACGACATTTTAATATAGACTTTATGAGTAAAACCCATCAGATAGTGACCGTGTTCGTGAGTAGCTAAATCCAAAAATCTTTGCTTGCTGTAAATGCCCGTATCGGCATGTATCTTCACTCCTGATCCTAAAGGATCCGTATCTCCAATTGACCTTATCTTTACGAGAGGATTCTGGTTTACTGTGTAATCTCCATTCACAGTGCCCGTGCAGGGACCAAGTTGTGCGATACCCCATGCATTCAAACCGTCAAACAGAAACTGATCCCATTGACGGAAGACAATGTAGATCATATCAACTAAGTTATCTTGATCCCAAATGATGTTTCCGTCGCTAACATACTTCCAAAGGTCATACTTGTCCCAACTCAAGGATTGAGAATCAAGAAAATCATAGATCTGTCTGTTTACAATCGACATACCGCCATTATTTTTATACCAGGTTAGACTTGAATCCATTTTGAAATGAAATGTCCTTCCTAAAACATGCATCTTGCCTCTTGAAAACTCATGCCAGTAATCACTCACGGCATATTGATTGTATGAATTCCACCAATCTGACTGAACAATATTTCCTGTATCAATAAGTGCATTCAAATAGTTAGGTGGCTTGCCGGCCGGCCATGCATCCGGATGGGTTGAAGTTGAGTCGCCAGGCTCATCTTTGAAAGAAATAAATACAATCAAAACAGGAAATCTGCTTTCTTCAGATGGCGCGCCCCCAATATCCGAACGAGAAGGTTTATATATTCCACCAAGAAGAGTCCTGGGGTTTGACTGCTCCGTTGCAAATGGCATTGTACCACAATTGCAATCTATGCAGGTCTGTGAATGTGACTTATTGTCAAAAACAATAGAAGAAAAAACCAAAAGACAAATTATTACTTTCATTATAATTCTCCTTTTTAGTTTAATTTTTCGACTTTCCTGATCTTAAAGTTTACTTTAAAACAATCATCCTCTTTGTGAACATTATCCGGCCATCAACTTCCAGCATGTAAAAGTAAGCGCCACTTGACAGATTTTGTGCATTGATTTGAGTTTCATATTTTCCGGGGTTTAATTCTTTGCTGACCAGCTGTAAAATATGGCGTCCGTTTATGTCGTAAATCTTAAGTGATACTCTGCTAAACTTCCCAATATCAAAAGCAATCATAGTTATTGGGTTGAAAGGATTAGGAAAATTCTGGTGGAGATTGAAATCTGTCAACGTATTCTCCAAACTTGTGATGTTTGTCAGTCCGCCGTTCTGAGTATGAATAATTTTCCCGTAAGCTCCAACCGCCCAGACTATAGAATCATTGAGTGCAAAAACAGAAAGGAATCCGGAGGGTGTTGAAAATGAGGGTATTGATTGCATCTCCCAATGAATGCCTCCGTCTGTGGTCTTAAAGATACTTACCGGGTGGGCTCCTGCGTAACCTGTACTAAGGTTGACGAATTCTATGGGATAAAATGTTCTGTCTGTTTGTGCCGCCGCTATACTGTCCCAACTAGTGCCAAAATTTGTTGTTCGAAATATTGCATTGTTTTCTGCAGCAGTCCAACCCACATCACCGAAAAAAGACAATCTCCAGCAGAATGGCACAACCCGGGTAAACGGTAGCGGAACGATTTCCCAGTTGATACCTGAATCTGTAGATCTGTATGTCTTGCCGTTACCTAAAATGATGCCGGATAGACTATCCCTGAAGTAAATGTCATTACTCACAGTTTCAATCCTTTGAGAATCAACAACGGTTTCCCCTCCATTCGTAGTCCTCATTGCTTGTACATTGCCGGAGAACCAGCCTGTGTTTTCATCATTGAACCACAAAGCCCTCAGGTTTGGCAAAGAGTCTCCGCATGGAGGAGAACCAACTCTTATCGCCGTCCAGTTTTCTCCGCCGTTGGTAGTTTTCAGTATTGTACATATTCCGCATGCATAGACAATATTTTCGTTTACAGGATGTATTTGGTAAAGGTTGCCCGTTTGTGCAGGATTGGGCTGCCTGAGCCAGGTAATTCCGCTGTTGGTCGTTTTGTAAATGAGATTCCCCCCGCAGATCCACCCGGTCTTCTCGTTTATGAATCGCACATCATAAAGTGTTACGTTTTCGTCTATGTACTGAGTAATCCACTGAGAACTGATGAGGCGGGGGAAAAAAATCAGAAGAATAATGAAAAGATTTTTCATCTGTGTTTGTTCTTGTGAAAACTACTGAACAGAATTTAAAACGTCAATACTCAATTTCAATGCTGACTAATTTTCGCATCAGACTTACATATAATTTTTTCTTTGTGGTATCAGGACTTCCCTGCCTGCAGCAGGCCCGCCTGCCTGCCGGAATGCATTTCACACTTCAACGGCAAGTGGGCAGGCAGGCCTGCCGAGAGTGTACTTGTATAACCGACTGCAGGCAGGCAGGCGTCCTGACACCACACATAAAACAGCTAAACATTATCCGCTTTGCCCGCTCCAGGTAAATCTATGAAGTTATTTCAACAACGTCATGCGTCTTGTCTGTGAAAAGGAATGTATAGAAGTATCCCGGAAAATTGGCTGGTAAACCCCTTGGGTTTCATAAGTCCCCCCTTTGAAACCACGTCCAAACTATTTCAAGGACCATTTACAAACGAAACTCGCCACAAAGCGCGGACTCAAGCTTTTTGTTCCCAAGGCGTCCTTGAACCACCTGTGAAAAATCCGCAATCTCCTCCTGCCATAATTCCATATCTTGCGTGACACCATCCGAAATGATAATGTCCAAGTTCGTGCGCCTGCAGCGGTGCAAATTTATCTGCCGAAAACGGACTAGCTATCCCTCCTGGCGCTCCCGGGGTAAATGTACAACCTGAACCCAATTGGCCAAAACCTGCAACGATAGTATCATTACTTACAGTTACATGTTCATTACCCTGAGTTGAAGTATAAAGAGTTGCTGCGCTGCCGGGAGTTACTCCAACATTTCTCCAGGTTCTGTAAACAATATACATCATGTCAATCTTTCCATCCCGTTGATACTTATATGTGCCTTCTTCGTAAGCCCAATTGTCAAATTCTCTCCATCGTGTGCCAAGCTTCAAATCCAGACTATCATAAATCTCAGTGTTAATTTGAGCAAGTCCTCCATTGCTATTATACCAATACCATGGATGCTCAAGTGTCAAATGATGCGCTTCTCCGGTCACATGGAGATTCCCTCTCGAAAGTTCCATCCAGTAGTCACTCAGCTTAGCGTTTGATTCTGAGTAAGCTTCCCACCAACTGCTCCCATAATCGTTATACCTGTCTGTTGCCAGTAGATTATTAATATAAGCCGGTGCGCTGCCGGAAGGCCAATTTGAATTGTTCACATCAATTGTATCATTATCAAATTGCACAAAAATGATTAAGATTCTGAATACACTGTTACTGTTAGTTCCGGGATAGTTGTTTGTTCTTTCGGGCTTAAAAAAACCGCCTGAAGAAGAAGGAGAATATCCTGCGATCAAATATTCTTCCAGGTCTTCCTCGCAGTGAAAGCCGTTAGCGGGATCGTAAATTTGTGAAAATGCAAATTGAGCCATAGCAATGCTGAGGATTATCAGCAGAGCCCATATCGTTATTGTTTTCATTGTACTTAAAAAATTTTGTGTGAATAAATAAGAAATAGTGAATGGCAGGATTAGATTGTGCAGAATGAATTGCACTCTAGTCAGCTTCTTTCTGCTCTATGATGTTACGACTATTTTATTGTATCTAAGTAGCTCTTATCATAATCGCTCATGCTTAACTATTTGGTCAGTACAAATTTTTTTGTTAGAATTTCTTTGTCGCTACTCAGAACATAATAATAGATTCCCGAAGTGAGTCTCTCTGCATTATAAGTTATTGTGTAATCACCAGCAGTTCTCACACCGTCAAACAAAGTCTCCTGAATCTGGCCTATGATATTGTAAATTTCCATCTTGTACTTACCGGGTTTTCCAATTTTGTACCAAATCCTTGTCTGTAGATTAAATGGGTTTGGATAATTCTGTTCGAGATAGAAATTCACAGGCGTGGTGCTCAATGCAGATTTGATGAACGTCAATCCACCGTTTGTAGTATGAGCTATTTTCCCTACATCACCAACACACCAGCCAATTGAATCAGAGATAAAATGAATTGCTCTAATTCCATATGGAGTCAGATTGGAAGTGTTTTCCCTTCGCCAGGTAACTCCTGCGTCTGTAGTCTTATACAACTGGTTTTGATCTCCGCAAGACCAACCGGTGCTTGGGCTTGAAAAAATATGCATGAAAGAAAACTTGCTTCTGGTATTCTCGTAAGACTGTCCCAGGTTAAACCGAAATTTGTTGTCTTATATACTTTTCCGTTTGAAACCCCTTGCGTATAACCGGTATTTTCATCGACAAATGTGAGTTTTCCGAAATCAGCGGATTGCGTTCCAACCGGTACATATATTGGGTTCCAGCTCCTTCCGCCATCTGTAGTTCTGTGCATTGCGGCAGTTTGTCCGCAAACCAAACCCTCATTCGCATTCTTGAAATATATATCGTATGAAAATCCACTAACCGTTGCGGAATCAAACGTCTTACCTCCGTTTGTTGTCTTGAAGACAAGCTGTCCAGTTCCGCTCACCCATCCTGTGTCCTTATTAATAAAGTAAACGGCATCATAACTGTGCCCTGTTCCCCAGGGTCCGTTGCTGATTTCAACCCAGTTCTCACCGGAGTCAGTAGTCTTAAGAATCGTTTGAAACCAGCCGACTACATATACAGTATTCGAATCAACTACGCTCAGTCCAAACATTCTTTTCCCGGGTATGGAATACTGAACTATCCAGTTTGCTCCCGAATTTGTTGTTTTCAAAATCGACCCGCTGTATGTAGTTATCCAACCAGTTCTCTCATTCACAAATCTCACATTTGTCAGGTGGTGATTAACAGGCGAGGTCTGCTGAACCCATTGGGAGTAACTATTGCTGATGGTCATACTCAAAACTACTAGGAGCAAAAGAATCTTCTTTCTCATAATACGATTTTAATTTTGTGAACCAAACAATAAAAAAGTTTCCTCTGTCTTTCAATTTTAGAATCTACTTCACAACAACTACTATCCGAAGAATCATTTCGTGACAACAAATTTTCTTGCTTTGTGTAATTCGTTGGAATACAGCCGGTAGAAGTAAACTCCCGAACTGAGATTTGAAGCTTCATAACTGACCGAGTAAACTCCGGGCAGAATTACCCTGTCGAATATTATGTCCGCGTATTGTCCCAATACGTCAAACACCTCCAGCCTGTAATGACCGTGGTTCTTTATTGAGAATCCGATTTCTGTAGAGTTGTTAAACGGATTCGGATAGTTCTGTTGCAACTCAAATGCTTCAGGTACTTCAGCAGAATTAAGCTCAATGTTAGTAATCCACTGACCACCTGTAGTTGTTTTATAAATTCTTCCTACTGCACAGCAATACCATCCAGTCAGTCCGTCAATGAAGGAAATTGATGATATGAATGCAAAGCTAGAAGAGTCAGTCTTCTGTCTATAAAAATTTATACCACCATTTGTTGTTTTATAAAGAGTATTTAATCCACCTCCTATTATATCCATTTTTCTCACTTGTGAAATTAAGACTAACGGCACCTAAACTCGAATCACAAATAAACCAGTCATCTCCAAAATTAGTCGTTTTATATATTTTTGGATTCCCACCTCCTATCCATATGTTCTCTTCGAAAATTCCGAGCTTTTGAAACATAGGGAAACTTCCTCCAACAGGAACATGTGTATTTAGCCAGCTCTCACCACTGTCTGTCGATTTAAATACTCTTCCGTCACCACAAAACACTCCGTTACGAATATCTTTAAAATATATATCTGAGTTGGTAAACCAGGGAGCAAAAAAAGAATCAAGTGTATTTCCTCCATCATACGTTCGAAAGACTTTATTTGTACCTAGAAACCAACCAGTATCTCTGTTTAAAAAATAAACAGATATAAATGCTGTGATTGACCCTGGTCTTCCGCTAAGTATATTCCAATTGGCTCCACCATTATTTGTTTTCATTATAAAATCATAACCAGCTACAATATAAACCACTTCAGAATCAACGGGCCAAACACTCCATAAGAGCCCACCATATTGTCCTGAAGGATTTGTTACATTTAACCAATTTGTTCCACCGTCGGTAGTTTTAATCACAACTCCCGCATCACCCACCGCCCAGCCTATCCTGTTGTTAAGGAATTCAATATCGTAGAGGTTTTCATTCGTGCCGGAGTTCTGAGCAATCCACTGAGCATCTGCTTGAAGTGATATAATGTTAATAAGAATGAAGAGATAGATTACTTTTTTCATAATTGTGGCATGATACTTTTCATTTTAAGGTTTCTTTTTACATAACAAAATCATTTTCGCTTCCTACGAATACTATATTTGAATGTATGGCAAACACTCCACATATCAGGGAGACGGATTTGGAAATTAAACCAGCTTGTTACTCCATTGATTCATAAAATTCCGTTTCATCCTACACATTCACATTAAATTTATGCAATTACCATGCCTTATTGAATCATGCATACCTGCTCAATAATTAAGCTTCCGAAAGGAGTGTGTGGAATCTTGCCTCACCTGTTGGTGAAGAAATACACATTCAGTAAATTAGCGGAGGATTCATTTTATATTATGGCGTCAGGACTTCCAAATCTGTCCGAGAACTATTTAACCTTTCATTCCCAAGCCCCCCGCCTGCACCAGGCCCGCCTGCTTAAAGTGAATATCTTCTCCTCTCTGCGGGCAGGCAGGCAGCTTGGGATTTTCGCCGTTGTTGGTGTTCCCAAAAGTTTGCAATTCTGGCAAGAGATTCTCTTATGACAGCCCCCGCAAACTTTTGGGTCACCAACAACTTACCCTTAACAAAAGCAAAGATCTCTTCCTTCTGGTTACAAAGCCCCAGCTTCGTAACCGAAACCTGCATATAATTTAAGGCATAAATTGGAAACGCCGAGAGTTGTATTTATAAACGAGAGCAGTGATGAGTGCAGTTGATTAGGGTAAGCTGTTGGTCTCGCCCGCCGGAAAATTTATGTCAAGATCGGAGATGTTGTTGATGCGGGCTAAGACCAACAGCGGCAGGAAATAAACTCTATAAAATCAGACAATCCTGGAACAATTTTAACTCATAATGAGGTGAAAGAGGCATCTCTTTCCATTTTCCATTTTCCATTTTCCACTTTCCACTTTCCACTTTTCATTTTCAACTTTCCATTTTCAATTTTCAATTTTCAATTTTCAATTCTCAATTTTCAATTCTCTCCGATCAATGTCAGTACAAGTTCTCTTCTCCCGCCATGATTCCTGTGCTCACAAAGATAGATCCCCTGCCAGGTGCCGAGATTAAGTCTGCCGTCAGTAACCGGAACGATAACGCTTTGTCCAAGAAGTGAAGCCTTAATGTGTGATGTCATGTCATCAGGTCCTTCTGCTGTATGCAGATAATGTCTTCCACTTTCAGGAACCATGACATTGAAGTGTGTTTCAAAATCCGTTCTTACATCAGGGTCGGCATTCTCGTTTATTGCCAGCGAAGCAGACGTGTGCTTGATGAACAAGTGCAGAATACCCGCTTTCACTTTGCCAAGTTCCGGTATTTGATCTGTAACTTCCGTTGTGATGATATGAAACCCTCTTGGGTAAGATCTTAATTTGAATTCCTTTTGAATGATCATGGTGGTTGAGTTTGAGAGATAAGATTAGAATTTGAAGGCAACTTTTCAGTGATATTATTCTTGGCTTAAGTCTCAAACCCTGTATGAAAGATTTGACGAAATCCTGGTATCTGATAAATAGTTGCTTTGCTTTTCACTACACCCTCACCCCAACCCTGTACGACGGATTTGATGAGTGCTATGCTATTCATTACACCCTCACCCCAACACTATACTACGGATTTGATGAGTGCTATGCTATTCATTACACCCTCACCCCAACCCCTCTCCCTCAGGGAGAGGGGCTTTTCTCACAGTTGTTAGTGGATGTAATCAATTTCATCGCTCTCTATTTTCAATTTTCCATTTTCAATTTTCCACTTTCCATTCTCCACTCTCCATTCTCCATTTTTCACTCTCCACTTTCCATTTTCCACTCTCCATTTTCCACTCTCCACTTTCCATTCTCCACTCTCCACTTTCCACTCTCCCACTTTCCATTTTCAATTCTCCATTTTCCACTTTCCACTTCTAATTCTTAATTCCTAATTCCTAATTCTTAATTCTTAATTGTTTTCTCAATTGCTCTTAAAAACTGCGATCTTCAGCGTCTTCGCACCCGCGCTTCCGCAATCTACAAACACGATATACATTCCGCTTGCAGCAAAACTTCCGTCTGAATTCTTTAGATCCCATTTCTGCAGCGAACTGTTCGGATCGCTGTTGTCTCTGTCAATTCGCTTCACGAATATTCCGTCAAGTGTGTAGATGTAGATCTTGCTTTGCAGAGGAAGATTTGAAAAGTAGATGAACTTCTCACCGCCGGAATCATATTCAAGCTCTGATGTGCCGTAGTAAGGATTTGGAAAGACATTGATACTTGCGATTTCTGCCGGAGTTATTGCTGAACTGCTGACTGTAGTTCCCTGAACTTCCCATGAATACTTTACCGGATATCCGGGAACAAAATCCGGACTCGTGATCCTGTATGGCCAGACAGTCAGCCGGTCTCCTGCCGTATAGGTCTTCGAAGTTCCGTCAGCATTCTTCTTTGCCCTCGGAAGCCAGGCATACATGACATCAAGTGAAGGAAATCCTGATACAGAACTGTTTATCATTACGTTCTTAGTCATGTAATCTTGCTGTGGTGAAGGATTATAGTCTGATGCAAAGATTAAAACGAAATGATAATTCCCCAATGCAGATGTATCCGGATTCCATAAACCGTCGTTGTCAGTATCTAAAAAACCTGTGTTGAGCTGTCTCGGTGTTCCGCTGCTTGAGTCAAGCTCATCAACTGCATATACGCTGAACGGCACATCTGCATAACTTCCATAAGGCGCGCTTGTGAGATTTGTATCTGTTGGTACAAACCTATATGACTTCGACAATTGTCCGAACTCTATCCGTATCTTCCTGAGCGGACCTCCGGTCAGGATTGAATTTTGCCCGGCCACAGGTGTAAGAGTCTTCTTGTTTGCTTTTATTCTTGTTACAGTGTTCTTAAAATTGCCAATGGTCGGAAAACTCATGCCGATGCTTCTGCTTTGAAACTGCCTGTTGGTAATTACTTTGGCTGTCTTTACTGCTGTTGTGTCCGGTCCTTCGAACCAATTGTTCTCAGCAGGTTCATATGACCAACCGTATTGATTGGAAGAACGACCGCTGTAAAAAGATTGGAGTTCCCGGGTCTCTGACTATTCCGGAATCTCTAATCAGCCGATTGATAATCATCATTCCTTCAAAGGTCTTTGCAGTATCCTGACTTCCGGGTGAGGTCGTAAATGTTTTCAAAGATCGTTGTAGTTATTCCATTCTTAGTTTTTACGAGTGACCAGCTAGGCAATTGATCTGTTCCGCCAAAGCGTAAACATATTTCGCACTTGTCAATTGCAGCGGACTTATTACTGTCGGCATTACTGCAAGATCTCTTTGATCAGTTCTGATTGTATCGCTTCGCTCATAATTTATTTGTGCTTCGGGGCAAACCTTGCGGAATTACTCTAATAATATTTTCAGTGAGTGAAGATGTCAGAAGTTTTGCAGTGAATTTATTCCGCCGGAAGGATCATAGTAATAGGCTGTAATTGCAAACTTATATTCGCTTCCATTTACAAAATCTGCCCCGCTCGCGAGTGTCTTTTAGTTAGTTCAATTGTCCTTGCAATACCGTTGTCGCTTCCATTCTGAACAACTCCGTACACAATATTCTGATACTCTTTATCATAAACACTGTCACGAATATTTCTAATGCCATCTATTATATCGAAAGTTTTGATAAGAATTGTATCGCTCTTATTTGGATAAACAGTATTCGGGCGAATGCGGTAGATGTTGTATCCCTGAAAATTGAATGTGCCGCCGGTAAGCTTGTTGGGAAATGAGACTCTTTCACAAGTGTCATTCCATGCAAGATAGATCTTGCTGTTGCCCGGTGCATAAGATGATACAGCAGGTTTTGGAGTTGTTAACCTTACATTAAAATTCTGATTGAAAAACTCGCGTTATCCTGCAGAGGTTTTGGGGAGAGGTAACACTATTGAGATTGTTTGAACCCCCTCTTGCAATAAGTTGCGCAACAACAATTGATTGTGTCTCCGGGATTAATTGTGTATGGCCCGAATGACTGCAGCAATCTCCTGTCCCGCTATTCATCTCATTCCAACCCGTATTGATTCGGGATCCCCGCTGAAAGCGAACTTAGTCACCCTGACCGTTTGTCGGATTTACCCACGGTAAGCCGGTTCTTTTCAAATCCCCTGTAAATTCAAGTAAGCTCTCTATAATTCGATGGATCACCAACGCTTGGTCACCACCCGTGTACATATTAAATGACGACATTCCGGATAACCTGAACCGGGTCTCTAAACAAAATTATTGCTGCCGGAGGATCATAATATCTTGCAGTATCTCCGGAGATTGTAGAGGGCGGTCCCCTATGATTTGAAAACCTACGGCTGGCGGTAAGAAGCCATAATTGGGATCGTTGTTGTCAAAGTTGTAAGTGAATCCAAGATTGAGGTTGTATCACCCAACAGCATCGTCGGTCGCATCACCAAAAGGTCGTCATCAGTCCAGTTTCCAATAGCACTTCGTCCAAGGCAAATTTCCTCTGTTGATCATTCTGTACTCGGTATAGATGATCATTCATTGTTCCCGGTTTTTTGCAAAGCACCAGTTCGTCTGAAGTATCTAGGCCTTCAAAGGCGCCGTGTCTTCCGGCATTGTTTCCGTGTATCCGGATAGCCGTCTGTATATGAGAACATTGTCTGATCGCCCATCAGCAACGGCTTTCCCAGCTGAATCCGCATAAGCCCCTGGATTGAACGGCCAATGAAGATAATCATAAGATGAAACATCATTCTTATTGATCTTGTAAATTCTGTACAGCGAATCATCCCTTGCCCTGAGGCTCACC
>JADJAH010000022.1 GCA_016704345.1 Ignavibacteria bacterium | reverse complement strand
CGAAGGGCTTTCACCTTCCATATCAATCGAGCAAAAACTATCTCGCAAAATCCAAGATCAACCGTTAACAATAGTAACGGAGATCTATGACTTTATTAGATTGTTGTTTGCACTGTTGCGGAACGCAATACTCCCGATACCGACTTGCTGTTACAAGACAAAATCTCGAACAGATTGTTGATACAACTTTTTCTCTCAAAGATAAGACTAAGATCACAACTTGCTCCCGGTAGTAAAAGGAAGGAAAGGACATTACAGAGAACTTTTCGAGGAAATCGGAACACAAGGTTTTACAAAGGTCAGGGTTGACGGGAATACAATGGACATCAAACCGGGATTGAAAGTCGAGAGATTCAGAATACATGATATTGAAATTGTAATTGACCGGCTCGCGATTAACAGCAAGTCAAGACCCAGACCAAGGATTCTTTAGAGACTGCACTTCGTCACGGTGAAGGAGTGGTTATTATCAACACGGAAAGAAAGACCGGATGTTCAATCAGAATCTTTCCGACCCGGTTACCGGCAGAAGTTTGGGGAACCCGCGCCGAATTCATTTTCTTTAACTTCCATACGGGTGGTGCAAAGATTGTTTCGGACTTGGGAGAAGAAAGAAGTTGACATCGAAAAGATCATACTGGACAGAAATCTCAAGATTAATCAGGGAAGCTATAGTTCCTTTGGGCAAGCCGAGGAACACTTGGATATATTCTATCTTCAAAGGTCTTGTGGAAAACCTCGATATGATTTCCTATACGCCTCGAAGAAATTTATCGGATGATATTGATGTAATCACGAACGGTACGACGGAAAGAATTAAGTACACTCATCTAAACTCTCTCGGCCGTTTAACGCAGTACTGCATAAGTTTGAGGGACTTGTCAATTACATCAAACGCTACAATTCAGATACGTCTTCGGAAGCAATCCGGCTTTGGGCAGAGAGTTTCATGGCTGTTACAAAGTGCAAGACATGCGGCGGCGGAAGATTGAATATAGACTCTCTTGGGTAAAGGTTGACGAGATGAGTATTTTCGACATTACTCAAATGTCTATTCGCGAATGCGGAGAGTTCTTCTCAACTGAAGTCGAAGAAAGAAAAATGATAGTCGCTACTCAGATCATTAAAGAGATCAGATCCCGTCTGGATTTTCTTCTGAACGTCGGTCTCGATTATCTCTCACTTGACAGAAGCGCGAGAACTTTCCGGCGGCGAGGCGCAGAGAATACGGCTTGCTACTCAGATCGGTCTCAAACTTACTGGAGTTCTATATATTCTGACGAGCCTTCTATAGACTTCATCAAAGAGATAACATAAAGCTCATCAATTCTCTTAAGAATCTCCGAGATATTGGAAACTCAGTGATAGTAGTTGAGCATGACAAAGAAATGATTGAGTCATCTGACTTCATCGTTGATCTGGGTCCGGAGCAGGAGAACATGGGGAGAGATTGTAGCATTCGGACATCCGTCAACTCTCAACGGCAGTCCCATTACAGGAGAGTATCTGTCCGGAGTGCGAAACATAGAAGGTACCGGAGAGCAGAAGAGAGGGTTCAGGAAAACATTGCTGCTAAAAGGCGCCAGCGGAAACAATCTCAAGAATGTTGATCTGCATATTCCTCGGAAAATTTATTTGTGTGACAGGTGTCAGCGGTTCCGGAAAATCCACACTCATAACGGAAACACTTTTCAGAATTCTTTCGCAGAAATTCTTCAAGACTCCCGGAAAGACCTTGCCTTATGATGCAAATTGAAGGGCTTAGTCAGCTTAAAGATAAGAGAAGAGAAAAGATAGTTGACAAGATAATTGAAATTGATCAGACACCTATCGGAAGAACGCCGAGAAGCAATCCCGCAACTTACACCGGACTCTTTACTTTATAAGAGACATATTCTCCAATCTGCCCGAAATCAAAAATTCGAGGATACAAAGCCGGGAAGATTTTCATTTAACGTTAAGGGCGGCAGGTGCGGTTGCGAGGGCGCAGGTCTTCAGAAGATCGAGATGAATTTTCTTCCGGATGTTTACGTGACATGCGATGTATGCAGGGGAAGGAGATACAACAGGGAACTCTCGAAGTAAGTTACAAAGGGAAATCAATATCTGACATACTTGAAATGACCGTGGAAGAAGCGGTTGATTTTTTGAGGCTGTTCCCGGACTAAAGAGAAAACTCACTACGCTCACGATGTCGGACTTGACTACATACGCCTAGGTCAGCAGGCAACTACACTTTCCGGTGGCGAGGCACAGAGAGTGAAACTTTCTATACAGAGCTTTCAAAGTACAGAACCGGCAGAACTTCATATTCTTGACGAGCCGACAACCGGTTTGCATTTGAAGATATTAAGATGCTTCTTGATGTACTCAGCAAAGTTAGTTGACAAAGGCAATACGGTGATCGTTATTGAGCATAATCTAGATGTAATAAAGAGCGCTGACTGGATCATAGACCCATTACCCTGAAGGCGGCGAGAAAGGCGGTCAGATAATTGCCGAAGGAACTCCGGAAGATATTGTGAAGAAGTTCATGAAGAAATCTTACACGGCGGAATATCTTAAGAAAGAGCTGGAAAAATTGAAAATTGAAAATTGAAAGCTGAAAATTGAAAAAATTGAAAGTTGAAAATTGAAAGTTGAAAATGGAAAGTTGAAAGGTGAAAGCCCGAAGGGCTGACATGATTATAGAATCGATTGCCAATGAAATGAAAACCCCGAAGGGGTGACATTGTAAGTATCTCTTATATGCTTAAACCAATTATAGATCTTCGGAATTTTTACTAAGCAGATTTTCTTCTTTAGACTCAAACTTGCTTCCAACATTTCCATCAAAATTGTCACTTTGCTTTGGGTACTAATTCCATTTTCGAACGGATGTTTTCTTACCTTTTGATTTCGCTTTAATAATTTTCAAAAGTTTAGAAGTATATGTGTCCTTGTATTTTGATATGTTGAATTTTTCTGTGAGCTGTTCCACTAACTTATTTGCCATATCCATTTCTTTCGTTTTGGTTTTTGAAATAGGAGGTAGTTTTAATTCAGATGTATCTCTTATTTCCTGGGAAAAACGAATACGGTTTAAAACGATTACGTTTTTATAAGGCTTGAGAATTGCCAATCCTTCCTTATTTCTCAAGACAAATGATGTAACACCAACTTTGCCTGATAATTGTAAAGCGTCCCGTAATAATGCATATGCTTATGGCTGATTTTTCGGGTTCGGAGATAGTAGGGTTGTTCATAGTACAGGCCGTCAATCTCCTCTTCACGTACAAAACTAATTATCTCAATAGTTTTGGTTTTTATGGCATCTGCAGCTTCAAAATCTTCAGCCTCTAAAATTACATATCCGCTATCCAGCTTATATCCTTTGACAATATTTTCATAAGCGATTTCTTTTCCCGTGGATTCATTGACACGTTTAAATTTAATGTTTGAATGATCTTTGCTGTCAAGCATATCCAGGTCAAGAGAGCTTTCCTGAACTGCTGAGAATACTTTAATCGGAATATTGATTAATCCGAAACTGATAGAGCTATCCAAATTGAGTGCATGATATTTTACTTTTAGTATTTTGTAATTTTTTATTATTCCAAACATTCTTGTGATCTTACCACCATTTCTTGCATTTTTGCAGATAATCTTTTATCGAATAGAATGTGCGTTACGTTGCGCTTCGAGTTTGTATCGCATGTTATTGATTATTAAATTGTTTGATCACTTTTGCCAAATTTATTCCTTTACCAAGCACAGGTTTGAAGATGTCACCTTCGCTTTTAATTCTGTCGAGAGAATTATAGATAGTGAAGTCACTCATCTTCAAACCTTTTTTACTCATCCCAATGCAGAGGCATGGAAACTGTTGCGCCGGGTTTCGGCCTTAAAGAATAAGGCGCGGCAATTGTTGCCTGCGGACGATTCTGCAAGAAGTCAACATACATTCTTCCTTTGCGGGCTTTTACAATGCGCTCGATACTTGTGTACTTTGGAATTTCACGTTGCACCAACGTTGCAATTACACGTGCAAATTCTTTTGATTGCTCATAAGTATATTTTGCTCCAAGCGGAATGTAAATATGCATGCCTGTTGAGCCGCTTGTTTTTGGATAAGATGTTGCACCCATACTTTCCAAAATATCCTTGGTCACTTTTGCTGCTACTATAACCTGATCAAAAGTATTTTCCGCAGGGTCTAAGTCTATGACGCACCAATCGGGATAATCTTCTGTTTTCGCTTTGCTGTGCCAGGGATTCATTTCAATACAGCCTAATGTTGCCATGTATAAAAGGCTTGCTTCATCTTTTGCTACCAAGTATTTCCTCACTCTGTTATCGGAAGGGTTTTTATATTCAAATGATTCAATCCAGTCGGGCGCAGTGCCGGTGACATCTTTAAAATAAAAACTTTCACCTGTAATGCCATTAGGATGACGGTTCATGGATTGTGGCCTATCCTTTAAATACGGAAGAATAAAAGGTGCAACCTGGTAATAATAGTTCAGCATATCACGCTTCGTGATCTTTTCTTTGGGCCAGTAAATTTTATTCAGGTTAGTGAATTTTGTTTCGTTTCCATTGATTTTACGAACTTGTGTTACATCAGTGGGATTCAAAAATGTTTTGCGATCTTTCTTTCCGGCAGGTCTTATTATAGTATCCGATTTAGCTTTCTTCTCTGAAGTGATTTTTTTGGTGTCCATTGATCTTTCGCTTTTCAATCGTCCTTGCCGTTTTGTCAATACGCATGGCTTCAAACGAGGGATGACGCACAAATTCCATCTGTTGTCATTTCCGTAAAACTTACTTCGCATACCAGTTCAGGTTTCATCCACACTGCTGTTGCATGGGGAGGATTCGGGCGAAAGCGTGATGGTTTATTTATATCGGGTAATTCTGTAAAAGGAGAAGATTTTGTAATATATCTTTTGAATTGTTTCAACATTTCTTTTTGCTGCTTGTCGTTGAAACCCGTTCCTACTTTGCCTTTATAAATTAACTTGTCTCTTTCGTAAACCCCAAGCAGTAAGGAACTAAATGATTTGGATGAATCATCATTCTTTGTATATCCGCCAATAACCATCTCCTGTCTTTTGTTAGCTTTTATTTTCACCCATTCATTAGAACGGATACCGGGTGAATAAGTACTGTCAGATTTTTAGCAATAATTCCTTCAAGACCCATTTTTTTCGTTGTCTCGAAAAACTCAATTCCGCTTACTTCAAAATTTTCACTTAATCTTATGATGTCACTTTCAGGCATCAACTGTTTTAAAATTGTTCTTCTTTCTTATACACGACTTTGCATCAGATCTTTTCCATTCAGCCAAAGTATATCAAACACATAAAAATAAATTTCTCCATCAGCCTCGCTTCTCCAGTTTTGCAACGAGCCAAAATGTGATTTCCCGTTTTGATCCAACACTACTACTTCCCCATCTATTACTGCCTTTATATTCCAATCCTGAATTGCTTTGCAAACGGGATAAAATCTTTCATTGAACGATTTATCATTGCGGGATTTTAAGTCAACTTTGCTTTTATTGCAAAAAGCTATAGTCCTATAGCCATCCCATTTTATTTCGAATTGCCATGCCTCATCATCAAAAGGTTCATCAACAAGTGTCGCAAGCATAGGTGATAATTTAGCAGGAAACTTAGCGCGTCTTCCTACTTTTATAATTTTAACAAGAGAAGTTTTTTTTTCAGATTCAATTTCCTTTTTAACTCTCGACTCGTTTACTCGTTTTGCTCCGTAAATATTG
Source organism: Ignavibacteria bacterium (assembly GCA_016704345.1). Taxonomy (GTDB): domain Bacteria; phylum Bacteroidota; class Ignavibacteria; order Tepidaquicellales; family Tepidaquicellaceae; genus JADJAH01. The sequence goes on along the minus strand of JADJAH010000022.1, from coordinate 15,430 downwards.
GTTGTAGTTTTTTGTATCTGTGTTAGTGTTTTTTTTGAAATAACAGATTTATCTTTTAGCGTTACATCTTCGTTTGAAACGTATTTATCTTTTACCTTAATCAGCAGCCAGCCATTATCGCCACGGCCGTGTGTTTTTACCAGCGCATATTCACCTTTAAGTTTTTTGCCGTGAAGTATAAAATGTAACTTGCCTGAATAAATTCCCTTGTTTAATTCTTTATCCTGTGTTCTTTTATCTTTCCCGTTAGCATCAGCCAGCTCGTAAACACCTTCATCCCAAACCATAACCGTGCCGGCACCATAACCGCTTGGAATTATTCCTTCAAAACTCCTGTAATTGTAGGGATGGTCTTCCACCATCATTGCCAGTCGCTTAACATCAGGATTTGTAGATGGTCCTTTCGGCACAGCCCAGCTTTTCAGCACACCGTCCATTTCCAAGCGGAAATCATAATGCAATTGGGAAGCATGATGTTTCTGAATTACAAAACGTAAGTTTTTCCCTTCAGCCCTGCCTCCAGTAGGTTCCGGGCTTTCCTTAAAATTTCTTTTCGCTTTGTACTTTATTAATGTAGTAGTCATTATTCCGGACTTGGTTTGTTGTTAAGAAAACTGTTCAAGGTTTTTAAATTGTTAAATGCATCGCCCATTGTATTATTGAAGTATGCATAAACCTCTTTGCCTTTTCAATCCGTTCGATGATGTGAGCGGCATACTCCTCCAAATAAACTTCTGAATAGGTATCGCGGTAATTGCCTGTTGGACCGTGAAATCTGAAATACAAAAAGTCAGATTCATGATTTACAAATGGAGTTGACGATTTCGGTATGTCATGGATTACCAAAGCGGCTTTAAACGAATTTAACAAACTATAGGTGCTTGCATCATACCATGATTTGTTGCGGAACTCAATTGCTAAATTCCAGTGATCATTTTCAATCTCACGAATGCAACTTAAGAGCTGATCTAATTGGGACAAGGATTCTATTCCCAATGATGGCGGAAGCTGAATAAGTAAGCATCCTTTTTTATCCTCAACTGAAGTAATGACATTTAAAAATGTTGACACATCAACAACATTGAAACCAAAGCCTTTGCTGTGAGTTATTTCTTTCCACAGTTTAAACGTGAATTTAAAATCGTCGGGAACAGAGGATGCCCATTTTGCAACTGTTGCTTTCTGCGGGATCTTATAAAATGAGCTGTTGATTTCAATACTATTAAATAAGGATGCATAAAATGTCAACCTGCTTGCATTTTCATAGGGTGGCGGATATAAATATCGCGGGATATTTAGTTGCAACCCGCTAAGGCCTGAACAAAAAGAAGGAGAATTTATTGTTTTCATGAAAGTAAAATTTAAAAGCCTGCTCTGATTTTTCAGAGCAAGCTTTTCAAAATATTTTAAAACTTACTCTTTTGATCTTAAAAGTATTCTTTGACTTTAGCTACAGAGTTTTAATCCTGTCAGCAGTTTCTTTTAATTGACTAACAGAAAGACTTACGCTTTTTATCCATTATTAACGTTCCAAATTCCGGAAGAGAGGTCAGCTTCTGTTTTTCAGACCTCTGTCTTTCTGTAGTCAATTAGATTTTACAATTCTTTATTCTTGTTCCTGGGCTGCTTCGATATTCACAGCAGATACAGCAACCTCAGTTAATTTTTCATCAGCAGCTTTTTCTTCCTCAAGCGTGGCCTCTAGCAATTCAACTGCATCATCCAAGCCAAGTGTTTCTGCAAACTGGCGAAGTGTTCCATAAGAAGCGATTTCATAATGCTCAACTTTCTGCGCTGCCGAAATTATACCTGCATCGCACATTGCACCTTCTTCACTTTCTTTCATAATTTCTTCCCCTTCTTTCATCAAACCGTCCATTGCTTCGCATTTTTTAGCAACAGCTTTCTTGTCGATAATTTCAAAAACCTGTTCTACACGTTTAACTTGTTCTTCGGTTTCCATCAAATGGTTTTGCAGCGCTTTAATCAATTCTTCTGATGTTGCGTTCTTGATCATTTTAGGAATAGCTTTCGTTAAAGCCTTTTCTGCCCAATAGATATCCTTCAACTCTTCTACAAACAATTGCATAAGTTGCGAGGATTGCATTCCACTCCTGGAATTTTCTGTTTGTGTTACGTTAGTACTCATCTTCTTTGTGGCGCCGTTAGAGCGGCCATTTCTGTTTGATTTTGTGTTTTCCATTTTTTTTAAGTTTAAATTGATAGATTTGTTTTTTGTTGGTTGGTTTTGATCAACGCTGTTGTGTTTCATTTCTTGCTCCTTTTTTTAATCGCAGTTTTTATTTTATCATACACTTACAATAGATAAAAGCAATTTCGGTGCCATGGAATCGATGAATGTTAAATGTTTGTTTTTTGACTTCTTTTGCCGGTCTTTACAGGCGCTATTGTCAATCATGTCAGTAATTGTCAGTGCCTTCAATTAATTAAAGGATTTTGAAAACGGTCTCACATTTTGTTATGACATTTCTGAAACTCCATTTGATTTCTTTGATTGAGCTTTAACCTTTTTACGATCTTGATCTTTCTCCTCGCTAACGGGTGCATGTTTTGACCAACTCATTTCCCCGTTTGAAGGTAGGGTCGCTTTGTCAACTTCTGTTTTGCGTTCCTCGCTTAATGTCTTGTTTGCTGCCTTTACAGATTTTTCGGTACGTTTCGTGCCTTCAGCAACTTCTTCTATTAAACTCTTGGTGTTAACAACATGCTGATAAGGGTCGTCGATCTGTTGCCAATCCTCACCCAGTTTTGAAATTTTTCCTTCATTCCACGGACCGAAAATATCTTCTCCTTTTTTGACATGTTGAAAAATTTGTTACTTAATTTAGGGTCGCTTGGTAAAATCCCCGGCGGGAAATTTGGTTGCACACTTTCTGGTGCAGCTTCGAACATTTGAAAATGGGTTACTTCACGCGTCATTAAAAACCGCAGAGTTTCTTTGACCAATACATCATCAGTGAACTTCATCAGGTTTTCGTAAACCAGTTTAGCAGTTGATTCGGCTGCCATGTTAAGCCTCATGTCAACGGTTATATCTCCCATACCCATGATGTATGTTGCTGGCCACGGGATTAATTCTAAATGAATATTGGTGAGAGATTTGATTTTTGATTTGTTGTTGATGATCTAATAGTTTGAAGAGGCATGTTATTAGAAAGTCACCTGGTCAAAATGAAAACTTTTGGGAACACCGAACAACGGCTAAAATTATTTATGAAACTTCCGAAGGGGTGACATGATTATAGAATCGTTTGCCAATAGTAAGAAAACCCCAAAGGGCTGACATGATTATAGAATCGTTTGCCAATAGTAAGAAAATCCCAAAGGGGTGACATTGTAAATTTCCAAAGTCTTTTGATTTGACAATACAAATGTCTATTGTTAGCTTATTATGTTAGAACATATTGAATGAATGTGAATCGCCACCTAAGCAAATAACTCTCCCAAAAAATAATTTGCAAATTGTATTATGATCAGATATATATTATTAGTCTTCGTTTTCTTGTCATGGAACCAACTTTGCAATGCTCAAATCTGGACGCGCACAAACGGACCAACCACGGGAAATGTAAATGCATTTGCTTCAGGTCAGAATGGATACTTATATGCAGCCTTTGGTCCTCTTTACGCCGGCAACAAGTCTAGTTTTTCTAGGTCAACCAATAATGGAGCCACTTGGTCATACACTCAGCAAACATTTTCCAGTTATGCTTATGACATGATAGTGAAGAATAACATCATTTACGTTGCAACGGATGGAGGAATTATTAAGTCCACAGATAATGGAGTTACCTTTAGTGGTTTTGCTTTTACACAGACTAACTTTTCAATTTTTTCGAACTCCGCAACGAACAATTTCTTCACCGGCAATAATACTCAGGGAATATTTAAATCTTCAAATGCCGGTGTCTCTTGGTATAAAGTGCTTGACAGTACCGGGTTCATTCGTAATATAACCGGTGATGACAGTTCATATATTTTTGCTTCAGGAAATTCACAGATATACCGGAGTTCAGACGCCGGTGAAAGCTGGGATTCGATTCTTAACATAACTTCATTCATAAATTGCATTAAATATGTAACAGGCGGAGTGATGTATGCAGGTACTGATTCCGGACTATATCGTTCTCAAAATTATGGCAGCAACTGGACATTATTAACAACTCCTTTCCGGAAAGTCAGCTCTGTTTCAATAGACATTAACTCAGGACTTATGATAGGATCAAATGATGGCATTTGGTATTCTGACAATTCAGGATTAAGCTGGAATGTATTCACAAGCATCTTACGGGACGTAAGAGAAATATTGATTGCGCCTACTATTATTCTTGCCGGAACAACACATGGGATTTTCAGATCCACGAACTCTGGCGTTGAATGGTTAAGTTCAGGAATTAGAAATGCTACAATAGTTGATATTGATGCACGAACGCATGGAAAGATCCATGCGCTATCGCCAACCTCTTTCAACACTCATGCATTGTGGCGCTCAACCAACGAAGGTAATTTATGGGTTAATGTCTATACCACAAGTTTTTTTATCACAAAAGTTGCTTCATTTGATTCGAATATTTATCTCGGAACCCCGACGGGAGTTCTGAGATCTTCAAATAACGGAATTAGTTTCCAGGAAGTATTCAGCACCGGAAATCAATGCCGTAAGATCTTAACTGATTCAGCAGGGACTGTATTCGCAGCATTTGGGAACGGATTGTTCAAGTCTACTAATTCAGGACTCAATTGGACAAACGTCGCTAACATTAATCACATTGTTTATGATATGTATATAGTTAATCAAAGTCTAATGTATGTATGCGGCTTTGGAAAAATTTACCGCTCAACTGACGGAGGAAATGATATGACACTCATCCTGAACCAAGGACAGGACTTTGTCAATATTGCCGCAACTTCAAACGGCTACGTAATCGTTGATGGTCCGGGCGTTTACCGGTCTTCGAACTTCGGACAAAACTGGACATCATTGGGCTATCCTCAATCGGTAGTAATCGATCATTTCATATTTGACAAGGGAAACAATTTCTATTTTTTGTTGGGAGATGACATTTATAAGTCTACCGACTATGGAACAACTTCAGATCTATTCAATAGCGGATTGCCAGGGAATATTACATGTATCGGATTGAATTCAGGTAATCGCTTGTTTGTCGGTATTGACGGTGGTTCCGTATACAGAACTATTTCTCCGGTAACGGAAATCGTGGCATCGAACATTATACCGAAACAATATTACCTCCACCAGAATTATCCTAATCCTTTCAATCCTGTTACGAAAATTAATTTTGATCTGGCATCGAATACTGAAAACGTAAAACATGTCATAGATGATGTAACGGGTAAAGAAGTTTCGATACTCGCTAATGAAATGTTAACTGCAGGGAGTTATGAAGTTGTATTTGACGGAAAGGAATTACCTAGTGGTGTTTATTTTTGTAAGCTGACAGCCGGCAATTTTTGGGGAGTGAAAAGAATGGTTCTGTTAAAATAAATTTCCTAAGCCTTCAGCTGTGTACCTGTGTTTTCAAACCCCGAAGGGGTGACATGATTATAGAATCGTTTGCCAATGGTAAGAAAACCCCGAAGGGGTGATATTGTAAGTTGTTGGTGACCCAAAAGTTTGCGAGGCTGTTGCAAGAGAGTCACTGCGCACATTGCAAACTTTTGGGAAGACCGATCAACGGATAATCATAAATATACGTCTCTCTACCCGACAGCAAAACAGGTCATGCTTCGTCAGGCTCAGCATGACACATATTGCGTCTTCATATTGCTGATGAGCCAACCAAAGCAATGAACCAATAACTCTCCAATTTATACACTTCGTTTTTTGGGAATTATGCCTATTTTTGTATTGTCAAAAGAAATGAAATGATGGAAACAAGATTAAAAGAAAGATTGATTAATACTTCACATATTTTGTCATGTCAGGAATTCTGAAAGATACAACAAACACTAAAACTCACGCGAAAGGTCATAGAAATTCTATGACCTTTTTTGTTTATAATAATCATCGAAAGATATAATGGCAAAAGTAAAAGGTGACATAATAATTGATATCGAGAAATGCAAAGGATGCGAACTGTGTGCTGCGGCATGCCCTCAGCAATCGCTTGAACTTTCCCGAAAGCTTAACTCAAAAGGATATCATTACATTGTCAAGATTGAAGACAATTGTACGGGCTGTACAAACTGCGCTCTGGTTTGCCCCTGACAGCATCATTAAAGTTTTCCGAAGAACGGAAAAGAAAAAAAGAACAAGTCGCTACAATTACTAACGTAACCGGTGACATAACCGTAACCATGACATCATGAAAGAATTAAAATTAATGAAAGGCAATGAAGCACTCGCCGAAGCAGCTATCCGCGCAGGGTGCGACGCATATTTCGGTTATCCGATAACTCCGCAATCCGAAGTGCTTGAGTATCTTGCAAGAGAGGCTCATGCGAGAACAGGAATGGTGGTGCTTCAGGCCGAAAGTGAAATAGCAGCAATCAACATGATATACGGCGCTGCAGGTACAGGAAAGAAAGTAATGACATCCTCTTCCTCCCCGGGCATTAGCTTAATGCAGGAAGGCATTTCATACATTGCGTGCGCAGAACTTCCGTGCCTGATCGTGAATGTTGTAAGGGCAGGTCCAGGACTAGGCACCATACAGCCGTCGCAGTCAGATTATTTTCAGGCCGTTAAAGGCGGAGGACACGGTGATTACAAACTCATTGTTCTTGCACCGTCAACAGTTCAGGAAATGGTTGATCATGTCAAGCTTGCATTTGAACTCGCGTTTAAGTGGCGCAATCCGGTAATGATACTCACCGACGGCGCACTTGGGCAAATGATGGAGAAGGTTGAACTCTTCCCCCATACAGCGAGAACAAATGAGATCTATGACTGGGCAACAGTTGGAAAACCCAAGACAAGAGAAAGAACCATAATCACTTCGTTGAATATACAACCTGAAAAAATGCAGGAAGTAAATCTGCATCTGCAAAGAAAATACAAGGAGATCGAAAAAGAAGAGATCCGGTACGAAGCTATTGATTGCGAAGATGCAGATCTTATACTTGTTGCATTCGGACTCGTAGCAAGAATATGCAAGAAGGCAGCTGATCTTGCAAAAAGAAAAGGGAATCAAAGTTGTAGTGTTTAGACCAATTACTGTATTCCCATATCCTTACGATGCCTTGAATCAACTTGCTGACAATACGAAATTATTTCTAACAGTGGAAATGAATGCAGGACAAATGCTTGAAGATGTAAAGCTTGCTATAAATGGAAAAGCTCCGGTGGAATTCATTGGCAGAATGGGCGGCATCATACCAACGCCCGAAGAGATACTTCACAAGATTGAAGAAATTTACGTGGGAGAAACAGCATGAGTGAAAGAAGAATGTTAGAGGAAGAAAAACATTACGAAGACGTAATTGAGCAGGAAAGCATCTGCATAAGTGACAATGTGGTTTATGATAAACCTGAAACGCTGACCAGCACACCGATGCACTATTGCCCGGGTTGCGGACACGGCGTGGCTCACAGGCTGATTGCCGAAGTAATTGCCGAACTAGATATTCAGGATAAGACAATCGGCGTTGCTCCGGTTGGATGTGCTGTGTTTGCATACAACTACTTCAACATTGACATGTCAGAAGCCGCACACGGCAGAGCATCTGCAGTTGCTACTGGAATAAAAAGAGTTCTTCCCGATAAGTATGTGTTTTCATATCAGGGAGATGGTGACCTGGCTGCAATTGGTACAGGTGAAACTATACATACCTGCAACCGCGGAGAAAATATTCTGATCATATTCATTAACAACGGCATCTATGGAATGACAGGCGGACAAATGGCTCCAACATCTTTGGCAGGTATGAAAACAACAACAACTCCATTCGGACGTGATGTCGGCGAGGCGGGTTATCCTCTTAAGATAACAGAGCTTATTGCTCAATTGCCCGGAGTTTATTATTGTACAAGAGTAGCGGTCAACACTCCCAACAATGTTCGCAGGGCAAAGAAAGCAATATACAACGGATTCAAGTATCAGGAGTTGAAGAAGGGACTAAGCTTTGTAGAGATAGTTACAAACTGTCCTTCAAACTGGAAGATGACTCCGGTTGAATCCAACAAATGGCTTGAAGAAAATATGCTGCCGTTCTATCAACTCGGCGATTTAAAAGTACCTCAAAAGGAGAATTGACATGACAGAAGAAATAATCATTGCAGGATTTGGAGGACAGGGAGTATTGACGATAGGTCAGATCCTTTGTTATGCCGGAGTGATAGACGACAAAGAAGTTAGCTGGATGCCGTCATACGGTCCGGAAATGCGCGGCGGTACCGCTAACTGCATCGCCATTATAAGCGACACCAAGATCAGCTCACCGATACTGACAAAATTTGACACTGCGATAACTCTCAATCAGCCGTCGCTTGACAAGTTTGAACAATCAGTCAAGCCCGGAGGTTTGCTGATCTATGAAGCAAGCACGATCCTTAAGCCGCCGACAAGAACGGACATTGAGATTGTTCCAATTGAAGCCGCTAATGAAGCATCGAAGCTGAAGAATTCAAAAGTGCTGAACATGATCATTCTCGGAGCCTTCCTGAAGAAGAAACCGATAATCTCAATTGATGCAATCATTGAAGGTCTTAAGAAAGTTCTTCCGGAGAGATATCACAATCTCATTCCATTGAATAGAGAAGCGATGGAGAAAGGAATGGAATTGGCTGAGAATGTCGGCGTGAATGCTTAGAGTGAGTTCGTGAGCATGCCACTGATGAGATATGAAAATTCAAAATTATCCAGGCGATATGCCTGGATTTTATTCATCGCCGTTGTTGGTGTTCCCAAAAGTTTGCGAAGTAGAGAGTGACTAACAGCAAGGAGAGCCATGCAAACTTTTGGGTCACCCCGCCTGCCTGCCGACATGCATTTCGCACTTCAATGGCAAGTGGGCAGGCCCGCCTGCAAAAAGCTGAACTAGTTTTGTCATCGGCGGGCAGGCAGGCCTGCGAGAGGTATTTTAATCGACTGCGGGCAGGCAACAACAAACACAAAAACAAGGTGTCTCTGTCAGTTCATTAAGTGTAGTTGTTTAGGGTAAGTTGCCTGCCCGCCGGGCCATTGAAGTTGAAATGCATCTTAGCAGGCGGGGTCTCGCCCGCAGATGAATTCGAGAGAACTTTCAGGTGCTTCATTGCGGGCTAAGACCAACAACGGCGAAATAATTTGTTCAGAAATTGTTGACTGATTTGTTTGAAGTTAATTAGTACATTTCAAAAAAATTATGAGAGAAAAATTGATTAACATAGATCCGGAGATATTAAGCGGCACTCCGGTATTCTATGGTACAAGAGTTCCTGTCAAGAATTTGTTTGACTATTTAGAGAGTGGTTTCTCTTTGGATGATTTTCTCAGAAATTTCCCCGGAGTTGAAAAGGACAAAGCAGTAAGAGTTTTGGAACTTGCCGGCAAAATACTTATATCAAATAAAGAATATTTTGGGACTGAAAATACTCTTTGATGAAAATTTACCGGAGGACTTAAAAGTTAATTTTGAAGAATTAGATGTCTACTCTGTAAATGACCTAAAATGGAATAGTAAGAAGAATGGTGAACTTTTGATGCTAATGGTTGAAAATAACTTCGATGTCTTTGTAACACTTGACAAGAATCTTAAGTACCAGCAGAATCTAGATAAATTTGCAGTTAATATTCTGTGCATTAGAGTAGCTGACAGTAAGCCGGAAACATTTCTTCCATTGATTTCAAAAATGAAAGAGTATTTCTTAACTGAACAAAAAGCTAAGTATTTCGAAATCAATACTTAATTTCTATTTATCCCCTAAGTGATCATGGTTTTCCATCTCTTCGGAGATATATGCATCAATCACCAATTACTTTCAAACACAGATTTTTCGCCGTTGTTGGTGTTCCCAAAAGTTTGTGAAGTATACAGTTACTATTATCAAGAAGTGCAATGCAAACTTTTGGGTCACCCGCCTGCCTGCCGACATGCATTTCGCACTTCAATGGCAAGTGGGCAGGCCCGCCTGCAAAAAGCTGAACTAGTTTTGTCATCGGCGGGCAGGCAGGCCTGCAGAGAGTGTACTTTTTTAATCGACTGCGGGCAGGCAACAACAAATACAAACACAAGGTGTCTCTGTCAGTTCATTAAGTGTAGTTGTTTAGGGTAAGTTGTTGCCTGCCCGCCGATTGGCCATTGAAGTTGAAATGCATCTTAGCAGGCGGGGTCTCGCCCGCAGATGAAATCGAGAGAACTTTCAGGTGCTCCATTGCGGGCTAAGACCAACAACGGTGAAAAGTTCTTCCGGAAAGATATCACAATCTCATTCCATTGAATAGAGAAGCGATGGAGAAAGGAATGGAATTGGCTGAGAATGTTAGTGCAAGTGTTTAGAATATATTGACATAAAAATTAGCCGCCGTTTCATTGAAACGGCGGCTTTTTTTTTATGTCAGACATATAATATAGAACAGAAGCCATTGTTAAGTTTGTGGGGCCATGATATTTATTTCATTAACAACATCTTCCTGGTTTCAACATCGTTCTTCGTTGTCAATGTATAGAAGAAAATTCCACTGGACAGGTTAATTGCATTGAAGTCAATAGAATAATATCCTGCCGGTTGAAATTCATTAACAAGTGTTGAAACTTCTCTTCCGGATATATCAACAATCTTAATGCTTACAATACCGTCATAAGGAAGATCATAGTTGATCTTAGTTGACGGATTGAATGGATTCGGATAATTCTGTGACAATTCAAACTTAACTGGAACACCAATGTTCACTTCATTACTTAAATTGAAATACTCGAAGTCTCCGTTGTAATCAACTTGTTTCAACCTGTAGTTGTACAAACCGGTATTCAAGTTCCTGTCAGTGAAGGAATAGTTCATTGATGAAAGTGTAGTTCCAATACCTTGAACAGATCCAACTTTTGACCATTGATTTTGGACAATAGAGCGTTCAATCTCAAAGTGTGAATTGTTAGCTTCAAAGCTGTTGTCCAGTTTAATGTTACATCTCTTCCATTGACCGATGAAATAAATGAAGACATTTCAACAGGCAGAACTGCGCAGGGGCCGGTCCAAATATATGTAAGACCTGAAACCGGAAAAACCGAATTGCTTAAAACTGATGTTGCCGCATTGGATCCGCCTGCAGCTGAAGTTGCCCAATTCAAAGTAGCAGTATTTGTTCTGTTACTGAAATCCGTATTAGTAGTTCCCCTAAGTCCAACTTCTCCGGTAATCGTTGGAACAGGAATAGTATTCTTATCCATATTGCCATAAACGATATGAATTGCTCCCGGGGTAGTGAGTGTAGGTTCAAACAGTTTTATCTGGAAATTGAAATTATCGTCAGTTCCTATGATGATGTATTGTCTGGAAGTTCTTGAACTGAATTGTGTGAACTCTGTTTGGCGAGATGCCTTCAGTTGTTCTCGTAATATTTCCTGATGCTATTTGGACAACGAGGTTCGATGTTGGGATAGCTGCAGCTTTTGACATAGTTATTGTTCCTGTGGGTACATCAAATGCGGTAATGTATGTATCTGCAGGAATTGCAGTTGCCGCTGTAATATGTGCTCCAACTACAACACCCTGGAAATTTGCAACATTTGTCAGCACAAAGCTACTTGTAGTCGTGCTAACGGTGGTTCCAAATACTCCAATTAAGTCTCTGCCAAATGCACTTATCACACCTTCGTATACCTCTGAAGAAGAAATTGGTCCATAATTTGATATAGCAGGAGGAGTAGGTCCAAATGTTATAAATCCATTTGAATTTACAAAGTAATTTGTGTAGTCAATACAATTGAATGTAAAGTAAACGGAAGTGCAAATGGTCCGTAAGTTACATCATTGAGATTGCCCGGATCCTGACTGGTGTGTGTTGCTTGGGCTATAGTGTTCCATTGATCTCAGTGTATATTCCAATGGAGTCTGAAAATGTGTAACCCACTACCTGCGCAAAGGTGTTCATATTATTGCACAAGCAGAGTATTGCTAAAAATGTTACGAAGAATGTTTTCATAATAATTTGTCTTGGGGGTGGTTGAAAAATTATCCTGTTCTCCTTTCACAGAGATTGCTCTGTACTTAAATATAGAACAACTTTCATTAGATGACATTACACAACTTTAGGAAATAGTTACATCATTTACGCATTGTTTGGAAAGTGTGATACTTTGACACTTCCGCAATACATAACTACGTTGGTCAAACAGTAATAAATGACTAATACAATTTAGATGGTTTTTATAATCATTTTATTCGAAAGAAATCTGTACATTAAATCGAAGTATTAGATGTATTTCAAAGCACTATTCCCCATCGCCCTTGCTTACTGGTCATCTAACCTATGAATCCATAGTTTATGTTCAGATTCTTGCACAAAACAACCGTGCAATTTTTTAAAATTTATTACGCGAAATGAAGCTACATATTAAATACATGGTAAGCATGAGATGCAAGAATATAGTGAAGGCTGAATTGCAGAAACTAAGGCTCCACTTTACCAGTGTAGATTTAGGAGAAGTTGAGATCTTAGAACACATTTCTAAGAGTACAAGATCACAGTTGAAAGTGGCTCTAAAGAAGAATGGCCTTGAGTTAATGGATGACAAGAAAAGTATTCTTATTGAAAGAATAAAGAATGCAATAGTTGAAGTGATACACTATTCAGAGGATCAGTTAAAAGTAAACTTTTCGGAATACCTGAGTCAAAAACTCTATTATGACTACAACTATCTTTCAAATCTGTTTACGGAAGTTCAGGGAACAACAATTGAAAATTCATTATTCAGCATAAAATAGAACGAGTAAAGGAATTAATAGTTTACGATGAACTTAGTTTATCTGAAATTGCTTTCAAGCTACACTATAGCAGTGCAGCTCATTTGTCAAATCAATTTAAAAGAATAACCGGACTTACACCCTCCCACTTCAAACAACTTAAAGAAAAGAAGCTGATAAATCTTGAGGATATTAAATAATACATAACATTCAACAGACTGGCCTTCATCAGTTATCTCCCAAGTATTTCTTCAGCTCTTTTCCCAGGCTTTATCAATCTCTATTGCTGCAAGAAAGTCGGCCCGCGCATTCTCCATATCACCCTGCTGTACATACAACAATCCCCTGTTATAATACGAAATATCATCCATAGGATTTTGTTTGATTGCACTTGTGTAATCTTTTATGGCCTTTTCTGACTCCCCTATTGCCTGATACAACGATGCACGGTTGAAATATGCGTCCGAAGTTTTTCTCCGTTCTTAATTGCTTTGGTGTAATCAGAGATGGCCCCTGCAGTATCGCCCGTTTTTTCGAGAATTGCTCCGCGTTTAAAATATGCCTCGCCAAATTTATTGTTCCGGTCAATAGCTGAAGACAATTCATTCAATGACTTTTCATTGTCAAAATAAATTTCATAGATCAGTCCTTTGTAGTAATGAGTGAGATAGTCATCACCTTCTGAATTAAGTATCTCCATAAAGAACTTGTTAGCTGCATCAAAGTCATCACTGTAAAAACTTTTCTTCCCGTTCTCAAAATTCTCTTCCATTGTTTGAGACGGAAGCAGAACAAGTGATAAACAGAACAGCGATTGTTGCGATTATAATTTTCATTTTAAGTACTCCTTTAAAAATTTTCCTGTGTAAGATTCCTTTATTTCAGACACCATTTCCGGCGTGCCGGCAGCAACGATCTCTCCGCCCCCGTCCCCGCTTTGAGGCCGAGATCTATTATGTAATCAGCGCACTTGATCACTTCTAGATTGTGCTCGATCACAATAATTGAATTTCCCTTCTTTATTAATTCGTTAAAACATTTCAGAAGTTTTGCAACATCATAAAAATGCAGACCTGTCGTCGGCTCGTCAAAGATGAACAATGCATGCTTTGCCGATTCCTGAAATGTAAGATGATATGCAAGCTTCACTCTTTGAGATTCTCCGCCGGAAAGCGTTGTAGCAGATTGCCCAACCCTCAGATATCCCAGCCCTACTTCATCCAAAACCTTTAGCTTATTAACGATCTTCGGAAATGGTTTGAAAATCTTCCTAGCCTCGGATACCGTCATCTCAAGGATTTCACTTATGTTCTTTGTCTGCCCTCGATTCCCTTCAAATGAATATCGAGCGCTTCAGATTTATATCTTTCCCTTTGCAAACTTCGCACTCGAGAATTATGTCAGCCATAAACTGCATCTCGATCTTGATAATGCCTGTCCCTTCGCAAGTTTCACAGCGGCCGCCGGGAATGTTGAAAGAAAAGTATCCCGCATAAAGATTCTTCCTGCGGGCATCCGGTGAATCAGCGAATGCTTCCTTTATTGCATCGAAGGCTTTTATATATGTGATCGGATTACTTCTTGAGTTCTGCCTATCGGATTCTGATCCACCATTTCAACACCGTCAATGTATTCAATTCCATCCACAGAATCATGCTCTCCGATCTTTTCAGAATATGATCCTTCAAAATGCTTCTTAAGATCGGAGTGGAGAATGTTATTTATCAGCGTTGACTTGCCCGACCCGCTTACACCGGTTACACACGTAAACATTCCTAATGGAAACTTTACACTTATATCTTTAAGATTATTTGCCCGGGCTCCTCTGATAACTATATGCTTCGTTCTCGCATCTATTAGCCTGCGGACATTCGGCACTTCTATCCTTGATCTTCCGCTGAGGTATCTTCCCGTCAGAGAAGGTCCGTCTTCAAGTATCTCTTCATATGATCCGTTAAATATTACTTCCCCACCCTTCTCGCCGGCAAACGGCCCCATATCAACAATCACGTCAGATTCTTTCATCATCTCTGCATCATGTTCAACTACAATTACAGTGTTGCCGACATCACGAAGAGATTTCCTAGATGCTGATCAGCTTTCCGTTATCACGCGGATGAAGGCCGATGGAAGGTTCATCATACATAGATCGAACCAACGAGCGAAGAAACAAAAAGATGTCGAAAGATTGATTCGCTGTGATTCGCCACCTGACAAGGGAGTTTGCAAGACGGTCGAGTGTCAGATATGTCAGCCCGACATCGTTGAGATATTTCAGCCCGGAAAATGATTTCTTCCATGATTCTGTCGGAGATCTTCTTCTCATATTCCGGCAGAATTAATTCATTGAAAAATCTGTAGGCCTCATCAATCTTCATTCGCACTATATCAAAGATCGTCTTTCCCGCTATCTTAACATACAAGGCTTCCTTTCTGAGTCTGGAGCCGCCGCAAGTTGAACAAACAGTAAACGCCCTGTACTTGTTGAGCAATACTCTGTAATGAAGTTTGTACGAAAGCAGCAGACTCTACTTTCTTAAAGATCCTCTTATTCCGTCGTACTTT
>JADJAH010000021.1 GCA_016704345.1 Ignavibacteria bacterium | reverse complement strand
TAAACGCATACATTTTTTCATTTCACTGCACAAATGATTAATATGCAGTCTGCGAACACCTATTTGATTATCGGCCACACTTTGAATCCTTTTACACAATAATTTCTCAAAACGCATTATTAGTATTTTTCCTCATTCATAAATCCAATAAATGCGCAACGGGAATGTTACCTTGAGATGTGCATAACTAACTCAGCCGGCAGTCGGGCTTAATCAAACAAACTCACAGCATTTATTGCCGGTAAATTTAATTTGAAAATGAACATGCAGCATTACTTAATAATCGGGGCTTCCACCGGTATTGTAATCTAATTAAAAAGTCAACTTTGCCGAATCCGGCAAGCAAGTGATAGCAACTTTCAATAAAATCATTCAACTGCCGAAAACTCAAACATAAGTTTTCATCAACTGAATGTATTAGAGGATTCCATCTCTTAGATTATTTACCTGATGAACTGGCGGGATTTGTTTACTGCCCCAGAAAGCATTAACCTCAGACCTTTTGAAAGAAATTAAACCGGAGGATTTTGAATCTGACTATAAGCTGCAGGTAAGGGAGCCGCACAAACTTCTACAAATAGTTATACTGCGATTGGAAGAAACTGCAAAATGCTTCAATAGTTTTACTTTTCTACACTTGCTGTACAAACCGGTTTGCCTTCATGTTACTCAGGTTGTATTTCCAAAGGCGCAATTGAGGGACTAACCAGTGCCGTTAGCAGCCGAATATGCGCCTAAAATAAGAGTAAATTGTATTGCACCATCTTTTACTGATACCCTTTTGGCAGCTTTCTCTTATTAAATAGCGAACAAAAAAAGAAAGAGGCCAATGCATTGCGGCATCCGCTTAAAAGGATTGGCACTGCTAAAGACATAGCATGCATGGCAGCATTTTAAGCTCTTCGAAAAGCTCGTTGGATAACAGGGCAAATTTAAGCATGTGGACGGAGGGATGTCTTCTGTAAAAATTTAACCGTTAAACTTAATCTTTAAAATAAATTGACCGATATTTTTTATCAGTTCGTTGGGAAAATTGATTAATGGTAAATTATGCCGTAAACTCTGAGCTATTAAAACCCTACTTGCCAAACGGTGTTGAAACTGGGATTTTTACGAAGATAAAACTTATGTGAGCCTTGTTGGTTTTATGTTTAAACAAAACCAGCCTGTTCAATATACTGATACCTTTCTTAGGAACATTTGAAGAAATCAATCTGCGATTTTATGTAAAGAGAGTTGAAGGAGATTCAATAAAAGAGGCGTGGTTTTTACAATGAAACCGCTCCTTATAAAATTAGTAGCATGGCTTGCAAACAAATTGTATAAAGAACATTACATCGCTATTCTAACAAAAATGAAATAGAAATTACAAGTCTTTCCAAAGCATAAAGTATCATTGGAAAATAAATAGAGAATGGAATCATATATCTGTAAATACTTCCATAAAAAAAGAGCAAATGTTACCGGGGTATATCGAAGAATCTATCTTGAAATATTTCATTAAAAGCATATACTAAAATAAATAATCAGCTATCACAAGAATACAAAGTGGATCATCCAAGTGGCTGGTAAATAAGGTAATAGATCATTCTGTTCATTGCGACTTCAAATCAATGTATGGCAAGATTTCTCCCCTTTAAGTGATCGTCAGCCGGACTCGGTTACTGTTGCTGAAGGCCTCACCGGTTACCAGAATGGAAATCGAACTTCATTCTAAACAATTATTTGATGGAGCAAAAGATATTAACAGGATTGTTGAAATGGCATGGGAAGACAGGACTCCGTTTGAAGCTATTAAAACACAATTTAATTTTTCCGAGTCGATGTAATTGCACTAATGCGCAGAGAGTTAAAACGCAGCAGTTTTAAATGTGGCGAAAGAGGGTAAGCAGCAGCATAAGTAAAAGCATCTATCAAGAAAAGAAGTTGATGTAGAATTTCAAATGCAGCCGGTGAAACCTTTATCGATGAATAAATTTAAACAATCGTTAAAATGAATGAGATCTTTGCGACGGAAATATGAATCACAATACTTCAAAAGATTGATCTGGTTGACCCTGTCAGAATATGGTAAGATCAGAATTGCATTGACGGCGCAGTCACCTATCTCCTCTCCGCATATTAACAGAGGGTATCAGTACCAAACAAGTGCTTAAACTCATTTTAGAAAAGGGGATATGAATTCAGCAGATAGAATCCTTTGTTAAGGAATTATGCTGGCGTGATTATTTTCGAAGTGGGTCAGTTCAAAGATCTAAACAAGGAAATCAGGCAACGGCAGGAACTTGTATCAATTATGAAATACCTGTTCACATATATTAAATGCTACAACAGGAATTCAGGGTATAGATAACGCCATCAAAACAAATTAGCGCTGCCCGCTATATGCACAATCATTGCAGAATGTATTCGGCTTCTTTGGTTTGCATATTGCCAAATCACATTGGCAACTATCCTTCACGGTGGATGGATTACCATTTACTTGACGGAGATTGGGCCAGCAATACCTGCAGCTGGCAGTGGGTAGCCGGTGCAAACAGCAATAAAAATATTATGCCAATCAAGAGAACATCAACAAGTTTACATTCCCAAACCAGACCAACACCTATTTGGATAAATCGTATGAAGAAATGGAGACTATGGAAACACCTGCTCCATTATTACTTACTCAAAAGTTTGTGCCTGAAATATATTTGCCTGCAGCCTCAACTATAGAAATTGATGCTGCACTTCCAACTTTCATTTACAATTATTACAATCTCGATCCGCTTTGGCATAAAGATGAACCCGGCAACAGAATTTTGTTGATCGAACCCGAATTTTTCGCAGTATCCGGTAAGTAGAATGTGTGTGGATTTTATGCTGGCATTGTGTAAAAACATTTCCGGTATGCAGTGTTTGCAGGATCATTCCAATCCTTTTACTGATACTTATGTGGGAGATAATGTTTATTATAAAGAACATCCGCTCAATATGGGCTATAAAGGAACCGAAGAACCCAGAGATTGGATTACGAATAATGTTATTGAATACTATTCTCTTTTTGGTTACTGGAAAAAAGTTGAGAAGCAGATTTACAAATGATCATGAACAAATGCATATAAATAAAACGGAAATAGAGCAGTTGGATCAGGGCTACCGGAGAGCGTTCATAAATTCATTAGCCGGTTTTCGACAAGTTGTATTGGTAGGCACTAAGTCAGCGGATGGCATTACCAACCTGGCGATTTTTAATTCGCTCATTCATCTCGGAGCCAATCCGGCTTTATTTGGATTGATGAGCAGGCCGATACTGTGCAACGGGATACATTGCAAAATATATTGATACTAAAGAATATACGCTGAATTACATTCAGGCTGCACAATATAAAAGCACATCAAACCTCCGCCTGGTACGCAAAGGTATTTCTGAATTTGATAAGTAGGTTATATACCGCTCTATCATTCCGGTTGCTATGCGCATTTGTGGAAGAGGTGGTAAAAATTGCTATGAGGTTTTGAAGACAGCATTCCAATTTCCTTAAATGGAACTGTACTTATTGTTGGCAGTATAATGGCAGATAAAATGATGGAATGGTTAGCGGAGACGGATTTGTAAATTTATCAGCTTCTGAAGTGTTAATCAGCAAGGGACTTGATGCATACTTAGTTTCCAAAGAAGTAGGCCGTTTCTCATGCAAAACCATAAACAAAGAATGTAAACCCCACAAAAAGGCCAAACAGAAACCAGATTGTTTTCTAAAAATTTCTGTGCCTTATCGAAATTAGTCGTTGTCAAATTATTGAAAAGAAAAATTAAAATAGGCATAATAGGTGCAGGATTATCAGGGCTTACCTGCGGCTGGTATTAAAAAACAGCATTGACGATATTATCATTTTCGAATCTTCCGAAAAAGCAGGCGGAAAATAAAAACAGACCGCATAGATGGGTTTCAACCGGGACAGGGGCTTTCGGTTTTATTGCCCGCATATCCGGAAACGAAAGTTCTGGATTATGACAAGTTGCAATTACAACGGTTTCCAAAGGTCTTTAATTTACAAGAACAATAAAAAATCCCATTTTATGACCCGGAAAATGGATTTAAAGCTTTATTAAAAAAAGGTTGGAATGGTCCAGGCTCTTTAATTGACAAGTTAATCTTATTAAAATTGAAATGGACGATAGGCCGGTTAAGCGTTGAGAAAATATTTAACAGTAAAAAAACTATTACTTCTTTAGAGTATTTAAGAGAATTGGGGTTCAGTGAAAGAATAATAGAAGATTTTTGGATTCCTTTTTATCAAGGGGTATTTCTTGAAAATACTTTAGATACGGATAGTAGAATGCCGCAGTTTACATTTAAATGTTTGCAGAGGATGGGGCTGCCGTACCTAAAGAGAATGGATGCTATTCCCCGGCAATTGGTGGATATATTGGAGTAGATAAATACGATTCAATACAAAAGTATTGCACTATGATAATAATCTATTAATACAAGTGATGGAAAAACGGAATCATTTGACAAAGTGGTTTTAGCTTGCAACATCAGCAAAAATGGAAATTACCATACCGTAACGAACAACTATTTTGAAATAGAAAAACTGCCTATTGACACTTAAACACGTAATACTCAATGCTAACTTGAATCGAGTAATCAACAATGTGGTAATGATTAGCAATGTTGCGCCAAATTACTCTCGAAATGGAAAAACATCTAATTTCTGTCTCCGCCAATGGCATTCATTTGGAGGTGGATGATTTCTGACAGATTTGAAATCTATTTTTTTGGTTTGGAAGTAGCCAATTGGAAGCTGGTAAAATCTACATCATTAGCGAAGCCTTACCTGTTATAAACTTTGAAAAAAAAATACAAACCCTTGTCTCCGGAAGGTGTTTTTCGTTGCGGTGATCATTTGCTGCAAGGGTCAATTAATGCGTAATGAAAGCGGCAGGAGAACTGCCGAAGAAATAATCAAAGGAGTTTAAAATAGAAAAATCTCTGATAGTATCAAAAATTTGAATACTTAAAATGATAATTAACTATGCATAAGATAAAAAAAGAGATTTGCCAACTAAGATTTTGTATCTTTTGCAAGAAGCCTTTTACATGGAGGAAAAAATGGGAGAAGGTTTGGGATCAAGTAAAGTATTGCAGTGATAAAATGCAGTGATGCACAACAGAAATTCTGAACAGAACAGGCATCTAACTTCCATATTAGTTCTTTGAGCAAAATATACTTGCATCGAATGCAGTATTATTTCAAACTCCAAACAAATAATTGCTAAGTTCAGGACCTTGGTGTCTGTAAAGAAGAAGCTGAAAACCTCATAGAGTAAGCTTTAGTGCAGGGTTTACAGCTTGGCAAACGGGTAACAAAACTGGATGAACAAATCAAATAATAAATTTGACTGCTAACTAAAAAAATGAAACAAATATTTATCAACTTGCCTGTTGAAAATATGGAGAAGTCAATGAGCTTCTATACACAGTTAGGATTTTCAAACAAACCACTGTTCTCCGATGATCATAAAAGTGCTTCGTTTGGTGCGAGCAAATTTATGTGATGATTATGTCGCATGAAACATTTGAAGCGTATAGCCGAAAATCCATTCCTGACACAAGAAACTATGTAGCTGCATATTTTACTCTTCCCGTTGAAAGCCTTGACAGAGTTAATGAAATTGTTGAAAGTGGTTTAAAGGCCGGAGGTACAGAACCAATTCCAATGATTGATCATGGCTTCATGCAATTGAGAAGAATTGAAGACTTTGACGGACATACATGGGATATAATTTTTATGGATTTGAGTAAGTTTCGAAAAGAATAAAAAGAGTCGAGCTCCTGGTCGGACGTCTTCAAAGTTTCAGCTTTTTTGACATGGAATTCTTCGAAGCTTGCCATAATGATAAATCCGGCTTCGGATACTTCAACAGCAAAATTCTCCGGCTTATAGACTCTTATTATTTTCCATCAGCCAAAGCTTTATCCCGAACTGATTACCTGTCATTTTGGATATATCAAATCGGATCTTATCTTTATAATAATTTTTCTCCTTTCCGAAACTTCCGCTCTTAAGCTTTAGCATACTGCCTGTAATGTTCAGAAATTCAATGAACATTTTTTTGAAATCGTCTTTGATTGTTTTTTCCCGTTTAATATAATGTCTGAAATTATCTATTGCGGAAACGGCTCTTTCGAAATATTCCATTTCATAAAGAATCTGAAGCTCAAGAATTTTTACCTGAAGCTTGAGTATAAAATTCGGAAAATTTGTTCTTGACAATAATTCAAGAGCTTTGTCATGATTTCCTTTTTTGTGTTCTATTAATCCGTCACAAAAATTTAATGTATTGTCTCTTCCTTCTACAAGAATGTACTTATTCTTTTCGATATATTTTTCCGCCCATTCAATCTCATTTGCCCTTACTGCAATTTTGACTTCATTCAGAAAATCCGGATACAGAATCTTGTTTCCCGGAATATTTTCCATCCGTCTTTTTCTTTGATGAGCTGAAGTGTTCATTCATTAGATCCGTTCTGCATTTAATATTATATTCATTCGTACAATAACTGGTTAAATGCAGAAACACTATATACCTGTCATAGTCATTCAAACGTTCATTGTGCTTTCCGGCTGTTTTTTTTATAACAGATTAAAATTGACATCGTTCTTATTTCTCTCAAGATTGATTATGTGGTAGTATACTATCAATGTCGGGTTGTCAAATTTTTTCTTGTCAAGAAATTGCATGATTTCCTCAAACATATGCATGTCATAACTGCAATTGTTCTGCTTTGTCTCATGAAGCATTACGTTATATGATTTTAGAATTCTTATTAAGGAATAAGTCAAAAGAAATTCATACATCTCCTGCTGCAGGTGGATGTTATCATTAGGTTTTAACAATACCAAATGGCTCATTTTTTCGTATGCAAGATTCAACTTATGCTGAACATAATGTTCGTCTTGTGTCGGATTTTTTTCTGTTCCGGCTATTGCTGATTTTAATTCCTGTTCAAAAAGCTTATAGAGTCTTCTTAACCGTAATTCTTCAAGAAGATATTTCTCCTTTATCTGCAGGTCTTTTTATATTTTAGAAATGAGAGAAATTCCTTTCCGAGATTATACAAATCCGATAATGCATTCTTCAGTTTAAAGTAGTCAAAAGTTTCACCCGGATATAGCCTGGAGTATAATTGCTTTTCATTACTTCGGAGGTCATTGAAATCCGGATAATATTTTTTCAGTTCATCAAACAGTTTCGGCAGAATTTTTTTCTTATTGAAAGCCGGTGAATTTATAAAGTCTTTAAACTGTCTGATTTCATACTGATCAAGCGATTTAATTAAAATTATGAGCTTCGTGTTTTCCATAAATTATTGAATCCTAGATTTAAAGTGCACACAACATTTTAACAATGTCCTGAACATTCTTAAGCTGAAAAGAGTTTGATTTGAATTAGCAAAATATTGGAATTTTCGCCCTCAATGGCAATAAATTCATGTTACCGGCAAATCCATACCTTACAAAACCAAATATAGTTTTCTTGACAAATACAAGAAGTGATTATAATTTAGCTCTAAATGGCGATCACGATTCAAAAATTTTCAAAAACACACAAAGTTAAGTACCTCTCACATACAGATCTGAAAATCTGATAGACTTAGAATCGTATCGCCTTACGAACTTGATTTGTTTACAGATTAAGCTTCATCCAAAAATGTATTGAGAGGTATTTTTATTATATAATTTAAACTGCGGGAGTTTTAAAAATGGAAACTTTGCTCAAAATTTTTTCGGTTCTGACAATTTTTTTCTTTGCGAACAACACTGCAAATTCCGCTAACGAACTGTTCAGAAGCGCAGCCTCCGGAAACTGGAACGCAGTTTCCACATGGCAAATGTCAACAAACGGTGGCGGAATCTGGTTTGCGGCAACAAGTGTTCCTCGCGACACAAGCGGAACAATCATAATCAGAAATCCAAATATTGTAACTGTGACTGTAAGCACTACTGCAAATCAGATGGTTATTGATTCAGGTGGTGTGCTCGCTATAAATACAGGTATTATTCTAACAATACCCGATGGTTCCGGTAATGACATCACAGCATCCAAAGGATGTATCATAAACGGACCCGGCACTGTGCGAACACAGGGGAATGTCGAAATTAACCTCAGAGGCGGTTCGGCATTTAATGCTGTCTTGAATGTGAATACGGGAATTACTTATGCCTTTGATCAAACGTCTCCGTATGATGGAAGTTTGTTCGGCAATTTAATAGTTGATGCCGGCGCTACTCTTAACTGCGGAAATATTTCAGGCAGACATCTGTCCATTTTCGGAAGCGTTACAAATAACGGGACTATAACCGCGAGTAGTACAGGAGGTTCTTTACAGTATTAATGGTCCGTCATTAGTTAACAATGGTACTCTGACTTGTGCCGGCACTGTCTATTTTGACGCATAACTTCTTGTTTCAGGTAGCGGCTTATTCACACCATCGGTTACATTAGTTTCCGGAACGGTTACACTTCTTAGCAACATTACATATTCTCCATCTTCCTATATTTCAATGTCACCGGGCGGAGTGTTAAATCCTAATGGAAACACTTTCACTATAACAGGCGGATCACTGGGATTGGATGTAGGTGCAGAAATTTCTTCTCCCGGTACTGTGAAGTCTCAAAACACCGCTTTTGATATTCGTCCGGGTTCTGCGTTTAATGCAAATCTCAATGTTAATTCAGGAGTTAATTATGCGTATTCCTTGCATCTCCATATGATGGAAGTTTATATGGTAATCTAACAATTGATGCCGGCGCAACTCTCAACTGCGGCAACATTTCGGGCAGACACCTTTTCATTTATGGAAGCATCGTCAACAACGGAACGCTGACCGCATCAAGCACAGGGGGCTCTTACAGCATGGCCCGTCATTAGTTAACAATGGTACGGTGACCGCTGCAGGTACAGTCTATATTGACAGCATAACTTCGATATCGGGAAAACGGTGCTTCTACCCTCGGTTACTCTTGTTTCGGGAAATGTTACCATTGCTAAGCAACATTACATATTCTCCGCCTATATATTTCAATGGTAACAGGCGGAGTAATAAATCCCAACGGAAACACTTTTACTCTGACCAGCGGAAATTTGGGATTACAGTCCGGCGGAATGATTTCTTCACCCGGTACTGTAAGGACTCAAACACAGTTCAAATTACCGCAGAAACCGGATCAGCATTCAATGCAAATGTAGTAGTAAATACCGGTCATACAAATTTCAGACATGATATTTCACCTTTTGAGACTAAATTGTACGGCAACTTACAATTGATCCGGGAGCTTCAATAAATGGAGGGGCAATTTCCGGGAGAGATCTTTTCGTATATGGTAATGTCACAAACAATGGTACAATTTCCGTCAGCAGCGGAGGAGGAAATCTCATAGTTAAAGGTGCATCTTTTGATAACAACGGAATTGTGAACACTGCGGGAAATTTTTATTTTGATACAACAACAGCTCTTACCGGAAGTGGTTTTTTAACTCATGCCATATTCACCGGATTGGCAAACGTAACTCTGGCACCACACATCAAATGAGCAGCGTAAACATTAATGCAGGAGGCTTGTTCAACATTTCCAACAGATGGTTAAAGCTTACAGCATCCAATCCCATCACTGCAACAGGTACATTCACTACTACCGGTTCTACTGTCGAATACAACGGTACTTCCGGTCAAACTATTTCCACTTCCGGTATTACTTACAGCAAATTAAGAATCAATAATGCTTCGGGTACCGGCCTGGCAAATAACGTGACAGTAAATGATTCTCTGATCATTCAGCTCGGCACGCTCGACCTTAGCGGAAGAGTGCTTACAATTTCGCCTTCGGGTTCACTCCTTGAATCTCCCGGAAATGTTGTGAAGGGAACTTCAGGTTATCTTACTACCACAAGAACCATTAATGCTCCGTCTTCTCTGAATGTTGGTGGTTTCGGCGCAATTCTAACAACAGCTTCAAATCTCGGCAGTACTGTAATCAATAGAGGGCATACGGTTCAGACCGGCGGGAGCATCAGAAGATATTATGATATTACACCTGCAAACAATTCGGGGCTTAATGCAACATTGAAATTCAAATATGATAATTCGGAATTGAATCTCAGACCTGAAGCAGCGCTGAAGCTTTTTAAGTCTACAAATTCCGGAGTGAACTGGACAAACATGGGTGGAACAGTTAATACCTCCCTGAATGAAATTACATTAAGCGGACTTTCTTCCTTTTCGAGATGGACTGCAGATTCAAGCGGAGTGAATGCCGTGATTAACTTTGCGATCCAGGGATACTACAATCCTTCAACAAACAGACTCAATATGGAAGATACAGTAAGAATATATCTGAGACAAATTTCCCTGCCTTATTCCATTGTCGATTCAACAATAACGCTTCTCGATTCCGCACTGCTGAAAGCAGCATGTGTTTTCCCGAATGTTGGTACAGGAACCTATTACATTCAGATAAAGCACAGGAATGCACTTGAAACATGGAGCAAGATTGAGGTCAGTCTTACACTTCCGGAAGCACACTGAATTTTGATTTTCTTCAGACTGCAGCCAATGCGTTTAGCGGGAATCAGATTCAGGCGGATGCATCGCCAGGGAGATTTGCAATATACGGCGGTGACGTAAATCAAGACGGATTTAGTGACGGGAGCGACGGACTTTTGGTTGATAATGACGCAGCAGATTTTGAATCCGGATATGTGACTTCAGACGTTGACGGAAACAGATTTGTTGACGGAAGCGATGCAGCAATAGTTGATAATAATGCTTTCAATTTTATATCCGTTGCTAGGCCGTAATCAGTAAAGTTAATAATTTATTTCCTCATCGTTGCGGATCAGACTTAGAATCTGATTCGCAACGTTTTTATATACTAACCATACTAAACCGGCTTGTGCTTGTTGAGAAAACTGCAACAAGTATTTATCAACTTGCCTGTTGAAGATTTCGAGCAGTCAATGAGTTTCTAGACCTAATTAGGAATTTCAAACAATACCCCGTTCTCCGATGATCAACAATTTGGTAAGAACAATTTTGTGTGATGTTACTGTCGCATGAAACATTTAAGCATACAGCAGAAGATCCATTCCAGCATACAAGGAACTATGTAGTTGCATACTAAACTCTTTCTGTTGAAAGTATTGAAAGAGTTATTGAAATTGCTGAAAGTGGTTTAAGGGCCGGCGGCACAACAATCTCCTGATTGGGAGCGCAAAGAACTTACGTTACGAATCAGGAGATTCGTAACCAGGGAGATGATTTTGCCTCTCGTTACCAATCTCCTGAATATCCTGATTGGGAAAAAGAGAACATTAGTACACATTTGAAAGAACTTACATAATGGAAACTTTATTCACACTATTTCTAATACTGCATATAGCTGGCGGATCTGTCGGATTATTGACAGGGTTCTTGAATATCCTGCGGAAAAAGGGTGACAAGAAACATATACTGATCGGAAAATTATTTGTCTATTCAATGCTAACAGCGGGGATTTCTGCTCTTGCCCTTTCTGTGCTTAATCCAAACTATTTCTTGTTTGCAGTTGGCATTTTTACAATATATATGGTTGGTACGGGGAATCGTTATGTGTACTTAAAAATGCTCAATGATTATCAAACACCCATCCCCATTGACCGGATTATCACTTTCACTATGTTGCTGGCAGGACTTTTCTTTATAGGCTTTGGCATTTCACACCTGGCAAAGGCAAACTTATTCGGTCTCGTATTTATAACGTTTGGCTTTTTTGGGCTGCTCTTTGTCCGACAAGACTTTAAGAATTACAGGGGGAAGACAGACATTAAGAACTATTGGCTTATCGCTCACTTGCAACGAATGACGGGCGGTTTCATTGCAGCATTGACTGCCTTTTTAGTAGTTAACGCAAAATATCTTCCTGAGCAAATTCCCGGACTTTTGTATTGGCTTTTGCCGACAATATTTCTTGCACCACTAATTATACGTTGGAGCAGACAAATGGAAGTAAAGAAGAAGTAGACTTTTTATAACAATAGTTTTCCGCAACTGTCGATGATTCGGAGAATTGGTAACTTGCATAGGTTTCGCTACGCACAGTTACTCCTGCCTGATCCAAACAGTTTTTGCAATGCTGGAAGAAAGCTCAACCCTATGTAAAAACATTTTAAAAGAAGAAATGAAAGCAGAAATTCAAAGAATACAACAACAGACAATCGCCGGTTGAAAAAGATATGTGCGACATTCTTGCAACGACAATTGACAACAAACTAACTGAAGCTGAGAGCAAAATTTGGCATGCACACCCTGTGTGGTTTTTAGACGGCAATCCGATCGTTGGTTACAGCAAACAAAAAGCAGGCCTGCGTCTTATGTTCTGGAGTGGAGCGGACTTTGAAGAAGCGAAGTTAAATGTGAAAGGCAAGAAATTTAAAGACGCTTCTGTTTTCTACACATCGGCTCAACAAGTCAATGTTAAAGAACTTAAACGATGGCTGAAAAAATCAAAAGACATTCAGTGGGATTACAAGAACATAGTGAAGAGAAAGGGACAATTGGAAAGGTTAAAATAATTTGAAGGACTAAAATCACTACAAGCAAAGTATGAAAAGCACAAACAATCACGATGAGCGAATTGCTAAGATGACATTCGCCTCGGTATATCCACACTATCTCACAAAAGTTGAGAAGAAAGGCAGGACAAATGAAGAACTGCAGCAGGTTATACAGTGGCTGACCGGTTACGACGATAAAAAGCTGCAAGAACTCATTGATCAAAGGGTGACATTTGAAGCATTTTTTCGCGATGCCTCATTAAATCCTAACGCACATCTAATTACGGGAGTAATCTGTGGTTATCGGGTGGAAGAAATCGAGAATCCGTTAACGCAACAGGTGAGGTATCTTGACAAGTTGGTGGATGAGTTGGCCAAAGGCAGAAAGATGGAAAAGATTTTGCGGGTCGGGTAGAATGTTTATCAAATGCTTAGATAATGTTTCACTTAATGATGTATTAGGTGTACGATAATGTAAACAGAAACACTGCTTGTAATATTGACTGAGCAAACCAGTCGGCCGGTGGTTATGCCACTCGTTCCTAATCTCCCTGCTTGCCTGCAAGGATGCAATGCATTTCAATGGCCATTAGGCAGGCCTGCAAGAAGGAAATCCAAATTTTAATGACAAGCGGGCGGGCCCGCCTGCAGCGATTGTAAAAGAATAGGTAACTGCGGGCAGGCCCGCCTGCAGGCTGATTGGGAACGCAAAGAACTTACGTTACGAATTGGGAGATTCGTAACGAGGGGCAAAAAGTTGTTTAAGAGCCGGCGGCACAACAATCTCCTGATTGGGAGCGCAAAGAACTTGCGTTACGAATCAGGAGATTCGTAACGAGGAGGAAAGAATGATCAACGAGTTTGCCCCTCGTTCTCAATCTCCCGATTCGGAACGCAAAGAACTTATGTTACTAATCAGAAGATATGTAACGAAGGGTAAAGTTTGACAAAATGATTCCGCTAACAGAAGTTTTATTTAAGTAAATTTGCAGATAAATTATAAACAATCTGAAAGCAAAAACCTAAAACACTATGGCTTACGAGATCGGGACAAAGGACAAACCAATGGTGCTGAAGACACCGCCAATGACAAGCGAATACACAATGCATGTTGATCAAAAAGACGGCAAGGATGTTTTGGTTTGCACTGTTGGCAAGACTGTTTTGCATTACGACATGCGCTGCCTGGACGACCTTCATGCTATGCTGAAAAAGCACGGTGACTGGATGGAACTTGGAAGTGCAGACGAACAGAAATCTGCAAAGGAAGGGACAGTTGAAGCCTGGGGGCGATCAGAGAGCAATCCTATCCGCGGTTGGTATGGGCTCAAGAAAGGACTGCGCGGACGCTTTGCAATGTATATTCCGCCATTGATGGAAGCACTTGGTCTTGCAGAAGTAACTCACGATGCAAGGGGAAACAAGATGAAAGCAAAGTAGAACATAGCATTAAAAATGAAGACGTTAGTAGTTGGTGCAAGCGGAGCTACCGGAAAACTATTTGTAGAACAATTATTAAGTTCAGGACAACAGGTGAAAATAATTGTTCGATCAACCGGTAACATTCCTGACAATTGGAACAATGATGACAGATTAGCAATAATCAAAAGGAACATCACAGAGATCGGCGTAGATGAAATGTGCAAGTACGTAAGAGACTGCACTGCCGTGGCATCTTGTCTCGGACACAATCTTACATGGAAAGGCATATTTGGCAAGCCGAGAAAACTTGTAACCGATACAGTCAGGGTGCTTTGTGAAGCTGTTCAAAAAACTCTCCGGAAAAGCGAATCAAATTTATTCTGATGAATACTACAGGCAACAGCAACAGAGACATACACGAGCCTGTTTCTTCAGCACAAAAAATTGTGATCGGACTACTTAGAGTATTACTGCCGCCGCACTCTGACAATGAGAATGCGGCAGATTATTTAAGAGTAAACATCGGACAGAAAAATTCTTGGATTGAGTGGACGGTTGTTCGTCCGGACAATTTAATAAACGATGACAATGTGACAGGATACTCTTTGCACAGTTCACCAACAAGAAGTGCGATTTTTGATCCCGGTAAAACCAGCCGTATAAATGTAGCACACTTTATGACACAACTTATTTTGAATGACAACCTGTGGAACAAGTGGAAAGGGCAAATGCCGGTAATCTATAATGACAAAGACGAAACCAAATAGCACAAGTGCAACAATCAGCTAGTTACCGCAAGTGGTTGTATGCTTTTGACCCCGCGCTCCAATCTCCTGATTGGAAACGAGAAAAAAATATATGTTCGACTCAATGAACATTAGACCGCACATAAGAGCGTTAGCATTTCTACGAATCATGAGATTCATTACGAGGGAGAATGTTCAATGCTCAATTACTAAATTATGACCGATTCTAATGAACAACCGCGAGATTATAATACCATCGGGAATTGTAACATTCCTCTTCACCGACATCGAGGGAAGTACTAAGCTTTCTCAGGAATTTCCTGATACTCTCCCCCGCTGCTCTGGAAAAACATCATTCAATTCTGATAAATGAAATCGAATCCAACAATGGCTTCATCTTTCACAACGTAGGTGATGCTTTTTGCTGTGCATTTCAGAGTTCAGAAGATGCTGTCAAAGCGGCTGTTGAGATACAGAAAAGTCTTGCAAATGAGAAATGGGATGAAGCTGTGATAAAAGTAAGGATCGGCATTCATTCGGGAAATGCTGAATGGAGCGGAAAAATTATATGGGTTATATCACACTTGCACGAGCTGCAAGAGTTATGTCTGCTGCTTGCGGCGGACAGATACTCATTTCAAATGATAGTTACAATCTCCTGTCTTCTCATTGTTTGTCATTCCCGCTAAGGCGGGATGCACCCTCCGGATCATCTGATCAGCACGAATTTAACAATGAAATTTCATTCCGGAACCTGGGTGAAAGAAGACTGAAGGATGTCATTCTGCCAATTCGACTTTATCAAGTAATTGGTGCCGGACTTCGTGAAGACTTTCCTCCGTTGGAAACACTCGATGCGCGTCCGAATAATCTTCCTATTCAACTCACGAGTTTTATCGGACGTGAAAAAGAGATGAAGCATGTGAAGGAGATACTGAAACTGAACCGGCTTGTGACACTGGCATCATCCGGCGGATCCGGAAAGACAAGGCTTGCGCTTCAGACTGCGGCTGAGGTCATTGATGAATATGAGAGTGGAGTATGGTTTGTTGATCTGGCAGCCGTGAATGATCCCGCCTTGTTGATAGCAGCAGTAATTGAAGCATTGGGCATTAAGGAAGAATCAAAGAAAACAACGGAAGAAACGTTGGTTGATTTTCTCAAAGAAAAGGAAATCTTAATTCTGCTTGATAACTGCGAGCAGTTAATTAATGCCCGTTGCTGATCTTACCGAAAGACTTCTCTCTTCATGTCCTAAGCTGAAGATCATTGCAACAAGCCGCGAAGCTTTGAACTGCAAAGGTGAAAAACGTACAGAATCCCGCCGCTCACAATGCCTGAACCAAATTCAAATAACCCTCCCGAACAGTTAGTTCAGTATGAATCGGTAAGATTATTCATCGAAAGAGCTCTCGTAGTAAATCCCGAGTTCAGGGTAATAACGGAAACGCTCCGGCGCTGGCAGAAGTGTGTTCACGTCTTGACGGAATCCGCTTGCGATAGAACTTGCTGCTGCAAGGACAAAGATCTTATCGGTGGAAAAATATATGAGAGACTTGATGACAGATTCAGTCTTCTGACCGGAGGCAAGCGAACAGCATTACCGAGACAGCAGACATTGAGAGCTCTTATTGACTGGAGCTATGATCTGCTTTCGGAAGAGGAAAAATATTGTGGTGCAGACTTTCAGTATTTTCAGGAGGATGGACGCTTGAAGCGGCTGAAGAGATTTGTTCCGGTGAAGCATTAAGCAAGAATGAGATACTTGACCTTCTAAGTCAGCTGACAGAAAAGTCTGTAATAATTTATGATGAATCAAAGGAAAGATACAGGATGCTTGAATCAATAAAACAATACGGCATCGAAAAACTTTCCGACAGATATGGAATGTTCTTGAGGCATCTGAAATACTTCTTAGAGTTGTCTGTAGAAGCGGAACCGGAACTGAGAAGTGAGAAGGCAAAATTCCGGCTTAAAATGATTGAAGCAGATCATAACAACTTCATAGCTGCAATTGATTGGTCTGTAAATAATGAGAATATAGAAAAAGCAGGACTTATTGCAACAGCGCTTGGAGAATTCTGGAGTACAGCCGGACATTATTCAACAGGAATCAGGCTAATCAAAAATATTCTGCAAAGTTCCGTACATTAACCAGATCATTAGAAAGAAAATTACTTTTTTGGATTGGTGTTTTAAATGGTCTCAGGGGATTATGAGAAAGCTAAGAAATATTCTGAAGAGCCTTGCCATCAGTAAAGAAATTGGTGACAAGAAAGGAATTGTTGCTGCAATGAACAGTCTGGGAAGTATAGCATACTATCAGGAGATTATGAGCAGGATAAGAAATATTCTGAAGAAAGCCTGGTCATCAGTAAAGAAATTGGTGACAAAAAGGAATTGCGATTTCCATGAACAGCCTGGGAAATATAGCATACTATCAGGGAGATTATGAGAGGGCAAGGAACATTATAAAGAAAGCCTGGCTTTCAGTATGGAAATTGGTGACAACAAAGTAATTGCTGTTTCCCTGAACAACCTGGCATATATAGCAAACTATCAGGAGATTATGAGCAGGCCAGGAAATATTCTGAAGACAGCCCTGTATATGGTAAAGAAATCGGTGACAAAAAATGTTATTGCTGTTTCCATGACCAATCTCGAATTACAACAAGCAAGCAGGGAGATTATAAGCAGGCCAGGAAATTTTTTAAAGAAAGCCTGACAATCAGAAAAGAAATTGGCAACAAAAGAGGAATTGCTATTTCCTTGAACTGCCTGGGGAATGTATCATACTCACAGGAAGATTATGAACAAGCGAGATATTTTACAAAGAAAGCCTGGCTACTTATAAAGCAATTGGTGACAAAAGCGGAATTGTTGAATGCATGAACAACCTGGGAAATGTATTCTTTAATAAGGAGATTACGAATTAACAGTTAAACTGTTGAGCGCATCAGAAAAAAAATCACGGAAACAATATTGAGTGTTTTTGATAAAAACTACCAGGCAAGAAAAGATGAAACTATTGCAAAGATAGTCAAACATCAAAGTATTGAAGAGTTCAGAAAGTATTGGGAGGAAGGAAAAAATCTGACGCTCGAAGAAGTTTGTCAGCTGGTGATTAACGGTTAAGATGTTGCACCTTTCAAATGTGTTGTGCAATACATTTTTCCATGGCGGCAGGATCTTCATTGTTACACACAGCTAACAACCCGGCATTGTTTTGAATAACGTTGACTTCAAATATTCGGAGTGAAAGAATACAGTCATGATGGTCACAGTATCATTAAGGTGAAATGTCGCCGGGAATTTCTTAAGAAATGCATGCATCAGGATGAACCCTGAATCCACAATTAAGCTTGTAAGACAATTAAATTCACTGAAAATGGCACTTGACCCTTTACAGACATTAGATGTAATCGAGGCAATGGAGAATTACCTTCAAGGGAAAGACCGCCCGAAGAGATTAGAAAAAATTGGACTTAGGCTACAAGATTGAAGGTCAGAGTATCTTAATACTTGAGATAAGACCACAATGGAATGACCCCAATATTATTCATGAGTATCCTGTAGCAAAGGCAACTTTTGTAAAGTCGAAAACAAATGGAAAGTATTCTGGATGCGAGGTGACCTGAAATGGCACAGCTAATCTCCTAAGCCAACTGTGAAATCAGTTCGCGATTTTACCAAACTGGTTGAAGAGGATGAGTATCATTGCTTTTTGGGGATAAGTGTCTATGCCAATTGCAAAGTGGAAGTTCACTTGGAACTTCAACTGTTTTTTCTTTTGTTACTTTGACTGCGCTGCAAAATGCAAGCGCGGATCTGACACAACGAGCTGCAAAAGATCGTCTAATCTCATTTGACAAAATCTAAATAAAATAGGAAAGGATAAGGCGATGAAGCCATTTAACAGAAGTTCATTGATTGCCGTTTTAACATTAATCATTCTGTTTGTAACATTAGAACAAAGCAAAGCCTGTACGAGAGTTGTTTACCAGGGGCCCAATAAAAAACCATTCTTACAGCAAGATCAATGGATTGGCAAACGGAGATTCCGGCAAATCTTAGGAAGCCGCGAGGAATGGAGCGAAACGGGGAAGTCGGTACAGGTTCCGTAAAATGGAAAGCTAAATACGGCAGCGTTGTAACCAGTTCTGTGGATATTGCATCTTCTAGATGGTATGAATGAAAAAAGGACTGGTAGGGAATTTGCTCTGGCTGGTTGAATCATCTTATACGCCTTTGTCAAGGACGGTGAGAAGAAAGGAATTTCAGTTTCTGCTTTTGGCTTCAGTATGCATTGGATAACTTTCGCAACAGTTAGTGAAGCAGTCAGGAGCTTGGAGAAAGAAGAATTCGCTGTCGTTTCTCTGAGATCCCCGGCACTGATATCTTTGCAACATTCATCTGTCGCTTTCAGATGCGACAGGTGATAATGCAATTTTCGAATATATAGACGGCAAGCTGGTCATTCATCACGGAATGGAATATATCACCATGACAAACTCTCCGATATTTGACAAGCAACTGGCTATCAGCAGTTACTGGAACAACATTCCGGGAACTATCATGCTGCTCCGGAACAAAACCGCGCGGCGGACAGATTTGTGAGAGCAACTTACTACATCAGAGCAATTCCACAGACAGACGACATAAGAGTTGCAACTCCTGCAGTGCTTAGCGTAATCAGAAACTGTCTTGTACCGTTCTGAATATCATCCGAAAGCGAGCCAAACATTTCTTCGACCAGATGGAGAACTATTTCAGATCATAAGAACTTAATCTATTATTTTGACAATGTTCTCAACCCGGAATGTGCTGTGGTGGATTTCCCAGTAAGCTGAGCTTCCAGCGAGAATGTTCCGTGAAGAAACTGAATCTTCCTAACAATGAAGTTTATGCAGGCGAGACTTCAAGCGAGTTTTGTAGACATCAGAGCCGTCTGCATTTTTGGGGTTATGACTTTTCGCTGCTGAAACAATTTTTCGAAATTGCTTTTGTTCATTGAGTATTCAGCTTGATGATTTTTCGTCCCCGCAGAGTCTCCTCCGTGTTGCAACTTTGCACCACCATAACATTATACAAAAAGGAGGACTCTGCGGTTCCGCACTTTCATTCGCTGAGTCGGCTCTGCAAAGATTAGACAAATCAATTATGAACCAAACGGAAGACTTGGCGGAGACGAAAGAATTGAATTTGTTCACCGTGCAAACTGATTGAAGACTTTCTTCTTTATCCAAACAAAGACAACATGAATCTGCCTCCATACGAAATTTTCCCGGCTATCTCCGGCGACAAATTTCTCGCTGCGGAAATTCTTGCTGCAGATATCAAAGACCTGATTGAAATTTTCGTTTTATAATTCTGTTCAGGCAAATCATATCGCAACAGGCAACAGAGATGCACGATAGGATCAATATGACTATTGTTATATGGTAAGACAATTCATTGGGGCATTGCCGACAATCTGACCAATAAAATTGTTGGGACTTGTGGCTACTATCGCGGACTTGACAAAGGAACAGGCGAACTTGGCTGCGTTTTATTACCTCAATTCCGCGGGAAAGGTTATATGACTTCCGCCATGTTGTTAGCCATAGACTTCGGAATAAATATTATCGGGCTAAAACGTATTTGGGCAAGAACGACTCAGCAAAGCGCGAAAGCAATAAAACTTGAGCGACTCAACTTTGTTAAACTTGCAGATCTGGAAGACAGCAAAATCGAATACGAGTTAAGGCAGAATGTATGATCCACAGTCGAATCCTCATGACATTAAGAATATGAAAACAACATTAATAATAATTCAAATAACTGATTTATGAAAATAGCATTACTGATCATTGACATGTAGAAAGTATTTCTTAGTAACCGCAAAGAAATAAACGGAATTGAGAAAGCATGTGAGTACATTAATTATGTGGCAGAACTTTGGAGAAGCAGGACTCAGCTTATAGTACATGTAAAGGATGTTGAAGGTGAAAGCGAAAGGGACAAATCGTTATCAGAAATTATTCCGGAGATCAAAGTAAAAGAAGGCGACATGGAAATCAGCAAACTGAAATCGAATTCATTCTGGAACACAGACCTTGAAAACATTCTGCTTTTTCGAAAAAATAAAGCAGAGCTGGTTATTGTTTCTGGATTTGAGGCAGAAAAAATTGTGTTTTGTTTACATATAACGGAGCTGTGGAAAGAAACTTTAAAACAGTGATCTTGCAGAATGGAATAATTGGTGAGAATAGCGCTTCAATACTTGAGACATAGAGACAGGAACATTATCTCCTATCCGGCAATTGAGTTTCTAATGAATAATATTTCCACTGTGGATCCAGGATTCTTCGACATGACGCATTCAAAAGTTTTGTCATAACGTATATTGAGAAAGTGCAAACATTGAAAAATTGCTTTCAGAAAATAAATCAGCAAGGATGACTTCTATTGTGAAAGGAAAGCTGATGATTATCAGTTATTGGCGGATATTGGAAAACAATCATTTATCGAATCACATGGCAGAAGTGCTTAAGCGGAAGACATAAATGTATATGTGAGTGAAACATATAAGGAAGATATAATCAGAGCAGAGCTGAATGACCCGAAAATATTTATCATATCATGTATCAGTCGAGCAACCTGCCGATACTTAAGATTATATTCAATGTTCCTCATCACAACATAGAATCGTTAAATGTACGCCAAGTTAGATCGAATCTACCTGCTGGAAAGTTTCACGGATTGGAGACCGGGTTTGAGCTTCTGAACTTCAACGTGTTGAATTGTCAAAGAAGAATGACTGTCTGGTAGGCTACTTGTTTGGAAAGAAAATCACAGAATAGTCTGATTCTGGTGAGAAGGCAGGTAAAGCCATTGGCAGTTATGATTTTAAGATCACTGAAACACATTCAAACAACTCAAATGCTTCTGGAAGTATTAGTACAACAATACTGATTAATTTCTATAATTCTGATTTATGGATATATCAGTAATTGCGGACCTTTGGGCACAGCAGGCTTGCCTGGGAAGACCAACAAAGGCGAAACTGAGTTTTGTTCAATCTGGAACTGTTGAG
>JADJAH010000020.1 GCA_016704345.1 Ignavibacteria bacterium | reverse complement strand
GCTTCCAATTAGCTACTTCAAACCAAAAATAGATTTCAAATCTGTCAGGAAATCATCCACCTCAAATGAATGCCATTTGCGGAGACAGAAATTAGATGTTTTCCATTTCCGAGAGTATTTGGCTGTTTATTCTTAATCAATTACCACATTATTTGATTACTCGATTCGGTTTAGCATTGAGTATTACGTGTTTGGTGTCAATAGGCAGTTTTCTGTTTCAAAATAGTTGTTCGTTACGGTATGGTAATTTCCATTTTGCTGATGTTGCAAGCTAAAACTTCACTTTGTCAAATGATTCCGTTTTCCGTCACTAGCAGCTAAGACCGGAGTTATTATCGCGGTGCAATACTTTTTGTATTGAATCGTATTTGTCTACCAATATAATCCACACCAATTTGGGGCCAATCGTTTCTTTAACTTCTTTGGGTACAGCAGCCCCATCCTCTGCAAACATTTTAAATGTAAACTGCAGCATTCTACTATCAACTATCTAAAGTATTTTTAAGGGGTGCCCTTGATAAAAAGGAATCGAAAATATTTCACAATATTCTTTGTGAAAGAACTAATTCTCTTAGGTAACCTCTAAAAGTAATAGTTTTTTTCTTAAATATTTTCTCAACAACCTAACAGGCCTATCGTCCATTTCAATTTTAATAAGATTAACGTCCGAATTAAAGAGCTTGGACCATTCACAACCGTTTTAATAAAGCTTTAAATCCATTTCCGGGTCATAAAATGGGATTTTTTTATTATTCTTGTAAATTAAAGAGCCTTTGTGAAACCGTTGTAATGCAATATTATAATCTAGAACTTTTTCGTTTCGGATATGCCGAGAGCAATAAAACCTGAAAGCCCCTGTCCAGTTGAAACC
This sequence comes from Ignavibacteria bacterium, assembly GCA_016704345.1. GTDB lineage: Bacteria > Bacteroidota > Ignavibacteria > Tepidaquicellales > Tepidaquicellaceae > JADJAH01. Next base: position 20,821 of record JADJAH010000020.1, on the reverse strand, counting down.
CATCTATACGGTCTGTTTTTATTTTTTTCCGCATAACATGCAAAAAAGATTCGAAAATGATAATATCGTCAATGCTGTTTTTTTAAATGCCAAGCCGCCGGTGAAGCCCTGATAATCCTGCGCCTATTATACCTCTTTTCATTTTTCTTTTTCCAATAAATTTTGGCAACGACTAATTTCGATAAGGCACAGAAATTTTTTTAGAAACAATCTGGTTTCAATTTGTTTTATGTAGGGTTTACATTCTTTGTTTATGGTTTAGCACAAGGCAAACGACCTACTTCTTCGGAAACAAAGTAAACATCCAATCCCTGACTGATTAAACTTCGGCTTCTGATAAATTTACAAATCCGTCTCCCCCAACCATTTAACATCCATATCAACCTGCATTATACCCCAATAATAAGTACGGTTCCATTTGAAAGTGGAAATGCTATCTTCCAACCTCATTGCAATTTTACACGACGGCCTCTTCAACAAATGTCGCCTCGCAGCCGGAATGATACAACCTTTAATAACCTACTTTGATCAAATTCAGAAATACCTTTTCCGTACCGGGCCGAGGTTTGATGTGCTTTTATTATTGGCGTTCTGAATATAGTTCATAGTGTATTCTTAGTGTCCAGAATATTATGCAATGTGTCCCTGCCGCACAATGTCGGGCCTGCTTATCAATCCAAATAAAGCCGGGTCATCTCCCAAGTGAATCAGGAATTAAAAATCGCAAGGTTAGTTTTGCCATTCGCCGACTTAGTACCAACCAATACCCCTGTGGAAACCAGCTAATGAGTTTACAAACGCACTTCTGTAATGTTGCTCAAACTGCTCTATTTCGGCTTTTTATTATATCATTTTTATGTAGTTAGATATAAACTGCTTCTCAACTTTTTTCCAGTAACAAAAAGGAAGAGTAGTATTCGGCAACATTATTTGTTATCGCAATCTCTGGGTTCTTCGATACCTTTGTAGCCAATGTTTAGCGGATGTTCTTTGTAATAAACTTGATCTCCAACTTAAGTATTGATTAAAGGATTGAAATGATCCAACGACCTGCATTTTGGGAATGTTATTACCCGCTTCTCAACATAAAATCCCACGCATTTCCTCACCGGATACTGCAGAAAAAATTCGTGGTTCCATTAACAAAATTCTGTTACCGGGTTCTTCTTCATGCTACAATGGATCGATGTTGTAATAATTGTGAATAGAAGGTGGAAATGTTATCCAGTCTGAAGTTCTTTCATTAGGCTGCAGGCAAATATAATCCAAGGCACTAACTTTTGGGTAGGCTAATATGGTCGGTAATTCCATATTCTCAATTGCTTCATGTTTATCTAAATAGGTATTAGTTTGATCGGTGTTTGTGAACTTATTTATGTTTTCTTGATTGGCATAATATTTTTTACTGCTGTTGCACCGGCTACCCATTGCCAGCTGCATATTGCTGGCCCAATCTCCATCCAAAGTAAATGATAATACATCCACTGTGCAGGATGCAGCCAATGTGATTTGGCAATATTGCAACTAAGAGCGGTATACATTCTGCAATGATTGTGCATAACCAGTTTGGTATAATTGCTGAATGGCATTATCAATTCCCTAATTCCTGTATTCATTTAACATTTGAACAGGAATTTCATTATGCATTATTAAGTCTTGTGCCTGATTGATATCCTGATTGAGATCTTTAGCTGACCAACTCTTTGAAAATAATCACGCCCAGCACAATTCTTTGACAAACGATTCTATCTGCTGAATTTTATATCCCTTTTTCCTAAAACATGTTAAGTACTTGTTTGGTGCTGATGCCACCTCTAGAAATATATAGGTGATAAATAAGTGACTGCACCATTTACATAATTTCTGGTTTTACCATATTTGACTGGATCTACCGATCTATCTTTTTCAAGTATTGTTTGATAATCCTTCAAAAGATCAAATTCATTTTATCGCTTGCTTATTTTATTCATCGATAATGGTTTCTCGGCTGCATTTGAAATTTCGATATATCAGCATTTTTCTTTGCATGTTTTTGACTGACACTGCTTACCCTCTTTCTCCACAATTTAAAACTGCTTCGTTTTAACTCTCTTCGCATCAGTGCGTAATTACATCGCCCTCAGAAAACTAAATTGTATTTTTATGGCTTCAAAGGGGTATTGGTCTTCCCATGCCATTTCAATAATCCTATCAATATCTTTTTGTTCATCAATATATTATTAGAATGAAATTCGTTTCCAATTCACAGTAACCGGTGGGCCTTCGGCCACAGTAACCGAATCGGGTGTCGTCGCCTTAGGAAGGGAAAAATCGCTTCCATACATTGAGGTAAAATCGCAATCAATCGAATAATCTATTACATATTCACCAGCCACCTTGGATGATCCACTTTGTATTCTTGTGAAAGCTGATTATTTATTTTGTGTATCCGTAGTAGTGTTCGAAGATGAATTCTTCGATGCTCCCAGGTAACATTTGCTCATTTTCTTTGGGAGTATTTACAGCAATATGGTTCCATTCTCTATTTATTTTCCAACGATACTTTATGCTTTTGGAGAGTCTTGTTTGTTTCAATTTCATTTGTTGGAATGGCAATGTAATGTTCTTTGTAAAGTTTATTTGCAAGCCATGCTACTAATTTGTAAGGAACAGTTTCGTTGATAAAGACCACGCCTCTTTTATTTATTTTACCTTCAACTCTTTTACATAAAATCGCAGGTTGATCTCTTCAAATGTTCCTAAGAAAGGATATAGGAATATTGAAGAGGCGGTTTGTTTAAACATAAAACCAACCAGGCTTACATAAGTTTTATTTTCGTAAAAATCCAGTTCAACACCCGTTTGTAAAATGGGGTTTAATAACTCAGATTTTCATGTCATAATTTGCCATAATCAAATTTTTCTAACGGGCTGATAAAAATGTATCGGTTAATTTATTTTAAAGATTAAGTTTAACGGTTAAATTTTTACGGAAGACATCCCTCCCATCCACATGTAGAATTTGCCCCTGTTATCCAACTTGCTTTTTCGGAAAGCAAAAATGCTGCCATGCATGCTATGTCTTTAGCAGTGCCAATCCTTTTAAGCGGATGCCGCAATGCATTGGCCTCTTTCTTTTGTTCGCTATTTAATAAGAAAGCTGCCAAAGGAGTATCAGTCAAAGATGGTGCAATACAATTTTACTCTTATTTTAGGCGCATATTCAGCTGCTAACGCTCTGGTTGATCCCTCAATTGCGCCTTTGAAAACTGTTCCTGAGTGTAGAAGGCAAACCGGTTTGTACAGCAAAGTGTGAAAATAAAACTATTGAAGCATTTTGCAGATTTCTTCAATCGCGAGGAGTATAACTATTTGTAGAAGTTTAATGGCTCCACTTACCTGCAGCTTATAGTCAGATTCAAAATCCTCGGGTTTGTTCTTTCAAAAGGTCTGAGGTTAATGCGGCCAGGCGATAAGCAAATCCCGCCAGTTCATCGGGTAAATAATCCTAGAGGTGGAATCCTCTAATACATTCAGTTGATGAAAACTTATGTTTTGAGGTTTCAGCAGTTGGGTGAGATTTTATTAAAAGTTGCTATCCCTTGCTTGCCGGATTCGGCAAGTTGGCTTACCAATTCGTTCCCAATACGCGGATGGAAGCCCCGATTATTAAGTAATGCTGCATGTTCATTTTCAGAAATTAAATTTGCCCGGCAATAAATGCTGTGAGTTGTTGATTAAACCCGACTGCCGGCTGAGTTAGTTGTACACATCTCAATGTATTCCAATTGCGCAGGATTGGATCTATGAATGCGAAAAATACTAATACTGCGTTTGAAATTATTTGTACCCAAAAAGGTTAAAGTGTGGCTGATTCAAATAGGTGTTCCGCAGCCTGCATATTAATTATTTGTGCAGTGAAATGAAAAAAAATGTATGCGTTTAACACCATATAAAATAAACTTAACAATTAGCAACCCATATAGTATCTCTGACTTTTATCCTGACTGCAACACCCAACAACATTAATATTTACCCGATCCCCTGCTGAAATCAGTAAAATAGGTTGATACATTAAACCTATGAGCAAACCCTAAAACCCCCAGTAATTCTAAGACAGCGGTAAGTGCTCCTGCTTTCTCAAGTCCAAAGCGTTTGAACTCATTTTTCAATTCTGATGATTTAAAATATGCAATTCCATAACTTATAAAATGACAGGCTTGAAATAAAAATCAGGGCAGTAAGCAAATTTATCATTATAATATTTTAGTGACATGTCAGCAATAAAGAGACAAAGTATTGTGTAGATGAGTTCCATGTTTTAAAACTCGTTACGAATCTCCCTGTTTCGTAACGGATGATCTTGCATTCCAATCAAGAGATTGGGAAGAAGTTTACTGAGCCTCTCTTTAAGCATTTGTACAACAACCCTCTTAACATGTGTATAGCAACGGACCTCAGCTAAAGCTTGGAGGGTAAAAGGAAAATTTTTGCAATGCTTTAAACAACTGGCCGGATTTTTCTTTACTCATTCTCCAAAGCAATAAGCGGACAAAGGTAAAAACTAGACCGACTGAGAACATTATTATGTGAAGGATAGAAACGTCTCTTACCATTATAACTTGTATCAATATCCAGCCCCCAGCAAATTCCCCTGAATGATGACAAATACTGATGAGTACCCTTTGTTCTTTATCCACTGCGGCGGCAGCTAGAAATTTAATAACCCATTCACGACCAACAGTACTATTCCCGGAATCAGATAAGAATTAAATGGAAGAAATTCAAATATTCTACAGACGTTCCCAATTTCCGGCCCGAAGGTCCATTGATAAAGCAAGAATCCTGCAACTACAGCACGTTAATTGCTGTAATAATTAGTAACAAGAAATTACAGTAAGTCTTACTGAAATTTTTTTCATGCAGAAAAACTGGATTCTATTATATGCCCTAGTTAAAGATTTCCCTCGTTACGAATCTCCCTGCCTGCGCCAGGCCCGCCTGCTTAGAATGAATATCTTCTCCTCTCTGCGGGCAGGCCCGCCTGCAGCGATTGTAAAAGATTAGGAAACTGCGGGCAGGCCCGCCTGCTTAGAATGAATATCTTCTCCTCTCTGCGGGCAGGCCCGCCTCGGCGGTGTAAAGATTAGGGAAACTGCGGGCAGGCCCCGCCCTGCGCTTAGAATGAATATCTTCTCCTCTCTGCGGGCAGGCAGGCTGATTCGTAACGGTAGTTCTTGCGATCCCAATCAGGAGAGGTTGTGTGAAATCTTAACCTAACGAAAATGTCATTCCCGCGAAAGCCTGCCTGCTCAATTGCCATTGATATGTGGAATGCATTCTGGCAGGCAGGCGGGAATCTACTTCAGAAATACTTTTCTAAGCACTCATTCGTCCTTCAAGTCCTTTTCACGAACCACAGGAAATTTAACCTTGAGTGGCTAAGCTCATTCTTCCTGCTGATGTTAGTGATTGAGGTGAGTTGCCAGTCATTTGCTTCATGCAACAACCGGTATGACTTCTTTCTTTCCTCAAAAAATCGGATGTGATAGTTACAATTGTAATTTCAGTAGATAGCATATTTACTTCGCGAGCCACTCACTTCAAGTTTCATAGATACTGCTTCTGCATCACCGATCACAGCAGATCTTCTTCTGTATTCCCCACTCCAGCATCTTTTCTTCAAAGAGAAACTATGATTCAGTGCATGTCTCTTTATCAGGAAAATGGAATATTCCTGCCCGCGCTTAAGAAAAGTTTGTGCCAACCAGTATTCAGGCACTTTGAAATTCGCAGTGCATCTTCGTGTGTTTCTCCAGTGACGGAAAACAATGCAAGATTAAGATAAAGCTCTTTAAGGTGAACAGACGGCTTGAAGTTCTGATAATAAATCTGAAAGCACTTACATATATTCATCGTTAATGAAACTTCCGAATGTGTAGGGCAGTCCGTTTTCGGCGGCAAATACAGCGCTGTCCGGGTTTGTTCCGGGTTCCATATTTCGGCATGGCGTACCTTCAGGCACGAGAGACATTCCTGTTTTGTTTATTCGTTGAAGAAGGTGTTTTCGAATAGTTTATCAGCTCAATCGATCTTTGCAAGAGATCTTCGTTAGATGTTCTCTGGCTACAATGTTTCCGTCTCCGCCGGATTCTCTTCCCCTATTTAAGGGATCAATTCTGCGGGAGTAGAGACACTGAAGCATGTTGAACTGTTCCCAATCTTAAGGGCTGTAATGACTTATCAGTACTCCGCCCGGAACCGATTCGAATGGTTTTGTAGATGATGCAAGTGCTGATATCAGTATCTCGGGACTTGCCGAGCGAATGATCTTGAATTATGATGTTCCGCAAACCAGTACCTGTGGTATCCGAGCTCTTCGGCAAGTTTTGCAAGTTCGATTGTTTGTTGAACTGCTTCTTCCGGAGACATTCCCTGAATGACAGGCGATTGATCGAGTATGGTTAAGTCTTATCATTGCACAAGATAAGTCAATGTGATTATTCGGGAAATACAAATGTGAAGATAGCAACTGCCAGTTAACGGCGAGCCGCTCTGACAATACGCTAGAGTAATTAGTGTTCTTGTTCTCAATCTGAAGAGGGGAAGGAGAAGACAAATGCTGTAACAAGCATAGCTGAAGTCTGTCAACGAGGTTTGACAAAAAAGTCTCTGGTGTCATGACTTTTGTCGCCTTTTGTAGTCCCTGATGTTTCTTGTCAACATTAAATCAATACCGTTCTCTATTGCAGAATAATATTGTATTGCGTCTTCGAAGTCTGCAAAGTCTGATGCTATTGCCAGATCAATTGTTTTACTATCAACGGGCAGTACTGTCACCAGTGTCTTGAACTTAGCAATGATCTGTCTCGAATTGGGGGGCTGAATATTGTGACTTTAAAATGTAGTCGATGTTTGCAAATGAAAGAGAAGATACACATGTTCTTATTTTCCGGTGTCTGCCAGAGAAAATAATTTTTCAGCAACAGAGTTAAAGAGGTTTCTTCCTGAAAGTAAGTCAAGACAAATGTCGTATCCACAAATACTTTCTTCAATATTACTTCCAGTATTTATTGGACAAATGTCCCTTGTAATTTTTTTTTATAGTCGAAATTTTTGGGAAGATCTATAATTCCCGATAAGCTTTACGAGTGGAGTTACATCGTCATCGTCACTCTTTGGATTTGTCAGGAAATTAAGATAAGTCTCAATAATCTTAGAAAGACTTGTGTTTCTCTTGCGGGCATATGTCTTCGCCGTTCAATTACGAAGCTGTCAAGCTTTACTGTTAATTTGGTGTTCATTGTTAATTGTTAATACGTACAAAAATAACAAATGTATACGTGCAATCCAAATTCTTGCTTTCCCAGTCCGGAAAATTGGGAACAGGAGTTAAAGGCTTGGGAACGAGGAGGAAACTTTTGTATTTGCAGATTTATTCCGTCTCTTGCCCTCCTCGTTACGAATCTCCTGATGATATTTTTTTATTTCAGCATTCTCATGCACGAAATATCCTTCCTCACTTTTCTTTGAAACACTGAGCATAGCTTTTGCCACATCCTTTCCTTGTATCGGTTTGTATTTTGATGGTGTAAGGAAAGAAAAGGCAGACAATACAGCTTTACCAATTTTTCGCCTAAGCGGGATTCATTTCTTTCACCTAACAAAACAGATGGCCGCATGATATGAATGGCTTTTATACCTGATGCTATTACGGCTTCTTCTGTTTCACCTTGAGCTTCAGGTAAAAGTTATTGCTTTTACTGTTAGCGCTAACGGAAGAAACAAGAATAAATTTTTCACAGCCGGTCATTTTGCAAAACCGGGAAAGATTCACAGGAATGTCGAAATCAATTTTGTAATAAGCATCTTTATCGCCTTTTACTTTTTCTGCGTAGTACCGATCGTACAAAAAAACAACATCACTGTTGTTGATAGCTGCAAGCAAGGAGTCGCTATCATTAAATCAACGATCTTCTTTCCAGTTTGGGATCTGTTTTATCCATTGGCCTTCGAATCAAAATTCTCACTGTATCAAAGAAAGGATCTTTCAGCAATTCTTCAAGCAGATAATTGCCGATCAGACCTGTGGCGCCGATAAGTGTTGCTGTCATATTTTTTATTTATACTCGTAAAAACAAAATCCGATGGTTCAATTTTTCCCTCCCTCGTTACGAATCTCCTTTCCCAACCGTCCCCATTGAACAGTGGAAATGGTGGGAGCGAGGACAAAATAGACACAATCCGGGTGGTTCAATTTTTCACACTCGTTACGAATCTCCTGTCTCTCGTTACGAATCTCCCGATTCGTAACGTTAGTGCTTGCGTTCCCAATCGGGAGATTGGGAACGAGTGGCGAAAAGATTGGGAGCGAGGACAAAACAATAATGTTTTTCCTCCCCTCGTTACGAATCTCCCGATTCGTAACGGTATTACTTCCGTTCTCAATTAAAGGCTTGGGAGCAAGGAGGAATCTTTTCCCCCTCGTTACGAATCTCCCGATTCGTAACGTTAGGCTTCGACGTTTCAATCGGGAGATTGGGAACCGAACCAGAAAAACAAAATCCGATGGTTCAATTTTCCTTCCTCCCCTCGTTACGAATCTCCCTGCCTAATGGCCATTGAAATGCGAAATGCATCCTTATTTTCCCCTCGTTACGAATCTCCCGATTCGTAACGTTAAAGCTGTTCCAATCAGGAGATTGGGAACCGCAAATTGGGAGCGAGGACAAACCAATAATCATTTTCCTTCGTTACGAATCTCCCGATTCGTAACGTTAAAAATTAGTACGTTCCCAATCGGGAGATTGGGAACGAGTCGAAAAGATTGGGAGCGAGGACAAAACAATAATGTTTTTTCCCTCGTTACGAATCCTCCGATTCGTAATGGACTATAGCTTCACCCTACTGATATCACCCGCACCACTACACAAGCCCACACAACCCAGCAATCCTTTGTGCGGAAAATTCGTGGGGTTCCCAATCGGGAGTGGGGAACGAGTGGCGAAAAGATTGGGAGCGAGGACAAGACAATAATGTTTTTCTCGTTACGAATCTCCCGATTCGTAACGGACTATAGCTTTACCTATCAGGATATTCACCGCACCACTACACAAGCCTCACAATATCCAGCAATCCTTTCTTGTCTGTGTAATAATCTTTTGCCGAACTGTATTCCCAGTCTTCCGGTTTTTCGACTCAAACTTTTTCTTACCGGATTATTGTGAATGTACTTTCGATCTTCTGTTTTAACATCTCATAAGACACAATCTCTTTCGGACGAAAACTCTCCTGCCATACCTGATGTATGCTTGTTGTCTTATATTCCGGTTTAAATTCTCTGAATGCTTTAAGATAGCGCGTTACAGTCAATCTTAAGATTCTCAATAATTTTTCTTGCGGAATATTTTTTGCAGATTGCATAATCTTCGAAATATCATCATTAGAAATTATCGTGTGAAAATGATTAGGCATAAAAACATAGGCGTAAATAATTGGATCATTCTTCTTGATAATGCTTCATCGTATTTATCATTATGCTAAAGTATGCTTCATTCACAAAAAAACAGGAATCCAATTCACTATTGTCGAAGTTACAAAGAAAATTCCGTTTTCATCGTGAATCTTGTATCTGCTTCTCATGGTTCAATTCATTTTGCTGTTATACTCTGTTCCCAATCAGGAGATTGGGAACGAGTGGCTAAAACCAAATCGTTGGTTTGCATACTCGTTACAAATCTCCCTGCCTGCAAGAAGGCATTCCAAATTTTAATGACAAGTGGGCAGGCCTGCCGCAGCGATTGTAAAAGATTAGGCAACTGCGGGCAGGCAGCCGATTCGTAACGGTAGTTGATCCGTTCCCAGTCAGGAGATTGGGAACGAGTGGCAAAGAATCTCAAAATACTTTTCGCTTGCAAAAACCGGAATCCATTTTTGAACTGTAGGAGGTGACAAAGTAGAGCTGTTTCTCATCGATGATCCTGTGTCTGCTTTCTAATGATTTCTTCTCCTTTAATAAGTTCACATTCGACGATAAATGTAATTAGACTTTTAGGGATATGAAACGGAGTTTCATGTGCAAGAGCGCTCCCAAACCGGAGTTTGGGAGCGAGCGGGGAATCTGTGTTTTCGGACATTCTGAGGAGATTGGGAACGATTTGTTAATACCGTGTCCCTTCAGTTTCTGAAGGCAGATGTTCTCTAATGGTGGACAAATCATCTTCAGTCAGTTCCACATTCAGTGCACCTAAATTTTCTTCAAGACGATGGACGTTTCTTGTACCCGGTATAGTCGTCATTTCGTCGCTTTGACTCAGAACCCACGCAAGGGCAACCTGTGCTTTGGTCACTCCTTTGCTTTGTGCAATGCTTTCAATACCCTCAACAAACTTCAGATTTTTTGAATAGCTTCCTCCGTAAAACGAGGATTGACGAGACGAAAATCACCTTCTTCCAGATCAGCGCGGCTCTTGATCGCCCCGGTCAGGAACCCTCGCCCCAGCGGACTGTATGCCACAAAGGTAATTCCGAGTTCGTTGCCAAACGTCAAAAAGCTCTTGCTCCGGTTCACGACTCCATAAAGAACAGTTCGTTTGAAGCGCCGTAATGGGATGAACGGCGTGAGCCCGACGAATAGTATCAGGGCCAACTTCAGAAAGGCCAATGTATGTCACTTTTCTCTGCTTGACCCGGTCAGCCTTTGTGCCGATAATTTCTTCGATCTCTACTTGAGGATCCTGCCGGTGCATGTAATACAGATAAATTGTCTCTATGGCTAATCGCTTCAGACTCTGGTCGCAAGCATTTCTGATATACTCCGGCTTTCCGTTCACACCGAGAAATTCTCCATTCGGTCCGCGCATAACTGCAAATTTTGTTGCCAGTACGACTTCACTCCAACGACCGTTGAAAGCTTTTCCCAATAGCTGCTCATTTGCTCCACTGCCGTACATATCGGCTGTATCGAAGAAATTGACTCCAAAGTCGATGGCTTTGTGCAACGTATTTATGGATTCTTCCTCATTAAAGGATCCGTAAAACTCTGACATTCCCATACAGCCAAGTCCCATGCGATTGATGCTGAGTGAGCTGTGTCCTAGTGTTGTTCTTTGCTTCATTTTGAAATTTTTAATTTAATAAACAAAAATCATTGTGCGAACTTCAGTCCGACAATGCCTACTACAATCAATAACGCAGATAACAATCTCCAGATACTTGCAGAGTCGCCAAAATAAATTATTCCGACAAACAAAGTCCCGACGGCGCCAATTCCTGTCCATACGGCGTAGGCCGTCCCAATGGGAATGGTCTTTTGTGCAAGCCATAAGAACAACCCGCTCAAACTCATTGAAATTATTGCCATAAGTATTCCCAAAACTTTTGAAGACATAGTCTGGGATAACTTCAGCCCCAAAGGCCAGCCAATTTCAAATACTCCTGCCAATATCAGATAAAACCAGTTCATATGTTTTCACTTTATTGATTCGATCAAGCTACAATACCGATTATAACATATCGATTCTTCTTTTTAAATATTAATCATCTGCCATTAACTTCCTATTAAAAAATTTTCTTCAACTACTCGTTACCAAGCCCCCTGCCTGCCATAATGCATTCCAAATTTCAATGGCAAGTGGGCAGGCCCGCCTGCAGAGAGCAGAACTAGTTTTGTCTTCGGCGGGCAGGCAGGTTGCTTGTTAACGCTTTTACTTACAGATCTCCGCTTGCTGTATAGAACATCTCTTGGCATTTGAAATAGCAGCGCTCCCATTGCCTGCCCGCAGACAGCTAATCAACTACACCTTTGCAGGCGGGGCTGGGGAGCGAGAAGGAACGGCATTGCTTGCGTTATTGATCCGGGATGGATGCGGATACTATGGAAAATGATATAAGTTCGACTCAATGAACATTGGACCGTATATAAAAGTTAGCATTAAATGAATCATGAGATTCATTACGAGGAGAATGTTCAATGCTCAATTACTAAATTGAGACTCATTTTAATGAACATACACGAAAATATAATACCATCGGGAAATGTAACATTTCTCTTCACCGACATCGAGGGAAGTACAAAGCTTTCTCAGGAATTTCCTGATACTCTCCCTGCTGCTTTGAAAACATCATTCCATTCTGATAAAAGGCAATCGAATCCAACAACGGCTTCATCTTTCAAAACGTTGGCGATGCTTTTGCTGTGCGTTCGGGAGTTCAGAAGATGCTGTCAAAGCGGCTGTTGAAATACAGATCAATCTTGCATATGAGAATTGGGATGAAGCTGTGATAAGGATAAGATCGGCATTCACTCGGGGAATGCTGAATGGAACGGAAAAAATTACATGGGCTACATTACACTTGCACGAGCTGCAAGAGTTATGTCTGCTGCTTACGGAGAGCAAATAATTGTTTCTAATGATGCTTATGAAATTTATAAGGAAAACCTTGTTAAGGAAAAAAGATTTTTCTTTTCGTGATCTGGGTGAGAGAAGACTGAAAGATGTAATAGAGCCAATACGTTTGTATCAGGTATTATCAAAAGAGCTAAGAGAAGAGTTTCCCCCTTTAAAAACTTTGGATGCTCGTCCGAATAATCTTCCGATACAGCTTACAAGTTTTATCGGGCGTGAGAAAGAGCTTAAGTATTTAAAAGATGAACTCAAACAAAACAGACTTTTGACCCTGACCGGAACAGGCGGTGCGGGAAAGTCGAGACTCTCACTTCAGGCAGGAGCGGACTTGATAGATGACTTTGAAACGGAGTCTGGTTTGTAGAACTGGCAATTAGCGATCCCGATTTTTTGACTGCTGCAATAATCAATCCACTAGGAATAAAAGAAGAACTTAAGAAAACTCCTGAAGAAACTTTAACTGAACATTTAAGGGATAAAGAGATCCTGATCATACTCGATAACTGCGAACATTTGATAGGTGCCTGTGCGGATCTGACTGAAAGACTACTCACTTCTTGTCCGAAGCTGAAGATCATTGCAACCAGTCGCGAAGCATTGAACTGTGCGGGTGAGCAGATTTTTAAAATCCCGGCGCTTACGCATCCTGATCCAAATTCCAAAGACACACCTGAGCAGTTAACTCAATATGAATCGGTTAGATTGTTCATTGAAAGGGCTTTGACAGTAAATCCGAAATTCAGAGTTAACAATGAAAACGCTCCGGCGCTGGCTGAGGTATGCTCGAGGCTTGATGGAATTCCTCTTGCCATAGAACTGGCAGCAGCAAGAACAAAAGTGCTGTCAATAGAAAAAATTTATGAAAGACTTGATGACAGATTTAATCTGCTGACGGGAGGTAAGAGAACTGCTTTGCCAAGACAACAGACATTAAGAGCGCTGGTTGACTGGAGCTTTGATCTGCTGACAGAAAATGAAAAAATTCTCTGGAGCAGACTGTCTGTATTTTCAGGCGGATGGACTCTGGAGGCGGCGGAGGAAATCTGTTCTGATGAAATCATTAACAAGAATAATATTATTGACCTACTAAGTGAACTATCAGAAAAGTCAATAATAAATTATAATGAGTCAAGGGAGCGGTACAATATACTTGAATCGATAAAACAATACGGAAGAGAAAAACTGGAAAACGAAAATGAAATATTTTTAAAACATTTGGATCATTTTCTGGAACTGGCGCAAAAGGCAGAGACTGAACTAAATGGAAGCGATCCAAAATTATGGCTCGACATAATTGAAGCAGACCATAATAATTTTATATTCTCAATAGAGTGGTCATTAAGTAATGAGAATATAGAAAAAGGAGCTGTTATTGCCACTGCATTTGAGCAATTCTGGAAAATTAGAGGACATTATTCGACCGGAATAAGGCTTTATGAAAATATTCTGCAAAACCACGGTGAATTAAGTAAAGCAATAAAAGGAAAATTACTTTTGCGGATTGGTGTTTTTAAAATTCAACAGGGAGATTATGAACAGACTAAGATATATTGTGAAGAAAGTCTGTCTATAGGAAAAGAAATTGGTGACAAAAAAGTTATAGCGGGTTCCAAGAACACCCTGGGAAACATTGCAAGCGATCAGGGAAATTTCGAAGAAGCTAAGAAATATTTTGAAGAAAGTCTTGATACAAAAATAGAAATTGGTGATAAAAGTGGAATTGCTATTACATTGCATAACCTGGGACTATTGGCATTCGTTAAAGGGGATTATGAACAGGCTAAGAAGTTTAATGAAGATAGTTTAGCTATCCGTAAAGAAATTGGAGATAAACATGGAATTTCTTTTTCATTGCAAAATCTGGGACATTTGGCATTAGAAAAGGGATATCATGAACAGGCTAAGAAATATTTTGAAGAAAGTCTATGTATCAGAAAAGAAATTGGAGACAAAAATGGAATTGCTTATTCCTTCAACTATCTGGGAAATTTAGCAAACTATAGGGGAGATAAAGAACTGGCTAAGAAATATTATGAAGATAGTTTGAAAATCTTCAAAGAAATTGGAGACAAACGTGGAATTGCTGATTCCCTGCATCGCAGCCAGGGAAATTTAGCAAGCGAAAAGGGGGATTATGCACTTGCAAAGAATTTTTTGAAGAAGAAATGGCCATCAGAAAAGAAATTGGTGACAAAAGTGGAATTTCTGAATTAATGATTTATTTTGGAAGCATATTAGCCAATCAGAGAGATTTTGAGTTAGCAGTAAACTGTTGAGTACTTCCGAAAAATAATTGAATCAATAGAAGGTGTTTTAGATAAAAGCAGCAGATTAATAAAAGATGAAACCATTGCAAAGCTCCACGAGCATCTGAGTATAGAGGAATTTAATAAATATTGGGAAGAAGGAAAGAAGCTCACGCTGGAAGAAGCAGTTGAACTTGCTCTGAAAAAGGACGACAATGCTTAGACCACCCGAGGGACATATAACATTTCTTTTCACTGACATCGAGGGCAGTACAAAGCTTTCTCAGGAATTTCCTGATACTCTCCCCGCTGCTTTGGAAAAACATCATTCAATTCTGATTAAAGCAATTGAATCCAACAACGGCTTCATCTTTCAAAACGTCGGTGATGCTTTTTGCTGTGCATTTGCGGGCTCGGAAGATGCTGTCAAAGCGGCTGTTGAGATACAGATAAATCTTGCAAATCAGAAATGGGATGAAGCTGTGATCAGGACAAGGATTGGCATTCATTCGGGAAATGCTGAACGGAACGGAAAGAATTACATGGTTATATTACACTTGCACGGGCTGCAAGAGTAATGTCTGCTGCTTACGGCGGTCAGATACTTGTTTCAAATGATGCTTATGAAATTCATAAAGAAAACTTTGATAAAGAAAAAGATATTAGCTTCCGTGATCTGGGTGAGAGAAGACTGAAAGATGTTATAGAGCCAATACGTTTGTATCAGGTATTATCAAAAGATCTAAGAGAAGACTTTCCGCCATTAGATGACACTCGATGCTCGTCCGAACAATCTCCCTCTCCAGCTCACAAGTTTTATCGGACGAAAAAGAGATGAAGCAGGTGAAGGAAGCACTGAAACTTAACCGGCTCGTGACTCTGGCATCAGCCGGCGGATCGGGGAAGACAAGACTTGCGCTTCAGACGGCAGCTGAAGTCATAGATGAATATGAATACGGAGTTTGGTTTGTTGATCTTGCTGCTTTGAATGACCCCGCCTTATTGACTTCAACAATAATTGATGCTCTCGGCATTAAGGAAGAATCAAAGAAAACAACGGAAGAAACATTAATTGATTTTCTTAAAGGAAAGGAAATCTTAATTCTGCTTGATAACTGCGAGCAGTTAGTACATGCCTGTGCGGATCTGACTGAGAGATTGCTTTCTTCATGTCCTAAGCTGAAGATCATAGCAACAAGCCGCGAAGCAATGAACTGCAAAGGCGAAAAGACATACAGGATCCCGCCGCTTACAATGCCTGATCCAAATTCAAACAATACTCCTGAACAATTGGCTCAGTATGAATCAGTAAGATTATTCATCGAAAGGGCTTTGGCAGTAAATCCTGAGTTCAGAATAATTAATGAAAACGCTCGGGCGCTGACAGAAATTTGTTCACGTCTTGACGGAATCCCGCTTGCGATAGAACTTGCTGCTGCAAGGACAAACGCTTTACCGGTAGTAAAAATATATGAAAGACTTGATGACAGATTCAGTCTCTTGACCGGAGGTAAACGAACAGCACTACCGAGACAGCAGACATTGAGAGCTCTGATTGACTGGAGCTATGATCTGCTTTCGGGAAGAAAAAAATATTACGGAGCAGACTTTCGTTTTCTCAGGAGGGTGGACGCTTGAGGCAGCGGAAGATATTTGTTCAGATGAAACAATAAGTAAGAGTGTGATACTTGACCTTCTAAGTCAACTAACCGAAAAGTCTGTAATAATTTATGACGAATCAAAGGAAAGATACAGGATACTTGAATCAATAAAACAATACGGCATCGAAAAACTTTCAGACGGATATGAAGTTTACTTACGTCATCTGAATTTCTTTTTAGAGTTGTCGGAAAAAGCGGCGCCGGAACTAAGGAGTGAGAACGCAAGATTCTGGCTCGATACAATTGATGCTGATCACAGTAATTTTATATCTGCAATTGATTGGTCAGTAACCAATGAGATTGCCGACAAAGGAGCAATCATAGCCGCAGCACTTGGAAACTTCTGGAATACTGCCGGACATTATTCAACAGGGATCAGGCTTAATGAAAATATTCTGCAAAGTTCCGGCACATTGGATGATTCATCAAAATAAAAGTACTTACCTGGCTTGGTGTTTTTAAATATCATCAGGGAAACTATGAGCAGGTCAGGAAATATTCCGAAGAATGCCTGGCTATCAGCAAGACAATTGGTGACAAGAAGGGGATTGCTGAATCTTTGCATAACCTTGGGAAAGTAGCTGACATAAAGGGAGATTATGAACAGGCTAAGAAATATCATGAAGAAAGCCTTGCATTCAAAAAAGAAATTGGTGACAAAAACGGAATGGCTGATTCATTGCAAAGCCTGGGTAATTTGTCAGTTGATCAGGGAGACTATGAAAAGGCTCAGAAATATTTTGAAGAGAGCTTTGCCATAAAGAAAGAAATGGGAGACAAAAAAGGAATGGCTTCTAACATGAATAGTTTGGGTTGTCTTTCATCATTTCAGGGAGACTATGATCAGGCTAAGAAATATCATGAAGAGAGTCTGGCTTACAACAAGGACATTGGTTCTAAATGGGAGTTGCTATTTCTATGGGCAACCTTGGAATGATAGCTTTTAATCAGGGAGAATATGAACAGGCAAAGAAATATTATGAAGAAAGTCTGGCCATAAGAAAGGAGCTTGGCAATAGAAAAGGAATGGCTGATTACATGCACAATCTGGGAGGGATTGTGTACACTCAGGGAGATTATGAGCAGGCTAAGAAATATTTTGAAGATAGCCTGGCAGTCAGAAAAGAGATCGGTGACAGAATAGGAATGGCTGATTCCATGAACAATCTGGGAGGTATAATGTACACTCAAGGAGATTATGAACAGGCAAAGACTTACTTTGAAGAAAGCCTGGCGATCAGGAAAGAAATTGGGGACAAGAGAGGAATGGCTGATTCGTTGAACAATCTTGGAAGTGTAGCACGCCATAGTGGAGATCATGAACAGGCTAAGAAATATCATGAAGAAAGCCTGGAAATTAAAAAAGAAATTGGTGACAAACCGGGGATTGCAAACACTCTTATTTTATCTGGCACTATTATTTGAACAGAATAAAAATACTTCAATGCAGTTAAATTGTTGTATGCGGCAGAGCACACAGTGAAGTCTATGGGAATAGTATTTGATGTTAATGTTGAGAAAGAAAAAATGAATTGACTGCAAGACTGTATGAACTGTTAAGTGATGCAGAGTTTGCAAAAATACAGGGAAGAGGGAGAGAAAATGACGCTTGAAGAAGCTTGTCAGCTGGCGATGAGCTGCTAAGATATGTGCTGTGTCTTTTCATCTCTCGTTACGAATCTCCTGATTCGTAACGCAAATCTCGCTTTTCCAATCAGGAGAGGCTGTGTGAAAACACAATAATCCAAAGATTGTCATTCCTGCGAATGACTGCCCGCATTGAGTGTTCATGATTTAGCGCTGCAGGCGGGCAAGTGGCACCCTCTCGGTCATCTACTACCGGAAAAATCACTATACACCCAAAATGTCCAAAGCTTTGGATTGAGAAAAATATGGGTTTTGAGACGACCTCCTTACTTGCGCTGCAAAGTATTTTGTTGAATACGTGTTCTATTCAATGAACATTGGACCGCAGATATTAGCGCTTGCACAATACCAACCAGTAGATTCATTACGAGGGAGATTGTTCAATGCTCAATTACTAAATTGCGACCGACTCTTATGAACAACACCGAAAAAATAATACCATCGGGAAGAGTAACATTTCTCTTCACCGACATCGAGGGAAGTACTAAGCTTTCTCAGGAATTTCCTGATACTCTCCCTGCTGCTCTGGAAAACATCATTCAATTCTGATTAAGGAAATCGAATCCAACAACGGCTTCATCTTTCAAAACGTCGGTGATGCTTTTTGCTGTGCGTTCGGGAGTTCAGAAGATGCTGTCAAAGCGGCTGTTGAAATTCAGATCGATTTGGCGAACGAGAATTGGGATGAAGCTGTGATCAGGACAAGGATCGGCATTCATTCGGGAAATGCTGAATGGAACGGAAAAAATTACATGGGCTATATTACACTTGCACGAGCTGCAAGAGTTATGTCTGCTGCTTACGGCGGACAGATACTCATTTCAAACGATGCTTACGAACTTTACATAAAAGACACTACCCCTAAGGCTCAAATTAAAAGAGAGGATAAAACAGAATCTTCAGGTCTTCGAGATATTGATACTCGTTCCCAATCTCCCGATTGGGAACGGAATGAGATTTCATTCAGAGACTTAGGTGAAAGAAGACTGAAAGATGTCATTCTGCCAATTCGGCTTTATCAAATAATTGGGGCCGGACTTCGCGAAGACTTTCCTCCGTTAGAAACACTCGATGCACGCCCGAATAATCTTCCTGTTCAACTCACGAGTTTTATCGGACGTGAAAAAGAGATGAAGCATGTGAAGGAAACACTGAAACTGAGCCGGCTTGTGACTCTGACATCAGCCGGCGGATCCGGGAAGACAAGACTTGCGCTTCAGACCGGAGCCGAAGTCATAGATGAATATGAACACGGAGTATGGTTTGTTGATCTGGCAGCTCTCAATGACCCCGCCTTGTTGACTTCAACAATAATTGATGCTCTCGGCATTAAGGAAGAATCAAAGAAAACAACGGAAGAAACATTAATTGATTTTCTTAAAGGAAAGGAAATCTTAATTCTGCTTGATAACTGTGAGCAGTTGATACATGCCTGTGCCAATCTTACTGAAAGATTACTCTCTTCATGTCCTAAGCTGAAGATCATTGCAACAAGCCGCGAAGCATTGAACTGCCAAGGCGAAATAACATACAGAATCCCGCCACTCACAATGCCTGATCCAAATTCAAATAACACTCCCGAACAGTTAACTCAGTATGAATCGGTAAGATTATTCATAGAAAGAGCTCTCGTAGTAAATCCTGAGTTCAGGGTAAATAATAAAAACGCTCCGGCTCTGGCAGAAATTTGTTCACGGCTTGACGGAATCCCGCTTGCTATAGAACTTGCTGCTGCAAGGACAAAAGTATTATCGGTAGAAAAAATATATGAGAGACTTGATGACAGATTCAGTCTCTTGACCGGAGGTAAACGAACAACATGATGCCGAGACAGCAGACATTGAGAGATCTGATTGACTGGAGCTATGATCTGCTTTCGGAAGAGGAAAAAATATTGTGGTGCAGACTTTCAGTATTTTCAGGTGGGTGGACGCTTGATGCGGCGGAAGAAATTTGTTCGGATGAAGTAATAAGTAAAAGTTTGATACTTGACCTTCTAAGTCAGCTGACAGAAAAGTCTGTAATAATTTTTGATGAATCAAAGGAAAGATACAGGATACTCGAGTCAATAAAACAATACGGCATCGAAAAACTCTCAGACGGGCATGGAATATTTTTGCGGCATCTGAATTTTTTCTTAGAGTTGTCTGAAAAAGCGGAACCGGAACTAAGGGGTGAAAACGCAAAATTCTGGCTCGACACAATTGATGCTGATCACAGTAACTTCATATCTGCAATTGATTGGTCCGTAAACAATGTGAATGCAGAAAAAGGAGGACTTGTTGCAGCAGCAATTGGAGAATTCTTGAGTACAACGGGACATTATTCAACCGGAATCAGGCTTGTTGAAAATATTCTGCAAAGCTCCTGCGTATTGGATAAATCTGTAAAATCAAAAGTGCTTCTTGATTGGTTTCTTAAATTCATCAGAAGACTATGAATAGGTCAAGAAATATACTGGAAGAAAGCCTGGATATTAGAAAAGAAGTTGGTGACAATTATGGAATTGTTGTTTCAGGAACAAACTGGGATGTATATCATTTCATTAGGGAGATTCGACCGGGCTAAGAAATATTTTGGTGAAAGTCTGGCTATTAATAAAGAAAGACAAAAAAGTAATTGCAGCTTCCATGGCCAACCTTGGAAATATATCATACTATCAGGGGGATTATGAGCAAGCTAAAGAATATTACAAAGATTGCCTGGCTATCAGTAAAGAGATTGGTGACAAAAAATTAATTTCAATTTCCTTCAACAGTCTGGGAAGTATATCATATGTTTTGGGAGATTCTGAACAGGCCAAGGAATATTATGAAGAAAGCCTATCTATCAGAAAGGAGTTTGGTGACAGAAAGGGAATGGCTGATTCTATAAACAACCT
>JADJAH010000019.1 GCA_016704345.1 Ignavibacteria bacterium | reverse complement strand
TCTGCGCAGAAATGTATTCCTCCTCCGAATGAAAGAGGCATGATGTTCTTTCTGCGGATGTCAAATTTATCAGGATCTTCGTATCGCTCGGGATCCCTGTTGCCTGCACCAAGCATACAGATCAACTGCACACCCTTCTTAATTTCAAAACCTCTTATGATTTCATCTTCGTGCGTTCTTCTTCCTGTAAACTGTGCGGGACTGTCGTAACGTAGCATCTCTTCAACAGCATTATCTATTAAGCTCATATCATCAAGCAGCATTTTGTGTTGCTCGGGATTTCTTAACAGCGCATACAGTCCGTTAGAGATAAGGTTCTTGGGAGCTTCATGAGCGTCCATTATCAAGAGTACCAGTGTCGCAATAATCTCTTCATGATCCGGCTTGTCGTCGTTCTCGGAAATTGCAAGCATTCTGCTAATGAAATCATCTCCCGGATTTTTTCTTTTCCGCTTCACAATGTCACTCATATAGAGTTTCATTTCGTCAGCGGCTTTGTAGATAACTGTAAGATCTTCCTGTGAGAATTGATTTGTCACAACGTCAAGTGTCTTTACAAGTTGTGAAGCCCACTTGTCAAGGATGTCTCTGTCTGACTCAGGTGTTCCGAGAAACTCTGCAATTACAAGCGTCGCAAACGGATAAGAGAATTCGGAGATTATCTCTGCTTTACCTCCGGTGAATTTTGATATGAGATGATCCGCAATTGATTCCATTCGTTCTCTCGTATTATTCACCATTGCCGGAGTGAAGCACTTGTTTATGAATCCTCTGATTCTTGTGTGGTCGGGTGGATCGAGGAAGTTCACCCAATGCTGGCGCATCTTGGTAAGAGAATTCATCTTCTCATAAAACTTCGAATTTACCTTCACCTTTCCGAATCTGTTGCCCCTGCCAAATTTCTTGTTGATAAGAACTTTTGAAATATCATCATATCTAGTCAACACCCAAATATTTTCCGAAAGAAATCCGGATGGTGATTCCACAAAGTAAACAGGACTTTGATCTCTGAGAATTTTGTAAATGGGGTAAGGATTATCTATCGTTTCTTTGGACAACAATGTCTTGAACAGGTCAAACGATTGATCAATTTTCATTTGATAAGTATGGTAAGAACTTAGTGTTTTTTAGGATTAATATCTTTTACATGCAAAGTAACATCATCAAACAATTCCGGCGATCTCAATATATGTGCAAGCTTTTCGGCTACTTCGTCCGGGGATGAAAGCAGATTTGTATTCTTGTATTCAATGAACTTTCCCACCATGCTAAAATTTTCTTCTGATACAGATCTAAGTACTTCTTGCATTTTCGTGTCAACGACTCCGGGCATTACAGAAAATACTCTTACCGGATTTGCAGGATGCTTCAGCTTTTGCTCAACGTCAATTACTTTGCTCAGCATTTCAAGTCCCGCCTTTGATGCACAGTAGGTTGCCCATGACTCGAATGGTGTTTGTGATGCACCTGAGCCAATGTTCATTATAATTCTTTTACAGCCATAACCCTGATACTGATTCAGAAATAAATTACACAAAATTGTCGGAGCGACCAGAGAGATGTCAAAGTCTTCCTGAATGCTGTTTGAAGAAATTTTTCCAAGATGATTTATCTCTGTCAAAGCCGCTGCATTGTTGATCAAACAAATAGATTCGGCTTCCTTTAATTCCGGAAAATTAAAATCCGAGATGCTTTTTAAATCTGAAAGACTCAGAGGAAGATGAAAGTAATTGTTATGGTGAATGCTCTGATTACGCGAGATACCGAGCACGAAGGTATTCTCCTGACGCAGAAGCAATTCTGAAAGTGATTTACCAATACCTCTGCTTGTTCCGGTAATGAAATAGTATTCCAAATGCGCTTATTTGTTTGTGAAGTCTTCTTGAATTTGTATGCAAATTAACGAATTTATCTCTATCAAATTACTTCAAAAATTGTCATTATTATCCAAAAGATAGACATTGAACATTGTCGGCATAGTTATCGTCATTTCACTTGCATTAATTGCCATCAGCTGCGGTTCAAAAGAAAAGGGCAAGAGCAAATCTGAGAACAATAAAAACACATCATTAAAGTTGGATGACTCTCTTTCTTCACTTTCAAAATATGATCTGGCTTCGACAGATCCGAAATTCATACCCTTAACAAGTGAGCTCAGGGAAATTTCCGGAATTGTATCAACGCCTGAAGGGAGATTATTTGCACATAATGATGAATCAAGCATGGTCTGTGAAATCAGCAGTGCAGACGGAAGAATAGTAAAACGATTTGCCGCGGGAAAGCCGGCTCTCAGGGACGATTTTGAGGACATAGAATTTGTTGCGGGAACATTCTACATGGTTAACAGTAAAGGCGACATAATTGAATTCAAAGAAGCCGGAGACGGTGAGTATTCGGATATTGTAAAACATAAGACACCATTGTCTGCTTCTTATGACGTTGAGGGAATATGTTATGATGATGCAACTAATTCATTGCTTCTTGCTTGCAAAGGCTTCTCGGGTGAACAGGGTTCAGATGATAAAGCAGTATTTTCGTTTTCACTTGCTGACAAGAATCTTTCGGACAAACCCAGATTTGTAATTAACAGCAATGAAGTAGGCAAAGACTTCAGTCCATCAGGCATTCGAAAGAATCCCGTTACAGGTACATTTTATCTGATATCATCGACAGGAAATTCAATCATTGAATTATCAAAAGACGGTAAACTGATCGGTAAGAGTAAACTGAACGGCAAAGTTCATGAACAGCCGGAAGGAATAACATTTCTGCCCGACAATTCACTTCTGATAAGTAATGAAGGTAAATCGGGTAAAGGATACATTGTGATATATCCATTAAAAAAATGATCTCGAAAATTCATTGTCCTCTCTGCCTGCCACCTCGTGGGGTTTCCCGCAGCAGCGTCACCCTGAGCATTTAGCAGCGTCACCCTGAGCATTTAGCAGCGTCACCCTGAGCATTTAGCAGCGTCACCCTGAGCATTTAACAGCGTCACCCTGAGCTTGACGAAGGGTTTCATTATCCGCTCTAAGTCCCCCGCAGCAGCGTCACCCTGAGCATTTAGCAGCGTCACCCTGAGCATTTAGCAGCGTCACCCTGAGCTTGACGAAGGGTGTCAATATCCGCTCTAAGTATTCCGCATTGAACAAAATTAATCTCGACAGCCTATTCTAGCGGGGAAAACAAGAAGCCCCCTCCTCTGGAGGGGCTGTCTCAAAACCAACCCATTGTGTCATTCCTGCCTGCCCGCAGTCGGCTAATCTAGTATACTCTCTGCAGGCGGGCGTGCTCCTGGTAGGAACCCACAGAACTCAATCGCGCTTCACTTGTGGGCCCCTGACAGGAACACTCAGGGGCGACAAGCAAAAGCCCTCCTCCGGCGGGTCTGCCAACTTTCCATTGAAATTTGCAATGCATTCTTGCAAGCAGGGGTTTGGGGGTGGGTCATGATTTAAGTTTGGGGGTGGGTGTTGATCAAAAAAGCAACGAAATGTCGCCGAAATGGACCGCTGATGCATTGCATTTTGTTGACCTGAAACTGCGTATTGGGAAAACTAACCGGGGCTATACTTAGTTGAACTTGCCTCAGGAAGGAAGTCCTCTCGCCACAAGGAATAGGAATTTACATTGTATAAAAAGCAGCCAATATCATTTCAAATCAAGTGCTGTTTTTAGTTTTTCATTAACTCTTCTCATCAGATTCGTATTTGCAAAACCCAACTCTCCTATGACAATATCTTTGTCAATAGTTGCAAGCTTGTCTGCTCGTATTACAGAACTTACTTTCAAGCCTGTCCCATTGAAATCGGGATCATCCTCTTTCAATATTACTGTTGAATCCGTACCAAGATTTGTATCTATTACAGATGAAATAAATGCAATAATAATATCACTATCTTTTCTGACATCTGATGAAACGATAAGTGCGGGACGAACTTTATTCTGAGTCAGGTCTGTAAAAGGAAATGGAGTGAGAATTATTGTTCCTCTCTTCATTTGTACTTCACAATGAGATCTTTTACAGTATAGATATCCTCTCTTTCATCATTTAGAAAATCATAAGCTCTTCCGCTGTCTTCAAGCTTCATTATTTCTATTATAGGAATGTCCGTACTTTGCGAAATTGTTACTTCCACTTCAGACCCTTTCTCAAAAGGAAGGTTCTCAATCTCTATCCTATGATCTTGATTTACTCTGGTCTTTATTTTGATTGATCCATGATGAAAAATAAATCATTTGAACCTCTCTTTCAAAGTAAAATATGAAACTAAAACAGATTGAATAAAACATCCGTCCAAAACGATTTAATAAATATGCAATCATCGTCCGCTCTGCCTGCCACCTCGTGGAGTCTCCCGCATTGAACAAAATTAATCTCGACAGCCTATTCTAGCAGGGAAAACAAGAAGCCCCCTCCAGGGCGGGTTTGGGGTGGGTCTGATCATTGTCCTTGAGGTACTGTGATAACAATCAAGTAAATTTTTGATCTTTTTCGTTTTTGATAAATTTTTTCAGAAGTAGACAGCAGTTTTGACAAAGCTTTTTAGTTTTGAAAATTTGGTAAAATTTTGAGTTTTAAAATCTTTTTATTTTTTTATTTATATATACATTATTTTTTTTTAACTTTTTAAAATAAAAAAAAACCAACACCATTAGTATCTTTTCTATCTCGTCAGTCTTACTTCTTTTATCTGCTCAACCTCACATTTTTAGTCATTTTTACTGTATTCTCAAGTTTTTAGTTCTTTCATGTCTTGTAGGGACACCAAGCAAGCTCCTTCTCCAATTTCTTGTTTTTTTTGCTTCCAGGAAAAGGCAAGGTTTTTAGTAAACTCTTCCACCTTCTCCTCTCTGCTAAGGAATCTCTAGATCTTCTTTTATAGTATTTGCGACCCTGTTTGTTCCTTAAAAATCACAACCGCGCTCTCCTTGCCCAGAACTAAGAACTTTTTACCCCGCCAGAGTCTCCCGCATTGAACAAAATAAATCTCAGCAGCCTATTCTGCGGGGAATCAAACGCAGTAGTGATTTCAGACAAATTACGGAGTTAAATCTGAACGCCAAATCGTTTATCTTGCAATTGAAAGAATGAACATTTGATGGCGACAAGAAAGAAAACATTCACATCCGGTCATATATGTTTCATGTTGCGTCAGAATTTCTGAAAAATACAGGAAGATATGACGCTGGCTAAAAAAATAATCTCGAACTTGAAATCAGGCATTTACATAAACGGGAATTCTCTCCATACACGGTCGATCATGATTGTGTTGATAATATTTCTTTTAAATGTAAATGCGAAAGATTCATTTGGGACGTCTGATTCCACAAATTACTTTTCGGAAGAAGTTGAAGTTGTTGCAGGTGCTGACTATGAAGTGTCCGGCTTAGTTGAAGACATTCTCGGCGAACATTGGAGACCTCTTTGGATCACTCCCTTTAAAGTAGGAGTGCTTGACTTGAATAAGTTTGGAGGAGGTCTACAGGCATTTAAAAAGGGCGGAGGGCTGCAAACCAAATCAATTCACTTCAAAGGCAACGACGGGAAGAGATACAAGTTCAGATCAATGGACAAAGATCCAAGGCAGGTACTTCCTCCTGATCTTCGCAACACGGTATTTGCTGATGCATTCAAAGATCAGATCAGTGCTTCGCATCCTTTGTCATCAATAATAGTATCCCGGCTTCTTGATGAAATTGGCGTGCTGAATGTTAAGCCGATGGTTGTTGTGCTGCCTGATGATGAAAGACTCGGAGAATTCAGAATGGAATTCAAGCGAATGCTCGGTACCATTGAAGAAAATCCTACCGAAGGAAAAAATGGCAAACCGGGATTTGCAAATGCTGACAAGATCATAGATACATACGAATTGTATGAGAAGCTTGAGAAAGATAATGACAACAGAGTTGATGCCGTGGAGTTTCTTAAGGCTCGGCTGTTAGATCTGATGATAGGCGACTGGGACAGGCACTACGATCAATGGTTGTGGGCCGGCTACAAAGAAGACGGGCTTACAGTTTACAAACCAATTCCGCGTGACCGTGATCAGGCATTTTCTCTATATGACGGCTTACTTCCCATGATTGCCGGAAGGGCTATTACACAGATTGAAGGATATGGCAAAGACTATCCGAAGATCTATAATCTTTCATTCAACGGAAGATATCTTGATCGTAGAATTTTGCCGATGGTTGAAAAAAATGTCTATGACTCTCTCACAAATTTCATTAAAGAAAAAATTTCGAATCAGGTTATCGATGAAGCGCTCAGTCTCTTGCCCAAAGAATGGAAACGGCTTGGTCACAAAAAACTTAAAGAGCTTATTATTTCAAGACGTGATAAACTGAAATCTGCATCAGAAGAATTTTATGAGTTAATTAATGAAACAGCTGATATTCATGGAAGTGACAAGAATGAAGAGATAGTTATTCATTCCGGGAAAACGAAATGAGCATAGATGTATTTAAGATTAAAAAAGACGGAAGCAGATCACCGGTACCTATTTACAGAAGAGTTTTTGACCCCGACTTTACAGATGGCATAAGAATTTATCTGGATAAAGGAAAAGATAAAGTCACTGTCACAGGAAATTCAATTTTAACTGGAGAAGATTTTCCTATAGATGTAAGGATTATTTATGGTGACGGGAAAAAGGAAATAAGCAACAAAGATCTTGATTTCATAGAACTAACCAGGGATACCAGAAGCAACACAGACATGAAGGAAAGATTTGAACCGTCAAATGAAGACAGGGGATATGACTGGAGATTTAGTCCTGTACTGAATTACAATTCTGATGACGGTATTGTTCTTGGCGGCGGACCAATTCTCTACCACTATGATTACGGTGTCAAACCCTACGATTACAGATTGTTGCTTACCGGAGCTTATGCGTTTGGTG
Organism: Ignavibacteria bacterium; assembly: GCA_016704345.1. GTDB lineage: Bacteria > Bacteroidota > Ignavibacteria > Tepidaquicellales > Tepidaquicellaceae > JADJAH01. The sequence continues at coordinate 142,386 of JADJAH010000019.1, read as the reverse complement.
CAAAGAGCGCCGATGTAATTTTTGCGGGTGAGTTTTACTCAATTGTAAAAGGAATGAAGATAGCTCCGCAGTTTCATTTTACCCAACTTGGAATTACCAGATTCTACGGCCTCGGAAATGAAACTCCCTATGACAAGCAAAAAGATAAAGATGGATTTTACAATGTGGATCAGAACCTCCTGCAATTCAGTATTGGATTTGAAACTCAGTTAACCAAAAGAGTCATTATGAATATCTCGCCATTTTACAAGATCTCCAAGACATATGACAGACCGGGGACTAATCTCAGCTTATATCCTGATATTTATGGAATGGGAAGAATTGGCCTATTAGGTGTTAATGGCAAGTTAACTTATGATTCCAGGAACAACGCCACTTATCCACAGAGGGGACTATGTATTCATATTCTTGGAAACTTCACACCGGGAACAAGTGAGAATACGCAAAATTTCGGGAAAGCCGGAATTGATTTTAGAGCTTACTACTCATATGATACAACAAAGGGTTTAGCATTTGCTTTCCGTGGCGCGGCAGGAAAGGTATGGGGAATATATCCTTTCTATGAATCGCTCTTTCTCGGAGGTGTAAACTCTTTAAAGGGATTTAATCGTGAGAGATTTGCAGGCGAATCAGTGATCCTAAGTCAGGCAGAAGTCAGAGTGCCCATTACCGTCATCAATATTCTTGTACCCGGAGTGTTAGGTGTGTCAGCGTTTGGCGGAGTAGGCAGAGTTTTTCTTCCCGGCGAAGAATCTAAAAAGTGGCATCCGTCTATAGGCGGTTCATTGTGGATCTCATATCTTAACCGGCTGTATAATTTTGAACTGTCCGTGGGAAAATCTTACGAAGGATTTACTTATTCTTTAGGAACTGCATTCTTTCTTTAGAAATGAAAAATGAGTCGAAAGCCCGCGCGGCTAACAAAGTCACAACATTATTCTTCATTACTTTATCCGGACTCTTTGTTGCTGCTGCTTTTTCACTCATAACCTTTGGACTCAATACAGTAGCACTTACCAAAGCAATCATCCTTGGAGTTTTTATAACTTTAATATGCGGTTACTTTGAGTTGTTCGTCTTTCCTAAAAAGCTAAAGAATGTAAAGTTTGTTTCGACACTTCTGCTGAAAACACTTTTCTATGTACTCGTCATAACAATCCCAACTCTTTTGCTTTGGGTTATCCACGAAAGCATGGTCAACAATACCGGCATAATGCAGACTGTTGCAAGCGAAGATTTTGACAATTTCATTTTCAAAGGAGATTTCAGAATAATTCTCTTCTTCTCGCTGGCAGCGGGTTTTCTCCTGAACTTCTTCGCGCAGATCAGTTCTCTCATTGGCAAAAAAGTGTTTCTGAATTATCTGTCCGGCAGATACAACAAGCCTAAGGTGGAAGTAAGAACCTTCATGTTTCTTGATCTCACTTCTTCAACAACAATTGCCGAAAATCTTGGCCCGTTAAATTTTCACAGATTCATGAACGAATATTTCTACGACATTGACGGACCAATTATAGAATCAAAGGGAGAGATCTACCAATATGTTGGGGATGAAGTTATCATTAGCTGGATAGGGGATAAGGCATTTGTTAACAATAACTGCATAAATTGTTTCTTCAGAATCAGAGAGATCATTTACAACCTTGAGAACAAATTCATCAACGAATATGGAGTTGTACCGGAATTCAAAGGAGGAGTACATACCGGAGAGGTAGTTGCCGGAGAAATTGGTGATTCAAAAAAGGAAATTGTTTTTCACGGAGATGTGATGAACACGGCTTCAAGAATACAAGCCAAGTGCAAAGAGTTGGGAAAAGATCTCTTGATCTCACAGGATGTTTTCAAAAATCTGGAGCAGGATTCTCAATTGGAATTTGAAGAACTTGGCGAATTTACTCTCAAGGGAAAGTTGCAGAACATCACGCTGTTCAGCGTGACAAAAATGTTATAGAAGTTATTGCCGTCCAAAACATTTTTCAACAACGAAAAGTATATAGACTTTAAGCTGGAACATTAGGATTTTTTCGATTCGGAAAAACAACCCGCCTTCGTATAATTGCCGTTAAAAAAATTGTGAGCAATGGCGTAGCAAGAATTTCTGTTTGACGAAGCCCGACAGTGCTCTTCTGTCGGGCGAGGAGTTAAATTCTTGCAGCCATTGCGAGCAATTTTTAGGCAATTATACGGCAGCGGGCGACTTTTCTTTGCCAAGCTTTCTTTTGGTCGTTCAAAAGAAAGCGGAAATGATTTTATTCTATGTGAATAGTTCGAACTAATTACATTTTATTCAAAACGTTTTAGTCGGATGTGATGATTTTCATTATTTTGCATGAGAAAAAGACTACCTGGGAATTTTATTATGAACCATTTAAGAAGTTCATTAATATGAAGCTCTTATGAATCAATCATGTTGCTTGCCGGAATAGTGGTTCTTAGGAAAATCAAATGAGACGAGCTTACCTGTGCCGGGTTCTATATCTTTCCAATTTGATGAAGGAATTTGGGCATGAAAAACTCCGCAGGTGGGAATATTAAGAATATCAGTATTGCATAATGTGTTAGCAAAATCAGTAATGCCCGGGTTATGTGCAAATAAGAAAACTGTATTGAATTCGTCTTTGACCGATCTTAGGCGGTTCAGGATTTCTGAAACATCTCCCAAATAAATCTCTTCCGACAGCAATATATTCTTCTTCTCAACTTCGAATATTTCCGCAAAAGCTTCTGCCGTTTTTCTTGCTCTGACAGCAGTACTTGAGATGAGTGTATCCGGTTTGATCCCGGCATTGTTAACAACTTTTGCCATCAATGGAGCATCGTGTTTACCACGTTTATTCAGCGGCCTGTCGTGATCACTCAGTCCCGGCTCTTTCCAGCTGGACTTGGCATGTCTAATTAGAAGAATGTCTTTAGACAATTATGTAGGGAGTATTATTCAAAAAGATTCATGGGTTGAATAGGCATGGTGGTAAATGCAATTGCATAAGCAATTACGGAAGCAATAAGTCCGTACATAAAAATGGTGTAGCAAATTCGCAAATATTTATATTTTCTGCCGAGAACCTGGCCGAGATAATAAAAATCCTTAATCATTGAACCGTACAGAAATTCTTTATCATTCATCATCTCGTTCATTCCCCATTCAAAATCACCCAAAGGCATAGCATGAAAGTTTCCAAAAAACAAAAGGTTCGTCCGCTTCTTCTGAATATCTTCCTTTGTAAAAGTGCCGGTGGAATACTTTGGCCGGGTTACCATGATAGCGAAGATAATGCAGACAAGGCTTACGGTGAGAAGCATAAATGTCGGGATGATGAGCTGCGGATTGACATCAAGTTTCCTTAGCAAGACGGTGAGTATCGCGCCAATGATCAGCGTGTTTATGCTTATCATGATATTTGCTTTACCGTCTGCCATTGCGCTGAACTCCACATGTGTCCTCACGGTATTGCGGAACATAGTCTCTATACCGCGGGCGCTCTTGAGATTGTTCGCATTCTTCGCTTCTATTTTAATTCTTTCAAGCTCGAGTTTGTCTGACGCTTTCTTATCCTCTTCTGCTTGCTCAAGTTTCTTTCTGTATCTTTTCTGAAGTTTTACCAGCGCTTCTGCCTTCTTCTCGTCGTAAGCTTTTTTGGCATACTTGGTGAAGAATTTATGCGTAGTCAGAAAGTCAATGTTGATCCTAAGCCATTCCAGGTCAGTGTATTGCTTGTTGCAGGTTTTCTCCCATTCTACGCGCAGCAGGTCCGACTTGTCCGAGAATTCTTTGGTTCCTAAGTGATAAAGGTCGGCATCACAAATTATTTCTTCAAAAAGATTTTGCGGTGCTTGTGGATATCGGGTAGAACTTATGCAGGATAATACAACTTCAATTTTATTTTCGGGATATTGATTTGCTTTAAGGAAATCTCTGGCAATCTCAATTCCTTTGTCTTCGTGATTGTCAGCGGATACTGTAAAGCCAGTATCATGAAACCAACCTGCAAGAATTACAGGCTCAAGTTCATCTTCGCTGAGTCCTGATTTGGAGCCAATTTTTTTTATGGAATCTACAACCTCTGCGGTGTGTGTGAAATTGTGATAAACGTGAAGTGAAGGCAGCTTTGTCTTAAGCAGATCAAATACAAAGTCAGATGCAAGCTCAGTAATGTTTCCCTTTGTGTGATTCAAGTGTTAGATTTGTGGCAAAATACAGTAGGGAGGTAAAAGTTGAAAGTTAAAAGTAAAAAACAATTGATAATTGAAAATGGATAATTGAAAATTGAAAATGAATGGAAAATTGATAAAAATGGATAATTGAAAATTGAAAATGGAAAATGGAAAATGGAAAGTGGAAAATTGAAAATGGAAAATGGAAAGTGGAAAATTCAAAATGCAATATTGAGAAGCTACTACAAACTCCGAACAGCCCTGAAAAGTGGGCAACCTTATTCCGGCACCCACAAATTCTTAATTCTTAATTCTTAATTCCTAATTCCACTGCAGGTTCCGGTTTTTTCTTTCTGAATCTTTCAACCAAATTGGTAACTGAATAGAAAATAGCGGGCACTACTACAAGCGTAAGAAATGTAGCAAATGATAATCCGAATATTATTGCAACACCCATCGGTCTCCAGAATGCTGTATTCTCTCCGCCAATGATCCACGAAAGTGATCTCCAGTCAAAATCAACACCGGTTGTCAAAGGAATCAGGCCTGAAATGGTTGCCGCGGCTGTAAGAAAAACCGGACGCAGTCTGATCATTCCTGATTGTACAAGCGACTCCATCTTGCTGAGCCCTCGCTTTTGAAGCTCAACCTGAAAGTCGAGCAATATGATCGCATTCCTTACTACAATACCACCGAGTGAAATTACACCTATACCCGTCATGATTATCCCAAATGGTGTGTCAGTGATCAGCAAACCAAGCAGTACGCCGATCAATGACAGAAGAACAGTAAACATTATGATTATGGGTGAAACTATTGAATTGAACTCTACTACAAGAAAGAAAAATACCAGCAAAAGCGATACAAGAAATGCTTTGCTAAGAAAGTCAGTTGACTCCTGCTGATCTTCCTGTTCACCGGTATAACTTATCACATAACCCGAAGGAAGATTGTAGTTCTTAAGCTTGGCCGTTACATCGGCTAGTACCTCGTTGCCAAGTCGTCCTTCTGCATTTGCAGAGACAGTTACTACTCTCTTAAGATCTTTCCTGTTGATAGCGCCTATGCCTCCGGAAAAAGTAACATTGGCAACTGACGTAAGAGGAACTTTAGCTCCATCCTTTCCGGACAAATAAATATCTTCAATTAGTCTGATGTTTTCTCTCTGCGCAGAATCAAGCCTTACAGTAATATCATATTCATCATCACCTACTCGAAACTTGCTTGCGGTAGTTCCGTTGATTGCCGTTCTGACAGTCGAGGCAATGGAAGTCATGTTGAGTCCGTAGAGAGATGCCTTCTCTCTGTTCACTTCAATTTTTATTTCCGGTCTCGCTTCATCGTAATCATCTTTCAGATCTTTTATTCCGGGAATATCCTTGATCTCTCGCTTAACTTCATCGGCAAATTTTCCGAGCATTCCAAAATCATCTCCGGATATTTCAATATTTACAGGAGGTCCGGTAGGAGGGCCCTCCCTGTTGCTTTATGATTCTCAGGTCTGCAGTCGTAATTCCTGAAACAGCTTCCCGTATATCTTCTATAGTCTCAAATGAACTCTTAGACCTGTCAACTTTATCATAGAAGCTCAATGTGATGGTGCTTTTATTGGATGCATCAGATCCGAAGCCTTCACCAATCTCTGAGCCAACATTTGTAAGAAAGAATTCAATGTCCTTAAAGGCAGGAAGTTTTTCTTCAATGACTTTAGACACTTCGTTCGATTTGTCAAGATTTGTACCAACCGGCATATTCAGATTTATATATGCCTGTCTTGGTTCAACAGAAGGAAAGAACTCGACTCCGTTGTTGAATTTTCCGTATAAGAAAAAAACCAGGATCAGAAAAGCAACTGTTCCTAAAATTGTTAGCTTTCTGTGTCTGAGACAAAACCTGATTGTCTTTTCATAAGCCTTTACCACTCTTGCAAACAAATTGTCAAACCATAAATGAAACCTTGTGATGAAATTGTACCACTTGTTCTTTTTCTCAAGCTTGTCCCTGTCCTTCTTGAAATCAATGAACTGACTTGCCAGTACAGGATTAATAACAAGCGCTACGAACAATGATGAGAATAAGCAAATGATTAATGTGATAGGAAGATACTTCATAAACTCTCCTACAATTCCGGGGAAGAATAGAAGCGGTGCGAAAGACGAAATAATTGTAAAGGTGGCAATAGTTACAGGAACCTGCACCTCACGGGGACCCTCAATTGCCGCATCATGAGGATTGTAACCTTCACTTTCCTGAAGACGGTATATGTTTTCAACAACCACAATCGCATCATCAACAATAATTCCCAGTACGAGTATCAATCCAAATAAAACAACAATGTTCATCGTAATGCCGAGAGCATTCAGTACTATGAATGAAATCAAAAATGAGAAAGGAATTGATGTTGCCACAAGGAATGCATTCTTAAGTCCCATCGAAGCCAGCAGAATTATGCACACCAGTAGAAATCCTGTGATGATTCCGTTCTCCAGTTCATGTACAGTGTTCTTGATGCTCTTTGACTCGTCTCCGGTATAACTGATAGTTAAACCTTTTGGAATCTGACTCTCCTTGGATTTGATCAGACTTTTTATCTCATCCGAAATCCGGATTATATTCTCACCACTTCTTTTCTTTATAACCAAAGTCACCGCTTCGCGCCCATTCTCCCGCGACATTGTAGTTCTTTCTTTGTATCCGTAGATCACCTGAGCAACATCACGAACATATATAGGCTGTCCCATTTCTGACTTAACCACAATGTCACTGATCTTAGCCGGATCATCAAATTCTCCGGGAACCCTGATCAGATAGTTCTGATTTCCAATGTCAACACTTCCTCCGGGAATACTTCTGTTCTCCAGTCCTATTTTTCCGATAATGTCATCGAATGATAATCCGTAGTATTTCAATCTGTGAGCATCAACATTGATCTTTACCTCCCGCTCGAGTCCGCCTTTAACATCAGCAGCAAGAACTCCGGGAATTGCTTCGACGTCATCGCTTAGATTGTCTGCAATATCCTTGAGAGTAGCCAGTCCAAAGTTGCCTGACAAATTCACATAAAGCATCGGCTGCTCCGAAAGATTGATTTCCGATACTACCGGTTCTTCAATATCCTGAGGCATCTTTGTCTTTGCAACTGCAACTTTGTCTCTCACTTTCTGCAGAGCATCATCTATGTTCACATCAGGAGTAAATTCAATATTCACAAAAGAAAAACTCTCTTGTGAAATAGATGTAATCTTCTTTACATCTTTTATGCCTTTGACTTCCTTTTCAATCTCCTGTGTCACAAGATTTTCCATATCCTGAGGCGATACACCAATGTACGGAGTAGTGACAAATATGAAAGGCAAAGTTATGGAAGGCGCAGATTCTTTCGGGATGGAATTATATGACTGAATGCCGACGATTATTATAAGCGCCATCAGTATGTAAACTGTAACCTTGTTGTCTATGGCTGGTTTTGAGATATTCATTTTCGCTGTCTGAATTCTTTTAATTTATCACCACTACTTTGTCGCCGTCAGCAATTGACTGGAAGCCTTCGTAAATTAATCTGTCACCGACTGACAATCCGGATGATATCAGGACATCATTGTTTTTTCTTCCTCCAATACCAACCACTCTTTTCCTCGCTAAATCGTTTTCAAGAACAAATACAAATTTTTCACTGCCTACATCAACAATGAGATCCTGCGATAAGACAATAGCATCTTCTTGTGTCGACTTTTCGACTGTGATGTTGGCGCTCATTTCCGGTTTGAGTCTGCCGTCTTTGTTTTGTAAAACTATCTCAATTTCAAAAGTTCTGTTTGCTTCACTCAAGACCGGCGCTATATAATTAACTTTCCCTTCAAATACTTCATCTGGATACACGTCAAATGTTATGTTTACCGGTGAACCTTTCGAGATATCATTGATATATCGCTCCGGTATTCCTGCTGATATTTTCACTCTGGAAACATCGACAATGCTGATTATAGGAGTTCCGGGGCCTGCTACTTCTCCTTTACCAAGATACTTTTCAGTAACAATTCCGCTGATCGGAGAAGCGACATATTCTTTTTCAAGCCTCGTTTCAAGAAGATCCAATGATTTTCCTGCAAGCTCCAGCTGGAATTTTGCATTTGTATAATCCTGCTCTGTAGAAATGTTCTCGTTGTATAATTTTTCTACTCTCTCAAAATTGCTTTTTGCTAGTTCATACTGTGTCATTGCCTGCTCATAGTTTGCATTGTCAAAGTTTTTTCTGAATCTTACAACGGTCTGCCCTCTGCCTATTCTTGAACCTTTGTCGAACGGCATATATGTTATAAGACCGCCTTCTTCAGAAGCAACGTTTGCTGATTCAAATGGCTTCACAATGCCAACAACACTGTAGTTGTCCTGAAACGGCTGAAGAGTAATATCTTTGATCTTCACTGCCTGCAGTTGTTTCTCTGCTTCGACTTTCTCTTCTTCTTTACTTCCGCATGACAGCATGACAGTAGAAAACAAAAATACAATTGCCGCACGCATTAATTTGTCAGTCATCAACGACTTCATTTTGAAATTCCTCATAATCTTATTTTTCCAAAAGTTTTTCGAGTTCTGATTTTGCTACCTGATAATCATAAATTGCCTGAAGATAACCAAGCCTGGATTGATATAACGAGAGTTCTGCATCCAAGACGTCAATCTGAGTCAATACTCCGGCAAGATAACTTTTATTCGCAAGGTCAAGTCCTCTTTGAGCCAGATCCACTGTAGATCTTTGTGAAATGATTCTCTGTCTGGCATCATCAAGAGCAATAATTGCACTCTCGGATGTTAGCTTCAGAGTCTGCTTGATATCGCGAATGTCCTCTTCAGATTTTTTTACTTCCAGCACAGATTGCTCTTTCTTGAAGCTGTTCCTGAAAAGATTAAGATTCCAGGTCAGTCCTATTCCGGCATTAAGCGTGTTAAAGAATCTGTAGCCATTTATAGCTGTGCCATCGTTTTCGTTGGATGAATTGGTCCAATTGCCAAATAGAAACAGCTTCGGCAAATAATTTGCGTTGTCAATTTTCACAAGTTCTTCGTTGATCTTTTTGTTTAGAGTCAATTGTCTAACAAGCACATTCCCATCTGTTATTTTTCTGACTATTGAAGAAGTGTTTTCAATAACTTCTGAACTGTCAAAGCCAAGTACGCCAATCACCTCCAGATTTTCAGAAACATCCATGCCCATAGTCTTTGCAAGCGCTTTCCTGCTTATCTCAACATTTCTTTCTGATCTTGATAAATTGGGAAGAATGTTCTCAAGTTTTACTTTAGCCCTAAGAAGGTCAAATTCTGTAGCAACTCCATTTCTGAATCTCCCTTCTACTACCTTTAAGTTCTCTTCAGTATTTTGCTTAGTGATAATATTCAAATCATAAACTGACTGACTAAGCAATACACTGTAATAAGCCTTCTTAACATTATTCTTAATGTCTGCTTCAACGCGTCTGACGTTTTCTCGCTGAATATTCTGATAGTGCTCGGCAATGCGGATTCCGGTGAATACTGGTGTCCCAAGAATGGGAATTGGTTCAGTAATTTCAATCTGTGTTAATATTGAATTGTCTGAGCCGATTTCAAAGGTCTCGCCGGCAATGCTAAGCACCTGTTTCTTAAAGGATCTTGTGAAGATCATATTAAGATTTGTGGTCGGAACAAGATTCTCACTGTAAACCTCTGAAACTTTGCTGGCCGCTTTCAACTCGTCAATTTTTGCCTTTGACAATTCTGCATTTGACTTCATCGCAACAAGTATGGCATCTTCTGCAGATGCAATCACTTTCTTATCTTGTGCATGTAAAGAAACAGACGCTGCAAAAAGGGCTATCAAAAGCAAAATCAGAGTTTCAGCAGTTGATTTAAACTTCATAGGATCAATTTAGATTTCAATTTCATTTGCAAGAAGAGCTTTGGTACTTTTCAGTTTTTCTTTCCACTTTCTGTTAACATCCCATTGAGAAGAAAATTGTAAGATTCCTTAAAGGCCTGATGTACAGAGAGTTTATTTCTAAGAAGAAACTCAGGATTCATAATTGAACCTATTGTCGCAGTAAATGTATTAATGATTATCGGTGTTGAGTAATTCTCTATTAGCTTCTCTCTCTTGCCTTGCTGAATAAGCTTTTTAAGGATATCATTGGTTCTTGCCCTTCTTCTCTCGTCAATTTTGGCGGCCTCACCCGGTGAATGTTTTCTCAGATCTCTGAGCCACTTGCCGCTTATGTTCATGGTAAAACTGCTGTACATATTCAGGATCTTAACAAATTTGACTACAACATCAGTATCAGCATCTACTATGTCGTCTATAGTGCATGAAATCAATTTGGAAGTATTAGCGCAGATCTGCTCTACAAGATTATCCTTCGATTGAAAATGCTTGTATATTGTCTTCTTACTGATTCCAAGACCTCTGGATAATTCATCCATCGAAGTCTTATAAAATCCTTCTTTATGGAATCTCTTTCGGGAGTATTCAAGAATCTTATGCCTCTCTGCGGAATCGGCTTGTGGAATTCTCAAGAAACTATAATCGTTTTTTCAGTTTCCAAAATAGCCATAATGATATACTGATTCAAGGACTTTGCAATTTATTATTGTTGGCCAGCGTAAAAACTGCTAATCCTTGTCGCTGTTCGAGCTTTCAATTAGCCGCTGAATCTCGATCTGGCGAATTAGCTCCAGCTGATATTGTATTTGATAATCGGGGATAAACATGAGTCGTTTACGTATTTGTGAGATGAAAAGATTCAGGAAGTGGAAATTGAAAATTGGAAAGTGGAAAGTGGAAAGTGGAAAGTGGAAAGTTGAAAGTGGAAAGTTGGAAAGTTGAAAGTTGAAAGTTGAAAGTTGAGATTGTATTCTGGAGAATACGCATCTAGGCAGAATTCAAGTATGAGTTGCCTGTTGTCTTTTTATTTCTAATTCCTAATTCTTAATTCTTAATTCTGATCTTTTCAACATTGTTGCCGTCCGTGATTGTCATGTCAAACCCGCCATTTGGAGGAATTGCATTCTCAGCAAATTCTATCTTCACCCTGCGGGCTTCATCAATTCGTTCTATCTTAACAACTGCTCCAAGAATGCCGGCTCTCTCAAGCTGGCCGGTGATCTCGGCCCTCAGTTCATCATCGCTCATGTTTGTTGCATTGATGTCGATCTTGAAGAGCTGATGAAGTATTTCTGAATAAACAGGGCGTTTTACAGTTTGGTTAAGTTCGACTATTTTCACAGAGCTTACACCCGGAATCTTCTCAAGCTCAGATTTGTAAGCGGCAGCTTTGCCGTGATCCTCCTTGGGAATAACAAAGCTGAAGTTTCTTTCTTCTACTCCGTTAATATCTCTTGCTTCAACTTTAACAGGGCCGTTGCTTAGCCAGGGAAGTGATTTTATTTTTGTCAGAGCATCGGCATTACTTGGATCTACATTCCATGTTATAACATCTCCTGCATTTTCATTGCTCGTTACGGGATAATTGCATGCTGCCACTACAAATGCGAGTGCGAGTACTGCGTAGGCAATTCTTATTTTGCTTGCCATGAAAAATTCTTTCATTTTCTTAATTCTCCTTTCGGGATTAAAATTTTTGGATTTGGCATCTTTGCCGTTTAGCCAGCCCGCAGCGGAGTCAAAGGAGTCCTGATAGTTCAGTTTGCTTAGCAAGAGGGAAACATCTGTCTTCTTACTTTCCTCGTGCTTCTTGTATGAGTCTGTATGTTTCATCGTTTATGTCTCCTTCAGAAATTTCTTTGTTAAAAGTTTTTGCCGGTTTGACGCCTTCGTTGTTGAAGAACTCCCTTAACTTTCCTCTGGCGCGACTGAGCCTTGATTTTATTGCTGACAGACTGCGCTCTCCCTGAATGTCCTTTATTTCTTCTATGGAAAAACCGCCTGTCTCGAAAAGCAGTAAAGCTGATCTTTCTTTGTCGTTCAGACAGTTCAAAGCAGCAGCAATATCGTTGCCGAAGAACTCTTCCTGCCCTCTGTCAATCAGTTCGGGCTTCTCGGGAAACTGCTTCTCGTCATCAGATGGAAGGAACCTTCTCCAGAAATCTTTTCTTATCCAATTGTAATATTCCCTCGTAATGATGCTGAAAAGCCACGGACGGAAACTCTCTTCATTCCTCAATGATCTGAAATTCTCGAGAGCTTTCAGAAGTGATTGTTGAATGATATCTTCTGCATCGTCTGCCGAACGCTTTGAACATAACGCCCTGCAGTACTTCAGTGCGTCATTGTATTCAGGCCTCAGTAATTCGATAAACCGGTTTGATTCGAAACTCATTTTGAGTTATAACTTAATGACCTTTATTGATAAGACGTTAACATGAGGGGAAAAGTCGCAGGGAGTTACGAAATATTTTCAAATGTATCAATTTCTGCAGAAATATTTGCTTTAACCTGTTCTTGAAATTCTTAGTCGCATTATCACGATAAATATCTATTCAACAGGTTTCTGATATACTACATAAGTACTGTTCCCGACAAGAGCTCTGTTCATCAGCCTAAAACCCTTTTCCAAAAATACTTTATCAATTACATTACTTGTAAAATAAGAAAAGCTGAATCTGGGATTCTCCGAGAATTTCTTCATATGCTCCCATGCTTGGTCAAATTCAAGATCAATGTAGTTAAAAATGATGTGGCCTCCCGGCTTGAGAACTCTATAAGAGTCGTTACAGTATGTATAAAACCTGGAAAGATTGAGCTCAATAAAACACACCATTGCTGAATATCAGATCCGTGCTGTTGTCATCAATAACCGGTACATGTAAGCCGTCGTTTAGAATTGGGTATACGTTGTCATACTCTTCAAAGTATACAGTTAAGAATGTGATAATCCACTGGCTGTGGTCTAACAGATAAAGCTTCCAGTGCGGATTAGCTTTGATCCTGTCCATGATGGCGCGTGAAAATCGTCCCGTTCCCGGTCCTACTTCAATCACTGCGCTGGCTTCTGCGGGAAGATAAGGAAATACAACTTTCTGAAGAAGTTCAAGAGGGTTACCTACATTTCTGTTAATATAATCATTGACATCTTCTCCAAGCGCTTCTGCCTCTTTTAGCCACCGTGGAAAATTTTCTGCGCGGTTCTTGCTTACAGTTTCGAGACTCTTCTGCTTCCTGACTAATTGATAACCAAACTTCGCTAGAATATTCTTTATGAGGCTCATGTATTTGTTATGGGTTTGCAGTAACAATAATTATAACCAAATCAATATCTGCAGTACTTTAAGGACAAGTTGACAAAAATATCAAAACAGAGTTTCAGAAGATATAGGGAATAAGGCGGCTTGTTCTATTTCTGTATACTTGAAAGCTTTCAAAGCTTGAGCTCAGTATTCTGTCCTCGATGTGTGATTTTATGATCAGCACCGCAAAAAGTAATATCCAAACAGTTAACCTGGATGATGTGAAGTAATTGATTACAAGACATAGACTTGATATTAATACCGAAGTGTACATAGGATGTCTCACTAAAGAGTAAGGACCGGATATAACAAGTTCACTGCCTTTACGAAGATCCGGAAAAACATTGAACCGAAACTTCATTTCCATGATCGCCCAAAGTCCAAAGAGAAGAGAAGCCAAAAATGCAAAAAGAAACAAGTAACCGGTCGGCAGAAGCGGTCCCGTTGCCAAAATATAGATCAGGCAAATCATTTGAAACGATACAAGAATTATGTGAAGAGTATTCCTCATGATTAGGTATTATGCATTCATGTAATCACATATCAATCTGTGAAAATGGTGAACACCCGTTTCACGCTTTGGTGAATATCTGCCGTTAGTATAAAAAGATGATTGAATTCCTCTCTGAACATTTTCTACAATTGCTTCATCTTCTCTCTCTACTTTGTCTAAACCGGCGCCGGCTCCCGTTTCGATCTTTGATTCATCAAGAACATAACTTAAGAATGAAACTCTCGTCAGGTCTTTTCGGATCGGTTTAATAATGTTTATTGAGATTCCCCAGGGATAAGAATTGAACATGAGATTTGGAAATATCCAATAATAATATGCAGAGATGTTCTTACCAAAATCACTATGATCAGCAGGCAAATGAAATGTACCGACACTGTCTTTTGAAATGCCAAGCTGTAGATTTGAGAATGTGAATAGCTCAGTAGAGTATGATGAATAATCAAGAGCTTCATTAAGGCTGTTATGAACAAACGGTATATGAAATCCCTCGAGATAATTTTCACAATACAATGCCCAATGGCATTTGACAAGATAATCACGCGATCTGGTATTGTCATACTTCATGTCTTCAATTCTCAGCCATGACATTCGTGAAGTCATTTCGTCAATAAATGTCTGTAACGGTGTAACAGGTCTGATTGATGCAAACAAGAATGGCCCCCATGAATCAAAAGGAACAACTGCAAGATTATCTTTTGCAGAAGGGAAGTCACTGACTTCATCAAACTCCGGCATTGAAATGAACTTTCCTTTCAGATCAAATTTCCTTCCGTGATATCTGCATCTGAGTTGTCTTTCGTTGCAAGCGCCATCAACAATAATATTGCCCCTGTGTGTACATACATTTGAAAGGCAATTAATTCTGTCGTCAAGATCGCGTGTAAAGATAAGCGGCTCATTCAGAAAATCCTCATAAAGAGTTACGGGTGTAACTTGCCCGGAAACTTTGACAATATCTTTATCTCCGGCAAAATGCCAGCTTCTTGAGAATATTTTTTCCTTCGATGCTTCGAACATTCCGTCATCTGTGTAAAATGATGAAGGGAGCGTCTCCGCAGATCTAATATCTTCATGTACAAATAACTTGTTCATAATTGAATGTCAGATGAAATTAATCAACTCTTTTCTTCCCATATAATGCAAAGATTCACAATGGTTTCTACCGCCTTCTGCATATCCTGTATTGAAACCCATTCAAGTACTGAATGAAAAGCATGCTCACCTGCAAAGATGTTTGGGCAGGGAAGTCCCATGAATGAAAGCCGCGAACCGTCCGTTCCTCCTCTGATCGAATCAAGTATCGGGGTAACTCCCGCTCTTCTTACGGCTTCCAAAGCATACTCAATTATCTTTGGATTCTTGTCAAGAACTTCCTTCAGGTTTCTGTATGATTCTTCAACTGTAACCTGAACTTTTGAATTACGATACTTTGAAACAACTTCATCTGCAGATTTCTTAAGAAAGTTTTCCATCTCAACAAGCTTTTCATTATTGAAATCCCGGATGATGAACTTAATTTTGACAGAGTCAACGCTTCCCTGAACAGATACCGGATTAACAAATCCTTCCTTGCCTTCAGTTGTTTCCGGTGACATGCTATCCTTCGGAAGTCTCTCCAGTATCTCTGCCGCAATCTTAATTGCATTTTCCATTTTGCCTTTTGCAAAACCCGGGTGAATATTGAATCCTGTTATTTCAATCACAACCGAATCAGCGGAAAATGTTTCGTCCTGAACGCTCCCAAGATCTGCACCGTCAATAGTGTAACCAATTTCTGCTCCGAGCTTTTTCATGTCAATATGTTCTACTCCTCTCCCAACTTCCTCATCAGGCGTAAACAGAATTCTGATCTTGCCATGCTTTACTTCCGGATGTGATACAAAGTAATTAACTGCGTCCATTATCTCAGCGACACCGGCTTTGTTGTCTGCTCCAAGCAGCGTCGTGCCGTCAGTCGTAATAATGTCATTCCCAATCTGCTGTTCCAGTTCCTTGTGTTCGCTTGCTTTGATTAGCTGCGAAGGATTGTTGGGAAGTAAAATGTCTCCTCCCTGATAATTCCTGTGAATGATCGGATTTACATTCTTGCCCGGAGCATCGGGTGAAGTATCCATGTGAGAACATAAACAAATTACCGGAACAATCTTATCAGTGTTTGATTCGAGAGTAGCATAAACATATCCATGCTCGTCCATCTCAGCATCTTCAATGCCAATCTGCTTCAGCTCTTCAACCAGAATCCTCGCGAGATCTTTCTGTTTTTCAGTTGACGGAAATGTTGTTGAAGTATGATTTGACTGCGTATCAATCTTCACGTATTTTAAAAATCTTTCAACGCATGTGAAATTTATCTCAGGATTATTCATAGAGTTATTTGATGAAAATTATTTTTGATTAGTTTCAGTTTTCGGTTTTAATTCGGATCCTTCTTTGTTATCAATATTGCCACTGTCGTCTTCCGGTTTGATCTTGTGAATCGCTTTCTTAATGAAGAAGTAACCGACTGTCAGACTCAATATTAGCGATGCAAATCCAATGAGTTTCAATGCATCAGTCTCTTCATAGTTGACATCAATCAGGTGTCGGGCTACAGCAATTATTGCAACAAGAAGAACAGTCTCAACATGTATGGCATTTTCTTTGAGATACACGCTCATTGCCTGAAGAAGTTCAATCCCAATTAAGACCAAAAGGAATGCCGAAAAGATCTTGTATATGTCATCTTTTTCAAGTTGAAACAACATATCAGTTCTCTGGAAAATTGCTGTAAAAAGTCGGTGTCCCATATCGTAAGTTGTAAAAGAAATTACTATGATCAGCATTAAAATAAGTACTGATACAATAATCTTTTCGAATCTTTCCTGAATTCTTACTACCCAATGCTTATTGTCCATAGCGAGATAAATTTATTTAAAAGGCTCACTCTTTTTAAGAAAGTATTCCACAAGTCCTGTATCGTGAAGTTCTAAAGGAAAATGGAGAAAAAAATATGCGGTTGGAAGACCCTTCTCACTCCATCTCTCAATTTGTATGAACCATTCATCAATCCTTGAATAATCTGTCTCATGTCCGTATGCAATGAATCTTATAAACGCATTATGATTAGTGAGACGGATATTGTTGATGTATTCCCTCGATTCTATGGAGTCGGTAATAACAACTCCTGCTTTGTGCTCTTTCAAAACAGATCATAAACTCATCAGGAATAATTCCGAGAAAAGTTTTTAGCCTGTCTATGTCAGTTTCTCCAAAATAATTATTGAGCTGAAGGAATATCACTCCAAGATTTTCACCAAGTACATTCACCCCGTAAAGAAAGGAACGTAAATCCTCATCGATACTTTTCAGCTTCTTCTCATGACTTATTGTCTTTGTAACCTTTGGACAAAACCTAAAACCCGGCTTCACTTTATTCTTCCACCTAAAAAGTGCTGAAGGGTCTGCTCCGTTGTGATACGTTGAGTTGAGTTCAACAGAATTAAACATGCGGGAGTAATATCTAAGAAAGTCGGAACTGCCGGCATTGGCAGGGTATAAACTGCCGCGCCAGCTTTCATATCCCCACTGACTGCAGCCAAAGTATAAGTCCATTCAGATATTTGCCTTCTCTATTTCCATTATGATCGAATCATCGAGTGGCTCGCAGATCTGGCGTGCGGCATCTTCATCGGCAAGAAACCGGTCGGCATCTTTAGGAGTAATGATTGCCGGCATTCTGTTGTGTACCACCTTCATAAATTTGTTGGGCTCACATGTGATAATTGATGCACTTACTTCCCCTTTTATATCATTCGGTGTATAAATTCCCGCAGAGAAAAAAATGTTTTCCTTTTTGAGATTTATCCTCTGAGGGATTTTTTTCCCGTCACCCGGTATCCATTCGTAAAACGCTGTCATCGGAAACAGACATCTCGAACTGCTGAAGAATTTCTTCCAGCGTGCGGATTTGCTGAGTGTCTCGATCTTGCTGTTGAAAATGTCTTTCTCAATATTTGGATCAAGTCCTTTTGGCAAACGTGAAGGGTCGAATATCTTTGAGCGTATTCCCCATTTCATAACCTTTAGCTTAAACACATTGTCTTCAAGAACTATTACCTTAACGAAATTGGTCGGTGCGATATTCTGCTCTTTCAAAATGTCTTCGATGTCGTATGCTATATCAAGTGTGCCTGCATATTTGGAAAATATTTCCTGCAGTTCCTCATTGCTCGATGCGTTTTCATATCTTCCGCACATTACTCTGATTTAAATTTTAACGGTCATTAATTCAGACCAGTTTGTTGTATATCTTCTTGAACGAAACGACATTTTCATTTGCCAGTTCTGATTTATACCTGATGAAGCAAATCTAACCGTATCTCTTCCGATGTCTTTATTGATAATATCAATTGAGTTCATAAGAGATCTTCTGCGTGAATGATCCTTAGAGTCATCGATACATAACTGAAGAGAATCATCGGGAACAATACCGGAAAGCATCACTCCGGCTTTGATATACTTAATTCCCGGCTTGTAAATTTTCCTCAACAATTGTTTTGCTGTTTGGATAAAGTCGGGTGTAAATGAAGATGAATTGGGCAATGCAGCAAACCTTCCTTCGGCATGCTGAGTGTCACTCAACTTATGATGATTGGTCTGAATAAATACATAAATAAAATTTGCCAGAGACCTTTGCATCCTCAGCTTTTCGAGCGCTCTGCAGGTATATTGAGAAACTGCTTCCTCAAGTTCATTTATGTCTGTAACATATTTGCCGAAAGATCTTGATGAAATTATCTCTTTTTTGGGATGCTTTATCTCATCAAGATCAATGCATGAAATTCCGTTAAGCTCCATCTGGGTCCTTATACCAACCACACCCATTTTTTTCCTGATCACGCAAGGATCAACAGAGGCAAAGTCTTTTGCGCTAAATACACCAATCGACATGAAGTGTTTTCCAAGAGCTTTTCCAATTCCCCAAACATCAATTACAGGAACTCTGGAGAGAAGTTTACTCTTGTCCTTAAATTGTGTCATGTCAAATACTCCATTCAGCACTGCATTCTTTTTGCAGAACTCATTGGCAATTTTTGAGAGTGTCTTTGTCTCTGCAATGCCGATAGAAACCGGCAGACCGGTGTTCCTGTATATCTCATCCCGTATCTTTTTGCAGTATGATGTAAGATCTTCCTTTGTCAATGCCTGCAACGATACGAATGCTTCATCTATAGAATACACTTCGATTCCGGGAGTGTATTTTGAAAGTGTATCCATGACCCGCTGCGACATGTCAGCATACAATGCATAGTTTGAAGAAAAGTAAGCAACATTGTTCTTCTTGATTATGTCTTTAATTTTAAAGAAAGGAACACCCATTTTGATCCCGAGTGCTTTTGCTTCATCACTGCGCGCAACTATGCATCCGTCATTATTGCTCAACACAACGACGGGTTTACTTTTAAGCTTTGGATTGAACACTCTTTCGCATGAAGCGTAAAAGTTGTTACAGTCAACAAGTGCAAAAATATTCTTCACAAACTTATAATGGCTTTGATTACTACTCCCCATATCTCTGTATCATTTGTAACTTCGATAGGCTTGTAATTGTCATTCTCGGGAACGAGATAGTATCTTCCTTTCTCAATGCGAAGCTTCTTCACAGTAAACTCGCCTTCAACAACGGCAACAACAGTATCGCCAGTCTTCGGCTCTTTTGCTTTATCTATAATCAGCAAATCTCCATCTTTCAGATTAGCCTTGATCATAGAATCACCTGTTACTTTGGCTAAGAATGTTGATGAAGGATGCTTTATCAGATATTCATTCAGATCAAGTTCCTTCTCAAGATAATCGAATGCAGGAGAAGGAAATCCTGCATGAATTAGGCTTTCCACATATTTAAGCTTCATCTTGGTATTTAATGAAGGCTTGAAAAATTCTAGTTTCCCTTCAGGCATAGTTGATTATCTTTGCATCAAATTAATCAAAATAGTAAAGAGCTACAATATAATGATTCTTGGAAGCATGAATTCGATCCGACTTTATTCAGCTGTTATCATATTATGCAAGACAAATCATTCAGTTCTGTAATTTGCAGGAATATTTTTCTCTTGATTGGGAACAGGTACTCGTCGGGTATTTGGAAGGAATTTTCCCTATGGGTAATGAGAATGGCAGCATAAGCTGGTATGAAGCTGATCCCCGGGCGATAATTCCAGTTGAGCTTGATGAGGACAATCTGAAAATTCCACGGTCATTAAGGCAGGTTATAAGCAAAGACATTTTTGAGATAAGACATAATTCAGATTTTGAAACAGTGATCCGGCATTGCGCTGAAAGGGAATTTACATGGATCAATGAACTAATTATTAGTGCATTCAGTGAACTTCACCAAAAGGGATTTGGTCATTCTGTTGAAGCATGGAAAGATGGTAAACTTGCCGGAGGGCTTTATGGAATTGCATTTCGGGGTGCCTTCTTCGGAGAATCAATGTTTTATAAGGAAAACAATGCATCAAAAGTATGTGTTGTTAAACTTTTCGAGATTCTGAAAAGAAATAATTTTCTTCTCTTCGATATACAAATGATCACTCCGCATTTTAAATCACTCGGGGCAATTGAAATAGGGAAAGAAGATTACTTCGAAAAACTTGATCAAGCAATGAATGTTGAAAGACATTTCAAATTTAAATAACTCTAATTCTCAAAACCATTTTTAATAATGAATAAAATGAAATCTGTTTTCAAAGTTCTTTTTGCATTTATATTTATATTGGTAACTGCAGAAATTTATTCCCAGGAAATTCAAGAGACAAAGATTTCGGATTTTACTGTCCCCGGGAATGTTGATGTTAATGATTTTAAAATGGCGCCGGAGATGCGCAACTATTGTTATGTTGTTTGGAATAATGACAGGACTGCGAGTGAAGTTCATTCGCGCAATTCTGTCTCTCAGGCATTCAGCTACGTAATCTCAGAGCAGATCAAGTTTTTCTCAAACAGTAAATACGCAGCTATCGGAGAAAATTATTATGATTCGAATCGCAAAGCAAGTACAACCCTGATTGTGGAAGGTAAGAACATTCTTACAACAGAATACATTGATTGGACAAGTTCATATATTAACAAGGATGATGTGCTGACAGTAATAATTAAAGATGCTGAGAAGTACTATCTTGCAAAATATTCTGATGATGAGGGACTGACAAGATCAGAGCCGTATGATGAACTCAGGGCAGCATTTAGATTTGAACGGGGAACAGGAGAGGAAGGTGATGATTATGTACACGAAGAAGAATATACTCTTGATAAAAACGGAGACAGAATTTACACAGCAGTCAGGAACAACAAGGCATATCTGATCATTGGAGATGCAGTCAAAGCGACTCCTTTTAGCGATATAGACAATTCGAGCATCGCATATGATTCCAATGGTGACATCTGTTTTATTGCAAAAGATAACGGGGGATTGTATAGCTCACCAAAAGGATTCTTTGTTGTAAGAGGAGATAAGAAATATCAAAAATTTGACTACGTATATGCACCATTGTATTTCGACAGATCCGGTTCTATTTATTACGTTGCATCTGATTCAGTTGGTGAATATGAATATGACTCATACATCGTGAAAAATGATAAGAAGCTTGATCTGAATAACAAAGCAACCGGTATTGTGTCCGGAATTTTTAATGTCAATGTCTCGCCTGAAGGCAATGTGTCGTACCTCGAATGGAGAGACATAAAACAAATGAATGAAACATCTGAACAGTATTATAGCTCATCATCCTATTTTGTCAAAGGTGGTAAGGAATATTTTCTGGGGTACAATGTGAGGCCGTTTGTTTACGGCACTAATGGGAAGTTTTTATATGCGGCTCAATCTGATCACAAAATAACGAAGAGTGATATTTATCTGTTCGAAAATAATACGGCAAAAAAGGTCAACTCAGAAAGCTATGATGATATATATGGCTATGACTTTACACCGGATGAAAAGATCTACTTTCTCGGTATGACTAGCGATACTTCTTCCGGCATTTACAACTCAAGCGTTGATCTGATTATTGACAATAAAAAATCGGAGATTTCAGTTTCCTCGTATATCAGACTGAAGGGGATTCTTCCCGGGCTTTAGTGTATTCACAAAACGGTGATTACGCTTTTGTAACCGAAGAGACGATCACCGACAATCAATATTACAGCGTAATTTATATTAATGGCAAGAAGCTTGATTTCCCAAGCGTTGTAACGGAAGGTTCAAAATTTTTTACAGGAATTTACAATATGTTTTACTCAGTCAACAACAAGCTGTTCTTTACGGCAACTACCAGGACGGCAGAATCTTACAATGATAATGTATATGAAGTATTTGTTGACAACATATCATTGGGAAAAACTTATAACTCTATCGGCAGGATCAATTATGACAGGGGTCTTAATCTAGCAACTTTTCTTGCGGGAAGAGGCAAAGCCTTATATGAAGTAAAGGTGAAATTCTGATTCGCTACCTGTAATATGACTCTTCGATCTCTATATTGTAACCGTCTGATCTTAGAGTGAAGCCGCCATTCTTGTCAGTTCTGAAGATGTCAGAGCCAATGAATTTAAGTCTGTTCAAGACTTCCCCCGAGGGATGTCCAAACTTGTTGTTCTTTCCGCATGAG
Source organism: Ignavibacteria bacterium (assembly GCA_016704345.1). Taxonomy (GTDB): domain Bacteria; phylum Bacteroidota; class Ignavibacteria; order Tepidaquicellales; family Tepidaquicellaceae; genus JADJAH01. The sequence goes on along the minus strand of JADJAH010000019.1, from coordinate 119,859 downwards.
ATGATTACAGATTCGGGATTTGTGTGTGAGAGGAGTTCAGAAGTTGAAGATGTATTGCTTCCATGATGCGCTGACTTTAGAATATCTGCCCCGAGAAAAGTTCCGTACTTTTTAGCAATATATTTTTCTGCTTCTTCTTCAATATCTCCTGTGAATAGAATTTCTGTTTCTCTGTACTTAAGTAAAAATACAACAGAAGAATTATTAAGATTATTATACATTTCGGAATTGACAGGTGATGTATGATCGAGATCTGGAAACAGAAAATACAATCTCAAGTCTTTACATCCGTCTATCATATCTCCAAAGCGTGCTTCATGAAGCGATGTATTCTTGTCCCGGGCATTGTCCAAGAGTTCCGCCGCCATACTTCCATTCTTTCCGTTAGCAGAGTAGATGATCTGCCGAATCTCAAAGTTGTCTGTTAAGTATTTACCGCCACCAATATGGTCGGCGTGATTGTGTGTAAGAATCAGAATGTCAACAGTGCTTATTCCTTTTCTCCTTAAGAATGGAGCTAGAGTTTTTTCTCCGCTGTCGAATCCGTTGATTGAATTTCCGCAATCGACTACGATGCATTTATCATCCGGCGTTTGAATGACAATGCAATCTCCCTGACCTACATCCAGCGCGGTTATCTTAAGTACATGTCTGTCCGTTAAAATTCCTGAAAACAGGAATATTAAAAGCAAAAGACTCAGGAATGATCTCAATAAAAATGCACGGAGATTGACTGATGTTGCTACAGCAATTATGCAGAAGTAAATCACTGTCATCTGTATAAAATCAATTTCCTTAATGTAAAACGATGAACCCGGTAAGCCGGCAGATAATTTGATTATATGAAGTTGAAGTGAAAGCAATACATTGTTCGTTTCTGCAGTGAGTGAGGCTAATGTTTCAGAAAATAATGATAATGCAATCTGCATAAAGCCGATAGCAAGAGATAAATTTGCAAGAGGCACTGCAACAATGTTTACAGCCAGAGAAATGATTGAGATCTTTCCAAAGTAAATTGCAGTAACAGGAAGCGTTCCTATCTGTGCTGCAAGTGTTGTAAAGAAAGCAATCAGGAAGTTCCTCTTCAATTGTGAAACTGCAGCTCCTGTAAAACTGATGTTTGACACAAAGTGCCTATCAATTTTTTCATATATCCAAACCATAGAGATTGTTGCAGTGAATGAGAGAATAAAACCTGCATCGAACAATTGTCTCGAATCAAAGATCAGAATAATGCACGCAGATATTCCGAGTATATTATAGAACTGAGGTTTCCTTTGAATCCTTGACGAGATAAGAATCAAACCTCCCATTAGTGAAGCTCTGACTATGGATGCTGTGTTGCCTGTTAACATGCAATAAAATATCAGAAAGAAAATTACTACTGCGAGTGTGATTGACAAATGCAATCTGAAAATGGAGCAGAGCAATGTTAGTGATAATACCAGATAGGCAACATTAAGACCTGAAACGGCAATCAAGTGAGATACTCCGGCATCCATGAAAGCCTGACGAACTTCATCGCTGATATCAGATCTGTCACCCGTTACCAATCCCTTTAGAAATTGTGATTCATCCCCGCTGATTTGCTTTTCAATGCATTCTATTGAATAAGTTTTTGAAGGATAAATTATCTCCTGCATAAGAAAATCTAAATTCTCATGAGAAAGTTTTCTGACATTAGAGAATCCGTGAACCCGTAACATCTTGAAAATTCCTTTATTGAAGAGATACTTGCGATAATCGAACTCGCCGTCATTCCTGCTCCCTGCAGGCTCAAAGAGGGTCCCTCGTAAAGATAATAGATCACCCGGCATAATTCTTATCTCTGCTGTGTCGTGCTTTGATCTTACTACAGTAACAAGTATTTCACCTTCTGTAATGATCGTATCTTTGGCAAGAATGAGTTTCGAATTTATTGTGAATCTTATTCGCGCGCTGTCATGATCAGGAATATCGTTTACTACACCTTGCAGAATGACAGTTTCGTTCTTTGATGTTTCTTCAAGAAAGGCAATAGATTGAGGAGAAATTACAAAGAAGTCTATGTTTGACTTCGTAAATCCGGTCATGAATATCAGGGTACAGACCAAAATAAATCTTACTGAATGTCTGCGATAATATATTAACAGACTCAGAATACAAGTCCCCATTGAAAGAACAAGGTAAGTCTTGTTCAGCGGAAACGAGCTGCCTGCAATTATTCCAAGCGATAGAATAATTGAATACTTAATTGCCGGCATTGTTGATAAGTATTTCATTTAGATTTTACGCTCCCAAACTTAGCAATCAAACTATGCATTATCAAAAAGTTTTTTGCAGACTTGTGAAATGTTTTTGAAAAAGGATCGACTAGTATGCTTTGCTACAGGACTTTCAAAAGCATTCTGAATTACATAATTTATCCGCCATGAATCCATCAGAGTTAATAAAGAAGAAAAGAAACAATCTCTCTCTTACTAAAGATGAACTTAAGTTCATAATAGAGGGATATATGTCCGGTGAAGTTGCGGATTATCAGATGTCATCGTTTCTTATGGCAGTCTATTTCAGGGGTATGAGTGATGAAGAAACTTATCATCTTACAGACATAATGCTCAACAGCGGTGTTGTACTTGATCTCGGTTCGCTTCAAATGTCCAAGATTGACAAGCATTCTACCGGAGGGGTTGGCGATAAGACTTCACTGATTCTTGCGCCGTTGGTTGCATGCGAAGGAATTGCAGTTCCAATGATTTCCGGCAGAGGACTTGGTCACACCGGTGGTACACTGGACAAATTAGAGTCGATTCCGGGTTTCAATGTAAATGTAAGCATCGACGAGTTTAGAAGATTATTAGCAAAGAATGGAGTCGTGCTTGCAGGCCAGACAAAAGACTTTGCTCCCGCTGACAAACGGATATACTCACTTAGAGATGTTACTGCTACAGTCGAATGCATACCGCTAATCACTTCAAGTATCATGAGCAAGAAGCTTGCCGAGGGAGCCGATGGATTTGTATTTGATGTTAAGATTGGCTGTGGAGCAAACTTACCAGGCATTGAGCTGCCAATTGAGCTTGCTAAAAAATTGATTTACACGTCACGCAAGTCCGGCAAGAAAGCCATCGCTGTATTATCTGACATGGAACAGCCTTTGGGTAGAAAAATAGGGAACTGGCTGGAAGTCGAAGAATCGATTGAGCTTATGTCTGGAACAATGATTCCGGATCTCTTTAAGCTGACAACAATACTGGCAGGGGCAATGATTTTTCTTGGAGGAAAGTCGGGCAGTATGGAAGAAGGAGAGAAAATTGCTGTCTCGAGGTTAATGGACAAAAGTGCATATAGAAAATTTCTGGAAATTGTTGAGTCGCAAAGCGGCGACTTGAATTACGTGAAGGACTGGACGAAAATGAGAAGAAGTTCTATTGGCAGAAGCATGATTGCACAAAGTGATGGATTCTTATCAGATCTGAAAGCAGATGATATTGGATTTGCAGCAATTGACCTTGGTTGCGGAAGAAAGAGAATTGAAGACAAAATTGATCCGCTTGCAGGAATTATACTCCATTCTAAGATAGGTGATGAAGTAAAGAAGGGAGATACTCTTATGGAAATTTTTGCGGATGCGAATGAAAAACTTGATAAGGCGGAGGAAAGACTGAACAAGGCAATCAGAGTCACCAGGGAGAAACCTCCTGAGCGAAAGTTGATCATTGATATTCTGGATTAACCTATAATGATATTATAAAATTTGCCAATAAGTAAGAATTAATTAACATTTGCAAAGCATTATGGAAGAGACAAAACCAAAGAGAAAATTTGACAGTTTGCTGGCGAAGATAATGTTGGCTGTAATAATTTTAGCCACGATTTTTTCTTTGTACATGACAGTCAAACTTGTGATTCACGGATTTACATTCAGATAAGCAGAGTGTTTACGATGTGATCCTGCTTGAAATACTGGCTTCACGTAAAAGGGGAGTGATCCTGTATCGGTCTTCACCGAATTCGTTCAGCATGGATGCAAGAATATTGTAAACAAGTTCAACACCAAGTTTCTCGCTCCATTCAATTGGCCCAAAAGGATAATTTGTTCCAAGCTTCATTGCAGTATCTATATCTTCTTTGTTTGATGTTCCTTCCTGCATAACAAGATAAGCTTCATTGATTATCATTGATATGATTCTCATGGCTATCATTCCGGGTCTGTCGGGAGATGTCATTACTTGCTTTTCAACTTCTTCAAACATTGACTTTACAGTCTCAATGATCTTCTCATCAGTAAACTTTGTAGGAGCTATTTCAATACCTTTCATTGCTGAGAAGCCGGGATAGAATGCTATTCCGATCAATTTCGACGGATCAGAAAGTTCAGCCGCTTGTTGAAGTGCCGTAATGCAGAGTGATGATGAGACTATTGCGCATCCGGTATTTTTGGACTCAATGAAATTCAGAATTTTAAATTTCATTTCCTCATCGTAATTGGTAAGTTCAAAAACTACATCAACCTTGTCATCAAGTTCATCGCATATGTCGCACTTTTCTTTTAACAGTTCGGATAATTCGGAGATAAGTTTCTCGCTGTCTCCTATGATAAATATTTTCAGCATTTATGCTTTGGTTTGAATAAGAAAAATTTGGGGAAATATCTTGATGAAATTTATTTGAAATATAAGCATAAACATTCATCAAAAGATCCTGTTTGGATTCTTCATAAGCTTAAAAACTCCCGTGATATTGAGATCGCAGGACTGATAGTATCATGCTATTCATATGGAAGAGTTGACCAGATCAATGCCCTGATGAACAAGCTTTTTAAAAGAATCGGTTATGATGTGCATGAATTTACCCTGAATTTTTCTGAACAAAAAGATAAAAAGTTTTTTGAGGATTTGTATTACAGATTCAATGCTCCTGAAGATATGATCGATCTATTTAAAAACATTAATGGGGTTCTTAAGAAATTTGGTTCATTGAAAGAGTTGATCCTCGGTTCAGTATCTCAGGATGATTTGAACATTACTAATGCATTGAGCAAGTTTGGAAAAGAGCTTCACAAATTTCCTGGAAGGAGAAATAGTTACAATTATCTTATTCCCAACGTTGAAATGAGATCTGCATGTAAACGTCTGAACTTGTATCTGAGATGGATGGTCAGAGAAGATGAGATTGATCTCGGTTGCTGGAGAGAAATTGGAAAGGATAAAATTGTCATGCCTGTGGATACCCATATTTACAGGATCTCAAGGCAGTTAGGACTTATTGAAAGAAGATCGTGCGACCTAACATTTGCTACAGAACTTACGGATAGACTAAAAGATTTTGATGCCGAGGATCCGGTAAAGTATGATTTTGCTCTTTGTCATATTGGAATTGACAAAACTCACGACTACTGAGGATTGCAGTCAAACTGCATATCTATCCTTGAGATCCTTCCGATTACAAGTACAGTATCGTTTTGCTTCTTAGCAAAATTCTCTTGAGTTGAAATAAATCCTTCAGCTTCAATGTACAGCCTGCTCTTGTTTCCCATATCTTGTGATTGTTTTATAGCCTTATCAATCGAACTCAGATCGCTCTTATCCGAAACAATATACTGCTTTCCGGAAGAGCAATCCTGTATTTTCATATCTCCCTTTATGCTGAGCATCCCGCGATAAACAAGCGGCGTAATGTTTCTTTCAATGGCTTCCGGATTTTCTTCTCCGAAGCACTCCGTTTTTTGTGACTTTCCGGCGCCTCACAGGATACTAATGTTAGAGTCAAAACAATTATCTCCAAAAGCTGGAAACTTCGGGACAGGTTCTTCATCTTATGTCAATGTAAGGTATGAGTTGTAATTGCTAAACCAGAATTTGCGTGATTATTATTTGCTCCCTTCCTGATCAGGCTCGAAATCAAGAACTACGGAATTCATACAGAATCTTTTTCCTGTTGGCGGCGGACCATCATCAAATATATGCCCAAGATGAGATTCACATCTACCGCAAAGTACTTCTGTCCTCGACATTCCAAATGTATAGTCCTCTTCATAATTTACACTGTTTGGTCTGTCAGCTTCAAAAAAACTCGGCCAGCCGCATGAACTGCCAAACTTAGAGTCAGACTTAAAAAGCTTATTACCGCAGACAGCGCAGTAGTATGTTCCAATGCCTTCGAAATCCCAATACTTGCCGGAGAAAGCCCTCTCGGTTCCTTTCTTTCTTGCTATGTAGAATACTTCTTCGTCAAGAATCTTCTTCCATTCTTCATCATCAACATTCAACTTTGCTGTATCTGTTCTGGAGTAATAAGGATTGTCAGACATGGTGGTCTTTATATTTAAATTAGGGAGTGAAACATCTGTTGCCGGTTGACTTAAGGGCAACAATGAAACTATGAACAACAATGCTTGTATTATCATGCATCAGTTAACTTAAGATTTCACAAATTAGTTCTTAAACGGGATTAATAAAATAGACTGTGTTATCTTAGTTTACACTTTATTATCAATGCAAATTAGTAGAATGAAACCGGAATCAATTGATCGATAAAAAAACCCTCTCCGAAAAATTCACGAAGAGGGTTAATGTGAAATATTACATCTGCATCAGAAACCGGATCTTAGTACATGTCTCCCATGCCGCCCGGAGGCATCATCGGAGCAGCTTTTTCTTTTTCGGGTTTCTCAACGACAGTAGCTTCAGTCATAAGTAAAAGACCGGCGACTGATGCTGCATTTTCAAGAGCAACTCTTGTTACCTTTGTAGGGTCAATGACTCCGGCCTTTACAAGGTCTTCATAGTTCTCAGTTGCAGCATTGAATCCATAATTATCTTTACCTTCTTTTACTTTGTTGATGACCACTGATCCCTCGAGACCTGCGTTCTCAACTATTTGTCTTATAGGCTCTTCAATAGCTTTCTTAATGATACTGATTCCGGTCATAATGTCATGGTTCTCATCTTTAAGACCGTCGAGTTTGGATGATACTCTCAGCAAAGCTACACCACCGCCGGGAACAATACCTTCCTCAACTGCAGCTCTTGTAGCATGCAATGCATCTTCAACTCTTGCCTTCTTTTCTTTCATCTCAACTTCTGTAGAAGCACCGATCTTCAGAACAGCAACTCCGCCTGAAAGCTTTGCGAGCCTTTCCTGAAGCTTTTCCTTATCGTAGTCAGAAGTGGTCTTATCGATCTGTGACTTAATTTCATTGATCCTCTTCTTTATGTCTTCCTTATCTCCGGCACCTTCAACGATTGTTGTATTGTCTTTGTCAACAACAACTCTCTTTGCAGTTCCAAGATATGAAACTGTTGCATTCTCAAGTTTATATCCCTGCTCTTCAGAGATAACCGTAGCTTTGGTTAAAATTGCAATATCTTCAAGCATTGCTTTTCTTCTGTCACCAAATCCGGGAGCTTTTACTGCTACTACCTTCAGAGTTCCTCTAAGCTTATTGACAACCAAAGTTGCAAGAGCTTCACCTTCTACATCTTCTGCAAGTATAAGCATTCCTCTTCCTGATTGAACAGCCTTCTCAAGTATCGGAAGGAGGTCTTTCATTGTTGAGATCTTTTTATCATGAATAAGGATATAAGGATCTTCAAGCTCAGCTTCCATTGATTCTGCATCTGTAACGAAGTAAGGTGAAAGGTAACCTCTGTCAAACTGCATACCTTCTACAACATCAACTGTTGTTTCTGTACCTTTGGCTTCTTCAACTGTAATAACACCGTCTTTCCCGACCTTGTCCATTGCTTCTGCGATAAGATCGCCAATGTATTTATCATTGTTGGCTGAGATTGATCCAACCTGCGCAATTTCTTTGTTCTCCTTTATCGGTGATGAAAGATCCTTCAGACCTTTTACAAGAGTCTCAACTGCCTTGTCAATTCCTCTCTTAAGATCCATTGGATTTGCTCCGCTTGTTACATGCTTAAGTCCCTCTCTGTAAATTGCCTGTGCGAGAACTGTTGCAGTTGTGGTTCCGTCTCCGGCCACATCAGAAGTCTTTGAAGCAACTTCCTTTACCATCTGCGCACCCATATTTTCAATTGGATCTTCGAGTTCGATTTCCTTTGCAACTGTGACTCCATCTTTAGTTACTGTAGGAGCACCGAACTTTTTATCTATTACTACATTCCTGCCCTTTGGTCCCAATGTGACCTTCACTGCGTTGGCAAGCGTATCAACACCTTTCTTTAAAGCCGCTCTGGCTTCAGTGTTGAACGTGATTATTTTTGATGCCATTGTTTATTTTCTCCTTTTGATTTTAATTTCAGATAATTGCATAGACGTCGGATTCTCTCATAATAAGATATTCCTCGCCGTCAATCGTTACTTCTGTACCGGAATATTTTCCGTAAAGTACTTTGTCACCGACTTTCAATTCCAGTTTGATCTCTTTTCCGTCATCGGTGATCTTTCCTTTTCCTACTGCTACTATTTCGCCTTTCATTGGCTTCTCTTTTGCAGTGTCAGGAATAATAAGTCCTGATGCTGTTTTTTCTTCAGCTTCTGCAGGTTTTACTATTATCCTGTCGCTTAATGGTTTTACGTTCATTTTATGCTTCTTTTTGGTTTAATTAATTACTGTGTTAGCACTCTATCATTGAGAGTGCTAAAATAATAAGAAGTCTCGCTTAAAGCAATACATCATTTCTGCCCCGAAATCAAATAATTTATTGGGCAAAGTGCAAAAATGTGCTACAAATGCATATTTTGAAAAAGTATGACAAAAATCATACTTTTTAATGACAAATATCATAGAGATACAATTTTAGTAATTATATCTTTGCCAAACATGAGCCTTGTAAAAGATAAGATCAGTTCCTTCTGCTATCATTGCGGGGAGAACTGTAATGACAATTCAGTTAAGCTAGATGATAAGAGCTTCTGCTGCGAAGGTTGTAAAGCCGTCTTTCAAATTCTGGACGGACACAATCTTTGCGAATATTATTCTATTGACGGCGAGGCCGGGCTCAAAGTTAAGGAAGTTCCGTTTGAGAAACGTTTCGATTATCTGGACGACAAGGATATTATCAGTAAGATCGTAGAATTCAACAACAAGAATCTTTCTTCCGTAACATTTAGCATACCCGAAATTCACTGCAGTTCCTGCATTTGGCTTTTGGAACGCATCAACAAGGTAAATCCCGGAGTGATAAATTCAAGAGTTGATTTCCTTCAGAAAAGAGTTTCCATTTTATTTGATAATGAAATAACAACCCTCAAGGAAGTTGTAAAATCTCTTGTGTCTGTTGGCTATGAGCCTAACATAAATCTCGATACGGAGTTTAAGAAAAAATCCTCAGGAAAAAATTTCCGTGATCTGTATGCAAGGATCGGTGTTGCCGGTTTTTGTCTTGGGAACATAATGCTGCTTAGCTTTCCCGAGTATCTCGCTATAGGTGATACTTATGATCAGGGTTTGAAAAATGTTTTCAACTACCTGAACATACTTCTGGGAATTCCGGTGATTACATATTGCAGTTCTCCATACTTTATTTCGGCATGGAAGGGACTGAAGAATAAATTCATCAACATAGATGTTCCAATATCATTGGGTTTGCTTGCGCTCTTCTTGAGAAGCATTTATGAAATTGTTTTACACAGTAACGCCGGTTTTATGGATTCTTTGGCGGGACTTGTGTTCTTCCTTTTGATCGGAAAACTATTTCAAAGTAAGACATACGAGTCAATAAATTTCGAAAGAGACTATAAATCATATTTTCCTATTTCTGTTACTTGCAACAAGAAAGGCGCTGAGACATGCATACCCGTTTCCAAACTTAATGTCGGTGACAGGATAATAATTCGTAACAATGAAATAATCCCTGTTGATGCAATACTTTTTAGCGGTGAAGGATACATTGACTACAGCTTTGTTACCGGGGAATCAATTCCCGAACAAAAGGTCCTTGGTGAAATAATCTATGCCGGCGGAAAACATCTTGGAAGTGCTATTGAACTCGAAGTACTCAGAACTGTATCACAAAGCTATCTTACACAACTATGGAATGACAAGGCCTTCGTTAAAACACGAAAATCAGGAATTGAATCTCTTACAAATTTTGTAAGCAAGTATTTTACAATCGCTATTCTACTAATAGCTTTCGCATCAGCATTCTACTGGCTTCCTACAGATGTTGACAAGGCGTTGACTGCATTTACAACAGTTCTGATCATTGCATGTCCTTGCGCACTGGCATTGACAACTCCCTTTGCTTTGGGAAACAGTCTTCGGATTCTTGGTAAGAATAAATTCTATTTGAGGGATTCATTTGTCATAGAAACTATGTCGAAGATTGATTCAATTGTTCTTGATAAGACGGGTACTATCACAAATACTAAGGACCTAAGGATAGAGTTTATCGGAAGCGAACTTTCGGATGAAGATAATGCTCTTGTTAAATCATTGGTAAGGAATTCAACTCATCCTCTAAGCAGAAGGATTCATGAATCATTAAATGGCTCATATGTATTCAGATCCACTGAGTTTGAAGAAATTGCCGGAGAAGGAATAAGCGGGCAAGTGGAAGGCAGAATTGTTAAGCTTGGAAATATCAGATATGTATTGGGTGATATAGAATGTCCGTTTCAGAAATTCAGCACTGACTTCAGGAAGAATTTGGTTTCGACAAATGTATTCCTGTCTATCGATGGCGAAGTAAAGGGATTCTATTCGTTCAGCAGTAAGTACAGGGACGGTCTTGAACCATTATTAAATGAGCTTAGCACTAAGTATAACATTTCACTTATCTCCGGTGATAAGAACCATGAAAGAACTATGCTGAAGAAATTTTTCGAAGATGATCAACTTCATTTTGATCAGATGCCATCTGATAAGTTGAGATATGTGAGATCCAAACAGAAGAAAGGCGAAAAGGTCATGATGATAGGAGATGGTCTCAATGATGCAGGCGCCCTCAAGCAAAGCGATATTGGTGTTTCGGTTACGGAAGATGTTGCAAGCTTCTCTCCTGCATGTGATATAATTATGGATGCGCAGGAATTTTCGAAACTTGGTTCGTTTATGAATTTTGCAAGATCAACAATGCTTATTATCAAAGTAAGCTTCGTCATATCTTTTTTTTATAATGTGATCGGATTGTATCTGGCATCTCAAGGAACATTCTCGCCATTGATAGCGGCCATTCTTATGCCCTTCAATTCAATTTCGATTGTGTTGTTTGTAGTTGGTATGACAAACCTTTCAGCCAAAAGGAGAAAATTAATATGAGTGTAATATTGGTGTTGATAGGAGCAAGTTTGATAGTTGCAACGGGTTTTCTCTTGGCATTCATTTGGTCTGTTAAGAATGATCAGTATGAGGACAGATTTACTCCGTCCGTAAGGATGCTGTTTGATGAAGACGAATCAAGAAAGGATTTGTAAAATTTTAATCTCAGAAGTCCGAAAATGAAAAGAATGAATATTGTAGTTGCTGGAAACAGCTTTGCAGGCTTTACTGCTGCGATAGAACTGAAACAGCTAGTAGGATCTGATCATGAAGTAATTGTGATCGGCAAGAGTCCGAATTTTGTCTTTGTACCATCTCTTATTTGGTATCCTTTCGGATTGAGAAAAGAGGAAGATATTATGTTTGATGTTAGACCTCCGCTTTTTCAAAGAGATATAAAATTTTTCGAAGCTGAGATCGTCAGGTTCGATCCTGAGAATAAGCAGGTGTGGCTTCATGATGAATATTTTCCTTATGATTATTTGGTCATTGCAACAGGCTTTGAGCCCGACTATGAAAGTATTCCCGGATCAGGTCCTGGAAAATACAGCCATTGTATCTGTAATCTGGACTGCGCCAGGGAAGCAAAGAAAGCCTGGAGTGATTATCTGACGCATGGCGGACCGCTTGTTGTTGCAGCTGCTCAGGGCACGGCATATTTCGCTTCAGCTTATGAGTTTCTCTTCAACGCTCAATATCAATTGGCAAAAGCCGGCATGATCTCTAATTCCCCAATTACTTTTATTACTTCCGAACCATTTCTGGGACATCTTGGAATAGGAGGAATAGCGAATATTCAGGAGATAGGAGAGCGGCTTTTCAAAAAGTACAATTTTAAATGGATAACTGATGCATCCATAAAGGAAGTCTTACCAGAAAAAATTATCCTCGAAGACAACAGAGAGATCTTATCACGATACACTATGATCATTCCGCGTTTTTCAGGATCAAATCCTGTTAAGAATTCGCCCGGCCTGGGGAATGAACACGGGTTCATTGAAACCAATGACGAATACAGGCATCACGATTTCCCTGAAATTTATGCGGCCGGGTTGGCAGTTGATGTTGAGCCACCGGAGGAAACGGAGGTTAAGTATAATATTCCGAGAACCAGCTACCCTTCGGAAATGATGGCAAAGACTGCAGCATGGAATATTTATGCGGACATATTCGGACTGGAAAAAAGATCACTTTCATTCAGTGATATCAATGCTTACTCTATATTGGCAATAGGGAATCAGGGATTGATGATCATTGGAGATCATATGCTTTCACCCAGTGGACTGGAGATGATAATTCCCGGTCCTCAGGCTCATTGGGCAAAAGTTGCACATGAAAAATATTATATGCTTTCAAGAAGAATGGGAATTGTCTAATTATGAATGATATGAAATTTGACCCGAGTACAAGTATACACGACTATCTGGTGTTTGGTGAATTTGGTGATGTAAATCCTTCGATCACCGATTCTTCAACGTTCACTTTCATGAGTCCTCAAAAAATGGAGGAACTCTTTGATCATGAGATTGAAGGATGCTTTTTATATTCAAGACACTGGAATCCGATCAACAAGTTCTTAGCGAATGCTCTTGCTCGCCTGGAAGATACTGAAAGCGCTCAGGTCACTGCCTCAGGTATGGGCGCTATAAGTTGCACAGTGCTTGATATTTGTTCTTCAGGAGATGAGATAGTTTCAAGCAGAACAGTGTACGGCGGAACATATGCACTGTTCAAGAACTTTCTGCCTAAGCTTGGTATCAAAGTCAAGTTTGTTGACCTTAAGAATCTTGAAGCTGTTAAAGCTGCAATTACGGATAAGACCAAAATAATTTACGGAGAAGCTATCAGCAATCCGTTACTTGAGGTTACTGACATTCCGGAACTTTCAAAGATCTCGAAGCAAGCCGGCGCCAAACTTATAATAGACAACACGTTCAGCCCAATGATTATTTCTCCAAAACGTCTTGGTGCAGATATTGTCATTCACAGCCTGACAAAGTATATTAACGGGACGAGCGATTGTGTTGCCGGATGCATTTGTTCAACAAATGAATTCATAAACACATTGACCGATATCAACTCAGGAGCTACAATGCTTTTGGGTCCTGTGCTTGACAGCTACCGGGCTGCAAGTATTCTTAAAAATCTTCACAGCCTTCATGTCAGAATGAAAAAGCACAGCGAGAATGCTTCGTTCCTTGCTGAAGAATTTCAGAAGCTTGGAATAAAAGTTTATTATCCCGGACTAAAGTCAAACAAGGATTTTGAATTGCTAACAAATCTTAAGAATGATGGTTTCGGTTACGGAGGAATGATGGCTGTTGATGCCGGCGATTATGAAAAGGCTTCTAAGCTCATGACAAGGATGCAGGAAGAGAAAGTCGGATATCTGGCAGTAAGTCTTGGTTACTTTAAGACTCTTTTCAGTTCACCGGGTCACAGTACTTCTTCAGAAATACCTGAAGATGAACAAAAGCAAATGGGCCTCAGTGCCGGACTTGTTAGATTTTCTATCGGCCTTGATAACGATATCACAATTGCATTTGAGAGAATAAAGAAGTGTATGAAAGAAATTAATTTAATAAACTAAAGGAGATTCCAAAAGATGGGATTGGAAAAATTCAGTTACGACAATAAGATCGTAAGGAATTTTGCTATTGCAACGATCGTGTGGGGAATTGTCGGAATGCTTGTCGGATTGCTGGCAGCTCTGCAGTTAATTCTGCCTGAGCTGAACTTTGCATTTCAATATACAACGTTCGGAAGAATCAGACCTCTTCATACAAATGCAGTTATTTTCGCATTCGTTGGAAATGCAATATTTATGGGTGTTTACTATTCCTTGCCAAGATTATGCAAGGCAAGCATGTTCAGCAAATTACTCGGAAGTATTCATTTCTGGGGATGGCAGTTGATAATTGTTTTGGCAGCAATAACTCTGCCTGCAGGTGTTACGACAAGCAAGGAATATGCTGAACTTGAATGGCCAATTGATATTCTTATTGCATTGATATGGGTAGTTTTTGCGATCAATGTTTTTGGAACAATTGCAAAGAGAAGAGAGAAGCATATTTATGTAGCCATTTGGTTTTACATCGCTACAATTGTAACAGTGGCGGTACTTCATATTGTTAACTCAGTTGAACTGCCCGTCTCATTTCTTAAAAGTTATCCGGTATATGCCGGTGTTCAGGATGCGCTTGTACAATGGTGGTATGGTCACAATGCAGTTGCATTCTTTCTTACTACTCCATTTCTCGGATTGATGTATTATTTCCTTCCTAAGGCGGCTGACAGGCCAATCTATTCTTATCGATTGTCGATACTTCACTTCTGGTCTTTGATATTCATCTATATCTGGGCAGGTCCGCATCATTTGCTTTATACAGCTTTGCCGGACTGGGCACAGTCACTTGGAACAGTTTTCTCAATTATGCTAATTGCTCCTTCCTGGGGAGGTATGATAAATGGTCTCCTTACTCTCAGAGGCGCTTGGGATAGAGTGAGAGAAAGTGCTGTCCTCAAGTTTATGGTCGTAGCAGTAACTGCATACGGAATGTCGACTCTGGAAGGGCCGATGCTTTCTCTGAAGAACGTCAATGCTATTGCTCACTACACTGACTGGATTGTTGCACACGTTCACATTGGAGCGCTTGGCTGGAACGGCTTCTTTACTTTCGCTATGCTTTACTGGTTGTTGCCGAGAATCTACAATACAAAACTGCATTCCGATCGACTTGCAAATTTTCATTTCTGGATTGGAACACTAGGTATAGTATTTTATGCAGCGCCGTTGTATTGGGCCGGCATAACTCAATCACTTATGTGGAAGCAGTTCACTCCGGAAGGAATTCTTCTGTATCCGAACTTCCTCGAAACTGTTATAAGGATCATCCTGATGTATGTCATCAGATCAATTGGCGGAAGTCTGTATCTGATCGGCGCTTTGGTAATGGTATATAATCTTGTAAAGACCGTGAAAAGCGGTTCGCTTGTCGCTGAAGAGCAGGCTGAAGCTGCCGCTCTTGTCGATCCTACTAAAGGTACTCATAAATATAAACACAAGTGGCTCGAGTCAAGGCCGGGTAAATTTGCATTACTGACAACAGTTGCAATTCTTATTGGTGGACTCGTTGAACTCATACCTACTTTTCTTATCAAATCAAATATCCCCACAATTTCCAGTGTGAAACCATATACGCCTCTGGAACTGCAGGGAAGGGATATCTACGTAAGAGAAGGATGTTATACATGTCACTCTCAAATGGTCAGACCGTTCAGATCTGAAACAGAACGTTACGGAGAATATTCAAAAGCAGGAGAGTTTGTTTATGATCATCCTTTTCAATGGGGTTCAAAGAGAACCGGGTCCTGACTTGCACAGGGTGGGCGGAAATATCCTGACCTCTGGCATTATCTTCATATGTCAGATCCGAGATCAATATCACCCGGATCTATTATGCCTTCCTACGGATGGCTTTATGAACAGGACATAGATTACGGCTCAACCGAGGCAAAGATAAGCGGCATGAGAACTTTAGGAGTTCCTTATCCTGACGGATATGAAAGTGTTGCAAATGAAGAACTTCAAAAGCAAGCTGACAAGATTACTGCTGAACTAAAGAAAAACGGACTTACCGCTGACGGCAGGAAAGAGATAATTGCTTTGATCGCTTATCTGCAGAGGCTTGGAACCGATATCAAGGTGAGCACAAATTCGGCAATTAAATAAAAAGAGAATAATGTTCAGAGAAATATTCGAAAGTATCGAGGGCATTGACATCTATCCTATTTTCTCCCTCTTGCTGTTTCTGATTTTTTCACGGCTACAGCGCTCTGGATAGTTAAGCTCGACAAGAACTACATTGAAGAAATGGAAAATCTTCCACTTGAGAATTCAGAGAATAAAGAAAACTAAACAATGAAGAATAAATTCAGTTTGATGTTGCTTTCTATTATCACTTTTGTTTTAGTGACTGCGCCTCTCATGGCGCAGACAACTACAGTTGTAGTTGAAGATACTGACATGACAAATTATTACATAATTCTGTTTGCAGTATTCTTCCTTCTGCTTAATGCGATCTTCGTACCGCTTCTGAAAGAATCTCCAAACTACGGTGAAAGCACAATTGCTTTAGAGCCGCGCAAGTCAATCCTAAAAGGTATATATGATAAGATCTCCGGATTGAAACCGATTTCACAAGAGCGTGAGTTGATGATGGATGAAGATTATGACGGCATAACGGAACTTGATAATAACGTGCCTCCTTGGTTTAATATCCTCTTCTACGGAACGATAGTTTTTGCTTTTGTATATATTTTAAACTATCACGTACTCGGCTTTGGCAGCCTTCCTTTGCAGGAATATACTGATGAAGTAACAGCAGCTAATTTCAAAAGAGAAGAACTTATAAGGACCGGCGCATTCATCAACGAAAATTCGGTCGTACTGCTAACAGACAAGGCAGCTCTTGACAACGGCAAACAGATTTTTCTTGCAAATTGTGTTCCGTGTCACGGCAACAATGGTGAAGGAACAGTTGGTCCAAATCTTACTGATCAATTCTGGATCCACGGAGGTGGTATCAAGAATGTTTTTAAGACTCTTAAATACGGAGTTCCTGCGAAAGGCATGATCGCATGGCAGAATCAGTTCAATCCAAAATCAATGCAGGAAGTTGGGAGCTACGTGCTGTCTTTACAAGGGACTAATCCACCAAATGGAAAAGCGCCCGAAGGTCCGCTATATGTTGAAGCCGCAGCTGATTCTTTGAAGACGGGTAAGGATACATTGAAAAGCAAAATGGATTCACTAAAAGTCGGAGGAGTAAAGAAAGACTCTGCTATGTCAAAAGAAGGTGCCGCAAAGGATTCAGCCAAATAATTGAGTGGATTGGAGAAAGTAAAAGAGAATATTGAAGATCCGGAGATAAAGAAGACTGATGAGTCGTTTCGAAATACTATTTCGATAGTTGAAAAAGATGGTCACAGAAAGTGGATCTATCCGAAGAAACCTTCGGGAAGATTCTATACTGCAAGGACTATTGTAAGTATTTTTTTGCTGGCGATTTTGTTTGGCTTGCCATTCATTAAAGTCGACGGGCATCCGTTCTTTCTGTTCAATATTGTCGAAAGAGAATTTATTCTCTTTGGTTCAGTATTCACTCCACAGGATTTCTATTTGTTCGGATTACTGATGATCACTGTATTTGTTTCTTTGTTCCTGGTTACTGCTGTCTTTGGAAGGATCTTCTGCGGATGGATCTGCCCTCAGCCGATATTTCTCGAATTGGTTTTCAGAAAAATTGAATATCTGATAGAAGGGGACTACACAAGACAAATGGAGCTCAATAAATCTCCATGGACAGGATCGAAGATTTTTAAAAAGGGATTGAAGTATCTGATTTTCTTCATTTTGTCTTTTATTATAGCAAACACTCTTCTTTCCTACATCATCGGTGTTGATGCTCTTTGGAAAATAATGAATGAGCCTGTTTCGGCGCATGTTTCCGGATTCATTGCTATTGTTGTATTTACAATCGGCTTCTACTTTATATTTGCCTGGTTCCGTGAGCAGGCGTGCATTCTTGTCTGTCCCTATGGCAGGATGCAGGGAGTTCTGCTTGATAAGAATACAACTGTGATAGCATATGATTACAACAGGGGAGAGCCGAGAGGGAAATTGACTGAAAAGAAGGAAAAGAATCTTGGTGACTGTATTGATTGTAATCAGTGTGTAGTGGTTTGTCCAACGGGAATTGATATTCGAAACGGTACACAGCTCGAGTGTATCAATTGTGCCGTGTGTATTGACGCCTGCGATTCTATAATGGATAAGATCAATCTTCCAAGAGGACTGATCAGATATGATTCTATGGAAGGAATCCGCACAGGCAGCGGCTTTAAGTGGACTTCAAGAGTGATCGGTTATATTTCTGTACTACTCATACTTCTTACAACCATAACAGTTTTATTTGCCAAGAGAAAAGACGTTGATGCAAATGTACTTCGTACACCCGGAATGATTTATCAGAATCAGGGTGAAGACAAAGTAAGTAACATGTACAACTTCAAGCTGAGCAATAAGACCTTTAATGAAATGCCGATTAAGTTTGAACTTTCGGAGAGTGAAGGAGAAATTAAGCTTGTTGGTAATGAGATAATCTTAAAGCCAATGGAAGTTCATGAAGGAAGCCTATTGATTCTCATGCCTAAAGATAAGATCAAGAAATTGAACACTCCGTTGAAGATCAACGCAGTTTCGAATGGTAAAGTCATTGAAGAAATTAATACAACATTTATCGGACCCCCAAATTGATATGAAAAAGATGAGCAATAAAATAAGCTGGCGAATTTTTGTTGTATTACCAATAGCATTATTTGCTTTGGCAATGATCTCAATGGCTGTTATCTCAATGTCAACAGATGTTGAACTTGTAACTGACAACTATTATGAGCAGGAGTTAAAATACCAGCAGCAAATTGATCTTAAGAAAAATTCTGTTGAAATAAGTAATCTGGTTAAAGCTGACGCTGATGGAAATTCGGTAGTCATTTATGCTGATGATCCGGGAGTCCTGGTTGGGAAGTCCGGCGAGATAATTTTTTACCGGCCTTCAGATGCATCAAAGGATTTTAAGATCAGCTTCATGCCTGATGAATCTGGCAAGCAGGTCATTACACATCAGTCACTTTCCAAAGGACTTTGGAAAATACGATTGAACCTGTCAGGCTCGGGACAAAGCTATGCAATTGACAAAAGTGTCTTCATAAACTGAATCATGGAATACTTAGCAGCATTATTAATCGGACTGGCCGGAAGTTTTCACTGCGTGGGAATGTGCGGTCCTATTGCATTGTCGCTAAGTGCAGGATCTTCAAAAGATCTGAGATTTTTGTTAAAGAGGATTACGTATAATGCCGGAAGAGTTCTGACATACGCTTCACTTGGTTTTATTTTCGGATTTATTGGTGACAGGTTAAACCTGTTCGGACTTCAGAGATGGTTATCGGTCTTCATCGGCTCACTCTTGATATTGTTTGTGATAGTAACTTACATAAAGTGGAAAAATCCTCTTGCCGGAAAAGCGTACAAGCTGATCTCTCCTATTTTTAGCAAGACATATTCTTCGCTGAAAGAAAAGAACAGTTTTACTCAATGGCTGTCATCGGTATGCTGAACGGATTGCTGCCGTGCGGTTTTGTTTACATCGGCTTGGGAGGAGCAATTGCAATAGGTGGAGCATTGGAAGGTGCTTTGTATATGGCTATGTTCGGCTTGGGTACAGTTCCAGTAATGCTTGGTGTTACAATGTTCGGCAATCTTGTTACGGCAAGGTTCCGGACAAGGATTCTTAAACTTGTTCCGGTGATGGTTCTACTATTGGGTGTTTTGTTCGTACTTCGCGGACTAAATCTTGGAATTCCATACATAAGTCCTCATGAAGTAACAAAAATGACCAATGCCGGACATGAAGTTATGTGCAGATAACTCAGTATTGTAAAAAGCGATCCGTTTGTTCTTTTCCTTACACTGTTCATCTTGATAGTAAATTGTTTCTATGCAATTCTTAGGCTATTTTGCATAAACATTTACATGCTGCTTTCCGAATGAATAGAAAACTTGTTGCCCCTGTTTGTGAATTCTGCCAATCCAGATTAAACTCAGTGTTCACAGCTCTTGACGATGAAGACGTAACATCTTTATCAAATAATCATCTTTGTAATTATTACAAGAGAGGGCAGGTCGTATTTCTTGAAGGAAATCATCCTATGGGATTGTTCTGTATCAATAAAGGCAGAGTTAAGATCTCACAGATGGGAATAGAAGGCAGAGAACAGATAATACGGCTTGCAAAAGCGGGGGACATTATCGGATACAGAGCGCTAATCAGTAATGAATCATACACTGGTTCGGCAACTGCTTTGGAAGACTCCAGAATTTGTATAATTCCATCAAAGGTCTTCTATGGTCTCATTCAGAGTAATGCGGGGCTAACTGCCAATCTTATGAAACTTCTTGCCGGTGATCTGAAAGAAGCAGAAAGAAAAGTGACTCACCTCGCACAAAAGACTGTAGTTGAAAGATTGGCTGAGACTTTGCTGATGCTGAATGAATACTATGGCAAGGATGACGGAGCAACAGTTGATTCGTTTGCAATAACCAGGGAAGAAATCGCAAGGATAGTAGGGACTGCAACTGAGACAGCAATCAGGGTGATGACAGAACTTCGCAAGGAAGGAATCATTAGTATTGAAGCCAAGAAGATTGTCATTCTTAACAGAGAGGCGCTTGTCAAATTAGCTAACATGTATGATTGACGGGCATCTTTTAAATCAAAAAATAATGTTCGAAAGATATTCAAATTCATTTCTCAGAGACTTTAGCCTCGATAATCTTCTTGGGAAGTTTCAGGGGGTTATCTTCCATTCGTTTAAGAAGGGTCAATTCATTTACCGCGAGAATGAAAGGGTTGACTTCGTATATTTTATTCTATCTGGTGAAGTGAGTGTCGGTAACTTTTCTGATGACTCTGAGATCCGGCAAATTTCTAAGTGTCATTCAGGTGACATTGCAGGATTTGATGATGCAATCTCTGGAACGCATTATGCTAAATCTGCTTATGCAGTTACTAATGTTAATTCTGTAGAAATAAAGAAATCGGAAATAATCGAACTTACAAAAAGAAATGATGAGTTCAATCTCTGGATTCTGAAATATCTCAGTACAAGAATAAATTCAGTTAACTGTTCTTAAGTTTTCTTTCTTTCTCACAATGTCTTCAATGATCTTCTCTGCATGTACTATTGAATTTTCAATAAAGTAATTATCTGTATCGCTTCCGCTGCATGCCACACCCGCAAGATAAAGACCCCGAACATTAGTTTCATGGCTTGATTTCTTAAAGTATGCCTTACTATTCTTAATTATCTTTATCCCGGATTCTTTAAGGAAGTTCAGATCCGGATGATAACCTGTCATTGCAAACACAAGATCGTTCGGGATATTGACAATTCCTTTTGGTGTACTTATGATAATATCACTTTGCCGTATCTCAAGTACCTCAGAAAGAAAAAATGCTTTAATTGAACCTTCGGAAATTCTGTTTTCAATATCAGGCTTCACCCAATATTTTACGCTTGGCTTGATCATACCTTCCTTTATTATCATGGTAACACTAGCACCAATTCGGAATAGCTCTAAAGCTACATCCACAGCCGAGTTACCGGCTCCAATAACAGTAGTTTTCATTCCCGCGTAAGGATGTGCTTCGTCAAAATAGTGTCTGACTTTAGGCAACGATTCTCCCGGAATTTTCAAAAGATTCGGATTGTCATAATAACCTGTCGCCACAATTAATTGCCTGCACAAGTAAGTCTTCTTATCAGTCATGACCTTGAATCCGGTTTTGTCCTTTTCCACAAGATGCACTTTTTCAAACTGATGCATATTAAGTTTGTATGCCTGTGCGACTCTCCTGTAATATTCCAAAGCTTCCCTTCTGGTTGGCTTGATTCCGTGAGATACAAATGGAATTCCTCCGAGCTCAATTTTCTCTGAAGTAGAGAAAAATGTCATGTTAGTAGGATAATTAAATACGGAATTTACAATGCATCCCTTTTCAATTATTAAATACTTCAACTTTCTCTTAGCCGCCTCAATGCCGCAAGCAAGACCTATCGGTCCGGCTCCGATTATTACTACATCAAAAATTTCATTCTGCTGCATAGGAAAATTTTCTATTAAGATTGTTTTCAGATCTGCGTTACTTGAATCATGTTTGCCGATTCAGAATCAGTAAAAGGCATCGGTGAAACTACTACTACTCTGTCACCGCTTTCCATCATTCCCAATGAGAGTAATTTCTCCTTATCATTTTTAATGTTTCATAAAAACTATCTGATTTATCTATAACAATTGATACCACTCCCCAAAAGAGTTTGCACATTTTTATGATTTCTTCCTCGTAAGTGGCTGAAATGATGTACGGATAAGGTCTGTGATTTGAAAGCAAGAGAGGTGATCTTCCGGTGTGCGTAATTGTAATGATTGCCTTTGCATTGACTCTTGTGGCTATTTCTACCGCCGAATTGCAGATCGTATGCAGAGTATTCTCGGGAGAATCTTCTACAAAAATCTCTTTGAAATAAGTTGTGGTCTGAATTGTTTCAGTCTTCCTGATTATTTTGTTCATGGTTGCAACTGCAACTACAGGATAACTTCCCGTTGATGTTTCAGCAGATAACATCACGCAGTCAGTACCATCAAGTATCGCATTGGCTATGTCAGATGCTTCTGCTCTGGTTGGTGAAGGACTGTTTATCATTGACTCCAGCATTTGTGTTGCAGTTATGACGGGTTTGATCTTCTCGTTACATTTCCTAATGATCATTTTCTGAATTACCGGTACATCTTCAGTGGATATTTCAACTCCCATATCTCCTCTTGCTACCATCACAAAATCTGTTGCTTCAATTATTGAGTCAATGTTCTCAACCGCCTCCGGCCTCTCAATTTTTGCAATGACAGGTATGTGACTATTCTTTGTCTTGAGAATATTCTTTAGAAGTTCTACATCTTCTCTTGTTCGTACAAAACTCATCGCGATGAGATCTACTTTGTGCTCGACTCCGAAATTAATGTCGCTCAAGTCTTTATCAGTAAGAGAGGGGAGACTCAATTTTGTATGCGGTAGATTTATTCCCTTTCGCTCCTTCATTATCCCTCCTACCATAACTTCACACTCAATCATTCCGATAGACTTGTCAATACTGATAACGTTGAGAGCAAGTTTACCGTCATCAATAAGCAAAGTTTCGCCCGATCTTACATCATCAATCATTCCCGGGTAATTTGTGGAGATTAAATTAGATGTACCAATAACTTCTTCCGCTGAAATTCTTATTAATGAACCGCTTACTATTTCGACTTCACCTCCTTCAATTCTGCCTATACGGAGCTTTGGACCGGACAAGTCCTGTATTATGGTTGTGATTTTACCGGCTTCTTTCGAGGCAGTTCGAATGTTCTCAATATATTCCTTGTGTACTGTATGTGAGCCGTGTGAAAAGTTCAATCTTGCTCCATCCATTCCTGCGCTTATAAGTTGCTTGATAAGTTCAACACTTCCGCTCGCAGGACCAATAGTGCAGATGATCTTTGTTTTCTTATTATTCAACATGAGTAACTTAAATTTTTTTGTAAGGCAAAATATTCAAAGCAGTACTTGATAGAAAGCTACTTAGGATTATTTTGCCAAATCAAGCATCAAGAATATTTTAAAGCAAGCTATTTCTAAACTTTGATGTCCAACTTGTTTGCATGTATCAAGGCACTATTTTTCCAACAAAGTCAAAAACGTTGTTATCCGCCAGAGCAAGATCTGAAGCATCGGAAATGTTGTCACCGTTGAGATCTGTCACAATGTAGCCTGTTTGAAAATTACCTGCATCATTCTCAATGAGCGAAAGATCCGTTGCATCAACTGCTCCATCCTGATTCACATCACCGCTGAAGATCGCATAAGTTCCGGGATTCGAATCGACACGCTTTACGTTAGCGGCATATGACTTTGTTGAATCAGTTGTAAAGTCAAAGTTGAAAGAAGATGAATTGTTGTATGACTCACCTCCGGTTCTGCTCCATGTTTCAATTGAATGTCGATGCTTGATGACAATGTAATATGTGCCTGAATTCGCATTTGGAAAACTGAGCGCTGCAGTAAAATTCAACGAATCCAAAACTGCTTTTGAAGAGTCGATCACCAAATACGGTGATGTGGTATTTCGTAAGTAAACTCTGATAGTATCCCGAGCATTCAATGAATTTGCAGATGAATTGTATAGACCTTCAATTGCTATCTTCACTTGTCTGATAGAAGCTGCATCAACAAATCTTGAAAGCAGTCGCACATAAGCTGCCTGTGTGTAAATGCCGGGTTCGGTTATAGTCCAGGAATTCTGTGGCCAGCTTGTATTCCAGTCTTTATAAGATTTCTGAATCGGCTGACTCAATGGAGGAGTAACCAGTGATGTGTTGCACAAATTATTGTAAGAGCCACATCCTGATGGACAGCATCCATCGAGTGCGTAAGTAGGATTTACACCGCCCGGAACAAAGCCCGGTGCAGGACCATAGACAGAAGTTCCGGCCTTGTCCCAAAGAGCACTGCCGTCTGCAAACCACGAATGATATACCTCGCTGATCGAATTCTCAGCTCCGTATGATGACATGTTTGACAAATAACAGAAGGCAGTAGGATTTGTGCCGTGAAAATAATTTGTAAATCCAAGTGCGGCTTCGCGATAGTTTGAGTTGTTGAGAGAATCAAGATTGTATGTCAGCATATTATTAAACATGATTCCTTGCCTGCCCTTTGTAGTGTTGCTTCCCCAGGTGTAATTCTGATTTGATAAGTGTGCTCGATAAGCATCGGTCTTATTAAGATAGGCGGGAAGATTATCTGCATTATTTGTTTTGAGTGAATTTCTGTATGCATTCCTGATTGCATTGGCAACTGACGGAGTTGCTCCGGCTAATGATGCATAATAAAGCAACATGTCCTGCTGCCCATTCTCAAATGGATATGCAAAGCCCCATTGAATAAGATGCATTTGTGTGTAGTTGCTTTCAAAGAATGACTTGTAATTTGAATTGCCGGTAAGTGCGTAGAGAAAACTTGCAGCTGCCATTTGCCTTACAAGCTTTTCATAAGAGCCGACTTCCTGTTCACCCGCTCCGATTATACCGGAGTTGTAGAATGTTATTGACGGATTTGCAACAGCCCAGTTCCAGGCATTCACAGATGCTGATTGAAGTGTATTTGCATAATCATTCTGACCTATGCTGTTAAACTGCAATGCTCCCAGAGCAAACAATGCGGATGCAGTGAACGAAGCTGAAGTAGTTGCCGGACCATATAGTCTTTGGCTGATATCAGCAGACGGGGGACTTGCCGTACCAAAATTCTGAACACCAACAATGCTCAGCACCGAACCATTTGAATTCTGCATCTTCAGCAGCCAGTCAAGTTCATATTTTGCTTCATCAAGCAAATCCGGGATTCCATTTCCTGATTCGGGAATATTGTAATCATCTCCCCACATTTGCAGATTCTCCTTATAAGCAAGAAGTAAGTCTATCATAGTTTCAAATGTGAAGTTAACATACTTGTTATAGTCACCGGCATCATGCCAACCGCCGGAAAGATTTTTCGATGTCGATGGATTGGTGTTATTGTATGATCGGCAATCCGTATCCTGCAGATTCCCGGTATGGCAAGCGGAATCACTCCATCCGAATTGAGCATATGGAGAGGACTTCGGAATTCCACATCTTTGATAATAAAATACTCTTGTCGCCTGTTTCAATGTTTTGAGGTAAACATGATCTGCAATTTCAAACTGATACGACCGCACATTTCTCGATACATCCATTACATAATACATCCCGGGAGATGTGACCGCCGTAAAATCAAACCACCAAACTTTATCACCGCTCTGGATTTGAGTTGACCCACTATTCCAGGCCGTAATTGCAGATGAATAAACTACTGCATCATCGTCCCATTTTCTTACCTGATAAGTACTGCCGGGTGTGAAAGGACTGGTGTTGTTGTATCCGGAAACAGGATTGCTGATTATTGCAATCTTCTTGTCTGACGGTCTGTATCCGAACTGATCAACCTTGATGTGGTTATCTGCAATTGGCGGAATTGCAATTGAAATATTTTGTGTAAGAAATGAAATTAGCAGGAGATAAATTATCTTCATGTCGAAGCGTGGATTAAATTTCATGGGGTTGAACTCAACCTAATTCACTGAATTATCAGTTTCAATAGGAAAAATTTAAGGCTTCAATTCGGAAGCGTTTTGAAAAGTGTGTAAATTGAAAATTGTAGAAGTTCTGCAAGAAAGAGAAGCCTCATTGTTAAGATTAATTCAACCAAAAGCCAAAACTTAACTTGATGACTTCAAGCATTTCAAAATTCATGCAATCAGGACCTTCTTTCAAGTATTTGTTTTGTTTCCGATAATTCGGACAATACCGATTTTGATTTACGCACTAATAGCAAAGTTATCAAATCATACTTCCTGATTATGTTTGCTTTTTTACACGGAGAACACTGAGGAGTCACGGAGGTACACTGAGGTAAATAGGTTAACGTCTTTATATATTTTATGATACAATGGTTCTGATTTCCACTTTCTCCGAAATGAAAGACTTTCTCAATGGAAATAGTCCTAACAGTGCATCCTATTTGCCGTGACCTGTGGATCTCGAAGTGAAAGATGCTCAATTTGTGCTCTATTCCGGGACTGAATAATTTTGACAACGCCGATTTTTAAATTTACACACTAAAGGAAACGTTATCTTCAATTCCGTAGTAATATAATTTTGTTTCCTTAAAGTACTGAAATTCATATCTTGTTCAAACAATTTTCAGCGTCAAATTCATCATTCCAAAAGTTTGCCATTTATTGAAAGACCTTAAAGATAAAGTAGTTTTCATTACAGGAGCAACAAGCGGAATCGGGAGATCTGCTGCCTTTAAATTCGCAGAAAGTGGTTGCAAATTGATACTTGCTGCTCGAAGAAAAGAAAGACTCGATTCGCTCCAGTCTGAATTGATGGAGAAATTCGGTGTCGATGTAATAACAATGGTCCTTGATGTAAGAAATTATTCTGAAGTTGATAAAGCAGTATCCGAACTGCATGGGGAATGGACCAAGATCGAGGTATTACTGAATAATGCCGGTCTGGCAAGGGGATTCTCAAAAGTCCATGAAGGTTCATTAGATGATTGGAATGAAATGATTGATACAAATGTCAAAGGATTATTGTTTGTTTCAAAATGCGTGATTCCTTTCATGGTAAAGAATAATAGCGGTCATGTGATCAATATTGGTTCGATTGCGGGACATGAAGTATATCCAAACGGAAATGTTTATTGTGCAAGCAAGCATGCGGTCGATGCAATAACAAAGGGAATGAGAATGGATCTTACCGGCACTGCTGTTAGAGTAACAACAATTGATCCGGGATTGGTTGAAACAGAGTTTGGTCTTGTCAGATACAGAGGAGATGCAGATAAAGCAAAGACAGCTTATGTTGGGATGAAGCCATTATCTCCGGATGATGTTGCAGACGCAATCATATATTCAGCAACAAGAGATGAGAATGTTGTAGTTGCACAAATAGTTCTTCTTCCTGTTGCGCAGGCAAGCGCAATGGTAGTATACAGAGAGAATTAAGAATTAAGAATTAAGAATTAAGAATTAAGAATTAGGAATTGGTTTTTTGTTCATAACTCGAAATTCAATTCTTTCTCTTTTGATTCCTAATTTTCAATTTTCAATTTTCAATTTTCAATTTTCAATTTTCAATTTATTCGAATGATAAAGCAAATTTCAGTTCTGGCCATATTGTGTTTCATGATATTATCAGGATGCAACAACAAGAAGGAAACAACAAGCAGTGTTGCACTCAATGGCGGCATAAAGGGCGGAGGTGTTTACCGGATCAATGAGCTTGAGAATATTCGCAGCCTTGACCCTGTAGGAATCAATGACGTAGTTTCACACCACGTCGCTCATCAGATCTATGATCTTCTTGTCGATCTTGATACAAGTTTAAATCTGATTCCTCAACTTGCAACACGCTGGGAAATATCTGAAGACGGATTACTTTACACATTCCATTTAAAAAAAGGTCCGAAGTTTCAGGACAACGTTTGCTTCCCGGATGGCAAGGGAAGGGAATTCAATGCAAATGATGTTAAGTATTCTCTTGACAGGGTTTGCGATCCGAGAACAGGTACTCTCGGATTTGACTATTATAAGAATCATGTTGAAGGCGCAAAAGAGTATTTCGATGAAGTTTCAGCGGCGAGAAAGGAAAACAGGGAGCCAAAGATCAATGGTGTATCCGGGTACATAGCAAAGGATGATTCTACTTTTCAGATCAAACTCAAGAAGCCCTTTGGTCCGTTCATTTATTATCTTACTCTTGCTTATGCTTACGTAGTGCCAAAGGAGGCAGTATCAAAATACGGTAAAGACTTTTTCCAGAATCCGGTTGGTACTGGTCCATTTATTTTTGTAGATTGGAAACCTGACCTTGAACTTAATCTGAAAAAAAATCAGAACTATTGGGAGAAAGATAAAAATGGAAATCAGATTCCATATCTTGATGGAGTGAAATTCAAATTTCTAAAAGAAGTCTCTCAGCAGTTTCTTGAATTCAGAAACGGAAATCTTGATGAAAGTTACAGACTTCCAAATGAATCATTCAAAGAGATCGTCACTCCCGAAAAAACTCTGAAACCGGAGTTTGAGAAATTCAAACTTCAGAAAGTTCCTTCTCTTGCAATTCAGTTCTACGGATTCCTGACAACAGGAAAAATATTTAACAATGAAAAAGTCAGACAAGCATTTAACTACGCAATCGACAGGAATAAAATTTTGAAATTTGTTCTGAATGGCCAGGGATATATGGGTGCTATTTACGGCATAGTTCCGCCTTCAATGCCCAATTATGATGTTAAGAGTATTAAGGGATATGACTTTGATCTCGAGAAGGCAAAGAAACTTATGGAGGAAGCCGGTTATCCCGGAGGAAAGGGATTCCCTGATGCAGTTCTTCAAATCAATTCCGGCGGCGACAGAAATATTCAGCTGGCCGAATCTATACAAAGTATGTTGAAAGAGATCGGTGTGAATATGAAACTCAATATTATTCAGTTTGCTCAACACCTTGATAATATTGATGCGGGAAGAGCTGACTTCTACAGACTCGGATGGATAGGTGACTATCCCGAACCCGAGAATTTTCTTAATCTGTTTTATGGAAAGAATGTTCCGAAAGATCCCACTGCCATCAGCCCAATTAACAGTACAAGATATCAGAATCCTGAATATGACATTCTGTTTGAAAAAGCAATTGCTACAACAGATCAGGCTGCAAGATACGAGCTTTACAGACAGGCTGAGCAGATTGCTATTTCACAAGCACCGATGATGTTCATTTACTATGATGAAGATTATCGAATGCTTCAATCCTATGTAAACGGCTATGCGTTGGACGCTATGCACAGAGTAAATTTTCGCTATTTATGGCTTGATAAATAGTATATAAGTCTATAACTTTGCTCAAGTTTTTAAAGAAACTTACGTTCTTTAAATCATTTCAAAATTAATAAGAGGTTAACCTTATGATAAGAACCCGTCTATCCGGTTTTATGATGGTTGCAATACTTGCATTTTCAGCAATGGTCATGATCGGTTGTTCAGGTACAAGGGATATTTCAAAGGAAGATGAAACTGAAGTCTACAGTTCGAAAGATGCTAATGGACACAAAGGTACACAGGAATTTGTTTCCACCAGCAGCTTAACGGAAAAAGCTTTAATAGACAAAGAGAATCTCGAAGCAATTTCAAGTAGTCTCGCAGGTTTCATTTCTAGCCAGGAATTCTCCGGAAATCTTGACAAAGATGAAGTTATGTTCAAGATTATTGAGTACATCAACACTCCATACCTGTGGGGAGGAACATCAAAAAGAGGTATTGACTGTTCAGCATTTATTCAAACAGTTTATTACCAGGCACTCGGAGTTACATTACCCAGAACTTCGTTGGAACAATCAAGCGTCGGTGATCCTGTAGAAAAGTCCGATTTGAAGTTTGGTGATCTCGTGTTTTTTGATACCATGAGAAAAGGAAGAGTATCACATGTGGGCATGTATCTTGGAAATGGCTTCTTTGCTCATTCAGGTTCAAGAGCTGGTGTGTCAGTTGCATCTCTTGAAGATGAATTTTATACCAGAACTTATCTGAAAGCAAAGAGAGTTGTAGAAAATTAATGTTTTGCAGTTAAGTAGATTTCAAATCCCGGACTTTGGAAACCAAGGTCTGGGATTTTTTTTGTTAATAAGTGTCTGAAACGAGTCTAACTCTCATGTGGACGTACATATTAAAAAATCTCGTCTATTCAATTGTCATTATCTTTGGGGTTCTGACAGTTACCTTTAGTCTCTTATATATTCTTCCGGGTGATCCTGCAAGAATGATGCTGGGGCAGAGAGCTGATGTTGCTTCAGTTGAGGCTGTCAGAGAAGAACTGGGTCTTAACAAACCAGTTTACATCCAGTATATCCGGTTTATGACAAATGCATTCCGTGGAGATCTTGGAAGGTCTTATGCTACAAATCGGGATGTCGTTTCAACAATTCTGGAAAAATTGCCTGCTACAGCATTATTGTCATTTAGTGCATTATTCATTTCTTCTTTAATGGGAGTGTTGATTGGAATCATATCAGCTGTCAAGAAATATACTGCGACTGATAATCTTGCAATGATCTTTGCACTCTTGGGAATATCAATTCCTTCATTTGCATTCGGTCTTATCATGGCTCTGTTCTTCGGGCACATACTAAAATGGTTTCCAATTTCGGGTTACATAAATGAAGGCTGGCAATATCTTGTACTTCCTATGATCACACTTGCCTTGCGGCCAATGGCAATTACTGCCCGAATAACACGCTCTTCAATGCTAGAAGTTATGAACCAGGACTATGTCAGAACTGCCAAAGCAAAAGGTTTGAGTTCAGGAAAAGTAATATTCAAACACACATTAAGAAATGCACTGAACCCGGTTGTGACAACAATAAGTGCTTCGCTAGCAGCCACACTTGGTGGCGTGTTTTTTATAGAGTATATATTTAACTGGCCCGGAATCGGACTTCTCGCTGTCGATGCCATTTTTAAACTTGATTTTCCCATGATACAGGGTACAGTTCTGTTCAGCGCAATTGTTTTTGTTGTCATAAATTTTTTCGTTGATATAGTATATGCAATGCTTGATCCTAAAGTTAAATTATCCTGACCAATTGTGAGCGAACTGTCTGAAGAATATCTCAAGGATTTAAACAAATTCAACATTGAAGACAAGAGCCATTCACTTTGGTATTATTCATGGAAGCGGCTCAAGAGAAATAAGCTTGCTATGGTTGGTTTGTACACGCTTGTGCTTCTGGTAACCATCGCAGTTTTTGCTCCTCTGTTTGCTCCATTTGAGCCAAATCAGCAGATTCTTGAGTTTGCGGCTAAGCCAATAGGATTTGAAGGAGATGTAATAGCTGTTAAACAGCCCAACGTTGACGAAGGCGATAAGTACGTAGCAGTTAAGGGACTCATTAAAGAAGAAGGTGATAAAGTCTATTTTATGGGATATGATGAACAGGAATTCTCACTAAGTAAGAATGAACTTGTAAAGAAAGATGGTGAATATATTCGAAAGGTTAAGTTCTATCTTGGTACAGATAGATTCGGAAGAGATGTGCTGAGCAGGTTGATCTATGGAAGCAGGGTAAGCCTAACAGTCGGCTTGATCTCAGAAAGCATAGCAATTGCTTTGGGAATTCTTCTGGGGTCAATGGCCGGTTACTTCCGGGGCAAGACTGATATGCTGGTCATGTGGCTCGTAAATGTAATCTTCGCGTTTCCCGCTATCCTTCTGATCATTGCACTCTCGGTTGTTCTTGGCAAGGGTCTTTGGCAGGCATTTGTAGCTATCGGTCTTACGGGATGGGTTGATGTTGCAAGAATAGTGCGGGGGCAGTTCTTATCATTGCGTGAAACTGATTTTGTTGAAGCAACCAAAGCAGTTGGTTTTAAACCGTTTAGAATAATGATCAGGCATATACTGCCAAACGCTATGGGTCCCGTTATAGTAACCGGAACTGTTGGATTAGCAGCGGCAATAATTTTTGAAGCAAGTTTGAGTTTCTTAGGGCTTGGGGTTCAGCCGCCAACTGCTAGTTGGGGACAAATGATTTTTGATGGCTACAAATACATAGTAGTGGGAACAAACTGGGGACTGGCAATTTTCCCATCAATTGCAATTATGATTACAGTATTTGCAGTAAACCTTCTTGGAGACGGACTTCGAGATGCATTCGACCCGAAACTTAAACAATAATTCATTCAAAGTTTCAACCCAATAAATCTCCGATTTTTTTTGAGACTCAGTCTGTCTTCTTTAGTCTGAATTCAACTTTTCGAATTTTGCCTTCTCGCTCCGCTTCAATTACGGCTTTCAGCCATCCTTCCTCCGCAAGATCGTATGTGATTTTCTGAGGAAAGTCATGTGAAGGATTCTCAAATACTAAGATTGTTTCTGAAAAGGATGTCATGCGGAATCGCACGGGAGCTTCATTGTGGCTTACATCAGCTACATAATAGACTTCGTCATCCTCAATGACAATTTTTAAATTTTCAGGATTTATAATCTCGCCTTTTTTTACCATATAAGCTCTGCCCTCAAGTAAATTGTTACTTAACCTCCTCCACTCCTCATGGTAAATTCCGCTGCCCTGAATGCCTTCCCAAACTCCGAGAAGTTTTGCTAAAATGATTATAATTTCTGCCATGCGCTAAAATAGTAATTATTGTTTATACTTTCTTAATAAAAAATAAATGTATATACATCTATTTATGTGTTGACACATTAAATGTATCTACATATATTTGCAAATGAATTTAGAAAATGCCATAAAACAAACCTCATTCGGAAGCGAGCATCTTAAGATGGTTGTCAATATTCTTTATACCGGCAGCTGGATCAGTCAAAAGAATGCAGAGCTCTTAAAACCGTTCAACCTTACATTACAGCAGTATAATGTGCTGAGAATCCTAAGAGGTCAGTATCCGAATCCTGCTACGGTTAATCTTCTGATAGAGAGAATGCTGGACAAGATGTCAAACGCTTCACGAATTGTGGACAAACTGGCTTTAAAGAAACTTGTTATCAGAAAGCACCGCAAAGATGACAGACGATGTGTAGACGTAACCATTACTGAAAAAGGTCTTAAGCTTTTGGAAGAGATCGACAAACATCAAAAACCCTGGCTGAAATTTCTTGAGCACTTTTCAGAAAGTGAAGCAAAAAAGTTAAATGAATTGCTGGACAAAATCAGAATAACAGAAAACTAAAATAAAACAAAACCATGAAAACAATCACACTTGCACTATTCGGCATCCTGCTTTTAGGAAGTACACTTATACTTTCGGGATGTTCAAAAGATGAAACTGCAAAGAAAGAAGACAGCTACAAGAAAAATGAAAAAACATCTACTCAGCAAACAGCGGGTACAGAAACTAAGACACCTCCGGTCACACCAACGGGTAATAAAATTGCGGTTGCTACCGAGAAGAGCAAACTTGAATGGTCAGGCAAAAAGGTTACAGGACAGCACAACGGCATAGTTAAGATTAAGTCCGGTGACTTGTATGTAGATAATGAAAAGATAACTGGCGGCAATTTTGATATCGATTTCACAACGATCGAAGTTCTTGATCTTAAGGACTCTGAAATGAATGCAAAGCTGACTAATCACCTTAAATCGGATGACTTTTTCGGAGCATCAAATTTTCCTACGGGTAAGTTTGTCATTTCATCTATCGAATCCGTAAATGATGATAAGGGTAACAACGCAAAAGTAAACGGTTCACTAACAATCAAAGGAATTACTAAGCCCGTTTCTTTTCCGGCAAAAGTGTCTGTTAACAATGGAAAAGTAAGTGCCACCGGTGAGTTCACTATTGACAGAACACTGTGGGACATTAAGTTCCGATCCGGAAAATTTTTCGAGAATCTTGGTGACAATCTCATTTACGATGATTTCACAATCAAGCTCAATCTTGCAGCAGGAGCTTAATAGCTAAGCATTTTATGAGTGGGGGATAGTTGTTTTACAAAATGCTGTCCTCCATAATTTTAAAAAACATTTCTCAACAATACTCAAATTAGTTGTGACATATTTTTGAGAGTGAATTAGCTAATCAAATCTAACCAGACAAATGAGAATATTATATATTTTTCCGCATCCGGATGATGAGAGCTTTGGTCCCGCAAATGCAATGTACAAACAAGCGAGGGAAGGGCACGAGGTATTTCTGTTGACTCTTACAAAAGGCGGAGCCACGAAGAAGAGACACGATTACGGTTACTCTGTAGAGGAAATGGGAAATGTCAGATACAAGGAAATGAAGAAAGTTGAGACAGTCTTAAAGCTTAAGGGAATGTCCGTTCTTAATTTACCGGACAGTGGTTTGAAGAATCTTGATCCGAGAATTATAGAAGACATTATCAAAGACGAAATTCTAAGATTAAGACCCGAAGTTGTAGTTACTTATGCAGTCCATGGGATAAGCGGATTTCACGATCATCTGGTTACTCATGCTGTTGTAAAAAGAGCTTACTGTGAATTGAAAGAGAATAATTCATTCTTGAAACGTCTCGCTTTTTTTACTGTGAACGATGAAAGCGCAAAGCTAAGCAATCACTTCAAGATTACACCATCAAACAAAGAAGAAATTAAGTGTGTCATTTCAGTAAATGATGAAGATATTTCAAAGGCGCATGAAGCACTGGACTGTTATGAAACATATGCAGATGTCATCAAAGCATCAGGAATCAAATCGCTGATTCTGCATGAAGTATGCTTCGAAATATTTAACGAGAAGCACGAAGAAGTACTGAATGATCTTTTTAAAAACCTAAAATAATAAAACTTAAAATGGACAAAACAAACAAGACCTTGCTCATTACCGGAGCAACAGGAAATCAAGGTGGAGCAGCAATTAAACACTTGCTTAAAGACGGCTGGAAGCTCAGAGCTTTAACCAGAGATGATTCAAAACCTGCAGCCGAAGAATTAAAAAAGCTTGGAGTCGAAGTCGTAAAAGGTGATTTGAGTGATGTAGAATCACTCGACAAAGCGCTTGAAGGAATCTACGGTGTTTTCAGCGTTCAGAATTTCTGGGAGCATGGCTATGAAGGCGAGCTCACACATGGAAAGAATCTTGTAGATGCAGCAAAGAAAGCAGGAGTTAAACATTTTCTTTTGACATCAGTGGGTGGCGCAGAAAGAAACACAGGACTTCCGCATTTTGATGTGAAAGCCGTAATTGAAAAACATTTGAAAGACTCAGGAATAACTTATACAATCATAAGACCTGTTTTCTTCATGGAGAATTTTAATACCTGGTTTAAACCGACTGAAACCGATGGGAATTTGACTTTGACAATGGCACTGAAACCGGAAACCAAACTTCAAATGATTGCTGCAGACGATATTGGTGCATTTGTAAAAGCAATTTTCTCAGATCCTGAGAAATATGCCGGTAAGGAGATCGAAATTGCAGGCGATGAAATTTCCATGCCTGACGTTGCAAAAATCTATAGCAAAGTTTTAGGAAAAGAAGTAACATTTAATGAACTTCCGGTTGATGTACTCAGGCAGAACAGCGCAGAGATGGCAGATATGTTTCAGTGGTTTATGGACAAGGGATATGAAGCAAAGATCGATGATCTCAAGAAGATTCATCCTTCTCTCAAATCATTTGAGCAATGGCTTGAAGCTTCAAAAAATTAAACATTATTCATCTGATAGGGAAGCCTGTATCTTTACAGGCTTCTTTCTGTTTTAACTGACCTGTTGATTGCAACTTTTCTACATCCGGTAAACTTTGCAAGTTCAAATAGATTATCATTTACCATTTCATAAAATTCCTTTCTTCTGACTCCTTGAGTGTGAAAGTTTTTAACTTCCAAGACCCCTTCCTTCCTGTGTGCTTTGCAATCCAACATTCCTATAAAACCATTTCCACTCAATACCGGAAGACAAAAATATCCAAACTTCCTTTTCTCTTCAGGTAAATAACATTCGAGTGTGTAAGAAAATCCAAATAATCTTTTTAGTCTGGCTCTGTGGATAACAGTGTTATCAAACGGTGAAAGTATTCTTGCAGTGACCAATGATTTTGACCTGATCTTTCCAAGAAATGTTTCTCTTGTTCGGAATAATAAATTATCCAATCCTTCAACCGACACTGATACTATTCTGCCATCTTCCTCGAGCTCTTTGATTGCATTCAAATAATCTTTATCCGACTTTCCCTGAAGATGAAGTATCTCCTGATCTGAAACAATTCCTTGCGCATCAATGCATCTGGTGATAAGATGTTTGAAAAAATCAGTTCTGCCCGGAATGTCCGTTATTACGGAAGAGGGAAGTACTCTTTCAGGGAGATCATAAAGTTTTGCAAAGTTTTTCCTTGCTGAAACCATGAGATCTCCGGAATGAAACAAGAACTCCAATGCAGCCTTTGCAGGTTTGTGATTCCACCATCCGGAAGCGCCCGTACTTTTTCCATCAAACTCTCGAGAACTCAATGGGCCTTCCGCTCTGATCCTGTCGAGAATCAAACGGATCAGTTTCTTATTTGATGATCGCCAATCTTTGTATTTGGTTGAGTATGAACTTTTGCGGAGTAGAGAAAATCTGTAATCTTTCATAGTCAGGTAAGAAGCGGCATGACTCCAGTATTCAAATATACTTCTGTCTTTCTCAAGCATTTTGTCAAGCATTGCTTGATTGTATGCCGGGAATCTGCTCCAGAGAATGTGATGATGTGATCTTTCTACGATTGAGATAGTATCAATCTGAACATAACCGAGTCGCTCAATTATTGCAAGCAGAGATTTCTTGACGGAGCTTTCTGAAGGAAATTGCCTTTCTATGGCGAGGGTTCTTGCATCATCGGGACTTATTGATTCAATTTTGTGCAATGGAATATGACCATTTGTTGAATGCCGGTTACAGAAATTTCAAGATCGAACTTTTGAATATTCGTCTATAAGTTCAGCTACAATCTTTGCAGAGCTGACGACTCCCGGTAGTCCCGCGCCGGGATGAGTTCCCGCTCCGGTGAAATACAATCCCTCTATGTCTTCACTCTTATTATGCGGTCTCAGATATGCAGACTGCGTCAGGATCGGTTCAACAGAAAAAGCGCTTCCTAAATGTGAGTTGAGATCATTCTTGAAATGAATTGGATCAATGTAATGCTCTGCAACAATATGTTTGCTTAGATCAGGAAGATAATATCTCTCAAGGAAACTCATAATAGAATCTCTGTATTCCTTCGCTTTGGATTTCCAATCTGTTCCCGACTGCAAATGGGGAACAGGCGATAAAACATAAAATGTATCACATCCTTCCGGTGCAAGTGAAGAATCTGTTGCAGTGGGTCTGTGCAGATACAGAGAAAAGTCATCTGCAAGTTTGTACTTATTGAATATGTCATCAAGAAGTTCTTTGTATCTGTCCCCGAGTATGATTGAGTGATGAGGAATATCGTCGTATTTTTTATTCGTTCCAAAATAGATCACGAACAGAGACATGCTGTACTTCAGAGAGTCTATTTTTTTGTCTGTGTTTTTCTTCCTGTATTTTGCGGGTATAAGATGCTTATAAGCAGTTGCAAGTTCTGCATTGCATACCACCGCATCAGCTTCAATTTCTTTCCCATCTTTAAGCTTCACACCCCTAACTCTGAAATTACCTCTGTTCTCGATCAAGATCTCTTCAACTTCGGTGTTCATCAAACTCTTGCCTCCCATTTCATGAAAGAGTCTCATGAGGGCACTGATGATGCTTCCTGTACCGCCTTCAGCATACCAGACTCCCCATTTCTTCTCGAGAAAATGAATCAGCGTATATATGTTCGTCGATTGAAACGGATTTCCGCCAATCAGCAAAGGATGAAAACTGAATACCTGACGAAGCTTTTCATTCTTTATATATCCTGATACATATTTATAAACTGACTGATGTGATTTCAATCTAATCAAGTCAGGAAGTATCTTCATCATTGATGAAAGCTTATGGAAAGGTTTGTCAATCAATCCAAATCCTGTCTTGAAGATATCCTCGGTTGTATCTATGAATTTGAGATAGCCTTCAACATCTGAGGGTTCGAATTTCCTGATTTCATTCAGAATATTTTCTTTATCTCCGTTATAGTTGAAGAATGAACCATCGCTGAAGTAGATTCTGTAAAATGGGTCAAGAGGAACTAGCCGGTAATAGTCTTTGGGATCTTTTCCGGCAGCTGTGAACAATTCCTCAAAGAGCCATGGCGCAGTAATTACAGTAGGACCCCCGTCGAATTTGAATCCGTTGATCTCATAAACATAACCTCTGCCTCCGGGTTTGTCACGCTTCTCAATCAACGTAACATCATGACCTTCAGTAACTAAACGTACAGCGCAAGCGATTCCACCGAAGCCACTTCCTATGACTATTATCTTCAAACTATTTTGTTAATGTTTTTTTAATGGTAAATCGAAATGCAGAAACGAGAAGTCTTAGTTGAGAATGCCGATCAGATTTCCTTCAATAGATCCTTCAGGAAAGATTTGAGTTCAAGGAGATCCTCTTTCAAATCCTTGTTGCTTGTGACCGAAGAATCAACCGAATTTTCATCACTGGTGAACAGCTTAAGTTCGCTGTGTCTGCTCACGGCATTTTGTGTATCAGCTTCGTCTTTTATAATTCTCTTGGATTCTTCTTCCTCTTTTGCGGCGTGATTTTTAAGAAGCTTTCTAGCCCCTTCGATGGTGTATTTTTCTTCTCTCAACAGTTTTTTGATGAGAAGAATAAGTTTGATTTCTTTGTTGGTGTAAATTCTGTTTCCGGAAAGATTCTTTGCCGGTCGGAGCTGTTCAAATTCAGATTCCCAATATCTCAGCACATACTGTTCCAACTCAGTTAATCTGCTGACTTCACTAATTGAATAGTAAAGTTTCTTCATTGCAAAACTCTTCTTCATCACCCAAAAATTTTTTCACAAAATAAACATATACATTCCATATTGCAACATAATTGATAAACACATTTACTTTAACGGAGTTAGCATAATGAATTTAAATAATAGATTCATTTCACTAAGTTCATGAAAATTTTTGAAATGATATTAAAGACTATGTTATCTAAGTTAATCACAATCTTTCTCTTTATGGCAACTTTTTACTCCTGCGGAGAAAAGCCTGATGTGATCTATAAAAATGCAAAGATATACACGCTTAATTCAACGAATGATATTGCAGATGCAATCGCAATTAAAGATGGCAAGATACTTGAAGTTGGAAAAGGACAAGACCTTGAGAGCAAGTATAAGGCTGATGATGTTGTTGACTTGAAGGGCGCAGTAGTTTTGCCCGGGTTAATAGATACGGAAGGATCAATTGTGGAATTCTCGAAGAATATGAATTACATAGATCTTTCTAATGCAAGGAGCCTGAAGGAGATCAAAGACCTTGTGATCTCCAGAACCGGAACTGCCATGGGCGGTGAGACAATCGGCGGATACGGTTGGAATGAATTGTATCTTGCTGATTCCGAGCTTCAGCTTATTGACAAACAAATACTCGATGAAATTGCACCAAGCCACAATGTTTTTCTTCTGAATGCTTCAATGACAACAGTTTGGGTAAATTCCCGAATGCTGAGGACATTAAACATTGATTCAAATACCAAAGCTCCTGAGGGCGGTGAAATACAAAAATTTGAGGACGGCGAACCAAGCGGTTTGTTCTTTGGAGAAGCTGTCAATATAGTCAGAGATAATCTACCAAGACCTCTTCGAACGGATATGATGAACCTTGTTGAGAGAGGTGTGAAAGAAATTGTTAAGTACGGCATCACTGAAGTGCATGACAGGACCGTTAACAAAGAGTCTATAGAAATTTTCAAACAGTTGATTGACAGCAACAGATTCCCCTTAAGAGTCTATGCAGTTCTTTCCGGTGAAGATTCAGCGCTGACGGGAACATTTCTCAGGAATGGAATAGAAAAGGATTACAAGAACAAGCTTACTATAAGATCGATCTCTCTTGATTATGATGGAGCACTGGATTTGCAGCAGGCAGTTATGAATGATCAATATAATGCAGATCCAAAAGTGAGAATGCCTTATGTTACAGAAGCTGATCTTGACAGAATTTATATGAACGCAAACGAAAAGAAGTTTCAGTTTAGAGTGAAAGCGGTTGGAGACAAAGCAATAGGAACCGTTCTTTCTATAATTGAAAAATCCGGATCCGCCGAAGGAATAAGCGAAAGAAGAACTATCCTCGAGCATTGTGAATTTGCAGGTGCCGGAGAGATTTCGAAGATCGGTGGGCTTAAAATAATTCCTTCCATCAGGCCGGACATTTCAATGACTAATCTGCAAATTGCAGGTGAATTAATCAGGCCTGAAAATACAATGAAAATCGGTCTATGGAATTCGCTGATAAAGTCTGCAGGAATGATCACATCAGGTTCCGACTTTCCTTATCATCAGATCAATCCATTTGTCCAGATGTATTATCTTGTAACAAGACAACCTATTGATACAGTTAATAACAGTCTGGCTAATCCTAATGAAAAACTTTCTATGATTGACGCTCTGAAGACATACACGGTCTGGCCGGCATATGCATCATTCCAGGAAAATGAAAAGGGAAGTCTTGAAAAGGGAAAGTATGCGGACATGATTGTGATCTCTAAAGATATTTTTAACGAACAGCCAAAGGCACTTTTGGAGACAAAAGTCTTGAGGACAATGATAAGAGGAAGAATTGTCTTCGATAATATTTTTGATCCTGAAAAACTTTAGTAAACTAATATGGAAGGAAAAAATCAACTGACGGTACTTGAATTTTTAAATTCATCGAGAAACAAACTTGAAAGCAAGGGCATTGATGAGTCGCGCATTATTGCAGAACTTCTGCTTTGTGATGTAATTGGATGTGACAGAATGAAGCTGTATCTTGATTTTGAGAGACCCTTGAGCAAAGATGAGCTTGAAACTTTAAACAGCTTGCTTGAAAGAAAATTGAATGATGCGCCGCTTCAGTTCATTCAGGAAAAAGCCTATTTCTACGGTTACGAATTTTATGTTGACAGAAATGTACTCATACCGAGACCGGAAACTGAGAACTTAGTTGAATTGATTCTTGGGCACATTTTGGCATCTCAAAAAAAGAGCATAGAGATTCTTGAAGTGGGGACCGGTTCTGGAAATATTCCGATTGCTATGGCAAAGGAGCTTGACAAGCACAAAATATCCTATATCATTAACTCAATAGATGTGTCAAAGGAAGCAATTGAAGTTGCAAAGCAAAACCAAATTAAACACGGGCCTTATAATGGTGTCCTGAATTTTCACTGCAAGAGTATTTTTGATATACCCGCGCTGAAAAAGAATGTTGATTACATTGTCTCAAATCCTCCTTATGTTTCTGCAGATAGGTATGAAAAACTATCTCCTGATGTAAAGGAATTTGAACCGGAGGTCTCGCTTACAGACGGATTTGACGGACTTACATTCTTCAGAAAGCTTACAGATTTGATCAAACCGGAGTCTGTCAAATGTGAACTGTTCAGTGAAATAGGATACGGGCAGAAGGAATCTATTAATCAGATTCTGCTTGACGGCGGTATAACCAATGTCCGGTTTATCAATGATTATGCGGATATTCCGAGAATTGTCCATGTATCAAAATGATTGCGGTGATTCAGAGAGTAAGAAGTGCGGAAGTAAGAATTGATGGAAATGTTCACTGCAATATTGGAAAAGGATTACTTATCTTGCTTGGAATTAAGAAGTCCGATTCTGAACAAAACGCCGAACTGCTTGCAGAAAAAATTTCACTGCTTAGAATATTTTCCGATGAGGAAGGAAAAATGAATCTCTCAGTCAGAGATGTTGATGGCGAGGTTTTAGTCGTTTCCCAATTTACTCTTTGCACTGATAACGGGAAGAGCGGTAACAGACCTAGCTTTACGTCAGCTGAAGTTCCTGAAAGAGCAATTCCGCTATATGAATTTTTTGTACAGCACTTAAGAAAAGATCTTCCGCCTCACAGAGTCAAGACAGGCGTTTTTGCTGCAATGATGGAAGTTGAGTTAGTAAATGACGGACCCGTAACAATAATACTTGAAAAATGAATAACAAGAAGATCTGCATAATCGGTTGCGGCAAAGTCGGCAGTGCCTTTGCTGTTGAATTAACGCAATGCGGGCTTGAGATTGGATTTGTTATTGACACGCATGAAATGCAGATACAGGAATTCCGGTCATTGATGCCGGATGCAATTTTTTCTTCAACTGTAAAAGAGGAGTTTATTGAAGCTTCGGACATTATAATCATTTCAGTTCAAGACAAGAAGATCAAGGATGTGGTGAG
This sequence comes from Ignavibacteria bacterium, assembly GCA_016704345.1. Lineage (GTDB taxonomy): Bacteria > Bacteroidota > Ignavibacteria > Tepidaquicellales > Tepidaquicellaceae > JADJAH01. The sequence goes on along the minus strand of JADJAH010000019.1, from coordinate 77,570 downwards.
TCAGTTGATGAAGTTGAATGTTGATTTGGCGGGAAAGAAACTCTTCCATACATCGGGCTCTGAAACGTCATCTGTCTTCACAGATGCAGGTCTTAATAAAAACATGGTTGCGTCGTTTCATCCCATTCAGACTTTCATGGAATTAAGCACAGAAAGCAAGAATCTTCTAAGCAATATTTATTTCGGAATCGAGGGTGGCGAAAATGCTCTTGCTGCTGCTGATGAAATTTTAAAAAGATTGAATTCCAAATGTATCATAATTCCAATTGAAAAAAAGCAACTCTATCATACGGCTTGTGTTGTTTCTTCGAACTTTCTTGTAACATTGCTCAATGTTGCGGCTGAATTCAGTTCCAGTGTGGGTATTGAGAAGAGTGAAATGTTCGAAGTGTTCAGACCAATAATAGAAAAAACAATCTCAAATATTTCAGAAAACGGGCTGGTCAATTCACTTACCGGGCCGTTTGAAAGAAATGATGTTCAGACAATATCGAAGCATCTTGATTCAATTAGCGGAGAACTTCCTAGCCTCATCCCATTTTACACTCTGCTGGGAATGGAAACTGTAAGAGTCGCATTCCGAAAGGAAAGCCTCAACATGAAAAATGTGATGTCAATACTCGATCTGATGAATGAGTACGTGTCAAAGGAGCAAAGAATATCCGAAGCATTAAACTAAGAATGACATCATCCATAATTAAGCTAGTTTTCCTTCTTATGATTTTCTTAAGCATAGCCGGAAGTGGTTATGCTCAATTGTCACCATTGAGTTTCAAGACATTGACTTCTAAAAGTTCTGAACAAAATTCCCTCAGGTATGTTCAGCAAGATGACTCACAGAAAGTTACACCCAAAAAAACATCATCACAGAAAACAAATATCGGCGGCGTGTTCTTGTCACCAACTGTGGGAGTTGCATTTCCCACGGGCAAATTTGGTGAATTGTCTAATTCAGGATTTTACTATGGCTTCAAGCTTGAGTTTGGTTTTATCAAATTGTATCCGTTTGTTTTTGGTGTGATATATGAAGGACAGTCTAACGGTGGGAACGCTGAATTTACAACGAGTAACTTTCTTACGCAGTTTGATACTGACATAACATACATGGGTGGCAGCGTTGACATAATTCTCAACAAATATATAAAATCAAATTTCACAATACCAGTTTTCACACTTGAACTAAAGTATGCTAATATAAAGCGGACTTTGACTCCTGACAATGTCGTTACAGAAATTCCAAGAGAAGACAGTAAATTCACGTATTCATTAGGTCTTGCTTTTACACTATATGTATTCGATGTCGGAGGGAAGTATACTTTTGCAGGTGATTATTCAAACCTTACTTTCAACGCTCGAATTCACATACCACTAATCAAGTTCTAGAACTTTCTTCCTTTCCAATCTATTTTTCTACCAAACACAAAACTTATCGGCAAGAGCAATCCATAAACGGCGAGATAAGCTGCGAACAAGGGAAATAATGAAAAGAGTTGACTTGTCTTTAATCTCAGCGCTGTTCTCGACATCAGCAGAAACATTGAAAGTAAAATCAGCGAAGACAGTATTATCCAAAGCTTGAAGCTGATGAAAAAGTATCCCAAGATCAGTAGAACACTTGCTGTATAAAGTTCAAAGCCTGTAACATAACCAAGACCGTTTACTCCCGTTCCTCCTCTGAACCATCTTCGCTTTTGACTCGACAACTCTTTGATTGTTAAGCATGGTTCCGTCATTACAAGCGATTCGAAGCTAACGGGATAGACAATCCTGCTGTCCTTAATTTCATTAATCTTCCGCATCAATGCAAGATCTTCAGTTACGGAGAAGCCTATTGCTCTGTAGCCCCCAACATGATCATACGCTTTCTTTGTGAATGCAAGATTATTCCCTATGCAACTCATGATCTTATCAAGTCCGCAACTTGAGCTTGCCAAAGTGAGTAAATAGATCCAATCCAGGCATTGAAGTTTTGCAAAAAGGGAATTGCTTGAACTGATCAATGTGAATCCGCAAACCATGGAGACATCTTTGTTGAAATATTTTACAGTATTCAAAACCCACGAGGGTTGAACTATGCAGTCAGCATCGGTCATCATTATGATTTCGCCTTTACATATTTCAATCGCTGAATCTATTGCATTCGCTTTACCGCGAAGGTTGTTGTGAATAATATCTCTCGAAGTCATCACATCAAATTGGTTCAAGCCGGATGTAGCTTCCAGCATGAGTGTGAGCGTATTGTCAGTGGATTTGTCGTTGACAAGCATTATCTGCAGCTTGTCTTTTGGGTAATGAATCTTCGAAAGGGAATCTATGCAGGCAGCAATATTTTTTTCCTCATTGCGTCCTGCAACTATGACTGAAACAAATGGGAGTTTGTCTGATAGATCATTATCCAGAGCAATTGATTTAGATTGCCCATGGTATAAATAAAGATGGAGCAACAGAAATCCAATTGTAATTAAGACAAAAAATATTTCCATTGCTCAAATTTTAATCCGGTGAATGCTGAGATTTGTTTTGGTTACATTATTTTACTACTGCGATCTTTATGATTTTCTTCTCAGAAGATCCGTCTATATCAGCTTCAATGACACCATAATAGATTCCGCTTTGAACATCTGCAACATCCCATTTGACTTCATTGTCAGCGTTGGATATTGATGTGCCGTTAAGAGTTGTAACCAACTCACCTGACAGGTCGAGTATCTTGATCTTCACGCTTGAAGTGTTGCCGTTCAGATAATAACGTATGAATGTGCTTCCATCGTAAACAGGATTAGGCCAATTGTAAACTCTGTCAGCAGGAAGCTTTTCACTGAAAGAAACAGGATTTCCTCCCGTGATGAAATTGTTGTTTGTGAGATACTGGTCTTTCTGATAATTCTTCCACAAGACCTTTGCGGATGCATATGTTACGTTGGTTTTAAGTCCGTAGATAAAGCCATCACCTCCTGATACTACAATTCCCAAAGTATCATTGAAGTTTGCAAGTGCCGGTGTTGAATAAGTACCCGGGCCAACCTTTACCGGAAAATTTGATACCACTTTTCCGTCAGCTCCGTAAGCGTATAGATCTCCGTCGTTTGTTACAAATATCAAATCATACTTACTGTCCGCATTCAGATCACAAACTGATATTCCTGAACTTACTTCTCCGGTAATTCGAGCAGGGAAATTGTCGATTAAAACTCCGGAGGAATTTACCGCGTAAACCTTTCCGTCGGCGCTGAATATAATCTCCTGCTTGCCGTCACTGTCAAGATCAGCAAGTGTAGGAGGAGATTCGATCGAACCGATCTGGTATGCAATATTAACTCTGTTTCCGTTAATGAATATTTCGCTGTTGCTGTTGATCGTCAGTAAGTCAGTGGAGGAGTTATTAGTCAGTGCTCCGTAGATCGCATACTTGATGTTGCCAAAGGCGGCGCCGAAATCAGAAGTTCTTGACTTTGCAAACTGGTTGATCATGCCGGCAAGCGAATCAATTCTCTCTGCCGGCTGATTATTGGAAAGTTTATATACTCCACCGCTTTCCCTTCCAATGAGGATATAGCCTTCAGCTAAAAATGACACGACAGGAGCGCTCACTGATGAAGAGCCGGGCAATGTATATTCCTGTCCGTTGAAAGCAGTGTTCAGAAAATTGATTCTGTTTGAATTTATGCCGACTATGTAGTTTTGTCCTGCGTTCGTGAACAGCGCAGGTATATATTCCCCGAATCCGAGAAGTACAACTCCCGTATCGCGCAAGGGGAGTCCGTTGCTGTTGAATCCATATATGCTTGTACCATCATTTGCAAAAATTTCATCTGACCCATCACCATTAAAGTCGAATGCAATTGCCTGCGAATTGTTGGCCGTATCAATACTCATTCTTTTAGGAAAGCCCGTAAGCGGACTGAGTGAAGTCGAACCAATGCTTACGCTTGCAGTCATGAGAGTATCAATTACACTGAAGTTCTTTATGTATATGTTATTATTTGCAAGCGAATAGCTCAACGAACTGGGGATAGATTGAGGGGTGAATTCATTTCTGTAAATAGTCGATGGAACACTATGGCTGCCGTTGAACCAATAGTCAACAATTGTTCCATCACCTGTAAAATTGCCGAATGGAGTTGAGAATGTTACTCCTATTTCCTGCGCACCCTTGGCTTCCTCAAGATCGACTCCTTTTCTGTCAATATTATTATTGATTGTATTAGTAGAGAGATTTGCATCAATAATTGTTTCATCAATTTGCCATATTAATATGCCGCCCCTGTAGGAATTACTTGGATCTATGAGTCCAGGCAGACTCCAATCAAATGTCTGAACATCTCTCACGTTTCCGTTGATCTTATAAAGGCTGGCAAATCCGCCCGAATAATAAAAACCGTCCTGATCATCATATTGGAAAGTTGTTGAATCAACAAATGTCCGGTTTCTGGAATAAATTATTTGTCCGTCATTTTCAGGATCTCTGTTTCTGTTCTCAAGAAGGAAATATTCCTTACTGCTAATCAGTACTTTATAAATAGCAGAATCTCTTTGAACGAATTTTGAAACGGCAGGAAGATTTATATTTCTTGAACCTGAGGAAATTGTAACAGGGTTAACCCATCCCAGATAAATTTTTTCCCATGCAGATGGTTCGGGAGGGAAGATACCGTTGTAACTGAAGAGTGATTGTCCGTCCATTAATCCAAATCTTCCAATAGCTGTCTTGCCGTTGGAAGTATTAAAAAGATCGGGCAAGCCGAGATAACTTCCAAAACTTGCAGTGAGAATTCCATTCATGCCAAGTTCCAGAAGGAAGTTTCCGGAAATTAGCTGCAGCTCTCTGATTTCTGTAGAAGGTATGATCAATGAGTTCTGAATCAGGACGCCTTCGGAAGTCTGATATCCGTTGAAATTATTTCCAAAGAACTCTTTAAGATTTTTGAGTCCGAGATATACAGAAGGAATATCGTATGGAGTCGGATCGAATCCAAACACTGAAGTAAGATCAACATCTCTTCCTACTCCTGCATGAAAAATTACGAATGCAGTTTTCTGATTCTGATATTGAGAAAAATTAATTACACTGTCAGCCCGTGACCAGGCATCCGCGTAGAGATTACCAATCTTTGCGTTGTTCTCATTTCTCTGCGGAGAGTATGTCTCCATCTTATTCGGAAGAGTTATTACTGTCCCGTAAAGATCATAACTCACCTGAAGCTTACCTTTTGATGACTTGTTGTAATAGGTTAGAGAGATCAAATCTTCCATTCCCGGTACTTCTGTTGTCATCATCTTCTTGAAACTGCACCATGATAGCTACGATCTTCACAGAATCAGTGCCATTAAAAAAGTCTTTGGGTTCAGATGAATAATTTTCTGTACCAAACTTAATCGGATGAGAAAGCACCGGTTGAATTCTCTTTTCCTGTCCATACAGATTAATTACTGTTGACAGAGAGATCAGAAGCAAAGCAAACGTACGAATGATATTCATTTTGATGTCTTATAAATATTAAAAACCATAGTTCAATCTCTCAAACTATGGTTTCAATTTTCTGAATTATTAAATCGGATCAGAACTGAACAAGCAATCCGAATCTGAGAGTATTTGCAAGAGGATGATTCTCTTCAATTGTGTTAATGTAACTGAAATCAAAACCAATATAATCGTATCTCAATCCCGCTCCGAGAGTAATGAACTTTCTGTTACCGATAGAAGGATCCTCGTAGAAGTATCCGGCTCTTAGCGCAATAAGCTTAGGATTACCGTACCAATATTCTGCTCCAACTGAAGCCTGAAATGATTTTACAATTCCTGATATTCCGCCTTTCCAGGATGTGAAGAGGGCTTCATACCACGGATCTACTTCCCCGGGTGTGATAACAACGCCTGCTGTATCAACTACTGCGGATGTTCTGTTAACCATGAGTTTAGCAAAATCGGCTGCAAGAGTAAGAGTGTTGAACTCTGATTTAACCACATCATAAGAGAAAGCCAGCCTCAAATTTGTTGGGAGTGGGTCAGCCTGAGCTGCATCAACATATGAAATTGCCGGACCCATATTGCTTAAGTTGACTCCGAATGAGAATTTGTTCTTAAGGAAAGAACGTGCCGTCTTGACAGGTCTCCAAATTGATGAAAGACCAAATGAAGCGCTAATTCCTGTTCCTGTTCCTTGTTCGTTCCCAACGGTAAGATCATTAGGTGAAAGTCTGCTGTAAATGAATGAACCTTGCACTCCTCCGCTCCAGTCTTTTCCAAACATTGTTGCGTATGCGGTTGAAAAAGAAAGTTCATAAGCTTTGTAATTTCTATCAGGCTGTGGGTTTCCGAATTCATCGGTAACAATAACTTCTCCGATGTTCAGGTATGTAAGACTTGCTCCGACCGTTCCGTTAATATCTTTGATGTAAGTCCTGGAAGCGATGTAATCGTAAAACAAATCACCGATACTCAATCCGGCAAGCCATGGTGAGTGAGTGAAATTAACTTCTGTACCTGCTTTCTGATACGCGAGTCCGGCTGGGTTCCAGAACATAGCTGACGCGTCGTCTGAGAGTGAAGATCCTGTTTCACCCATTCCTGTGAATCTTGAATTTGGGCCGATTAGAAGAAATGGAACGCCTGTTGATACTGTGTTCTGTGCATAGGCGCTGCTTCCGCCAATTTGAAAAATTCCGGCAAATAGTAAACACCATAGAAGCGCCGCTGATGATTTTTTTAAGATCAAGTTTTATTTCCTCCGTTTATTTATTTAAGTACAACAAGTTTGCCGGTTGAACTCCGTGCAAAACTGCCGCTTTCTGATTTAATGTTAATCTTATAGATATAAGTACCGTTGGCGATATTGTCACCGTCAGTATCTCTTCCGTCCCATTCAATGTTGACGAACTTATCAGTAATATTGGTCTTATTCAATTCTTTTATTAGTCTTCCGGCAGAAGTATAGATTCTGATGTCCGCCTGAATTGACTCGTCAAGATTGTGTTGAAAGATAAAGCTTGTTGAATTCTTCATGGGATTTGGATAATTATAGACTTCATCCAATGCAAGCTCTGAAGAGCTCTTTACGTTGAATTCAATTATTTGAGTATTGAAGTTATTGTAAGTATCCCACGCTCTTACTTCTAACTTATGCTTTCCTTCCGGGAAATTCTCGAAGCTGTATTCTAATGAACCGTTTTGATAACCGGATGTACTGGAATAAAGCTGAGTGAGATCTATCTTTTCATTTTCGTTATCATTAAGAATTGCCTCGATCTTGTGTCCGATGTTTCCTGTTAAATTCAAACCGTTCTCGTCAAAGAAATCTGCGATTAGTTTTGGACTTTGATTAACAAGATCGCCGGTTCTGAAATTTCGGTTGTCAAAATACAGGCTGATTACAGGACCTGTAGAATCTGGAGCAGCTGTAGTATCAATTCCGTTCATAATAAAGTTATTGGAGTAGCCCAAGCCATCAACTGAATTATTCTTGAAATATGAAATTATCTTTCCATTTCCGGGATTGTACGAGATATCTCTGGGCACTACAAATTCTACTGACCAATTTCCATTAACCACTGTTGCTTTACCTGAGTATATGACTCCTCCAAGCTGTTTAAAACTGAACTGATAGCCGAAGTCAAGAAAAGTTATATTCTTATCAACATCAAATACTCGGAGATCCGTTTGACCATTGAAGTCATTCCAGAAAGTTGAATCACTTCTTAATACGCTTCCGGAAATCTTGACCTTTTGTAGCGCTTTCATTTCAAAGAGCTCTGTTCCGGGAACATTGTTAATGCTGTCAATCCTTGTTCTATGCCCGGGAAGACCAAGACGCAAAGTAGGATCTCCCAACAATGCAAACTTCAGGTCATTGTCAAAATATAAATCCTGTTTGACATTGAAAATAGCTTTGCCCAATCGCAGTGTCTGATTAAGAGTATCTGACTTGAACATGTTATCATACAACTTGTTGTTGTAGATAGCATTTGGAATACTGTAAACGGGGCGAACAGCTGCTGAAACTCCTATTGCGCCTTTGTCTCTTATCGATACAAGTTGTTCAGCTGCGCTCACATTAAATGGATCATCCCATCGCGCAAGATCGCAACTCGCAATAGTTACTACAGGATATTTGTTTTTGTTATTAAGCTGGGGAATGCTGGTCTGTCTTACGAAAATGTGTTCATGCGCCCAAAGATCCGTACTGCCGTGACCTGTGTAATTGATTATGAGTTTTCCATCATTCCATTTCTTGATTATGTCTGCATTGGCTCCCGGCTTTCGTCTGCCCTGAGGAGTGATCTCTGACGGATAAGTAACAATATATGTCTTATCTTTCAGAATAAATTGCGGTGAATGATTTTCGGCAACATCTTCACATTGATCAGTATGCAGACTGCCTTCCTGACCGCCGGTATTCTCTGTTGTCCACCCGTCATCTGCAACATACATAACATCCAGTCGCCATTTTTCAAAATTGGTCGGATCTTCGTAAGCAATCACTTTGTCAACAACTGAATTAGCTTCATCAAGTGTATTCACACAGAATCTTCCAGATGCCATATCAGTAATATTTGTGCCACCGGGAGCAGGATGGTTTTCAGTAAATTCAACTATATAATCATCGCTGCAATAGCTGTCCACGTCATCCGCAAATTCTGAATTCTTTTGTATAGGAGCCACCCAGTTTTTCAGGTTTGGGTTATACAGAGAGTAGATATTCTTATAGTCATAACTTCCGTCGCCAAAAAACAAAACATACACAGGTCTTTCATCCCAGTTATTGTAAGCAAATTTCAAAAAGTTTCTCATCGCAACGGGATCTTCAATTCCTGAGCCGAATTCATTATAGATCTTGTCAATCTCTACTACTTCTGTCTTTAGATAATTAGGTCCTGATTGCTCTCTCTGTGCTTTCAATCTGTTTGCTGCGGATACAAATTCTTTGGGAGTAATGATGATGAAAGAACAACCGGTAGCAAGATCTCCTTTGATATTCTGATTCTGCAATCGTGAAGATGTTGAAGCAGGAGTCTTATAATTATTACCTGCGATTGCAAAGAATTGTCTTGGAGATGTTTGAGATACAGTTGATTGAAATTTAAGAGTACCGTTTTCAAATGATGTGTAATTGATTATTACCGGCGATTGGTGTTGGGTAACATCAATGACTTTCATATCAGAAGATGTAAAACCGGGAATTTCAAATTGCAATACGCCGGCAGTGTCCGGAGTTGTAAATCTCAGTATGTTGTTGTCGGCCCTGAACTGTCTGTCATACAGAACTTCAATAAAATCAAAGTAGCCAATAACATTTTGTGAATTTCCGTTAGATGAAGGAAGTGATGCCCTAAAATCGATATTCCTTTTTCCGGGATTCAGAGGATATGTTGCACCATATCTGTTGTCGTTGAGATAGGATAATATTATATGAGTGAAAGTGCTTGAAAGCTGTGGAACAAACTGATTGACTTGAAATCCTGAACTAAGATCTTCAAGTCTCCAAATCTCCGGGAAGAATGAACCGTTTCCAAATCTGAATCTCAAATTAACATTACTGCCTTCAATGTATCCTTTAAGTTCGCGATTAAAAGTAAAACTCTGATTTACTCCTATGCTCTGGCTTACCCAAAGATAGCCCGTAGCTCCAAGATTATTTACTTCCGGTTCTTCGAAAAACTTCTCCTTGAAATAGGGGAGCGGGTCTATGCCTGAAGTAGAAGTGGAATTAACGGTCTGCATTCTTTGTCCGTTTGATCCTCCATAAGTAATCCAATAATAGTTAGAATTGGAAAAATGATTAATGTTTTTTACCCATGTTCTTGCAAGCGAGTCATAAGTCCAGTCATGCGGTGCTTTTCCATAGAAAAGGATGTAATCGTTATCATTGAATACGCCGTCCTCTTCTCCCGCTACATGTATCTTATTTTCAACAGGATCATACTTAGCTTCTATTGAATTATCATACGGAATTTCAGTTCCATCGTTACCGAATATTTTTATAGTTTTTGGGTTTATATTGTCAATATTTATTCCTGCATTCCTAAGGTAGGTCTTGTCAAGTTTGTAAATGGCAGTTTCCTTTACTTCCAGCTTATAAAAGTCTCCGCTGCTGAAAACGCTGTTTACTATTGGAAGATCTCTGACAGAATTGAATTCAAGTGTGGACCAGTTTTTGGCGGTAAACCAATTGATTCCTGTCTGAGACAGAAAGATCTTTTCTTCATTGCTGAGATCTCTGTTACCATAAACGGGAGTTCCTCCAAAGACTACTCTCACTCTCATATAGCTGTATTTCCTTAGAGTGCTGGTAACCGGATTGTAAGATAACGGATAAAGATTTGCATAACCGATGTATTTATTTCTTAATGAGCCGGAGAAAATGAACTCTGCGCTGCTTCCCGGGTAGAATTTAGAAGAAGAATATAATTTGTCATCAGCATCGTATTCAGGAATATCTACATTCTTATTCTTATCTTTGACATACCTTGGAACCGGTTTAATATCTGTGTTAATTACTTCCTCAAACTTTGAGTCAACGATCTCTATTCTGTTGTTCTGCTTGCCCGGTATCAATACAGGAAATGATCTTAAGCCTACATCAGGTACTCCCGGCTTTTGTGATTCCTTTATCTGATTTGAAAAATGTAAGTCGTCGGTGTATTTAGGAATGAATTCAAATTCTACATATGAGTCGTTTGTTTCGATCAATCTGAAATCCGGAACATTTTTTACAATACCATTGTCCTTTTTCTGAGCGTAGGAAATCTCTGAATATGTAAATAGTGCGAACAAGAAGATTGCCGTAACAATCAGGAATTGCTCTATTTTCTTTTTAGTCATATTGAAATTTGGATGATTGATGACAATTAATACACATCAAACAATGATATCTTAATAAAATTCTCATTTAAACAAAAAAGACCATTTCCGAAAGATACCTTTCTATCTTCTAAAAATGGCCGCGAAAAATGATAATACATAGAGACATTTGATTTGGAGAAATCGTAAATACTGTCTTCTATATATTAGCCTCTGTTAAAATTATTGATGTGCAAATATATTGTTAGTAACTTGATTTGTCAATGTTCAAATGAGTTTTTCAGGCAACAGTTTTCTTCTTGGTAAGTCCCATGCCTTCAAGAATATCAAGATGATTCATTGCATTCTTAGCAGCTTCTTGTTCTGCCTGCTTCTTTGACTTACCCTTTCCAATACCAAGGCTTCTCTTATTTACAAAAACTTCGACTGTAAATAACTTATTGTGCTCAGGACCTTCTTCTTTTATTACTCCATACTCCGGAATAAAATCGGTGTGAGCCTGAACGTATTCAAGAAACCGGCTCTTATGATTTTCATCAAACTGATTCAACCATTTTACATCCAGTTTTTTAAATATCTCTTCATTAAGAAATTCCTTTGCAGAATCATAACCTGAATCCATAAATATGGCTCCGATCAAAGACTCGTATGCGTCAGACAATATAGTGTCATAGCCTTCGCTGATTGAACGCTTGGCCGTGTATGATGCCAGCATGTAATTCTGAAGTCCGAGATTCTTAGCACGTTCGGCGAGAAACTTTTTGTTTACAAGAATGGATCTGAACTTTGTGAGATCTCCTTCTTCATTCAGTGGGAAATTCTTATACAGATACTCTGCAACCACAAGGTCAAGAACTGCATCACCAAGAAATTCAAGGCGCTCATTTGAAATAATGCCAATGCTTTGTGAACTATTTTTGATCTTTAGAAATGATCTGTGAGTCAGTGCAGTTATGAAATAACTTCTGTCAATTATTTTGTAATGAATTGACTGCTGAAAATCATTGAAATCAAAATGGAATTGAGTCTTGTCATCTGACAAGATTTCCGTTTTGGATTCCTTTCGAAAAGGAATTAGTTTGCGAAGCCTTCTTTTGAGCTTTTCGAGCATGTGATTTTTAGAGGTGCCTTAAATGATATTACTCTTCAAATTTTTTAAAAACTAAGGCTGTGTTGTGGCCGCCAAATCCTGAATTCTCTGACAAAACTGTTTTAACATCTTTCTTGAGAGAATTGTTAATAACATAATTCAGGTCGCATTCGGGGTCTTTCTCTTCATAATTGATTGTTGGGGGGATGATTCCGTCACGGATAGTTAATATCGACGAAATCGCCTCAATTGCACCAGCAGCGCCGAGCAGGTGTCCTATCATTGATTTAATAGAATGAACTGGAACTTTGTATGCACTTTCTCCAAATACATTTTTTATTGCAAGGGATTCGTTTTTGTCATTATAATGCGTTGATGTTCCATGAGCATTAATAACATCAATGTCATTAACCGTAAGTCCGGAGTTTTCTATCGCAAGCTTGATTGCTCTTCCAACGCCTTCACCTTCCGGAGCCGGTTCTGTAATATGGAAGGCATCTGCAGTCAATCCGAAACCGGTTATCTCACCATAAATTTTCGCACCTCGGTCTTTTGCAAAATTCAATTCCTCAAGTATTAGAGCCGCGCCGCCTTCGCCCATAACAAAACCGTCACGGTTCTTCTCGAACGGTCTGGATGCTTTCTGCGGAGCGTCATTTCTTGTGGATAGTGCTTTCATTGAATTGAAACCGGCTACACCCATAGGACAGATAACGGCTTCAGAACCACCGGTTACCATTACGTCTGCATCGCCTCTTTCGATGAGCATTACTGAATCAGCAATTGAGTGAGCGGAGGTTGTACACGCTGAAATTGTTGCATAGTTAGGACCCTTCAGTCCATACTTCATTGATATTCTTCCGGCGGCAATATCGGCAATAAGCATGGGAATGAAAAACGGACTTATCCTGTCAGGATTGCCGTCTCTCTTATATAGATTGTTTTGCTGATTGTGATATGTCCACATGCCTCCGATACCGGATCCATAAACAACGCCAATTTTTTCCCGGTTAACTTTCTCAAAATCTATTCCTGAATCTTCAACGGCCTCCTGTGCTGAAGCTAAAGCATATTGTGTGAACGGATCTACTCTCTGGGAAAGTTTTCTGTCCATATAATTCAGAGGATCGAATCCCTTTAGTTCGGCGGCAAATTTAGTGTCAAAAGCACTTGTGTCGAAATATGTAATATAATCCACACCGCTCTTGCCGGCTACAAGATTCGTCCAGAATTCGGGAACATTCAAACCTATCGGGCTAACTACTCCCAGCCCCGTTACAACTACTCTTCTTCTCATTTAAGAAATAGATGGGAAAATATTGGAATGATTATTTGGAACCAACTTTGTCTGCAATGTAATTAATTGCATCTCCGACTTTCATGATCTTTTCTGAATCTTCATCCGGAATCTTAATATCAAATTCTTCTTCAAATTTCATAACAAGCTCAACAGTATCAAGTGAATCAGCACCGAGATCATTTATAAATGAAGCTTCGTTAGTTACTTTTGATTCTTCAATACCAAGCTTTTCTATAACTGCTTGTCTTACTCTTGTTTCAATTTCTGTACGTGTCATTTATCTAGTCTCCTTAAGTTTAAATTTAGTTGGCAAATATAGTTAATTGAGGTTATCTTTTAAAGCAAAATAACTATGACTTTGTTAAACACTTTGGTTTTGATTCTCCATGATCCTTTCAATTGCCGAATGATATGCAACATCCATTTCTAAGACATTCGTGTTTATGAAGTTGTTTATCATGAATTTGTCTTCTACGGTTTTTCCTATAGTACTTGCATTCAGCCCAAAGTCACTGCATATCTTCATTACATCGGCAACCCTGCCTTCTTCGGCCGAAACAATTGCGCATCCTTGAGATTCCGAGAATAGCAGAAAATCAGCTCTGGATCCGTCATCTTCCAAATTGATCTCGCATCCTATATTACTGCCATTGCCTGTAAAACAACATTCCGCCAACGCTACGGCAATTCCGCCGTCTGAGATGTCATGAGCAGATCTTATTAACTTTTTACCGGCTAAATCAACCAAAATGTCTATCAATACCTTTTCTGTAACAGGATCAATTTCCGGTGCATCGCCTTCAACCAGTCCATGTATGCGGCTGAGATATTCGCTGCCTCCGGGATAATTCTTCAACACTCCGATTAATATCACAGTATCTCCTGCATTCTTGAAATAAGAAGTGATGGAATGATCTGCATCTTCCAGCAAGCCAATCATTCCTATTGTTGGTGTTGGGTAAACTGCATAGTCTTTTGACTGGTTATAAAAACTGACATTTCCTCCTGTAACCGGTGTTTCAAGTATCTTACAGGCATCGCCTATTCCTCTTACCGCTTCTGAAAACTGAAAATAGACTTCGGGATTATAGGGGTTGCCAAAGTTAAGACAGTTTGTGATTGCCAGGGGAGTTGCGCCCGTGCAGGCGACATTCCTTGCGCTTTCACAGACGGCAATCATACCGCCTCTGTGAGGATTAAGATAAACGTATTTTGAATTACAGTCGACTTTCATGGCAAGCGCTTTATTTGTGCCCTTAAGTCTTATAACAGAAGCATCTCCTCCGGGAAGTATCGATGTGTTAGTACCAACCTGCGAATCGTATTGTGTGTAAACCCATTTCTTGCTTGCAATATTTGATGATGACAATAATCTAAGCAGAGTTTCGTTGTGATCTGATGGCTCCTTTATAGTTGCAAAATCAAAGGCTCTTTTATCCGAAATGTAATCAGGCTCCTTTTTGTCTCTTATATAAACAGGAGCACCTCCTCCAAGCACAAGTTCATAGGCAGGTATGTTTGCAACTTCCTCATCGTTGTGAAAAATTCTAATGTTCGGTTCATCAATCACTTCTCCGATCTTGACACAATTCAGGTCCCACTTCTCAAAGATATCTATGGCTTTATCTTCATTACCTCTCTTTACAACAACCAGCATTCTTTCTTGTGATTCAGAAAGCATAATTTCATAGGCAGTCATGTTCTTATCTCTTAGGGGAACCTTGTTAAGATCGATCTTCATTCCACAATTTCCCTTCGCGCTCATTTCGCTTGTGGAACATGTAATACCTGCTGCTCCCATATCCTGTATGCCTTCAACGATCCCGGCACTGATTGCTTCAAGCGTTGCCTCAAGCAAGAGTTTTTCCGTGAAGGGATCACCCACCTGAACATTTGGTCTTTTGGATTCTGACTCTTCTGATATTTCTTCTGAAGCAAAGGTAGCTCCATGAATGCCGTCTTTCCCTGTTGAAGAACCAACTATGAAAACAGGATTGCCTGTACCGGAAGCCGTTGCCGTTGCAGTCTCTCCATGCTTAACAATTCCTACAGCCATTGCATTGACCAACGGATTATCATGATAGCAATCATCGAAGTAAACCTCTCCGCCTATTGTCGGAACACCGAAACAGTTTCCATATCCCCCGATACCTTTTACAACATTACGGAAAAGAAATTTTGAACGTTGATCTGTAATCTCATTGCCGCTTTCAATAAGTCCGAAGCGAAGGGAGTTTAATGCCGCCACCGGACGCGCACCCATTGTAAATATATCCCGAAGTATTCCTCCTACCCCCGTAGCAGCGCCCTGATACGGCTCAACTGCTGAAGGGTGATTGTGCGATTCGATCTTAAAAGCAACTGCAAGACCGTCGCCTATATCTACAAGACCGGCATTCTCTTCACCCGCTCCAACTAGCAATCTTCCGCCCGAACGCGGAAGTTTTTTCAGCTCAAGAATGGAATTTTTGTATGAACAATGTTCGCTCCACATTACAGAGAAGATCCCGAGTTCCGTATAAGTAGGGGTTCTGCCGAGTATATTCAGAATCTTTTCGTATTCCGATTCCAGGAGTCCATGCTCCGATGCTAGTTGCAGATTTACTTCAGGAGATCTCATCACTTAATTTGAAATTATTTTTGTAAGACACTTGGTGTGTTGTAATTGTTTTTATAGAACAAACTTGTTCCGGCAACAACGAGCAGTGGCGTCATGATGACATTAACAACGGGCAGAAAAGTCATGATAAACGCGATAGTACCGAAACCCATTGTAAGCGGCAGTTTCTTGTTTAGTATTCCAAGCTTCTGTTTGAATACGGCGCCGTTTCTTGTCATAGGATAATCCATGAAATCTAGAGCGTTATAGTATGCAGAAAACGGTGTCCCTACCCCAATAGAAATGACGCTTCCAATCATTGGAATAAAATTGACAACAAAAAGAGGAATGACAACGGAAAAATAAAAAAGCAATTTCTTTGATTCTTCTCTAATGCTGACGAGAACTTCTTTTGCAAATGGAATCTCAACTACATTTCTTATCCCGAAAATTCTTTCTTCGACATACTTTGAAATAAACTCATTGAACGGTGCAGAAACAATCCCTCCAAAAATGATGAACAAAAAGTAACAAACAAGAAGAACAAAGAGGAATGAAACCACCTGAACCAGAATTCTCAGAATCTCCAGCATGATGTTCTCTTGTTTAGTGAGAACTTCAAGATTTCCTGCCATGCCGGTTATCCAATCATAAACAAAAAAGAAAATTGTCCCATAGATGATCAGGTTGATCACCATAGGGACAATTGAATAAAGTATGAGCTTCGGATGTTTTAAAAACAAGCCTGCGCATCTGAAAGGATGAAAGAAGCCGATGATAAAAGCATTCATTCAGACCATTCCGATAATATTATTTTACAGCCTTAACAAGTGTTGCAACAAGGTTTGTTTCTTCCCAAGTGAAGCCTTTCTCATTGCGTCCGAAGTGGCCGTAAGCAGCCGTCTTCCTGTAAATAGGTTTTTTAAGATCCAGCCTCTTGATAATACCCTGAGGAGTCAGGTCGATTTCTTTCCTGATAATTTCAGAGAGTTTTGAATCCGGGATCTTACCTGTTCCGTTTGTATTTACATAGACAGAGATGGGCTCCTTCACACCGATTGCATAAGAAACCTGGATGAGACATTCATCTGCAAGTTTCGCTGCAACAACATTCTTCGCAATATGCCTTGCTGCATAAGCCGCGCTTCTGTCAACCTTTGAAGGATCTTTTCCGGAGAATGCACCTCCGCCGTGCGGTGCTTTGCCGCCATAAGTATCAACAATAATCTTTCTTCCCGTAAGTCCCGTATCACCGTGAGGTCCGCCGATCTCAAATATTCCTGTAGGGTTTACATGAATCTTTGTCTTCTTGTCAACTAAGTGTGCCGGGATAACTCTATCAATCAGATATTCTCTGATATCTTGTTTGATCTTTGTCTGCTTAACTCCGTGATCATGTTGAGTGGAAACTACGATCGCATCTATTCTCTTTGGCTTTCCGTTTTCATCATACTCAACAGTCACCTGTGATTTAGAATCAGGCCTGAGATATGGCATGAGCTCCAGTTTCTTTTTTCTGATCTGAGCAAGCTCTTTAACTAATGCATGAGCAAGTACAAGCGGAAGCGGCATGTATTCCTTCGTTTCGTTTGTCGCATATCCAAACATCATTCCCTGATCTCCCGCACCGCCTTTGTCTACTCCAACAGCTATGTCGTGAGATTGTTTATTAATTGCAGACAATACATTAATGGAGTGATGATCAAATCTGTATTCTCCTTTTGTATATCCAATTTCCTCTACAACACTTCTTACAAGTTTCTGAACGTCAACAAAGTGATGTGTGGTAATTTCTCCGCCAACAAGAACCAGTCCTGTAGCGCAGAATGTTTCACAGGCTACTCTTGCATCAGGATCATTTGCAAGTATATCATCAAGCACAGCGTCAGAAATCTGATCGCAAATCTTATCCGGATGTCCTTCGCTAACCGATTCCGATGTGAAAAAGTAAGACATTTTGTTTCTTCTCCTTGAATTTATTTTTATTTGTTAAAAATCGATTTGAATTTTGTATTACAAACTTTCAAGCACTATTTCTGCAACATCCTTAACTTTCACTTCATCTGATTTTTCCTTTTCCTTGATTCCATCCGTCAGCATAGTCATGCAAAACGGACATGCAGATGCAATTGTCTTTGCGCCTGTTCCCAAGGCTTCTTCAGTTCTTTCAATGTTAACTCTCTTGCCTTCGGTCTCCTCCAGAAACATTCTTCCGCCGCCTGCTCCGCAACAGAGGCCTCTGTCACCTGATCTTTTCATCTCTACCATATCAATTCCCGGAACAGATTTTAAAGAATTTCGCGGAGAAGAATAAACGTCATTATATCTTCCAAGATAGCATGAATCATGGAACGTAACTTTCTCATCAAGCTTCTTTGTTGGTATAAGCTTTTTCTCTTTGAGAAGATTCTCAATAAATTCAGTATGATGAGTCACTTCGAGCTCTATTCCGAAAGCTGAATATTCGTTCTTTAAAGTATTCATGCAGTGAGGGCACGCAGTTACAACTTTCTTTACATTATATTTCTTTAATGTCTCAACATTCTGTTGAATTAGTGAAGCCGCAAGAAATTCATTGCCTAGTCTTCTTGCGGGATCGCCGGTGCATTTCTCTTCACTGCCGAGAACACCATATTTGACACCCGCTTTGTTGAGCAATTTAGCAAATGACTTTGTGACATTTCTGTATCTTTTGTCGAATGCTCCTGCACAGCCCGACCAGAACACAACATCAAGTTCATCTGCAGAACCCATGCTCGAAACTTTTTTGAGACAGTCAGGTGATCCTTCTTTACTGAGTTCATCCTGAAGTTCATCGATCCAGTCATTTCTTTGCGCAGCAGAGAATGCCCATGGTGATTCATTGTTTTCCATATTTCTGAAAACAGTATTCATCTCCGGCGGAAAATCTGATTCCATCATTACAAGATTCCTTCTCATATCAACTATCGGTGTTATGTGGTCAATCATCACTGGACATTCCTGTACACATGCCATACATGTCGTACATGCCCATAATTCCTGCGGTGTTATGTAGTCAGAGACAAGATTCTTTTGAAGTTCGGAAACTCCCTCTTCTTTTTCTACCATTGCCGGTCCAGCATTCATCGTTCTCTTTCGTATCTTTGTAACGATGAGTTTCGGGTTAAGAAGTTTGCCCGTTATATTTGCAGGGCAAACCGAAGTGCACCTGCCGCATTCGGTGCATGTATATCCGTCAAGTATATTTTTCCACGTCAG
Organism: Ignavibacteria bacterium; assembly: GCA_016704345.1. Taxonomy (GTDB): domain Bacteria; phylum Bacteroidota; class Ignavibacteria; order Tepidaquicellales; family Tepidaquicellaceae; genus JADJAH01. The sequence continues at coordinate 58,543 of JADJAH010000019.1, read as the reverse complement.
GTCTGTAAAATCTTTTGCCCCGTATTGAGTGATTGACTCGTCTTCAAAGTTAATTGGCTTGAGAGTAATACCCTGATAGGGAATTCTGAAATTGGAAAGAAAAGTGTTTATGACTGAAGACAATACGTGGAAATGCTTTGAATATGGAAGATAATTTAAAAACGCAAACACAATTAATATGTGTGCCCAGAAAAAAACTTCATACATTGCATGCGAACCGCCACTGAAGAAGCCTGCTATAAATTCGGAAACCGGTCTGTAGCCTTGTGATTGCCCAAGAAGAATCTTCTCCACACTCATGCCGAACATAGTGACCATTACAAGTGCTATCATAACAAGTATAAAACTTGCATCCTTTCTCGATGAAGTGTCAACTCTTAATCTTTCCGGAGTGCCAATATATCTTCTGACAAGAGAAAACAAAACAGTAACAAGCACCAGTGCTCCGAAGAAATCCTGAAGGAAAGTCAACACACTGTAAAACGGTCCAAGGAAAGCAAACGAGAAACCCTCAAAGAATCCCTCTATTATTGATTCCACAACAACGAAAAGCAATACTACAAAGCCCCAATAAATGCACAGATGCAGAATGCCTGCAAGCTTACTTCTTAAGAGTTTTGTCTGAAGAAATGCAATGTTAATTGTATTTGAGAGCCTTTGTGGTATGTTGCCGGATCGGTCTTCAGGTTTTGCAAGTTTGAGATACGAAATGAAATTCCTGACAGAATACAGGAATAAACCTATTGCACCTAGAAAGATTATACTAAAGAGTATTGGCCTGAGCATTCAGTAAAGTTTATTGGGTGAGGCAATTTACTCAATATCGCTTAAAGTTGAAAGATACTAGAAGCGATTTATCAAACAAAAAGCCGAAGAAATATCTCCGGCTTTTATTAATTAAGTGATATGCAGAATTACTTTACAATCAACATTTTCCTGACAGCAGATCCTTGCTTAGTTCGAAGTTCATAGAAATAAACACCGCTGTTCAATCCGTAATTTGCAGAGTTGAAATTCATTTCAAAATCACCCGCTCCGCGGAACTCATTATTGATAAGATTGGCAACTGTCTTTCCTGTGGCATCATAAACTTTAAGACTTACATTGCCTGATTTAGAAAGCGAAAAGTTGATCTTAGTCTCAGGGTTGAATGGATTTGGATAATTCTGCTCTAATACAAAGTCTTCTGCGATAACTGAACTATTGCTGCTGACTCCGGTAGTCGTAATGGAGACCAGAAAGTTTGCTGCAAAATTCCACTTATCATTATCAGAACCAAGATCATTATTTGTAGAATTTCCATTTGCGAAGATTGTGTCTATAGTGTTCGGAGCAGATGGAGCAATATATCTGAATATAAATTTCAGTGTGTCTCCGTTAAATGGCTTGGGTTCTTTATGAGTTAATTCAAAGCCGGCTCCCGGAAACTGCTCAGCTCTTCTCAGGAACGTATCAAGCGGAGTTGTTATGACGCTTCCTCTGCTGGTTGCAATATCACACCCTCCGGCAATAGCGGGTCCATTGGCTATAGCAAGAATATAAGTAGCTGTGTCATTTTGCCTGACTGAACTCGGGCCGATTATTCTTACAGAAACGGAATCATTTGGATCGAGGTTATGGCAAACACAGCCAATACTTTCCCCATTCTTCTTGGTGAAGCCAACAATGCCGTCCATAAATGCCATAAGATTACTGTAAAGCGTTACCAGAAACAGCAGCACAGCGATTGTTGAAATAGTATAACGGATCTTCATGATGATAGTGAATTAGTTTAAAATAACTTAGTCACGAAGCAGTGGAATTTCAATTCCAAAGCCACTGACTCTGTACTTTCTTCTTAATATCCTCGGAGAAAAATTTAGAATGAAATGGCAATAAATGCAGTTGAAAATGCGGAAGTTTGGTAATAAGTTATAAATGAACAAAAATCATGACAACAAGTTTGAAGAAAAATTTGAACAGGACAGCAATTGCTGTTATGGGACCAACTGCTTCCGGCAAGACAGATGTTGCATTTATACTTGCACAGAGACTCGGAGGAGAAATAATTTCTGCTGACTCAAGGCAGGTTTACAAAAGTATGGCGATTGCAACAGCGCAGCCATCCGGAGATCAGCTTGCATCAGTAGTTCATCATTTTATCTCGATACTGAAACCTGATGAAGAATTTAGTGCCGGTGAATTTGCAAAGGGATCCCGGGACATCATTGAAGAGTGTTTCTCAAAAGGAATCGTGCCCATCATTGCAGGAGGAAGCGGTTTATACTTGCGAGCTCTTACGGATGGCTTCTATCGTGAAGAGATCAAATCTCCTGGAAATCAGAAAAGAGCTCAACAGTCTTCTTGCAGAAAAAGGACGTGAGCATCTTTACGAACTGCTTCTTCATGTTGATCCGGAATCAGCATCTAAGACTTCGGCTAATTTTTCAAGAAGGGTATTCCGGGCGCTTGAAGTTTTCTACATCACAGGCAGAAAGTTTTCGGAAATTCAAAAGGTGAATGAAATACCGGATTTCGAAACAGTAAAGTTTGCAATTGATTATCCGAGAGATGTGCTTTATGAGAGAATAAATTCACGAGTGTTAGGAATGCTGGAAAGGGGACTTGTGGATGAAGTAAGAAAATTGATGCATGAAAATTATCATTACACTACTCATAATTCCGTGAACTCCGTAGGTATAAAGGAAGTAATGATGTATCTTGAAGGCAAGTCAGGTTTTGATGAGACAGTATCTTTGATTCAGCAGAACTCCCGCAGATTTGCTAAAAGACAATTAACATGGCTTAGAAAGGAACGCGATTTGATTTGGATAGATGTCAATAATGTACGAGAAGAAGACAACAAAACAGCAAATGAACAAATCGCAGAAAAGATCCTTGCACTTCTTTCTTTATGAATGAAGCTGTCTGAAATATTTTCACACTTTTGGTAACAATTGATTCATGTTTAGTTTAGATGTTTGAAAGATTTTCATGTCAAAAAACTTTTTTACGATTTACATAAAAAACTATTGCGATTGTTTGTGCGGAATTCTATATATTGCCGGACTCCAAATTTACAATCAGATTTTTTCCGACTGCAGGGCGCTTTGAGCCCTACCCCAAAGCAGAGAAACAACTGTGTCAAATGTAATCACACTGTAATTTAAACTCGAATACTAAACTACAGACATTCACAAATAAGTTGTTAAACTTCATGAAAGTATTACTACTTGTATTAGCTATGTCAATTTGTGCAAGCAGCATCAATTCACAACTTGCAAACAGAAATATGTATCTTTTGTCAAACATAAATTCTCATTCAGCGCTGGGACCCTATGCGGCAGTCTGGGGATACAAAGCCCCTGACGGCAGGGAATACGCCATACTTGGTTCTTATGACGGAACGTCTTTTGTAGATATTACAGATCCCTTAAATATTACTGAAGTTGATTTTGTACCAACAACCAATCAGTCCTCATCAAGTAACCAATGGAGAGAAATGAAAACATACTCTCACTATGCTTATATAGTTTCGGAAGTGGCAAACAGCGGAGTTCAGATTGTTGATCTTCAGTACCTTCCGGATTCAGTTAGATATGTAAAGAAATATGTTCCTGCGGGACACACATCAAGTCATTCAATTTCACAATCGGGTCCGTACCTGTATCTCAATGGCTGCAATTCAACGTTTGGAAGGGGAGTGACAGTCCTTGATATAAGTGTTGACCCGGAGAACCCTGTAAAGAGAGGCGGCTTCAATACAAGTTATGTGCATGATTGCAGGGTTGTTAATGATACTATTTATACTGCAAACATAAACAACTCCAGTGTAAGTATTATCAACGCTACAAACAAAGATTCACTAAGACAAATAACTTCATTTCAGAATCTGCCGAATTCAGGACCGCACAATACTGCTCTTACACCTGATGGAAACTACTTGCTGGTTACGGATGAGATTGGAGCTTCACCAAGACTCATGAAGATCTGGAATGTAAATGATCTGGGAAACATCACTTATGTTACAAACTGGCAGCCGACCGGCATCACAAGTTCCATAGTTCACAATGTTGAAATTTACGGGAACTATGCGCTCGTAGCACATTACTCGGCAGGGATCAGAATGGTGGACATATCAAATCCTGCGCTGCCCACAGAAGTTGCATGGTATGATTCATATCCGGCAAACAATTCAAGCTCATACAACGGCTGCTGGGGAGTGTACATGTTCCCGTCAGGAAAGATCGTTGCATCCGATCGTCAGACCGGGTTGTATGTACTCAAGACTCATTTCAATGTAACTTTGGCAATTGAAGGGCTGTATAATTCAACAACAAATTGTCATAATAGAAAAGATACTGTAACAGTGTATTTAAGAAATGCAAAATCGCCATATGAAATTGTTGATTCATCTAAGTCAACTATTGACACAGTTTCGCTGACCGGAAATTTTAAAATGAATTATGCTCCCGCCGGTGAATATTACATTTCTTTGAAACACAAAAATTCGCTTGAGACTTGGAGCAAATCAGGAGGCGAGAATTACGATCCTATGACTCTTGAGACATACAATTTCACAGGCTCAGCTGCCCAGGCATTTGGAAGCAATTTGGCACCTGCTGATTTCAGTCCAGTGCGTTTTGCGTTGTTTAGCGGTGACGTGAATCAGGATGGCGCTATTGACGGAAGTGATGCCGGTATAACTGACAATGATGCATCCAATTTTGTTTCCGGAAATTCAGTGACTGATCTTAACGGAGATTACATTGTAGACGGATCTGATGTTTCAATAGTTGATAACAATGCCTCAAACTTTGTAACTAAAATCGTACCATAAAGTTATTCTTTAATTTTCTGAAACAGAACCGGTAGGATAAGAGAAAGGTACTTGCCGGTTCTTGGAACACCGGGAATGCTTCTGCTTCACAAAAGCATTCTTTTGACGAGCAACACAACACCCCAAGCTCACTCAGCTTCATTCTCCGCCGTTACTCTAAGCGGCAATACCCCAAAAGAATTTTCCCCAAAACGACAAGCAAAAATTTTTCAATTAATCGGGAGAGATTATGAACTTCTCTTACAGGGAATTCTTGAGGTTTATGTTTTTTGTATTTGCATCAATCATGTTTTACACATCTTCAAATGCGCAACTGAAGATTGAAGAAAGTTTTTCAGGTAATGAATTCCCTCCGGAAGGTTGGAGCATTTTCGACATTCAGGGTTTAGGCAGTCAATGGATGAAGTCGGAAAAATACAGCAGGTCGGGCGAAGGCTGCGCGGTAAGTGAGTTTGATACTACTTTTGGAAACTCATTTCTGGTGTCAAAGAGAATAGTTCCTACGCAAGATGATTCACTGGTATTTTTTCTCCGTCAGACATTTTACAGAGTCTATAATGATACTCTGAAGATATATGCATCAACTGCAGACTCTCTACCCGCATCAATGAACACACTTCTTTTTACGGTAAGAGACGGACTCAACTATCCTCCTCATCAAATGTACAGCAGATATGCGATCAGTCTCAATCAGTTTGCCGGTGATACTGTCTGGCTAGGCTTCAAGCACATCAATGTAAATGGTGACATTCTTAGGATAGACGATGTCAAAGTCGGAAACATTTTGCAAAATGACATTTCAATTTCCGAAATACTTTCACCGAGGGATGTTGTGGGTTTATGTTCAGTAGATTCAATTAGCCCTGGAGCGGTGATCCGAAATACCGGCGTGAACGGTCAAACAAATGAGTTCACGATTACATGCAGTATAGAAGGTCCGGTCAGTTTTGTGCGAACTGTTAATACAGTCATCGCCGCAGGTGAGACAAAAGAATTATCGTTTGCATCTATCGCAGTTGATCAGCCGGGCGAATATGAAGTCAGAATTTATTCGGGATTAGTAAGTGATCAGAATAGATTCAATGATACGCTTTCCGGATCATTCTCAATAAGACAATACAGTTCTGGAACGGGTGATGGCGGATATTATTATGCTTCGTCCGAATTTTGCAATCAGCCTCAGAGCATAAGCCCCGAATATTGCTGGAAAGACACGACGGGAAGTTTTCAATTATTAAAGAATGGTTTGGATGTTTCACACGGACTTTTAAGAGGAGATACTGACAACGGATATTTTGCCCTTGGTGATTTTCTTCTTCCCGGCAAGGATATACGATTTTTTGACAGATCATATGATTCGTTGTATATATCGCTAAACGGGATAATTGCTTTTAAGGATTGTCAACAGTTATATGCAAATGAACCGAACGACAGCGCCCTGTTTCCATCAGAGTCCTCAGATTTCATAGCTCCGCTTTGGATGGACTTTGACAATACAGCCGGTCAAAGTGGTAGCAACATCTCTTACAAGATCTCTGGAAATATTTTGCTTGTCACTTTTGAAAGAATGCATGTTAAGGGCGGAGATTCTTTGTCTTATGCTTCGTTCCAGACAGCAATTGGACTGCTTCACGCCGAAAATCAGAATGGCGAGATACTGTTTCAGTACAATGCAACAAACTCAGGAACAACTTTGAAGAACCAATTTAAATCCGGTAATGAAAACAATTGTTTTATAGGTATTGCTTCACATGAACAGAATCTCATTTACCGGAAAAAAATTGAAGGCAGATATTCTGACGCGGGACAGCTTTTTCAATCTGATATGGCATTAGAAATCGGTCCTGATCCTGAGAAGCTGAATTCAAAATGTTCTGTGCTGTCTGCAAATTTACTTCTGGAAGGTTATGTTCAAAGAAGCGATACAGTTATGATTGGAATACATGACTATCAATCACCTTCAGAAATAATTGAGTCGGTTAAGGCAATCCTTACACCTGAAGGCAATACCTCTGCAATCTTTACACTGGCTGATGCATCAATAGGTTATTTCCTATCCGTGAAGCATCGCAACTCAATTGAGACCTGGAGTAAAGATACTATTCTTAACTTCGACAATTCGGCATTGTACTATGATTTTACCCGCGATACCATGCAGGCTTACGGAAACAACATGAAGCTTATAAACGGAAAGGCACATATTTACAGCGGTGATGTTAATGAGGACAGGCAAATTGATATTACAGATGCATCAATCGTGAGTAATGATGCTCACGAATACCTCTTGGGATTTTCAAAAACGGATCTAAATGGTGATGAAATAGTGGATTCCTCTGACATGATCATGGTGGATGGCAATGTGCTCAGATATATTACTGCAAGGATACCAATTTCAGCAGGACTGATTTCAGCATCTCATTAGCCGAATAGAACTTGTAGTTGGGTTTCACATTTTGTGTATCTATATATTTCAGCCGGAACATCTAATTTGTGACTTAAGATGTTCCGGCATTTTTTCAGATGAAACAATTTTGTGAAAATCACTCCTCGCCAACATAATACATTGAAAACCTATTCCGCAAAAAGTATTTTGCCAAAAATAAAACTCAATTATGATATTCAATCTGGAAGATCCGGAATTAAAGGAAACAAGGCAGGGATTTGCTGATGCCCTTGTTGACGAGGGAAAAATAAATAAGGACTTGGTTGTTCTCGGTGGAGATGTTACAGGTTCAGTCAAGACAAATTTTTTCAGGGATGCATATCCCGACAGGTTCATTTCTGTTGGAGTTGCCGAGCAGGATATGATTGGAACAGCGGCTGGACTTGCTCTTGCAGGAAAAATTCCGATTGCATCTACGTACGGAGAATTTGCAACCGGCAGACCGTTCGATCAAATCAGGCAGTCACTTGCCTATAGTGATATGAATGTCAAAATCTGCGCATCACATTGCGGAATAACAGTTGGTCCCGACGGAGCAACTCATCAATCATTTGAAGATGTGGGCATAATGAGAATACTTCCCGGTATGAATGTTATCACACCATGCGATTACAATCAGACATATCGTGCCGTAAGACTTGCAATAAATACTTACGGTCCGTTTTATGTAAGATTCTATAGAGAGAAATCACCAAACTTCACTGACATGAACGCGCCGTTTGAGTTCGGCAAAGCTGATACATTGATTGATGGAAATGATGTCACGCTTATAGCGAACGGTCTCCTTGTCTGGGAAGCAATTGTAGCTTCAGAGAGACTGAGTAAGGAAGGTATTGGAGCAAGAGTTATAAACATGCATACTGTAAAACCTATTGACAAGGAAACGATTATCAAAGGTGCGAAGGAAACCGGACTTGTTATTACATGTGAGGATCATCAGTGGACTTGCGGTCTCTTTGGTGCGGTTGCTGAAGTACTTGCTATCAATCATCCAACAAAAATGGACTTCGTGGCAATCAATGATCGCTTTGGTGAAAGTGGTATTATTGCATCTGAACTTATGAAGAAATTCGAAATTGACAGTGATGCGATATATAAAAAGGTTAAGAAAAATCTTAAGAAATAAATAACAGTAAAGTAAAACATGTTAAACAGTATTTCAGAAACTAATCCTGCAATAAAACAAAGAGACACAAATTCAAACATGCTCAAGAATGTTCTCATTGCGTTGGCTTTATTTTTGTTGCTTGCTGCCGGCATAGCAATAGGAAAATATTTTTTCTCTGGCGACAACAGTGATACAAGCGGCAATATTGCCAAGAGTACACAGGCCGCAGGCGAAGATGTCAACAAGGACATAACGGATTCAAGAGAGAATGCAATTACCAGAACTGTGAAGAGAATCTCACCGGCTATAGTCGGAATTAATGTAGAAGAAGTAAGGGAATATCAAGATCCATTTTCTTTTTTCGATAATGACCCTTTCTTCAAGCAGTTTTTTGGAAACAGACCTCCGCAGAAGCAGGTGGTAAAGGGCCTTGGCTCCGGATTCATTGTCAGCTCAGATGGCTATATACTGACAAATGATCACGTTGCCGGAAATGCAACTAAAATTTCCGTGACACTAACCAGCGGAGAAACTGTTGAAGCAAAGCTTATCGGCTCGGACAGGAATTCGGATGTTGCAGTGCTGAAAATTGAAAAGGACAATCTGGATTTTGCAAGACTGGGAAACTCTGATGATGTTATCATAGGTGAATGGGTGATTGCTCTCGGAAATCCCTTTGGATTGTTTGAGATAAATGATAAGCCAACTGTAACAGTAGGTGTAGTCAGTGCAACTGATATGAAAGTTAATGCTGATGGTAACAGAGTTTATAAAGACATGATACAAACCGATGCATCTATCAACACAGGAAACTCAGGCGGTCCACTGGTAAATGCGGAAGGTGATGTGATAGGGATGAATACTATAATCTTTACGGGAGGTCAATTCAATTCGGGAAGCATAGGTGTTGGATTTTCGATTTCCATAAACAGAGTGAAGAAGATTATGGATGAGATAAAAACAAAGGGAAAGATTGAAAGAACTTGCAATGTAGGTTTTAGAATACAAGCTGTTGATGAAAGAATTGCAAAGTACCTCGGTCTTGAAAAACCTATAGGAGTAGTTGTTACAGAGGTACAGCGGGGCGGCATTTCTGATATTGCAGGATTGAAGGCTGAAGATGTTGTAATAGAAGCAAACAATGAAAAGATCAGAAATGAGCAAGATCTTATATTCGTAATAAACGATCTTGAAAACGGTGATATGCTGAAGATGAAAATCTTAAGAGGAGGAAGCGAAAGAGAAATAGAATTTGAGCTGAAGCCTGCGAAGTAAGATCAAGTCGAATTAAAATAATAAAGGCACAGAATATTATGTTCTGTGCCTTTTAACTTTATGAAACTGAAGTTCTGATGTATCGAAGTTATTAATGAAACTTCAGAACAGGTTTATCCTTTGTTTTATTGTCTGAGTGAATTTCAATCTCAGCATCTTTCATATCAATTATGTTACTCTTGGAAGTTGCTTCACCCATCTTTGATGAACCATTGAATTTCGCACCTGATTCTGTAACCAGTTCTTCAACCGATATATCACCTTCCAAAGAACAGGTTCTCTTGAGCTCGAGCCTGTGAGCCTTAATGTTACCCTTTACTGTTCCTGAGATGGTAATGTCTACGGCGTTGATGTTTCCTTCAACAATTCCTTTCTCTCCGATTATGATGCCGCTTTCGCCGCGTAAGTTTCCTACAATGTGACCGTCAATCTTAGTAGTTGATGGAGAAGAAAGATTACCTTCAAACTTGCACCCATCACTAATTAAAGTGAGGATTTTTTCCTGTTGCGGTGCAGATGTTCTTACGGGTGTCTTAACTTCTTCTGTGTAGGAAGGTTCCTTCGACTTGTTTCCAAACATAGTGTTAAGATTTAGTTTCATATATTGTTTTCGTGATTTGTGAACAAAATTACGAATTATAATTTTTAATAACAACTTAACTTTGCTAATTGGCAATTTTTAGCTTAGTTCCATTATGATTGTGAGATAGCGCTACTTATTCTGATCGAAGGGAAAGTCTAAATCCCGAAAATTCACAGCATTTGATCTTTTCAGCAAGTCAAATTCAATTCAAAGCATTGAGGCAATTGTAAGAAATTGAATATTCAAACTCATATGGGTATTTTGCCCAATGCAAAACAAGATAAGTGATTCTATAACATTAAGGCTGTCAGATATCGTAGGTAAGGAAAATGTTTATACGGACAACGATTCCAAATTTGTTTATTCAAAAGACTATACAGAGAATCTTTCCTTTGAGCCTGATATAATCGTTAAGCCAGCAACGGCGCATGAGATCTCATCAATTGTTAAACTTGCAAATGAACTTCTTATTCCGGTTATACCAAGAGGCGGGGGCACCGGCCTGTCTGGTGGAGCCCTTCCTGTTTACGGCGGTATCTGCATTTCAATGGAGCGTTTTAAGAAAATTATTGAGATCGACGAAGAGAATCTTCAGGCAATCGTTGAACCCGGGGTAATAACACAAGTGTTTCAGGATGAGTGTGAAAAAGTCGGACTATATTATCCCCCTGATCCTGCTTCACGAGGCAGCTCTTTTCTCGGAGGGAATCTGGCTGAATGTTCCGGTGGTCCGAGAGCGGTTAAGTATGGTGTTACAAAAGACTATGTTCTTGGAATAGAATTTGTCTCTCCGACTGGAGAGATTGTAAATGCCGGGGGCAGAGTATTGAAAAATGTCTCGGGATATAATCTTACTCAACTTATAGTCTCAAGGATCTTTCAGTCAGGCATAACTCCCTCAGCACTGGAGCTTATGGAGAATTCGGCTATGCGTGCAGCTGAACATCAGCTGGGAAAGAAATTCCCGAACGGTGATGCAGATGCTCAGCTTCTTATTGAGGTTGACGGCAATTATGAGGAAACTCTTGACAAGGATATTGAAACTATTGCAGAAATTGTGATGGAGAACGGTGCTTATGATGTTATCTTAGCCGAGGACAACCAGAAAATGAATGAACTATGGTCGCTCAGGAGATGTATTGGTGAAGCGGTAAAGTCGATCTCAGAATATAAGGAAGAAGATACTGTTGTTCCCCGCGCACGAATTCCGGAACTCATCAGAGGTGTGAAAGAGATTTCTTCAAATTTTGGAATCACAACTATTTGTTATGGTCATGCAGGTGATGGTAACGTACATGTGAATATTTTAAAGGATAAGCTTGACGTTGCCAGTTGGGAAAAAAATCTTGATACGGCAATAAGGGAAATCTTTGAGCTGACTGTTTTGCTCGGAGGAACAATTTCGGGTGAACACGGTATTGGGTATTCTCAAAAAAGCTATCTGCCAATTGCGTTGGGAAAAAACGAATTGGAGCTGATGAAGAAAATCAAAAATTCAATGGATCCGAATAATATAATGAATCCCGGAAAGATATTTGTTGATCAGGATTGATCAGATCAGAGACAATACTGCGCGTTCTCTATGCTCATACAGACATGATGGGCGTTGTTAATAATGCGCGATATCTTGAATACTTTGAAGCGGGCAGAAATGATTTGCTCAGAAATCTTGGTATGCCATATACCGAGCTTGAAAAAGAAACGTTGGACTGCCAGTTATTGAGGCTTTTGCAAAATTTGTTTACCCGGCAAAGTACGATGATCTGTTGACTATATGCACTGAGATAAGGGAAATTCCCAAAGTCAGGTTCCGAATAGATTATGTAGTAATGCTTAAAGACAAGATGATTACAACCGGATACACTGTTCACTCGTTTATTAACTTTCAAAAAATGAAACCAACAAGGCCTCCTCAGGATTTTGTTAATCTGCTTATAAGTAACTTCAAAAAATAAAATGAATTTTTACAAAGACTTTGATTTTAAGAAAGCTGACATCCTCATTGAATCAGCAATTGAAGAGGATAAAGGAAAGGGTGATATCACTTCAGAACTTCTCATTCCAAGAGTAAAGAATTCAATTGCTGAAGTTCTGGTAAAGGAACCATGCATACTGGCAGGTGCCGAGATTTTCAGGAGAGTTTTCCATATCATTGACAAAAAGATCCGCGTAACGTTTTTTGTAAAAGAGGGTGAGAAGATCTTAAAGAAGCAAGTGATCGGAGAGATCACCGGAAACACCAGAAAAATTTTACTTGGAGAGAGACTCGCTTTGAATATCATACAGCGCATGAGCGGAGTAGCCACTGCTACATCTGAACTTACACGTAAGCTTTCGAATGACAATATCAGATTAATCGATACAAGAAAAACAACACCAAACATGCGCCTGTTTGAAAAGGCGGCAGTACTGATTGGAGGAGGTGCCAATCACAGAATGCGGCTTGACGATATGATGCTCATCAAAGATAACCACATTGAAGCCAACGGCGGCATAATTAACACAATGGAGAAGCTGAAGAAGTTGGGGAATAAAATTAATGTACCGGTTGAGATTGAAGTAAAGGATCTTGAAGAGCTTGGCATAGTTGCTGAAAGCGGAAAGGGGATAGTAGACAGAGTGATGCTTGATAACTTTCCGGTCGAAGATGTAAAGAGAGCGGTGGAAATATGTGATGGTAATTTTGAGATAGAAGTATCAGGAGGAATAAGTCTGGACAACATTTCCAGATACAAAAAAATCAAAGGAGTTGATTTTATTTCATCAGGCGCGTTGACTCATTCTGTGAAATCAATAGATATCTCCTTGGAATTTATTACTTGAATATCTTGGCGCGTAAAGATAATTTGAAAACATTTCAATAATTAAAGGGAAAGTTATGAAAAACATTCACGGATTTTCCGGATTCATCATCGCGATGTTTATTTCCATTGGTTTAATAGTTGCCTGTGGAAACAAAAAGGAAACAGAAGTAACCAAAGAAGAAACGAAGAAAGAAGAGACAAAGAAAGAGACAACCAAAAGTGAGACTTCAGGTAATACAAGCGCTTCTTCAGGAAGCAATCAATTGTATTTTGTCGAGGAATATACAGCAGACGGTCAGGAAGTTGGGAAGAGCGATAAGTTCTTTATTAAAACAAAGGGCGGATACATTACAGCTATGCTTAAGACTGCGCAACCTATAGGTGTTGGCTCAGTTGATGTAAGGCTTGAAAGAGAAACTGTGAGTGGTACTGAAATAATTGATACACAGCCATATAACGTTTCACCTGAGAAGGATTATTTCTTCTTTGATAAGGTTACTTTCTACAAGTCAGGTGATTACAAAGTTACCGTTTTTAAGAAGGACGGAACACCTGTGGCATCAGGCAAAGTAAGAATTGAATTTGAATAAAAAAAAATCCAAAACATAAACGAAAAACAAGAATGAAATATTTGAAACATTTGATGGTGGTTGCAATTTTGGGGGTAATGTTCTTTTTCAGTTCAGAAGCTCAAGCGCAAAGATATCCGGTACTTTATTTTTGCGAGAATTATGGTGCCAGCGGTGAGACCGGTGTGAGCGACAGATTTACAACCGGGTACATTACTGTAATGGTCAAAGCTGATGATGCAATAGGGCTCAGGGATTGTTCAATACAATTAGACAAGTACAACTGCAGTACCGGTGCATTCGACTATTACAAAAAATTCAAATTTGTCGTTGAGCCAAGCATGAAGTATATTTACTTCCAGAAGAATGAAGAAAGCGACATGAATTTTGATACTCCCGGTATCTTCAGAGTCTTTCTTCTTGATCAAAACAACAGAACTGTTACAAGCAGTTTGGTTGAAATAATTCCAAAATATTGAATTTAACAATGAAACTTAGAATTGCTCTGGCCGTTGTTGTACTTGCGTTTGCACTCGGAAAGACCGGTGAATTAGCCGCACAATCATTACAGTTTTGTGAAAATGTTTCCGGCGCTGGAGAATCAATCAATCCAAGTACACTCTTTAATATAGATCAGAAAGGTGGAAGTCTCAAAATGCTTATTACATTGCCTTACAGACTCGGATCAACTCAGGTCATATATGATATTTACAGAGTTGACCCTACCGGAGAAGAGAAGTACGACAACACAATTTATCAGGATTCTGATGCTGAGTGGACATGGTTCTGGAAAGAAGTCACGTTTTATTCAGCGGGAAGATATAATGTATATGTATATGACAAGGACCGGAATTTTCTCACTTCAGGTCAGGTCAGGATACAGTACTATTAAGAATCCGGTCATTCTCAAGAACAGAAGGTTATTTCACCCGGTGAAATGACCTTCTCTTATTTATGCCATGATTGATAAGATCAGGAGCCTTTCTAAAGATACACTGATCTACGGTGTCAATACCATAGTAGGAAGATTTCTTAACTTCGTACTCGTACCATATTATACAAACAAATTTCTGCCTGCCGAATACGGCGTGGTAGCACTGCTTTATTCGTACATTGCTATCCTGAACGTATTCTTCTCCATTGGTCTTGAGTCCGGTTATATGAGATTCGCTTCACAAAAGGAAACCGGATCTGACAAAGAAAACTTCTCTAATCCCTATCTGCTAAATGTAATCAATTCACTGTTGCTGGGAACCTTGATCTTTGTCTTTGCAGATCAGTTTGCATATCTGTTTCAGATTGAAGCGGAGTACTCATATCTCGTTCGCTACATGGCAGCAATACTCTTCTTTGATTCAGTTGTATTGATACCCTTTGCATATCTCAGACTTAACAATCGGGCGCTGAAGTTTTCAACATACAAGATCATCAATATTGTGCTGAACGTTTCGCTTAATTTCATACTGATATCTTATTTCAAAATGGGGATAGAAGCAATTTTTATCAGCAATCTTGCGGCATCAGCTATCACATTTCTCATGATTGTTCCTTTAATCTCAGGCAATTGGACATTCTCATTTAACAAGCAACTTGTAAATGACCTATTGAAATTCTCTCTGCCATATATCCCTGTTGGAATAGCCTCTAACATTATACAGATAGTTGACAGGCCAATACTAAAAGTCTTGTCGGATGATAAGACAGTTGGAATCTATCAGGCAAATTACAAACTCGGAATATTTATGATGCTTGTTGTGTCTATGTTCGAATATGCATGGCGTCCGTTCTTCCTTAATAACGCAAAGGAAAAGAATGCTAAAGAAATTTTTGCAAAAGTTCTTACTGCATTTGTGATCGTCGGTTCTTTCATTGTGCTGCTCCTTTCTGTTTTTATTACGGATATTGTCAAAGCCGAACTTCCGTTTGGATTTCATTTGATAGGGAAAGACTATTGGGGTGGACTCGATATTGTTCCAATAATATTGTTTTCCTATTTGTTCTACGGAATGTATATAAATTTTATGGCGGGCATTTATATCGAAAAAAAGACTTCATATCTGTCATTGATTGCACTCATCGGAGCTGCTTTGAACATAGCCGGAATATTTTTACTCTATCCGGTTCTCGGGCTTCAAGGCGTTGCTGTTGCAACACTACTTAGTTATGTAGTTATGATGGCCAGCATTTACTTCGTTTCAAATAAGTTCTATCCCGTTAAGTACGAGTGGGAGAGGATCTTCGCGATCATTGGCATAATGATGGTTGTGTATGCAGGATATTTCTATTCAAATAAATTGTTTGATCTTTCCTGGTATGTGAAAATTGTTTTTCCGCTTGGGTATCTTCTGCTGCTCAGAGTATTGAAGCTGTTTGATCCCAGGACTCTTAAGAAACTTGCCGGTAAGTAGAGTACGTATATCTTTCAAAATTTATTGCGTTCACGAAAAAATCACTTGCATAAAAACTAAAGATATACCATATTTATTTATGGATAATCTAACGGACAAACAGCAAAGGATCCTAAATTTCATTTCGGACTATTCAGCCGATAACTCATTTCCTCCGACTCTGAAAGAGATTGCAAAGAAATTCGGAGTAACGATAGGCACAATTCAAGATCATGTGAATGCCTTGAAGCAAAAAGGACATCTCGAGAGGAAGAAAGATATTGCAAGAGGATTCAGGGTTGTAGGCTTGAGCAAGAAATCATCGCCCGCATCCAGTGCAAGGCTGATTCCATTATATGGCAACGTTGCCGCCGGTGAGCCTATCATTGCCGCTGATAATATTCAGGGATATGTTACTATGGAAAAAGGTAAGTCCGGACATCACATTCATTTTGCTCTCAAAGTAAAAGGGGAGAGTATGATTGATTCGGGAATATATGACGGGGACATTGTGATAGTAAGAAAACAAGACGCAGCCGAAGATGGTGACATTGTTATTGCATTAATTGAAGATGAAGCAACTGTAAAGACTCTGCGTAACAAGAGGATCAGGGCTTATCTTGAAGCTTCCAATTCCAGATACAAATCAATCATTGACAAGCCATTTCAAGTAATCGGTAAAGTAATTGAGCTCAGAAGAGCTTATGCGCGTGGTTGAGTGTCAAATACCGACTCGTTTAAAAATGTAATCTACATTTTTGGATGATTTGGTATAGTCAAATACGCTTTCCAATTCCTTAGCCGTTAAATATTTACTGACTTCCTTGTCATTACTTACGAGGTCCCGGAAGTTCTCCCGGTTCTTCCAGCTCTTCATTGCCACGTTTTGAACGATCTTATAGGCATCTTCCCGTCTCATTTTCTTATCAATCAGTTTAAGCAAGAGTGTTTGAGAAAAGACAAGTCCGGTAGTCAGCTCTAAATTACGCTTTATGTTATCTTTGTTAACGACTATGTTTTTAACGATGTTAGTAAACTGATTTAAAGCATAATCGACCAATACTGTAGAATCAGGAAGTATTACCCTCTCAACGGATGAATGACTAATATCTCTTTCATGCCACAAGGCTATATTCTCAAATGCAGCCAAAGTATTGCCCCGGATAATTCTTGCCATCCCACTTAATCTTTCGCAAGCTATTGGATTCTTCTTGTGAGGCATTGCAGAAGATCCTTTCTGACCTTTTGTGAAGGCCTCTTCAAGTTCTAAGGTCTCTGTTTTTTGAAGGTGCCTTATCTCTGTAGCAAACTTTTCTATAGAAGATGCTATCAAAGCAAGAGTGGCCATGTATTCTGCATGCCTGTCTCTTTGAAGGATCTGAGTGGAAATTTTAGTTGTCTTCAGTCCAAGCATCTTACATACAAACTTCTCTACTTCCGGAGATATATGTTCATATGTTCCTACTGCTCCGGAGATCTGCCCGACAGATATAGTCTCTATTGCTCTTTTCCATCTTTCGATATTTCTGTTAATTTCATCAAACCACAGAGCAAACTTAAGACCAAGAGTTATTGGTTCTGCATGAACGCCATGAGTCCTGCCGATCATTGTCAGATATTTGTATTTCTTTGCTTTTTCTTTGAGTTGATTGCGAAGGTCAATGAGGTCAGAGAGAATTATCTCTCCTGCTTCTTTCATTTGAACTGACAAACCGGTATCTATTATATCGGAGCTTGTCATTCCCATGTGGATAAATCTGGAATCAATGCCTATGTGTTCATTGACATTTGTGAGAAATGCTATTACATCATGTTTGACCTTCTCTTCTATTTTCAGAATTCTCTTCGTGTTGAACTTCGCATTTCGCTTTATATTCTTCAATGCCTTTATCGGAACATTGCCTAGCTTTACCTGAGCTTCTGTTGCAAGTATTTCGATCTTAAGCCATATCCTGAACTTGTTCTCATCAGACCAGATATCGGTCATTACTTTTCTGGAGTATCGGGGTATCATATTTTTGGAAAATTTAGGATTAATTCTTTGAGAATTTGTTGCCGGAAATTCGTGCAACCACCAGAGTAATGTCATCATTCTGTTCCGCTCCGGCTCTGAATTCGGATACCGAGTCTATAAGTTCCTTTTGTATTGTGATACATGGCAGATGCCTGTTCTTTGCCACAATGTCAAAAACTTTGTCAGTACCAAACTCTTCACGACTATGATTCATTGCTTCTGTAAGACCATCTGAATAGAATATGAAAAGATTCTCTGCGGAGATCGGCAATTCAATTTCTTCGAGCACATCTTCAAAATAATGCTCGCTTTCCAGACCAAGCCCCATTCCACGACTCTTAAGGAATTCAAATTTTCCGTTTACGGAATAAATGACAGGATTGTGTCCGGCTCTGCAGATCTTGGCAACCATTTTATCGAGATCGAACAAAGCCACGACAGTTGTGATGAATGATTTGCGATCGATCTTCTGATGGATTAATTTGTTAACCTCAATCAGTATCTCCTTAGGTGTTTTAAAAACCACTGAAGCGAACTGGATCATCGCCTGTACCTTTGACATGTAAATAGCCGCAGGAATTCCCTTGCCCGAAACGTCCGCAACAACAACAAGCATCTTAGTATCGCTTAACCGGATCACATCGTAAAAATCGCCGCCAATCAGCTTTGCAGGATTATAGAAACCGGAAACCTCTATCCCATCAATTGAATCAATTGCCTGCGGCAATAAGCCCATTTGAATCTTTCGCGCGATGTGCAGTTCTTCTTCAATTTTCTGTTTTGAGATCTTCTCCTGCTGGAGCCTGGAATTCTCAAATGCAATTGCAGCCTGAGATGCAAGAGTCTTGAGCAAGTCAATATCTTCTTCAGAGTAAGCTTTACCCGAGGGTTTTTCGCCAAAGTTCAATGCGCCCAAAAGATCATCCTTTATGTGAATTGGAATTGACAATACATAGCTTTCACTTAGTATAGCTTCTTTGCTTTCCTTATCAAGTTCGTAATCGTCAAGATAAACTTCTGTCAGGAACTTCGCTTCTTTGTCATCTCTGAAAAGTGCAATGATCGCTTTATCAAATGTGATTCCCTGATCTACAACTTTTTCCTTGTCGCTTGATTGAGCATAATCCGCCATCAGTGCAAGATAGTATTCAGGATCTTTGAACCATACATTCAAAGTGTTGATACCCATAGTATCTCTTATTGAAGTACCGAGCGTGTCAATAATTTGTCTTACATTTGTTTGATAAGGAAGCTCTTCCGAAAACTCAAGCAATGACTTTCTGTAGTTGTATCTTTCACGATAGAGCTGCTTATCAACAAACTCCTTTGCTTTGTTATTCACAAAATCAAAACTGAATGTAACAATTACGATCATTGCTATGGTGAGAATCTGTTTGTTCTGCGGGAGAAATTGTCCCAGGAGTGAATCAAGTACAAGCACTAACAATAAATATATACCAACGATGAATGCCGTAATTATCCCGAATACCAAACCCTTCTTTACAATGAATTCAGTGTCAAGTATTCTGTATTTCACTATTGAGAATCCAAATGATAACGGAATTGCAAGCACCAGTGCTGAAGGAAGATAGATCCAAGGATGGATCAGAAAGTTTGGTTTGTCTATAAAAAATGGAAGCAGGCCTGTATATAGAAAGCCTGCAAGAGCAATCAAGAAACCATACAACACTATTCTAAGAGGTTTCCTCTGGGACTCATCTTTAATTCTTACATAGGATCCGAGAAAAAATGCGATGCCGGTTACTACATAAGTAATAACGATCACATTATAAATTGAATTGATCCTTATAAATCTGATTTCGGAAGCACTGAGCAATCTTATGGAAATTACCAGAAAAATTGGAAGTGCATATGCAATGCCCAGAATTAATTTCCTGTATCGGAATTCTCTTTTAGTTGGATATGATAGAAAAAAATGAAGAAAGAGCGGAAAGAAAAGCATCATTCCAATTGTTGAAACGATAAGAATCGGATTGCTCATCAGAGGAATATTCATCTGACCAACATTAACAAATCCGCATACGGCAGCACATCCAAGGAAGAAGAAAAGCTGGGATGTCAGCTCCTTTGGTTTTGAATATCCAACTATATGACCAATGAACAAGAATCCAAATCCAAGCAAAGAGAATATCAGGAACAATGCATTAAAAACTTTGTAAACCTTCACTTCTGTCTCTATCACTTCAGTTCCGCGGAGCACCTTGTATTTGATCATCTCACCGGCATCAAAAGAGTTGAGAATTTTCTGAGCTTCGAGCGAACTCTTGAACTTCTGTCCGCCGAGTTCAATCAGTATGTCCCCGTCTTTGATTCCTGCCTCATCAGTGTTTCCTCCGGGAAGAATTTGCGTGATCAGCAATGCATCCTCAAGTTTCTTCCCGTTTACTTCTTCTATCCAAAGACAATCGTCAGAAGTCATTCTGTCCGTAAACATAGTCTGAATAAATATAACGGAAGCATACATAAAGCAGAACAATGCTAATGTTGTATAGGCAACTCTTAGTGTGCCGTCCGAAAATTTATTTAGAAATGACATCTACAGGGTTTTGTTAAGTGTTTGTATCCAATATTGATTACGGAAGCAATCGTATTATGTTTCCAAACTATGATGCTTAGAATTCATATCCAATAGAAAAATAAAAAGTGTATGGTCCAAAGTAAAAAGAATTATCCTGCAAGCCGCTCTTAGTGAAGAAGCTCTTTCCTACGGCAATCATTCCTTCTCCGATAGGAGTATCTAATGCTAAGAATGCTCCAAGTCCTTGTCTGAGGTCTTTGAACCTTATATCGTCTGCAAAATTCCAAACATTACCGAGGTCATATCTTGCACCTAAATATGTATCGAAGAAAATTTTGTACGGGAATGCGTATCGATATTCGAGCGAAGCTGCAAGAATTTGTCTACCTCTCATTTCATCTTCCACCATGCCATAGAATGAATTCTCACCTCCGAGAGAGAATTGATCTGAAAGGGGAGTGGTTTTGTCGCCGAATCCAAACAAGAGTCTTGGTCTAACCACATGTTCTTTTGAGAGTCCGAAATATTGTTCATAGTTGAAAAATAGTTTGGTATAACTGAGATCTCCGTTATTTAAGTTCTTTGCCGTTTCATAATTGAAATCAAGAAGAAATCCATCATCCGGAAATGGCCACTTATTCTGCGTATCAAATATTCCGCCGAATCTGAACTTTGCAATATCGTTATCCTCAGTGATATTTGGATTTCCTGACTTTACCTTGACTTCCAGATTCTGAAGAAACAAATGTCCGTAAACAGTTCCGAGTCTCTCGAGCTGTGTTCCTGCCAGTATGCTGAATCCCTGTGATAAATTTCTGTATTCTCCGGATCTAACGGCTTCAAACTTCTGAGTTTCATCATCATTTACCTGAATATAAGTATAAATGTCCCTGAACTGATAAAAGCCGTTGAGATTGAATGTGAATGGCAACGAGAAGATCTGATTTGATTTGACTTCCGCCCTGTAAAGCCTGTTCCTCAAACCGCCACCGACACTAAGCCCGGCCTCTATTGCTGTGCCGAACAGATTCTCATCTCTTAAGTCGGCAAGAGCCTGAAAATTCTTTTCATTGTCAACTCTGATTGATAAACGAAGAGCTTTTGTATTTTTTTCAGAGACCGACACTACCATTTTATTTTTTTCACTCCCGGAATCAGGCACAAACTCCATGCTTGCCTGCTGAAAGAGATTTGTGCTCATAATGTTCTGCAGGGAAAGATCCAGCTTATTCTTCTTTGCAGGAACATCTGTGTTCACGCTCAACTCTCTTAAGATGACATTGTCATTTGTTGTGCTGTTTCCTTCAAGGACAATTTCGTCAATAGTACCGTCAGTAAATTCTACTTCAACTTCATTGGTCTCGTAATTTAGTCTGAATCTTCTGTATTCAACTAACGACAGACCGTTCCTTCTCAGATCACCCAAAATGTCATCATGAAGTTTCTGAAGAGAAATGCTGTTCAGTGTCTTGCCGGTGTTTTCTTTGGTGTAGGAAACAAGCCTTGCCTTTACATCGTCTGGAATTTTGCCAAATGTCCGGAATCCATTGAACACCGGATTCGGGCTCACAACATAGTTGACGTAAGCAGTCATTCCTTGCCTTTCTACAACTGCATCAACATCGCTGAAATACCCGCTATTGTAGATGTTTCGAAGGTTAGCTTCAATGTCGGTATATTTTTCAAACTCTTCCGGCATCAGTTCAGATATGCGGAATGATGTATCAGTAAGTTCACCGGTGAAAGTAAGTTTGAGCGTAGAATTGGTTATGAAGTTGTTTGGAAACCGCGAAGATGATCTTTCAAGGGAATCAATATCTTCTTTGATCCTCTCAACAAACTGTTTCGCAGATATTTCGCCCTGTTTATTTAAGAAATCAACATCCGAAAAACTAGTGAGTGAAAAATAACCAAGGTCGGGTGTGATAACAACATTTGCTCCCTTTATCTGCAATTCATTTAACTGTGCCATTGTAATCGAAAGTATCTGATCAGCAGTTGATATAGGTCCGGAAAGTTCTTCACTTCTTCTGAGAGGACTTGTAGTGTTGACCGCGATAATGTAATCTGCTCCCAGAGACTTAGCAACATCTGTTGGGATATTAGCTGTCAAACCACCGTCAACAAGATTCTTACCTTCAATAGATATTGGCGAATAAAGAAGAGGAAAAGTAAAAGATGCTTTGATCGACTCACTGATGTTGCCTTTGGTCATCACTACTTTTTTGCCCGTATTGATATCAGTCGCAACTGCCGCAAACGGTGTTTTAAGATTGTCAAAACTTACTGCCGGATGATACCTTGCATTTAGAAGGTAGGAATTTATCTTCTCGCTCAGGTAAAGGCCATTTGAAAAAGCTGCTGGAATTATTACCGGAGTTATTCCGTCCAATGGGATTGTCAGAAGACTCCTGTCCTGCAATTTCTTTTGTTCAGGAAAAAGTGTAATGCGTTGGTATTTGTTCGTCAGGCTGAGGGCAATGTTCCAGTCAAACTCAGCAAAAATATCCAGCAGCTCATCAGTTGTGTAACCACTGCTGTAGAATCCGCCTACTATGCTTCCTATGCTTGTGCCGACAATGAGGTCCGGACGAATTCCGGCTCTTTCAAATTCTCTTATCACACCAAGCTGTGCAAGTCCTCTGGCCCCGCCTCCGCTCAGAACAAGTGCTACTTTTTTTGATGAGTAAGATTTCGGGAAAATGTTGCAGACATTTGTATCGACTGAGGAACGATCACGAAGATTGAGGCTTATTGTGTCACTTACAATATCGTTCAGTCCGCTCTGGGCATAGGCTGACATTGCAAGGATGAAGGGAAGAAGCAGAGTAAATATTTTTGTCAGATGAAGCAAAGGATACCTTTCTCCCGGCCGGTAATTTATCAATCCTGCTCTGTTCTCATTTTTGACTTCTGTGAATATCCGAACAAATAAATTATCATTCCAATTATCAATCCCGGATACATGGGCTCCAGACCAAGCGGATATACTGAATCCTTGTGCAATGAACCCAACACAAAAGAGATCAAAGAAACAAAGAATGAACTTATCATAGCAAGGAAAATATATTTTGATTCAACTCTTAATTTATCAAAATAAGCGCTCACAACTCCGATCAAGAGAGCGGGAACAACAAGAGTACCGACTGTGTACCAAATGTTTACTACTGAAGGAATCGTATAAGCTAGAAATAATGAAAGAACAGCGCTGATTAACAAGCCGATCTTATTGAACGTATTGTTGTAGTCGTCTTGATTCTTGATCCTTGACAATATATCTCTGCCGAACGTCGTTGCAGAGATGAATATGTAAGAATGAAGTGATGACATTACTGTTGCAATCATCCCAACATAAAACACTCCCTTTGCTATGGGTGGCAAGACTTTTTCTGCAATTGCCGGAAAGGAAAGAATTGGATCTTTAAGATCGTTAAGGAAAAAAGCCTTGGAATATAGGCCGGCTGTTGTGGTCAAGAAATCAAACAGGATCCAGAATCCTAATGAAATAAGAATTCCGATCTTGGGTGTGGATTTTCTTTTTGCAGCATAGCATCTCTGATGGAATGACGGATCAACAAGAACCCATGACCCAAGGAAGAACCAAACAAGAAAATACTGCAGGGTTGAGTTGCCTAGAAGACTCAGGTCTGCTTCAGGAAGCCTCGAATCAAGATACTCAAAGCCGCCTAGTGTGTTGAAGCAGAAAGGAAGAATTATTCCAAACCCGACAAACATCATTACAAATTCAAACATGTTGACTCGCACATCGGCTCTCAGACCTCCTTTGATCAGATATAAGACCGATACCAAAAGTGCAAATACCATTGCAGTTAAAAGCTTAACACTGAAGACAAGACTGATCAGAATCCCCATAATAAAGAGATAAGGCGCAGGCGTTGACATTAGAAATACAAAGAAGCCTCCGAGTATTCCGACTTTTTTTCCATACACGCGATTGAGCTTGTCGGGAATTGTGTACAGATGTGCTTTCCTTACTCTATCAGACAGATACAAAGCAAATAGAATGACGAAAATGTAATACGGAAAAGCGTATAGAAACCAACCGGCGAGTCCGAAGCGATATGTGAATTCACCTATGCCTAGAACGCCGCCATAAAAAGTTGAGACAAGAGAAGCAACAAATGCCGGCAACGTCAGCGACCGGCCTGCAACGAGATAATCTTTAATTGAATTAGATTCCGTCTTTGTCTTAAATCCGATCACAAGAACGGAAACAAAATAGGCAATGATTATCAGATAATCGTTTGTAGAGAGTGCGACTCGAAATTTATCCATTCAATTTATGAAATGCTTTCTGAATATGAGTAGTGTTCCGCTTTTGTAACTAATTGTGATTTTTTGTGAAACTGATTCGTTCAATGATCCTTCTCTTATGCCAAACTCAAGAGTTTCCTCATTGAGCTTGTACTTGAGACCCTTTGTGCTGACTCCCACTGCCTTTGGCATTGCCATCATAGACAAAGTTTCATTCTTCCTGTATTTAAACCCGACTTTCTTCGCTGCATAAAAAATTTCATACTCATCAGTAAATATCTTCACATCAAAATAATTTCTGAATCTTTTCATGACACTGAAATTATTCATAGTATGATCGGGTCTGTTGCTTGTTGCTCCGAGAACATTCACTTCATTGAATCCTGCAGACCTGCAATAGTTCAGACTTTTCTCAAAATCTGTGGTTTCCTGTTCCTTGATTTTGATGGTCTTGACATCCTTCTTCCTAAAATATTCAGATGCTTGATTGCTCAATGAATCCATATCTCCAATTATTACATCAGGAATGATCTTCTTTGAATGCAGATAATTGGCCCCACCGTCTGCGGCAACTATATGGCAATGTTCCTTTAAGAGCTTCTTTACAATTTTAACTGAAGGATGACTGCCGTTAAGAAATATTGCAGCTAACATAATGTTTCGATGAATATTACTATTATAATTCAAAAATTATAGATAAAACTATGTAGAATTTAGATTTTTGTTCACATCCGTCCAAAACGTTTTACTTATAATGCAATTAATCCGAACCACTTGCAGAGAATAAAATCATTTCCGCTTTCTTTTGAACGACCAAAAGAAAGCTTGGCAAAGAAAAGTCGCCCGCTGCCGTATAATTGCCTAAAAATTGCTCGCAATGGCTGCAAGAATTTAACTCCTCGCCCGACAGAAGATCGCTGTCGGGCTTCGTCAAACAGAAATTCTTGCTACGCCATTGCTCACAATTTTTTTAACGGCAATTATACGAAGGCGGGTTGTTTTTCCGAATCGAAGGAAACCTAATGATCCAGCTTAAATTCGATATAATTTTCGTTGTTGAAAAATGTCTTGGACGGCAATGATTTTTGTTGCTCACATAGTCAAATTCAGTAGTGACCCTACCTTCTGAAAATATGCATGTGAGATTGTGTTAATTGCAGATGCAGCATTTAAAATTAAGATGACTTTTCTAAATCCTCTGATACTTACCGGGCTTCTCGCAATAACTATTCCAATTATCATCCACCTGCTGAATCTAAGCAAGGTCAGGAAAGTGGAATTCAGTACTCTCAGATTTTTAAAGGAATTGCAGAAGTCCAAGATGAAAAGGATCAAGCTCAGACAACTTCTTCTTCTTGCTCTGAGAATTATGACAATAATCTTTCTTGTACTTGCATTCGCAGATCCGGTATTAAAGAGCTCTTCCGGCAACTATGCGGGCAAGTCATCTGCGGTTGTTATTCTCGACAATTCATTCAGCATGAGCGCTGAAGACAACAGGATCTTCAAAAATGCAAAAACTGCGGCGAAAGATGTTGTAGCTTCATTGGACGCGGATGATGAAATATATTTTTTACTCTCTTCAGATCTTGGAAATGAAACCGCTCAATTGATTTCTTCAGACCAGGTGAGTATTAACTCACGTATTGACAGCGCCGTAATATCTCTAAAACCATTCAGCATAAATGAAGGTATCATAAACGCATCTCTGCTTTTTGCAAACTCATCGTACACTGTGCGTGACCTGTTTGTTATATCCGACTTTCAGATGAACAACTTTGATGATGTCAGTAAATATGTTAAAAATGAAAGCGAAGTTGATTTCAGCGTATATCTCGTCAATTCGGGCGACGATGAATTGTACAATATTTCTTTAGATAGCGCCGGTATTGCTTCGGGGATGGCTGCTTCCGGAATGGATGCAAAGGCGAGAGTAAGAATGAATAATATCTCTCCTTATTCCCAGAAGAGCAAGAGTGTCAGACTTATGGTTGATGGATCTTATACAGGCGAAAGTTTTGCCGACGTAGGCTCTTTCGAGAAACAGTCAGTTGATCAATCATTCAGAATAGCTAAGTCAGGCAGTTTCAGTTGTGAGTTCATACTTGAAAAAGGAAGCATGGAAGATGATCAATTGATTCAGGATAACAAGGCATACTTTGTGTCAGTTGTTCCCTCAGGTATAAAAGTTGCACTCATTGGTGAACAATCAGGAGGAGCCGGTTTTACAGAAATAGCATTAGAAACTGCGGAACAGTTGGCAGGGAACAGCGGAGAGGATTCCAAAAGATTTTATGAAATTTTGAGATCTCAGGCAATTGATGAGTCTGTTATAGATAAAGACGTACTGATCATTTCCGGATTAATTGATTTATCTGACAATGAAGCAAAGCTTCTGAATGATTACGTTTCAAATGGCGGAGGAATTTTGATCTTCCCCGGCGACAACATGAATGTGGAATCGATCAATGACAAATTATTATCGAGAGCCGGCGGATTGCGCTTAGGAAATAAAGTAATTTTGGAGGAGCAAGAAACAAAAAATTTCGGAAAAATTGATTTCGACCATCCTCTCTTAAGCGGGATTTTCAGAAACAGATCATTGAGCATTACCACCGGTTCTGGTATTATTGAATCACCAAAGATCAGGCAATATTACAAGACGCTTCTGTCTGAAACCGGGAAAGGCATTATACTTCTCGATAACAATGATCCTATGATCAGTGAGATTCGGCAGGGGAAGGGAAAGATCTTGTTCTCGTCAATTTCATTGACTCAAGCTTCAGGTGATTTTCCTTCGAAAAGTATATTCGTACCCATACTTGTGCGTGCTGTGAATTATCTTTCCGGAAATATTCCTTCTGAAGATCAGTATT
Source organism: Ignavibacteria bacterium (assembly GCA_016704345.1). GTDB lineage: Bacteria > Bacteroidota > Ignavibacteria > Tepidaquicellales > Tepidaquicellaceae > JADJAH01. The sequence continues at coordinate 30,851 of JADJAH010000019.1, read as the reverse complement.
ATGTTGGCTCAAGGAATATTGTGAGAACAATCGGGCTGAATAACGTTAAGTCAATTCTGAATCCGGTAGGCCAGCTCGATTCAATGAACGTTAGTTTTAGTGACGGCAAAGAAAAGTATTTCATATTGCCATATTCCGGAGCAACAAGTATTGCAGGCATATACAAAGCAAGTGATTCATCCGGAAACGAATTTCTTTTTGCGCTGAATCCAAATCCGATAGAAAGCGATTTGAGAGTTATTCCGGAAAAGGAAGCAAGGGAATATTTTTCCGGTAAAGGATTCTCAAATGTATTTTACACATCATGGGATGATATCAGATCTTCTTATGCTACATCCAAGCAGGGCTCACAACTCTGGAAATACTTTCTCATTCTTGCTCTGTTAATGCTTGCTGCAGAGAAATTTCTTTCGCGCAAACTTGAGAAAGGGGAGTGATCAGATTCTGTCTTAATTGAGAATCAAGCTTTCTGCAATTCTGTATGTAGGTGCGCCAAGTGACACGATTGAATCGTGAAAGTCTTTCAGAGTCTTTGTTGTACCGAATTTTGAAAAGTATTTCAACTTGAATTCCTTAAGCAATATCTTTCCAAGAGTATAGTTGAGATAACCCGGGTCAAATGCCCCGCGTTTGGCTTCCTGCTCTGCAGTTACTTCTGCCATATAGGCATTCTTCAGGAAAAAATCTTTTGCCTCGTCTATAGTCATGCCTTCACAGTGAATGCCGATTGCCACGATGAATCTGCAACATCTGATCAGCGCTTCAATATACATTCCTATTTCTGTTTTGTAATCATCCTTTCCGTATCCTTGTTCAATCATCATCTCTTCGGTATAGTGTGCCCAGCCCTCAACGTAAGAGTAAGACATAAACAATTTCGACAAGTCCGTTGAATGAATGTTGGCATTGAGAAAATGTGTGTAATGTCCGGGAAAAGCTTCGTGTATTGAAATCAGTTTGAGTGTTGGATAATTAAACTGTGTCATCCATTCTTCTTTTTTTTCATCGTCCCAGTCTTTCTCTGGGAGATTAACGTAGTAGAATGATTCATCAGATTTTTCGAACGGACCTGCAGTTCCCATTGCCGCAAAACCGAAGTTCATGTATCTCGGCATTTCAGTAACTATGCAGTTCAGTTTTTCAGGAAGGTCTACAAGATTCTTATTCCTTATGAAGTCAATAAGATCCTGAAGTGTATCGGTAGTTTCATCAACAAGTGTTTCATCGCTTGGATGTTCATGTTCTATCTCATTTATGCCGCCTTCCAGTTTGTGCTCATCGATTATGGCTTCGATGTTATCGTGAAGTCTCTTAAGCTCGTCCATTCCCATCTTCTTCAACTCGTCTAAGGGTATTTCTATATGCTCCGTCAGGCTAAGCATTTTAGCAAACTTCTCCTTGCCCAGAATATAGCTCTTACATTCTTCGTCTGATGCATTCTCCAGAAACTTTATATACTTGCCAAACGCCTCAACTGCTTCAACACTTTTTTCTTTATACTTTTCTATCAGCTCTTTTGAAGTTACTTTTTCTTCTATGAGTTTAAGTAATTCTCCATTGAAAAAATCTTCATAACCCTTAGAAAATGAAATTGCAAAGTCGCAATGTACTTTAGGCAATTTGCTTTCCAGCATTTTTTCGGCGCTTGCAAGAGATTCCGGAATCTTAGAAATGATCTTGATAATTGATTCAATTCTTTCTTCAAACGGTGCATAGTCGCGGCTGATGTAATTGTGAAGTTCACCAAACATGAACGCGTATGTCATTGGATTCAGTTTGTGCGATTTCATTTCTTCAAGATTGAACAAAGATGAGCTTAGTCCCCATTCTGCTATGTCGTAATCATATTTATTCACATCAGAAAGTTCGTTCCTGTTGATTGACTTCAGTCGGTTCAAAAAATCTCTGTAAACTTGAGCCTGTTTAATGTAGTTGGCTTCGGAGACTTCCGGTACTCTGCCGTCATATTCATGCAGTCCAAGATATGTTCCTCTTTGCGGATCCAGTTCAAGATCCGTCAAGAAAATTTCCCTTGCGAATTCGCTGAACAATTGATTCTCATTTACTGACATGGTGTCCTCCTTTGATTTCTGAATTGCTTCCAATATTAAGATTGTGAATTTGATTCTTAACAGTCACAGATTCCCCGATAATAGATTCGCTTAACACTGAATTTTCGATGTGAGAGTTCTTTTCAATTATAGAATCCTCAATAATGCTGTTAACAATTTTGCAACCATCATTGATAGTTGCATTCGGGCCGATAACACTTCGCTCGATGACAACATCCTTTCCGATATGAACCGGGTGAATGATGCTTGAATCGAGAGCCTTTATGTTTGACTTCTTTCTCTTTGACAGAATGTATCTGTTAGTTTCCAGCAATGTCTCCGGCTTTCCGCAATCCAGCCAACCGTCAACATAATAAGTTGTCATCTGTTCTTTTTTGCTTAACATATGCTCCAATGCGTCAGTCAGTTGAAACTCACCTTTTACTGTAATATTGTTATCCATTACATGTTCAAGAGATTCGAATAGCAAATCTGAATTCTTCAGATAATAAAGTCCAACTATCGCTTCATTTGATTTTGATACTTTTGGTGTAGCAGGTTTTTCTACGAATCTTGTTATCATGCCTGCTTTGTTCTTCTCAACCACACCGAATCTTCTCGGATCATCAACTTGCTTCACTCCAATAACTGAATGCTTATTATGGATTAGTTTCTTTAGATCTACATCAAATAACGTATCACCGAGAATTATAAGAGTCTCATCGTTTTTCGAAAAGGATTCTTTGGCACAATATATTGCATGCCCAAGTCCCTTGGGTTCATCCTGAGTGACGTACGTAAAATTGAATTTGAATGTGCTGTCAAGATATTCTTTTATCATGTCTCCCAAGAATCCGGTAACCATTACTATTGAAGTTGCAAGCTTGTCTCTTAGAAGTTGCTCAACGATGTAATGTATCATCGGTTTGCCGCCAACATTCAGAAGAACTTTTGGCTTTGTAAGTGTATGCGGCCTGAGCCTTGTGCCGAATCCTGCAACAGGTATGATGACTTTCAAATTATGTCAGAAGTTTTTTGATTCTGTCGCTGAAATCAAGAAGGACTGAATCGAGTTTAGAAATGTCTTTTGCTCCTGCTGTGGCAAGATTTGGTCTGCCTCCTCCTCCTCCGCCGAGTTCGCGTGCCGCATCAGAAACAAGTTGCCCGGCGTTGAGATCTTTGGACTTCACAAGATCATCACTTACCGCACAGATAAGATTGAACTTCTCATCGCTAATTGCTGCTACCAGCGCTGCACCTCTTGTAAGCTTCTTACGAAGTTCTTCGCCAGCTTCCTTAATACCGGAACCCTTCGGAAGATGAAGCCTTCCGGTAACAACTAAAGAATCAGCAACCTTTGGAGAAGATGTAATCAAATTGTCAATGTCTTCCCTGATCTTCTCAATTCCCAGTGAAAGCATTTGTTTCTCGAGTAGTTTCTTATCTTCTAAATATTTCTCTCGAGCTTCGTGCGCATTCATCGAAGTCTTCTCCTGCGTTTTTAGAAGCGTCTTTACAAGCAGGAGATCATTGGGGTCAGATGACTTCAAGAGTTCTGTAAATCCCGGTATGATCGCAGAAACGTTTCCTGTATATTTTTCCGGCAATTCCGAAATGACCTTCTCAGTCTCTCTTATCTTTTCCGAAAGAAACGTGAATATTCCTTTGCCCGTTCTTGCAAAAATTCTCCTTGTTCCTGCGGCTATGCTTTCTTCTTTAGTGATCTTAAACAATCCTATTTTTTCTGAACTTTGCACATGAGTTCCACCGCAAAACTCTGCGCTGAAGTTCTCATCTACTATTACCACACGGACCTTTGAGCCATATTTTTCTCCGAACAATTGCTTCACATTCGGAATTTTATTTGCTTCTTCTATTGGAATATCTTCAAGAGTTTGAACTGCAATCTTCTCTTCAATTTTTCCATTTACAATTTCTTCAATATCTTTTATCTGTGCACTTTCCAGTTTATGAAAATGAGGGAAGTCAAATCTCAGATACTCATCAGAAACTAATGAACCTACCTGCTTAACATGGCTACCTAAAACCCGTCTCAATGCCTCATGCACAAGGTGTGTTGCTGTGTGATTTCTCTCAATTGCATCGCGTCTTTGCATATCAACTTTTGCAATTATTTCAGAGCCTTCATTCAGCAGACTCTTGTCTCCTTTTACTATCACATAGTTTTTCCCCGAGTTGATCACGGAAAGCGCGGAACCTGAATGTGTAACAATCTTACCAACATCGCTTATCTGTCCGCCTGACTCTGAATAGAAAGGATTCTTATTGATGGATACTACTATCTCACCTTCGTTGGAAGAGGATTGCGCATCAAGAACTACTGCCTTAATACCATCTTCGGTTGCATTGTACGGATCATAAACTACATCATCTTTTCCTTTGAGATTTGTATGAGTAAAATCAACTTCAGAAGAATGTTCTTTCCTTGCGCTCTTTGCTCGGGCCTTCTGCTTCTCCATCTCTTCTTCAAACTTCAGCGTATCGACTTTGAATCCGCTTTCTCTTGCCATTACTTCTGTTAAGTCAAGCGGGAAGCCGAATGTGTCATATAGTTTGAATGCTTCCGAGCCGGGAAATATTTTTGTGTCTTTGAGTGTACTGCAAACTTCATTGAAAAGGATTATGCCCCGGTCAAGAGTCTTGTGAAAATTTTCTTCCTCTGCCTTTACTATCTCTTTCACGAAATCCTTCTTCTGAATTAGTTCAGGAAACACATCACCGAAATTTTCGGAGAGAGTATCTACCAAAGAAAAGAGTATCGGATTGTTGTAATCCAGTTTGCGTGCCAGGCGTGAAGCTCTGCGAAGAATTCTTCTCAGCACATATCCTCTCCCTTCATTTGAAGGAACTGCACCGTCAGCTATGGCAAAGGACAGAGCTCTTATGTGATCGGCGATTGCATTCATGGAAGACACATTCTCGCCTTCGTACTGCTTACCTGTAATTGAAGATATTTTTTCAATCAACGGAAAAAATATATCAGTCTCATAGTTCGATTTCTTATTCTGAAGCACTCTAACAACTCTTTCGAATCCCATCCCGGTATCAACATGCTTCTTGGGAAGCAGTTCAAGTTCTCCGTCCTTCTTTCTGTTATACTGAATAAAGACAAGATTCCAGATTTCTATTACTTCTTCGAGTCCGGCATTAATGTCTTCCGGTCTGCAACCATCTTTGGTAAGATCAATGTGAATTTCAGAACAAGGACCGCAAGGTCCGGTATCGCCCATTTCCCAGAAATTGTCCTTCTCACCAAAGCGAAGAATGTGATTGGGATTTATGTCTGTCTTTGTCTTCCATATCTCAAAAGCCTCGTCATCCGTTTCAAATACTGATGCCCAAAGTTTGTCCTTAGGCAGTTTCCAGATGTCCGTAAGAAGTTCCCAAGCCCACACAATAGCTTCATCTTTGTAATAATCTCCAAATGACCAGTTGCCAAGCATTTCAAAGAACGTATGATGAAAACCGTCCATGCCAACTTCTTCGAGGTCGTTGTGCTTGCCGCCTGCCCTGATGCACTTCTGAGTATCTGTTGCTCTTGAATATTCTCTTGTTCCTCTTCCTAAGAAAACGTCTTTGAACTGGTTCATTCCGGCATTAGTGAACAACAATGTCGGGTCATCATACGGCACTACCGGTGACGACGGCACAATCTTATGTCCCTTTCCTTCAAAGAATTTAAGGAAGGAGTCTCTTATTTCTCCGGATTTCAATTTTTTGTAATTATTATTTTGCAAGATACTTTTATAGAACCTCATTATAAATACTAATATTGGTCACATGTGAGCAGATTTGTTATTTATGATGGCAAGCTTAGTCTGATAAGGACTCTTACAATCTTAGAAACTGAAATGAGTAAAAAATCTATGCTTACAATCTTATAATGAAGAGAAAATATAAACTATATCGGTTAGCCCACTTTAGGAGTTGTCTTGATTTTGTAGATATGTATTGTGACTGCTATTGCCACTGCCAAGAGAGCAATTTTGAGCCAAGTAATCTCAAGCATCACAACTGAGAAGATTATACCAACCCATAAGAATGATATTGAGAAGATCTTTGAACCTACGCTCATTCCTTTTCCATCACGGTAATTGGAAAGGTAGGTTCCGAAGACTTTGTTCCGTAGAAGCCAATCATGAAATTTCTTGGAACCCTTCGCAAAAAAGTACGCTGCGAGAATAACAAAGATCGTTGTGGGCATAACTGGAAGAATTATGCCGACAGCCGCAAGACCTATGCAAAGAAAGCCAAGCGTGTTAAAGAAATGCCTCTTAAATGTGTTGTTACTCTCCTGGTTACTTTCCAGCGTTGAAGATATTAAGTGCCAAAATATCTACTTGGCAATAGTTTAGCTATCATTAAATTTATGCCTAATTGCAAACGCTTGATCGTATATATCATTTTGGAAAAATAAAATGACCCTTACAAAAATAAGCGTTCACAAAAAAAGACCGGAACTATTGCCCCGGTCTTTAAGGATGCCACTAATTTCTGTAGAACTATTTGAGTAGTGTAAGCTTCTTGATGCTTTGAAAATTACCTGCGGTGAGTTTGTAGATGTAAACTCCGCTCGGAAGATTTGCAGCATTAAAGTCAACTTCATATCGTCCGGATTCCTGCTTTTCATTTATCAAAGTAGTGACTTCTTTGCCCTGTATATCAAATATCTTTAGCTCTACATTTGATTCCTTTGGAAGAAGATAAGAGATCTTTGTTACTGGATTGAACGGATTCGGATAATTCTGATACAGCTGATATTCTGCTGTCGAAATATTCTCATCTTCAATTCCAAGTATCAGAGATGCCTGCTTCAGAACAATATCATTGTTCGGATCAAAAACCAGACTTGAAGGCTGCCTGTTGAATGTGAAGCTGAACAATTGATTGTTTGCATTGTTATCTACTCTTATCAATGTGTCGGAGCCGGATGTAAATCCAACTTTCAAAACTATCGGCATCCTGTGAAAAGCCGAGTTAGTCTGGATTTGCCTTGCGGTAAAGTTAACTCTCCATTGGCCCGCTCCAAGATCTGCAAAGTTATAGTAATTCTGATAGACAGGATGATTCGGTTCTTTTACCCATTGATTAATGAACCATGTCATGTCTTGTTCAGATGCCTGACTGACCTTTGCGGCAAAATCATCTGTTACGGCAGAATTATATTTAAAGCCTCCCAACGAATCTGTTGCGTACGAGTTCAGCACGTTAAAGAAAACGCTGTCACCAAGTGTATATCTAAGCATATGAAGAACACATGCTCCTTTGTAATATGTAATTGCCGTGTTGAACAATTGGCTGGTAGGCGGAGTGTTCGTGATCCAGTCAGGATTATACATTGCCCATCCCGGATTGCTGCTAAGATAACCGCTTGCATCCCCAAGTATATCATTTTTGTAAGCATTGTATCCGGATGTACTTTCTAACCATAGAGCTTCACAATATGTTGCAAAGCCTTCATTGAGCCAAATGTCTGCCCATGTGCCGCATGTGATCATGTCTCCGAACCATTGGTGTGCGTACTCGTGAGAGATTAAATTCTCGCCCCAGCAATTCGGGCAAAAGGCTGGTCAGTGTTTGATTTTCCATACCGCCCCAGGTGAACTGATTGTTCAAAGTTGCAAACCCGTTTTTCTCAAACGGATGCTCACCGAACTTCTGTGAAAAGTAAGTCGTCATCGGAATGATCTTCGTCTTGATGTTTGAAGGATTTTCTCCGCTGTTGTAATAGAATCTGATCGGCACACTGTCATTTGGATTCGACAGCTTTCTCCAATAAACAATATCAAGGTTGTAATTCACTTTTCCTGACATCACTGTAAGATAAGTTGCTACAGGATCTTTGCTTACCCAGTGATAATAAAGGGAGTCACCGGTTAGAAGCGAATCGGCAAGTCTGCCGTTTGATCCAAGCCTTGCATTGGCAGGGACTTTTGCAGTAAGATCAACAGTGGCTTTATCGCTTGGCTTATCGTAACAAGGGAACCACTTCCTTGCTCCCTCAGGTTCGCAATCCGTAAATACCATTCCATTGCTTGCATAGAATGCCTGATCGGAAACATTTGCATGTGAGTAATTAACTCTCACTGTTGCAATTTCTCCGGGATTATAATTTCTGTCTAATGTAATGTTAATTATATTGCTTGCATGAGTGAACGAAACTCCCGCAAGCCCAACGGAACTCACTGTGATGGATGTATTTACCGCATTCAGTGTGATTACATTTAATGCTGTATCAATTCTGAATCTGACTTCCACACTTCCGTTGAAACTTTTTGGATACGGACTCAAAAAACAATTGCGTATGTCAATGTTGATCTTGTAGTTAAGTACATCAAACTTGTGCTTAGGAGTATTTGGCGAATCTGGCTCAAGAAGAAGTATTTTCTCCGTGAAGCTCATCTTTTTTTGCGAACATAGATCTGCGCCTTTCTGACCTGTTTGAGCAGAGATACTGCTCACAAATGATAACAGCAACAATGCCGTCATCAAACTTCTGTAAAATTTCATGATCATTCTTTGGTTGAGTTTTTTCCTGTTTCAAAATTATGGATTCATTTGATATATGTGTTATGACTTAAGTCATACTTTTGATAATTATTTTCAAGCTCCAAATATTGCGAAATTGGACTTTAATAAGCCGGGATCAAGTACTATTTAGTTTCTTCCTCGATTTTCGGTGTCCATTTATAAAATTAGAATTGTATTTACAGCCATAAATTCATATTTTGCCTCAACTTTTTAAGAAATCAAAAGCTTTTAATGAAGAAGCAATTCAAGAATCAGAGAGAAAACAGCTACAAGCTTACTCAGCAAATTACATCAAAAAAGAGTCAGCCAAAGAAGCGCGATCCGTTTAAGGAAAGAGGAGTCAAAGATTATATAGATATTTTTGATGCAAAGCTCCTGACGAGATTTCTGAATGACCAGGGAAAACTTCTTCCGGCAAGAATTACCGGCTCAACCGCCAAGATGCAAAGGAAACTGACAACCGCTGTTAAAAGGGCAAGACACCTTGCAATTATTCCTTTCGTCAGCGAAGGCACAAGATACTGATCAATCCTTAACAATTATTACAACAGACTCTTATACTTGCAAAAGTGTAAGAGTTTTTCTGTTTAAAGTAAAAAATCCCGAACATGAAATTATTGCTTGCAAAACTTTTCACTCTTACAATGTTTGTAAGCGCTTGCGCACAGACTGATCCGTCACTTGTTATTGGTGAGTTTAACATTACCAAGATCACTGATGCCGACACATTTCGATTTGACAAGCTCGATCGTCCTGCAAGACTTTTGAGCATTGATACCGAAGAAACATTCAAAACACCAGACGCAAAGGAAAAGACCGATGAGATCGCATTGAATTGGGAAGAATTCTACAAACTCCAGAAAGGCGACAGCAAGTTTCCAGTGAAGACGGATTCACCGCTTGGATATGAAGCCTGGAAATGGGCTGAGGAATTTATGAAAGATGTGAGCAAAGTAAGACTTGAGCGCGAAGCTGATGACAGAAGCGTTGACATATTTGACAGATATCTCGTGTATGTGATTGCTATAAAGAGTGACGGCTCTGAAGTGAACTATAATATAGAGTGTGTGCGAAACGGCTACAGTCCTTACTTCAACAAATACGGCAACAGCAAGAGATTTCATGAGCAGTTTGTTGAAGCTCAGGAATATGCCCGTGAAAACAAACTCGGTATCTGGGATCCTTCGAAGAAGAAATATCCGGATTATGACGAAAGAATTGCTTGGTGGAGTTTGAGGGCATATCAGCTTGAGAAATATGAGAAGACGTTTGCGGGAACGCAAGGATATATTAACTTGTCAAGTCCAACTGATTTTGAAAAGCTTGCAAACTATGTCGGTAAGGAAGTCACAGTTTTCGGAGGTATCGGAAAAGTTATGACAGATAAGTTTCCTTATCTGCTGAGAATTCCAATTACAAAAGGAGTTGACTTTGATCTGGTGATCAAAGAAAAAGACAAACAAATTCTGAATGAGATTGACATAGATACAATGAAAGAGTATTACATCTATGCAAAGGGAGTGATAGAAATGTATGACGGAAGATATCAGATCGTGCTTCAAGACAAAGATCAGATTTGGACGGAGTGACATCATAGGTTTATCAGAGGTCTTAATGGAACAGAAAATTAAATCTGTTTCGTCGTTGTCAGAATCACGTAAACTCAGGTGACAATGTTGCGGGCTAAATAGTCTGTCATTGACCAATTAGAACTATATGATTGTTCTTTCATTTTGTATGCAAATGATTGTTGCAATTAGAAAGACAAAATCATAATTTTCCTTCAAACAAATTCTAACGACACTCTTCAAATGCAGACTGCGGTCAAACCGTATATTCTGTTCCACTTTTCAGACTCCACCATTACAAAACATTTCACAAACTTAACTTCAGAAAGGAAATCAGTTACATGAAAAAGATTTTCTATTTGCTACCAGTGATTCTGGTTGGCTTTGTTTTGCTGACAGGGCAAAACGTTCCTGACGAGGCTAAATGGAATCAGCCAATGCAGACAAATGTGTATGACCCGTCTGCCGTGTACTCCGACAAACTGCCGGTTGTAAGAGATTATTTCAACCCGCTTGCAACCAACAGGACTATTGAAACTCCTTACGAGGTTCTTGAAGTAACGCCAAACGTAAGAGTACTGCCAAGAACCAATAGTTGGCAGAGTGAAGTTGACATCAAGAGGCATCCTCTTAATCCATTGATCATGTTCGGATCATCAAATTCATTTAATAATGTTTCCGGTACGCTCTTCATAAGCGAAGGCGTTTATGTTACAACGAACGGAGGTGTTACCTGGTTTGGTTCTGATACTACTCAGGGTGCACCTATTGGCAATCATGGAGGTGATCCGGGAATTACCATTGACAAGAACGGTACTTTTATCCAGACTCACCTTGGATATTCGACATCAGGTATGTTTGCAAATTATTCAACAAACAACGGATCAACCTGGTCTGCAACTTATACAATTACTACAGGTTCACAGGACAAGAATCTTGCAGCAACCGACGATGCACCGGCAAGTCCATACTATGGAAGATCTTATGTCGTATGGTCATTGTTTAATCTTGCTTCACCTCCGATCGGAATTTCCAGTACCACAAACGGCGGAGTAAGCTGGTCTGCAGTTACTCAAATAAATACATCTGTTGCGGGACATTATTCTCAGGGATGTGATGTTGCCGTTGGTCCAAACGGTGAAGTATATGTAATTTGGGCGGCTCCAATTTCAGGCTCACCATTTACTGAAGACTTTGCAGGTTTTGCAAAATCAACAAACGGTGGAGTAAGCTGGACCGTAACAAACAACGCGTTTGATATGAACGGTGTCAGGTCAACTAACTTTAACGGATGGGGAATCAGAACAAACAGTTTCCCGAGAATCAGCGTCGACAAGAGCGGCGGTCCGAGGAATGGCTGGATCTATGTTACCACATCCGGTCTGAACATTGCTCCCGCAGGAAGTGATGCAGATATTCTGGTTTATAAATCAACCAACGGCGGAACATCCTGGTCAACAGGCGCCAGGGCAAATCAGGATCCAATCAACAACGGCAGAGTTCAGTGGTTTCCAGCTATCAGAGTTGACGAAGCAGGGGGCGTTAACGTAGTTTATTACGACAACAGAGCCACGGCAGATTCTGCTCAGATCTATTTGTCAAGATCACTTGACGGAGGAGTAACTTACTCTGATGTTCTTGTAAGTGATCATAAGTACAAACCAAAACCGATAACTGTAGGCGGTATTGCTGGCGGTTACGCAGGCGATTATATAGGAGTAACTTCGGGTAGCGGTAAGCTATGGCCCATCTGGATGGATGATATTACTGGAATCTATCAGGCATGGACGACAGCCGTTCAAATAGAAACATTTCCGCTTAATGCATTCAATCTGAATACACCCGCTCCCGGAACAAGAATTGAAACATTGCCAAACAATACAACACAATACAATTTTGGCTGGGATACTTCTGCATCAACTGCTTCATATAAATGGGTATTCGGAAGTCCAACCACTAATCCAAGACTGATTACAATTCAACCAAACGGTAATTCACTGACACAAACTTCAGGACAGCTCGATATTCTTCTTGCAGGACTTGGTGTTGCACAAGGTGATTCACTGGTGGGACAGTGGGATATTTGGGCTTTCAGAAATAATCAGACAAATGATTCGCTCAAATCTGCAAACGGACCAAGAGCAATTACTCTAAAGAGAAAGAAACCGGCACTCACTGCATTTAACCTTGTGACACCGGTCAACAGTTCAACTGTTCTGACATGGTCGGCAATTACAACTCCGGTCAATATCAACTGGCGCAAGTCGGGTGAAGCTGTTACATACAAATGGTTGTATGCATCACCTAACTTCAGCTCACAGTCAAACATAAAGATCATTGCGCAATCCAATAGTGCAGGATTTGACACATCGCTGACATACAGAACTTCTCAGCTTGACTCAATACTTGCGGGACTTGGCATAGGTGTCGGACAATCTTCAGTAGGACAATACAGAGTCTATGCATACAGCGGAGCGGATTCACTTGCTTCTGCACAAACATACGCAATTACTCTCAGAAGAGGCACTCCGCCGACAGTAACAACATCTGCAGATTCTATTGTTGTAAATCTGCCGTTTGGTTCAAATCAAACAAGCAGGAATCTTTCTATTGGCAACACCGGTGAATTCGGTCTGAACTGGACAATATCAGAATCATCACTCGGACTCGACAATACCTGGGTTAACACCAATACATTTACCGAAGATCAAATGCGTGATATGGCAAATGCACCAAAAGGATCTGCTGACATGTATCATGGTCCTGATGTAACAGATGGTGTAGGCGGACCTGATGCAGGCGGATACAGATGGATTGACAGCGATGAACCGGGTGGACCTACATTCAATTGGTTCGAAATTTCCGGAATCGGAACTCAGATCACTACCTGGACAAACGGAACAGGTGATGACGGTTCAGCTAATGTAACACTGCCGTTCAACTTCTCTTACTACGGCACAAATTATTCCCAGCTTAAGATTTGTACAAACGGCTGGGTTTCATTTGATGTGGCTTCAACAAATTCTGCATATACAAATACGGCCATTCCTGCTGTTGCAGAGCCGAACAATGCGCTTCTTCCGTTCTGGGATGATCTTGATGTAAGAACTTCAGGTGGTATCTTTTATTATTATGATGCTCCGAATAGCAGATTCGTAGTACAGTATAATAATGTACCTCACTTCAGCTCAGGAGGCCCGTACACATTCCAGGTATTCCTTTACAACACCGGTAAGATCGTGTACCAGTATCTGAACATGGTTACACTATTGAACTCAGCAACAATCGGTAATGAAAATCAAACGGGTTCAACTGGTTTGCAAATGGTGTTCAATAATACTTATGTTCATAACAATCTGGCAATTAAGATTGAAAAGGGAATTGAATGGGTTGACGAAACTCCGGCTCTCGGGACTATCCTTCCTTCTTCAAATCAAAATGTAAATGTCACATTCAATTCAACCGGCCTGAGTGTTGGTTCATACTCCGGTAATATCAATGTGAACAGCAATGATCCAGCAACTCCTGTGAAGAATGTATTTGTTAAGCTGAATGTAACTCTTGCAGTACCGGCAACAATCACACTCATTCCTCAGGCATTCTATAACATTGGTCCCAACAATCTGAACATGAGCGATACAGTTGATATCTATATGAGAAGCACTGTTTCGCCTTATCCGATTGTTGACATGGCAACAGGTGTGATAGACGCTACGACTTTCACAGGTTCCTTCCTGTTTGCAACAGCGCCTTCGGGTACATATTATTTGCAAGTTAAACACAGGAATGCATTGGAAACTTGGAGCAAAGCCGGCGGAGAAGTTTATACTGCGGGTTCAGCATTCAGTTATAATTTTACTACTGCATCAACGCAGGCCTACGGCAGCAATATGATTCTCAAAGGCACAAAGCAATGCTTCTTCAGCGGCGATGTCAATCAGGATGGAACTATTGATGCTTCGGATGTAAGCGCAGTTGATAACGACGCGTTTAACTTCTCGTCAGGATATCTTGCAACTGATGTCAACGGTGACGGAAGTGTTGACGGAACAGACGTAAGCGTTGCAGACAATAATGCATTCAACTTTGTCAGCAAAGTCGTGCCTCCGGGAGCAGGACCGGTTGAGTTTTCCAGAGAAAACAATAACGGTTCCAAGACTTCCGAACAAAGCAATGGCTCAAGTACATCAACAAAGAAAGCTGAAAGAGGCGTCAGGGAATAAAAAGCCTATAGGCTTTAAGCAATACGTTCACTAAGACTCAACCTTCGATCCGCTCCGGTGAAATAGCCGGGGCGGATTTTTTTTATTGTAGCAGAAGCATTTGCAAAGCTTCTAATTATGTATTCCTGTTCAATTTAGAACGCAGCAATCTACTCATGCTCCTGCATGGAAATATTGTTTAGCCTTAACAATAGACTTGCATTTGTTTCTCTGTTTAGGATACCAGGCTTGTGAAAGTATAGCATATGAAGAATATTATTGCTTCTAATCTCTTTCATCAATTAACTCATTTCTCTAATTTATGATCAATACAATTTACCGCAAAACTCATTACCAACTTATGCCTGATAAAAAATATAACTTTGCTTTAATCTCATTTATTCTAGTTCTGATTCTTCCATTCTTCATCAACCTGATCTTTAATCATCCTACATTTGATGACTTCTATTATTCCGAAAAGGCCCGGCATTTCGGATACTTCGATGCACAAATGAAATGGTACAAATACTGGACAGGCAAATTCTTTTCAACTGCAGTTCTTAGTATTAGCCCCCTGTACTTTCGATCATTTGTCGGATACGACATCTTAGTGTTTCTTGTAAATGTCATGACGCCAATCGTAATCTATAAATTACTGTCTCAAATCACCGGCGCAATCCTTACAACATCTGAAAAGAGTCTCGTAACAGTTAGTGTTTACTTTATGTTCTTATGCTCGATGCCCGCATTGGCGCAGGGTTTTTACTGGCTTACCGGTATATTTGTTTATCTTGTGCCGATATTGCTTACAATGTTATTCTTCATTTGCTATTCTAAACTTTCTGCAGCTGTAGGAAAGTCGAAGAGATTTACACTGATCTTTATAGCAACTATCATCCTAGTGGCAATAACAGGAAGCAGTGAAATTGCAATGGTCTTCATTGCATCACTGTTTGTGTCATTTTTACTCCTCAAGTTTAAGATGAAAGGCAAGATTGATCTTTATGACATCGTGTTTTGCTCAGCAATTATTTTAGGTTCATACATAATCATTTCGGCTCCTGGAAACGATCTAAGGAGCGAAACATTTCCAATGAAGAATGATTTTCTACATTCAGTAATTCTTTCGGCAACTGAACTGGCAAAGAACACTCTTCTATGGATGTTCAAGACTCCTCTGATTCCGGTTACTTTTTTGTTGATGCCAATAATGTCAAGATTAATTCGAAGGTTCAGCGATGTCCCGCAATTTCTGAAACTGCACCCACTTTATTATGTGATCACATTTCTCTTTGTCATGTCAGCATGTACTTTCGCTCCCGTATGGAGTACCGGACTCGTGCCTTTTAAGAGAACACAAAATGTAGTCTCATTCTTTTTCGTAGCGGGATTCATGTTCCTGACATTTGTCTTTTATTTCAGATCCGCGTCAAGCAAAAAACTTATACCTGATAAGTTTATCAAACTTTCATTTATTCCTGTCATTACAATACTGATTCTTCTTGGTTTCACAAAGAACAACGTAAGATCATCATTTGCGGATCTCATAACAGGCACTGCTTACCAATATGATATTCAAATGAAACAAAGATATGATTATATCCGGAAAAATGATTCGGAGCTCATTGAGGTAAATGATATAAAGAACATTCCCCGTACATTCTACTTCACTGACATCACAACTGACAAAAACTTTGACCTTAATATCTGGTATGCACAATATTTCGGAAAGAAAAGTATCGCTCTCAAGAAGACTGATAACCCCTGATTCATGATCTGATTAATTTACAAGACGACTACGATTTAGAAAAATTCCGCCTTAGTTTTTTCCTTTATTAATAACATTATTAATTGCACTATACAATACACAGATATAACTGTCACTTAATCCTGAGACTCCTCCGGATATCATTACTACAACAATCATTTAACACAAGCAGAAAGACATGACAATTCACGATATAAACAGGCGTTTAATTTCAATTGAAGAAGAAGAAATTTTTGAGAGACTCTACAAACTCAGTCACGGCTCAATGTTTGAAGAAATGCGTGACGAGTGTATTAAGGCAATTGACCGTTTTCCTGATCAGTTTCATTTCTATTCATTTCTCAGCACTTCGTTCATCGAACTGAATGATATAGAATCAGCCAAGAAAGTCCTTAATAATATGCATGATAAATTCGGCAGCAGACATGAGATTTATTTCCACAAATCCCGAATTGACCAGTTGGAGGGCGATGAAAAAGCTGAGGTTGAATCACTTCTTGAAGCTATCAAACTTGTGCCCGAAGATTACATTGATGTAAAATCAGACTACCTTGCCGACTTAGGTGAAATTTTCATTGATACTGATGAAGCTAAGGCAATACAATATCTTGAAGCGGCCTTAGAAACAAACCCGCTTAACAGATATGCAAGACAACTTCTTTCTGAGTTGTTAGCTGATGATGAAAGTGAATTAGAGAAAGATGAAGAAGATGAAGATATTGAGTTAGACAAAGATGAAGAAGATGATGATGTTGAGTTGGACAATGATGAAGAAGATGATGATGTTGAGTTGGACGACGATGAAGAAGAAGATGATGTTGAGTTGGACGACGATGAAGAAGATGATGATGTTGAGTTGGACGACGATGAAGAAGATGATGATGTTGAGTTGGACGACGATGAAGAAGATGAGATGGATGAAAAGAGCAAAGCAGAGTTTAAGAAGTTTGAATCAGACAACGTTGCTCTTTTCACAGACATACAGAAGAAACTTTATTTCAAAAGGACAGGAAAGTCTGAGTTCGATTCTGTGGATCAAGAGAGCGATTTTATTCTTGCGTCAGAGGATGCCTGGTCAGATCTTTTCTACAGAAATCCTCAGGAGGTACTTGATGCTTCACCGGAAGAATTAAATGAAATTTATTCGGCATTAGAAGTTAATCCTGAAGATGTAGATGAAGAAGATGAGGGCCTTGAAGATTCGATCTTTCCCGATGAAGCTGCAGTAGCTCTTTTCGATGAAGCATTTTCGTTTCTCCCACCCGGTGGAATTAAGCATGTGATGTTTGCATATCCTGTATTGGTACTAGAAAAAATAGATGCAAAAAAAATGGCAGAGTTTGTAACAGGCAATGTTAAACCTTCTGAACAAGAGGCTAATATTATTAAACTGGCATTTGATGCAGGAGTAATACTTGAAGAAATGAATCAGGATAAAAGTGAGCAGGAAGTACGAATCCTTCTCAATCAGCTTTTCGAAAAACTTGTTTCTCAGGTTGGTGAACGAAAAGCAGGTATGCTAATGGATGAGTTTATGAGTATGGGTGAAGAAGATGACTATACGCCTTAGAAAGTTCTCAACAAAGAATATGATTTACACATTGAAACAACACATTTGAGTTACCTATATTCATTTAAACAACATCTGTGCGATCAGCCTGATCGGCACGTAATTTAAAGTCTCCGCAACCTTGCGGAAGCATTACAACAAATTATAACAAATATTTTGCAAAGAGAAAGAAATCGTTCCAAAACAGTGCCTCAATCAAACAGCACACAGCCGTCATATCCATGCCCCTATTGCACAAGAGTGGCAAATACAGCACATGGATTCCGCAAGCATCTTGCAGGACTAACCCGCTACGGCGGTCATGAAATGACTGACAATGAGATTGCACTTACATTTCTGAAGCTTGAGTCTGGAAATGTAAATCAGACAACCGTTCCCAACATTTCTAATACTACATCACGTTTGGCTCAGCCTGTCAAGTCTTCAACTTTGAAATCTGCCGAACTGTCTGATACTTCTGCAAAACAATCTAAGGAGATCTCAATTCCGGCAGTTCAACCTTCTTCGATATCAGAAATTAAGGAACCGAAATTAGATGAGTTCAATGAATTTTTCAAAGAGTTGTTAAGTTCATTGGCGCGCAATAAAGAAATTCCCAAGTATCAGTTTGAAAGAAGGATTGACACAATTCTCGAAATGTTTCTTCCGGATTATCTTTCAAAGAAATTCGGCGGGGAGGCTGAATTTGTTGTACCTGAATTTCCAATCAAGAAGAATATTAACAATCAAAGCAACAACGTGGATTTCCTATTCTATCTGAAGCGTCCTTTTGCAGCGATAGACCAGTGGCTCTTGTGCGAACTGAAGACGGATGATGACTCCATAAATCACGAACAGATTCAGCTCTACTCGCGTGCAAAAGCAAGAGGCATGAAAGCAATGCTTAATGATCTCACTTATATCCGCAACGCGTCAATAAAGAAAGACAAATATGACATTCTCGTCAATCGCCTGAAAACATTTGCACCCGACAAGCCCATTGAAATAATCTATTTTGTCCTTAGCAATAAAGACCTGTCTGGTTTACGAACCCAATATCCCGAAATTGAATTCATTGGCGTTGAAGAACTCAATGCATATGAGCCGGTGAGGTTTCCGGAAGTCTGGAAATTGTTTAGGGAGCTAATAATTAAAAATTAAAAATTAAAAATTAGAAATAAAAAGCAGCATAGAATCAAGCCCCGAAGGGGCGAAATACATCAGCATCGGGTGACAACCCGATGAAAGGTTGACAACCCGATGAAAGGTTGATAACCCGATGAAAGGGTGCAACCCGATGATCCCAATGCGCATCATCACGGCCGCATAATTCCCACAACATTGTAAACATTATTATCACAAAGCAAAGCATCCGTAGCATCTGCAATATTATCTCCGTTCAAATCTGAAGATATGTAACCCGTTAAAAAGTTATATGCATCATTGTCAATTATGCCTGCATCTGTTCCGTCCACCGCTCCATCCTGATTCACATCACCTGCATAAATTGCATAAGCTCCGGTAATACTTCGCGATAACAGTGTTACATAAGCCATGTTGTTTCCGTATGCCTTGCTTAGTGAATCCGTAAAATTATAAGAGTCATCACATGTGTCGATCTTTTCCGGAATCGCATGACTCCAGGTCTCAAGATGATTTCTATGCTTTACAACGAAGTAGTAATTTGAGAATCCATTTGTCATTGGAAAGTTGAAGTATCCTGTTCCTGTTGAATCAACATGTGATGTATCAACGCCTGCGAGCGAATAGGGGAAAGCAAAATCTCTGACTTCAACAATCACCTTATCTTCAATCATATACGCCCCGTTAAAGAATCCCTCAAGATATAGTTTCACTTTCAGATTCTTGCATGTCCTTGGAGCTATGTCCAATCTGTAGTTTGAAGAATCGATTGCAAAGTCATTCCAAACAGTTCCGGTATCTGTCAGAGTATAATAGAATACATCTTCCCTCACAGGTCTTTCATCTTCAAAGCATGCATTGATGTTCTGAAATTGTGCCTGTCTGTAGCCGACAAAGAATTTCGAATTCGGAGGAATCAGCACCGTGTTAGTCAGCATGTGTGTAACGCTTTGTGAATAAGTATTTCCCGGCGGTGAAAATAAAAGAGGAGATGAATACAATAACGCTCCCGGCTTGCCGTTTGGCGCTGATTGGTAAATGACAATGTTGTATGGTTTATTGCCAACCAACGAATCATTTATAAAACAATGATCAACTGCATCAATTGGAAAAATTTGCGAACTGTAATTATGGAAGCCTGCTACAAATCTTCCGTTGATCCCGGAAAATCCAAGTCCGCCGTCAGAAGGAACACACGGGTCAGCGTAATTGTATCTGTCAGGTGTAGTATAGTGACAGTACTGAAGCTGATAATCCACATCACCGGGGATTGCTTTCACAATCACAAGATCCTCTTCCGGGAAAGTAATAGTTGGCAGTGCCAGGCTAATGAATGGTGTGAAGGAACTTACCATAAATGTAGTGTCAATTACATAAGATGAATTCTGAATATTCTGAGAAGTAACTCGAATCTCATTTAGCGTTTGAATGCCGTTGGTTTCAAGCAAAATGCCAAGTGTATCAGGGAAACCGAATGGAGTGGGAATCTCTCCCATTGTATAAACATTCAATATCTCCACATCGTCAGGAATCAGATCTCCGAATCTTGTTTCAGGACGAACGTTGAAATAGGTTAATGAATCCGATAATGAGACCTGACTATTGTATAACGCAATGCCGGAAACAAGAGAATCATTTCCCGAAACTGTTGGCGAGCCGAAAGGCAAAGCAAGTCCTCCGGTCGTTTCATATTCAAATGCAACGTAAACTCCGGAGCCCGCAGCAACAGAGAAAGCCGAGGTTCCTGTACCTCCCACACCAATATCCAGACTGTATGTTCCTTCACCAGGAGGAATAATGATCGTTCCGTCAATAACTTTTGTCATCCCTGGCAATGCAGCACTGTAGCTCAATCCCTTCGAGTAAGTTGTGTCAGCAGTGCTTTGCAGATATACTTTCAGAAGGCCGGATGTCATTGATGATTGATATTCCAGAGCAATCCATGTCCATCCTACTGAAGTAACAAAGCCTGATCCAAATTGCGAATAGGCAATCTCTTCGGGAGTGATAAGATAACATGCACGAATAAATCTCCTGCTTCCCTGCGGAACAATGCCTACTGCTGTATTGATCCCGCTGTTTTGCAGGATTGTCTTTACAGGAGATGAAGTCCCACGATGTGAAGTTGTGTGAGTTCTTGGAGTGTAACTTTTTTGGAACTGCCTGAAGTCTGTGTTGATTTGAAGGGATGTAGTCTGAGCTGATAGAGTAGTCACAGTCAGCAATGACATTAGAAGCAATCTTGTTCTTCTCATGATTGATTGGGGCTTTTGTGTTATTTGCAAATTATGGTTTCTGATTTTAATTGTCCACACTTCTCTTCCATTACAGTAATTAGAAAATGTTCAAGGACCTCAGGCAGGTTAAACCCTTGGTCCTTGTTCTTCCCTGATTCATGTTATCCGAATTCACACATTTTCATGCTTAAGGTTTGATCACTCCTACAAAAGCTGATGCGTTGTTATCAGTGATGGCATAGTCGGTTGCATCAACAGCTTCATCTCCGGTGAGATCAGTTGGCAGATAGCCGGAAGCATAGTTTGCGGCATCGTTATCTACCGCGCTCATATCTGTTCCGTCAACAACATCGTCCTGATTTGTATCGCCGCTGTACAAACAGAACTTGGCTCCGACAAGTTTTTGGTTAGCGCCAAAGGCAGAACCGGCAGACATGGTGAAATTGTATGCGCAATTCTTGGCAGTAAACATGTTGGTTCCAAGTGCACTCCATGTTTCAATTGTATTTCTGTGATTTACCTGAATGAAGAAGGGGAGTCCGTCCGGAATACCGTAAGTCCATGCTTCCGCCTTACCCGTGGAATCGAGCCAACAGGATGTTGTGTACAGATTGTTAAAAGGTGGTGACTGGCTTCTGAATGTTACATCAATGTAATCGCTCTTCATCTTATTCAGCGCAGGATTGTATCTGCCTTCGATTAAAGTTGTGAGATTTAGTCTGGAAGGAAGAAATGGTGCAACCAAAAGCGGCTGTGTAAGATCCATCTGTGTTACTTGTAAAGTAAGAGGTTTTGTAGAATCTCCGGTAATGTTTGCAGCAATGTAAAGAGACTGCGGCGACTGCGGCACGAAATACAATACCTGTGAACCACCTGAATTGAATTCGGCCTGGATAAATCCCATGAACATATTCATTGTTTGTTGCGGCAACATTCCAGGTTGTGTTTGGAACATTTCCATGTGTCCGTTCAATGCGACCATATACATTCCGTTTCCTGTTGCAGGTCCACCTTGAAATGACAGAACTGATCCGCCGTTGTCTACTTTTGATTTGCCAACCTGGTCTCCGTTCTTTGCAGCATTTCCACCCTTTGTCCACCACCATTCGGCAATCTTGATTTCTCCAGGTGCTTCGAATGTGAGAGTTGCTGATCCTCCGTCCGGAATTGTGGTTCCCCAGAAATTGAATTCAGATTGACCGGCATTGTGCCTCACATTATCAAATGTATGGTCTGCATCATTATCCCATTCAACATTGTTTCTTGTGAATCTGATGTGCAGGTCATCTACATCTTTTCCTTCCTTATTTTCAAAAGTCATTTTCCTTACATCGGCGTTTCCGTTGACTATTGTGAGCAGTAATATTGCGATTATTGTTATTAGGTTTTTCATTTTTGTATTCTCGTTTTGTTTTGTTTTAGTTTTGTTTGTTGTTTGATTTTATTTGTAGCTCACATTCTTTTCATTCCCTATCATAGACTGATAGTGTAGGTCCAATATTACTTCACCAGAACCATTTTCATGACTTTCGAAAATGAGCCCGCATTGATCCTGTAGAAATACATCCCGCTTGAGAGTCCCGATGAATTGAAAGACACCTCATATGTTCCGGCAGATTTCATTTCATCAACAAGTGTCTTCACTTCTCTTCCGGAAATGTCATAAACCTTTAAAGCAACGAATGCCTGCTCCGGCAAGGAGTAACGAATTATTGTTGATGGGTTAAATGGATTCGGGAAGTTCTGAGCAAGGTCATAACTTGTTGGTAATTCACTTAGATTGTCAGATGATGCAATACCGCTTCCGTCTTCGGTCTCGAAATCGCAATCAGCGGTGATATCAACATTCTTCCCATCCGAGAAGGCAAATACCTTTGTCCTGAATTGTGATTCGCCCGTAATCCATTTGAGCTGAAGATCTTCAACTGAGAAAGATTCTGCTGTTGTCTGAAGTCTCATTCTTGCTATGAGCAATCCGCCGGACTTAGATGATATGACCGGCAGTGAACTCTTGTCTGCACTGATTGAATTGCAGGCAAGTCGCAATACATTATTATCAACTGTCGGATTCCTCGGTCTCATTGACTCGGGCAATTCCGGATTCGATCAAAGTGTATTGCAGTTGTCCGCCGTTGGCAATGGCGCTGTTAAACTCAATGAAATACTGTCCCAATGAATATGCAAACTCTCTGTCTTCTGTTGATGAGCAATTGATGATAATTGAGAATTCACAGGTGTTTGCAGACGTTTGAACCGGTCCCTGAATTGTAAGCCTGTATGCTGCTGCATTCGAAACTCCGGTGAATACAAACAACACGAACAATGATACCATTACTGTTAAGGTTTTCATTTTTTGCATCTCCTTTCTGTCTCCGCGGTTAATGTAGCGGATTTGATTATTGCTGAATTTGTTTTTTGTGATCTTTCCGGCTGAGCCGTTTGTGCTGACTTTCTTTTTCGATTTCATTTTTCTTCTTTTTAAGTTTGTTGTAATTGTTCTTGTTTGTTGTGTGACAAAACTACTCATGCACTTATGCCGAACCAAAGAAACATTTTTGCTTTTTCTCACACGCTCAACCGGGGAATTTGTAGTAAATGTTGATTCCGAGCATTGAGAAGCATTTTTGTTTGTTTTTATTCTCACAATGAGAGGTTAACTTGATTCATGAAAGACAGCCGGCTGATAGAGATTTTAAGTGCATTCACTTGGGAGGAGTTAAGTGATTTTGAAAAATTTCTTTCATCTCCGTTTGTAAAAACGAGGAGGAATTTAGCGCCATTGCTGTCACACCTCAGATCACTGTATCCGGAATTTGACGGAAAGAAAGTTGAAAAGAGTTTTGCGTTCAGCATAATGTTTCCGGATGAAGAGTACAGCGAGAAGAAGATGATAAATCTCATGAGCGATCTTACAAAAGAATCCGAGAATTTTCTGATGCATCTTGCTCTTGACCGCAACGAAACTGATTCACTGCTTTACCTCAGCAAAGGGTTCTATGAAAAACAGCTTCTCAATCATTCGATGCGTGTGTTGAAGACTTTTGAAAAAAAACTTCAGCCAGGATTTTCACCGGGCAAAGATTATTATGCAAAGATTAGGCAAAGCGAATTTTTCAAAGGAGCTTACTACACTTCTAAGAATGACTTTGAAGGACTTATAGAGACAAAGAAAAGATACTTCGAAGCTTCCGCAGTACAGTTTATCTTCGATTACATTCAACTCTTAAGCTCGGTCGAGCCCATACTTACTACATACGGACGGACTCTTGACAACAAGTTCATAGAGTCGGTACTCAAACTGGTTAATGTCGATGAATTATTTTCTGAGATAGATAAGAGCGACATTTCGCACAAGTATCTCATTGCGCTTCACTACTATTATCTCAAGACCATCACCGAACCGGAGGAGAAAAAATTTTACTATTTACTTAGGGATGAATTTTACGGAAACATTTCAATGCTTGACAGAGAAGAAAAATACATCATCTTTAATCAACTTGCGAATTACTGTACCGAAGAAGTAAGCAGGAAGAATGAGCAGTTCTATAAAGAAGCTATGGATGTGTACAAGAAAATGCTTGAGGAGAACGCGTATTCATTTTCGGAGAAAGAGTACATGCAGGTAATAACTTACAGAAACATTATTTACTATTGCAACACGGTGAAGGATGACGAATGGTTTGAATATTTCATTAGCAAATATACTGACGCGCTGAGTCACGAATACAGGACTGATATGAAGAACTTTGCATTCGGCAATCTATGGTTCCTGCGCCGCGAGTACGAGAAATCACTTGTCAGCATTTCGGCAATAGAGAATGAGTTCTTTCTGTTCAAGTCTGATCTGCGAAACCTTTTGCTGAAAATATTTTTCGAGCTTGGCTATTACGAGCAGGCATATTCACTCATTGATGCATACAAGCATTTCCTATCCAGCACAAAAGAAATTTCCAAAGAATATAAAGAGTATTACAATAGGTTTGTTAAGAGATACATGCAATTGCTTAAGATAAAATCAGGCAAGTCACGCGACGTGCCCGGCCTCCTCCTCAGGGAGCTCACCAAAGAAACCCGCATTGTAAACAAGAACTGGCTTATCGAAAAAGCTGAAGAGCTGTTGAGTAATAAAAAGAAATGAATCATTTACATACAAAAATTTAACAGCCTCACCCTGCGCTTTCACAGCCTCACGCTGCGCTTTCACAGCGTCACCCTGCGCTTTCACCGCGTCACCCTGAGCTTGACGAAGGGTGAAAGCAAATTAAGCGCCATGGTTCGTCAGGCTCACCATGACGCAGTGGAAGGCGTCGCCCTGAGCCTTTACCGCGTCACCCTGAGCTTTTGCCGCTTCACCCTGAGCTTTCACCGCGTCACTCTGAGCCTTTAGCGCGTCGCCCTGAGCCTTTACCGAGTCACCCTGAGCCTTTACCGCGTCACCCTGAGCTTGACGAAGGGTGAAAGCAAATTAAGCGCCATGGTTCGTCAGGCTCACCATGACGCAGTGGAAGGCGTCGCCCTGAGCTTTCACCGCGTCACCCTGAGTCTTTACCGCGTCACCCTGAGCTTGACGAAGGGTGAAAGAAATTAAGCGCCATGGTTCGTCAGGCTCACCATGACGCAGTGGAAAGCGTCACCCTGAGTCTTTACCGCGTCACCCTGAGCTTGACGAAGGGTGAAAGAAATTAAGCGCCATGGTTCGTCAGGCTCACCATGACGCAGTGGAAGGCGTCACCCTGAGCCTTTACCGCGTCGCCCTGAGCCTTCACCGCGTCACCCTGAGCTTGACGAAGGGTGAAAGCAAATCAAGCGCCATGGTTCGTCAGGCTCACCATGACGCAGTGGAAGGCGTCACCCTGAGCCTTTACCGCGTCACTCTGAGCCTTTAGCGCGTCGCCCTGAGCCTTTACCGCGTCGCCCTGAGCTTTTACCGCGTCACCCTGAGCCTTTACCGCGTCACCCTGAGCTTGACGAAGGGTGAAAGAAATTAAGCGCCATGGTTCGTCAGGCTCACCATGACGCAGTGGAACGCGTCCCTGAGTAAATTAGCAGTATCACTCTGCTCAAATTACTGTCCCCGCTGATTCCCAATTTCACCGGACTCAACGAGATTACTAGACCAAAATCAAGGCTCTGAGTCCCTGCAGAATAGGCTGTTGAAATCAACTTTGTTCAATTCGGGAAAATCAGTGCGGACAATGATCATAGAAGCAACGGCGCACGAATCACGTACTCCTTTTGTCATTTCGAGCGCACCCTGAAGAGATTGTATATTATAAGATATTTACAGGCTCCGCGAAGAATCCACTGAACACGAAGTGCAATTGCGAATTGATGAAACCTACAAATGCAAAAGTTTTCGTTTGTAGAATCTCATTTGCTATGTCTAATTTTGTTTAAACCAATAAGAGAAAGAAATTGATTCTAAAAACTTTAAACCAAAACATTCAAATGATTATCAAACGATTAATCATCACACTACTTCTGATTGTTGTATTCATTCCCATAGCTTCATCACAACAGATTGATAACTGGGAGTGGCTTCATCCCAAACCACAGGGAAACAGTCTGAATGCAATTGATTTTGTAAATGACAATATCGGTTATACTGCCGGTGCATTTGGAACTATTCTTAAAACTACTGACGGTGGCAGTTATTGGAATCAGCTGATTCCAATATCTAACCAGTCAATTCTTAGTCTTGACTTCACAAATACAGAGACCGGGTATGCAGGTAGTTTCAATCAAAAGCTTAGTAAAACCACGGACGGAGGGCTTTCATGGAACTCTCTGCAGTTGCCTGTAACGGGACAGTTTGATTCCCTTTATTCTATTTTGGATATAGACTTCCTGAATCTGAATGTAGGATATGTTGTAGGATTCTTCTCACTTGAAAGCAAGATCTGGAAAACCACTGACGGCGGTTCAAACTGGACAACACAAACAACAGCCGGTGCAAACTATCTCAATACATTACATTTTATTGACGAGAATAACGGATACGCGGCAGGTGGTTCACTTGGAAGCGAGATAATCAAAACAACCAACGGAGGTTCCACCTGGGAGTTAGTTGAATTTTATAATGCTCCGGCTTTGTATTCACTTCACTTCATTGATCAGACAACCGGGGTAGCCGGAGGAGGAGATGGAAGGATTTTGATATCAACAAATTCCGGAGTAAACTGGAATTCTGCCTGGTGTCCAAGCAGTATGGAAATTAATTCATTAGTCTTTATAAATTCCACAACAGGATTTGGATTTGGCTCCGGTGATGTTTACATAAAAACTACTAACGGCGGATTGAACTGGACTGAAGAGGAATTCGGCTGGACAGTCAACAGGTTGTTCTCCGATGCTTGCCTTACTCCAAACGGTACAATTCATGCGGCTGGGAATTATGGCATTGTTATCCGATCAACAAACAGCGGCGCCAACTGGCAGAAGCCGGCAAGCGTTACGGAAAATACTCTCAGCGAGATCAGATTTGTAAATAATACCACAGGTTATGCTTTGTGCGGCTATGGCGGTGGTGATATTCTGAAAACAACAAATTCAGGACAAACATGGGTTTCACAAATCAGTTCTTATACAACTCCAATGTATGGATTGAGCTTTACAGATTCTGTTACCGGATACATTGCAGGCAGTATAAACTTAAAGAAGACAACTAACGGCGGAACTAACTGGTCAAATGTCTATACAAGCTTCACGAATGAGATTTTTTCCGATATTGCTTTCACAAATCCGAACACAGGGTACGCAGTCGGAAGTTACGGTAAACTCCAGAAGACAACTAATGCGGGACAAAGCTGGACTGCTTCAACCATTCCAATATCCGGCAGTTTTATTACCGCAATTTGTTTCGTAAATGAGAATACCGGTTATGCTGTGGGTGACAATAGCGCAATAGCAAAGACTACTAATGCAGGAGTTAACTGGACTACTCAAACTTCACCGTACGGATTCGCTTACAATACTTCGGTTGATTTTGTAGATGTGAATACAGGGTACATTTCATCAGGGAGTGGTTTGCTCAGGACTACAAACGGCGGAACAAACTGGATTGCAATGAATGCACCCTCGGGCGGATATTATAAAGTTCAGTTCAGGAATAATTTCGGATACGCGGTAAACAGTAACGGCAAGATCATTAAATCAATGGACGGCGGCACTACATGGATCGAACAACCGACAGTTACGAATAATGGTTTGTATGCTCTCTACTTCAACACTGACAATTATGTTTATGCCGGAGGTTTGATTGGAACAATTCTCAAGACAATACCAACGGAACTGCTACAGGTTACAAGAGTTGATCTGACCATGTTCATAGAAGGATTTTATAATCCAAGCCTGAATACACAGGTCAGAGATACGGTGCGGGCATATCTCAGAAGCGCCTCTTCGCCTTATGCAAGAGTTGATTCTGCAGTTGCAGTTATGTCAGAGAATGGTGTGTTGTCGTTGAGATTTTCAAATGCTTCATCAGGTCAGTATTACATAACGGTCAAGCACAGAAACAGTATTGAAACCTGGAGCAGGGCAGGCGGAGAGAATATTACGGTCGGATCAACTTTGAATTATAACATGTCAGATCAGCAAAACCGGGCATTTGGAAATAATCTGAAACAGATTGACAATTCGCCGGTCAGGTTTGCAATCTTCAGCGGTGATGTCAATCAGGACGGATTTGTTGACGGCTCTGACATGAGCAGAATAGACAATGATGCATTTAATTTTGTTTCCGGATATGTTGCTTCGGATGTCAACGGTGATGGAACTGTGGACGGTTCAGACGGATCAATTACCGAAAATAATTCATTCACGTTTGTAGGCAGTATTAAACCGTAACAACAATAGTTCGCCCAGTTGCATAGTAAAAAATATATTGCTGCCCGTTCTTGCTTTAGAGAGGACGGGCAGTATTCTTAGACACAAAGTAGTTTGCAGGAATTGGAAAGACTCTTAGGAAGGGACTTGCTTCTGATGGCCGCACTTGCTTGATTGCAATCCGCACTTCTAATGTATGAGTGAGGTGAGAAGCATAACGCCTGAAGAAGGCTCTGGGACTTAACAATAACTAACAGTTATTTGCAAACATGTAACTATTTTGTTGATGTTGCTGATGCTCTGATAACAGGCAATAGTGCATACAAAAATATTAATTTTTTAAATCCATGACGAAAAATAATTATTTTGTCATTACAGGTGCAATGGGAGCGGGGAAAAGTACGATCCTCAATGTTCTCAAAGATAGGGGATTTATTTGTATTGATGAACCGGCAAGGGAAATTCTGAAGGAGCAAAGGTCCATTAGCGGCAACGGCGTTCCGGAAAAGAACCCTGAGCTGTTTAATGAACTGATGCTGTCAAGAATGATATTTCAATTCAACCAGCATTCGAATATTGAAGAAACAGTTTTCTTTGATAGAGGAATGGCAGATATAATTGCCTACTCTAAATTACTCAATACAAGTCAAGGAAGAGCTGTGAATGCATCAGTTGAGTACCGATATAACAAGCATGTTTTCTTCCTCCCGGGGTGGGAAGGAATTTATTGCAAAGACGAAGAAAGGAAAGTTGATTTCGAAGTGGCTAATTCCTTTGGCAATAATATTCGAGATATCTATCAGGAACTTGGTTATATAATTTCAGATGTGCTTTTAATTTCCGTTGAAGAACGTGCTGAGCACATAATTTATGCCGTGAAGAAATTGATAGTATAAAAATGATTTTCTTGATGGAACATCATTCTATGAGATAATGGCACATTGAGCCTACACCGCGTTACCCTGAGGAAATTAGCACGTCACCCTGAGCAAATTAGCAGCGTCATCCTGAGCAAATTAGCAGCGTCACCCTGAGCAAATTAGCAGCGTCACCCTGAGCCTGACGAAGGGTGAAAGCTTATCAGGTCCGTCGTCAGGGCTCACCATGGCGTCAGTGGAAGGCGTCGTCGCCCTGGAGTAAATTAGCAGCGTCGCCCGAGCCTCGAGACGAAGGGTGAAAGCAAATCGGGCCGGCGATGGGCTCGACAGACTCAGCCATGGTCGTCGCAGTGGAAGGCGTCGCCCTGAGCAATAGTGCAGCGTCGCCCTGAGCCCGACGAAGGTAGTAAGCAAATCAGCGCCAGTTCAAGTCGTCAGGCTCACCACGACGCAGTGGAAGGCGTCAATTGTGAAAATTAGCAGCGTCATCCCGGGCAATTAGAAGGCGTCGTCCTGAGAATTACCAGCGCGCGCGCTAGCAGCGTCAACCTGAGCACCATCAGCAGCGCGTCACCTGAGCCGACGAAGGGTGACGATAGTCTTAGATTCACAGATCACAAGCCAATCATTGAATCCAAAAAATATTCCATTTTCATTATATTTGCGTGTATTGATGAATTAAATATGATAAGGAGAAGAAAAATGTGGGTTTACATTCTTGAGTGTTCCGATGACAGCTACTATACAGGAGTAACAAATGATCTTGATCGAAGATTAGAACAACACAATTCAGATGGAGATAAGAAAAGTTACACTCACAGCAGAAGACCGGTCAAATTAGTTTTCTGTGAAGAGTTTAAAAGTCCAAATGAAGCAATCATGGCCGAGAAGCAGATCAAAGGCTGGACCAGAAGAAAAAAGAAAGCGCTCATAGAAGGGGACATAGAAAAACTGAAAGAATATTCAAAGAATTATTCCGAAATACAAATCAACAAATCAAATCCCAAGAAAGACTAGTTTCCATCGTCGCTCCAAGCTACAACTCGGTAGCGACATCGCCTGACGAAGGGTGAAAG
>JADJAH010000018.1 GCA_016704345.1 Ignavibacteria bacterium | reverse complement strand
AAAAATATATGAAGCTGCTGGAAGACCCGACAGTAAATAATCAGACAATTACCATTGACAATATTATTGCAGGAAGCATTGCTAAGTTTGTAATGAATGGAGAAGCAGAAATTACATATTGGATTGACAGAAATTTCTGGGGACAAGGTATTGCGACAAAAGCATTAAAAGAATTTTTGACCGTTGAGACGGTAAGACCAATTTTCGGACGTGTTGCATTTGACAATTTCGCTTCACAAAAAGTCCTGGAAAAATGCGGCTTTGTCAAAATTGGCTCAGACAAAGGCTTCGCAAATGCAAGACAAGCAGAAACCGAAGAGTTTATCTACAAACTGACCTGACATTGATCAACTTCCCAATTCAGAAATCTAATTCAACTTACCAGAGGCTGGAAATCATCAAAACCTTATTCCTCAAGCTTTTTCATCTCCGCTGAGAGGCCCCTTTAAGAAACCGGAATGAGATTGATATTAAACAGGCAGGAGGTTCAGCGAGGACAAACAATAAACGAAACAGGAGAGAAGAGCAACAGGATTATCTCAGAATGTAAAGTAAATCATCGTCTTGAGTGAAAACAACTGTGCTTCGGGAGCTTTATCAAGTGCGAGTGCGGTTGAATTGTCGCCTTCAATATTGAAGTAGCTGTACTCAAGCTCTGTATAGCCCGACATGTAATCGCTAAGCAAGTATTGTGTTCCTATCCCAACCCGGAAACCATTGAGCCATCTTGTTTTTTCAACCGTGCCGAGATATACATCAGAAGAATACTCGTTGTATCCCGAGTATGAATAGAATTCTCTTATCTTTTCATACCGCTCATTTGTGTACTGAAATGCAGGACCCGCCTTGATGTATGCGTCATAACCGCCTCCACCTGTGAGGATCAATTTTGCAGTTACCGAGACAGGCACTGCATACAATTGTGCATAATCATTTCTGTCAAGATAATCCCGTTCGCCGATAGTGCCGGATGTAAACTGCGGATCAACGCGGCCGTTGTAATGAAAGAGGAAAGATGCTTCAGATTCAATTGCCAGATTATCTGAAATGTAGAATCCCGCTGTAAGATCAAATTGAAGAGGGGACCAGATTGTGTAGTCATTATAATCATAGTAGCCATAGTTGTAACTGTACGAGTCATAATAATATGAGCTAGGAGCAAGAACTCTCATTGCATAAGCTTCGCCAAAGTATCCAC
Source organism: Ignavibacteria bacterium (assembly GCA_016704345.1). Taxonomy (GTDB): domain Bacteria; phylum Bacteroidota; class Ignavibacteria; order Tepidaquicellales; family Tepidaquicellaceae; genus JADJAH01. Next base: position 190,113 of record JADJAH010000018.1, on the reverse strand, counting down.
CAAGATAACTTGAGACGGAAGTACCGGCGCCAAAGTAAACACTTCCTTCATTGTAGTATCCGTCCTGCGCACCTGCGTAATGAACACTGCTGAACATTATCACAATTATTACAGCCAGATTTGACAGCTTCAGTATCTTAAAAAGAAAATTCACATTAATCTATTTCAACATCAATAACTTTCTGCTCAAAGAATTCACACCATCAGTAAGCCTGTAAAAATAAACGCCGCTTGGTAAACCGGCGCCATGGAATTCAACTTCATAATTTCCCGGTTGCAATACATTATCTACCATCTTGTAAACAGTGTTTCCAAGAGCATCATAAACAATCAGATCGTATTTGCCTGACCTGGATATTTCGTATTTAATAAGTGTTGATGGATTGAAAGGATTGGGAAAATTCTGTTGAAGCTGAAATGATTCAGCAAGTGAGTTCTGATTTTCTACTCCCTGTATAATTGCTTCTGTGAACACCCACACACCGCCTGATGCAGAGCCGCTTGCTCCGGCAAGGACTTTCAACACATTGTTGTGATTCACTGCAAGTATCGGAGTAGCACTGATAGTCAGATTCTGATTAACAAAATTTGCTCCTCCGTTTGAGGACTTAAAGACACCACCGTTTCCTGCTGTGTAAATTGAATTATCCATTAACGAAGGGGCAACACCTCTTTGAGCTGCGGAAATATTCCCCATTGTTGTCCAGGTCAATCCATTATCGGTTGACTTGTCAAAATTGTAAGGTGAAGTTGTGGTGATCATATAGATAATGTCATTCAGATCATCCTGCGCCAAACCGTATCCGTTCTTTCCCGGATTGAGATTGTTGCTGAAGGTGAGTCCGTTGTCAGTAGATCTATAACATCCAATGCCGGTACCGCCGGCGGAGGAAACACCTACATACACTATATTAAGGCTGTCTTTATCAACTATAACAGGCAAGCAGTTCAATCCTGTAAGAGCAGTTTCCGAAAAAGTCTGTCCGAAATCTGTACTTCTAAAGAAACCTGATGAAGTAGTTACAAATACATGACCTGCGCTGCCGCATTCGACACCCTGCGGATTCTTGTTGTTGAAAATTGATACAGGAATTACGGTAAAATTTGTACCATTGTTTGTTGACTTGAGGAGGCCATTGGAGAAATTCGCCACATAGACGTTGCCTGTAGCGTCAAAACCAAAATCCCACATTGTAGCTCCCGTGCCTATATAAATAGTGTCCCAGGAGTTTCCGCCGTTTGAGGATCTCCAAATGCGCGAATTGTTGCCTGTTAATCCTCCGGCAAAAATATCGCCAAAAATATCGTTCTGATTTGCTTTCCCCAGCGACCAGACATTTCTTCCGTTCAGTTTCTGCTCCCAAACCTGAGCGTTGGAGAAGGAACTTGAAAACATTACCAATGAAAAGATTGCAATGATAGTCTTCATATTCTGACTTTTAAAGTTCTTGAAATTCAATGATTGAAACTGCTTGGTGAAGTTAAATTCTGTTTAACTTAATTACAGATTATCCGTCATCAATTCGGTTAACTCGAACATTAATATTAAGAACAGATTTCATCAAGGGGAGGGGAATTTGGCCGCAGACTCATGTGTGGAAAATGTGCACACAGAAATAGTCTCATTGTGTGTACATTTAGAAGTGACCCGTCAATTAGTCTTCCTTGAAGATTACTCTCAACTTGATTTATGAGATTATCACAAATGTATGACAATTAGATTCTAAATCAAAGTATAAGGGCTTTCACTGAAATAATTCAATTCAAATGTCGAAGACTAAACATTACAAGTCAATGGTTGACACTCTAATTTTTGTTAGGAGCTTAGCTTTATGAAGGATTAAATTCAATTACAAGGTTGCTAACCGGGCAAATTATGTGCTCGAATTGCTCTTAAATTGAGTTTTTTACTGACATGAAGAATATATCTACAATAACCGGAGGTTGTGTCCAATTTTGCCACACATGGATTTTAAATTAGTTGCCTTAATCAAAAATTAGCGCATTAATTTTTGTGGCACTGGAATTGTATTAATATAGGTCATGAATACGACAACAAAATTTTTCTCCATCAATCATAATCTAAAAGTCATGAAAAGACTACTACTTATTGTTTTGGCTTTGGTTGTTCTGTCTGATGTATCATATTCAGTACCTAGAGCAAAGATCGTTAATCATGCTACAAATCCCGAAATGTTAAAGACAATTCCAGCCCTCGTTCCTGATTCCACAATTGCTACAGGACTAGTTTCCGTAGGCAGAGGACAATATGTTTACTTGTCAGTTTTCAATTTCGGAGATACGGCAGCAATTTCAAGCCAAACATGGACTTTTGTATCAAGACCAACCGGTTCAAATGCTGCACTTACAGCCGTACCGGAATTAGGATGGTACAAATTCCGAACAGATTCACTTGGTGAATATAATGTAAGAGTTTCAATAATAACTTCGTCCGGAACAAAGGATACCACAGCAACATTTTATGCTTCTAATTTCACGGGATTCGGAAATTTCTCCGGCCAGCCGACCACATATCCTAAGTGCATGTCATGTCACGGCGGAATGCCTGAGTTTCAGGAAATATTTAACAGATGGAAAGTTAGCGGCCACGGTACAACATTCAGTGAGATGATTGACGGAGGTCCTGCATCTTTCAATACTTCATGCATGAAATGTCATACAACCGGATACGACAAGAATCTAGTCAATGACAACAAAGGCTTTGATGATGTTGCCAGAAATCTCGGATGGGTATGGACTCCTCCACCTGCTCCCGGAAAATGGGACAATCTTGTAACAAATTATCCTGATCTGGTACCTCTTGCAACGGTAGGATGTGAATCATGCCACGGCGCCGGTACAGAACACGCAAGATTCGGCGGCGATACAAACAGGATAGCAGTAAGCTACTCTTCAAATTCGTGCAGCAATTGCCACGGTTCACCGTGGAGATACAGTACATACCAACAGTGGGAAAATTCCACACACTCAGAAGCAGTTTTTGAAGGTAGAAATGTAGCAGCAGCATCGAGAAATACATTGAGCGATTGTAATAGATGCCACGATGGTGAATCCCATGTTGATTATACAAAGAACAGACTTGGAACACTCAATCTCACACTTGCTGATCAGGAAGTTCTTGGCTGTCCTACATGCCACGATCCGCACGGCAATGATAATGATTATTCACTGAGAAACAATCCTGCAGGTTCTGATACTCTTGCAAACGGAGTCTCTTATGCATTCACTAATGCAGGAAAGACCTGTATATCGTGTCACCAGGCAAGAAGAAACAACAAAACTTACATCACTGCGCGTGGTTCGTTCACCAGCACATGGGGACCTCACGAAAGTCCGCAGGGAGATATTGTTATTGGAACAAATGCAGCGGAATTTGGCGGACCATACATAACAGGTTCACACAGGAATATTCAGGGTGCTTGTGTTGGATGTCACATGGCACCAACAACAGACACAGGAACTGTTACGAGAGACAAGATTGGCGGACACACCATGAAGCTGCATGATGAAGCTTCCAATACTGATCACGTTGCAGCATGTCAAGACTGTCACCCGGGCGTAACCAGCTTTGATGACTTCATGGCTCCTGCTGATTTTGATGGAAACGGTACAATGGGATCATGGAGAGAAGAAGTTGCCGGTTGCGTAACAAACCTGAGAATTGCATTGCCGCCTGTTGGAGTGGATTCAGTTGCATGGCAGCTGATCGCACAGGATTCCAACAACGTTCCTCTTAGAAAAGCTTACTGGAATTATCTAATGGCTATCAGAGAGTCAAGTCGCGGACTTCACAATCCATTCTTCGAAGTCCAGTTCCTGCTTGCTTCAAAGAACGCAGTAGTTGGAATTAACCAAACAAGCACAGAAGTTCCGGGTACATTTGAAATGTCCCAGAACTATCCGAACCCGTTCAATCCTACAACTAAGATTGATTTTGCAATTCCAAAGACTACCAATGTCACGCTCAAGATCTATGACATAAGCGGCAGGGAAATCAAGACTCTGATCAACAATGAAACTATCTTCACAGGAAAGTATACTGTTGATTGGAACTCTACAGGAAATTCAGGTTCACTTGTTTCATCTGGTGTTTACTTCTACAGAATAATATCCGGAGGACAAGCCATCACAAAGAAAATGATGTTGATAAAGTAACATAAGTGTGTTTCATTGTTCTTACTCTCCTTACTTTACAAGGCGCCGCACACCTGCGGCGCTTTGTTTTTGTATTTTGAATTGTAGATGAACTTCTGAATATTGAAAGTGAAATCTGAACTTGAATAATCAGGAAGGGAAGTTCCTTGATTAGATATCCGCTCATAGATATTTTGTGTTACTGCTTTAACTAAAATTCGTTCTTTGATTCAATAATATCAAACTCAAAAAATGAAAGGGTAAACTTATGAGACGTCCTTTTTTGTTTTTAGTGTTTGTACTCCTGTTAATGTCTTCGATTGCTGTCTCCCAGACAGATGAAAGAAAATGGAGCATTGACCCCAGACAAACCAATCTCTACGATCCGATCAACACACAAGCATCACAGCTACCAATCGAAAGAGATCTCTATTTTCAACCGAATCAAACTGAAAGAACGATACCGACACCCTCGGGTGTGCTTGTTGTATCTCCCACTTTCAGAATTCTTCCAAGGGCAAACAGCTATCAAAGTGAGATGATAATTACACGTCATCCGTTGAATCCGCTCATTATGTTTGCATCTTCGAATGCATTTAACAACACGGGTACATTATTCATCAGCGAAGGAAATTACAGAAGTACTGACGGAGGAAATACATGGTTCGGTACAGACACACTTCAGGGTGCACCGATTAGCAACCATGGAGGCGACCCAGGACCTGCAATTGACAAAGACGGAAGAATATTCATGACTCACCTTGGCTATTCGATATCCGGAATGTTTGCAAACTATTCCACCAACAACGGTTCAACATGGTCTTCTACATACACAATTGTTTCCGGCTCTCAGGATAAGAATTTTGCGGCATCCGATGATTCTCCGGGAAGTGCATATTATGGAAGAACTTATTGCGTATGGTCAAGATTCAATGTTGCAAATCCGCCAATTGCTGTTTCTTATACTGCAAACGGAGGTGTGAACTGGTCTGTAGCAGCAAACATAAATACTTCCGTAGCCGGACACTACTCACAAGGTTGTGATATCAGAACCGGTCCAGGCGGTGAGGTTTATGTAGTGTGGGCAGCACCAATAAGTGCTTCGCCATTTACAGAGGATTTTGCAGGCTTTGCAAAATCAGTTAACGGAGGTGTTACATGGACAGTAACTGACAACGCCTTTGATATGAACGGAATCCGAGGTACACTTTTCTCAACAGCCATCAGAGTAAACAGCTTCCCGAGAATAGATGTTGACAGAACATGCGGACCAAGAGCCGGGTGGATCTATGTTGTAACATCTCAAAAAAATCTTTCACCTGCCGGGACTGACCCTGACATTGTACTTCACAGATCAACTGATGGAGGAACAACCTGGTCTTCAGGAATTAGAGTTAATCAGGATCCGCTGAACAACGGCAAGACACAGTACTTTCCTGCTATCAGGGTTGATGAATCAGGCGGCGTAAACATTGTTTATTATGATAACAGGGGAACCACTAACACGGACACAGTTGAAGTCTGGATGTCAAGATCGGTTGACGGCGGATCAACCTGGTCAGATTTTGAGGTAAGTGATCACAGGTTCAAGCCAAAGTCAATTGGCGTTTCCGGAATTGCTACCGGTTATCAGGGAGATTATATCGGAATAACATCCAACCTTATTCCGGGTAATCCAGTAAACGGAAATCAGAGGCTGTTCCCATTGTGGTGCTCAGACTATTCCGGGATCTATCAGGGATGGATGACCAAAGTGGAATTGCTTCCTACAAATCCGTGCTGGGGATGTGAAGATTTTTCGAATAGTTCATTTACGCCTGACTACTTCAGTCTTGAATACACGGGAATATCACACTGGATGTGGCATAACTCAAACGCTTATAGCCCTACCGGAGGAACCTCAACATTTAATTTCTACAATGCATCAAGCGGTACAGTGCAATCAATGGTAACAAGCTTTGAGCCTACTCCATCAGGATATTATCTGACATTCGATGAAGCTTATGCCTCCTATACTTCTGCATTTGGTCCGGATTCTTTGGTAATAGAAATCTCGACTAATGGAGGAGCAACTTATCTCACGAGAGCAATTCTGAAAGGTATATATCCGATGAATGGCGAACTCAATACTGCACCTCCTACAACAAGCAGCTTTGTTCCGACTGCTTCTCAATGGGCGCCGAAGATCTACTCATTGATACCGGGAACCAACAGGATCAGATTCAAAGCAAAGAGTGGATTTGGTAATAATTTGTATTTGGATAATATATGCGTACAACCCCTGCCAACTACAACAAGCGCTACACTTGGTCTTGCATCTCAGGGTATGTTTATCCCGGCAAATCCTTTTTGGAGATTGTTGGATACAGTCAGGGTCTATCTTCACAGAGCGGATTATCCGAACATTATTGTTGATTCAACGAAGACAACAATTGCCTCAAATGCAGTTACCAATACTATGTTCTTCACTCACGCATTGGATGGAAGTTATTACAGAGTTGTCAAACACAGAAACAGCATTATTACATGGAGCGCAGTTCCGGTTATTTTTGTGAGGGGAAGCACCTTTACAAATTACAACTTCATTCAGCCCGACGGACAGGCCTTTGGAAATAATCAGGCTATTGTGAGTACGTCACCGTTCTATAGAGGTATGTACAGCGGTGATGTAGATCAGGATAAAGTTGTTGACGGAACAGATGTTGGATTGATTGACAATGCCGCAGCAAATTTCTTAAGCGGTTATGTTGTAACGGATCTTACCGGAGATAATTTTGTTGACGGAACTGATTTTGCAATAGCTGATAACAATGCCGCTTTGTTTGTTCAGGCAGTTGAACCTCCCGGAGCAGTACTGTCAATCATAGAAAACGAAATGAGTGAGGGAATTCCTGTTTTCAATTCTGATTTTGAAAGAATGAAATATGAATTGGCAAGGATGATAGAGAATCAAAACCCTCGGAGAAACAAGATAAAGATGATTACAGGCATATCTTGAATTGAAGAAAAGAAAACTCCAGGTAAGTAGTTTCCGGAACTTGAATTGTAGTTAACAGCCGGCAGAGGAGTCTCTTCCGGCTGTTTCTTTTAAAGGCGGAATATTTGTGATACAGTGATAATACAAATCAAATCATTCGAAGCCGTTCTGAATGACTATTTTATCAAGGCCATGCGTTTGGTCAGCACAGACGGCTTGTTACCTGAAGTTGGATTGAATGCAAATCTGTAAAAATATATCCCGCCGGAAATATTGCTTCCATCAAACTTAAAGGAATGTGTCCCGGCTTGAAAGAATCTGTTGTCTGATAAGATGGCAATTTCTCTTCCCGTGATATCATAAACAATAATTTCAACAACGCCGGGTTCGGTCAACTTAATATTAACACTGGTTTTGGGATTGAAGGGATTAGGATAATTCCAGATCGCAAAAGAGGGACTATTATTTACGCTCAATTGAGATTCAATATTGACCATTGTCGGATCATACTTCAGAATTACACCTCCGGCGCCAACTGCCCATCCATTAAGAGAGTCCACAAAATCAACCGAGTAGATATTTGCATTATGAACTGTGGCAACTGAAGTCCATGTTGCACCCGTATCCAATGACAATGCCCAGCTTTCAGCGTAACCAAGCGGCATCCATATTTCTGACGGAGTTCTGAAATCAATTGAATATGCCTGTCCGAACAGACCTACATTCTCATACAGCCAATTGAGTCCGGCGTTGCTGCTCTTACAAGTCATTACTCCGTATTCAAAATCTCCACCTACAGAAATTATTTTAGTTTGATTTCGGATAAAAAGATCATAGAATGGTTCAGGAGAAAAATCATCCGCATACCAGTTGAAGCCCGAGTTTGTAGTTTTCCAGATCACGCCTGCAACATCAATGAATCCGCCGCAGGCAAACCCGATTTCATTGTTGATAAATGCGATCCTGTTTATCGGCATTCCTGAGAATTCTGAAGTGTCAACTTCTGCAGAGATCCAATTTATACCGCCGTTGGTTGTCTTGCTGATTGCACCTCCGTAACCGGCAAGATAGCCGTTTAACGAATCAAGAAAATGAACTGTCCTGAAAAGTATTGTCGTATCCGGAAATCTCTCAGCTACCCAGTTTGTGCCTCCGTTAGTAGTCGTAATAATTGTACTACCTCCGGGAAGAAATTCATTTGATACAACCCAACCAAGCCGGTTGTTCAAAAAGAATATATCGTTGATGTAATAATTAACAGGATTTGCCTGAATGACGAAAGTATTGCCGCCGTCAGATGTATGTATGATAACACCGTCATCGCCGGCTGCCCATCCGTTCAACCGGTCAGTGAAGACGCAATTGCGAAGAGTTGACGTTGTCGGACTGTTAAGAGTTTTCCAGAAGTTGTTTGCATTTGCAATTGGAACAATTCCGCCAAATAAGTTCAAAGAGAAAAAAATAAGGAGCATTCGGGAAATTATCATTGCAAAGGACATGAGGTGCCAAAATGTTTTTTGCCGTTGAAATACATTAATAATTGTCTTAGGTTCACTACCATTCCAAATTAACAGAATTAACCACATGAAGAAAGTCTCCATTTTCAGAAAAAGTTTTTCTGGATTATTGGCGCTGATTATTGTTTCATTCATCGGCCTTCAGGTATTCCAGGGACAGAAAGCTCCACTGCCAATTAATGAAAGCACTTTTGACTATGACGAGAATGATCCGTACATAGACAGGCCGACAAGAGAGGCGCTTACACATGTTTCGGCAGACGGTGATGATGATCTTGACATAATTACCGATGCAAACGGATTTGACAACTTTGAGATAGGAGTTGACTTTGCCGAGCAAATGCTCGTTTCAAATCCGCGCAATCCATTGAATATGCAATTTGGGGTTAACAGTTCAGTGACAGGCCAAAATGCATATTATACAACCAACGGACATGACTGGACACAAAGCAATCCGTCTTATCATCCGTCAATTTGCTGTGACCCGTGGTCTGCGTTCGACAGTCTTGGAACGCTTCACTATGGTTCGGGAGTGAACGGACAATATATTTACAAATCAACAAACGGCGGACAAACCTACGGAGCAGGAGTTCTATCTGTAAGCGGAAACGACAGGAACACAATTGCAGCAGATCAAACTAACGGTCCATACAAGAATTATCTTTATGCCGCAATTACTCCGGGAAATTTTGCAAGAAGTACAAACAACGGATCTACCTGGACTCAGACTTACACATCAAGCAATACAATTCCCGGAACAATGATCGCTGTTGGTCCAAACGGCGCTACACAAGGCGGATGCGTAATGTATGTAACAAATACCGGAACTACAGCGAATGTTACATATACATTTCACAGATCACTTGACGGCGGAGCAACTTTCAGCGTGATGTCGAGCCAAACTGTTGCGGGTTATGTTGGAACGCTGAATACCGCAGGCAGGCTGGTTATCAACAACGGAAGAACGCGACCTTATCCGATGATTGCCATGGACAACAGCTATGGTCCTAACAGAGGAAGACTATATCTTGTGTACGCGTCCAATGTTCCTGCAGGAAATGGAAATAAGCCTGATATAATTCTTCAGTATTCAACGAATCAGGGATCAACATGGTCAAGCAAGATTACTGTGAATGATGTAACAACAGGCGACCAATGGTTCCCTGCTATATGGTGTGAAAAAGAAACAGGAAGACTCTACATAAAATGGTATGATACAAGAGAAAATCCTGCGACTTATGCCGTGAATGTTTATGCTACATACACTGATGACGGAGGACAACATTTGCAGCAAATCAGAAACTAACAACACAGTCATGGACATATCCGAATCCTTCATGCGCAGCAAATACAAACTGTTACAGAGGAGATTATGACGGGATGACAGCTAATCCCAAAGCAGGATATGCCGTGTGGTATGACGGAAGATCAGGTACATATAAGAATGTTGGTTCATATATCCCGGATTTTGGAATGCTTGCAACACCATCTTCACAAACGGTTCATCAAACAAATGACAGCAGAAATTTTGCTATAAATATTCCGGCTGTAAAACTTTACACGGATGTCACAACATTCAGCGGCACAATTTCCCCGACGCCGGCTACAGGAAGTATTCAGTTGGAATTCCTTGGTGGAAACACACTGACTTCTTATCCGAATACAAAGTATGTAAAAGCTAAAACTGTTGGAACAGTTACTCCGACGGGAATTTATACGATAGTGCTTACGGGACAGGGCTCAAACGGCACGCCGGTTCATAAGAGAACAGTGACAGTGAATGTTACAAACACAGTCGGTTCAACTCCATGCGAGGCATTTACAGATACAAAGTTTCCGCCCGCTTCAATGTTTCAGGAATATTCCGGAACGAATTATTGGTCGAGAAACAATGTGAGCGCTTACGGCAGCGGAACAGGCTCTGCCAAGTTTGATTTCTATAATGCGACAGTTGGTAATGTTCAATCATTGGTCACTAACAACTTCGCGGCAGTTGGTACAGGAACATATCTGACTTTCGATGAAGCATACGCGCCTTATGACGGTTCTACATTTGGACCGGATACATTGCAGGTTGAAACTTCTCTTGATTTTGGTGCTACATGGACGACTCTTCAAACTCTGATTGGAAATTTTGCAGGTACGGGTGAATTAAACTCGGCTCCACCAACTACTATTGCATTTACCCCTGTTGCTTCGCAATGGAGACCGAAGATTTATCTGCTTCCAACAGGAACTAACAAAGTTAGGATGAAAGCAAAAAGCGGATTTGGCAATAATCTGTATCTCGATAATATTTGTGTGCAGTCACTTGCTACTCCGGCTCAGTCAAATATTCCGGTGATCCCGGAAGCTATGTTCAATCCTGTAAGTCCTTTCCATACACGAAACGATACTGTCAGGATTTATCTTGCAAGAACTGATTTCCCAAACATTCGTGTGGATTCTTTTAAGACGAATATCCAAGTTAATGCTGCAGTGCTCGGAACTTTCGGACTTGCATTGAGCGGTAATTACTATCTCATTGCCAATCACAGAAACAGCTTATTGACATGGAGCAAGGTAGGCGGTCAGAGTTATACCAGAGGTTCGAGTTTAAGCTTCAACTTCATTGTTGGTTCAGGGCAAGCATACAATAACAATCAGAAGCTTGTGTATCCGTTGAACAATTGGTATGGTATGTATCAGGGAGATGTAAACCGTGATAAGATAATTGACGGAACAGACGTCGGCCTGATTGATAATGATGCATCAAATTTTGTAACGGGATATGTTGTGACAGATCTAAATGGTGATAATTTTGTTGACGGCACTGATTTTCTTGTAGCAGATAATAATGCTTCAGACTTTATAATAGCAGCAGAGCCTCCGGGAGCAGAACCTTTGATCGCCGCAAATAGGGAATCTGATGCACCGCAAGTATTTGAAACTGAGCAACACAGGATGAAATACGAAGCAGGTATGAAACAGAAGTCTGAGAATCCGGTTGTTCAGGAAAAGAAGAAAGTGAGTTATAAAGAATATCTTGAAATGAAAAGGAATGAGTACAACAAGATCAAGTAATTTCAAGAAGAATTAAATATTCGTCAGGCAGCCGGGAGGAGAAATTCTTCCGGCTGTTTTTTTTATAGTCTTCTGCTAGTGCAATTCGTTATTGTTGTTGTGCCGATGCCGACAGAATCGAATTTTTGTGGCGCTGCCGGATTACAAACATTCTACCCCTTCGGGGTCGCATGTCTTTTGTTCTTCGTTTCTACAAACATTGAATCCCTTCGGGATTCTTTTGCATTTTTTCGGAGATATGAATTGGGCATTGGGAGTTGCAGATTGCAAATGTTTTGTACTGATGCCGAAGGCATCGAATGTTTGTAGGTTAGATGCGTTGTGAACATTCGACCCCTTCGGGGTCACATGCCCTGTGTGAATTTGATTTCTACAAACATTGAATCCCTTCGGGATTCTTTTGCATTTTTTCGGAGATATGAATTGGGCATTACGAGTTGCAGATTGCAAATGTTTTGTACCGATGCCGAAGGCATCGAATGTTTGTTGCTGAAAAGCTAAGGTGTGATTCTAGTAACAATGTTGAAAGCATTGTTGTCAACTATCTGTACATCCGAAGCATCCGTAATCATATCACCATTAACATCAGAATCAACATAGCCGGTCACAAATTCAAATGCGTCATTATCTGCAACAGCAACATCTGCCGCATCAACAATCCCATCATTGTTTATATCTCCGCTGTATATACAAAACCGGGAGCCATTAAGAGTGAGATTATTTCCGTAGGCATTTGACTGTGACACTGAAAAGTCATAGTTGCTTGCGCTTCCTGCTAAGATAAGTTCGCCTCCAGCACGGCTCCATGTTTCAATAATATTTCTCCCTTTCAATGCAATGTAATATAAACCTGTATAAACATTTGAAAAAATAAACTGTCCTGAAAGAGTTGTTGAATCAATCACTGCGCGTGATGAGTCAACCGCATTGAAAGGTGAAACAGTGCTTCGAAGATAAGCGGTTATTGTGTCTCTGATATTGAGTCTGCCGGAAACAGCATTGTAAAATCCCTCAACAGCGATGGTGAGATTCAACGAAGTTGATGAGGGATAGAATTGGTAAATGGAAATAACTGGCAAATGATCGCTTGCATAATGCAGGGCATTGGCTACAGTTTGTGTAACGGCGTTATTCGGAATTCTGTTTATGCTGTCGTTGTAATGCTGTCCGTCATTGCCGATTGGATTCAGAGAACTTGTCAGATATCTGACTCTTCCTGTTGAAGATGAAACAGAACTGCTGTTGAGAATAATATCAAACCTGTCATCAAGCCCGCCTGTTGCACCGCTGCCAAAACTTCTTCTTCTTGTGGATTGCGTATGATAAGCTGCATAAGATGAATTGTTCCAGATGCCGGGCATGCTTAGAGGATCAATGAAGTCGCCGTCAGAGGAATTAACAAGAATGAGCTTCTGGTAAGCAGGTTCAGTAGATGCATACATGTTGAAATCTCCGCATGTAATAAAGGAAGTTCCCGGAGGAAGTGCATCAGTTCTTTTCCTTAAACTATCGACCTGTGCAGCACGCCGCTGTTGATTAAGTGTTCCGGTATCAGCTTTCAGATGACATGCATAAATCCTGAAAGTATCTCCAGTTGCTTTGTGAAGCATCTTAAATTCATTTAGGTTTCTGTAAGCAGTTGGTATAGCTGTATTGAAAATGAATTTGAACTTCGACGAATCGTAAAACAGTGCATTGTCTGTATCAGGGCCGTCTATGAAGAAAGCGGAGTTGTAATTTATACTTACCGCATTCATGACTTGCCTTCGAAAAGTATTTACTGAATTCAAGCCTATGATTTCCTGCACGGCAAGCAGGTCGGGCCTTACAGCGTTTATTACAGTTCTGAAAAAAGTATTTCTCGATGTATCGGCTGCATCATAATTCAGCAGATTATATGTCATTACCTTTGCCTGCTGCTGTGCTTCGCAAATGCCGGATTTAAAAATACACAAAGCACATGAGAGAACAATAATGCTCAGGCAAGATCTAAGAGATTGCATCGATGCTCTTTTCATTTCAGAAGTACGAGCTTGATGGTCTCTGAAGTAATTCCGGAATTGTTTGCAAATGTACCGGTTGCTTCAAATGACATTGTGCAAAAGTATATGCCGCTTGACAAGCCTTCCCCATTGAAGGAATAGTCATATTCGCCTTCACTGAAAAAGCCATTAACAAGTTCGCGGATTGATTTACCCGACGCATCAAACAGTTCAAGCCTGACATTCCCGTCCCTGTTGAGTGCATAACTGATCTTAGTAACAGGATTGAACGGGTTTGGGAAATTCTGCCTTAGTTCAAAATCTCCCGGCAAAGTTGCACTTGAATTTTCATTAACTGAAACCATGGTGCCGTCATACTTAAGAAATGCTCCAAAGTATCCGACCGCCCAACCGTGAAGAGAATCAGTAAACTGAATGTCGTTAATGATGACTGAATCAGGGGTATACAGATTAGTCCAGGTCTGAGCACCGTCAAGAGTATATCCGTACTTCTGAGAGATCCCAAGTGATATCCATCCTTCAAGAGGAGTTCTGAAATCCACTGCCTGAGCAACACCGAATACACCTAGGGTATCATATGTCCAGTTCAGTCCGCCGTTGAGTGTTTTTACATAGCTTGAGCCGTATTCGAAATCACCCCCAACTGCAACGACTTTTTGCGGAGTTATGATTTCAAGATCAGTCAGAGGCTCCGGACCAACAATTTGCGAAAACCAGCGCAAGCCGCCATTAGTGGTTCTCCACATTGCGCCGGCTATGTCCCTGAATCCGCCGCTTGCATAACCTGTCAATGAATTAATGAATTTGATTGAGAAAACCGGAAGTCCGATATTCAAAGTGTCAGCATCTGTGGTGAACCACGTCACACCTGCATTGGTAGTTTTTGCAATGAGAATAGGAGAACCTCCTATGAATCCGGTTGTGGAATCAAGAAAAATTATGTCCCGCAGAAATCTGTTTGTATCCGGATACATTGAATTTGTCCACTGGTCGCCGCCATTTGTAGTTTTCAAGATCATTGTTCCGAGAAATTCATTTGTGTCAGGAAATACATTCCACGCGAGAGCGTAACCGATGCGTTGGTTAAGGAAGAAGATCCGTTCAATATTGATAAACGTATTTGAATTCTGGGTTGTCCAGTTGTTTCCGGCATCTGTGGTTCTCATAATCAATCCTGAATCACCGGCTATCCAACCTGTTGAATTGTTTACGAAATAGCAACTTGAAAGTATTCTGTTAGAGGGATTCGGCTGTCGTTCCCATGTAACCTGTGAATATGAATCTGCAAATGAGGTCGTGATTATCAGCAAACACAGAATGCAGCAAAAGAGGATCGTTGTTTTCATTTTGTGAGGTTAGAAATTTGTTCTAACTAAATTAACAAATTGAGATGACACATTTAAGTACTACAGAATTAATTCATGATTCTATATTTCGAAGTGAAGATGTAGAAAAAATTAACATAAACACAAGAATAATATAATATATGATTTTATGAAACTTCTTTAATATGAATATTAAAAATTGTAAGTTAAGCGAACTTAAAAAAATAATCTCCCTTTCAGAAGGGAAGAAAGGAAAAGAATGAAGTCAAAGGTTCTATTTTTCGCTTCACTGGCATTACTTTCCTGGGTTCTTTATACCGGTTTCGCACCGGGTGATGAAAGCCCAAGATGGAATCCATCTCCGAGTACCAGAATCAATGAAACGCCGCTCACCCCGGCAGATCAGTACTCACAACTTCCGGTTGGAATCGATGCCGGACCCGTAATCAACGAACCACAATTTATCAATTCACCGAACGGTGTTTACGTTGTGAATACTCCATTCAGAATGGTGCCAAGAACCTCAGGCATGCAGTCTGAAGTGATCATGACAAGACATCCAACCAATCAAAACATTTTGTTCGGATCAGCAAATGCTACGGCAGGAGTTTCGGGTGCACCGTTCAGTGTGGGTTGGTATGTTTCAACCAACGGCGGAACAAGCTGGTTTGGCGGCGATACGATCAGAAACAGTGTGGGAGCCGGAATATTTAACTTTGGCGATCCGGGTCCTGCAATTGACAAGGACGGAAGAATAATAGAATCTTTCATTACTACTACCGGTTCGATGGGAGCTTCTTATTCAACAAACAACGGACTTAACTGGGCCAGCATTGTCAGCTTCCCGGGTGCAACAACAAGCGCGGACAAAAACTTCTCCGGTACTGACGATGCACCTTCAAGTGCATTCTATGGAAGAAGTTATACAGTCTATACAGAATTTGCAGGATCATTCGTTAACAGAATTGTCCTGACATATACAACCAATGGTGGCGTATCATGGTCATCAGTTGCTCCGGTCAGTCCGGTACCTTCATCAAACCACTTCCACCAGGGTTGCGATATTAAGACCGGTCCTAACGGAGAAGTATATGTTGTATGGGCAAATTCATCTTTGACAAATCCTTTCACTGAAGATTCACTCGGCTTTGCAAAGTCAACTAACGGCGGCGTGAACTGGACAATAGCCAGAAACAACGCAGCAAACGTTAACGGAAACAGAACCTTCAACATGATGAACAACATTCGTGTTGCAGGCTTCCCGAGAATTGATGTTGACAGAACTTGCGGACCGAGAGCCGGATGGATCTATGTTTGCATGGGCGAAAAGAATCCGGGTGTTGCCGGAGATGTTTCCGATATTACTCTTTACAAATCAACAAACGGCGGAACAACCTGGTCATCAGGAGTAAGAGTTAATCAGGATGCTTTCGGAAACGGAAAGAAGCAATACATGGGAGCCATCAGAGTCGATGAATCAGGCGGCGTGAATGTGGTCTATTATGATACAAGGAATACGCCTACAAATGACTCTGCAGAAGTTTGGATGGCAAGATCAATGGACGGCGGCGTAACTTTCACTGAAATGAAAGTTGGCGATAAATTCAGACATGCTCCAACAGGTCTTCCAAATGTGAACTCACAATACGCAGGTGACTACATCGGTATCACATCAACACTTGCTGCAGGTAATCCTGTAAATGGAAACCAAAGGATATGGCCTAACTGGCATGCAAATAACACAGGCATTTACCAGTCATATACCGCAAAAGTTGAAGTGCTTCCTTCAAACCCATGCTGGGGATGTGAAGACTTCACAAACACTGCTTTCACACCGAATTATTTCAATCTTGAATACACAGGTACTCAATATTGGACAAGACAAACACAAAGTGCATACGGTGCAGGTTCAGGAAGTGCAAAGTTTGATAATTTCAACGCATCTTCCGGAACTGTGCAGTCACTGGTAACAAGTTGCGAGCCGACTCCAGCCGGATATTATCTGACATTTGACGAGGCGTATGCTCCTTATGGAGCAGATTTCCCGGGACCGGACAGTTTGATCGTCGAGTCTTCAGTAAACGGCGGAACAACTTACACTACTTTGGCAAGACTTGCCGGTTTGTTTCCGTCGGGAGGTGAGCTCAATACAGCTCCTGCCACTACAGCTGCGTTTGTTCCCACTTCTTCACAATGGAGGCCAAAGATCTATTCGCTTCCTACAGGTACAAATAAAGTGAGACTGCGCGCAAGAAGCGGATTTGGAAATAATCTGTATGTTGACAATGTTTGTATCCAGTCGCTTCCGGCTGCAACCAATGTCCAGGACGGAATTAATACACAGGGACTCTGGAGATTTCCAAATCCGGATGTACTCCTTGACACATTCACAGTTTATTTGCACAGAGCGGATTTCCCGAATGTAATTGTTGATTCTGCAAAAGCTACGATTAATACAGGTTACATTCTAAACAGTGCGGTAATGACCAGGGCCTTGTCAGGAAACTACTACCGTGAGATCAGGCACAGAAATTCCATACTTGTATGGTCTGCTAATCCTATCGCATTTACAAGGGGAACTTCTCCAAATTACAACTTCTTGACGCCGATAACGCAGTCTTACGGCAGTAATATGGCTCCTGTTCCATTTCCAGGATATTACGCAATGTACAGCGGTGACGTCAATCAGGACAAGACAATTGACGGAACTGATGTAGGCCGCGTTGATAACGATGCAGCGAATTTCGTAGGCGGTTATGTTGTAACTGATCTTACCGGCGACAACTTTGTTGACGGAACAGACTTTGCAATAGCTGATAACAATGCTGCAAACTTCGTTCAGGCAATCGAGCCTCCGGGAGCATCACCGCTTATCTCAACACCGGTTGAAACTGACAATTCAGTTGTTCCGGAATTTGAGAATGATCAACAAAGACAGAAATATGAAGAAGGCAAGAGACTGAGTTCACAACAGCAGGTTGTTGACCAGCCGAAGAAACAGACTTACAAGGAATATCTTGAAATGAAGAGAAATCAATTCAGCAATAATACGCAGAAATAGTTTCTCTGATAGTAAGTAAGATTCACTCAAAGCCGGAAGGGGGGACTCTTCCGGCTTTTTGTTTATAGCTTAAGCGATTCACTGCTTCCGGCTTCCAAAATCTTGTATTTGAAATTGTGATGCATCTCATTTACGTCCACTTACTTAATTCGATATAAAGGAATGATCTGGATATTCAGAAGTTTGGAAATTTGTTCTGACTAAATTGGTAAAGGTGAGATTAATATTTAAGTACCACTAAAATATTCCATAGCGCAATTATTCGAAACGATAGCGTATGATTTTTAACACAATGACAAGTACAATATAATAATTGATTTTATGAAAATTCTATCAAATGAAAATTAGAATTCGTAAGTTAAGCGAACTTAAAAAAATAATCTCCCTTGATGAAGGGAAGAAAGGAAAAGAATGAAGTCAAAGGTTCTATTTTTCGCTTCAATAGCATTACTTTCCTGGGTTCTTTACACCGGTTTCGCACCGGGTGATGAAAGCCCAAGATGGAATCCATCTCCGAGTACCAGAGTCAATGAAACGCCGCTCACCCCGGCAGATCAGTACTCACAACTTCCGGTTGGAATCGATGCCGGACCTGTTATCAACGAACCACAATTCATCAATTCACCGAACGGTGTTTACGTAGTGAATACTCCATTCAGAATGGTGCCAAGAACCTCGGGCATGCAGTCGGAAGTGATCATGACAAGACACCCAACCAATCAAAACATTTTGTTCGGATCAGCAAATGCTACGGCAGGAGTTTCGGCTGCACCGTTCAGTGTGGGTTGGTATGTTTCAACCAACGGCGGAACAAGCTGGTTTGGCGGCGATACGATCAGAAACAGTGTGGGAGCCGGAATATTTAACTTTGGTGATCCCGGGTCCGACGATCGACAAGGACGGAAGAATAATAGAATCGTTTATAATCACAACAGGCTCGATGGGAGCTTCTTACTCAACCAACAACGGACTTAACTGGGCCGGAATTGTTGGCTTCCCGGGAGCATCAACAAGTGCAGATAAGAATTTTTCCGGAACAGATGATGCGCCTTCAAGTGCTTTCTATGGAAGAAGCTATACGGTTTTTACAGAGTTTGCCGGAGCATTTGTAAACAGGATTGTACTTACTTACACTACAAACGGTGGAGTATCATGGTCATCTGTGGCTCCTGTAAGTCCAGTGCCTTCAACAAATCACTTCCATCAGGGCTGCGATATTAAGAGCGGACCTAACGGTGAAGTATATGTCGTATGGGCAAATTCATCTTTGACAAATCCTTTTACTGAAGATTCACTCGGCTTTGCAAAGTCAACTAACGGTGGAGTAAACTGGACAATAGCCAGAAACAACGCAGCAAACGTTAACGGAAACAGAACCTTCAACATGATGAACAACATTCGTGTTGCAGGCTTCCCGAGAATTGACGTTGACAGAACATGTGGACCAAGAGAAGGATGGATCTATGTTTGCATGGGCGAAAAGAATCCGGGTGTTGCCGGAGATGTTTCCGATATTACTCTTTACAAATCAACAAACGGCGGAACGACCTGGTCATCAGGAGTAAGAGTTAATCAGGATGCATTCGGAAACGGAAAGAAGCAATATATGGGAGCTATCAGAGTCGATGAATCAGGCGGCGTGAACGTTGTCTATTACGACAGCAGAAACGTTCCTACAAATGACTCTTCAGAAGTTTGGATGGCAAGATCAATGGACGGCGGCGTAACTTTCACTGAAATGAAAGTTGGCGATAAATTCAGACATGCTCCAACAGGTCTTCCAAATGTGAATTCACAATACGCAGGTGATTATATTGGTATCACATCAACTCTTGCTGCAGGTAATCCTGTAAACGGAAACCAAAGGATATGGCCTAACTGGCATGCAAATAACACAGGCATTTACCAGTCATATACCGCAAAAGTTGAAGTGCTTCCATCAAACCCATGCTGGGGCTGTGAAGATTTCACAAACACTGCATTCACACCGAATTATTTCAATCTTGAATACACAGGTACTCAATATTGGACAAGACAGCCTGTAAGTGCATACGGCGCAGGTTCAGGAAGTACAAAGTTTGATTTCTTTAATGCCTCTTCCGGAACAGTTCAATCACTTGTTACAAGTTGTGAGCCGACACCTGCCGGATATTATCTGTCATTTGATGAGGCTTACGCTCCTTATGGAGCAGATTTCCCGGACCGGACAGTTTGATCGTTGAATCTTCAGTAAACGGCGGAACAACTTATACAACTCTTGCTAGGCTTGCAGGTTTGTTTCCTTCGGGAGGTGAACTGAATACTGCTCCTGCAGTTGCTGCAGCGTTCACTCCTACTTCTTCACAATGGAGGCCAAAGATCTATTTGCTTCCTGTTGGAACAAACAAAGTAAGACTAAGAGCAAGAAGCGGTTTCGGAAACAATCTGTATATTGACAATGTATGCATAAAGTTGCAGATAAATCCTGTAAGTCAAACCATAGGTATTCAAACCGAGGGCATCTGGAGATATCCAAATCCTCCCGTGCTAAATGATACTTTCAGGGTTTACTATCACAGAGTGGACTTCCCTAATGTAATAGTTGATTCAGGAAAAGGTGTGATTGATGCAAGTTATGTATTAACCTTTGATTCTCCAAGAGCTGAGTCAGGAAATTATTACCGTGTTGTAAAACACAGAAACGCTATAATTACCTGGAGTGCAAACGGAATTTTTTATGCCAGGGGTAATAATACAAGCTACAACTTCTTATTCCCGGCAGGACAGTCATACGGAAATAACATGGCTCCTATCCCCAGTCAAATTTACTATGCCATGTACAGCGGCGACGTCAATCAGGATAAGACAATTGACGGAACTGATGTCGGCCGTGTTGACAACGATGCAGCTAATTTCGTAGGCGGATACGTTGTAACGGATCTTACGGGTGACAGCTTCGTTGACGGAACTGACTTTGCATTGGCAGACAACAATGCTGCCAATTTTGTAGCTGCAGTTGAGCCTCCGGGAGCATCACCGCTCATCTCAACACCGGTTGAATCAGACAATTCAGTTGTTCCGGAATTTGAGAATGATCAACAAAGACAGAAATATGAAGAAGGCAAGAGAATGAGTTCACAACAGCAGGTTGTTGACCAGCCGAAGAAACAGACTTACAAAGAATATCTTGAAATGAAGAGAAATGAGTTCAGCAAGAATACTCAGAAGTAAGAAGTAATTGTTGAATTAAATTAAAAGCCGGGAGAAATTTTCCCGGCTTTTTTTTTGATGATGAAATTGGTTCGGTGAAGTTGAAATGAGTTGGTCTTTTGAAATAGCAAACAAATGGTAATGAATTGCTTTCCTTAGTTTTTGCTATTTGATTTACCTATTTTCACCCACCCCAAACAAACTAACATAATATAGCAAATGAATAGACTATTCTTAATTGCAGTATGCTGTTTGTTCTTGGGAACTACAGCCTACTCACAGCTTGGAAATCAAAACACCTATTTACTCCGTAACTTAGACAACTACAGTTCCTACTCTGCGATTTGGGGATATGTTGCGCCAAACGGAAGAGAATACGCAATTCTTGGTACGAACACGGGAACATCTTTTGTAGACATAACAGACTCCGCAAATATTCATCAGGTTGATTTTGTTTCCGGCGTAAACAGTTCCTGGCGCGAAATGAAAACTTACTCTCACTATGCATACGTAGTATCTGAAGGAACAAACAGCGGGCTACAGATAATGGATCTGCAGTATCTTCCGGATTCAGTCAGCCTTGTGAACACTTGGTTTTACTCCGGATACACAAAGACACACTCGATCTCACAATCAGGTCCTTATCTATATCTCAACGGCGGCAATGCTTCACCAAATGGCGGAGTAGCTGTTGTAAGCGTAGTAAACCCGACTGCCCCGGTCAAACTCGGACAATGGACCACAGAGTATGTTCATGACTGCAGAGTATTGAACGATACGATCTGGACAGCAAATGTCTATTCCGGCAGAATGAGCATTATTAATGCAGCCAATAAGAGCTCGCTACAGTTTGTAGACAACTGGCAGGCTTATAACACCCAGGTTGTTTCAACACACAATGCGGCGATCACAGATGACAGATCACATATCTTTACAACAAATGAAATCAGCAGTCCGCCCGGAAGGCTTTACGCATACGACATACAAGACCTTGATAATATTACAAGAGTTTCTGAATGGCAGCCTACCGGTATCACATCTTCCATTGTGCACAATGTTGAGATCTACGGGAAGTATGCAGTCTTAGCTCATTATTCATCGGGGATAAGAATTGTAAATATTTCAAATCCCGCTGCACCTGTTGAGGCTGCATGGTATGACACATACCCCTCAAGCAACAGCGCGAGTTTCAACGGATGCTGGGGAGTATATGTATTTCCGTCAGGAAAGATCGTTGGCTCCGATATAAGCAATGGTCTGTTTGTAATAAAGACAACATTTTCTATGAGAGACTGTGAAGGTTTCACTAACACAGCATTCCCGCCAACATTCTATGATCTTGATTATTCGGGTACTCAATACTGGACCAGACAGAACGTCAGTGCATACGGTACAGGCAGTGGCAGCGCAAAGTTTGATTTTTTCAATGCGCCTGCAGGAACTACACAATCGATCTTCACCAACTGTGCACCGACAAAGGCAGGAACTTATCTCACCTTTGATGAAGCGTACGCTCCTTACGGCGCTAGTTTTCCCGGACCTGACAGCTTGTATGTTGAATCTTCAACGAACGGCGGAGTCAGCTTCACTATTCTTGCAGCACTTGCCGGCCTTTATCCTTCCGGCGGTGAATTGAATACAGCCCCCGCTACAGCAAGTGCGTTTACTCCAAATTCTGCACAATGGAGATCAAAGATATATTCACTCCCTGTTGGTACAAACAAGGTGAGACTCAGAGCAAGAAGCGGTTTTGCAAATAATTTATACATAGACAATTTTTGCATTCAACCTTTGGCAACACCGGTTGCAAACACTGCCGGACTAATGAATCAGGGAATGTTCATTAATTCAAGTCCCTATTGGAGATTGGAAGATACTGTAAGTTTTTATCTGCGAAAAAATGTAGCACCTTACATACTTGTTGATTCAGCAAGGTCGGTTATTTCAGGTTCACCATATATGAACAATGTACTTTTCAACAGAGCCTTAACAGGAAATTATTATCTTGCAGTCAAGCACAGGAACAGCATTGAGACGTGGAGCAGCGTGCCGATATCTTATACAAGAGGGGGTACATTTTCTAAAAACTTTATTGATCCGGGTGCATCTTACGGTGATAATATGGTGCAGCTGATTCAAACTGAAAACTGGAGAGGAATTTTTAGCGGTGATGTAAATCAGGATGGCACTGTAGATGCAAGCGATGTCAGTATAATAGATAATGATGCAGCAAATTTTGCCGGCGGTTATATAGTTACAGATTTGACGGGGGACAATTTTGTTGACGGTTCTGATTTCGCTTTTGCCGACAACAACGCTTCGAACTTTGTAGCTGCGGTAAAGCCGCCGGGAGCAAATTTGATTCCGCCAACAATTCAATCAGATCAGGCTCCGCCTGTCTTTGAAAATGAAATGCAGAGACAAAAGTATGAAGAAGGCAAAAGAGAAGCCGCTGAACAAAAGGTTGTTGCACAACCTAAGAAGCAAACATATAAAGAGTATCTTGAAATGAAGAGAAATGAAAACATGAATAAATCATTGAAGTAGTTTGTATTGAATTACTTTTAATAGCCGGAAGAGACAATTCTTCCGGCTATTTCTTTTTCATTCAGAAAAGTCCAGGTAAAAGCTGTTTGTAAAATCTTATATTTGAAATTCACAACCATTAATTGTACATTGTTCCCACAAGTTGTTTTTAAGTGGATGAACTAAATCCATAAAGAGGATCATTTCTGAATACCGGTTAACCAAACCTTGAAGCCATACAAATTTTTGAAAAAATAAATAAACAGATCAAAATCTTGAAGAAAGTATTTTACAGTTTCATTACAGTTCTGCTCGTGCTTGTCTGCATACAGCAAGCAAGTGCGCAAATGTTCTGGCAGCAGGCAGTAAAACTTAACGGTGCAGGTGAATATATAGCTGTGCCGCACTCATCTTCACTTAACATAACAGGAAGTTTTACAGTTGAGATGTGGATCACACCAAATGCTTCCGGAAGCACTGCGATACTGCTTCAGAAAAGAGCAGGCACAAACTCCAGCGGCTATACTCTATTACTGAATGCCGGAAAGCCTGCAATCAGAACAAACAATACGACGAGACTTACCGGGAAAACAGTCTTGCCAGCAAACACATGGACACATGTTGCAGGAACATACAATTCCTCTACAAATCTTTTCAGTATATTCCTGAATGGTGTGCTGGACACTTCTTCAACAGTAACAAGCGCGTTGCCTGTAACCAGCTCAGATTCAGTACTCATTGGAACAGGCTTCAATGGTCCGTTCAACGGCAAGATGGATGAAGTGAGAATATGGAACAGGGCGCTCAGCAGTAATGAAATTGCAAACTTCAGGAGGATTTCTTTGGGAGTAAATACCGGGATATATACAGGGCTCGTAATGTCTCTGACTTTACAGGGCTTGAACTCAACAACTGTACTGAGTGATCTTACTGACAAATCAGGAAATAGCAATAACGGATTCTCAACTGCTAATTTGCTCTTCAACCAAAGCAACAGACCTAATGCCACAACATCGCTGAATGAATGCTTGGATCTTGACGGCACCGGCGATTATCTCGCCGGACCGGATGATGCAAACTCAAGTCCGACTTTCTTCATTACAATAGAAGCATGGTTGTTTCCGAGATCGACTGCACAGGGAACAATTGTTCACAAGGGAACACCAAACGGGAGTGTGACTGATTACAGATTGACTTATGATAATGGAAACATAATAGCGAGAATCAATGATGCAACAGCAGTTACACTTTCGGGCAACCAGGTTCCGCTAAATCAATGGACACATGTTGCTTTCCGATATAACGGAGTAACCGGATTAAGGGAGATTTCAATTAACGGTGTAAGGCAGATACAATCATTTTCGAGCAATGGAGCTGTTAGAGATGGAGTAGATTCATTGTTTGTAGGCGGGACACAAAATCTAGCCACGTTTAACGGACTTATTGACGAAGTAAGAATTTCATCAAACTACAAAAGCGACTTTGACATAAATGATAATCTTTTTGAATCAATAGATGAGGTGAATGATCAGACGAGTGCAAATATATGCTATAACTTTGACGGCTATGTGACATCCTCCTCAGATCCGGGGCCGAGACTTAGCTTCAGAAACAATGCAAGATTCAGCAATCAAGCCACTGCCGCAAATGTTCCCGTCTCACCGCTGAACAGAGCTGACAGCAGAAATTTTCAGCAGGCTTTTTATTCAAAGGCAACGTCAAGAAGAATACCTGCCATAGGTACTTCCGGTTTCATGGGTCAGGATTCATTGGAGATAACTCTCGATCAGACAATCAATGATGTTAACTTCTTCGTAGCTTTGAATCATAACGATGTTGATAATCTTACAATAACACTTATTGCTCCAAATGGTGAATCGAATATCGTCTATAGCAATTCGGCTTTACTTCCAACAGGTGACAATATCATAACTGTCTTTGATGACCAGGCTGACTCGGCCTTAGTGAGCAACAGATACATAGGCTTTGGTCCGGTTATTAAACCGGCACTTGGGCTTAACAGTGTTTTCTCCGGTGATAACACAGCGGGTTTCTGGAAACTCAGAATTCAGGACATTGCAGGCGGCGATACAGGAAGACTTTACGGATGGGGTCTGCAATTTAACAATGAGATCAAGCGGTCTAAGGTTTTCAAATTGGATGCAGTCATTGAAGGATTTTATAATCCGTCAACAAATCTAATGATACCTGATACAGTAACTGTGCAACTCAGAAGTGAGAACTCGCCATTCACTGTCCTTGATTCGGCAAGAGATTTGGTGAGCAGTTCAGGAACCGCATCATTGATCTTCAACAATATAGGAGATGATCAAAGATACTTTGTTGTTTTGAAGCACAGAAACTCAATTGAGACGTGGAGCACTTCTGCTCAGGGACCTTTTAGAATTCTGACATCGCAGTCTAATTTCGACTTTACCTTCTCAGCTTCTGCCGCATTTGGCAACAACCTGAAGCAAGTTGACATTACGCCTTTTACTTTTGCGATCTATGGCGGCGACATAGACCAGGACGGGATCATCGACGGCAGTGACCTCTCTCTCATAACAAATGATGCATTCAATTTCACAACCGGCTATGTATTGACTGATCTCAACGGAGATCAGTTTGTAGACGGAAGCGATGCAACTATTGCTTTGAACAATGCCTTTGATTTCGTCGGGGTAATCAGGCCTTAGAATGTTTCAGACCTCTCCGGAGTATAGAATCCGGAGAGGTTGCTTTAAAGCTTTCTTCATCCCTCAGCAATACTCTTTTCTAAAAACTCCAAAATTCCGGAAAAAGTCTAATTGGTTCTTGGAGTCATTTGTGATAATTTGCCTCAGTTCCAAAGGTGAGATTCAAATAATTCCCAAAACAAAATTTATTCAGATGAAAAATGCTTTGAAATTTTCAATGCTTTTTCTTGTAATGTTATTGTCAACATCATTGCAAGCGCAGGATCAGAACAGCCCTCGCTGGTCTGTTGATCCCAGAACTTCAGCAAGACTTTATCCTGTTGGCGAATATGCCGAGCTTCCGGGAGATGACAGTTATGTTCCAAGCACTAACGGACCGCAAACTACAATTACTCCCTTAGGTACATTTGCCGTCAGCTCAAACTTCCGGGTGCATCCGAGAACAGCCGGCACACAAAGCGAAACTCCGATCACGGTTCATCCTTTCAATCCACTGATAATGTTTGCATCTGCAAACACTTACCCATCGGGAACATTTAGCACAGGATGTTATGTGACTACGAACGGTGGATTGACTTGGTTCGGAAATGACACGCTCGGTGGAACTATCAAAAACTCGGGAGACCCTGCGCCGGCGATTGACAGGAACGGAAGATTCATTATGTCATTTATTACTTCTACCAGCATGGGTGCAAGTTATTCAACAAACAACGGAGTAAACTGGACAACACCCGTGAATTTTCCCGGCGCTACATCCGGTGCTGACAAAAATTTCACTGCAACTGATGACGTGCCGACAAGTTCTTATTATGGAAGGACTTACACAGTTTACACCGAATTTTCCGGAACTTATCTGAACAGGATAGTTGCAACTTACACAACTAACTCCGGAGTTTCATGGACTTCAATTGCTCCCGTAAGTCCGCCTCCTTCTTCAGGGCATCATCATCAGGGATGTGATATAAAAGTAGGCCCGGATGGTGAGGTGTACGTGGTCTGGGCAAACTGCACGTCTAATGGCCAGAACTCTACAGAAGATTCATTGGGCTTTGCAGTATCTTATGATGGAGGAGCATCATGGTCGAATGAAACAAATCGTAAAGTTAACATGAACGGAATCAGAACTTCCTCGCTAATAAACGGTATCAGAATGAACGGATTTCCGAGGATTGATGTGGACAGGACATGCGGACCGAGAAGAGGTTGGATTTATGTGGTTACGGCGGAGAAGAGCCTGTCGCCTGCAGTGGGTGTTGCGGATATTGTGCTGCTTAGATCCACAAACGATGGTTCATCTTTTGCAAGAATCAAAGTAAACCAGAACACAGATCAAAACGAATATGATTACTGTCCGGCTGTGAGAGTTGATGATCTTGGAAATGTAAATGTTTGCTACTACAGTACGAGGAATTCTGCAGCGAATGATTCTGCGGAGATCTATCTCTCAACATCAACTGACGGAGGTATTACTTTCTCTGATGTTAAGATATCTGATCACAAGTTTAAGCCTAAGCCTATCTCCGGTCTTGCCGGAGGTTACCAGGGAGATTATATAGGAATTACATCAGGCACAAACGGAAAAATATGGCCCTATTGGGCAGAAGACGGCGGTGGTGTTAACAGATATCAGGCATGGACAGCGTCTGTAGATTTCACTCCTGAAACAGTATGCGAAGAGTTCACATGCGTAAACTTTCCGCCTGCACCAATGTATCTTGAACTTGATCCGGGAACAAATTACTGGTCGAGGCAAACTAACAGCGCTTATTCAGGCAACGGCTCCGCAAGATTCAATTCTTTTTCTGCGCCAAACGGGACTGAGCAATCAATCTCGGCAAGTTTTGCAACATTTTCACCGCCGCTTTTGTATGCGAGATATTTGACATTTGACGAGGCCTATGCTCCTTACAATAATCCGGCATTTGGACCCGATTCTCTTTACGTTGAGTCTTCAACTAACGGAGGCGTGACTTATACACTTCGCGCAGCTTTGTATGGAAGTTACTCCGGTGGAACACTCAATACCTCTCCTCCAACTTCGAGCTCCTACTCTCCTTCATCTAGAGAATGGAGACCAAAGATATACTCACTTCCTTCAGGAACAAACAAAATCAGGCTTAGAGCTGTAAGCGGTTTTGGCAATAACATTTTTGTTGATAACATTTGTGTAAAGACTTTGCCAAGCATAGTTTCCGGAGTAGATGTCCTATGTGCATTGCAGGGATTTTACAGATCATCAACAAACACTAACATCATAAAGGATACTCTTCAGGCATTGCTGTGCAGATTTGATCTGCCCGGCGTTTCGGTAGATTCGGCCAAAGCAGTTCTCGACTCGGCAACTCTTACAGCGAGGTTTGTTTTTACAAGAGCTTTGAGCGGGGAATATTATCTGGTGTTGAGGCATAGGAATTCCATTGAAACATGGAGTGGAACAACGGCTTTTGATTATACAAGAGTACTTTTCGGATCAGACCAAAGTTACACATTCCTGTATCCGTCTTCACAGGCATACGGCAGCAATATGCGGTTCATTGATCTGTCACCATTCAGATATGGGCTCTATTCCGGAGATGTCAATCAGGACAATGGAGTTGACGGATCGGATCTTAGTCTGATAGATAACAGCGCATACATATTTGCTTCCGGCTATGTGGCGGGTGATCTCAATGGTGACTACTTTGTTGATGCCACCGATTTTGCTCTTGCAGACAACAACGCTTCAAACTTTGTTGTGCGAGAAGCTCCGCCGGGAGCGCCATCATCACCACATGAATACGGCAACAATGAAGATGCCGTTCCATTGTTTACTACGGATATAGAGCGACAGAAGTATGCAGAGTCATTGGCGAAAGGAATCCCGGAAGACTTGAAGCCCAAGCAAATCAAGAAACTGTCGTATGAAGAATTTCTTGAAATGAAGAAAAGCACAAATCAGAATAATTCAGGAAGCAACAGATAAGAGAAATTCACCGAACATATAATTTTGTTCGTTGAATCTCACCGGGCCGGACAGTGAAAGCTGTCCGGCTTTTTTAAAATTGAGATAACCATTGAATGAATTTTGCCAAAAAAAATCCCTGCAGAAAAACTATCTGCAGGGAAATATTATGAACCGTGAAAAGAACTTACGGAATAATAAGCTCTTGACCCGGTTTTATAAGATCAGGATTTGAGATGCCATTTGCATCTGCAATCTTCATGTAATCGTTTGCATCGCCGTATTGTTCTTTTGCAATCTTGCTTAGTGTATCGCCGGACTGAACGGTGTAAGTCTTTGTTGCAGCAGATGCTCCGCCGCCTGTTGGTACTTCACTGTCCATCCTGATGTCTGCCATAATGTCAGTTGCAGCTTCACCGCCTACTCTTTTGATCTCGTTCCAGACTGCGATCTTTTCTGTTGGTGAAGGAACTGTTGCTGCAACTTTCAGAACTCCTGCTTCTTCAACTATGGAAACCTCTCTGCCTCCGGAATTATTGATCAATGTGATTACCGGTGCGTACTTATCTTGTAGTGACATGTTTTACTCCTTTTTGTTTTGGTTGATAATGACTTTTGAAAAATACTTTACATCATCCTGTAAATTCATTACAGGAGCCGTTAGAAACAATTACTTGAAACGGCTATTTAGTAGTTGGGGGGTTTGTTTTTTACTTCTGCAAAATACACATTATATCTCAAAGATTGTATAGAGATTTGTTGTTAATATAAGGTATTCAAAGTTCTTATTGGATCTATGCAATATTTCAACCCCAATGATAATATTAGAATTGAGATCTTCATCGTTAGCTTTTGTCGAAAAATTTTCGCGAAGGGTTTGGAAACACTTACTTTCTTTTCAATTTGCATTACCATAATTTTGTCCAATATTTCCTAACAAATTCAGAAGACCATGGCAAAATTATTGTTCATCTTACTAATTTTGATCATAATTATTTTCAATGACAAAGCTGTTTCACAATTCAATGAAGATTCGCTGCACATCAGAATAAACCGCATCGTAAAACAATACGTTGACAGCAACAAAGCGGGAATGGTTGTAGGCGTGATCAGAAAGCAGGGGAACAATACATTGAACAGAAGATATTCTTTCGGACATGTGAGAAGAGATTCAACTTCACCAGTACCTGACAGTCTGACGATTTTTCATATTGGCTCGGTCACAAAAACGTACTCGGCAACAATACTCTCCATGCTAATACAAAACGGCGGACCACTGAGATTGAATGATCTTGTTGAGGACCATCTTCCGCTGAACACTGTAAGGGCACCTTACTATGTTACACCGGGAAACGACACTGTCAAAATGACAATACTTGATCTTGCCACTCATTACTCTGCACTGCCCGATGATCCGATTCAACCGGTGAATGATTCGACAACTTATCAGATGATGTATAATTATCTGAACAATCACAGGCTATCAAGGGAACCCGGCAGATGTTTCTTGTACTCGAATCTCGGTGTATCACTTCTTGGTGTTGTGCTGACTCATACATTGGGCAACATCATTGATTCATTGTTCATACAAAGAATTTCCAATCCTCTGCAAATGCCTGATACAAGAATCACTCTCAATCAGGCGCAGTTGAATCGAAGAGCTACCGGCTATGCCGTGAACGGTGACTCTGTCGGATACTTCAAGAACAGTTGGCCTGCATTTTACGCGGCAGGAGGTTTATATACAACACTTAGCGATTTCATGAGATACCTTGAATTCAATATGGGGTTGAATAATCATGGAATGCAGAATGTGCTTGACTCTGCCCACAAGATACGAAGAGTCAACAATGATACATGCAGGGAAGAAAATTCAAAGGCGCGTGTTGGATTGGTCTGGCAAATGGGAATTCTTGATGCACAGGTTGATTCTACTTTCTATTACACTTGGAAAGATGGTGGTGTGCCGGGTTTTGTGAGTTTCATTTGCTTTGCTGATAATGAAAAGGAAGATCTTCAGACGGGCGTGGTGATGATAACAAATCAGAGCATACCTTGCGGTAAGATGGCGAACGAGATCTTAAGATATATCAATCTTGAAAATTCAACCGGCATAAATCAGGTATCGTCTGAAGTTCCACAGGATTTCAAAGTTCATCAGAATTATCCAAACCCGTTCAATCCTTCTACAAAGATAAGATTTGAGATCCCGCAATCTTCGCAGGTCAAGCTAAACATTTATGACAATTCGGGAAAGTTGTTGGAGTCTTTGATAAACCAAAATTTATCTGAAGGAATCTATGAAGTCCAATGGAATGCAACTGACTTTGCAAGCGGAATCTATTTCTATCAGTTTGAAGCCGGTTCATTCATGAGGTCAGGCAAGATGATTCTTGTCAAGTAATTCCGGGATAAATTAAAATTGAAATCTCATTAAGTTTCAACTCACATAAGTAAGCAACATTCAACGAACTAAAACAATCAATAAGGAATGAAAAGAAAACAACTATTGCTGTTGATCCTCTTATGCTTTGTATCTTCTGCATTTGCTCAGAATGTACAAGTGACCGAGCGCTTGTCATCTAAAATGAAGTCATTCAATCCACTTCAATATACGAGAGTGCTGATACTTCTGAAAGACCGTGTAGATATTGAATCACTTGACAAGCATTTGTATGATATCAATGCACCGATAAATTACAGAGCGGAGCTCGTGATAAAGACATTGAAAAACAAAGCAGAGAATACACAGGCGCCTTTGTTAACGTATCTTACATACGAACAAGGATATGGAAAAGTGAGAGAGCTGATCAGTTACTGGATAACAAACATGATATTTATTGATGCGACTTCGGATGTAATTACCGAACTCACGAAGAGAAGTGACATTGAAGTGATGGACCTTGATGCAGAACTGGAGATGGACAAACCTTATGACGAAAAGCCTGCTCCTGATATCGGAATTGAATCTGTTGAGACCGGCTTGAAAGTGATCAAGGCAGATTCCTTATGGAGAATTGGAATAACCGGTGCAGGAAGAACTGTCATGAATATTGACGGCGGTGTAAACGGAACTCATCCGGCTCTATCGCCGAGATGGTGGGGAAACAACGGGAGACAATGGTATCATTCATGGTATGATCCTATCGCACCTGTCAGCACAACTCCTTTTGATTGCGCAACAGGAGGAACTTATCACGGAACGCATACAATGGGAATCATGTGCGGAAGAAATTCATCTACCGGCGATACGGTAGGCGTAGCGCCTGATGCATACTGGATGGCGGCAGGAGTCACTGATTGTCCCGGAGCTTCATATCCTTCAATGAATATTGCTGCTTATCAATGGGCAATGGATCCTGATTCAAATGCAGTAACTATGGATATGCCTGACGTGATAAGTTGTTCATGGCAGGATCCTACGGTAACAGATGAATGCACGACATCTATTTACAGGTCAACTCTTACTGCTGTTGAAGCCGCCGGTATTGCAGTTGTATTCTCTGCCGGAAATTCCGGACCGGGCGCATCGACAATTACCAAGCCCAAGAACATCAATATTGATTCAGTAAATGTTTTCTGTGTTGGAAATGTAAACGGAAATACAGCGGGATATCCCATAAGCAGTTCTTCTAGCCGGGGACCTTCGTTATGCGGAGGAACAGGTACTCTCCTGATCAAGCCTGAAGTAAGCGCCCCCGGAACCAGCATCAGGTCAACTTGGTCGGGATCTACATACAGTTCAATCAGCGGAACATCAATGGCATCTCCGCATGTGGCAGGCTGCATTGCACTCCTAAAGCAGGCAGCGCCGGGATTGACGGGGAAGCAGCTTAAGGCGATACTCCTGTCAACAACGACTGATCTCGGTACGGCAGGCGAAGACAATACTTATGGTAAAGGTCTTGTGGATGTATTCAGAGCTTATAAGAATCTTGGTCCTTCGGTTCAGCACACACCGCTTACGAACACGGAAAACTTGTCCGGCCCTTATGCAGTAAACAGCATCATACTTCCCACAACAGGCGGAATCAATCCTTCGCAGACAAGATTGTTCTGGTCAAGGAATAATGTTTCCATTACCGATAGCGTGCTGATGACAAACTCTTCCGGAAATAACTGGACAGCTTCAATCCCCGGAAACGGTTTAACAGCAACTTACAGATACTACATCAAGACTACTGACAGTTCAGGCAAGACTTCAAAATCACCCGCAGATGCTCCGGCAACATTGCATTTGTTTGTGGCTCAGGCAGACAATCAGAAACCGGTTATCGCACACACACCGCTAACTGCACAGCCAAAAGCAACATGGCCTGCAACGGTCAGTGCAGTTGTAACTGATAATCTTGGCATTGACTCGGCATGGGTAAGATGGTATAAGAATTCTCCAACTGTTATCAAGCAATTCAAACTTATCAATACATCAGGAAGCAGCTTCTCTGCCGCGTTCAATTCACTGAACGCTGAAGTAAACGTTGGTGATCAGATCTACTACAGAATTATTGCGGAGGATAATTCAGTTGCGGGAAATAAAGACTCTACTTCGCTTTATTCATTTGCAATTACAGAGCAATTGCTTTGTGAAGGATTCACTTCAGCCACATTTGCGCCAACAAACTGGAGCTTTGAATTCACCGGAACGAATTACTGGACGAGAAACGCTGTAAGCAGTTACGGTGCCGGAGCAGGTTCTGCAAAATTCGACTTCTGGAATGCATCGAGCGGCACAACGCAATCACTTGTCACGCTTGCATTCTCGGCATCTAAACCGAATGACACATTGAGGTTTGATCATGCGTATGCTCCTTACACTACAGGAGTCGATTCGATGACCATTGAAGTGTCAACAAATGGCGGGACAACATATTCGAATCTTGCAAGACTCTATGGCGCTGCTGCCGGAGGAACACTTAATACTACAACTACATTAACAACTCAGTTCACTCCAACAAGCGCTCAATGGGCAACGAAAAAATACGCATTGCCTCTAGGAACAAACAAGATCAAGTTCAGAGCAAGAAGCGGTTTCGGAAATAATCTGTATGTTGACAGTATTTGTGTAGTTAACAACGCGGCGGCAGTTGCATCAACAATAACATTGGCAACTGAAGGATTGTATAATACATCTACTCTGCGCCTCAACAAAAGAGATACTGTAAGAGCATACCTTCGAAATACTTCATCTCCATTCAATGTTATTGACTCAGGAAAGGGTGTTGTAGATTCGGTTACACATACTGCGCAAATCCTCTTTGCAAACGCACCTTCAGGAACATACTATTTACATATCAAACACAGAAACAGCATTGAGACCTGGAGCAAAGCCGGCGGTGAATCATACAACAGAGGAAGTGCATTCAGTTATGATTTTACTACTGCGCTTTCACAGGCTTATGGAAGTAATATAATACTGAAAGGAAGTGAGTCATGCATTTACTCAGGTGATGTAAATCAAGACGGAGTGATAGATGCAACTGATGTTGCTGCTATAGACAATGATGCATTTGGTTTTCTCTCGGGCTATTTGGTAACTGACCTTAATGGTGACAACTTTACTGACGGGACCGACTTTCTGATTGCAGATAACAATGCAACCAGTTTAGTATCCAAATCAACTCCCGAACCGGGACCGGTTGTGGCAAGAGTGTTGAGACAAGTGAACATTGAAAAGACATCCGTTACACGCAGTAATAATGATAATGACAAGAGGAAAATAAATCAGTCAGGAGAAAAAATCCAAACCGAAAGTAAGGACTGATTCAAATCGTTCAGTCTAAATTCTGAGTGATCAGAATCTTACTAAACTTGAAGCCCGGGGTATTAATATTCCGGGCTTCTTTTATTTTTGAAACGCATTGATATAATTCAAGATACCGAAGAGAATTGGCTATTATGTTTTTCTGCTTTGAGCTAAGTTTCTTTCAACCAATAAATTTCAAAAATGAAAATCACAGCAAAGATCATAATGATACTTTTTGCGCTGACTTATATGCTTTCAGCGAATGAAGTATCAGCAAATGAAAAATATATGCTTGTAAGACTCACAGGCTCGCAGCAGGCAATTGCATCAGCAATGAATCTTGCAGATGTTCACATCGATCATGCAATAAAAAAAGAAAATTATCTTGAAGCATGGCTCTCGCAAACAGAATTTGATGCTCTGAAAATAACCGGAATCCAATATCAAATTATGATTCCGGATTGGGATACACACTATTCCAATTTCCCTAAAATGACCGATGCAGAAATCAGAAAGTCTATTCAATACACATCAGATGCTCTCAATATAAGTCATTCGATCTACGGCACTATGGGAGGATTTCTCAAATGGACTGAAGTGATTGCCAAGCTTGATTCGATGCGAGCCGAATATCCGCAACTCATCTCTGCAAAATTTTCTATCGGCAACACAATTGAATCACGGCCCATATGGACTGTGAGAGTTACCAAGAATCCGGATGTTACAACCGGAAGGCCTGAAGTATGGTATCACTCGATGATTCATTGCAGGGAGCCGGAAAGCATGCAGCACATGATATTTTATATGTATTGGCTGTTTGAGAATTATGGTACCGATCCTATTGCAACATACATTCTTGAAAACAGGGAGCTGTATTTTACTCCTGTTCTGAATCCCGACGGATATGTTTATAACCAATCCACAAATCCTAACGGCGGAGGAATGTGGAGAAAAAACAGAAGAAACAACGGAGGAAGTTATGGAATTGATCTAAATAGAAATTACGGGCTCTATCAATACTGGAATTCCTCAAACGGCGGTTCAAGCACTTCACCTTCAAGCGATACTTACAGAGGACCATCACCGTTTTCAGAACCTGAAACAATGGCGGCTATGAACTTTGTCAACAGCCGAAGCATAAATGCCATCATGGGTTCGCATACATACGGCAACTATATTATTAAGCCATGGGCATGGCAAGATCCGACACCGACACCGGACGATTACAAGTTCAATCAATACCTTGCTGATATGTCTGCTACAAACGGATATACAACAGGCACTCCAACACAGACAGTAGGCTATGCAGTAAGAGGAGGAGCTGATGACTGGTACTATAACGATTCTACTCACGCAGGCCATAGAATAATGGCAATGACTCCGGAGACAGGAACAACAGGTTTTTGGCCGACTCAGGCAGAAATAATTCCGTTGGCTGAAGGAATGCTTTTCTCGAATCAGTACATGTCGCTAATCGGTGGAGCTTATGTTGCGCCTGTATCTTCTTCATTCAACAAGCAAACATACACAGCGGGCGAATCGGGAACATTTAAATCAGTCATTCTTAACAAAGGTGTCCTGAACGCGCTGAATGTAAACGTCTCTCTAAAGTCAGCATCACATTATCTTTCCGTACCGGTTGACAATTTTGGCTACGCATTAATGAGTTCATTTCAAAAGGACAGCGCAACTTTTGGATTCAATATGTCTCCTGCTGTGCCGCAGAATTCAGCCATGCCGCTTGTCTATACAATTACTCAGGATGGTGATACAGTTTTGTCAGAGAAAAAATACGTAGCAGTCGGCGCTGGCAATCTCGCACTTGCAGACAGCGCTGAGAACGGCTTTGCAAGATGGACAACCAATCAGGGCTGGGCAACAACAACTACACAATATTACTCTGCAACCAGATCCTTTACAGACAGCCCTTCCGGAAACTATGTCAACAATGCAAACAACTCCATGACACTTTCCGCGCCGCTCAATGTAAGCACAACTCCGGTAGTATTCCTGAGTTTCTGGCACAGGTACAATACCGAAGCGGGATACGACTACTGTAACGTGGAAGTTTCTCCTGATAACGGCACTACATGGAAGACAATCAAAACATACAACGGAGTCAATACAACATGGACATTCCAGAGCTTTGATATAACTTCTATTGCTAACTCATCTACACAGCTTAAAATAAGATTCAGACTCTTTGCTGATGCCGGAGTTGTTGCTGATGGCTGGTATGTTGATAACATCAAACTCAATTCATACAATCTTCTGGAGAATGCAATTAATACACCTTTGACTCTTACCTACGCGCCTCAAGCATTCCGCAAATCAAACGGTCTGCTCAACATGAAAGACACTGTCACTGTCAGCTTGAGATCGAATGTTTCACCTTTCGTAATAGTTGAAACAGTAAGAGGCGTGATTGATTCAGTGAGTTATCAGGGAACTTTCAATTTCAAGAATACGCCGACAGGGAACTATTACATTTCAGTCAATCACAGAAACAGTATTGAAACATGGAGCAAGGCTGGAGGTGAGTCATATACTTTCGGTGTTCCGCTTTCATATAATTTCACAACTGCCGCGTCGCAGGCATTCGGAAATAATCTTGTGCAGATTGGTTCAGCTTACTTCGGATACAGCGGAGATGTAAATCAGGATGGGCTGGTGGATGCAAGTGATGCGAGCATTGTTGATAATGATGCATTCACCGGACTTAGCGGTTACAATCCTTCGGATGTTAATGGTGATGGATATGTTGACGGAAGCGATGCATTGTTTGTTGATAACAATGCTTTTGGATTTGTGCAGAAGCTCACACCGTAGAAATACCTCAGAACATTTAGCAAAGCCCTTGGCAGCAATCTGCTAAGGGCTTTTTTGTTTTAGAAATTTCTTCGTCCGCGGCCGAGTCTCCAGTGTTCTTCCGGGACACCACCAAGTAATTAGAAATTTAAAATTAGAAATTTAAAATAAGGGTACACAATCGACTGCACCAAGCTGATTGTCCTGTGAAGTGACAATATTCATAACTTGTAACAGATGAAGAATTTGAAGAAATTGTCTTGTCAAGAACCAAAGGAGGTTAGTGATATGAAAAAGCTCGCCAAATTATTTACTTCATTTCTATTTCTGATTCAGATTTACCAGTTTACATTCATCGTTGATAATACTAATGCTCAGTGGGAACAGACGAACGGACCTCACGGGGGGAATATATATTCTCTTGCAGTTTCAGGCAACAATATATTTGCAGGTACCTATAATTATGGCGTATATCGCTCCACCAATAACGGCATAAGCTGGATTCAGACACCGCTGAATAATATTACAGTATATTCTCTCGCAATTTCCGGCAGCAATATTTTTGCCGGTACACTTAATTACGGGGTATATCTCTCCACTAATAACGGCATAAGCTGGACGCAGACAGAGCTGAATTATCGAACAGTGAAATCACTTGCAATTTCCGGCAGCAACATATTTGCCGGGACAAAGTCAATGGCGTTTGTCTCTCCACGATTTCGGAACAAGCTGGACGCAGACGGTGCTGAATTATCAAAATGTGCATCCTCTTGCAGTTCCGGCAGTAATATTGTTGCAGGGACAGTGGACTGGTGTTTATCTCTCCACCAATAACGGCACAAGTTGGACGCAGACGGCATTGAATCAATAGATATATATTATCTCTTGCAACTTCCGGTGACAGTATATTTGCAGGGACCGATAGTTATGGTGTCTATGTCTCCACCAATAACGGTACGAGCTGGACACAGACAGCTCTGACTAATGAATCTGTGTACTCTCTTGCAATTTCCGGTAATAACATCTTTGCAGGGACACACTACAATGGTGGTGTTTTCCTTTCTACAAATAACGGCACAAGCTGGACGCAGACGGCGCTGAACCATGGAACTGTTTACTCCCTTGCAATTTTTGACAGTAATATATTTGCAGGAACCAATAGTCATGGTGTTTATCTCTCCACCAATAACGGAACTAACTGGACTCAGACGGCGCTAAATGATGCATATGTGTATTCCATTGCATTTTCCGGAAACCATATACTTGCAGGGACATCTTCGAATGGTGTTTTACTATTCACGAGTAATGCCACAAACTGGATGCAGACTGAGTTGTCTGATGAATCCGTATACTCTTTTGCAGTATCAGGTAGCAATGTATTTGCGGGGACTTATTCCGGTGTTTATCTCTCCACAAATAATGGCACAAACTGGACGCAGACGTCTCCAATCAGTGGATCTGTAAATTCTCTTGCAATATCCGGCAACGAGATGTTTGCAGGGACATATTCTCATGGTGTATATCTATCCACAAACAATGGCACAAGTTGGACTCAGACGGCAGCGACTCAGTGGATCTGTAAATTCTCTTGCAATTATCGGGAGTAATGTATTTGCAGGGGCAGGGTATGGCGTTTATCTCTCCACCAATTACGGCACAAACTGGACTCAGACGGACTGAATAATTTATATGCAATATCTCTCTCGCAATTTCTGGCAGCAATTTATTTGCAGGGACTAATGCAGGTGTTTATCATTCTATCGATACTGGCACAAGCTGGACGCTGACGGGATTGAATGATCGAGATGTGCGGTCTCTTGCAATTTCCGGCAGCAGCATATTTGCAGGGACAAAAGGATTATGGTGTTTATCTTTCCACAAATACCGGCAGAAGCTGGAATGAGTGGAATTTTGGATTTCCTGCAATTGGCCCGGGAATCATTGTATCGGCATTGCTGAACGTTGCAAATGGTTACCTGTATGCGGGAAATTACGGCAACTCAGTATGGCGACGCCCGCTCTTGCAAACGGGAATCACAGTTATTTCACCTGAAGTACCTGAAAGCTTTGCGCTTTCTCAGAACTATCCTAATCCCTTCAACCCAAAGACAATTATCAATTATCAATTAAGAATTACGAATTTGGTGAAGCTCACGGTATATGATGTTCTCGGGCATGAAGTGGCTACGCTTGTGAATGAAAAGCAGAGCGCCGGGACATATCAGGTTGAGTTTGACGGCAGCGGATTTGCGAGCGGAGTGTATTTTTATAAAATTGTTACAGAGGGATTTACGGATGTGAAGAGGATGATGCTCTTGAAGTAATTAAAAATGTAAAATTAGAAATTAGAAATAGAGGAGCGGGTATTCGACTGCATCAGACTGATTAGCCTTCGAAGTGCAGTAACAATATTTCTAATTATTAACTTTTAATTTTTAATTCCAAAAGCGGCGAGGAAGAACAGATGCTGACTCAAATAAGACGGTCTTCGATTAATGCTTTGAGAAATAAACTTAAAATAAGGATTAAGTAAGATGAAAAAGTCAAAGACAATATTTCCAGCAGTGTTTTTACTGCTTCAGATCACGCATTGCGCATTGAACATTGACAACTGCAAAGCGCAGTGGGAACAAACGAACGGGCCTTATGGTGGAGATGTAAAAGCTCTTGCAGCATCCGGCAGCAACATATTTGCAGGGACTAATGATTATGGTGTTTATCTTTCCACGAACAACGGCACAAGCTGGAAGCAGACGGCGCTAAATGATCGAGATGTGCGGTCCCTTGCAATTTCCGGCAACAACATATTTGCAGGGACTAATGTTAATGGTAATTATGGTCTTTATCTCTCCACGAATAACGGCACAAGCTGGATGCAGACGGCTCTGGCTCTGAATAATCGAAGTTTTAATGCTCTTGCAATATCCGGCAGCAGCATATTTGCAGGGACTGATTTTGGTGTTTACCTTTCCACAAATAACAGCACAAGCTGGACTCAGACGGCGCTGAATAACCAGTATGTGTGGTCCCTTGCAATTTCCGGCAGCAACATATTTGCAGGGACAACTCATGGTGTATATCTCTCCACGAATAACGGCACAAGCTGGACGCAAACGGCACTGAATAATCAAGTTGTGGGGTCTCTTGCAATTTCCGGCAGTAACATATTTGCAGGTGCTGGTAGTTATGGTGTTTATTTGTCCACAAATAACGGCACAAGTTGGACGCAAACGGCGCTGGAAAATGGAGGTATATTATCTCTTGCAACATCTGGCAGCAACATATTTGCAGGGACTAATGGTTATGGTGTTTACCTCTCCACCAATAACGGCACAAGCTGGACCCAAACAGCGCTGAATAATCAGAGTGTGTGGTCCCTTGCAATATCCGGCAGCAACACATTTGCAGGGACTGATGGTTACGGTGTTTATCTCTCCACGAATAACGGCATAAGCTGGACGCAAACGGCGCTGAATAATCAAGTAGTTTTGTCTCTTGCAATATCCGGCAGCAACATCAGACGGCGCTGAATGATCGGAGTGTGCGGTCCCTTGCAATATCCGGCAGCAACATATTTGCAGGGACTTATGATGGTGTTTATCTCTCCACGAATAACGGCACAAACTGGACGCAAACGGCGCTGAATAATGGAAGTATATTAACTCTTGCAACATCTGGCAGCAACATATTTGCAGGGACATATGGTTTTGGTGTTTATCTATCAACCAATAACGGCACAAGCTGGACTCAGACGGAGGTGAATAACCAGTATGTGTTGTCCCTTGCAATTTCCGGCAGCAACATTTTTGCAGGAACTAATGGTTCTGGTGTGTATTTCTCCACCAATAACGGCACAAACTGGACGCAGACAGCGCTGAATAATCGACGTATATATTCTCTTTCAATTTCCGGCAGCAACATATTTGCAGGGACTTATGGTTATGGTGTTTATCTCTCCACAAATAACGGCACAAGCTGGAATGAGTGGAATTTTGGATTTCCGGCAATTGGCCCGGGAATCATTGTATCGGCATTGCTGAACGTTGCAAATGGTTACCTGTATGCGGCAATTACCGGCAACTCAGTTTGGCGACGCCCGCTCTTGCAAACAGGAATCACAGCTATTTCACCTGAAGTACCTGAAAGCTTTGCGCTTCAACAGAACTATCCAAATCCCTTCAACCCAAAGACAATTATCAATTATCAATTAAGAATTACGAATTTGGTAAAGCTCACGGTATATGATGTGCTCGGGCATGAAGTGGCTGTGCTTGTGAATGAAAAGCAAGCGCCCGGGACATATCAGGTTGAGTTTGACGGGAGTGGATTGTCGAGCGGAGTGTATTTTTATAAAATTGTTACAGAGGGATTTACGGATGTGAAGAGGATGATGCTATTGAAGTAGTTAAAAATGTAAAATTAGAAATTAAAAATAGAGGAGCATGTATTCGACTGCATGAGAATGACTGTCTTGTGAAGTGCAGTAACAATATTTCTAATTCTTAATTACTAATTCCCATAAAAATCTTTTACAAATCCATGACAATTGGAACGCTCTGTTATCGTAGTTTTGAACAGATTGATCAACAGGCAGGAATAACATCTAAACTAAACTATTCATGAGACTCGTAAAGTAAATTCCGGCACATAAATATCTCACCAGGCCTTGAGTGCCGGTTTAGATTACGTCTCTTGAAAAGGAGGCATACCAAAATGAAAACCGCGTTAGTTGTTATAGCACTTCTGATTCCCTCAATTCTTTCTGCGCAGGATATCACACAGATGGATCTAAGATTAACAAATGATTCAACTGAATTCTACAGAATAGTAACCGAGATTTCTAACACAAATCCCCAGGACGCTTCAGGCTTTGTTAACCGCGGCATTGCATATTATCATCTCAGAAACTACGATCAGGCTTTAAGTGATTTCAACAAGGCAATCGAACTTGATCCCGCTTATTCCGACGCTTACATGGAAAGAGGAATCTACTATATGGAGGTTAAGATAGATTCACTGCTAAGTGTATCCGATTACAACAAGGCAATCGAACTTGATCCGCAGAATGCATCAGCATATTACAACAGAGGAGTGTTGTTTGGAAATTACGGGCGATATGATCTCGCAATCCCAGAATACAAGAAGTCTACAGACCTTAAGAGTGATTATGCGCCTGCATTTTATAATCTTGGCACAGACTATTTAACTACAGGTAACTACAAAGAATCAGTTTCAAGTCTCTCCAAGGCAATAGATCTGGAGCCCGGTTTCTTCTCAGCCTACATAAACAGGGCATTATCCTATCTCTATCTTGATGATCTTGCTTCAGCTCTTAAGGATGCTGATAAGGCAGTGTCACTCAGACCACAGGACCCCGAAGCCTACAATACCCGAAGCACTGTCTACTCATCTCTCGGAGAATATGACAAGAGTATGACTGATATAAATCATGCTTTGAAGATCGCTCCGAATGATCCCAATTACTATCATAACAGGGCATCGTTAAGCAACAATCTTGGCCATTCTATTGAAGCGATGTTAGACATCGAAATGGCTCTGAAGCTCGATCCTGAATTCGCTGAGGCATACCTTGATAAAGCCAGGTCGGAGTATACATCAGGCAAGAAGGTCGAATCAATCAGTGATTTTTCAAATGCCATAAAGTTTGCAGAAGACAACAAAACTCTGCATGACGCACTGTGTGACAGGGCA
Organism: Ignavibacteria bacterium; assembly: GCA_016704345.1. Lineage (GTDB taxonomy): Bacteria > Bacteroidota > Ignavibacteria > Tepidaquicellales > Tepidaquicellaceae > JADJAH01. The sequence continues at coordinate 146,397 of JADJAH010000018.1, read as the reverse complement.
ATAACATTAGCCGAGATGAAGCGTTACAAGGAAGCTCTGGCTGACGCTGACAAGGCAGTTGAATTGAAATACAATGAAGCAGACGCATTCCATACGCGGTCATCGGTACATCAAAAGATGAACAATTACAAAAGCGCAATAGCTGATATATCGAAAGCAATTGAACTGAATCCTGATGATGCATACCTGTACGCAAGCAGAGGAGGAATCTACTTTAAGATGGAAGAGTATGACAATGCTATTAAGGACTGGATGAATGCAAAAAAACTCAACCCTCAAATGTCGGATGATATGAATAAGAACATCAGGATCGCTGAGGACAAAAAGTAGTAAAACAGTTTTTGGAAAATCAAATACTGATAAACATAAAAAATTTAAATCATGAAAAAGAAACTGAAAATTTTTTCTAACTTAATTTTGATGTTGGCCATATTCGTGGCTGTCTGCAGCGTATCTTTTGCTCAGAAGACGAAGAGCATTGAGCCGAATACTTTGGTTAAGCTCAACGGTTTTACCGTCACATCACCGTCGGATGACGACTGGGAATATGTGATTTCCAAAGACAAGGGCACCGTCAACTTTATACTTGAGTCGTCAAACATCCTGACAGGTTCAGTCAATAAAACTTTCATTTCAGTCTTCAAGGACTCCATTCTGATCGAAACGGAGTCCTCCAGAAAGCAATTGGCAGAGAATCTTCTGGAAGAAGATCTGAGGGCTTTCAAGAATGCGGGATTCGAGAATCTCAAGATGAACGGAAAGAGACACTTTGATACTACTATTGCAGGGAGAAGATACTATGGCATTATATTTTCATGCAAATTCACATTGCCGGATTGGCATGTTTGGACTTATTATGAGAGCGTGAGTTTCATCTTCTTCCCAGGCGACAGTACAAGTGTAAAACAATACTTTGGTTTCAACATTTCAAGTTCTTACAACCAGCCCCTTGGAGTTATAAAAACCAACTCGGCTGAGTTGAAACCTATCTTCAGCTTGATGAAGAGCTTTAAGTATGATGAAGCGGCCGTTCAGAAGAGGAGTGAATGATCTGAGAATGGCATTATGAAAATTGGTGAAAATCAGTTTCCGGTGTTCTTCCGGGAATCGAATTGACTGATCAAGTAATTAAAGATTCAAATTGGAGCGTACTAATGACCAAGAGTGATTGAAGAATAATATTTTTAATTTGCAAACGGGATCCAAGTTCTATGTTCAATTAAATTAATTCTTTGACATTCTTATGACAATTCAAGGGTATTGAATTCATAATTTTGCTCAAAGAAAACAGAAGGATTTTAAAGACTTTAGAAAGTTTTGCAGTTTTTAATTATCCAAATTCTCATTCTATATTTGATAATTGCGAAGCCCAGTGGGTGCAGACCAATGGTCCTTTTGGAGGATCAGTGTACTGTGTAGCAATATCCGGGAATAACATATTCGCAGGGGCAGAAGGCGGAGTATTCCTTTCAACCAATAATGGAGGAAACTGGACTTCAGTCAATAACGGTTTATCAAACAATTTTGTTAATTCTCTTGCAATAAGCGGAAGTAAAATCTTTGCCGGTACTACCAGTACAACCAGCGGAGGAGGTGTATTTATATCCACCAATAATGGCGCTAACTGGACGGCTGTAAATAACGGCTTACCTAATCGGCAAATTTATTCTCTTGTCATAAGCGGAAACAAAATCTTTGCAGGTAGTTATCTCGGAGGTGTATATCTATCTACCAATAATGGTGCAAACTGGACTCCAGCCGGTTTACCAAGTTTAACTATTCAGTCGCTTGCTATCGACGGAGACAGGTTATTCGCAGGGACTTTGGCAGCGGATATTTCTGTCTAATAATAATGGTGCAAACTGGAGAACAGACAGGATTATGCAATCAAATCTTTATTCTTTGGTCGTAAGCGGAAGTTTTCTATTTGCAGGGATTTTATTAGAGTGTATCTCTGATCGATAACGGACAAAACTGGAGTACTTCCGAATATCAGATGAAACTGTCAGGTGTCTTTAAGCGGAAATAATTTACGCAGGGACAGGTGATTTTTCCAACGAAGGTGGAGTTTATCTCTCAACCAATTTTGGCGGAAACTGGACTTCTACAGGATTATCAAATCATATTTTCAGGTCTATAGCTATAAGCGGAAATAATATCTTTACTGGGTCTTTTTATGACGGATTGTATCGATCGATCAATAATGGCGGAAGCTGGTCCATTGTTGGTTTTCCACAACTGTCCACTCTTGCTCTTGCCTTAAGTGGGAATAAAATATTCGCGGGGACTTTTGGCAGCGGAGTATTTCTTTCAACGAACAATGGCGAAATCTGGAATGATGTGAACAACGGCTACTGATCATTACATTAGATCTAGCCATAAGTGGGAACAACATATTAGCCGGGTCCGATGAAGGAGCATTCCTTTCAACGAATAATGGTGGGGACTGGACTGCCGCCGGATTTTCAGATCGAATTATCTGGTCATTTGCCGTAAGCGGAAACAATGTATTTGCCGGCACAAATGGCAGCGGTGTATTCTTGTCAACGAACAACGGCGTAAACTGGCTGTTTGCAGGTTTATCAGGTAAAGTTTCCCAACCAAATTATGTTTGCGGAACTTGGAATGGATATCTGTCAACTTAACGGCGGAAACTGGGTTAACGCCGGGCTATTAAATCAAGTTATCAATACCTTGCATCGATCGAATAACATTTTTGCCGGGACTTATGCCGGAGTTTTCAGTAATAATGGTGGTAACTGGATCTAAACATAACAGTCTATCTTGATCAAAGAAAATTATATCTTCGGTTGCATTTAGGGAGTATTTCTCTCAACAAATAACGGTGAAAATGGGCTAATTTACAATCATGAATTTAGTATGTACCGTGTATTATGTTATTGCTAATGACTATGTATTCTCAGGAACTGGTAGTCAATCTGTCTGGAGACGATCATATGCAGACATTACAGGAATAAAACATATATCCTCCATTGTTCCATCGTCATTTGCATTAGAGCAAAATTTTCCCAACCCCTTCAACCCAAAGACAAATATCAATTATCAATTAAGAATTACGAATTTGGTAAAGCTCACGGTATATGATGTGCTCGGGCATGAAGTGGCAACGCTTGTGAATGAAAAGCAGAGCGCCGGGACATATCAGGTTGAGTTTGACGGCAGCGGATTTGCGAGCGGAGTTTATTTTTACAAAATTGTTACAGAGGGTTTTACGGATGTGAAGAGGATGATGCTGGTGAAGTAAGAATTACGAATTGAGAATTAAGAATTAGGAATTGGTGCGGCGGTGATTGTTATGAATGAGCTGAAAGCATTTGAGGTAAGTCACGTAAGAATTCCTAATTCTAAATTCGTAATTCTTAATTGATCGAATCATTTGAAAACGGGATTCATTTTAAACAAAATGGAGGTTAGCGCCATGAAACGATTTACAGCAATAGTAGTAATGTTCTTTGCAGTGCACATATCTGCATTTGCACAAAGCGGGTGGTTCTGGCAGAATCCTTTGCCGACCAGCAATGTACTGAATTCAGTTCATTTCGAAAATAGTAATACCGGTTGGGCTGTTGGTGAATATGGAACAATCCTCAAAACAACCAACGCTGGAACAAGCTGGACAACTCAGACAAGAGTGACAAGTAAAGATTTGTATTCGATTCACTCGACTGATGTCAACACTGGATATGTTACAGGAAAGTTCGGCACAATTCTCAAAACAACAAACGGTGGAGCAAACTGGATTTCACAGACAAGCGGGACAGACAATACATTGTTTTCTGTTCACGTTGCAGATGACTACGCGGGGTGCGCTGTTGGAATCACAGGTACAATTCTCAAAACAACAAATGGCGGAACAAACTGGACACCACAGGTTAGCGGAACAAGTAATGAATTGAGTTCGGTTCATTTCGCAGATAACAACACAGGCTGGATTGTTGGAAGCAGCACAATTCTTAAAACAACAAACGGCGGAATAAACTGGACACCTCAGTTAAATGGAACTGATGGTTATTTTCGTTCAGTTCATTTCACAGATAACATTACCGGCTGGGTTGTGGGATATGACAATATGTCTTCCGGTGCAATTTTAAAACAACAAATGGCGGAACAAACTGGATACCACAGACAAGCGGGACAAGCTATCAGTTATCTTCAGTTTATTTCATTGATAATAATAACGGATGGTCAGCGGGAGGTCATGGCACAATTCTCAAAACAACCAATGGAGGAACAACATGGATAAGTCAGGTAAGTGGAGTTGGTTTTAGTTTGAGCTCCATTCATTTTACTGATAACGACGTCGGTTTTGTGGTAGGAGGCTCACTCCAATATGGAGGCACTTTTCTCAAGACAACCAATGGAGGAACGAACTGGATAAATCAAATAAGCGGAACTAATCATTGGCTGTATTCAGTAAATTTTGCGGATTACAACACAGGCTGGACTGTAGGAGACTTAGGTGCAATCCTTAAGACAACAAACAGCGGAGCTAACTGGACAAATCTGATAAGCGGGACAAGTCAATCTCTGTTATCAGTTCATTTCATAGATAGCAACACGGGTTGGATATCAGGTAGTACAGGAACAATTCTCAAAACCACAAACAGTGGCGCTAACTGGACACCTCAGGTTAGCGGATCTAATAGTAACTTATGGTCAGTTCATTTTGCAGATAATAACACAGGATGGGCTTTGGGAGGATATCCGGATACCAGTACAATTTTGAAAACAACAAACGCAGGAGTAAACTGGAATTTACAGTTAAACAGAACAAGTTTTATATTCTGGTCATTTCATTTTCCAGACAATAACACAGGATGGGTAGTGGGATATGATTACAACACAAATTCCAGTGCTATACTCAAAACAACCAACGGCGGAACGAACTGGACTCCGCAGATAAGCGGGACAAATAAATGGTTATGGTCAGTGCATTTTATAGATAACAACATAGGATGGACAGTGGGTAGCAGCACTACAATTCTCAAAACTACTAACGGTGGAACTAACTGGATAACTCAGACAATCGGAACAAGTGATCTTTTGAATTCAGTCTATTTTGCAGATCAAAACACCGGCTGGGCAGTAGGACACTTATATAATGTAAACACAGGTATAATTCTCAAAACAACAAACGGAGGATTAAACTGGGGAAGTCAGGTTCACAGTTCAAACTATTGGTTATCTGCAGTTCATTTCATAGACAACAATACAGGCTGGGCGGTAGGTCAAAATGGCACAATACTTAAGACAATATCTGGTGGCGAACCAGTTGAAGTACATTCTATTTCTGTTGAAGTTCCTTACGGATACAGCCTGAGTCAGAATTTTCCCAACCCCTTCAACCCAAAGACAATTATCAATTATCAATTAAGAATTACGAATTTAGTAAAGCTCACGGTATATGATGTGCTTGGGCATGAGGTCTCAACGCTTGTGAATGAAAAGCAGAGCGCCGGGACATATCAGGTTGAGTTTGACGGTAGCGGATTGTCGAGCGGAGTTTACTTTTACAAACTTGTTACAGAAGGTTTTACGGATGTGAAGAGGATGATGCTATTGAAGTAAGAATTACGAATTGAGAATTAAGAATTAGGAATTGGTGCGGCGGTGATTGTTATGAATGAGCTGAAAGTATTTGCGGTAAGTCACGTAAGAATTCCTAATTCTAAATTCGTAATTCTTAATTGATCGAATCATTCGAAAACGGGATTCACTTAAAATAAAGCGGAGCTTAGCACTATGAATATCTTAAAATTATCAATTACGATGTTAACCTTATCAATGATTCTTTCATGCAATGATGATCCAGCCTCGAATAATAATACCAATCCTTTCTCTTTTACAAGAGGTGAGTATTATTCAATAGCATTTTTGGGAGATCAGATCTTTGTTGGAGGAGATTGCAACGGGATCCTTGGTGCAAAGGTGCAGAACATTGCAATGTGGGACGGAACAAGATGGAGCGCCATGGAAGAGGGACTGAGCGGAAGTGTAAAAGCAATTGCTGTTTTGGGAAATGATGTTTATGCAGGAGGAAGCTTTACAATGGCGGGTGAACTCGAAGTAAATTGCATAGCAAAGTGGGATGGCATTCACTGGTCTGCTCTCGGAAAAGGTATGAACGGAAGTGTGCTTGCACTTGCGGTAATTGGCAAAACACTTTTTGCAGGCGGAGAGTTCATAACTTCAGGAGGTGCGCTTACAGGCAGAATAGCAAAATGGGACGGCACAAGCTGGTCTTCTCTCGGGAGCGGATTCAACGGGAAAGTGAGAACGCTTGCCGTAGTGGGAGATAAGCTATATGCCGGAGGTGACTTCACCGGTGCCGGAGAACAATCGATTAACAGAATAGCAAAATGGGATGGGGCTATCTGGAGTTCCTTGGGCAACGGATTAGACGGAGCAGTATATTCGATTGCAGTGAATGGTAATGATCTTTATGCAGGCGGCACTTTTGAAGTTGCAGGTGAAGACAGCATTTGCGGACTTGCAAAGTGGGACGGTTCGGTTTGGTCAACGCCGGGGATATGGAAGAATGGATATGTCATGGTAATTGCAGCGGATGAAAACAAGATCTACGCCGGAGGTTGGAATTTTGTAGTGCATGGAGATGGCAAGAACTGGAACATGATGCCGGGAGAGTTTTATGATCAATGGTTTAATGTTAGGACACTTGTCTGCAACAACGGCAACGTTTATATGGGGGGCTGCTTCTGTTGGGAATGCAGTTGTGATTATCTTTACAGATGGAATGGAAGTGTATGGTTGCCAATGTAAGTGAATGGGCAAAGTTCAAGCCCTTATTTTTATTTCCGAGCGTAACGCATACCTGTTGCAGAGTAGAGGACCATCAAAAAGGAAGTAATGATTTTGGATCGTGATCAAAAAGTTTGCACACTCAGGATGATCACCATCACATAATGGAAGGCAAAATTCTTTAGAACATAAACGGCCGCGAAAACAAAGAAAGTTGTATTTACTTTTTACATTTCCGTGACAATTGTAAATAGCATTATGAATAGTTTTGATATGAAAAGGAGTTAAGTAAAACTATGATAAAAACAATTTTGATTTCAGTTTTTTTGATTTTCACTTCAAGTGTTCTGACAGTTTACGCACAGGAGTATCAGGAGGGACCTTTCATCACAGGTCAGTTCTCTATACGGTATTACAATGTTCCACTAAACAATCAAAGCGGGAGTCCCGGAACACGTTTCAAAGTTGAGAAAGGCGGATTTGAAAGAATTACATTTTTGAATGACAGCACAGTCAGGTTTGGAAATGTTAACAATAGTTCTTTAGATCTCAACATCTCTGACATTGAAAGGTTAACATTCAAGAAGAAGGGCAGCACAGGGCTTTGGATTACAGCAGGAATAGTTGGTGGAGCACTTGTGGGAAGTCTTATTGGATACGCAATTCATTCGGCCAATGAAGGTCAAGGTTTTGAATCCATGGGTGCAGACATGGCAGGAGTTGGTGTGGCACTTCTAACTACTATTGCCGGAGGCATAATTGGAGGAAATTTTGCACCTAATGAAGATGAAACATACTATCTGAACAAAGTTCTTCATAACAAGAAGGACGAACTTGTCAGAATCATCATGGCAAACAAGAAAGAGTATTGAGAAGAAGTGATTTGTGACAAGTTGAGAATGTTCAAAGTTAGCTGAATGAGGAGTGTGCTTCATCAATTCCTAAAATCTGCACTGACATACTAAAGCAGAAAGGATTCGAAGCGTGTGTCGAGGATCTCCAATAGAAGAAGAATTAGCTATCCATGAAATTATTTCAGCAACACTTAACAGAAAGTTGAGGATAATGAAATGAAAAAGAAAATCTATTACATACAACCAACCTACCAAACTTCGGACGGCAAATTGTTAAAAGGTGACAGCATGTATGTCCATTCTCTCGCAATGCCTGCACTGAGCGCTGCAACACCACCCGATTGGGAAAAGAAAGTTGTTCTTCAATATTTTGATGACATTGACTACGAGACGGATGCTTCAGTAATTGCAATCACCTCAATGGGATACGACATTGCACAGGGAATGGAAATAGCCCGGGAGTTCAAGAGCCGAAATAAGATCGTAATTTTTGGCGGATACCAGGCGCACTTCAGTTCACATCTCTTAACAGATGTATGCGATTCCATTGTTCACGGCAATCCCGGTCCCAAGGACATGAAGAAGATTTTAACCGATGCGGAAAATAATCAGCTTCAACGTGAATACCATTGCGGCATTGATATAAATTTTCCGTTCGATTATTCCGTCTTATCAGACAAGAAGATAACATTCATGCCTGTGCTCAGCAGCATAGGGTGTATTAATGATTGTGATTTTTGCTGCACTGCTGCAGTTTATAAGAGCAATTTCAGACTTAGGAAAATTGAATATGTAATTGAAGACCTAAAGAGCATAAGCAGGATATCAAAGAAAGCAGGCTTCGTGGATAACAACATATACAATAATCGGGAATATCTTCTGAAACTTCTGAAAGCCATGATTGACAACGATATCAATCTCAAGTGGGGTGCTCAGATTACAGTTGATATTGGCGATGACCTTGAGGCGCTGCGTCTATTGTACAAAGCAGGATGCAGGTTATTGTTCATTGGAATGGAAACACTCAGTCAGCAAAATCTTTCCGGAGTGAATAAGAAATACATGGTTCAGAGTTACAGTCAAAGACTCCAAAATATTGATCAGAGCGGAATCAAGGTTGCGGGATACTTCATGTTCGGGCTTGATAATGATACGACTGAAACTCCTCAGATGCTTTATGATTTCATCAGCTCGGTAAAAATATCTATACCTATCCTGAATATTCTGATCCCTGTGCCGGGAACGAGGATCTATCAAAGGTTGAAGCAGGAACATAGGATCTTGTTTGATGAAGAACAGGAACTTCTGAAGAACAACAGCTTTTACAATTCAGCATGTAACACATGTTTCTTCATACCCAAACTAATGACTGCTGAACAAACCGAGCGGGGATTCCTTGAGTTGTACGGAAAACTTGCCACATATTCTCAAATCATGAAAAGGTCGTTAAGCTTTAATCCGGTCATGATGGCATTCCTTCTGGGTATGAATATTGTTTTCAGGAGGGAATATCTTAGCATGAAGCGAATGCATAAGATGTTATAAGGAATCTTAAGTACGAAGAATGACGGAAAAATTCCCGGACTTTCAGACAAACTGAGCAGCAGAAATTCATGAGTTAAGAACAATGAATTAATAGCAGCTCTGAATAATTACAGATTCCGGATTCACAAAGCGTCATAAACAAAATTGTTCTATTAAAATTGGAGGATAAAAAAATGAAATTCAAATTTTACTTTGTTACATTGCTGGCAATGTTTGCCGGAGTTTTTTCTGAATCATTTTCACAAAATTACAACGGTGTGTTTCCGGAGTTCTTTCTCGGAAGACAGCCGAGTGCAAGAGCCGAAGCCATGGGAAGAGGTCTATCGGCAGTTACAGGTGATCCACTGTCATATTACTACAATCCGGCAGGAATGGCATCGCTGAAGGGGCTGAATGTTAATGCAAGTTTTGCAGGTCCATTCTATCTTCTGAAGAGGCGAAGTACAATTTCATAGGCGCATCCTACAAAATTGATAAGTACGGCACCATCGGGTTCAAGCAGGGATTATTTTGATTTGGAGATGAAATAAATTTTATAAATGAGTACGGCAATCTGATAGGTGAAACTTACGATCCTGAATGAGCATGCTTCAGGCTGACCTTATCATCGGAAGTAATAAAGGACTTTCGTTGGGGCTAATCTGAATTTTTGCATTCCGGCGGCAATCGTGAATTGACTGTTGGAAATGAAACGGGAAGTGGAAATAATGACGTCTTCTATTTCGACTTAGGAGCTATCAAATCATTTAATATTGAGTCGAAAAAGCTTGATCATAAATTCAACATTGGTACTAGCTTGATGAATGCAACTTTCGCAGAATATTCTTTCTCTGATGCAGATCAGGGTGATCCTCTGCCTGTGATTTTCAGGATTGGTGCAGCATATAATCTTTCTGTTGATGATAAGAATATATCTAAAAAGCTGAAGTCATATAATGTTGTTGCAAATATTGAGTATGAAGACCTGTTCAATTCGAAATACTACAGCGGCTTTCACGGGGGACTTGAGTTTACGTTTCTCGAGATCGTGGCACTCAGAGCCGGATATTATACGCAGGATCTGAATGACCAAAGGACAAGTGAGAACAAAAACAAATTGAGTGAATTCACTTACGGATTTGGTTTAAACATACCTGTAAGACAGCTGACGGATTCCAAAACACCGCTTGAAGTGAAATTCGATTACATTAACTTAAAGCAGCCTTCCTTTACTAATGAGTTTGATGAGTGGGATAATTTTCATGTCTATACAATAACTCTGAACTGGATATTCTGAGGTCAGATGTTATTAATAAATTTTTAAAAGTACACATTTGTATAGTCGCGCAACGAAGCGGTTAGCGCAGGGCAGGGATGAAGCAATATGATTTGGCTTGTCGAAACTGTGTCAGGATCGAACCAATAGCGGAAAAGCAATATTTCCAATTTCTATAATATCTCAATGCTTACTATGCGGCACAGGAATTACTGAGATGTGTATTCGTTGACATTGAAAATTAATGTTCCTAAGTTAATTGCAATTTAACAACTACTCGCCAATTCAAATTTAATAAACGCCAATTACATGACGGAAGAATTAGACACGCTCAGAAGAGTTGTTGGAAAGCTGGAAGAAGGTGGATTCAATTACATGTTAACAGGTTCTATGGCAATGGGTTTCTATTCTATTCCCAGAATGACCAGAGATTCAGACATAGTCATTGTACTAAGTGATAAAGATATTAGAAAGTTTGTGAGATTGTTTGAAGAAGATTTTTATGTTGACGAATATATGGTTAGAGAATCGTGGAATAGTAAATTGATGTTCAATATCTTCGACAAAAAAAGTTTATTCAAAATTGATTTTATCATAATGCAGAATGAAACCTACGAAGTATTGAAGTTTGAAAGAAAGAGAAGATTCGCATTTGAGGGGTTTGAAATTAATGTCATCTCAATAGAGGGTCTTATCGTCTCCAAACTATTGTGGGCAAGAAATTCTGAATCTGAAAAGCAGTTAAATGACGTAAGAAACTTATTAAAATATATGACGGAAAAGGACTACCTGTTGAAGACGATCAAGGATTTGGATTTAGACGACATGTATAAGAAAATTAGTTTGGCAGATGAATGATACGAACCCCAAAGCTCAATTGAAGTTGGATGAAATGTATTCGCAACTTTCGCCTGAAGAAAAGTTTAGGAAAATGCTGAGCATGTGTAGAACAGTCCGCGAGATAATCGTATCACAATTGCCGTCAGAATTGTCTGAAGATGAAAGAAGGAAGAGACTGTTTGAGATTTATTACAGTCAGGATTTCTCTAAAGAAGATTTCGAAAAATGGAAAATTATTATATTCGCGGAATAGCACTTGCCTGGTGGAATGCAATTAGAAATTTAAAATAAGAAATTAGAAATAATGGAGCGCGTACTCGATTGAGTCAGACTGATCCCGCCGCGTGCCCGGAAAATTGCCTGGATCCAATGCGGGGATAAGGTTAATTATTTAAGTTTCCGGAAGTAACGACTCTACTGAAAATTTTAGATATTACATTTATTCCAAGTTGACTTAAGTCAAACCACGTAATAAAGAATAATTCTATTTTTGATTTACTATAAATTTGTACCATTTAACAAATTCCTTCATAAATCAAAAAAAGTAAAATGAAAACTGTCCTAACTGTTTTAGCATTCTGCCTATTCATAATTTCCGGTTGTAGCAAGGATGATGCACAAATGGATATTTCCGGAAAAACTGATACAAAAGAAAAAGTAGCAACCGGCCAGGCAAATGTGAAAGATGATGTATCACAAAAAGATGTGGTTAAGATTGCCGTTGGTTCCAAAGATCATACAACATTAGTAGCAGCGCTTCAGGCGGCTGATCTTGTGAATGTGCTATCGAACGCGGGTCCCTTTACTGTATTCGCCCCTGTCAATTCAGCATTTGACAAACTTCCCAAAGGCACGGTTGAAGATCTGTTAAAGCCTGAGAACAAATCAAAGCTTGCAAAGATCCTTCAGCATCATGTTGCTGTAGCGGTTTACAATACTGATCTGCTGACTGACGGTAAGATACTTGGAATGGTTGACGGCGCTAATGCAAAGATCACTCTGAAAGACGGCGCAATATTCATAGACGATGCAAAGATCGTAGCATCAGTGCCGGCATCAAACGGTATTATTCATGTAGTGGATGGTGTCGTTCTGCCGAAGTAGTGAATGATGTGTCACAAATGGAAAATTGAAAATTGAAAATGGAAAATTGAAAATTGAAAATGGGAAATGAGTGCGGAATTTTATTTTTAGGCTAGATGACATAAATCATACTCTTGTTAAGTAAATATATCTTATATTGCAGTCCAAACTAAATCAGTAAAGAATATGAAAAAGTTAATTCTGCTTTTAGTAGCAGTTAGCTTTTTATATTCAGCTGTATTTGCTCAGAACAATCTGCAAAAGGGAGAACATTTTTGTTCTCACAAAAAATTGAACAGCCCCAATCTGTCCATGCAGATAGATTCTGATTCCCCAAATAGTCCTGTGCATAGCTTTGATGTGCTGGATTACAAAATATATGTTGATATAAGAAGCTGTTTCATCAGTCCGTACTCGAAGAGTTTTAAAGGAGACGTGACTGTTAAGTTCAGAGTTGACAGTACTCTGAACTCGATCAAGCTCAATGCGGTCAACACCTCAATGTCAATCACTTCTGTGAGTCTGTCCGGCGTGAGTTTTTCGCACTCAAGTAACATCCTCACTATCAATCTCAACAGAACTTACAATCCCGGAGAAATTGTAGAAGTGAAGGTAAATTACTCACACAAGAATGTATCAGACAAAGCATTCTATGCAAGCGGAGGATATGTCTTTACGGACAATGAGCCTGAAGGAGCGCGGAAATGGTTTCCTTGCTGGGATAAGCCCAGTGATAAAGCTACACTTGATCTGACCGCGAAAGTAAAAGGGGATGTAAGGCTCGGTTCAAACGGAAGATTAGTCGACTCTACTCTTAGAGGAGATACACTTTACTATCATTGGATCAGCAAAGATCCGATAGCAACTTATCTTATGGTGATGTCTGCCAGAAGAGGATATTTAATCAACATAACTTACTGGCCAAGGCCCTCAAATCCGTCAGACCTTGTACCTATTCGATTCTATTATAATTCAGGTGAAAACATTACATCTATCAAGCCGAAGGTTTACAATATGATGACTCATTTCTCAAACAGGTATGGAGAATATCCTTTTGAGAAGAACGGATTTGCAACACTTAGCAGTCAGTTTACCTGGGGAGGTATGGAGAATCAAACTCTCACAAGTCTCTGCAAGAATTGCTGGAATGAGAATATAATTTCGCATGAAATGGGACATCAATGGTATGGCGATCTTATCTCGCCGGCAACATGGGCTGACATTTGGCTTAATGAAGGATTCGCTACATACTCGGAGGCAGTATGGTTCGAATATACAGGCGGATATACTTCATACAAGAATGACATTAACGCAAATGCATCTTATTACTTAAGCAACAATCCTGGATGGGCAATGTATAATCCTTCCTGGGCTGTGACCACACCATCGACGAGCACGCTATTCAATACTGCCATAACATATTACAAAGGCGCATGCGTATTGCATATGCTCAGATATACTTTAGGTGAATCATTATTTTTTGATTTTATGGAATCTTATGCAATGGACAGTCTGAGCGGCTTCAAGCACAATACTGCCGCAACAGATGATGTCACGGCAAAGCTCAGCTCCGTAGTTGGTGAAGATATGACATGGTTCATTAATCAATGGGTCAAGCAACCGAATCATCCTGTATATCAGAATCAATATAATTACATCTCTCTCGGCGGCGGAAACTGGAAACTGGCTTTTACAATAAATCAGACACAAACAAATTCACCTTTCCACAAAATGCCGGTACTTGCCAAGGTGTCGTTTGCTACCGGAAGTGATACGCTTATCAGTGTGATGAACGATGTAAACAATCAATATTTTGAATACTCTTTTGCACGTCAGCCAACTGCTTTTGTGTTCGATCCAAATAATGACATAGTACTTAAGACAGCAACAACAACATTAAACACTGCCTTGCAAAATATTTCTATGCCAGCGGGTGAGGATCAAAAGTATAAGTTTGATCAATCTGAGAAAGAGCAATACAAGATACCTGATTGCGACATTAACAAAGACGGACATGTTAATGCTGCAGATGTTGAACTGGTCAGAAGAGATCTGCTGAGTTTTGTGTCCGGTTATGTTGATACCGATCTTAACAAAGATGGATCTGTTGATGCAACGGATATTGCAATAGTGGAGTATATTTCTTCTATCAACTTCTTTGTGTCAAATCCATAACAGACATCTGAATTGAATTATATTGTGATACTGTCAAGGGGAGTTCATTTTGAGAACTCCTCTTTCTTATTGTGAAATTGCCAATCTCATGCAGGATTTGAAAAATCCACCACTAAGAAAAAGTTTCAAACTATGACGCAGGTCATACTTTGTTAATGAAAAAATTTGCTATTTTAAATCACAAATCAAAACAGAAAGAATATGAAAAAGATGATGCTGTGCTTGATCACAGTTTCCTTTTTATGTTCAACTGTATTTGCTCAGAACAACCTGCAGAAGGAACAACACTTTTGCTCTCTCAAGAAACTGAATAGCCCAAATCTGTCGGTTCAGTTTGATTCTGATTCCCCAAATAGTCCATTGCACAAATTTGATGTGCTGGATTACAAAATATATGTTGATATAAGAAGTTGCTTCATCAGTCCTTATCCGAAAAACTTTAACGGAAATGTGACTGTGAAATTCAGAGTTGATACTGCCTTGAATTCAATACAACTCAACGCAGTGAACACTTCTATCGTTGTCAGTTCCGTAAGCATGGCCGGTGTCAGCTTCTCACATGCAAGCAACATCCTTACTGTAAATCTCGACCGAACTTACAATCCGGGTGAGATAGCAGAAGTAAAGATTAACTACACACACCAGAATGTTACAGACAATGCATTCTATGCATCCGGTGGTTTTGTGTTTACCGATTGTGAGCCGGAAGGTGCAAGGAAGTGGTTTCCGTGCTGGGATAAGCCCAGTGATAAGGCAACCCTTGACCTGACTGCACGTGTGCCGGGAAATGCACGACTAGGATCAAATGGTCGGTTGAATGATTCAACTGTAACAGGCGATACTATCTACTATCATTGGATCAGCAGTGATCCTATTGCAACGTATCTGATGGTTATGTCGGCTAAGGCGAATTATAATCTGAACATAACTTATTGGCCAAGACCTTCCAATCCGTCAATTCTTGTTCCTATCCGATTCTATTATAATTCAGGTGAGAATATTACTGCAACAAAGACGCGTGTGTATAATATGATGACGCACATGTCGGAGAAGTTCGGAGAATATCCTTTTGAGAAGAACGGCTTTGCAACTCTTGGAAGTCAGTTTACCTGGGGTGGTATGGAGAATCAGACTCTTACCAGCCTCTGCACAAATTGCTGGAGTGAGAATATTATTTCTCATGAAATGGGACATCAATGGTACGGTGACCTCGTCTCTCCCGCAACATGGGCAGACATCTGGCTTAATGAAGCATTCGCTACCTTTACGGAAGCCGTCTGGTTTGAATACACCGGCGGATATACTTCTTATAAGAATGATATCAATGCAAATGCCACATACTATCTGAATAATAATCCTGGATGGCCAATCTACAATCCACAATGGGCAGTCACAACACCTCCGACAAACACTTTGTTTAATACTGCCATAACGTATTACAAGGGTGCTTGTGTACTTCACATGCTAAGATATACACTTGGCGATTCAATATTCTTCAGCTTCACAAAGTCCTATGCAATGGACAGTCTTAGCGGATTCAAACACAACTCCGCTGCAACCGATGACGTTACGGAAAAACTTAGTGAAGTTGCAGGTCAGGATATGAGCTGGTTCATCAATCAATGGGTGAAGGAACCTAATCATCCCACATATCAAAATAATTACAACATCACTTCACTTGGTGGCGGCAACTGGAGATTGAGATTCACAACCAATCAGACACAAGTAAATACTCCATTTCACAAGATGCCGTTGAACCTTAAAGTCTCATTCACAACCGGAAGCGATTCTACTTTCAGAGTGATGAATGATGTTAACAATCAGTCGTTTGCATTCAACTTCACGCGTCAGCCGACTGCGCTTGTATTTGATCCCGGAAATGACATTGTGCTTAAGACTGCCTCAACAACTCTGCTTCCTTCGGCAGCTGCATCCACAATTAAATTTATACCTCAGGGACTTTATGATCAGCCGAATGACAGGTTGAGAATCAGAGATACGGTCAGCTTGTATCTCATGAATTCAATATCGCCGTATGCAATAGTTGACTCTGCTTTCGCGATACTTGATTCAAACTCTTTCAGCAGTACAGTTACTTTCCTGAATGCGGTCAGCGGAGTTTACTATGTTGTTGTCAAACACAGGAACTCGATTGAAACATGGAGCAATGCAGGAGGAGAGGTATACACTCTCGGTTCAACGTTCACTTATGACTTCACAACCGCACAGACTCAGGCATACGGAAACAACATGCTGTTGATAGGTTCACGCTACTGTATTTACAGCGGAGACATAAATCAGGACGGTGTAGTGGATGCGACAGATGCCGGAGCAATTGATAATGATGCGGCAAATTATGCTTCCGGATATCTGAGTACAGACTTAAACGGTGACGGAGCAATTGATGCTACAGACCTTGCGCTTGCAGATAATAATGCGGCGAACTTTGTCGGTGCAATTACACCTTAAACTCAAAAATAATTTACGTTTTGAGAAATTCTATTTGAATAATGATGATGTACGAAGGTTCTATATTAGGAGTCTCTCAAGATTTGAGGGACTCCTTTTTGTATTCAAAGCAAATTGCAACAAAAATTATCTAAAATTTGAATCAACAGAAATTAGCATTTGAGCTGTGGATATCTCACAGTTAAATGCAAACTAAAAAAATCGAAAAATGAAAAATGAAGGTTTCTTATTTGAGGGCAATAGATCCCGGATAATATTCATGGCCGTGATCATTTGCATTTTTTCAGCAGTTCAAGTGCATTCTCAGAACTGGTCGAATCTATCCGGTGGTATGAACGGTTGGGTATATGCGACAACTGTTTACAACGGCAATCTTATTGCAGGCGGAAGTTTCAGCAGTGCAGGAGGCGTTGCAGCAAGCAACATCGCTGAATGGAATGGTTCTGCATGGATGCCATTAGGAACAGGAGTCAACGGTCAGGTTGATGCATTGATTGAATATAACAATGAATTGATAGTGGGAGGCAGATTCACTAATGCCGGGGGAGTGGAAGTTCTCTTCCTCGCAAAGTGGAATGGGATAGAATGGAGCGATGTGAACGGGGATATGGGAAACATTGTAGTTTCGCTGGCAGTATATCAGAACAATCTAATTGTCGGTGGTTACTTCCGTGATGCCGATGGCTTTCCCGCAAACTATGTAGTTGGTTTTAACGGAGAGTGGTTCAACCTTGGTGTTGGGATGGGAGGAAGTCAGGGGCAAGTGATGGCGCTTACAGTTCATAACAATGAACTTTATGCAGGCGGGTTCTTTACTTCCGCAGGCGGATCACCCGCCGCCCATATAGCAAAATGGAATGGAACATCCTGGTCTCCTTTGGGAACCGGCATCAGCAACATTGTTTACTCTTTAGCATCATATGGCGGAGATTTGATCGCGGGTGGATTATTTCTCAGTGCCGGCGGCGTCAGTGCAAACCATATTGCTAAATGGAATGGAACAACATGGAGTCCGCTTGGAAGCGGAATGGCAGGGACATTTTACCAATATGTATTTGGGCTTGATGTTTATCAGGGCGACCTGATAGCGGGTGGACTGTTTACACATTCAGGCGGAGTACAGACAAACGGGATTGCAAGATGGAACGGAAGCTCATGGTCAGGTATGGCGGGAGGATTTTTCAACGGTGGAGCAAATGCAAGTGGTGCATATACAGTAACAACGTATGGTGCAGGAGTAGTGGCAGGAGGATTGTTCACTACTGCGGGAAGTACCGGTTGCGGAAATATTGCTATGTACTATGAGCCTCAGCCGGGCACAATTAACATTACCGCTATACCGGAAGGATTTTATGATCCTGTAACAAACACTCTAAGGCAAACAGATGAGTTCACACTTTATCTTTATGGTGCCGGATCACCTTATCCTCTTTACGAGTCATCAACAGCTTTTATAGATTCACTCACTCATACAGGAACGTTCACATTTTCGTTTGCTCCCTCAGGACCATATTTCATTGGCCTCGGTCATCGCAACAGCATAGAAACCTGGAGCACTAATCCTGTAAATTATGTCGGAGGCGGAACCATTAGTTATGACTTCACAAATTCTCAGTCACAGGCATACGGCAATAATATGAAGCAAGTTGACTCATCGCCTGTCGAATTTGGTATTTACAGCGGTGATGTGAATCAAGATTGGGTTGTTGACGGAACTGATGCAGGATTAATAGATAACGATGCTTATAACTTTGTATCCGGATATGTTGACACTGATCTGACAGGTGATTACACAGTTGATGCAAGTGATGCTGCGCTTGCGGATAACAATGCAGCTAATTTTGTGGGTGCTATAACTCCTTAGTAGTCTATGTTTGAAGCAGATGCAAGAAATGAAGAGAGATGAAAATTTCAGGGGTCTCTCAGCTTAAGAGAGACTCCTTAGAATTTATATTTTAGTTAACGCAATAAGTAATGACTATATATCCTATCCGGTGATGAATGTAATCCTATCTCGATAGTTGTTCAGTCACACCTTGTATTTTTTAATATTGTTGCATTACAATTTGCGCGATTTTAGTCTAACCATTTCAAAAACTTTCTGTGATGCTTACTATGACTTTCTTTGCGGATTAAACATTCTGTCTTCTTTACATATATTGGCGCTCAAATTAAAGAATAAAAATGAATAGAACTCATTCTGCAATCTTGTTATTCCTGTTCCTTGTGATTTTCTCGGGACAGTCTTTTGCACAAATGTTTTGGAATCAGGCAGCATTTTTCAATGCTTCACAATCCGATTTTCTCTCCGTACCAAATTCACCCGGACTAAACATTAGTTCTTCTTTTACCATTGAAGCATGGTTATGCCCCACAGATGTCACATCTGCTACCCCGCAAGTAATAATGCAGAAAGTTCAGGGTATTAGTCTTAGCGGATACGGTATGGTTTTGACAAGCGGGAAACCTGCCATACGAGTCAATGGCATAGTCAGGTTAGAAGGCAAGACATCCTTGCAGGCAAACAAGTGGACTCACGTATGTGCTGTGTTTGATGATGCAGCAAACACGTACAGTATCTATCTGGATAGCAAGTTCGATACTTCGGGAATTATTCCGGTATCACCTGCAAGTAATAGCGATTCACTGCTAATTGGCAGAGGTTACACAAGCAGTTTCGACGGACTGATGGATGAGATTCGTGTCTGGAACAAGGATCTGACCTCTGACGAAATTAAGAAATACTATAGAAGTACTCTTGGTGTTAGTTCAGGAAAGTATTCTTCTCTTGTAATGTCACTTCCATTTCAGGACAGGGATGCACAGGGAACCCTATTCTCTCTCGTTGACTGGTCAGGAATGGAAATGATGCATACAATTACGGCGTAAGCCCTAAAGATCTTAAATACAGACCCTCAACAACGATAATTCATAATGACTGTTTGGAGTTTGATGGAGCTGGTGACTATACTGCAATGGAATCTTCAACCATTACAAATCCTGTAAATGAGATTACGATGGAAGCTTGGATCTATCCAAGAACAACATCAGAACAACCAATCATTTTTAAGTGTACTCCCATTGGAACATCAAATAGCTACAGATTATCAATATTCAATCGTAAACTATTTGCGCAAATAAATTCAGGTATGTCAATACTAAGTTTTGATACTATACCTATTAATAAGTGGACTCACGTTGCTTTCACTTACCGGGCTTCTGACGGAGACTATAAATTCGTGATTAACGGTAAGCTAAGAGATACAGGAACTGCTTTAAGAGGTTTGATAACAAGCACTTCAGATTCATTATACATTGGAGGCTTTACCAATGTAGTAAACAAGTTCAACGGCTTCATTGACGAGGTAAGAATAACACACAAGGCGAAATCTCTTTACGAGATCTGCTCATCAATGTACAGTTCTATTGAACAATCAAACGATAGTGTATCAGTTCCAACACTATCCTTAAATCTTGACGGTTACACTGTGAGCAATGCTGATATCTCACAAAGACTGCGCTTCAGGAATGATGCAGGCTTTGCTCACGCCGGCGGCAATACATATAAACCGGTGTCGCCAATGCTGAGAGCAGACTACCTGAATTTCCAAAAGGGATTCTTCATAAAACCGACAGACAGGAGAATTCCTGAAACAGGAACATCCGGTTCTATGACAACTGACTCGATGGAAATTTTTCTTGATGAAGATATAAGTGATATGAATATTTTTGTTGCCGTCAATCATTCTATGGGTGATAACCTGAGGTTTTCACTAACAGGACCGGACGGCTCCGTTTTAATATTTCAATCTTACCGTGCTTTGAGTAATGAAAGTGGAAATATTGTGACCGTATTCAACGAGTATGCTGACAGCACAAACGCCGATCTCAAATACATTTGTCTCTCGCCGGAAGTGAAGCCATCCGGAAGTCCAATAAGTACATTTGGCACCAGAACTTGCCGTGGGCTTTGGAAAATGGATATCCTTGATAACGTTGCACAGGACACAGGAAGACTCTATGCATGGGGAATCGTAGTAAACAATAAAACAGTACTTCCAAGAGTGCTGAATACCAATATGATAGTTCAGGGTTTTTACAATCCTGCAACAAATCAATCAATCAGAGATACAATCAGATGTGCTCTAAGGTCAAGTGTTTCACCTTATAGCCAGGTTGAGTTAGTAAGGTTTTACAATCCTTTGAGCGGATTGACCGATATACATTATTCAAATGCAACGCCCGGCGAGGACTACTATTTGAGATTGAGGCATAGAAACTCGATTGAAACATGGAGCTCTTCATTCGTCAACTTTGATCCATTCACTTCCCAAACAGAGTATCGCTTCAATACATCGGCAGCGCAGGCATTTGGAGGCAATCAGATTCAGGTTGATAATTCTCCGGTACGCTTTGCAATCTACGGAGGAGATGTTAATCAGGATGATGCTGTGGATGCTTCAGATCTTGCACTCATAGATAACGATGCTACAGCATTCATTTCCGGTTATGTAGATACCGATTTGAACGGAGATGAATTTGTAGATGCTACGGATTATTCATTGGCAGACAATAATGCAACTGCCTTTATAAGCGTGATAGCACCCTGAGTAACAACAAGATAATAACTATTGAGCTGTAAAAGTTTAAGCACAACAGCATTTGAAAGGAGTCTCAAAACACAAGAGGCTCCTTTTCTTTATTAGTTCAAATGATGTGATCAAATACACTTCAATTACAGAAATCCTGAATCCTACACTTTTTACAATTTAAGATTCCAATTATTATACATTGAACATATTTTTGTACAACAATTTTAAAGACATGTACACCGGAATATTAATCTTTCTCGCAATGATCTGTGCGATGCAATCTGAAATCAACTCACAGCCGGTACGGCAATGGGAACAGCGATACGGCTCATCAACAAATCAGATACAGAATCTTGTCGGACTTGAATCAGATGATTCAGGCAATGTGTATGTCACTGCTACAATGTCTTCTTCAACTCTAACCGATATTGTGACTTTGAAGTACAGGAGTGACGGAACACTATTATGGTCAAGAACTTTTGCCAGACAGATCGAAGACCGGGCAATTGATATGGCACTTGACAGCAAGGGAAACATCTGCGTTACAGGTCTGACAGAAAATCTAACCGGCACGTATGATATTGTAACAATCAAATATAATACTAACGGCGACTCGCTTTGGGTACGAATCTACAACGGTCCTAGCGCAACGACAATGGATCAGCCGGTTGCAATTTTCGTTGATAATCAGGACAACATAATTGTCGGCGGATTTTCATCCGGAGTAACACCGCTCACAAGCTTGACAATGAAATATACTCCTGAAGGAGATACACTCTGGATAGGAAGAATCGTGACAGGAGGAACAGGTATCCCGATTGATGTTGCTGCAGATCTTAACGGCAATGTCTTTCTTTACAGAAGAGGTGTTGTGCTTTCAAAATACAGTCCGGCCGGCAGCCTGCAATGGTCAAAAACAATTCAGGGATTCAATGCGGCTGAGACAAACAGAACGCTTCTGACTGATTCAGCCGGAAACATCTATCTTGGTGCAACAAAGTGGACAGCAACATTTGATGATTTTGCGCTTATAAAATTTGCCGATAACGGCGATACACTTTGGACCAGGATTTATAACGGACTGGGGGGAAGTATGACGAATCATGACGATGTGAATGCAATTGCATTCGACAGTTATGGAAATATTATTCTTGGCGGTACTTCTAATAATGTGAGCACATATTACTTTTCAACTTTAAAATACAGCAGTGAAGGAAATCTATTTTGGGAGAAGACATTTAATGCACCCGTAAATGGATTTGGAGTCAATGATATTCATACGGATATTAATGGAAATATTTATGTGACAGGCGGCAGTTGGGATATATGGACAATGAAATATTCAAATGGAGGTGATTCACTTTGGAGAGTTAAGTATGATGGTCCGTCAAGTCTGAATGATCAGAAGTCACTGATTACAGGCGATGCATCCGGAAATATTTTTGTGGCTGCAATCAGCAGGGAATCCATAAGCCCGTCATACAGCAAAATTGCGCTGATCAAATACTCGCAATCAATGCTGAACATCAAAGTAATACCGCAGGGATTCTATAACAATACTACAGGAGTATTGAACATGAGGGATACAATGGTGGCTTTTCTGTACAATAGTTCTGCTCCATTTGTTTTAATTGATTCAGCCCGTTCGATTATAGACTCAGTCACTTTCTTCGGCTCATTCAGCTTCACAAATGCAGTGAGCGGAAATTATTACATTTCCGTAAGACACCGGAATTCTTTGGAAACATGGAGCAAATCAGGAGGAGAATCTTACACTGCCGGCTCAATAATGAATTATGATTTCACTTCATCAATATCTCAATCATTCGGGAATAATCTTTTACAATTGAAAAATTCTCCTTTGCTGTTCGCCGTTTACGGCGGTGATGTCAATCTTGACGGAGTAATAGACGGCGCAGATGCTTCCATCATAGACAATGATGCATTCAATTTCGCTTCAGGATATGTTGCTTCGGATGTTACAGGAGACAGGTTTGTTGATGCATCTGATGCATCAACGGTAGATAACAATGCATGGAATTTTGTGGGACTGATAAGACCGTAATGATACAAAGTAATTATATCGTCATGGAATCTTAATGATCAACAAAACGCCACCTTCCGTGGAAAAGAATTGAGCTCCGGTTAATATCCTGATCTCAAATGCTGGAGATGCTCTAATCTTTTCTTTAAATGTCATCAAACGTCCTACTTTCCAAAATTTTGGATGAAAAAACTTTACGCTTAATGAACTGAGTGGCAATCATTGGTAAGATTGCAGCAATTGGAGACTTTGGAGGGGCAATGAACTCAAGTTCTAATCCGTTGGAACCGATCTCATGGAGACAATAATTGACTGGGTGAGCAAGCACCATTGATATAAACATGTACTACTACAGGATTCCTTATACAGGAATTTAGGCACGGTGATACGGTAAACAGATTTTCCAAGTCTGAAACCATGACTGGATCATGGGCCGTAAGTAAGGGCACCTCTGAGGATCCAAGGCGGGACAGAATGGCAAGGGTTAGGCTGAAGAAGTTGGCAATCTACACAAAATGGAACATAGTCTACTTCTACCCTCCTTTTCTTGGCTCGGGTCGGTCTGGCCATTAAGAGATGGGGGCGGGGCGGACCAGTGGCAGTAAAGGAACAGCTGATACAGTGAACATTCTGCTAAGAAACTCATTTGCACCTTACTCGGTCGTTGATTCTTCGGTCGGTGTACCTGATGTTTATGGAAATGTAATTCTGGAGTTTTTGAAAGCAGACAATGCTACAAGTTACTATGTGTCAATAAAGCATAGGAATTCTATTGAGACCTGGAGTTCTACAGGTATGATCTTTATTTCAAACAGCATGATTTTAGATATGACTTCAAGTGCGGCATCTGCATTTGGAAGCAACTTGAAACTGATTGATTCTTCTCCGATTGCATTTGGATGTGGCGGAGAGTGATCGAATGGTTTCATCATGGACGATGAAGCTGGTGGACAATGGTGTGGCAAATGATCAGGATAGTGTTGACTGACTTGACCGGAAATAATTTTGTTGCGGAACAGACTTGATAGCTGTAACAGCCTTTGCTGAAGTCATAACCCAAGTATGGTGACGTGCCGCCACTTTAATTCGAGCATGACTTTGAAGAGATATTATTGTTTATCAGGATCTTCAATTTCGCAATGCTTCTCAATCAGCCACGACTTGTTAATAACATCTGATTGCATCAACTCTTCTTTTAACGAATTATTATCAGCTTCAGCAGCGGCAACATCATGTTTAATCTGAATTGTTCGTTCTTCAGGTATGATGGTTCTATTTTAGATGTTTGAGGGATTCCTTTTTGTTGAGAAGATTCTAATTTTCTATATCCCTCATTTTCTCCTGCAGCCACAATTTAATCCCGAAGTGATTGCTGTTAAGATTCTCAATGTCATATTTGATCTTAAGCAAATTCCCTTTCTTATCTAAGACCGTTTCTGAACGGTACCTTATCAGATTTCCCGTAACACTAAGAAATTTCAATAGTACTGATTTCAAATTATCGAGCAGGAGAGTCTCACGTGAAATGTAATGACGGAATGAGTCAATCATAGACAATGTCTGATCAAAGTAATTCATTTCATAACTTAACTGCAATTGAAACAGCTTCACCTGAATCTTCATTATGAAACTTTGAAAATGTGTCTTAGCCAGCAACTCCAGTGCTTTGTTGGTTTCTCCTTTGCTGTGTTCAATCAAAGCATAACAGAAATTTAGGGTGCTGTCCTTTTCTTCAGTGAGATTTTTTTTAAACTCATTTATGTAATTTTCAGCATAATCAATTTCTTTTACCCTGAGAGCAATCTTAATACTGTAAATGAAATCAGGATACATAATTTTGCCCAATTCCGGAAACAAATTCATGTCGCATTCCCGTGTCAGCAAGAATTGTTCATACGCAAGATCAGTGCGGCATTCATTGTTATATGCATTTGCGCAATAGCTGTCAAGATACAGAAATGCCATATAGTTGTCGACCGAATTTAATTCATTCTTGTACTTTCCTCTGAGCTCTTTGAGTCTGAAAAAATTCTCATCTGTTTTGTCCATTCCTAGCAATATAATGTGGTAATAGATTTGCATTACCGGATACGTCTCGTCATCGTTCTTCTTTAAATATTCCAGCACACAGTCAAACATCTTGAGGTCATACTTGTGGTTGAATTGAATCTGATCGTGCATCATAAGATTGTAAAACTTGAGGAGCATTATTACGGAGTAACTTATAAAATGGTCAAGTTTACTTTGCATCAACTCTAAATTAATGCTCGGGTTTCTGGGAGCGTTAAAATTAATATGCTCGTCGACAAGATTCATACTATGAAACATATATTTCTCATCTCTGATCATTTGTCTTCCTATTCTTTTTCAGCGTTTCGAATGATGTTTTCAAAGATCAGATTTAGATTTCTTTTCCTGGTTTCCTTTAACATGTATAATTCCTGTGCGTCCTTGTCTGTTTTATAGCTCTCAAATGCAAGAAATTCTTTTCCTAAAGCCAGCAAGTCTGATGATAGATTCTTTAACTTGTGATAATCAAACTTCTCTTTTCCATAAACCTCTGAGAATTGAAACTCAGGAGATAACTCAGACTCAGGAAATTCCGGATAGTGCTTTACCAAAGTTTCAAATAACTTCACTACGGATCTATTCTTGTTGAATGACGGTGAATTTAGAAAGTCCTGAAAATTTCTAACTTCACTTCTGTTCAGTGATTTCAAAAACTGAATTAGCCTTGTCTCCTGCATATTTTTAATTTAGAAGTAAGTTCTAAATATTCAATCCAATTTAGTTTAAAAGATCAGAAGGGAACTATGTTTGATGCTTTGTGAAAGTTGTGCATGTTACACTTTTTCTAAGCGGGATAAATTTTCCTTTGTAGAGGGCTTTGGTAATAATTTTCAATTGTCAAATTTTCAATTTTCAATTTTCAATTTTCAATTTTCAATTTTCAATTTTCAATTTTCAATTTTCAATTTGCCACTTTCATCTCTTCCAGTTTTTCTCTGAACCAAATCTTGTTCACAACCTTTTTGATCTCAAGCTCGTGGGAGAGCTTGTCTGTCAAGAAACTATTGTCTCCAATATTATTCTCACCAAACTTAAGCTCTGCAAGTTTTTTCATGAAGTAAATAAAGTTACCAATGAGTTCTCTTGTTTGATCCGAGAGCTCCTTATTCTTGTTCTTAAAACTGCTGAAAGTATCGAGCATGGAGAAAAGCTCGTCGGAGTAGCCTGATTCAAAATATATCATAAGCTGATATCTCTTCACAGTGATCTTGTCCATGAAGTTGATTTGCTTTACTCCGGTTAGTAAACCCAGCGCATTTTCATAATCTTTCTTCTTCATACAGAGAGTGATGCGCGCGTAAAGATAATACTGATCCCGGAATTCGAGTCTGAGCTTGTTCTTAAATTCTTCAATGAACTTCTCCGCCCAGTCAAACTCACCTTCATTGCAGGCGCAGCTCACAGCCATTGCATAGTTGTACTGGTTAAGAGTTTCATTCTTGTTGCCTGCATATATACCGTCATAAACGAAAGTCTTCAACACTTCAAATAATTCTTTGTTGTATCCTGCCTTCCCGATCATTACCAGGTTATTGCAAAAATTTATCTTTGCTATGTAGAGTTTGTTCAGGTAATATTTGCTCAAGCTTGGATGCATCTTCTGAATGATTACTTTGTATTCAGAATAGTTGTCTTCATTGAAAGGTTCGAGAACTGTCTTAATATAACAACCGCATAAGTCAACGATATCCTCATTTCCTTTCCTGCACTTCGAAAGGTAATCCAGAAAAATATCCATTGACTCGCCTTCAAACTTTCTGCTTGAGTACTGACAAACAAGCAGATGATTATAATAACGCTCAGTCAGTGAAGTAAAGTAGTGAAGAGTTAAACTCCTGACAACATTCAACGTGCCCTCTCCCTTGAAATGCTGAGAATTAAACTCCTGAGA
Organism: Ignavibacteria bacterium; assembly: GCA_016704345.1. Classification (GTDB taxonomy): domain Bacteria; phylum Bacteroidota; class Ignavibacteria; order Tepidaquicellales; family Tepidaquicellaceae; genus JADJAH01. The sequence continues at coordinate 118,799 of JADJAH010000018.1, read as the reverse complement.
TTGATAATATTCGTCAAGTATGTCAAGCGACAGCGAGTTGTGATAAAAATGTAAGTCAATCCCGTTTAGAGCGATATCTTCTCTTGCAGTACGGAGATTCTTCTCGAATGATTGACTCAGCCCCCTCATAAGCTGCTCGCGCATGAGATTTACTGAAAATGCCAAAGTGTCCTTCTCGAGATGACTTATTGAAAGAAATTTGTCTGCAAGTTTACCAAGCTCGTATATCAGATTTTTCATTACCCCATAATTGAAATCCTTTCCCTTGAAAAGTGCTTCCCAAACCTTTTTCCTTTCAAGGCGCGGAGAATTGAATTCGGGCGCAAATTTCTTAATGCTTTGGAAAAGTTTTATGACGGGTTTCTTCTTGTTGAAAAATGGCGAGAGTAGAAATTCTTCAAACCTTTTCAACTCATCCTTAGAAAAGGTCCTGAGAGCAGCAATAAGAGATGTATTGATCAAAGATTGGTCAAGCCGTCAGATTTGAGGCGTAGTAATTCATTAAGGTCTGTGAGTTACGGAAGATTATCATTACAGATGAGATCTTATTTTCTAAGTTTCTGGAGTTCTTGAAAGAGCTGCGTTTCTTTTTCTGTTAAGCCGGTTGGAATGTCGACGGATATCTTAGCATAAAGATCACCGAACTGATTAGGCTTTCCGTAAACCGGCATGCCCATACCCTGTAGTCTCATCACTTTGCCGTTCTGAGATTCTTTTGTAATGGATACATTTATCGTTCCCTTGAATGTTCTAAGTGCTGCCTTGCCTCCCATTACGGCAGTATAAAGATTTACATTCATATTTGTGTAAAGATCATTTCCCTTTCTCTCAAATACGGGGTCACTCAATACATTGATCTTCAGCATCAGATCTCCCGCGCCGGCGCCTCTCGATCCCGCGTATCCTTTCCCGGCAAGTTTCAAAACCTGACCGTCATTTATTCCCGGCTTTATCTTCAGCTTAATCGATTGGCCGTTCAGGTCAAACAATTTCTCTGCACCGTGATATGCGTCATCCAAAGTAATGCTTAGCTCCGCGCTAAGATCTTCTCCTCTTACTTGCGCGGTTCTTGTGCTTCCTCTTCTTTTCCCGCGGGTTTGCGACGAGCCAAATCCGCCGCCTCCAAAAAGTGTTTCAAAAAAATCCGAGAATCCCGCTCCGCCAAAATCCTCAGCGCCGCCGGAATATGTGTAGCGGGTTTGTCCACCTCCCTGGTTGGCATATTGCGACCAGTCAAATCCGCCCTGATCACCGCTTTGCTGGTAGTACTGCCAATTCTCACCAAACTGATCGTATTTCTTTCGCTTCTCTTCGTCGCTTAATACTTCGTTGGCTTCGTTTACTTCTTTAAACTTTTCCTCGGCTTCTTTGTTTCCTTTGTTCTTATCGGGATGATACTTTACTGCGAGCTTTCTGTACGCCTTTTTTATTTCATCCTTTGTAGCATTTTTGCTTACACCAAGGACCTTATAATAATCTTTGTAATCCATCAGGTTGATTTGCCTTTTCTGTAAATTATTATGATGAGGAATGCTGAAACAGCAATTAGTAATCCTGCTATGCCCAGCACAAAAAGTCCGGTAAGCTTTTTCTTGTCGGAAATTCCCGCTTTATTCATCAGTCGTGCCGCCTTAACAGCTGACATGATCGAAATTATCGATCCTATTCCCATTATCCAAATCCATCCGACAACTTCACTCCTCTTGAGCAATCGGTCTATTTCCGTCAAAGCATCTGTTTCTTTCATTCCAAAAAATTGAATTCAAAATAGATTACCTGAATTCTTAATTCAAGGAAAACATATTCAACTTTAGTCACAATTTCTCATTGATGTCCATAACATTTTTCAAAAACGAAAATTATATCGAAAATAGGCTGGAGCATGAGGATTTTGTCGATTCGGAAAAAACAACCCGCCTGCCTGCAGAGAACAGATGCGATTCACATTGTGCCCAAAAGGCAATTCGAAGTTTTAATTTTGAATCATATTGACTAACTTGCACAGCTTCAAAAATTCATATACTTACTTTATTCAACATAAACCCCATATAAAATACCATGGAATACACAATTGTCTCCGGCGCCACAGATTTGGAGCTGATCAAAAGAGTCACTGAACTATTTGAAACCGGGTGGGAAACAGAAGGCGGTGTTACAATTGCTCCCGATGGCAGGTTCTATCAGGCAATGATCAGATTCGATGACGAAGGCGAAGAATACACTGCAGGTCAAGAGCTTTAATATTTATATTCTTTACCGCAACTCATCTGAGAAACAAAGCATAAAATTCAGATGAGTAGCTGCTCCTTGAAGCTGAGATAACTCGTCTTTGTAACAATTATATGGTCAAGCACTTCAATGCCCATTATCTTGCCGGCATCTACAAGTCTGCGAGTGATTTTCATATCATCATCCGACGGATCTGTTTCTCCGGACGGATGATTATGTGAGATGATGATCTTTGCAGCATGACGTCTTATCGCTGACTCAAATGTTTCCCTCGGATGAACCAGACTTGCGGTTAGTGTGCCTACAGAAATCTCATCAACTCCTATCAGATTGTTGCGTGTGTCAAGCGATACCACAAAAAAGTGCTCCTTGGAAAACTGAGTGATCTTGGATTTTATTATCTCAAAGAGTTTGTCAGGCGAAGTTATCGTATCACAGTTTCTTCTTTTCATTGCCTCGGATTCCTCAAAGACTCTTTCTTCAATTGCCATTCTTCTCGCAATCTCGATGCAGGCTTTGAGCTTTGCAGCCTTAGCATCTCCCATTCCTCTGATCTTCTTAAGGTCCTCTATTGATGCGTTCTGAATCTTAAACAGTGATCCGTACGATTTTAGAATTCTGTGTGACAGGGTGAAAACAGATTCGCCTTTCGTTCCTGAGCCGAGTAAAAGTGAAAGCAATTCCGGTGTGGAAAGTGAAGTTGGTCCTTTGCTGATGAGTCTTTCGCGGGGTCTTTCTGATAAAGGCAGATCATTGATCGTAAATGCATTCGTGTCCATTGTTATTCATCATTAATCTTAAAAAGGCAGGGTTCCGAAGAAAGGTATGTCGGGATGGGCAGACTCGAACTGCCGGCCTCACGCCCCCCAGACGTGCGATCTAACCAACTGATCTACATCCCGTATCATATTTTCCGCGCCTTCAAAAAGGCAAAGCAAATTACTCTTTTGGTTTTCTTTGAAACTTTGCATTCATTTGACCTGAGTAGTCACCGGCAAATTTCTTCAATACTCTTTTGCGAAAATCTGCAGCCATGAATTTAGGCAATTCGCCTTATTGCCCGGGTCCGCCCAATGCCTTAAAGCCTGTGAATGTTGCCAAAACATTCTTTCCTGCATCCATGAGAGATAATGTATTCCCGCTGATACTGTAAGAAGCTGTATTATTAAGCGCAGCTAAGAAATCTCTTTCCGTGTCCATTTGATCCTGACACATCATTCTCGTTGTTGCCATGGGCCCCAGTTTCATTGAGCTTCCCGAGACTTCGGCTTTTCCGTTAAACGTATTGCAGCCTGACGAGCCGATTGCTTTCCCGTCATTCGAGAATGTAATGAACACCTCCTTGCCTCCTTCAGGAATTAATACTCTAGAGCCGTTAAGTGTTTGTATCATCCACTTTGTATCATTGAGAGCTGTCTTTGATGTGTTCATTTTTTGTGATTTTGAATTGTCTGATCCTGATGAACAACCGGAAATTGTCATGGAAGAAATTACAAGCATAAATGCGATTCCCAACAGGACAAATGTAAGTACAGTTTGATTTCTTTTCATTTGGTTGCAGATGACTTTAATTTGAAATGTTAAATGTGCTTTCTCAAAATATTATCACTTGGGCTGGTGAATTATTTCAGACAAATATACAATTCATCATATGGCTTTTCAATTTAGTTTTCTACATTGAGTTATATCTTCCCATAATGTTGCCACGAATTCACGAATTGTACTTCTGTAAGTTCCCGCTCCCGCATAACCACGCCGCGTTTGTATAATACATGTAATTTGCGGGAGGATAAATATGCGACTACAAATATAGCAGAGTTCGTTGCTGGTGTTGTTGGTTGCAGAATGCAAAGCACTTCTAGCCTTAAACATTCGTGTATTCGTGGCAAAAGAACTGGTTGCTGTAAATACACAAATTGTAACTTTGCTAGTTCTCGTTCGCTCATATTATTCCGTGATTGGAAAATGAATACCAATAATAATATTTAGGAGGATGAGTGCGTGTCTGTAAATATAGCAGAGATCGTTGCGGTTTTTTGTTTTTTCACTATTAAACATTCGTGTATTCGTGGCAGAAAGATTTGCGGCGACGGGAATCCAATAATTCAATTGAATAAACTTCCTCTATTAAGTAACTTGCCTTTCCTTTAACCTGTCTAATTCAAATCATAATGTCTCCGGATAAAAAGAACAAGTCCGTGCTCGAGGTAGATGACGAGCTGCTCGAAGACATAACTGAGCTGATTCATGATCGCTCTGATGCTGCATTAAAAAACATCCTCGCAGACCTTTATGATTTTGACATTTCCGTTATCATTGACAATCTGAAAGATGATGATGATGCATGCTATCTCTTCTCGCTTCTTAATGATGATACTGCAAGCGAAGTCATTCTTGAAATCTCAGATGACAGGAGAGAGTATTTTACGGAGAAACTTTCCGGAGAAAAGATCTCTGACATTGTCAGCGAAATGTATTCCGATGATGCCACGGATTTCTTGTCTGATCTTGAAGAAGATAAACAGGAAGAAGTACTTGGCAATCTCGATAAGCTTGACAAGGATGATTCAGAAGAAGTAAGAGAACTCCTTTCTTATGATGAGAATACTGCAGGCGGTATCATGGCGAAAGAATACGTTGCCGTTAACGAAAACATGACAATCGCTGAAGCGGTGAAAGAAGTTCAGCTAAGAGCAGAAGATGTGGATCAGTTTTATAATCTTTGGGTTGTTGACGACAGCAATGTTCTCAAGGGCATCATGTCACTGAAAAGACTCATCGTTTCGATGCAAACCCCGGATGCCTTGACAAAGGAAATTATGAATGAGGATGTAATATATGTTGAAGCGGGGACAGACCAGGAGGAAATTGCAAAAATCTTCAGAAGCTATGACCTTGTTTCGATGCCTGTTGTTGACAGCAATCAGAGAGTGATCGGAAAGATTACTATCGACGATGTAATGGATGTCATGGAAGAAGAATATTCCGAAGATGTTGCAAGAATGGCCGGTACGGATGCCGAAGAACTTGAGAAGAAATCGCCGTTTGAAATAGCTAAGCTTCGCCTGCCATGGCTGATGATAACTCTGCTTATAGAAATGTTTGCCGTGTTTGTTGTCTCATCGCATGATGAAATGCTGGAAAAAATAATTCTGCTCGCGGCATTCATGCCGATCATCTCTGCCATATCCGGAAACACGGGACTTCAGTCTGCCGCAATAGTGGTGCGCGGACTCGATACCGGCAACATGATGCTCAAGAGATGGTGGGAACCTCTGAACAGACAGATCAGAACGACACTCATTATCGGCACGGTTATTGGCCTGGCTGTCGGACTTATGGGATATCTTCTTAGTGACGCAAATAAAGTAAGATTCGGTTTGTCGGTTGCAGTATCAATGTTCATCTCGATTAATATTGCCGGCATAATCGGAACTATATCTCCTATGATTTCAAAACGCCTGGGTTTTGACCCCGCCCTCACTTCGGGCCCCTTCGAAACAGCTTTTCAGGATGTCATTGGCATCACAGTTTTTCTCACGGTCTCAACATATCTTCTCAGTCACGTCTGAAATTGTGACTCGCATAAAAGGCAGGCTTCAGTTTCTTGAGACACACGATTGGATGAACATTTCATTCTTCCTCTTCCTTTCTCTCGTTTCATTTATCTTTGTTACGCAAAGCTTGGAGAGATTTCTTTTGCCTGTGGTAAACATTTTCATAATTTTTTTCATTGTCATCATCGTATCAAATTATGAAAGTAAAAATTATATAGATCAGTCAGCGCCGCCGTTCGCACGTTTCATAAGATTCTGGTATCCGGTATTTACAATATTGTTTTGCTTCAAAGAAGTTTATGTGATTATGATCAGTCACGGAGATAAACTTCACGATGGAGTTCTTGCGCAAATTGACCGCGCAATCTTCGGAGGAAATCCTACGCAAATGCTGCACCAGTTTTCACACCCGTATCTCACTGAATTTTTCCAGATTGTTTATGGCATCTTCTATCTCATGCCGGTGATCTTTGCATCTGAATTATATCTCTGGCACAGGTATGGTGAGTTTAAGTATGCGACATTTGTAATTATGTTCGGATTTTATCTTTCATTTATCGGATACCTGCTTGTACCGGCCGTTGGGCCGAGGTTCGTTCTTCATGAGTTTGCAACAACTGACGCAGAACTTCCCGGTGTGTATCTGACACAGACAATCAGAGATTTTATCAACCTAGGCGAGTCAATTCCTAAAGGTGAGATGAATGCAATACTTGTTGCTCAAAGAGATGCGTTTCCTTCCGGACATACAATTGTAATTCTTCTGATCACTTACCTTTCGAGGAAGTTCAGGTCAGGTTCATTCTATTTCTATCTGCCTTATTCTCTGCTGATGGTCTTTTCGACAGTCTATCTCCGATATCACTATGTGATTGATATCATTGCCGCTGTTCCATTTGTGCTTGCTACAGTTTTCGTATCTAATATGCTTTACAAGAATAAGCTGAATGGCATTGCAGAGTTTGGAGCGAAGAGTAAATGAAGTTCTAAAAATATCTAGCTATGATCTCATCTGCAACTGCGTAACCTTTTGTGCTTAACCGAAATGAGTCATTGCTCAATTCGGCAAATCCGTTTTGAACAAGCTCGCCGATAGCTCTTTTGTTATAAACTTCAAAAGATTTCCCAAACCTCTTTTTGTATTCTGTGAAATTAATTCCTTCAGCTCTCAGAGCGAGCATGATAAAGTCAGATTGCAATTGCTGTTCATTCAATTCATAATCGTTTTCAATCGGTAGCTTACGACTGTTCACCAGTTCGCAATACTTGCCGACACTCTTTAAATTGTTCCATCTTCTGTTTCCGATGAATGAATGCGCCGAAGGTCCAAGTCCTAAGTACGGCAGAAGTTTCCAGTACTTCTTGTTGTGCCGGCTCTCATATCCGGGTATGGCAAAGTTAGAAACTTCATATTGCCTGAATCCTCTTGATATAATCTCTTTGCTCACCGTTTCGTAGAGTGTTGCTTCATGCTCGGGAGTGTTCCTTATTATCTTTCCTTCATTGGCAGATTTAGTGAGCAATGTCTTATCTTCATAAGTTAGCGTATATGCAGAGATATGCTTTACACCCATCACTTTTGCTTTATCAATTGAGACTATTATGTCTTCAGCCCTTTGAGAGGGGAGTGAATAAATAATATCAATACTTACATTATCTAGCACATCAAGTGAATTCTTTACAACATCGCCGGCAATAGATGATGTATGATGTCTTGTAAGAAATTGCAATTCGCTGTCGATAAATGACTGCACGCCTATACTCAGCCTGTTAACTCCTGCACTGTAAAGCTCTCTTATCTTTTCATTTGTCAGGTCTTCGGGATTTGCTTCAAGAGACATCTCTGCATCTTCTGTAATGTCAAAAGTTTCTCTAAGCCTGTTGATTATACCAAGGAGTTGGTTACCTGTAAGAATAGATGGGGTGCCGCCGCCGAAGAAGATGGTGTCGAATTTTTGATTTGGAATTGAAGCAGAATGAATCTGAATTTCTTTATCCAGCGAAATCAGAAAATCATCGGTAAGCTTAGTATTTGTTGTGAAGAAGAAGTCACAGTAATTGCATCTTCTGGAGCAGAAAGGTATATGGACATAAATGCCGGACATGATTGTTCATTGGTCCGGCATTACATCCGGAAAAATTTCTGTAATGTTATTTGATTAAGTTTCCTATGCGTTCCCATCTTGTACTTCCAAGAAGTTCGAAGAAATTCAGGAACGACTTGCTCGGATCCCATGACCAGTATATTAGTAGGGCTTTACCGACTACATTCTCAACCGGCATGAATCCCCAATAACGGCTGTCGAGAGAATTGTTCCTGTTATCACCCATCATGAAGAGATAGTCTCTTCCAACAGTATATTCTCCGCCCGGCAGTTCGGCGTTATCTACTAAAACTTTCCTGTCCGCTGTCTGACTTATCGTGTGACCTTCTCTCATTACAAAAGTTTTCCACTCATCATAATTAGAGGAATCAATTACAACCTTATCACCTTTCTTCGGAACTCTTATTGGGCCGTACCAGTCTTCATTCCAGCCCGCGCCTCGGGGGAACATTCTCGGATTGGAAAAACTCTGCGGCCTGTTCATATTATCAAACATTGCATTAGGAGGATTTGGAAAAAGCTCACCGTTCACATACAGCTTCTTTCCTGCTATCCTGACAGAGTCGCCTGCAATAGCCACACATCGTTTTATATAATTCACGACTTCTTTCGATTCAAGTTCATCTCGGTCGCCCGGAAAATCAAATACAATTATGTCGCCTCTTTCCGGCTCTTTAAATCCGGGGAGTTTGAAATAGGGAAGTCTTATATCGGTGAATGGAATATTACGCGGCGTCGTTGCTCCGTAAGTAAATTTAGTAACAAGAAGAAAGTCGCCCACCCATAATGTTTTCTCCATCGAGCCGGTCGGAATCCTGAATGCTTCAAAGAGGAATATCTTAATAATGAACGCAACAACAGCTGCATAAACAAGAGCATCAAAAAACTCTCTTGTCTTTGACTTCTTCTGTTTCGCGTCCTTTTTATTTTCGTTAGAATTTGAAAGTGTCTTATTGTCTCTTATATCCTGTGAATCGTTCCTGTCTGCCAATATTCGTTTGGTGTTAATTTAAATTCAATCTTCTTTCTGTTCCTGACTAATTCAAAGAAAGAACTGCATGAAACGCTTCCTGTGGAATTTCTACAGAACCTATCTGCTTCATACGTTTTTTTCCTTCTTTTTGTTTTTCAAGAAGTTTTCTCTTTCTGCTGATATCTCCACCGTAACATTTAGCCGTGACATTCTTTCTCATCGCACTGATAGTTTCCCGAGCAACAACTTTTGAGCCTATAGCGGCTTGTATTGCAACTTCAAACATCTGCTTCGGAATCAGTTCTTTTAATTTTGTGCAAAGTTTCTTTCCCCATTCAAATGCCTTGTCTTTATGAACAATTGTAGAAAGAGCATCTACAGGTTCAGCGTTAAGAAGTATGTCGAGTTTAACGAGGGAAGATTCCCTGAAATCCTTGAATGAATAATCGAACGAAGCGTAACCTCTTGAATATGACTTCAGCTTGTCGTAAAAATCATAGACTATCTCACTCAGAGGAAATTCAAAATGGAGATCAACTCTTTTTGCATCAACATAGTTTGTCGATATGAATACACCTCTTCTCTCATTGGCAAGCTTCATGAGATTTCCAATGAACTCGGTCGGGGTGATAATGTTCGAAGTAATATACGGCTCTTCGATATAATCTATCTTTGGAGGCTCAGGCATATCCGAGGGATTGTCAACCAGGACAACTTCGCCGTTTGTCTTGTAAACTTTGTATTCAACATTTGGTACGGTAGTTATGATGTTAAGACCATACTCGCGTTCAAGCCGCTCCTGAACTATCTCCATGTGAAGCATCCCAAGGAATCCGCATCTGAATCCGAAACCAAGCGCAACTGATGTCTCCGGTTCAAAGCTTAGCGCAGCGTCATTGAGTTTGAGTTTTGCCAGTGACTCCCGAAGATTCTCAAAGTCTTCCGTTGATGAAGGATAGATTCCGCTGAAAACCATCGGCTTAACTTCCTTGTAGCCCGGAAGCGGCTCGCTTACAGGCTCATGGATTTTGAAAATTGTATCACCAACCCGGGTGTCATTAACATCCTTAATGCCGGCTATGAGATATCCTACATCGCCTGCATTGAGTATGTCTTTCTTGATCCTTCCCATGCGAAGCACGCCAACTTCTTCCGCTGTGAAAGCATTTTCCGTGAAAAAGAATTTGATCGTATCGCCAACTTTTATGGAGCCTTCAAAAACTCTTACATATACAATCACCCCGCGATAGATATCAAATTTTGAATCAAATATAAGTGCGCGAAGAGGTTTCTCAGTTTCGGTTTTTGCAGCGGGGATCCTGTTTACGATTGCTTCGAGAATCAGGTCTGTTCCTATGTCAGCTTTTGCACTCGCAAGTATGATGTCTTCTTTCTTGCAACCAAGGAGTTCGATGATCTGATCAGTTACTTCATCCACCATAGAGTTCTGAAGATCTATCTTATTGATGACGGGAATGATCTCAAGTCCATTGTCTATTGCAAGATAAAGGTTGCTTATAGTCTGGGCTTCAACACCCTGTGTAGCATCTACAACAAGCAATGCTCCCTCGCATGCCGCGAGTGAGCGTGATACTTCATAAGAAAAATCAACATGTCCCGGAGTATCAATAAGATTGAAAATATATTCTTGCTTATCCGGAGCAGTATATTTCATTTGAATTGCATGAAGCTTGATAGTGATGCCCCTTTCCTGTTCAAGGTCCATATCATCAAGCACTTGCTTCATCATGTTTCGCTTTTCGATCGTCCGCGTCTTCTCTAGCAATCTGTCAGCCAGAGTTGATTTGCCGTGATCAATGTGGGCGATGATGCAGAAATTTCTTATGTTGGGTTTGCTCAAATTTTATGTATAAAAAAAGTGGATTCTAAAATAAAGTTATGAAACAAATGGAATAACTTCATTAGATTCCACTCTTGCAAAATGATTGAAGCGAAGACTTTTATCCTTCAGTCTTCCTTTTTGTTCTTTCGTCCTGAATTTCCTTCCTTATCTCCGCAGCTTTTTTTCGAAGCTCGTTCAAAGACTTTCTGAGTCTGGTGCCTGCGGCATTTTGATTCTTCTGATAAAACTTTTCAATGTCAACATTCATCTGATCCAGGATCGCTTTGAGATCGCTAAATTTTTCCATTGTCTTACTCCTTCTTTGTGTTTTGTTTATAATTTGTTTTTACGACTCTTATTTGGGTGAACAATTACAAAACTCAAGCAGAACCAACGTATTCTTAATTTCGTTCTATTTTCAGTTTATGTACGGAATAGAAAAGATTATGTTAAATCCCCAGGCAGTGAATGCAATTCCAAAGATGACCAATGCTGAAATAACAGAATACTTCAGCCAAGGTTTCATTTTATAATCCCTGAAAATATTCCATATTCCGTTCAATCCGTGATACATTGCCAGCACTATGAATGTCAGGTCAATGATCCTGTACCACGAATATTGCATTCTTCCCAGAACTGCCTGATACGTATGTCCCGAATCAGGATGATAATGCATCAATATATAATGCCCGATCATAAGAACCACCAATGCAAGTCCCGTGATCCTCTGCATGACCCAGCTTTTCGATCCTGAATCTTTTGATGCCCTGTACTTATACATAAGTTAGTCTATTGTGTCTTAAAACAATTTTTTAAGTTCATGTGAGAACATGAGCGCTCCCATTGCAAGGAAAAGTATGATTCCAAGAACCCATGAAATTCTGTACAATTGCTTGTGATACTTAGCACCGTCTGCCCAATCGACTATCACGATCCTGATTCCGTTTAGAGAATGAAATATGACGAATGCAAACAAGAACCATTCTATTGCCATAAATATCGGTGATGAAAATTGTGCCATCTTGGCATTGAAAGCAGCTTCACCTTTAGTCAGCGGGCTAAGCGAATAAACATGTAGAAACAAGTAAGCTATTAATGCAATACCTGTGATCCTGTGAAATATCCATGCCCAGCTTCCTGAATCTTTCTTATAGCCCAGATTCTCGCTGATCCAGTTTTTCTGATCAAATGTCTTTATGTCCTTGTATGTTGATTGTGACTTGGTTTCGCTTTCCAATGTGTGAGGACTCCTTAGGTAATTTCCACGCAAATTAAAGATTTCAGCTATTATTTACAATTTATTTCTGATTTTGCGGGAGGCGCCGGAAAATTGATTTTTTGTTTCGCTTCGGTGAACGGGTTCTTTGGAAATTAGAATGCTCAAGTCTCTTCAAATGGAACTATCTGACTTTCGAGTTTTCTCCTGATCTTATTTGTATTGAATTTACATGATAGACATCCCGGACAATACAAAATTGAAAGTCTTCTACTAACGAGCAGAATTTCACTTCTGCAGCATGAAGGTGTTTTGTAACCGGACTGCGCTATTTAGTTGAATTAGCTATAAAATTAAACTTTTCAGCAAACCTTCGGGAGAGCGAACCTTCGCGGATCGTCAGCAAAACTTCGCGGATCGTCAGCGAACCTCCGCGGATCGTCAGCGAACCTCCGCGGATCGTCAGCGAACCTTCGCGGATTGTCAGCTAACCTTCGCGGATCGTCAGCGAACCTTCGCGGATCGTCAGCGAACCTTCGCGGATCGTCAGCGAACCTTCGCGGATCGTCAGCGAACCTTCGCGGATCGTCAGCGAATCTCCGCAGGTCGTTAGCAAACCTCCGCAGGTCGTTAGCAAACTTTCGCAGGTAGTCAGCAAACTTTCGCAGGTAGTCAGCAATCTTTCGCAGGTTGTTCTCGTCTCCGCTGCCTGCCACTTCGTGGCGTCTCTGGCTTGAAGCAAGATTAAAATATTCGAGTCTTTGCAAAGGGGATTCAGCGAGAACAATATCAAATTAGAAATTGAAAACATAATTTCACCCTTTCGGGGTTTTCGGATCAGGAAATATTGATGCTATAATAATTTCACCCCTTCGGGGTTTTGGGATCGGGAAACATTGATGCTATAATAATTTCACCCCTTCGGGGTTTTCGGATTATTAGCCGTTGTTCCGTGCTCCCAAAAGTATGCAAAGCAGAAAGTGACTAATATCAAGGAGTGCCACGCAAACTTTCCCCAAAGGGGTGGATTCCAATGGGTCACAAACAAAATACTAATTTTAAGCTCTCCGTACTTTCTCTTTCCCATCCGACCCAATCTGGCGGAGTTATGATAAGCGCATGAACTCCGCCGAATGGATTATACCTACCGTTGAAACTCTAAATTCATTTTGTTAAGATCATTTTCTTTGACAGGGAAGCATCTGCAATTCCGTCAACAAGCATTCTGACAAAGTAAACGCCTGACGGTGTTGATGATCCGTCGAACTGTGTTTCATAAACTCCGGCAGACAAATTTTCATTCACGAGTTTTGATACTTCCATTCCGGAAGAATTGTAAACAGCTATCTCAATATGGGAAGATCGCACAACCTGAAACTTTATTTTAGTAGATGGATTGAACGGATTCGGATAGTTCTGATACAGGGCAAAAGAACCGGGGACCTCCGAAGAAATTGTGTTTATGCCGACTGTATAATTCTTCTTGTAAACCACAGCGCCATTCTGAGTATTATTGAAAGAGCCGGCAAACGCTGTTATGTTATTTCCCTGAATAGAACCTCCGATCGCTGAGATTCTGTATGGGGATGGTAGACCTTGTCCAAAATCTGTAAAACTATTGCCACTGCTTCGCGAGTAGTACAATCCGTTTCCAATATTATCAAGGTTCTTAGGAAATGCAGAAAGTATAAAGTGATAGTCTGTCGGCTGAGCGCCAATAAGAACAAGCATCGTAATAATGTCGGAGTTTTCAAAACCAAAGATCAGTTCGAATTGAGATAATGTTTCATCTGATATATAAATGTTTCCGTCATTGGTTCCCGTTACAATTCTGTCACCGTTTGCGGTCGGGATTATTGAGATTGACTTCGGCGTGTCTGATTGAGGTATCCCCGTTACTTCTGACCAGCTAACACCAAGATTCTGGCTTCTGTAAAGGCCTTTTGCCGTTGCCGCAAAAAGCATTCCGTTTACTTTCTCAATATCATAGGTCCATGATCCCGATTCCATTCCGGAGTTGGACAAGGAGAAACCCAGTCCGGTGTTAGAACTTCTATGAACTCCATCCCTCGCACCAATGTAAACATTATCATTATCAGGATCAGCCTTGATGGAAAAAATGTTGTTGGTAGTCCCAATCTGATAAGTTCTCGTCCAGTTATTACCGTTGTCGGTTGAGCGGTAGAGCGCTTCCTGATTTAGTGACGGATTCTGCCAGCAGGAAGCCCATACCAGCGTGCTCCCTTCTGTCTCAATCGCTCTGGCATTGAATGCACTTGCCCCCCCGGGAGTGACATCTATAAGTGCGCCCGATCCCAACAGAGATCTGTAAACTCCGGCATTCTGTCCTGAAGGATAATTGTAGCTCGCGGTTGCAACAAACAAGTCTCCGTTTTGATTTGTTTTCAAAGCTGTTATTCCGCTGCCGGGAAGTGTGCCGAAAGGCACCCATTGCTGCGCGTAGAGATTCACGATCGACAACAGGAAAATCATAACAATTGCTGATAGCTTTTTCATATGATTATTGTTTAAGTTAAAGATCATTCTTCGAATGGTTCAGATTTAATAGTCAAGAATCAGTATTCAGTTAATTCATTAGCTCAAGGCAAAAATAGACAGGGAACATACTTCAGTCAAAGAGAATCTTACGCGAATGTAGGATGATGACAGGAAGAATCTTTGGAAGAATATTGAATTCAAGCAAGTTATCTACATTTACTGTGTATCCTTTGTCACCTTGCATGCATAACTTTGCCAAACAAATTTTAATGGAGAGATCATCACTTTTAGAGTTATTGAAGACGTTCTCGGCAAATGACTATAAAGAGTTCGTTGCCTTTGTGAATTCTCCTTACTTCAACAGAGAAAAAATTCTCGAAAGGTTTGCAAGGATCTTGTTTGAATCCCATCCTCATTTTACAAAATCAAATGAGGATCTATTCTCAGAACTTTATCCCGGTAAAAAGTACAATGACAATCTTATGAGAAACATCCGCTCGGATCTTCTGAGACTTGCGGAGCAGTTTCTCAGCGTGAAAGAATTCCTTTCTTCAAGATCAGAAGTGAAGTTGAAGCTTGTGGATCAGCTAAGCAGAAGGAATCTTTCAAAGCATTGTATGAAGCAGATAACATCTTTGAATGAACTTCTGGAATCCGGAGAATTCAAAGACGACAAATATTTTCTGTACAAGTTTCAATTAGAAAGAGAGTATGACTCACTTCTGGCAAGAAGCGGAGAAAAGTATTTGCGTGAAACCAGGCGTGATAAGATTATTGAGAATCTCGTTTCACATTTCTTCATAAATTTCATTCACTTTAGTTCTGCTGAACTCAACAGGAAGAAGATAATATCCGACTCAAGCGCTGAAGCTTCTTTGCCGTTTCAGATCGACAGCATCCTTGAAGGAGAAGGGATGTACCTTCTCAAAGATCCATATATTAAACTGTTCTATCACATTTACAAAGTGCTGAAAGATGAAGATGAAAAACATTTCCGCGCCCTGAAGAAAATAATAACTGACGGCATGATTGGCATTTCTGACAAGGACAAACCGAGTGTGCTTTCTGCCGCATCCAATTTTGCATATCTGAAGGCACTGTCCGGAGAAGAGAGATTCCTCAAAGACCAGTTTGAATTGATAATGTTGTCCGTTACGAGCGGTTATCACAAGAAACAAAAGGGACATCTTCCTCTCATAATCTTTCTCAATGCAGTTATCATCGGACTTGAATTGAAAGACGCAAACGAAATTGAGAGGTTCATAGAAGATTACGGAAAAGACCTGCTCGAAGACTACAGAGAAACAGCACAACACTTTTGTAAGGCACTGATCAATTACAAGAAGAAAGATTATGACAAAGCAGTAACCGAATTATCGAAAGTCAATGCAGAGGAGTTTTCATTTAAGCAGCAGATAAAGTCATTGTATCTGAAGATCTATTTTGATTTGAATGAAGCAGAGGCATTTTATTTTCATTCAGACAGTTACCGGCATTTCATCAGCGAGAACAAGAAGATACACAAGCTGGTGCGGAAGCAACTGTCTGATTATCTTATGTACACAAAAAAGCTCTTTGCCTTGAAGAATTCTACTGAAGAGATAGACAATTCATTGTTAAGAAAACTTACAGATGAAATTAAGAGCAACCCGTCGCTCATAAACAGAAGATGGCTTCTTGAGAAGGCTGATGAGATCAGAAGTGGTAAATCATAATTGCCATTGCTCGGTCTTCCCGGAAGTTTGAATTTGGCTCAAGTGACTTTCTCATAACAACCGCCAGCAAACTTTCCCCAAAGGTGTGGATTCCCATGGATCACCCCGCCTGCCTGCCAGGATGCAATTCACACTTCAACGGCCAATGGGCAGGCAGGCCTGCAGTTGAATTCGAGAGAACTTTCAGGTGCTTCATTGCGGGCTAGGACCAATAACGGCAGATAAACTACATTCACAACAATCCTTGTACAAACAATTGGAAGTTGGCGGAACGACCTGAATATTACAAGCATTCCATTGCATCGAATTACATAAAAGGATGTTGAACTAATCTACTGAATTGTTGGTCTTGTTGTACCTGTTGTGTCAGAGTCCCTGCCTGCCGGGATGCATTTCACACTTCAATGGCCAGTGGGCAGGCCCGCCTGTCTGCGCCAGGCAGGCCTGCAGAGAGCTGAACTAGTTTTGTCTTCGACGGGCAGGCCGGCCTGAAGAGCACAGGAGACTCTAACGCGGGCTTAGAATATTTTAAAATTAGACAGACTAAGGTACTCATTGCATTCACTATTATCTTGTTTTCTTAAACCTCCATGCACCAATTGAAGCCATGTAGTTTTCTTTTGAGCTCAAATTTGGGTGAGCAAGTAAGTAAGCAATCTAAAGGTGAGGATAGCGTATGTAATGCAACATAATTCACATCATCAACTAAGTAACTTGGTCATAAACTCCGTTTTGTATTACCTTTTACATTGCATAGTTTTGTTTTGAGCAGATTGATTTCATTAACAACTAATTTATATTGAATTTTTTTTTAATCTTTTATTGAAAACAGATGGCACAAGAACAAAATGAATCAGTAAACCAGATTCCAAAAACAACGGTATTCAAAAGCGAAAAGCCTTTGAACACAACCACATTTGAAAACACAAAATTAAGTGTAGTTCCATTGAACTGGAAAGAAGTGTATTACACCAATTGTCCGCTGGTGTCTGCCAGTAACGTGGATGAGGGCCTAGGCCTGACCAAGAAAGAATTTAAGAAGATCGGGGTGAAATTTGCATATTTTCGTTCGACCTCTGAAACCGATATGTATCCCCACTACATTCACAATCAGGAAAATTTGATTCGTTTCGGCGGTTTGTTCCCACCTATCGAAGTTCATGCCGACGTCCGCAGGACCAAACTACTGGGGGTAACACAGATGCCGGCCGAAGGCGGCGTTATGATGGTACGCGCCAAGGACGATATCTACCGCATGGCTGATTTAAAAGGCAAAAAGATCGGCATTTCCAAGAGTATGAACCAGATCAAGAACGATTGGTGGCGCATTCAGGAACACCAGGGGATAGAGTTGATGCTCCGGATGAACGGCATGACTTTGGACGATATTGAGTTGGTTGAGTTTCCTTACGCAGATGACTGGTATAATCTACCGGAAATAATGAAAGCAACCTTGGAACTTTCGATTGATCTGTGGCTGACACGTGACCACAAGCGGGACCTGGCTTTCCGTCCGCTGGAAACCGCTTTGGAAACAGGAATTATTGATGCGATGTACATGCAAACCAAGCCGCTTCAGCAGGTGAGCGAGGCTACGGGTAAGTTTGCAGCAATCGAAGACCTCACCCGCTATCCCGACTGGCGCCTTCAGGTGGCTAACATTCCTGCGGCTATCACGTGTACCGATGTCATGGCCAGGGAACACCCCGAACTCGCTGTTACCTTTATGAAAGGTATGATTCGGGCAGGTCGCTGGGCCAATCAGAACAAGTATGCTGCCGCGGAAATTCTCGACCAGCAAACCTTCTACCGTGATGTCGAGGCTACTTACCAAGGCATCAGAGATGTTGACCTGGTGCCCAACCTTTCACCTTTGAATATCGCCGCTGTTACAATCGGTAAGGATTTTATGTTAAGCCATGGTTACATCAAGAATGATTTTGATGTAAACGAATGGGCTGCACCGGAATTTATTGAACAAGCTGCAAGAGAATTGCTGGAAGAAGAATGGAAGAAACGATCAACGGCCAAGCTTCCCCAAACTGCAGGAACACTGGCTTCGGGTGGAAGAATGGGATAGTTGGATGAAAAAATTTTCAAACATATCATTCAGGTCATTAGCAGATCAGGAACAAACATATGTTCCTGATTTTCTGTGCCCTTTTACAATATCAAATTTAAAAAAAATCAGCCTATGACACAAGAATTGCCCATAGAAAAACAAACGAAAATGCAACTCTATGTTACTTCACAGGGAGCCTTCGATTTATGGAAAGCTTCGCCGGATAAAGTGAAAATACTCGATGTGCGTACTACCGAGGAATACCTATTTGTAGGCCATGCAGCTATAGCTATCAACCTGCCGGCTTTTCTGCAGGTGTACCAATGGGATGCCGAAAAGCAAGAACTCCCCACGAAATTTAACCCTGCCTTTCCGGAAAAATTGAAGGCGCTTTTTAGCCCGGATGATACCATTCTTGTTACCTGCCGCTCGGGCGGGCGCGGCGCCATGGCCGCAAATATGATGGCCGACATGGGATATAAAAATGTGTACAATATTACCGATGGCTTTGAAGGCGATACCATCAACGACCCGGAAAGTGTATATGACGGGCAGCACCTGAAAAATGGGTGGAAGAATGTCGGCTTGCCATGGACCTATGATATTGATCCTTCGCTGATTAAAATGACAGACAATAAATAAGGAGAAGAAATGACAACAATAAGTAAAACACGCATGCAGCAGTTAGGCTACCGGCCACCACTGAACGAGTCTGAGCCGGAGCAACTTGTGCTGCTTGATATTGTGTCGGGCGGTCGCGTAGCAATCATCACGCTCAATCGCCCGCATGCGGATAATGCAATCACTACAGAACTCGCCGCGCAGGGCATCGAAGTGCTTGAAACATTGGCAGCCCGCACTTCTATTCGCTGCATAATTATAACCGGTGCTGGAGACCGCGCACTTTCCGTGGGTGGCGATTTGTACCAGCGCAAAAACATGAATCAGGAACAATGGCTGCGTCAGCGACAGGTTTTTGACCGTTTTTTGTACACCCTCCGGCAGATGCGGAGGCCTGTGATAGCCGCAGTACAGGGAATGGCTTATGGTGGCGGATGTGAAATAGCCATCAGTACCGACTTCATCATTGCATCGGATGATGCCGTATTTGGACAACCGGAAGCGATTGTGGGTTTATCAGCCGGTGGCGGCGCTCCTGTATTTCTGCCGCGATTCCTGCCCCCTGGAAAAGCTATGCAAATGCTGTTGACCGGTGATGCTATCACTGCACAGGAAGCTTTTCGTTTAGGCATGGTTAACGAACTGCATCCCAAGGCCGAGTTGATGAGAGCAGTTATTGCCATAGCAGAAAAGATTGCCGGCAATTCACCCAACGCGGTGCAGGCCGTGAAGCGGGCCGTACAACTGTGCTATAATGAACCGGTTGAACAGGCTGTCTCCATCATGATGGATGAACATTGGCGCTCCGTGGTACATCCCGATCGCGTGGAAGGAATTCACGCATTCACGGAAGGAAGGGAAGCGGAATACCCCGATCCTCCATTTTAGAAAGAGCATGTAACAACTTGCTGAATCAATAGCAATGAAAGCAATTGAAACCGGTGCGGGTGTTCCCTGTTATGCAAAACCCGGAAGAAAACTGGATAGCAAAAGCCAATTGAAGGCACTCACAAAGTCAATGTGGCAACAGAATCAAGAATCAACAAGGAAAAGGTCACGGTCGACAAAACCTACCAGGAAGCTTCGTTGTGCATGTGGCAAAGTTGATCTTCATTTTGAAATACTAATAGGGAAGAAATACAGGATGTTTCTGATTCATCTTCAGCCAATAAATCTGACAAAGTAAAAAGTTCAAATGATGATGCATACAAGTTGAATCATTAGAGGGAGTGATTTTGAAGCGAAGAAAATAAAATCGATGCTTTGTCGATGATACAAACTAACAAATTAAAAAATAAAATTATGGAAAACGAAAAAGTTAAGACTACAACGTTTGAAAACACAAAATTAAGTGTAGTTCCATTGAACTGGAAAGAAGTGTATTACACCAATTGTCCGCTGGTGTCTGCCAGTAACGTGGATGAGGGCCTAGGCCTGACCAAGAAAGAATTTAAGAAGATCGGGGTGAAATTTGCATATTTTCGTTCGACCTCTGAAACCGATATGTATCCCCACTACATTCACAATCAGGAAAATTTGATTCGTTTCGGCGGTTTGTTCCCACCTATCGAAGTTCATGCCGACGTCCGCAGGACCAAAACTACTGGGGGTAACACAGATGCCGGCCGAAGGCGGCGTTATGATGGTACGCGCCAAGGACGATATCTACCGCATGGCTGATTTAAAAGGCAAAAAGATCGGCATTTCCAAGAGTATGAACCAGATCAAGAACGATTGGTGGCGCATTCAGGAGCACCAGGGGATCGAGTTGATGCTTCGAATGAACGGTATGACTATGGACGATATTGAGTTGGTTGAGTTTCCTTACGCAGATGACTGGTATAATCTACCGGAAATAATGAAAACAACCTTGGAACTTTCGATTGATCTGTGGCTGACACGTGACCACAAGCGGGACCTGGCTTTCCGTCCGCTGGAAACCGCTTTGGAAACAGGAATTATTGATGCGATGTACATGCAAACCAAGCCGCTTCAGCAGGTCAGCGAGGCGACGGGTAAGTTTGCAGCAATCGAGGATCTCTCCCGTTATCCTGACTGGCGCCTTCAGGTGGCTAACATTCCTGCAGCTATAACCTGTACCGATGTTATGGCAAAGGAACACCCCGAACTCGCTGTTACCTTTATGAAAGGTATGATTCGGGCAGGTCGCTGGGCCAATCAGAACAAGTATGCTGCCGCGGAAATTCTCGACCAGCAAACCTTCTACCGTGATGTCGAGGCTACTTACCAAGGCATCAGAGATGTTGACCTGGTGCCCAACCTTTCACCTTTGAATATCGCCGCTGTTACAATCGGTAAGGATTTTATGTTAAGCCATGGTTACATTAAGAATGATTTTGATGTAAACGAATGGGCTGCACCGGAATTTCTGGAGCAGGCTGCAAGAGAATTGTTGGAAGAAGAATGGAAAAAAAGGACCACTTCTAAGCTTCCGCAAGCGGCTGATCCGCTTGCAGGAAACCTGCGAATGGGATAACTCAATTGATCAAGAAACAAATAATTCACTAAATAACTTTAATTGCTGAAAATGAAAACAAATGAAACAGGCATCCTCCCTTAGGTAATGTCGGGACGCAAATTGGAGGGCAAGCCTTATGAGGCCACCGCCAAAGTAACAGCCGATAAAGTCCGGATCGAACGGCTGAAAGAACAGTACTTGAGCACGCCGATGACCATTGACAATGAGCGAGTCAGGATTATGGCAGGGGTTTATGAAGATACCGCCGGATACCAGCAGATTGTCCGCAGGGCTAAATTCTTCGAGCAACTGATTGAAAGAAAGAAGTTGTACATTGACGATAATATCATTGTAGGTAGCATGGCAAGTACCATTAACGGTGTTTACACCTATCCCGAATGGAATGTGGAGTGGATGAAAGAAGAGAACACTGTTGAAAACTCTACAAATGAAGAAGACAGGAAGGCAAATGAATGGGCGCTTGAGTACTGGGACAAGTGGGCTTTAAGACCAAGAGCCGACGAAATCTTTATTAAGAAATATGGTTATGACCCTGACCCTGTTTACCAGTCGGGACTTGTTGCCGAATTTATGTCGTGGCCGGGCGGCGGTGGTAACCTTAACTATCCAAGGGTTTATAATGAAGGACTTGCCAGCATGATTGCCGAAGTGACAACTGTTAAAGAATTGCAGCATTACCGTAATGAAGGTGTGTTAACTGTGGAGATGGAAGCATCAGCCCTTTTTACAGTTGGTGCTTATCGCAATGTAAGTGTGAGTTCTGTTTTTGCAATCAGCGATATTTTATCGGAAGATGGTTGGAAACAAGGTTACCATAGCAATGAAAAGAATGATGGGCTGAGACGAATTTTTGAAGCCGCACTTGAAACGATCTCTAATCATGTATGAAAATTATTCTATTGGCGGTACAACAAAATTCCATATCGGTAATGTGTATATGAAAATGAAGTTTAAAAGATTTATAAGCTTGTTTCTATTCTGTTCATTGGGCGCAATTTCAGCACTTGCACAGGTGGAGCAAAAACCTGCAGCAAATGATGCGGCAGAAATTGCAAAAAAACTGGCAAATCCAATTGGAGCGATGATCAGCGTGCCCTTTCAGAATAATATGGATGTGGGTATCGGTGAATTCAATGGCTCGCGAAATACAATGAACTTTCAACCTATTGTTCCTTTCGAGCTGAGTGAAAAGTTCAATCTGATAACACGATATATCCTTCCGGTAATTACGCAACATGATATTACAAATGAAAACACCCAGCAGTCTGGTTTGGCTGATGCCTTGGTCAGCGCCTGGATTTCGAATGCCAAAGTGAAGAATGGTTTAGTGTGGGGATTGGGTGGTGCTTTTTTGATACCTACCGCTACTAATGATATGTTGGGCTCCAAAAAGTTTGGAGCAGGGCCTACTGCCATATTACTTAAGCAAGCCAATGGCTGGACGTATGGCGCTCTTGTAAATCAAGTATGGTCTGTTGCCGGGAGCGAAGAAGGAACAAACGTAAACCAGATATTTACGCAGCCTTTTGTTACCTACAATTGGAAAAGTGGAACGGGATTAACCGTGAATACGGAGTTAACCCATTACTGGGAATCTTCAGAAACCAATGCTTTCATTAACATTATGGCCGGGGGAATTCTGAAATTTGGGAAACAACTTATTCAGGCTCAGGTAGGTCCCAGAATTCAGGTAGCAGCAACGGAGGGAAACAGGGCTGACTTTGGTGTTAGAACTGCTTTGATCTTTGTGTTTCCAAAATAGCTTATAGTCTGGCAAACTCATAAGTTAAATTAAGTTATCTGATGAAAAAAATTCAAAAACTAAATTGACATGAAAGTAATAATTATTGGTGGAGTTGCCGGCGGTGCCTCATGTGCAGCACGCCTTCGTAGATTAGATGAAAAAGTTGAGATCATGATGGTTGAAAAAGGACCTTACATTTCTTATGCGAACTGTGGCCTTCCTTATCACGTTGGTGGAGTCATCGAAAAGGAATCGAGCTTGCTGGTAGCAAATGAAGATATGTTCCGCGAACAGTTCAATATTGATGTGCGTACCAATTGCGAGGCTATTGAGATTTTACCCGAGGGTAAGAAGATCAAATTGCGTGATGTGAGAACAGGTGTGGTAACTACGCAGACCTATGACAAGTTGGTGCTTTCTCCCGGTGCTGTTTCGGTTCGACCGCCACTTCCGGGAATTGATTTGCCCGGAATTTTTCATGTACGTACTGTACCCGATGTCCGTGCAATAAACGAGTGGATTGAAAAAGGCAACCCATTTTTGGCAGGTATGCACCGCTATTCCGGATTTCAAACACTTCGTCCAAGAACACATGCTGTTGTGGTAGGCGGTGGATTTATCGGACTTGAAATGGCCGAAAATTTAGTTCAACGCGGCTTTGAAGTTACTATCATTGAAATGATTGATCAGGTGTTGCCACCTTTGGATAAAGAAAATGCGCGCATTGTGGAATCGCAGCTTAAACGAAATGGTGTTAAACTTGCTTTGGGCGATGGTGTTTCAGGTTTTAATAAATCAGAAAATGGCGCACTTGAAGTAGAGACAAAATCTGGCAAAAAATATCCTGCCGAGATCGTAATTCTTGCTCTTGGTGTGCGACCCGATACAACACTTGCAAAAATTGCCGGGCTTGAAATCGGACAACGCGGCGGCATTCGTGTTAACGAACACATGATTACCAGCAATCCTGATATTTTAGCAGTTGGAGACGCCGTTGAAGTAAAAGATTTTGTAACTGGCGAATGGAGTTTGATTGCCCTTGCAGGGCCGGCTAACCGTCAAGGAAGAATTGCTGCCGATGTTATTGCAGGGCGAAACTCAACATACCGTGGTACACAAGGAACTTCAATTGTTGGATTGTTTGGAAGCGAAGTGGCCTGGACCGGTGCAAGCGAAAAATCATTGGTACGATTGGGCAATACTGATTACGAAAAAATTTATCTCTACCCAAATTCACATGCAGGTTATTATCCCGGTGCAAAGCCTATCGTAATGAAAATAATTTTCCGCAAGTCGGATGGTAAACTGCTTGGCGCACAGGCAATTGGTAAAAATGGAGTTGACAAGCGAATAAGCACATTAGCAGCATTGTTACAAATGGGCGCAACAGTTTATGATTTGGAAGAAGCGGAGTTGTGTTATTCACCACAATTTGGAAGTGCCAAAGACCCTGTAAACTTTGCAGGCATGGTTGCTGTTGATGTATTACGAAACGATATGCCGTTGAGTCATTGGAATGAAGCAAAAAAAGGTTTCATTCTTGATGTGCGCGAAGGTATTGAATTAGCTGTTGAACATGTCGATGGAGCAGTAAACATTCCAATTAATCAGTTACGCAACAGACTTAATGAGTTGCCTCATGATAAGGAAATAAATGTACTTTGCCGTTCAGGTCAGCGGGGTTATTATGCAACCCGAATTCTTGTGCAAAATGGATTTAATGCAAAAAATATTTCAGGTGGAATGCTTTCACTGGCACATAATTACTTGTTCGATGAAAGGAACGAACAATAATAGCCCGACAAAAAAGTTTGACATTAGCAATTGATTCAACAAGATAGATCTGATTTTGCAATGCAGACATTGGAACAGAAGAAACAAACACCAAATAATTATGGCAGCTCAATCAGATAAGAAAACTCTTAACAAAAGTTGCTTCATGAAATCTCTGAGTACTTAATAAACGTTGTTTACCTGGCAATATTTTTTGGAGCATTTGCAGTTGCCCGCAGATTAACACTTGCTCATTTTGATATTTATGTTGCTGATTACTTTGTCGGAATTATTAAGGCACTCATTATTGGAAAAGTTATTATGATAGGCGCTTTCATGCGCATAAGTCATGTGTATGAGAACAAGCCGTTAATCATTCCCGTTTTTTATAAGACCATATTATTTGTGATTTGTGTAATCATTTTTGATATAATTGAAGTACTGATAAAAGAAACCATTAAGCTGCAATCCCTTGCTGACGCTTATCAATTTTTAATGGTTGAACATTTTTCAAAACTATGGCTTGGCGGTGTAATAATGATTTTTGTTTCATTTATTTCATTCTTCGCTTCAAAAGAATTAAGTCGTGTAATAGGACAACAGAAATTTCGTGACATGTTGTTAAAACATAGGTAAGTATTTTGCCGATGTTCGGTTTTACCAAAAATTTTCATTTTGGTCAGGAGACTTATTATTAACAGCCACTCCAAACTTTCGGGTCACCCACAACAGCTTCGAAATTGATGCTGTAATGTCAGCCCATAGGAATTTTGATTTACCGTCCCGGCCTAAAGTATTACTGTTCACCTCGACAAGCTCGGTGCAATCTCGGACTAAGGGCGGGCGCTCGGTGCAGGCTTAAGCTCGTGCAAAGATGTATTATTCAGCCGGTCCAGGTATTAGCTGATTATGTCCGGCTTGATTGGTCTGTTAGCTTTTTTCCTTTTCTGTGCATTGTTATCAAAGTGATAAAAGCAGATATTCAGAAAAATAATATATGCAACTCAAATTAGAACTCTTCACCTTTCTCTTTCTCTCGCTTGGACCGTTTAAAATAATTGGTCCCTTTGTGAAAGTTACGCGGAATGCAACTCCGGCTCTTACCCGTCAAATTGCCATTCGCGCAACGCTTTATTCCAGTGCTGCAATCTTGATAGCGGCTACTCTTGGTGAGCAAATATTGAGTAAATACAGTATCCCGCTACCTATTCTGGCTCTTTCAGCAGGCATCATTCTATTTCTTGTCGCACTTCTCGAAGTCATAAAACAGTTTGAAGCGCCAATTGCGCGCACCGACAGCGATGTGGCTCCAACACTCAATATGGCATTGAACCCGATTGCCTTCCCAACCATAGTGACTCCTTATGGAATCGCAGCCGTCATCGTATTTCTGGCAATCTGTCCTGATATGAATTGCAGGCTAAGAGTAATTGCAATTTTAGCGGGCATTATGTTGCTAAATTTGATAGTCATGCTTATAGCCAAGCATGTGCTCAAGCCGCTTGCATTGATTCTTCCCATTCTGGGGGCAGTGCTCGGCATAGTCCAGGTAGCGTTGGGGCTGCTGATAATTCATAGCTCAATAAAGGAACTTTTGAAGATTTGACCATTCAATAACTCAGATATGAACCTGATTTTTATGTCAGCCCTTAGGGCTTTTCATTTCTCGTCCCGACCTGATCCTTCGGAGTCCTGAAAAACGCAGAGACTCAGACACAACAGAAAAACTCCACTCTCGCAGCGTCCTCGAAATATCTCCGAAAAACATTGCGGAGACATGAAAATTTTTCTCAAGAAAGTGAATTCCTTATTTTCTAAATTAAATAAAGAGATATGATTGCGTCAACAAAGTTTTTCTGCTTCTTTGCCGTTGTTCGGTGTTACCAAAAGTTTGCATTTTGCTCAGGTGAATCATTTGCAACAGCACCTGCAAACTTTTGGGTCACCAACAACCGTTACCAAAAATGATACTGTGCACTTCACACACTGATAATCACTAGAATCAACGCACCATTGCTTCATTGCGGGCTAAGACCAATAACGGCGGAAATAAATTCAAGCTTTCACATTTCCTCACCTCAGAGGTACTTCGCTTTAGATAGCTCGTCCCGACCAAATCCGGCGGAGTCCTGAAGAGCACAGAGACCCGCAGTTGGCTGAGAATTTATTCCGTCATGCTGGGCCTGTCCCGAGTTTGTCGAGGAAGGCATGAGATGATCAAACAAAGTGTCACCCTTCGTCAGGCTCAGGGTGACGTGTAAAAATACATTTTCCGTTTGTTCGGTATTCCCAAAAGTTTGCAGCTAAGAAAATTTTTCTCAAGAAAATGAAATCCTTATTTTCTAAATTAATGAAAGAGTTTGATTGCTTCAGAAAGATTTTCTGTTTCTTTTAATGTTATAATGAATCCATTTTTATGGGACATCAGTTTAATTGAAAATTCAACTTCTCAAAAAGTATTCGAAAACCATTCTGCTGATTATTCTTCTGATGATCAGTTTGTTTACTGCCGCTAAAACTTTCAGATCACATTTAATTACAATTAATTATCCTTATCAGCTTGAATACAGAGAAGGAGCCGTTCTTGCGGTCACTGATTTGTATGTTAAGAACGAGAATCCATATGATTTACAGTTTCAGCCTCAGCATACATACAATTACGGATTTATGTATCCTTTGACAACTTCAATCTTCGCAGAATTTTTTGGAAATAATCTGGCAGTTCACAGATGGGTGACTTATGCTTCGATTCTGATCACATGTCTTCTCGTATTCTTTTCTTTAATTCACTTAAAAGTAAACACAGTTTTATCTTTCACGGCAGCGGTGATTCTTCATCAGTCACTTGTTTATAATGGATTAACATCGATTGCAAGACCGGAAGGACTTGGGATTTTATTGTATGTCACAGGAATTCTGCTAGTATGGAGATTTAAGTTTTCCATGATTTCCCTCATTGCTTGTGTTATGACAGGTATATTTGGATATCTTACAAAACCATACTATTTGTTTGCCATACCTGCAATATTTCTGTATCTGTTATTCTTCATAAGCAAGAAAAAAGCTGTAACGTTTGCAGTGATGTCGTTACTTCTGATCATCGTGATGGTTTTTACCGTAAATATGTCATACGATACCTTTTTTAATAACACTTTTTTTGTTCATGTAAATTATTCCGATTTTAATCTGAGTCACATGTTTTCACAGGTAATTCTGTATGTTAAGATCAATGCTGTTATTTTTGTAATATTGTTTTTATCTGTTGTCTTTTTAATTTCAGGATATTCCAATTTCCGAAACGGAAATATGTTTGTTATCAAAGACTGTTGGTTGAAATTAAAAGACGCTAAATTCCTAAAATGGAATGAGCCTATTCTCAAAACCGAAACAGACATGCTGTTCGGATTTTTGATGATATTATCTTTAACAATATTTGTTTTTTATTTGGGAGGAAATACGGGAAGCGATAATGCAGCTTATTTGTTTCACCTTTCATCGCCTTTTCTAATTTTGACAGCATTTCAATTGGCAAACAAAGTCAGGAGTTATGCATTTACCATAACTATTGTTCTACTTTTAATTTTCACATTAGGATTCCAGTTCAAGCCAAAATCATATACTTACACTAAACAAATAGAGAAGTCCAGGATAATAGAAGATCTCATTTCGGGAAAAGAAAATATTCTGAATTCGGCTGAAACAGTTTCCATAATTATAGGTCAGGAAAAAAAATTATACAATTCCGGCCACACAGAATATTTTCAAAGCGGCAAGAGTGAATTGAGTGGATTTTTGGGGATGTCTGATAATACTGAAATACGGAATACGGAATTCAAGAATGAAATATCCAATAAGATCGCTCTTAAAGAATTTGATCTGATTCTTATATCAGAAACAATTTCATCATTTGCAGAATTTATTGATAAATCTATTCTGATAAATAATTATGAAATTTCTGATACACTCTCAGGTCCTCTTTCGAAGATAGAGGTCTGGTTACCTGTAAAATAATCTTCAAGGGAGTTCAAATATCATTCAACATTACTTGAGGCTTCGTATTTTCAGAAAATGAATTTAACAATTTCAGATGATCATTTACACTTTTCTAAATCTTAATAGCAGCAATATCGCAGCATACAACTTAATTGTAATTGCCGGTTAAATCTGCAATTGTTAAGTTACAATGAGAACATGAGATCTTTGATTATTATATTTGTATCCACCGAACAATTCATCTTGCAAATAATATGGAAAAAGATCAATCAGATATTTTCTATCAGAGAGTGTTCATCGGTTTATTTATTTTAGCAACAGTTCCATTTGTGCTTCTGTTCTTATACAACCATCCATCACCTGAAGATTTTTATTTTTCCTATGAAGCAAGAATTAAAAGCTTATGGACGAATACCAAAGTACAATACCGGCACGGTACAGGAAGATATTTCCAAAATTTTCTTCTCTATCTGACACCTGTCTACGATAAGTTCTTCATCTCTTATAAAGCAGGATGCTTTCTATTTATGGCTTCATTTTTTTCATCAGTATTGCTTTCAGTAAGTTTACTCACAGTTAAATTAATTTCTTTTAGAGAAAGAATTCTGATTTCGCTTGTGATCATATTCACTTATTTATATGCAATGCCGGAAGTTTCTTCCGGTTTTTACTGGTATGGAGGAATATCAGCATATCATTCGGGCATTATTCTGGTACCGATTTTTTTTGCATTCTTAGTAAAATCCGGTAATTCTATAAACTCTGCTTCAGGATTGGTTTACACTTTTATGGCTCTTATTGTATTGATATTAATTACAGGTGTAAATGAAATTCTTGCAATACTTTTGTTCTTGTTCACATTATTTCTTAACATCAGACACTTTGTAAAAGACAGGTCGATCAAATGGCAATATGTTGTGTTTGTAATAGCATCAGGAATCTTTCTGTACATTTTATTAAAATCTCCGGGAAATAAATTCAGACTGACACAGTTTCCAGGAAACACGAATTTTAGTTATTCATTTTTTAACTCATTCGTTTTTTTATATCAGAATATTCTTTCGTGGATTTTTAATTCTCCGCTGTTAGCGTGTTCACTTATTCTTCTGCCTGTATATTTTAAAATATCCGAAAAGAAGAAGAATCTCAAAAATAAATTACTAACAAATCCGGTAGGATTTAGTATTTGTTGGATCATTGTGCTTTATATAAGCGTATTCTTTTCTTACTACAGCACGACAGTTGTACTAAGCAGGACATCCAACTTCATTTACTTTATCTTTATTGCAGGATGGTTTTATCTGCTTTATATTTTATCCAACATAATTTTTACCAAAGGCAAATTCAGTTTTATCAAGAACCGTAAATATTTATATGGACTTTCACTTGTTTTCATAATTCTCTTTTTAATAAAGCCAAATAATATTACTACTGCTTTCAATGATCTTTTCAGCGGTTCGGCACACAGTTACAACAGACAGTTAAATGAAAGGTATCAGTTTCTAGAAAATTGTCCAAACGACAGTTGTCGGGTTGACAGTTTAATAAATATTCCCAAAACTATATTCTATAAGGACATTACCAGTAATTCCACAATGTTAAGCAGTGAGTGGTATGGCAATTTTTTCAATAAGAAATCAGTCGCATTGAAAATACAAAACAAGTAACTGTGCAATGCTTCTCGAATTTCGTCACCCCATCAAAATATTTTTCGTCCCATCTGAGTCTCCCGCTTGAAGCAAACTCATAATTTTGTATCATTGCAAAGGCGTTATCACAGGATGTCTGCGAAAAAGAGTAGATTGACTGGTGAGTCTAAATCTTCACTGCCCGTAACAAACGGAGTGATCTTCACGCAGTTTGTTCGCTGCAAGCGGTTTCACTAAGACCAAAATGGCAAAAATCTGATTTGACTCAGACAGCAAATTACTTGCACACAACATGTTCTGTTAATCAGATAAAGCAATTTCTGCTGCCTGCTCTAACGTAAGTGATCTTCCCCTTTCCATTAAGTCTGAAAATACATCGCTGCCTAATTTTGATCTTAGCCTGGAGGAAAATTCATCATTATCCTGAATCTCATTTGTGGTTAGAATTAATCCAAGATCTTCATTCATCTTTCGGGAAGAGGCGTACAGGAGAACTGATTTTACATTTTCGGATTGACTTTCAGCTATCTGACTTAATTTAGAAAAGCAAGTGGTAATAGTTCGTTTATCCTGAAATTCAAGCTTGATTGATAAACATTCCTTTATCAAAGATTTAGATTGTTCATAGTTTTTAAGATTAAGTTCAATATTCCCTAAATTGAAAAGTGCATTGCCAACTCCGAACTTATAATTTGCTTTTCGCATCAAACTCAAACCGTCATTTATCAATGTTCTTGCTTTTTCCGGATTCCCCAGCTTCTCATCTATCAAGCCATAAAGAATGTAGATATACGCAATATTCATGTTGTTACCCAGTTCACGGAAAATAAGCAGGCTTTCTTCCAGATATTCATTTACTTTGTCATAATCTCCTTGCTCAGTTCCGGTGAGTTCATTTTCAACAAGTGCCAGATTATACAATGTTATAGCTATAGGGCGTTTTTCATTACTTTCACGAAGCAAAGCCAGATTCTCCAGCATAAGAGATCTGGCCCTTTCGAAATCCTTTTGATAAATGAATATGTTTGCAAGACTATTCATAACAGATGTGATTCCTGTTTTATTCTTAATTTCTGTTCGAATCTCAATACATCTTTCAAAGTTAGCTCTTGCTTTCATAAAGTTGCCTTTAATGTTAGCAACTTCACCCATTAACCACAGACTCTGCGCGATTTTGGACTTATCTGCAAGCCTCAATCTGTAAATCAGACTTTCTTCCAGATATCTCTCAGCTTGTTTATAGTTGCCGTTGTTTTTGTTTACAAATCCCGATAAGTATAAGAGATCTGACTTAAGATCATCCGGCAATAGATCTATATATTGCAATGAAGTTTCATTCCATTTTGTCATAGATGTATAATCTCCTTTAGTTTCCCAATATAGAAATACATTAGCAACAAACTTTAATCCAAACACCTTATCCGGTAGATTCATTAATTCAGAAAGTACTTTGTTAATGTTATTAATCTCCGCATCATAAAGATTCATTGACTCAATCTGAGAATTTCCTCTGAGCTTGTTATAATGATCTGAAGAAAATCTGAAATAAAAATCATAATATTTCTTATTCAGGTTTTCAGCAATTCCGGAAGTTTCAAGTTTCTCTGCACCATACTGTCTGATAGTTTCAAGCATTTTATATCTCCCGCTGTTATCATCATAAATGATCACTGACTTTTCCGCAAGCTGACACATCAGTTCAAAAATGTCAACATCGGAAACGTTTTCATCTGAACAAATATCTTCAGCAGCTTCCTGAGACCAGCTACCGCTGAAAACAGACAATCTTGCAAAGAGCAATTTCTCAGCATCTGAAAGGAGATTGTAACTCCAGTCAATCAGATTTTTCAAAGTTTGCTGTCTCGGTAATGCTGTTCTTAGTCCGCCTGTAAGCAATCTGAAGCTGTCGTCTAATCTTTCATGAATTTTCTCTACAGACATGCTCTTTGTTCTTGCTGCTGCAAGTTCTATTGCCAGCGGTATTCCGTCAAGACGGCTGCATATTTCGGCAAGCGCAGGAGCATTGTCATTATTTACACGGAAGTTCGGATTGACAGATAATGACCTTTCGATAAACAATCGCACAGAAGCATATTGTGAAAGCTGTTCGGCTGTATCCATCATAGAAGGGTCAGGAACAGGAAGCGCCGGCACTCTGTAGATCTGTTCGCCGTTGCAATTAAGTGCTTCACGACTTGTTGCGATTATTTTCAGCTTCGGGCAATTTGCCAATAGCAACTGACAGAAATTTGCACATTCATTTATAAGATGTTCGCAATTGTCAATTATGATCAGCAATTCCTTATCTGAAAGAAATGAAGTCAGAGTTTCCCGGATGGACTTTCCTTTTTCTTCCTTGATCTTCAGAGAATTCATAACTGCTTCAGGAATCCAAGATGGATCTGCAACCGGTGCCAGTTCAACAAGAAATACACCGTCAGGAAAATCATCTATCAGATCAGCTCCTACCTGAATTGACAGTCTGGTCTTGCCTGTTCCTCCGGGACCCAAAAGAGTTATAAGTCTTGATCTTCCCAAAAGTACTTTTATCTCAGGAATCTCTATTTCTCTGCCTATAAAACTTGTTAACTGAACCGGAATATTATTTGGTCTTGCATCAAGAGTTTTTATCGGCGGGAATTCAGTCTGAAGTTTTTCTGAAACTATCTGAAAGATCTTCATCGGCGTGATGAGATCTTTTAATCTTCTTTCTCCAAAATCTCTGAAGCTGATCTTCACATCATTTATGTAATGTGAATCATCTTTGATACTCTCATAGACATCATTTGAAACCAATATCTGATTACCGTGAGCCGTTGACATTAACCTGGATGTTCTGGCAAGTGTAAGATAGCCCATATAGTCTGAACCGCTCCATTCAGCTTTGCCGGAATGAATTCCCATTCTCACTTTGATAACCATTTCTCTCCAGTCTTCAGAAGCTAACATAATCTGAGATTCGACAGCTGCTTTTATTGCATCACTTGCATTCCCGAACGCACAGCAAAAAGCATCCCCGACAGTTTTAAAAACGAATCCATTGTTGCTCTGAATAATTTCAGACAAGATTTCATTATGCTTCTCAAGTGCAAGAGTGTAATTGTCAGTGTCCTTCTGAGCCAGCTTAGTACTTCCTTCAATATCTGTGAAGAGGAAAATTACATTACCTTCCGGTTTCTTATCCATTGTTACAATTCAGAGTTTTAAGTTTAGTCATTGACAATGCTGACCGTTGTCTCTCTGTGCTTAATCTACAATTCATAATCACTGTTCCGGGTATCTATCTCGTTGAGTGAAAATGTGCATACTTTCGCTTAATATTTTTTTGGATCCTTACGAATAAATCTATTTTCATTGAGGCGTAATTTGCAGATTTCAAAATTGATTAATTTGTTTAATATATATGTAAGAAAAAATAAAATTCAGAGTTCCGGCAATTTCCGCCGTAGTTTGATGTTCCCAATAGTTTGCATTTCGGTCAGGTGATTTTCTTCATGCAGCACCTGCAAACTTCTTGGTCACCTACAACAAATTCATAATGTCACCCCTTCGGGGTTTTCCAAACATGAAATATTTCTTCTATAATAATGTCAGCCCTTCGGGCTTTTTTCGCCGTTGTATCGCCGTTGTTGATGTTCCCA
Organism: Ignavibacteria bacterium; assembly: GCA_016704345.1. GTDB lineage: Bacteria > Bacteroidota > Ignavibacteria > Tepidaquicellales > Tepidaquicellaceae > JADJAH01. The sequence continues at coordinate 84,679 of JADJAH010000018.1, read as the reverse complement.
AAAGTCTTCGTCTTCGCAGAGTTACCCGCCGACTTTAAAGTAAGGAGAAACTATTGATTTGCTTAGGCGGGAACTCTGCGATAAAAGAAACCGAGCGATGAACCTGTGAAGCCGCCGAGAAAATTATTAGTAACAATAAATGAGTTTGGATTGTATTCATAATCCGTAAACGACTGATAGGATGACGGATCGTCATAAGACTCCGGTCCTTCATAAGTATCAACCGCCTGCAATCGTCCTGCTTTATCATACCTATACCTGTATCTCTTAAAGTCTGCGCCGCTGTTGTAATTCAAACTCTTCACCATGTCCTGCGAGTTGTATTCATAATTAACCGTCTTCAATTCAAGGCCGTCAAGCATCAGCCACATTTTTTTCACTCTCCCTCTTTCATCATAACGGTAATACTTGTAGTTCCAGTTGTCAGACTGCCTCGTCCTGAAAGCCGTTGACGCAAGCCTGCCTTCTGTATAGTTCGGCAGGTCGTAATATCCGTTTGGCGGAGTGAAGATATTTACAATAGAGTTTTCGATTGTGACTGTGTCGTAAACATTTACTGCAAGATAATCCTGCTGGTCGGAAGATTCAAACTGATTTCCGTTATCCGGATTGTCTGACGGCTGAAAAATATACTCGCCGATTCCGCTGAGGCGGTTGAGTGAATAGCGTAACATAAATGAATGAATTTCATATTGAAATAGCTTCTATGAAATTTCAAAAGATTCTAAATTCGGAATACTGTAGCAGGATTCCCATTGAAAACAGAAACAATATTATTGAAGTCATCAAGTTAATTGCCACTACTACCGTAAAGGGTGATCTTTGCTTGAATTTATATTTGAAAAGTAGTGCAATTAACAAACATATCAAGACATTAAGCAGTAAGTTCCACATAGAAACCTTAACCAATGTCAACAAATTTGAATAACCTGATAATGAGCTAAGATCAAATATAGAAATCCTGAGATTGAGAAGTTCATTCGAATATGCGAGCATAAAGAAAACATTTATGGTAAATAGAGAACTTAACAAAAATCGTGAAATACTCATTTATGAGAGAATTTATGTTTAAGAAGAAAAACCTCAACACAAACCCTCTCTATTCTATCTTATTGTAGATTAATCTTAGTACATCATTTGTTGTCTTTTCATCAATAGAACTATGGTCTGTATCCTTTTTGAATTTGTTGTGAACTCTAGTACTTTTTCCACGACTTGAATTTGGCCAACCTCTTGCTCCAGTTACAGCATCTGATTCTAACTGATAAAAATTGAAATTATCAACAGTATTATCAGAGATTTCAAAACCTGAACTTTCCGTCAGTGCATCATAAGCATCCACTGTAATCAACCAAATTCACTGCAATTCCCAATTTCCCAAGATAATCTGACAGCTCAATTGCATTGGCTCACCTTGACTATATCCATAAATAATGACTTGCTCATCACGATTTTCTAAATTTGACATAATAAACTCTGCGGCATGTAAGATTTCATCTTTACTTCCGAATAATCCGAAGAGAATAGAAACCATTTACATCAATATCTTTCTCTGGATTAGCATTGGCATAGTCTGTTAATTCATTAAGAATTGTTTTGGAAGCAAAATCATCAGCTCCAGATTCCATTTGCCCTATTTCAGATCCTGCAAAAATGAACCCGGCACCGCTTAACACTATAACTACATCTTCTCCGTCAACATCCTTTGTCTTGATAGGATTGTTAAGTGAATATGCATAAGGACTTAGCTGTACAAATTTGTCCATCAGCGGCTCTACTTGTCCCCACCGTCCCAACCTCGCATCATAATACCTCGCTCCAAAGTAATTATAGTAACTTTCCTCATCCTCTTCCTTGCCTGTGAAGCCGAACTTCGTTGAATCTCCGTTGTAAATTCTTCCCTGCATCTTGTCGCCCCACATGTCCCCCGCCAAAAGCACGCGGGGGCAGGCTCCATCCACTGCTGAGATGAGATTGAAGTTGTTATCAACAACTGCTCTTACAGAGCCGAGATGATCTTTGAAGAAAAAATACTTTGCATTGCCTTTTATCTTTCCAACCATATAGCTTGCCCATACATACCATTCGGTTAAGGTATTGCCGGAGTATGTTGCAAGCTCTTTGCCGTTAACGCCACGCACATAATGCTCGTTGTTCAGAAGCGTCCAGCCGCTGCCGGGATTACCCCAGTCGTTGATCTGCGGCGGGGGAATCTGCGTATTCCTGTATGTCAGCTTTCTCACTCTGTTTCCGGCTTCATCATACCAGTATCTTGTTGCATAAGAATACTGCCTTGTCGATGTCAGTGTATCAATGTGATACAGCTCGGTGATCAGATTTCTGTGGTCATAAGAAATGCTGAAGTTGTTGTAAACTGAATCTGTTGTTACGTTGCCGTTCAGGTCGTACTCGTACTGTAAGTTCGGATATTTATTCTGCAATCGTAGCGTTCCGCTCATTCTGTTATGGTCATCTTATTGCAAAAATATTTCTAGCTGACTTTAAATGAAAGTGAGCCCTTTGCTTTTTTACCTATAGCAGATACAGCGAAAAATAAATTCATTGATAATTTACTTCTTTCCTAAATACGTACTGTTTGCCTATATAAATTATTGTGAAAATATACCATAAAAAAAGAAGAGCATCTATAATAAAGCCAACTAATAAGGTCAATGAAAAGAGAAGGATATTCATAACCCATACCAAGCTTAAAACTTTAAATGTCTTAAAAGTAGTAGCAAGAATTTTCTTACGATAACATAATAAATTTAACCAAAAACATACACTACTGGAGCATGACATAAAAAAAATGTATAGATAAATATTATAATCTGAAATATTGAGATTGCCTAACAAGAATAAGAAACTCCACATTATAATTTGTAAAAGTAGCAATAAAATCCAAAATATTTTCATTTGATTCCTCATGGAAGAATTAGTTCTGAACTAACATTGGTTTTTCCACCAACAGGGTAAGGAAAAAGGTGTCTTGGTCCAAATATTGGATCTTCAGGACTCTGATTATAAATAGGAGTAAAATTTCCCGATTCATCTTTTATGTCAATTTCATAAGCTGGAAATTTATCATGTGAGCCAGTCAATTGTACCTGAACAGAACCATCCTTTTGTGGTAAAATTGTTATCCCGAATGTATAATCAATTGCAGGAGACAGTGCTGTTGGGATAACTCCAACATGTGCTTCTCCAGTCAATTCAACTGAAGCATTATTTCCTCCGTTCAATTCAGATGAATAACCAACCAATGCATGAAATTCACCTTCACCCATACCAGTTAAAATTATAGGCACCGGACTACTTGGTGCGATTAAAGTTGAGGGAGATATCTTAGCATCATAATTCGTAATTTTGTTGAAGAAACCGATCTATCAGTTTCTACAGTAATTTTTTGTTCAGTTCTAAAAGAGTTTGAATTTGGATCAGGACCTCTGCCATCGCCTCTAAATCCAGGAGCTACAACATAAAAAGGAATGTAAGTTCTCACTATGATTTCAAATGGATCTGCACCATTCGGATCAATTACTCTTAAAGAATTATTTACAGAATAGTTATACGGTGTTAGGCTAGGATATTTATCCAACAACGGCTCCACCTGCCCCCCACCTCCCAATCTTAGCATCATAATACCTCGCCCCAAAATAATCATATAAGTTTTCTTCATCTCTCTCCTTGCCTGTAAACTTGTGCTTTGAACTGTCGCCGTTGTAGACTCTATTCTCCATCAGGTACCCCCACATATCAAAATCCATTGCAGATACAAGATTGAAACTGTTGTCAATCACTCCACGCACAGAACCAAGATGGTCTTTGAAGAAGTAGATTTGTGTTTCCCTTGATTTTGCCCACATGTCTGTTCCCCACACATACCACTCATCAAGGGAGTTGTTTGTGTATGTTGCCAACTCCTTGCCGTCAACCCCTCTTACATAGTGTTCATTATTTAACAATGTCCAGTTATTTCCTGGATTGGATGTGTTGTTCCAATCTAATACAGGTCCGGCAGATTCGTTATTGTTTTTGTAAGTTAGCTTGCGCACTCTGTTACCTGCTTCATCGTAGTAGTATCTCGTTGCAAAGTAATCAATACGAGCAGGAGGTGTTCCTCTCTTATGGTATATTTCTATGAGCAGATTTCTGTGGTCGTAAACAGCGGATGTGTTCTTGTTTAGTGAATCTGTTGTCACATTACCATTGAGGTCATACTGATACTGATCTGCCGAGCCGGTAACTTTTCTCAGTTTGTTGGTTCCTGAATAATACTGATACGCAAAATCATCCTGCATTACACCGGCGTCGCCGTATCGTTTGAGCGTAAGAATGTTTCCATCCTTGTCATAAGTGTTCTCCACTTTATATTCATTGGAGCTTCCAGCAAAGTTAGTTGCGCTCAGGAGCCTGTTACTTTTATCATAGGTGTACTTGTAAACAAGATCTTCCGTGTTGGCAAAGTTATCACGGTATGAGCCGTTAAGTCCAAGTTGCTGCACATTGCTGTTCTTCAGATAAGAGAGATTGTAAATGAACTCGCTGTTGTGTGAGTAGTAAGAAATGATTCTGCCGCGGTTATCGTAACCGAGCGACGTACCTGTGAAGCCGGTGAGAAAGTCCTCAACTTCCATTGCAGAATTTGCATTATACTGATATCCTGCAAATCCGGTATAATAAAGAGAATCATCCGTATTTTCCGGGCCTTCGTATGTGTCAACTGACTGTAGTCGTCCGGCAATATCATATCTATACCTGTATCTCTTAAAGTCTGCGCCGCTGTTGTAATTCAAACTCTTCACCATGTCCTGCGAGTTGTATTCATAATTAACCGTCTTCAATTCAAGGCCGTCAAGCATCAGCCACATTTTTTTCACTCTCCCTCTTTCATCATAACGGTAATACTTGTAGTTCCAGTTGTCAGACTGCCTGGTCCTGAAAGCCGTTGAAGCAAGCCTGCCCTTTGTATAGTTCGGCATATCGTAATATCCGTTTGGCGGAGTGAATACATCTATAATTGAGTTTTCGATTGTGACTGTGTCATACACGTTTGCAACAAGATAATCCTCCATATCAGAAGATTCAAACTGTTTTCCGTTATCCGAACTATCCAGTGGAATGATGAAATATTCACCGAGTCCAGTGAGCCGGTTCATCCCGTCGTAGTTTCTGTATGTATAATTATATGGGTCAATGTTTCTTTGGTTTGCATCCTGTGTGTATGTCAGGTTATTGTTCTTATCATAAATGTAATCAGTCTGCCCTGCATCGGGAGTAATTCTCCGGCTCTGCCTTCCGAACTTGTCGTAATAATAATATATGTTCTTTCCTTCCGGTGTCTGAACCCTGCTGAGGCGGTAGAGACTGTCATATCTGTAATTCGTTACTAACTCAACTGTCTGTGCATCGGAAGGAATCTCTGAAGCATATCTGATCTCTTGAAGAAGATTTCCTGTTGCATCGTAATATTTCTCAAAGTGATTCTGTTCTTCATCAGTAAAATAGCTTCTCTCCACGAAACCGTTGTATGTTTCTCCAAAATATTTGTTCAATGAATTCTGATGACTGTAAGAAATGTAAGAAGTGCTGAGATCGCTGTTTTTTGACTTAATCAACCTCTGCAGGATATCGTATGACATCATTGTGCTGTCGTTGAGTGCATTGAAGTTTCTCGCCGGTTTATTTGTGTAGTTGAATTCGAATCTCATGGAGTTTGAATTGGTCAGGCTTGTAAACTGGTCTCTGCGCCTGATGTTTCCGAAGCCGTCAAATCCGTATTTCATTCTCGAGTATGTATTCTGCGTCGTATTCATATATTTATAAATATTCACATTGTTCAATATGTCATCATACTCATATCTTATAGTATGTGTCGGAGTGCCTGTTGAAAAATCTCCGGGCAGTATTATGGAGCTTACCCTGTGCACCGGACGGTATTTTATTTCTGAGGCAAACAGCGATTCGTCAATCAGTAATTTCGGACTTCCGTCAACTTCATACGATATATACTTCCTGGATAAAAGCCTTTCTCCATTACGTTCGTAGTTTTCAGTTCTAATGGGAAATCTGCAGTCCCACACATCATCGGATGTTTGCAAAACGCTTCCGTCGGAATATTTCACAAGGTATTTCAGTTCGGGATTCTGTCCGGTTTTCTGCACAACTTCAGAAGGTACACTCGGGCAGTATGAATATGATGTATATATTTGTTCCGGCTTTATGATATTCTTTAGATTTCCTTCCTTAAAGGGATAGAAGTCTCCGGTGTATATCTGATTTCCGCTGAAATCGTTTTTGAAATACTCGTAACCGGTTAAAATAGAATCAGACAAAGAAGACCCGTAGAATGCTTCATAACTAAGTTGTCCAATATAGCCCAAATTATCATTTGAAGAACTTATATAGCCATACCGCATAGTTGAAATGACGTTATTTCCTGCATCAAGTTTTTGTTCTTCTCCGGGGAGATTTACTTCGTAATAAATTGAAGTATCCAAATTTGAGGGATTGTTGAGAATGCTGAGCGAATTGCTCATTCTCCTGTGTATCAGCCCGGTGACATAGAAATTAGTAAATCTCACCTTTACACTGTTTCCAAGCGGGTCGCGAGTTGTTTTTGATGTCAGTATGCTGTCGTAGTTTGTATTTCCGTCTTTGTGCTCATAAGAGTAGTTCCAGATCCTCGCAACTCCGCTTCGGACATTCAGTTTGCTTAGCATAAGAAATGAACCGCTGCAAATATTGTTTGTGACTATTCCCTTCTCATAAGTAAATAAATTTGATTCAACACCGAACGGTCCAATTCCTCCTGCATGAAATGTCGAGTCAAGGACCGGCCGGACAATTCCGTCTATGTCCGGTTCTTCTAAATTTGCGTTTGGCAACGACTTAACGGGATAAGTTCTGTATTGTCTGAAAACTGCCGTTGAATCTGTCGTTTGATTTAAAGTTTGATTTTCCAGAGACTTTGATGTGATAGTTGTGCAATAAATGTCATTTGAATCAATATCCTCAGGTCCCGAAGGATCAACAGAGAAATAGTATGCGTAAGTATTTCGCAGCTTTGGCGTTACACCGTCCGAAACAATTCTCGAAATCAGCATATTGGTATAAAAGGGATCTCTGCCGTAGCCAAGATAAAACTTACTTTTCAGCTTGTTGTTTAGCGGGGAAAAGTATGTGATTTCGATTCTGTTATCTGTATTGTCTGCATATAAATAATCAGCTTTCTTACCTGTTTGAGACGAGTATCTTTTCATCCTTTTGAGTAAGAATTCTGTATCAACATTTTCAATGTTTCCAATTCCCAGAGGCAGGTCATTGAATTTTCTTGTATAATTCTCATAACTTATTGTATCCCTTTGATTCTCAGGATTTGTTAAGAGTGATACCATAGCAATGTGCTTCGTTGTATTGTTTCCGTATGGCAGTATTGTCACTGGCTGTGCAAAGTTCAGCCTGTAATTTCCGTTGACGTTAGAATTGTTCCTGATGTCAATTGTAGTGACCTGATTCAGGGGGCTTTGGAAAACCAAATTTATTTTGACAGTATCTTTGCAGAAACCTGTAGCATTGATTTGTGTGAGCAGAGGTCTTCCAACCGAAACACTTGAAGTATCATAATGCAGACTCAAAAAATGTCCATATCTGTCTTTCACCTGCTCGAGCATCATCATCATCGGCTTACGCCGTGCGTTTACGGTTGACCCGACCGGAAAATCCTCAAAGCTTCTTTTGTATTCGTTGAAGACATACTCGGCTCCGTCACCTCGTGTCAGAACTACTCTTCGTCTTCGGTATCCGTCAAAACCGTCTTCAATATAGGATGCCTGTGCCTTATAGTAAGAGCCTTTGGATTCATCAGAATATGCACCAACATAACTTTCGTCATCAGACTTGTTTACAAGTGTAATCAATGATCCGTCACCAGCCATTAAAAGGATTCTGTTTGGATTCCCAATACCAGCCGGCATGAGCGGACCGTCAAAGTGATATCCGGGCATTAACATCTTGATGCTGTCTCCGGAAATGATATTCCTTCCAGGATCTGTAAAAAAATGAGTTTCAAAATTCAGAGTCTGAACAGCAATCCCGTTCAGGCTTATGATCCAGGCAGGAGAATTGATGTTGTACCTTCTTGGATTCGCTATGTAGCTTGAAAGATTACCGAGAAAGAACTGATGGCCTGCTGAGCCGTTATAATTAAGCGATAAGTTGATCCCAACGTCACCCGCCAGCGAAAAATTATAAAGAGGTATCTCATAGATAAGATTGCCGTTAAAGTCATTGACTATCTCGTTGTTGTCAAAGTTGAATCCTCCGGATTTATAAAATCCTCTTTCGTTGAACATGTTAGCTGCATTCGTGATGCCGTTATCAGCGGCGCTCAGATCAGCTGAGTCAGGATGAGTAGTGTCGTGCTTAGAAAAGGAAGAATATGAAAAGGCTTTTGATGACAGAGTTTCGGAGGAGATAAGCATAAGAATAAGAATCAACGAAACCGAACAGGCGAAAAAAGATTCAATCGTCTTCATTTGATGCGTCATTTAATTATTCAACAAATGAAAATAAAATTTGTGAATGATTATGTGAAGAATGCGATAATCTTACGGAACATAAATAATTTCCATCCAATCTCAATCAATCTAAAATCAAACTAATACATCAGCATACTTCAATGAAAACGTATCATTGTCATTTTGACATTTCAAGGTAAATTTTTTCGCCGGTGCTGCAGCACTTGCAAACGAATAGTCAAGTTCACTTTATCTCGCCCGCCTCAGAGTCTCTTGCGCTCTTCAATGACTCTGACGCAATGAATGGCGGCAAGAAAGAAGACATTTCTGCCGTCGTTTGGTGTTCCCAAAAGTTTGCGAAGTAGACAGTTACTATTATCAAGAAGTGTCTGCAAACTTTTGGGTCACCAACAACCCTTAGAAGCGCAGTATTCCCGCCCACCCTTCTTTGCGCGAATCAAGAGAAAAATTCATGCATAATTTGTCATTTCACGTGCGGAATATCCGAAAATTCGTAAAAACTATGACCTGCGTCATTGTTTGATGAAGTCTTTTCTCAGTATTTTTGTATAAACCAAATGAGACTATGAGCAAGAAAATTCTTATCATTGATGATGACCCTGATATAGTTGAATCAACCAAAATGATTCTTGAATCAGAAGGATATGAGGTCATCTCGGAATCAGGTCCGGAAGAAGGATTTGCCTCAGCAGTAAATCAAACTCCCGACCTTATAATACTCGATGTAATGATGATCGAACCTGATGACGGGTTCTTTGTAGCTTCAAAGATAAAGTCAAAGCTCCCCGATGTGCCGATCATCATGTACTCATCCGTATCAAACGCTCTTGGCTATGATTACGGAATGAACAATGTTGTAAAAGTTGATATGTTTATTGACAAGCCGGTCGAACCCTCAGTTCTCCTTGAGGCGATCGGAAAATTAATCAAAGGAAAGAAAGGCTGACGAATTATGCTTGTATATGAAAAGAATGCAGTAAGCGAATTCATTAGTGAACTCACGGACAAATACGGAACAAAGAGATCATCTCTTCTTCCAATACTTCAGGAAATTCAACACAGATATAATTATGTGAGCGATTTCGCACAGCAGGAAGTTGCGCGTATGCTTGACATTCATCCTGTTGAAGTCAACGGAGTGATCTCATTCTATGCATTTCTGTATGACAAACCCAGGGGAAGAAATATTGTAAGACTATGCAAAACTATAATCTGCAACCTTGCGGGCACTAAAGCAATTGCAGATGCCGTAAGACGTGAGCTTGGAATTGAATTCGGTGAAACTACAAAAGACGGGCGCATTACTCTCGAATATGCAAACTGCATCGGGATGTGCGACCACAGCCCGGCAATGCTTGTGAACGATCAGGTATTCTCGGGACTCGATCCTGAAACCGCATGCAAAATTTTAAGAGAGGTAAAATGAATACAGTATTTGAAAAGCAGAAGAGATCCGGACCGATCCTGTTCTCTGAATATGAACACGGTTCCGGAATTGAGAAAGCATTGAAGATGGACAGGAATGAAATCCTGAATGAACTCCGCGATTCGAAACTTAAGGGAAGAGGCGGAGCCGGATTTCCCACATCGACCAAATGGATGATTGTAGCGGCAGCTAACAATGAAAAGAAATATGTGATATGCAATGCCGATGAAGGAGAACCGGGAACCTTCAAAGACCGTGTGCTTCTTTCTGAATATCCCGAACTTGTCTTTGATGGAATGGTAATTGCCGGATACACGATCGGAGCTGATGAAGGAATAGTATATCTCCGCGGTGAATATTCTTATATGCTCTCACATCTTGAATCATTTCTTGATAAGATGAATGAAAGCGGACGGCTTGGAAAGAATGTAATGGGAAAAGAAGGATTTAATTTTGACATCAACATTAGACTCGGTTCCGGAGCTTATGTTTGCGGCGAAGAAACGGCATTGATAGAATCGCTTGAGGGTTACAGAGGCGAACCAAGAAACAGGCCGCCGTTTCCGGTAAACACCGGCTTCATGGGAAATCCTACAATAGTAAATAATGTTGAAACCCTGGCGCTCATACCGCACATAATCCTCAAAGGCGGACCATGGTTTTGCGAGAATGGAACAGACAGATCTACGGGTTCAAAATTGTTTTCTGTTTCCGGTGATTGTGAAAATCCGGGTGTGTATGAATTGCCTTGGGGAACTACAATAAAGGAACTCCTCAATATTGCCGGAGCTGAAAATGCAAAGGCGGTTCAGGTTGGGGGAGCATCCGGTGTCTGTATTGGAAAGAAAGACTTTGACCGGTCGCTTGCTTACGAAGACGCTGCAACAGGCGGTTCGATAATGATTTTCAACGAGTCGCGAAATATGCTTGAGATATTAAAGAGCTTCATGGAATTTTTTGTAGAGGAATCCTGCGGACAATGCACACCCTGCAGGATAGGTAATGTTAAACTGCTTGAAGGAGTGGAGATGATCGAGAAAAATGTTTTTACTTTTGAATACATAGAGAAGCTTAAGGAACTTGGAAAGACAATGCAAATTGCATCGAAGTGCGGACTTGGACAAACTAGTCCCAATCCGTTTATTTCGATACTTGAAAATTTTAAAGAAGAGATATTCAACTCAAAAGCTGAAAGTGAGCATATATGACAACGCAAATTGAATTGAGAAGCCCTGTATCGCAAAGGCCGCACATCATTCCTAAATCAAAAGACAGAAAAGGCATCGGCGCAAATATCTCCGTTGAACTCAACGGAGAAAAAATGTCAGTGCCGATGGGAAAGACCATACTTGAAATCTGCAGGGAAAATAATATTCACATACCTACACTTTGCTATCATGATGATCTTTGCGTAGCAGGCAATTGCAGAATGTGTGTAGTGGAAGTTGAAGGAATGAGAACGCTTCAGGCTGCTTGCGCTTTTCCGGTAACAAGCCCTATAAAGATCAGAACATTTTCCGACAAAGTGAGAAAAGCAAGAAAGCATATTCTGGATCTATTGCTTAGTGAACACTACGGCGAATGTTACAGTTGTGTAAGAAATAATAACTGCGAGCTTCAGTCGCTTGCAAAAGAGTACGGCGTTGACAGCTACGAGTTTGGGCATGTTAGTGAATCGCGTTTTGAAATTGACAAGTCATCGTATGCAGTGGTGCGTGACATGGACAAGTGCATACTGTGCAGAAGATGCGTCAGAACATGTATCGATCTTCAGGAAGTCGGTGTGCTTGAAGCAATCAACCGCGGCTACGACACCAAGATCGGCACGTTCATGGATAAGCCTCTTGCAGATGTAATCTGCATAAACTGCGGACAATGCATTAACAGATGTCCCACAGGAGCGCTTCATGCAAATGATCCATCAGACGAAATATGGAAAGCTATTGAAGATCCAACAAAGCATGTTGTACTTCAAACTGCGCCTTCACCCCGCGCGGCAATCGGCGAGGAATTCGGGCTAGCGCCGGGACATTCAATGACTGGTCAGCTAAATACGGCAGCCAGAAGGATGGGATTTGACCGCGTCTCTGACACAAACTTCAGTGCTGATATTACCATAAGGGAAGAAGGCACAGAACTTCTCAACAGGCTAAAGAAGGCAATTGTAGATAAAGACAAGAGCGTCATGCTGCCGCAGTTTACTTCCTGTTCACCGGGATGGGTGAAGTATATCGAACATTTCTATACCGAACATTTGGATTATCTTTCATCTGCAAAATCTCCGCAGCAAATGTTTGGAGCAGTAATTAAAACATTCTATGCAGAGGAGCAGGGGATTGACCCGAAAGATATAGTTACAGTTGCTGTTATGCCATGCTCCGCGAAGAAATTCGAATGCAACAGGCCTGAGATGAATTCATCAGGTTTCAAAGATGTAGATTACGGTCTGACAACCAGGGAGCTTGCTAAGATGATCCGTGAAGCGGGTCTCGTTCTTCCGGATTTACCGAAATCGAATTTCGACGAGCCGTTTGGTGAAGCATCCGGAGCCGGTTTGATATTCGGAGCTACCGGTGGCGTAATGGAAGCGGCACTGAGAACGGTTTATGAATTAGTTACAGGAAGACCGGTACCTTTTGCAAATCTGAATATAGAAGCTTGTCGCGGCATGGAAGGAATCAAGCAGGCATCGATCAAGCTTGAAAATTGTGTTGAGCAGTTCAGCTTCCTCGAAGGAGTTGAGTTGAAGTTCATGGTTGCTCACGGTACTGCAAATGCAAAGACGGTTATGGACATGCTCTTAAAAGGCGAGCTTGCAGATTTTCACTTCATCGAAATTATGGGATGCCCCGGCGGCTGTATTGGCGGCGGTGGACAACCGATCCCAACTACGGAGGAAATCAGAATGCTCAGAGCAAAGGCTATCTACGAAGAAGATGCTTCGTCACCGGTGAGAAAGTCGCACGAGAATCCGAGGATCAAATATATTTACGAGAAGTTTCTTACCGATGGACCTTGCGGAAAACTTTCTCATAAACTTCTTCATACGCATTACGAAAAGAGAGGAAAGTTCATCACATAAATTCGAACGGCTTAACATATTAAGAGCGCGATGTTTAATCTGATCCCTGCACATACTAAGGACTTCGAATATTTATACAAGCTTGTCTCAGACCGTAACCGATGGTTTGTCAAGTTGCGATACGGCGCAGTGATAATGCTCTTAATGTTCTTTTTGTATCTGCAGTTTCTGAATCTTAAAACGGGAAGTGAGTCTCCGAACATTGGAATACTCATTTCCCTAGCCATTGTTCTTTGTTACAATGTTGTATTTGACATAGTTACCAGGAGGTGGTCTGCCAAGAGTGATACCAATATTTCCGGACCAATGGTAATTGCTTTTGCCCAAACTGTCTGCGATCTCCTTACCCTTCTTGTGCTCGTTTATCTCACGGGCATGCTTGAAAGTCCATTCGGTCTCTTCTTTGTATTTCATGCAATAATTGGAAGCATGATACTTCCGGGAAGAATCATAATGGCTATCTTTACCATACTTCTGATTTCATTCTCCGCTTTGGTTGTTCTGGTCAACTACGGTACATTGCCATTTTATGATGTCTTCACAGGAGACATGCAATTGAAGATGCCTCTTTCAAAGACAATTGTTTATCTCATAGCATACTGGGTGATGCTGCTTATGAGTGTAAAATTTGCCAACAGTCTGGCTTCGGCACACTTCAGAAGAGAGCAGGAGCTTAATGAGGCATTGAGAAAAATTGAAACAGCAGAGCTTGAAAAGCAGAATTATGTAATGGCAGTTGTACATGAGATCAAATCACCGATTGCGGCAATATCTTCTTATCTGAATATACTTCTGGGCGGAATCACTGGCGAACTAAGCGATAAGGTTAAAGACATATTGAAAAAGTCAAAAGCTAGAGCAGATGATGCAATTGTTCTTACCAATGACATCCTTGATGTGTCGCGAGTAAAGCTGCTGGAGCAGATAAAAAAGGAGCCTGTATATCTTGAGAAGATTATTATGCAGATGTTCGAGTCGTTAAAATCAAAAGTGGAGCTGAAGAACATCAGTCTGTCATTTGAAGAAAAGACCAGGCAATGCAGGCAGGTGTTTGCAGATAAGAGATTAATGGAGCTTGTCATTTCGAATATATTAAGCAATGCTGTAAAATACACGCCGGACAACGGAACAGTGCAGTTACAATTGGAGGAGGATGAGAACAACATTGGCATTACTGTATCTGACACCGGCATTGGAATCCCGCAGGATGAAATGGAAAAAATTTACAGCGAGTTTTACAGGGCGAGCAATGCGAAGAAATCAAATGTGGAAGGCACCGGCCTTGGCCTGGCTACAGTAAAGCGGGCAGTTGAAAAGCACGGAGGAAACATCCACATAAAGAGCCCGGGAAATCTTGCGGACAACAATAATCCGGGCACGACAGTGTTTGTTTCAATTCCGGTTAATTCAAAAGAAGAGTAAAATTTTTCAAGATGTTTTGTTTTGACGATGTTCCATGCCACTCGCAAACATTGAATCCCCTCTGGATTCTTTTCGTAACTTCTACATAATAATGCAACTCTAAGTATCCCGAAAACTCCTATAGTTTCCCTCGATCCCAAGCCCCCCGCCTGCAAAGGGTGCACTCGATTAGCTAAATACGGACAGGCAGCTTGGGAGCCAGAAGAAATGTGATGGCAATAATTCAATCATTATTACGAATGAGAAAATATTCAATCCCTGAAAATCATCATAGCGCCACCGACAATCAGTATGGTCGCAATTGCTCTCCTTACATAATCACCTTCTTTAAACAATTGAGCTCCCGCTATGCTCGCAAATAAAACTGACAATCTCTTGACCGAGATTACCAAACCAACAGGAGCTATCTTTGTGGCCTCAATCTGCGCCCACCTGTAGAGAACAGTTACAACAGCTATTACAACAATCAGTATCAAAACATTCTTATTGATTACAAATGATTTTTTCTTACCGACAAATAACATAATCACAAAAAATATCACGAAGAAAAAGAAATTCTGAAAAACAAGAAACGTGACCGGAGGCAATTTAAAATTACTGAGCAATGCTTTGTCAATTACAGATGAGATCGAGATCAAAGCAAGTGCAGCAAGTAAATATCGGTGATGCTTTGAACCGGCGAGAACACTGAACGGATACAATACACCTTCGCCTTTCTTAAGCTCAAGCGAATATGTTCCTATTGATATGAGAATTATTCCCGCAACTTCAAGCGGTTTCAAGGATTCACCCAGAAATATAAATGCAAGCACTGCAATTACCATCGGTGAAATCGCCATTACGGGAAGTGCTCTACTAATCTCCAGATGCTTCAATGCAGTCATGATGCAAAGGAATGCCATTGCGTTAAGGATGGATTTTCCAAACAGTATTAGAATCGTAACTATCTTGACGGATGCAAAATCAATTGTGACAACAAACGGCAGTGAAAATATTGCAGTCAGTGCAGAGACAAGGAAAGAGAAATTAAGCGGATCAATTTCAATCAATACTTTTTTCTGCATCAGTGCCGCTACCGCGGAGAGTAATGCCGATATGAATGCTATCCAGAACCAGTCCGTCATTTATAATTGATGCTTAAGTTGATAAAAGCATTTCTGCCGGGCTCGGTAGTCACAGAGCCTCTGGCTGTTGAAAGATGACTTCTGTAATTTTTGTCAAAAATATTTTCAACACCTGCTGTGATACCAAGCGAGGCGCTTTGCGTCAGGAGCAAAGAGTAGTTAGCATAAATATGAAACACTGCATAGCCCGGAGTTTCAATTTCACCCGAAGCTATCTGATCCTGCCTTGAATAGACAATTGAGTTCAATGAAAACTTTACACCGAAAGGAGAAAAGTAGTTCAATCCAATCCTGCCGTTTAAAGGCACGATCTGCGGAAGGGGAACATCATCTTCTGTATTGCGCCCAGAAACGTATGTTGCTCCGCCGAAAAATGTAAGTGCAGGGATAACATTGTACTCGAAGTCGGCATCAAGTCCGGCGATTTGCGAAGTTCCAACATTCTCTTTTATAAGAGCTGATCTTCCTTCGTAAGTCCCCGGCACTTCCACGACCAGGTTGTTAAGAAAATTTCCAAATCCTTCAACTCCAAAGTTGAAAGTCTTTCCCCAGTATTTTATTCCGGTTGAAACAAAGTATCCTCTCTCCGGCTTAAGCGCCGGATTTCCCAGCCGCACTGTGCTTCCAAGGTCAATGTACTGATATCTTTCTTCCAATCCCGGAGATCGGTAAGATGCGGAGAGGTTTGCATGTATGTTCCATTCACTTTCAAGTTTGTAGTTTGCGCCGGCACCCGCGCTCCATGATAAATCGTTTTCATCCATTGCCTCCCAAATAACTTTCTGACCGGCAGGACTCGAATTCTTAATTCCGTTGGTGATTGTATAAACTGGTGAAATTGTTTCTTCATTGGAAACAAAAATTGCATCGACTCTTCCGCTGAGATCAAGGAAGATCTTTTCTTTCATGAAAGATGTCTGACTTTGAAGGAATAGTCCGGCGCTCTTGTAATCTGATTCGGGAACCGGTACGTCAGCAGTGATAACTTCATTTGTTGATGTAATGTTGTTTGACGAATCAAACGTTTGGATTATCTGAGTTCTCTTCCTTTCCGTTTTCAGCTTTCGCATCCAGGTATCTATTCCTGCAACCAATCTGCTTGACTTAGACAGCAGAAATTCTGACTGTATCAGCGCTCCGCCAACATCATGAAAACCCGAAGGATAAATGGATACATTGTTTATTACTCTCTTTGGAGTTGTAGTTGTAGGAGGCATGGTAACAATTGAATTAGGAATCACTTCAACTTCCCGGTCAATTGCCTGATAGAATACACGGGTAGAAAATTTAGAAAACGATTTTGAAATATCTTTTGACTCAAATGTCATATCCGCCATTGTTCTGTTGGCATTCAGATAAGTTGTCCTTGACTTGTCCGGAAACACAGGGTAACCTCCGGGTATTCCTGCAAACGGAGAACTAAAATTTTCAAATGTTGCTTTCAACAAACTCTTCATCGAGAGCTTAAGTCCGGCATCAAGATGAATTCCCTGATCTCTGAAAGAAGAGTTCGGAATCGTACCGGAAGGGGTAGTTATATCGGTAGCATTTCTTGTTGTAAGATACGAGTTCAAATAAAAGCCAGGGAGATTGAACTGAAGCGATAAGTTTACTGATGACAAATCGTTAACTCCCGAGTACGAGCCTGAAAATGCTCCGGTCAATGAAGTCTTGCTTCCAGGTACACCTGTCTTTGTTATTATATTGACAATACCTCCCATTGCACCTGAGCCGTAGATTGAAGAAGTCCCGCCTTTAACAAATTCAATTCTCTCGACAGTATTCAGATCGATAAGTGCAAGCCGGCCCGCATGATTATTTGCAGTTTCTATCCTGTTTCCGTTTATCAGTGTAATCACATTGTCGCGACTCAATCCTCTTATGGAAATTTCATTTGCCCATACTCCGTCCCGAAGAAGATTGATGCCTGTCTTCATTTCTATTGTATTCGGAATCGCTATGAATGGCAATCCTTTAATGTCTTGTTCAGTCACAAGTGCAACCGGAAGAGTTGCATACTTAAGCTCGGTTTCAATTCTTCCTTCATACACATCAATTGTTCCTGATGTAATTTGAGACTGTTCAAGGGAAAAGATCGCTTCCTTTCTGTTCAACTTAATAAAAGCAGATATAGAGATTATTTTCTCCTTAAGCTCCTTGTAACCAATCCGCTCAATCGTAATAACAATTGAAGTGTCTTTGAGTCCATTCAATTTAAATCTTCCGTCAGGCAGACTATAAGTTTCTACGGAAAATTCCGGCACAGAGATCCTTGCTCTTTCAATACCTTCACCGGTGTAAGAATCTATGACTCTGCCTTCTATATGGGACTGTGAATAAGCACTCTGTATGACCAGGAAAACTCCTAAAACTATGACAGTTGATATTGTTTTCATATTACAAATATAGTCAGGAAATTCAGATAAGTGTTATGACTTAGGTCATAGAATAACATAAAAAAAGCACAGACTGCAACCAGTCTGTGCTTTTTCAAGTGACTAAATAATTCAACTGCCAAAACTTATGCGGCATATGCTGAATACATCCAGACAAGTTTTTCCTGTTCCTTTAAGTAGTCGCTCATCAATGCATTGGTGCCTTCATCTCCGGCTTCTTCCGAGAGTTCAAGAAGTTCGCGCTGCAATGAAATAATCACAGAGAAAGAATCAAGAATGTTGCTGACTGCCTTATTGCCGTCAGATACCTGGCTGCTTTCCTTAATGGATGACTCCTCATTGTAAACGGAATACTTGTGTTGCGGAGAGAAACCAAGTGTGAGAATTCTTTCTGCGATCTCGTCTATCTTAAGTACCAGACTATTGTACAGCTCTTCGAACTTAACATGAAGCTCAAAGAATTTTTCACCTTTAATGTTCCAGTGATAACCGCGAGTGTTTTGATAGAAGATAGAATAATTTGCCAGAAGTTGATTAAGCTTTTCGGCAAGGAGTGTGGCTTTGTCTGATTCAATGCCAATCAGGTTGGTCTTAGTTTTTTTCATCTTGTTGTCAGGTATAATTTTAATTTTGTTTAAAATAAACGTTGTCTTGTCTAATTGAAAAAGATTCTTTCGCGTTCCTTCGTCATGATTTGATTAGAGCATGATTAAAGCAAACTTTTTTTTCAATTATGACATCTAAACTTAATTGACAGTTCTTAAAGATTGAATCCAATTATTAGCCCTCATAATGTTAGTGCAGAAAGGATAGTAATGCGAAATAGTTATCGCTATTTCATAAAGTCATAATGAAATTGGAAATCCTTTCAGTTTGCCCAATTCAAGCCTGCTTATGAATGCAAACGAATTTTACTCAGACATTTAGCTGATTTGTACTCACAGCATGGATTTATCAGATCAAGCACAGAAATAATCGCTGACATTGTAAACTAAAATGGCTAAATTCCACGTTAGCAAAGCACTAACCTTTAAACATTATTAACGTGCAAAATTTCAAGAAATCAGTGACCTCTATTTTATCAAATTACACTTCTGAAAGAGTTATTAAGTTTGAAGAATTTACTCTCGGCAACGGCCTCCACTGTATCATGCATAAAGATAACAGTAATCCGATTGTCAGCGTGACGGTTGGTTATAAAGTGGGATCCAAAGACGAAAGAAAAGGCCTGCATGGAATAGCTCATTTATTTGAGCACATGATGTTTCAGGGTTCCAAGAATATAAAGAAGAATGAGCATTTCGGTCATATACTCCGTTCCGGCGGTTCATGCAATGCTTTTACGATGCAGGATGCCACCGTATATTTTGAAACATTGCCATCAAATGGTCTCGAAACAGCCCTTTGGCTTGAATCGGACAGAATGAACTCACTAAACATAACAGAAGAAAATCTTGAGAACCAGAAAAGTGTGGTTCTTGAGGAGAAGAAACAGGTCTTTGACAATGCACCTTACGGTAACATGTTTAATGATGTTTTTAGAAATCTGTTCCCCGGTTCAGGCTATGAACATTCTGTGATAGGGACTGTTCAGGATATCACTTCTTTCTCAGTTGAAGGTGCGATGAATTTTCACAGAAACTTTTATTCTCCCAGCAATTCAGTACTCGTAATTACAGGTGACATTAATTATGGAATTACAGAGAACTTAGTGCGTAAATATTTTGATGGATTACGGACAAATTATGAAATTTCAAGAAGACCAAATGTAATAGCGCCTGTTGAGAATAGTATTGTTGAAGATCACTATGATAATATTCAGTTGCCTGCAATAAACATCTGCTATCAGGTTCCGGCAGCGGGTTCCCATGAAGAATATGCATTGGATTATTTTTCTGAGATCATGGCAAACTCAGAGAGCAGCAGGCTTTACAAGAAATTTGTGTATGAAGAGAAACTTGTCAGGTCTTTGGGAATTATGAATTATCCGCTTGCAAACAGCGGCGCGCTCATGATAAAAGCATATGTGAATCCGGGAATTGATGTAACGTTAGTAAGAGAGAAGTTAATGAATGAAGTGAAGTTGTTCGCAGATGAAGGATGCAGTGAACGTGAGTTTGAAAAAGTGAGGAACAGTCTTGAATTCAGTTCAATGGCAAAGCATCTAAAAGTCCAGAACATTGCCATAGAAACTGTATTCAATCACCTGAATTTTGAAAATGCAATGAGGATCAATGAAGATTCGGAAAGATACTTATCAGTAAAGAAGAACGAGATATCAGAAGTCGTTAAGAAACATGTTGTAGATGCAAACAGCGTAGTGATCAACTATCTTCCTGCAAACGCAACATTAAAGACAAATGAAGCAGAGAACCGCTGAGAACATCATGACGGCTATTCCGTCCATCGAATACAAAGAGCATAAGCTTGACAATGGCCTCAGCATTGTGATGAGCCGGAATACAAAAATCCCATCGGCTGCAATCAACATGACATATCATGTAGGTTCAAAAGATGAAGAGCCGGGAATGACCGGGCTTGCTCATCTTTTTGAGCATCTGATGTTTGAAGGTTCTCCGAATGTTCCCAAAGGCAAGTTTGATGAAATACTCAACAACAACGGCGGCGACAGCAATGCTTATACTACCTGGGATACTACCAGTTATTTTATATGTCTGCCTTCATCACATCTGGAAATTGCGTTCTGGCTTGACTCAGACAGGATCGCAGGATTTGGTATCACTGAAGAAGCATTGGAAGTTCAGAAAGACGTAGTGATGGAAGAGAAACTTATGTATGTTGACAATTCTCCTTACGGAAGCGTCGAAGAGGAAAGTGCGAAGAGGTTGTTTAATACAAGCGGTTACCGATGGCCGATTATAGGGGATATGGATGAACTCGAAAAAGCAACAATTGATGATATCAGGATTTTTCATAAGAAGTTCTATGCTCCATCAAATGCAGTTCTCTCGGTAGTTGGAGATATTGACTATGACGAAACTTTGAATTTAATTGAGAAGTATTACGGAAGTATAAGTCCCGGCCAGAGTTTTGAAAGGCCAGGACATGATGATGTTGATATTGAATCCGAGCAGATTGCAGACATAATAGACAATATTCATCTTGAAGGAAAATTCATTTTCTACAGGATTCCGGAATCAGGCTCAAAGGATTATTATGCAATGAACATGCTTAGCGGAATTCTATCAGAGGGTGAGAGTTCGAGGCTTGTCAATAAACTTGAGTATGAATTGGAACTTGTTAATGAAATTGATACAGCTGTTTACGGTCTTGAAAAAACCGGAGTCTTTGCGATAAGTTCAATAATCCTTAAAGGAAAAAGTTCTGAAGAAGTTCAAAAGATGATTGATCTTTCAATTGAGGACATTAAGAACGGCAATATTTCTTATTATGAACTTGAAAAAATGAAGAACAGAGTTGAAACATATTTCAGCTCCGGGAGACAGTCAATCATAGGATTGGCTGATAAGTTTTCGTTCCTAAAGACTTTTTATAATGACTGCGACAGGATAAACGCCGAAGTAGTGAATTATCTCAGCATTACCAGGGATGATATTGTCTCTGCTGCAAACAAGTTTCTGAATAAAAACCAAAGAGTTGTACTAAACTATTTACCAAAGAAATGAAAGAACTGATAATAAATAATATAGAGGACAAGCTGGACAGATCTGTTCCTCCAATACCCGGAAAACCAAAGGACATAAACTTCCCAAAGTTCTTCGAAACTGTCACATCAAACGGTATAACCGTACTGGTAATTGAAGACAGAAAATTACCGCTGGTTACTGCAAGATTTGTATTTAAGCAGGGCGCTTATTGGGACAGCAGGTTTGGCATTAACAAAGCGGGACTTGGTTCAATCACAGCTGAGATGCTTACAAAAGGTACTTCTGAGAGAACGGCAACAATGATAGCTGACCAAACAGATTTTCTTGGGGCTACACTTTCTACCGGTGCCGATTATGATGCGAGTTATGTCAGTTGTTATTCACTTACAAAGCACTTCGATGAGATCTTCAGTCTTGCGGCGGATGTAATCAGAAATCCGATGTTTGCAGCCGATGAACTTCAGAGAGTAAGAGAGCAGAGATTGAATAGTCTGTTGTCTATGATCGATGACGGAGATTATCTCGCATCAAGGTCATACAGGCAAGCTGTTTATAAGAACAATCCATTTTCATTTTCAGTGGAAGGAAACAGCGAGTCAGTAGCATCGATAGATGTAGGTGATCTCAAGAAGTTTTATGAATTTGCATTCTCACCTGAAAATCTTATTGTCGCTTTTGTCGGTGACATTTCCCCGGAGGAAGCAGTCTCCAGACTTGAATCTGAATTTGCAGGTTGGCAAACTCTTTCGCAGAAAATGGAATTTCCTGCAACACCGGAGATGAATTCATCCGGAGTTATCCTCACACGAAAGAACGGAGCAGTTCAGTCATCTTTGAGGATTGGTCATATCAGCATACACAGAAATGATCCAGATTTCATAAAGGTGTCATTGATGAACACGATATTAGGCGGATATTTTACATCGAGAATAAACAAGAATCTTCGTGAGGTACACGGGTTCACTTATTCTGCGCGGTCCGCTCTGAACTCTCACAGATTTGGAGGAGACATTTCAGTATTGACGGAAGTGAAGACAGATATTACTTCTGCAACAATAAGGGAGATACTCAAGGAGATCAATATTCTAAGAGACACACAGCCGGAAGATGAAGAACTTCAAAATGTCAAGAATTTTGTTTCCGGAAATTTTCCACTGCAGCTTGAGACCCCCAACTCGATTGCTACAAAAGCAATAAATCTGAAATTGTATGGTTTGAACAACGATTATTACAACACTTATATTAAGACAGTTAATGAGCTAACAAAGGAAGACATAAAGAAAGCAGCCGAAACGTATTTGCACCCTGATAAATTGGTATTCTCAATAGCGGGAGATGTTGACAGCATTGTCAATGATGTCTCTGAATTCGGGAAACCTGAAATTATTGAACCAAACTGAATTTCCTGAATATGCCCCAAGAAGATTTTAGTAAGATACCCGATACAGAGTTAGTTCGTTCTTTAAATGAAAAGTTCAGTGAACTTAGGGAAGAAATCTCTAAGGCAATTGTTGGACAAGATCAGATCATTCGACAAATCATTGTGTCAATTCTTGCAAAAGGTCACTGCCTGTTGATTGGTGTGCCGGGTCTTGCCAAAACGCTTATTGTAAAAACAATGGCAGAAGTACTGGACCTGAGTTTTAACAGAATACAGTTTACTCCGGATCTGATGCCTTCTGATATTACCGGAATTGAGATATTGGAGAATGACTTTGACTCAAAAGAGAAATTTAAGTTCGTTCCTGGTCCGGTGTTCTCGAATATCATACTTGCAGATGAAATAAACAGGACTCCTCCAAAGACTCAATCAGCATTGCTTGAAGCAATGCAGGAACACAAAGTTACTGCAGCAGGGAAGACATATAAATTAGATGAGCCGTTCTTTGTGCTTGCAACACAGAATCCGATTGAGCAAGAAGGAACGTATCCATTGCCGGAAGCACAGCTCGACAGGTTTATGTTTAATCTCTGGCTGGATTATCCATCGTTTGACGAAGAGAAGGAAATTATAAGGAAGACTACCAGCAGCTATGTACCCGACTTGAAAAAGATCTTTTCAAGAGATGACATACTAACTTTTCAGGATCTTGTAAGAAAGGTACCTGTTTCGGAAGAAGTTATTACCTATGCAGTTAAGTTGGTAGGAAGGACGAGGCCGGGATCACAAGAAGCAAGCTCTACGGTGAAGAACTATATTAGCTGGGGAGCCGGACCACGGGCATCACAGAATCTAATTCTTGCCGCAAAAACAAATTGCATTTTAGAAGGAAGATTCACCCCGGAACGTGAGGACATTGATAATGCTGCACTTCCTGTCTTACGCCACAGGTTGATTGCAAACTTTAACGCTGAAGCAGACGGTATTTCTGTAACATCTATTATATCAGAACTCCTGAAAGGATAACTCCTAAAACGGATTCGATGGTTTTTGTGTAATTTGAGGTTATTGCAATTTCCGGGCCGGGATTGGTTCGGGTATGTGCATTTGTTATTTTTTGTGTGTAAGATATCCTGGCATTTGCCCTAATTTGCTGATAATTGTTCCAGCAATGCAGTTTTTATAAAAAAACATTGGGTTAGGTCAATTTCCAGTATTGACTTTCCAAAGCGTTTTCCGTAATTTGAAGTTTTCCCAAAAATTGTTCGATATTTTATATTGTCTTGACAATTTGCAATTATAATCAACCAAACTGATGGCTTTAAGGAAATTAAAACCGGTAACCCCCTCTACAAGATATTACAGCATATCTTCCTTTGAGGAAATAACCAAATCAACTCCTGAGAAGTCTCTTCTTGCCCCGCTTAAAAAATCAGGCGGAAGAAATAACCTTGGAAGAATAACAACAAGGTTCAGGGGAGGCGGTCACAAAAGAAGATACAGGATAATTGATTTCAAGAGAAATGCACAGGGAGAAGCGACAGTTATTGCTGTTGAATATGATCCGAACAGAACAGCCAGAATAGCTCTTATTCAATACGCTGACGGAATAAAGAATTATATAGTAGCACCGGACGGCATAAAAGTTGGTGAAAAGATCGAATCATCAAACGAAGCCGATCTGAAGACAGGAAACACGCTTGAGCTTTCAGCAATTCCGGTTGGTACATTCGTTCATAATGTCGAGTTAAAGCCGGGCAAGGGTGCACAAATAGCAAGAAGCGCCGGCACATCTGCACAGCTTGTAGCAAAGGATGCCAGATATTCACAGGTGAAACTGCCTTCAGGCGAAGTAAGAATGATTCTTAATAAATGCAAAGCAACAATCGGAATAGTAAGCAATCCGGATCATGAGAATATTAGTATTGGCAAAGCAGGAAGAAACAGATGGTTAGGTAAGAGACCGCATGTAAGAGGTGTTGCTATGAATCCGGTAGACCATCCAATGGGCGGCGGTGAAGGAAAGACATCAGGAGGCGGACATCCTGTCAGTCCCTGGGGCTTACCTGCTAAAGGTTACAAGACAAGAAAAAAGAAGAACATTTCGAATAAGTTTATTGTCAAAAAGAGGAAATAATGTCGAGATCACTTAAAAAGGGACCTTATTTAGATTTTACGCTAATGGAGAAAGTTGAGAAACTCAACGCCCAGAAGCAAAAAAAGGTCATAAAGACTTGGGCCAGGTCGTGCACTATTACGCCAGATTTTGTAGGTCATACTTTTGCCGTTCATAACGGTAATAAATTCATACCCGTTTTTGTATCTGAGAACATGGTTGGGCATAAGCTCGGTGAGTTTTCGCACACAAGAACATTCAGGGCGCACTCGGGTCAGAGAAAAGAAGAAAAATCAGGAGGGGGCAGATAATGGAAGCCAGAGCATTGAAAAGATATATCGGTTCATCTCCGCGTAAGATGAGGCTTGTAGTTGATCTTGTAAGAAATAAAAGGGTTGATGAAGCAGTAAGTATTTTGAAGTACACAAACAAAAGCGCTGCTAAAGTTGTTGAGCAGACGGTTCTTTCAGCTTACAGCAATCTTGTCAACAAGGCTGACACGGGAAGAATCGGACAAAATGAAGTTTTTGTAAAGGAAATCTTTGTGAACGGTGGTCCATCAATGAAAAGAATACTTCCGGCACCTCAGGGTAGAGCATTCAGAATTCAAAAAAGATCGGCACATCTGACAGTTATAGTAAGACAGTTTGAAGAAAAATCTAATAATCCTAAAAACACTTAAGGAGATTCTTTGGGACAAAAGACTCACCCCGTTGGTTTCAGATTAGGGGTCATAAATACATGGGACTCCAATTGGTATGATGACAAGAGTTTCGCACAGAAACTTGTTGAAGATTCCGTGATCAGATCTTATCTGAAGAAAAGGCTTGAAAAAGCGGGAATAGCAAATATTAATATTGAGAGGACTCTTAAGAAGATTACCCTCACTATAAATACTTCAAGGCCGGGTTTCGTTATCGGAAAAAGCGGAAAAGAAATTACACAACTTGAGAGCGAAATCAAAAAGATCACTAACAAAGAGGTTAAGATCAATGTGATGGAGATCAAGAAGCCGGAATTGAATGCACATCTTGTTGCTGAGAACATAGCATCGCAGCTTGCAAACAGGGTTTCATTCAGAAGGGCAATGAAGTCTTCAATTACGTCAACTATGAGAATGGGTGCTGAAGGAATAAAGATAATGTGCGCAGGACGGCTTGGCGGAGCTGAAATCGCGAGAACAGAACAATACAAAGAGGGAAGAATACCGCTACAGACCATAAGAGCTGATATTGATTATGCATCGGTAACATCACATACTATATATGGCGCTATCGGAGTTAAGGTTTGGATTTGCAGAGGCGAAAAATTATCAAGAACTTAAACCAGCGGAGATTTAGGCTATGTTAATGCCCAAAAGGGTCAAGTATCGTAAATCGCAAAGAGGGCATCTCAGAGGAAGCGCGGGAAGAGGCCATACAGTCGCTTTTGGAACATTTGGACTCAAGGCAATGGAGCCGGCTTGGATAACAGACAGACAGATTGAAGCGGCCAGAATTGCGATGACAAGATATATGAAGAGAGATGGAAGGGTATTCATCAGAATATTTCCAGACAAGCCGGTTTCAAAGAAACCTGCTGAAACAAGAATGGGTAAGGGTAAGGGCGCTCCCGAGTTCTGGGTAGCAGTAGTAAGACCGGGAAGAGTAATGTTTGAGATTGACGGAGTTAATAGGCAGATTGCAGAAGAAGCTCTCAGGCTAGCATCACACAAACTTCCGATTAAAACAAAATTCGTTTCAAGAATAGACTAATAACAATGAAAGCACATCAGATAAGAGACATGAAACCGGAAGACATCAAGCAATCACTTTCAGACAGCTATGAAGCTCTTCAGAATTATATGTTTCAGCACGGCACAGGTCAGCTTGAGAATTACAAAGCAATATCAAACACCAAGAAAGATATTGCCCGATACAAGACCATTCTCAAAGAAATAGAGCTTGGTATCTCAAAAGGCAAATCTTCAAAAACAAAGTAATCAGTAAATGACTGAAGAAACTACAAATATCACCGGAAGCGAGAAGAAGAAAACTACTCATACCGGAATGAGAAAAACAAGAGTCGGAAAAGTGCTGAGCAATAAGATGGATAAGACGATCATCGTCAGCGAAGAAAAGAAGATCATACACCCGATCTACAAAAAGTATTTCAAGAAGACGACAAAATTTGCAGCACATGATCCGAAGAACCTTTGTGACATTGGTGATAAGGTGAAGATCATGGAAACAAGGCCGCTCAGCAAGACCAAGAGATGGAGACTGGTTGAAATTGTCGAAAAAGTAAAATAACATTTAACAACAGTTAAACTGAGATGATACAGGAAGAAACTAATCTTGTAGTGGCGGACAATTCCGGCGCTAAGTCCGTCAGATGTATAAGAGTATTGGGAGGTTCTGACAGAAGATATGCCGGTGTCGGTGATATAATCGTAGTCACCGTTAAGAGTGCAATACCGGGCGGAACAGTAAAAAAAGGTGAGGTCTCCAGAGCAGTAATTGTAAGGACGGCAAAAGAAACCAAGAGAAAAGACGGCAGTTACATCAAGTTTGATGAAAACGCTGCAGTTCTTATCAACAATCAGAATGAGCCGAAAGGCACAAGAATTTTTGGACCTGTTGCAAGAGAATTGAGAGACAAGCAATTCATGAAGATCATTTCACTTGCACCAGAAGTCATATAGCATTTAATCAGGATGAAAGAAAACAAACTCGTTAAAACAAGACTTAAGAAGAACGACACCGTAAAGGTCGTTTCCGGAAATGCCCGGGGCACAGTAGGCAAAGTGCTTTTCATTGACAGAAAAAAGGGGAGACTAATTGTTGAGGGTGTGAATATAGTTCACAGACACACAAAGCCTTCACCAAAGAATCAACAGGGCGGTATAATAAAAAGAGAGGCTCCTATAAACATGACGAACGTAATGCTCATGTGCCCTAAGACAAATGAACCGACACGAATAGGTTCAAAAGTTATTAAGGACGAAAAGACCGGCAAAGTATCAAGAATGAGACTGAGCAGGAAATCAGGTGAAATAGTTATCAGTTAAAAAAGACATGGCAAAGACAAAACAAGACAGGAAGAAAGATCCGGATGCTCCGGCCAAAGGTACGGAGAAGCAGGAAAAAAAATCAGCAGAACATTTTGTTGAGGAGAAAGTTCCTATAAGACTGCTGTCTCTTTACAGAGAAAAAGTAGTTCCGGAACTGGTGAAAAAGTTCAGTTATAAGAATGTAATGGAAGCACCGAGACTCCAGAAGATCAGCATTAATGTTGGTGTAGGAATGGCAACACAGGATCCGAAGCTTATCGACACCACTGTTAAAGAGCTTGAAGCTATTACAGGACAAAAGCCGGCAGTAGTAAAAGCAAAGAAGTCAGTATCAAATTTTAAGTTGAGAGAAGGCGTAAACATCGGAGTAAGAGTTACTCTAAGGAATGCGAGAATGTTTGAATTCCTCGACAGGTTTGTGAATGTTGCAATTCCAAGAATAAGAGACTTCAGAGGTTTACCGGATAAGAGTTTTGACGGACGAGGAAATTATACACTCGGTGTCAAAGAGCAGATAATTTTCCCCGAGATAAATGTGGATAATGTAAACCGTATTTCAGGAATGGATATCACATTCGTTACTTCGGCAAAGACTGACGAAGAATCACTTGAATTGTTGAAAGGTTTCGGTCTGCCTTTTATGTCTAAACAGTCAAAAAATTAATCACAGATAATGGCAAGAAAAGCACTCATCGCAAAAGAGAAGAGAAGACAAAGGACAGTAGCTAAATATGCTGAGAAAAGGAAAGAGTTGAAAGCTAACGGAGATTATGCGGCATTGCAGAAACTTCCGAGAGACAGCAGTGCAACAAGGCAGAACAACAGATGTAACATGACCGGAAGAGTCAGAGGTTATTACAGAAAGTTCGGTCTGTCGAGGCTTATGTTCAGAGAGCTGGCGTTACAGGGAAAGATTCCAGGTGTAATTAAGTCAAGTTGGTAATTTTATAAATTTACAGATTCAGGAGACCAAACAATGTCAATGTCAGATCCCATAGCGGATTATTTGACGAGAGTCAGAAACGCGATTAAGGCCGGAAAGAAGTCAGTTGAAATGCCTTCATCAAAATTCAAAGAAGCTATATCAGGAATTTTGAAGGAGTCTGCATTCATCGAAGATTACAGTGTAGCAGATACAGAAAAGAAGACCAAGAAGCTTTCGATACGGCTTAAGTATTCATCCGGTGAGAGCGTGATTCTTGGACTGAGAAGAATCAGCAGGCCGGGCATAAGAAGATATGTTGGTTCTGAAGACCTTCCGAGAGTAAGAAACGGAATGGGAATCGCAATCATATCAACATCCAAAGGCTTAATGACAGATAAGCAAGCCAGGAGAAGCAAGGTTGGTGGCGAAGTTGTTTTTCAAATCTGGTAATAAACTCTGAAGAATTAATAAGAGAAATGAGCAGAATAGGTAAAAAACCTGTCACGATATGAGATAAGGTAAAAGTAAATCAAAATAACAAGATAATCGAAGTCACCGGTCCTAAGGGATCACTGCAAGTTGGTCTTGTTGACGGTGTGGAAGTTGAAATAAATGCCGGTGAGCTCAACATAAAGCGCAAAGATGACAGCCGAAAGAACAGGGCTCTTCACGGACTTTACAGGTCACTGATCCAAAACATGGTCACCGGTGTAAATGACGGATTCAGCAAAAAGCTTGAACTTGTTGGAATCGGATACAGGGCAGAGATGAAAGGCGACGTGCTAGTGATGATGCTCGGATATTCACATCCGACTGTTTTTGTGGCACCGCCGGAAGTAACGATCGAAGTTCCGACCCCGAATTCCGTTGTGATCTCAGGAATTGACAAACAGCTTGTCGGACTGGTTGCATCAAAGATCAGATCGTTCAGAAAGCCGGAGCCATACAAAGGCAAAGGCATAAAGTACGAAAATGAGTTTGTCAGAAGAAAAGCCGGAAAGACGGCAGCTAAATAAAGCCAATAAAATTTTCAATGAATAAGGTAGACAGAAGTAATAAAAGAAGAGCGAGAATAAAACATCAGATCAGAAAGAAGGTCGGAGGCACTGCTGAAAAACCAAGGATGGTTGTTTACAGGAGTTTGAATCATATTTACACACAACTGATTGATGATAGCAGCGGCAAGACTATTTTCTCGGTCTCATCAAAGTCAAAAGACATTGCAGAAAAACTTGCCGGATCAAAAGGCAGGATAGAGATGAGTAAGCTTGTTGGAAAACTTGCAGCAGAGAAGGCGATTTCGCAGAATATATCAAGTGTGATTTTTGACAGGAACGGATTTTTGTACCATGGCAGAGTTAAAGCTGTTGCCGACGGAGCCAGAGAAGGCGGCCTCAAGTTCTAAATAAATACGGATTTTGCTTTTGAATTATTGAAGGCAAGATTCTCGGGTCGTCTAATGGCAGGACAGCGGCCTTTGGAGCCGTATGTGGAGGTTCGAATCCTCCCCTGAGAACAAAATAAAGATTGACAAAGAAAACATTTTAATGGCAAAGAAAAAAACATTCAAGGCCGGAGAACTGGAGCTTAAGGAAAAGCCGGTATCTATCGGAAGAGTAGCGAAAGTTGTAAAGGGTGGAAGAAGATTCAGCTTTTCTGCGGTCACGGTTGTAGGCGACGGAAGAGGACATGTTGGAATCGGCCTTGGCAAAGCAAACGAAGTAACTGATTCTATTCGCAAAAGCGTTGAAGATGCGAAGAAGAATGTGGTTGAAGTTCCGATTGTTAAGGGAACAATTCCTCATGAGATAATCGGCAAATATGGAGCCGCAAAAGTATTGCTTAAACCTGCTTCACCCGGAACCGGAATCATCGCAGGCGGAGGTGTAAGAGCGGTATTAGAGTCAGCCGGAATTCAGGACATACTGACAAAACTTCTCGGGTCATCAAATCCTCACAATGTTGTAAAGGCAACAATGAGAGCTCTCATGACCTTAAAGGATCCTAAGACGGTTGCAGCAAGAAGAGGTCTTTCTTTGCAGGAATTGTACGAAAAATAAATTTCTGAAAAATGTTGATAAAGATTACACAAACAAGGAGCATAATAGGAAGGCTGAAAAAACAGAAGCTGACTATTGAAGCTCTCGGACTGGGAAGACCAAACTACTCTACTGTTAAGCAGGATACGCCGCAAATCAGAGGAATGATCAATGTGGTTAAGCATCTGGTAAAAGTAGAAGAGAACTACACAGAAAAATAATTTTCAAATCAATCGCAGTTCTGCTGCGATATTGATTTTCACTTTTGGCATGAAGCCTTGTGAATTCAAATTAAGAAAATTCTAAATGGATATTCTAAGCAATTTAAAGTACGCCGAAGGTTCAAGAAAGAAACGAAAGAGAGTTGGCAGAGGCCAGGGCTCAGGACACGGCGGCACTTCAACAAGAGGACATAAGGGACAGCATTCCAGGTCCGGCGCTAAGTTCAGAGCTTGGTTTGAGGGCGGACAAATGCCGCTGCAAAGAAGAGTCCCGAAATTCGGTTTCAGGAATTTTGCTCGTACTGAATATAACATACTCAATCTGGCAGATATTCAAATCCTTGTTGACAGTGGAAAATTTTCTGAAGGTAAGATCGACAAAGAACTTCTCGTTAGCAGTAAGATAATCAGAGGACTTGATAAGCCTCTGAAGATTCTTGGCAACGGAGAACTTAAGGCAAAGCTTGAGATATCTGCAAATGCATTCAGCAAAGCTGCCGTCGAAAAAATTGAAAAAGGCGGAGGCAAAGCCATTACCATATGAGTGGATTTGTAGACAGCTTCAGAAATATTTTTAAGATTGAAGAGTTAAGGAACAGGATCCTTTTTACTCTTGCATTACTGGTTGTAGTGAGGATTGGAGCGCATATTACTCTACCGGGTATTGATGCGGCACTGCTTTCGGAAGCTCAGAAAAATCAAAGCGACAATACACTTTTTGGTCTTTACGATCTTTTTGTAGGTGGAGCTTTTTCCAATGCTGCGATATTTGCTCTTGGTATTATGCCATATATCAGTGCATCAATTATAATTCAGCTGCTTGGAGCCGTTTTTCCGTATTTTCAAAAGTTGCAGAAGGAAGGTGAGGAAGGTCGAAAGAAGATCAACCAACTCACAAGGCTCGGAACAATTCCCGTTGCAGCTCTCCAGGCATGGGGTGTAAGTGTTCAGCTCAAGAGCAGGCTGGTTGGAGATCAAAGTATAATAAGCCCGGAGTTCTCTGGTTTTTTCTTTACAATATCAACTGTCCTGATACTTACAGCCGGTACCATTTTTCTAATGTGGCTCGGCGAGCAGATTACTGAACGAGGGATTGGAAACGGTATTTCTCTGATCATATTCATAGGTATAATAGACAGGTTCCCGTATGCAGTCTTTGATGAGTATCAACTGATTTCATCAGGTGCAAGAAATCTCCTGATTGAGTTGATCTATATTGCAGCATTTGTTTTCATTATTGCAGGAGTTATTGCCGTTACGGTAGCAGTGAGGAAGATTCCTGTCCAATATGCCAAAAGGGTTGTCGGCCGAAAAGTCTTCGGAGGAGTTACGCAATACATTCCGATGAAAGTTAATTCTGCAGGTGTTATGCCTCTGATATTTGCTCAATCGATAATGTTTATTCCAAGCACGTTCCTTTCGTTCTTTCCTAACAGTGAGTTCATGCAGGGCGTAGCAAAATATTTTGATTATACAAGTTGGTTCTATTCGATTGTTTATGCATTGCTGATAGTGTTCTTCACATATTTCTATACGGCAATCGCTTTCAATCCGAAGGATGTTTCCGATAATATGAAAAAGCAAGGCGGCTTCATACCGGGTGTAAGACCGGGTAAGCCGACTTCAGATTACATTGACAATATTCTGACTAAGATCACATTGCCGGGTGCAATATTTTTAGCGATCATTGCTATATTGCCGACATTTTTGATGAAGGTAGGCGTAACAACCGGACTGGCTTCATTCTTCGGAGGTACCAGTCTTTTGATAATAGTTGGTGTTGCTCTCGATACACTTCAGCAGATCGAATCACATCTGCTTATGAGACACTATGACGGATTTATGAAGAGCGGCAAGATCAGATCAAGAAGATAAAAGAACTGCATTGTCATTAATCAAGTCTCAGAAAGAGATTGACCTTGTAAGAGAAAGCTGCAAAATAGTTTCAGATGTTCTTAAACATATTAAGGCTTATGTTGCAGAAGGAGTTACAACAGGCGAGCTTGATAAGATCATTGAGGAGTTTATAATCTCAAAAGGAGGAAGACCTGCATTCAAGGGTTACAAAGTGAAGAAGCGGATTTTTCCTGCAAGCAGCTGTATCTCGGTTAATGACGAAGTTGTTCATGGCATTCCGGGAGACAGGAAATTGATGAATGGAGATATTGTTTCGGTAGATGTTGGAGTTGAAAAGAATGGTTACTATGGAGACAGCGCATATACTTTCCCTGTTGGAGAAATTTCGTCGAAGAACGCGAGACTCTTGAAGATCACTGAAGAATCTCTGCACAGAGGTATAAGACAAGCGATTGATGGGAACGAAGTGAATGATATAGGATCAGCCGTTCAGAACTATGTTGAAGGTGCAGGATTTTCTGTTGTGAAGGCTTTGGTCGGACATGGAATAGGAAAGAATCTTCACGAAGAACCTGCGGTACCGAATTATTATGTTCCCGGCAGAAGTCAGCGCCTTCATGATGGAATGCTGATAGCAATTGAGCCAATGGTAAATTATGGAACAGGCGAGGTTTACGAGGATAAGGACGGATGGACAATTGTAACAGCAGACAATCAGGCATCGGCTCATTTTGAGCACACAATCCTGATAAGAAAAGGCAAAGCAGAAATATTAACATAAGCTTGATCATAAAAACAAGATGGCAAAACAGGAAGCGATAAAAGTTGACGGTATAATTTCTGAAATTCTTCCTAACACCAATTTCAAGGTAAAGCTTGAGAACGGGCATGAAGTACTCGCCCATATTTCGGGCAAGATGAGAATGCACTATATAAGGATTCTTCAGGGCGATAAAGTGACAGTTGAGCTTTCACCATATGACCTGACCAAGGGCAGGATAACATACAGATACAAGTAAAATAAACATCAGAGGACATCTTAATGAAAGTGCGAAGTTCAGTAAAAAAAATGTGTTCAAAATGCAAGATCATCAGGCGCAAAGGCGTGGTGAGAGTAATATGCACAAATCCGAAACACAAGCAGCGTCAGGGTTAAGAAGAATTTTTCAGAAAATAATTTTCATCAGATAAATGGCAAGAATAGCCGGAGTTGATTTACCAAAGAACAAGAGAATAGTCATAGGCCTGACCTCGGTATTTGGGATCGGAAAATCAACAGCACAGAAGATCCTGGCGAAAGCCGGAATCAGTGAAGACAAGAAAGTGTCGCAGTTGACCGATGATGAGGTGAATCACATCAGAGCAGAGATAAGTGCTGAGATCAAAGTAGAGGGCGCGCTAAAGTCGGAAGTTTCGATGAACATCAAGAGGCTTGTTGACATTGGAACATACAGAGGCAAGAGGAACAGAAGAGGACTTCCGGTTCGCGGACAAAGGACCAGAACCAATGCCAGAACCAGAAAAGGCAAGAGGAAGACTGTTGCAGGAAAGAAGAAAGCAGCGGCTAAGAAGTAATTTCTGTGACATTGAAAGCATGATTTTTTCAGAATAATTTAAAAGCAGTAAATTGGCAAAGAATCTCAAAAAGACAAAGAAGAAAGCAAATGTAGATGCCAACGGTGTGGCGCATATCAAAGCCACATTCAACAATGTCATTGTAACACTTACAGACATTTATGGTAATACGATCTCATGGGCTTCTTCAGGAAAGATGGGCTTCAAGGGCTCGAAGAAAAACACACCCTTCGCTGCTCAGATCACGGCGGAATCTGCGGCAAAAGCCGCTTCAGACCTTGGTCTTAAGAAAGTTGAAGTACTAATCAAAGGTGTCGGTTCCGGAAGGGATGCCGCAGTCAGATCATTAAACACTGCGGGACTTGAGATTACATCTATAAAGGATATTACTCCTCTTCCACACAATGGCTGCAGGCCACCGAAGAAGAGAAGACAGTAACTTTCAAAAATCATTAATTCAGCAAAAGCTATACACTAAATGGCAAGATATACAGGCGCAAACTGTAAACTATGCAGAAGAGAAAGAACTAAGTTGTTTCTCAAGGGAACAAATGCTTCACGGACAAATGCCCGATCGAATCAAGAAATTATCCTCCCGGTCAGCATGGACAATCCAGAAGGCAAAGGATGACCGATTATGCAGTGCAGTTAAGAGAAAAGCAGAAAGTAAGAAAGACCTATGGAGTCCTAGAGAGTCAATCCCGCAGGTACTTTGAAGATGCCTCAAGGAAGACAGGCATTACCGGCGAAAATCTGGTCAAGATTCTTGAAAGAAGGTTCGACAATACTGTTTACAGGCTTGGACTTGCGCCATCCAGAAAAGCGGCAAGGCAATTGATTACTCACAGGCATTTCTCCATTAACGGAAAGGTTGTTAACATTCCTTCATACTTACTTAAGTCCGGAGATTTAATTCAAGTTAGAGAGAAGAGCAAAAAGCTCGAAGTGATCCATGATTCAATGAAGAGAATGAAGGATGCAATGATCCTTCCATGGCTTTCACTTGACAAGGCAAATATGAAGGGCATTTTTGTCAAAGAACCTGAAAGATCCGATGTGCCGTTCAACGCCAATGAGCAGCTTATTGTTGAGCTGTATTCAAAATAGAGTTAATTAAAAAAAACGAAGTCATCAGAATGAAGATAAATAATTTTCAAATGCCGGATGCTATAGTAAAGGAAGAATCAACATACACCGATACATTTGGAAGATTCATTGTACAACCCCTCGAAAGAGGATACGGAGTAACGCTGGGAAATTCATTAAGAAGAATATTGATCTCATCATTGCCTGGCAGTGCCATTATTGCAATCAGAGTCAATGATGCACCTCATGAATTCACAACACTTAAGGGTGTTATTGAAGATTTGTCAGAAATAATTCTCAATCTTAAAGAAGTGAGATTTAAGGATCTGACCGGAAAATCTTCTAAGATAGAATTCAGTCTAAAAGGTCCTCATATATTTACTGCTAAGGATATTCAGAACAGCACAAGCGATTTTGAAATTCTTAATCCTGACAAATACATCGCCACGCTTAACAAGGATGCTGTCCTTAACATTGAGTTGAGAATGGGTACAGGAGTAGGTTATGTCCCTTCGGAGGATAATAAGCACACTGCGCTTCCAATGGAATTTATTTATACCGATTCTATTTTCTCTCCGATTAAACTGGCAAATTATGTGATCGAGAATACCAGGGTGGGAAAGAGAACAGATTATGAAAAGCTTGTTCTTGAAATTACAACAGACGGTTCGATCAATCCTGAAGACGCTATAGTCTTCGCATCAAGACTGCTGCAGGACCATGTTCAGTTATTTCTCAACCTCAATCCTGAGCAGGCACCAATGAGGGAAGAACCGGTTACGCAGGAAAGAGACGAACAATTTGAAAGAGTTAAGAAGATATTGCTGATGCCTGTTGATGAACTTGATCTTTCGGTAAGGTCACAGAATTGCCTTAGATCAGCGAATATAAAAACAATCTCGGATCTTGTAAGCAAGAATGAAAGTGAAATGCTTCACTACAGGAATTTCGGAAGAAAGTCTCTTGCAGAGCTCGGTGAGCTTATAGATAACTTTGGATTGACATTCGGAATGGATGTTGACAAGTATCTAAAGGAAGAGCCCGTAAAATAGTCAAACAAGTTAATCGAATAATACGACATAATCATGAACCACAGGAAAAAAGGTAGAAAACTGGGACGAACCGCGAGCCACAGAGATGCGTTGATGTCGAACCTTTCGGCTTCGCTGATCCTTCACAAGAGAATCAGCACTACAGAGGCAAAGGCAAAGGAATTGAGAACGGTCATTGAACCACTTGTATCCAAAGCCAGAAAAGCGGCCAAACTTCAAGACTCGTCTCCGGAAGGAAGCATTCATCTAAGAAGAGAAGCAAGAAAGTTTCTATGCAATAAAGAGGCTTTGAATATATTGTTTAATGAGATCAGCTTAAAAGTTGGCGACAGACCGGGAGGTTATACGAGAGTTTTGAAAACCGGAAATCGTTACGGCGATGGAGCAAAGACTGCGATCATTGAATTTGTTGATTACAATTATGTTCAGCAAAAAGAGGAAAAGATAAAAGAAAAGGAAGCTGCTGAAAATAAAGACAACTCTGACAAGAAAAAGGAAACTAAGAAGAAAGCAAAAGCAGAATCTAAAGTTGAAGCGAAGAGCGAAAAGAAATCTGAAAAGAAGAAGAGCGCTAAGTCACAAGCCTGACTAAAAACGGCAAATTTAGATCCTTAACAATTTATCAATATTTAAATTAGTTAAGGATTTTTTTTTGAAACCAACGAAACCAATGAAAGCCCCAATATGAAAATTGCATCTGCAGAGTTTATAAAAAGTATATACGATCTGAGAGCATTGCCAAATTCGGTTCTTTCGGAATTTGTTTTTGTAGGAAGATCTAATGTAGGCAAGTCATCTCTCATAAATACAATTTGCAACAAGAAGAAACTGGCAAAGATCGGTTCTGTTCCCGGTAAGACGAGGCAATTAAATTATTTCCTCATCAACGAAAAATTCTACCTTGTAGATCTTCCGGGTTACGGTTATGCCAAAGTACCCGAGCAAATCAGAGCAGGTTGGAGAAAGCTTGTAGAAGATTACATCAGCGAAAGACAAAACGTAAAACTAGTTTTTGTTCTGATTGACTCAAGGCATGAGCCTACATATTTGGATGAGCTTATGGTAAGCTGGCTTGAGTATTATGAAATCCCATTTGTAATTGTCCTCACTAAATCAGATAAGATCTCTTCCAACAAGATGCAAAAACAAATCTACAGGTCGTCAAAAATTGTAAACAACGATGACCTTTGCCTGGATTACATACCGTTTTCGATTATAACCAGTGAAGGCAAGAATGAGATCTTAAAACTGATTGAAGATTATCTTGACAACTGACAAGATGTGCAATACACTGCACAACTAAGTTTACCAAAACGTCAAACCAATACTATGGCAGCAATCAACATACTCGCAGCCGACTCCGTAAGTCTTTCAGGTTCAAAGATCCTTCCTAGAAATAGATTCAGAATCACATCACGCACTGATATTAGCAATGAAGAAATACTCAGCAAATTTCCCGATCATGATGTTTTGTTAATTAGAAGTACGAGAAAGATTGATAAATCTTTTATTGACAAATGCGACTATAAAATGATCGCCACATTTACCAAAGGCACTGATCATATTGATATGAAAGCCGCGGCGAATAAGCATATTAAAGTGATCAATGCAGAAGAGGGAAACCATGTATCAGCCGCCGAGCATACGCTGGCAATAACAATGTCCATCTACAAGAATATTAATCTTTCAGACAGTATCGTTAGGAAGAATAATTTTGGTGATACTGACTTTCAACGAAGAGAACTTTTCGGAAAGACTATTGGAATAATAGGATTTGGCAAAGTGGGAAGTTATGTTGGAAAACTCTGCCGCGCGTTTGGGATGAATGTTATTGCAAACGATACAGATAAGTTTGTTGAAAGAAAATATAAGACATTCGAATTTCTTCCGTTGAATATTTTACTTAAAGAATCTGACATTGTAAGTCTTCATATTCCTTTCAACAAAGATAATGCAAACTTTTTTCAAAGAAATATTTCCTGAAAATGAAAAATAATTCTGTCTTCATAAATACCTCACGCGGTGCAGTAGTTGATGAAGATGCACTTATCAGTGTATTGGAAAAAAATTTGATACATTATGCCGGACTCGATGTATTCCAATCGGAGCCATTAATTGACAAGAGATTTTTCGGCATGAAGAATGTGCTATTAACCAATCACATAGCAGGTAAAACAATTGAGAGCAGAGAGAGGATTTCGGAAATAATTTTTCAAAAAATTCAAAATCACTTTTTACAGAAAGTCTCTCCCAAAAGTGCTGCAGCAAAGGATGGCGGCTAATTGCGAATGCGTCGAGTGATGCAAGTGTCAATAATTTTTTGTTAATAATTTCTTCATACGAAAATCTATATTGACAAGATTTCACATTAGCACTATATTGCCATCAAACGAACAACCCTTAAGTAAGAAACAATTTTTAATATCATAAAAACAAAAAGGAGAAAAACATGTCAAAGAAGCTACTCTCTACACTCGTAATTCTTTTCTTGGTCGCTTCATCTGCTGTTCAAGCAAGAGATAACGGGCCCCTAAAGACACACAAGGTTACAGACGGTTCAGAAATGTACGATAACACATCAGGTTATGTTGTAACACCTTCTAACCTAAGAGTACCGCCTTACAAAAGTGCTTCATTAACATTTGTACAATCACCAACTCCAACAGCAACTGTTTATGACCTTCAGTCAAATGCAGTTCCTCAGGAGATATGGCAGGATCCACTCACTCCAACAAACGTTCATGCAGTTTACATGTATTCCACTGAAGCAGGTTTTGCCACTAGAGCTTCTGCTTATCTTTTCAGCAATGACTATGGAGCAACCTGGACATTCGTTGGTGACGTACCGGGAGTTGGAAGAAGTGGTTTCCCGGCTATCAATGGATTGGTAAATGGCGCAGCAGTCGTTATCAATCATAATACTTCAAACGGAACAACTGCTAGAGGTAAGCTCAATTGGGATCAAGGTGCAGGATTCGGAGTATTTACAGAAGTCGATCCGGGTGCAACAGCAAACGGTGATGCAATCTGGGGAAGACTGGTTGGTCTGCCAAACAACAATGTTGCATTTGTAGCATCAATCAGTGGCGCAGTTTTTTCATATACGAACAAGGCTACAAACTTAACTCCTCCGGGAGCTTTTACCGGATGGAATGAATTCCCCGGAGATCAAGCAGAAGCATACTCTATAGCGCTTGCACCGAACGGAACTGTAGGACATGCATATACAGGTTCAGATAATGTTGATCCAAACGATGTATTCTACAGAACTTCAGCTGACGGTGGTGCAACATGGGGTGCGGCACAAAAGATCTGGGATTGGGATCCGGCAACAGACTCACTAGGATGCCTCAGAGGTGTAAGTCTTGTTTATGGTAACAATAATGAACCGTATGTTGCATTCAATACATCACTGCTTACGGAGACAGGTTTCTTCCCGGGCCTACCTTCACAAATTAGAGTCTGGTCACCAGGTGTTAACGGTGGAGTTGCAAGAATTGTTGCAAGTGATGCAAATGTTCCATTCTTCCCGAATGAAGGACTTGTTAATGATGCATTCCTACCGGTATGCAGACCTGCAATTGGAAGATCAAATACCGGAAATGGAATTTTCATAGCGTTCACGGCAACAACTGCTCAATCAAGTTCCGATTCTAACAGGTACTATGCAGGTTGGTTTACACATTCAATCGATAATGGCGCTTCATGGCAGGTTCCTGAAAGAATGACTCCTGCTACACCATTGAGAGACTATAGATTCGTTAGCATCTCACCGACAAGTAATGTTTCAGGTACTATCTGCAAAGTTCAAATGCTGATTCAAAGCGATTCACTTGCAGGTACACACGTTAACGGTGCAGCAATCGGAAACGGACTTGCAGTCGGAATCACAACGGATGTTCTGCTTACCGGAATCAACAATATTTCAAGTGTTGTACCGGGTGATTTCAATCTTCAGCAAAACTTCCCTAATCCTTTCAACCCGACAACAGCTATCAGATTTGATATGAAGAAGACTGCTAATGTTACCTTGAAGGTTTACAATGCTCAAGGACAAGAAGTTGCAACTCTTATCAACAATGAAGTTGTTTCACCAGGAACAAAGGAAGTTACATTTGGTGCTTCAAATCTTGGCAGTGGAATTTACTTCTACACATTATCTGCCGGAGATTTCAGAGAAACAAAGAAAATGATGCTGATAAAGTAATCAGTTCTTGTTTAATAGACAAAAATAACAACCCTCATTATCGGTCTTTGACCGGTGTGAGGGTTTTTTTTGAAAAAGAATTTTCAAACACAAAAAACTAATTCTAAACCAAAGGGGGAAAACATGAAGACTGCTACAAATTTCGCTCTTTCCCTGCTCGTCATTCTGGCAATTTTCGTAAGCAATTCATTTGCTTTCGATAAGCAAGGAACGACGGGTAAAATCACCGGCCGAGTGATTGATGCCAAAGATAATCAGCCATTGATCGGAGCTACAATCAAGGTTGAAGAATCAAATCTTGGAGCTATCACTGATGATAACGGTGAATATACAATCCTCAATGTTGATGTTGGTACTTATATACTGGTTGCTTCATACATTGGTTATGACAATCAAAGAGTACCGGAAGTAAGAGTATCTGCTGACCTTACAACGCGCGTTGACTTTTCACTAAAAGTTACGGGTCAAAGTGAGATCACAACTGAAGAAATTGAGATTGTAGGAAAAAGAAATGCTATTGCTCCAGACCAAAGCGGTAAGATAATTGGTCAGGAATTCATTGATAACAGTGGTATCAGAGGCATTGAAAATATTGCTTCAACAACTGCCGGTGTTATTCAGGATGAAAGAGGCAACAACATTAACATCAGAGGTGGTAGAGATGGTGAAACAGCCATTATCATTGACGGTGTTCTTACAACAAACCCGCTTGACGGAACTTCTACTGCATTTGTTTCTAATAGTGTGCTTGAAGAGCTTTCCGTGTTAACGGGAGGTTTCAGCGCAGAATATGGAAACGTACTTAGCGGTGTTATCAATGTAACTACTAAAGGCGGAACTGATAAATTTTCAGGTACTGCAGAAGTAATTACTGATGAACTGCTTTCAGATGACGCATCACAAGGTTATAATGTTTACAATCTTGCATTCGGTGGACCGTTAATTCCGTCTAAGGACATGTCAAGATTCCTTAATTTCTACGTTGGTGCTGAAAGAGATTTTTCGCTTGTTTACAGCCCAAGCTGGATTTCAGACCAGCTGCAAACTCCAAACAATGTGATTCCGAATTATGATATGAAAAGATGGTCAGGCAATGCAAAGTTGAATGTTGACCTTCAGGAACTGAACAAGGATCTTCCCGTACAGTTGAAACTGGGTATGAGCCTTGCAGAAACTGCAAGAAGAGGATTCCTTCAATCATATCTGCTTTTCAACTCTGAAAGAAATCCACTTATCAAGGAATACACGAACCAGTATTATGCTAAGATCAATCACCAGGTCAAATCAGATCTCTTCTATGAAGTTCAATTCAATTACTTCAGATCAAAGTATGAAGAAGGTGATCCTCAGTTCCTTGGAGATTTCTACAGATATGGTGATCCTGCCAGTGTTGCCGGCCTGACAGTGCCGGGAGGCGCAATAGGACTCGATGAATACGGCGTGTTTGCACTGAATAATCGTGTCAGAAACTATTACGAAAACAGTAATACTTCTTATTGGAGTGGATCATTCAATCTGACTTCGCAGGTCAAGAAAAATGAAATAAAATTCGGAGGTGAATATAAATAGCATACTATCAGGTACATTGATATGAGGCCCGTTGGTATGTATAATTTCATAGGTTCACCGGAACAGCAACAACTTGCTTCTTTCAACGGTGGAACAGGACTTGCAAATTACTACGGATATGCACCGGTTTTTGATCCTGAAGTTGGCTACTTGAAAATACAAGAAAATGACGAGGGAAGAGACGGAGCAAAGAATCCGATCATTGCAGCTCTTTATCTTCAGGACAAGATTGAATTCAAGGACTTTACTCTTAATGTTGGTGTAAGATGGGACTATCTTGATGCAAATTCCTGGAGAGTAAGGGACCTTTCAGCAATTACCAGCTTTGGTAATCCTAACGTTCTGGATGATGCAGACTTTACAGACGAGAGTGAGCCTACATCCGCATTCAGTCCGAGAATAGGTCTTTCATTCCCGGTAACAAACAATACAGTCTTCCACGCTCAATATGGAAAATTCATCCAGCTTCCTTCTCTTGAATTTCTCTATAATGGTTATCAGAATCTTTCATACTGGGTAAACAGTGCAGGTTTCAGCGGATCATTTGGTAACCCTAACTTGAGTCCTGAAAAGACTACATCCTACGAAATAGGTATTAAGCAACAAGTCGGTTCAAGTCTCTCGCTTGATGTTACTGCATACTACAAAGAGACTGAGGACCTGATCGGAATAAAAAAATATCCACAGCTCCCGAATCAGATTCAGGTTTTTGAGAATCAGGATTACGGTACACTTAGAGGAGTTGATCTTTCGATCGACATGAGAAGAATATCCAGACTTTCAG
Source organism: Ignavibacteria bacterium (assembly GCA_016704345.1). Taxonomy (GTDB): domain Bacteria; phylum Bacteroidota; class Ignavibacteria; order Tepidaquicellales; family Tepidaquicellaceae; genus JADJAH01. The sequence continues at coordinate 41,196 of JADJAH010000018.1, read as the reverse complement.
CCAACATAGCTTTGGGTATTGCATTTGCTTCCGGAACGGGTTCAGACCCGAACTCTGCTTCAACCGCAGCATGGCTTGGAGAAAGACAGCCTAAGTTGACCTCACCTCTTGATTATGATCAAAGATGGACGGGTGTTGTTAATCTTGATTATAGATTTGGAAAAACTGATGTACCAAAGGGATTCATGGGCGATGTGCTTTCACAATTTGGGTTGAATCTTCTCTACACATTCAACAGCGGAAGGCCTTATTCTATTAAATCAAACAACCTTGATCCGTTCTCTTCAACGGGTGTTGGTGCAAGTTTGCTTTCCCCGATCAACGGTGCATATGCACCATGGAACAACAGACTTGATCTAAAGATAGACAAGACATTCCCGATTTGGAAACTCGATCTCAATGCTTATGTATATATAATCAATCTTCTTAACTCAGAACTCGTAAATGATGTCTGGGAATCAAGCGGTCAGCCTGGAACAACCGGTTATCTGAATTCAGAATCCGGAAAAGCGACAATTGCATCCTTTAACAGGACGGGCGTATCACCTGAGGAATATATAAGAAGATATGAACTGAGATCAAAAGCAGTTGCTAATTACGGTCCTCCAAGAGAGGTAAGATTCGGACTCAGAATGAACTTTTGATTAATTACTTTTTGGTGTATCCGGGATCATCCCGGATACACTTTGTATAATTTGAATTGAGTCTGACTAAAATTTTCAAATCTTAAAAAAGCTACCAAGATGATAAAAAAAATATTGTTTTTTGTAATTCCCATTGTCCTGGTGTTTGCTTATGGAATGAAGCCCAAAGATAAGCCGACAAAAAGCCAAGACAATACAGGGAGTATTCCATACAGGATAATTTCGACTCCTGATAATGCGCTCGCTGTGGATTCAGATACTATGAATGTAAACCAGATAAGCACATGGTTCAGGTCAAACGGTTCCTTCAACAGAAATCCGGCCACCGGAAATTCCGGTTTCGAATGGCCTAAAGGTTCCGGAAAATTCGCAAGATATGCATCCGGTATCTGGATAGGCGCTGTAGTCAATGGCGATACACTTGTTTGTATTGCAGAGTATGACTATGAATACGAACCAGGCTATGTAGATAACAATGGTGTGGCTCAGGGCAAAGATGATCCGAATTACAGGATCTACACACTGTCTGTAAGAGATACAAGTGATTATGGACCTTGGAGAACTACTGCGGCGGGTCAGGGTGCATACCTTGACAGTGCAGGCAATCCTCTGCTACTTGGTTCAAAGACTATGTTCTATTCTTATACAGACGGATATCCTGAAGCTCACGGCAATAATGCAGGTCAAACAGCCCCATTGAAGGCACAAATACTTCAAACAAACTGGGCTTATAATGTCAACGGACCTCTCAGCAATATGTCGTTCTCTGAATTCCGCATAATCAACAGGAGTAATCAGCCATGGGAAAAATGCTACATTGCTTTATGGACTGATGACGACTTAGGTGATGCGAATGACGACGCGGTTAGTGTTGATACGACACTCAACCTCGGTATTACCTACAACTACGACAACAATGATCCAAATTACGGGAATGCTCCTCCTGCAGTAGGTTTTGATTACTTCAGAGGACCAATCGTTCCCAGTGTTGGAGATACTGTCAAGTATTACAGTCCTCCCGGAAGCAACAACCTGGTTGTGAAGCCCAATTTCAAAGAATTGGGAGTATCTGCATTCAATATGTACACTAACGGTGACCCGAGTGTAGGTGATCCATCAAACTTCAGAGAAACATATTTCAATCTTCAAGGTATCAGAAGAAACGGCACTCCATGGGTAGCTCCCAATGGAGATACCACCACATATGCATACCTTGGTGACCCGTCAACAAGTACAGGCTGGAATGAAAACAGCAATGGTGACAGAAGGTTTATGCAATGCTCAGGTCCGCTTGTTGTAGCTCCTGGTGACACACAGTCCATAATTGTGGCTCAAATTATTGCCAGAGGAGATAACAATCTTAAGAGTGTTGCTGCTTTGAGACAGGCTGATGCTCTTGCTCAAAGAATTTTTGACAATAACTTCGCGGTTCCGGATGCGGCCAAATGTCCTAATGTTGCTGCCTATGCTCCTGGCAACAATAAGATCTATTTGTCCTGGGATGATTCAAGAGAGAAAGATACAATCATCAATAAGCTATCGAGTGGTGTGTATAGATTTCAAGGATATAACATCTATCAGGTAGTTAGCGGAACAAACGGGGCTAATGCACAACAAAGAACATTAGTCGCTACGTATGATATACGAGACGGAATTCAAGATATCAAGGACAGCTTGTATTCGGAGGAATTTGGAACATACGTTTATTATGTAGTTCAGAAAGGATCTGACAATGGAATATCCAGATATATAGTTCTTGACAAAGACTATATATCAAATGAGTTCATTGTTTCAGGCACACCTTACTACTATTCTGTAACTGCATATTACTATGATTCACTTGGCGGTCCGTTCTCAGCTCCAAAGGTGAATGAGTCTCCGGTGCAATCATGTGTAATTCAGGTTATACCTCAATTCCTTAGTTCAGGAACTCAAGTAAATTATGGACTCGGTGACTCTGTATTCACAAATCAAAGTGATCTGGGTGCACTGCCGATAATTTTTGAACCTCTTAACCTGAAGTCAGCTACTTACCAATCAGTTATAAGAGCAAATGCCAGGGGTCCAATATGGTCGCTTAATCGGACAATTGATGGAAATTCTGAATTGATTTATGACAGCATACCAGACTTCACCGGAACGCAGGATACGGCAAGAACCATTGACGGATTCCTAATGCTACATCAGGTAGTCAGTGATTCCGGACTTGTACCCGATGCCGGTGGTCCAACTAATAAGACAAAATCAAGACAGTCTGCCTGGAAATATGAACCCGCAGGTTCTGAGTGGTTTACAACTCCTGACACTACTGTTATTTCAGGTACACAGGTTAAGCTAATTGCTCAAGGCAAACAATTCCAAAGCAGAAGTCTTGGAATGTCATGGCCTGCAAAAAATACATTCAGAGACATCCCTTCATTAGTCAAAGCTAACGGATCACAGTTTGTGCCTGGAACAGGCGTGAACGCACCAATGCTCCGCGGCGGTCCATTAAGAAGGATTCAGTTTAAGTTTGGAGATGCGTTCAAGTCAAGAGCATACAGATATGTTCCGACGGATACAACTTATCGTCTCCAGCCTTACAAAGATATGGTCGATGTTCCTTTCAGTGTCTACATGGTTGATGAACTTGATACAAATGGAGGAGCACCGAGACAAGTCAATGTAGGATTTATGGATGCTGATTCAAGCGGTACATGGAATCCTAAAGGCGGAACTTCTACTAACTTTGAGAAGATGGGCGGATATGAATTCACTTACATATTTGCATCTGTCTACAGCACGGATTCTCTTGCTGCTTATACAACAAAGAATCCGGGACTCTCGACTCAATTCCAGCAAATGGATGTAATGTATGTTTGGCTTCCAAGGGCTAATGTTGTAAACGGAGCCCAATTAAGCTGGGGACAAGGTGATGTTCTGACAGTTACACCATATAGAATTACAAAGCCTTCGTTCTTGCCCGGTGATTATCCGATCAAGTATACTTGGCAGATCAATGGAACACAGATCAACAATGAATCTGTTGCAGCTCAAAATATGAGCAAGGTTAGCGTCTACCCGAATCCGTATTACGGAGGAAGCAGACTTGAAACCGATCCATTCGATAGATTCATTTACTTCAGCAATCTTCCACCGAAGTGTACAATTTACATTTACACTCTTGATGGAATCTTGATAAGAAAAATTGCGAGAGATAATACAGATCCAAACAATTCACTTGAAAGATGGGATTTGCAGAACGCAAATGAAATTCCAGTTGCCAGCGGTATGTATATCGCCTTCATTGATGCCGGTTCATTAGGTGCGCAAACATTGAAGTTAGCGATATTCTCTCCGACTGAAAGAATTCAAACATTCTAATTCACTCATGGCCTGCGCCATATTGGCGCAGGCTGTGTAAAAATGAAAAATTTATTTAAGGAGCAACTTAAGATGAAAAATAAGTACACAAATCTGCTGGCTGTCCTTCTGCTGATGGTTTTTGTCAGCAGCGTATTTGCAGGCCCGAAGAATAAGTACGGATTGTCTGCTGCTCGAGAATTGCTGATTCCCGTTGGCTCCGTTGGCACTGCATTAGGCGGTTCAAATCTCGCAACAGTATCTGGAGTCGAAGCAATACACTGGAATCCATCAGGTCTTGCCACAATGAACACAAAGCAAGGTGAAGCATTGTTCTCAAGTCAGGTGTATATTGCAGACATCAACGTCAACTATTTCGCAGGGGCCTACAAAATGCCAAATCTTGGAACCTTTGCACTTTTCGTTAAGTCGTTGAGTTTCGGCGATATTCCTGTAACAACAGTTAACAGCCCGAATGGTACCGGAGAAACCTTTTCTCCTACTTACCTTACGGGAGGATTATCATACGCAAGACAAATGACTGACAGAATTGCATTCGGTGCAACCATGAAAGTAATTTATGAAAATATCACCCGCGAAACTGCAACCGGCTTTGCGCTTGATTTTGGATTGAATTATAATGTAACAGGAACCGGATTGCAGTTCGGCGTAGCTTTGAAAAACCTCGGACCATCTATGTCGTTCTCAGGACCGGATCTGGAGCAATTCTTCCAGCCGCCGGGAACACCAAACGGAACTCCGCAGGAACCGAGAGTAATTGAACTTGCAGATGCTGAGCTTCCAACTGCATTATCGTTGGGTATCAGCTATGATTTCAAACTCGATAAAAGAAATAATCTCGTCACTCATGGAACTTTTCAAAACAACAGTTTCTCAGGTGATGATTACAATCTTGGACTCGAATACAACTATGACAAGCTCTTTTTTATAAGAGGCGGTTATCAATTCAGTTCTGATAATGCTGATGACAGAGCTTTCACAGGTGCCAGTTTCGGCGCAGGTCTCAGATATGGCGTAAGCAGCAATTTTGATGTTGCATTCGATTATGCCTATAGGTTGCCTACTTCCGACAGATTCGATGCCAATCAATTCTTCACTTTGAAGGTAGGATTCTAAAGTCTATTCTTCAAAGAACATCTTTCAAAAAGGTAATCATTCACTTGATTACCTTTTTGACTTTATAACAAAAAAATATATGAAGATTTCACAGATCTTGATCTCAATTTTGTTCCTGGTGTTTTTCCATGGTAATGATGGAATTGGACAGGAGGTTTATTTCAGTTTCGATTATGCGCTTTTCAGAGACCCGGGAGGTGAATCGATTCTCGAAGTTTATTATTCAGTTCCCCAAAAACTTCTTAAGTATGAGAAAACAAGCTCCGGATTCGAAGCTGCCATTAAAGTTGATGTAAAGATAACCAGCAAACTGGACGGAGCTGAAATTGCATCGAATGTCTATAGATCTCCTTCCATTGTTAGAGATACTGCTGACAAGAATTCAATGCAAAATCTGGTTGGTCAGGTAAATTATTTTCTAAAACCAGGTACATACAGTCTCACTATTAAGGGAAGTGATTTTGCAAATGAAGAGAAATTCGATTTGTTTGAAACTGACTTTATAGCTGCAGGCAACAGCGGAGGACTCTTAGAAATCAGTGACATAGAACTATCCAGTTCTATAACCAAGTCAGACAATACCACGAGTACATTCTACAAAAATACTTTGGAAGTAATCCCAATTCCCTCAGGTCTCTTTGGAAAGAACATGGCTGATATGCAATTTTATCTTGAATTTTATGAGCTCACTGCGGCAAATGTCGGAGATAAATATTCTATCAGATATTCAGTCCTTAATCTAAACAGGGATACTTTGAATTCTGTTGTTAAGAATTTCACAACCAAGGCAACTTCAAAGGCTGATTACGGAAAATTTAAAGTGGATACGTTACCAAGCGGTTCGTTTGTACTCAGCGCTGCTGTTATTGGATCTGACGGAGCAGTCAAGGCTGAACAGGAGAAAAAGTTTTACGTGTTCACAAAATCATCAACTGCGGTGGAACAGAATAAGTCAGATGGCTTCCTTACAAGCGAATATGCCGCTATGCCAATTGAACAGGTTGATGATGAGTTTGAAAAAATGGAGTACGTACTTTCAGATAAACAGTCTGATTACTATGAAGAACTAAAGACGCCTGAAGACAAGCGAAAGTTCATCTACAATTTCTGGAAGGCAAGAGATGACAAACCCGGCACGCCTGCTTTGGAAAGCAAGATTGCTTATTTCAAGAGGGTAAATGAGGCTAACCAAAGATTTGAGGAATCATTCAAAGAAGGTTGGAAGTCAGACAGAGGAAGAATCTTTGTACTGTATGGCAAGCCGGATGATATTGAAAGATATCCATTTGAAACATCAACCAAGAGCTACGAGATCTGGAAATATGATGCAGTTGAAGGTGGCGGAGAATGTGACTTCGTTGAACTTCAGCCAATGACCGGAGTATATTGGCTCGTCAACAGTACGTACAGGGGTGAATTACAGAATCAGAATTGGCGGGAACAATTGAATCCAAAATGATGAAATGAAAAAGCAGTTACCAATACTGATAGCTTCTCTAATTTTTGCTGTTGCTCTTTGGTCTTATGTAAGTCTGAGCCAGAGCTATTCGCTTGATCTTTCTATACCGTTGGAAGTCAAAACGGGTAAGTCACAGGCAATTACGGAAGACATACCATCGTCAATTGATCTGACCGTAAAGGGCAAGGGCTGGGATCTGCTCAGTGTCTTGGTATCTGAAGATCTGAAATACTCACTTGACCTGTCAAAGCTAAAAAGAGATTCCAGAATTTCTACGGAACAATTCGTTAGCGAGCGATTGAATCTGAAACCGGAGCTGACTCTTGTTTCAATAAATCCCGATACAATAAATATTGAATTTGACAAGATATTGGAAAAGACTGTTCCTATCAGAAATAATATAAAGATCAATCTCAAAGAAGGTTATGGAATTGTTGGAAAACCAGAACTGACTCCGGACTCGGTCACCATTTCCGGTTCTGCAAATATTGTCAGCAAGATCAAATTTATTCCTACTGAAACGCGGATATTCGAAAATGTAAACAGCGCAGTAACAGGTACGATTGCTTTGAAGGATACTCTCTCTAACATTTTGAAATCAGACGTTAAGTTTGTGGACTTTAAATATAGCATTCAGCTCTCTGCCGAGAAGACAGTAGAAGACGTGATAGTGGCAATAGATGGAGTACCTGAAGATAAGGAAGTTCTTCTTATACCTCCAAAGGTCAGTGTATCAATTAGAGGGGGAGTTGAACTGCTTGCCGGAATATCTCCGTTGGAAATAACAGCTTCTGTAAATTTTGAAACAATTGAAAGTGATACGCTTGGATTTGTTGTCCCTGAAGTTGCCATTCCTGATGAAACAAATCTTCTCAAATCAGAGCCGCAGAAACTGCAGTATATAATTAAGAAAAAACTTTGAACAACAATTGATAAATTATCTTAAGTCAGAGTGGGCAATTTTACTGAACGAGCTTAAGAAGCTGGACTTTAAGAGATTACGGATTTACGTTGGGTGACAAGAAATTTGGCATAGCTACTTCATTGGTATTTCTTGCAGTAATGCTGGTCATCGTTTTTATTGTTTCCGGATCAAAGGAGTTTTTAAATGCATATCCGCAGGGTGGCAAAAGAGTCAGTGAAAGCACAGGTAACTTTATTTTGTATGAGACATGCATACTCATATACATGCTTGGATGGGAATTCTTTTGGAGAGGGTTCATGCTGTTTGGACTCAAGCCTAAGTTTGGATACTATTCAGTATTTATACAGATGATACCGTTCTTTATTTTGCATAAAGGCAAGCCCGAACTCGAGCTCTTTGCTTCAATTTTTGCCGGCATCATTCTCGGCTTACAGGCATTGAGAAGCGGATCATTTATTTACTGCTGGATTCTACATTGGATTGTAATGATTGCCATTGATTCATTGTCAATCTTAAGGTCTGTGAAGCAGCCGCTTGATGTAGGTGCATTGCAAAAACTGTTTTTCTAATTGATAAAGATAATACCATGAAACTTTCAATTAACGTTGACCATGTAGCAACATTACGGGAAGCCAGAGGTGAGAATGAACCTGATCCGGTAGTTGCCGCAGGAATCTGTGAACTTGCGGGAGCGGATGGAATAGTTTGCCATTTAAGGGAAGACCGCAGACACATCAATGACAGAGATGTACGGCTCTTAAGAGAAATAGTAAATACTAAGCTGGATCTTGAAATGGCCGGTACGGATGAAATGGTAAAGATTGCGATTGAGATTCTTCCTGATCTAGTTACTCTTGTTCCTGAAAAGCGCCAGGAGCTTACGACTGAAGGCGGCTTGGATCTTTCATCAGATAATTCGAGATTGAGTGATGTTATCAAAGAACTGCACTCAAAGGATATAAAAGTCAGTTTGTTCATTGACCCAAATCCTGCCGCGGTTGACAAAGCGATAGAACTGAACGCTGAAATTATTGAATTGCACACGGGACGGTTTGCCAATATGAGAACCGAAAAAGATGTACTGCTTGAGCTTAGCCGTATTGGTGCAGTCGCACGAATGGCCTCTGAACAGGGAATAATTGTTACTGCCGGACATGGACTCCACTACTCAAACATCTTTCCCGTAGTAAACATACCTGAAATTCAGGAAGTGAGTATTGGACATTCAATTATTTCAAGAGCAGTATTTACCGGTCTTCATAAGGCTGTGGAAGACATGATCAGAATAATCAGAAAGAATTACTGACAAATTTCATAAGTGATAAGTGAACTCAAGGCAAGTGGTCTTGTAAAGGAATACAAGAGAAGAAGAGTGGTCAGCGATGTATCACTGAGTCTTAAACAAGGTGAGATAGTAGGATTGCTGGGACCAAACGGAGCCGGAAAGACCACAACATTTTATATGATCTGCGGAATTGTTCGTCCCAATGAAGGTGAAATTGAATTTGACAAGGAGGAGATCACACGTCTTCCGATGTATAAGAGAGCCAGACTTGGCATAGGATATCTACCGCAAGAGCCGTCTGTATTCAGAAGGATGAGCGTTGAAGATAATATCATGTCAGTGCTTCAGTTTAGAGATATTTCAAAAGATGAAAGAATTGAAATAAGGGAGAAGCTGATAAAAGAGTTTAGACTGGAAAAAGTGAGAGCATCAAAAGGGTATGTACTTTCAGGCGGTGAAAGAAGAAGAACTGAAATTGCCAGATGCCTTGCATCAGACCCGAAGTTCATATTACTTGATGAACCGTTTGCAGGAATTGATCCCATAGCTTCCGAAGAGATCATGAAGATTGTTCACGGCTTGAAGGAGGAAGGCATTGGTATTCTGATTACAGATCACAATGTACATGAGACTTTGTCAATCGTAGATCGAGCTTACATTCTTATTGATGGGAAAATATTCCGGTCAGGAAATGCGAAGGAACTGGCAGAAGATGAACTGGTCAGAAAATACTATCTTGGAGAAAGTTTTAATCTCGACAGATATTTGCAGGGAACCAAAGAATAGTCGGCTATTCTTTTTTATCTTTTGAATCCGCAGCTTTTGGAGCCGGAGTTTGTTCTTTAGAAGTCTCAGTTTTCTCGGTTTTCGCTTCCGATGATTCTTTGGTTGTTGTATCTTTCTTAACATCTTTCTTCACCGAATTGCTTGCGCCGCTGTCCTTCTTTGCGTAGTCAGTCAGGTAAAACCCGCTACCTTTAAAAATCAATCCAGCACCCGAACCAATCAGTCTCTGCAATGTATCTTCTCCGCACTCCGGACACTTCTTAAGTTTTTCTTCTTTCATTGATTGCAACACATCAAAAGTGTGCCCGCAATTATTGCATTTGTATTCGTATGTTGGCATCAGTTGTTCGCTCCTAAAAATTCTCTTTTAGCTTTCTCATATTCCTCTGCAGTTATCAGACCTTCCTCAAGCGCTTCTTTGTATTCTTTCAGTTTGCTCTTTGAAACTCCCGGATTATGTGGTGCATCAACGTCTGTATGTTTAGATGTTAGCAATGAAGTTTCATCTTCTTTTTTCAGTATCTCATCAACTTTTAGAACCCGTTTCAGACCATCACCAACCAAGCTTGAAATATCTTCAGGATGATTTTTCATTCTAACTACCTGAGTTTCAAAATCCGGCATTTCAAGTTTTGAGATCTTATCTTCTATTTCTTTTGAAAGACTTCTGAGAATCTTGTACTGATACGTTTCTACTTTTCTCTTCGCATCACCCGACATTTCAATTTCCGAAGGCTTGTATATTTCATCATAATAATATTCATAGATGGCGAGCATCTCTGCAAGTCTGTTAGCTTTAAAAAATTTGGCTTGAATCTCTTCAGCATCCTTCAATATCCTGTATCGCAAAGCATCCTTACCCTGTTCTTCAAACAGTCTGTTCACCAACCGTGATTCAACTCCGAGCTGCTCAACTCGTTTTACAGTTATGCCTTCTTGCTTAGTGTATTTGTAGATAGCTTTGGATGACTCGGTCTCAGGTATTATATCAAATACTCCAAATATCAATCCCATCAGATAAGCTTTGTAAGCTTCGTCGAGACGTACTCTTTCTTCATCGTTGAGCGGAATAATATCGTGATAGATAAAATAATTCTTATTTATGTGGAGATCAACATTGTGATTCTGCGAAAGATGCTTGTAGTAAGGCTTCATTTCCTCCGCAACTGTATAAGAGTAAAAAAGAGGGAAGCCCGCCCATTCGGAATAAAAGGTTATGCATGAATTATCTGCAGAGTCTTTGAACTCAACCGTAGAACCTGCAATAGACTGAATAAGATTCTGAAATTTCTTAAACGAAGGACTGTCAGTTTTAATACCGATATAAAATTTTTTGGCAGACTCATCAAGCTTGAAGCTGCCAGGAATTTCTCTTGTTCTAATCCACGGGAATGCCTGGTTCAACATGCCCCTTATTTTTGATTCACTGCGAATAGGATCCTTTTCAAACAGCATCTCAGTAATGTTGTAGTCTTCTTTAATACCGTCAAATTGCTTCCTTGCAAATGCAAGCATCTTGTTTTCTATTATCTGCGCATCACGCTCACGCAGAATATTCACTATGTCAGTTACATCTGAGGCACCCAGTTCTTTTAGCAGACGGTTTGAAAGATTACTAATCTTCTCGGTTTCTGCCGCACCGGTTCCGATATAGTGATTGTAATATTCGCTTTCAACTTCATCCGGCTCATAGACCTGCATATTGAAACTTGTTTCCTGCTTGGTGATGAAGTAGTTGTATTTTCTTCTGAAGTTATTCTTTAATACTCCAAGATTGCCTGTGAGCTTGTTCAGGTCGGCGATGAGTCCTGTAGAGATGATCTTATCGGTTGCCGACTTCTCCCTGGTCTCTATCAACGCTAAAATTCTAAGGCAAATTTCTCTTGCATAATATCGTGACTTCAGCTTGACCATTGCATTGTAATACTCTTCCATGATTGACAATGCCTTCTCTAAAGTGCCTGTCATGGCTGTCTTACGAAGCACGTTCAACTTTGAGCGCGTTTCATCTTCCTTCAATTCCTGAAACTGCTTCCGGAAATCCGCATCAAGCCTGGTGACTACTGTCTGCAGATCTTTGATCTCTTTCTCATACTTAGGGATGTAATCAAAGTTGCCGTCAGTCAATACAAACTGCAGTCTTCTAAGAAGATTGATGGCATAAAATACACCGCGTGTAGAGTCATTGACGAGTCCATTGATCTTTTTCTCGAGTGCTCCTATGTGATTGCGCTCCCTGTCTCCCACTATGCCTGTTATAGTGCCGGACCTGTTGGAAAAGATCTGCGACATAAACATACCTTGCCTGCTGACATCACTATCATCTTTGAAGTTTGTATCAAACTTCATCTTTTCGCTAAGTAAGTAAGAAGACCAGTTTGATCCGCGCTTTCCGCTAACAAGATCATTTTGTAATTGTGTCAGGAAGCTTTTTATGTTGGATTGTATAGATGACTTCTCGCCGCTTCTGTAAAGTGAATCGAGTAACTGAAATTTGTTCTTGGATTCAAGCAAACCAAGCTCCGGCAGAAATTCGTTGATCAGATAATTATCGACTTCACTTTGTGAACCCTCTGCATATGTGAGATAATAATTCACTATCTCTTCACACAGTTTATATGCACACGAAATCACAATTCTGTCAATTGGATAAGATATGGTTGCCTGCCCGAGACTTGAATATTTTCTTGAAAATGTATTGTCGGTTATAGAGTTGTCATCCGGCCATAAACGCTGTTTATACTGTACGAGATTTACTCTAACGCCTCTTTTATAATTTGCAAAATCGGAATTTGAAAAGTCATTGAAGATCGTATCTGAAAGCATTTTGTAAATGTCTTTGTTGTTCTGATCAGACAATGACAAATTCTTTGCATTCTCTCCGTCAATGATGTATGTGTCATCATAAACTCCGGGCTGAAATTTGTGATGTTCATTCTTCTTCCAGGATACTTCGAATGGGTTTTTCAGATTGTAATATTCAAACTCTTTTAGAGCTGCATATCCGTTAGCGAAAACTCTTTCTTTGCCGTATGATTGATAGATCTTCGGAAGAACAATATAACAAGACGAGACCGCCTGATTTCTGAATATGCTTCTGATAAGAAAACCCATGTCAAGCAACATACCGGAACCTGTTCCGCCGCTTACAGATGTGATTACATAAACATTCACTTTGTCAGTATTGACATTCTTGATCTTATGAATGTCCTTTACCTGATTGATCGACTTTGAATCTGTGATCCTTGATTTCGCTGATGTAAGTTTTGCAACTATTTCGTCATAGTTATGAAAGAACGCAAGGCGTGCTGCAGGTCTTATCTGGCCGGCTCCGGTGTTCATCGTACCCAGCTTTGCAATTTCGCCGGTTGTACTGAGCCATTCTTTTACATGGGGTACATCCTGAATTCTGTATATGTAATCAGATGGATTTACCGGATTAAAGATCTTTTCGGAAGGTTGGAAATCAATCTCATTAATAAGATAATCCCTTTCCCGCGCAATGCCGCTTTCTTCTGATGGTGCATTGTCGGTGTCAATGTACAGATATGAAAGTATAGGAAATTCCTGGATGGAGCCGTACTTTTCTACGAATTGTCTTCTTAGCCTCAGCATGACTTCTTTGCCGGTGCCGCCCAAACCAATAATTATGGTCGGCATCAGTTCCTGAGTCTTCAGATCCAGCTTTTCTTTTACAGCCAGATCCATAATGAGTCCCGGGTTTTCCATATTGCTTTGGGTGCTCAATCTACCTCCATTAACGCGTTAGTGTTTGGAATATTTTTTGTGATGAGGATCAGAGTTCTACAACGCTTTCTCCACCGTCGAGATTGATAATGTTACCGGTCATCCAGTGGGAATCGTTCTTGTAATTGTCTATAATGAAGCCGGCTATCTCATGAGGTTGTGTAAGTCGTTTGTCGGGGTTCCTTTGCAATGCATTGTCTATGATCTTCTGACTGTTCGGAATTTTTCTCAATGCGGGAGTATCTGTAACTCCTGCACGGATCGCATTCACGGCAATACCCCTGCTTCCTAACTCCATAGCAAGCTGCCTTACATATGACTCGAGACAGGCCTTTGCGGCTGAGACAATACCATAGTGATCTATCTGTCGTGAACCTCCTGAAGAAGTCATTCCATAGATCTTTCCGCCTCGCTTCATCAGTTTGTTTACTATCAATTCCTGAGTCCAGTAAACAATACTGTTTCCCATCACATCAAGTGTCATTTCAATTTGCTTCTGATTGGCAGCTTCGTTCGGATCATCAGCAATGAGAGGTTTGAGAGTTCCGAAAGCTAATGAATGTACCATTACTTCTATTGTAGCATCATCACCGGCATTAGCAATAATTTTCTTTACTTCTGCAATTACTTCGGATCGCTTACCGGCATCTGCGGCATTAACATTGAAAAAATGTGCTTCAACTCCTTTTGCTCTAATGTCATCTATGATCTTATCTACATCCGGCTTTGTACTTGCCCTGTCAAGATGAACTCCCAGAATACCAACGCCATCTCCAGCGAGTGCCAATGAAATCGCTTTTCCGAACCCACTCGAAGCTCCAAGGATTAAAGCATAGTGCTTACTCATGATAAACTGGTTAGTTATTTGTGAAAAAATTTGCTTTGTGGGCAAAAAAAGTGCAAAATTACTTTGATTTGAGCGCGATTATAGTCATAATCAAACTAATTATAAACAGAAAAATCATCACAATCATGAAAGAAGCTACTGTCCAGAAACCTGCAACGAGACCCCAAACAATGAAAAGCCAAATGATTGTAACAATGAAGAACAGATTCCAGCTGAGAAGAAGTGATTGCCTTGTAGATTTCTTCTTGTGAAAAGTCTTGAACAATGTGATTACAAATATGAAGAAGAAAAGCGTCAGGCCAAGAACTGAAAGCAAAATATAGATGAACAGCTTTGTGTTAGTCATTGCGTTCTCAGGAGTCTTTTCAGCCATCAAAGAATCAACAGACTTAACAGTATCAATCACCGATTGTACTGATTGAACATTTTGCTGAACAACAGTGTCAATCTGCAAGCCATTTGAAATAGTATCTGTTGATTTGATATTTTCGGGGGGATTGGTTGTATCCTGTGAATAGCCAGGTTGTTGAAACGAGAGAATTGAAAAAAATATAAATGTTAGAAGTTGAACATTGGTACCCGCCATGATGATTCTGATTTTATTCACCTTTTTTGAGATTATCTATAAATCCAGTATCATAGTCATTCGAAAGAAAACTTTCGTTGGTCATGATCATCTGGTGAAATGGGATTGTTGTTTTTATTCCCTCAACAATGAACTCGTCCAAAGCTCTCAATATCTTCTTGGTCGCTTCTTCTCTGGTGTCTGCATGTACAATTAGCTTGCCGATCAAAGAATCATAGAACGGCGGTATTTTATATCCTGTGTAACAATGAGTGTCAACTCTTACTCCCGGTCCTCCGGGCTGATTAAAAGCTGTGATCATTCCGGGCGAGGGACGGAATCCATTGTCCGGATCTTCCGCATTAATTCTGCATTCGATGGAATGACCACTCATTCTTATTTTCTTCTTAGTTATCTTCTCACCGTTTGCAATCCTGATTTGTTCGCGTATAAGATCAGTGCCTGTTATCATTTCAGTCACAGGATGCTCTACTTGTATCCGCGTGTTCATCTCCATGAAATAGAAATCCTTGTTCGCATCAACTAGAAATTCAATAGTTCCTGCACCAAGGTAGTTTACTGATTTTGCTCCAAGTATTGCTGCAGCAGACATTTTTTCTCTTGTTGCTTCATCAATAACCGGTGACGGAGATTCTTCTATCAATTTTTGGTGTCGTCTTTGGATTGAGCAGTCTCTTTCCCCAAGTGAAATTATATTACCATGTTTATCTCCAAGTATTTGTATCTCAACATGACGTGGCTTATCAACAAACTTTTCCAGATATACGTCATCATTTCCGAATGCACTCTGCGCTTCATTCTTTGCAGTGACAAAAGCGTTCTCGAGTTGGTCAGCATCTCTTACGATCCGCATTCCCTTGCCTCCGCCACCGGCTGAAGCCTTTATCATTACAGGATATCCTATGCTCTCTGCAACTTCGCGCAACTCATCAATATTGTGAATTACACCATCACTTCCCGGAACAACCGGGACTCCGGCGGCTTTCATTGTATCCTTTGCAAAGGATTTATTGCCCATCGAGGTAATCATTTCAGGCAATGGTCCTACAAAATTTAATTTTGAATCTATGCAAATCTCCGCAAACTCTGCATTCTCGGCAAGGAATCCATAACCGGGATGAATCGCATCTGAATTAGTTATCGATGCTGCCGAAAGAATTCTCGGCACATTGAGATAGCTCTCCTTTGATGCAGATCCGCCAATGCAAACGGCCTCATCGGCAAACTTAACATGCAGAGAATCTTTATCCGCATCAGAATATACTGCCACTGTCTTGATGCCAATTTCTTTGCACGTTCTGATTATTCTGAGGGCAATCTCGCCCCTGTTAGCTATGAGTAGTTTTTTTATCATTGTAGAATTATTGGCAGGCTTCTTGTGTGAGTATGTTCTGTATTGAAATCTTCAGAACTTCTCAATATGAAAAAGCGGCTGATTGTATTCAACGGGTTGTCCGTTTTCGACAAGTATCTTTACAATTTTTCCTGAAACATCTGATTCAATTTCGTTCATTAATTTCATCGCTTCGATTATACATAGAACTACTCCCGGAGATACGGTGCTTCCTACATTCACATAAGGATCTGCATCGGGAGAAGGCGCTCTGTAGAAAGTTCCTACCATTGGTGATTTCACTTCGAAAATGTTTTCACTTTTCGGTGCATCTGTACTGAGTTCATCTTTTTTCAGATCAGCGGCCTTGATGGTTTGGATATCCAATGGCAATACTTGTGGGACGAATTGTGGAACAGAATTTATAGGAGACATGCCTGCAGTTATCTTCGGCCTGGGTTTAGACAATCTCAATCTTGTTCCTTCTTCTTCAATTTCCAGTTCTGCAACTCCGCTTGAATCAAGAAGTTTTATTATCCTTTTCAGATAGTTGATATCCATTTTCATAGTTAATTCTTGTTTTGATATTGAAGAAAGTGGTTCAGGCCTTTGCCCTTTCAATGTATTCGCCTGTTCTTGAATCTACCCTTATCACATCGCCTTCATTAATGAAAAGCGGTGCATTTACGGTTGCGCCTGTTTCAACTACGACTTGCTTTGAAGCGCCTGTTGCCGTGTCACCCTTTACTCCCGGGGGTGCGGTCACTACCTTAAGATAAACATGCGGAGGAACTTCAGCCGACAGTGGTTTTGAATTATGTGATAAGATCTGAATTATTTCGCCTTCTTTCAGATAACTTCCACTCTTCCCGATAATATCACCCGAAATTGTTACCTGATCATAAGTTTCACTGTCCATAAACACATAGTCTTCATTATCCTTATATAAGAACTGAAAATCACCTGATTCAAGTCTTTCTATTTGAATCTCCTCTCCTGACCGGAAACGGTTTTCAATTGTCTTTCCGTTCTTGAGATTTCGAAGTTTGACCTGAAAAAAAGCCCTGAGGTTTCCCGGAGTTCTGTGCTCTACTGAAACTACGGAATGAAGATCGTTATTGAAATTAATTATTATGCCGTTCTTAAGGTCTGAAGTAGTTGCCATTAATCGATTTTGGTTGTTGATTTACTTTGATGAGGCTCAAAATAGCCAATCCTGCAGGCAAAATCAATTTAAACATGAAGTGAAACCCGCAGTTTTTTACGGAAAATTAATAGTTTTGGCTCATTTAATTGCAATAATAAATACAATTGAATGCTTTTTGATAAAGAAGAGCCAAGTTTAAAAAGTCTTGATGTCACTGAGTTTCATCGCCCATGTCAGTTGACCAATATGCATAGGTTCATGCCTTATAGCGTGAATTATTAGATTCCGCTTGCATTTTGATCCGGCAAATGAAAAATTTAGATGATTATCACTGTCAAGATCCTCTGCAGTTAGTCCGCTCAGAATTTTGACTGCCCTTTGATGTGTACTGTCAAGAACTTTCAGAAGAGTCTCAAGATCGGGCCTTGTCTTGATTTCAGCAGGAACTGAGCCAAACCCATATTCCTCCAACCACGGCAAATTGATGTCATCATTCCCAACAGCTTTGACTATGAGCTCATTCTCAGTCCAGGCCAAATGTGCAATCAACCATTGTATAGTATTCAGTTTAATACCGTTTACTTCAAATATTTGATTTATATCCGTGTCTCCCAGTTTGCTTATGAAGAACTTGGTTAATCCTCTCACATTCTCATAAACACTCAAGAGAACCGAAGCCTCAGATTTATTTTGCATTTGATTCATTTAGATTTTTTTGTTTGTACGGCAGTGTGTAAAATAAGATTCTCAATTCGAATTAGTTTTGCAATTCACTTCACGCACTGATTCATATGGAAAACACTTCTCAATAAAAAGAAATTAGTTGGATCATATTGATGTCATTTTGGGAGTGAACTTTCTTCATCAACCAATAAAATCTAAATTGAAACTCAGAACTTCATTGAGTAATTTGCTAAATTAATAAAACAAAACGGTTCACGGAGGATAAATGGCACTCAAAGTAGGGATCAATGGATTTGGAAGAATTGGAAGGCTTGTAGTAAGAAGAATGCTGGCATTAGGAGGGTTTGATATAGTTGCAATAAATGATCTTACAGACAGTAAGACACTTGCGCACTTATTCAAATATGATTCCAT
This sequence comes from Ignavibacteria bacterium, assembly GCA_016704345.1. Lineage (GTDB taxonomy): Bacteria > Bacteroidota > Ignavibacteria > Tepidaquicellales > Tepidaquicellaceae > JADJAH01. The sequence goes on along the minus strand of JADJAH010000018.1, from coordinate 22,860 downwards.
TCACGGAAGGTTTAACGGTGAAGTAAAAGTTTCTGAAAACGGAATGACGGTAAACGGTGATGAAATTAAGATCACGGCAGAAAAAGATCCGACAAAACTAGATTGGACCGGAGCTGATGTTGTAATTGAGTCTACAGGAGTATTCACATCAAAAGAAAAACTTCAGATTCATATTGACCGAGGCGCAAAGAAAGTAATTCTCACAGCACCTGCAAAGGATGCGCTTGATGCTACAATAGTTTTGGGTGTTAATGATTCTGTGCTGAAGCCGGAAATGAAGATTATTTCAAATGCATCCTGTACAACAAACTGTCTTGCTCCGATGGTAAAAGTTCTTGATGATGCATTTGGAATTGACAAAGGATTTATGACAACAATTCACTCATATACAAATGATCAGGGACTTCTTGATCAGCCGCACAAAGATCTGCGAAGAGCCAGGGCGGGCGCAATGAACATCATTCCTACTTCAACCGGAGCTGCAAAAGCAGTCGGAGAAGTTCTTCCTCATCTTAAAGGCAAGTTGGACGGCTTTGCACTGCGGGTTCCGACTCCTGATGGTTCGTTAACAGATTTTGTTTGCGTACTTAAGAAAGATGCAACGAAGGAAGAAATAAATGCTGCTATGAAGAGTGCTTCCGAAAATGAGCTCAAAGGAATTTTGGAATATACTGAAGACCCAATTGTTTCAACTGATATTGTGGGAAGTTCATATTCCTGCATATTCGATGCGCTTTCAACTATGAGCAAAGGAAATCTTGCAAAAGTTGTGGGATGGTATGACAATGAGTGGGGCTATAGTTGCAGAGTAGTAGACCTTGTGAACAGGATATCATAATCAGTTATTGCTTCGGATGGCATCTCAATGTTTGATGCCATCCGATTCTTTTAGAGTCAAATTATCTTGAATTTGTTCTTCAGATTTGTTCATTTGCAATAAAAAAGAATGGACACTGCATTTCTTGTAATAAGCCTATTTCTGCCGCGTACAACTCTTGTAATTTATTACTTTTTTCTTCAGATACCTTTCAACACGCTACCATGGATTGGCGATTTTCTGCTGACCATCTTTCTCCCGAGAGTGCTTGTGCTTATATATATTGCACAAAATCTTGGAACTGATTCGCCTTGGTTTTGGATACATCTTGTTGTTGCGCTTATAGTCTATTTTGGAGGAAGCAAGAAGTACAGAGATTTCAGGAAGAAATGAAGAATAGAGTATTCACTTTAGAATTGTCTTTGGGGCAGTTATTGCAGAGCTAATAATCCTCAATTTTTAATTTCTAATTCTTAATTTCTAATTTAGTATTAGCTTTGGATGACTCTGGGCAGACGAGAAGAATGAGGCGTGGATCAGATTCGAACTGATGAATAAAAGTTTTGCAGACTTTCCCCTTAAGCCACTTGGGTACCACGCCCAATATCCGTGCATAAATAACGAGAGCGGGAAACGGGACTCGAACCCGCGACTTCAACCTTGGCAAGGTTGCGCTCTACCAACTGAGCTATTCCCGCAATGGTTGCAAAATAAATTTATACTTACCTTTTTTCAAGTCCTTATTATGCCTTATTTATAAAAATTCATTCAAATGTATAAGTTTTTACAGATTAGAAATTGTCAACAGAAAGCAAGGATCTTTTGATCTTGCCTTGATTGAAATCCATTCGGGTTTCAATTCATCATTTAATGTCTTATAAAATTTGACGAGCCAATTTTTTTTATAAGTTGCTTATTGTATTTGCTTACCATAAATTATTATGGTAACTAAATACATATAGAGTATGAATAATAATTCGGTATTCGAACCTGTTGATGTAATAGTATATTACTCGGGATTGCATCCAAGCATAGTGAAATTCAAATGGCGCGGAAGAGTTTATAAAGTCACTGAAATGCTTCAGAGCTGGAAGTTACCTGTACGAGAAGGTTTCGAGCATCACTATGTTGTAACATGCCGGGAAAGCGACCTCCTGTGCGAACTCTCTTTCAGTAATTCAGATTTCAAGTGGTTGATTGTACGTTATGATAATTTGACATAATTGAAAATGGAAAATTGAAAATGGAAAATTGAAAATGGAAAATTGAAAATGGAAAATTGAAAGTGGAAAATTGAAAGTGTCAATGCACGCACTTCGCTTAGAGTTATTCGGCATCAGTTGTTGTCTATACTAAGTTAATGCATAAGACAATGAATAGGAATGAATGCAGTTAGGAGACTTTTTATCTGCTACATCTAGTACTTCAATATAATAGGATCTTCGATGAGTTCGGGTTTTGTTCCATCAAGAGGAATGATAAGAGAGTTTGTTTTGCCCGTATAAGATTTAGTTCTGTTCTTCCACTTTCTCGGGACTTTGAAAATCTTGATTGGGTATATGGTAAGCGACCCGTCTTTTGAAATATGAAGCCTTAGGAAATTCTTGTAATCTTGAATTCTTGCTGCTGAAAAAGATTCCTCATTATGTCGCCCAAAAAAATACTGTGAGATGAACAAGTAAAGCCCAAAAATAAATGACCCAATAATCCAGCCACCGATAAATACAACTGCCATAATGAACAAATACATTAAGTAACCTTGCGTTGGAAAAAGTATTTGTCCAACAAATAGTCCAAACAAAGTTACATAGAATATCATATTTATATGAGTCAAGGCATGGAAAAAACCTCCTACCCACCGGTATATAATGGAATGTGTGTCTGTGAAAAAAATAAATACACCGATTAGTAATAACAGCCACGCGCCCGCAAGAGGGTTCCTGAAGAAGGCCTCAGCGGCAAAGACAAATGCTTCGCCCAGATTCTGCGGGATCTTAAAATCAATTGATGAACTTAACAGCCACGCTGTAAACAAGTACATTATTGCCGTTAGTATTCCAAAGGCCGGATTTATCACAGGAAACAGCAGGTCTCTGAACGTCAAATTCTTAGATGTTTTCGGATCCGGATAGGATTCTCTCAATGCAAATTTTCTGCCTGATTTCTTGTCAATGCCATAATTTTCTGAGATCACTGAAACGTCAATGTCATGTGTAGGATGCAGAAATGCTCCGCCCCCTCCTGCAACAATTTTCTGAACAGGTGACTTGCCGTCTCTCCTCAGTTCTTCATGTCTTCTATAGTGATGATAGTCTCCGGATAGATAAACCTTTATGTCCACATTCTTTTTCGCAAGGATCTCCTGCTGAAGATAAATAAGATCGCTCTCATCATATTCTTCGCCATACTTTTTATACTTGTGAGCATAGATCCAATTTGGCTGAGAAATGCATAGAATAACTTTGTCACCATTTTGCATATGATTATTGCAAACACTTCGGAAATACTCGAGTTGAGGTGTATCAATATCTGATTGCAATTGCCCGTCAGAACCAAGTATCCACCAATTGCCGGGAAGCTTTAATGCAAAATAACTTCTCCTCTGACGGGAATGCCATCCTGCAAAATGAGGATTAAGATCTGAACAGAATAATCTTGAAAAAGCCGAGAGCCCGTCATACCAATCATGATTACCCGGAATAGCAAATACATACGGATGTTCTATCGGGTTGTCGTCTCCAAATGCATTCTCAAAAGGAGTCACCAGTCGGTCCGTATAGTTCTTCTTGCTGGGTGTAGGATACACTTCATCACCACCGAATACAAGTATATCACCGCGCTTTGTATTGTAGCGCTTGTCTGATTTGCCGGAAGTATTTGTCAATTCAAGGTTGTGAGCGCAAGCATAATACGCTACGCCGTATGTGGAGTTCCAGCCGTCGCCTGTATCGCAGATATAATCTATCCACATTTCAGATCTCTCTCTTGACTGATCAAGTAAATGCGAGCCGTCAAAATCTTTGTAATGATAAGTAAAGTCAAAGTAATCTTCCTTCACTGTCGAGAGGGCTTGTATGATTCTTCGATCTGACTGCTCACCTATGAATGTTGATATAACAACTCTGATGCCTGTACTTATGAGTTGAGCAGGGTCAAACCATTTGACCATCGGCATCTTCTTCACTGACTTTCTTGATAATGGATCCATCTGATGTTTTGTTATGGCAAAGATATTGATACTTCCCCTCAACTTCAATTATGCAGTCAGTACACTTTTTAATATCACACTGTCGCTTTACTCTATACTAATCAATTTTATCATCATAACTTTTTGTATGTAAGACTTGTGAGAAATAATTAATGAACCGGCAGGCATTTTTACTTTCCCTAATTTATTGGAATCAAAAATCAAATGGATTAAAAGATTTAACATACTTAATTTAATGCAGAACAAATTAAAGCAGATATGAAAATATTTTTCAAAGCGGGAAACAGCGCAAATGTTGGTTTGCTGATAATAAGACTTGCACTGGGAAGCATGTTCCTTCTTGCGGGCGCAAAGAAAGTTTTTAACTTAAAGGAATTCATTGAGAGTGTTCAACAGGTAGGGAAGATGGATGACAATCTTGCGTTTGTGCTTGCTTTTATTTTGCCGTTCATGGAATTGCTGTTTGGAGCCTTGTACATTATTGGTCTCTTCACTCCCATTACCAGCCTCTTCATTGCAATAATGAGTATAAGTTTCCTTCTTGTGCTCGGACCTTGGCATAGCGAGTTGCCATTCAGCTACAATTTCATTTTTCTTGCATGTGCTGTGGCAACATTGATCTCCGGAGCAGGGAAAATTTCATTCGATGCTTTGGTAGATAAGGACAGCGAGAAATCAAATAAGAATCCGGTGCAACCAAGTGATAATTTTGTTGCTCCTGTTACGGGCATTGTTCCTGAAACAAGTACAAATATCGAAAATGATGTTACGCTAAAATCAACCGAAGATAAAAACTGAATATTATCTTACAATCAGACTTTCTCTTTCGGGACCAACTGACACATATTTGATTGGATAGCCAACAAGTTCTTCAATCTTCAAAACGTATTTCCTCGCCTCATCAGGAAGTTTGTCAAAATTTCTGATTCCGGTTATATTTTCTTTCCAACCATTCATCTCAATGTACTTCGGCTTCGCGTTTTGGAGAGCGGCGGAAATAGGGAAGTCTCCCGTTTTCTTACCATCAATTTCATACTCAGTGCAGATCAACAGATTTTCCTGCCCTGACAGGCTGTCCAGTTTAGTCATTGCTATTTCGTCAACTCCCTGAACGCGTGCACCGTATCTGGACGCCACTGCATCAAATTGTCCTATCCTTCTGGGTCTTCCTGTTGATGCTCCGAATTCGTAAGCAATCTCTCGCATCTTCCCGGCTTCTTCTTCCGGCATCTCAGTAACAAAAGGTCCCGCTCCTACACATGTTGAAAATGATTTCATGACCCCCAGTATCCTGTCAATTCTCTTGTTGAATAATCCACCTCCGACCGGAGCGAATGAAGCAAGTGTGCTCGAGGAAGTAGTGAAAGGATATATTCCAAAGTAAATATCTCTCAATGATCCAAGCTGCGCCTCAAACAAAATATCCTTGCCGGCCGAAGCCGCAGATTCCATCAGTTCTGTTGTATCGCAGATGTGCTTTCTGATCTTGTCGCCGTATTTCGAAAGCCAGTTCATCGTTTCTTCAAAACTTACTTTCTCATCCGAACCGTAAACTTTTTCGAAGAACAGATTCTTCCATTCAACAAGCCCTTTGATCCTTTCTTTCAATGAATCAGGATAGAGGAGTTCACCTATCATGATACTTTTCTTCATATATCTTTCGCCGTATGCATATGCAATTCCTCTTCTCGTTGAGCCGAATGCAGCGCCTCCAAGACGCTCTTCCTCGAGATTATCCTCAAGTCTGTGGAAAGGGAAAGTGATTGTTGCGCGATCAGAAATTCTGACATTGCTTGTGTCTATTCCAGATGATGACAGTTCGTCCAATTCTGTAACCAGCGCCTCAATATCCACCACCATTCCGGGTCCGAGAACATTTATCACATCAGGATAGAAAATTCCTGATGGAATAAGATGAAGCTTGTGGACACCAAACTCGTTTACAACAGTGTGTCCTGCATTGTTGCCACCCTGATATCTGGCAACGATATCAACATTGCCTGCAAGGTAATCAACCATGCGGCCTTTGCCTTCGTCACCCCATTGAAGACCAACAAGTACTGTAATCATGTTATGTTTGAATTTGATTTGAACATAAAAAAATCTTCATCTCTTTTTAAGTGAAATGAAGATCTTTAGAATTTATTTTTTCGAATAGCTTTATTTCCCTAAACCAAAAAGTCCGTCGATCTTTGTGAGTTTGAAAATATCAGTGATCTTATCGTTGACGTTCTCAAGTTTCAGTGAACCGCCATTTGCAACAATAGCTTTCCTGCAACCGATAATAATTCCGATGCCTGCGCTATTGATGGATCTCAAACCGGACAAGTCGAAAGCAAAATCATTTGTTCCTTGTGTGATCTCTGTCTTAACAAGTTCGCTCAGATTACCTTTATAGCTGAGACCGACAAGTTCTTCACTCACGAGAACCATTGCAGTCTTCCTGCCTTCAGATTCAGAATATCTTATGCTGTTCTCAGGCACTGGCTTTCTTTACTTTTGGAGTTGAAATAGATTTTGATTTACTGAGCTTCCTCGCACTTGATCTCGCCGTTTCACGCTCTTTCCAATCAACTACAATTGCACTTGCAATAAAGATTGATGAGTAAGTACCGGTAATGATACCAACAGCAAAAGTAAATGCAAAGCTTCTGTTTACTTCTCCACCGAAAATGAACAGAACAAGAACTGTAAGAAATACTAGTCCTGATGTGATTATTGTTCTGCTAAGAGTAGCATTAATACTCTTATTCATAACCTCTTCAATGTCTTCATTCTTGAAGAGCTTGATATTCTCCCTGATCCTGTCGAACACAATAACAGTATCATTAGTAGAGAATCCTATTAGCGTTAGGAACGCTGCAAGCATTGATTGGTTGAATTCGAGCCGGAGATTCGGAAATATCCAGTCAAAAACTGCAATGGCAGCTATTGTAATCAGCACATCGTGAAACAGTGCAATAACTGCTCCAACAGCAAATACAAACTGAAATCTGAATGCAAGATAGATCAGAATTGCCAACAGCGAAAAGACAATTGCAAACAGTCCATGCCGGGAAAACCGGATTCATCCATTGCAGAACGAACCTCTCCGATGTTTACATCATTGTTGAACTGCATCTGCAATTCAGTACCACCGATGAAATCAATCCCCAGAGGAATTGTCTTAAATGCGAAAAGTATTATGAACCCAATCAAGATTACAGCGGAAGAAAGAAGATACATCTTCTTTCTCTTCCCCATAAAATCGTAGTTGGCGTTGTGAAATATTCTCATTATTGTTGAGTATTATCCAATTAATTTTTATCCGAAACTTATGTGTTTGCCTTTTTCGATCATGATATCGAAGATGACGTGTGTCACAACAATTGCTGTAAACAAGTTAGCAACAAGACCGAAAATAAGAGTCAGAGCGAATCCCTGTATCGGTCCGCTTCCGAATTGATACAGAATTATTCCGGTGATGATACTTGTAAAGTGTGAGTCGATAATGGCAGAAAAAGCTTTTTTGTAACCAAGATCAACAGAGGTTCTCAGCGGCTTGCCGGAGTCAAGTTCTTCACGGATACGTTCAAAGATCAGAACATTCGTATCAACCGACATACCTATCGAGAGTATCAAACCTGCTATACCCGGCAGAGTAAGAGTGGCCTTGAGTGATGCCATTATGCCAAGAATGATAAGAGTGTTGATGATAACGGCAAAGTCGGCAACGCTACCTCCAAACTTATAGTAGAAAATCATGAACAAAGCAACGAGTATCAAAGCTGCGATAGATGATGATACACCTGCTTTGATTGAGTCTTCACCGAGCGATGGTCCAATAGAACGCTCTTCAATGATCTTGACAGGAGCGGGGAGCGCACCAGCTTTGAGAACAATCTCAAGAAGTTTTGCTTCCTGTACATTTGCCATTCCTTCGATCTGTGAATTTCCGCCGGTGATCTTGCTTCTTACAACCGGAGCAGAATAGATCACGTTATCAAGAACGATTGCAATTCTTTTATTAATGTTCGCGCCTGTGATCCTTGCCCAGTCGGATGATCCTTCGCCATCCATTTCCATTGTAACAATGGGCGTATTGCTTGTCGGATCAATATTAGCCATTGCATTAACGATGACCTTTCCTGTAAGTTCAGGATCCTTCTTAATTGCATAAAGCACATGAATCTTTTCACCCTGTGCATCAAAAGTCTTGTTTGACCAGGCAAACTGCATGTCAGATGGAATTACAGCCTTAACATCTTCTCTGTTAAGAATTCTTTCTATCTTATCTCTGTCAGAATCCTTTACATATCCGTCGGCAGTTCCGCTTTCCTGGTTGAGTCCAACCATAGCAAAGAAAGGAAATTTCGCCTTGAACTCTTCTTCAGATAACTGAGCTTGAGAAGTATCTGTTGCCGCGCCGGTATCGGTTTCAGTTACAGAAGTATCTTCAGTCTTTACTGAAGTATCTGTGTTGACATTTTTTGTCGTATCCTTCTTTTTAACGGTATCCTGTTTCTTTGTTACATCAACTTTCTTTACATCGTTCTTTGCATTGGTGTCTTGTCCCGGTGAACCGGTCAACTTGCTTGTTTCACCTTTTGTGCTTGCCGAAGTCGGATTCAACTTGTTGGTGCTGTCAGTAAGTGATTCAGAAACCTTCTTGGCAGTATCGCTTGACGGTATTGTTTTCAGTGTATCAGCAACTGTTGTAGTGTCACCAACCATTGCTTTGTTGATCGCTTCCATGACCTTTACGGTTGACTGAGGGTCATAGATAAGTTTGAATTCAAGAAGTGCCGTACCTTCAAGGAGCTTTCTGACTTCCTGAGGATTGCTGACTCCCGGAAGTTCAACAACGATTCTGCTGTTGCCAATTTTCTGGATCTGCGGCTCCGCGACGCCATACTGGTCAATTCTGTTTCGAACAATTTCAACGGCTCTGTCAAGGGATTTGTCAATTTCAGCTGAAAGCTTAGTCTCAATATCGCTTTCTGTATCTCTTGTTTCGCCGTAATAGTTCTTTAACGTAAGGCCCTTTGCTGCAAGCTTGGCTTTAAACGTATCAAATATCAGTTCATCACTGGTCTTGGTTACTTCTTTTACTTCAGCAAGTACAGCTAATAGCTGGTCATCCTTTCTTACAGCCATATCCTCAAGGAGTTTTACTATGTCAACATCGAGAACTACGTACATACCGCCTTGGAGGTCAAGACCAAGTTTAAGGCGATTGTCTCTGGCATTCGTTATCTCAGCGCCATTCTTGTCAATAAAATCAGTACTGTCCTGACCTGTTAAAGACTTAAGCTGTTTGACAAAGGTGTAATCCTTGTAAGTAGGATAGAGGAAATAGAGGGACATCAAGATCAGTGCAACTGTGATTACAATTCGGGTAAGATTCTTCTTCAAGTTTTCACTCCGTGATTAGGCGGAAATCTCCTTAAAATGGGTTAAATAGGTTAAAAATTAAGCAAACAATATAGTTTTAATGCGCTGTAATGTCAATGAAGTTTATGGAAAGCAGTGTAAAACGGAAAATTCAGAATGAGAAAATGACATCCGATTCTTGAATTCCTCAATCATAATTCTATGCTAAAAGCTGAAAAGGAGCTGTTTAAGTGGACGCAATCGTAAAACACTATAATACGGGATATTTCCTTAAAGAGGTAATTATGCTAATAATATTTATTGGCAATTTTTGTGTTTTATTTAGTGACTTCCTTCAACTGTATTTCTCGAATTGGGATTGAAAACTCGTACAAATGTTCTTCGAAGTAATTTGTTTAAATTACATATTCGAATAACTAATTTAGAAAAATCAAAAATTGCAAATACACATGGAAGAAAATTTTTTTATTTCAGCAGAGTGCACTTGGGAAGTTGCAGCAGACGGAACGCCTTTGAACAGCCAGTACATTTCAGTCCGAGTGAAAGATTCTTCGGGTGAGGCGGTAACAGGTTTAAAGAAATCCGATTTCAAAGTTTATGAAATGGGATTCGGATTTGGCAATATCAATATTGCTTTGGTACAGGAGATCAATGCCGAGGCTCCTACTCTGCCGATCTTGCCGGGCACTTACAGAATCAAACTCACAAGGAATTTAATGATGAAAGGTCAGTTTGTAATGGCCGTCATTGTAAATAAAATGTCGAGAGGAAGAAACAAGAAGTCATTGGGGAGCGGACAAGTTCTGGTATCAGTTATAAAGATCAAGTAAGAGTTTCAAATTGCAGATGACAAATTACATTTGGCAATCATACCGGAACAATTGAGCAACTAATGAGAAATACTTGAATTGCAAAATTGTAATCTGAATTTCGTTCTCGCACCATAGAAACTATTTGCAGTTTCACCTATAACATCGGCTAATCATTGTGAAACTCGCATCAATACGTCCTTCCATCCAGGATGTTTCTTCGGCGTTGTAGCGAAATAATTGACTTTAACAGGCATTCAACCTTTATAGTTGTAGGTTCTGCATCTTATTATGCACACGAAAGAAACAACGAGTCAGAATTGCTATGCGCATGGGATGCATACAATGATGCATTGGTACATGCAGGAAAGTGGATATCGGAATATGAGAGAATCTTTGAGCATTCGGCAAAAGTTTATAAGACCGAATACTTAGGTCCTGCTGAAAGAACTCATATTGCCGGCAAAGCAGGAATCAATGAATTTATAGTGAAGCAGAGTGTCAGAGTTTCAGTAAGGGAAGTGACAAACGTTGTCTCATGCACTGCAGAAGTTTACGAAGATTGGGAGAACAAAGAAAGAGAAAGTGAAAAGCAGGGATTTGAATCTTCTCCGATTCAAAACTCTTCATCTGTAACTCGTCCTTTTTTTGGACAGGTTCCTTTATCTGTTTATACTATAATCATGGGACACGGAGCAAACTTCACTGAAGCTTTTGATGATTTGTTGGTGCAGCTAAAGTTGATAAAAGAATATAACAATGTATCTGAGGGAGTGTGTTATACATCTGTCTCTTTAATCAATTCTTGTGATGAATTTGAATTGCTGCACGGAACTGAAAACCACATTGAAGCAGGAGTGAAGATTACGATGCCATTTGTCTATGAATTCGAGAAACCTCATCTGACTGATTTTCATGATGTTGTAGAAGTACACCATTTGTAAATCCAAAGTATTATATCTGCACTTTTGAAAAGTGTTGAATAGCCAATGAAGCGGGAAATAATTTTCCCGCTTTTTTTTATTTCTTCAAATTTGAATGCAGACGAATCAATGCGGTCCGAATTCAGGAGAGTTTAATTTCTCAAACGTTTCATATCTACAAAATTAGATCCGTCTGTATTTTCGATTGAGATGATTCAGACCTTTTGAATACCGTAAGAAAAAATGAAGTGGCGACAAAATACTATTGGAAACAAGTAATTGAAAAACTATTTTGTTTCGACCCCATAGATTTCTTCACTCAATAAAGGAGGCAAAATCATTTACTGCATTTTGCAACAGGATCCAGACTCAAAGTAGTCTGTTCTACCAAGTTATCGGTAATTCTTTTCAAACAATTTCTTACAAACTAAAAACTGAAAAAATGAAAAGGCTAAATTACATTCTGTTAGCAGTTGTTTCCTTTGGTGTTCTTCTTGGATTTTCTGCAAATGACAATCCTACTAACGGTGCAAGGCAATTTACAAACGAATCATCTGCTTCAAATGAAACTGTAGTAACTGACAATAACAATCCGTCAGTTGTTTCGGGATTTCCGTATTACACTGATGATTTTGACGGCGCAAATGATACAAATGCTCTAATTGGAAGAGGATATAACATTTACAGAAGAGGTGGTCCTCCCGGAGTAACAGCAATTTGGTTCCAGGGAAATGACTTAGTGTTCGCAGCTTATAACGGCCCGGATACCGGATATGTGGCATCAAACTATCAGTCAACTACAGGTGCAAACCCGATTGACAACTGGCTCGTACTGCCTCCGCTTAACGTTGTATCAGGAGATTCAATTTTCTTCAGAGAAAGATCAGTACAAGGCAATCCTTTCCCTGATTCAATGAGAGTGATGTATAATCCAACCGGAAGTTCATTACCTGAGGATGCAAACTGGGTTGAACTTGGAAGATTTTTAAATACAATTGACGGATCATGGGGATTAAGAGGATTTGCAGCTCCTTCATCCGGTATCACTGCAAGATTTGCAATCAGATATGCAATGGTAAATGCGGGTCCGTTTGGTGATAACAGTAATTATGCCGGTATAGATGCTCTTGTTGTTTCGAGAGATGAGCCGTTACCTGTTGAGCTGGCTAGCTTCACTTCAGTCATAACAAACAGCAGCGTTGTTCTAAACTGGTCAACATCAAGCGAGACAAACAATTCACGCTTTGAAGTAGAAAGAAGTTCAAACGGCGTATGGAGCAAAGTTGGATCAGTAAACGGCAACGGAACCACAACAGAAATGAAGAGCTATTCATTTACAGACAGAAATCTTGCAACAGGAAATTATAATTACAGACTGAAGCAAATAGATTTCAACGGCAACTTCGAATACTATGACCTTAGCAATGAAGTCATAATTGGTGTTCCGTCTGCATTTGATCTTGCACAGAACTATCCGAATCCGTTCAATCCGAGCACAACTATAAATTATCAAATAGTTGCACCGGGTAAAGTTACACTTGCACTTTATGACCTGAACGGAAGAGAAGTAAAGTCACTCGTCAACGAAGTAAAAGAAGCCGGGTATTACACAGTAAGTCTGAACGCTTCTGATCTTTCGAGCGGAATTTATTTCTACTCTCTTACATCTGGAAATTCTGTCATGACAAAGAAGCTTACACTCGTGAAGTAATTTCCAAACAGTATTACCAATAACTTGGAGAGCCGCGGGCAGAAATTCCCGCGGCTTTTTTTGTTCGATTTAGAATATTGAAAACTTATTTTTTACTTAAGTGTGAATGTGAAACTTTTAATTTGAATGATATTGTTGCGTGACATATCAAACCTTGTCAAATAATATTTTCCGCCCGTGTTATTTATCATTTTGATTCACACAAGTTCCCGCGAACACATCAGACTTCAACACTATATTGAAAATTTAGAATAAAGAAAAATGAGTATTAAATTGAATGTCGGAAGAAGTGAATTTTACGACAAGGCAGTCTCGCTTGGTTTTTACGGGAACGACGAAAGCGGACTTACCGGAAAGAAAGACAACGTCAGAAAGTTCTGGGAAGAGATGAGCATGAAAGTTTATTGCAGGGGTTTATTAGAGAAAATAGTTAAGGGAGGGAAAAAGATTTCTATTCTTGATCTCGGCTCCGGAAGCGGTGAAGGCTATAAGCTTCTCACACAGATACCGCCTGCTAATCCTAAAGACTCTGTCGAGAATGATTTCTTGCTTACAAAGTCCGGCATAAAAGAATACTTAGGTATAGAAGTAAACAAGGCTATGGCTGAGCAGGGCAGGCTAAATTACAAACGATATTCAAATGTAAAGTTTAAAGAAGCAGATCTTACTGAAGGACTTCCAAAAATTGTCCTGGATCATGAGCCATACGATATGTACTTCTCTAGTTTTTCCTCCCTTTCGCATCTCGATCAAAATCAATTGGAGAAACTGCTCTCTCAGATTTTCACTCATGCAAGGAAAGGCTCTGTAATGTATTTTGATGTACTCGGCAAGTACTCTCCGGAATGGACAAAGTACTGGAACAAACAAGATGAAATGCTTCCTTACACATTGTCGTATTTGATTCCAAATACTAACTGGAAGAAAGAGAACCTAGAATGGTTTTTGGCAAGTTACTGGAGCCCTGAAAAGTTAAGAAAAACAATTCAGAGTGCCGCTGAGTCATCAGGTAGAAAGATTAATATCTCCTTTATGACTGACAGGAGTGTGTTTGTCGGCAGACATATGGATACAGGTCTGATGTCAGGCAAGAGAATTCCAGTCAGATATCAGGTGAATCGTCTTTTCGATTATGGATTCAGAGGACAGATAAAACATCTTGAACTTGATATGATGTATCTGAAAGATTTAATACCTTCTAATCCGGAAGTGTGGAAGAGGCTCTTTGATTATCAGATCAAATGGAACCGCGTAATCTATATCCTCGGAGCTCTGTACAATCACAAAGACGAAAAGATAAAGAGATTTATTGAAGAGGCTGACATTGCTCACATGTCTGACGACTTGAAGTTTCTTGTATGGCTTTTCAGAAACTCCGACAGGTTTCCGGTAGCGGATTTTTGGTCGAGTGTACTTGGCCCTCAGGTTGCAGTTGTTCTCAGGAATATTGAGATGTCATACACTGAAGCTGTCGGCTGCGGGCATTCACTCATGTGCGGGCTGGAAGTTGTTGGGTGAGGGATTCTATTTGTGTGTTTTAAAGGTACCATCCTCCCATTAATCATCATACATTTTGTCATCCTGAGCACCTGCCCTGAGCCTGTCGAAGGGAGAGAGGAGCGCCGCGCCTGCCCGTAGAGAGTTTAAGCAGTCTATACTCTGCAGGCCTGCCTGCCCATTGGCCATTGAAATGTCAAAATGCATCCTGGCAATATGCATTCCGCAATTCACCTGCAAGAGGTCGGGCAGGCGCTTCGCTCAGGAAGACAAACGAGGAAGTTCCATCTGTATTTATCTGTATCCTAAGCGGATGAAGGATTAGTACCAAATCTCGGTTGCAAGTTTTCAGATGTTTCAGGATATAAATTAATGCGTTTCTTCCTCCGGCAGGTTGCAATAATTTTGTAGTACAATTTAAGTGCAGGCCGGATTCAAAAAGAGCTGGCTTCAAATTATTTCTATCCAATTGTAACTGCTTCATCAATAGCCCTTCCCGATTCCGGTGCTGTTCAGCGGAACTTGATATTAACTTCAACAGAAGATTACCTCCTGAAAATCGTTTCCGGGAATTTGAGAATTTGCTGTAAGGGAATAGCAAGTTTCATTTCAAAATCCTAAATGATAATCATCATGAAAACCCCAATAAGGAAAATCTTACTGGTTATAATGTTTTTGATGGTGCCATTATATCCGGCTCAGTCACAGTGGCACTACGTTTATGGAATGTCACCTGACATGAACTCTTTAAATGCAAATGTTGGTGACAATATTGTGATTACACTTGCCCCCTATGTAAGATTATCTTCAGTCAACACCAACACAGTGAGGGTTTACGGCTCTCTGTCAGGCAAGTATCCAATCAGCATAATACTTGATTATCCTCACGTCAAGGCTACACTTGTACCCGGATGGAAACTCAAGCCCGGTGAAAATATCACAGTGTCTCTGAACGGAATTTATAATGAGTACTCGCAAATAATTATGCAGCCGTACTCATTCTCTTTCAAAGTAAAACCCAATAACGGTACTGGCGAATTTCCAAACTCGACAAGCTATCTTGCATGTGAAGGTTCGATAGGGAGCATTGTTTCTGGTGACTTTGACCGTGACATGGATATTGACCTGAGCATAATAAGTGGAACATCAGGCGGCAGCAAGCTTACAACACTTAACAACACAGGCGGAGGAAATTTCAGCGGCGCACTCAGCGTGATAGATATACCACCTACATCCTACCATTTTGCTGGTGACTATGACTCGGATTATGATCTTGATATTGCCATACTCACGTGGTCAGGTTCTGTAAATTCGACGATCACAATTTACAAGAATGACGGCTTCGGCAGGTTTGCACAGAGCAGCACAGCTACTTTTGGTAGAGCATCTTATGACGTTGATCAGGGAGACCTGGACGGTGACGGCGATCTTGATTTTGCAATTATGTCAGGATTCAGGATCGGATTTCTGATGAATGACGGTAATGGAAACTTCGGTTTCCGGAATGAGTATTACGAAATCGGATGCGAGTGGTTCTCGCTTGGCGGAACTATTTCCTTTGCCGATCTTGATAATGACGGAGACATGGATGTTTATGAGGTTGGAAGATACAGAGAAGAAACTTTTACTGTTATGAGACAAATGTTTTCAGTAATTCGGGTTATGGAAACATTACGATCACTGAAATCCATCCGCCCATTGACATGTTTGTTCGTAAAGTGAACGATATGAACAATGACCGGAAGCTCGATCTTATTGCGTCTCCAAGAATACTTTTCAATCAATCTATCTTCACATATACCGCAGGATCATTTCCTTCGCAAAGCTATTTTGTGATGACTGAAGATTTTGATTCAGATGAAGATCTTGATATAGCAGAAGCTTTGGGCTCCGGAACTCCGCCTGTCGTACATTTCAACAATGGTTCAGGAGTCTTCACAGGAGCTGTATCTTCAATGACAGAGTCATTCCCGCTTACATTCTGCACAGGTGATTTTGACGGAGATGGAGACATTGATATTGTTAAGTCGGAAACGCCGGATGGTTATGTAACTCTTTATAAGAATTATGGAAATTGTCTGATAGAGGGTCCCGGTGCAATCAACATTGATTCGACCATGATCAGATTCACAAGTTCAGAGATACAAGGTTACTGGACAATAACAAACAATCCGCCTTGTTCGGCTTACATATCCGGCGAGAATACTAACGACACGGTTTATATAAATGCAGGAAGCTCTGCAGGTTCATTTGTGCTGAGCTTTTCCCTGCCGGATAGTATTCAAAGTTGCTCAAGAGTCATTTCGGTTGATAATCCGTATCCTGTTGAGTTGACTTCATTCACACACTTTGTTAATGAAAGAAGCGTATTGCTCAACTGGACGACCGGCAATGAGATAAATAATTCTGGTTTCGAAATTGAAAGAAAAGATGCGCTCAATACTGTTGAAGCACAGTGGATTCATGTAGCAAACATTCTCAGTTCGGGCAATTCGAGTGTTCCAAAAAGCTACAGCTTTGAAGACAAGAATCTCCCTACCGGAAAATATCTTTACAGGCTCAGGCAGATAGATTACAACGGTTCATTTGAATACTTTGAACTCTCGGAGACAGTAAGCATTGGAATTCCTTCAAAGTACTCATTGTCTCAGAACTATCCCAATCCCTTCAATCCGTCAACAACAATAAACTTCGGCTTGCCAGAAGATTCGAAAGTCATAATAAGAATTTATGACAACACGGGAAGACAAATTTCCACGCTTGCAGACGCCTTCAAAACAAAGGGATATTATTCATTGGTCTTTGATGCATCGGGATTAGCAAGCGGAATTTATTTCTATAGAATTGAGGCGGGAAGTTTTGCATCTACTAAGAAGATGATGTTTGTAAAATAAAATTTCAGGATAAACAATCCGCCAACCTCCTCTTACCCTCCGCTTGCTGGAATGCATTCTTGTAAGCGGGGGTGGATAATGTAATCGTAAATTCAAATTGTTCTTGCCAGCAACTTCACCCCTCCCCGGCCCTCCCCAAAAGGGGAGGGAGATTTTTGACAACAAATCTGAAATTGCATTTTCAAAACTCCTCCCCCTTTGGGGTTGTCTCAAATCCAATGCGAATCAATAAGCATAGGAATATCTTGGCTTGATGTTTTTGAATTCCTGAAATGGTTCCCTCGGAATGACAAATGAAGAAGAATGATCAAACACACTAGTTAAACAAGACGAACTTGTCATCCTGAGCAAGCCCGCTCTTTGGGCGTAGCGAAGGATCCATTCACAAGCGAACCCACGATAAGAAAATTGGATACAAAGTCATCAGAGTGAAGTCATAAACAATGGATCCTTCGCTGCCCGCCTGCAGCGAGTGCACTAGAATTACCTATTGCGGGCAGGCCCGCCTGCAGCGAGTGCACAAGAATTACCTGTTTCGGGCAGTGCACTAGAATTACCTATTGCGGGCAGGCGCTCAGAATGACAAGTGATATTTAGGCTTCTTCAAAATCAGTTATACTCTTTTGCCGGGAATCAATCTCTGTATTGCTCCGGCCTTCCTCTCGTTATGTCAGGACTTCCGTCCACAGACTTGCTCTGCTTGGTAAGTGGCCAGTTCAAAAAACCATAACCAGTAAACCAGCCAATTTTATGAATCACAAATTGACACAAAAATTTAGAAAGAAGTTACTACATTTCACAAAAATTTACTTAAAGAATAATTAGGATAAAGATATGGGACAACCTTTATTTAATAACTACACATTATTCAGAGCATTGTCTAAACCATTTAGAATTAAAGGACAACGTGGTCAATCATGGCCTATGGACAGTTGGAATTTGGAAAGGAAGAATTTATTGGATATCTTGGACGATTCAATCTCTTTGCATTCATATTGCATGACCGTGAATCCCATCCTGAATTTGATGCTTACTTGAACCAGTCATTTCTGATAGGCTTGGACAGAAGTACAGGTGAAATGTTCCTCTTCTTTACTTTGGTGAATCCCGCAGAAGTGGCTGAGAGGAGAGAGCAACTCATCGTTTCATCAGCAAGTAAGAAGGTTTGAGCAGACAGCAAGCCAATTGAATATCGAGCCGTTGTTTACTTCTGATCCATCTGCATCAGCTTTTGCCCTTGCATGGGCATTAGGAATACCGGCAGATGATCTTCCGGATGATTCTTAATAACAAACATCGGGAAAGCCGTAATTATTTGTGCGCAAGTACATCTGTTCATAAAGTAAGGGACCAATTGAATTAATCTCGCGCCAAAGCAGATTGGAAAAGGGCTGGAACTGTCAAAGAATTGGTGAGTGATTCAAGGATTTGTTGATGTTCGGGATTACTAGCAGACCCTGGATATACCTTATCTTGACAGCAGTCTTGCAGATACTCTGAGCAATGTACTTAGCTTCGTCAGCTACTCAGCGGATACAAATGAACGTGACAGAACAGCAACGGGTCTGCAGGTGTCTAACGTGCTAAATGACTTTCAGAGAAAGATGAATAGAAGGAAAAGAGAACTGGAAGAGAGTGAAGTGACTTTGAAAGAAGTTGAGAACATTGGAGTTCAAATTGGAAATCTGATCTCTATACTAAGTAAGAGAAATTATCAAGGAGACCGAACAATTCTTGAAATTGAGAAGCGTTATCTTGAGCACGACTCTTTGAAGATGCTGATTACTGCCCTTAAGGTAAGAGATTTTCTTTCAGATAATAATGTCCGCTTAAATGACTTAAATGACATCCGGTGACTTCTCACCCGCTGCTATCTGCTTTGCAAAGTTTTTCGAAAGAGAAGTCAATCTATCATTCGTACATTGGATCAGAAAGTACCTTGGGGTTCATTTGCCAAGGTACTTCGACAGGTACGAGCCTAATCTTAATGCTACGTATCTTCCGGATAATATGGGATATCAGGACCCCAATCCCGTTAACTTCAACCAGGGAAATTACAATAACTGGAGACCGCCGAGTCTCGGTCAATCAAGGATATGTGTAGATTCAATCAGTCGAAAGGAAGTGTTTGAAACAAACTTTCATTACGCACGAATGAATGTGGTCAGAGAATTCGTTCAGCAGTGGCGTGAACTTAAAGACATAAGAAACAGTGCAGCACATCCGAGAATACTGAGTCAAGCAGACCTCGAAAGAATGGTGAGTATCTTGAGTGAAATGAATCATTCTCAAGTATTCAAATCAATGTATGAGATGAAAAGCAAGTTTAGGAATTGATGTTTTTGCCCAAGAGTTGACGAATGCCGAAGTCCCGCTCGTAAATGGGGATCAACGTAAATATATTCAAATTAATTATTAAATTTATGAAAACATTCCCGCTCACCCTCTTCGACGGCCATCCGATAATCGAAGACAACGGAAATACAGTTCTTCTCGACACCGGCGCGCCGACAACGATTCATGTTGCGGATAATATTGAGTTCATGGGTGATACTCATGAAGCTGTTACAGATTATATGGGGCTGACAACAGATTCACTCAGCGAACTTCTTGGAACTCGCATTACAACATTGCTCGCTGCTGATATAATAAGAAAGTACAAAGTCATCTTTGACTACTGCGATAAGAAAATATTCTTTAACAAAGATGAAATAGAGTTTGACGGTGCGAAGATCCCATTCCAAGTAGTGATGGGAATTCCCATTATTAAACTCTCAACTCCTTCCGGCGACATCAGATGTTTTCTTGATACGGGTGCAAAGCTCTCGTATCTTGATGTAACATTCACTGAAGGACTTGAAGCAAAAAGGAATAGAAGAAGATTTCTATCCCGGAGCAGGAAAGTTTGAAACACAGACTTATGAAATCCCAACAACCATAGGTGAAGAACAATTCACAGTAAAGTACGGAAACCTGCCCATGCTTCTTCAGATGACTCTTGCACTTGCAGGAGCCGATGGTGTGATCGAGTATGATCTGTTCAAGACAATTCAAAGTGATGCTGGATATTAAAGGTGGAGTTATGAAGTTTAGCCCGAGTACTATATAGTTTAAGTTTTGCCCCGCCGGAGTCTCCCGCTTTTTGGGACTCCGGAGGAATATATAATTCGAATTTTTTTTAAACTTATGAAAACTATGACTTTGGTCATAGACATAATCTCTGACTTTCCCTAAGTTTGTATTAAAGAATTTCCAAGGAAGAAAGAAAAACGTAATAGTTATCAGTATGACATTAACTACTTATTACAAACCCCTATCAACTAACCACACGCCACCCTATGCCCATAAAGAGAAAGACGACTGCTAAGAAAAGACCGATAGAACAATACGAGCATAAGGATAAGGAGCGGGTTGCACGGGTTAGTGAGTTAGTACCTATACTGCTTTCATCCTATTTCACATCAATTTATTTGTACAATGAACTTAATGGAAATCCATGAAGAAGACAGGAGAACAAATCGTTGATCTTCACAATCGTGGAAAAAGATTCTTTGTAGGGAGGGAGGAGGAATAGGCGGAAAAGATTTTACTAAAGATATTGAGTCTGGTGAGTGGAGAACATTTGATTACAAGGTTGACTATGAATCAACATCACAACTTAATAGAAACTGGTTCTCATCTTCTTCATTTGTGTCCAAAATTTCCAAATCACCAGAAGCAATTACTCCCGGAAATGTGAACTCTGATGCTTGGCACTTTTCACATTTAGGTGCTGATTATTTTAAGAAGATTGGGCTTGAGATATTCAAGAAGTATTCAGTTGATGTACCTATTCGAGTTGTTTATGTAGGAAAGACAGGTGAACCATACGAAAAGAAAAATCAGGGCAGAAATGTAAATCCCAACTGGTGGGTGAAATTGCTGAACGGGAAAGAAATAGGATATAATACTACAAGAAAGAAAATATTCGAAGGAAGGGAATTGGGAAACTGCAGTGAATTTGAATGGGAGGAGATCAAAGAACATTTTAAAAACAATGATGATACGTGAAAGTCATAAAAGATATGGTTAATTGTATTCCTTCAATATCATCTGAGACCTGTGTTATTGGCAATTTGTGAGTTTACAAAATGCATAGAGCTATTTTGTCATTAAGATCTAAATTTCAAAATATTTCACAATTATGGAAAAAAATTGCAAGTGGCACTTTGGAAAAGAAGGTGGAATAGATATAGGACCAAATGACCCAATTCACCAAACATTTAAAGGTAATCCTTTTTATTCAATTGTCAGAGAAGCTATACAAAATTCGTTAGATGCAGTTAACGATGACAACCTCCCTGTAAGCATTTCCTTTCAATACTTTGATTTGGATAGAATCCAGTATCCTTCTTTTCTTTGAATTAGAAGATCACATACGTCAATCTTCAGAATATTATTCCACTTAACAGCGATGCTCAGAGATTGTTTGGTGGAATGTTGAACTATCTGAATGGAAGTAGCGAAGTTGATAGAAAATCGAAAATTTCCTGCTTGAAAATTTCTGATTCAAATACTAAAGGAATGTACTACGCTGATGGAACGGATTCCCCATTCTACGCATTTCTTCGGGCTGCAGGTGTAAGTGCAAAGAAGTTAAGTGGTTCTGGAGGTTCATTCGGCTTTGGTAAGGGCGCATATTTTGCTCTATCTCCGATTAAGTCTTTGGTTGTTTCGACAAAGGATTTAAGCGGTAATGTCTATTTTTGAAGGTGCCACAAGACTTACAACACACAAGAACGGTTATGGTGAAAATTGACTGCTTACGGATTTATGATAATAATAGTGGTCAGCCAACAACAATTGAAGAGCGCGTTCCAGAATTATTTATGCGAAAAGAGATAGGAACAGACATAAATGTTATTGGTTGTGGATGAATATGAAAGAGACTCTCTGATGGTAAAACTCTGTATTGAATAACTTTTTGGTTGGCTATACATGAAAGCAAACTAATTGTTACAATAAATACAACAATTATAAACAAAGACAATTTAGAGAATGTCATTGACAAATACTTCTCAAATGAATTCGAAAGCGGAAATGCAACTGAATTTGAAACGTGGAATCCGAAACCTTACTACAGAGCTGTTAAGTATTCAAATTCCAATGATCAGTATAGATTTTTTGCTGATGATCTTGACATCCTCGAGAAGTAAATTGTATGTTTATTTACAAAAGGTTTGCCTAATCGAACCGCCTACTTTCGGAATAATGGAAGAAAGAAAATTTTCCTTCTGATGAAGGACATACGAGTGCTATTGCAAGAAAAGCTGAAAATGAATACAGTGAATATGTAAATAGAAAACTTGATTCATTAGCTAAACTCAACACAAGTAGAAAAGTTGTATTCCTAGGGTTAGAAGAGTTTCTGTCGATTCCAGAGGATCTTTTGGAGAAGGATGAAGTATCAGACTTAACAGGCGATAACAAGAATACAATTTCCGGTACACCAACAAATGAAATAACAAACGAAGAAACAGGCTTGCAGACCACAAATATTGCCGAATCTATTACGATAAAGCCATCAATTAAAGTGCAAAAGGAAATTAAGACAGAAGACAATGCTGATGTACTAGATGATGGTGAAGA
>JADJAH010000017.1 GCA_016704345.1 Ignavibacteria bacterium | reverse complement strand
CGGTATTATATTGTCTTTCTTTTCTGCTATTTATGGATTGTATGCTTTAGGCATGGCAATTTTTAGTGATCAAGCATTGAAAGGATGGCCGTCAGTCTTGATCAGCATTTTGTTCATTGGAGGTGTAAACATGATATTACTTGGAATTATTGGAGAGTATGTTGGTAAGTTGTACATACAAAGTAAAAGGCGACCATATTTTCTAATCAAGAAATCAAATATAGCCAATGAGTAAAGAAAATTTCTAAGATACAATTGCTGAGGATTTTGATTCCATCATGAACATGTACGATACTAACCGAAGGATTGGGAAGTCGTTTTCCAAGATTTTTTTGGGCGCTGAAAATCTCAGGGAAAAACTTTTATTGGACGCTGGATGTAGCTGGGTTTGTTCACAACAAAGGCAGCTGAACGCGGCGCTGATGTGACATCAATAGATATTGCTCCGAAACCGTTTGAAATTACAAAAAAAAAAACCCTCTGTTACCGCAATTGCAGCTTCAATTATGGAGCTGCCTTTTGAAAACAATTCATTCGATATAGTAATCTCTTCGGATGTAATTGAACATACTCCGGAGCCCTATGTTTCGACCAAAGAAATGATCAGGGTGTTAAAGCCCGGAGGCCAGCTATGCATCACAGTCCCAAACAGGTCATTCTGGTTTTTTTCAGTGAAGATAGCGAACAAACTAAATTTGAGAGATTACAAAGGACTTGAGAATTGGGTTCACTTCGATGAGTTTAAAAATTTTCTTATAAAAAATAATATCAAAATAAATTCTTACAAGGGCATACATCTGTTTCCGTTTGTGGTGCCTTCTCTTAATTCTTTACTTTACAAGATAGACAAAAAGACAGATACAAAGCTTGGAAAGTTCATGGTGAATATTGCAGCTTTTGGAACAAAGATCTAAATTTTAGTTAAGGACTTATAAACCTTTCTATACAAAAGCGATTTCCCACAGTTGCGAATCCCACTTATGCCCTTTCAATATTTATGTATGTTCTGAATGCCACCAACGACCTCAAAGGTGAAACTGCTTTCTCAATTCCTTTGAATATTGTAATCAGTGTTTCAGGAATCATTGACGGATTCTCAAACCCACCCGAAGCCGGATACAAAATGAAACTCATCTTTTCCTTTTTGATAATTTTGAATGTATGACCAAAAACCTTATCGAACTTATCAAGATGCTTGTAAAAAATCAAATAGGGTATCGCCTGATTCGAATCCCAGGGATGTTTTTCCATACTTGGCTTATGGTTAAAATAATCTACATCATAAATGAACGGCTCAGGGTGGAACAGTTTGTAAACAATTCTTGAAAATAGGGATGGAAACGGCTCAAGCATTATCAGCCTTCCGCCCTTTTTCAATACCCTTGATGCTTCGTGAAGAAATCCAACCGGATCTGCAAGATGATGAAGCACATCTATCTTCACAATGTTTGCCACACTCGAATCTTCGAAAGGCATTTCATGAGCATCAAATGACATATCAATCCAATCGCGTTTTTCGATGTCAGCTGATATTGCTTGAGGATAGAACTCCTTGAAATTTCCGCTGCCTGCACCCAGTTCAACTGTAGGACCCTCAACCTTGCTGAGATCAGCTATGATCATTCTGTACCACTCTTCATAAATATCCCGCAGAATCTTCTTCTTATTCCAAACCTCTCTGTGCTTGAGCAGTATATCTTCTTCCATCAGATGAACTTAAATTTATTCATTGCATAGAATGTCATCTTCAACAGCATCCATCCGTGTTTGAAACGCGAGATATTTGTCTCACCGTAAACCCGGGCTTTATATCTTATTGGTATCTCTCTGAATTTAAGATTTGACTTTGCCGCGCCGAAAATCAGATCAAAGTCGCCGAAAGGATCGAAGTCACCGAGATAGCTCTTCGCGGATTTTATCTTTTCGTAATCAGATCTTGTGAATACTTTTGTTCCGCATAAGGTATCCTTGATATCCTGATTCAGTATCCATGAGAACATCACAGAGAAGAATTTGTTGCCTATCATATTCAAAGTTCTCATTGCATCTTTTTCAAGAGGATAGATGAGGCGGGAACCGTTGAGAAATTCTCCTCTGCCGTTAATAATGCAATCGTAAAACTTTGTCAGATCTTCCGGCGGAACGGTCATGTCCGCATCCAGTATCATCAGTATCTCGCCTGCTGACTCTGAATAACCTTTGCGAACTGCATCAGCCTTGCCTTTTCCTTCCTGTACAAAACTCTTGAGTTTCAAAGGCCCTGTGTAAGAGCTGCAAACTCTTTCAATCTCTTCAATGGTGTTGTCATCAGAATGTCCTTCGACAAATATTACTTCGGTCTCTTTACCCATTTCTGGAATTCTCCTTACGATGTGTTCAATGTTGCCCTTCTCATTCCTTGCCGGTACAACAACACTTACAGTCTTGTCTTCCGCTCTGACTGTTATCGGTTTTGAGATTATGAACGACATCAGGCAGAGATTGTTTATCAGCGGAAGATTTGCCGGATAATTGTTGATTAAGTTTGAGAGCAGTGGAATTCCTACCGGGAGGAGTGTCATCTTTCCCGAGCGTATTTCTTCGAATCCGGCAATGCTAAGAAGATTTGAAATGTCACGAATGTTCATCCAGTTGTTTCTGCTTGCTTTCATCTTGAGTCCAAGAAATTCTGCGAAAGACAAAACAGGAAGCCAGAGAAAATTTATATATGTGATGATGATGCGGGTCTCGGAATGACAGACTTTTTGAACATTCTCTAGTACCTTCTGAACATCTTCGAAATATCCTATGGTGTCAGAGATTATAACGAAATCGAATTTCTCATCTATCTCAAGTTCCTCCGCATCCATTACATAAAATTCAAACTCAGGATTTTGCTCTCTTGCGCATTTGATCATTACGGGCGAGAAGTCAACTCCTACAGCTCTGGATGGTTTGAGATGTTTGAAAAGATATCCGTTTCCGCAGCCGATCTCGATGATGGTTTTGCCTTCGGGAATGTTTAGCGTGAGGAATTTTAGTAGCCGTTCATAATAGTAGGAATTATTCCTGATCAATCTGCTCCTGTCAGGAGCAATTTGATCCATCTCTTGTCTTATCTGATCCTTCATCGAAGGTGTCGAGAAAAGTTCTGATCTGGAACAAAAGTAATATGCGACTGCAAGTTATCACTTCTAAGGGAACTCAATATAATGATCCCAACTCCTTATGTCATCCGAAACTTTTCTGAATGCCATTGCTCCGTAAGTCTTGTTGGTATCAGTACCATTGCTTAATATGTTTTTCAACGCTGTGAAAGGACTTCCTTTATTAGCGGAAGATTTTTTCTTGAATGTTCTCGGAGGTGTACCTTCGGTGAACTCGTAACTGCGGTTTGTTTCTATGAAGGAGACTAGTTTCTTTACAGCAGGCCAGTCGGTGTCATCAAGTATCATGATTCCGCCAACCCTGAGTATTCTGTCAACAAAGAAAAAATCAACAAGCGTGTGATCAAACGTATGCCAGCCGTCAATGAAAGCAAAATCAACTTTTACATTTCTCTGCTCAAGTTCAGGCAATGCAAGCTGTGAAGGCTTATCTATGAACTCAACAATGTCACCAAAGCCCGATTTCTTAAGATTGTTAAGTCCGATACCTCCATAACTTGCATCGTACATCTGAAACGGATCCATAACATAGTGCCTTGTCTTTGGCGTCTTCTTCAAGTATTCGCAGATGAACATTGCAGAAGTTCCGAAAGCCAGTCCAACCTCAACACTGACTTCTGCATTTATCTCTTCAATGCATTTCTGAATAAGTTCACCTTCGTGGAATGAGATCTGTCCTGAGACATTGACCGTCTTTCCGTCAACTGATTTGGTCGTTCTCTTGTCAAAGATTTCCTGTATAATTGGATTCAAAAAATATTCAATAAATTTGAATTACGGAGTAAGTCTTAATTGTTAATTATGTGTATGTCCAATTGGAAGATAACTTCAGTTAATGCACTCAGTCCTCTCTTGATAATTTCAACCGGATAAACTCATCGAAATTTGATGATGTCAAATTAACCTTACATTGTTTTCTTTACAATCCATATATGCATTTGTAAGAGATGGCGGCGAACAAAATCACACAGACACTTCAGAGATAATTCTGCAAATTCTTTTTACATCATCTGATGACAGTTCCTGATACATTGGAAGACACAAAACTCTTGACGCAAGATTCTCTGATAGCGGGCATTGCGAAGGATTAAGATAATCCAGAGTATTAAGCGAAGGGTAGAAATATCTTCGAGTGTTTATCCCGTTTTTTGAAAGTTCGTCACTTACTCTCAACAATGTGTCTTCACTTTTGAAAAGAACAGGGAAGTATGAATAGTTATAATTGATATCTTCCGGTATCACAGGTAGTTGAATCTCCTGTTGCGTGAGATTGTCGCGATACAATGAATTCAGTTCTTTCCGTGAAAGGATGAATTGATCAACCCTTTTCAAATTGCAGAGACCAACTGCCGCGTGAAGCTCTGAATTTCTTGCGTTGATGCCAATGCTTATGTATTCATCATCCTTATGCCCGAATGCCCTGTAAAGAAATAGTCTTTCGGCAAGATCATCATCATCGGTAATTACAGCGCCTCCTTCAATGGTATGAAATAGTTTTGTAGCGTGAAAGCTAACCGCTGAAATATCTCCGCAATCAAGAAGTGACTTGCCATCGGTACGAACTCCGAATGCATGAGCGCCATCGTATATGACTTTGAGATCATGCTTCTGTGCAATGCCGTTGATTGCAGAAGTGTCGCATGGAAATCCGTAAACATGAGTCGGGAGAACTGCAGAAGTATTTTCCGTAACAAGATTCTCAATTTTAGCAGCATCAATGCAGAAATCGTTTTTTTTGATGTCGCAGAAGACTGGCCTGCAATTCTCCCACATTATAGAAGTGGCAGTAGCGACATAAGAAAAGGGAGTGGTGATAATCTCGCCCGTAAGACTGAGAGCCTTGATAGCAAGCTGAAGAGCCAGTGTTCCGTTGGATACAAGAAGCAGATGCTTCACTCCGAGATATTCTTTAAGCTTCAGCTCAAGTTCTTCTGCAAGCGGTCCCTGATTTGTTACCCATCTTGTCTGCCATGATTTCTGTATAAGCTCGGAAAACTCCTCGAAAGGAGGAAGGTATGTCTTTGTTACATTTATAATTTCGTTTGACGGCAATCTGATCAGCCTGATTGAACTTTTATGAATTTCTTTTGCATAAAATCATAAACTATTTTCGGTGGGTAATCAAAAGCTTTCTCGTAATTTCTTCTGATGGATCTCATTCTTCTTATCAACGGTATTTTAAGGAGATACTTCTCCATGAATTTTATTTTCTTCATCGCATAAAGATCCTCGCGCGGCAGTGAAGACAAATCTGTAACTTCATCAATTTCAAAGAGATACGAGTCGAGTCTCTCGAGAGACAACTGATCTTTTGACCTGAATCGAAATCCTCCGAAGACTGTTTCCACTGTATGCAATCTTGCAAATCGAAAGAACCTGAGCCACAGTTCATAGTCGCCGGCAAGCTTCAGACGTGTGTTGATCCTTGAGCCGGCTTTTATCCAGAGATTTCTTCTCCAGAAGATCGACTCTTGTTGAATCCATTTAAAGTCCCCCAGGTAATAATTCAGCTTCGACCACTTCCTCATATCCTTGACATCAACAATACTTCCTTCTTCATTATAAAACGAAGCTCTGCCTAGCACCCAGTCAACATCCTCCATCGAAGAAAAAATCGTTGCTGCCGTAAAGAATGCGTTGTAATGATACTTGTCATCGGAATTTATGTATGCCATAATTTCGCCTGTAGATCTCTCGAATCCCTTTTGAATAGCATCATACATTCCCTTGTCGGGCTCGCTTATCCAATATGTGATCCACTTGTCATACTTCTTAATAATATCAACCGTTCCGTCCTTGCTTCCCCCGTCAATTATTATGTATTCAAGATTTGGATACCCCTGGCTAATGACCGAGAGGATTGTGTCTTCAATGTAGTTGACCATATTGAAAGAAGGCGTGACGATAGAAATCTTAGGCCATGGTTTGCCGTCGGGCGTGCTTGCCGGAATTGCTTTTGGGTAATCCTTTCCGGGAAAGCGAGATCGGTATTGTGTGAGCGGTATTGTTGTTTTCGCTTATCGCTGCTGTCATCTCAAATAAGAATCATCTTCAAAGCAATATTTCACTTTCAACATTTGAAACTACTTCCCATTTCAGTTTCGGTTTGAGTATTCCATCAATCTTACCAACTTTACCATGCGAGTGCGCATTGTTGTTTGTTATTTCAAAATTCAGCACTTCGTTATGTTCATATATCATTTCGGAATATCCCTTTAGTACAAACAGTTTTGTGACAGTATATGTGCCTCCGTTAAGCAGATCAGGCGGTACTCTGCAAATAGTCTTAAGATAGCCTTTCCCTGCCCGGTAAGGAATATTGGTTAGAGCAGTACTTCCAATAAAGACAAGATTTTCATATTCGTCGTTCAAATGGAAAGTGACGTTTATGTCAGTCTCTTCTTCCAGCATAAGGTAAAAAACAAATTCGAATTCAAAACTGTCTCCCGGCCTGATCACAGGAACATTGGGTTCTATCTGACGGACTTCAGCTTTAATTAGTTTTGCATCTTTTGAACCGGGAGCTTCTTCAATATCCCATTCCTGATGTGTCCTGTCGTTTGTGACACCACCTAAATATTTCTGCATCACATCGTCAGTCGGACCTGAGTCTGTAATCCTTCCGTGAGTAAGCAATAAAGTTCTCTTACAAAGCTGTTGAATCGCAAGTGGATTATGACTGACAAGAATTACGGCAGTTCCGCTCTTTGCAACTTCAAGCATCTTGTTCAAACTTTTTTTCCTGAACGGTGCATCACCGACAGCCAGTACTTCATCAATGATCATGACTTCCGTTTCGAGATGAGCCGCAACTGAGAATGCGAGTCTTACTCTCATTCCCGTTGAATATTTTTTAACCTGAGTATCGATGAATTGCTCAACCTCAGAGAAATCAACAATAGCATCAAACTTCTTGTCAATCTCTTTCCTTGACATACCAAGTATGGTGCCGTTTAAATATACATTCTCTCTGCCTGTCAGTTCGCTGTGGAATCCTGTGCCTACTTCAAGCAGACTGGCAACACGGCCGTTTACATCCACATATCCGTAAGTTGGATTTGTGATGCGTGAAATGATCTTAAGCAATGTGCTTTTGCCCGCGCCGTTATCACCTATGATTCCAAGAGTTTCTCCGTGTTCAACGCTGAATGAAATATTCTTTAGAGCCCAGAATAAATCTTCACTGTCTTCATTATGTCTGTAAGTATTAAGACGCTTCAGGATATTGTAATTCTGCATGGGTGACTTAAGCCATGAAAACAATGTTGCTCCAAGAGTTTCATGCTTTGTCTCTTTAAGCCCTATGAGAAATGCCTTACTCACATCGTTTACTTCAATTGCTATACTTGACATGCGATTCTCAAATTAAGCAACATCTGCAAAAACCCTCTCTGTCCTTTTGAAATAGAAAACTCCTGTTAAGAAAAGAAGTATGGCACTAACCGCGCCTATTGATATCAGATCCCACGGCATTGGTTTGAATCCCAGAAGTGATGCTCTGAATCCCTCGATCACACCAACCATGGGATAAATTCCGTATGCAAGGTATGTTGTGTAACCGTATTTCTCCAGGATCAATGATGCCGGAAAAACAACAGGCGCCGTGTACATAAGAAGAGTTGTAATAAATCCGATTGCAAATCTTACGTCGCGATATTGAATTGCTAAAGATGACAGCCACATTCCTACTCCAAGAGCCGTCATTATCATCATTATCATGAGCAATGGCAAGTAAACTATGTTCCATGTAGGTGAAATTCCGTAAAAGATCATCATCACAATGAGTATAACGAATGCGATTGCGAAATCTACAAGCTTCGACAGTACAGGACTAATTGGAATGAGTATTCTGAGGGAAATAGACCTTAGAAAGTAAACTTGCATTTCCCACCAAACTTCCGCTTGCGCCGGAAAGTGATTGCGAAAAATAGTTGAACGGAAGTATTGCCGAGAATGAGAAAACTGGATAGGGAATTCCGTCACTCGAAATTTCAGCAAGCTTTCCAAAGATGAATGAAAAGATCACCATTTGAAAAACGGGATTGATAATAGCCCACAATAAACCGAGAATAGTTTGCTTAAACTGAACAGTAAAATCCCTTAGGACAAAGAAGTAAAGCAGATCTTTGTAATAGATCAATTCTTTGAAGTCGAGCATCTGCCATTTCTTCGATGCTTCTATCCTCAGTTTTACCAAAGGCTTGCCATCGCTAATTCTTCCGACTGTTTCAGATTTCATTTATCTAAGTACTGCAAGCTTTTGAATTGATGTTTCGATCTGTGAATTTCCCTGTATGATAAATTTATACAGATACGTTCCGTTGGCAATAAAATCACCGTCATCATCTTTGCCGTCCCAGTAAATGCTGTTGTAGCCTACGTTCGCTGGGGCATCGATAGTTTTAATAAGTCTTCCCGCGGTTGTGAATATTTTCACTTTGCAGGAAGTAGGATTAAACTCACCGGAAAGATTGAACATGAAGTTCGTTTCAGTCTTCATCGGATTAGGATAATTTGCCATGTCAATTATTGACAGATCCGTGTTGACAACAACCGTGTTAACAATTGAATCGGCAAAATTTCCTGTATTGTCAGTAGCAATGAATCGCAATCTTCTTTGTCCCGGAGCAAGATTCGGCTTGTAAGTGACGAGTGCCTGCAAAAACATATTGTCAGGAAATTCGATCTCAAGTTCGGGATTTGGCATGCCATTAATAACATAAGGCACATATCTGTTGTCAAGGAATACTTTTACATTCGAAGTATCACTGATCACCATGCGGCTGTCGTCAAAAAACTTCAGATTTATTACCGGGTTCTTCTGAACATAATCTCCGTTCAGTATTTGCTTGCCGTCGTAAGTGACTTCTATCAGCGGGTTTACAGTATCTCCTTCAACTATGAAGCTTGTTATCGCTGTATTGTTGAATGGAAATAATTCATTGGCATTGCCGATAAGAGAAGTCTCAAAATACAGATCCATCGTATCAATCTTAATCTTAATGTCTCTTAGTCCGGATGTAGAGAATGAAACGGAAGATGTTCTTCCGCTGTCAATCATCAGGACATTTGAAATAGTATCTGTTCTCAGAACCGTTTCGATTCCCTGATTTTTTACATACCACTTATTGACATACTGCTGAACATCTTTGAATCCAATGTTATAATAATTCACAGAGAAAGATAGACTGTCGCCTTCCTGTACCATTGTATCGCTTGCAGTGAAAGAATAATTGTCAGGTGCGATTTCTGCAGGCGGAACATATCTTACGCTGGTTGATTTGAATACCGGTGAGTTTTGTCCGTTGAGTGTATCAATGGAAAGTCTTGCATCAAGCCTGATAGACGGATAAGCATAACTATCGATGGTATCAATTGAAACAAACTGATTTGATGTGATCCCTGAAGCAAGCGCCACAGGCTGGTTGTTGTCTCTGCTGAGTCCAAATATGTCAAAAGAAATGTTGTTGCCCGGAGTTACTGTTTGCTCCCACGAAAAATTTCTCCATGCATCTGCATTGCCGAACGTCTGAGTGATGGTTCCCAGCGTCTGTGAGAATTGCGGAGTCAACTGGCAATCAAGCGGTGTCCATACAAAGTTTGATGTGAACCTGTGAAATCTGTCACATGCATCACCGGGCTGTGCTCCCAAGTATCCAAAGAAAACCCATGTGTCAAACTGATCAAACCTTCTGACCGAGTCTATCTGTGTGCTTCCAAACTCTCTGAACTTTGCCTTTGCATTAGATCTCATCGAGTCAGAATCGGGAACATAGGAAGCAATATAAGTCATTATGTAATGTGTCGTATCGAATGTGTTAAGAAAAGCCAGTACAGAATCCGAGGAAGCAGCGGTGTTCATTCTGAAATGTCTGATCTCCGGAACCTGCCCCGTAAGCTTCTTGATCTTTGCAATGTTCAGTCCTACGTTTGAACCGCCGTCACTGTAATAATTTATGTTGTTGATAGTGAAGTAAGACGCTTCCGGTCCATTGCTGCCGTAAGATTTTGCATAGAGGTTTCCGGTAAAGCTTCCGAGCTCAAAGCCGTTCTCAGTTGCTCTGACGTTTACTAGATTCTGCAATCCGAATTGTTCACGTCTTGCCGTATAAATTGTATATGCGGAATCAGAAACGCTTTCATCACCGGCTCCCGGATTATAAATCAGGTTTCTTATTTCCGACCATCCCGAACTGTCATTATTAATCAATGCATTTGTCCTAAGATAGTACAAAGTGTTTGTCTCTGTTACCGGAAGGTTCACGTCAAATCCGGTAGATATTCCGGTGAAAGTAGATGTGTTGAATGTCTGCGAAACAGGTGAATTGAAAAGCCTCGTGGTATCTATCTGCAGAATGACTTTCACATTATTTGTTGCAACGTCTATGTTAGGGTTGAGACCCGTAAATCTGAATGATGCAGATTTTAGCAACGCGTTATTAAGCGGCCTGATGGGTGTATATGACAAATTGCGAAGCGTCAATGGAATTGTGATCGAATCATTGTTGGTAAAGGTCTGCTGAAATCTCCTGTCAGGATCTATGACAACTGTCATTGCGTAACTTCCGTTTGAATCAACCGAGAAGAAATGTGTGAGAGTATCAATGTATGAAAACGATCTGATCAAAGTATCTTTCCGGGAGATTGTGACGCCTTCTTTCTTAAGATTAAATCTCAGCTTCACAGAATCTGCAAATGTACCAAGGTTCCTTGGGTAAACTGACAATGCAATCGTTTCCCTTAACGCCGGGAATGGATTTGACAACACATAATCATTTTCTCTGATATCAAATTCAGGAGTGTTGGAGATCTTCAGCTTAGTTGCAGGATCACCGATTAGGTTGTAACAATTGATTGTATTTCTGGATGCAAAACTCAATGAGTCTGAACTTATCTGCTGAGAAGCGTATGTCACCATTTCTCCAATAGGTCTGGTGGAGTCCTGCGCAAATGTTTTAAGCATCAATCCGTTAAACTGATCTCCTATGCCGGAGAAACTCCAGCCGGTAGTTCCGACAAAACCTATTGCGCATTTGTTGGGAATTATAAAGAATTTTTCACCGAAGCTTCGGAGATTCGGTTCGGAGGTTTTTCCCGTGAAGCAAGTCAAGCTGAGCACCAATGGTTGTCTCGGTCCGTTGTTAAGAGTGTTCGGATCTTCCAGACCTATCTCCCAGTCTTGAGCCGCTGCATGCCCTATGAAGTTTACAATCAGCGTACCTCGATCAAACTCTTTCTTTATGGAATCTTTATAGTTGTATGTGATATATCCGGCCGAATCGCTTCTGTAAATTCTTTCTACATTCATAGAAGGAGGTGGCGGCTTTATGAAGCTGTTGATGAGGAGTTCTGACTTACCTTGAAAGGATTGCTGCTCCTGACGTGTACCGCCTCCTGTAACTGAAAGAAATTTTTTCCACCACACTTGCGGAGAAAGCTGGTCGTAAGCTATGATCTTATCAACCGAAGCCTGGGCTTCTGCAACAGTATAAACCGGAATTCTTCCAACCGAGATCTGATGATAATATGTGAAAGTTCCAAAGTTATAATTCACGAAATATCCGTCTGTTGGTGGATTGCCGTAAGTTGGAACAAAGTTTACAAAGTATTGGGAACTGCTGCTGTTCTTTTTTGGGTCAAGCGATGCTCTTCCAAACAAACACAGAAATTGAGGCGCGGGTTTAGACCAGTTTGAATTTGCATGGCTCATGAAATTTCTTACCGCAACGGGATCTTCGAGTCCAAAATTAAAGATGTCGTATATGTCCTGTATCTCAGCCTTAAATGATCGGTAAGAATCATTAGACTGCCTGTGGCTTCTAAGCTGTTCTACCTGCGATTCAAAAAGTCTGTGATATACTATCATGTAGTCGGCGCCATTGTTTGCCGATACGAGATTAGGAACCTGCCTGCTCGAAATTCGAAACGGTTTCTTTGTAATTGCCTGATTGACAACTTCAAATTTTGAATTGGACTTTCCGGTAAAAAGCAAGTTGGTCCCTGAAGTTGAGAAATTCTCGATTCTAATGTTGTTCTTGATATCATAAATGTTAATCGGAGAAGCGCCGTTAACTCCGGCCACAGTTATCTTTCTCGAAACTGTGTCCTGCAGTGTAAGGCTTGCTCTCAGATTGTTACCGGTAAGCTTCAGCTCAGCCGGATATTGCAGAGAAACATAGTCCAGAAAAACTACCGGGTAAAAGAAAGTATTTCCGATTGGAATATATCTGATTGTGATCACGTTGTCGGTGCCGTTGGTCAGAATGCTTGAAGCAAATGTAATCGATTCGTCAATACGTGTGAGGTTGTTTGCAAACAGTGTATCTACAATTGTATTGTTGATCTTAACTTCCAACCGGTGCTCATTAAATACTGAATCAGTATATGAAACTGTGTAAGCAAAGAGTTTCAAAGTGCAAAGCTGAGTTGAAACAACAAGATCATTTATAAGAGCGCTCTGTGTAAATGTGTTGTCATCAGCAGTTATGGATTTCCAAAACCAACCTTCCCCGGCAACACGTTCAGTACTGAAATATCTAAAGTCGCTGTTCGGATTTCTTGTCTCACCAAGATAATAAAAAACATCGGTCTCGAAATGCAGCTTCTTCAGGTGAAAATTATTGGGAAAATTTTCCTGCGCGTTGTAAGTTGAGCGTGACATTCTAAGCCCAGTGCTTCCTCCCCAATCAACCCAGTAAACACTTGTATCGGAGAATAGATTGTAGTACTCATTGGTTGTATAAAGATTCGCATTTGTATTTGCATCAAGATGTTTTGTAGGTCCGCCATAATTTCTTTCGCCGTAAAAATCCAGAAAATCATTATCGTCAAATGTGCCGTCATCCTCTCCGGAAAAATATATAGGAATCTGATTTCCTTTGTAGAGAACTTTTACAGTTCGTGGGTCAAGGCCGGTTGTGGAAACGCCTGCGCCTGTGAAGTCTGATTTGTTAATGCGATAAATTCCGTCATCATTGACGAAAAGTTTAAGGTAAGTCTTGTTTGGGGTTATCCAGTTGAAATTCTGGGAAAGCGCAACATCCGCAAACGATATGACAAGAATAAGCAGTACAAGTGTTTTTTTCTTCATAAGATGAATAGAAGTTGTTAAAGTAATTGAATACAGTAAACTTTATTCATTCTCCATTTTTTTGTTCGCGAATTGTTCGGTTTGGTGTCGTCAATATAGCATTTTTAGGTAATAATTTCACTTAATTTTGTCCTTTTTTCTGTCTCAAAACACGCGCTACGAACTGCGGATTGCCTGCAATATATTTTTGAAGATTTGCTGCGGGGTTAGTAATGACCCTCACGAGCCATTCAAGGCCCAATTTTCTCAAAAAGGCTGGACCTCTTTTCTTTTCTCCCGAAAAAACCTTTATGCCGTCACCCACTGCTAACAAAACTCTGCAATCTATCATTTCTCGGAATTCGCACATCCATTTTTCCTGCAATGGAAAACTAAGCCCAATGATTAGTATATCCGGCCGGGATTCATTTATCTTTTCTATGACTCTTTCGTTATTGTAATCATAGCCTTCAGCAGTTCCTGCTATTCTAAGATTGGGATGTTTTAGACTGATCTTTTCAAGTGTGGCTTTTCTGTGCCCGAAGAAAAATATACTCCAATCGTTTTTGATGCATTCATTTATGAGCAGTGGATAAAAGTCTGAGCCGGTGATTCTTACATTCAACCCTGAATCACCATACAGTTTTCTTGACGCCCACAATACGCCGACTCCGTCTGGATGAATGTAATCCATTGAATTCAGAATCTGAGCAAGAGCTTTATCTCTGTGACATTGGTTCAGAGTATGAGCATTTGCATATGCAATGGTGATCTTTTGTTTGTTGGTGATCGCATTGCAGAACAGCTCAAGGAATCTTTCGTTAGTAAGCTTGTTGATCTTTACACCGAAAATTTCAATGCTATCTGAATTCATGACTTAGTCCTGCTCAACTCGAACATTGAATTATATAGTTTTTCAATTTTCGGAATAACTGCTTTGTCTGTATAGTCACGCATGATCAGTTTGTGCAGATTGCCTGCCATCGTGTTTGAATCTCCGGGATTTGTCATGAGATACGAAATCGCTTCAGCCACTGACTTCTCATCTTTTGCGGGAAATAAAATTCCGGTTATTCCGTTTGTAATCACTTCGGCAATGCCGTCAATGTTTGATCCGGCAAATGGCTTGCCGTAAAGCCCGCTCTGCAGCATGAAACTCGGCAGCGGATCCCGCACCGATGTGAGAATGCACATATCAGCGGTGTTAAAGTATTTTTTGAGATTAGTCTGCGACGCAATAAACTCAACATTGAGCTTCTTCTCATTCGCAAATTTGCGTAAAGATGTTTCTTCATCGCCGTCACCAATTAGTATTAGTTTGATGTTGCGTTCATTCAGCAACGCCATAGCCTTCAGCAAAGTCATGCGGTCTTTCTCGGGATGAAATCTTCCTGCAGAAAGTATGGTGAATGTATTTTTCTTGTGAGACAGCTCAACTTGGTTTTGATTGCCTGTTTGAATTTCTTCCGAATCGACAAAGTTTGGAATGATCTCTATCCTGTTTTCTTTGACGTCGAATTTTTTCAGCAACATTTCTTTGACTGCATTGCTAACAGCAATGATCTTGTCTGATTTATAGTCAACGAAATATCTTTTATCTACAATGCTCAGAGCTGTCGAGACGGTCTTATGATTCTTTCCCGGTATAGAGTTTGCCAGCAATTCGTAATACCTGTGATGACTGTGAATAGTATCAATCTTATACTGCTTCACCAATCCGGTAAGCTTGCTTACGGAGCTTACAAACGAATACCGGCTTGACATAGCCGGAATCACTGATACATCATTGCCTGCTCTTTCAAGTGAATCGCCGCCGTTTGTTGCCAGATGAACGAAATGACCACTCTTTTTCTGATACTTAAGCAGTAAGGAAACGTAGTATGACCTGCCGTCCACATAGTTGAAGTCAGGAGTGATATGAAGAATGCGGAGTTTCATTCAGAGATTTTCATGATCTTTTGAGATTTGTAAAGATAGATCTCATTTGATTTGTCTGCGTTTAAGATCCTCATTCTCCTTGGCTTTCCAAAACTGTTTAAGCTGTCAAGAATTATCTGAAATCTGTTTGTGCCTACCGAGTTTCCTCTTTGTCCCGTGATCTGAAAATATTGTGTAGCACCTGTAGCATAAACATAGTATTCATTTTCACCTGTTCTTTCAACAGTCAATTCAGAACTCAGTGATCCTGTATCAAGCGCGGAGACATGAATCACATCCTTTGCATCAATTTTGACCGGCCCTGTTCCGAATCGGAAATAGTTGTATGGACCTGTTGCATACTCTGTCATATGCGCCTGATTGATCCTTCCGGGGAGGCCGAGGATAAAGGCATTCTCAAATTTCTCTTCAGGAAAATTCAGGAGTTCGCTTATTGCTTCTTCTTGATTTCATGCTTGCATAGTTCCAGTTTCTTATTAACTGATAATCTATCAGCAACCAATAAATAATTACAACAGCAAGAATTCCGCCCGTAATTCTGAATTTCACTTCTGATTTTGATATGAATACAATCAGTGAAATCACTGTGAGCGAGAACGGTATCAGTATCAATTGCGGTCGAAAATACCCGGCTGCAAGATTTGGGATTATTGATATGAAGAATATTAGAATTGAACTAAGAAGTAATCCCGATAATTTCTTTTTCCAAATTGCGTGAACCAGTGATACAGAAAGCAATATGATAATGACAATGTAAAGTATCAACAAAAGGTCAAAGTGAAGAAAATCGTTTTGAAGACTGAGATAATCAAATGGAAACAGCAACGAAATGAATGCCTGTAAAGCTACAATCAACCTGCCGGTTAATGTCGAATCACTATATGTTGTAATGGCCTCTGTAAAATTGCCTGACGCCAAAAATATTCTGAATAAAAGATAAAGAACTACTATCACTGATTGATTGAGCAATAATTGTTTACGATTCCCTTCTTCGCCTGTGCTTGAATACTTCAGAATAAGATAGCAGACAAATGGTGTTATAACGGCAGTTTCTTTTGTAAGAAGTCCGAGCGCAAGCATAGCTACCGAGATTAACAACCAGACCTTCGATGTACCTTGAGAGAATTTTGCTGAATAGTAAATGCTTGCGAGAATGAAAATGCCGGCCATCAGATCAACTTTCCCGATTGTCCAGCAGATGCTGTTGAGATTGTTAGGGAAGGATAATATAAGACCAGCCAAAAGAATTGAAGCCGCTACTTTGCCCGTAATTCTGTAAATCAAATGTGAAGCCACAAAAGTGAAACAAAATATCAACAATAGATTTTCTATTCTGTATAGTAGAAAGTTGTCATTTGCAAAACCGAGAGAATTTGTTATCGCATGTGTAGTTTGAATTGACAAAAACCAAATTGGCCTTAAATGATTCTTGCTGTAATAAGGCACATCTCCTGTGAACTTCTCCGATAGCGTAGAAGTATTTGCTGAGATAATGTTTAGATAATCATCCGAAAGAAATCCAATGCTGAAATATCCTGAAGCCAGCATGAACATCGTAAACATAGAGAACAGTAAGATCAGAAGTATGTTCAGTTTGAAAGGAGAATTAGACTTCAATGTTTGGTCAGCTTTGGTTGAGATAAATTGCAAGTTCCTTTTCGAGTCTTGTTTTCTCCTGTTTATCAAGACTCAGCCTGTAACGAAGCCGGGAATGCTTCAACTTGTTGAAGCTCTCTTCTGGCAAGAACGTTGACATGAATGCCGCAATTCGGGCTGCGCTGTTAAGCGGCAGTCTTCTCTTTCTTGCTTCGGTCTTGCTGCCATAAAAATATTCTATCCTGAACTCAAGATCATTCATATATTCCTCATTGAGAGATGAATTGCTAAGCTGCTTGAAATTGCTCCGGAGAATTTCATAGATCTTCCCGTAAGATGCGAGTGCCGTCATCGAGTCATTTCTGATTCTTGTAAACGCAAGATACTCGGGAAGAATATAAAACTTCAGCTTGTCCCTTAGTCTGAGCCACAATTCAAAGTCCTCAAAGCAATTCATTGTTATATCATAACCTTCGCCCGCAATTATTTTGTCTTTCCTGAATGTCACTGCAGAATGATTGATGGGATTGTGGACATTAAGCATTCCTTTTATTAACTGATCTTCAGACGGCGGACATACAGTGAATTCAACCTTTCCGTTTCCGCTGAAATATACTGAGTGACCGGAGATCACATCAACATCAGGATTGTTGTATAGAAACTGTGTCTGAAGCTCAAGCCTGTCACGGACAGCGATGTCATCAGCATCGATCCTGGCTATCCATTCACCCTTAGACATATTCAACCCGACATTCAGAGTATCTGCCAATCCGGTATGATTCTTCTTGTGAAATACAATGCGGCTGTCATTAATTTTGTTTACTGTCTCGGCAGAATTGTCTGATGATCCGTCGTCAATAATGAGCAACTCAAAGTCTCTGTAGGTCTGATTAAGAATTGATCTCACTGAAGTTTCAACATACTTTGAACAATTATATAACGGTAATAACACAGTCAGTCCTCCCTGTAGCTTAACCATTGTAAACCCTCAAATGCCTTTCAACAAATTTATTTACATCAAACAGCACACTCGCTTTTTTCTGAAAAGCTCTCGCAGTCTTTGCGGAAGATGTTCTTTCATTGACAGCTGACAATATTCGTTGTGCCAATTGCTCGTGACTTTCTATCTCAAATACTTTACCATCTGTCGTTTCATCAAATACATATTTCAGAGCATCAAATCGAGACGATATGATAAGACAACCCGCTATGGCGGCTTCAGCAAGCGACATAGGAAATCCTTCGTTCTTGGTTCTGCCGGCCATTACAAAAATGTCGGCATCATTCAGAAAGGAGAAGATGTCTTTAACTTCACCTACAAGCTTAACCTTTCCTCCGCATTGATTGTTAATTTTAATTAGTTCATTCATCATCGAGCCAGTTCCGGCCAGACTAAAGCTGACATTTTTGCAAACGGAGTTTACAAGTCCTGCCGCTCTGATAAACACATCCGGACCTTTTTCATATTCAAGCCTTGATGCGGAAACAACATTGATGTTTGCCCTTGAGAATTTAGTTGAATTGTGGCGTTCCCTAAGCTCAATGCCTTGTCTGATTAGAAAAATCTTGGCGGCCGGAACCTTCTGAACTTCATTAAGATACTCGATGCCCGGTTCGCTGACACAAATAAATTTGTGTGCCTTGAAGTGTCCAAGTTTTCCGGTTTCGGGTATGATCCCGTGCAATGTCTGAACCGTTTTGATGCCTGTCAGCTTTGAGAGATACCAGGCAATGTTAGCCGCATAATGACTGTGAGAATGAATTACATCTGCTGAAAGCTGTCTGCTAATTGAATGGAGTCTCTTGATTGCCGAAGTAAAATTAGCAATACTTCTTCCCAAATGCAAAAACTCCGCATGCTCAACAACTACAATCCCCTCTGCTTTGAATTTGTCGGAAGAAACAATTTGTCCGCAGAACAAAAATTGTTTTGCCTTCGTCTTGTCTATGGATTTCATCAATTGCAGGACATGGGATGAAACTCCATCAGAATCGCTTATGCTGTTGACTATGTGAATGACATTCACTTGTACAATTCCTTGTAAAGTTCATACACTTTTCTCCATGATAATGTGGAGTATATCTTTTTTGCCTCATTTGAAATGCTTCTTAGCAATGTTCTATTGCTTTGCAATTGATTAATGATACGGGGAATCTGTTGGGTATCAATAGTTTCATACACAAAGCCGTTGATGCCGTTATCAATGTATCGTGACATGCCCGTATCTCCGGATACAATAGCAACCAAGCCGGATGCCATTGCTTCAACAGCAGATAATGAAAATGGCTCATATGAACCGGATGAAATGAAGATATGCTTATTCGCCAGGAAAGCTGCTAACTCTTTTGTATCCATGCTTTCATAATAAAATATCTTGCCGTCTGATCCCTTCCTGCCTGAATTTATCACATGTAGTTTAAAATCTATTTCTAACGAAGACAATGCATCCTTCAATATCTCAAAACCCTTTTCACTTCTTTCAATGTTGCCGATGAAGACTATGTTGAGCTCAGTTGAATCAAAATTCTTTGTGGATTCAGAATGAAACTCTTCATCAATTCCATTTGGAAGGATGACGCACTTTGCCTTATCAATTTCATAAATGCTTTCTGCAATTCTAAGCGACTGCTCTGAAAGAAAGACAATCTTATCCGCGTATTTGAAAAGAGATGCTTCAGTCTTCAGGTCATTCTCCATGTACTTTGCCGGGACTGATTTAAAATTACTGTTCTCATACGCTGCAATACCGTGCACTGTGTATATGATTCTTGTCTTTGAAAATCGTTTATAGAGCAAGGCAGCTTTGGCAAAGCGTTCATAGTTTATGATATGAATAACGTCCGGACGCTGAGTCATTAATCTGAACAATACGCTGACAATTCCGCAACGGACAACCTTTCCGTTGTTTTCCATTGCCAATGTCTCATGCCCGAAAAGCTTCTTCCAAAGTCCGTGCTGGTTTCCGTCAAAGAAATATGTTATGAATTCAGTTTCATTTTCCTGGGCATGTATAAAGAAAATTCTTCGCGCAACTTTTTCCGGGCCGCTGAGAATGTCACTTGGATTATATCTTCCGAGATATACTACTTTCAATCAGATATCTTTGAGCTTATAAAATTCTATTTTTACATCATGAAGAACATCGTAAGACCTTTGCAGACTGTAATTACTAAATCCCGGCGACTGTGACATTTCGTAGTAAACAGGTGCGGCATTTCTGAATTCATATTCGCCGCCATTGTTTGATTTCTTCCACATTATAATCCATTGAGGGTTGAGAGAATACACATAAGCAGGAAGCGACTTTTCAAACCACATACCCGAACGGTTCCCGTTCTTTGCAATCACACGATCAGTGAGTCCTACCATATCAATGAACTTTACATCCTTCATGTAGTATGGCATTATTCCGCACGCTCCGCTCGCCGCTAATGCTCCTCCCTGAATGACCTCATTCATTCCGGGTGCAATTGATTTTAAATTGTTCCATAACGTGATCTCTCTCTCGATTTGTGTAATCATTGTACTTCAGACTAACTGCAGTTATCAGGCAAATTGATATAGCAAGTACCGAAACTGCAAACTCACGCCGTCTTTCTGTAACGGCAAGCGAATGCAATAGCCCAACCGAAATAATTGCAAGAATCGGAATTGCCGGAACTGCAAATCTGTATTGTACCATCCAGTCACCGCCCGAGAAGATAATAAACATCAACTGACTTGCAAAGATAATAACTAAGAGTATCATTGCTCTGTGATGCCTTGCCTTGAGAATCACAAATATTGAGAACATTACAGCGGGTATGAATTGCGGATTGGATTTTAAAAAAAATACAAAATACATAAACCCGTTTTTGTATGACCTCAATTCATAATTGCCTAATAAGTTGTGTCCTATCTTTGCGTAATATGTGTTCGGCAAAATATCTCCAAAGTACAAAATTCTGAACATGACGAACAGCAAAAGTAATGAAGAGAATAAGAGCGTCATGAATTTCAAATCACTGTATTCTTTCTTATAAAAAAACACATAAGCAATAATTGCAGCGGCAGTGAGAATTCCCTCAGGGCGCGTAATTGTAATAAGGAACAGAAGCATAGGGAGCATTATCTTACGGACAGAACTTTTTCCTGAAATAACAATGAACACTGATGAGAGAATAAGAAATATGTAAAGCATCACTTCAAAGCCCGATATTGACCACAGCATATATGGAAGACTGAACAACATCATGACAGGGGCTATGAGCGCGAATCTTCCGGGCATAATCTTCGAGGAAATTCTGTAAGCAATGATCGTATTCAGAACCGAGAGTACAAGCCCGGAGTACTTAGCCGAGGCCTCCAGTGGAAGATTCAACACACCGCACAATGACAAATAGAGGAACCACAAGAAACTCGAGAACCCCTCCACGTATTCGCCTTTGTTGAAAACGATTCCATTGCCTGAAATAAAATTATTAACATAACGGAAGTAAATGTACAGGTCATCGATCACCCAGTCAAAGAAGTTCATGCATAAATATAGACTCACAGCTATAAGAACCGGCAGAATGAGATTGAATGTGATCGTTCTCTTAATGATCATTTCGGCTTTGAGATCAGATTGACGATTCGTGCGAGGCCAAGTTTGTTCTTCATTATGCTCTTGAGACGGAAATGTTTTCCGTATGCCTTTGTAAGATCT
This sequence comes from Ignavibacteria bacterium, assembly GCA_016704345.1. Classification (GTDB taxonomy): domain Bacteria; phylum Bacteroidota; class Ignavibacteria; order Tepidaquicellales; family Tepidaquicellaceae; genus JADJAH01. The sequence goes on along the minus strand of JADJAH010000017.1, from coordinate 192,407 downwards.
ATGGGATCTTTTGAAAGAAGTATCACGAGAAATTTCCTGAGTTCAATATCTTCAAATACTTCGGCTATGTTGTTCTCAAATCCGGAAAAATCGGATATACTCCAGGAGCTTCTGTGAATTTCGTATTCATTATTGTTGATCGCTTCCTGCTCCCAGTTGTCGCCGATGGGAATATTGATTAGAATATATTTGCCCTTTTCCAATGCGAGATCGATCAGCTCTTTGCCGTCAGCTTTATTGAAGTGTTCAATAACATCGCCGCAATTTATGAGATCATAATTCACATCAAGCCTTCTCATAAACGATAGCGCTTCCTCTAAATATATATTGTTGTAGAAGAAATTATGGTATTCCTTAATGTAACCCGGAAACGCCTCAACACCATCTATCCTGCGTTTCCACTCTCCTGAATAATTTCGTTCTCCCCAGATCTCAAGAAATTCTCTGAAGAGGATTCCCCATCTGCCAAAACCAATTCCGATATCGAGAATTGATTTCGGGTCGAGTCTCTTGACAAGATCAATATTGTATGAAATGTTTTGCCAGTTTGATGTACCCAATGTTGTTATGCTTTTCTGAGAAAATCTTTTATGTAATAGCTGTCTCCGGCAAGTACGAGATACTCGGTTGCAAGCGTAGCGATTACGGCTCCCATGATTCCCATAGTTGGTATGAGTAATACGTTCAGGATAATATTTATGATAAGTCCGGAAAATGTAACATAAAGATTCTCCTTATATAATCCGAGTCCGTTAAGTGCGACGCCGAAAAGATTGTTCAGACCCATTCCGAGAGTTGCGAATGACAAGACCTTCAATATGTTAGCAGACTCGTTGAATTTCTCTCCATAAAGCAATTCCACAAAAATATCAGCTGAAAGTACCAGGGCAACTATCACAAATACACAGATCAAAAAAATAATTAAAGTGTATTTTGCGAGATAAAGTCTTACTGCAGATTTCCTCCTGCTGAAGTATGAGATCTTTGACAATGCAGGGATAAGAAAGAAGGTATATGACAAAGAAGCTGCTTTGAAGAGTCCGTATGCGATACTGTAGATTGCGCTTTCCGAAAACCCAAGCATCTTTGAGATAAGCAGAATGTCAATCTTATCATAGAGGAAATTCAGTGCAACGGCGGCACCAAGCGGTAATACAATGATAAGATCCCGTATCATTGACACACCTTTCACAAAACCCGGCAACACTTTAATTCTGATTCTTAGTTTAACAAGCAGCATTGTCAATTGAGCCAATGCTCCTGCGGTAAGAGCAATCAAATATGGAAAAGGCGATGATTGTCCGGTGAAATAAAAGGCTGCGAGAAAAACCAAAAGAGGAACTCTTGTTTTGACTACTGAATAGAATTGTGAACGAAAATCTCCGAACCCTGCAAGCGCTTTGCTTATCAGATTTGAACCTGAAAAAAGGTAAACCGGTGTACAGATCATTAACATTAATGACATCGGAATATCGTAAACAAAAACTCCTATAGACAGCGCCGCAAGTAAGAACAAAGGCAGCAAGATAAGATTGAGAGACAAGACTGATGGCATTAGCTTGTCTGTATTTTTCCCTGAGGAAATTTCCTTCTGCAGATGTATCGGAACTCCAAGGTCAAACATAATCGCAGATGCGTTTGCAATGGCAAAACCTGTTATGAGTTCGCCATAGGAATCAACTTGAAATCTTCTGGCAATGATCAGAAAAAAAAGGAAGAAGAAGATCCGCTCAACGAGCGAATAATACAGGATGAATTTGCTTTCAGAGATGAAACGGAATGATTTTAAAACGCGGCGAAGTTTCGTCATAGTCTAAGAATCCGGCATTAGTTTATCCGGATAGTCACTACCAAATATTATTTTCTTCTTCTGAAGAATCAGACGTATCTTAAAATTCTTGCAGGAACACCGACAACAACTGCCTTTGGAGGAACATCTTTGGTTACAACTGCACCGGCGCCAACTACTGCACCTTCTCCGATAGTAACGCCGCACATTATGGTTGAGGATGATCCTATTGATGCGCCTTTCTTTACATGTGTTTCAACAACTTTCCAATCCTCCTCAGTTTGCATTTCACCGGAAGCACTAACTGATCTTGGCACCTTGTCATTTATGAAGGTCACATTATGTCCAACAAATACATCATCTTCAATATGAACACCCTCACAAATAAAAGTGTGGGAAGATATTTTGCAGTTTTTGCCGATCGAAGCATTCTTCTGGATTTCAACAAACGTGCCGATCTTTGTATTGTCATCAATCGAACAGCCGTACAAATTTACAAAGTCAAAGATCTTAACATCTTTGCCAAGCTTTACATTGTTTATGCTTTGCTTCGGATTAGGTATCACTTTGCTCCTCTTCCAAACATCATTACGGGGAATGTTTTAAAGATAAGCTGAAGGTCAAGCCATGGAGTCATGTTATTTATATAGTAGATATCGAGTATGACTGAATCTTTGAATGAAACGGAGCTTCTTCCGGACACCTGCCAAACTCCGGTGCAGCCGGGTAAAACTATGTGTCTTCGTTTATGCCACTCGTCATAAGATTCATATTCATAAGGCAGACAGGGTCTCGGACCTACCAGACTCATTTCACCTCTAAGCACATTGTAGAGTTGCGGAAGTTCGTCAAGAGAAGTTTTCCTCAGAATTCTCCCGATTGGAGTAATGAGAGATTCATCGACAACTTTGTTAGACCCAATCACATACTTTTCGTTGTTACGGATGAAGTTCTTCATGAACTCTTCCCTCTGGGTCTCATTCTGACTGTTCTTATACATGGATCTGAATTTATAAAACGAAAACGGCTTTCCATTCTTTCCGATCCTGGTTTGCTTGAAGAAAACTTCACCCGGTGATGATAGCTTCACGAGGATCGATATGAAGAAGAACACCGGTGAAAGGATTATTAAGCCGGCTGCTGATGCTATGTAATCAAAAGTTCGTTTGTAGTAATAGTTCAAATTGTGATTTACCTTCGGAGAAAGATCCACAACAGGTATTCCTGAATAGGAATCCGTAACGATCTTTTCGGGGACTATATTGAAAAGCTCAGAGGTAAGCTTAACTGTCTTCTCAAGATGATTAGCTCTGTCAATCAATGACATGAGTTTGTCATAGGAAATATTATCCAATGCAATCAGAACTTCGTCAATCTTATGCTCCTTTACCATCAATTCAAGATCCTCAAGTGACCCGAGGCACTCGAGCTCTTTGAATATCTTTTCGCCTTTCGGAACGTCATCATCAACAAATCCGAGTATTCTTATGCCGTAGAAATTTTCAAATATTAATTTCTCGGCAAGAAGTTTCCCGGGTTTACCGGCACCAACTATAAGTACGTTGCTGTTGTGAAGGATCTTTGTGAAATTCATGTAGAAGTGTCTCAGGAAAGCTATTCTCATCACTGCAATTCCACTCAGAGCAATTACAAAAAAACACAGCACAAATACTCTTGAAGAAAGAAGCAGATTGAATTTTATGACGAACGAAAAAATTATGAGTATGAGAATTCCGTACAGGAACGACTTGATGATTGCAGTAAGCTGTGTAGCTCTTGTCAGAAACACATTTATCCTGTATAGGTAATTGTTCTGAAACAGAAGTATGAAAATTACGGAGAAGACAAAGAACGTAACAGAAGTAAGCAGTAAGTTTTCTTCAACTAGAATTTTTTTGTTGAGTATCACCGCGGTCACGTATTCTGCAACACGGAATGACAGAAATACTATTGTAAAATCAAAGAAAGCGAAAACGTACTTATACCTTGGATACTTCATTATTTGATAAAGATAGGAAAACCTTATGCCTGTCTTAGAATAGTACTTATAATGATTTGATGAAATGTTTAATTTTGTCACAAACGAATCCAAGCTGTTCTTCTGAAATGCCCGGATAAATGGGCAATGAAACACAGTTTTCAGAAAGGCTTTCAGTTTGTGGAAAGTCGCCGTGTTTGTATCCGAGATCTGCAAAGCATTCCTGCAAATGAAGCGGAACAGGATAATGAAGCCCTGTGGAGATGCCGTTTTCTCCGAGGAATTGAATCAGCTCCTCCCGTTTTTGACACTTGATAACATAAAGATGATACACATGTTTTGCATACGGCATTTCCTTCGGAAGAATTAATCCATCAATTCCCGAGAGCTTAACGTCATAAAATTTCGCCGCCTGTCTTCGCTGTTCTGTCCAGAGCTTGAGATGCTTCAGTTTTAAAGCCAGAACAGCTCCCTGAATTCCATCCATCCTGTAATTGTGTCCAAACTCGTTATGATAATATTTCTTCTCGGACCCGTGATCACGGAGCATCCTGAATTTTGAGTCAAGTTCATCGCTGTCTGTTGTGAGTGCACCTGCTTCGCCAATTGCGCCAAGATTTTTCCCGGGATAAAAACTGAAAGAAGCCGCGACGGAAAAGCTTCCCGCCATCCTGCCTTTGTATTCAGCAAAGTGCGCTTGTGCTGCATCTTCAACTAAAAGAATATCTCTTCCATTGCAGACTGATCTTAATTTATCCATGTCTGCGGTTTGTCCATAAAGATGAACAGGTACAATTGCTTTTGTCTTTGAAGTTATTTTTCTTTCAACATCCGCCGGATCGATGTTGTAACTGTCCTCTTCGCAATCTGCAAAAACCGGAGTTGCTCCGCACAATGTTACACCCCACGCCGTGGCAATAAAAGTATTTGCCGGAATTATGACCTCATCGCCGGGACCTATGCCGTGTGCCCACAGAGCAAGATGATTAGCATCAGTGCCTGAACTTACCCCAATGCAATGCTTCACGCCGATTGATGCTGCAAAGTCATTCTCAAAACTCCTTACTCCCTGACCAAGGATGAATGATGAATTATCTATGATGTTCTCAATTTCCGTAAGCATTTCTTTCTTTAATCCGGAATGCAAAAGTTTCAGATCATTAAATGGTACCTGCATTTTATTTTGGTGTCATTTTATTATTAAACAATTCCTGTATTGAATAGGCCGCAAAGTAAGGCAAAGTGCCGGCGTATCTGCCAAACATTTTGCCGGGTTGTTGAATCAATCTGTAAAGCCACTCGAGTCCTGTCTTTTGCATCATAAGAGGCGCACGTTGTATATCACCTGTAAGAAACCTGAATGCAGCGCCAACTCCAATCATTACTCCCTTTTCAAGTCGTTCGTGATTCTTCATCATCCAGACTTCCTGCTTGCCGCCGCCAAGGCTTACCCAAATAAAGTCCGCATTTACTATTCTCAATCTTTTAATGATATCATCATCAGTTGCCGGTGACCAGTTCTCAAACGGCGGACTGTAAAAACCTGATATCTTAATATTGTATTTTGTCCTCAACTCTTTCATGAGCTTGTCAAGAATTTCATTTGTGTCGCCGAGAAAGAAATGAGATATATTTGTTCCGGATGTTTGTTCAAAGATCTTTTGCATAAAGTCGGGACCTGCAACTCTGCCAATACCTTCTACACCTTTCATCCCGGCAAGTATCGAAATAGGTCTTCCATCCGGCAATGAGAGATCTGAATTGTTGATTGCGTTTCTCAGCTCGGATGAATTACGGTATGCGTTAACTACATTGCCTGCATCAGTGACACAGATGTAAGACGGTCTTCCTGATGAAAGCAAAGACATTGCTTCGCTTATTGCCGAACTCATTTCGCAAACGCTGATCTTCACACCTTTAATAAAAATACTCTTCATCATTTCTGAAATAAATCCAACAGGTCAAATTGATAACGCATCTTCAAAAGTCCTGATGATGTTAGAAATGTTCTTCTCTTTTGTGAATTCCTCCTCATACTTTTTCCTGCCGGCTTTTCCTATTTCTGTTCTAAGGTGCGGATCATTAATCAGCATTACTGCTTTGTCAGCTATTTCCTGCGGATTGGCCGGATCAACGAGAAAACCATCAACACCGTCGGAAATCATTTCCGGTATAGCGCCGATTCCTTTGCTTGAAATTACCGGGATTCCAAAACCCAATGCATCAATGATTATCAGCGGACAACCCTCGTACAGATACATTGACGGAAATATCAGGACATCAGTTGACATGTAAAAGTCTTTTAACTCATCTCCGGTAACGGAACCCAAAAATTTAATTTTATCCTCAAGCCTTCCTTCTGCTATGATTCGTTCTGCTTCACGATTCACTTTCTCTTTATCTGCTCCCCAGGTTCCGGCAACTATAAATCTTGCTTCGGGACAAGAGGAAGAAATTATTATTGCAGATCTCAGAAAATTCAGTATACCTTTGCTTTCGAAAAGATTTCCTATGTATGCAATTTTAATGGCACCGGTATTTGATCTGACATATTCCACCGGCCCATCAACATCCTTACCGTTCAGAAAGGAAACGACTTTCTTAACAAGTCCGTTGAAAGTGGCTTCCAGTCCGCGTGTGTACACAATCGCTGTGTCAACTTTTGATAGAGCGTGCTTAATGAACTTCTTGACAATAAAATTTGACTTCCCGTAAAATTCTTCTCTGAAATAGCTTCCTTCATGAAGATGAATGACAATCTTCGCATTTGAAAAATATGCCGCTGTCAGAATAAATAGTCCGTCCCGAAGGAACGGCAGAAAATTTGAAGCAACCGGAATGTAAACCAGATCAGGCTTGAACTGACCAAGTGCGCTGCGCAATTCCAATATACCCTTTAATGCAAGCTTAACATTCGTAGTATCAAGCCGAGTTAGATTCTCCAGTCCGCGGTGATCGGAGATGTCAACATGAAAGATCTCATATTTGTCTTTTAACTTTGAATCAAGCAGTCCTTCAAAATACACATTCGATCCGTGATAAGGAGGCGGCAAGCTTCCAATCAATAATATCTTCTTCTTTGCTGGCATCTAAGAAAGTAACTTTTCAAGCGAGATGCAAATTACATAATCCGATGCCGATAGAAAATTCATTCAGCTTTCTTCAATACAAAATCTATTGCTTCTTCAAATCCCGATATCATCTTGTCAACAGAGCATTCATTCACAATGGTGTCCATAGCATTCTTTCTCATTCTGTCTGAAAGTTGAGAATCTTCAGCAATCAGCTTCATTTTCTTAGCAAGGTCAGTTGTGTCGCCATCTATTGCCAGAAGCCCGTTGAAGCCGTCCTTTATGTAGCCTATTCCTTCTCCGTGGTAGTAGATATCTTTCTTCTGTGAAATTACGGGAGTGCCAAAACAAAACGAATGAACAACAGACAAACCAAGTCTTCCCGGCATTACAAAAGCGTCACTGATGTAAATCCACTTACCCACAGTTTCCTCATCAATTATTTCTCCGGCAAATACGATCCTGCCTTCTGTTTGATGTGCAAGCTCTTCCAAATTTTTTCTTTCGGGTCCGTCACCAATTATGGTTAATCTTCCATCGCCTGTTTCACCGCAGAAAAGTCCAAATGCCTTTATGAGAAGGTCAACCTGCTTGTCTTCCAAGAGGCGTCCGACATATACAAAGTGATGCTTTTCTGTAATGCCTAATTCTCGCTTAAGAGATTCTCTTCCGGCTGAATCAAGACGTGTTCTGATCGAAGTAAGTATTTCTGTATCGAGTGTGTTCGGCGCTACAAAGTAATGCTCCTTCTTCTTTGAGAATTTTTCTACTTCATTCTTTCCTTTGTTCCAGTAGAAGATCACTGCATCTGCATTTTGACACATCAACAATCTGATTTTGTCGGAGAAATTCTTGTCAGGCTGAAAACCTCGGTGTGGATCATAGCCGAAGCTCCAGAGTATAAGCTTGATCCCAAATGCTTTTCTCAGCAGAAACAGCCTGTACAAATTCAGATTGCCGACATTAAAAACCGAGATGACTACTTTAGGTTTTCGTAATGAAACTACTCTGAACACTTCAGAAAAAAAGATCTTTGAACTTCCGAATGGATAGTGATTTTTTACTTCAACGAAGTTATTTGGAAGTGGAGATTTCTCGTTCTTAAGTGATTCATCTGCAGCAGGTTTGCCATACACTATGGTGAGATTCCGGAATCTCTCTGAAAGCCGCTTGAATACGCCGGTCCGGTAATGAGGAAGGATCCTCTGCAATATTAATATTCCGGTATCTTTCAAAGATTCGTTATTCCGTATGCCCTGATCCACAGCTCAAGATTAAGTATTCGCCAGAGAGGAAAATTACTGTTTGAATTTGCTGACGATAACATGCCTTTGATCTTTCCACTTTGATAAATATTCCTTCTAAAGAGTGCGTTTGAATTTAGTGTGTCTTTTAAGAGTCCTGACATTGCAGGCTCTTTCGTCCACTCGTCAAATGGCGTGACAAATCCGATCTTCCGGTTGTTGTTTAAAATTCTTTCCGGAAGCATGCCGGCAAAAGTCTCCCGCAAAATCTTCTTTGATATTCCGTCCGAAATTTTGTTATCAGTAGGAATTGAAAACGCAAGTTCCATCAGTCGATAATCTATAAACGGTGAGCGCATCTCTATTGAGCTTTGCATTGAAGAATGATCTTCATAATGCAGTATCTGATTGAATCCCTGATACTTTATGTTATACTTCATGTATGTATCGAGATTGATTGCGGATGTCCTTTTGATCACGGGATTTTGAAAACAATCGTAATTCTGATTTACAAAATCTTTGCTGAGACAACCGAAGATCTTCTCTGAATATTTTGATCTAAAGTACGAAGCTTTTCTTCTCGGTAACATTGCCTTTAGAAACTGGCCGGCGATATAAGTTGTGGAAAGCCCAAGCTTCTGCGAAGCGGAATTGAACTGGCTAAAAAACTTCCCCGGCTTTGACATCAACAGGTCCAGCAGTAAGTATCCTATCACATATTTGCCATATCCGCACCAGGCTTCATCTGAGCCCTGTCCGTTAAGCACAACCTTTACTCTTCGCTTTTTTATTTCCTGCATTATCACAAAATGCGCAAAGCTTGTGGAGCTGAAAACGGGTTCACCCATTCCGAAAACAAAAGAGGGAAGTTGCTCCGCCAGATTATCCGAAGACGGAGTTACAAAGTTTCCGTCTATGTGAGGACAACTTGAGAGTATCTCTTTTATTTGATCCGACTCATCATATCGGAATCCCGGAAACACAGCCGAGTAAGAACTGACAGAAGTGCTTTGAATCTTCTCCTTCTCTATCATCTCATTCGTTACAGCGGCAATAATACCTGAATCAATTCCACCACTCAGCAAGATAGAAACCGGCACGTCGCTTCTGAACCTCAATCTAATCGAATCAAAGATCAACTCGCGCAATACATCCTTGATGTTGTTGCCGGTGAATTTGTTGACAGGAAAATCCCAATATCGTATAATTCTGAGAGTATTATTTTCTATTATTAGATTATGTGCGGGAAGAAGTTCGCTTATATTTTGAAAGAAAGTCTTGCCGTCGTTTGTTCTGTATCCGTAAGCAAGATAGTTGAATACTTTGCAATGTTCGGCATTCTTATTGCCTGTGACTTCAAGAATTGCTTTGATCTCACTTGAGAAGATGAATTGCTCTTTGTCTTTGAAATAATAAAATGGCTTTACTCCAAATCTGTCCCTTGATGCAAAGAGTTTTCTTTTTCTTTTATCGAATATCACAAACGCCCACATGCCGTTAAACATCTTTACACAATCTTCTCCGTATTCCTCGTATGCATGGATCACAACTTCAGCATCACATTTGCTGTTGAATTGATGGCCTTTGCTTATGAGTTCGGGAATGAGTTCCTTGTAGTTGTATATCTCTCCGTTGTAAACCAGCACAATCGATTTGTCTTCATTGAACATTGGCTGATTTCCGTTTTCCGAAAGATCGATAATGCTGAGTCTTCTGTGGCCGAGACATACAGGGTAATCAATGAAAATTCCTTCACCATCGGGGCCGCGATGAGCAATAGCTTCATTCATTTTCCGAATATTGCCAAAATGAAATTCGTCTTCTTTGCCGGAGTTGAATCCGCTGGAATAAAGGATTCCGTTAATTCCGCACATTGCCCCGGTTGTGAAATTGATTAAGAAGCTCGGTCATCATATCAAAAGTTTGTAAAGCGTTTCTTTCCCACGTAAAGTTTTCTCTTGCGATCTTTCTACCTTTATATGACATCTCATTCTTTGCTTCAATATTATTTGCGAGTGCCAGGATTTTCTTAGACAGATCATCTGCAGACAAAGGCTCGGCAAGAACCGACGGATAGCCGAGAAGTCGAAGTTCCTCTCCGCCTCCGTTTCCTTTGCATGTAACTACCGGAACGCCGCGGGCAAGCGCTTCGGCAAATACAATTCCAAATGCCTCAGGGAAACTCGGCAGAATAAACATGTCCGAGTCATCAAGCAATTGCTTTATCTTATCCTGGGGAAGTGATCCTTCAAATGTTACTACGCCGGAGAGATTGAGTGTGAGACAAAGCTTTTCGTAATCACTCTTTAGAGGACCATCACCAATTATTCTCATGCTGAATTTCAATTTATCTGAAAGCAATGCAAGAGCTTTCAGCAAAACATCAATATTTTTTCTTGGCTCATGCAAGTGGCTGACGCAGATCAGTTTTATATTATCATTCGAGAATTCTTTATCATTTTCAAAGATCTCAAAGCTCTGGCCCAGATAAATAAGCTCTATGTTATTCAGTGAGGCAATTTCATTTTGAAGATCAGTCCTGTTCTCATTGCTATGTAAAATGATCATGTCAGCCAGCAAGAATGTATTCAGAAAATTACTGTAATCATTTGGAAAAAGTATCTTCATAGTAGGAAGGTCTTCATGGTGATCAATGACAAACGGTATGCCGAGTTCTTTTGAAATTGATGCGGCAATTCCTGCCCATGGCCTTAACCAGTGACAATACAAGATATCCGGCGAGAATGCTTTTATCAGGTCAAACAATTTTTTACGGAAAAGTGTATTTATTAGTTTTTCATCAATTGCCTCAAAGATCGGTCTCGGCAATGAAATGTAATTCATATACTCCACGGATAATTGTCCATCTGACATACCTTCTGTCTCATTGATTTGACTCAGCCATTTCCTCACACCTGAATAACCTGCCAACAGTGCTTCACGAGGTGGAATAAATCTTAAAGGCGCGATCAATTTCACTTCACATAGTTTGGACAATGCAGATACATGTTTCAGAATAAATTCACCTGTCTGTGGTTTGTATTTCGTCGGAAAGCATTCCGAAATCTGAAGTACTCTCAATATGAATGCCTCCGTGAGATCAATTGACGGATCACGAATACCGGGATGAGTGAATCAGATCTGCTCAAGTATATCTCCGACAAGTTTATCCAGCGTGTACTTTTTAAGAATTATCTCGCGGGCTTTAGATGTTCTTTCCTTCATTTCATTTTCATTAGTCAGAAAATATTTTGCTTTCTTCCTGAGTTCATCCCTGTCATTGAAGGTTTCAATCTCACCGTCCGGAAACAGCAGATCAAGATCGCTCTTGTATTCTGCCAGTACAAATATTCCTGATGCAATGGAGTCAAAAATTCTGGTGGACACGCCGTTGATCACTCCCGAGTTAACAACTACAGGATAGATCTTTGAACAACAGCATGCGCGGTTCACTTCACCTGCGGTAAGTGTGCGATTAACAAAATTTCTTTTCAATTCAGGAAAATAGGGAAGCAGTTCTAACCACTGTTTGTCACCAAACAATTTGAAATTTAAGTCAGATAAAGCGCTAAGCATTTGCGCTCTTTTTATTCCCCAGGCATTGAGATAATATCCTGTTCCAACAAACAGAACATCAGATGAAAAGTCACGCAGGTCAGTTTCACTTGGCTGCACCGGATGAAAGATCCCGGGGTCAGTGCCGATAGGGGAGAAGATCAGTTTCTTTATCCCAAGCATCTTCAATCCCGGTATCCAGCCTGTATCGGGAACTATCACTGCATCACTGTTAAGTGTGGTCAGGAGGAAGGTCTTCTTGCCTGCCTGAATATAATTTGGGTCATCTCCAAGAAATGTAATGATCCTTGCATCATTCTTTTTGAAGTGGTCGATTGTTTCAGGTGTGATCAGACAATCGTTGTATATGAAAATGAGCGAAGGTTTTTCGGCTTTGAATTTTTCTAAGACCGACTGATTAACAACAGAGATGTATTTTAATGACAAAGCATTGTCATACTTTCTTGGAAGTCTGTGAGAATAAGAACTTAATCTTCTCCAGGAGTTTGGGTATAGATCGTGTATGTTATGAAACCGCACATTGTGCCCGTTGATTTCAAGAGCTGAAGCAAAATATTTCTCGAGAGGACCCAGCTGTTGCTCGCCGAGAACCCATGTAAGTTCATGCTGCTTCTCTGTATGTTTGGTCATCCTGTGCGTCTTGTTTTGCAATGTTTAGCATTATGTTGCCGAAAGCAAATAGCATTGCGCCGATTGCATTGTAGTAAAACATGTCGATGCTGAATATGCTCATGAAAGTAATCATCATCATTACTGTAAGCAGGCAAGTAAACAATATGAAGTTGTTAGCTATGAATGGCTTTATGTTGCCATAATATTGCTTGAAAAACATTCCAAGCATCAATATGCCTGCACCCCCGAAAATTGTGACTAAGTTAGGAATCCCCAGATCATTGGTGACAAGCTTTCGGGAAATTCCGGAAAAGCCCGCGCCAAAAACGGGGTATTCAAACCACACGCTTATCATTCGTAACAGAATATATTCTCTTCCGAGAAATGATGAATCTGTTTTATCGGCAAGATCATTTATTGAATTAATTCTCAACAGAAATATGTCAAGTATCTTGCCGAATGATGCAGAGCTGAAGAGCAATATAAGTGTAATGAGAGCAAAAGAACCCAGCATCAAAAACAATTTAAAGGATACATTGTCGAGTTGTTTTCTTCTGAGCATCAGAACTATGGTGATAATAATCAGAAAAAATACAAATCCGATTATCCAGATCCGGCTAAGAGTGATCATAATAGAAAGCATGTAAGCTCCGATAAGGATCATTCCATAATTTCTCTTGTCTGTAAAATAATAATATGCGCCGAAGAATAAATTGAATGGCAATAGGTAACCTATTCTTGACCAGATATAGCCGGTCTTAATTCCGCCAAACTCCACAGCAAACGGATCTTCACCATAGAACAAGCTGTACTCGTCGAAAAAACGGATGGGAATTCTTTTTTGCAATACATACTCATAAACCTGAATTGCAAGGAATGCAAACACCATAGTTGTTATTACTTTCTCAAAGAAATTGAGTTCTTTTATTCCTGTGATTGTAAAAACAAGATATGGAAGGAACAAAAAATTACCCAACGGTCTGATCACACTTATCATATCTTTTGCCGAAAAGGATGAGATCAGGAAAGGAATGATGAGTGCTACAACAAACAGGGAAACAAGGAAGACAATCGAAGCCTTGTAGTTTAGCAGTTGAAACCGGTCACGACGAATAAAGATCGAAATCAGCAATGCGATCCAGAAAAGATCCATAAAGTATATTGTTCCAATACCTCCAAAATCTCCTATCTCAAGATTAGGATTCACATAAACAAATTCCCCAAAATTGGTGATCACCATCAAAGATGTAATTATTCCTGATCTGTAATCATACAGCAACAGAACGAGTATTGCAATTACAACGAAATAAAAGAGGAACATCCCGGTGAATTATAATTTATGTTTCTTTGCAAGAATCTTGTAATCGTCCAAAGTAATATCAAGAACAATGTTATCCCAATACCTGCCCTTTCTAAACAATGATTCGCGAATCTTTCCATTTATTCTGAATCCGGCTTTCTGCGCTGCGGCAAGGCTCACTTCATTGTATTCTCCAACCTTTGCGTAAACAGTGTGAATGTTCAGGCTTTCGAACAAGTATTTAAAGATCATGTGGAATGATTTCAGCCCGAATCCTTTTCCGCGGAATCCCGAAAAAATATCCATACCCAATTCTGTACACCGGTTAACATCATCCAATCCCTGAAGCTTCCACACACCAATCGCCTTTGCGGGATCTTTATGAAAAATTATGAACACCGTATTGTTTTTGCTTGCAGTTATACTCTCGAACCATTTGTTCTGCATTGTCTCATTGACAATGCTTGGATCCCGCAGCATCAACAATATTGGTTCGCGGTTGTGCTCATCTCTTATCAGATCAACATCACTTCTCTCTACAGACCTGAAGCCTATGTCTTTGAATGTTATCAAATGCTTAAGAATTATTGGATTTGAAAATATTGAATTAAAGGTCAGCAAAAAAGTTAAAAGCCGAAGCTTCCACTACTTACAAAGAATCTTTAAGTATGTAGATTTCAAAATCGCTGTTGCCGAATCAACCAGAACCAAAGTAAAGACTTTGCTTATTTTATCTAACTGTTTCACACTGAGCTCCACAGAGATTTCACAGAGGTACCCAGAGAAAACAAGTAGATAACAATTATTTGACTATTCACGTTGATAGAGGTCTTTCAAATCGGAAATAATGGAGATAGAACCGCTGTATCATAAAATGAAATTGAGATTCATTTATTTACTCAGTTGAACTCCGTGATTCCTCCAGTTTACTCTTTGTAACAAGAGCAAACATAACTGAATATGCATTCTATTCGAAACGCAGCTCCACTACTCATCACCGCACTCTTAAATAGATATCCTTGATTCCGTTATAGAGATTCAGCGGTGAAATGAAATTTGTGAATTTCAGATTTCCACCATCAGCACATTGTCTTAGCGAAATTATTCCCGTAACGGTCGAGATGATTGCTACTCCCGGAAGCACCATTGCTGAACCAATCAAGCCGTAGACGTTTATGAGCAACAGTGAAAATAGTATAGATGTGATCATTGAAACCAGAGATAAGATCAAGAGCTTTCCAAATTCATTTAGAGCAAGAAGCAGCAAACCTGTAAACATCACAAACGGCCACAGAAAAAGTGTTACTGAAAACCATCTGAGAATGGCAATAGAGTCGGCATAATCATTCCCGAACATGAAGTGAATGATCTTGTCTGAAAAGATAAATGTCATTACTGAGAGAACGAAACCCGCTGTAATGAATGAATAGAAGATAACACTGAGCTTACCGGCATTGTCGCTATTCGTCTGCTTAACATTTTTCAGAAGCAATGGCATCATAGCGTAACTCAGTCCCTGAATAA
Source organism: Ignavibacteria bacterium (assembly GCA_016704345.1). Taxonomy (GTDB): domain Bacteria; phylum Bacteroidota; class Ignavibacteria; order Tepidaquicellales; family Tepidaquicellaceae; genus JADJAH01. The sequence continues at coordinate 177,313 of JADJAH010000017.1, read as the reverse complement.
TAGTAAGCAATATCAGGTAGATTTTGAATGAAGCGTTGTAAAGTCCGACGGCTTGTTCTGTCAGAAGCATACCTGTGATGAGAATTATGAATGAAGAAGTGATACCCTCTGCTTTTGATGAAAGTCCTAACTTATATGCTTCCTTCAATGTATTAAGATTATCTCTTAGACTTAGATTGAGTTTAACTTTGTTCTTTCTGATATAGGGAATGAACAATACCAATCCGATTACGAATGCCTGTATGACGGCGATCAATATCAGGATATTGATCTCAGGTTTCATTGAATAAAAAGTGAACACCAATACCGCATAGATGACCTGACCCGACAGCTCTGCCAGAGAGTTGTAATAGAGCTTGTTTGCAGCAAGATAAAAATATTTTATCGCGATGATCTGCGGAATGAAGATGAGTGAGAAGAGAAGTATTTGCAGAAATTTGTCTTTGTCCAGAAATATTAATCCTGAAAGAACTATGACCGCGTATGAAATAATTGCAGTCAGTATTTGGAGTGACAAAATTCTTCCTATGACATTCCCGCTATCTTCTTTTTCGCAGAGTTTATTGGTGCCGTAATTGAGATAGCCGAAGTCTATGAAAAATCCGTAGTAAGAAACTATGACAAACAGATAAGAGTATGCACCATATCCCTCTGGTCCTAAAGTTCTTGTGATGAAAGGCAACGTGATAAATCCGATCAATCTGGAAAACGAATCAACCCCGATCTTTGAAATGAAATTAATGATTAGTCTCAAACGTCATCTCAATTGTCTTCTGCGCCAGGCAACTGCATCGGCAAGGCTTTCAATGTCTCCGATATCTTTCCACATGCCGTTGTAAATCACATGGTGCGACTTTGAATTCTCAAAGAGCTTCTTGTCGCTAACTATCTTGAGTGAATTTCTTACGATGAAAGGCGCCAATACTCCATATTGTAGCGGTGCTTTGGGCTTGTAAACAAATGATTTTCTTTCCGGATCATAATTACCCATTTGCTTGAGTTTGTCGGCGCTGATCTTTCTGCTGATAGAAAAAAGAAATTCCGACTTCCGGCTTATAAATTTTTCTATCAGTGTATCTACATTTATGTTGCTGATATTATCCGAAGGAACCAATACGCCGTTTGCATCAGTATTAGTCTGCTGTTTTATGAATTGCCATCCCGAGTACATGTCTCTCACTTTCTTATCATCCTGTATCAATGTAGTATATCCCGTCTTTTTAAGGACACTGTCGTTTTCTTTGTTTGAGAGGATCAGAATGTTGCTGATGAGTTTTGATTGCTGCAACAGTTCGAGACCGAACATGAATACAGGTTTGTCGTAGATTGGTACCATAGGCTTAGATACAAATTCCGATATGTTGCCGAGACGGGTTCCTTTGCCTCCGCAAAAAAGTACTCCTAAAAATTTTTCCATAACACTTCAGTCCCTTTTGAACTGAACTTAACATCCAGAGCAATGAAGTTTGGATACAATTCATACTTGATCTTTTCTTTAACGGCCGGATCTTTTACGAATGCAAGCAGAAATCCGCCGCCCCCTGCACCAAGTATCTTCCCGCCGGTAACGCCTTTCTTTCTCAGGGTTTGATAAAGCTGATCTATGAAAGGATTTGTTGTATGATTGTTTGTTGCTTTCTTCAATGCCCAGCTCTCATGAAGAAGTTCTCCGACATGTTTGAAATCAAGATCCTTTGCTTCGATTGATTCAAGAAACTCATGAGAAAGTTCTTTGAGTCCCATGAAGTATTTCTTCATCTTATCATCCAGCAGGTTGCTGCCGAGCTGTGTTTGAATTATCTTTATTTCTCTCGCCATGTTTGTGAAGACCAGAAACATCCTGTCTTCCAGACGCTTCAGATTGTCCTTGGATATCTTAACCTTCCTGACTTTCACACCGTTCTTATCAAATGTGATACTGTTGAATCCGCCGAATGCTGTTGCATACTGATCCTGTCTGCCACCGATCGTGCCTGCATCAGACTCAAGCTTGTAAGTCAGTTCTGCGTGCTGCATAGGTGAGCCTGATTTCTTATCACGGAGAGAATTGCAGCCTTTTATAAGTGCGCTCATCATGGCAGATGAAGCGCCAAGTCCGCTGCCGGTTGTCATCACATCGGAAGTGAGAATTACCTCAACTCCTTTGAACAATCCAAAATGCTCGAGCGCTGTTCTGGCATAGTTGTGTTTGATCCTGCTGGTGATCGATTCGGTTTCTATCTCGGCATGATGTACGCGCACGTTCGAATCGAACATGTCCTTTATGGAAACATAGTTGTATAGATTCACTGTGGATGAAACGACATGACCGGATTCGCCGCTAAGGTAAAATGATTCAAGATCGGTCCCGCCTCCTACAAAGCTAACTCTGAGAGGTGATCTGAGATAAATGTGACGGTTGTTATAAAGCATCAGATCTTTCCCTCGAGTAAGTGATCAACATATTTCTTTGTTCCTTCTTCAACAGTGACTGACGGTTCAAAGCCCAGCATTGTTCTTATTTTCGAGATAGATGCACATCTTCTTTTTACCAAATGCGGATCAGACTCCACATGTTTTACTCTTGCCTTCTTTCCAAGATTCTTTTCAATAATTGACAAGACTTCCTTAAGGCTTGTTTCCTTTCCGGTACCAACATTAAAGTGCTCATTCTTTACATTGTCATTGAACATTGCGAGAACATTTGCCCGCGCGGCATCAGAAGAGTGAACAAGGTCAAGTGTTTGCTCACCGTCGCCGTACATAGTTATCTCTTCGTCTTTGTAAATAGCATGGATCCACTTTTGAAACACCTGTGTGTAAAATGCTCCGAGACCCTGCCTCTCGCTGTAGATGTTAAAATATCTGAACCCGACATAAGGAACATTGTGTGAGTAAGCCCATGATTGCATAAGAGCTTCTTTAGCAATCTTTGTAGCACCGTACAAAGTACGGTTGTCGAAAGGATGATCCTCAGTGACAGGAATGACTCTCGGATCTCCATAGACAGATGCTGATGAACCGTATGTAAGCTTCTTAACACCAAGTTCATAGCATGCCTGAATAATGTTGAAGGTACCTTGTATGTTGGTTTCCAATGACTTGTGCGGAAATTTATTCGAGTCCATTATCATGAGAGATGCCTGATGCGAAACATATTCCGGCCTGTGTTTTTCAAAAGCATATCTTACCATCTCAATGCTTCCGATATCAATTGTCTCAAGCTCTAAGTTGCCTGAATTAATGTGATGTTCAATGTTCCTGAACTTGCCGTTGTAAAAATTGTCTGCCACTACAACCTTATGCCCTAGATCAATGCATTGATCTGCAATGAAAGAGCCAATATTTCCTGCACCGCCGGTGATTAATATGGTTGACAAGTCTGAGGTTAATTTATCATTACGTTCTTGTGTGCAAGCCTTTCATCGTAAACGAATCTCAATGCTTCCGAAACATAATCCAAATCATCTTTGGAATATTTTGTGCACAAAGGAATAGTCAGAATCCTATCCATCAGCCATTCGGCAGTTTCGAGTTTTACATCCGGATATTTCTGCTCGTAAAAAACATTCTTGTGCACGGGATAGAAATGGAGATTTGTACCGATGTTCAGCTTGCGCAGTTCAGTCATAAGTTTATCGCGATCAATTTCATCATCAACTATCTTAACAACATAAACATGATTTCCCCATTTGCCCCGGTCTGTTTCATGAACAGGAAGTTCGAGCCAATCAAGGTCTGCAAGAATTGTGTTGTAATATCTGAAGAGCTCATTTCTTTTTTCGAGTAACTCATTCCTTCTAGACATCTGCGCTATTCCAAGCGCTGCCTGAAGATCCGTCAGGTTAAACTTATATCCGGGTACAATACACTGAACATGCGGACTGGCGTTCTCTGAAGAATATCTTCTCCACGAATCTTTTGGCAAGCCGTGATAAGACCAGATCCTGCAATGCTCGGCAAGTTCGTCGCTGTCAGTTGTGATGATGCCTCCGTCTCCCGTAGTAAGGTTCTTGGTAGCGTAAAAACTGAAGCATGACATAGTTCCGAATTGCCCGATCATTTTATTGTCGTAAGAAGAGAACACTGCATGCGCGGCATCATAGATTACCGGCACATCATATTCTTTGGAGATGTTGTCAATTATATCAATGTCTGCAGGTAGTCCGGAATGATGAACGGGGATAATTGCTTTGATCTTGTTTCCATACATTGACATGAGTTGCTCTATCTCATCGGTTTTGATATTCAATGTATCCCTATGGACATCACAGAAAATCGGAGTGGCTCCAAGTTGCTCTACAATATTTGCAGTTGATTGCCATGTGATAGTTGGAACAATTACGTAATCTCCTTCGCCGATGCCGAGAACCTTTGCCGCTATAAAAAGTGAAGTTGTACAGGAACTCGTAGCTACGGCATGTTTCACACCGTGATATTCGGCAAACAAACTCTCAAACTCCCTGACTTTCGGACCGACGCTTATCCAGCCGGAGTCAAGACATTCTATAACTTGTTTCTTTTCTTCGTCAGTAATATCCGGTATTGCAATAGAAAGAAATTCTTTTCTTGCCTTCAATTGGTAATGTCCTTTTATATGTAATTTGTCTTAGAATCCTTTTCAGATAGTATCGGTTCACTCACCGGCCATGTTATGCCGAGACTTACATCATCCCACTTAACACCTCTTTCATTTGCAGGGTCGTAATATTCCGACATCTTGTAGTGAAAGATACACGACTCGCTTAAAACAAGATGCCCGTTTCCAAAACCCGGCGGAACAAGTACCTGATACCTGTTCTTATCATTAAGATCAAACGAAACCCACTTCAGGTATTGCGGAGATTCACTTCTCATATCAACAACCACAAAGAATATTTTTCCGTGCATGCATTGGATCAATTTCCACGTCTTGTTATCATAATGAATCCCGCGTAAAACATTTTTGCCGGAAGTAGAAATATCATCTCTGAGAAACTTCACTCTTATTCCGTTGCTTTCATAGTCATCAATGTTATAAGTCTCAACGTATGTGCCGCGGTGATCTTCAAATCTCGACGGCTTTATCAAAAGCACTTCATCCAGGGCAGTCTTTTCAACAGTAATCGGCATTGTTAAGTCTGAGCTTAGTAACCTTTCTTCTTAACGGAATCGCAATCGGCCTTCACCATAATTGTCACAAGCTCTTCAAATGTCGTCTTGGGTTTCCAGCCGAGCTTCTTCTTCGCCTTGGTAGGATCGCCTATTAACAAGTCAACTTCTGTCGGTCGGAAATAACTCTTGTCGATCTCAATAAGTACGTTTCCTGTCTTCTTATCTTTGCCGACTTCATTAGCGCCCTTGCCTTTCCATACAACATCAATGCCAATCTCCTTGAAGGCGAGTTCAATGAATTCTCTAACTGAATGAGTTTCGCCCGTTGCAAGTACAAAATCTTCCGCCTTGTTGTACTGCAGAATCCTCCACATTCCTTCGCAGAATTCAGGTGCATATCCCCAGTCTCTCTTTGCATCGAGGTTTCCCATTTGCATTGATTGCTGAAGTCCGTGCTTTATCCTGGCGACTGCTCTTGTGATTTTTCTGGTGACAAAGGTTTCACCCCTTCTTGGAGATTCATGATTGAACAGTATGCCGTTGCAGGCAAAAATATCGTAAGCTTCCCTGTAATTGACAACGATCCAGTAGCCGTAAATCTTAGCCACACCATAAGGACTTCTCGGATAGAATGGAGTCGTTTCTGTTTGCGGAACTTCCTGCACTTTTCCGAAAAGTTCACTTGTAGAAGCCTGATAAAATTTCACTTTCCTCAGTCCGGTTTCCCTGATTGCATCAAGGAATCTCAACGTGCCGAGAGCGTCAACCTGTGCGGTATAATCCGGTACTTCGAAGGAAACTTTGACATGGCTTTGCGCCGCGAGATTGTAAATCTCATCTGGTTCGATCTTCTCAAGCAATCTGTTCAGACTGCTTGTATCAACGAGATCTCCAAAATGAAGAAAGAGTTTTTTATCAATGAGATCCTTGTTCGCGTAAAGATGGTCTATTCTCTTTGTGTTGAATGAACTGCTTCTCCTTATAATGCCGTGAACTTCGTAACCTTTGTCAAGAAGTATTTCTGTCAGGTAGCTTCCATCCTGTCCTGTAATTCCCGAAATGAGGGCTTTTTTCATTTTCAAATTTAGTTTGATGTTCTGTAATTACTTTTTCAGATATTCCGCGATCGTCTGCACTGTGAATTTGATCTGTTCTTCCGAGAGTTCCGGATATATAGGAACAGCAATTGAGTCATTAGCGCACCATTCAGATACAGGGAAGTCTCCCTTCTTGTATCCGAGAAATGCAAAACACTCCTGAAGATGGAATGGTACCGGATAATAAATTTCGGTTCCGATTTCATTTTCAGTCAGATGTTTTCTAAGATCATCTCTGCCTTTGACTCTGATCACATACTGATTATAGATATGATCGTGCGAAAATTGTTTGTCGGCATAAACTGCTTTTGGAAGCAGCACTTTATTGTTCTCATCATATTCTAATCTGCCGGTTTCTTCTGCAAGTTCGTGATCGATGAAGAACTTTGTGTAAAGTGAAGCATTCGTCTGACGTGCTTTCGTCCATGCATCAAGATGCGGAAGCTTCACGTTCAGCACTGCCGCCTGTATTGCATCCAAACGGAAATTACCTCCGATGATCTTGTGATAATATTTCGGCTTTCCGCCGTGTACTCTCAATATCCTCAATCTGGCGGCGAGTTCTTCATCATTTGTTGTTACCAGTCCGCCGTCACCAAAGCATCCGAGATTCTTGCTGGGATAAAAAGAAAAGCATCCAATGTGTCCGATATTGCCGAGCCTTCTTCCGTCTTTGTATTGAGTACCAATTGCCTGTGCGGCATCTTCAATAACTTTGATATTGTATTCATCCGCGATCTTCATGATCTCATCCATCTCTGCACTTTGTCCGTAAAGATGTACAGGAACTATTGCCTTTGTATTCTTTGTAATGAGCTTTCTTATGGATGCAGGGTCGATGTTGAATGTAACCGGGTCTGATTCAGCAAAGACCGGCTTTGCATTCAGCCTGCTTACAACACCGGCAGTTGCGAAGAATGAGTAAGTTGGCAGTATCACTTCATCGCCCGGTTTTATATCTATTGCCATGAGTGCGATCAGCAATGCATCGGTTCCAGAGGAAACTCCTACAGAATATTTGCACTGTAGATACTCATTCAGATTTTTTTCAAGCAGTTCAACTTCAGGTCCAAGTATAAGACTTTGTGATTCGGCCATTCTGATCAACGCCGCATCGATATCACTCTTAATGGTTCTATATTGGGCCTTTAAATCAAGCAGTGGTACTTTCATTTTTGTTTTTTAATGTTCAGTTAAATTCAGTTACTTTGCTTCGATCAGCTTTCTGCCGATGCTTCTGTAATAAAAGCCAAGTTCCTTCATGTGATTCAGATCGTAAAGATTTCTTCCGTCAAATATCACTTTCGATTTCATCAGAGAACCCATTCTTCCAAAATCCGGTGACCTGTAAAGCGTCCACTCTGTTGCTATGATAAGAGCATCCGCATCCTTCAATGCTTCATAATGATCATCAACGAACTGTATCTTTTCGCCTACATGTTTCTTCACATTTTCCATTGCCTCAGGATCATGCGCAACAATGATTGCGCCCGCGTCGAGAAGGTCTCTGATAATGTAAAGTGATGGAGCTTCTCTTATGTCATCTGTGTCAGGCTTAAATGCCAATCCCCACAGAGCGATCTTTTTTCCATTGAGATCGCCGCCGAAGTAATCTCTTATCTTATCAACTATGATTGTCTTCTGCCTGTCATTAACGCGCATCACTGATTCAAGAATCTCAAATTCGTAGCCGTTCTGAGAAGCGGATTTGTGCAAAGCACTCACATCCTTTGGAAAACAACTGCCTCCGTAACCGATGCCGGGGAACAGGAACCGCTTTCCGATTCTTGTATCGCTTCCCATGCCAATTCTTACCAAATCAACATCAGCGCCGATTCTTTCGCATATGTTTGCGATCTCATTCATGAATGTTATCCGTGTAGCAAGATATGAGTTGGATGCGTACTTGGTAAGCTCTGAAGATCTTTCATCCATAAAGATGATAGGATTTCCCTGTCTCACATAAGGAGCAAACAGATCTTCAAGAGTCTTTCTCGCTTTTTCAGATCTTGTTCCGATAACAATCCTGTCGGGCTTCATGAAATCATCAACAGCAAGTCCTTCCCGAAGAAATTCAGGATTAGAAACAACGTCAAACTCTATGTCCGTATTTTTAGAGATTGCTTCTCTTACTCTTTCCGCCGTACCTACCGGCACTGTGCTCTTATTGATTATGATCTTGTATCCTTCTATGATCTTGCCAAGATCATCAGCAACTTTGAGAATGTACGAGAGATCCGCTGATCCGTCTTCTCCCGGAGGCGTAGGCAGCGCGAGAAATATTACATCTGCTACGTCCGCAGCTTCTTTTAGGTCTGTTGTAAACTTCAATCTGCCGGCCTTTACATTCCTTTCAAATATTGTATCAAGATCCGGCTCATAGATAGGCATGATATTGTTTCTCAGCTTCTCAACTTTTTCTTTGTCTATGTCCACACAAATTACATCATTGCCTGTATCAGCAAGGCATGTACCTGTAACCAATCCTACATATCCTGTTCCGACAATTGCTAATTTCATTTGTTTGATCTTCCTTTCTTAATTAATTTCTTTAACGATTCCGTTTTCCATTTTATAACTCTTTTCAGATTTGGAGCAATGAGCAATTTCGTTTTGGTCAAATTCCAGTCTGGTGCCTGCTTCACTTACCCATCCGATAATTCTTCCGGGATTACCTACAACAAGTGCATAGTCCGGAACATCTTTTACTACCACGGCTCCTGCGCCTATCAGACAATGCTTCCCGACAGTGATGCCGCAAACGATCGTAGCATTAGCGCCAATAGATGCTCCTTCTTTAACCAGCGTGTTGATGTAAAACTCCGCACCTCTCTGCGGATACTTGCACTTTGGAAGAAGTATATTTGTGAACACCATTGAAGGTCCGCAGAAAACATAGTCTTCAAGAGTCACACCTTCATAAATTGAAACATTGTTCTGTATCTTGCAAAAATTTCCTATTACAACATTGTTCGCAACGTTAACATTTTGTCCCAATGTACATTTCTCACCAATCTTTGCACCGGGCTGGATGTGAGAAAAATGCCAGACCGAAGATCCTTTCCCGATCTCTACATTGTCGTCAACAACTGCTGTTGGATGTATTTTATATTCAGCCATTTTAATTTGTTGTTTTATCTTTCATTAATTCTTTCTGAGCTCTCTCCAGGGTCTCAAGAACCTCTATAGCATTCATGCCGTCAGACCTTGGAGCTGTTCCACTCTTAATGCACTCTGCAAAATGCTTTTGCTCAAGTTCGAGTGGGGAGGTACTATCGAATTCTATATTTTCATATTCCGAGTCTATTTTAACGGGTGTGCCGTTAACAAGCTCGAATCCTTTTCTGTAAAATTTCAACTTATGATCTTTCAAAGTATCTTCAAAGACCATCATAGATTTGTCACCAATGACAACAAGTCTCTGCTCCTTGAAAGGATGAAGCCAGCTCACATAAATATGAGCATGAATATTCTCTTTGAAATTCAAATAGGTGAGTGTCGTGTCCTGAATGCCTTCCTGCACAAAGATTGCGCCGGTTGCCTTTACTTCTTCGGGAATGCTGCCTGCAAAATATTGTATAACGGAAATGTCGTGCGGCGCAAAACTCCAGAGAATATTTTCTTCGGTTCTTATTGTTCCGAGATTAAGTCTGTTGCTGTAAATGTATTGCAGTTTTCCAAGCTTGCCTTCATCGAGATATTGTTTGATCTTGAGTATGGCCGGATGATACAGCAACAAATGACCAACCATAAGTATGAGTCCTTTTTCCAAAGCCAATGTGTTCAATGTTCTTGCTTCGGATGATCTGAGTGTAATGGGCTTCTCTACAAGTACATGTTTTCCGGCTTCGAGTAGACTCTTCGTGATCTCAAAATGAGTTTCGGCCGGCGTTGAAACTATTGCAGCATTTATTGAAGTGTCTTTTATTACATCTTCAATATCTGTTGAGAACATGCTCTCGGGCGCGATCTCTTTCACCTTGTCTTTGCTCATGGGATCATTGTCGCAGCAAAATTTCAGCCGCTCCCCAAAAATTCCATAAGCCGTCCTGACATGATTCATGCCCCATTTGCCGCAACCTATCACGGCAATATTCAATTCACTCATCATGCTTTAAACAGTTTCTTGCCCTTGAAATTCTTGAAGGCGTTTCGTGTGTCAACTATGATCTTTGCATTTTCAAAAATATGCTTGTAGTCATAGTATGTATGGTCCGTCGAAAGAAGGACCAGATCATATTTGGCAATATTTGCGCTTGTGAGTTTTACAGATTTCTTGTTAAACTCATATTTCCTGAGTCTTGGAATAGATGTAACATAGTCATCACTGTAGTCAACACTGGCTCCTTCATCCTGAAGAAGTTCGATCAGCTTTAAAGACGGAGATTCTCTCAGATCGTCAATGTCTTTCTTGTATGAAAGACCAAGCAATAAGATCTTTGATCCGTTTATGCATTTCTTGTTCTGATTCAAAGCATGAGAAACTCTTCCTACTACATACTCGGGCATCGATGTATTTACTTCACCTGCAAGTTCAATGAACTTTGTAGCAACTTCATATTCTCTTGCTTTCCATGTAAGATAGAATGGATCAATCGGAATGCAGTGTCCTCCTAATCCGGGACCGGGATAGAACGCAGTGAATCCAAATGGCTTGGTCGAAGCTGCTTCAATTACTTCCCAGACATCAATTCCCATCTTGTCAAAGACTACTTTCAGCTCATTGACCAATGCTATGTTGATGGACCTGTATATATTCTCGAGAAGCTTGGCAGATTCAGCAGCTTTCGTTGATGAAACAGGAACGACTTGTATTATTACCTTCTCATAGATCATCATTCCTATCTCAAGACATTCTTTCGTGACTCCGCCTATCACTTTTGGAATTGTTGCTGTTGAATACTTCTCGTTGTTCGGATCTTCTCTTTCGGGAGAGAAACACAAGTAAAAATCTTTACCGACTTTCATGCCTTTCTCTTCAAAGATCTTCAGCAGTATTTCATCCGTTGTTCCCGGATAAGTTGTGCTTTCAAGCGAAATGAAATGACCCTTGCGAAGATGCTTTGCAATAGTGTAGGCCGTATTCTCAACGTAACTCATATCCGGCTCTCTGTTTGCATTAAGCGGCGTAGGTACGCAGATGATGATCGCGTCGGATTCTTCCAAACGTGAAAAGTCAGTTGTTGCCACTAAGCATTTGTTTGTTACGGCATCGCTGATCTTTTGGGAGGGAATGTGTTTGATGTATGATTTCTTGTCTTTGTTTATCTTGGTTATCTTTGACTCATCAAGGTCAAATCCAATAACCTTAATTCCTTTTGCCGCGAATTCTAATGCAAGCGGCAATCCTACATATCCCATGCCTATGACTCCTACAATGAAATCATTTGCGGCAATTTTGTTTTTTAAGTTCACTCGTATCCTTTCATTTTATGGGTGAATTATTAATCATGAATGACTTTGTTGGAACAGATTTTGTCATATTTTGACACCGTTCGAAACGGCTTTCTCATCCGGTTTTGTGTAGTAGTAGTAATAGTTATAGTAGTAACCGTATGAGCTTTTGAAGCTGAAATTATTGAAAACAACACCAAGAAAATTATGGGGATTCATTGAAGAAAGCTTTTCGCAGGTTCTGTAGAAGGCCTCAGACGGCGTCTTCCCGGCTTTGAGCACGAGAATTGTACCGTCGGTAATTCTAAAGAGTATCTCTGCATCGGTAACAGAAATAAATGGGGGAGAATCGATTATGACGAAGTCATATTTCGATTTCATCAAATTCAAAAAATCCATCATCTGTTTTGAGCCAAGCAGTTCAGACGGGTTTGGCGGAATCGTTCCGCTTGTGATGACAAACAAATTTTCAACTTTGGACTTTCGTGTGATCTCTTCAAGAGATGCGTTTGAAAACAAGTAATCACTCAGTCCGGGATATCTGTCATACTCAAATACAGTATGAACGCGTGGCTTTCTAAGATCGCAATCAAGCAGCAATACTTTCTTGTTCATTTGTGCCAGACTTCCCGCAAGATTTATTGAAATTGTTGTCTTTCCTTCGGACGGTACTGAACTGGTGAGAAGTATAGTCTTGATAGGAGTCTCCTCAAGTTTGGAATACTGTACTCTTGTTCGCAAAGCCTTAAATGCTTCTGACGGAGGTGACTTCGGCTTTGAAGCCACAATGAATTCATTCGCGGGTGTCGGATTAGCTTTGATCTCTTCTATTGCAGGTATCCATGACAGAACACTGTAACCTTTGCTTCAATCTCATCCGGACTCTTGACTGAATGATCAAAGTAATTTCTTGTGAACGCAAATGCCAGACTTAGTCCCAGTCCCAGAAGTGTTCCCATGAATACTATCAGCATTCTGTTTGGCTTCGACGGCCGTGAAGCAACAATACCCGGAGCGATCACCAAAACATTACCAAGCTTGATCCTTTCGTTGATCTTGGCTTCCTGATACTTTTCTTCCAGTATCAGATACAGTTTTTCAGTTGCCTTTCTGTTTCTTTCAAGTTTGGCAAACTCAATGCTCTGTTTGGGCAGCTTTGAGAACTGCTCTTCGTATTTGCTAAGCAGCTTCGAAAGAGTATTTACTTTTGTCTTGTAAGATTCTACACCCACGCTTGCCTCAAGGAGTTTCTGTGCAACAACCCTGCGGTCTTCAGGTGTGCTTGAGAAAAGACTAAGCTCCATCTGCTTGATCTTATCATTGAGCGTGTTTCTTAGAGGATCGATCTTTCTGTTGTATTCGTCAATTGTCTTTTGTTTCAATGCCTCGTCTCTTGGAATTGATGCCTCAATGTCTCTTTGTGATTCCAGTTCCGCGATCTTGGTTTGAACCTCTCTAAGGTAAGATTCATCAATCTTGCCTTTAAGAAATTCAGTCAAAGTCGGATCAATTCTTCCTATCTCATTGCTAAGACTGTTAAATTCTTCTTCCTTTGAGTTCAACTCTATTCCGGCGGCATTCTTTTGCGCTTCAAGCTGCGAAATGTTCTCAACAAGATTCTTTACCTGAGCATCAAGCAAGATCAAACCACCATTGCGCTGATACGTTTCAAGATCGCCTTCGGCTCCCGCAAGATCGCTGAACTTCTGCTCTTTTTCTTCTTTCAGATATTTTGTAAGAGTTGTAAGTTCTTCTCTTGAAAGTTCAAGGCTGAAGTTTTGATAGATCTTTGCGTACAGATTAGCAATGAGCATTGCTTCATATTTTGCCGGACTCTCAGCCACAATATCAACAACATCAAGGCCCCGCTTCTGATCTATCTTTACGATGTTGATTAACATATCGGCAAGTGCCGTCTCCGATAACAGAGTACTGTAGTTAGATTCGTTATGATCAAAGACATAATAAAACTTGTCATTCTCCTTTGTAGTGTTGAAAGTGTCGAGAAGGCTATGTGCAACGGCTTCACGTATCCTGTAACTTTTCAGAACTTCGATTTCGTTGGAGATATGTCTGTCAGTGATAAAGTCCTGAAACTCCGGTATAAGACTGGAACTCAGAACACTTCCCTGAGGACGGTTTATTTTTATTGTGGCGGTTGATTTGTATATATCTTTGGCATTGAACACATAGATCAAAGTCAGAATTATGCAGCCCAAAGTTATCGCTATTATCGGAATAAGATTAGCTCTTAAAAGACTTAGGTAAGTTTTAAAACTGTCCTTCTGATCTCTAAAGGAATGCTTTCCGTTAGTCGAAAAAGTAGTACTGTGTCCGTTTAAACTCGGTTTGTCCAAATGCCTTTTATGAAGTGAAATTGCCGTTAGATTTCGGCAGAAGTTTGTTCAATTGTTTCGAGTGCTGTTCTATTTCATACTCAAAGAGGATTATATCCAAGGTAGCATTTCCCCGGTAAATACAAAATTATATATAGTGTTGAGCATGACAAAATAACTTCTATATCAAACTATTTCAACTTACAAAGGCTTCATATTGATACAAATATCTGTTCTCCGAACCATCTGAAATTGTTGATTTCATATTGTTTGCGTTATAATGAATCAGAATTTTTTGAAAGCTGAAAGGCGCAGAATTCAAATTGTCTTTATCTTCATATCCTAAGCAAAATTTATCCTACCTATTGTTCATTCCCTTCCAGATTTCATTTGCATTGTATACAATCTTTTTGGGAGATATGTCTCAGCAATCAATAGTTCAGCTTAAAGTCAAACTAACGGAGAAGGACATAAATAACAGTTCAGACTTTAATTTATGTTCAGATTTCTTTATGTTTCACGAATTTTGGAACAGTCAAATCATTTAATGAATCGGATAAACCGGTTTGCTTCGATATTAGCTCTGTTATTCCTATTTGCCCCAAGTATCTCATACTCACAACAAGACGGATTGAGAGTCGGAAACGATAATTATCTCTCTCAGCAGGGAGGATTCTATAACTATGGTGATAAAGACGGGGTAAATATCTACGTAAATATTTGGGGTTATGTCAAATTCCCGGGTAAGTACCTTATCCCAAAGGGATCATCACTGGTAGATTTGATATCTTACGGTGGCGGTCCATTGACTGATGCTACTCTTGAAGATATAAGATTATTCAGGCCAAAGAATGACAGTTTGGGAATATATAAGGATGAATTCAAGAAAATAAATTACAATGATCTTGTGTGGGAAGAAAAAGTTGATGTTGTGAAGAACAAGGTTCTTTCTGTTTTACTTCCCGGTGATGTCGTTATACTTACCGGAGAGCCGAGATATTTTGGTCGGGATAACTTGAATCTCATACTGGCAATATCCTCGGTACTTATATCTCTGGGAATTTTAGCTGTAACCATTGTTCAGTAACGCTTGAGTCAAATGCAATCGGAAATCGCTGATAACGGTAAAAAGTGGTATGTGTTGAGAACGAGGCCGAGATTCGAGACTGTGGTTGAAAGACAAATAAATCTCAAAGGAATAGAGACTCTCTTGCCTCAGGTTGAGAAAATAAGGATATGGTCAGACAGGAAGAAAAAGATTTCAATGCCATTGTTTCCGGGATATGTTTTCATTCACGCTGATGAGGAAGAAAGATTCAGAGCAATCTCAAACACAGCCGGAGCAATAAAATATGTTTATTTCGAAGGAAGACCTGCTGTAATAAAGGACAGAGAAATAAAACTGATCGAAGATTCAATAAAGGATCCCGAGAGGATCACTCTTGAAGAAAAAAAGATCAGCAAAGGTGATGACATAATAGTTACGCATGGGATCTTTAAAGGCATGAAAGGAAAGGTGAATGAGTTTAGAGGTAATTACAAACTGACAGTTAATCTTGAAGAACTCTCTTACTCATTTAGTATAATCCTCAGTTCAGGTGAAGTGGAATTAACGGCTAAAGAGAATTTACCCGCTATTTGACTCCGGTTCAAGGCAGTCAATAGAGTAAGACGGGATAAAATAAAACCGCAAATTATGACTTATTTTTTTCACAATTGTGAGTCAATTAGCGGAGCTATGCACGAAATCAATTAGAACCCAGAGGTTCAACAAACAAAACTGTCTTAACTAAAGATTTAATGTCAAAAAAGAAAGTTCTTGTAACAGGCGGCGCGGGGTTCATTGGCTCTAACCTTGTTAAAGAGTTGCTCGCAAGGGGTTATGCAGTAAAAGTTCTCGATAATTTTTCATCCGGCAAGCGTGATAATTTGAAGCCGTTTGGTAAAGATATTGAACTTATTGAAGGTGACATCAGAAGTTATCACATAGTAAGGGAAGCAGTGAAAGATACGGAAGTGGTTTTTCATCAGGCGGCCTTACCTTCTGTTCCAAGATCGATAAAAGATCCTATTACTTCAAATGAAGTAAATGTGAACGGAACGCTGAATGTGCTGGATGCTTCAGTTTCAGCTTCTGTAAGACGCGTTATATACGCTTCATCTTCTTCGGTTTACGGAGATAATCCGGAACTTCCAAAACATGAGGGCATGCTTCCAAATCCGCTTTCTCCGTATGCAGTCTCAAAACTTGCCGGTGAAAAATACTGTTCTGTATTCTCCAGAATTTACGGTCTGGAGACAATAGCTCTACGTTACTTCAATGTGTTTGGACCAAATCAGGATCCTACTTCACAATATTCTGCCGTGATACCAAAGTTCATACGCGCAATTGCTGTTAATGAAGAACCAATTATCTACGGAGACGGTGAACAGTCACGTGATTTTACATATGTCTCTAATGTAGTTGATGCAAATATTCTTGCGTCTTCTTCTCCTTGTGATTCGGCAATTGCAATCAATTGCGCATGCAGCGGACAGATCACATTAAACGAGCTCGTGGGACATATCAACAAATTACTGGGTAAGAACGTGAAGCCAAAATATGCAGACCCACGGACGGGTGATATTAAACATTCATTTGCCGATATTAGAATGGCAAAGGAGAAAATTAACTTTGTCCCTTCTGTAGATTTTGAAAAGGGTCTTGAACTGACTGTAAATAGTTACCTTAAATGAGACGCAGAACAGATGAATACTAACGGAAGATTTTTAATTTTGTGCTGCAATCAGCGAGAGATGAGATTTTTTAGACTAAGAAAATATCATTTATTTTCTTATCTTAATTCAAATTTTTTCGATTAACCGTGAGGTTTCAGATACCGGTTTCGTTTTAAATCACAACGGACTTCTTGATCAATAAATCAAACACTATCAACCATTGTCTGTAATAAAAATTTTCTTAACAACATTTGTTCTTTTGATATTGTCTTCAAGCATTTCATATTCGCAATATGAGTGGATGGCAATTGACAGCAATAAGGTCAAAGCAGGTCCCGAAGATCTTATGGAGAAGAATTCAGGAAAATATTTCAATTACTCTGATAAGAATAAAGTAAACATTGAAATAATAGTCATTGGAGGAGCGGCCAGTGGAAAGTATCTTATACCGGATGGTACGACTTTGTTTGATTTTATGATAATGGCAGGTGTAACATCTGAAGAGATAATGGAAGATATAAAGGTGGTTAGCATAAGCACTGAGTCGCCGACTTTTAAAACGAGAAACATAACTGAGTTTGATTACTCCACACTATACGGAAGCAAAAAGGATATTGCGAAATCAATGCAGAACCCTGTGATAAGGCCGGGAGACATGATATTGCTGCCTGATGTTAAGCCTTCAAATCCATTTGGCGCCTTTTACTACATAACTCAGATAACCTACTTCCTCACCTCATTGATTTCGTTTTACTTCCTTCTCGAAAGACTTGTGAGAGAGTAACCGGTATTGCCAAACGATTTGGCAAAGTAAGCTCAATACAAATTTGAAAATATCTAAACATATAGTTTAAATGGCAAAAAACAATTCATACGATGAATTTGATGACATTGACCAACAGCAGGATAATGCACCTTCCAAGGATGTACTAAAGGAATATATTAATGTACTGCGTCAGAATCTTATTCCGATCCTGATCATTCTTTCAGTAAGCATTATCTATACGCTCATATACGTCAACACGGCTACTAACATCTACAGATCGGTAACAAGCGTGAAGCTTGAGAGCCCGCAGGGAAATATTCTTACGGCAACATTCGGACCAGAAGGTAACAACGCGACAAACGAGAAATACATCATGGTTCAAATTGCGGTCATGAAAAGTTACGATATAAGAGATAAGGTAGCTCAGCAATTGATCGACTCATTCAATGTAGGTAATCGAAAGTATAATCTTCTTCTTAACAAAGCATTGCTTCCGGATACTGTTGCGCTTCCTCAGGATGTACTAAGGCGTGAGCTTGGAAGTTTTGTGCAGATAGCTGCTGTAAAGGGATTGGATGCAATCAGCATTACTGCCGAGGGCCCGATCTTTGAAGAGCTTCAGTATATTACAAAAACATACGCGGATGTTTACATACTGTATAACATTGAACTAAGCAGGCAGGATATTACAAATGTTAAGAAATTTATTGTTGATGAAAGGGAAAAGAAGTTTAAAGAGCTGAACGATGCCGAAGCCTCGATAGAAGAGTTTCAGAAACGGACCGGATATATTTCACTGAGCAGTCAATCATCGGCAATCGTGAATAACCTCTCTCTGTACGAATCAAATATAGCGGCGAATCAGATTGAGATGAAAGTCAGAGAAAGCAATATTGCTGAACTTCAGAAACAGTTCGACAAGATGGATCCTCAGATGTACGATTACATCAATGCTCAGATTAACCAATCATATCTTGCCTCTATTCAGAGTCAAGTTGCTCAGCTTGAAGTACAGAAGGAAATTGAACTTCTGAATATTAAAGATGAGCTTGTCAGGGCCAAGACGGCTGAAAGCTTTGACAGAAAACTTGAGACATTAAGAGGGAAATTAAAAGAGCAGGTTGAGATTCTGAAATCAGGTGTAAATGCAAATACGCCTTTGGAGAAAAAGAGTATGAGTGATGCGATATTCAATCAGAAGCTTGCAATGAATGATCTTCAGCTTAAGAATAGAGCATACACAGATATGATTAACAAGACTCAGGGGGAATTGAAGAATCTCCCGGATCAGATGGGCGAGCTGGTGAAACTCGAAAGAGAGAAGGGCTCTGCGGAAAGATTGTTCCTTATGCTTGAACAAAAATATCAGGAAGCTACAATTAACGAACGTGCCAGGGTTGGAAATGCATCCATACTAGATCTCGGCTTGGATAACAATGCTCCTGTTGCTCCGGACAGACCGAAGATAATTCTCTTTGGTGTTCTTGCCGGTCTCGGACTCGGTCTTGCTTTTGCATTTCTGAGAAACTATCTCGACAAGTCAATCAAATCACCGGATGAACTGGAGAGCAAGGGTGCCAGCGTACTTTCATGGATTCCAAAGATCGAAGCAGTCAGCAAGAACGGAATCTCTGCTCCGGAATTCATTGTGGGTAACAAGGCCAACTCTGCTGCTTCGGAAGCATTCAAAGCCCTCAGAACACGAATACAGTTCTCAAAGCTTGAATCGGATCAGTTGAAGACAATCCTTGTTACAAGCTCGATTCCGATGGAAGGAAAAACAATCGTTGCCTGTAACCTTGCGGGAAGTTTTGCTCAGGCTGGAAAGAAAGTTCTGATCCTTGATTGCGATCTTAGAAAACCGAGAGTTCATAATGTTTTTGAAACAGACAAATTCCCTGGACTCAGTGATTTTCTCTTCACTAATGTTACTATCGAAGATATTACAAGAAGAACACCGATGGATAATCTTTACTTCATAACAAGCGGAACTATTCCGCCCAATCCTTCGGAGCTTCTGGGCTCTGTTCAGATGAAACAATTCATGAACAAACTGAAAGAGAGTTACGATATAATTATTGTCGACTCGCCGCCGTTTATCACGGTTACTGACTCGGAAATATTATACAACATTACAGACGGAACAGTTCTCGTTTGTCAGGCTAATAAGACGCCGTCCGATGCATTCTGGAAAACGTATGACAGATTGAGCAAGAAGTATCCGCATCATCTGCTTGGATGTGTATTGAACAACTTTAATTTCAAGAGTTCTTACGGATATTATTACAACTATTATTACTATTATTCTCAGCCAGAATCAAACAAGAAGATCCTGAAATAAATTGTTACGGCAGAATGAACTTGATTCATTCTGCTTTGCATCATGAATGCAGATTCCTGAATACATATTGATAAACGGATTAGAATGTTTGAATCATTATTAATCATAAGCTTTTTGAATGGGTAAAAACCCTGTCGAGTCAGACTGGACGCTTGAAATAAAACCTGTATCGGGATGGTTGAATTTTCCGATTAAAGATGTATGGCGGTACAGAGATCTTTTAATGATGTTTGTCAGAAGAGATTTTGTTTCAGTTTACAAGCAGACAATTCTCGGACCTTTTTGGTTCTTTCTTCAGCCGATACTAACTACGATTACATTCACGATTGTATTCGGCAACATCGCAAAAATTCCCACTGACGGTGTTCCTGCGTTGCTCTTCTACATGTCCGGTATAGTAAGCTGGGGATATTTTTCGGATTGTCTTACAAGGACTTCTCACACTTTCATCACCAATGCCAACATTTTTGGAAAAGTGTATTTTCCAAGGCTTGTGAGTCCGCTTTCAAATGTAATTTCATTGTTGATGAAGTTCGGAATTCAGATGTTGTTGTTCCTTGGATTTCTAGTTTATTACAAGCTCAACGGTGCGCCGGTTTATCCGAATATGTACATTCTTCTTACGCCGGTTCTGATACTGTTAATGGCAGCTCTTGGACTGGGTTTCGGAATCATAATTTCATCTCTGACAACAAAGTACAGAGATTTGACTTTTCTCGTGGGATTCGGTGTTCAGCTTTTAATGTATGCAACACCGGTGATATATCCGCTTTCTTCGCTTCCCGAAAAATACAGATGGATAGTGCTTGCAAACCCAATGACCGGAATAATTGACACATTCAGATATGCTTTTCTTGGAGCAGGAAGTTTCAATGCAGGCAATCTGATTTACACAGCAATTTTCTCAATCACCATTCTTTCTATGGGAATGCTGATCTTTAACAGAGTTGAGAAAACATTCATGGATACTGTCTGACGATCTGACATGAGCAAAGCCATAGAAGTAGAGAGTCTTTCAAAATTATACAGGCTTGGACTGGTCGGCAGAAGAACAATTGCCGAAGACCTCAACAAATTTTGGGCGAGAATTCGCGGCAAAGAAGATCCTTATTTGAAGGTTGGTGAATCAAACATCAGATCAATAAAGGGAACATCCGACTATGTTTGGGCTTTGAAGGATATCAATTTCGAAGTTGATCACGGAGAAAGATTCGGAATAATAGGGAAGAACGGTGCAGGGAAATCTACCCTGTTGAAGATACTCTCGAGAGTTGCGAGTCCTACAAAAGGAAAAGTGAGATTGAACGGTAGGGTTGCAAGTCTTCTCGAAGTCGGAACAGGATTCCATGCTGAACTTACCGGAAGAGATAATATTTTTCTCAACGGCGCAATTCTTGGGATGACACAAAGCGAGATCAAAAAAAAGTTTGACAGCATTGTTGATTTTTCAGGTGTTGAGCGTTACATAGATACTCCGGTCAAAAGATATTCTTCCGGGATGTATGTACGGCTTGCCTTTGCAGTTGCCGCACATCTCGAACCGGAAATACTTATTGTGGATGAAGTGCTTGCAGTTGGAGATGCGGAGTTTCAGAAAAAGTGTTTAGGTAAGATGCATGATGTTTCGGAGAAGGAAGGAAGAACAGTCTTGTTTGTTAGTCACAATCTTCAGGCGATAAGAAACCTTTGCCAGAAAGCAATAATACTTGATCAAGGAGAATTGCATGCAAACGGTTCGGCAGAAGAATGTCTGAGGACATATAATGACCTGGTAAGAGAGATTAAGATCAATGTAGATACAGAGATCAATGACTTCACGCACAGAAGGGGAAAAGGCAACATCAGAATGTCAAGCGTTGAAGTAACCGGACTGGATGGGACAACAAGATTTGTATTTAAGCGCGGAGAAAGGGTTTTCTTCAGGCTCAAGTACAACGTCTACAAAGAAATGAGTGGACTAACGATAACCATTGCTATGCTTTCAGGCATTTCCAGAGAATCTATTGCACTGGTTCATCATGTCTTAACAGAAAACACTTTAATGCCGGGAGATACGGGTGAACTGCTGGTTGAAATTGAGGGGCTTGATATAAAGCCGGGAGAATATCCGCTTTACTTTGAACTAAGGGATGCAAAATACAATGAATATTCAAAAGACGTCATTGATGATCTTACTCCACCTCTTATAGTGGTAAACGGTGATGAAGAGTTAGGAGAAACATTTAATCCCGGCAAGCCCTCAGGATATTTTAAAGTACCGTCGAAAATTGTAATCAGTGAAATAATTCCGGGAGGGTATCTCAAAAAAGCTCTATAACTTTATTTGTTCCCCAAACTAACATAGTTACAAACATTACATACCACCACAATGTCATTAGTTGTAAAGATACTTGGCAATGATTTTCTTGACAAGGCGCCGCCTCTGTATTACGGAGGTGTATTAGCAAACGTTCTTGGATTACATGTCTTTAGAACACTTTATTTGAATTTATGGAGATTGAAGCCGAAGAAACTTGGTGGAGAATATCAAAAGCATCTTGATATACTTGAGAAGGATGGAATTCTTGTCTTGCCTGATTTTTTTCCAAAAGAACAGTTTGACGAGATCAAAAATGAATATGATGAGGCTTACTCCGGATGGTCGCCCTTTGATTATGATCCCGAAAAGCTTTCAAATCGGCAAAAGGATTTTCCCGAATATTTTGAGACTATAGCAGAGAAGATCGTTTCGGCAAAGACTCCGGCATTTATGAAGTACTTTGTTAACAATGAGTTTATTACAAAACTTAGTGAAGCAGTTACACACAGAACCAACAATCTCCCGCCGCATCAACACTTTTGGTATCTGCAGAAGAGGTCTCTGGAGAAAGGGAATGTCGGGAATCTTCATACAGCCGGCTTTCCGCATGCCGACGTTCCTTACCCAACCGTCAAAGTATTTCTCTATCTAAATGATGTCAATGAAGACAACGCTGCATATATTTTTGCAAAGGGATCACACAAGCTTTCGCTCAAAAGACTGTTATTCGAATACAAGCTCAGCGTAAGTTTTGCCAGAACAAGAAATGATATTGCACACGAAGAAGATGTACATGATCTTGGTTATGATTGTGAATCGATATGCGGCAAGGCAAATACACTGTTCATCTCAAATAACATGGGCTATCATAACAGGGGTGACTTTTCAAACCTCGAACCGCGACAGACTGCCCAGCTTGATTTCAGACAGCTTGAAACATGGAGAAATATACTCACTAGAAAAGGAAGCGGCATATTTTCAAAAGTCACAAGAAGGTTTGTTAAATCATTTGACAAAGCAATAAAAAAGGAACGGCGTGCAAGTATCAGTAATAATAACATGTCATAATTACGCAAGGTATCTTGCGAGAGCATTAAGAAGCGCGATCAACCAATCTGTAAACAAGAATGAGTATGAAGTGATTGTGGTTGATGATGCAAGCACAGATGAGACACAGTTGGTAATGGAAGCTTTTAAAGGTCACATCAAACCGATCATTCTAAAGAAAAATCTCGGACTTGCCGCTGCACGAAACAAAGGCATTCGATCTTCACTCGGACGTTATGTAGTGAATCTTGATGCGGATGATTACATGGATGAAAACCTGATTCTTGTAGAATCAATGTTCCTGAATTCGAATCCTTCCTGGGATGCTGTTTCATGTGATTACATAGTTGTCGATGATGATGAGAATCATATAGAAAGAGTCAATGGAGATGAACTGCCGATAGCATGCGGAGTGATGTTCAGAACCGACAGATTGTTTGAAGTCGGACTCTATGATGAAAAATTCAAAATGCGCGAAGAAGAAGATCTGCGAATCAGATTTCAGAAGGACCATATGATCAGGAATATCGAACTTCCATTGTACCGATACAGGAGACACGGGAACAACATGACAAAGAACAAGAAAGCAATGAAGGAGTTTGCAAAATTCCTCAAGACCAAACACAACAACGAATAATTTCATCCAATATCTGAATTGCATTCAGTAGCATTCATAGCTGCACGGATGGGTTCGGAAAGAATGCCGGGAAAGGTTCTCAAAGAACTTTCCGGTATCCCGTCTCTGGTTCACATTTTCAATATACTATCCGGCGCAAAACTTTTAGAAGACTTCATAGTGGTTACAACTACTTTGAATGAAGATGATCCTATCGAGCAGGTCTGCAGAGAAAACAATGTGAGATGCTACCGCGGATCGGTTCATGACGTACTTGACAGATTTCGGATTGCCGCCGAAGAGGAAAAGCCGGACATCATCATTCGTGTAACAGGAGATGATCCGCTTATGGACCCTGAAATAATTGATAAGGTTATCCGTGAGCATATTGAAGGCGGATTCGACTACTCGTCAAATATGATCGAAAGAACTTTTCCGCGTGGGATGGACACAGAAGCAATCAGATATGAATCGCTTGAAAATACCTGGAAGACAACGGCAGATAAAGATGATCGTGAACATGTTACACTTTACATCAGAAGGCATCCGGAGAAATTCAAAATGCACAGTGTTGTAAGAAACGAAGAGCCGCTTGATCACATCAGGCTGTGCCTTGACACTGAAGAAGATTTCAAACTCATCTCTGAGATTTATAATAGTATTTATGAAGGCGAAGTGATCACACTTGATCAAGTATTGAAATTGTTGAACGAAAAACCTGAACTGTTGAAGTTAAATGAAATGATTTCGCAGAAACCCGTTAAAGGAAAAATTTTCTGAATAAAAGCTCATACAGATAAATGATCAAACTACCTGACTTCACTAAAGCGTATGAATATGAGAATGATTTTTATCTTTCCTGCGACATAACAAGGATCAGCAAAATACTTGCTCATTATGAGCTGTATAAGAAATCTCTCGAGATTCCCGGAGCGATTGTTGAA
This sequence comes from Ignavibacteria bacterium, assembly GCA_016704345.1. Lineage (GTDB taxonomy): Bacteria > Bacteroidota > Ignavibacteria > Tepidaquicellales > Tepidaquicellaceae > JADJAH01. The sequence goes on along the minus strand of JADJAH010000017.1, from coordinate 152,682 downwards.
TGCGGCGTATTCAAAGGAGCATCGTTTGTAAGATTTGGAATGTTCAGGAGCTTGTTTGAAAATCCTTATGCAAAAAAAATTATTGGATTCGATTCGTTCGGTGATTTTCCCCAAACAGAATTTGAAGCTGATAAGAAACTCAGAGAGCAGATAGTAAAAGAAGCCGGACTTCAAAGCATTTCAGCAGATCAGCTGACGGAAGTTCTGAAGAACAAAGAATGTGCGCACAATACTGAACTCATTGCAGGTGACATTACAAAAACAGTTCCTGACTATGTTGAAAAGAATCCGCAGTTGAAGATCTCGCTTCTTAATCTTGACACAGACATTTATGAACCGTCGGCAACTATTCTCGAATATCTATATCCAAAACTCGAGCATGGCGGTATCCTGATACTTGATGATTACGGGGTTTTTCCCGGTGAAACAAAAGCTGTAGATGATTACTTCAAGGGAAGAAAAGTTTCGATAAAGAAGTTTCCATTCTGCCTCACTCCAAGCTACATTATTAAAGACGAATAGTCTTACACACTTACAACTACCTTGAAATTTCTTCTATGCGGTTTAGGCTCTATTGGAAAAAGGCATCTTAATGTCCTTAGAAATTTAGGAGAGAAAGAATTCTTCTGCCTTCGTTCAGGAAATTCGGAAGTCAGAACTCCCGGAGATGTCATCGAGCTTCGTTCTATAAGCGAAGCCGCAGGAGCTGGCATTACCGCCGCATTGATCACGAATCCGACTTCCCTGCATGTAGAAACGGCCATTGAACTTGCGAAACAAGGGATTGCAATATTCATAGAGAAACCTCTTGGCAAAGATCACAGCGGTATTCATGAGCTATCCCGGATTTGCGAAGAGAAAAATATTCCTGTTCTTATGGGATACAATTTTCTTCACCATCCTGCCATACATTTTATGCACAAGCTTGTTAATGAAGGTAAAGCAGGAAAAGTGATTTCTGCAAGGGCGCAGTTTGGAACATACATGCCCGGATGGCACAAAGGAGAGGACCATACAAGATCTTATGCAGCGCAAAAGCATCTGGGAGGAGGAGTTGTGCTGACTTCCATACATGAGCAAAATTATCTTTCATCCTTCTTCGGAGAAGTTGTAGAGGTAAAGGCAATGGAGACAAAAGGAAACACGACAGGGATCGAATGCGAAGAAGGCATTGAAATTCTGATGCGGCATGAAAGCGGAGTACTTTCTTCTGTCCATTTGAATTTTTTTCAGAAGCCATATTACAGGAATTGTCAGATCATAGGAACTGGTGGGACCATCTTTTGGGATTTCATGAAACCGGTTGTAAAATTTATGAACGCCGATCATACGGATGTTTGGAAGTTAGGAGCAGGCGCTTTTGAACTTCTTGAAGAAAGTTACAGGAATCAAATGATCCATTTCATTGAAGTTGCAAAAAGGGAAGTACATCCAGTTGCAGGATTGAAAGAGGGGATCAGAGACCTGGAAGTTGCTTTGAAAATAATTAACGAAATCGGGAGAAACTGATAATGGAAGTTGTAAGGACAAACGATTCGAGCGAAATTGATTTCAGGAAAAAATTTGAGCTTGAAGGAAAGGTGATCATCATCACCGGCGGATCGGGCTTGATTGGCAAGGCATTTGCCGAAGCCGTGTGTCAATATGGAGGAAGCGTTGTGATTGCAGACATTCCGAAGGCGGAGCCAAGAGATTTTGCAGAACAGCTTGAGAATAAGTATGGCAGAAAGATGGTGGGCTTTGAACTTGATGTTGCAATAAGAGAAGATGTTATGAAGTTGCGGGATGATGTTGTCAAGGCATTCGGAAGAATCGACGGACTGATCAATTCACATCAGAACAAGACAGCGAGATTTTTTGCAAATTTTGAAGAATATACAGATGAAGACTGGGATGCAGTAATTGAAACAAATCTGAAAGGGACTTTTCTTACATGTCAGGTCATCGGCGGATGGATGGCAAATAATTCAGGAGGCTCGATCATAAACATTCCATCAACATACTCTGTAGTTGCGCCGAATCAGAATCTTTATACGGGAACAAACCTTGGTTGTCCTGCGGCTTACTCAGCGTCAAAAGGCGGAGTGATGGCGTTATCACAATATCTTGCCACGTACTGGTCCACAAGAAATGTCAGAGTAAATCAGATCACGCCGCACGGAGTCTGGAATAATCATCAGGAGAGATTCGAGCAAAACTTTTCCGGACTTTCTCCGCTTGGCAGAATGAGTTACAGTCACGAAGTTGCCGGAGCGGCATTATTCCTGCTGTCAGATGCGTCTAGTTATGTAACCGGCCACAACTTAATAGTTGACGGCGGCTGGACAACTTGGTAACATCAATTCATAAAATATCATGAACATCTTAGAAGTATTTGAAGGGTACAATCCTGAAATCATAAGCAGGCCCTATGTCATCGCCGAAGCGGGAGTGAATCATGAAGGTGACATTGAGATTGCCAAAAGACTTATTGATGAAGCTGCCCGTGGCGGAGCTCATGCAATCAAGTTTCAGACCTACAAAGCAGAGACGCTGGCATCAAAGGACAGTCCTTACTATTGGGATCTGGAGAAAGAACCGTCGAAGAATCAATTTGATCTGTTCAAAAAGTTCGACAAGTTCTGGAAGAAAGAATATGAACTGCTAAAAATGGAATGCGACAAGAGGGGAATTGAGTTCATGTCAACTCCATTTGATACTGAAGCCGCAGATTTTCTTAACGATCTTATGCCGGTGTTCAAAATTTCCTCATCCGACATTACAAATTTTCCCTTCATCAAATACATGTGCGCATTCGGAAAGCCAATACTCCTTTCTACCGGCGCTTCCGATTTGCCTGAGATTCAAGAGGCAGTTGATCTGATCAGAAGCCGGGGCAACAAGCTTTGTCTTCTTCATTGTGTGTTGAACTATCCTACACTTGATGAAAATGCAAATCTCGGAATGATACTTGATCAGAGAAGAAGATTTCCCGAAACAGTGCCGGGATATTCCGATCACACAATGCCGGGAACAATGGAGACGCTGAAGATTGCGAGTCTCCTTGGAGCTGTGATTCTCGAAAAGCATTTCACGCATGACAAAGCACTTCCGGGAAATGATCACTATCATGCAATGGATATGGATGATCTCAAATTTTTTTTCAAGGATATGGAAAGAGCTTTTACATTGATCGGTGAGTTCAATAAAAAGGCGTTAGAATCTGAAGCGTCAGCTATCAGGAACGCAAGAAGGAGTCTGGTTGCTAAAAAGAAAATTCCCGCAGGAAATACTATCGGTATGGATTCCCTGACATGGAAGAGGCCGGCGAGCGGCATCAGCCCGAAGCACATAGATGAAGTGATAGGAAAGAAAGCCCTTCTGGATATAGAAGAAGATGCAATTCTAAAATGGGAAATGATAGAAAAATGAATTCTCATTCAATTAAAAAGTAAACCAATGTAAGGAGTACAGAATGGAAACTACGCAGCAGGAAAAAGTATGGGAGACACAATTCGGTGAGGATTACAGTTTAAGAAACGTATTTAATACCAAGGGACTTAACGATGTATATGTAAGTGATATTGGAATTTCAAGAACCTCGATGAATGAAGACTTTATAGGCTTTCTTGACAGGAAGGCAAAGATACTCGAAGTTGGTTGCAATATCGGTATTCAACTGGTCAATCTTCAGGAAATGGGATTTGAGAATCCTATGCACACAGCCGCATGCAGTTCGCAAGAACAAAAGGCTAACATAATTCAGGGAACTGGTATGATATTCCGTCAAGGATAATTTTCTTGGTCTTCGCAACCGCGTGCTCATTCATGAATCCTGATCATTCTGAAGCCTTAAAGGAGATTTACAGAACTTCCGCAAATTATTTACGGAGGAATACTTCGCGAGACTCACGGAGATAAGGGCTACCATGGTGAAACAAACATCGCATGGAAGAGAGACTTTGCCGAAGAGTACAAAAAACTATTCCCGGGATTGAAACTTCTGAAAGAAAAGAAATACAAGTACACATTCAATGATGATATCGATTCAACTTTTCTGTTTGAGAAATAATTGAGCAGTAAGAAAAAGACCGTAGCAATCATTGAAGCCCGCATGGGTTCAAGCCGTTTGCCCGGCAAAGTATTGATGGATATTGGAGGAGTGCAGGCTCTGAGACTTCTTTGCGACAGGCTTCATTCATGCAGTAGAATAGACGAAGTAGTAATTGCAACTTCAGTAAATTCTGCTGATCAGGCGATTGCGGATTTTGGAAATGCGAACGGAATAAAAGTGTTCAGGGGAAGTGAAGATGATGTACTTGGAAGAGTTGTGGGCGCAGCAGAATTTGCGGCAGCAGATGTGATAGTAGAGATCACAGGTGATTGCCCATTGATGGATCCCGAAGTGGTTGATTATGTAACAGGATTTTTTCTCGATCACTATCCCGAATTCGATTACGTGACAAATATTGGATATGTAGCCGATGAGAAGCGGGAGATTCCAATTGGTATGGATGTAAGAGTTTTCACTTATAATGACCTGAAACACATAAGCGAGATTACTAACGATCCTGAAGACAGGGAGCATGTGTCACTGTATTTCTTCAGGGCCGGCAAAGACAAATACAAGCTGAAGAATCTTTCTGTTGCGGAAAAATGGAAGAGAAAATATCCCGTAAGGATTGCCCTTGACACCGAAGACGATCTCAAATTCATAAGAGCTCTTTATGACGGATTGAAGAAAGTCGGCAGCGGGCCAGGATTGACAGACATTCTGAAATACATTGACAACAATCGTGAAATTCTGAAACTCAATTCAGAAGTAGTTCAGAAAAAGGTAAGCGGCATTGAGTAAGATCAGAGCCTGCTTAATAGGCTGCGGAGATATCGGATACGGATTTGACAGGCACAGAGTTGGCGATGGAGCTCTAACTCATTTCAAGGCATTGATGGAGTCGGAGCGATTTGAACTTTGTGGGGTAGCAGAGAAAAGAAATGAACTACGTGATGAGATAGCAGAGAAGTTTGGCATAAGAGCTTATGAAGATCTCGAAGTAATGCTGGAAGAACAGAAGCCGGAAGTTGTGGTAGTTGCAAGCAATGATGAGACTCACATTCCGATTCTGAATATTGCCCTCAAGCACAAGCCGAGATTGGTATTCTGCGAGAAGCCGCTTGGTCTGAAAAAGGATGAAGTCAACAACATTTTGAGTGAGTATGAGAATGCAGAAGTAAAGCTTCAGGTAAATTACACCAGAAGATTTCTTAAAGAGTTTCACAACATTAAACAGAAGATTTCGAGCGGAGAGATTGGCAACGTAAGTTCAGTAACATTCTATTATTCCAGAGGCCTAGTGCACAATGCATCGCATTATCTTGATCTTGTTCATTGGTATTTTGGAACACCGGATATGGTTACAACACTTTCAGAAAGAGAAGGACTGGGTGAGCATGATAAGAGTTACACATTCCGTCTCGGCTATACCGCCGGTGTTGAGATCATTTTCATCGGACTTGATTCGTCTAAGCTTTCTTTTGCAGAAATAGACATTGCAGGTTCCGCCGGAAGGATCAAGTTCAACTACAGAAATGAAATCGAATATTACAGAGTAGTTGAAAATCCAAACTACAGAGGATTTCAGATGTATGAACTAACGGAGACTATTCCGGTTAGATTTGAGAGTGCATTGCCAAACGCTTATGAAAACATTTTCGATTGTCTTGCAGAGGGAGCATCTCTCAGCTGCCCTGGTTTTGAATCTAAAAAACTATTCGAGACAATTAACAGAATAATAAATCAATAAGATGTCAAAGTTAGCATTCCTCGGCGGCAAGCCGGTAAGGACAAACATCTTTCCTCAAAGCAATACAATCGGTGAAGAGGAAAAAAGAGCAGTGATGAGAGTGCTTGATTCCGGCAACCTATCACAATATGTCGGTTCATGGAATCCGGACTTCATGGGTGGGCCGATGGTTAAGCAGTTTGAAAAGGACTGGGCGCATGCTTTTGGTGTAGAGTATTGCATGGCAGTAAACTCCAACACGTCAGGATTGAATGCATGCATTGGCGCTTGTGATATCGGACCCGGAGACGAAGTGATAGTTTCCCCATACACTATGACTGCGGGTGCAATTGCTCCGCTTATATACGGAGCAGTTCCTGTGTTTGCCGATATTGACGAGGATACATTTTGCCTGGACCCCAAAAAAGTTGAAGAGAAGATCACGCCGCGCACAAAAGCGATTCTTGTTGTTCACATTACAGGACATCCAACAGACATGGATGAGATAATGATGATTGCGCGAAAACATAATTTGAAGGTGATTGAAGATTGCGCGCAATCACCAATGGCTTCATACAAAGGCAGACTTGTCGGGACGATTGGTGATGTAGGAATATTCAGTCTGAATTATCATAAGCATATTCACACAGGCGAAGGCGGAATGATTGTAACAAACGATGCAGTGATAGCTGAAAAAGTTCAGTTGATTAGAAATCACGGTGAAGCTGTAGTTGAAGGAAAGAAGACTAAAGATCTCTGGAACACATACGGATTCAATTACAGAATGACTGAAATGGAAGCCGCAGTGGGGATTGAACAGCTCAAAAAACTTCCTGCACTTCTTGAACAAAGAATTGAGCGAGCCGAATTTCTTTCAGCAGCACTCGGAAAACTTCCGGGCATAATACCTCCGACAGTCAAAGAAGGCTGTAAGCATGTTTACTACATTCAGGCATTCAAGTTCAAGAAAGACATAGTCGGTATTCAAAGAAATACTTTTATAGATGCAATGAAGGCGGAACTGCCGACGATGGTGTTGAGAGAATCAACCCCGATCATTGGCTGCGGGTTTGCTCCGCCGCTTTATCTTCAGCCGATCTATCAGCAGAGATTACACAAATGTTCATTCAATTGTCCGAGATATGAAGGAGAAGTTTCGTATGACAAAGGTCTTTGCCCGGTGACGGAGAGAATGTTCTTTGAGGAGGTTTTCACACATGAATACATGAGACCAAGTTTTTCTTGGGATGATCTGAAAGACGTTACAGATGCATACTACAAAGTCTATGAGAACATTTCAGATCTCAAGGAATTTGAAGCAAAGAAAGCAGTACTTGCATAGATGTTTTTGAAAATTCTTGTTGCTTATGATGATCCGGGCGGCGGTTTAGCGGTATCATCAGTTGTGAGAAGAATTGCTGAGACAAGAGACGCTGATTTGTCTGTTTACAGCGGAAAGCCGAGTTTGAAGTTTCTTAAGGACACGGGTTTTAACATTAATGAATTGAAATCCGATCTTACGTTTGAAGAAGCTTCAGTTATTGTTGACAGAGAAGTGCCTGACATTCTTCTTACCGCTACCGGCGGCGGTAGCGCAGAGCAGCAGTTGAGGAATGTTGCGCATAAGAGAAACATAAGTAGTTTTGTTGTCCTTGATTTTTGGAAACATTACGCGAGGCGATGGATATATGCTGACTATGAGATTGCAAATATGAAAGATGTTGTTTTTGTAATGGATGAAAACGCGAAGATTGAAATGTTGAGCGAAGGGTTTCCGGAAAATCAAATTGTTGTTACGGGGCATCCGTATCTTGAGCAGCTGTTCAGTGAAGATAACTATGTTGCCAATTCGAGAGCAGGCTGGAATTCATACTTGTTCCTTTCTCAACCATCGGATACTATCGGGCTAAAGGATTATAAGAAGCATCCCGTTTCAGATTTAATCAAAGAACTTAAGAAGCATTCCAAATCTGTCGGGAAGGAACTGTTACTTTATGTGAAGCTTCATCCGCTGGAAACATTGAGCGAAGAATTATTAAAGATCGTTGTGGATAGTGACGAAATCGGAGTGAGAGTTTTTCTCATGGGAGCGGAGTACCACCTGAATGATTTGTTAAAAAATTGCAGGACAGTTATTGGTTACAATTCTGTTGCTTTATTTGAAGCAGCATCAAGAGGTAAAAGAGTATTTAGTCTTGATATAGTTCCGATGAATGACTCATTAAAGAATGCGATGACGGGAGCGGGTATTGAAATAGTCAGGCCGAGAAAAATAGCAGAGCGATTGGCGGACAAAAAGGCAAATCGAAAATCAGGGTATCAAGGACTTTATAGCGGAGCAACAGAGAACTGTATCAATAGAATGTTTTCAGCATGAAGAATCAGGCAAAGTAAAACAAAATGAAGAATCCTTTTTTAATTGGCACACAGATATATCTTTCTCCACTGACAGTTGAAGATGTGACAGAGAAATACATCTCATGGCTCAACGACAATGAAGTGTGCCGTGACAACTCACATGCGACATTTCCTAACACAAGGGAAAAGACTATGGCATACGTAGAATCTGTTTCAAGAACGAACAAAGAAATAGTGCTTGCGATAAGATGGAAGAAAAATAACGTGCATATCGGCAACATAGCATTGCAGAGGATAAACTGGGTCAGCAGGTCTGCAGAACTCGCAATAATTGTAGGTGATAAGAAATACTGGAACAAGGGAATTGGTACAGAAGCGTATATGCTCATGCTCAGCTATGCTTTCGACAGGCTTAATCTTAACAGGATTTCTTCGGGACAAACACTTCAGAATATTGGAATGATCAATGTTTGCATAAAATGCGGAATGAAGGAAGAAGGTGTATCAAGAGAGTCAATGTTTAAAGATGGAAAATATATTGACACCGTTACTTATTCGATTTTAAGAAGTGAATATGAAAACAGAAATTCAAAAACCGGAAAAGAATGAGGGATAAGAATTACGGAAAGCCAGAAATGGAAGGAGTGCAGTATTGCATAAGATGCTGCATACCTGCAACACAGGAGGGAGTAAAATTTGACGAGCTTGGAATTTGTCAGGCATGTCAGTCGTCTGAGCAGAAGATTCACATCGATTGGGTAGAGAAAGAAAAGGAACTGCGAAAAATACTTACTGATGCAAAGCAGAAGGCCGGAAGCAATTATGACTGTATTATTCCTATAAGCGGCGGCAAGGACAGCACTTTTCAGTTGCATGTGCTTACCAAAGTTTATGGAATGAAACCGCTTGCAGTAACATTCAGCCATAATTGGTACAGCGAGACAGGGTGGTATAATCTCATGAACTCACTGGAGAAGTTTAATGTGGATCACATTATGTTCACCCCAAACCGCGACCTTGTTAACAGAATTGCAAAGAGATCGCTGGATGCAATCGGCGATACATGCTGGCATTGTCATGCGGGAGTTGGAGCATTTCCGTTGCAAGTGGCTGTTCGCTTTAATATTCCACTACTGATCTACGGAGAGTCCATAGCGGAATCATCCGGCAGATCATCATACAAAAATCCGCTGATAGAGTTTAATGTAGACTACTTCATGAAAGTATCTACGAAAAGGAATCCAAAAGAAATGGTGTGCGATTATATAACGGAGCAGGACATGAAGCCGTTTTTCTTCCCTGAAATTGAAGAGCTCGAGAAAGCCGGTGTGAGACTCATGCATTTGGGGGATTACATTTTTTGGGATGATGAGAGGCAAATGGAATTTGTCAGAGACAACTATGCATGGAAAGAGACAGAAGTGGAGGGAACTTACAAGGGATACAAAAGTGCCGAGTGCATTATGCCGGGAATGCATGACTTCACGAACTACCTGAAAAGAGGATACGGAAGGGCGACATATCAGGCGAGTGTGGATGTAAGGAACGGACTGCTCTCAAGAGAGGAAGGTTTTGAGCTGTCGAAACAATTTGACAAAGAAATTCCTGAATCACTGAAATACTATCTCAGCATTACAGGAATGAGCGAAGAAGAATTCTATCAGAAGATGAAAGAGAAACGACTGGATGAAATCAAGAACATCGTCTTGCCGGTTGTGCAAAAGACAAGAAAGAATAAGGAGAAGATAATGCCATATCCGGAACAATTGGTAGAGAAGGAAAGGAGATCGGGAGAATAAATCGCATGCCGACAAAGGTCATTAACAAAATAAAGAAAAACATTTTTCTGTCAGACAGTATCAGCAAGTTAGTGTCGAAACTGGAAGCAGGAGAGATAACTTCGCATGAGATTGCTGAAGCATGCATAGAAAGGATTAAGTTATATAACGAATTCAGCAAAGTGTGGGTGACGTATGATGAGTATGTATTAATGAAGCAGGCGGATCAATCTGCCGCGAGAATCAAGGCAGGAAAGAAAGCAGGAAAGTTGGAATCAATTCCTATCGGAGTAAAAGACATATTCAATACATCAGAATATCCGACACAGATGGGGAGTCCGCTATGGAAGGGATTTACTCCGGGCAATGATGCACGCGAAGTTTATTATTTGAAAAAGGAAGGCGCACTGATTCCCGGCAAGACAGACACTGCAGAGTTTGCAGTTCATCAGATTGGAAACTGCGTGAATCCATTCGACATAACAAGAACGCCGGGAACATCCTCAAGCGGTTCAGCTGTGTCAGTATCCCTGGGTATGGTCCCTGCCGCAATCGGTACACAGACAGCGGGTTCTATAGTTCGTCCCGCAAGTTTTTGCGGAGTTTACGGATGCAAACCTTCATTCGGGCTACTTCCGAGAACCGGGATGCTGAAAACGACGGACACTCTTGACACAATCGGATTCTTTACTGCCATGTATGAAGATCTCAGATTAATGTTTGATGTGCTGAGAGTTCACGGCTCAAATTATCCGATCAGCCACAATGCGTTGTCTGACGAGGCGAGACAGAACAGAAAAAAGGGCGGCCCCTGGAAAGTTGCTTTTGTAAAGACACATACATGGGATGAGGCTTACGATCACTCGAAGTCAGCTATTGAAGATTTCGTTGCCAAAATATCTTTCGAAAATGAAATAGAAGTAACAGAAGCAATCTTGCCTGAAGTACTTGCGACATCTCATGAAGTTCATCAGATAATTTATGACAAGACTCTATCTTATTATTTCCATGAAGAGTCACTGAAGTCAGAACAGGTATCGGACATCATGAACGATATTGTTGCAAGAGGCAACAAGATCTCTGCCAATGAATATTATCAGGCGCTCGAGAATCAGAATCGGATTATTAATGCAATGGATGATTTCTTCGACGAATATGATGTGATAATTTCGCTAAGCACGGCAGGCGAAGCTCCATTAAGAGAGGAAACGGAAAAGCCGGATCCCGCATTGATGTGGACTTTGTCGCATCTCCCGGTAATAAGCTGTCCGGTATTTGCTTCACAGGAAGGATTGCCGTTCGGATTACAAATTGCTTCAAGGAAGTACAACGACATAAAATTATTCAGATTTGCAGACCACCTACTCAAAATGAATTTCATACCGGAAGGTGCTAACCCATTACCCCCTGAGCCGGAAGAATAAAAACTGCAAACATTCACTTGGGAATAACTGACAGAGTCAAAAGCAGACTCCTGCGATATAGTTATATAAAGAAACTAAATCACAGGGTTAAGGCAAGGAAATTCTATAAAGGCGGGATCAGCCGGAACAAGGATTCAAAGAAAATATTGTTCTGGACTACAGGAGGCATGATCATACAGAGCCATTTGGAAGGTGTTATAGCTGCGGCGCTGAAAATGAGAGGGCACAATGTTAAAATGGTTCTATGCGATGGTGTTTATAAGGCATGTGCCAAAAGGGTGGATTTCCCGGATGTTGAAATGAAGGATTGGGGAAAGTATTGCCCGTCATGTATCAGACAAAGCTCACAACTGTTTGACTCGCTTGGGCTTGATTACTCATATATAAGCGAACTTGTCCCTTCCGAAAAAGTCAGGCAACTAAGAGACATTGCAGATTCAGTTAACCTTGAGAACTTCAGAGCGCTTACTTACAACAAATTAGGTGTAGGCAGTCATCTTGAATCAGCAATGATGCGCCATACAAGAGGCGGTTCATTTGAAGGTCACGGAGACTTGTTGAAAGAATACGCGTTTGCTGTGCTTGTAAATGCAGCGGCTTCTTTTAATATGATCAACATATTCAAACCTGACAGAATTTACATGTCACATGGAATCTATGCTGATTGGGGTCCTGCATTGAGTGAAGCATTGAATGCCGGAATACCTGTAATTTCATACATATGCTGTTATTTGTCGGCACACTTTTTCTTTGGAACAGTTTCTAAGTTTGATGAAACGTTTTTAAGTGTGTCCAGTGAATCATGGAACAAAATTAAAGATCAACCTCTGACAGAAACAAACATTGCACGGGTAGAGCATTTTCTTGATCAGAGATACATGCATAATGTTACAAGAGATATGCACGGACTCCTGAAAAATTACAAAGGTGACCGTTCTCACTTCTTCAGACATTATGGACTGCGCGAAGACAAGCCGGTGTGGGGCGTTATGACTCACATTAACTGGGATGCTGTTTCAGATTATTTCCCAATGATACATAAGAGTTTCGATGATTGGCTTTATGAGACTATAAAAGGAATATGGAATGTCAAAGATGTCCAGTGGCTTATCAAGATTCATCCTTCGGAAATCAACGATAATCCATTGACAGGGTGTCAAAAATTTATTGAGAAGAACTTCCCGGAGCTTCCTTCACATATTAAGGTATTGAAGATGGATGATGACATTAGCCCGCTGGATTTCTACAGTCTGCTGGAAGGCGGAGTGACGGTGATGGGTACAGGCGGACTCGAACTTGCTTTGCAGGGGAAACCGGTTATTCTCGCGGGAGAAGCACATTACTCGGGAAAAGGTTTTACTCTTGATCCCAAAACTGATGAAGAGTATAAGAAACTTCTTTCGGAAGTTCTAAGCATCGGCAAACTTGACAAAGAGCAATCTGAGCTTGCCTGGAGATACGGTTACACCTATTTCATCAGAAAGCAGGTACCACTCCTTCCAAATGTGGGGGATGATCTTCACATTAATTTCCGAAAGTTAGACCGGCTGATTCCCGGACGAAACAAAAATATGGATTTCATTTGCGACAGAATAATTGACGGCAAGGATTTCATTATGCCTGAAGACCTTGTCGTATTGAATCATATCGAAGATAAAGAACAGATCAGAAAAGCATCATAAAAATTAACGGAGGATGAGATGACAATATTCATTACAGGAGCATCACGAGGAATTGGAAAGTTTCTCTTTGAGAAATTCTCAACGGAAAATGCAAAGGTCTTTGGCACGTACCATAGCGAGAATCAGGAACTTGGCAAAGACAAGAGATTCTTCAGACTTGATGTTACAAGCTTTGAGGAGGTTTCAAAAATTTCTGAAATAATAAAAGGTGAAATCGAAAGACTTGTACTGATCAACTGTGCTGGTAACAACTACAACAGCTTTGCTCACAAGGCTTCACATACTGAATGGAAGAATGTTATTGATACAAATCTTACCGGAACATTCAATGTGATCAGAGCTTTTCTTCCATTAATGCGGGAACAAAACTACGGAAGAATCATAAACTTTGCATCAGTAGTTGCAGAGACCGGTATACCGGGAACAAGCGCTTATGCAGCATCAAAAGCGGGACTTTGGGGAATGACGAGGAGTATGGCAGTTGAGAATGCCTCGAAAGGAATAACAGTAAACAATTTCAACCTCGGATATTTTGACATTGGAATGATTAATGAAGTAAGTGAAGAATATCAGAAGATAGTTAAGCAGAAAATTCCTTCCGGGAAATTCGGCGATCCTGCAAACATCTACAATGCCGTCAAGTTTGTTATTGAAGCAGATTATATGACAGGTTCTTCACTAGATATAAACGGCGGAATTTATTGACGGATACTGTAAGGAATCTGAAATTCTCAGTAATCATAACGACATTCAACAGAGCCAAAGTACTTGTTAAATGTCTGGAGACACTATGCGAACAGAATTATCCAAAAGATGATTATGAAGTACTTGTTGTAAATAACAACTCAGTTGATGACACAGAAGAAGTTGTTTCCGAATTCATAGAGCGTCATCCCGATACAGACATCAGGTATTATTTTGTTCCTCGCTCGGGGCAAGTCTATGCCAGGCAAATTGGAATTCTTGCGGCAAAGAACGAAATACTTTCTTTCACCGATGATGACGGCTTGCTTGTCCCGGATTGGCTCGCACAGGTTGCCAAGGTATTCAGAATGTCAGATGAGATCGTTGGAGTTGCAGGAAAGATAGAAATACAATGGGACAAGACCCCTCCGGATTGGGTCCGCAATTATGAAGAGCAGCTCGGCAAACTTGATTATGGGGACAAGGAAAAATATGAAGTCGGGCTGTATATGAATGCGGGTAATCTTCATGTTAGAAGAGAAGTGTTGATAGAAGTGGGCGGCTTTAATCCCGAGATGGTTGGTGAATGGCTCATGGGTGACGGCGAGACGGGGCTTTGGCTGAGATTGAAGAAGAGAAATTTAAAAATCGGCTGGGCGCCGAAAGCGCTAATGTATCACTGTCAGATCGTCGATAAGAATGCAACCATAGGAGACATAAAAAGAAGATTTATGAACAACGGAATATGCATTCCATATAATATTTATGCAATCGACAGACTCGGCAAAAGAAAGTTAATTAAGAATATGTTTTATGCGGCAAAGCAGTCAATGAAATGGAGATTGAAGATGTTGAGATTCCGAATCGCTTCAAACAAGAAAGATACAATATACGCGACATTCAGGACGGCGTTTTACGCTGCACAGATCTTCTATACAATAAAGATTCTGACAAGCAAAGATTTCAGATACGCATTGACGAAGAACGACTGGCAAGTAATCCCTAAGAAAAATAAATTGAAGACATTATGAAAAAAGTTTACGTCGGAATGAGCGCTGACCTTATACATCCCGGGCATCTTAATATTATCACCGAGGCAAGAAAACTTGGTGAAGTAACCATCGGATTGCTGACTGACAAAGCAATTGCCGGCTATAAGCGACTCCCATTTCTTAACTATGATCAGAGAAAAATTATAGTTGAAAATATTAAGGGTGTTGAAAAAGTTGTCCCTCAGGAAACATTGGACTATGTACCAAATCTAATATCATTGAAACCTGACTATGTTGTGCATGGAGATGACTGGAAAACAGGAGTGCAGAAAGCAACAAGAGAGAGAGTGATTGAAGCATTGAAAGAATGGGGAGGTGAACTGATAGAGATAGAATACACAAAAGGCATCTCATCTACATTGCTCAACAAAGGTATGAAAGAAATCGGCACGACTCCGGAGATCAGGATGAAGACTCTGAGAAGACTCATAGATTCAAAGCAGATCGTCCGAATGATGGAAGCTCACAATGGACTTACGGGACTGATTGTGGAAAATCTTCGGGTTATGTCTGGCAGTGAGGCAAGAGAATTCGACGGTATGTGGCTCAGCAGTCTCACAGATTCGACGGCAAAAGGAAAACCGGATATTGAAGCAGTTGATGTAACAGCCCGTCTTCAGACATTGAACGATATAGTTGAAGTTACGACAAAGCCTATTATTTACGATGGAGATACGGGCGGAAGAGCCGAGCATTTCTCATTTACGGTGAAGTCATTGGAGCGGTTGGGAGTTTCGGCAGTGATAATAGAAGACAAAGTTGGATTGAAAATGAATTCACTTTTTGGAACGGATGTAGAGCAACAGCAGGACCTTCCGGAAAGTTTTGCGCATAAGATTTCTCTAGGAAAAAAATCGCAGATCACAAATGACTTTATGATCATTGCAAGAGTTGAGAGTCTCATACTCAAGAAAGGAGTTGATGACGCGCTCAGCAGGGCAAAGATTTATGCCGCAGCAGGGGCAGACGGTATAATGATACACAGTAAAGAGAAAGATCCTGCAGAGGTTTTTGAATTCTGCAGAAGGTTCAGGGTTGAAGAGCCGAATCTTCCACTTGTAGTTGTTCCGTCAACTTACAATACAGTTTATGAAAAAGAATTGGTTGATATCGGTGTGAACATTGTGATCTATGCAAATCAACTCTTGCGCAGCGCATACCCTGCCATGATCAAAACAGCAAAGGAGATACTTGAGAACGGCAGGTCTTACGAATCTGATTCATCTATGATGCCGATCAGTGAGATTCTAATTCTGATCCCCGGAGGAAAGCAGTGATAAGTCCGCAGGATTTTTTCAACTTGCTAAAGAAAAAGGGCATCGATTTCTATACCGGTGTGCCAGACTCATTGCTGAAAGAGTTCTGCTCATTTGTGAGTGACAACGTTCCTGCAAAAGATCACATCATAACTGCAAATGAAGGTGCTGCTGTTTCGCTTGCATCGGGTTATTATCTTGCGACCGGCAAACCGGCAATGGTGTACATGCAGAATTCAGGTCTTGGAAATTCTGTGAATCCTTTGCTATCGCTTGCCGACAAAGAAGTATATTCTATTCCTTTGCTGCTGCTGATAGGATGGAGAGGCGAGCCCGGTAAGAAGGATGAGCCGCAGCATGTGAAGCAGGGAAGAGTCATGCTTAAAATGCTTGAAGCGATGGAAATTGATCATGCTATACTTGGCGATACAATTCATGATGCAGAGGAAGCAGTTGACAAAGCTCTTAATACGATGAATGAAAATAATTGTCCCTATGCAATTGTAGTAAGCGAAGGAACCTTCGAAAAATATGCAGCCGGAAAATCTGAAGGAGGCAGTTATGAGCTCAGCCGGGAAGATGCAATTGAAATTGTTCTGCAATCTCTCGGTGAGAATGACATAGTGGTTTCTACGACAGGCAAGGCTTCACGGGAAGTATTTGAATTCAGGAAAAGAAATTCACAAGGCCACGAGAAAGACTTTCTCACAGTCGGTTCGATGGGTCACAGCAGTCAGATCGCTTTGGGAATAGCACTTTCAAAACCGGATGTGCGGGTTGTTAATCTTGATGGAGATGGATCTGCTAGCATGCACATGGGATCGCTGGCTGTAATTGGTACAACTGCTCCGCCAAATTTAGTTCATGTGATTCTCAACAACGGCGCTCACGAATCAGTAGGTGGTCAGCCCACAGCAGGATTCATGATTGATCTTCCGAAAGTCGCATCTGCATGCGGCTACAAGCTGAGCATGAGAGCAGGCAATTCACAAGAACTACTTGGAGCGATTGATATTCTCAGAGAATCGTCCGGACCTGTTTTTCTGGAGATACGAGTCAGCAAGAATTCCAGGAAAGATCTTGGAAGGCCCGATAAGTCGCCAATAGAGAACAAGAAGAGTTTCATGAAGTTTTTGGGAAATGAAACAGACTGAGTTTTTCGGAGAAGGTTCTATCACGCAACTCAAGCAACTATTGTATGATATGGGTGCAAAGAGAATTTTTCTGGTCACGGGAAAAAATTCATTTGAAAAGAGCGGAGCTAAGGCCACAATGAATGATTTACTGAATGAATTGACCGTAAAGAGATATGAGGTCATAAGTGAGTGTCCTGATTTGGAATTCATCAAGGCCGGAATGAATGATTTGAGACTTGCGGAATGTGATGCGGTAGTTGCAGTGGGTGGCGGCAATGTCATTGATACAGCAAAGGCCGTAAATTTTTTCTCATCTCAATCAATTACGCCGGAAGAATGTATCCGGTCTGTTTCAAACAATAAGGGAAAGGGTTTGCCGCTTGTTGCAATACCGACCACCTCCGGTTCTGGAAGTGAAGCAACTCACTTTGCAGTAGTGTATTCCGGTGACGTGAAACATTCGCTTGCCGCAGAGTCCATACTTCCCGATGTTGCTATAGTTGATCCGGAACTGACTTATTCCCTGAGTCCTTATCAGACAGCAGTTTCGGGAATAGACGTATTTTGTCAGGCAATTGAATCTGCATGGGCCACCGGCTCTAACGATGAATCGAGAAAATATTCCCGTGAATCTTTGACACTGATAATGAGGAGTTTCATTTCAGCAGTAAAGATGAGTTCAGCTGAAAGCAGAAGGGATATGTCACTTGCATCAAACATTGCTGGCAAAGCTATCAACATATCAAAGACAACAGCACCGCACGCAGTGTCATATTCAATGACAAGGATGTTTGGGATTCCTCATGGACAGGCTGTTTGCATCACGCTCGGAGAATTTCTGAAATTCAATTACGAAGTGAATTCAGCTGACTGCAACGACAGCAGGGGTGAAGCGCATGTGAAGTGTACAATAGAAGAAATTTTTAAGCTCACAGGCAGCAGTGATGTGAATGACTGCATGGAGAAAATAAAATCTCTGATAAGATCTGCAGGTTTAAAGACTAATCTCAGAGACCTTGGCATTGATTCTACTGATAAGCTGGAGCTGATAGCACGGAGCACCAACGCTGAACGTCTTTCAAACAATCCCAGGAAAATCACGCAGGAAGTTCTGCTGGAGATACTTAAAAATGTGTATTGATTGTTTTCATCAAAGAAGAAAAAACTGAAACAATCAATCATCAGCATGAAGATGCTGAAAGACAAACTCTTTGGAAAGAAAGTTGTAATATTGGATATTGAAGAGCTCTCATTCATACCTCATTTTCTTCCTGTTTACAGGGCTCTTAAAAGCAGAACCGATATGATCTCATATTACATTGCAACGCATTACACAGGTGATAAGTCATTCGATGAATTCGGCATTAGTGAGAGCAAACAGTTTCCTGTCTCAATGAGCAGATCTCTTGGTAATGCAGATGTTTTTGTATCAGCACACATATACGGGGTTGGGAGCCCTGCTTCATACAAGATACACATCAATCATAACCAGCCGGTGAAGTATCAGTCGTATCAGAAAAGAGATTTCGTAAATTTCGATGCTCACTTTCTGACAAGTCCACTGCACAGAGAACAGACAGAAGACACAATAAGAAATTACGGATTGGAAGATATGAAGATCGAACTGTTTGATGTTGGCTATTCCAAATCGGATGCATTGATAAACGGCGAATATGACAGAGACAAAGTGCTGAATGATCTTGGGCTATCACCATTAAAGAAGACAGTTCTTTATGCTCCATCGTGGGATGAAGGTCTATCGCTCAGAACTTTCGGGAAGAAGATCATATCGACATTACTGGAGAATGAGGAAACAAACGTGATTGTGAAACTGCATCCAATCAGTTACTGTGCGCCTGATGGGCCGAATTATTTATTCTACACCGGCGGCATTGATTGGATAAATGAACTCTCCGAATTCGAGAGCAAGAAGAATTTCCGGCATGTGCCTCTGATGAACATTGACCCGATGCTGTCTGCCGCAGATGTGATGGTTACAGACGTGAGCAGCGTTGCACTGGAGTTTATAATTCTTGACAAGCCGGTTATATATATTGATTGTCCTGAATTTTTTGAAAAGACATTGTCCAAAGTTTACACGGGTTTTGGAGAGACTACCGCAGAACTTGTAAAGAACGATCCGAAGGCAAATGCGGGAAGGCACACGGGAATAGTGGTTGAAGAAATCAATGAGCTTTCTTCCGTTGTTAAGAGATGTCTTAGCAAGCCGGAAGAGTTCTCGCACAAGAGAAAAGAGCTGGCAAAAAAGCTTTCATACAATCCGGGACACGCGGGAGAATTTGCCGCCGAAACTATTATGAAAATTCTGAACATCTGATTCATGACTGCAGAAGTTATTAACGTCACAAAGGTTGCAGAGGAGCTTGCATTGTCATGGAATCAAAGCGGACTCAATGAAGGTGATACAGTTCTAGTTCATAGTTCATTGTCAGGATTTCTGAAGAATTACAGAGAGTCGGGTGCAAAGTTAAGTCCTTCAGATGTTTTAGACTCTCTGATCCTTGCAGCAGGCAGCAAAGGAACTCTGATTTTTCCCACATATAATTTCGGTTTCACAAAGGGTGTAACATTTGACATTAAGAATACCAAATCTGAGACAGGCGTTCTGACAGAAATTGCAAGGCTTCACAAGGATGCAGTCCGGACAGGTCATCCTCTATTTTCGTTTGCAGTTTTGGGACATCATGCCGATAAATTCAAAGGGCTTTGTAACTATAGCGCATTTGGAATTGATTCTCCTTTTGCCCGTCTGATGCAGTTAGGCGGGAAGATCGCAGCCATTGATGTTGCCGGAGAATTCTGCATGACGTTTTATCACTATATAGAAGAAATGGAAAATGCTCCTAACAGATATCACAAAATTTTCAGAGGAAATTACATTGATGAGGAAGGCAAAGAATCTGAGCGTGAGTTCAACCTGTTTGCACGAAATCTGGAAATGAAAGTTGAAACGGATGTGAAACCAATGGAAGAGTATCTTTGGGCACATGGACTTTACAAAGGAGACCGCCCCGGAACAGGAACCAGAATGCATACGATTGATGCGATGACTGTTTACAGGGAAGCAGCAAAGTTGATAAGGGAAGGAAGATCAGAAGGAATGCTTTACAGAAGAGGTTCAGAGAATTGAAACTGGAGATAGAAAAATATTTCGACAGACTTTGGCCCATTAACAGGAGTCTGACAGGTAACGGAAACAGAGAGACTCTTAGTATTTTGTCTGAGCTGGTTGATTTGAATGTTATGGAGATACCATCCGGCACCCAATGTTTTGACTGGACAGTTCCGCCTGAATGGAATGTGAAAGAAGCCTGGGTGAAGGACAGTTCAGGAAAAAAAATTATAGACTTCAAGGAAAACAATCTTCATTTGATCGGCTACTCACAAGGTTTTGAAGGACGGTTGTCACTTGATGAATTGAAGCAGCATCTTCATTCATCTCCTGAGCAACCCGATGTTATTCCTTACAGGACTTCTTATTATGAATCGAGATGGGGATTTTGTTTGAGCCATACTCAACTGAAGAGTTTGAAGGAAGATAATTATGAAGTGAAGATTGATGCAGAACACAACCCCAAAGGCTCAATGACTATCGGAGAAGCAGTCATACAAGGTGAAACAGAAAGAGAGATACTCATTTCGACATATATTTGTCATCCGTCTATGGCAAACAATGAAT
Source organism: Ignavibacteria bacterium (assembly GCA_016704345.1). Taxonomy (GTDB): domain Bacteria; phylum Bacteroidota; class Ignavibacteria; order Tepidaquicellales; family Tepidaquicellaceae; genus JADJAH01. The sequence goes on along the minus strand of JADJAH010000017.1, from coordinate 131,850 downwards.
TGTCAGGACCGCTTGTGTCGTCATTTCTTTACAGTAAGTTGAAGTCAGGGATACCCGCATATCATACATTGAGATTTATTTTCGTGCCGGAAACCATCGGAGCAATTTGGTATTTGTCTGAGAACGGAAATCGATTGAAGGAAAAACTTGCGGCAGGATTCGTGTTGACTTGTATAGGGGATGATGGCGCATTTACATACAAGAGAAGCAGACGGGGAAACTCTGTTGCAGACAGATGCGCAGAATACGTTCTCACAAATTCAAACTCCAAATTTACGGTCGAAGATTTTTTCCCCACAGGCAGCGATGAAAGACAGTTCTGTTCACCGGGATTTAATCTGCCTGTCGGATCACTCATGAGGACCCGTTACGGAAAGTTTGATGAGTATCACACTTCGGCTGATGATAAGTCATTCATATCATTTCGAGCTATAGAAGATTCCGTGAATTTGTGTGCAGCAGTAATAGATGCTGTTGACAAGAATGCAGTTTACAAAAACCTTATGCCTTACTGCGAACCACAGCTCGGGAAAAGAGGTTTGTATCCCACACTGGGTTCAAAGACCGATACATCTCAATATGTAAATGCAATGATGTGGGTACTAAATCAATCAGACGGGATGAAGGATCTTCTGGAGATCAGCAATCGGAGCGGTATAAGGTTTTCGGAAATTATAGATGCTGCGGAATCATTGAAGAAATCGGGCTTGTCAGAAAGAATCAGCTAAGAATGAAAATTTGAAAAAGTATCTTATAACAGGCATTTCGGGATTTGTTGGAATAAATTTTATTGAACATCTAAACAATGTTCCCGGAAACACTGCCGTTGTAGGAATTGACATAGTGGAGCCGACAATTGACTTCAAGAGTTTTACAAATGTTGATTTCTCGTTCAAGCAGATCGACCTGAGAGACAAGGATAGATTGTGTAAAGCTATCTATGACTTCGCGCCGGATTACATTCTTCATCTCGCTTCATACAGCAGTGTAACAGGAAGCTGGAAGAGTCCGGGAGCAAGTTTTCAAAATAACGTCAACACTTTTCTGAATCTTGTAGAAGCGATCAGATCAGTCGGGTTAAAGTGCAGGCTGATTTCAGTCGGGACATCGGAAGAATATGGTAAGGTTGATATTAGAGATCTTCCGTTGAGTGAAGATCACTTGCTCAATCCATCCAGTCCATTTGGCATAGCCAGGTTTTCACAGGAACTTGTAGCTAAACTCTATGCAGAAGTTTACGGCCTCGATATAATAATGACAAGATCATTCAATCATATAGGTGTGGGCATGAACCATGAGAATTCAGTTGCATCTTTCGCCCGTCAATTAGTTGGGATAAGGCAAACGAGATTGCATGAACTTCTTGTGACAGGAGATATTGGGATAGTAAGAGATTTTATTGATGTGCAGGATGTAACCCGTGCTTATGACATGCTCTTTGCCAATGGCCGGAAGGGTCAAATATATAATGTCTGCACGGGATGTGGAATATCTCTTCATAACATTATTCAGATGATGTGTGAAATACTCGAGCTTGAGATAACCGTTAAGGAAAACAGGAAACTCTTAAGGCCCAAAGACAATCCTGTGATAATCGGAAACAATAGTAAAATTAAAACAGAGATTAATTGGACGAATGAAGTGCCGATCGAGTCAAGCATCAGAGATCTTCTTGAATATTATCAGAGTCAGAAGAAAACTTCTGCGGGCAAGGCAACTCGTTTAGTAAAAAGATGAAAGGAGATGATTTAGAATAAAATGGCAAAAGTAATACAAGTGGATGATGTATCTAAACTTTACAGACTTGGTGTAATTTCATCGCGGACTATAGCGCATGACATTAATCGTTTCATTTTGAAATTGGCCGGTAAGGAGAATCCTGATTTCAAGATTGGTGCAGTCAACGACAGGGCGCTGAAGAACGGAAGCCAGTTGGTATGGGCATTGAGAAATGTAAGTTTCAATGTCGGCAGCGGGGATGTGCTTGCTGTTATAGGAAAGAACGGTGCAGGAAAATCAACACTGCTAAAGATTTTGTCGCGTGTAACATCACCGAGTAGCGGAAGCATCAAGATACGGGGAAGAGTCGCGAGCCTTCTTGAAGTTGGTACAGGCTTTCATCAGGAATTAACCGGCAAGGAGAACGTCTTTCTCAACGGTTCTATCTTGGGAATGACGAGGAACGAGATCAAGAGCAAGTTTGACGAGATCGTAGATTTCTCAGGCATCGGTAATTATATAGATACGCCGGTTAAGAGATATTCATCGGGAATGCATGTCAGGTTGGCTTTTGCTGTAGCTGCACATCTTGAGCCGGAGATTTTGATTGTTGACGAAGTGCTTGCAGTTGGTGATGCGGATTTTCAGAGGAAGTGTATTGGTAAGATGCAGGATGTATCGAAGAGAGAAGGAAGAACTGTGCTTTTTGTCAGTCATAATATGGCGGCGGTGAAAAATCTCTGCACAAGAGGTTTGATACTGGAGCACGGAACTGTAACATATGACGGTGATGTGGAAAATTGCGTGTCAAGATATCTTTCATCGGGATTTGGAGGAGAGGAAGTTGATTTAAGAATGCGAACCGATCGTGTTGGTGGAGATAAGTTCAGGTTTGTTGATATGGCATTGCGGGGCACGAATCAGGAAAATCTTTCGCAGATAATATCAGGAGAAAAACTTTCGATCGAATTGGAGTATGAAACGTTTCAGGAACTTTCAGGCAATATTATTGCGGCTGTTCATTTTGTGGATGGCTTTGGGAATACAAAAGCATCTTTTGTAACTGATGAAATGGGAGTTAAGTTTGACAAGATTGGGAAAAAAGGAAGACTTGTGCTTGAGATTCCAAGATTGCTGTTAAGAGCTGACAGTTATGCAATAAGACTTTTCGCGAGTCTGAATTCTACGAGAACAGAGAACGTACTTGATACCGTCGAGAATGTTGCCAAACTGACAGTGCTGCAAGGTGATTTCTGGAAGTCCGGAAAATTGAACAGAGGCGGCAACTATGGTTTAATGGATGCTGAATTTCTCATTAAATAAAAGTAAAGATCTTTGAAAGTATTTGTTACAGGTTCTGAAGGATTCATAGGGAGTCATCTTACAGAAGCCCTCTGCAAAGAAGGTCATGAAGTAAAATGTCTTGTACAGTATAATTCATTTGGCAATATCGGATGGCTTGGTTCTCTTCCTGAGGAAGTTTTTCAAAACCTGGAAATTATTCCGGGAGATATCAGAGACAGCGCTATGATGGATTCAATAGTTCAGGATGTCGAAGTTGTATTTCATACAGCCGCACTTATAGCAATACCTTACAGTTATTCTGCTCCCGAAAGTTATATTGATACCAATATCAAAGGAACACTGAACATACTGAATGCAGGCAGGAAGCACAAAACCAAGAGAATCATTATAACTTCAACATCCGAAGTTTATGGTACTGCAATGTATGTACCGATCGATGAGAATCATCCGAAACAGGGGCAATCACCATACTCTGCATCGAAGATAGGGGCAGATGCTCTTGCTGAATCTTACTTCAGAAGTTTCGGTATGCCAATAACAATAGTCAGACCTTTTAACACTTACGGGCCGAGGCAATCTGCACGGGCAGTGATTCCGACTATAATCACGCAGATCTTGGCGGGTGCAAAAAAAATAAAACTCGGTTCACTTCATCCTACTCGTGATCTTGTTTACGTAAAAGATACAGCTGAAGGCTTTCTCAGGATTTCTCAATGTGACTCTCTTATTGGTGAGGAAGTAAACATTGCAACGCAAAGCGAGATCAGTATTGGAGAGCTTGCCGGTAAGATAATTGATATGACGGGAGGCGATTGTGAAATTGTAACGGACGATGTCAGACTCAGGCCCGACAAGAGTGAAGTTGAGAGGTTGCTTGGTTCAGCTGACAAATTAGAAAGATATACTAATTGGAAGCCGGCAACCTCGCTTGAAGAAGGATTGAATGAAACATTGAATTGGTTCAAAGATTCCGATAATCTTAAGCACTACCGTTCTGAGATTTATAATGTTTGATAAAACAGTATTTAATCAGTAGATGTCACGCGGTGAGAATCCGTATTGAACTTAACTATTAATGCGAAAGCTTAGACAGTGAAGAGGAAAGAAAAGACAACGTACAAAATTCCATTGTTCGATTTGAATTTTGGAAGAGACGAAGAGAAAGCAGTAATCGAAACCATGCGGAGCAAGTGGATATCACTTGGACCGAAGACGATCGAGTTTGAGAATCGTTTTGCGGAAGCTCTGGGTTCGCCATACGCAGTTGCTTTAACGAACTGTACATCAGCACTTCATCTTTCCATGTTGCTGACAGGTATTCAAAAAGGTGATGAAGTGATAGTGCCTTCGCTTACTTTTTGTGCAACTGTGAATTGCGTGAAGTATGTTGATGCGACTCCAGTATTCTGTGACATAAAGAGTGAAGAAGATCTCAACATGGATATAAACAAACTTAAGAAACTTATTACACCAAAAACAAAGGCTATCATTGCCATGCATTACGGCGGGTTTGCAAATGATATGGATGAAATTGTTTCCCTTGCAGAAAAGCACGGCATAGAAGTAATTGAAGACGCTTGTCATGCTCCGCTTTCGGAGTATAAAGGGAAGAAGTTAGGAACAATCGGAGAGATCGGATGCTTCAGTTTCTTCTCAAACAAAAACATAAGTACCGGTGAGGGAGGTATGTTAGTGACGAGCAACAGTGATTTGTATGAACGCGCAAAGCTGCTTCGATCACACGGGATGACATCTCTTTCGTATGAAAGATCCAAAGGACATAATGCAGGTTATGATGTCCATGGAATCGGCTATAATTACCGGCTCGATGATATTCGTGCCTCTATAGGATTGGTGCAATTGTCAAAGCTCAGAAGAGATCTTTTCAAAAGAAAAAAAGTAAGAGAAAGATATCTGAAGAAATTATCGCGCTCTAAAAAGATAGCTATTCCTTTCAGAGACAGGAAGGAATTTGTATCAAATTACATTTTTACAGTTGTTCTGAAAAATTCCGACAGGGAGAAAAGAGATTATGTGAGGAGCCGGCTTTATGAGAAAGGAATTCAGACGAGCGTTCATTATCCTGCAGTGCACCGTCTGTCCTCTTACAAGAAATATAAAGTATCGTTACCTGTTACCGAGTATGTCTCAGAAAATGAAATCACGCTGCCAATGTTTTCCGGCCTTAAGAATGATGAAGTGGACTATGTATCGGAATCACTTATGAGTATAATTTGAACTATTTAGCGATCAATGATTTAAGCATTAACCATCTTGCTTCAGATTTAAAAAGTAAAATTGTGTATTTCCGAAAAGAAGTATTTCCTAAAACTAAAGAAGAGAGAAAACAATGAGGGCTCCCGAGCCGCTAGAGATATTGCTTAAGAGATTATCTGTCGACAAGTCTGATAACATTCTAAGCGCTCTCAAGAAAATGGATCAGCTCGGAATCAAGTTGCTGATTGTTAATGATAATGGATCATTCAAGAGCTTGTTAAGCATTGGAGATATCCAAAGAGCTATTGTGAGAGGAGTAAACTTCAAGAGAAGATTGGCGGAATTCTCAGAGAGAAAGTCACGGTTTGCTTCGAGTATCAAAGTGAAGATGACATCAGACAATCAATGATTCATCACAGGGCAGAATTCATGCCTGTTCTAAACGAAGAGAAAGGCATCAGCAGGATAGTTTTCTGGAATGATATCATTCAGGACAGAAGTATCCATGAGATGTCGGGTATAGACCTTCCGGTGGTAATTATGGCAGGCGGAAGAGGAACGAGACTTAAGCCTTTGACAAACATCATTCCAAAACCGCTCATACCGATTGGAGAAAAGTCAATTATTGAAATGATCTTTGACTCTTTTAAAAAGTTTGGGATGAGAGAATTTCATCTCATTGTAAATTACAAGGCTGCTATGATCGAGAACTATATATCTGAAATTCCAGACAGAGATTATTATGTCAACATCGTTAAAGAAGATGTAGAGTATGGAACGGGTGGTAGTTTGTCTATGCTGAAAGGTGTAATTGACAGGACATTTTTTATGACCAATTGCGACACGCTTCTTGATCAGGATTTTTCCGAAGTTTACAATTTTCACAAAGAGAACAATAATGAACTGACAATAATCGGAGCGCTGAAGCATTACGACATTCCATATGGAAAACTCGAGTTCCATAATGGGGGACAGTTGCAGGAGATAACAGAAAAGCCTGAACTTACGCTTACTGTAAATTCCGGAACATATATTCTCGAACCTCATCTTCTCAATGAAATCCCCGAGAAAGAATTTTTTCATATTACCGAACTCATTACAAAAATTTCGGAAAGAAACGGAAATGTGGGAGTGTTTCCCGTTAGTGAAATGTCATGGCTTGATATAGGTGAATGGAAAGAATTCAAAAAGACTCAGGACTTCCTTGCAAACAGACAACATAATTTAGGATAAGTTGAAGCAGGGAGATAAGCTCAAAATCTTGTTCTTAGGACATTGCAGTTATTATCATGTTCAGAATATTGCGTCGCTTCTGAAAGATAATCTTGACTATCTGCATATTGCGGGAGCCAATATGATAAGACCCGATGGTAAGGAAGTAACTGATGTTGAACTAGGTTCTTTTGACGAGTTTGTAAAACTTCCACGGAAAAGGACAATTGAGGTTTCTCCCCCCGAGATAGCAAAAGAATTTATGAGGTCATTATCTGACAAGATTTCACGAAGCATTATAATAAGAGATATACTAAATCTTAGAATAAGTCACGCCAAAAGGTATCTAAGTGCAATTGCGGAGGAAAAAAAGTTTTCGTCTATGATGAAGAAAAGTTTCAATAACTATGATGCATTTCATTTCCATTACCTGGGAGCGGAAATGCTTGTTCCGCTGAAGTACATAGGCAAGAACAAAATTGTCATTCTACATGTATGGGGATCTGATCTGCTGAATGATGCCGGAGTTGAAAGTTACAAGGCTCAGTATGAAGCGATTCAAAGAGCAGATTTCGTAATAATAAATACGATTGAGATGACTCAATACTTCCTGGCAAAATTCGGAAGGGAATTCATTTCCAAGATACGCAACGCATACTTTGTAATAGACAATGAAATGATGGACAGGATAGCCAATGCAGATTCTGAAATGCTGAGGAAAAAATTTGTTGAACGGTACGGTATAGAAGAAAGCAAAATAATTATTGAAGCCGGATATAATGCTTCGATCTGGCAAAAGCATCTTGAGATCATTGAGCAATTAAACTTGCTTCCTGAAGACTTGAAAGCAAAGATACACGTTGTCATCCCAATGACTTACGGCTTAAGTGATAAGTCCGGTAAATACCTGAGTAATGTCAAGAGAGCGGCTGAAGACTCAACCTTTTCAAGCACGGTCATTGACAGTTACATTACTACTGATGAGGTGCTGGAACTGATAGTATCAACAGAAATAAAACTGAATTTGCGAGAGACCGACAATCTAAATACTGCAATGCTTGAATCATATTGCTCAGATACAATAGCAGTGAATGGAGCATGGATGCCATACGGAGCGCTTCGAAGAATTGGTATTTACTACCGCGAGATAGAGTCGATCAAGCATCTGAAAAATGAGATTGAGTTTCTTCTCAAGAATCTGAAAAGCGAGAGGGCAAAGACTGCAGATAACCGCAAGATTGTGAGAGACTTTTTTGACAATTCACGTGTGGCTTCAGACTGGGTTAATTTATATGAGGAGATAAACAAAAGAGCTAATGAAAAAAGAATTGCCAATGAGACTGCTTAAATTTGATACAATAAATCCCGAGAAATATATTCTAAGGAAGATAAAGGACAATGCATCTGAAATCAGCTCTATGAACAGAAAGCAGATGCTTGACTGGATAATTAGTCTTCGCGGCAATTTCTCCGATTTCTATACATATCATCTTAGAAATCTGGGATGGGAGGCGGAAGAATTTATTGTCTCAGAGCCGTATCTTGAAAAAGTGATTGATGAATTATATGGGGCTTCTAAGGGTGTAAGGCATTTAAAGGATGACTTCCTAAACAGACTAAGACCATTCAAAGACAGATGGAAGTTAAACGTCATAAAGGATTACATTAACAATTACAATCCTGATGTAATACTCATCAGAGAGCAGATAGGAATTCCGAGTGATTACTGGCACGGTTTCAGGAGCAAGGCTCTGATTGTTTCAAGGATTGCTACACCTGTTCCGCGTTACTGGTCACATACCGACTTTGACCTAATACTTACTTCAACCGAAGTGTTCAGAACTTTCTTTGAACTCAACAGAGTTCCTTCTTACATTAATCACAACGGGTTTGACGAAAGAGTGCTGAGCGAACTGAAGCAGGATGAAAAGAAGTATAACACTACATTTGTCGGAGGGTTAGGTGATAAGTTTTGGATCAACAGGACAAAATGTTTCAGATACCTTGCAATGAATACCGATGCAGTATGGTGGGGTTACAATGAAGAGATATTTCCGCAAACCGATGTCTTAAGGCAAAGACACAGAGGACTTGCTTCGGGTCTTGAAATGCTGCAGATCTACAAAGATTCACGAATCGTTTTTAATGACTATGGAGAAATTGCTGATGGAATGGGAGTGAATCAACGAATATTTGAAGTATTGGGAGTAGGCTCTTTTCTCCTTACAAGGAAAGCAGACAATCTTGAGAAGACTTTTCCAAAGGATATATTCGCCACATTTACAGATGAGAAAGATTGTCTTGACAAGATCAATTACTATCTCAAGAATGAAGCAGAGCGCGAAGAGATAGCTAAAGCAGGACAGGAATTCATTTTAAAGAATTATAATTACAAAGATCTCATGAAAGAGATTGATACAATCCTGAGGCAAAACTATAAACTAAAGTTCAAAAAAAGTATTACATGACGGTTGAATACATTAAGAATGGAGAACAGCTTCTTGCAATAATACTTCCGGCTGATTTTGATAAACCGGGGATACATTTCTTTACATCAAATGAATTATCGCAGCAGCTTGGTTATATGAATCATCCTGCAGGAAAGGTCATTGATCCTCATGTTCATAATCCGGTCAGCAGGGAAGTTCTATTTACCCAGGAAGTATTGTTCATAAAACGCGGCAAGCTCCGTGTAGATTTTTATGATGATGATCAAGATTATCTTGAGAGCAGAACACTAAACACAGGTGACATAATTCTTCTGGCAACAGGTGGTCACGGGTTCGAAGTGTTAGAAGACATTGAAATGGTTGAAGTGAAACAAGGACCCTATTCCGGTGACAATGATAAGACAAGATTTACAACTCCTTCTATCAAGAATATCAGGACTTCGAAAGATTGAAATTCATACCTGTAAACGAACCGCTTCTTCAGGGAAATGAGAAGAAGTATCTTATGGAGTGCATCGATACTGGATGGATATCTTCTGAAGGTCCGTTTGTAGCACAGTTAGAAAAAAGCTTTGCTGAAAGATGCGGAAGGAAACACGGCATTGCCGTATGCAATGGAACTGCTGCACTTGAAACGGCTGTGTGGGCATTGGGGATAAAGCAAGGGGATGAGGTTATAATGCCATCGTTCACAATTTTTACATGCGCTTTGGCAGTTCTCAGGTACGGTGCAAAGCCGGTATTCGTGGATTGCGATCCTGAGACATGGAACATTGATACGAAACTGATAAGAGAAAAAATTACTTCCAAGACAAAAGCCATTATGCCCGTGCACATATACGGGCTTCCCTCCGACATGAACGAGGTGATGAAGATAGCTGAAGAAAACGGACTGATGATCATAGAGGATGCAGCCGAACAGATCGGACAGGAATATTCGGGAAGGCCTTGTGGCAGTTTTGGTGAAGTTAGTACATTCAGCTTTTATCCGAACAAGCATATAACTACCGGTGAAGGTGGCATGGTTGTGACAGATGATGATGCGATTGCGGAAAAATGCAGGTCTGTCAGAAATCTCTGTTTCAAACCGGAGAAGAGGTTTGTTCATGATGAGCTTGGTTATAATTTCAGAATGACAAATCTGCAGGCGGCAGTAGGGGTGGCGCAACTTGAAAAGCTTGATGAGTTTGTTATAAAAAAGCGTCACATTGGAAGACTATACAACGAATATCTCAAAGGTTTAGATAAGATAACTCTTCAACCTGTATCATGTTCATATGCCGAGAATATTTACTGGGTTTTCGGCATTGTGTTAAAGAAGGAGTCGGGCATCAATGCTGCGACAGCCATGAAGAAGCTTGCTGATAGGGGCATTGGAACCAGACCATTCTTCTATCCGATGCACAAGCAGCCCGTCTTTCTGAAAGATGGAACAGTAATGGAAGAATCATTGCCTGTATCGGAAATGCTTTCGGAGATGGGATTTTATCTGCCAAGCGGTCTTGCATTGAGTGATGAAGATATAGAACTCTCTGCTAGAAAATTAAGGGAAATACTTTTATAATTGTCCAATTCAGAACCAATCTTCTGCTTGCTGAGTTAGATCCGGCAATCAATACAAATTCCACATAAAAACAAATTCATGAAAGTAGGAATAATAGGCTTCGGTTATTGGGGAACTAATCTTGTCAGAAACTTTGCAAATTTGTCCGGAGTCACCTTAAAGACTGTGGTAGATCAACGCGCAGAGAGATCAAAATTTCTGGCAACGCTATGCCAGTCAGCTGTTTTTTCAACCGACCCTGATGATATAATCAATGATCCCGAAATTGATGCAGTAGTAATAGCTACTCCCGTATTTACACATTTTGATCTTGCCTTCAGATCGTTGAACAAGGGGAAACACGTGCTCGTTGAGAAACCAATGGCATCAAATATGTCAGAAGCATTGACGCTTATTGATCTTGCTTCAACGCAGAAGAAAGTCCTGATGATAGATCACACTTATCTATATACCGGTGCCGTGCAGAAAATGAGGACTCTTATTGATGCAGGTCACATTGGCAACATAAAATATTTCGATTCAACAAGAATTAATCTCGGAATATTTCAACCTGATGTAAATGTTCTTTGGGATCTCGCCACGCATGATATATCAATTCTGAATTTTTTGATAAAAGAGAATCCCGTAAGCGTTCAGGCCACAGGTATTTCTCATACAAACAACGGGATAGAGAATATCGCATATCTTACAATAAATTATGGAACAGGATTCATGGCTCACTTCAATTGCTCATGGTCATCTCCTGTCAAGATCCGAATGATGCTTATTGGCGGCGACAAGAAAATGATCGTATTCAATGATCTTGAACCTACGGAAAAAGTTAAAGTATATGATACAGGTTACAATCATAAGACGGATGAAGATAAGAAGAATATTCTTGTGGATTACAGGGCCGGAGACATCTACATTCCTAAGCTCGACACTCGTGAAGCATTATCGGTTATGGCTGCGGATTTCAGAGATGCTGTTATCAATGGCAATCAGCCTTTGGCCAGTGACCATTCCGGAGTAAAAGTCTTGAAGATCCTTGAGGCATCACAGCAATCAATTAAAAACAAGGGAGCTGAAGTTGAGATTGAAAATTAATCGCATGTATTGAATTTGATACCAATTGCCAAACCATATCTCACCAATGCAGAAGCAGATGAAGCATCAAGAGTTGTTTTGTCCGGCTGGGTTGCACAAGGGCCGAAAGTTAAAGAATTTGAAGAGAAGTTTGCTGAATACACCGGAGCTAGATATGCCGTAGCAATTTCCAATTGCACGGCTGCACTGCATCTTAGCATGATCGTTTCAGAAATCGGAGCAGGGGATGAAGTCATCTGCCCGTCCATGAGTTACATTGCAACTGCAAACAGTATAAGATATACCGGAGCGACTCCCGTCTTTGCAGAAGTTGATCCTGTTAATTTTAATCTTGATCCGGCAGATGCGGAATCAAAGATCACATCCCGAACAAAAGCAATAATGATTGCTCATCAGATAGGAATGCCCGCTGACATAGATGCATTTAAAGAAATTTGCGCGAGACATAATATTAAACTCATTGAAGATGCTGCTTGTGCATCAGGTTCATCTTACAAGGGAAAAAAAATCGGAAGTCATTCAGAGCTTGTATGCTTTTCATTCCATCCTCGAAAAGTCATCACTACAGGTGAAGGGGGAATGATCACAACATCAAATGAAAAACTGCGAGACAGGTTGAAACTCCTGAGGCAGCATGCAATGGCTTCGAGCAGCATTGACAGACACAATACATCAAGCGCACTTTCCGAAGATCATGTTGAACTCGGGTATAATTATAGAATGACGGACATTCAGGCAGCTGTTGGCATTGTTCAGCTTTCAAGGCTTGATGAAATAGTAATGGAAAGACGAAACATTGCAGCAAATTTTATCCGCAATTTATCAGATATAAAATGGCTGATGATGCCTGAAGAGAAAGAAGGATTCTTTACCAACTATCAATCCTTTGCAGTAAGAGTTCATAATGATTCACCTGTATCGAGAGATGAATTAATGCTAAGGCTAGGGGAAAAAGGAATCTCCACCAGAAGAGGTGTTATGACAGCTCACAGAGAAACGGCTTATAAAGACCTATACAGTAAACTTAGTCTGCCCGTTTCAGAAAGTGCAAGCGACAACAGTTTGATGCTCCCGATTTTTGTGCCTATGTTGAAGGATGATATTGGAAAGATCATTGAAAGAGTCAGGGGAATTTTTAGAGAGACATAGACAAGTGAATATTCACATTTCTGAAATCTGGAATCCACAATATTGAGCAGACCCGGAGAAAAGCTTACCTTGAAGAAGCGAATCCGAAAATGGAAGTACAGGAACTACTTGGATTTCCGGATCAAGAGCCCTGACAACAAATTTGTAATATATACTCGCGGCAGAACGGGTAGTACAGTTCTTACTGAACTGCTCAATTGTCATCCGGAGATCTTTTGTGATGTAGAGATTTTCAACTTCATTTATAGCGGCTCCAGGATCAAATTTCCAATCCCGTATATACAGAGTTGCAGCAAGCGCTCTTCAATGTTCGGCAAATCAGTGTACGGATTCAAAGTAAAGATCGCTCAGTTGAGAGTTGAACATCAATACTCAGATTATGACAGAATTTTATCAGAACTTTCCAAAGACGGCTGGAAATTTATTCATCTTAAGAGAGTTAATTTTCTAAGGCATAAATTATCAAGTCTGATGGTTGCTGAAACAAATATATTTCACTTGAGAAACGGTGAAACAGGCGAGCAAAAAAAGATCAATGTTGATTTTGATGTTATTATGGAAGGCATCACATACGGAGAAGAAGTTGAGAGAACTGAAGAAGAGAATCTCAAAAATATTCCTCATATTAAAGTGATCTATGAAACAGACATTCTGGACAATTCAAAGCATCAGGAAACAGCAGACAGGATCTTCGAGTACCTCGGATTAAGCCCGCAGCCTGTTTCAACAGATCTTAAGAGGATTACGGTTGACAGGCTTCAGGATATGATCATAAATTATGAGGAGATTGAAAAGAGATTAAAGGGGAGTAGATTTGAAAAGTATCTTTTCTGAAAACAATGAATGAAGCAAACGAAAAAGTTTTCGGAATGTATTCCGAATATTATGACCTTCTTTACCGGGACAAAAATTACAAAGCTGAAGCTGATTATGTTCTTCCATTAGTAGATGAGTACAATCCCGGTGCGAAGAAATTAGCCGATCTTGGATGCGGAACCGGCAAACATGCAGTTGAATTTTGCCGGAAAGGATACAGTGTTACCGGTATTGAACTATCAGCTTCCATGCTTAGACTTGCAGAAGAAAATAAGAAGACATCATGTCCTGGAATTGAAGACCTTAAGTTTGTTCAGGGGGATATTTCAGAATTCAAGACCGATGAAAAATATGATGCTGCGCTTGCGCTATTTCATGTGATGGGATATCTCACAAGCAATTCTGAACTGCTAAGCGGAATTAAAAACATTGGCAGACATTTGAACAAAGGCGGGATTCTGATATTTGACTTTTGGTACGGACCCGCAGTGTTGACTCAGAGGCCGGAAGAAAGAAAGAAAATTCTTAAGGGAAACGGGCTAACCATAAAGCGTGAAGCGATCCCAAACATTCTTATCAATGAAAATATTGTGGAGGTTAAATATCATATTGAGGCAGAAGCAGATTCAGGCGGTGAAAAACTTGAGCTGGATGAAACTCACAATATGAGATATTTCTTTCTGCCTGAGATAAGACTTTTGCTGGAACAGAACGGATATAAAATATTGAAGATGGAAGAGTGGATGACCGGAAAGGAACTGTCAGAAGACAGTTGGTCAGGAGTTTGTGTCGCAAAATTTGATCAAAACAACTTTTGAAATCAGTCGCAATAATAACGCCTAAGATTGACACTTTCAGCAATCCGACACTGATTGCGCTGATTGACGAACTCATTGAACGAAAGATCAAGATTCTGTTTTTCGGATTTGAACAGATATTTATTCCAAAGCATGTCAGAGAAAAGCTGGAGTTGAATGAACTGCCGTTCAACTTCTACAAGTTCGAACCGAGTTTCAGAAGAATGAAAAAGATTACGACTCAATATGTGGATTTGTTTGTAAAGCTGAAGATAAAGAACAAGGTTGAGTACTTGATATGTGTCGATCCGATGGGGCTTGTAATTGCCGGCAGAATGAAGAGCGCAATCAATGCCAAAGATCATTTATGCATCATTCGAGATATTTTTTGATGATGAGTTTTTTGTTCAGCGAAAGAAAATATTGAAAGAGCTTGAGATGAAATACAGTTCCGATGTGGATACCGTTATAATTCAGGATCCAAGGAGAGAGAAATTGCTCAGAGATGTAAATAATTTCGACGAAAAGACAAAGTTTGTTCATATACCTGTTTCTCCAATGCCATCAGAAAGTCCTGAAACTACAACTGATGTTCACAAAGAATTTGGAATTCCCCGGGATAAGAAGATTGCAGTTTATTCAGGATCACTTCAGGGATGGAGTGGAATAAGTGAAATCCTTGATCTCTTTCCTGAAAAATGGAATTATGATTATTGGTTTCTGATCCACTCTCACCACAGACTTGAAGCTGATAATCCGGTTAAGAAAACACTGGATAGGCTCATTGGCTCGGGTATGCCAATAACAATTCATGATAAACCTTTCTATGAATACAAAGATTATGCATCCTTCCTTGCAGCTTGTGATGTTGGATTTGCCACATATTTCCCCAATCCGTTGGACATATTTGCGGGTAAGAACATTCAAGTGATAGGATTGTCATCGGGAAAATTTTCAACATACATGATGCTTGGATTGCCTGCTGTTACCACTAATCACAAGACTTATGCAGAATTGAATCGTGACTATTCATTTGGTTCAATTATTGATACGCCTGAGGATATTCCAAATGCTTTAAGAGTTATAGGTGAAGACATAGAAAGTATGAAACAAAATTGCAAGAGGCTTTACAGAGAAGTGCTTGATCCTACGAAGAACATCAGGAGTATCGTAGATTACATTGAAAGGGGTACCAGGGCTTGATAAGTGTAACTTCAAATCTGATAAGATTGCTTCCCCAGCTTCCCGCTCCTCCTGATGGTGAGACAGGATGGCCATGGGATATTGAAACAGATCCGACGGTCTACGTACAAGGAATGATCCTGCCTAAAATTTCTATAATAACTCCTTCGTACAATCAGGGTAAATATATTGAGAAGACTATAAGGTCCGTATTACTTCAGAATTATCCTAATCTGGAATACATAATCATTGACGGAGGAAGTTCTGATGAAACTGTGAATATCATAAAAAAATATTCAAAGTGGATTACATTTTGGGAGAGTAAAAAAGATAACGGGCAAACAGATGCAATCAACAAAGGATTAGAAAAAAGTTCAGGCAGCATTTTTAATTGGCTGAACAGTGACGATTACTATCATTCGAATTGTTTCAAAATAATTACGGATAATTTTGAACCCGGCAAGACTCAAATGCTTGCAGGCAATTACAGAATATTTCATGAGGATGAATCAGAACAAGAAAAGATAATAGACTTCAGGCTTCAGCCCACTTTGGAAGAAACACTTGCCATTGTTCTAATAAATCAACCATCATGTTTCTTTGCTCTTGAATCAATAAAGGCGCTTGGCAATTTAAACAATAAGCTGCAGTATGTAATGGATCAGGACATCTGGAAGAGATTTTTGTTCCGTTTCGGACAGGAGAATATTAAGTATGTAAATAATCTGCTTGCACATTTCAGGATTCATTCGGCATCGAAGACATATCAATTTGAATTCGAAAGAGAATACAATATGATCTTCGGCTCAATAGCGAGGAAGTGCGGATTGATCGAGCAGGCGGAACTGCTTGAGATGCTGCATGGTATCAAAGACTATGACGGATATGAATTCATTTTTGATTTTGACGAATCGGCAATCAAGTTGGGCAAACGTACAATCAACAACTGGATATATCAAATAGCAAGAGGGTCTTACACTTCAGGTGACTATCAACTATTAGGAAAGTGTCTTTCGGTGCTAAGTCCTAAACACCTTAACAGAAAGCAGAGAAATTATGTGCAGAGACTGAGAATCAAAAAGACTTTAAAGAAAATGAATATGTTGCCGCTGATGAATTTTTTCATGAAGTTTGGAAAGTCAATTTCATTTACATAAGAAACGAATTCATGTCTTGGCAAAGATAGCATTCATATCAACAAATAAATCGGCTTGGGGAGGAAGTGAGTATCTGTGGTTCCAAACGGCTATCAGATGTTCTGTCTCAGGACATAAAGTAGTTGCAGGAGTCCCAAGATGGAAATCTCTTCCGGGAGAACTTGATTTGCTCAAGCAAAATGATGTTGATTTGTATTTTACAACTGATGTTTCAGGTTCTAAGAAACTCCTAAACAGATTGATGCCTTCAGGAAAGCAATTCAGTTACAATGACGATGGCTATAAGTTCCTAACGAAATTCTCGCCGGATCTTACAATTATAAATCAGGGCGGGAACTGGGGCGGAATAGATCTAATGGAATTCTGCAAACGCTCGGGATTGAAATACGTGACGATCTCTCAAGCCGCAAATGAAGCTAAGTGGCCCGATGATAAATCAAGTCTGAAACTATGCACGGGATTACGAAATGCCGAAATGAATTTTTATGTGAGCCATGCAAACATTATTCTGACTGAACTTCAATCTGCAGGGACTATCAAGAATGCAAAAGTTGTTTTTAATCCGTTCAATGTCAGTTACGACTCGAACCCGGATTATCCCGTGACATCGAATGGTTTCAGAATGGCAAACGTCGCACGTCATGAATTTTTTCCAAAGGGCCAAGACATTTTGTTTCAGGTCCTAAACGAAAAGAAGTGGCGGGAAAGAAATCTTCTTGTCAGCTTGTACGGCAAAGGAGAACATAGCGGATCAGTAAAGAGACTAAAAGATCATTTTCATCTCGACAATGTGAAGATCGAAGGACATATTTCGCCGGAAGAAATATGGAAGACAAATCATGCTTTGATCCTTGCATCAAGATATGAAGGTCTCCCGCTTGCACTTGTAGAAGCAATGCTTTGCGGCAGGGTACCTGTTGTTACTTCTGTGAGCGGAAATCCGGAAGTTGTTTCGGATAACGAAAATGGATTTCTTGCAAAAGCAGCGACTCCGGAATTTCTGGATGAAGCTATGGAAAGGGCATGGAATAGAAAGGAAGATTGGAAAGAAATGGGCATCATCGCCGGGAAATCAATTAGAGAGAAAGTTCCTAAAGATCCCATCGCATACATGTGTGATGAGATCTCTGCGATACTTACATCTGAGAATATTAATACACTTCAGTAAACAGATTGTCAGGAATCCGAAGCAAAAAGAAAGAAGAGGCACGATATAGAGTTTGTATTGTGAGCGCCATTTTACCTCCTGCATACGGCGGAGCTGAAGTGGCAGCGTTTCAATATGCGCTAAGACTCAGGAAAGATCCCCAATCGGATGTAATTGTAATTGGCTGGGACAGAACTGGAGTTTACAAAGAAAGCGGCAATGACTTTGACTTTGTTCATCCGGTAACATTTCCTGAAAATCTGCATGATGCCGGAGGAGTCCTGATCTATCTGCAGCAATATGCACACATGCTCAGATGTTTCATTTCTCTGCTCTCTCCAATGTGGAAATATCGTGACCGGTATGACTACATCCACAATTTCAATTCAGGATTTGCATTCAACAGGGTATCAATTCTCATTGCCAGACTTCTTGGGAAGAAAGTTGTTACGGAGACATCACTTGTGGGCGATGATGATCCTCTTTCGCTTGGAAGGTTTGTTGACTGGAAAGATTATTTCAAACCTAAATATGTAAGATATCTTTTTTACAAAATGGCGGACGCTTATGTGAGCAAATCTTCAGTGATAACAGACATATTCAGAAAGTCAGAGATACCAATGAATAAAGTCTATGAGATTTCTTACGCCGTTGATACAGATTTATTCAAACCTGCAGATGAAAAATTGAAATCTGAACTTCGAAATAAACTGGGCATTTGGGAAAAGGGAAAACTGATTTTATTCGTCGGAGGGATTAATGAAAGAAAGGGTGTCCATATACTTGTAGATGCATTTGCCGAAGTAGCGGATGAATCTCCTGAACTGCATCTTTTGATAGCAGGACCGACATACAAATATGATCAGAAATACATAGAAACAATCAAAGGCGGAATTACGGAAAAGGGACTCGACGGCAGAATACGATTCACTGAGAAGAGCATAAGCAATGTAGATGAATACATGAGGGCTTCAGATATTTTTGTCCTTCCGTCAAAGAAGGAAGGATTTCCCATCTCTGTGATTGAGGCAATGTCAACAGGTCTCGCCGTTATAGGTTCGGACATTCCTGAAATTGCAGAGGCACAAATTGATGATGGAGTTGACGGACTGGTGTTTGAGCAGGGAGATCATATGAAACTTGCGGACGCATTTCGTTCGCTTTTTTTGGAAAGTAATTTAATGGCAAACCTTGGAGCTGAAGCGAGAAAGAAAGCTGTATCTAACTGGTCAACTGAAATTGTTGACAGGAAATACAGAGAACTCTACTCAAATATTCGAGGCCTTCCGGGATATCAGGAGAGTCAAAAAGTAAGCGGACTGAGTAACAATTTACAACCCGGGAAAAAAATAAAGATCCTTTTTAATATACCAAACTTCAATACCGCAGGAAGCGGAAGAGCTCTGTTAAATGTAATAGAGCGTTTAGATAAGAACAGCTTTGAACCGGAAATTTGCTGCAGGCACAATAAAGGAGAACTCTTCACTCATGCACAGAGCTTAGGCATACCGATTCACATAGACCATTTCACAACATTAATGAAACCAAGAGGCAGAGCTTTCAGAAACGTTGTAAGACTGTCCAAGTTTTTTAAAAAACTGAATCCTGACATAATTCATTCATATAATTATTCCGATGATTATTCAGAAGCGCTTGCCGCAAGACTTGCCGGGATCAAGTGGATATATACAAAGAAGAACATGGGATGGGGAAGCAACGCCTGGAAAATGAGAACCAGGCTTGCAAGTGTGATCATACCTCAGAATACAGATATGGTTGAAGCATTCTTTCCATCCGAAAAAAATCTTCATCTCATTCCAATAGGAATTGATATTTCGGAATTCGCTAACAATGAAAATACGGATTTTATTCGTTCAAAGTATAATCTTGTGAATTCAGATCCAATTATTATAACCATAGCAAATGTCATTCCTATAAAGGGCATTGAATTCTTGATAAATGGTTTTTCTCTGATTCTTGATGAACTGCCCAATGCAAAGTTGCTTATAGTTGGAGAAGATAAGACTGAATACGCTGATCTGCTCAAATCTGAAATTGCCGGCAAAGGACTTATGGAAAAAGTCATTTTTACGGGAAGGCAAGGAAATATCAAACCATTTTTTAAAGCGGCTGATATCTTTATTCTTTCGTCAACAAAAGCGGGTGAAGGCGGCCCGATCTCCGTGCTTGAGGCTATGGCAAGTGGTGTACTAAGTTACGGCAGCGATGTTCCGGGAATCAGGGATCAGTTCAAGGAATTTCAGGATCAATTATTTGAATCTGAAAATCCCGGAGCAATTGCAAATAAAATTTTACACGCAATGAGACTCACGCAGAAGGAGAAGAAGGAGAGAATTAGAAAGCAGACCGACTTCATTATGAAAAATTATTCTGTAGAGAATGAAGTAAGTAAGCTTGAGGAATTATATAAGTTAATTGCATCCGATTCCGGGATAAACGGAAGAACCGGAGTTTTGAAGAAGAGTGCTTAAGTTTCTTCCGCATTATCTACGGAAAAGATTCAGGAAGAAATTTGTTGTAATAGAAAGTGACGACTGGGGTCTTGAAAGAGCCATTGAAGAAGAATCAATTGATTGGGCAAAGAGAAAATATGGTGAAGAAAATTTTACAAGATGGACTCTGGATGCACTCGAAACAAAGGAAGACCTTAAGCTGCTTTACCAGGTGCTGAGTTCTTACAAAGACGATGCCGGCGCATTCCCTGTGATAACTGCAAACTTCATTACTCATAACATAGATTATTCCAACAAGGAGTCGCCGAGTTTCCTTCCGTTAAGCAAAGGATTTAATTTTTCTGAAAATGTCCATGAATCATACAGGAGAGGTATTGCAGATGGTCTTATGCATCCTCAACTTCATGGGTACAGCCACTACAATATTTCAGAACTTAATGAATACTTTAAAACAGAGGAATCACGGGAAGCATTTGACAACAAATTTCTAACCTCCCGTTCAACTATCAGGGGCAATCTTGCTTTTCTTCAGGGTGAACTTAGTGAAAGCAACGCGGAATCATCGCTTATCAGAATTGCTGCTGATGAATTTGAGAAGACTTTTGGATTTCGCTCAAAAACTATAATACCGCCAACTTTCATCCTTGACAAAAAACTAATAGATGATATAAAGGCATCAGGTGTTGGCCTTGTGCAATCATCTAACAGAGTAACGGAATCAAACAAACAAAGATACAATTTTCCGTTCTTCAGGAAATATAAGGGGCTTGTATGGTCTATAAGAAATGCAAGACTCGATCCATGCAAAGGTTATGATTTCTATCATGAGCAATGCATTGAATCAATCGACAAGGCGTTTGCCAATGAGTCACCGGCAATTATTGATTTTCATAGAGTAAATTTTTCCGGGAGATTCAATCCCGCATACAGAGACAGAACACTTGCCGAGCTTGATTCTTTGATAAGAAAGATATTGTTAAGATGGCCTGATGTAAATTTCATTCATTCACAAAAACTATTTGAATTGTTTTGGCAACAAAAAATCAGTTAAGATTCCTTCAGGATAACAAAGATGTCATAAGAGATCCGGTTCTTATTGTCGGGTCAAAGCAATATGAGTTTGACAAAGGAGACATTAGAAAGAGCCTTACCGATATTGGACTCAAAACTATAACCGGTATTGATATCATAGAAGGTGAAGGTGTCGACTTTGTTGCAGACATTATTGACAGCAGCTCTGAGTTCATTTTGAATCATCGGGAAGCATTCAATACGGTTATCTGCATGGAAGTAATGACTCATGTGAAGAATCCGTTTGAAGCCGCCAACAATCTGATGTCAATGCTTAAACCCGGAGGAACAATGGTGCTTTCGGAATGTTATGTGCGAAAGATCTCCAAGATGCCTCTTGATCTCTGGCGCTTCACTTATGACGGGACCAAGCAATTGTACTCAATGCTCCGATTTGATGATAACAGAGCAAGGATCTCTCTGACACGTGATAAGGGCGAGAACCTTATGCCTCTCAAATATCCTCTTCCGCAAGTACTTCCTGAAAAACACGCTGACGAATCGGAAATTGGTTACTTCTTAAGAAGGCTTCATAAGAAATTCTTCGCTAAAGGGATCTTTGAAATTTCCAGATTATTTCCGGAAACAACAATCTATTCCATTGCAATGAAAGACTCAAAGTGAAATCTATTACAGGCAATAGTTGACTCCGGATATCTCCATAATAACTCCGTTGTACAACGGCTCAAAGACACTGCTTGAAACAGCATTGAGCGTGTTGTCGCAAGATTTCAAAAACTGGGAATGGATACTCTTTGATGACGGCAGTACTGACAGTACTCATAAAATTGTTGAGGAACTTCTGGCAAAGGAACCGAACCGCATAAAATATTTCCAGCATGAGAAGAATGCCAATCATGGTACCTCGTATACGCGCAACAGGGCAGTAGAAAAATCATCAGGAAAAATAATTTCATTCATTGATCAGGATGACATTTGGTTTGAAGACAGACTTTCGCATCAGTTTGATATTCTAAACAAGCAAAATGAATGTGCTATGATCTGGTCACCGGCATTGTACTGGTACACAGACAGATCATTTATCCAGTCTGTTGGATATCGAGGCAAAGGACTTGAACCGGGTGTGTACATTCCGCCAAGCTTTGTAAAAATATTCCTGAGTGACCTTAAAGGAACACCTCTGCCAAGTGGAAGCTTGCTTAGAAGAAAACATTTTGAAGAAGTAAATGGATATGATGAATCTATCAGAGGTTCAGAAGACATAGTGCTTTGGCTGAAGATTGCGCAGAAGTATCCGATATATTTTGACGACAAAGTCCTCATCAAATACAGAAAGCACGAAGACTCAACACTCAGAATTGCAAAACGCAGCGGAGTGATGGATGAGTGGGATCTTACATTCTACCGATGGGTGAATAGATTCCTTAAAGAAGGTAAATCTGAACAGGAGTTGATAGATGAAAACGATTTCGCTTATTATAAGACTCTCAAGAGGATGCTCAGCAAAGAAGGATATTTCAAAAGCAGAATTGCTTTGAGGAATAAACTTAAAGAACATCCTGAAATTGGAAAGAGATTCAGTATGGATTATTTGCTTGATCTAACATTGCCTTTTGATCTTGCCAGCAGGATCTCGGCTAAGATTCGCTTTGACTTGCTAAAAAAAACCTGAATACCGACTCAATCATAATGCCCATAATTCCGGCGAATCAAGAATTTTACAAAGCCGGAAAAGATAATTCAGTTGATCTCAAAGCAATTTGTATTTTTGCTGCAGCAGGTTTCTTTCTTGGAGAAGATACATACTTCAACAATCTGAAAGCAATGCAGCCGGCTACCGAATATGAGCTTGATGAAAACAGAGAAGTAATCAATTCAAAAGTCAGATGGCAATGGCATTACGGTCCACGAGATATCAATCTTGACAGAGTGACAGAGGAATTCTCTGATTTGTTTGAGAAGATCAGCAGACGGTTACTTAACGGGAAAAAAATTATTCTTCCATTGTCCGGAGGTCTCGACAGCAGGACGCAGGCAGCAGTTCTGAATAAGGAAGATAATGTCCACAGCTATTCATATAAGTTTGCGGACAGTTTTGATGAAACAAAGTACGGCCGCGAGATTGCGAATGCAAAAGGATTTGCTTTCACTGAATTTACAATTCCAAGAGGATATCTTTGGAAAAAACTTCAACAGATCTCTAAGATCAATCAATGCTACGCTGATTTTACTCATCCAAGACAAATGGCTTACATAGAAGAGATAAGCGATCTTGGTGATATATTCTTTCTTGGCCATTGGGGTGATGTGCTGTTTGATGATATGAAGGTTGATTCAAAACTTTCTTTTGATGAGCAATTGCATGCGTTAGAAAAAAAAATTATCAAGCGGGGTGGTAAAGAACTTGCGGAAGCTCTCTGGACTGTGTGGGGAATTGCAGGAAGCTTTTCAGATTATTTTCTGTCAAGAATATCGGAGCTTTTGAGTGAGATAAAAATAGATAATGCAAATTCAAGAATCAGGGCGTTCAAGTCAATGTACTGGGCCCCGCGGTGGACAAGCGCTAACATGAATTCTTTCAGCCATTTTAAGCCGGTTGCTTTGCCATACTATGATAACGAAATGTGTAAATTTATCTGTACAATTCCGGAAGAACTTCTTGCAGGCAGAAAGATACAGATTGAGTTTATTAAAAAAAGGAGCCCTGAACTTGCTGCTATTTCGTGGCAGGACTATGATCCTCTGAATCTTTACAATTATCACGAATTTGGAAATGCAATGATGTTGCCCCTTCGGGTTCTAAGGAAAGGCAAAAGGATGATCAATGAAAATGTACTTGGCAGGAAGAGAGTTACAAGGAACTGGGAGATCCAATTTGTAGGAGATGAAAACAGCCGTCAGTTGAAAGCTAAGTTATTTGGGGAGAAAAAGTTTGCAGAGTTTATACCACAGAAAACAGTGAATGAGTTTTACAGAAAATTTACGGAAGAGGATGCTGTAAAGTATTCACATCCGGTCAGCATGCTGCTAACACTTTCGGAATTCAGCAGAATAAATCTGAACTGATGAGCCGAATGAATTATACCGTTGCGATCTATTCCGGAAATATTCCTTCTACAACATTCATCGAAAATCTCATAGAAGGAATGTCAGAAAAGGGGCTTAGAATATTACTGTTTGGTAAAAAGTTGAAAGATGTAAGCTATAAAGAGAATGTTGAGATCATCGCAACACCGCAAAGTGAATTACCTTTAATATTATTTGTCATTAAAGAGGCAGGCAAACTTTATTTCAAAAACCGGAACAAACTTTCCAAACTGCTTACTTCAGTGAAGGCAAGAAACAAGAGCTTCAGATATTTTGTGAAAGACCTGGGTGCGATACTTCCCATACTAAATGCAGCTCCCGACATATTTCACATTCAATGGGCAAAGACTTTGCAAGTTTATCCGGAATTGATGCAGCTTCTTGACAGCAAGATTGCAGTGAGCCTAAGAGGTGCTCACATAAACTATTCACCGCTGAATGATCCGGAACTTGCAGAAGCATACAGGTCACACTTCCCGAAAGTTGATGCTTTCCACGCAGTCTCGAATGCAATTTCATCTGAGGCACAGAAATACGGTGCAGTCAGCAACAAGATCTATGTTATTCATTCAAGCGTAAGAGAAAGTCTTTTAACCGGTGATGTACATCCGAAGATTAAAGGGACAAAGCTTGAAATATTGTCTGTTGGAAGGTTTCACTGGAAGAAGGGTTATCATTACGGTCTGGATACAATGAAGATGTTAAAGGAAAGCAAGATTGATTTCCATTACACCATTGTTGCGCAAGGCGATGTTCCGGAAGAGATAACATTCCTTATGAACGAATACGATCTTAGCAATGAAGTGACAATCATTCCCGGGCTTCAGTACGGAACATTAATTGATAAGCTGAAATCATCACATGTGCTTCTTCTTCCAAGCGTAGAAGAAGGGATAGCGAATGTAGTTCTCGAAGCCATGGCAGTGGGCGTGCCTGTGATAACAACGGATTGCGGCGGAATGAATGAAGTTGTAACTGACGAAATCAACGGCTTCATAGTAAAAGTAAGAAACCCGGAAGCTGTAGCTCAGAAAATTTCTGCCTTGCTTGGCAAGACTGAGAATGAGCTGTCATTGATGACTTCACATGCAAGAGAGAAGATCATAAACGAATTCTCCCGGCAGGGGCAGATTGAGCAGTTTCATTCTTTCTACAACAAGCTTGCCACGGAATGAGAATTGGTCTTGTGCTTGCAGATCTTCCTCAATATTCAGAAACATTTTTCAAATACAAGATCAAGGGATTGATAGCGGGTGGACATGAAGTGATAGTCTTTACATCGGGCAATGCCGGCACGAAGCCGATCACTGACTACAAAGTAAAATATTCATTGCCGGTGATGAAGGGTAATCTTGTTCTGCAAAGCCTCAATTTTTTCAATGGAATATTGAAGACACTAATTGTGTCACCATCAAGAGTGAGCAAACTCGTTAGTTTGGAGAAGAAAGAAGGGAGAAATTTTTGGGAAGCATTGAAATCAGTTTATCTCAATTCTCATATTATCACGGAAGATCTTGACCGGCTGCATTTTGGGTTTGCAACAAACGCTCTGCGTAAGGAAAATATTGCGGAGACAATAGGTGCAAGAATGAGCGTTAGTTTCAGAGGATTTGACATCAACGTATATCCGCTGAAGAATCCCGGCTGCTATAAACTACTTTGGAAGAAGATTGACAAAGTGCACACGATCTCTGACTATCTTCACAAAAAAGCTGTTAAGATTGGGCTTCCTGAAAGTATTCCATATTCAAAGATTACACCTGCAATTGATCTTACAAAGTTTGCACTTAAGAATGACAGAGGAAAATTTCATGACCCTGTCAGAATAGTTACAGTCGGAAGACTTAACTGGATAAAGGATTACGAGACTGCAATTTCATCTCTTGCTATTCTCAGGACGGATGGCATTAAATTTCTATACGAAATTATCGGAGATGGAAAGGAATTGGAGAGAATCAGATTTGCTGTTTATCAATCCGGATTGGATGATTGTGTTAAGTTTCTTGGAAAGATCACTCACGATGAAATTGTGAAGAGGATGGAAGCCTCTGATATTTATCTTCAAACGAGCTTGCAGGAAGGGTTCTGCGTTTCGGTGCTTGAGGCACAGGCGATGGGATTGATGTGTATTGTAAGCGATGCAGACGGGCTAAGAGAAAATGTGGTTGAAGGAGTTACGGGATTTGTTGCAGAGCGGAGAAGAGCGCAGAGCTTTGCAGAAAAGTTAATTGAAATAATCAGAATGAGTGAACCCGAAAGGATCAGGATTGCTGATGTGGCAAGAATGAGAGTCGAAGATGAATTCGGAATAGAAAAGCAGAACAGATTATTCAATGAATTTTTCCTGAATTGAAAAAAGACAATATGAAAATTTCTGTCGTTAGTCCTGTTTACAAAGCAGAGAAGATCGTTGATGAGCTGGTAATGAGACTAAACGAAGTCCTGAGTGAAATCACTCCCGATTATGAGATCATACTTGTGGAAGACTGTGGTGGTGATGATTCCTGGAAGAGGATTGAAGACAATTGCAAGCGAAATGAACATGTTAAAGGAATTCTCCTGAGCAGAAACTTCGGACAGCATTATGCAATCACTGCAGGATTGATGGAAGCCTCTGGTGATGTGATAGTAGTAATGGATTGTGATCTTCAGGATGATCCTGCTCATATTAAAAAACTATTGGACGAATACGAAAAAGGTTTTGATGTTGTTTTTACACGAAGGGTAGGAAGGAAACATTCTTTCTTCAAATACATTACAGCGAAGATCTACAATTGGATGTTCAGTGTGTTCTCGGATAAGAACTATGAACTTAATGTCGGATCGATGACAATGTTCAGTTCGCGTGTTAAGGATGAATTTGTTAAGCTGAAAGATCAGGACCGGCTTTATATTCAGTTGCTGAAGTGGGTCGGATTCAAGTCAACTTATGTGCCGGTAGAACACAGAGAAAGATATGAAGGAAAGTCCAGCTACTCAGTATCCAAACTGTTCCTGACTGCATTGCAGGGCTGGACGTCTTATTCAGACAAGCTTCTGCGCTTATCTATTTATTCCGGACTTGTAATTTCAGCAATAACTTTGCTCGTAGGTATTTACATCGTTGCCAGTTATTTCATGAAGAGTTTTCAGCCGGGCTGGCCGAGTCTTATAGTTGCCATTCTCTTCTCAACCGGTCTTATCCTCATGAGCATAGGAATCGCGGGTATCTATATTGGGAAAATCTTCGAACAGACAAAGCAACGTCCACTATTCATTATTGATAAAAAGCTAAATCTCTGATTTGAAAAAGATCATCATCACGCAATCGAATTACATTCCATGGAAAGGATATTTTGATTCAATCAATATGGTGGACGAGTTTGTAATTTATGACGATATGCAATACACCCGCCGCGATTGGCGCAACAGGAATATGATCAAAACAAAGGACGGAGTGAAATGGCTCACAATTCCTGTTGAGGCAAAGGGAAAATATTTTCAGAAGATCAACGAGACAAAGATCAGCGATTCTTCCTGGACAGAGAATCACTGGAATACGATCAAGCACAGTTACTCGAAGGCAAAGTACTACGAAGAGTACAAGGATATTTTTGAAGAACTGTATTTGGATTGCAAAGAAGAATACCTCAGTAAAGTAAATTACCGATTCATGAAGAAAATCTGCGAAATGCTTGGAATCAATACGCCAATGACATGGTCGTCGGAATTCACGCTGCTCGAAGAGAAAACAGAAAGACTCGTTGACATCTGCAAGAAACTCGGAGCAACGGATTATTATTCTGGTCCCGCTGCAAAGGCTTACATGAACGAAGAATTGTTCGAGAAAGAAAACATCACTATTCACTACTTTGACTATTCCGGATATCCGCCTTACAGACAGCTTCACGGTGAGTTTACACATGCGGTCAGCATCATCGACCTGTTATTCAACGAAGGAATTGATGCACCTAATTTTATGAAATCATTTAACAAATCATGAAAACAAAGAAAGTTGTAATTATTGGAAGCACTTCAAATGCGAGGCTTGCAAAGTATTTTTTTGCATATGATTCTGAATATGAGCCGGTCGCGTTTTCAGTTCATACAAAGTACATCGAACAGGATGAGTTCGAGGGATTGCCTCTTGTGGCGTTTGAAACTTTGCAAGACAAATACCCTCCCGATCAATATGAGGCCTTCGTAGCAGTTGGTTATACAAAGATGAACAAGATCAGGGAAATGCTGTACAACGAATGCAAGACAATGGGCTATACAATGGCTAACTACATTAGCTCCCGTTGCAGCTATCTTTCACAGTTTCAACCGGGTGATAATTGTTTCATTCTTGAAGACAATACTATACAGCCTTATGTAAAGATCGGCAACAACGTTGTACTCTGGAGCGGCAACCACATTGGGCATGATGTATTGATTGAAGATCATTGTTTCATAACATCACATGTTGTTGTGTCAGGATTTGTCAAGATCGAGAGAAACTGTTTCCTTGGAGTAAATGCAACTATCAGGGACGGAATAACAATTGCTCCGGAAACGCTTATTGCCGCAGGCGCTATAATAATGAAAGATACAGAAGAGAAAGGTGTTTATCTTGCGCAAAGGTCAGTCAAGTTTGAAAAGAACAGTGACGAAATAAAAATATCATAGGCGAATTGCAAAACTGGAGAAAGCTCGGACTCATTTTCAATCCGTCGGGAGAGTATGAATGGATGAAAACTCATGCCATGATGCCTGTCATGGACAGAATAGATGATGATTATGCAAGGATATATTTTTCAGCAAGAGATGATAAGAACAGATCTCAGGGAGCGTTCTTTGAAATTAATTTGAATGATCCGTTCAAGATAATGTCGATTAGCAAGGAACCAGTGCTGAAGCTTGGACAGCTTGGTGCTTTCGATGATTCCGGAATTATGCCGACATCAATCGTTACAAACAACAATAAGAAGTATCTCTATTACAACGGCTGGACTCTCGGCAAGAATGTTCCTTTCTTCTCTTTCAACGGAGTGGCGATAAGTACAGATGAAGGTGCAACGTTCCGGAAATTTTCCCGGGGACCTGCTGTGCTGTTTTCTAACGATGTAGATCCATACTCAACCTTTGCACCGTTTGTCATCAAGGATGATCTGAACTGGAAAATGTGGTATGTGTCATTGATCAAGTGGGTTGAAGAAAATGGTTCTCTGAAGCACTACTACAACATCAGATATGCAGAATCAGAAGACGGAATACACTGGAACAGGGACGGACATGTGTGCATAGACTTTGCCAATGAATTGGAATACGCGATAGCTAGGCCGTTTGTGTTGAAGGAAAACGGGATTTTCAAAATGTGGTATTCGTTCAGAGAGAGTGCGGAAGTGAAATCATACAGGATAGGATATGCAGAATCGCACGATGGAAAATTATGGAAAAGAATGGATGATGAAATAAGACTTGATGTTTCGCCCGAAGGTTGGGACAGCGAAATGATAGAATATTCATTCCTGTTTGATCACAAAGGAATTCGATACATGCTGTATAACGGAAATAGTTTTGGAAGAACCGGCGTTGGTTTGGCAGTTCTTGAAAATTGAATTAATACAATCAAGATGACCGAGTTTGAAAGAAGACATGTAGGGTTCAATAAACCTTATCTCACGGGCAAGGAAACCGAGTACATACTCGAATCAGTGAAGTCACGAAAGATCTCCGGAGACGGCGTCTTTACTAAGAAGTGCCACGACTTTTTTGAAAAGAGATTCGGATTCAATAAAGTATTGCTTACAACATCCTGCACAGATGCACTGGAGATGGCGGCGATACTGATCAATACATCGCAGGGCGATGAGATCATTGCCCCGGCTTACACGTTTGTATCATCAGTGAATGCCTTTGTACTCAGAGGCGCTAAGATAGTCTTCTGCGACAGTGAGGAAAAATCTCCGAACATCGACGCGAAAAAAATAGAAGAACTTATTACACCCAACACTAAGGCAATTGTGGTTGTACATTATGCGGGAATGGCTGTAGACATGGATACGATAATGGAGCTGGCGCAAAAGCACAACATTTATGTTATCGAAGATGCCGCGCACTCAATTGATTCTTATTACAAAGGAAGACCGCTTGGCTCGATCGGGCATCTTGCGGCATTCTCGTTTCATGAGACAAAGAACGTGATTTCCGGCGAAGGGGGGAATGCTTGTAATCAATGATGAAAGTTTTGCAAAGAGAGCAGAGATCATCCGCGAGAAAGGAACAAATCGTTCTGCATTCTTCCGAGGTGAAGTTGACAAGTACGGATGGGTTGATATCGGTTCTTCTTTTCTGCCTTCAGATATAATCGCTGCTTTTTTGTTTGCTCAGCTCGAAAATCTCGACGACATTCAGGCAAAAAGAAAACAGATCTGGGATTATTATTACGACAATTTTAAAGACCTTGCCGATGCGGGATACTTTCAATTTGCTGAGATACCGGAATATGCTACAAACAACGCTCACATGTTTTACATCCTCTGCAGAAATCTTGAAGAAAGAAACAAGCTTATTTCTTACCTCAAAGAAAACACAATTTACGCTGTGTTTCATTACCTGTCATTGAATAAGAGCGAGTATTTTAGGAACCAATCTGACGGCAGAGAGATGCCTCACTCTGATAAGTTTACGGATACATTGTTAAGACTACCGATGTACTACGAGGTATCAAAAGATGATCTCGATTATGTGATCAGTCATGTAAGGAAATTCTATCTCGCAACCGATTGAGAAAACTTCTCGACATATATAACAAAACTGGAAGGGCAGGCAATATTGTACTGCTGGTTCTGCTTGTGATATCAGGTATTGCCAACAGAATGTTTATGGCGGTGAAACATCGATTCCCTGATTATATTATAGAGATCGTTCTTATCATTGCTGCAGGATATCTGGTATTCAGAATTTTTGATAAGAAGCTTTTTGTGATCAAGAGGCAAAGCATTTACAAAGGAATTCTGATCACCGGTATTTTACTCCGACTAATATTCGCAGCGCACGATATGGTAAACAGACCTGTACAGGATAGTGATTATGAAAAGCATGAACGCCTTGGTCAAAGGATGGCGATTGAAGGAGAGTTCTATGATTTCACCGGTGTCGAGCTCAGGAACTTCAGACAACCGGGCTTGCCGGGAATCTTTGCAATAGGACTGCTGATATACAATCATCCTTTGACCTATGCTGTGATCATGATCTTGTTTTCGATGGGTGTCGTCATATCAGGATATTATTTGTTCCGGGAGTTCAAAGGAATTGCTGCGTTGATATCTTTTGCATACATCAGCATTTCGCCCAATCTTCTTTTCATGGCGTCCAGCTCGAATACACAGTTGTCATTTTTCTTCTTTGTCATTCTGCTGTTCATAACACTCAAAAATTATTCGGGCAAAACCTATCAGCTCGTTATCATTGGAGCAATTCTTGCTGCGGAGATGTATATCAGATTCAACTTTGTCATGCCCGCACTATTGATACCATTTCTCATTGAGAAACACGGGGAGAAAAATTTCTCATACATTGCCGGTAAGGCAGCAATTGTATTGGGAACATTGCTGCTGCTTTATTCACCATGGATATACAGAAATTATCTCATATACGGGAAGATCAGATTAATGCCAACAACAGGTCTTGGACTTTACAGCTCAAATGTAACGAATGACTATACAAAGTCAGGAGGCTTTAACGGTGTGCCTGATTCGCTGCTGATCAAGTACAAGGATCTTACTGAAGTTGAACTTGATGACGAGTTCAAAGAAAGGACAAAAAAATTCCTGCTCGACAATCCTGATATTTATGTGAAGGGACTTCCTTTCAGAATGATGAAATATTCCGGCAGGCAGGACTGGACTATCAGCTATTTCTTTGAATTTACAAAGTATCCCAACGCAAGAATTCTCGAAGCTTTCTTTCAGACGGTAGAGAATTTTCTGTTCTGGATCATACTGTTCTTTCCACTGGTATGGCTTTGGAAGAATAAAAAATATCCGCCGATCTCAGTGTTTGTAATGTGGGCTTATCTCGGTTATTCAATGATGTTGCTGCCCGTTACCGAAACTAGATCCAGATATAATTTCCCATACATCCTATTTCCGATCATTGCAGTTGCGCTGTCGGAGAAGAAGGAAGAAGAGTCTGCAAACGGAAAATCCTGAGCTAATGTCTGCAAAGCTAATGATAGTCTGGGATTACGACACGGCGCTTGGGCAGATAAATTCTACCATGCCCTATAATTTCAGCTATAAGCAGATCTACGAAGAGATAGAGAATGTTGATTATATTTTGGAAGAAGCTGCCAGACTCAACATGAAGATGACATTTGCATGCGTTGGTTTTGTTGCGGAAGAAGGAGTCTTTCCGTTTAACAATCCCGAACAAATCCGAAAAATATATTCTCTTGGCCATGAGATTGCTTCTCACTCCTGGAAGCATGAATGGTTTCCGTACATTAATGAAAAGCAAATTGAGAAGTCACTGGAAAGAAGTAAGTTTGCATTGGAGAAATGTGTAGGAGTTAAGTCATCTGTGAATGGATTCGTACCTCCCACAGCAGACCGATGAGCTGGTATTCGAAGTTCTCTTTGAGTCCGGGGGATCGGGGCATTTATCCCTTTCACAAAGGAAGCGACATGGGGAGCTTACTCAGGTTCTTGAAGAAGCAGGACTATACATGGTGCAGAGTTCTCAAGGGCTATCGTCCGGTATGGGACAAGCTTCTCGGCAAGAGAGTTGAAGAGATCAATTTTAGTATTTGGGAAACTCACAACGGTATTGTATGCGTACCTCAGCATTATACGGGTTTTGATGATTTTGCACAGCAGTATTTGATGAAGGCAATTGAACTTAATAAAGCAGTTGTTATTGTAGGGCATCCTGCAGGAATCAGCAGGCAGAAGTCAGAAAGCAAAGAGCACTTTGACAAATTTATGAAATTAGCGGCAACTGCAGTTGGTGAAGGCAAACTTGAAGTAATGTCTGTAACAAGTTATATAAATTCTCATATTGGAAAAGAACACTCCACAGGTTAATGTGGAAATAGTACCATACGGAGATGATCTTGTTGAAGCTCACAGAGATTTTTGTTCTAAGGTATGGCCGGGGAAGAAAAGAAGAAGAGAAGATGATTACAGCAGATGGAAATTCAGGGGGCCGGAGAAAGGCGATGTTGAAGGACTCTTGCTCGCGGTCTCAGGTAAGAAAGTTCTTGGACAGCTCGGACTTATTCCTGTTACAGTTATTCTGAACCGGAAGGAAAAGAAATCTCAATGGGCTTGTGATCTGATGGTTGATCCGGAATGCAGAAAATCGGGAATAGGAAATAAATTATTTGCCCATGCTTTCGAAAGAGATATGATGACAATCGGAAACAATCCAAGTCCGAAAGCAGATGCATTAATGCTTAAAGCAGGATTCAAAAAAATAAGGAGCGGCAGAATGATGGTCTTCCCCCTTGAGGCATCACACATACTAAAATGGATAATACCCGATAAGCTGAAATTTGTGACACCTGCTCTTTCGGGAATACTTCAGATCTATTTTTCATACAAGTCATCAAGAATTTCGAAACGCTCTCAGAGTTTCAGAGAATGCTCATTGGATGAAGTATCCGGTATGATACAGCAGGATCAAAAGAAGTCGGAACAAGCGGAAGTGGTGCATGATACGAGCTTTCTTAACTGGCGTGCTGCAGGCTTTAAACAATATTCACCAAGATTGATGTGCATTAAATCGGAAGCCGGCTCTTATGCTGTGCATGGAGACTTCAAACCCTCTTACAATATCTATGACTGGAATTGTAATTCTATGGAAGAAACCCGAGATCTAGTTTCGAGCATGGTACTTGAAGCAAGCAATAAAGAATGTAAGATCATACAAGCAATTGCAAACTGCAAGACAGAGGAAGAGCGGCTTGGCAAACTTGGTTTCATAAGGGCAAGGAATGAAGAAAACATAATACACTTTTCA
The DNA here is from genome assembly GCA_016704345.1 of Ignavibacteria bacterium. Taxonomy (GTDB): domain Bacteria; phylum Bacteroidota; class Ignavibacteria; order Tepidaquicellales; family Tepidaquicellaceae; genus JADJAH01. Next base: position 97,472 of record JADJAH010000017.1, on the reverse strand, counting down.
CATGACGGTTTTCTCGACAACGCAAACAGTTTCAGATTTACTCTTTACGATACCGATATTAATCTTTGACAGCCGCTAACAGTTTCCTCATACTCAAGTATCTGAATCCTGCCTGGTATTTTAATCTCATACCCGAGAATACAGGAACATTTTCTTCCTGCTACTTCAATTCGTCTTGCATGAATATTCCCGAAGATCAAAAGCATCTTGTAAAAGTTGACGAACGCTACAAGACAAAGACGGCAAGGGAACTTGACATGGGATTTCAGGCGTGGAACAGAGGAGTGATGCTGGAAGCGATTGACGCCGATCCGGATAAGCTTCTTCACAAAGAGAATCTTTCCGTTGAAGACGATTACATCTTCATCAGAAAATTTTATAAGCGTCACAGAGTCTATTATTTTCTGATCAAGAATCTTCTGAGTTTCAGAAATCCTTCAGAAGAGATTAGAGCATTTTTGAATACGTCGGATGTTCAGAAAGAGACTCTTATCCATCCGCATGCTGAGTATCCTGAATATGACAGTTTTGATTCACCAATGTTAAAACAGCGTCCGAAAGTAAGCGTCATTATTCCAACACTTAACAGGTATGATTATCTGAAAGATGTTTTGCAGGATCTTGAAGTGCAGGATTATTCAAACTTTGAGATCATAATTATAGATCAAACAGATGAGCCGAATAAAGATTTCTACAATGATTTCAATCTCGATAAGAAGGTCATTTTTCAGCAAGGCAAAGGTCAGTGGCTTGCAAGAAATGAAGCGATAAAAAATTCAAACGGCGAGCTGTTCTTGTTCTTCGATGATGATTCACGGGTTGAAAAAGACTGGATCACACAGCACATCAAGGGACTCGATTTTTTCAATGCTGATATTTCTGCAGGTGTATCGCTGTCAACTGTAGGAGACGTAATACCGGAGAATTACAGCTTTTTCAGATGGGCGGATCAATTTGATTCAGGCAATGCTATGGTGAAGAAGAAGGTGTTCGACAAAGTAGGAATGTTTGACAGGCAGTTTGACAGGCAAAGAATGGGTGACGGCGAGTTTGGACTAAGAGCATATCTCAACGGGTTCAGAAGCATTTCACACCCGTACGCAAAGCGTATACATCTAAAGACCGGAACCGGAGGACTCAGGCAAATGGGCTCATGGGACGCATTCAGGCCGAAGAAGTTTTTTTCACCGAGGCCGCTTCCAAGTGTCCTTTATCTTTACAGAAAATATTATCCGAAAGATTATGTGGCAAATGCTCTGATCATTGGAATGCTGCCTTCGCTTATTCCATATAAATGGAAAGGAAAAAAATTCCTATATCCGCTTAGCGCAATAGCTGCTATGCTTATCCTCCCGGTCTTACTGATGCAATTGAGGATCTCGTGGAACAAGTCTTCGGTAATGCTGAAAGAAGGGGATAAGATTGACCGCATCTGAGAAGATTCTTCTCATTTCAAATGAATTTCCTCCGGGTCCGGGAGGCATCGGTAATCATGCCTACAATCTTGCAAAGTTTCTAAATAAGAGCGGCATCAAGACTGACGTACTTACTGTTTCAGATTTTGTAACGGCAGGTCAGGAGAATGAATTTGACAGCAGGAATAGTTTCAGCATACAAAGGCATAAGCGCTATGAAGGAAGATTCAAAACTTATTACCGGAGATTAAAGGAAATCAGAAGCAAAGCCGGCAACGGTGAGTATACGCATGTGATATTTTCCGGAAGATCTTCTTTGCTTGCATCGCTGATCATTCCAAAAGGTAAAATGAAATTCATATCAATTGCACACGGCGGCGATGTGAATGCAGAATCGCTAATGGAGAAAATGGCGGTGGATAAGGCGCTGAGAAGATCAGATCTTATCATACCGGTATCGAAGTACTCAGCTTCAAAGATCAATTCAAGTATAGACAGAAGTGAAGTGAAAGTAATTCCAAACGGATTCGACTTTGACAACATAGATTCATTGAACACTAAGAAAAAAACTCTAACACCCGGAAAAATTACGCTAATTTCCGTAGGAACGGTTTGGCCGAGAAAAGGACATCACAATGTTCTTAAGGCGCTTCCCCGCCTGAAAAAACTTTTCCCAGAACTTATCTACCATATTGTCGGAAGAACTGCAGACATGTCGCTTATCAATGAAGTAATGAATGACGAACTAAAAACCCTTGTGAAAATTCACGGACAGATTGACAATACTGCAATGCAGCAACTTCTCAATGAATCAGACATCTTTATACTTCTCAGTGAAACTCAGAAGAGCGGCGACTTTGAGGGATTCGGAATTGCAGCTATAGAAGCAAACTACTTCGGACTTCCTGCAATAGGGTCAAGAGAAAGCGGACTTGAAGATGCAATCAATGACGGTATCAGCGGTGTAATTGTTGATCCAAAGAATGTCGAAGAAATTGTGTCGGCAGTAAATACTATCACTGAAAAATATGAGACCTTCAGCAATGGCGCTGTCAAGTGGGCAAAGGAACATCACTGGAGTATGATCATCAGAAAATACATAGAATCAATAAGAGGGATTGCCGGCTGATGTGTGGTTATCTTGGTGCAATAGATTTTTCACAATCAATTTCCTCAAGGCTGGAGGCTCTGAAAGCAGGACTCTCAGCAATCAGGCACAGGGGTCCCGACGGAACGAAGGAACACATTGGTGAGAATTTTTATCTTGGACAGAATCGTCTCAGCATAATTGATCTGTCATCGCTTGCCGATCAGCCAATGATTTCTTCTGACGGAAAAGTGGCTATTGTGTTTAACGGAGAGATTTATAACTACTCAGAGCTAAAAGGAAAACTTCCAGATATCAGGTTTAAGACATCTTCTGACACTGAAGTGATCCTTGAAGGATTCATGAGACACGGCGTAGATTTCTTCAAACAACTCAGAGGAATTTTTACAATCGCGATCGTTGACAACAGGGGCAAGCAAAAAGTAATCCTGCTCCGAGATCCTTCCGGTATTAAACCTCTTTACATTTGTGGCAAAGGCGGATTCAGCATTTTTGGAAGCGAGATAAAGGCTTTGCTTCCGGCTTTAAAAGGTATGCTGAGTACCAACGAAAATGTTTTGAAGTGTTACCTGAACCTTGGATATTGTCCCGAACCGAATACTATATATAAAGAGATAGAAGCTGTAAGGCCGGGTAAGCTGATAGAGCTGACAAGTGATGAACGAGCAGTCCGCTCATTGATTGAATATGATTTTGAATTCGTTAACACTCTTAAGTTTAACGAAAATAAAAACAGAACCAGAGAGCTTCTGAAAAATGCGGTGAAAAGAAATCTTGTTGCGGATGTTGAAGTTGCTGTTGCGCTGAGTGGCGGAATTGATTCTTCATTGATCTATGCCTTTGCACATGAGTCAGAAAGTACCATTAAGGGTTTGACAGTCAGCTTCAGCGATAAGGAGCATGACGAATCGGAAACCGCGCAGTTGTATGCTAACAGTGTGGGGGAGTTCTTCAGAGGATTGAAGCGGACACATCCCTTGATCTCGATACACTCAACATGATCCTTAAGAATTTCGATCAGCCATACGCTGATTCATCCGCTATCAATGTTTACTTTCTTACGAGAGCTTCCGGAAAGATCACAAAGGTTTTGCTTGGAGGAGATGGCGGAGATGAATTGTACAACGGATATCCGTCCCAGACATGGCTCACTTATCTGGAGAAACTCGGACGAGCAGGAATTGCTTACAACTTATCAAGAACATTGCTAAGGCAGCATCAATAGCCGGTGGCTCATCCGTAAAGAGAGTTACTTCAAGAATGCTTGACCTTTGGTCAGACAAGCCTCGGGAGATGCTGTATGACTGGCATTCATGGTTTCCGAGAAAGACAATGTACGAGGGAAAGTCTCCTTTTCTTTTGACACTTCTACTGGTGTAAGAATATACGAGTCGGCATTTGATAACGAAGCGCCGGAAGAATTCAGAAACTATGTCGTATTTGATTATTTCAGAAAGACTATGCTAAGCGATTATCTTCGGAAGACTGATATGATGTCAATGCTTAATGGAGTTGAGTATCGCGTACCATTTCTTGATGAAGACCTGACTTCGTTTGCATTGTCAATTCCGTTTGATCAGAAGTCCGGTATAAGAGAAACGAAAACAATTTTAAGAAGCATTCACAAAGACCTCTACCCGCCACAAACCAGCAAGGGAGCCAAGAAAGGATTTACAATTCCGCTTGATAAGGCGCTGTCAAAAGAGGAGTACTCGATTATAAAGGAAAATCTTCTTGCGAGGCAGAGTCTCTCGCTTGAGTATGTAAAAAAGGAGTATGTTGAGTTTCTTTTCAGAATGCTTGAAGGGAGAGCAGGTGCAGAGCAGGAGATCAGCAGAGCAGGTGTCTATCAAAGGATTCTCATGCTGTATAGCCTTAATCTCTGGAACGGAGGGCAATGAAGCTTGCAATTATTTCACATACTCCGCATTATCTCAGAGAAGGAAGGATCGTTGGTTGGGGAGCAACTGTCCGTGAGATAAATCATCTTACAAAATTATTTGATGATATCTACCATATCGCTCCTTTGCATGATGAAGAAGCGCCGGACAGTTCGCTTGAGTATAGCTCCGAACGTATTACACTTGTGCCGTTAAAGAAATATGGCGGAGAAACTCTAAGAGATAAATTGTCTATCGTTACCACGGCGGCTTACAATCTGAATACTATAACTCCGGTACTTGATGAAGTTGACTGGGTTCAATTCCGGGCTCCAACTGCAATGGGACTTTATGTTCTACCGTTTCTTGCAGTGCGAAGGAAACCGAAGAGATGGGTTAAGTATGCCGGAAACTGGATTATGGATAATCCTCCATATTCTTATGCACTTCAGAAGTGGATGCTTGAAAAGAATTATCTCAACTGCAAAGTTACTATCAACGGTTGGTGGGAAGGGCAACAGGAACACATTCTGAGTTTCCCGAATCCTTGTCTTGATGATGAAGAACTAAAAAAGGCAAGCTTGATAGCAAAGTCAAAGGACTTCACAAAACCATTGAAGCTTTGTTTTGTAGGCACGCTTACCGAAAACAAAGGCAGTTCGTTGATCATTGATGCACTGCGCGACTTCAACGACAAGCAATCAATTGATGAAATTGTTTTTGCGGGTGGTGGACCTTTGATTGAAGAACATAAGAAATCTTCTGTTGATACCGGAGTTAAGATGAGTTTCCCGGGATTTGTGGGCAGGCAAGGTCTTGAGAAAATATATTCAGATTCACACATCATAATTTTGCCGAGCAAGTCGGAAGGTTTTCCAAAAGTAATTGCAGAAGCAGCTGCTTACGGATGTGTTCCAATAGTTTCGGATGTCTCTTCCGTCAGTCAGTACTTTGGGGAGAAATCTGCTTTTCTTCTGAAAGATATATCAGCAGCAGGCTTGAAGACTAAATTGTCCGAAGCAATCAAGGATCGTGAAAAGCTGAAGCACATGTCCGCAAATTGCACCGATTCTGCCGGGCAATTCACATTTTCTCACTATATGAAATTGTTGAAGATAAAGATTCTTGATGTGTAATAATTCTGAGGAAAACCGATTTTGAAGCAACTTGGCAGTTTAAATTGTACCAATTTTATTGTAAATTAATTACGTGAAAAACTCTCCTTTTAAAGCCGAAATTTTCCTCGTCATAAACTTGGCAATCGCTATGTCTATGTTGATCAATCCAAGACTTAGCGAGATCTATTCCATAATCATAGTGCTTTATGGAATGTATAAGATCATGGCAAAAAAGAATTCGGATGGCGCGGCACATGTATTTGCCGCATATACTGTAGGTATTGAAGTACTTTTCAGAATGAATTCCGGAGGCTTCTCTTATGAATGGGGGAAGTATGCTGTTGTTCTGTTCCTTACATTAGGATTTTTGGTCGGAGGCAAGAAGAAGATCCCAATTTCTTTTGTAATTCTGATATTAATGTTGTTACCTTCTATAATGTATGTTGCCTTCGGATCATTTGATCTGTCGCGGCAGATGGTATCGTTTAACCTGTCCGGTCCAATTACTCTGGGCGTAGCTGGGATCTATTTCTACAGAAGAAAAATTCCGTTGCCGCAATTCAGAAGAGTACTTCTGGCAATGTTGTATCCGATTGCAGCGATGTCAATTTTTGTTTACTTCAGATCAGGCTCGCTTGAAGATGTTGAATTTACTACTGAATCAAATTTTCAGGCAAGCGGAGGATTTGGCCCAAATCAGGTATCAACAATTTTTGGTCTTGGTATAATGATAGTTGCGCTTGCATATTTTCTTAACATAAGATTGTTCAGGCTCAAGTATATAGGTGTTATTCTTCTTCTGAGTTTTCTTGTCAGAGGGCTTGCAACATTCTCCAGAGGCGGCATGCTTGCTCCGGCAATTGCGATCGCGCTGACAATAATTATTATGACATTGATGGACAGCCGATTCAAGGAGAAACTTAACAGGGTTGTCTATGCATTCTTCTTTATATTTGTGATTGGCTTCTTTGGATTCTATTACGTAAATGAGGTAAGCGGTGGTTTGCTTGAAATGAGGTTCAAAGGCGAGTCTATGTACAACAAAGAGAAAAGCAATATGTTCAGCGGCCGGGAAGAGATCTTTGAGGAGGATATTACGATCTTCAAGGACAATGCGTTAACGGGTGTGGGCCCCGGCATGGCTACATTCAAGCGGGGAGAGATCAGCGGGATTGAGGCGGCCGCTCATATTGAGTATTCAAGGCTTATGGCTGAACATGGAGTGTTCGGAATAGGAGTGATTTTCATTCTGATTGTTCTTCCCATTGTTACTTTCTTCCGGCTAAAATCAACAGACGACAGGATAATTCTCGTTATGTGCACGGCATTTGTATTTGTAACTCTCGGACATGCGGCAATGAGAACTGCTGCGCCCGGTTTCATATATGGCCTGGCATATATTCATCTTCTTCGCCGACCAATTAGATGATACTTTACGCAGGGAATGTACTCTCCTCGCACGGCTACACTCCAACATTTATAGAAACGCTGTCACCAAAACTTTCTGAGCATTACGAAATTAAAGTAGTTTCAAATAAGCTGAGTCAGCCATTAAGACTATTGGATATGGTCAGGAGTTTTTTTCAACTAAAGAGCAAACTGCAGCTTGTTCTGATTGACTCATACAGCATGAAGGCATTCTGGTTTACTTATGTGCTGGCAAAATTGTGCAGAATGTATAACATACCTTATGTCCCGATCCTCAGAGGCGGCGGCTATCCTGACAGGTTGAAAAGTTCTCCATCATTGTGTAAAGAAGTATTCGGAAATGCTTACAGAAATATCTCTCCGTCACTATATCTCAAAAAACATTTTGAAGACAGCGGGTTTGATGTTACTTATATCCCAAATTTCATACCAATAAAAAATTACAAATTCATTCCCAGATCAATAGTCGGACCGGGATTATTTTGGGTTAGATCATTTCATGAGATATATAATCCGATAATGGCGATTGAAATACTAAGATCATTGAAAGAATTTTATCCCGAAGCCAGGCTCTGTATGGTTGGCCCCGACAAAGACGGTTCACAGAAAAAAGTTGAGGAAAGAATAATTGAACTGGGATTGAGTGAGTCAGTGAAGCTTACAGGAAAGTTACCTAAGAAGGACTGGACAAATCTGTCGGAAGAATATGACATTTTTATGAACACAACCGACTTTGACAATCATCCCGTAAGCGTAATTGAAGCAATGGGATTAGGCATGCCGGTTGTCTCAACAAACGTGGGCGGAATTCCATACCTGATAGAAGATGGAGTTGACGGAATTCTTGTTGAGCCACGCAATTCACAGTTGTTTACAAATGCAATCGTCAATTTGATACGTGATAAAGATCTTGCGGAGCGATTGTCGTTGAATGGCAGGAAGAAAGTTGAAGAGTTTGACTGGGACATAGTGAAGAACAAATGGTTTGATCTCATAAACCCGCTTGTGAAAAATAAAACGGAAATGAATGTCCTTTCTTGAAATGAGTCTTAAGCTGAAGGGCTTCCCTCTGGAAGATGCTTGGAAAGAGCTTAAGAAAATTCAGTCATTGAGCAAGAATGATTTTGAGAAATGGCATGAAGCAAAAAAATGGGAAATCGCCAAGTATCACTTTGAGAACAACGACTTCTACAAACACAGGCTTGGGGGTGTATTCCCGGATAACTGGCACAAACTTCCCGTACTTCAAAAGACAGACTATCAGCAGAATCAATACAGCACAATCTCCCGGACAATTGAGGCAAAAAGATCTCTACACAGGCTATACTTCGGGCTCTTCCGGGCATCCATTCAGATATGCCAAAGACAAATTCTCACATGCGATGACCTGGGCTCTTATCAAAGACAGATACACGTATTATGATCTCACTCTTGATTCGAAGCAGGCAAGATTTTACGGAATACCATTTGAAAAATAGATTATTTTGTTGAAAGGACAAAGGACTACCTGGCAAACAGGTTGCGTTTCCCTGTGTTTGATCTTTCTGATGAAGTGCTTGTTACTTTTCTTTCCAAGTTTCGGAGTATTAAGTTTGATTATGTTTATGGATACACCAATTCCATAGTTCTGTTTGCAAGATATCTTATCAAAGAAAAAGTTTTGCTCAAAGATGTTTGTCCAACTCTGAAAGTCTGCATATGCACATCGGAAAATTGCACGGAAGAAGATAAGGAAATAATTGAAAGAGGATTTGGAGTAAAAGCTGTCAATGAGTACGGAACCTCGGAAGTTGATCTTATAGCCTTCGAAGATATGAACGGCAAATGGAGATTATCTCATGAGAATATTTATATCGAAGTTCTTGACGAAACAGGAAACGCAATCAAAGATAAAGGAGAGGGCAGAATAGTTTTGACTTCTCTTCACAACAAGGCCATGCCATTCATACGATATGAAATTGGTGACCGGGCTTATGTCGAGATAGAAGAAGGAGAGATATTGATTAAGCGGCTTCTTGGTGGAGTGAATGATATAGTAGTTCTTCCAAGCGGAAAGAAATCCTCCGGCATAAGTTTCTATTTCATTACCAGAAAAATTCTGGAGAAATCGGGAGACCTTAAAGAATTTATTATCAAGCAGGTTGCTATAGATAAATTTGTATTCGAAGTTGTATCAGACAGTGACATTTCCGAAAGAGACAGACAGCTCATACAGAAAAACATTGATCTTTATCTTGAGCCGGGACTTAGTTTTGAAATAGAGAAAGTAGATATGATCCAAAGGACAAAAGCAGGTAAGATGAAGCACTTCTATTCTTATCTGAATTAATTTGAAGATAGTTATACTGACACAATACTTTTATCCCGAAACCGGAGCTCCTCAAAACAGACTGCTGGAACTTTCTGAAACCCTGACGAAGAGCGGTTGGGAAGTAAAAGTAGTGACAGCCATGCCAAACTATCCAAAGGGAAAGATCTTTGAGAATTATAGAGGAAAGTTCAGATCCTCGGAATCACTGAAAAATATTTCAATAGACAGATTCTGGCTTTATGCTTCAAATGCACCGAAGACAATTCCAAGAATTATATCGATGCTCACAATATCCTTCACAAGTTTATTCAGTATTCCCTCGCTGAGGAAATTCAAACCCGATTTTATTTTCACAGAGAGTCCGCCGCTTACTCTTGCGCTTAGCGGATATCTTGCATCTAAAGCAACGAATGCGAAATTTATTATGAATGTGTCTGATATTTGGCCGTTGTCAGCTAAAGAGCTTGGATCAATAAATGATGGAAAACTATACCGGGCAATTGAATCACTTGAGACATTTCTTTACAGGAAAGCATTTTTGTGCACAGGACAATCCGAAGAAATAGTTGAGCATCTCAAAAAAAGTGGCGCTAAAAAAGTATATCTCTTCAGAAACGGAGTTGATGTCAGCAGGTTTGAAAAGATCTCGGGAATGAAGAACAAGCAAGGAGACAAATTAAAGATTGTATATGCCGGACTTCTTGGAGTAGCCCAGCGGGTATTTGATATAGTGAAAGGAGTCGATTTCAATTCGCTTGGTGCGGAGCTTCACATTTATGGTGAAGGTTCGGAAAGAAATGTTATCGAACAGTATATTAAAGATAATCCATCGTGCGGTACATTCCTTAACAAAAGTGTAACAAGAGAAGAAATCCCCGAACTTATTTCAGGATTTGATTGTGCGTTAATTCCGCTTGTGAAGAATATTTACGGAGCCGTTCCCTCGAAGATCTATGAAGCCATGGCCGCGGGTTTGCCGATATTGTTCTCCGGTTCAGGTGAAGGCGCTAAGATAGTTGCCGGGAAGAGAGTCGGCTTTGTAAACAAACCCGGAGACTACAAAGAGCTTTCCGAAAATATTCTTAAACTGCGGAACACTCCGGGAGTTCTCGCTGAAATGTCAGCCATTTGTAAAGCCGTAGCAAAGAGTGAATTTGATAGAAATAAAATTATACCTGAATTTGCAAATGAACTTAAATCGCATATAAGTAAACATGAATAAGTTAAAGATGAGGAGTGTCTTTATAGGTTCAAAGAATGAGTTTGACGAAATGATAGTTGATTGGCTCGCAGAACGAACAGAAATTGCCGGCGTCGTCTGGTCTGACTCCGCGACATGGCGTAAAACCTGGAAAGGCAGATTTGACTACGGTATGAAGAGAGCAAAGAAGTACGGCTACTTCAAACTCTTGAATGAATTGATGCTGTTTTTTTATGTCAAGAAAAAAGTTGCTGTCACTGATCTGGGATTTCTGAAAAGAGAGATCATCAGACCCTATTGGAAAAACAATGGAAGGAAATTTTCTGATCTGAAGTTTCCGGAAATAAGTTCGGAGAATGTTAACAAAAAAGAAGTGCTTGATTTTCTCGGTGAGGTAAAACCGGATATCATTTTTGCAATGTGTGTTAACGATTTTTTCGGTAAGAAGATAAGAGCAATTCCAAAGTACGGTGTGTTCCTGTGGCATGAAGGTCTTACTCCGGAGTATAAAGGACTTTACTCGCCCTTCTGGACAATGTACAACGGACAATTTGATAAGCTGGCATATTCCTTCCTCAGAATGAACGACAAAGTTGATGCCGGTGAAGTTTATGTACAAGGCTTTGCCAAAGGCATCGACCTTAACAAACACAATTATTCTTTCATAGGACATAAAGCAATCTATGACAGCCTGGGTGAAGTCGGAATTTTTCTTCAACAGCTTGAAGAAGGAACTCACAAAACACTTCCTGAAAGATCGGCAACTCCGAATTATTACACATATCCCGGATTGACCCAGTATGTTTCCATGAGGAAGAAACTCAAGAAATATCTGACTAACAATAAATGAGAGGAACTCTGTGAAATATTTGGTAACCGGATGCGCAGGATTCATTGGATATCATTTATCCAAAAGACTTCTTGATGAAGGATTGGAAGTAATCGGGATTGATAATCTTAACACATATTATGATGTGAGTCTTAAGAAAGACAGACTAAGCGAGCTCAAGAAATATGAGAAGTTTGTTTTTGAAATTTGTGATATGGCAGAAATGAATGAACTGTCTAAAGTCTTTCTGAATCATAAACCCGATTATGTAATAAATCTTGCCGCCCAGCCGGGTGTGAGATATTCGATTACGAATCCGGATGTGAGTCTTAAGAATAATATAAATGCCTTCTTCAATTTGCTTGAATGCTGCAGAAATTCAAAAGTTAAGTCACTCATATATGCTTCATCAAGTTCGGTGTACGGGAACAGTGTGAAGATTCCGTTTTCTGTTGAAGACAATGTCGATCACCCGATCTCATTGTATGCCGCTACAAAAAAAGCAAATGAGCTGATGGCTTATACTTATCATCATCTGTATGGAATTCCTGCAACAGGGCTGAGATTCTTTACTGTGTACGGTCCGTGGGGCAGGCCCGATATGGCTTATTTCAAATTTGCGGAAAAAATTTTCAAAGGCGATCCGATTGATGTGTATAACAATGGTGATATGCAAAGAGACTTCACATTCATTGATGATGTTGTAGAGTCAATTTACAGACTGATAACGAAAGTAGAACCTGTTGGATACAAGCTGCTCAACATTGGAGGAGAGCATCCCGTTAATCTTTTGGAATTCATTGAGACTCTTGAGTCAAAGATCGGGAAAAAATCCGAAAAGAATTTTCTCGAGATGCAGCCGGGTGATGTGAAGATCACTTATGCAGACTCGAGCGAGCTGGCAAAGCTTACCGGTTACAAACCCGTTACAAGAATTGAAGAAGGACTTGGAAAGTTTGTTGACTGGTACAAAGACTATTATAAAATCAACTGAAGCAACCCGGGACTTATGTGCGGTATAGCAGGAAAGACTGACTGGAACAGAAATGATGGGGTGAGAGCGAAAACGGTCCGGGATATGACACAGGCAATTGCCCACAGGGGTCCTGATGCAGACGGTCAGATAGATCTTGATGAAATTTCACTCGGGCACAGGCGGCTTTCAATAATCGATCTCTCGGAGAAAGCGGCACAGCCTATGTCCACGATTGATGGCAGGTATCACATTGTGTACAACGGAGAAGTTTACAATTTTCAGGAACTTCGAGCAGAGCTTGAGAAAAAATTCAACATAGAATTCTTCAGTCATTCCGACACTGAAGTTATACTCCATTGCTATATCAGATATGGAACCGAGTGCTTCAAGATGTTCAATGGTATGTTTGCTCTTGCAATTTGGGACAATGTCGCGAAAGAACTAGTACTTGCAAGAGACAGATTCGGAAAGAAGCCGCTCTATTATTTTAAAGGCAAAGACGGCAACATTTCATTTGCGTCAGAACTAACTGCCCTGATGAAGGACAGTTCCATGCCAAAGAAAGTTTCGGGTGAAGGGCTCAATTGTTATCTCGCGCTTGGATATATTCTTTCTCCCTTGAGCTTCTATGAAAATGTCAGCAAGCTAATGCCTGCTTCGTTCCTAAAGTTCAAAGCTGATAACTTGAGAGGTGAGAGTGTTAGGTACTGGAATTACTCGGATGCATTTCGTCAAAAGACAAGAGACAGCGAAACAGATATTGAGGATAGAATCATTGAGCTCTTGAATGATTCTGTAAAGAGGAGAATGATCAGCGACGTTCCGGTTGGAGCTTTTCTCAGCGGCGGAATTGATTCAAGTTCAATTGTAGCATTAATGAAGAAGCATCACACCGGTGAGCTTCATACATTCAGTGTTGGCTTTGCAAGTGAATCATATAACGAATTGCCGGATGCCGAAAGAATTTCAGAATGGATTGGTACTGTTCATCACAGCATGATCTGTAATGAATCCGATTCCATCGAAGCAATTAATGAATCTATAAATGCATTTGATGAACCGTTTGCTGACAATTCCCTGATCCCTATGGTTGAGGTCTCGCAGCTTGCTTCACAATATGTAAAAGTTGTTTTGAGCGGCGACGGCGCCGATGAATTGTTTGCCGGTTACATTACCTACAAAGCCGACAAGTACCATGGATATACAAGACCAATTCCGAAAGCTCTGAAAAAATTCATTTCAAGTGCTTTGTCTTTTGGAAGCAACAGCAAGAAACTCAACTGGCAATACAAACAGAAGCAATTTCTTAACGGAGCAATGCATGATGCGGATTCAGCGCACTATCTTTGGAGGCAATTTTTCAGCAAGGACGAGAGGATAAAGATTCTCGGTCAAAAGAATGAACAATTGATTCATGACACTGATCCGTTCATTTATTTCAGGAAGTTTTATGATGAGGCGGAAGGTATGGAGAAGCTTGACAGAAATCTCTATGTTGATTGCATGACATGGCTGCCTGATGATATACTCGTAAAAGTAGATCGCTCGACAATGCACTCGGGCCTCGAATCAAGAAGTCCCTATCTTGATCCGTTGCTGGCAGAATATGCTGCATCGATCCCCTGTAATTTGAAGATGAAAGGTCTTGAAACAAAATATATTCTTAAGAAAGCTTTGAAGAGAGTTTTACCGGAATTTGTACTTACCAAAAAGAAAAGCGGCTTCAATGCTCCGGTCGGTTCATGGATTGGCAATAATGGAATGGATGAGTTCAGGACTTTCAATAAATATGTTTATGACAGAAAGATCAAAAGAGCAGACTAAACAGTCAGAATGGCATCAGCAGTGGAGCCTGCTTGAGGATAATGAACTTTTCTTGTTCAATGACTGGATTCTGCCAAACACACTTGAAGACTTCAGAGGCAAAGATGTTCTGGAATGCGGTTGCGGCGGAGGTCAGCATACATCATTCATTGCGCCATATGCAAAATCGCTAACTGCAGTTGACCTTAACACAACTGACATTGCAAGAATCAGGAATAAGGATGCAGGCAATGTTGAATTCGTAGAGGCAGACATAGCAGCAATGGACCTTGGCAAACAGTTTGACATTGTATTCTCCATTGGAGTGATCCATCACACTGATAATCCTGACAGAACAATTGCCAATCTCACAAAGCATGTCAAGCCGGGTGGTAAGCTCATTGTGTGGGTTTATTCGAAAGAAGGAAATGAACTTGTTGAGCATGTAGTTGAGCCGTTGAGAAAATCCTTTCTCAAAAACATGAGCAGGGATTCACTGCTAGGAATATCAAAAGCTGTGACTGCATCACTCTATCTTCCTGTATTTTCATTGTATTTGCTTCCACTGAAGTTCTTACCGTTCTATGAGTATTTTGGAAATTTCAGAAAGCTGAGTTTTGAAAGAAACACATTGAATGTATTCGACAAGCTCAATGCACCTCAGGTTGATTTCATCAGCCGAGAGCGGATTAGCAAATGGTTCAGCAGTGAAACATTCAAAGACATCAACATAAACGCATACAAGGGTGTAAGCTGGAGCGGAAGCGGGACAAAGAAGTAAAATGAAAACATGAGTTTCCTTTTCAAGTATAATGAGAAGCTGAAATTTGATACCGGCAATGAGAATTACTATGAACTGATCAAAGACAGTCTGCTTCATTTACCGAAAGTCATTACCGTAATTTTTGCTCCGCTTACTAAACTGATACTTGTTCTTAACGGCGTGAAATTTGGGAAGGGAGTAAAAGTGTACGGAATTCCGAGAATTGAAAACAGAGGAAAGATCACACTCGGCAATAACATGAGGCTGAACTCGGCTCGCTGCACATACAATTCCGGCAATATGGAAGGCGGAGTCTTGCTGCGAACTTCAAAGCAAGGAAGTATTAAAGTTGGCGATGAGGTCTATCTCAACGGGACATCAATAATCAGCGAAGAGAGCGTAACACTTGGCAACAGAATTATGATTGGAGCTAACACCGTTATTATGGATACAAACACGCATAACGTACCTTACAAAGATCGATTAAGAAGATGGGATAAGATCATCAGAAAACCTGTTGTAATAGAAGATGATGTGTGGATCGGTGCTAATTGTTTTGTCATGAAGGGTGTGAGAATTGGGAAGGGCTCGATAATCGGAGCCGGGAGTGTTGTAATGCGAAACGTTGAACAATGCAGTATATATGCGGGCAATCCGGCAGTATTCGTAAAAAAAATTGAAGAGGATTAAGAATGTCAGAGCTGTTTACATCAGCCGAGCAAATGCAAAAGGCAACAAATTACAATCAATGGACTTTTGATCTGTTCAAAGAATACATCAAGGGTGATGTGCTCGAAGTAGGCTGTGGAGTTGGATCTTTCACAAAACTAATTGCAGATCAATCAAGATTTGATTCGCTATACTGTGTTGACATATCTGAACACGCTATAGAACATATCATGAAGAAGGACTTTGGCAAAGAAATAATGATCGAATGCAAAGATCTTATGGATGTTGAGGGAACTTATGATTTTATTGTATGCATGAATGTAATGGAGCATGTTGAAGATGATAGATCATTTTTCTACAAGTTACTTGCTCTGCTGAAGAGGGGCGGTGTTCTTTTCCATCTTGTTCCATCACATCAATTCTTGTATTCAAACTTTGACGTTGCGGCCGGACATTTCAAAAGATATTCGAAGGAAATGATGAATGAAATGAAATTGCCTGATGGAGTGTCAATGGTAAAACAATATTACTTCAATATGATCGGAGCTTTAGGATATTGGGCTGTGTATAAGTTGTTGAAGTCAGGAAATGTAAATGATACAGAATCTGAGATCGGAGCATTTGACAAATATGTTGTTCCATTTTCGAGAAAAGTTTTGCCGCAGGAATCTCCATTCGGCATATCGCTTATCAGTGTTTACAGAAAAAATTAAATTAGACAGATGTTAACAGTTGTCATACCTGCATATAACGAAGGATCCGTGATAGCGGTAACGGTTTTTGATGTGCAGAAAGTAATTGAGCTGAACAATCTTCAGGGAGCAGAGATCATCGTAGTGGATGACGGATCAAGCGACAAGACTGCGGAGATGAGCCATAAGTCGGGCGCCACAACAATTACTCATCCACATAACATTGGCTACGGCAGATCGCTTAAGGACGGCATCAGAGCCGCAAAGAATGACACTATTGTCATCACTGATGCTGATGGAACTTATCCAATTGATATGATTCCGGTTCTCCTCAGCGAATACGAAAAGGGTTTCAATATGGTTGTTGGAGCAAGGCAAGGTGAGAACTACGATGAATCGTTCAAGAAGAAATCACTGAGGCTTGTACTTAAGAAGCTTGTAGAGTTTACTGCAGGCAGAAAAATTCCGGATATCAACTCAGGTCTGCGCGTCTTTTCGAAGAAGGAAGTTCTGCCATATTTCTCCAAGCTATGTGATACTTTCAGCTTTACAACTTCTCTTACTCTTGCATACATGATGAACGGAATGTTCGTGAAGTATGTGCCGATTGACTATATGAAAAGAGAGGGAACTACTAAAGTCAGACTTTTCAGAGATTCGATGAGAACGATGCAATTCATTGTGGAAGCAATCATGTTTTACAACCCTATAAAAATATTCATCGTCTTCTCTGCATTGCTTCTGCTTTTTGCAGGATTCAATTTTGTTCTTTCATTCGCGTTTCAGAAGACGATTACTTTTTTACCTTGGTCTAGGAAGCATTCTTCTCTCCGTTCTTATGTTCGGAATAGGATTGTTGTCGGTTCAGCTAAAGCATATTCTGTATAGCTCGGGCGAATCAAACAAATCTCACGACACATAAAATTCATTCAGGAAGTTGACCCCAAAAAATAAATTCATTTACGGCTGTCTAATTGTGTCTGTTGTTTTTCTGATCACTAGACTGCCGTATTTTATTTTCTATCCCGTCCTAACAATTTCGAATGACAGCGCATCTTACATCGCAGCGGCATTTGAACTGATGGATCTGAATGCACCGATGTTTGATATAAGAACTCCGGGTTATCCGATTTTTCTTTCACTGATTATGTCTGTTACAAGTGATGCAATCTTCATTTCATTGGTTCAAAGCCTAATCACTTATTTTGCAGCAATCTTCTTCCTTAGTGTGTCGTTTAAGTATTTCGAAAACGGGATTTTCTATTTCGCAATTGCGGTAAGCGCTTTCATTTCATCTGCATATTTTTTGGTGCTTGAAATGTCAATTCTGACGGAAGGTATTTTCACCAGCTTGATGCTAATATTGGCAGGTGTGTTCATCATCGCGGTTAAGTCAGAGAGCATCTTCGCATGGGCAGTTTATTCCGTTTTGGTTGCGTTGCTTATATTAGTGAGACCGGCGGGTCTCTTTTTAGTCGGTCTCTTCGGCTTACTGATTCTATTTTTTATCATTAACAAGTATCCGCTTAAATATTACTTAGCCTCAATTGTCCCTTTTGCTATTATTATTGCAGCTCTGTGCACTTACAATTATGCTACTCTTGGCAAGTTTACCATCACTCCTTTTGGAGAAGCAAATCTTGCCGGAGTGACAGTGTTGTTTATGGAGACTTCGGAAGAGTATCCGGATTTTGTTAACAAAGCGATTGATTCAACGCTCAATTCAATTCCCAAGAAAGAATTGAGATATGTAGCGAATTCTTATAATCCGGGCACTCTATTCACGGCTTTTAAGGATCATTTTCACATGCAGATGAATCTAGTGAACTATATGAAGATGTATGATTCCTCAATGACTTATATCAAAGTACAGCCAATCCTGAGACAAATATCACTGGATGCAATCAGGAAGCATCCTGATATCTATGCGAAATTCTTCCTTAGCAATTTCTATTACTTCCTAACAAACATTGGAAGAACAATTGATTACAAAAGTGAGCTGGCGAGAAAATACAAGCAGGTAGCAATTGACAAGATTTACTTAACTCAACTTCAAAGCGGTAAGTGGTCACAGATTTCCAGCAAGAATGAATATAATAAAAGTGTACACAGTTATTACCTACAAAGAATTGATGAGCAAAAAAGTCTTGCGGGATTCAATGTTGATGCCGGCGATAATGTAACTTTGCAGCCTTCATTTCTTCTGAGCTTGTATGGAGCAGCAAAAGTCATTTTTGACTTTCTTTTCAGAAACCTGATTTGGCTGTTGATGTTTGCATTGATGTCGTTCATGAGCATTCGACAATGTATAAGCTCAAAACTATCCGACAAAGATGCTTTCATTGCATTGGCATTTGTATTAATATTCGTGCTCAAAGCCGTGATGGTCAGTTCCATTGAATCATCACTTGAAAGATACAGCTATACAGTAGACTTTGTAATTTACATGAGTTTACCTTTTGTAATTATTCTTTATAAAAACAGAAAGAAAACTAAAATTCTTAAAGAAGCATGATACCATTCTCACCGCCATATATCGATGATGATGTAATTAGAGAAGTTATGGATTCACTTAACTCCGGATGGATAACAACAGGCCCAAAAGTAAAAGCATTGGAACAGGAAGTTTCAAAACTCACGGGTGTTGAAAATGTTCTGTGTGTAAATTCAGCAACATCTGCGCTGATGCTCATGCTTCACTGGTTCGGCATAGGCAAGGGAGATGAAGTGATTGTTCCGGCCTACACATACTGTGCAACTGCTCTTGCAGTTATGCATGTCGGAGCTAAGCCGGTTATGGCCGATGTTGGAAAAGACTTCTGCATAGATCCTCAACATGTGAAAAAGTTGATCAACGAAAATACGAAGGCGATCATTCCTGTTGATATTGCAGGATTTCCCTGTGACTATGACAATGTGATGGAAATAATTTCGGAGCCGTCGATTGCAAAACTATTTAAATCAAAGTCAGTTGAGCAGGAAAAACTCGGCAGGATCTTCATTCTTTCCGATGCGGCACATTCCATTGGAGCAGTTTATAAAGGGAAACCTTCGGGTGCGTTGTGTGACGCCACTGTGTTCTCATTTCATGCTGTTAAGAATGTGACAACCGCTGAAGGCGGAGCTATTTGTCTTAATCTTCCCGATGCTTTTGATAATAACGATTTGTACAAATGGCTCAGATTGCTTTCGCTGAACGGGCAGACGAAGGATGCATTTACTAAGTCGCAGGGCGGCAATTGGCGATATGACATCATTTACCCGGGATTCAAAATGAATCTTAGTGATATTTGTGCTGCCGTCGGACTTGCACAAATACGAAAGTATGAAACATTTCTTCTTGAAAAACGAAAAGAGATTTTCCGAAAATATGATGAAGGTTTTTCTTCTGAAGATTGGGCTGAGCTTCCGCCTGAGATTGTTGATGGCCGGGAATCTTCATGCCATATTTATTTGCTGAGAATTAATGGCATAAGTGAATATCAAAGAGATAAGATTATAGAGGCTATAAATGAATTGGGAGTTTCTGTGAACGTGCACTTTGTCCCAATGCCTATGCTTACGGTTTTCAGAGAAAGAGGATATGACATAAACGATTACCCCGTGAGCCTTGACAATTATTCGCGCGTGATTACTCTTCCGGTTTATCCGCAACTTTCTGATGAAGATACACAAACGATCATAACATCAGTCAAAGAAGCATACAGAAAAGTAGTTTCCTGAGTATTGCTTAAGAGAGGCTTTGATATGGTCTTTTCTTTGTTAGGGTCAGTAATACTGTCACCTATATTTATTGTTCTTATAATGGCGATCAAAATCAATTCGAAGGGTCCTTCATTATATATTCAAAAAAGAGTTGGATTGAATGGCCATGACTTTGATCTTTACAAATTCAGAACTATGGCTGTTGACTCTGACAAGAGTGGATTACTTACAGTCGGAGGTAGAGATCCCAGAATCACAAGCATTGGTTATTATTTGAGAAAGTTTAAGCTGGATGAATTGCCGCAGTTGATAAATGTTCTCAAAGGGGATATGAGTTTTGTTGGACCAAGGCCGGAAGTAAGAAAGTATGTTGACTTATACAATGAAGTTCAGAAACAGGTTCTTACAGTCAGGCCGGGTATAACAGATGTCGCCTCGATAAAGTACAAGAATGAGAATGAAATATTACAGGGACATGAAGACCCGGAAGAATATTATATTAAAAGAATCATGCCTGACAAGATTGAAATGAATCTGGAGTATCTGAAGGACAGGTCCTTCTTTAAAGATATAAAAGTGATTCTGCAGACCTTCTCTGCTATACTGACGTAAATTAATCGTGTGAGGATGTATTACTATTTTGTAAATCATCTAACGTTTGGAACAATGCTGATTATCAAAATCTTGGTTGAATCAAACACTTTGATTTCTTAATTTACAATTAATCAAAAACCCTCGGAAGGAAAACTCTCCCCAAAAGCAAGTTTTCCTAACAAGCAATGACCTGATGTCAATATGTCGTAGTGCGATGACAGGGTAAGCGGAACATCAAACTTAATGCTTGAAAATTTTCTAAATAAGGGAATACTAAAGCTCAGAAACAGGCACTTGCTTGTTCTTGACCTATTATTCCTGCTTATAAGTCCTTTCCTTGCTCTCACTTTGCGGCTTGACGTGAGAGTTGATCTGGACACATACATTACAGGCCTCGCGTATTGTACTGTTATATTTCTTGTAATAGACATGTTAGTCTTCCTGAAGTTGGGACTATACAAGAGATATTGGCACAGTGCAAGTGTAGATGAGCTTGCTAAACTCATTTATATAGTCTTCTGGGCTGTACTCATTCAGTCTGTAGTCTTCATCTTCCTTCATAATTTCGGACTCTTCAATTTCGAAACACTTCCATTGTCAATTCCTTTGCTTGACGGAATCTTCATTTTCTTTTTTGTAACAGGTACAAGGTTCAGCATTAGGTTAATGGAGAGATTAAATGAGAAAAGGAAAATATCATATCATGGAGAGAGAGTTCTAGTAGCCGGATCAGGCAAGTCAGGAATTTCAATCGTACAGGAAATGCAGAGGAATCCTCAGCTCGGTATGGTTCCTGTTGCATTCATTGATGATGATATCGAGAAGAAGGATCTGAAGATCAGAGGAATTCCTGTAATGGGCACCAGGCACAGTATTCCGGAAGCAATATCAAGACTTGCTATCACGAAAGTCATAATAGCAATGCCAACAGCACCCGGTTCGGAGATACGGGATATTGTTTCGATTTGCAGAAAGTGCGGGGTTCAGACAAGGACAATCCCGGGAATTTATGAAATACTTGATGAGAGAGTGAGGATAGACAGCATAAGAGAAGTCCAGATTGAAGACCTTCTCAGAAGAGAACCTGTACAGACTGACATCAAACGGGTGGCAGATTTTTTGAAGGGTAAAAAAGTTCTTGTGACCGGTGCCGGCGGTTCTATCGGCAGTGAACTCTGCAGGCAGATTATCAAATGCAGTCCTTCTGAGATCACTCTGCTTGGGCAGGGAGAAAATTCCATATTCGATATCCATCGCGAGATTCTGAAAAGAATTTCCCTTCTGAACGGCAAAGCGAGTTCGACAAATGTAAAAATCTCAGTTGCAAATGTTAGATCTTACAACAGAGTTGATAATGTTCTTGGAGAAATTCAGCCCGATGTGATCTTTCACGCCGCAGCTCATAAGCATGTCCCTCTGATGGAAATGAATTCTTGCGAAGCGATCAGCAATAATGTTAAGGGAACTCAGAACCTTATTGATCTCTCGTTGAAGCATAATGTTGAGCATTTTGTGTTCATCTCAACTGACAAAGCAGTGAATCCTTCGAGCATCATGGGAGCAAGCAAGAGAGTTGCAGAAATGATAGTGCTTAAAGCCGCGAGGGAGTATGGAAAGAATTATTCTGCAGTTCGCTTTGGCAATGTACTCGGAAGCCGTGGCAGTGTTGTCCTTACTTTTAAAAAGCAGATCACCGAAGGCGGTCCAATCACAATTACTCATCCGGATATTCAAAGATATTTTATGACTATTCCGGAAGCTGTACAACTGGTACTCCAGGCTTCGGTTATAGGGGGAGGCGGAGAGATCTTTGTCCTGGATATGGGAAAACCAATAAAGATCATTGACCTTGCAAAGGATATAATAAGATTATCAGGGTATGAAGTTGAGAAAGATATAAGGATTGTTCTAACCGGACTCAGACCGGGCGAAAAACTTTTCGAAGAGCTTTTTATTCCCGGTGAGATCTACGAGAAAACCATTCACGAGAAAATTCTTATTGCAGCTAATGCCAGCCACTTCATTCCCGAAGGGTTCGAAGAAAACCTTGAAATCCTTTTGGAGAAAAGACACGAGAACGACAGGGATACTATTGTCGGTTTGCTGAAAAGGCTTGTACCGGAATATTCCGGAGAAGAACAGCCAGCTATTCTTCCACAATAACTCATCAGTTTTTGACAGACCATATTTTTGAATCCATTCATGCTTATGAAAGTAAGATTACTCTTTGTGTTACTCATATTGATCCTTGCTTCTGACTCAAAGTCACAGGTTGAACTTGTTCCCGTTGACAGCCCCGTATATGATTACTTTCTCAGAATGAAAAATCTTGGAATGCTACCGGAATACAATCCCGGAATTATTCCAATCTCTCGTGAAGCTACAGCTCACAATCTTAAGACAATTGAATCAGTCAATAAAAAATTATCTTCCGTTGACAGGAAATTGTTGTCTGATTTTATGGTCGAGTTTTCTTATGATCTCACAGGCACTCTTGAAAAGCGAGCATCTTTGTTCAAGACCACCAAGCACATTTTCTCTGACGATAAGCAGAAAGATCTATATGGTTATGCGGACAGCAATGCTACACTTTTCCTCGACGCGCTTGGAAGTTTTTCGCAAAGAGAATCACGGGGAGATTCAATTGGCAGACATTCTATTTCACTTGGTGAATTAGGCATAAGAGTTAGAGGTACTCTCTATAACAGTGTGGGGTATTACTTAAGGGCATCAAATGGACAGAAACTCTCGGGCGATTCGGCAGATGTTACTTTTGCCAGAAATACTGACCCGAAATTGTTTGCTCAGTATAAGTTTCAATTTGAACAGAATAATTTTGATACATTCGACGGATATCTGAGATACAGAACTCCCGGAAACTGGCTTGCGCTTATGACAGGAAGAAATCCTGTCTATATGGGATTCGGATTTACTGACAGGCTGTTTCTTTCCAACAATACCGCGGCATTTGATTATCTCCGTCTCGACTTAGCTTACAAAGCTGTTGCCTATACTTTTATGTATGGAAGTCTTCGCGGGGATTCATTAGGAAGAGAAATTGATGCAAAGAATATTGCAACGCACCGTCTTGATGTAATGTTTTCAAATTCATTCAGAATGGGATTCTTTGAGAGTGTAATTTCTGCAAACACTCCGTTCAGCTTTACATTTCTGAATCCGATAAGTTTTCTTACTTCTGCCGAATTGAACAAGTCATCTCAGCCTGGTGCAAACAATGACAACAATTCCCTCATGGGATTGGATATGCTTGTTAATCCTGTTAAGTCACTGGCGTTTCAGGGTTCATTGCTTGTGGACGACCTTGATTTCAGCACACTCTTCAAAGATAATTCAAGCATTACCAACAAGTTTGCCTGGCAGTTAGGAGCAATGTGGGAGAATGCTTTCACGCTTCCCAATCTTCGATTCACTGCGGAATATACCAAGCTTGACCCATTTGTTTATTCTCATGTTTCAAACGAAACTGAATATACACACTGGGACCTTCCGCTCGGACATCATCTTCAGCCAAATTCTGATGAGATAGCATTTGGATTGGAGTATGACATTACAAACAGAATCAATCTCAGTCTGCTTTATCAGCATCAGAGATCCGCAAACGGAATTGTTACTGACTCACTTGGGGAGAGTGATTGTAAATTATGGCGGTGACATAAATAACGCATCCGGATATTCCCGGTCTGATCCGGAATTTCTGAAGGGTAACAGAATTGACAGGGATATTATCACTGCAAATTTCTCGTGGCAGTTCTTAAGGCAATTCTACATCGATATCTACTATGTTCACAGAATGATCAATAATATTTATCAAAACCAAAAGTTTAATGATGATTACGGCTTCCTGACTTTAAGTATTGACTATTGATCACGAATTAAAAACGCACAACTAAATTCACAGAATAAATAATGAAAAGGATTTTTCAGATACTTTGTTTGTTGCTGACGCTTGTGAGCTTGAGCACGGCATCCGCACAAACCTCTGTTGGGCTGTACGGGGGACTGAGTATGATCAGTCTGTCCGGCGATTCTCCAGAGCTTACGGGATATTCAGGCAATGGCGGATATTCTCTTGGCCTAAGCGGCGAAATTGGGATTACAAAAGATATCAAACTCATGTTGCAGCCGAATTATTCAAGCTACGGTACAATGATCGGATATGATATTGGAGAAGAAGAACTCAAAGATAGTTTGGAATTGGATGTCTCATATTACAGGCTTCCGGTTCTTGCTAAATTTGAAGCACTGAATGATTACACTTATTTTATCAGCGGACTTGATTTCGGATATCTTAACGATGCAAAGTATACTGATGTGAATCAGACAATTGAAGAGAAGGATATTTCAGACAGCTTTCAGGAGTTTGATTTGGCTGCAGTATTCGGAGCAGGTGTAAAGATCCCGGTAAGTTATTTTATCGCTTCGGCTGAAGTCCGTTATTCACAAAGCTTGTTGAATCTAAGCTCAAATGTTCCGGAGGTACAGTTTAATTCACTTCCTTCGAGATTTCGTTTCTCCGGATTTCAAATTATTGCTAACCTTTCTTACAAATTTTGAATCAAATGAAAATACTATCGCAACGGTCAAAGTTTAGCTCTGAAGGTATGAAGATCACTCTGTTGGGAGTCTTTCTGCTTCTGTCAACAGTTGTTCAGGGCTATGGGAACATATTGTCATTTAGAAATAGTTCATTGCTCTCTGATCCGAATGACTCATTAAGAGGAAGAGTCTATGAACATGCTTCATTAAAAGGACACAAGTTCATAATAAACTCAAATATTGGATCGCCTTTTATAGAGACTTTTATTGAAAACCGAATCGGTGCGGGACAGACAATAGACCTTGATATACCGACCATCAGATTAAGCGGAGGTGAAGTAGTTCAGCTCAAGGGTGAACTAGTTTTTACAGCGCTGAATTTTGAGTATCAGCAGAAGATCAAAGACTGGATGGCGTTTAATGCAAACATTGTTGTTTCCGGCAGACTCGGAAATAAAGCAGGTTCATTGATTTCAGAAGGTGTGAATGTATTTACAGGATATCAATTCGGATGGCTATTTAAATTATATAAGAACAAAGAAATGATGCTGTCCGGTACACTTGATGTCACAAATAACTCTGTTACTCTGGTAGATCTTAACAAATTTGTTCAGGGGATCATTGACAGCGGTAAAATTACAAAAGATAATAAACTTGTTGAGGAAATCCCGGGGCTGAGAGCAGGCGGAGGGCTCAGAGGATCATATGCATTCAATCAGACATTTGGTTTTACTGGATTTGTGAATCTAAGGAATGGTGAATCAGCAGACAGGGATAATGCAAATCGCTGGTTCTTCAATTTCGGTCTGGCTTTTGATGCAGATCTGATGCCGAAGCAGAAAGTTCCGATAGGATTTCTCTTAGGATTTTATAGTCTGGATTTTGCCGGCGCAGAAGAAGCACTTGCGAATGATCCAAAGAATATCATCTTTCAGATAAACTATACTGGTAAAGATGATCTTAATTTAGGATTAGGAGTCAATTATCAGACTTACAAGCCTGTAAACTTTGACCGCAGCATTAATTTTGTTAATATTGTATTGGGGCTCAAATATTTCTTCTAAGAATTCCGTCATCGATTAAGTATGGAGACTTTAATTTGCCGTACAGTTTCTGATCACTAAATACAGCAACAAAGGTATCCTGGATTTCTCTTGAATCCCGGATACCTTTCTCATTTTTAGGATGCTACTCTTGGAACAGGAGCATCAGCAAACTGGAATTCAAAAATTCAAATCTAAGTATTCAAACTTCCCAATCAAAAATTCTCTCCAAGGTTAAAAGAGAAACTGCTCGCTCCGTCACTTCCACGCCCATAATCAATGGCAACATTTGTTCGGGAGTTCTTATTGAATTTTATTCTTAGCCCGCCGCCATATCCCGGGGTCACATATTTGAAAAGTGCAGTTCCATTATCAGGATCAGAAGTAGTAGTGCCGTTTATAAAGACTACAGCTCCAAACAATCCGTTATTTGACAGCGGAATCCTGTACTCGAACTCTCCGTACATCAAACCGTTTCCTCTGAACCTTCCTGCCGAATAACCTCTGCCTGATTTCTCATACTTGTCCCAACCGGTGGCAGGGAGACTCAAGTACGGAGCTTTTCCTGCAACAGCAAAATTTCCATAAAGCCAAAACGCAAAAACATGCTTGTTGACTTTTCCATAAGATTGGTATGTCCTGAATTCAAAGTATGCGTTCTGCCAATAGCTTTCCCCGCCCAATGACTTGCCGTTGACAATATACTTGAAAACGCCATAATAACCATTGTAAGCATTTATTGTGTTATCTCTGGAATCAAATTCTAGAAGCAATCCAATGCCGGCATTGTTGTAATTTGTTGTGTCAAAGTTATACTTCTTGTTGTATTCATTATGAAAATTCGGAGAGATCTCTGCGTCGTCAAGATTCTTGGTTTTCACATTATAGAATCGGTCAAAATAAAATCCAGCTCCTGCATAAATATTACCGAAGAGTTTTTTTGAAAACTTCTGATAAAATCTTAACTGATCATAGAACAGAATCTGCTCATTCGAACCGGGAGTCCCGGATCCAAGTCCATAAGTCGGCTGAGAGGTAAGTGACAATCTCCAGTCACCTTCGAGATACCAGTTGTTCTTAGAAGTGTAAATGTCTGATTTCATTTTCACGTTGAACTGATTCTTAGAAGTGTAATTGCTCGACAAAGTCGCAGCCGATGGAGATGTATTTGCAGAGCTTCCAAAGTACTTCGCCATACCCAAATTGAACCCGATAAGAAATCCAGTATTAGAAGAATAGGCAACACCCGGCAGAAAGCTTAACTTCAGAGACTCGTCATCCTTGTTGTTTGTTGTATCTGTCTTTAAAGGCTTCTTTCCTAAAAGGTCACGGATTATGTCAATCAGGTCCGTTTGAGTGGTTGCTTCTTCTTTATTTTTCTTGTCCTGACTATAACAGAATTCAGCTTCTAAGGTGAATATTGAAAGAACCAAAAGAGCTGAACACAATATAGTTGTAACTCTTACAAGATTGCGCATAATTACTGTTTTGATTTTAAAAAATGTTGTACCCCTACTTCAACTGTTTCAAAAATGTTTTGACTTCCAATTGTTTCTTCCAATCCCGAATCTGTAAACATTCTTCTCAGATTGCCTTTTATCTCTGCTATTCCAAAACCAATTCCCCTGGATCTTAGCTCTTCGACCAAACTGATCAATGTATCTGCAGCAGTAATGTCCATATTGATTATCGAGCCAGCATCTATCAGCAAATATCTTACGTTATCCTCCTGTTCAGAAGTGATCTGCCTTACTCTGCTAGTGAAATGATCAGAATTGAAGAACAGAATCGGAGCGTCAAATCTGTAAATTAACAGCCCTTCAAACGTCTTTGCTTCCCGGAATAATTCTACATTGTGATATACTCCAGTGTCAACGACTTTTCCAAGAATCGCATCAGTCGGCGCTGAAGTTCTTGCAATGAGTTTCACTACCGATAATCCAATTGCAACTACAACTGCGGGTATCACGCCAATAGTAATGACTGACAAGGAAGTAATCACTGCTAATCTGAATTCGGGTGGACTTACTTTGTAAAGTCTTTTGAGATAATCAAAATTAAACAAGCCTATTGACGCAGAAATTATTATGGCGCTTAGTGTGGCAATTGGCAAGTAGCTTAGAGATTGAGTAAACAAGATTGCTATTAAGGACATAGTAATTGCAGCAACAATGGATACCAACTGGGTTTTACCGCCGGCAGAATCATTAACCGCCGTTCTCGAATCTGCTCCGCTTACAACGAAGCCGCTCGTAAAGCCGGAAAGTACATTTGAAATGCCAAGTGCCACGAAATCTTTGTTGGCATTCACCGTGTATCCGTTTTTTGATGCAAAGCTCTTGCTTGTCAGCATCATGCTGCAAAAAGTTATCAACACGATTCCAATAGATTCCATGAATATCTTTGGAGTGTCTCCGCTGATCAGATCGGGAAAAACAAATGGAGGAAAACCTGCCGGAACATGTCCTACCACCGTAACTCCTTTTTGATCTAACCCGAACATCCAGGCAACAACTATCCCTCCTGCGACTGCTACTAACGGTGCGGGTAAAGATTTGAAATACTTTTTGAAAAATCTGAGAAAGATAAAAGTGAGTGCACCAATTAAAATTGTGTAAAAATGTGTTTGTCCTATCTTCGAAATGAATTCAAATATCATTCTGAAAAAGCCGGAAGTTTCTATTTTGAAACCCATAAACTTTCCCAATTGCCCCGCTATTATACTGATGGCAAGTCCGTTGAGATATCCATTCAAAATTGGTTTCGAAAGAAAATTTGCGAGGAAGCCGAGTTTGAATATACCTCCAGCTATGCAAAGCAGTCCAACCACAACAGCCAACAAGGTTGAAAAAGCCCTGTATTCAGAGCTCCCGGCCACTGCTACCGATAGAAGTGCAGAAGATACCAACATGCATGTTGCTGAATCCGGCCCGATTATTAGCTGTCTTGAAGTTCCAAATAAAGCATAAGCAACTACCGGCAATATGCTGGAATACAAACCGGTTTCCGGAGGTAATCCGGCAAGACCTGCGTATGCAATTCCAACCGGCAATGCTATTGCCGCAACGGAAAGTCCGGCAATCAAGTCTTTGCCTAACCACTCTCCTTTATATTTGGTAAAGATCTGAATTCCTGGAATCAGTTCAGAAATGCTTTTCATTTGGAATTGTAATCGAGATTCCGTTAATTAATTTAAATAAGATTGCACATCAAGGAACTTAATTCAAGATTCTAATAAATCTCAAACTATTTTTTAAAACAATGCTTGGCAATTGTTAGTGATAATGACTGTCGGTTTGAGTTTATAATTGATAGTTTGAAATGGTCGGTTTACTTTTATGAAGATCGAAGGAAGCCATTCTTGAAGTGAGTTTAGTCATCATAATCAGTAATTTAAAAGTAAAAGTCATTAGTACGTATTGAAGTTAATACCGAGAAATCTTATTATCATATCATTTCTAATAATTCTTCGAACCGGAAGTGTTTGTTCGCAAGTTTTGCCGGTCGACTTCACAAACAGCTTTTATCCGGGTAAGGAAAAGACAGAAACTGGAAACTCAACATTGCCTATAGGTATCGGTGTTGCTTCGTTTTTTTATCTGTTAAATCCAATAGTACTCTTTCAGAACGATAGGATTGGCGGAGGATTGACAAAGGAGATCTCACTGGGTTTTGGATATTTTGGTGAACATAGAATTGCCGCTGAGTATTCATATATTTTTAGAGAGGGAAGCAGCAGCCATTTTAGGCTCGGCTATAAGTATGACATACTTCTTAAAGACAAACTAAGACCATCCAATCTGCTTCAGGGAACATCGGTAATTTCTTTGGGGGCATCTTATTTTTATGATCTTGAGTATCACGGAGTTTCACCTGAGATTTCCTATGGCTATTCCATCAGGAATGACAAGTTGCTTATATATCCAAATCTCAAATTGAGATATACAGACATTCCCGAGGGAGAAAATATTATTGATTTTTCAATGGGATTGATGATTGGATTTGCCAATCCATTTATTGATCTTAAAATCAGAAGGAAGAATTAACAGGACTAATGAGTAGTGAAGCGAAAATAATGGAAGTTAAGCCAAAGAAAAAGCAAAAGCTTAAACTTCCGGCATCATCTGAAGAATTTTTCCAGAAGATTGCCGGACTTGCTTCGTTTGCCGTGAAATTCTTGATAGAACTGTTTAAGCCGCCTTATGAGATAAACGAAACTTTGAAGCAGTTTTTTATGATCGGCTACAAATCGTTTCCGTTGGTTGCAATCACGGGTTTTATAATTGGACTGACACTCACTTTGCAATCAATCCCGACACTGGACAAATTCGGAGCTGCTTCTCTTGTCCCATCTATGGTGGCTCTTGCAGTGATACTCGAGATCGGCCCCGTCATAACATCATTGATCTTTGCCGGAAAGATCGGCTCGGGAATCGGCGCCGAACTCGGTTCGATGAAAGTAACCGAACAGATAGATTCAATGGAAGTTTCAGGTACGAATCCGTTCAAGTACCTTGTAGTAACGAGAATCTTTGCCGCAACTCTGATGCTTCCAATTCTCGTTATTCTCGCTGATGCAATCGCATTGTTCGGTGGATTTCTGGCTATCAATATTTTTGATTATACTTCATTGAAGACTTATCTGGTTAGTGCAATGGCAAATATTACTTTCAGTGACATAATTCCTGCCGTAACAAAAACGTTTCTGTTTGGTATGAGCATCGGTGTTGTCGGTTGCTATGAAGGCTACAATGCAAGCAGGGGAACTGAGAGCGTAGGTATAGCTGCAAATACGGCAGTTGTAATTTCATCACTGATGGTTATACTTATTGATATGGTAATGGTTCAACTTGCCTCAATCATATTCTGAAGAGCATGAGTGAAGTCAAAAATGATGATGAAATACTCAGTGTAAGCAAACTTAAGAAATCATTCGGGAGCAACACGGTACTTTCGGAAGTTGACCTGAAACTTAAGAAAGGTGAGACTGTAGTAATACTCGGCAGATCTGGAACGGGCAAGTCTGTAATCCTGAAATGCATTATAGGATTAATCTTTCCGGATTCAGGAAGCATTGAAATATTCGGAGAAGATTTTCTCAGTATCAAACAAGCTGAAAAAAGCAAACTCAGAATACGAATTGGATTTCTGTTTCAAAGCGGAGCGCTTTATGACTCGATGACTGTAAGGCAAAATCTTGAATTTCCAATCATCCGACAACCGGATTACAAAAAAAGTGATCTCTCCGGGAAAGTTGAAGAAATGCTGGAGAATGTAGGATTGGTAGAAGCCATTGACAAAATGCCGTCTGAGTTATCAGGAGGAATGCAAAAGAGAATAGGTCTTGCAAGAACTCTGATGCTTGAACCCGAGATCATATTATATGATGAACCAACAACAGGACTGGACCCTGTTACATCGAATGAGATCAGCCATTTGATACTTGACATGCAGAAGAAACTGGATGTATCATCACTGATTGTGACTCATGACATGCAGTGTGCAAAACTTGTTTCAAACAGAATTGTAGTATTGAAGGATGGCAAGTTTGCTGCTGAAGGAACATATGAAGAACTGGAAAAATCTGACGATGAGTTTGTAAGAGGATTCTTCAAGTTTGAATAAAGAAGTAAAAACGAAAAGTAGCCTTCCGGGATTTAACCGGAACAATTGAAAAACAATTTAAGACATAACCATGGGAATGGACAAATCTAAACTCATCAAGCTTGGAATTTTCATAACACTGGGTCTTGCTGTTTTTGTTTTCGGGATCTTTTACATTGGCAGCAAAGATAACCTGTTTACAGATACTTTCGAAGTGTATTCAATATTCTCTTCTGTCAGCGGACTTGCGGAAGGCAACAATGTTCAGTTTGCAGGAATCAACGTCGGAACGGTAAAGGCGATTGACATACTTGCGACAGACAAGATCAGGGTAACTATGAGCATTCAGGAAAAAGTAAAGGAGTTTATAAAGAAAGATTCTGAAACAACAATAAATTCAGAGGGGCTTGTTGGAAATAAAGTGCTTACAATTTATGGCGGAACTCCCGGCTCAACACCTGTGGAAAGCGGAGATTCGATCCACTCAGTAAAACCGGCTGAACTTGGAGACATAATAAAAAATCTTGAAAAGTCATCAAAAGAAGCTGAGGTGATTGCACAACAAATTACGGAGATTACCATGAAAGTGAATAATGGAGAAGGTACTCTTGGTAAACTTGTAAACAACAGCGATCTTTATGATAACCTTGATTCGCTGACTGCTAATGTTGCTAATTCCACAGAAAGTATAGACAGGATTCTCGCCCAGACATCAAGCACGATAAATACTGTTACAAGTGATATTCAGGAGCTTACAGTAAGCATAAAACTCATAACAGATAACATTGGCGAGATCACAACAAAGATGAACTCAAGCCAAAGTCTTGTAGGAACACTCCTCACAGATACTGTATTCGCAAACGACATAAAAGGAGTTCTTAGAAATACCAATCAGACAACTGCAAATCTTGAAATGGGCTCTTTTAGTTTCTATCAGAATATGGAAGCGCTGAAGCACAACTTTCTGTTCAAAGGATACTTCGAGGATCTTGGTTATTGGGATAAGACGGAATTTACAAACGTCATGGAAACAAGAGAGAACAGGATCTTGAATAAGGAGAATGAGCTTGACCAGAAAGAAGTAGAGTTAAGGGATATGCAAAAGAAACTCGAACTGATGAGGAATGAACTTCAAAGAAAGTTGGATAGTCTGAATGCAAATAAATAGTTAGCGCTGAGTAATTCCCGATTCAGGAATGTGCAAATTCAAAATATCTAAACTTTTAAAGAAGATCCGGCAGAACATCAAAGTTATTGTTCTTCCGGATCTTTGCATAGATTCAGTAATACTTGCTTAAGAGGTCTTCCAAGATCTTTACGGTAATTCCAATGTGTGCCCACCCCAGTTACGATCCAGTAAATTATATTGTCTGAAGTTTGAAGTATCAAATTTCACCTACCGCTAAAATTCTTTCCAATTTATTTGGAAGAGAAATGATTATTTTTGTGCAAAGTCGTTCAGTTCTTATCGGGAACATATAAATCATAATTTCATGTTAGCTCGAACATAAGTCTTGATCACATTTGAACTGTTTGATTTAAGCAAAGATTAACAATTTCATAAAGCAAATTTGATTACAGCAATTTGAGCGATTCGAATCCCAAAAATTACGCAATACTCTTCACCGACATCGAAGGAAGCACTAAACTCGCGCAGCAATATCCTGATACAATGCCCATCGCAGTTGACAAACATCACACTATACTAAGCGAAATTTTCTCCAGGCATAACGGATTTGTCTTTGAGTTTATTGGTGATGCATTCTGTGTTGCGTTCGATAATATAGAAGATGCAATTAATTCAGCCATCGAATCGCAGAAGGAGCTTGCAAATACAGTATGGGACGATGCGGAGATCAAGGTCAGAATTGGTGTTCACTATGGACAAGCGCAGAGAGTAGGCGATAAGTTTACCGGTTACATGACAATGGCCCGCACTCACAGAATAATGTCTGCAGCTTATGGCGGACAAATATTGATTTCCAGAACGGCTTATGATTCAGCTCCGAAGGGTGAATTCAAAATGCGGGACCTTGGTGAAAGAAGGCTCAAAGATCTGATACAGCCGCTTCACATCTGTCAGATCATCTCTGATGGATTGCAGACGGAATTCCCTCCCCTTAAGACTCTTGATGCCAGACCCAACAACTTGCCATTCCAGCTAACTAATTTTATTGGTCGGGAAAAGGAAATGCGGGAGGTTAAAGAGCTTCTTGCAGGAACTCATCTTCTGACACTTCTGGGTTCGGGCGGGTCGGGAAAGACGCGGCTTGCTTTACAGGTTGCAGCCGATGCAATAGATCATTACAATAACGGTGTATGGTTTGTCGAACTTGAACAATTGTCTGATTCAATTCTGCTTCCCCAGACTATTAACCAGGCGCTTGGTGTTCAGGAGGAATCACAGAAATCACCTGAAGATACTTTGTGTGCTTATGTGAAGGACAAAGAAATGCTGATTATACTTGACAACTGCGAACATATTGCGGATGCATGCGCTCATATTTCTGAAAAACTCCTCCGGTCTGCTCCGGATCTGAAAATGATTGTCACCAGCAGGGAGGCGCTTAAGTGTGACGGTGAACAGACCCACAGATTGCCTTCGCTTGAAACTCCACAGAAAGGTAAGAAGTACACACCTGAACAAGTGGCAGAGTTTGAGTCTGTAAAACTTTTTGTCGAAAGAGCTCAGGCGGTGAATACAGCTTTCGAGATTACCGGTGAGAATGCCGCAGTGATTGCGGGAATATGCAGCGATCTCGATGGGATTCCTCTGGCAATAGAGCTTGCAGCTGCGAGGATAAAAGTATTGAGTGTTGAGAAGATCTTTGAAAGATTAAGCGACAGATTTAAACTTCTTACCGGCGGGAAAAGGACAGCACTTCCGCGTCAGCAGACCTTGAAAGCCCTTATAGACTGGAGTTACGAGCTTCTTGCCGACAATGAAAAAAGAATGTGGGAAAAGCTTTCTGTATTTTCGGGAGGATGGACTATGGAAGCCGCCGAAAGTATCTGTCATGATGATGAAATATCGGAATATGATATACTGGACATTCTAATTAATCTTACTGAAAAATCCATTATTATTTATGACGGAGAAAAAGACAGGTATAGGATGCTTGAATCTATCAGACAATACGGGGATGATCTGTTAAATGGATCAGGAAAGAAAGAAGCTATGGCAGCTTTACATTTACAGCACTTTATGAAGCTTGCAGTTACTTCTGAAGCGAAACTGACAGGAGATGAAGTTAAGAAATGGCTTGAGATACTCGAAAGTGAGAACGGAAATATGGAAGCCGCAATGCATTGGTCCGTGAGCGGTGGTGATAAGGATGAAGGTGGAAAACTTGCAGCATCGTTCGCGAATTATTGGCTCAACAGGGGATATCTTACAACTGCCACATATTGGCTGGATCTTATTATTGCCGAAAGCCCGGATATGAACATAGCTATAAAAGGTAACATTCTAGGCATCAGTGGTCTGTTTGCTAATATGCTTGGCGACTCAGACAAAGCTGAGAGACTCATAGAAGAAAGTCTGGTTATTTCGAGAGAACTTGGTAACAAGGATGATATAGCATCAGGTCTAAATAATCTTGCAACGGTTGTCTATGAAAAAGGAGACTACAAGAAAGCAAGAGAGCTTATAGAAGAAACACTGGAGATAGACCGGGATTCAGGCGATCCGTCTAAAATTTCTTTTTCACTGATCAATTTAGGTACGGTTGCCAGACTTCAGGGAGATTATAAAACTGCACAGAAACTTTTAGAAGAAAGTCTGTCAATAAGAAAGAAGGCAAAGAACAAATTTGCTATTAGCTCATCTCTTAACACTCTGGGTATTCTGCACTTGAATCTCGGCGAATATGAAAAAGCAAAAGCATATATCCGCGAAGGACTTGATATTTCAGAAGAACTTGGCAACAAGTATGGTATTGCAGACGGATTTAGCCTGATGGGAAATGTTGAGGTTGCCTTAGGCAATATTAAATCTGCGGAGAAATTCCAGAAGGAAAGTCTTGCCATTTTTGAGGAAATGGGAAAGAAGAATAAGATTGCCGATTGTTACAGCACCCTGGGATTTATTGCTCATCAAAATGATGACAAAGTCAGGGCTCTGGAACTACTGGAAAAAGGCCTGGAACTGCAAAGAGCTATTGGTGACAAATTTGGAATAGCGCAAACACTTCAGAGAATCGGCAGTTTGAAAATTTCAAACGGAATTTATCCGGAAGCCGAGGTGCTTCTTGAAGAAAGTCTGGCGATTCGCGGGAAACTCGGCCATAAAGGAGGAACTGCCGAATGCCTGAACACTTTGGGAAACTGTTATCTTCTGGAAGGAAACATTGACGGAGCAAAGGAGAAGTTTCTTGAGGCACTAGAACTGCACAAAGAGCTGAACAATGAAATAGGAGTTTCATCAGACATAGCCGGATTGGCCTCGGTTTTGTTCCGGCATGGAAAGATAGCCGAAGCCTGTAATCTCCTTGCAATAGCCGAGAAACTTGAATATTCTTCCGGTGCAAAATTGGATATTGATGACAAGAAAAGTATTGCATCATTGAGACAAGAATTAGACAAAGGTGAAATAGTATTGGAGAATTCCGGTACTCTTAAAATTGGTGATGAACCGGATCTGAATGAAATTGGAGATATAGTGACAAGAATTTTCATACAAATTTAGATATATCAGGAAACAATAGTTTAATTGCGGGTTGCAAATCTATGCTTGACTTCGTAGAATAAACTGCCTAAATTTGTCCACTGTTATTTATATCGTAACATTGTTTGAAAAGACCTGTAACTGGTTGTTAATATTTTCTATTGAAAGCAAAGACCGGTCTTAAACTCAGAGTTATTTAACAAAGAAGAACAAAATGAATGATCAATTTCATCATATCACTTTCGATTTCTCAAAATTTTAAGCAACACAAAAAATAATCTACTAACTTAAAAAAGGAACAGTTATGAAAGGGAAATTCATTGCTTTATTTTTAGCACTTGCTTTGGTTTCATCCTCTTTTGTCTTTGCACAGGACGTTTCATCACCTGATTATCAGGCAAAGAAAGAAGCTCTGATCGGCGTACCATACACACCTGATCTGAATACAGATAAAGCTCCGGTTAGAAATGAGAACAGTATTCCGTTCTTGACAAATTGTCCGGAAAGTGATCGTCCAACTTGTTTGAAAGAGCCTTTTGATGCAACAGCTCCGGGATGGGTTGTTTCAATGCCAAGAAATGATGACGGTTCGTCCGTATCAATCCCGTTGCCGTTCACGTTCAACCTTTATGGAACAAATTTCAACTCCATTTTCATCAACAACAACGGCAACATTACATTCACAGCACCATTGGCAACATTCACGCCGTTTGGATTCCCTAGTACTCCTCTCGCAATCGTAGCACCGTTTTTCGCGGATGTTGACACAAGACCTTTAGCCAGCGGACTTGTGTATCACAAGATTGAGAGCAACAGGATGACTATAGTTTGGGACAGTGTTGGTTACTTTGGTAATCAGGTTGATAAGAGAAATACATTCCAGCTTATTATCAGCGATGGAACAGATCCATTGCTTGGAATCGGCAACAATGTATGCTTCAGCTATGGGGACATGGCATGGACAACAGGTAGCGCATCAGGCGGTATCGGTGGATTCTTCGGATCACCTGCCACTGTTGGCGTCAACAAAGGAGACGGTGCCACATTCGCAACACTGGGCAGATTCAATCGTCCCGGAAGCTATTACGGCGGACCTTGAGTTGATACAAACGGCGTAAGCTATCTCGATTGCAGGAGTTTCTGTCTTAATGCATCCAACGCAAGTAATCTCTGCCCTGTTGCTCAGAATTTCCCGGGTGGAAATGTTAACATTACTGCCGGAAATCCTTATATGGGTCAATATGGATTTGCAGCTCCGGAAATTTCACAAATAGTATCAGGCGGCGTTACAGGTGTTCCTCCAGGAATGAATGTCAACATCAACAACGGACTTACTTGTACGTTTGATGTTACATGGGATCCATCCTGCCTGCAAGCCGGACAGTATGTTGTCTGCTTTACAGGTGTTGACAACTTCACGGCTCCATGTACAACAACAGTTTGCGTAACTTTCGTAGTTGATTGTCCGCTTCCTGTTGAAATGTCTTCATTCACTTCCGGCATCAACGGAAGAAATGTTGATCTTAACTGGTCAACATCAACAGAAACCAACAACTCCGGTTTCGAAGTTGAAAGAACAGTTACAGGTAATAACACATGGACAAAGATCGCCTTTGTAAACGGTAACGGAACCTCCGCAACTCCTCACAGCTATTCTTATTCCGACAGAGGATTGCTGACAGGAAATTATTCTTACAGACTGAAACAAGTTGACTTCAACGGAAACTTCGCTTATCACAATTTGTCAAATGAAGTGATCATCGGAATTCCCGGAGCATTCGACCTAACTCAGAACTATCCGAATCCGTTCAACCCGTCAACAAAGATAGACTATGCAATTCCATTTGACGGTAATGTATCACTCACGATCTATGACAATTCCGGTAAGGAAGTTGCAAAGCTCGTGAACGGCAATCGCTTACAGCCGGATATTATACTGCAAGTTTCGACGCTACAAATCTTTCAAGCGGTATATATTATTACAGACTTAACCTGAACGGAACAAGCAACTTCTCGGAAACAAAGAGAATGATGCTCGTAAAGTAAGGTTCCTGTCTTAATGTGAAATCAAAACCCCTGTCTGTGAAAACGGACAGGGTTTTTATTATCTCAAGACCTAAGCTAAATCTAAAATTTTGCTTGCAATGATTTCACATACAGCAAATTCATTTCATGGTTAGCACAATATTGATTACGATTGAATCATTAGACGCATGCATCCAAAAGGCACTTTGCTCCGGTTAATTATCTTTACTTCATTATGCATTATCCTTGAATGAAGCGTGCAGAACTCGATGTACTTATTCTGCTTAGACTTCAATCTCAATAAAATTTCACCTTGCCGTTATCAATATCGTAAACGGCTCCCACAATCTTTATCTCACCTTTGTCTTCCATTTCTTTGAGTATTGGGCTGTTCAGTCTTATGTTGTCAATTGCCGTTCTTACATTTTCATTGCTGACCTTTTCAACAAACTCTTTGTTCTTTGATGTCTTCTCTCCTGAATATGGACCAAGGCTGTCAATCGAAGGTCTGATCTTTGCCAGAAGTTCTGTGATGTTTCCCAATTGAACATTATCTATGGCAGACTTCACCGCTCCGCAGTCACTGTGTCCCAGCACAACTATAAGTTTTGCACCGGAGACTTTGCAACCGTATTCCATGCTTGCGAGAATGTCAGTGTTTACAATGTTGCCGGCTACTCTGGCTACAAATACATCGCCGATGCTTCTGTCAAACACCTTTTCTATGGGCACTCTCGAATCGAGACAAGAAAGTATTACAGCCTTTGGATATTGTCCCTTTGATGCTTCGATAATTTGCTTCGGAACATCTTTGACAGTAAGCTCACCCTTTACGAATCTGTCATTTCCTTCCTTCAGCAGAGTCAATACTTTCTCAGGAGTAAGTGACTTCTGTTCTTCTTGTGTCATTACTTTGTCGAGTCTTACTTGCTCGTCTTGTTTTACTTCCTCCTTTTTGTTTTCACTGCAAGATGAAAAGAGCAGAGCTGAAAATAAGATCAATGTTAGGCTTCGCATTCGGGCTATGTTTTTTGATTGATTAAAATTTTAACAAAATCAGTTTTGAATAGCAAAGAAACAATTGATAAAACATCTTGACGATTCTAAATGAGTTTTTGAATCACTTTGATGTGAAAACAATTTCAAAAAGCGGAATCTTATTTCAGAAACTCTCCGAATTCTCCGCGAAATAGAAGAAGCACCGCCAAAGGCTGGAAATGCAGAGCCACAAACATTCGAAAGCTCGGTGCATTAAAGGCTTGATTCACGTAACAATCGACATTTGCAAAAAATTGCATCCCACACAGGCCCCCTCAACCCGCCCATGGCAAGGGGTATTTAGAAAAGATATGATGTTGAATTCAATTCTGCATCCAAATACTTAAGACAAAGTTCTAACTATCGACACGCATAAAAATGAAAACCGGCAGAGCTACTTTCACTCTGCCGGTAAATATGATCATCAAGTGTTAATCGTCTAATCAAGAATCAGTTCAGAAGAATAGCATACAATTCCTAATTCCTAATTCCTAATTCCCAATTCTCACTGCCTCGCCAGTATCTGCTTCGCTTTCGCCTCATGATCTTCTATGAGTTCACCGCTGACATCAACTGTTGCCGAATAGATCTTGCCTGTATAGGCAAACGGCGGATCGTAATCATCACAAGTTGGTGATCCCGGATCACAGCCGCAGGCGGCTCCCGCGCCGAGTCCAAGAGAAAGAGGAATTGTGTATGGCAGTTTCATTTCCCCTACCTGTTTCTCATCAATATACAAATGCGCAGTACCCGGAGAACCCTTTCCATTCAACATATCAGGTTTACCGGTCGCCTCAAATTCAAATCTGAATTTATGTCGCCCTTCAGGCACCGCTTCTGTTGATTCCAGATAAAAGAATTCCGCTGCGACATAATTGTAAACATATTTCAGCTTCCCTCCTTTAATGTATAAGGAGAATCCACCGTCAACGCCGCCCATACTGTACAGAACACCCTCTGCGCCGCCTTTTGGAACTTCGGCATCTACAGTTATGCTGTGAGTTCTGTTGAGGACATTTGCTGCGGCATTGCCAGGAACAACTTGTGTTCCCTGGTAATAAGTATACGACTGTCTGGGTCCGGAAATCTGAGGTCTCTCTTCAGCGAATCTCTGTGTGCCTCTGCCGTCAACGGGAAGCACATTGTACTTACCGGCTTCTACATACCATTGGGCAATCATTTCAATGAGCTTTGGCTTATTCTCCGCGGCTAAGTTATGATTCTCAGCAAAGTCATTTTCGATATTGTAAAGCTCCCAGTTGTTTGCATCAAGTTCCGTAAGCTTCTCTGCCGGAATTGGTGTTCCAAATGACATCCCCGATTCAGTGAATGATGTTCCCGGCCACGGGCAGACTGCCCTCCAGCCGTTCCAGTAAATTGAGCGATGTCCCATCATTTCAAAATACTGAACCTGGTGATTGCTCTCTGCATCTTTTTTGTCGAATGTGTGAGCAAAACTCTTGCCCTCTATTGGCGATTGAGTAACGCCTTTGATTGTTGCGGGAGGTTCAATTCCCAATGCTTCGAGAACTGTAGGAACCATGTCTATTGCGTGAGCATACTGTGTTCTTACTTCACCCTTTGGACTTAATTCCTTTTGGCCAGTGCACAACAAACGGATCGCTGATTCCGCCTCTGTAAGTTTCTCTTTTCCATCTTCTGAAAGGAGTATTGCCTGCAAATGTCCATCCCCATGCATAGTGATTGAAATACTTTGGTCCGCCAATGTCATCAATCGCTGCAAGATTTTGCTTCAGATCATCAGGAACATTGTTGAAGAATTTATTTTCATTGACAGAACCGGTGGGTCCGCCTTCCGAACTTGCGCCGTTATCTGAGATAAACATTATGATCGTATTGTCATACTCACCAATGTCTTTCAGAAACTGGAACAGTCTGCCGTAATGATAATCAGTATGTTCAAGAAATCCGGCAAAGACCTCCATCATTCTTGCATACAATTTCTTTTCATCTGCAGACAGAGTTTCCCAATTTTGAACATCAGGATCGTGTCTTGATAGTTCTGCATCTTTTGGAATTATACCGAGTTCCTTCTGTCTTGCAAATACTTTCTCTCGGTATGCATCCCAGCCGTCATCAAACATGCCTTTGTACTTGTCAGCCCATTCTTTTGGAACATGATGAGGAGCATGTCCTGCACCCGGGCAGAAATACATGAAGAATGGTTTGTTCGGTGCTATCTGCTTTGCATCAGCGATGAAGCCTATTGCCTTATCGGTAATGTCTTCAGTTAAATGATATCCTTCTTCAGGAGTTTTTTCCGGTTCTACCTGATGATTGTCGTAATACAATTCCGGATAGTACTGATGAGTATCTCCTCCGAGGAATCCGTAATATCTCTCAAAACCTCTTCCCAACGGCCAGCGATCATAAGGACCTGCTGCAGAATTTTGCTCAGCCGGTGTGAGATGCCACTTACCTAATGCATATGTATTGTATCCGTTCTCTTTGAGAATTTCCGAGATGAATCCGTTCTCAAAAGGAATGTATCCGTTTCCTCCGGGATAACCCGTGGATCCTTCGGTGATACATGACATTGCATTTGAATGGTGATTCCTGCCTGTAATAATGCATGACCTTGTCGGAGAACACAAAGCCGTTGTATGCATGTTGTTATAGACTAGTCCTTCTTTAGCAAGCATATCAATGTTTGGAGTCTTTATCAGACCTCCGAAGCAACCCATTTGACCAAAGCCTGTATCATCCTGAACGATAAACAATACATTGGGAGCTCCTTCTTTTGCTCTGTTCGGCTTTGGCCAGGCCGGACTTGACTGGTCAAACGTGCGTCCTACTACGCCGGGAAATGCTGAACCCGGTACGTATTCTTTCATTGCCATCTTTGGTTCCTTTCCATTTTGGTTAGTTTGTTAAAAAAGTTTTTGTTCTTATCTGCAAAATTATTGAAGCAGAAAACTTCGATAAATAGAATGATTTGTTTATGATGAAAATGCGATTTGCTTTCTGTACTTAAATCTACTTATTCAGAACTCAAAAAGCATTTGCAAAATAATCGGAATTTTTAGGAATATTTTCTTTATT
Organism: Ignavibacteria bacterium; assembly: GCA_016704345.1. Taxonomy (GTDB): domain Bacteria; phylum Bacteroidota; class Ignavibacteria; order Tepidaquicellales; family Tepidaquicellaceae; genus JADJAH01. The sequence goes on along the minus strand of JADJAH010000017.1, from coordinate 54,984 downwards.
ATTGTGACCATGACCACTATGTCTAAGGATAACAGCTATCTGATAAGCATCATCTTATGAACTTTGGTTCCGGCTTCTGTTCTAAGTGAATAGTAATATAGTCCGCTTGAGAATTTATCCGCAACAAACCGGATCTCATGTTTCCCTGCTCTGGTAAATTGGTTGGAAATGAGTTTGGAAACTTCTTTGCCGAGTGCATCATAAACCGTCAGCGAAACATTTGAACTGTTTGGAAGAGTAAAGTTTATGACAGTGCTTCCATTGAATGGATTTGGATAGTTATATGTCAAATCGAACTCTTCAGCAGTTTGCTGATTAACACTCAATGGCTTCATAAACCAGTTTTCTTTGACGACCCTGTAACTGTAGCTAAGATTGCCAAGGCTAAACTCGTATGCAGTTTCGCCGGCTGGTGTAACTTCCGTATAAGTTGTGTTGCTGAATCCCCACGAAATAGATGTATTGCCGTTTGGGAGCCGCTCTGCATAGCCCATTGCAAAAGAGTAAATGATAGGATCTCTTCTGAACTCCCATATTAGCTCGCAAGTCATGTTATTCTCGTTTATCACATATTCAACCGCTCTTGAAAATTTCGGGACATGGAAATTGCCGTTGTCAAATAAAGTATAGGTACCTGCTGCAGTGCGTCTTATTGCATGCTGATATGAGAATTTTATCGGATCATTAATGAATGTGAACTGATTATTCTTTCCACCCAGCCTCCAGATGATGTTTCCCGTGCTTCGGCTTATCTTAGTTATTTCAGACATATTTCTGCTGGAGAGAATTATGTTCCCGTCATAGTCAATTTCCAAAGCATTGCCGTGGCAATAGTCTATAGCCCCCAGCGACAAATTTACACTGTCGGCATCAGTGATTTGAAAGTGATCCCAACTTCTCCATTGGAATACAACATTTCTTTGAGGATCCACCTCCTGAATAATGAGTCCGGTTACTTCAGCAGCTTTCTGACCTCCCGGAACTATCTGACTCATGTCAATTATCTTCACATCGTAACTCATCAAGAGAGCATTGCCGTTGCTCAACAGCCTTAAGTCGTGGAGGTCTGTCTCATAACCATTGCCGGTGAAGAAACTGTCAACGACATTATAATTTGAATCCATCCCGTAATATTTCTGCCCAAAGTTTTGAAAGTAAGTGAGAAGTCCATTTTCCTGAACCCGAAAGTCATAGCAGGGCGAGGGCATCTGTCTTATGAACATGAACTCTCCCGTGCTCTTCATTGCAGCCAGGTGGGGATTAGCAGCAAAATTTCCAAAAAAAATTGTACCCGGAGCCGGATTATTATTTACATGGATAGTTATTTCCGGTTCAATTACCGGAAGCGCAGCAATTGATTTTATGCTTTCTTGTTTCAATCTGTAATCAAATCCAAACTCTTCCCTTCTGATTCTCTCAATATTTCTAATTCTGTCTGATTCATTAATTGGTGATGGATCAACAGAGAATGAAAACTGCTTCACAAGTTTGTTCTGATTCTTATTCGATAATCTCACTGAGATCTGATCTCCTGCATCAAAGTCATTCTTAGGATCGAAGACTAATGTCATGCCGTCATTCAGAATGTTTGTGACACCTTCCACTATTGACCCGTCTGACTTGGTAACTGATAGCTCAAAATTGCTTGCTGAAGATACTTTCTCACTGATGAAACGAACAATAACTTTTTCAGATGACTTGACTAACGTTGCATTGTCAATCGGAGAATTGTAAATGTTTTCTTGTGCATTACCGAATGTAACTGCAGCGAATTTTATGAAAAGTACAGCCACGATGAAAATATGAATTCTCAAAATGTTCAAGTTTGGTTTAATTGCTTTTTGTTTCTTTGTAGACGGCCTTTGGAAGTGAATTTCACTTTAAATTCCGACCTGATTTGACTACTCTTGTTTTAATATATTCATTCCAACAAATTAATAAAACACAAAGGTAAAAATATGACTGAGAATGTCTATTGGATTCTTGATACATCAGTAAAAGAAGGTGAGCTTGAGAATGTCAAAGCTTTGATGAATGAAATGATAGAGCAAACAATGGCAAACGAGCCTGGAACAATAGGCTATGAATGGCATGTTAGCGAAGATGGAAAGAATGTGACGTTGTACGAGAGATACAAAGATTCGGCAGCAACGCTTGCACATCTTGATAATTTTGGAAAGAACTTTGCATCGAGGTTTATGAAAATGCTGGATATTAAAAAGTTTGTTGTCTATGGCAGCCCGGATGAGACAGCAACAAAAGCACTGACCGGTATCGGTGCAAAAATAATGAAACCGCTTGGCGGTTTTCACAGGTAATCAGAAATCAAATCAATTAGTTGAGATATCTTCTTTTGGCAGTAATAACTGCCGCTCTTTCATTTTCTTCATGTCAATCTGTTAAAGACGTTGCGGACAACTTTGAAAGGAGTATGTCCGATCCTTTCGTTGTAAAAAATAAGATCAGCGATCCGATCAATGAGAATGTAAGGCTCTCTGCAACCTGGGTTGGACATGCAACAGTCCTGCTGCAGATATACGACAAAGTCATAATCACCGATCCGCTTTTCAGCAACAACGTCGCGCAAGTTTTGAGGCGTTATATGGAACCGGGAATAGATCTGGACAATCTTGAGCAATGTGATATTGTCCTGATTTCACACTCACATATGGATCATCTTGACCTTGGGTCACTCGGTAAGATAGAAGAGAGATTCCCCGGCAGTGCGCTTGCTTTTCCGGAAGGAGTTGAAAACTATCTCCCTGACTATAACATGAAGTATCACAGATTTGAAATGTGGGACGGAATGTCGAAAAGTTATACTGGGGAGACAAAGATCATAGACGGTGTTGAGATCACTTCCGTTGCCGCAAATCACTGGGGCGGCAGATACGGACTTGACGGAAAGCTTTGGCAGAAGGACGGCTATTCAGGCTATATAATAAAATACAAAGACGTTACGGTTTACTTTGCCGGTGACACATCTTACGATGAAAAATTCTTCAAGTACCTGGGTTCGAAATATGAAATTGATCTTGCAGTTGTTCCGATTATTTATTGCAATGATTGTGATGAGATAAATCAGGGCGGACATCATTTAATGCCAAAGGGAATTCTGAGCATACTTGATGACACAGATTCGAAACTGATCTTCCCGGTTCATTACGGAACATTCACAGATCCGAATAAACAATATCCCGTTCTTGAGAGAATGCTTCTCACGAACGACAAATATAAAAAGCATGTCAGAGTTCTGAAAATAGGTGAGCAGTTAGAAGTAAAAGATGAATTGGTTAAAGAAAATTGATCCTGCACTGAAAAAATCCGGAACCAATTCAGAAGTGGAAGGAAATACCAAAACTTAGCGGAGCATCTTCGAAGACTACACTTTCATGAGACTCGTCTGAATTTTCATTAATCTGAATCTGCCTTGAATAAGATATAACAGCCCCGTATTCCGAGAACAAGCTCAATGCTTCAAATGCAAAGTACTCCACACCCATTCCCAACCCAATACCATAATTGTACAACTCGTCGGGATTACCGTCATTCGAAATTGCATTGTCATATTTCGCGTACTTAAATTGAATCCCTCCTAATGCATAGAAATTAAATTTCTTCTTCGGTGTGACATAATATTGAACAAGAAGATTTGTGCCCAGGTCTGTTCGTGAAAAAGATTTGCTGCCTTCGTTCTCAACATATTTGAAAGTAACATTTAGTCCTAACCTCAGTGCAAACTTAATTGAAAAGTGCTTCTTTAAATTAATCTGCCCCGCAATGTTCTTAATGTCCAGTAAATCAGAGACCGCGAACTGCAGGGCCCATTCCCGGGATTGAAGTGTATCACTTAAACTTTTCATTCCGTGTGATTTTAGATCGGACTTTGTTGGGTTAAATGCATACGTCTGACATTGGAAAATCAACAGAGCAATCATTGCCAAAAGAGTACTATGCATAACTTATAAAATTGCGGGTGAAATTAAGTGATTAACTAATATTGATTGTTCTAAAATAATTCACTTCAATTGTTTATACAACGAAGTTGTAACTCTGGTATTATCTTTGATACGGCACAGAATAATCTTGATTGCCATGCTAACTAACATGAAATAGTATGAGTCTGAATTATTTAAAAGCAGTTGACCTTTAAAAAATTAAAAGCCCGGATTGAATGATCAAACCGGGCTAGTTAGAAATACGAGAGCTCTTATTGAAATTCTAATTTGCAGGAATTGAAAAAATGACTCTTAACTCAGTCACTTTTCTGCAAGTAGTAAACCACAACTAATTGAAACTAAGAGATAGATGAAACAGAATCTTTAGAAAACTTTTGAAAGCAATCCGAATGCACCACCGCCAAGTTCCTTCGTAACATTAAGAACCGTAGGGATAAATTTTGCAGCAGTAACAGGGCTGACACCGAGTTTCGATAGCAGCTGAAGTATATCTGCTGTTGAACCCATTGATCCGGGAATTGCCCCGAGGTCTGTTGCCTTCTTCATCATACTATTTGCTCCCGGAATGTCTTTGGCTAGCTTTGTGAAATCTTCAGGTGACAGCTTGTCCTTGGACATCATCATTAGTGCTCCCATGCCGGCTTCTGTCTGCGACTTTGTCATGCCAAGTTCCTTTGAAACCAATCCTGTTACACTTGGAGCTACATCTTTGCTTCCTGAACATCCTGACAATATGAAAACTGCCAATGAAATTAATGCAGTTGAAGAAATTACTTTGCGCATAAAATTTTCCTTTCCGATTTTTTGGTTTGAATTACGTTTTTAGAATTGATTGCATTGGAACTCTAAGAAATTCAAGTGCCTGCAATTTTTAGGTGGCATATTAGTCATTAACTCAAAGTGATCCAATACTCTTGAGTTCAAAACATTGGAAAGATTTTTGAATTTGTGAATCGAATTATCATTTACGATAATATTATTGACACGATTAATCAAACATTTTAAAGAGCACTTTACACAGAGTAGCACGGAGATTTCACAGAGTTACACAGAGAAAAACGTAACTTAAAGTGATCATGGCGGGAGCAGAAGACGCGGCGCATCTGGCGGGAATTTTAGCTAGAATTTCACACTAAGTTGATAACATTTGTGAATCAGAATCTATTTATGTTTAGTGTCTGCAATCATATTTCCTTTTCGGCTTAGAAGACTCTTGTCCAGTCATTCTTCATGCTTACCACCTGAATCCCTTCGGCTGCGGCAACATCAAGCGCCTCATTCAACGGACTTATTTTGAAATCACGATCATAGGCAACTTCTCTTTCAGCATCATCATGATGAAGAAGAAGCGCAAGTCTCTTTCCGTTTCCTGCAAGTGTGTAACGAAGCATGGCTAAGTCACCATCTGAATTTCCGAATGCAAGTATCGGGCGTTTGCCAATATGAAGATGAATGTTAAGAACTTTTTCCTCGCGATCGTCGAAGTTTGCGAGCTCCTTCAGCCTGTTTATAACAGGAACAGTTCCGTTCATTACTATTTCCGTCTTTACACTAGAGCCGATAACACAATCTGTCGGAATTCCATATATTTTCTCGGAGATCACTCTCATGAATTCAATCCCTCCGCCCGATACGATGAAAACTTTGAAATCGTTTGCCCTCAGGTAGTCGAGCAGCTCCAGCTGCGGTTTGAATGCACAATCATAGTAAGAGAAATTGAACTTAGGATTCCTTGCAGTTTCAAACCAATTCTTCACTGCAGAAGCAAGTTCTTCCGGAGTCTTCTCACCCATTGCGGTAAAGAGAAATTCCATCAATTGCTGCTTTGTGAAGGTTGAGATAGTCTTAAGATCCTGCTCAAGGAATGCCTTGAAGGGTTGTGTGTCTTTCATTTCAGGATTTGATTCGGCAATCACTTTTATCCTGTCTATGACATAGAAAAACTGAACCTGCAAAGGCTGTTCGCACCAAAGGGTTCCGTCATTATCAAAAGTCGCGACTCTGTCTTTTATCGGTACGAAATCAGTGCTTCCTTCTGTTGTTACATTCTTTACAAATTCAATGATTGATTTTCTGGCAGTAGAATCGTTCCAGGATTTTAAGATGTCTTCTTTCATTTTAGTGTTTAGTGTGATTAACTTTTTGATTGAGTAAAATTGAAATTGATTACAGCGAATGAACATCGAAAGACTTTGAGTTTGGTAGATGTAAATCCAAACTTGCCTATTCTGAACTCATAACCAGAAGTATTGGAGAGTTGCACTGTACAAATCAAAGTCAGAACCTCTTCTTACAACTGCTCCTGCATGATACTGAAGTTTTACAGAAAGATGTCTGCTGAGCGGTGATGAGAATGTTGCGCCCAATCTCCAGTTGTCTTGCTTTGTATCGGAAGGCTTGCCGTTTACATTTGTTTCACCGCCGCTTGCGTAACCCAGACTCACTCCAAGCCACATAGTATTTGGAAAGACATAGTTCAAATGTCCCTGTGCAGCAAGCAGGGGATCGGTAGTTACTTCATTTGTTTTAAGATATTCTGTATTAGCAGTATAGAACCATATTCCGGCATACAGCTCACTGTAAAAATTTCCGAACCTTCTTGAAATCCCTATCTCAGGTTTGAATCCCCAGCGATTTGTGCCAAGATTAATCAGCCGATCCTCAAAATATTGTCCTGTAGGCATTGAAATTATTACACTTGCACCAACAATTGTTTCATCCTTATACTTCAAGAATTCTTTCATATTCAATGCCGGTGATCCAATGAAGTTTATTCCGAATCTTATTCTTGAGTCAGATAATCCGGCTCTTGTTCCTGTTGTATCCTTCCCGGCAAGTTTGGCAGTGCCGCTAAGAAAAGTGTAAGGAATCGTTAACTGTACCCTCGCGAGTTTTCCAAACAGACTGAAGGTCCTCATGTATCCTGACACGATATTGTTTGCGGAAAGTTCAAGTTCCTTTATCGGTGCAGCGGGATCACTGATAATGTTGCCGTTCGTGAAACTGTAGTTGAGCACGGCAAAGTTAGATCCTTCGGGAAGATTGGAATAAGCTCTTGGTTCAATCTCCTGAGATTTAGCAGATGCATGCATCATGAATATTGAAAAAAATACAATGATTGAAATTGTTGAAGTCTTGTGTGATGGTTTGCTCATAATTCGCATTTTGTTTACAGATCAATTTGCGTTTGAAAGTGCTGCAAATTAATCCTGACAATTTTCAAATGATATACTGTTCAACTTCCACTTCAGAATAATTGTAAAAAAAGCCGGTCAGAGTATCATAATGACCGCGTCATCATCGCATCGGCTTGCTCAATCGTAAAGCTTCCGGGTTTCTGGCTCGGCGGAAATTCTTTGAATGTTGCCATGAAGTCACCAACTAATTTCTGAGCCGCGCCGAGAATAAAGCCCGCTCTTTTGAAGTACCAATCAAAATAAGTGTTTGATGTAGTATCAGCCCTCTCGTAAGGATCGGTCCTTAGATTAAACAATTTCGGGGCGCGTAATTTTACAAACGGCTCTAGCCATATCTGCAATGTTCCCTGAGCTCTTTGTTCCATGAAGACTGCTTTCCAGTTATCAAATCTAAGTCCTACTATGTCTCCTTCGTCACTGAAATAAGTGAATCCCTCCCGTGGACTCTTGTCACTCTGCCCGGTCAGGTATGCGCTTTGATCATATCCGTCGAGATGAACTTTGAATTTCGTCCCATTGACATTCAACCCCTTCTTCAGTTTTTCTACTACATCAGAATCTCCCGCAATTGAGAGAATGGTTGGGAACATATCAAGATGACTCATGATGCCGTTCTTTTCTGTTCCCGGCTTAATGTGTCCGGTCCATCTGAACATCGCGGGCACTCTGAATGCGCCTTCCCAGTTTGAATTCTTCTCATTCCTGAAAGGAGTCATTGCTGCGTCGGGCCAGGTATTCATGTGCGGTCCGTTATCTGTACTGTACATTACAAATGTATCTTCGGCAAGTCCCAGTTCGTCAATTAGATCAAGCATCTCGCCGACATGCTTGTCGTGATCGATCATTGTGTCGTGATACTCTGACTGCCATCTTCCTGCCTGACCTTTGCTCTTTGGCTTGACGTGTGTAATAGCATGCATGTGAGTTGTGTTGAACCAACAGAAGAACGGCTCATCTTCCTTATGTGCTCTCTTTATGAAATCCTTTGCAGCTTTGCATGTCTCATCATCAATGGTTTCCATTCTCTTCTTGGTGAGTGCTCCGGTGTCTTCGATCTTTTGCTTTCCTACTTTGCCGAATCTCGGATCAACAGTCTTGTCGTCTTTGTCTGTTGCATAGCAATGTAGCACACCTCTCGGTCCGAAGTTCTTTTTGAAGTTGGGAAAGTCTTCCGCGTTTGGATAGTCTTCATGCTCCGGTTCTTCTTCTGCGTTAAGGTGATAGAGATTGCCGTAGAATTCATCAAAGCCATGAACCGTCGGAAGAAATTCATTTCTGTCGCCAAGGTGATTCTTTCCGAATTGACCTGTCTTGTAGCCTAAGCTTTTCAGCATCTGAGCTATAGTTACGTCTCTTGCCATAAGCCCCTGCGGCGCTGCCGGCATACCTACTTTGGAGAGTCCGGTTCTGTAAGTACACTGACCGGTAATAAACGCTGATCTTCCGGCAGTACAACTCTGCTCGCCGTAATAGTCTGTGCAGATCGCTCCTTCAGCCGCGATACGATCTATGTTTGGAGTCCTGTAACCCATAAGACCCTTGCTGTAACAGCTCAGGTTTGTCTGTCCGATGTCATCTCCCCAGATAATGAGGATGTTCGGCTTCTTGTTACCTTTTGCTTTTGCCATGTTTTATTGTTGATTTGTTATTTAAGTACTTAGAAAGAAATCTAAAGAAAGTAATTCGGAATCATAAAACAACGTAACGATAAAAACAGCGACCGGGTCAAAAAAACTTTCATTTTCAATGACTCTATTTGGGAAGGCAAAATTAAGTATTCTTGTCTGTATTAACAAACCTTTCAAACATAATTTGTTCGGAATAGTTTGCGGCTTTGTGACTTAGTTTAATAGAAGGAAATTCAATTATCATTTCATACCGATGACAGCTAACTGAATCAGCAATTCAAAAATTGCTAAACTCTTCGTACTGTGTTTGAGAAAATATTGGTGACCAATCTGAAAAGAATACCGATGAGTTATGGAACACAAAGTCAATATTCTTTGCACAAAGAAATATAAATTTCGAAAGCTATAAAGAAAAGTTCAGTTGCTAAAGAGGTAAAAGGCAAGAAGAATTTTGGACAAATATATTTGTGAATCAGCGCAGCTATTTTTTGCCGGGTCTCACAATCAGCCTGCATCCAAGATGGCACGTTGAAGTGTCTATCGGCTGAGCCATTCTTGCAGCCGGTCTGTATCTTCTGCAATAGCTCGGAGCACAAAGATATGATCCGCCTTTCATTACTTTTCTCGGTATCAGTACATCCGGCGTTCTTGGGTCGAAGCTGAATTCTTTTGATTCAATTCTCGGATTGATTTCAGAACAGCAACTGTTCTTGAACTTGTTATGCTGCTGATACCAGTCAGAGGTCCATTCCCAGACATTGCCTATGATATCATAAAGCCCGTAACCGTTTGGCGGATAACTTCCAACAGGCGCGATCAGTTCATAGCCGTCGGCTAAGGTATTCTCGTAAGGAAACTCGCCCTGCCATGTATTTGCCATTGCTTTTTCATCCGGATACATCTCATCTCCCCATGCATATTCTTTTTCTTCGAGTCCGCCGCGAGCGGCAAATTCCCATTCAGCTTCAGTCGGAATCTCCTTGCCCGCCCATTTTGCATAAGCTTCAACATCTTCATACACAAGTTGAACTGCAGGATAATTTTCTTTGCCTTCTATTGATGAATCAGGACCGAAAGGATGTTTCCAGTTTGCGCCGGGAATATATGTCCACCAATTGTAAACATTGTCTCTGCTGACAGCATGATCGGGCTTAAGAAAAACCACTGATGCAGGAACCAGCATTTCCGGAAGAGCCCCCGGATAATCGTTGGGATTCGGGGGCTTCTCGCAGAAAGTTATATAGCTTGTCTCGTCAACAAATTTTTTGAACTCCGCATTGGTCAGTTCATACTTATCCATCCAGAACCCGTCAACAGTTACTTTGTGTGCGGGTGCTTCTTCTTCGTAATGGTTGTTTGAACCCATCATGAATGAACCCCCGGGAATCCAAATCATATTCTCGGATGGTGGAGTCATCCCTGTTGTTTCGTTTCCTAATATGTTGTTCTCTGTTGACGACATTATCTTTTGTAATATGTTGAAACTGGAATTACATTCTTGGTGCTTTCATCTTTTTGGTCTTTGTAGCGCCAAACTTGAATGTCAAACCGCCTCCAACTCCGAACTGAAGCATTGAAGATTCCGGATTCACACCTGCGCTGACACCGCCGGTGCCGACATAAAAGCCGCTGCCGAATGCTTGAGCTGCAGATAATAGCTGTCCCATGATTTTGATTCCAACTGAGTTTGAGAACCAGATGTTTGTACCTGCTCTGAATCCATAAGCGAATTCAGTAGTAGATGTTTCCGTTGCTGAAGGAAGTGGATCTTTGTTATCAAAAATTCCCATACCAAACATAATGCTTCCAAAGAGTTCCAATGGTGAATTCGGAATCTGTGTGTATCCGTTACCTGCGAGCATGATAAAGTTTGCTCCAAGTCCCGGGGTATAACCGGTATCTCTAAGACTGGCGTTGTATGTGTACTTGATCTCCACATCGGTGTCTTCCCTCATGTAAAGCAATTCAATTCCGTAGTTTCTTTGAAGTACATATTCAAAGCCGCCGCCCCAGAAGGCAGTTCCTTTTATGTCGCCGTTAAAGTATGCACCATTGTCTGTCCTTACTTCAATGTTGTCATCAAATCCATATCCTCCATAAAGATTTGCTCTCCACTGTGCGTTAGACTCTCCAACGGAAAGTGCTAATACAACTATTACAAAAAAAGCAGTAAGAATGTTTTTCATTTTTTTGGTTTTTTGTTTTTGATTGATTTTTAGTTACACTACTTTCTATTTATTGCCTAAACAATGCTGCCAGAAAAAGCATAAGCGTTAGCATTAGGAACATCATTGCAAAAAGAGCAGTGAGTGACTTAGGTATTCCCTCATACACACTGTTCAATCTCTTCATGTCTGACTTATACTGAATATATCCGAACAGTAATCCGAAGAATCCTATACCTATCAGTATCATTCCTACGATCCGTGGAGAAAAAAACGAATGCTTCACAATGATGTTCTCACTTTTCACAATCTCTTCAAAGAACTTATAAATTGTGAAACCGAATGATGTTAATGAGATTGCAGTTCTTATCCATGCCATTAGTGTCCGGTCGTTTGCAAGAGCAGTTCTCTCGTAAGCGAGATTAGTTCTGTCTTGCGCAAGTTCATCAGCAGATTTCTTAATCTTTGTGTCCGTCATTTGTCTTTTTTGAGAAATGAAAAAAGTCTGTTAAAGATACCCCTGAATATCAGATATGGAATAAATGCCAGCAATACAGCAGTCAAGACTGCTTCAAGCGGATAAACGGTCTTAAGAACAATCAGTTGAACTATGATGTCAAGCACCAATGCAATTACAAACAACTTTGCCAGGTCTTTCCATCCTTCCTGAATAAGATCTTTTCGTTCACCTTTCTGAGATATGAGCCCCCAGAAAAATGGAACCTGGCCCTTCTTAGAATCTCTCAATCCGGCTTTAAATGCCAGTATGAGTGACATAAGCGGCTGAAGTATGAATCGAAACTTCATCGGACCTTCGGTTTTCAAACCCAGATTATCGAAAAAGCGGGTAAAAAATTCTTCCACTGTATGCTATTCTTTGTTATGTTCAATAATAGATTTAGTTTCTTCAGTTTCAGGCTGCCAGGGCCATCTGCCTTCAGACTCAAGCGTAAGAGTCCAGCTTAGAAATGTCCTAACTACAACCAGCAAAGCCAGGACCAGAACTTCCTCAAGATTCGGCTTAACTATCACAGTCCTGATTATATCTGCGGCTACAAGAAACTCCAAACCTGTCTGCAAGACCTTGGCTATCATTATCTTATAACGGCGGTAAACCGTAATATCCCTCTTGCCAATATGAAGAACACTTCCTATCAGCGCGTACACGAAAACAATTGCAATCAGGACAACGGCAAGAAATTCAATGCCTACAGCAATACTCTCTACTACTGAATGAAAAAACTCTTCAAACATGATTATAATGAATTAATGTCAGAGACATTTATAAACCATTTCTTTCCTGAAAATATCATTGCAATTTAGCAATTTGAAAAATGGGATTTCATTTTTTCTTTCAAATCGAATTGGAAAGATTTTAATGAATGTGACTCGACAAATATTTCTTGTCAAAGTCATATCACTAACAACAATTAAATTCAATGACCAAATCATACTATTATGCAAAATCATGTTGATTAAATCTCTATTTTGGGAAAACAAGCGTCAACGCAAACTTAGCTCCCCACTCCGGCCTGTTCACGGCATTACTGGAATAATAATACACCGGGGCGGCAACAAAGCTTGCCACTTGCTTAGAACCAAATTTAAACACCTGCGTAAGATTCAGTGCAACAAGCCCTGAAGCAAGACGCTTATTCCTTCCAATCATAAACGTTTTCAGATGATGCTCCGAATCCAAGTCCTCCCTCAAAATTATATGTAACAAAGGGCTGAGCGAATAATGAATTAATATCGGGTCTGTTCTCATCTCCTGCAACTGACCAGGGTTGTTTGCAAGCATACCAACAGTCCAGCTGCCGGGTGAGCGAGCAATGAGAAGTTTTTTGGAACCAAGAAGCTCATTAGTTGCCGTCGGGATTGAGAATGCCGGACCAACACCCCATGTAAGTCCCCCGGATGCCGGTGAGAAGAAGGCAGAATAAACTATATCACCCAATCCATTTTGTCTTTCCATATCAACGGCTCTGTTTTGTACTACAACCGGTACAATGATCCTGTTTATTAGGTTAAGTCCTTTGCCCAGTGATACCGGTATGACAGGCTGCAAGTTCATCAAATATCTGTATCCATCCATCCCGCCGATTCCAAACTGAAAAGTGCTCTGAAATGGTACACTTATAAGGCTAGCAATGGGATTTGCCAACTGCTTTGCAATTTCATCGCCTGATTTCTGAGCATTCGATCCTACAGGAATGAAGAGTATAGCGAACAGCAGAAGCTTACAAAAAAGTATTAAAATTTCCTACAGACATTTTACCAACATTAATTATGAAATGATTGAAAGGAAAGCAATATTGTATGACATAGTTTTAATGTACAAAATTAAACTAATTGGTATAGACATACAATGTATTGAATGACTCAGATGTGCCAAGAGGTAACTGCAACCAACAAGCTCTGCAACATTTTTTAACTTGATAAACACTTCAGCATGACTAACTTTGAAAAAAAATTAAAAATCATGAAAGCTGCATTCCTTATTGTAATAGCATTGCTGATTACCGGCAATTCATTTTCAAAATCTCCAAAAATCCATGAAGAGCTTCAAACAAGAATGGATCAGGCTTCGGAGAATACGAAACTTAATATCTATGTACTTTTCAATGAGCACCTTACCCTGAATGATTTTTCATTCATCTCTTACGACACACCAAAAGATGAGCGGAGAAGAATTGTAATCGAAAGGCTGCAGGGTTATGCGGACAATTACCAAAGAAATGTTCGTGAATTTCTGAATGCAAGAACTTCTGAAGGCACAATTAACGGCTATGAAGTTCTATGGCTGACAAATTCAATTGTCACTTCTGCGGCATCTCAAGTGATTAACGATCTTGCTGCTTTTGACAATGTTAAATTGATTTGTTTTGATCCTGAGTTCCCGTCCGAAATGCTTCACGACAGCAAACAGCCGTCACCTCCGTTCATTGAGGCATTGCCAAACACAATGACGGTAGCTCCGGAACCGGGAGTAGTTCTGATGAAAGCCGATCAGGTCTGGGCTTTGGGAAACAGAGGCAGCGGCGTAATAGTGGCAAATGCAGATGATGGATTCTATTGGAAGCATCCTGATCTTGTAAGAAATATGTGGCAGAATCTTGGTGAAGATGCTAACGGCAACGGAAAGACACTGGAGATTGTATCCGGAACCGGTTCAACATTTGATGCGGGAGATATTAATGGAGTTGACAATGACGGTAACGGTAAGATAGATGATCTTATTGGCTGGGATTTTACTACTAACAATTACAATGTCACCGCAGCTTCACATGGTTCTGCTACCATGGGGCATGTTGTGGGTGACGGTACAGGCGGAACACAGACAGGCGTTGCTCCCGGAGCAAAGGGAATTCCGATGAGAAACGGTAGCGGTGAAGCGGCTCAATATCTTGCATTCCAATATGCTTTGCAAATGGGTGCCGATGTTGCTACGAGTTCATTAAGCTGGAAATGGTACTTCAATCCGAAACCGAATTATTCACAAATGAGACTGGTAACGGACATGACCCTGGCCGGAGGAATGATCATTACAAATTCTACTAGTAATGACGGCGGAAACTCAAGCGCTCCCGTTCCGCTGAACATTTCAACAGCGGGTAATATCCCGCCGCCATGGCTACATCCGGAACAATTGAAAAGAGGAAATGTGAGCGGAGTCATTGGAGTTGGAAATGTTGTTTGCCAGACTGATGTGATTTCTTCATCATCACCTTCCGGTCCTGCCACATGGGGTAACTGGGAGTTATGGGGAGCTTATACTTATCCAACCGATTCGAGTCATAAAGATTATCCATACAGCCGCGTTGCGCCTGTCGAATTACCTGATTCAATGGGACTTCTGAAACCCGATGTTTCTGCTCCCGGAAACGGCTCAACATCAACTGCGGGCTCAGGAACAGGCTACCAATCATTCAGCGGAACATCTTCTGCAACACCGCATTCTGCAGGATGTGTAGCGCTTATGTTGTCAGTGAATCCCGAAATGCTTCCGCAAGACGTCAGCAAGGTGATTGAACTTACATCTGTTGAGAAAGGCGCTGCCGGAAAAGATCCCAGATATGGAACGGGAAGAATTGATGCACTTGCGGCAACAACTTCCCCAAAGTTTACGCTTGCCGGAATTAACGGTGGAAGCAACATGGTCATTAACAATACAGTTACAGCAAGTGATACAGCCAGAGAGCTTGCGGGGATAAGGATCTCCACTGATGTTAATCCGAAAGTTGGTTCACTCAAAACTCTGAAGTTTGGAATGACGACAAATGCAACATCTGCACATATTCTGTCATTCGATTTGTATTGGGATAAGGACAGGAATAATATTGTCAGCTCAGGTGACATTAAGCTTAGGTCGCATCCTTTTGTAAATGGTCCATTGTCATTTGATTCGCTCAAGTTCAAGTTTCTTGATACTGCCAGAACACTTATACTTGCGGCAAAGACAAGTGCTTCTGCTTCAGGACAAAATATAAGTCTTGGCATTACAGATACAAATCAGGTTCAAGCATATTATACAACGTTTCCATTCTCAACAAACTTTCCGTTTGGAACTACAACAGGAATCTCCGGAAATAATGGGAATGAACTTTCGTATTCGCTTGAGCAGAATTACCCAAATCCCTTCAATCCTGTAACAGTTATCAGATATACTGTACCCAAGGACGGGCTTGTGAAAGTAAGAGTTTATGATGCATTAGGAAAAGAAGTTGCATTGCTGGTAAACGGAATTAAGCAGAGAGGAAGCTACAGTATAGAGTTTGACGGAAATGATTTCAAAGGAATCTCCAGCGGAATTTATTACTATAAAATGGAGGCAGGAGATTTTACTGATATCAGAAAGATGGTACTTATCAAGTGATCATTGATATGAGTTGAAAGTTGAAAGTTAAAAGTTGAAAATGGAAAGTGGAAAATGGAAAATGGAAAGTGGAAAGTGGAAAGTGGAAAGTGGAAAGTGGAGAATTGAGAGTTGAGAAAATGATGAAATCGATTCACAAATAAGAGACCAAACCCCTCTCCCGGTGGGAGAGGGCTGGGGTGAGGGTGTCATGCACATTACACGGGAATGACAAATTACATGTTAGTTAAATTCTCTATTGCGGGATGTTGTTTCGCTATCTCGTTAGATTCATTTCGCGCGGGGAAGGCAATCTGGGGAAGTTAAAGATTAGTTCCACTCTGCTTACCTAACAAAGCAATGATAAACAGAATTTCTGGTTTTGAGAAAATATTTCCTGGAAGAATATTAAAAGTGGTTTCCGAAGTTCTGCAATTAATCAAACCCTGATCTTTCAGAGCCGATGATTATCTTGAAATGACTTTGTATGTTTTGAAGTCTGAAGTCATGGGCATTTCTTCGCCTTTTTCTTTTGCAATGCGAATGTCTTCAAACCCGCGTTTGTGACCTTCAATAAATTCAGGCGACTTTGTCCATTCTTTGAACGAGTCTTCTGACTCCCAGTGGCTGACAATAAGATAAATGTTGCTGCCGTCCGATGGTTTCAGGACTTCCATATTTTTGAATCCGGGCATTCTGTCAATAGCTTTGGCACGTGATCCGAATAGTTCTTCAAATCTTGGTTTATAGTGATCCTTGCAGTCTATATAGTTGATTGCAACAAAGTTTTTTTCTTCCTGACTCATTGTTAAGTGGCTAATTCGAAAATTGATGTGCAATTTAGACCTTATCAAGACTAAGTTCAAACAAGAAATTTCTGATGAGTCACGTTAATTGATTTGTCAATACTAATTTTGAATGTCTTTGAAAAATATTGAACAGCAAAATAACTTTCATGAAAGCAAAGTCTTCTATTTGAAAACAACAGTTAATCTATTTCTACTACTGCTTCTAATAGTTGCAATTTCGGGAGTCGGAGAGGCACAGGTTCAAAGAGAGTGGGTGCAGAGATACAATGGCGATGCAAATAGTTTTGACATTGCATCCGGAATGATCCCTGTCACAAATGGCGGCATATTGGTCTACGGTTCTTCAATCGGTATGGGAACATTGACTGACTTCTCAATAATAAAGTACTCGGCAGAAGGGAATCAATTGTGGGCTGCTAGGTACAACGGAGAAGCAAATTTGTCAGATCAGCTCAATGAAGCAATTGTGTCAATTGATGGAAGTATCTATGTGACCGGATTCATTACTGCAAATGACAATAACACAAAATTTTCTGCAGCCAAATTTTCCCCAAACGGTAATCTACTTTGGCTGAGAGTCATCGAAGAATCGGGATATAGTTCAGGATCCGGTGAAACAGTTGTTGAAGGCTCGACTGGAAACTTTGTCTGCGCGGGCGTCTTGAGAAATTCATCTGACGAATACAAAACAACTCTGGCTTCTTTTTCAGCAGCCGGAGTATTGGAACGCAAATTGATACTCAATTCTTTCGGTAACTGTTACCCGATATCCATTCAGGCAGGAAGTGCCGGAAGTATTTATATGGCTTATGAGAAGTCCGTTGAGAACAACGGCAGTGACATAGCAATAGCAAAGTTTGATTCTTCCCTCAACATGATCTGGGAAAAAACTTTCTCAGGTAACGCTTCGTCATCATCAGACAGGCCATCGGATATGAAGCTTGATCGTTCAGGAAATATTCTTGTCAGTGGAAGCATTTTGAATGCATCAAGTTCCGCGGATTATTTTGTTTCAAAGATTAGCAGCGAAGGAAATGTTATTTGGCAGAACCATTATGGCGTGACATTTTCGGACATACCTTCATCAATTTCAACTGACAATTTCGGCAATTGTTATGTGACTGGTTCCAGCAGAAACGGCACGGGACTCGGTGCGGAAGATATCCTTACTCTCAAGATCAGTTCAAGCGGTGCGCTTGAATGGACATCATTATTTAATGGTTCAGCAAACGGAAGCGACGGCGGCAATTCAGTTGCAGTGGATACCAATGGAAATGTTTATGTCGGAGGTTATTCGGATAGGGGAAGCGTACAAGTCACTTACTTCATTCAGAAACTGAATCAGACGGGTCAGATGATCTGGTCTGACAGATATTCAGTGACGGCAGAGCCTGAAGACTTTATATATTCAATTGTATTGGATAAGGAGAGCAGTGTTTACGTGACCGGTATAAGTCTTGGTGATTCAACAGATTATGATATAACTACAATAAAGTATTCGGACATCATCGGAATAGGAAGTAATACAACTGCTTTGCCTTCTTCAGCAGAGCTTCATCAAAACTATCCAAATCCGTTCAATCCAAATACGAAGATAATTTATGATTTGCGGAGTCGAGGCAATGTGTCATTGGTTATAAATGAAATTTCGGGAAAGCAAATAACAAAGCTTGTTAATGAATTCCAGAGTCCGGGAAGACACGAAGTCGGATTCGAAGCTGAGAGCTTGCCCAGTGGAATATACTTCTATACTTTACGAGTGAATGGTGTCGCGGTCTCGACCAGGAAAATGTCATTGATCAAATAATGCTCCGTTCGGGCTAGTGTCAAGCATAATCAATAAATTTTTATCAGAGTAATTTTCTTGTTTCAACTTCCCATTCATATTGATATTTTACCCAAAAATTTCTCATTGGCAAAGTCATTCTTACTTACAGCGGCATTTATTTTGTTGTCAAATTTCGCAACCGCGCAATGGACGCATCTAAATTCCGGAGTCCAGGTTCAATTACGTTCGATTTATTTTGCCGATCAGAATACAGGATGGTCGTGTGGATTTAATACAATTCTGAAAACAACCAACGCCGGAAACAGCTGGGAATTGTCCAATGTTACGGGGTCGCACAAAGCCATGGCATTTGTAGATTCAACTACCGGTTACGTCTGTGGCGAGAATGGCAGGGTGTATAAAACCATCAACGGCGGCAACAACTGGCAGTTGCTTAATTCAGGTGTTTCAATAACTCTTAACAACATTAGCATAGCTCCGGACGGTTCGGTAATAATTCCTGGGAATCAGACCACGGTCTTGCGTTCATCAGATGGCGGCACAACTTGGACAAATATTCTCAACATCCCGGCTGTCATAGATTTCTTTGCGGTGAAGATTCTAAACAGCAGCACGTTTGTCGTCAGTGGAAATGAAAGCACAATTCTCAGAACAACAAACACGGGTACAACCTGGGAAAGCATTTCCATCGGTATGCCGAATCCGTTGTTTGCCGTTGACTTCGCCGCGAATAATACCGGCTGGGTTACCGGATGCTGCGGTATGTTTATGAAGACAACTAATGCAGGCATAAGCTGGACCACGGACGATTACCTCACTCCCGGTTATACACTTTATTCTATGCAGTTTTTCAATCAATCCAAAGGATGGATGGCAGGGGAAGCGGGTTACATTCTAAGAACAACTAACGCCGGAACTACCTGGGATTCTCTGAACTCAGATACTCAGGTTGATCTGTATTCACTCAATTTTGTTAATGAAAATACCGGCTATGTCAGCGGATATAACGGAACGATTCTGAAAACTACCAACGGAGGCGGTGTCGGGACTCCAATTGGAATCAGCAATCAAACTGCAATTGCCGAAGACTATTATCTTGGGCAAAATTATCCGAATCCATTCAATCCAAGTACTAAGATCAGCTATAGATTACTTACCTCAAGTTACATAGATATGAGTGTTCACGACATGTCAGGAAGACTTGTAACAAAACTGGTGAATGGAAAACAGTCTGCAGGATCTTACCAAGTTGAATTTAGTTCTGAAGGATTATCGAGCGGAGTGTATTTCTATTCATTGGCAGTTGACGGAGTTGTCATTGATGTTAAGAAGATGTTGGCGCTCAAATAACATTTCACTGTAGAAATCTTCCCTCACTCTTTTTCGAACTTGTCAGACTTGATTTAACATCTAATGTTTTGTCAGAGTACTCATTCTCAAGCAGCGAGTTAAGATGCACAAAGTACCGGGGTTTTCTAACAAGAATCATTGACGTCCAAAACATTTTTCAACAACGATATTATAACGAAATTGAGCTGGAGCATTAGGATTTTTTCGATTTGGAAAAACAACCCGCCTTCGTATAATTGCCGTTAAAAAAATTGTGAGCAATGGCGTAGCAAGAATTTCTGTTTGACGAAGCCCGACAGCGCTCTTCTGTCGGGCGAGGAGTTAAATTCTTGCAGCCATTGCGAGCAATTTTTAGGCAATTATACGGCAGCGGGCGACTTTTCTTTGCCAAGCTTTCTTTTGAGCCTGCCCTGAGCTTGCCGAAGGGTTCAAAAGAAAGCGGAAAAGATTTTATTCTCTGCAAGTGGCTCGGATTAATTGCATTTAAAGTAAAACGTTTTGGACGGATGTGAACAAGAATACTTTAGGAAAAACTTAGACCGTTATTTTTAATTTCTAATTTCTAATCTTCATTCAACCTAAAGTAACAAATACAAATCACAGTGGACAACAAAGAAAAGTTCATCGAAGAAATTAACTCCGGCTACACATTCAAAGGAGATGCGATCTTGCTTGGAGGTGCTATGTTGAGCGGAGAATGCCTCACAGGTGTGAGTGTCAAGCTTCCCCTTAAGACTATGAACCGTCACGGGCTAATTGCCGGTGCTACAGGAACCGGGAAAACGAAAACACTTCAGATTATTGCAGAAGGGCTTTCATCAGCAAGCGTACCTGTAATGATGATGGACATCAAAGGTGATCTTAGCGGCATTGCAAGGCCGGGAGCCGATAATGAAAAGATAAAGGAAAGAGCCGATAAGATCGGCATTACATTTGCGGCAAACGGATATCCTGTCGAGTTCTTATCTATTTCTGATGAGAAAGGTGCAAGATTGAGAGCAACAGTTTCGGAGTTCGGTCCTGTACTCTTTTCAAAAATGCTGGAGCTGAATGATACGCAATCAGGAATTGTCTCACTCATATTCAAGTACTGCGATGACAATCAGATCCCTCTGCTTGACCTGAAGGATTTCAAGAAAATGCTTCAGTATATTTCAGATGAAGGAAAAGAGGAAATTGAGAAGACATACGGCAAGATCTCAACCACTTCAACCGGAACAATACTAAGAAAAGTAATTGAACTCGAGCAGCAAAAAGCAGATACATTCTTTGGTGAAGTATCTTTTGATGTGAACGACCTGATGCGGATAGATGATCAGGGCAGGGGAGTAATATCAATGTTAAGACTTACGGACATTCAGAACCGGCCGAAACTGTTTTCAACTTTCCTTTTGTGTCTGTTGGTTGAGATTTATAATACATTTCCCGAGGAAGGAGATCTTGACAGGCCAAAGCTTGTCATATTTATTGACGAAGCCCATCTCTTATTCAATGAAGCTTCAAAGGCATTGCAGGATCAGATTGAAACGATCATCAAGCTAATTCGTTCGAAGGGAGTTGGAATTTTTTTCTGCACGCAAAATCCGACAGATATTCCGGCATCGGTTCTGAGTCAGCTCGGAATGAAAGTTCAGCATGCTCTTAGAGCATTTACGGCAAAGGACAGAAAGATGATAAAACTTGTTGCAGAGAACTATCCATTGTCAGATTTTTACGATCTTGAAACACTGCTTACATCGCTCGGTATCGGTGAAGCTGCTGTTACTGTCCTCAATGAAAAGGGTAATCCAACGCCACTTGCGGCTGCATTACTTTGCCCGCCGGCTTCAAGAATGGATGTATTAACAAGTGAAGAAATTGATTCTATAGTTGCCGGTTCTAAGATTGTTCAGAGATACAATGAAGTGATTGACCGCGATAGCGCTTATGAAATTCTCAGCAGGAAACTTGAAGAAGCCGCGGCCAATGGTGAATCTGAAGCAAAGAGTTCAGGTAATAAGAAAGAAGAGAAAAGCACCGTGGAAAAAGTTCTGACAAGCAGTACTGCAAGATCGATCGGCAACACAGTAGTAAGAGAACTTACACGAGGATTGCTTGGAGTGCTTGGGATCAAGAGCAGACGGTGAAATTGAATTAGGAATTAAGAATTAGGAATTAGGAATTAGGAATTCCGCCGCCGTTGTTTGGTGTCCCCAAAAGTTTGCGAATCAGAGAGAGACTAAGATCAAACAGAGCCATGCAAACTTTCCCCAAAGGGGTGGATTCCCATGGGTCACCAACAACCTGCGAATTGAATTAGGAATTTAGAATTAGGAATTAGGAGTTCCGCCGTCGGAAAACAAACTAAAGTGCATCTGAATTTATCTTATAAGAACCATTCTTTTTGTACTCACAATTCTTCCATTGATCAAAAGCGAATAGAAGTATAAGCCGCTTGAAAGTTCAGATGCATTGAATTCAACCTCGTGTCTTCCTGCACTTTTCACTTCGCTCACAACTGTCGTTACATATTTACCTGAGACATCATAGACCTTTATAGAGACATAACTATTTTTTCTTATTTCGTAATTGATGATTGTTATTGGATTAAACGGGTTGGGATAATTCTGATATAATTCAAAGTCCTTTGGAGTTGTAGATGAATAAGTGACTGCATTCATTATTCCTCCTGTGGAAGTTGTGTATAGAATTCCCTGATCTCCGTACGCTATGCCACTCTTGTAATCACGCATAAGCACTCCATTAATGTCCAAGGGATACACATTCAATTGTTCAAGCCAGTTTGATCCGCCGTCAGTTGTCCGGTAAATTCTTGAACCTGCAGCCCATCCTGTATTGACATCAACGAATTCAAGATTGAACACTGCGGATCCGGCAAAGAATGCAGTAAGTCGCCAGTCAGTTCCTGCGTTAGTTGTTAAAAGAATTCCATTCGCAAAAGCATTTGTATCTATGCGCGTAAGGAGTATTATGGTACTGTCATCAACTAAATTAAAATCAAGAAAGGCATGCTGGCTTGTCTTGAGTTTAGTGTTCCATGTAATGCCGAAGTCAGAACTGTATTGCAGATAGGAAGTATCGTGTCCGGTATCATCAGCATATTTTGAGATGATCCAAATATTAGAATGTGAATCAATCTGTTTTCTGACGGTGCTTCTGAATCCGTTGTATGACCAGTTGGTACCGCCGTTTGAAGTTCTTCTGATGACACCGGTTGTAACTGAACCATTGCCGCCCCGGCCCAGCGCAATTCCGTTTGAAGCATCCGAAAAGTAAATTACAGATAATCGGTTGTCAAAATCAGTTTCATTTAATATCACATTCCAGTTCATCCCTCCGTTAGTTGTCTTGCAGAGATTCATTCTGTTGTCTGTTGTTCCGGGCGATACAAAAACTCCTCCTGCAGCCCAACCGGTATTTTCATTTATGAAATGAATATCACTAAGCTCAAAGTTCATATTGCTTTGCTGAAGGATCCAATTGACTCCTTTGTTTGTGGTCTTAATGATTGTCCCGTATGATCCGCAGATCCAGCCGGTATTTTCATTAAGAAAGAATTCATTGGACAATGAACTTGAAGTGCCGCTGTTGATTTGCATCCAGCCGCTTTGTGAGAAAACAATTGAGTGCGATAACATCAACATCAGTATTGAAACTACTATTGCTTTCATGATGACCCCGTTCATTTAATTCACTTTGACATTCTATTTGATTGTCAAAGTGTGAGTTACTAGTCAGCTATTAACTAGCTCGTTTCTCTCGGAGCGTAGGAAAAGCACCGTGAAACTCTGCTGCGATAGTGAATCTTCAACTCTCAATTCTCAACTTTCCATTTTCAACTTTTAACTTTCAACTTTCAATTTGCTAAGAGCTTGGTTGGCAGGAGTAAGTTGTTGCCTGCCCGCAGTCGGCTAATCAAGTACATTCTCTGCAGACGGGGTCACGCCCGCCAGTAATTAAAAACTTTGTATAGATCTGCTGTTATGGCGGGCTAAGACCAACAACGGCGGAAATTTTCAATTCTCAATTTTCAATTTTCAATTCTCAATTTTCAATTTTCAATTCTCAATTTTCCATTTTCAATTTTCAACCGCCGTCTTCGCCTGTATATATTTCACAACTTCATCATACATCGAATCAGCATCCAGCCCTGCCTGGTGAAGAACACTTTCAGCAGTCCCGCTGCCGAGGTAGTAACCTTTTCTGAACGGGTGCAGAATATTATACCTGCCTTCAAAGCTCGTGATCCATTTGTACATAGTCGGCAGTGTAAAGCCGGTTATGCCGAGTGCAGTATTGCGGACAGTGTAAGGAAGCAAGGCTTCTCTTTCTTCTTTCGGATGGGCATCATAAAGTTCCGCGCTTGAGACGTGATAAACGTTAATGTTGTAGCCCTCTTTGTCGAGTCTCGGAAGTACCTTTGTTACAAATTCTATCGTTACTCCACTTTCCTGAAGAATCACAGAGCCGTCGAGTTGCTGACCGGGGTCTGCTTTTCTCAAAGCATACACGCCATTGATTGCCTCGATTGCCGGAGCGATGTTAAGTTTCTCTCTGTCCATTATGAGCTCATTTGGTCTGGTGACAAATGGCGAAAGAATTGCCGGGCGTTTCTTGAGTCCTGCAACCAGTAATGGCCATATCTCGCCGGGTTCCCACGGTGTGAGCGTTATCAGAATTCCGGGAGGGAAGTTTTCCTGAATCAACTGAAGGCATTGAGGATCAGCATGTGTCGGGCCGTCTTCGCCTGTCTTGAGTCCTGCATGTGCATTGATGAGAATCCATGTGTTGTAATGTCCTCCGAAGTGCATCACTTTGTTCTGCTCGCCAATGCCATGAAGTCTTGCTGCTGTATGTTCCATCGCAGATATAAATGCACCGTAAGATGAACTGACACCGATATGTTTTCCAAACGCCGAAAGCCCTGCCATCATACCGCCGATTGCATCTTCACAAATTCCTCCGATCGCCAATATCCTCGAGTCGGGGTTGTCAACAGAATCGTAAAAGCCTTCGTGGAAACCGCTTCCGAGAAGATTGACAGAAGTAGAACCGATAAGATCTGCCGCAACGCCAAGTATCGCACCGTTGGAGATCTTATTAATATGTCCGAGTGAAGAACCGAGAACGGCTCTTAAAGTTGTTGTGCCACCGGGCTTTATTCCCAACTCTTCGGGAATATTCTTTTCAGAAATAATTTCATCTTCATAAATGTGCTGAAGCTTCGGCTCATTCTCCAGCGGTTTTCTGCATCGACCCAATAGCCGCTCCTTACTGCTTGCTATCGCATCTCCGAAATAAGAAAGAGTGCTGTCGCTGTCAATTGCATTTCGTATTGTAAGCAACGTGTCATAGAAACATTGCTCGATATTCTCCTGAGTTCCTTCGCCGGAAAATCTCGGAACCTGTACTTTAAACATGTCTTCAAATTCTTTGCATGCGGCGTAAAATCCTTCGGAGTTCAGCTTATGACCCGCTCCATGCGAAGCCTTGCCTTCGATCCCATATTTCCAACCTTTGATAGTTCTGTAAACGATCGCAGTCGGCATCTTATTATCAAGAGACAAAGCAAATGCCTGTGCCGCGGAGATTTTGTTGAAATCTTTTCCGTCATCAACATAGATCACGTTGAAGTCGTGAAGATAACAAAGCTCCATAGGATTCCACTGAACATAATCACCTTTGAGCTCGCCCTCTCTGCAAACCCTGTTTGAATCAATTGATGCCTGATTGAAATCAATGTGCAGGTTGACATTATACAATCTCATAGCAGATGCTGCTGCAAAAGCTTCTGCAACTCTTCCCGGTGTCATTCCGCCCTCACCCTCTACGACGTGTACCTTCGGTGCATTCTCTCCGAAATAGTCGAGCGCTCCAAGCGCAACTCCGAAAGCTGCAGGAACTCCGACTCCGCTTGCACCTGTAGCAACTTTCACGTGAGGTGTTGCCGGCGTTGGATGTCCGTCAAGCGCTTTGGTTTTGAACTTAGTAAAAAGTGGTAGAGTATTTGTAGGATTTCTTCTGAAGCCAAGAAGATCTTCGAAACGCAGTTGAAGATTTTCATCGGGAAGAAGTTCTCTCCTGAATGCTCTTACGACTTCATTCCTCAGAGCCCACATTGCATAGAGTCCGAGAGCTTTGTGCCCCGCAGCATAAACTACCAGGTCATTTACATCTGAAAAAGGTTTTGCAATGTCGAAGTCAAGATTATTATAAAGTATTGATGAAACAAATCTTCCCGAAGAGATTGAACCGCCTGGATGTCCGCTTGTTGGGACAAAGTTAAACAGTACTGCACAAAGTGTTCTGTACACAGTATCGAGTTTCTCAAACTTAGCAATAGCATCTTCATTCAAGGGTGAACCTGATTTCAGAATATCATTCACATCATAATATTTCCCGCGACGGGAAGCGAAGCCAAGAGTGTGTGGCATTACTCCTGAGTAATCGAGTTTATTCATTTGGATTTTTGTTAGATGAGTTCATAAAGACTTGTGTGTATCAAAGCAGTCATTATTTATAATAGAAGTTAATGCAAAATTAGGAATAAATAAGAAGGAATGAACTACACTTTAATGTCGCTCAATTATTATCATGAATTTGTTGAGGCTTGGGAAATATTATCCCAAATAGTCAGGAAGTAAGTTAGCAGTTAAATGAAAGTTTTCAGAAGTCAAACTTATCCACAAGCTTATCATCACATCAATTCTCCACCCCGGTGAATTGTCTGAGGGTTTGTACATGCTCATTTGCGATGAAGAGCATCCGATGATCAGCAGAAGAGAGGCAAAGACAAAACACAGTGAAATTAATTGATAATTTAATTTTGGTCATAAGAATTTCGTTTGTTTCCTTTATAATTTTTTTGTGCATGCATTATATTCCAGCTTGTCAAAACACTCTCAGTAAGCTGGACTAAAAAGCACAAGAATTGTTAAACTCCCTCACTTGGGAGAGGGTTGGGGTGAGGGTGATGTTGAATGATCTCTACTTTTAGGCGGGCTTGCCTGTCCTCTTTTCTTCGGATATGGATATGTATGACGGCAGACAGGCGACTTTCTCCGGCCTGCTTAACTGACAAATCCTTCTTATTGAAATTAATTCTGTAATCATGATTTCGAAAATGATTTTTTCTATGAAATGGTTCGAGCAAACTGTTTTCCAAGTAAAACGTTTTGGACAGATGTGATTGAAATTAATTCTGTAATCATGATTTGAGTATGGAAAAAGATTGTTTATATGGGTAATTTGCCGCTACACAATATGAAAACACAATCCAACTTTTTTCTGGCCCTGATAATATCTGCAGGGCTGATCATGAGCTGTTCTGATTTTAACTTTTCTTGTGGAAGTATGCAGGGCAGTAAACTTTACTTCTGCGAGGAATACTCCATTGAAAAAGATGAATGCCTTGGAAAGGCAAAGAAATACACGCAGGGTGCGCTGACTGTAATGGTCGATTTGCGTCCCGAGAAAAAGACTCTTGGGGTCAGTGAAGTAAAGATCAACATAACTGATCTGAAGACGGGAGAAGTAGAGGAAACATTTGGTTTTGAAACAAGACCTACAGCCGACTATGTGTACTTCAACAATGTTAAATTTCTGCGATCAGGCAAATTCCGTGTGAGCGCTCTGAAGCCGGACGGAACCGTGATTGTCAGCAACGAAATTGAAATTATCGACGAATGATCAGAACGGCAAAGATTTATCCGCTGATCCTCCTATTTATCTTCTTGGGCATAAATATACTTTTTGCCCAGACAAGTTCAATTGATGATTTTGATGAACTCTATACAATGATCAGAGACGGTAAGATCAGTAAATCAGATGCAATACAGCAATTGAATTCTGTGACGGAACAGATCAGCAATCTTTATTACGGAAAAGGCGGAGTTGATTATTCAAAAGAAAATTTTTGCTTTCCGCTGAGAGGTTACAGTCAGAGTTCAATTGGCGGCAAGAACGGAAGCGGCTACATTACAAAAGGATATGATTTTTTTGAGGGTAATAAGCACGGAGGGCATCCGGCACATGATATTTTTGTATATGATAAGAATCAGGACAGCAACGACGACAGAACAGGAAATCCAATAGATGTGCTTTCGATGTCAGGCGGAATTGTAGTGGCATTATCAAATGACTGGGAACCATCGAGTGATCTGCGCGGAGGCAAGTTTGTCATGATATATGATCCGGGTGATGATGCAATATATTATTATGCACATAACAACAAAGTCAGCATAGAGCTTGGGGATATTGTTGAGCCGTGTCAGAAGATTGCTGAAGTAGGAAGATCGGGGCTTAATGCATACAAGCAGAAGTCTCCGACACACCTGCATATTTCAAGGTTTCTTGTAAACGGTGGCGACATAATTCCGGATGATCTTTACCAGGATCTTCTCAAATCAAAAGCAGTTGAGTAGATAATGAAGAGAGCATTCGTGATCATAGTCTGTATACTCTTTTCATCTTCGGTGTTTGCAGAAAATGCAGATGATAAAACACCAAAGAAGAAAAAGACGTCTAAGCAAAGTACGAAGAAAATTAAGAGTCAGAAAAATATTAGCGTTTCGATTAAATCTTTGGTTGTTAAGCTTAACACTCTTGAATCTGACGAGGAATTTTATTCATCACACGAAGATGTAGCATCTCGTTGGATGCCCATAATGAAGTCTGTTCGTGAGGGAAGTCTTGACCGGAATTCTGCCATGGACTCCATGTACAGGTTCACGAATCATCTTTGGGATATTATGGAAGCGAAAGTTAATTCCGGAAAGATTAAGAAGTATTCCGATGCTGAATGGGTTTTTCCAGTAAAGGGCTACGGTCCTGCGGCAATAGGAGGAAGGAACGGAAACGGCTATGTTCCCGGCAACTTTGATTTTTTCGACGGATCAACAGGCGGGCATCCGGCTCAGGATATCTTCATCAGAGATTCAGATCAGGATTGTGTTGATGATGTATCAGGTGATTATGTCGAGATCGTTTCAATGAGCGGCGGCGTGGTTGTTGAAACCAGAAAGAACTGGACTACTGATATGATGGATATAAAAGGAGGAAATATTGTGTATGTTTATGACAACTTTTCCAACGGCTTGTTCTATTATGCTCATCTCAAAGAAGTGAAAGTAGAAGTTGGTGATCTTGTCAAGCCTGGAACTCTGCTCGGAATATTGGGAAGGACAGGCAAGAATGCTTACCCAAAGAGATCACCGACGCATTTGCATATAATGTATGTGAGATCATTTGACGGCGAGCTAAGGCCTGAAAATCTGTATAACGACCTGATTAAGGTAGGTAATTGAATAATGAAAATTTTCTATTGAAACGATAATGACAAAGATTAAAGAAACGGCAATTACATTTGATGATGTACTCTTGGTGCCGGACAGGTCAAAAGTACTTCCTCGTGAAGTAAATCTTAAGACAAGGCTGACCGCTAATATTGATCTGAACATTCCTATCCTTTCTGCTGCCATGGATACGGTTACCGAGAGTGATATGGCAATTGCAATGGCACGAGAAGGCGGCATCGGTATCATACACAAGAACATGACGATTGAAATGCAGGCAAACGAAGTTGACAGAGTGAAAAGAAGTGAGAGTGGAATGATCATAGACCCGGTGACATTGAAAGAAGGAAAGACAATTGGTGATGCTTTAAGATTGATGCAGCAATACAAAATCTCCGGAATACCTATCGTCAGCAATGACAACAAGCTCATAGGAATTATTACAAATCGCGATCTCAGATTTGATCCGGAAGAATCAAGGCCGGTATCGGATCTCATGACAAAGGATGGTCTGATTACTGCGCCCGTAGGTACGGATCTTGGCCAGGCTGAAGTAATATTACAGAAATTC
This sequence comes from Ignavibacteria bacterium, assembly GCA_016704345.1. Taxonomy (GTDB): domain Bacteria; phylum Bacteroidota; class Ignavibacteria; order Tepidaquicellales; family Tepidaquicellaceae; genus JADJAH01. The sequence continues at coordinate 25,368 of JADJAH010000017.1, read as the reverse complement.
AGAATTGAAAAGCTCCCCGTTGTTGATAAACAGGGAAGGATCAAAGGATTAATTACATTTAAAGATATTCAGAAAAGAAAGAAATTCCCGAACGCATGCAAGGATAAGTTTGGAAGACTAAGGGCCGGAGCGGCAGTAGGTATAGCTTCAGATACTTTGGAAAGAGTTGCTGCTCTTGTGAAAGCCGGTGCGGACATTGTAGTAATAGATACTGCTCATGGTCATTCCGAAGGTGTGATTAATATGGTGAAAAGCATCAGGAAGAAGTTTGATGTTGATCTAATCGCCGGAAATGTGGCAACTGCGGAGGCAACTGTTGATCTTATCAAAGCCGGGGCAGATTGCGTAAAAGTCGGAATAGGTGCAGGTTCTATCTGCACCACTAGAGTCATTGCCGGAGTAGGCGTTCCACAAGTAAGCGCCGTGATGGAATGCGCAAAGGCGGCTGCGAAATTTAATGTACCCATAATCTCAGACGGCGGCATCAAACAAACAGGTGATGTTCCAAAAGCAATAGCCGGCGGGGCAGACTCTGTAATGCTCGGCGGAATGTTTGCCGGAACGGAAGAAGCTCCAGGCGAAAAGGTTCTCTACGAAGGAAGAAGCTTCAAGATATACAGAGGCATGGGCTCTATTGAGGCGATGAAGCAAGGGAGCAAGGACAGGTATTTTCAGGATGTTGAAGATGATATCAATAAGCTCGTTCCGGAAGGGATAGAAGGAATAGTGCCATACAAAGGAAATGTTGGTGAAACAATCTATCAATTGATTGGGGGACTCCGCTCGGCAATGGGATATTGCGGAGCAAAGAATATTAAGGAAATGAAAACAAAGACAAAATTTGTGATGATCACAAATGCCGGACTCAGGGAATCGCATCCGCATGATGTCAGAATCACTAAGGAAGCTCCAAACTATTCTCCGAAATAATTTGAATTCTCACAAGTTTTTAATTGTAGATGGAATCTTTTTGAATCGAATTCTATTCATACACTAATTTTAAATAACTAAACGAATCAAACATGAATCAATATATTAATCAGGCTCAAGCGGTAGATGCTTCATTTACTTCCGAAGCGACGCGGAAATTTCTGCTGAATGTGTACAATTGGATGGCGATGGGATTGGCAATAACAGGCGTGATTGCCTGGGGTGTTGCCGGCTCTGAATTCTCGATGACTTTAGCCACAAATCCCGTACTGTATTTCGGATTGTTCATTGTACAGTTAGGAATTGTTTTCGGCTTGTCCGCAGCAATTGACAGGATCCCTTCCGGAGTGGCAATCGGAGCGTTCTTCCTCTATTCGGCGCTTACCGGACTCACATTCTCAATTCTATTTCTGGTATTTACGGGAGCGTCTATTGCTTCAACTTTCTTCATCTGTGCCGGAATGTTTGCTTCAGTGAGTGTTTTCGGTTACGTCACGAAGAAGGATCTTTCAAAACTCGGAACGTATCTTTTCATGGCTTTGATAGGACTCATAATTGCTTCTGTAGTAAATATTTTTCTTAAGAGTCCGATGATGAACTGGATCATAAGTCTTGCTGGAGTCTTGATCTTCACAGGACTTACTGCTCACGATACACAGAAGATCAAAAAAATGAGTCAGGTTACTGAATTTGACAGTGAGCAAGGAAAGAAAGCTGCGGTATTGGGCTCTCTTACACTTTATCTGGATTTCATAAATTTATTCATGTTCCTGCTGAATTTTCTCGGCAACAGAAGGGACTAAGAAACTCGCTTATGGATTCTCAACATCAATCCAGCGTCTGATCACAAATCGCTTGCCTTTTTTAGAACCCCAGTCATTGACCGGGGTTCTTTCGTTTATGATCTCAGCTAATCTTTGATTCAAAGGACTCTTGTGAACTCCCGGTCCCGGTGAACTCTCTATCACTTCTTCCTTGCTTAGTACAATCACAACATGCCCGCTCCATACAATAATATCAAGCGGCTCAAGCATAGAAGCAATCTCATCTAAACTCTTTCCTTCAATTTCGAGTCCTCTTCCGTACCCGGTCAATGTTGAAGTATTCCTCGGAGTGATCCCTCCGGTTGATTCATAAATCAAACCGGAACAATCCACACCTTTCATTATCCATAAATTTCTTTCCAGCGAGTCTATCTCAGTTGCAGGCTTATAATAATTCAGCATCTTCTCAATTCCTTCAGCAAAATTTCCGCCCCACATATACGGATAACCTTCGAGTGATTTCATCTTATTGAGTATCTCATTTCTCGTAGGCATTTCTTTTTTCTTTTCTGCGGGTGGGATGTTATTATCGTAAGCATCAGTGAAGCGGCTGTCAATAAAAAGATCTGTGTCATAAACGTAGTCGTTGGTCTTCACTTCAAGAATTTCATACCCATCTTTCTGATAGCTGTTTAAGACTCTGAATATTGTGCCGGGAAATGCAATGAATTCCATCTCGCGAATCAACCCCTGATTATCAACCTTAACACTACTGCCGTCAGCGCCTCCGAATACAGATTCATAATCAGGTGTGTTCAATACGGGAGTAAAGTCTCTTGCGATAACAAACCTTTCCCCGCTGTCTTGTGACCTGACGCATGAATAACCGTGAAACAGAAAGATTGAAAATAGAGCGACCTGAATAATTATTCTCTTCATCAAATGAAATAAATTTATTGTTAAACGATTGCGATAATGCTAAATTGAAAAAAATATCCGACTCCTTCAATGGACTTACAGCAATTCATGTTTGCCTTCATACCAATGTTTGTGGCATTTGATGCCCTTGGAATTGTGCCCATGTACCTTGGACTTACTGAGGGTATTGAGGATAATGAAAAGAAAACTCTTGTGAAGAATGCTTCATTGACTGCAATGATCATTTGCGTTGCATTCCTTTTTGTGGGAGATGCTCTTCTCGACTTTATGGGAATCACTCAGAACGACTTCCGCATCGCAGGAGGAATTATTCTGCTGATTATTTCCATCAGCGACCTGCTTTTTTATTCATCACGGGTAAGAGATGTGAAACCTGAAGATGTCGGAATTGTACCTATCGGAATTCCGCTGATTGCCGGACCTGCGGTTCTTACAACAATACTCATTACGAATGATGCTCACGGCTGGCTTGTTACCATTATCTCAGTGTCTATCAATCTTCTCATAATATACATTTCACTTGCAAATGCAGACAGAATAAAGAAACTTATGGGCGAAGCCGGCTCAAAGGCATTCGCCAAAGTTGCTTCGCTTTTTCTTGCAGCAATTGCCGTCATGATGATACGCGTTGGACTGATGAATTCAATGAACTGATACTAATTTAAACCTTCCCGAAAATGAAACTTCTACTAACGGCTTACACAGCCATTATCTTCATTTGTACAAATGTCTTTGCTCAGCCTCTGATTAATGAAATTATGTATGCCCCCACAAACTCCGGCAATGAATGGTTTGAATTAACCAATACCGGAGATGCTGAAGACCTTGCAAACTGGAAATGGAAAGATGCTACTTCTACTCTAAGAACCATCACAACACAGAACTTCATCTTGCAGAAAGACTCATTTGTAGTTGTGTGTCAGGATTCAACAGCATTCAAAACGCAGTTTGCGTTTTATAAAGGCAAGCTCATACAAACTCAATGGAGCGCATTGAACAACTCAGGTGATAATCTCATACTCATAAATTCAAACGGCGTTAGAATCGATTCTGTAAATTACTCTTCTTCTTGGGGAGGTAACACGGGAGGAATTTCGCTCGAGCGAAAAAATCCAAACGGACAATCAAATTTACCTGCCAATTGGGGAACTTGTCTTGATCCAATGAGGGCAACTCCCGGAAAAGAGAATTCGATCAGGACTAAGGAATACGATCTTACATTGAAAAAATTTGTTACGAATCCTGTCAGTCCTGTAGCCGGTGGATTTCTCACATTAAGTTTTGTAGTTGCAAACTCCGGACTGAATATTGCAACTAACTCCAGTCTGAAAATTTATGATGACAGAAATCTCGACAGCATCATTCAGCAAAGTGAATTAATAAATTCAATTGAGCTTACATCTCTCGAACCGGATGACTCGACATCAAATGAAATGACTGTACAAGAACTCTTGCCGGGAAAAAAGCAGTTCATTGCACTGATAAACTATCAGCCTGATCAGGATACTTCAGATAATAAACTTTTAAGATCAGTATTTATCAGTGAGCCGGGGCAAGCAGGAAGCATTGTGATTAACGAAATAATGTATGAACCACTTACCGGACAAGTTGAATGGATTGAATTGTTTAATCCTTCATCTGCAACGTATGACCTTAAAGAATGGCAACTCACGGACAACTCCGGTGCAAATAAAATTACAGATTCACCTCTTGTGATCTTGCCCGGAGGCTATCTTATCATTTCATCAGACAGTTCTTTAATGAATTACTTCAGCTATCTGAAAAATCCTGATGAGCTTATATCTATTGTTGTTGTGTCTTCGTTGAGTTTGAACAACAGCGGTGAAACAATAACAGTCGCAGACAGTTTACTGACTGAAATTGACAAGTGCTCCTATTCACCTTCGATGCACAATCCCGAGATTGAAGATACAAGAGGGATATCACTCGAGAGAATAAATCCTGCTCTGCCTTCTTCTTATTTATATAACTGGAGTTCTTCGGCAAATTCTCTCGGCGCTACTCCCGGAAGAAAGAACAGCATTTTTGCAAACGCAAATTCGGTAAGCTCGGATATTACAATCTCACCAAATCCTTTCTCACCTGACGGTGACGGAACAGATGATGTTGCAGTGATAAATTGCAAGTTCGCTTTTACAAAAGGTACGATTCGTGCGAATATTTATGATATAAGGGGGAGGATGATAAGAACTCTTGCTAACAATGAACTTACCGGCAGCGAAAAGACTTTTCTCTTTAACGGATATTCAGACAGCAACGAAAAACTGAACGTAGGTATTTATGTTGTTATGATTGAAGCGATCGATCAGGTGCGCGGCGAACCTGTTACCATAAAGGCGCCGCTTGTTATCGCCGCTAAATTATGACTAACTAAGTTATGTAGATACGAATTGAGAATCTCAATGCCTGCGCCCGGGTAAGTAATCTACACACAACTGAATCACATCAAAAGAATTTGTGGCCATACACATCCGTCCAAAGCGTTTTACTTAAAATGTAAATAGTTCGAACCATTTACAGAGAATAAAATCATTTCCGCTTTCTTTTGAACCCTTCGGCAAGCTCAGGGCAGGCTCAAAAGAAAGCTTGGCAAAGAAAAGTCGCCCGCTGCCGTATAATTGCCTAAAAATTGCTCGCAATGGCTGCAAGAATTTAACTCCTCGCCCGACAGAAGAGCGCTGTCGGGCTTCGTCAAACAGAAATTCTTGCTACGCCATTGCTCACAATTTTTTTAACGGCAATTATACGAAGGCCTGCCTGCCCACTGGCCATTGAAGTGTGAAATGCATACCGGCAGGCAGGCGGGTTGTTTTTCCGAATCGAAAGAATCCTAATGCTCCAGTCTATTTTCGATATAATTTTCGTTGTTGAAAAACGTTTTGGCCGGCAATGGTTTCCGTCAATTTTCAGCTTTCTACTTACTTTGCATTAATGAATTATTATTGCTAATTTGATTCACGCAAAATTAACGAAATCATAACCCGACTTGATAAGCATCAAATCCGTTTATTGTTACCTTATTATAATAGCTGTAACCTTCCTCGTCTTCAGCAACACACTCGAAAACCAATTTGTCTTCGATGATGAAAGCGTAGTCGTAAATAATGCATCAATTCAAACTACGGCAAACATATCAAAATTTTTCACTGCTGAAGAAGGCTTCCATAAAGTCATTGGAAAGTACTACAGGCCGATAGTATCCGCCACGTATGCAATGGATTATGCAATTTGGGGACTGAATCCTTACGGATTTCACCTGACCAATATTATCATTCACTGCATTGCATCATTGCTTCTCTTCCGGATCTTTCAGGTTTTGTTCTGGCGATACAAGTACCGTAACATCTTCTCTCTTCTTACCACATTAATATTCGTTGTTCATCCCATTCATACAGAAGCGGTCAGCTGGATCAGCGGCAGAACGGATTCGCTCGTAACAGTATTCTTCTTTGGTGCATTCCTTTGTTATCTTGAATTTACAAAGGAGCAAGAGTATGAGAGAAAAACGGGGCAGGTTAAAAGCATTACAAATAGAAATCCATTGTATCTTGTTCTGTCACTTGTTCTCTATGTGCTGGGACTTCTGTCCAAAGAGATGATTGTCACGATGCCTGTTATTATTCTGCTTTATGATTTTGTTTACAGAAAGAAGGATCTGAATTACTTTAAGAGTAACATTTTAATTTATGGCTTGTATGCAGTGGTCACTATTGCATATCTCCTTATCAGACATTCGCTTCTAAAAGACATTCCGGACAGAGAGACCTATCTTTACTTTTTTGGTAAGGATTCTCTAACCGTATTCGCCACGATGGTTAAGACAGTTCCAGTTTATTTCAGATTATTGTTTGCTCCGTTTGGTCTGTTGTATCATTACAATGGTGTTATCCGTGATTCTACAGGAATTTTTGCGCTGCCTGTTATTCTTTCAATCCTGTTCATCGGACTCTTGATCTATGCAGCATATTACTTCTACAAAAGAGACAGTATTGTTTCATTCTCAATTCTGTTCTTCCTTGTTACGCTGTTACCTGTAATGAACATAGTCCCGACAATGAACCTTATGGCAGAAAGATTTCTCTACTTGATTTCATTCTCTCTTGTTCTGGTCATTGCGCACTTTGCCATGCTTGGAAGCGCAAAGAGAGACAAGGGAATTCTTTTAGCCGGATTAGTGATAATAATACTTTCGATGTCTTATCTAACTTACGACCGCAACAAGGATTGGAAAGACAATAATACATTGTATTCATCAGCTATCGGAACTGAAGGCACTGTTCTTCTTGTGAATGAAGGTAACATATACGCGAACATGCAGAAGTATGATGATGCAGCGCGATTGTACAAAAGAGCAATTGAGATAAAGGAGACTAGTTTGCTCGCGCATCACAATCTTGGACTTGTTTATATCATCAAGGGAAATCTTGACTCAGCAGAGTTGCGATTCAAACGCGGTATTCAGATCGATCCATTTGCGCCGGACGGTTATTTTCAAATGGCTACACTTTCTAACATGAGAAGCAAAAAGGAAGATGCAATTTACTATCTCGAAAAACTGCAGACTGTATATCCCGATTACAAAAATTCAGCAGCAATACTTGCCGATCTAAAATCAGGCAAAAGCGATAAGCTGAGTATGATACCGAAGGGCCCGGATGACAAAGAATCTCTTGATTACAAACGAAGTATTTTACAGAGAAGGTCATTCGCAAGTTTTAACGAGAATAAATTTGATGAAGCAATCAAAGACCTCACCGAACTTTTTTGATCTTGCGGAAGACAGTGCTAATAAAGCAGGAGTCCTGAACAACATCGCCATGTGCTATGAAAAGAAGGGTGACAAAATTAATGAGGAAAAATATTTTCTGCAGGCAATTTCATATGATCCTAAAAGTGTAAACGCAATGAACGGCATTGCAGCATTCTACCTTAGGCAAGGTGACAAAGAAAAGGCATCCATGTATTTCAGAAAGATACTGGATCTGAATCCTGAAGACGCTGTTGCAAAGAGTAAACTTGATTCACTGAATTCAGTAAGATGAAGAGAACTGAAGAAAATAAATTAAACTGTTAGCAAACATGAACTGGATACTCATTCTGCTTTTGGTTTTGGTCGGCGCCGTGATGGCTGTTCTTTCAGTATTCGGAATTATCCAGTCAGGTTTTGAACTTATACTCTGGGTAATCTTTGGAATTGTATCTGCTTATCTGATTGCAAAAAAAGGCGGACGAATTCCGTTCATGGAAGGAGTAATAATGGGAACCATTACCGGAATTATAAACTCTGCAATACAGTCATTTATGTTCAGCACATATCTTCTGAACAACCCGAATTCTCTTGACGGATTCAAGGAGATTCCGCTAAGCATGCCGCCTCAGTACCTTATACTTTTTGCCGGACCTTTCATCGGGATAATCTATGGAATCATGGTCGGCATAGTTGCAATGTCCCTGAGAAAGATCGTCGGCACAAACGATTAAACACACATCATAATGAAAAGCTTAATATACGGATTGAGCATTTTTGTTCTATTGTTTTCAACAACAATCTCTTTTTCCCAAAACAGGCCAAGGAAATTCAACTATCCACTTGATGTTGAAGCCGCTATGAATAAGGCAGGCAGCAAATCCTTTTCCGATCATCTTCCGCAATATTCTTCATCTTTATTTGCAAACATAAATATTTCACGTGACAGTTTTCCTCAGAACGAACCTTCAATAAAGATCAGCAGGAAAGATCCAAGCAGAGTAGTGGCGTCCTGGAGAGATTTCAGAAGGGGAGTCAGCAATCCCACTAACAGGCAGATAGGTTATAGTTTCTCAACCGATGGCGGAATTACATGGTCAGTCAGCACATTACTCGATTCCACTTTGCTGCCGGGCTTTCCAAGAAATAGCGATCCCGTAGTAGCAGTTGATTCGGCGGGCAACTTTTATATTGCAGTTGTATGCATTGGAAATTCAGTGGGACTGGGAGTCTATAAATCAACTGATGGCGGAGTAACATTCCCAACTGCTTACCTCGTTGCAAACACCGGCTCCGAAGACAAAGAATGGTTTGACAATGATCGTGTTCCCGGCAGTCCTTTTTATAATAACCTTTATATGTGCTGGACAAGGTTCAGCGGCAATACAGGCATCAAACTTTCCACATCTTCAAACAGCGGAGTAAACTGGAGCGATGCTGTTTCTGTAAGCGATCAAACTGGCGGTGTACAAGGCTCTGATCTTGCTATTGGGCTTGACGGAGAAGTCTACCTGACATGGCTTGATGTGAACACGCCTGAAGATGTTGTGAAATTTGACAAATCGACAAACGGGGGCGTATCATTCGGGACAGATCTTAAAATTGCTTCCGGTGCAAGCCCTGACATACCTATTTCTTCCAGTAACATAACATTTCCGTCAATCGCGGCGGACATTAGCAACGGTGTGGGCAGAGGGAATTTGTATGTTGCATGGTGCGATGCGAGGAACGGGGATCCGGATATTTTCTTCTCTGCTTCAACTAACAGAGGCGCAAACTGGTCCGCACCACTTAGAGTTAACAATGATTCTATCGGCAACGGAAAGCTTCAGTGCTGGCCGTCAATTGAAGTGAACGACTCCGGGAATATTGCAATTTTATTTTATGACTCGCGCAATACCTCGTCCAACAATATCATAGAAGCATATCTTGCACACTCCACTGACAGAGGTGCAACATTTGTGAATGCTCTTTTGAGCACGCAGCCATCACCGACAAATCAACCTAACACTGCGGTAAGATTTGGTGATTACATTTGTGTTGATTATCACAGGAACAGGGTGGTTCCGATATGGACTGATGAACGTGCAGGAGGTGTGAACATGGAAGCATATACAGCGGCAATATCAACTCCGCTTATTGTAAGGCAGTATTCCTCGGTAATTCCCGATGGCTACAAGCTGCAGCAGAATTATCCTAATCCTTTCAATCCCGTTACAACTATCCGGTTTTCAATTCCGCAAAGGGAGTTTGTATCTCTGACGGTGTTCGATGCTTTGGGCAGGGAGATCGAAGTTCTTGCAGAAGGAATTTCAGAAGCAGGGGAATTTGAAGTAATATTTAATGCGGATGGAATTGCGGGCGGTGTTTACTTTTATCAATTGCGGACAAGCAGTTTTGCTGAAACGAAAAAGCTGGTGGTATTGAAGTAATTTAGTTTCGGTCCAGCTTGTAAATTTTATGAATGTAGGATTTCTGCCACTTATCAGAATCATCTTGTTTGTAGCTGCCTAAACTCAGTCGGCAAATCAATTACACTCTCTGCAGGCGGGCCTGTCCGCATTCGGATTCCTGAGCGCAGCGAAGGATCACCAACAGGCTACTCGCATTGTTATGCTGTAACATTATTTTTTGTCATCCTGAGCAAGCGGAGCGCCGCGCGCCTGCCCGCAGAGAGTGGATGCTCTCTATACTCTGCAGGCCTGCCTGACCACTGGCCATTGAAGTGTGAAATGCATCTCAGGCAGGCGGGAAGGATCCAAACAAATTTCAAAGCGAGATAGAGTGATTCGAATTCAACCCATTTACGATTAGACCTCATTTATAAACATTTTTTAGTTCCCAAACCCCATTTGCTCTGCAACTCTTTCCGCTTGTTTCAAATGCCTTTCTTCATGAAGAGCAGTTATCTCCAGCAAGTCATCCAGACTATATGTAATAAAGTTTGCGGCGGGTGATGTAATCTTCTCTCTTGCAAAATCGAATCGGGACAACTTGTTCATATATACTTTCAGCTCCATTTGCGAGTCCAAGAATTTAGCAACAATGTCAGAGGGTAGATCACTCTGTGACGGCTGAAATGCGGGCTGAGTCTTGAACTTCTTTGTCTCATCCGGACGCATTGATCTTTTGAGCAAGTTGCCGAAGAAGCCGGATAGCACAGGCACACTCTTCCACAAATTTGGAATAGGCTTCCCTTCGATAAGTGCGTTGAATTGCGGGTAGTAAGACATGTTTGTAACTATAATATGGTCCAAGCATTGAGCAATGCTCCATGAATCCGGTGAAGACTTTTTGTTCAGTTGCTCCAGAGTAAAGTGTGAGAATCTACTCTGCACCAAGTCGCTTATTGAATCTAACCTCTTGACAATTTCATTCACTCTTTGTTGTGACATATTACTCTTAGTTTTAAGAGCAAACTAAGATTCCATCATATATTTCAAAAGCCAAATTTTTTGTGTTTTTGGCGAACTGCTTTGAAATATAAAATCGCTTTATGCATTTTCACGAACTTTCAAAAACATTGCTCAGCATTAATTCACATAAGGTTAGCCTTTTCAAAGGAATTTCATGGAGAATTGTAGGAACCCTTGATACAATTCTTCTATCCTTCCTTTTTACCGGACAAATCTCTGCTGCCATGAAGATTGGCGGAATTGAGCTTTTCACCAAAATTTTTCTTTATTATGTTCATGAACGAATTTGGGTCTATTTTAATATTGGCACCAAGACATATAAAAGAGATGACGGAATAATTATTATTCATGATAAACACTGGAAGAGCATCGCAAAAAGTGTGAGCTGGCGCATCATAGGAACTTTGGATACAATTGTGATAGCATACTTTGTAACCGGTGAATTATCAAAGGCATTTGAGATAGGCTTCACAGAAGTCTTTACAAAAATGTTTCTCTTTTATGTTCACGAAAGAGTCTGGAATAGAATTGCAAAACCTGTCGGCACTGTTCATGAACTTCAAGCTTTATCAATAAACAAATGACTCCTCATATTCTTAAGCGTGAAACTGTTATCAATAGAAAAATCAACGAGCTGTTTGACTTCTTCAGCAAAGCCGAGAATCTTAACAGGATAACTCCTCCGGAGCTTGGATTTAAGATAATTACTCCATTGCCGATTGAAATGAAGAAAAGAACGATCATTGACTATAAGATCAAGTTAAGCGGCTTGCCATTTAAATGGCGGACCGAGATCACAGAATGGGATCCGCCTTACAGATTCATCGATACACAAATCAAGGGACCTTACAGGATGTGGGTTCATGAACATACTTTTGAAGAGCGAGGCGATTCAACTTTTATGACAGACATTGTAAATTATATTTCACCGGGAGGTCCGCTGGAGATCATTACACATTTGTTGTTTGTTGAGAAGAAAGTAAACAAGATCTTCGACTATCGGGAAAAGAATTTCGCTAAATTATTTCCATAGAAAATGTTCCCGATCAAAATCGGTGCATCACTTTTTTGGGATTCTTAATATTCTTTCCGCTTCTGTTTCCAAGTCCGTCATAAGCAGCATACTTGTACAGATCATGAAAAGTGGGATAGTTGAATACAGTAGCAATCACTTCATCCAGTGTCTTCTTATCTTGTACCAAAGTCATTCCATAGTGAATCAGCTCGGTTGCTATCCTTCCCAAAATATGAACACCCAGAATAACTTTCGTTTCATTGTTGAAAACTAATTTCAGAAATCCTTCATCAGTAGATCCCTGTATTTTTCCGCGCGCAATATCACACACGCGACTTATTCCTGTGTTGTAAGCAATTCCATTTGATACGGCTTCATGCTCCGTCATCCCTACCATTGAAACTTCAGGTACGGTATAGATGCCGTATGGAAAAAGTTTTTGCACGGAGTCAAGATCACGCGTATCAAACATGTGAGCAACCGCTACTCTGCCCTGATCCATGCTTGTACTTGCAAGAGCAGGAAATCCAATCACATCACCGACCGCAAAAATATTCGGAACATTTGTGCGGTAGTGTTCATTTACCAAAATTGTTTCGCGATCACCGATTTTTACGCCGGCTTTGTCGCAGTTGAGTCCACCGATATTGCCGCTTCTTCCTGCAGCATAAAGCACCATGTCAACTTTAAGTTTGCTGCCGTCTTTTAGAACGAGATCATAACTGTCTCTTGAATTTTTTGGCTTAATATATTCCGTGATCGATGTATTGAAAAGTATATCAATGTCCTGCTTCTTCATTTGAGCAACGAGTGCATCTGCAATTTCGGCGTCAAGAAAGGGAAGGATCTTGTCTCTGTTGTTGATGAGATACACTTTGACTCCCATCGCTGCATAAATTGTTGCGTACTCGCAACCGATAACTCCCGCTCCGATAACACACAGGGATTTTGGAAATCGCTTTATCTTAAGTATAGTATCCGAGTCATGAATCCTTTTACCGTCAAATGGTATGTCACGGGGATTCACAGGATATGAACCTGTTGCTATGAGGATATTTTTTCCTTTGATCACAACATCATTTTCACCCTTAACATGGACTTGATGTTTGTCAAGAAATGAGCCAAAGCCCAGGTACACATCAACGTTGTGCCTTAGCAGGTTTTTCTCTACTTCCTCTTCCATATCCGTTCTTGCTACGTCGCGTCTGTAGATAAATTGTTCATGCTTAGTCTTTCGTGAGCGCTTGTAAGTCTTTTCAAAGATGAACTTTTCATAAACTCGTGAGAAATAGAGTGCCGTTTCCTTTAATGCCTTGGATGGAAGTGTGCCGGTCTGAACCCCCGCACCGCCTGAATTTGGTGACTTCTCAATGAGCGCAACTTTCTTGCCAAAATATGCTGCCTTTACTGCAGCTTTTTCGCCGGCAGGTCCTGAACCGATTACAATGAGATCGTAAGATTTAATATTCTGCATTTAGATGTAAATATTTTCGAGTAGTGCAAAGTAAAAATTTGCGGATGCAAGTTAAATGTTAAACTCTTTCGTTATGTTCGAATTCATTCCGCTAATATTGTTGACCACATATTTGTGCAACTGAATTCTTTTGTTGCTTGATTATCCGCGAAAGATCTTTCGTTTGATGATTGGAGTCTGAATCCCAATTGCAATCCAACATTAATGCAGTTATTTTTGCAGTAATAAAAATCGCTGGCGTAGCTCAGCTGGTAGAGCAGCTGATTCGTAATCAGCAGGTCGTAAGTTCAAATCTTATCGCCAGCTCAAAATAAAGCCCTTAAGTGAAATGCGCTTAAGGGCTTTTTAGATTTTGGTTGATTTGGTATGTCAGTAAATTTGTCAGTGAATTGCTATATGAGTTTCTATCTCGAAGCATAAGCAATAAAAGCACATAAGAGCAATAGGATGAGAGACGGCAGACGTTTAATAAAAGGATTTTTTGCTTTGAAATGGAAATATTGAGCAGCCACCATGAAAAGTCCCATAAGAACTGATGATATAAATACTAACGAAGGATACCAAACACCCACAACAAGCAATGTAGCCAAAGAAATTTTAGCTGCGCCTACGAAGCTTCGGACCAGCTCACTTAATCCGAATTGATTAAATTCTTTAACCACATTATGAAACCTGAAGACCCATACAAAAGCAACAGATAGTGCTACTGCAATCTGTGCTACTTTTACGAAATTTTCCATTTTATTTTTTAAATGAGTTTAGCTAAAGGCTGAAATTAATCTTTGGCTTCCGATCTTAACAGCATAGTGTAGATACATTGCAAGATATTAAGCACAGGCAAGATATTCAATTCTATGTTGTGAATGAATTTCAATGCCGTTCTGTTATTTCGATTCTATTAGCTGAAGGTGCTGAATTGCAGGCGGCGGGAACACTCAGAACTTAAATTCTTTCCACTATGGGTTCCCGACAGGAGCACTCCTGCCCGCAGTCAGCAATGAAAGTACACTCTCTGCAGGGCTGACTCCCCAACAAAATCTCTCTGCGGCGGCTTGCCAGTAAATTGCGGAATGCATGCTGGCAGGCGGGTTAGGACGACAGCTTTATTTGCACTTGGGGACGACAACTTTATTTGCACTTGGGACGACAGCTTTATTTGCACTTGGGGACAAATGCTTTTTGAACTCGGGGCTTAACATTTGTTAAGCGAGCAGCAGAGATGAAAAGTTATTATTTCGTTTGTGTTTTTATCCAATCTAAAATCAGATTCAAAGCAGTTGGTGAAAATGTTTGCTCTATATTCGCATACTCCTTAGGTGAGCCTGTCTCACATTCTTGAAATAAGTGGTTCAGGTTTGGTAATTCTACGGTTGTAACTTTTTCGTTTCCACCTTTTACCAATGCTTTTTTAATTGCTTCCAGATTTTCTCTTGGAGGAACCTGAAGATCTTTTTCTCCATTAATTGCCAAAACCGGACACTTAACTTTTTCCAATGCAATCGCCGGATCAAGTTTCAGAAAGTACTTCATCCATGGGCTTGAGATCTCATTTACCTGCGCTGAAACAAATTCTTCTTTTGTCATACCGCTAGGAATTTCCGCGCTTGGGTCATCTTCAATCAATTTATTAATGAAATTTGTCAGATCAGTTTTCAACTTTTGATCGTCATCAGATTTCATAACAATATCAACGGCCTTCGTGAATGCGTCAGTAGTTTCCTCTATGTCGCTGTCTGAAGCGCCATCTGCTTTTGCAATTAGTGCCTGCTGAAGCAATACTATACTATCGCCTCGTAATCCTGTTCCGGCGAGCAGAACAATGAAGCTTACATCTTCGGATTGTGATGCCACCATAGGTGCAATGAGTCCACCTTCACTATGACCCATCAGACCAATCTTTGTTTTGTCAATCTCTTTCCTTGTTTTCAGATAGGAAACAGCACTCTCTACGTCAGTTGCAAAGTCGGCAGAAGTTGAAGTTTTAAACTCTCCTTCTGATTTTCCAACTCCTCTGTCGTCAAATCTTAAAACACCTATCCCGTTCTTTGTCAGATGATCGGAAATCACTAAAAATGGTTTATGCCCCAGTAACTCTTCATCTCTGTTCTGTCCACCGCTTCCCGAAATTAAGATTACAACAGGAAAATTTCCTTCTTTCTCTGGCAGAGTGAGCGTCCCTGCCAAAGAAATATTTGCTTTCTCATTTTGAAAAGTTACTTCTTCTGAATAATATGGATAAGGCTTCACAGGTTCTTGCGGTCGTTTGGTTTCCACTTTTTCAACAGCCGTTCTTGATAAGGTCAATGGGAATTCCTGGCCACTTTGTTTGAATGTTCCTGTAATCTCGTTTTCCTTTAATTCTCCAATGTACTCAATGCCTAAGTTTGCAACCTCAAATTTTATTTTCAGATCTTCAAAAGTTGTACTGGTTACAGGGATACCGTTTGCTCCCTGATCCGGGCTATCCAAAGTAGAGCTATATCCGCTGTCAGTTTTATCTACATTGAATACAAGCCTTAGTTGTGTGCCTTGTACTTTTAATACACCATTCCATTGTCCTGTAATGTCCTGAGCTGTAAGTGAGGATGAAGTTAACAACATAGTCAGCAGAATTAGGATTGTCTTCATATTCGATTGTCGTTTGAGAAGTTATTGTCTGTCCTTTGTACGGTTTGGAAATTTTTCTGTTTCGATTTGAGACTTGTGCATTTGAGTTTACAAAATCAGAATTGCCCTATTGAAATTCAAAAGAAAAGTTTATCCGTCATGACTATTTACATTCGCATATTACAATTAACTCAACGTCATCGGCAAATCTTAGCGGGGACAATAATCATATCACCGTTGTGTCATCCCGGGAGAGAGTATACATGGTTACCCGAATTCGAGCAGGCAGGCGCAGGAATGACAAACTAAAAGCGCCGTAGAGACGGGCTATTGCACGTCTCTACATAAGCATATAAAATTTCTCGTATATCTCTTTTGAGGTTACTTATTCGAATATTTATGTCTCAACTCCTTTCCCTTTTCAAGTAGCCACTCCTTCTCGCTGACATTCATTTCTTGCTTCAGGTTTTCCAATAGTCTATGCGATTCATAATCATCAAAGCTACTCTTTAGCCTTGCAAGCGATTTAGTAAATTCTATGCATTTGAGCGACTTCAGTTTCTGCGCGTCTTTCATTACTTTGCTGTTCCTGAGAAAATGCCTGTACGTGTCGGTATGGTTCAGAAGCATTTCGAAATGAGACAGCTCATACAAAGCTTTAAGGGCAAGCATTCTCACGTCATTCTTAAAGTAGAGATTCTCATTAGTGGACATGAAGAATCTGTTGAAGTTTACCTTGTTGCAAAGTTCCAGAGACATTTGAAAATTACCTTCGAGGAAACTAAGGTGAGCCTCTGAATATGTATTTATGTCATTGCGGCTTTCTTGTTTCACAGAACCGGCATAGTTATCTATGAATTTCTTCAACCGTTTTGTGTCTTTGAGTTTGTAGATCGATATGAGCACATTCCTGTAAAGATTAAGATCGATCAGATTCTTCTTGTGTGAAGTGACACTTCTTGAAAGAAGTTCAAGCAATATGTCTGAAAGCATTTTCCTGTAAGACTCCTCATTTGCATCAATTCGCTTCAGACAGACGGTCTGCATTGCTGAATAAATATTCTTCCGGTCAAAATTGCTGAGGTTCATAAAGTGGTTGTTGAAAATCTTACGCGCTTTTACAAATTCCGCAACTGTTCCATCTCCAAAATACACGCTCCAAAGGTGGTAGTAGATCATAAGCAGGGGTTCGCCCTTGAATTCATTGCGCCTGCTGTTAATGTATGAGAGTGAAAGTTTCAAAAACCCGAAATCATGGGATATCTTGATCCTCTGCTCTTCCAAGGCGAACTGAAAATAGCTTTCCATCAGATTGAGAAGAGAAAGACAGATCTTACGTTTGATTGATATTGATGTGTACCTGTCTGACAAGGACCTGTCTGTGTTCATAAGATCTTTGGTGTCGCTTATGAATATCATATTAGCATAGTATTCCTGGTCTTTCATTATGTGCCTACCGGCGTTCCTTTCGAGGATCTTCATCTTTTTCACAACAAGGTCATAAAGGCCGCGGCTGATGAGTTCTTCGATAACGAACTTTGACTTATCTGATTTTGATGTTACATGCAAAGAAAGCAGAAACTCCTCCACAAGAATATTCAGGTCCGAAAAAAGATTGCGTAGATAAGATTTACGGTAAGATGCATTCCCGAAAATTCTTCCGAAGAGGTTTGCATCGGAAATGTCATAGTTTGGGTGAGATTCTTTTAGAATGTCAAAGAGCTGAACTACTTTCCTGTTCTTATTAAGAAACGGTGAGTTGAGGAATTCCTCAAACTGCTTCAACTCTTTGGCTGAGAATGTGCTAATGATCTCTATGGCTCTGTTCTTCTTCATGGTCAGGCAAAATTAGTTCTTCCGTGATTAAAATTCAGGATGCAAATTGAAAAAAATTTATTTGGTGAGAAGGAAGAGGAAGACTAATTTTGCTTCAACTGAATCTAACACAATCAAAAATCAAACTAAAACACAAAATGGAACAACAAACAATTCTCCCGCACAATGAGAGAGCCTCAGCAGTATGGGGATCTGCGGGAATCAGTTACGAAAGAATCAGCAGTTCAATTTCTGACGCAATAGAGCACTGCATTCAGAGACTTGATACTAAACCGGGAGATAAGGTTCTGGATATTGCAACAGGAACCGGCTGGGCGGCCAGGAGGCTGGCGGCAAAAGGAGCAAGCGTTACAGGTGTTGACATCGGCAGGGAGCTTATTGAAGCAGCGAGACTGCATCCTGCAAGCTGTGCGTTTAACATTGACTTCAGAATAGGAGATGCCGACGCGCTTCCTTTCTCAGATGGTGAGTTCGACAGTGTTGTATCTACATTCGGAGTGATGTTCTCAAGCCGTCCGGAATCTGCAGCCGCAGAACTTGCACGTGTATGCAAGAAAGGCGGCAGAGTTGCTCTCACTACATGGGCGCCGGGAAGCACCATCGCCGGAATGTTCAAAGTCATGAAGCCTTACATGTCCTTGCCTGCAGTTCCTCCTCCCTCACCGTTTGAGTGGGGAAGCACGGAAAGGATCACTGAACTGCTTGGGGAAAATTTCGATCTGAAATTTGAAACAGGACTTTCGTTTTGCAGGGAAGAAAGCGGTAAAGCAGTATGGAATCTGTTTTCCGAATGCTATGGTCCCGCTAAGATGCTGGCAGAGTCACTGGATGATGCCAAAAAGGAAAAGCTCAAATCAGAGTTCATTGAGTTTCACGAGAACTTCATAACCGATATGGGGATCTCTATGCCGAGAGAATACATTGTAACAATAGGTGTGAAGAAGTAAGAAAGCGGATTGGTATTTTGCGCCGGAGTCAGAGTTTTAGGATTCTTTATCCGGCGCTTGATACTGAAGTTTGTTATTTTCTTGTCATTTGAGATTTGCTTTGTCCCAAATCATGACGCGCAATAAGTAGGAAACAAAAAGGATTGATGTCTCACAGCGCCAACCCAATTTGCAGGCTTGACTGCGGGCGGAACTGCATTCATCGCGATTCAACCTTATTCAATACCTGTTCACATCTTTCGGTAATACTGCCTGAAACTATGGCAATGTTAAAATCTGTATCTAACATGAAATCCCTTATCAGCTCCTCCAAAGCATGATTAACCTTAAGGCGAAGTTCAGGTAAATCCGAGTCGCGGCAATTGATCAAGTCAGGCTCCTCAATGGGAACGAATACTAGCAGATCAATTTCCGTCAGTGCATCTCTTACTCGCGAATAGGCGGAATGAATAGCCGATCTGACAGAACCGCCGGTAACTCTTAAGTATGCAAGATAATCCAACGGGCATCTGTCAAACACTACATCATCACCGCTTGTTGATAGCTGCTTCAAAGAATGTTCAAGCATTACTAGATATTCTTCATAAGACGGATTGTCTGAGAATTCGTATCCCGCTTCTGCCAACTGATAGTACGGTTCTTCAATGAAATCGTATCCGCGGAGAGTTTCAGACAGACATTCAAACAGTGAGGTCTTGCCGACTTTGTGTGTCCCGGTTATGGCAATACGCATCGGAGCAAATGATTTTGAATTTTATTTGCGAGTCAACTTGCCGCCAAATGCAATCCGCCCTGCAGCTTCAGGCAAGTAAATAATATGTACATTCTCTAATGGGCGAGCGCAGATCTGTGCAATGACTTCAGTGAGTTTAGCAACTTCTGCTTGCATGGATTCCGGTGAAGGTAACTTCTCTTTGAGAACCGAAACAAACACCGGGTGAATGCTTCCCGAAGTACAGTCATTCTCGGAATAATGCTCTTCCGGAATCAGAACTACTTTAACCCACGTTGTGCCTGGTGCGGAGCCAAAGACCTCACCCGTGCGATCTGACAATTCTGCCGCGAGTTCAGGTCTAAGCTGTTCGTCCGGCCGTGTTACAATTTCAACACTTAGGATAGGCATGTTTCATTCGGTATAATAATAAAATGTGTAATCAACAAAGCAATCCCGCTCAAGAGAGTGGTTGCAACAATAAAGAAAGCCAATTTGCATTTTTCTTTGTCTTAATGAACCAAGCAAAGATCAATATGCTGATAGATTCGTTTTTCCACATCTGGATGAAGATCCCTTGTTGTCATTTGATTGCTTTCATTTGATTAGTGAGTTTCGTGATTACATTTATTCTGCTTTCAAGTCTTCTTTCAGGGCGACATTACAGATATAAATGCCGCGGCGTTGTTATCTGCAATAAGTAAATCAGATGCATCTGCAAGATTGTCGCCATTGAGATCCGTGACAATGTATCCGGCAGAGAAGAGTGCCGCATCATTATCTATGGCTGAAAGATCTGATCCGTCTATTGCGCCGTCCTGATTTACATCACCACTGTACAAAGCATACCTTACAGGTGAGTTGTCAACCTGTCTTAGATTGTTCATGTATGCCTGAGATGCAGAATGTGTAAAATCAAAAATGAACGGTTCGCCTGAAACATATACTTCGCCTCCGGCTTTGCTCCATGTTTCAAGACAGTTCCTGTGCTTGATCTGTACATAGTATGTTCCGTCGGGAGCATTGGAAAATGTGAAATTGCCTGAATGCTGAAGTGAATCTATAACCGACTTTGCAGAATCAATTATGTTGTACGGCCAGTTGATACTCCTTAAATATGCATAAGTTGTATCTGACTTTCTCATCGAATTCAAGTTTGGATCATAGAATCCCTCGTGAATGAGTTTGATGACAGATGGAACAACAGGAGATGTGAGTGCATGATTTCGGGTGATGATCCAGTGATAGACGTTTGTGTGCGATTGTCCGTTGTCCAGTTTGCCAAGATCATCTCTATAATGTTTGTAAAAGTCCAATGCCTGTTGCGGGTAAGCAGTTGCCTGAACTCCAACGCAAACTGAAGTCCATTGCCAGGCAATGTTATTTGTATTTCCCGCATCAAAGCATGGTGTGAATTTCAAACCGTTGGGAGAATAATTGAATATATCCTGTGAAACTGATTTACCCCAAAGCTGCTCGGTTGGTGGGATCACCGGTATGATCTGAATTCCTGTTGCGTAGTAATTCACATCTCCAAAGAAAGTTGAAGCATCCATCGTTCCCTGATACAGATTGGTAACAGTATGAAACTTCCCGGTGTAAACGGGCAGGTAAACAGGATTTGTCTGCGGTAATGTGATGTGATAATATTTCTGTGCGGCGCGGATTTCCTGCGCAAGCATAATCCTTCCAGTATTCATAATGTTCTGATTGTTCATCGCAAGACCAAACAGATAAACTCCATACCATGCATTAACTGCCTCGGATGAACTCTCCTGATTCTTTCCTCCGCCGTAAGGCACCATGCCGTTTGCCCATGAGTTGCCGTCATACCAGTCCTTATACCTGTGCAATGCAAAATGCGGATCTGACCTGCTTGGATTAGCAATGTCTCTTATGAGATCTATGGTTCTGTTGAGGTAATTGTTGTTGTTTGCAGTGAACCATGACGGATCAGCTTTGGCAATTGTTGCTGCGGCATAAATGTAATACCCGTAATGAAAGTGATGATCATTATATACAGCACTTCCAAAATCAACACCGCTGTTCAGGTTAAGTGAATCATGGGACCTGCTTGAGATCAGGCCGCCATAGATCCTGTCATATATTATAGAATCTTTTTTTGATGGCGGAATATTCGGCAATATTGAACTCCCGCCGTTCAGCCACTTTGCAAGAAAGAGCTTCAGAGAATCTCTGATGTTGTTGGAAACATTTGTCATTGCCGAATATCGTACCGGATCCTTGTCGTGTAATTCATCAGAAATAACTGCAAGTCTGCCGAGCTTTGCAAGCGACTTACCGGCAGAGTAAACGTCAACCCATTGATAATTTCTGTTTGCATAAGCAGTTGTGTCTTTTAGCAGAAAGTCTTTCAGTGAGTCGCATTGGACAATGGGAACCGTCGACAGGTTTCCGTTTTTAGGATTCCATGAATAGTCTGCAAGTTGTTCCGTCATGTTCCAAACATTCTTATAAACTTCATGCATTGTTCCTTTGAGCACTTTAAAATTCAGGACGTTTGTTGATGCTCCTGCAGGCAGCATATCAACATGATGCGGAAGCGCCAGCATAAGAAGGGAGTCGCCGTAAGAAGCGTTTTCATTATATCTCGTGAAATGATACTGAAGAGAGCAAGTGTTGCCTGTGACAATAGCTTTGACTTCGCCTTTTACAGGAACAAACTTTGCGTACTTATTGAGCAGATTTATCTTTGCCTGAATTTCTCCGGGCGTAAGATTTTCAGACTGATAAGTAAGCTCCGCCATTCTGAAATATCCCGTGAATTGTCTGACAGCATACATGCTTGAGTGAAGCTGATCCCATTGCAGTGTGATTGTGTCGGAAGTGTACAACATCCACGTTTGAGAAGGGAAATTCGGATTAGGTGTGTTTGTTGTCTTGAGCTTAAACACTTTCCCGTGAAACCTGTTATTGCTTCCGCTGAGAGTAATATCGTTAACTGATTCAAGTGCAGGAGACCAGAAGAAAACTTCCGGCTGAATGTTATTGTAAATCATTGTAACATACGGCATTCCCCTGACCAACGGCGCTTCGTAATATTGTGAAGGGTTTGACTGATTAGTATACTTGATCGTTGCAGATAGCTCAGTATAGTCATTCAGTAGTGACGGCTGAATATTCATATTCGGATCGTGCTGACCAAGAAATGCCCAGGCGGATTGGTCCCAATAAACTTTTGGAAATGTTTGATCCCGCTGATCAATTATGAACGGCCTGTATCCGAATCCGAGCAGTGAATATTTATTGTAAGCCGGATTAGGCGTGCTGTATTCTTTCCCAAAACCAATCACATACGGATTGACCCAGCATCTGTTCTGTCCAAGCTCTCCCTGACCGTCAGGATACGGATATGTTGTTCCGTAAAGGAATAATGAATTGAACCATTCGTTTGTCGGATACGGCTTGGTAAGCGCCTGCAGCATAACATTCCCGCTGACCGGTACCTTGCTGTCAACCTGATGCCAGCTTGAAGAAGGCGGAGAAGTTGAGAACGGCGAACCGTAAGTCCATTGCGGTAACGCTTTCTCGCAAACCAGGAAGATCATAACCAAAGACAAAATAGTTCTTGAGCTAATTGATCTCAGAATCATGACTGATATATGGTTTTGGGATTTATCAAAGCGGAAAAATAATTTTAGTAAATTAAGATTCAAAGACATAAAAAGTATTTGCTGTAAAAATAAATTCTAATCCTTCCAAACAATGCATCGATAAGTTATTGCAAATGATATTGCGGAAATGTTTATGAGAAATTTTTTCTTCTCGCTCCCAAGCCCCCTGCCTGGGAGCGCATGTTGAGATATATGTCCATGCAAAGTCACCAGCACTTTTTACTTTTCACATCACTCAACAACTAACGCAAGGACTCTGCGGCGGGACGAGCTTTGTCGCAGAGTTCCGGCGTCGGCCAAATTTAGTCTTTCGTCCACGCAGAGTCACCCGCACTAATATTCTTTTCATATCTCGTAACAACTCTCGCGGGGACTCTGCTAAAACAAGAGATCCAGGAACAAACTCTATCGCAGAGTTCCCGCCTCGGCAAAATTATAGTTTGTAATCAATCTTCAAAGTCGGTGGGTAGTTCTGCGAAAACGAAAAAATGTATTTATGAACTGAAGTAACGCAAAATTCTATTATTTCAATATTTTAGCTTTTATAAATCAGAAAAGCAGTAATATCTTTAAAAGTAAGGTTAGTGGTAATATGAAAGTTTTGTGACTTACTCGCAGGGAGGGGGTTTTTGGGTGTTTCTAAATTGAAAAACTGACATTTGCATAACATCACTTGTTAAAATAGTTATAAGCAAATTTCGCGGCATTTCAAGACATCCCTGTATCTCAGTCAATTTAATTTTTAAAAAAACCAAAGCTTTTCTTTCAAAGATATTTCAGAATTTCAATGATACATTATTATATTCTCACCGGGGTGTTCAAAATGAATGAATATAAAAGTCTATTCTTTATATTATATTCGGTGTCATCTGAAAGAAACATTCCTTTTGAATAATGGTGAGAGATGTTTGGTGATTATATTGTTACCTTTTAATACTGTACCGCCTGCCCATTAAAGTAATCCTTTTGTGATTAATGATAAAATTTTAGGTCGAAAAGAATGATCAAATCTGATTGATTTTAATTAACTCCTTTCATCAGTTTTACACGGAATTCTGGTCAGAATTCAAATGGAATTAATACTCTGCTTAGAATTATATTATAAGATTAATTCTGAATTACATATTCAGATTTTCAGTTTGAAACATTATCCAAGAAGCTCTGGAAAATAGTTCTTGGTTGCCTCTTTAAATCTCTTACTACCCTTCTCAGTACAGATTCCATACATTACAATCCTGTGAAATTCAAGGAAAACCTGTTCCTTTGTATACTCTTTCCGGTCAAGGAATATATCAAACATAGCTTTCATGGGAGACACGGCGATGTATATCGAACACAATCTGCCGTTAATGCTTTTCCTGAAATATCCCATCTTCTTTCCCTTCTTAATTATCTCATTGTTAAAATCAACCACGTCTTTAAAAAGAAATGAATTGATAAGGTTATACTGCTTCGGATAATACTTTACTAGGTCGATAAAAAACTGCGCGCTCATCATCTTTACACCGGGATAAGTAGTATTTGTGAATATTACGTACGCATCTATAGGATCTTTCACTTGCTGTTTAACCATCTTCAGAGATGACATATTTCCCTTTAAACCCTGCACAATAAGAAATTCAATTAATGCCTCTTTGCTTTCAAAATACCTGTAAAATGTCCTTGTTGAAACATCTGCCTTCTTAACAATATCAGAAATCGAGATATCTTTCAAACCTTTAGCAAAAAGCAGTTCAATCGAACTCTTCAATATTTTATCGAATATAAATTCTTTCACGCATAAAAATATAAAGACTTATTTTTTTTTTCAATTCAGTTGTCAGTAAATCTTTCCCCGTTCTCCTGATTTATTCCGTGTTATCTCATAGTTATTCTTTTTTAATTTCTAATCTAGAAGATAGGATATTATACACATTGATGTATTCCTGCTAATAGTACATTGTAAAATATACTCTATGCGATATTATACATGCATGCAAATAATCTAACTTATATTCTAGTTATATCGAAAGATAATGTTATCAGATTTGCCGTTGTGTTGATCCGAAGGAATGGTATATCTAAGGATTCTATGAAAGATGTTTTTGATCAAAGCGGGATGTCGTCAAAAACTTTGTAAAGTTATTTCAAAAGCTGGGACTCACTTCTAAATTGTTTCATATACTTAAATATTGAAGACGATCACAAAACCATTTTGTGAGTAAATAAAGTAATCCCTCAAAGATCTTTATAATATATTGAAAGCTGTTTTCGCTTTTCATACGAAAAATAATTAACACAAGCTGATTTAATAAGTGTTACTATTTATGCTATCTCACTGAATAT
>JADJAH010000016.1 GCA_016704345.1 Ignavibacteria bacterium | reverse complement strand
GGGCTAAACTTTCATCTTATACTTTGCTCAGTCAGATGAACACAGTGTCCAAACCAAACGTCATAGTTGCTTCACTTCTGTTGTTTGAATTATCATAAAAGATTTTCTGCGCCGCATCCATTTGAACATATCTGTATCTCCCAGTCTTACATATGCTTTCAACCGCTTATATTCCAACCCGAACGCAGCATTTATACTTTTACACCGTTCCCGTTAATAAGAACCGGAGATACAACAGCATCGAGATCCTGAAAGAATTCACCTCTAAGAGCTGCACTAAATTTGGGAGAAAACTTGTATCTGCCGTCAGAGTTGCACGATAATACTCTGCTGAATTTGCAGTATCCAAAATCTTTGAATGCTGTTGCGTACCATAGTCACCCTAGTTATTACATTCATCTCGTTAGTCGGATAATAGTACACAATGAAGTTATTGAGGAATCTCGTCTTCTCTTGCGCCATCAGGTTGTTCGTTTCAAAGATGTTATTGTAAACAAATTTCAGTTTAGCATTTTCGGTGAAAAAGTTGAATTGCATCTTGCCATGATTTATTCTTTGTTATTGTCCTCAAACATATTAAAACGTTCAGAATAAAAAGACTTGCGGCAAATTGATCTGAAAAGTCATAACTTCATCTTTGTGCCGCTTGAGAGAGGTTCATGATTTGTTTGAAGTGAAAAACGAACTTAGAATTTATTGTTCTTCGGAAAACTTTCCGCTCCGATATGTGTCAGAAATATCCTCCTTCAATCCACAGTTTACTGACTGGAGAAAATCCTATATTTGCCTCCTGTACATACTTCCTTCTTGCTTAACCGGTCATAGTTTAACTTCCGGAATATCACTGTGGCCATCGTAAAAATTCCGCGAATGATTTCGGAATTATATTTCAGTGATGCCTGTGCAACGTTCAATCCAACATATCACGGTAAGGTGAGATTGAACAAAAGCTTCTCGAGTATTGAATATGTTCTTGTCTGTGTCATAAGAAAAGTAGGTATCTACATAAGCGCTGATACTGAAATTTTGAAGTAAGAATTCAGATCTTGTCCTGAGATATACTCTTTCCGTGGAGAGAAAAATCAATGACAGGACTATCAAAAAAGTTTAGTTGTTTTCATTTATTTATTGAGAAGTTAAATGAGATTCAAAAAAATGCATGCATCGTTTTAAGAGGCATGCATAAGTAACTTAGTGAATGTGTAGTGATCTTAGATGGCATCAGTATAAGCTGTTTCACCATGAAGAATTTCATCGAGTCCAATTTCTTCTTCTTTCTTCGTAAGCTTAACGGGTGTTATCTTGTCAATTACAAAAAGCATGATCCAAGTAAACGCAAAAGCATAGATCAAACTGATGATTACTGTCAGGAGTTGTTTGATAAAGAAGCTTGAATCTCCGTAAAGTAATCCATTCCGCACTGTTCGCGTTAACTGCAACAGTACCAAATATACCAAGAAGAATAATTCCTATCATGCCACCGACGCCGTGAACACCCCCAACGTCGAGAGCATCATCCCATCCAAGTTTATTCTTGAGGGCTACTGCAAAAGTAACAAACTGCACCGGCAACTATTCCGATAAGTACTGCTGAAGAAGTTGTGACGTAACCTGCGAGCGGAGTAATAGTTGCAAGTCCCGCAACCGCCCCGTCAGAAGTCCGACAACTTCGGTTTCTTTTCTATCCGCCATGCGAGTAACAACCACGTTATGCCGGCGAAAGATGCTGCTAAGTCGGTATTCAAAAAGCATTGCTGTAACACTGTCCACAGCAAACTCACTTCCCGCATTAAAGCCATACCATCCAAACCAAAAGCAAACCGGACCGAGCGCAATAAGCGGAATGCTGTGCATACCCTGATCAACTACTTTTCTCTTGCCTACATACATTACCGATGCAAGAGCAGCCATTTCCTGCAATGTTATGAACTACTATACCTCCGGCAAAGTCCTTGACTCCCCATTCCCAGAGAATTCCACCGCCCCACATCATGTGTACGAACGGGAAATAAACCAGTACAAGCCAAAAAGTCAGGAAGATTAAGTAAGAAGCAAATTTTACGCGGTTTGCAAAAGCACCAGTGATAAGAGCAGGTTTGATGATAGCGAACATCATCTGGTAAGCAGCAAAAACAATCATAGGAATTCCTCATTACCGAATATGGCGATATGCCTGCAGCCGTTGAAACGGCTGAACTTAAAGTTAAGGTCAATACCACCTCGCTAAAACCAATTAAAATTGCCAACGATACCACCAAGTAAATCAGTACCGTCAACACAATTACCACTGAAGCACATTGAAAAACCGAATAAATACTAAATTACACTTGTCCAACCCATTGATACAAACTCTGCATCATAATGGTGAGGACGTTTTTTCACCTACGAGACCGCCGTAGAAAATGCCAGACCGAGTCATTAACATTACAAGACTCGTGGCCAATAAGCGAAACCGGTATTGCCAGGTATCCCAGGTGGGCATAAGTACCTCTTTTAAATTGTTAAAGAACGATTACAATGCAAAAACTAATGAAAGCAAAAGTAGTAACAATTTATAAACATCGTTATTAGTATTCGAACCGGACACTTCTGAATTGAGTGAATTACCCGGGATTATTGACGGCAAGTACAGGTATATCCGATAAACTGATAACCGATTCCGTAACTCTGTCCGTAAAATATAGTGACAACTTTTTCTTTCTTTTTATTCCTATAGAGATCAAGTCAGCATCAATACTATTGGCATATCTGACAATTGATTCTTCTACACTCTTACCTGCCCTGATGACTACACTGAAGTCGGCTGAGAAATTTTTTTTTTGAACTTTCTATTCTTGATTTTATGACCTCATATTCCTCAAATTTTGATTTGGTATTAATGTACAAAAGTCGGATCGAAGAATTTGAATCTTTAAGAAATTCATTCACCTGCGAAAAGACTTTTTTACCGAATCATCCAAAAAATCTGAAGCGAAAATTACTTTTTTTTCTTTCGAAATTTTAGAGTTTCTTTTCACAACAAGGACAGGCAAGTCCGTTAAGCGGAGCACTCTTTCGGCATTGGCGCCAATTCTAATCTTATCCAACTTCTCTCCTTCCCCAATAAAATCAAATCGGATTCAGTTCTTCAGCATAATCTAAAATTCCATTATAAATGTTCTTTGCCGGGAGCACCTTGCAATTTACTTTTAATGTATCGGCAAAGTATTCCTTCCGCATTCCATGCAAAAGAGATATTGATTGATCATATATCTTGTCAACCTTGCTGTTCAACTCTTTTTGATACAAAGCATAATCGTTAAGCTCTGTTACATAAACTCCGGAAGGATAATTGAATGAAAGAGATAAACTTTGCCGGCATTGTCTTTGCAAGATCAGCTGAATACAATACTGCTGATTCGGCATTTCCCGATAAATCAACCGGGACTAAGATCTTCTTCATGTATGACAAATTTTAAACAAAAATAATCTTTTGAGATAACACAAAAAATGACAGTGACGTAAATGGGTGCAAACAGTTAACTAAGAATGGAATGGAGTTAAGTCCAAAGATTATGAACTGTTTGATACTTGCTAATTTTATCTGACAACTGTTCTTGGTTGACACTTCATCAATTACACTTCTGAATGATTTTAGCTTGACGGAATGATTTCACGAACTCCATCTAAGGATTGATCAACTAAAGCTTAAGGTTTCGCAACCTCAACGCATTCACAATCACTGAAACAGAACTAAAGCTCATTGCCAAAGCGGCTATCATGGGAGAGAGCAGTATTCCAAAGAACGGATACAGAATGCCTGCCGCGATCGGAACACCCAATACATTATAGAAGAAAGCAAAGAACAAATTCTGCTTTATGTTTCCCATTACTGAGTGGCTCAATGTGTGAGCCTTCACTATGCCTGAAGATCTCCTTTTAAGAGAGTGATCTTTGCACTCTCGATGGCTACATCCGTTCCCGTTCCCATTGCTATACCAATGTCTGACTGCGCCAGTGCCGGTGCATCGTTTATTCCGTCACCTGCCATTGCAACAATTTTTCCTTCAGACTGCAATCTCTTAATCTCATTCAATTTATCCTCCGGCAAGCATCCGGCTTTATAAGAACTTAAATGCAAGTGTTGGGCTATAGCTCTTGCAGTATTTACGTTATCTCCTGTCAGCATTATTACTTCTATGCCCCGTTTCATTAACTCAGATATGGCAGATGCGCTCGTTGCTTTTATGGCATCTGATATTGATACAAATCCTTCAACATTTTTATCGACGGATATATAAGCAACCGTCTTCCCCAAATTCTGTTCGCCGGTAATCTTCTTTTCAATTTCTTCCGGTATGAAAGCGCCAACTTGCTCCATCAACTTCCTGTTTCCAAGCGCTATCTGTTTATCGGTAACTGTTCCAACCACACCTTTTCCTGCAACAGCTTCAAAATCCTTTGATTCATCCAAAAGAGATGTTTTTTGATTTTGCATAATTCACTACCGCCTGAGCTAAAGGATGTTCGCTGTATTGATTCAATGAAGCTATATACTTTAGTAAAACTTCATCACCATCATTGTACGAGTAAATATTTTCAACTGAAGGCTTGCCTTCTGTGATCGTTCCCGTCTTGTCTGTAATCAATACATTCACTTTGTTCATGTTCTCCAATGCTTCTGCATCCTTGATCAATATTCCCGACTGCGCGCCTTTGCCAACGCCGACCATTACTGACATTGGTGTTGCCAATCCCAATGCACACGGACAAGCAATGATCAAAACTGCAATGGCATTAATGAAACCATAGACCAAAGCAGGTTCAGGTCCGAAATTTGCCCAGATGAAAAAGGTAATGACAGAAACAATTTGACATGGGAACAAAATACTTTGCTATTACATCAGCTAATTTCTGAATAGGCGCTCTCGACCGGCTGGCGGTATTTACCATTTGAATGATCTGAGACAGAAGAGTTTCGGAACCTACTTTCTCGCAATCATTACAAAAGACTTGTTCCCGTTAATTGTTGCCGAAGTTACTGCGTCACCTTTCTTCTTGTCAACTGGTATGGGCTCGCCATTGATCATTGATTCGTCAATACTGCTTTCGCCTTCTGTGATCTTGCCGTCGACCGGAATTTTATCTCCCGGTTTTACTCTCAGCAGATCTCCCTTTTTTTATATCGTGAATGGAGATGACTTTGTCACTGCCATTCTCTACCAGGTTGCTTCTGTGGGAGCGAGTTTCCAGCAGTTCTTTTATTGCACCGCTGGTTTGACTATGGGCACGGGCTTCGAGAAGCTGACCCAACAAAACCAAAGTCAGTATTACCGTTGTCGCTTCAAAGTAAAGATGAATTGTCCCGTGCTCTGTTTTAAATTCATCCGGAAAATATCGGGGAAGAACATTCCAACAATACTAAAGAGAAAGGCAACACCGGTGCCGATACCGATGAGTGTGAACATGTTTAGGTTCCATGTCACAATTGATTTCCATGCACGAACAAAAACATCCAACCTGCATAAAACACAACCGGCAAAGTAAGGATCAACTGTACCCAATTCCATTTTCAACACTCATGATTTTTAACAATGGACTGTCATGCATCATCTCTATCATAGCAATCAAGAATACAGGCAACGTACATGCAACGGCAACCTTCATTTTATGCAGGAGATCTTTATAGACCTTGTCTTCTTCAGAATCACTTGGCTCCATAGGAACAAGAACCATTCCGCAAATCGGGCAAGAACCGGGACCATCTCTGACAATCTCCGGATGCATTGGGCATGTGTACTTTGCCGGCTTCTGATTCATGGAAATTTCTTTTTCAAGACTCATTCCGCACACAGGACAGTCGCCGGGCTTGTCGTATGTCTTATCTCCTTCGCAATGCATCGGACAATAGTATGTTCCCTTACCATCGTCCATCTTTCCCTCTATTTTAACATGCTTGTTTGTATCGTGTTTTGAAACCGCCTTTGTATCGGAGTGTTTGCTGTCATTATGAGTTTTAAGGTGGTTACCCATTTCTATAGAGTACTTACCGGCAGCAGATAACGCCTTCTGAAGTTGCTCGGTTGGAATATGCTCCGTCATTGTTATGTCTGCAAGAGGCGGATCCAAAGAAACCTGTGCCTGAATTCCTTCGATCGCATTCAGAGTTCTCTCAACTTTGGACCTGCATCCATCACAACTCATTCCTGTGATAGTGTAAGTATGTTTCAATGTAATTTGATTTTTTCTTTGTGTATTGCCGGCATATCATCAAAGTCAATCCTGTAACAATTGACGCTTGTTCAGCAATATGAAAGGTATCTCGGACTTCGATTATTATTTTCAGTGCGATGAATCCTCCAGCATTTGAAAGCATGAAGCAAATACGGAAACAATGCATCTATGCTTTCTTCCGCGCCTCTTAACGAGCCGGCAATGCGAGTATCAACTTCTTCCCGATCAAGCCGGCAACACTTCGTGAAAGCATTGAGTAAGGCATTCGTTCCTGTCGAAATTTCTTATGCTTCTGCAATACCGGGAATCTCCTGTCAAGTATTGGTCTGATTGCTTCAGGAGTGACATCACGTGATGACAAACCGGTGCCCCGGTATCACAATATCCAAATCAGTCTCGCAGAAAGATCTTACTTTCTCCTGTATGACTTTGATCTCATCAGGTATGACGCAATAAGAATTCACTTTATGCCCATAGCTGATAATTTCGACATGATCTCTCTTTGCCGGATAAGTCTTCTTTCTTTCCGGTTGAGACACTGTCCGAACAAACAATTACTCCGGCATGAATGACGCGTTCTAATTTTTCGGTGTACTGTGATCTGCCTCCTTCTTATTCAGAAGTTTGATTCCGGTGATCTCGATGCTTTTGTCAATTGGCTTGAGCATATCATAAATAGTGAGGCAACAACTGAAGCTCCATGCATTGCTTCAACTTCAACACCCGTCCGGTAAATTGTCTGAACTTCCACTTTATCAAAATCTCAAGTCCATTTAACTCGTGTCTTACAGCAATACTCAATCGGCAGGGATGACAATCAGGTATCATGTCGCTTGTTCTCTTTACTGCAAAGAGCCCGGCAACACGGCTGACTTCAAACACATCCCCCTTCGGGACCTTTCTTATTATAGATTGCATCAATTGTCTCCTTTTTGACCTTCACAATGGCTTGCGCAATTGCACTGCGATGTGTTTTGATCTTGTTCGTTATGTTGATCATTGCAACTTGATTTTCGGATTCATCATCAATTGCTCAAGTGTTTTTTTCCAACCGTAAGTGCTGTCTTCAAAAATTTCTTTGCCCACACAGGGTAACTCAGACTTGATTCGATTGACTGTGTAGGTGCAGGCTTCCATTGCATCCTTCCGGTGTTTGGATGATGTGAAGACAAGCAAACTTATTTCGCCGGCATTAACTTTTCCCAAACTATGATAAATATGCATGCATGTCAAAGCAAATCTTTCAAATGTTTCTTCCCTGATTTCGTAAAACTTTTCTTGTGCCATTTCAATGTATGCAGAGTATTCGATTGCCGTAACTGTTTTGCCGTCAATCTCATCATTGCGAACCTGTCCGATGAAGATACTGTGAGCGCCGATACTTTTCTTTGAACTGTGCCTGGCGATTATTTCTCCAACAAAAACTGGAGAGATTGGTCCTGAAATAAATATACTTTGCGTTTTAAGAGTGTTCATTGAACCAAGTATGAAGTTGAATTTTATACAGATGAACTCAACAGCCCTGACATTACAAATAATAGCTACTCCACAATTTCCAACGGAGGTTGCTTCCATTTCCTGTTAATCACTTCTTCCTTTGGCCAGTATAATCTCAGAACTGCTGTAAAAGGACCTTTCGGTGCAGGCAGCCAGTTAGATTCTTTTTCGCTTCCGGGAGATTCATTCTGAAGCCAAAGTGTAATTCCACCATCTTCATCCCGCTTAAGTGACGGAAACATTGGAGAATTTATTAAGTACCGGTTTATTGGATTTGCATATAGAAGGCTTGATGGAAGTTCATATATTGTCAGCGACCAGAATGCATTCACGGGCGGCAACAAGTCTGCCGCAAAATGAAGTTTGTATCTGTTAACAGAACCATCCAAGGGGTTTCCCAGAGAGTCCGTTCCATAAATCGGATACATTGCCTCTTCCCTGGAGTTGCCATAGATCCCAATCACGGTGCCGGCATACCTGTAAAGATAATTGTTCTTCAGAAACTCTCTTGTGCCGAAAAGATCTCCGCTTGTTACTTTGCCTGTGTCAATACTCGATTTCCGGAAATCCTCCAGTTCCTTTTGCCCATCAGCCATACCACTTTTAACAGCTTCCAGAATTTCAGGTGACAATGTGTCGGAATTGAAATTCAAACCTGGGCCAATGTTGATCTTCGCAAACCGGTTCATCAATTCTACTTCCGTCGGATGAGTAGGACAGAATTTCAACACAAAGTTCAAGATGTTGTAGAACTTTGGAGAAGTCTTTTGCTCTTCCGGTGAAAGAGGTGTAATAAAATCGACTTCGGAAACCGGCTTGGAAGGCTCATTCAGATATTCGGATAGAGTCTGTACTTTATAACCTGCCTAAACTTTTTTTACATTTTCAATATCTGACGGTTCAAATAGTTGAGTCCTAAAAATTGCCAATGCCATCTCTGTTTCGCAATTGATCACGTGATCTAAGCCGTTTGGTTTTTCTCCCTTCCATTTCGGCTGGCTATGAGAAATGTTCCTTTGCCATTGCCGGTGGCTCTGCTTCCTATGTATGCAAAATTAAACGTGTAAGCATCTACAAGTTGAACGGAATAATAACGGCCTTCTTCTATCGAAGGAACTGTAAGCACGATTGGTTCAGCACGCAGATCAATACCAAGCATTGAATACGGAGTATCTGAGTTTGGAGTCTGAACTGCTTTATCCTCAGACGTGTAAACTCTGGGCATATTGAGGATCTTATTGTAATGCGCTTTGTATTCCGGGCTGTTCTTATTTACAAAGTAAGCGTGTGAAATGCGATAACTGTCAACCAAAGGGAAGCCATAGATATACGCTTCTTTTGCTATCGCCCTTGCTTCGTCGGGTGAAGAGATGGTCGGAATTTCCATAGAGTTCTTACTACTGTTTATTTAGTAAATATTTTTGTTGGAAGTGCGGTGAGAAATCATTAAAGCTCAATTTATCATACAGCAATCCCGGGTAACAATGCTGTCAATTTACAAGATAAAGACAGAGTTTTGATTATCTGCAATGAAGATTAGCATAAACATAACTTCGTTGAATTTTCTTAACAAGACTTTTAGAACTGCTGAACATATTCATTGGGAAAGAAAAAATTATAATGCACTACTGAGATCTCTAATGCTTGTCCCATTTGGGAATCTCTGACAGAATCAATTCTGCAGGTCTGTTTCAATTAGTTTGCCGGAACTCAAAGTGTTGCTGCCTGCAGACTACTTTTTACTCACATCCGTCCAAAACGTTTTACTTAAAATGCAATTAGTTCGAACCATTTACAGAGAACAAAATCATTTCCGCTTTCTTTTGAACCCTTCGGCAAGCTCAGGGCAGGCTCAAAAGAAAGCTCGGCAAAGAAAAGTCGCCCGCTGCCGTATAATTGCCTAAAAAATTGCTCGCAATGGCTGCAAGAATTTAACTCCTCGCCCGACAGAAGATCACTGTCGGGCTTCGTCAAACAGAAATTCTTGCTACGCCATTGCTCACAATTTTTAACGGCAATTATACGAAGGCGGGGTTGTTTTCGAATTGAAAAAATCCTAATACTCCAGCCTATTTTCGATACATTTCTTGTTGTTGAAAAACGTTTTGGACGGCAATGCTTTTTACTAGGAACGCAAATCAGAATTTAATTACTATCACAAATCTAATTTTACTAACTTTTGGAAATTAAAGAAGCCTGAATATGAATTCTCTCTTTCACCTTGTCATTTCCACCACTGCATTGATGTTGTTCCAAATTAGTGCATTAAGATCTCAGACAGCCAACGAAAAGATCTCCGTGAATTCAATCACAGAGAATACATCTGACTTAAATTCCAACAAGCGTAACGAACCGGTCATTAATAATCCAGCTGCTTCAGAAGACAAGCTGCAGAACTTTCTTGATGACCTCGGCAAACCCTTGCTCAACAACAATGACAGAAAGCCGCAGGACTCTGCAGAAGGAGATGCATTTCAGGAATATTCATTTACAGGGGCGGCGGCAGTGGATTACTACGGTTTCTCGGTTGCATCCGCGGGCGATGTGAATGCGGACGGATTTGATGATATCATTGTCGGTGCGCCGTTTAATGATGTCGGGGGACCGGACGCGGGAAGAGCATATATTTATTTCGGAAGTTACGTCATTGATTATACTGCAGACGTTATACTCACGGGAAACATTGCCGGAGGCAGGCTCGGCTACTCGGTTTCTTCAGCGGGTGATGTTAACAATGACGGCTATGCAGATGTGATTGCCGGAGCGACCGGATTATCCGCAAACACCGGAGGTGCTTACATCTATTACGGAGGAAGTAACATGAACAATGTTGCTGATGTGACTCTCAGCGGACAAAGTGCGGGTGAACAGTTCGGATATTCTGTTTCCAATGCGGGTGATGTGAATGGTGACGGTTATTCGGATGTAATTATTGGCGCATACGCTTATGCGGGATTTACGGGAAGAGTTTACGCATTCTTCGGCTCGGCATTCATGGATAACAACGTTGATATCATCTTTGCATCGGGTGATGCAGGTTCGGGTTATGGAGTATCAGTTTCTTCGGCGGGTGATGTTAATGCCGACGGCTACAGAGACATTATAGTGAGTGAACTGTTTGATCCGGGCAGTTACGGAAAGGCTTTCATCTATCATGGCGGACAAAACGTATGGACAATGCTGCCGATGTTACTATGATCGGCGCTACTCCGGCAGATTACTTCGGCTCATCGGTCAGCTCGGCAGGCGATATGAACGGTGACGGATTTGATGATGTAATAGTCGGTGCGATATATTTCAATTCTCAAACCGGTGCGGCATACATTTATTACGGCGGAGCGACAATGAACAACACGGCAGACGTAACACTCAACGGCGTTGCAGGTACTGATTTCTTCGGTGGATCGGTTGCCGGGGCCGGAGATGTTAACGGTGACGGATTCAAGGATGTCATCATTGGTGCAAGACAGAATGATGTTGGTGGAATCAACAGCGGATGTGCATATCTCTTTTGGGGAGGAACATCTGTTAATAATGTACCCGATGCAGTGTTCAGCGGAAGCATCGTAAATGATCAGTTCGGATTCTCCGTTGCGTCTGCAGGTGATGTCAACAGAGACGGCTACACGGATCTCATCATAGGCACACCATACAACGATGAAGCAGGCTCTGATGCGGGCAAAGCTTGGCTCTACACAAATACAAGAAATTATGTCGCGACTCCTATTGCATCTTTCTCAGGACCGGGAGGGAATGATTTCTTCGGACGAATTTCAAAAAGTGCTGGAGATGTAAACGGCGACGGCTTTGATGATGTATTGGTTAATTCATTAAACACTCAACAGGTTCATTTATTCTTCGGAGGGAGTCTCTTGAATAATACAGTCGATGTAGTGTTCAATGCTCAGAATGGTTCGGAATCATTCGGCGTATCCATTTCAACAGCGGGCGATGTTAATAGTGACGGATACTCTGATATAATCATAGGAGCGGAAACCTCAAACTCTACAATCGGCAGAGCATATATCTTCTTCGGAGGAATCAGCATGGACAACATTCCCGATCTCATACTCTTCGGACAAGCGCTTAACCAGAATTTTGGATCGTCAGTATCATACGCAGGTGATGTTAATAATGACAACTATGACGATGTAATAGTTGGCACTAAGAGTGCCGGCAAGGCGTACTTATTCTACGGTGGAAACAGCATGAACAATATTGCAGATGTAGTCTTCACCGGACCCGGAGGAATTGAGTTTGCCGTAACTGACGCGGGAGACATCAATGGCGACACTTACGACGATGTGGCAGTCGGCGCTTATCAGGATGCCGGCGGACTCGGAAAAGTATTTGTATATCACGGAGGAGCAAGCATGAACAATGTTGCGGATGCAATTATTACGGGCTCAGGTACAAACAATTTTCTCGGATCAAAACTTTCGAACGCAGGAGATGTAAACGCAGACGGTTATCCCGATCTCATCGTTGTTGGCAATGTACCGTCTCTGATAGGGAATGACACCAAAGGAAAAGTTCAGGTATTTTTCGGCGGCCCTGCCATGGATGTGATGCCGGATATTACAATGACCGGTTATTATGATTTCTATTTTCTTGGCAGTTCTGTTTCAACTGCGGGTGACTACAACAAGGACGGTTACACTGACTTCGTTGTAAGCTCCGGTCTTGCAGGCAGAGTACTCATTTACTTTGGCGGTCCGTCTGTTGACAATGTTCCGGACAATGTAATTTCAAACGAAAAGGTGATTGGAAGCCTGAACCTTGGATTCTCTGCCTCCTTTGCCGGAGACGTGAACGGCGACGGAAACCCGGATCTTATAGCAGGAGGCCATGCATTGAATGTACCGGGCAATGCATACATTTTTACTTACTCGAACTCAAGCGGTGACATTTCGGATGAAGGCTTTGTCGGAGAAAGTGCATCAGACCTTCTGGGATTTTCTGTTGCCACTGCAGGCGATATAAACAATGACGGATATTCAGATGTGATAGTCGGCGCAAGACTGAATGACGCCGCAGGAACAAATGCGGGAAGAGCATACATTTATTTTGGCGGCAATCCCATGGATTATGTTCCTGAAGTAATATTGAACGGCACATACCCGGGTGAGCAATTCGGCTGGTCAGTTTCATCCGCCGGCGATGTCAACAAAGACGGATACAGCGACGTGATTGTTGGCGCACCTCTCAATGACGCGGCCGGTGAGGATGCGGGAAGAGCATATATCTTTTTCGGAGGGCCGTCAATGAATAACATTGCAGATGTAGTATTAACAGGTCAGTCTACAGCCGATAACTTTGGATACAGTGTTGCATCGGCTGGTAATTTTAACGGTAATGGTTTTAATGATCTTTGGGATGATGTTATTGTTGGTTCTTTCTACAATGATGGAGGCGGGTTAGATGCGGGAAGAGCCTACGTATATTATGGAGGAAACACAATGGATAACTTTGCCGACGTAATTTTCACAGGCATCGCAGCAGGAGACAGGTTAGGTGTTTCCGTAGCTTCGGCAGGAGATGTGAACGGAGACTCTTACGGAGACATAATTGTCGGAGCAAGCAGAAATGATATTGCCGGCACAAATGCCGGAGCAGCTTACATTTTTCACGGAGCGCTTACACCCGATAATATTTCAGATGCAACAATATTCGGCATTGGCAGCGGTGATGAATTCGGCAGTTCTGTTGCATGTGCCGGAGATGTGAATGGTGACGGTTTTTCGGATGTGATAGCAGGAGGTTATGGCAATGACCAATACGGCTCTGACGCAGGAATTGTCCGTTTAACATTCGGGGGCAATCCAAACAGCGGTACTGCTTTCTATGGAGAGAATGCTGATGACTGGTTCGGGATAAGTGTTGCATCAGCCGGTGATGTGAACGGTGACGGATTTTCGGATGTCATTGTTGGATCCGTCTTCAATGACGCAGGCGGCAACAATGCAGGGAGGGCTTACATCTATTTCGGAGGAACATCTCTTTTTTTCAACACCCCCGCTGACATTATCATGACAGGCGAGCCGTTAAATCACTTCGGGTGGTCAGTTGCCAATGCGGGAGACGTGAACGGAGACGGATTAAGTGACCCATTGGTTGGCGCTTACCTTAATAGTCAATCGGCTCCGAATGCCGGAAAGGGTTATCTCTTTCTTTCATCATATCCGGAGAGTCACTGCATTCTCACACTTAAAGTTATTCCGCAGGCATTCTACAATCCCGGAAATGAAACGATGAGCATATCGGACACCGTTACGGTGAATCTTAGAAGTTCTTCATTTCCGTACAACATCGTTGATGTTGCGAAAGCTGTTGTTAACAAAACTTCATTCATCTCAAAATTCTATTTCAGAAACGCTCCATCGGGATACTATTATCTCGACATCCGCCACAGGAACAGTATAGAAACATGGAGCGCTACATCCATAACTCTTACGAGAAACGTAAACACAAACTATGATCTCACTTCCGCCGCAAACAAATCATACGGAAGCAACATGATATTGGTAGACAACTCGCCCGTGAGATTTGCAATATACAGCGGCGATGTAAATCAGGATGGAATTGTAGATGCAAGTGATGCTCTTATGGTGGATAATGATGCAAACATCTTTGCAACGGGTTACGTTGTAACAGATGTAAACGGAGATTATTCTGTTGATGCAACGGATGCGCTGATAGTGGATAACAATTCTACAAATTTTGTGAGTAAGATAACTCCTTAAAATTGAAAATTGAAAATTGAAAATTGAAAATTGAAAATGGAAAATGGAAAAAAAATGGAAAATGGAAAATTGAAAATGGAAAGTGGAAAATGGAAAGTGGAAAAGGCTCCCCGCAAAGGGTGGATGCTTTCTATAGTATGCAGTCATCCCTGCCCTGCGGGTGATTGAGTTTGGCTGCAAAAGATGATTCTGACTTCTTTTCCGGAAAAGTTGTTGAGAAATAATTTATTCAATTACTTCTCTATTCTTGTTACATGAAATTCATGGAATGAATTTGTCAGTGCGTTATAAGTTAGAATTGAATCGGATAATGGTTTTCCAATTCCTGTGATTATCTTAATAGCTTCTGTAGCTTGCAGCGTTCCGATGATCCCCGGCAATACGCCAAGCACACCGGCTTCCTGGCAAGAAAGAGATCTTGAAAGGTCAGGCTGATTGGGAAAGAGATCGCGATAGTTAGTTGTATATCCGTCATTCTCATTTGACAAGTTGAATACTCCGACTTGTCCTTCAAATTGCCATACGGCACCGAACACAAGCGGCTTGCCGAGAAATACGCATGCATCATTGATCATGTAGCGGCTGGAGAAATTGTCTGTGCAGTCAATAACTAGATCAAATTCTGCAATGATCTCCAAAGCAATGTGCTGCGTTAATGTGAATGGATAAACTATTATCTCCGCATCCGGATTCATTGCTCTCAACTTCGACGCAGCGGTTTCCGCCTTTGGTTTTCCTATGTCTTCGAACGAATACAAAACCTGTCTGTGAAGATTGGTGATATCTACAACATCAAAATCAACAATCCCAATTGTTCCCACACCTGCGGCAGCGAGATATTGCAGAGCCGCACAGCCTAAGCCGCCGGCGCCTACTGCAATTAATCTTGCGCGCCGTAGTTTTTCCTGACCTTCCTTTCCGAATTCTTTGAGAATGACTTGTCTTTCGTATTGTCTGTCTGACATCACAATATTAATTTTTAACCGCCCGAGAACGGAGGTAATAAAGCCACGGTGTCTCCGTCTTTCAATGCAGTGTTTGTTTGAACAA
Source organism: Ignavibacteria bacterium (assembly GCA_016704345.1). Taxonomy (GTDB): domain Bacteria; phylum Bacteroidota; class Ignavibacteria; order Tepidaquicellales; family Tepidaquicellaceae; genus JADJAH01. Next base: position 242,322 of record JADJAH010000016.1, on the reverse strand, counting down.
TTTCTTTATTGACCGCTACGGAGTATGTTATTTCATTCAATGCGGGATAGAGCTCACAAAGCCGTGACTTCAACTCATTGCTCGTATCAACATTTGAGATATCCAAATTGTCTTTACCTGCTATGTCAGCAATCTGTCCAAAGAACAGCACACTAATGTTCATTTGTGTTGTGTTAGAATTTTATTACAAGTAAATCTCACAGTGAACATTGAAAAGATTTTTTTTGTCCAATATTCATCTGCTAAGTGAAAAGCAATTTTGCAGATGCTATGATCAATACAATTGACAAAGAGTATTTTAACACCGTTGAGTTGAATTTTGATGCGCCGGCAAATGCTCCCAACATTCCACCTGCGAAGCTTACTGCCATCATGCCTGCCATCATTCCGTCAAACTGGCTTCCTTTAAGGAACACGCCCGCAAGCCCTGCAATGCTGTTGACGAAAATGAACAAAGCCGAAACTGCGGCTGCCTCTTTTATGTTTGCCCATTTCAAAAATAAGATCAAAGGGCTGAGAATTATTCCGCCACCGATTCCAATTGTACCTGAAATCAAACCAATAACGGCGCCGGCAATCAGTGCGCCGGCAATGTTGATGTGCGACTTAACCTTGTCTTGTTTGTGATCAGTTACCAAGAGCCTGATCACAGATATTAACAAAAGTATGCCCAACATTTTTCCATAAGTGACTTCATCTAAATCAATGAGCCCCCCTATAAACGCTGCCGGCAGGGATGTTGCCGCAAAGGGCCAGAACAATTCCCACCGAAAGAATCCATTTCTGTAAAATTGAACAAATGCAATTCCCGATACAAGTACGTTAAGCAATAATGCAGTAGGTCTCATTGTTGCAGACGTAAAATTGAAGAGTGCCATCAAGGCAAGATATCCGCTGGCACCTCCGTGTCCGACAGATGAATATAGAAACGAAATCACTAAAAGCAGCGCGAAGAAGAGTATGTCAATGTTCATTAATTCAATTTCTAAATGATCATTCTGACTTTCACTATTTCACCGGTCAAGTATTCGTCTCTCTCTTCTTCAAGCTCAACAAGACAATCAGCAACCGAAAACGAATTGAGTTTATAACTTTCCTGATTACCGAGTATCATGACTCCGTTACTTTTTGTTTTTCCTTTCAGAAAATGAGTGAGTCCCGGTTTTTTGCTGACGTCGTTCAGCAACGGCAATTGAACATGCCGCATATAATCTGCCTGTGTAAATATTGCTATCGAAGGAACAACATATTCATAAAAGCAGGTAAGCGCGGAAGCCGGATTTCCGGGAAGCGCAAAAACGAATGTGTCATTGATCTTTCCAAAGTATAAAGGCTTTCCTGGTTTCTGTTTCACATGATGAAATATTTTTCTTACTCCGCATTTTTCCAAAGCTGAAGGCACAAGATCATAGTCGCCGACAGAAACGCCGCCCGAAAGTATAATGATATCCGAATCGCACACAGCATTCACAGCATCTATTATTTCAGCTTCATTGTCATCAGTAAAAACCACAGCATCCGCAATTATATTAAGCTGATTCAGCGACGCAGTCAACCCCATTGAATTTGATTCAAAAACTTTTCCTTCTTCAAGATAGTTGTTATCACTGACTAATTCTTTTCCTGTTATGATCAGACTGACAACCGGTTTTGCAAAAACAGTTACTTCTCTGATACCCAGTCCGGAAAGAAATGACAAAGCTGCAGGGGTTAACAGTTGATTTGATTCTAAAGCAACATCTCCCTTTCTTGTCTGTGAGCCTTTCGGTCTTACATTTGCACCTTTGCAAATACTCTTATCAGTGATTGTGATACTGTTGTTCTCTATAATGACTTTCTCTTGCATCACTACTGTATCAGCGCCTGCGGGAACCGGTGCTCCTGTATAGATCCGAAAAGCTTCAGCCGATTTCAATGTCTTATCAGTTGAACTTCCCGCCTGAATTTCTCCGGCAATTGTAAGTGCATCATGACCGTTCCAGTTCTCAATGAAGAATGCATATCCGTCCATTGATGACTGATCAAACGGGGGCGTGTCTATTGGTGAATGTAAAGTCTCAGCCAAAACGCTTCCGCAGGCTTTTATTAATGGCAGTAATACTTTCCTCCCTGCTAAACAATTTTCGTTTACAAGTCTTCGTGCGTCAGATACGCTGATCATGAGATTGTTTTTTCTTAACTACATTTCTAAGTTGATATTATCCTCACATCAATACTGAAGTTCTCCCAAAAATGTATTTCTGGCATTTTAACAAATTTGAAAAGCACTGATCGTGAAATTGATTTCTGCAGTGATGCATACGAATGATAAATGCAAAGACTCTTTGAACAACTTCAGGAAATAGTCACGATTCATCCGCCAATATTGATCATCTTCCGATTCACAATTCTCGAAGGATCGACAGCTTTGTATTCTCCATTGAACTGTCCTCCGTGTGAATGTGCTTTGCTCTTAACACACTCTTCTATCAACGGAATAATGTTCTCTGCGTTTCTTAGGGCGCTCAGAATATCTGCTTCTCCATTTGAGAAGAGGCAATTCTTCATCTTGCCGTCTGCTGTAAGGCGCATCCTGTTGCAGTTGCCGCAAAACGGAGCTGACATTGTGCTGATAACCGAAAATGTTCCTTCGTGATTTAGCGGTTTGAATGTTTTTGCAGTGTCGTTCTTCTCATCTGCAATTCGTATGAAGCTGTAATCTTCTCCGGCATTTTCAAGTATCTCATTATAGCTTATGACTTTTCCTTCACTCCATTCATTTCCTTCAAAAGGCATGAACTCGATAAACCTTACATGTACAGGATGTTCCTTCGTCAACTCAATAAAATCAAGAATTTCCATATCATTCACCCCCCGCATTAGCACCACATTCATCTTTACATGAAACCCTTCCTGCATGAGCAATTGTATGTTATTCCAAACAACGGCAAAAACATTTCGCCTTGTGATATGCAGATACTTGTCACTGTTGAGTGTATCAAGGCTCACGTTGACGGAATTGATGCCGGCTCTTTTGAAAGTGTCTATAAATTTATCTGCAAAAACGCCGTTCGTAGTCAGTGTTAGCTTTACCGGATACTTTGACAATTTGAGAATTATATCTTCTGCATCCTTTCTTACAAGAGGCTCGCCTCCTGTAAGCCTGATCTTTTTCACGCCGAGTTTCACAAATACTTTTGCGATCTCATCTATTTCATCTGCCTGCATCAGTTGATGCGGAGGCATAAAAGATGTATGCTCTTCATAAATACAATATTGGCATCTGAGATTGCAGACATCGGTTAATGAAATTCTCAGATAGTCATGAACTCTGTTGAATGAATCCTTCAGCATTTGGTTTGAATTGAAACACTTTACTCAGATCGTGAATTGTTACAAATTAAATAAAAGCACTCAGAATATTTGTGCTAAATTTGAGGAGCAGAGAAGTCAATAGTCTTGCGAAAGTAGCTATCATAAAGTTTGCGAAAGCGGCCTTCATCCTTCTCGAAGAAAGCAATTGTTTTATTACCTGTTATGCTCATTTAATATTTAGTTGCCACGAATCCACGAATGTCAATAATGTTAGTTGTCTCAGCAGTTTTCCAGCAAGCCTCGGATTATTTTTATATTTGAATCTTTCACACATACATAACACTTTGAACCACACCTATTGCAGAAAAAATGATTCGCATTTGCGCTCACAATTATGGATTTGTCAATGAGATCAACATTCCCGTAATCTGTAAATCCGAATGATGATCACATTTCTTCTTAACGACCGTCTGATACAAACAGCACTTTCACCTTCCACTACCGTTCTCGATTTTGTGAGATATGAAGCTGATCTCCGCGGTACAAAGATTGGCTGCAGAGAAGGCGATTGCGGCGCATGCACTGTATTGGTTGGTACGCTGAAAGATGATAATATGGAATACATGAGCGTAACATCTTGCCTCACTCCAATTGCAAACGTGTACGGAAAACATGTCGTCACAGTTGAAGGATTGAATCTTGATCATCTCAATAAAGTCCAGCAGGCAATAGTAAATCACTCAGGCACTCAGTGCGGATTTTGTACTCCCGGATTCGTCGTCTCACTCTGCGGTTATGCAATTACTTCAGGAAAGAATCCCACATATAGCGAGGCAATTAGTTCGATAGATGGAAACATTTGCCGTTGCACCGGATATAAATCTATTGAAAGAGCCGCGCTGGAAATCACTTCAGAGCTTTGTCAAAAAGATCCTGCGCATCCAATGGAATGGCTTGTGAGCAAAGGTTTCCTGCCCGAATATTTTCTCACAGTCAGGGAAAGGTTATCATCAATTCCAAAGATCGCTGATATCAGCGGAAAGATTCCGGTTGGCGGAGGTACAGATCTCTATGTTCAGAAATTTGATGATGTTCAGAACATTGATTTGAAATATCTTTTTGACCGCTCCGGACTCAGAAGCGTCCATGTTGAAAATGATCTTTGCACGATCAGTTCTTCTTCTACGGTAACAGACATGATGACAAGTGAATCTCTTCAGCGTGCAATACCAAACTGGCTGGACTCTATGAAACTTGTTTCTTCTACTCCTATCCGTAACATTGCTACTGTTGCGGGAAATCTTGCAAACGCCTCGCCTATCGGTGATCTCACTATAATTCTGCTTGCAATGAATGCGCAGATCACACTTGCTAATGAAAACGGCATGATCCGAAAGGTGTTCCTGAAAGATTTTTACAAGGGTTACAAGAAAATGGATATGCAGGATGATGAGATCATAATTGAGATAACATTTGACCTGCCGGAGAAGAATACCTGGTTCAATTTCGAAAAGGTTTGCAAGCGACAATATCTCGACATAGCCACTGTAAATACTGCCATTGGCATGACAATGAATCATGATATCATAATATCTGCACATTGCTCTGCAGGCGGAGTCAGTCCTGTTCCTTTGTATCTCAGAAAGACCTCCTCTGTCTTATCAGGTCAGAAATTATCTGTGGAACTTATTCGACGCGCCGCTGAAATTCTTGCAACAGAGATAGCTCCCATAAGCGATGTCAGGGGCTCTTCTGAGTATAAGAGACTTCTCTTACGTCAATTGTTTTACAGTCATTTCATTAATATGTTTCCGTTCATGTTTGAATTGAAAGAACTGATATGATCAACATAGACGCGAAGAATCATGTAACGGGAAGATCGGTTTATGTTGACGACATGCCGGAGATCAAAGGAACGCTATATGCTCTTCCGTTTGATCTGCCTGCGGCACATGCGCGAATTAAAAAGATCAATATTGATAAAGCAATTTCATCGCCCGGAATTATCAAAATACTTACCTGCACAGACATTCCCGGAGAAAATCAGATCGGCGGTGTTATTCCTGATGAACCATTGTTTGCTGAAGATGAAGTTCACTACTGCGGACAACCGGCAGGAATCATTATCGGAGAATCGGAATCCGAATGCAGGCAAGCGCGAAGAAAGATCACATACGAATTTGATGAACTTCCTGTAATCACTTGTCCAAGAGAAGCGCATGGAAAGGGCTTGCTGATAATTCCTCCCCGCACATTTCGGTTAGGCAATTCCGCTGAAGCATGGAAAGATTGCGAGCATGTAATAGAAGGCACTGCAGACATAAACGGACAGGAGCACATCTATTTGGAAACACAGGGAGCATATGCGTGGCTTAAAGAAGACGGAAGCATTTATCTAGCTTCATCAACACAAGCACCGACTGCCGTTCAGTTTGCAGTTTCAAGAGTACTGAATGTTCCAATGCATAAGATCGAAGTTGACACTGTAAGGCTCGGCGGCGGGTTCGGCGGAAAGGAAGATCAGGCAACACCCTGGGCAGTTATGGCAGCGCTCGCAGCGCAGCACACACAAAAGCCCGTGAAACTTATTCTTCATAGAATGGATGATGTGCGCATGACCGGCAAACGGCATCCGTACTCTTCAGATTTCAAAATAGGACTAAGCAAAGATCTGAAAATTCTTGCATATGAAGTCACACACTATCAGAATGCAGGAGCATCGGCAGATCTTTCACCCGCTATTCTTGAACGTACTTTGTTCCACTCAACTAACGCATACTTCATTCCAAATGTGATTGCAACTGCATACAGCTGCAGGACAAACCTCCCGCCCAATACAGCATTCAGGGGATTCGGAGGTCCGCAGGGAAAGTGTGTGATTGAAGCGGCAATCGTCAAAGCTGCTGAGACAATCGGTGTGTGTCCTGATGAAATTCAAAAAGCAAATCTTGTGAATGACGGTGATGAATTTCCTTACGGTCAGATCATGCAAGACACTGAAGCAGTCAATAGCTGGAATGAAGCGGAGAGGAATTTTGCGCTTGAGGAAGTAAAGCATAGAACAGATTCATTCAACATGAATAATAACAGATTTAAAAAAGGATACGCCGTGCAGCCGATATGTTTTGGAATTTCATTCACCAATACTATGATGAATCATGCACGCGCTTTGGTTCATATTTACAAAGACGGAAGTGTGGTGGTTAGTACCGGCGCGGTCGAGATGGGACAAGGTGTCAACACCAAGTTGTTGCAAGTTGCAGCAAATGAATTTGGGATTAGTCCCTCAAAAGTCAGGATTGAGAGCGCGAATACTCTTAGAATTGCAAACACATCTCCCACTGCAGCAAGTTCGGGCGCAGACCTTAACGGAAAGGCGTTGAAGATAGCTTGCACGAATCTAAAGGAACGGCTTGCAAACGTTGCAGTAAATTCCTTAGGATTCACCGATGTGAAATTTGAAAATGACCGAGTAATCGATCCGGCAAGCAATAAAGAAATTCTTTGGGAGGATCTCGTGATCAAGACATTCCAACAGAGAATTTCATTGAGCGAGCACGCTCACTATGCAACTCCTTTGATCAATTTTGACAGGACGAAAGAGAAAGGGCATCCCTTTGCATATCACGTTTACGGCACAGCCATAATTGAAGTGACAGTGGATTGTCTTAAAGGCATCTATCACTTTGACAGTGTGAAAATTGTTCATGACTTTGGAAAGAGCATGAACAGGGATGTGGACCTCGGGCAAGTCGAAGGCGGACTCGTGCAGGGTATCGGCTGGATGACAATGGAAGAAGTAATCTACGATGAAAAAGGAAAGCTGCTGACAAATGCCTTATCAACTTACAAAATACCCGACATATATTCAGTGCCCGATGAAATTGTGATTGAACATCTGGATTCAACAGGTTCTGATTTTGCAATATATAAATCAAAGGCAGTTGGCGAGCCGCCGTTCATGTACGCACTTGGCGCATACTTCGCGATAAGAAAAGCAGTCAAGGCATTCAACCCTGATGCTGAACTTTCATTCAACGCACCTTACACTCCCGAAAAGGTTTTGATGGATCTTTACAGGAACCATTCTCAATAGAATATGACAGCGAAGCAACCGGTATATTTCAGTCATCTGGTTGGTGGGCTGATATACATGTGCGGTGATACAATAGCGGCTTTGATTTTGGGAGAAGCTACACTTATCAGAGCCGCCGGAATGTTTGCTGTAGGCTCAACTCTTTACGCATTTGAGATCAGAAAATATTTCTCGTGGATCGAGCACAGAGTCAAGGAGCACGGCGAGTTCAAACGCACGATGCTTAAGACCTTCATGGCCTTGATCTACTTCAATCCGTTGTGGATCTTCCGACATCTTTGTTTTGTATATTTGTTCTCGGGAAATTGGTCTCTCATTTCAATTGCACTTCTAAAGTCAGCCACGATCGCATTCATCTTCAACATCCCGATTTCACTTTTAGCTAATTACATAATTCAGAATCGCGTACGGCTCGACTACAGATTCTGGGCAAGCGCTGTTTTCAGCGGATTGATGGCTATCTACTATTCAATGAGCAGTGTATGGTTTTAAACTTTTACAGAAAGGTGCTTCAGACATTGCTGAGTGATAGAGCAGCAGTAATTATGGTTGTGATCAGCAGTAGTGGAAGCAGTCCGGGCAGGCAAGGATTTCTTATGATGGTTACGAGAGAGTCTATGTCCGGAACCATTGGAGGAGGTATGATGGAGCATAAACTTGTTGAGCTCTCAAAAGATCTGCTCAACAGCGGCCGTTTTGAACCGTTCATCAAGAAACAAGTTCACATGTCTGAAGCGGCACGGGACAAGTCGGGAATGATTTGCAGCGGTGAACAGGTGATATCGTTTTACTATGTAGACAAGTCGGACATTTCCATTATTGAAGAAATTGTTAGTAATCCAGAAGCATGTATCAGTTATTCAGAAGAGGGTATCTGCTCTTCGAATAAAATTACAGCACTTCCGGAAGTTCAGCTCATTGATGGATCAAAGTGGACATTTCTACAATCAAAAAAGCACGAGGCAAATGTTTACATATTCGGCGGCGGGCATGTAGGGCTGGCATTGTGTGAGATTTTGTCAAAGCTGGATTTCGAGATACATTTGTTGGACAACCGGCCGGGGCTCAACACATTGGAGATCAATCGCTATGCAAACTCAAAGCAGGTGATCAAATATGAAGAGAGCAGCAGATATGTTCCCGAAGGGCAGCAGAATTTTATAGTGATAATGTCATTCGGCTACCGCACGGATGAGATTATTCTGAAAAGCATATACGGGAGGAAGTTCAAATATATTGGCATGATGGGCAGCGAAGAGAAGATCAGAAAAATGAAAGAGAGTTTAATGAAGGAAGGTTATTCTCAGAAATACTTTGACAGCATTCACGCTCCGATCGGAATAGATATCAAAAGTGAAACGGCCCATGAGATTGCAGTAAGCGTTGCTGCTCAATTGATTGCCGCAAAGAATAGTTACATTGCAGATCAAATTTGATTTCAGTGTATGTGGAAGAAATTCGCTGCGGACTCGGTATAATCTGCATTCTACAGGATACTTCCTACGATTTTAATCAGTGGATGAATTGTTTGCTTCAACGGACAAGTGCAATCAACAGAGAATTACAAAACTGAAGCAATCGCATTCTTAACATCAGATGCTGCATGCTTCATTTCCTTTTTCAATTCATCAAATTTGTGCATTCCCTTCGATGCCAGTTCTTCGACTCCGTTCTTTGTGCTTTCATAAGTATCTGAAACGGAATCACTGAATTCTTCAAACTTTGACGTGAATTCATCGACATATTCTTCACCCTTCTCAAGAAGTTGCCTTCGTGTCTTAGAGCCTTTTGCGGGTGCAAATAAAATCCCAACGATTACACCGGCTGCTAATCCTCCCAGCATGCTTAGTACTACTATTCTTGTTTTCATGATATTTGATTTATATGGTTAAATTTTGGATGTGTTTCTTTGTTAAACGCGCAAAGGAATGGAAATAGGACTATACCATGTAGAAGATCGCATTACAAATAACGAGAATTTATCCGTCTCCGAAAATTTCTGCCATCTTTTGATCTTTGCATTTGGCAAATTTTTTTCCGGTTCCAGAGCTTATAATACTGAATTGTTCAATCAACTACTTCAAGAAAATCACACTCAATTAAGCAGTCATTTTTTAACTTCAGATTTCACTTCCGAGACTGTACTCTTCACTTCTTTTCTCACCTCATCAAGTTTGTCCATTCCCGTCGTTGCTAAATCTTCAGCTCCTTTCTTTGTGCTGTCAAACTTTTCTGCAACGGTGTTGCTGATCTCTTCAAACTTTGTCTTTACTCCATCAACATATTCCTCGCCCTTTTTAAGGATTTGCTTGCGTGTTTCAGATCCTTTTTCGGGTGCATAAAAAACTCCTGCGATTGCGCCGGCTGCAAATCCTCCCAGCATGCTTAAAATTGTTCCTGTTTTCATGATCTTTTTTTAAATGGTTTAATTTTTGATTGTGTACTTTTGTAAACTGCATTGGTAAAGATTGCTTTCTTCTCACTCAATGTCTTTCATGTCGTCACACGGTAATATCAAGTGTTATTTTAAAATGCAGACGACCTTCCAAATTTATTTTAATACACACTCATTTTGCCTTTGCTACTGGCAATGGCGTTTCAAGCTGATATAATTTACGAAAAATAGTTTTTGAAATTAATCACCCAAAGGAATGGAAATAGGACTACACCGTACGGAAAATTGTATTACAGATTAAGAGATCTTATCCCGCTCCGAAGATTTTCTGCCACCACTTGATTTTTGCTTTTGGCAAATTGCGTTCGGTTGAAGAGGATGTGGACCTGAATTTCTCAACCACTTCATCGGTAGAGAGTCCAAGCGCTCTGGCGGCATTATAGGCAACAAGATATTCTTGATGATCACGAAAATTATTAAGCATTGCATTCACTCTTTCATCATTAAAATCGGGAAGAAGATAAAGTATGTCAATCAGGTTAGTCGGGTTTGTAATTTCCGGCGTTTCCTCCAAAGCTATGTCAATCATCTTACTGTCCTGACAGATCTGAAAAATTGAGTGGGCAATTATCAGTTTCATGTTCTTACTGCTATTAGTCAACAAATCTTCCGGTGTTAGCTTGTCTATGAGATAAAGAGGAACGCCGTCCTTTCTTTGCGCCCATGTATTTGCATTCAGGAAATCCCTTCTGAATATTTCCAGGTTGTCCGTCAATGTTGTTGTCTGTGATTGCACATTATATTCTTGAAATATTCGCTGTTGGCGAATAATGAAGACGCTTATATGATTTCACGTCAATTGAGTAAAACAACATCTCAATTCCATTATGCAATTTCTTTTCGTTGAAACTCATACCTATTTTCTCTAATACTTTCTTGGATGCCGTATTTTCCGGATTAGTTAGTCCAAGAATTTTTTCCAACTTAAGTTCCATGAATGCATATTCAAGAATTCGGCCGGACATTTCCGTTGCATATCCCATCCCCCTTAATCTCTCAACAATACAATATGCTATTTCAATATCTTCACTTCTTCCCAGGTGTTTTAATGCAAACCAGCCAGCAAAACTATTATTCCTTTTTTCAATTGCGGTCCAAACGCCTAAACCGATTTGATTATTGTAGTTGTCTTGTAATCTCTTAATGTTATTCAACTGAAATTCTCTGCTCACAGCTTCTTTTGGTATTGGCATAAACTTTATCTTCTCGGAATCTTTATCTAATTCCATGAAGTCATCAACGTCCGATTCAACACATTCACGCAAATACAGGTGCTCTGTTTCAAGAATTATCTTTTTCAATGCAGTTGATTTTAAATTTTTGTCCATAATTTAGAATCGTTGTGATGACTTTTGCAAAAAAGCTTACAGTTCATACTTCCAGCTTCTTACACTTAAACAATACTGCAACATCTTGTTCTGTCGCAATCTCTTCCGAGTATGGTCTTAAAACTTCAATCTCAGAAAAACCATTTAATCTCAAATTCCTGCGCTGTTGATGTTCTAAAATGTTTGCATGACCTGAATTATGAAATTGATTCGGATATCTATGCAAACTGTTTTGTCATCAACAGCCATCCAAATCTCTTCTTTGGGTTCATTCATAATGAACTCTTACTTTAGTCTTGCATTCATCAGCAAAGACAATAAAGAGTTTACTATTTTGAATCTAACTTGCTCAGTAATTTTTCGGCAACCAGTTTCGACGACGAAGGATTCTGGCCCGTGATCAACAAATCATCCTCGACTGCATAAGGTTGCCAATCAGCGGCTTTTGAATAAATAGCTCCATTTTTCTGAAGTTCATCTTCCAATAAGAACGGAACAACATCCGATAAACCAACCGCTGATTCTTCGGTGTTTGTGAATCCGGTTAGTTTCTTCCCGTTCACTAAAAACTCATCATTAACTTTCACATTTTTCAAAACTGCAGGTGCGTGACAAACAAAGGCTATTGGTTTTTGATTATTATAAAAAGATGCGATCAAAGCTATAGAGTTTTCATCTTCAACTAAATCCCAAAGTGGACCATGACCTCCCGGGTAGAAGACAGCATCATAATCTGCCTGATTCACTTCCGATAATTTCTTTGTATTCTTTAACTTGTCCAAAAGAAGTTTGTCAGCATCAAATCTTTTAGTGTCTTCGGTTGCAGAAGACGGGTCCGCGCTCTTCGGATCAATTGGAGGTTGTCCGCCAAGCGGTGATGCAATGTCAATTTCCACTCCATTATCTGTCAAGGCATAGTATGGTGCGGCTAATTCTTCAGTCCAGAATCCGGTCTTTTCTCCTGTGTTACCCAATTGGTCGTGACTCGTCACCACAAATAAAACTCTCTTTTTCATTGTACTTTCTTCTATAGTTTGTGCCGTTGCTTGATTGTTGAAAGAAAGAATGGTGCAACATGCAATAACCATTATTTCTGTTGCGATTTTTCGAATTGTGTTTTTCATATTTTGGTATGATTTACAGTTGCAAAAAAAATTACTTTTTGCCATGAGTGTTTTCACGCCGGTTAAAAATAGTTAGGGAATAAATTATTAGTCGTAAGCAATTTCATTTGTTCGACAACAGAATACGGGCCTCTTCAAAATAACATTTTGTGCCCGAAGATTCAAACCTGCGGGCAGCATTCGGAAACGAATGAAAATATACTTACTGAGTCTCCGAATCATTCGAATTCACCCATCCAGTTAGCATCTTGTAACCGAGCGACATTACGATAGCTCCGGTAAAAAGACCAACGAATCCCGACAACATCACGCCGCCAATAACGCCCATGAAAATAACTATCATTGGTACCGGTGCATTCTTTCCCAGCATAAGCGGTGTGAGAATGTTGTCTGAAAAGCTGACCAGCAACAGTGATATTGTCCATAATATTGCACTCACTGTTTCCTTCTCTGCAAAAAAGTAAATCATTACAGGCACCGTTACAAAAAACACAGGCATCTGAAGCACAGCTAAAACAAAGACAATCAAAGCCCACAATCCGGCATATGGAACCCCCGCGAGTAAAAATAATATTCCGTTCATCAGAGCAATGATGAAAGCTTCTCCGATAACGCCGTTGGCCACACTGCGAATTGTCTGCACTGTAATATCTCCAAAATCGTCGCCGCTGTCTCCCGCCAACTTTCTGAGAAATTTTCTTACCGCTTCACTAACTCCTCCAATAGCCAAAAGTACTCCGGCAATTAATAGAGACACGACGATCTGAACCACACCTCCCGCTGCACTTACAATTCCATCTGCTAATTTCTTGCCAATTTCTATGAGCTGATCTTTATGTTTGAGGATCGTATTTTCCAGATTAACCGAGGCAGATTGCCATGTATTAAATACTTGTTCTCCGATGACAGGTAATGATTTAACTCTTTCATCGGGAGGCGGAAATCTGAGTGTACCGCTGTCATAGCTTACTTTGAGTTCTCTAATTTCCTCTATCAGAGAAGAAACCAACAACCAGGTGGGAATGATAAATACAAGCAGCAGGGAAAGAACTATTATAAAAGAGGCCAGCTTGGGTCTCTCACCTAATCTCTTTGCAAGTCTGCTGTGAAGAGAATGCAATGCAATTGCCAGTATAAAGCTCCATAATATTATGTTGACAAACGGAAACATGATCATCAGGCACCAGACAATGATTGCTAATATCAGAATCAGTCGGATTGATGTGTCATAAATTGAATTTGCTGAAACTGACTTATTAATCTGGGACATGGAGTTTTGATTTTAGTTAAGGCAGAGTTTCTAAAGAAGAAATCATGATTAAGTTATCCTTCTATATTGATAAAAAAAATGTGAAAGGTAATTGAAGTGCAACAACTCTTTCAACTCTCTCGCAGCGTCTACTGTAATATCGCCGGAAGACACTGCGCGGACAAAAATAGTTGAACTTCCTCGCCACCGCTGGAGTCTCAGTGCTTTTCGGGACTCCGGCGGAATGTACTGTCCGCAAATTTGCACAATTATTTTTGTCATTATTCACCCCCTCCCAGCTGAAAAATATATTTTAAATCTGTTAGCATTCGAATGATCGGTTTCTATACGATACTTTTAATAATGTGATAACTCCCTCCCCTTCAGGGGAGGCCTGCCTGCCCACTTGCCAATGAATTTTGAAATGTATTCTAGCAGGCGGGGCTGGGGAGGGTGAGGTTAGCATATACAAATTCTCAACTTCCATCATCTTTCTCATTTGTGCTTCTCTTCACATATTCAGATATTACTTTCAATACTTTTGCCATATCACAAATCACTTCTTCATTTGTAAACCTAATTACATTTAGTTCAAGAGACTCCAAAGCCTCGGTTCTCTTTTTGTCTTTGATTTGTGCTTCTAAGTCATTGTGGTATTCTCCGTTTACTTCTATTACCAATGCTTTTTCATGGCAGTAAAAGTCGACTGAGAATCTGGCAATATGATGTTGTCTTCTAAATTTAAGTCCTTCCATCTTTTTTCTTCGAAGCTCGTTCCAAAGCAACTCTTCAGCAGCTGTTTGGTTCTTTCAATTTCCGGGCTAATTCAAAGTGCTTCCTCTTTGCACCTTTGAAAAGGTCCGCATCAGATGTTCTGTTCTTCATATTAACTTGTTTACTCAACTAATCATTTTTTCATAATCAACTCATTGAAAATTTAGTAATTTCAAATTCAATAACCATTAACATTCACCCCCGCCTGCTGCAATGCATTGAGCAATTCATTTTAGGCAACCCCCCCAAAAAATCCCTGACACAGATCTGAAGACTTCCGTTTTGCTCTTAATGAAAGCTGACTTTAACTTTATGATCTCTGAACTTTATCCGAAATGTCCGGCTCACGTATTGAAGTACTCAGGCTGTGTCTGCATGTAATGAGTTCATCATTCGAAGAAACCCGTCTCACTCCGGAAGAAGTGTACCTGTGGTTTCAAGCACTCCGGATTTGTCTTTAAGAGTTCTGTCTTCATCTCAAAGGTCTCGGCTTAAGAACTTAAAAACTCTGCCTGTCAACTTTCATACTCTGCCCGCAATCTGAAGAACTCAGCCTGCTTCCGGAAGTACTCAGTCACTGAACAAAAATTCACTGGCGGCTTCCGGAAATACTCAGACCGCATCTGGAAATACTCCGGCTGCATCTGGAAATACTCAGACTGCTTCTGGAAATACTCCGGCGCTGTTCCAGAGAACTCAGACCGCATCTTGAAATACTCCGGCTGCTTCTGGAAATACTCAGACTGCTTCTGGAAATACTCCGGATGCATCTCGAAATACACCGGCCGCTTCCGGAAATACTCAGACCGCATCTTGAAATACACAGCCTGCTTCCGGAAATACACAGACTGCTTCCGGAAATACTCCGGACGCATCTTGAAAAGTTGAAATTGAACTTTTGTTCACTAAATACCGGGTAATCAGAGCTATAAAATGCCTGGAAATAGGGGAATCGCGTAAAAAACTCAAAATTTGAGTTACCGGGTCTTGAGACAACTACTTATAAAGATGAGGGATGCGGGAGGGCAAACACCCATCTACACCTCCAAACCCACAAACTCAAACTTCTTTCCGTCAAACAATCCTTTGTCGCTCAGCTTTAGTTGAGGAATCACAAGCAATGCCATAAAAGACAGCGTCATGAATGGGGCACCGAGTGTTGAGCCGAGATCTTTTGCAAGCCTGTCAATAGCTGTGTACTTTTCCGCGACAAGGTATCCGTCTTCGTTAGTCATTATACCTGCAACAGGCAACGGAAGGACTTCAACTCTTCCGTCTGAAACAACGCAGATTCCGCCCTTGTTGTCAGCTAGTGCATTCACAGCTTTGCAGATATCTTCATCGGTAACTCCTACTGCAATAACATTGTGAGAGTCATGAGCAACACATGAAGCGAGAGCCCCTTTCTTTAGTCCGAAATTTTTTATGAATCCAATTGCCGGTCTTCCGCCTGTATATCTCTCTACAACAGCAAGCTTCAAAATGTCATTGTCTGTATCTGACTCAATGTATCCGTCAATTATCTTCACAGGAAAATTAAGCTCATTAGTTATGAGTTGTCCGTCAAGCGCCTCAATGACTCGTATGCTGTTCTTGCCCGATGCTTTGATGCGGAAATCTTCCGGAGTTTTGTGGGACAGGTTAAAGTTGTTTACAATCACTTCGTCAACCCTCGGTATCATCGGTGTTCCATTCTCTGCAACAAGCTCTCCGTCTATAAATGTCTTCAGCACTTTGAAGCCAATCAGATCAGCGACAACAATAAAATCTGCCGCATCTCCTTCGCGAAGCAGACCGACATTACACTTGTAATGCTCAACAGGATTCACGCTCGCGCATCGCAATACATCATAGAGATCATAACCGAGCTCAATTGATCTTGCAACAACTTTGTCTATCTGCCCGGCAACAAGATCATTCGGATGTTTATCATCACTGCAGAACATTACCATTTCAGGATGCTTGCCGATGAGAGGATGAAGAGCTGCATAGTTCTTTGCCGCAGATCCTTCGCGGATCAAAATCTTCATTCCGTATTTGATCTTCTCAAGCGCTTCATCAAGCGTGAAGCATTCGTGATCAGTCGAGATGCCGGCATCTATATATTTCTTTGCTTCTTCACCCCGAAGACCCGGAGCATGGCCGTCAACCGGCTTGCCGAGTTCATGTGCGATCCTGATCTTTTCCAATACTTCCGGATCATTAAAAAGTACACCCGGGTAGTTCATCATTTCACTGAGATAGATGAGTCCGTCTTTCTCAAACAGTTCACGGATTCCTTTTGAATCAATGACTGCGCCGGCAGTTTCGAAAGTTGTTGCCGGTACGCACGAAGATGCACCAAAGAAAAACTTGAACGGCGTCTTCTTACCGTTGTTGATCATGTAGCGAATGCCTTCAATTCCGAGAACGTTTCCTATTTCATGCGGATCGGAAATCGTAGCAACGGTTCCGTGAGTGGCAGCAATGCGCGCAAACTCTGACGGGATCAGCATAGAACTTTCGACGTGTACGTGCGAGTCAATGAAACCCGGCATTATATAGTTGTCAAAAGATTCATCCGACTTATCTATCCGCGAAATTTTCCCGTTCTCTATTGTAATCTCCGCCGGATAGATCTCGCGCTTGTGAACATCAACCAGATTTCCTTTTATCTTCATATTGATTTTATTTTACGTGCATAATGGATGTAGTCTGTGTTAGGAAGAGGAGACACTTTGTCTTTCATTAATGAAATGATCTGTCCTCTGTGATACGCTGCATGAATATTCAGATGTATAAGAATTTCACTGATACCGGATGAAAACTTTTCTCCTTTGGAATTCATATAATCGATCTTGTCAGAGAATTTTGACTCATCGAAGTTGTTTACAAAATTCATCAACGCATAATCAGATCTTTTCAGCAATTCCTTTAATTGACCATTGTCGTAGCTCTTCCACACTTCCACACCCGAATCTCTTCCCTCGAGCCGGTCAAGCCAGAGTATGTTTGCATTGATGATGTGTGACATAAGATCTGTTGCCTTTTCAGGCACGTCATTCTTCTCAAGCGAATCGGCTACGACTCCATTCGCCCATTGATTATAGAGTTGAAGGTCTATAAAGTGATCTTTCATGTATTGAAATTTCTCAAAGCTATTCACATTGAGAATTATTAGCAATACATTTGAATTCGTTGATGACACGGAATCGTATTAATTCCAGATTCAATAAGCTTAGGGTTTATTCATCTGCCAATCCATGTGATCTGGTTTTGAAGAGATTATGAATACATTAACCTCACTTATACAACTTACATTAATAATAGTGTAAAATTGCATGTTACTCATTCTGTGCATTTCAATAGAATCAGAATTAAGGTAAATTGCCCCACTAATATTTTAAAATGAATAATAATCATACTGACTTTCTGAATCCGGCTTTCGGCTATAGATTCAATGATCTTTTCGACAGTTTCAAACTCAAACAGCTTGCAGAAGATTTCGATAAATATTTCGAATCAAAAGAAAAATCTAAGTTTGACGCATTTGTAAAATACAGAACTTCAAAAGCGAAAGGCATGTCACCTCAGGATGTGTCTTCAGTCCTTATTGATGCATCTCTCGTTCTTTCTGATTTCATTGTTGAGCTGTTCAATCTTCAGGATTATCAGAAAACATTTGTTGATAAGAAGAATTATGAACAGGACATACTCGACTTCAACAAAGAGATCATACAAAAGAAAGTTCTGAAGAAGTTTAAACAGCAGGACCTTGAGAATATGAACTGGCAGAGGCTGAATGACTTTGCCGATATGATAAAGGGCGAATTTTTCAATGAGGAGAACTTCAGACAGGATGAGGAAAAATATACAGCATCCATGATGCTTAAACTCGTTGAAGTAGAGAAGCATCTGAAGTGGTTTTATGAAGGAGACAAGTTTGCCCCCGAAGGATTTACGATTCCCGAAGAGTCAATGCTTATAACGGAGAAGACAATTGCACTCATCAAGTCTGCGGGCTTGTCTGAAGACGGGGAAAACGTTGAACACAGTGAACTTTCAAAACTAAGAAAGATTCTTGATGAACTTTTTATGTGGCTCTTTGCGAAGAAACATTTTGACAGGAATACGGAGAACTGGATCTCATACTTTGATCCCGAAAAGCTTGACTACTCACACCTCGTAAAGATGGATGAAACCGAAGGGATGAAGCATGCACCGGAAGGCAAGCTTGTTCACAGGAGCGGCTTCAAACTTACTGATCCGCGAATGGACGACAGGCATATTGCACAACAGGCAAACTACTGCATGTTCTGCCACGACCGCGACAAGGATTCATGCACAAAAGGATATAAGGATAAGACGGGAAACATTAAGAAGAATCCTCTCGGTATTTCGCTGAACGGATGTCCCCTCGATGAAAAGATTTCGGAGATGCAGTTTGTCAGCAACGAAGGATTTCCTCTTGCAGCACTTGCACTGATTGTGATAGACAATCCGAATCTTCCCGGCACGGGACATCGGATCTGCAATGACTGTATGAAGTCATGCATATTTCAAAATCAGGAGCCCGTAAATATTCCTCAGATAGAGACAAGCATTCTCACAGATACTTTCAAACTTCCTTACGGTTATGAGATCTATTCTCTGTTGACCAGATGGAATCCTCTTAATATTAAATTTCCACATGAGCTTCCTTACAACGGAAAGAATATTCTAGTTGTAGGAATGGGACCTGCAGGTTATACGCTTACTCATCATCTCATTACTGAAGGGTTTGGAGTAATAGGAATTGACGGACTTAAGATCGAAAAAGTACACGAGAAATATGCCGGTACTAAAGACAGCAATGGCTGGGTGAATTATCCGGAGCCGGTGAAATATTTCTACGAAGAGATCGAAGAGGATCTCGATAAGAGAATTCTTCAGGGATTTGGCGGAGTATCCGAATACGGAATCACTGTGAGATGGGACAAGAATTTTCTTACAGCCATTTACATCAACATCGCCCGAAGGAAACATTTCCGGCTTTACGACGGAGTAAGATTCGGCGGAACGATGGACATAGAAGACGCCTGGGATCTTGGCTTTGATCACATTGCTCTGGCAACCGGCGCCGGCAAGCCGACAATTATCGGTATGAAGAATAATCTGATTCGCGGCATCAGGAAAGCGTCGGACTTTCTGATGGCCCTGCAGTTAACAGGTGCGGCGAAAGAAGATAGTTTTGCTAATCTTCAGATAAGGCTTCCCGCGATTGTGATTGGCGGCGGACTTACTGCGATCGATGCGTCAACAGAAATTCTTGCTTACTATCCGGTGCAGGTTCTCAAAGCTCTGAAGAAGTATGAAGATATTGTATCGGAATTTGGCGAAGACAAATTCTGGGCAATGTTTGATGAAGAGGAGAAAGCCGTGATGGAAACATTTCTTGATCATGCAAGAGAGATAACGGATGAGATGAATGCCGCAAATTCCGAAAACAGAGAACCGGATTTTGTATCGTTAATGAACGGATGGGGCGGAGTCACGATGGCATACAGAAAACTGCTCATTGATTCTCCGGCGTACCGGCTTAATCACGAAGAGATCCGCGAAGCATTAAAGCAGGGAATCAACATTTGCGAAGGCGTTTCGCCTTTAGAAGCGGTGCCTGATGAGAAGGGAGCCGTGAAAGAATTAATCTTCGCGAAACAGATAGTTACCAAAGATGCCGAAACAGGAAGGACGCGCTACAAAGATTCTGAAGAGATGATCACGATGCCGGCAAAGACTGTTCTTGTTGCCGCAGGAACATCTCCAAATATTGTTTATGAGAGAGAACATCCCGGAACTTTCCTGCTTGATACAAAAGGGTACTTCTTCCGCGAACACATGATAGTGAAAGATGAAAAAGGCAAACATATTCTCGTTGAAGCAAAAGAGAATGAAACCGGTCTGTTCACATCTTATGAAAAGAATGGAAAGTTCATTTCGTATTACGGTGATAATCATCCCGATTATGCCGGCAACGTTGTAAAGGCAATGGCTTCTGCGCAGTATGGCTATGATATTGTAGCAGGACTTTTTTCGGATGAGATAAAAAGTCAGAACTATGACCAGGACTCTGTTACGGAGAGAGAGAAGAAATTCTCCGAGCTTGCACTGCATTTAGATGAGGCTCTGACAGCAACAGTTCACAGTGTGGAAAGACTTACACCAACAATTGTTGAGATCACCGTTCACGCCCCTTACGCGGCGAAGAAATTCAGACCCGGACAATTTTATCGTCTTCAGAATTACGAACTTACAGCTCCTGTGATCAACGGCGCAAAACTCACAATGGAAGGAATGGCAATGACAGGCGCCTGGACCGATCCTGAAAGAGGGCTGCTGTCACTGATAGTTCTTGAGATGGGAGTTTCTTCAAGACTCACCGAGCTCTTACAAAAAGGCGAGAAAGTAGTAGTGATGGGACCTACAGGCGAGCCCACGCATATTCCCGAGAATCAGACTGTATTGCTTGCAGGCGGGGGACTCGGAAATGCAGTTCTCTTTTCGATCGCTGAAGCATTAAGAAGAAGAAACAACAAAGTTATATATTTTGCAGGCTATAAAGATTCCAAAGACGTTTTTAAAATGGATGAAGTTGAAGCCGGAGCCGATCAGGTGATTTGGAGCAATGATACCGGAGAGATAATAATGCCCCGCAGAGCTCAGGACCTTTCGTTCAAGGGCAACATAGTTGAAGCAATGAAGGCATACTCCGAAGGAACGCTTGGTAATAAAATCGGCGATTTCAAAGAGGTCAGCCGAATCATTACTATCGGAAGCGACAGAATGATGAACGCCGTCAAAGCCGCGAGATACACTGTGTTCAAAGATAAGTTCGGAGAACATACCGGAATCGGAAGCATCAACTCTCCAATGCAGTGCATGATGAAAGAGATCTGTGCGCAATGCCTGCAAAGACATGTCGATCCGGTAACAGGAAAGGAATCATTTGTATTTACATGCTTCAATCAGGATCAGGATCTTGATAGAGTTGATTTCGAAAATCTTCATCAGCGGCTGAGGCAGAATTCAGTGTTAGAAAAACTTGCCAATGCATATCTGACTTTTTTATTTTCTAAAGGTGAAGAAGAACTGACAAATGTTGAGGATGAGGATAGTATTATGAAAGGACACTGATTTTTCAATTAGGAATTAAGAATTAAGAATTAAGAATTTTTTGAAGGCTGGTAGATCAATATCGATTGGCTGATTAGTGATCTGACTTAGATTAGTAGCGCAGATATGAAATTTTAAAGCAAGAGCTTTCGCGGTAGATTTGTTGCAATGTCAAAGGCAGTAAAAATTGTCTTTAACATGAAAGTGAGTTCGGCTAATTTTGATTGGTTACAATTCAATACGACCATCATGAAATTACAGAATGTCTTATTAGCATTAATTATCTCCTGCAGTCTTCTCAATCCCTCTCTGTCATTATCACAAGACTTCCCGGTTCCAATTCCTGCACCGGTTACTGGTTTGGAAATTATGAATGTGGGGGATTCTGAAATGAAACTTAATTTTCACACCGAGCGCAGAACACAATTCGAACCTATGTTAACTGACAATGCATATATTGAATATTCAACTCTTCCACTTTACAATTTGTATGATTACCAGTCAAACGGAGTACCGATGCAGATCTGCCAGGATCCGCTAACACCGGATAATGTTCACGTTTCAGTCATGTACTCGACTGACCCGAGTCTTTCAACAAAAACATGTGCATATATTTTTAGTAATGACCGCGGAGCGACATGGAATTTTATTGGTGATGTCCCGGGAGTTGGAAACAGCGGATTTCCTGCTGTCAGCCTTAATTCTAACGGTGCATTCATAATAGCGAATCAAATTTATGATTTGTGGGGTCCGGTAAGAACATCTATACATTATGATCAGGGGGCCGGGTTTGGAGTTTTCACAGCTCTGGATCCTCCAAGGGCAAATCCGTTACCTGAATTTTGGCCGAGGGTATTATCAACATATTCCGGAAGAATAGTTTTCGGCACATCAATTGGAATATCTTCCAATGATATTCGAAGAGCTTTTACAAATGTTGTTTTAAACCAAAATCCGCCGGGAAATTTTTCGGGTTACTCTCCTTATGTAGGCAATAACGAAGAGGGTTATGCATTCGCAATTGCACCAAACGGAAGCATAGGCCATGCATATATAGGGTACGACTTTGATGATCCGTATGATGTATTCTACAGAAGTTCCACAGACGACGGACTCACATGGAATACAGCAACAAAGATCTGGGACTGGGACGAAGAAACGAATCAACTTGGCTGTCTCAGAGGAGTGAGCATGGTATTCGGAAACAACAATCAACCTTTTGTAGCTTTCAATACATCTAAGCTCACGAGAAGTGAATTTTTTCCACGATTGTCCAGTCAGATACGTGTATGGTGCCCGGTATTGAACAGTGGAGTTCCAATGCTGGTAGCCGACAGCACGAATGTTCCGTTCTACCCGAACACCGGAAACGTTAGTGATGCATTCCTTCCCTTGTGCAGACCGACAATAGGGAGAGCGTCATTTCATAATAATATCTTCGTTGCATTCAATGCAACAACTGAACAGACAGGCGCTGACACAAGCCGATATTATTCGGTTTGGATTTCGTATAATTTTGGAGATTATTGGCCCCCTCCCGAAAGAATTACTCCGGCCTTGCCATTGCGCGACTGGAGATTTCCGAGCATGTCACCCGTTAGCAACACATCCGGATTTACCACAAAGGTGCAAATGGTTTGTCAGGCAGATTCGCTTGCCGGAACACATGTAACAGGTTCTCCTATTGGCAGAGGAGAGTTTGTTTCTGTCAGGTATAATTTTAGTATTATTTCCGGTACTTCATCAGAAACAATTCGTCAGAAGAAACCGGACCTGCATCAAAATCATCCTAATCCTTTCAACCCGGTAACAAGCATTTCATTTGATATATACAATGATTCAAGAGTTAGATTAGTGATCTATGACATGCTTGGAAGAGAAGTCATGAGGCTTGTTAATGATGAATTCAAAACTGCCGGGAGTTACTCGTATGATTTTAATGCTTCTGACCTGTCGAGCGGAATTTACTTTTACAGACTTGTGGTGAGTGGAGCGAATTCATTGGAAACCGGAGAACTTTCTGCAACAAGAAAGATGATTGTGGTTCGATGAGTGATTTCTTCTATGGTGTTTGAATTTTCAGGGAATAAAACACAGACTGAATCCGAATGATACATCTGAGATGTCGGACTCTTCTTTATCTTTCATGAATGTATGGCGAAGTTTGAAGTACGGATTGGTAGCAAGATTATCTGTAAACGCAATGAGAAGACTAAATGAAGCTTGCGGAAAATATCCTTCCTTGTCAAAGTCAGTAAAATAGCCTCCGCCAATTGATATCAGGAATGCGGCAAAGTCACCTACTTCAATCGGGAAATCATAATTGTATGAAAATCTCATGTGGTTGACTCTTGTTTCCCGGAAGATCAAAGAATATTCGGCGGCAACTCTTCCGTAAGGAAAGAATCCGAGCGCTATCTCTTTTGTTATCCCGACATAAAATTTTTTCCCTTCAATCATCAGAATCGGATTAAGCGGAAAAACCGCCAGCGCAACTTCTGCCAGATTTTCAGAGCTGCCTGTAACTGATTTGTCCTTTGAATTCATTGATAACGGCGGAAGACTGAATTGAGAAAGAGCAGTTCCGGTCAGTGCGGAAAATATTAAGAACGTAAGTAACGATCTCTTCATTGGGATAGTACGCTTTTGGTGTTTATGAATTTAGAAAATTGCAAATATCCTTTCAGAATTCAATCATTGTGTAAATCACAATTCTGCTTCAAATAAATTCGCTGTAAACCTCCAGCACTTTCCTGTAATCTGTGATTGCCTCGTCCTTATCTTCCTCACTTTTTGCGTTAGAAATTGTGAAGTCAATTGCCCGCAACTTTCCTGCACATTCTGTAGCTTTAGAAAGTCGCTCTGAAACAGTCAGTTGTTTCTGCAGTCCGGTAAATACTGTTGCGGTTGCTGTGAAGAGGGCGACGATTCCGCAAGTCCATTTCCATGCAGGAGGACCCTGACCTGCAAGAGGTCCCATGAAAGCTGTTGAACCGGCAAGCAGCGTTGCAAGCACGCTTGCAGTAAGACTGATGATGATGAATCGTGAATTTGTCTTTCTAAGTCTCTTTACGTTTGCTTCTGCTTTGATCAGACTTTTCTTAATTTCTTCAATCATTTGTTCCTCCTTATATGAATTCTGAAAATTATAAAATCACTTTTACAAAAATAGCTAATGCAATCTTCTTTTGCGCTGTTAAGCTGGAAGATTAGGAATATTTCGTTTCGGAAAAACTACCCGCCTGCCTGCTGGTATGCATTTCACACTTCAAAGGCCAGTGGGCAGGCAGGCCTTCGTATAATTGCCGTTAAAAAAATTGTGAGCAATGGCGTAGCAAGAATTTCTCGATTCTCGTTCCAAAGGCCCACCTTTGGAACGGACTCACCTTACAATTACTGTTAACGAAATATTTTTTGGGTCTGGATACATTCAGAGCAGCATTCACATGCACAATTATTATAAGTTTAGAGAATTAGATAACATATTGAATTTGACTTGTGAAAAATTCAGAGAATGACTTCCTTGAAAATATAAATGGAACTCATCAAGTTAACTGATATGCAGTGATTAACCTCTTCTTCAAAATTGTAATTGCTACTATTATTTCAACCTCCCTCTGTTGTGCAGCTCCGCGCACAGAGAGGGGTTATTTCGTAAGTCCCGATGGAAGTGACAATAACGACGGAAGATCAGTTGAATCTCCGTGGAAGAGTTTGGAGAAAGTGAATGCATCAAAATTCAAACCCGGAGATACAATAAGATTTGAAGGAGGGAGGATCTTTGAATCCAATGTTCTGCAATATCAATCCGCTTTGCTCATATCAGATTCCGGAATTCCGGATTCTCCGATCGTTTATACAAGCTATGGAGGTTTGAGGGCAACCATTAAAGCGGATTCAATCGGGATAATGTGTTCCGGCAAGGAGTACGTGGAATTTCGCAGCATAAATGTATCCGGAAGTTTTAAACCATTTGATCAGCGGAATTCAACTGCATACAATAATATTGGGCTCTGGCTGATCAATCATAATTCCGTAAAGAAATTGAGAGGGATCAAGATTGACAGCTGCAAATTTTCAGGACTGCAGACAAATGCCATAAGTGTTTCACCACTCAATGAAAGGTCACCGGAAGCAGGCGGATATGACGGACTTGAGATCACAAATTGCCGCATTGATTCTATTGGGCATATTGGAATAATCATCAACTGGTCCGCTTCCTATCTACACTCGTTGTCCAGTTTTCCTGTTACAAATATTTCGATAAGAAATTGTGAGATATCAAGGGTTACTGGTTTCTACAATAAATTCATCCCGGGATCCCGGAGGCACGATACATATACAGGTAATGGAATTTTTATTTCTCATGCAGATTCGGTTTTGATAGAGAGGAATTTAGTTTACAGTTGCGGAGGATCGGGATTTGACACGATCATAGGCTCGGGTCCTTCCGGCATTGAAGCTGCCGCAAGCAGGCGAATAACCTGTCAGTACAATGAAGTCTATGATATCAAAGCATCAACAGGTTCTGACGGGCACGGAATACATTTCGGTGACGGAGTTCAGTATAGCACAATGCAATACAACTATTCTCATGATAATGACGGACCCGGATTCAGCTTTCATTGTTACGGCAACAGTTATCCGCTTGCCAACAGTAATAACGTTTTACGATACAGCATCAGTGCAAGAAACGGGAGGAAGTCGGTGTACAATGCGTGTGAAGTTCTTGTAAGTTCGTTCAATCCAAAAACGACGGATAACATTAGCGTATATAACAATACAATACATTCTGTCAGGCAGAATTCCATAGAGATGTCGGTGATTGAAGTTGAACGAAGTGCTACAAACATTTCTTTCAGAAACAACCTGATCATATCTGACGATCCGGATGTTTTTATTATAAATATTCATCCTCTTCAAAATCCCACAAGTGTTGTGCTGCAGGGAAATTTGTACTGGTCAAAGAACGGTTCATACAAATTCAGAGAGGGCAATGATACTTTCTATACGTATGAATCCTGGCAGGGAAGAACCTCAAGATCGGTCATGTGTGAAGTTCTGAACGGAAAGAATTCCGGAGTCATTGAAGATCCAAAAATTTCACTTCCTACAAATATATTGAATCTCAATAATTCTTATGAGCTAAGCAGTATGACCGAATTCAGAATAGATGCTTCTTCAGTTGCTTCAGGCAAAGGACTGAATCTTAAAAAACTTTTCGGACTCGATCCCGGAAAGAATGATTTCTTCGGCAATTCAATTTTGGAAGTTGACAAGTTCAGTATTGGTGCGAATCAATCACCAGCACCGTGAAAAATATTTGATTCACAGTTCTTAAAGAGATTCTTTCTTCTCGCTACCAAGCCGTGGCTTGGGAACGAGTAAGGCTTAACCAATATTTTTTTGTCATCCGAGCACCAGCCTTGAGACTGTCGAAAGGAGCGAAGCGTCTGCCTGCATCAGTTAAACGAAGCGCACTCTTTGCCGGCAGACCGCTAAAGTTGGCTTATCATTATATCAGAACTATTATTAACCGTTTTATTTTTGCCAACAATAATTCTTATTGGGTTGTAATTGCGTATCACAAAGCAGACACTAAAGCAGGATCGGCAAATTTAACTCCTACACGCATATTGTAACAATTATTGCCGCAATTGTTGCATGCAGATTTCATCCATCATTGTTCTACAGCTTTCCAATGACTGCATTGCCTGAATTCAAGAATCAGTTCAAAAAATATATGCATAGATGAAAGAGATTGAACCCTCTTTGCATTAGGTCTGATTTACATCCAAAACAATTACAATTTGAATTTGATAGAAGTAAAAAAAGAAGGGATCATTCTTGAGAAAAGAGATCTGGGTTTTGAGAACGAAGGTGTTCTGAATCCGGCAGTGATCCGTGAAGGCAATACCGTACATATGTTCTACAGAGCAGTGAGCAAAGGAAATTACTCAAGCATCGGTTATTGCAGACTTGACGGGCCTTTAACAGTTACTGAGCGCAATGACACTCCTCTGCTGTTTCCTCAGTCCGATGTTGAGTCACATGGAGTTGAAGATCCGCGTATAACAAAGATCGACGATCTCTACTATCTCACCTACACTGCCTACGACGGCGTGAATGCAATGGGAGCGTTAGCAACATCTGTTGATCTTATAAATTTTGAAAAGCACGGATTGATCGTACCACAGTTTTCCTATGATGAATTCAAACGGCTCGCTGAATGCAAAGGATCGATCAACAGAAAGTATGCCCGTTACAACGACAATATCCGGTTTCATACAAAGCATGACAAAGAAATTCTTGTATGGGACAAGAATGTGATCTTCTTCCCGAGAAGAATTGACGGCAAGCTTTTTTTTCTTCACAGAGTGAGACCCGATGTCCAGATTGCTTCCGTTAATGAACTGCACGAGCTGACAAAAGCATACTGGGAAAATTACTTTATGAATCTGAAGGAGAACATTGTACTCTCTCCTAAGTACAAGCATGAAGTAAGTTATATTGGCGGAGGGTGTCCGCCGATTGAAACGGAACACGGATGGCTGCTGATCTATCACGGCGTTCACGATACACCAAAGGGATATGTGTATTCTGCATGCGCAGCTTTACTCGATCTTGATAATCCTTTGAAAGAAATAGCGCGTTTGCCATATCCATTGTTCAAACCGGAGCATGTATGGGAATTAAAAGGAGAGGTAAACAATGTTTGCTTCCCTACAGGCACAGCCTTTTTGACCACACCTTGTACATTTATTATGGAGCCGCTGATGAACGAATAGCGTGCGCCTCAGTGAGTTTGTCCGCTCTTGTCGCGGAGCTATTAGAGAATAGACAAATTGAAAGATGAATTAAAGAAATCGAAACTACTATTGAAGATGTATTGATGAATGAACTGTTCTTCGGAATTAATGCTACTGAATGTGTAGGATAACTTAACTCCCGGGCCGGACTTTACAAAGGACTCAACAAAATCTTCAGTAATTCCTTTGTGTTTACCTGCCCCGATGCAGACCGGCGGGTGGCAATCTACACAGCTATTAAATAGTGTGCGAGAAAATGTAATCCTGAATCATGATAATCTCACAGACTTAGCATTCCTTAATGTCATGCAAAATTAGTTAAGAACGACTTAGTCCTCTTATCATCCCAAAGGACTATGCATATTCATTAAATTCTTTTGTAAATTACAATATCAAAGATCCCTTGGATATGTTTGACCCACAGCAACTCCTTTTAAGCAATCAAGCCTGTTGAGGCACTGACAATTTCTGACATTTTTGACAATGCTGCCAATAAGACGAGAATAAAATGCTTAAAACATACAGCAATCATTATTAACATCAATGGCACAGAAATTGTATCAGTAAATTGTAGAATACGCAATGTTTCGAGATCGGTTTTAATAAACAGGAGCAAAGACGCAGCTATTGACTAAAAAGAATTTTCAGAAACACGTGAATTATATTACTACATACACTCAATCGCGGCGCGGTTGATGAGGAAAAGATGCCGGTGAGTCGCCCGCGCAACATTAAACAAAATGAAAAATGAACAAAGAAATTGAAACAACAATTGAAGATGTTATGATGACTAAAATGTTTTCCGAATCAATTCAACTGAATGAAGAGGAGAGCATAACTATAGATTCCGGACTTCCGGAAATCCTGTTTATCACATCATATCCTCCGAGAGAATGCGGCATTGCCACATACTCACAGGACCTTTTCAAAGCGCTCAACAAGATCTTCAACAATTCATTCTCACTGAAAGTCTGCGCGCTTGAATCCGGAACATCAGATAATACTTACCCGGATGAAGTGAAACACATTCTTGACACAACTGATTCTCCTAAATATGCTGAGCTTGCAAATACTATAAACAATGACAAGAGCTTAAGATTTGTAATAGTGCAGCATGAGTTCGGGCTCTTTCAGAACGGCGGGGAGAATAATTTTCTGCAATTCTTATACTCACTTACAAAGCCAATTGTAGTCGTGTTTCACACGGTGCTTCCGCATCCGGATGAAGCTTTTAGAATAAAGGTAAGAAATATTGCCGGAGCGTGTGAGTCTATTGTTGTGATGACAAAGAATGCTGCGCACATACTTTCGGATGATTATGGAGTGCCTGTTGAAAAAATCGAAGTGATTCCGCACGGTACCCACCTGGTTCAGCATGCTGACAAAGAAGTTCTTAAAGCCAAATACGGATTAACGGGAAAGAAAGTACTTTCAACATTCGGATTGCTTAGTTCGGGAAAGGGAATTGAAACCACTCTTAACTCTCTGCCTGAGATCATTAAGATAAATCCTGATGTTGCGTTTCTTGTGATTGGAAAGACTCATCCGGGAGTGTTGAAACGGGAAGGTGAGAAGTACAGGGACATGCTGGAAGCTAAGGTTGAAGAATTAAATCTTGGCGAGCATGTGAAGTTCATAAACAGTTACGTTCCGTTACAGGATTTGCTTGAATATCTTCAACTTACAGATATTTATCTGTTCACATCCAAAGATCCGAATCAGGCTGTGAGCGGAACATTTTCTTATGCGATGAGCTGCGCTTGTCCTATCATTTCAACTCCAATCCCGCATGCGCGGGAAGTGTTGAGCGAGAAGACCGGAATTATAATTGATTTTCAAAATTCGCAACAATTGGCTGACGCCGTCAATCATTTGCTGGGAGACGATTCGCTGAGGATGGCATTCAGCGCAAGCACATTACAACGCATTGTTCCTACCGCCTGGGAAAATTCCGCGATCGCTCATGCAGAACTTCTTCAAAAGATCGCACGACAATCGGGTTTTTCGGATGCAGGTAGAGTGAACATTACCCCAGAATCACAGCAGATAGTTTATCGCACCGAAAAACTCGCGCTTCAATATCGTCTTCCGGATATCAATCTGGGACAGATGAAAAGGATGACCACTGAATTCGCAATGATACAGTTCTCAAAGATCAATCAGCCTGACATTGAATCGGGCTATACTTTGGATGACAACGCACGGGCAATGATTGCGGTTTGCATGCATTATGAGATCACACAGGATAAAGAGGATCTGGATTACATCCGTAAGTATCTTAGCTTCATAAAATTCTGTCATCAACCCGGCGGAAATTTTCTGAATTACGTGGACAGCGAAAAGAGATTCACCGAACAGAATTATGAAACTAATCTTGCAGATTCAAACGGAAGGGCAATATGGGCATTGGGACATCTTATCTCAAAGGGCGCTTTGCTTCCGCAGGAATTTATCTCTGAAGCTGATGAAATTATTCAGCAGGCATTGCCTTACATAGAAATGATGCACTCCACTCGTTCAATGGCATTTGCGATCAAGGGTCTGTATTACTCAAATATTGAGAAAAGATCGGTTGTAAGAACAATGCTCATAACAACTCTTGCAAACAGGTTAGTGCAAATGTTTCTACATGAATCGGAGCAGAAATGGCAATGGTATGAAAGTTATCTTACTTATGCCAACAGTATACTTCCGGAAGCAATGCTTTGCGCATGGCTGGAAACAGGCGACTTGATCTATAAGAAAATTGCCAAGGCATCGTTTGATTTTCTCTTATCGCTGACGTTCAGCGACAGCAGGATAAAAGTGATCTCTAACAAGTGCTGGATGCACAGAGGAAATGACGCGGTTCCGATAGTGATCGGAGGCGAACAGCCGATTGATGTAGCCTACACGATTCTTGCAATGAGCAAGTTTTACAGCGTGTTCAAAGAAGAAAGCTATTTTGATAAATTGACAACTGCTTTCAGTTGGTTCCTGGGCAACAATCACCTGCATCAGATCGTTTACAATCACTGTACGGGCGGATGTTACGACGGACTGGAAGATGAGTACGTAAATCTTAACCAGGGCGCCGAATCAACTCTGAGTTTTCTGATGGCGAGAATGACTATTGAGAAACATTTGAGCACACATAAGGAAACGATGATGCTGTGGAATGAAGACAGCGAAGCAAGCAGTCAACAAGCATTTGTGATCTGAAGAATATGCTGAGGTGTTAAAACTTGGTAAGTTGTTGCCTGCCCGCAGTAGGTTAATCAAGTTCACTCTCTGCAGGCGGGACCGGGGTGAATCACAAGCAAGAACAATTTGAATCTGCATTTACATTACTCACCCCCACCCAGCCTCCCCCTGAAGGGGGAGGAGTTTCAGAAATGTTTTTAAGATTTGTAGTCAATCAAGCCCCCTCCCCCTGAGAGGCTGTCTCAAAACCTGTCGTCCCCGAGTGTTTCTATCGGGGACACCTATTCTAAAGTGTCAATTTTCAGAGTGGATTCCCTCCAGGAACACGCGGGAATGACAGAATGGGTTGGCTTTGAGACAACCTGGGTATTTCAAAAGCGGCAAAAGTTCTTGGTTAACAACATCACTGATGTGAGGGAAAGTTGTTGGTGACCCAAAAGTTTGCAGTAGCAGCTACAAATGAGACACCGGACTAAAACGCAAACTTTTGGGAACACTAAACAAAGGCAACTTCACTTGATGACAAATGGTATGATAAGTTGCTTTCAAGTACATACTTCCGGAATAGTCTGTTTAATTGATTGCAGATAATTCTAATCAGCTAATGTATTCTCCCATTCTGTTTTAAATTCGTTTTCCTGACTCTCACTATAGAAGAGAGGTACAGCCGTAACCAGATATTTCTCAGTGTGAACATTCAAAGTCTTGCGCTTCTTTTTGATTTCCCTCATGAAATCCTCTTTCCATTTGTCATAACTTTTTAGGTGATCACCCTTTGGCTCAACAAATACCTGATAGGTAAAATTGTTTCCATTTTTCTTTTTACAAAACAGAATGAAGTCTGGTTCAAATGCCCGACCGGATTTGTCAAAGATCTTCACATCTCTTTCGTTACGTATCAGATAAATACTCTTGAACTTCTTCTTTAGTTTGTCATATAAGTCAGCGGCAAACAATTTCACAAAGTTTTTTTCCTCACTTGTTCCAAAATTTGATTTGTAGGCATACCACTGCTGATCAACAATTTGCTCACGAGCTCTTTCATCATTCTTATTCACTTTGATCTTTTTATCCCTGAATACTTCGCGAATGAAATCATTCGTAAATTCCGAACCTTCATACTCGGTAATATTTGATTTAATCTCTGATTCTATTACCTGAAGAAGTCCCTGAAGTGCTGTGAGAAAATCAGAGTTCGATATTTCTGAAAGGCTTGATTCTGAACCGGTGAATCTTATTTCCAATCCGCCAAGATAATTCTTGCTTTGAATGAATTCGGAAATACACTCAAGGTTGGGGAAATATTTTTGAAGACTGTCGAAATAGAAAAATGGATTTTGAGTCAATGCATAATGCACAATGTGCGGTGGAATATCTGATAGTTTCACATCTTTACTTCCGGAAATATCCACGTAGGTGTCTTCTGCACTTTCAAACGCACCGGTAACTTTGCCCTGACCTGATGAAAGTGTGCATTCAAAGTTTTTTCTTTTAACCTCAAGGTCTGAGAACGATCTAATATTTGCAAAGCTCTTCTCAATTCTCTTATTGAAGGCAACCATGCCCGTCCTGTAAATATCTGACTTTTTGAAATCGGGCTTCAGTGTAAGCTGCTTCTCCACAAGGTCATCTTCATCTTCATATATTCCTGAATCAATGAGAGCTTTCTTAAGTTCGGAGATGTATCTGTTGTCTTCTTTGGTATGATAGTAAAGTTCTTCCAAAGTTCTTAGTTCACTGTAAGGATCATGATCGAACTTTCGGGTGAACTTATCTTGCCCTTGTTCCAATTTAAAAGGAAAATACCTTGCACCCCTCCCTATCAACTGTGCTTCTGAAATTGTTGTCTTACCGGGCTTATTTGCCTTGCCGTCTCTTCCCTCATACAGCCGAACAATATCAAACAAATTCAAAACATCCCAGCCTTCATTCAGCTTTTGCACGGCAAAAACTGCTCGAACAGGATTATTCTCATCTTCCAGAGTATTAAGTCTAATTTGATTCTGCTCAGCTTCGGCATCGTTGTTTGCGCTGATGCAATTGACATGATCAAAGTACAGTTTCAGCCGTTTTGCGATTTCAGTAGTTGAGATTTTCGATCGGTCAAAGAATCTGAATGCTTTTTGAACAACATCAACCTTTGAACTTGTCTTCATTCGATCTATGTTCTCTGCTGAAAGCTCATCAATGAGTTTATGAAAGTTCTCCTTGTTCTGTTCAGATTCTGCTATAGTTCTTTTTGCTTTGAAAAGTATTACCGGTTTAAGGTTGATGTTCATAGACGCTGCAAGTTCTTGCCTGTAAAGATTAAGTATCAGCGCCTGCAAGATACGCTCTTTCTCGCCGTATGAAGACCTGATGAGATTTATTTCCTTGGAGAATTTGTCCTTACGGAATTGTGCGAGACCATACTTATAGATTACTTTGTCCTGATACTTGTTTACGATATCCTGACTTTCATAGTCAAGCGTGGCTGTAAATTCCAAAAGTATGTTTTCATGATTGCGGTTCAATATTTCCATAACCGTACCTTCCCAACTGCCAAACAGTTCTCCGTTACTTTTTGTCGCCGAGCTTAAATGATGAGCTTCATCTGCTATCAAAGCAATTTTCTTACTGCTCAGATCTTCATAGGTGATGCTGTTCTCTTTTGTATTATTCAGATCGCTGTGCAGCATCTGAATGGTAGTGAATTTAATGTTGATGTTTTGATTATCTGCTTCATCGAAGTTCTGCACTTCTTTAATTAAGACTTCCTTTCCGTCAATGAAGATCTTATCGCTGAAGAGATATTTCGTAGCATGCGGATTCAGAAAATTGTCACGGGTTTTCTGAAAGATGTTGTTGGAATTGACGAAGAAAAGGAAATTGCGATAACCTTTTGAATGAAGATGAAGAATCAGGCCTGCCATTACAAGAGTCTTGCCGCTGCCGGTAGCCATGTTGAAAAGCATGTGGTAGGGTTTGCCGGGTTTTTCAGGAAACTCCGCTTTCTCCAGATAGAGATACCTTTTAAATGCTTCGTCCTGGTAAGGCCTAATAGAGAAAGCCAGATTGTCACTTATACAGTTTGATAACTTTACTTCTGCTAACGCCTGACGTGCAAAGTGATTTTCAAAAATGCTGTAGAGGTATGACATTATCTCTTTCCCTTTAATTGTTTTGCCTTGTTTTCCTGAAGCTGTTTTGATGACGACACACTGCTTACAACCTTCTTGCCGGTCTTTTCCTCGATCGCTCTTCTGGTGTTTCCTGCTATTGTGCCGCCTTGTTTGGCAATGATCTTACTTTCTACAAACGTACTTGGCTTTTTTTCCTTGCTGATCTCGGTTGTAGTTGCTTCGGCAAGCATGTTCAGAACTAATTCAAGGTTTGTCATATTATCCCGGAGATTCTCTTTCTTCAGCCCTTTGAAAGTTTTGTATTGCGAAACTTTGAAACCGCTCCATGCCTTTGTTATTTCATCTGTGAGAATAGCAAACTCCTGACCTTTCTTGACTCCTCTGTTCTCCCATTCATCAGTAAGGTCCTTCCTTACCTCAATGCTCTTCAGCCTCTGATTTATCCACTCTTTGCTGTACCCTTTCTTCAGGTAAGTCTCCATCAAACGGTCAATTCCGATTTCCGGATCTTCAATTTCGTCAACACGCTCTCTACCGACTCTTGCAAGCCAAAGTTTAAAGGGCTCCGCTTTTTTCGAAGGCAATGACTGTATCAACCGGAACAATTGCTCCGTATCAGCTACGTCCGTTAATCGCATCTTCCCGTCTTCCGCTTCGAGTTTCAACCGGTTACAATTTGTAACCGTTTGATTACCTTCCTTATTAAGACGGTTCTTGAGTACTTTCCAATAATTTCTTGCCCCTTGATGCGTTGGTTGGTCAGTTAATATGGAAATTACGTCTATTATTGAGAAATACCATTTCTCTTGTTCTTCAAACCAGATACTTCTTACCTGCTTCTTCTCAAACAATTTCACTGAAGCCTTCTTCATCGTTGTCTTATTATTTGATTTTGTAAAAGTCTTTTGTCAGTTTCTTCTCTTCATCGGTACATGCAAAGTCCTTGTCGTTGAGCGATGACAGGTTCACATATAACTGGTTCTTATCCAAAAGCCCGGCGAGATGTTTCTTCTGTTCTTTCAGCTTGAGTTGCTTGAATTCTTCTAAGTGCTTCTCGTGTAATTTCAAATCAACATTGTAATTCAGGAACGATTTCTTCTTCATATCTTTCCAGACTTTCAGAAGCTCTTTTGTGTCTTCAGCGGATTCGATTCTTTCCATAAAGGCTTCGTTGTATTTCTTTAGCTCAAGATATACGAACTCCCCCCCCCCCGCGCCAATTGACGATCTTTGATATTTGTTTTGTACAACCCTTTACAACGGAACCAAGTCTCTGAATATTAAATTGAAAAGCCTCTTCAAGTTGCTCGACTCCAATAAATTGACGACTTAACTTTAGAGCTACCGAATTAGTAGTTCCACTCCCAAGAAAAAAGTCCAATACAATATCTGAACTGTTAGTACCAGCTTGTATCAAATGCATCAATAGTTTCTCAGGCTTTTCTGTGTCATATTTTGTTGATTTACTGTTTGGAATAAATTCATTTCCCCAAACGTCACCCTTGGATACAAATTGAGCATCTTTATCTGTTATTAATTTGATTACTTCGTCCTTCTCAAGGTGAGTCTTGTCAGAAACGTACGTCTTAAGACCGGCACCTGATTCGAGCTCCCATTCAGCTGTTTGCCGACCCATTCTTCCTCTTGTATAATACCAACCCTTGTGATCTCTCTCTATATTACTCACAGTTGAAGATTTGTACGGACCTAAGATAGGTTTCCAAAATCTATTTTTACGGTTCTTTGAGTAAACAAATATATTCTGATATTCTGTCGGCATTGAAGAACTTGAAGAATGGGACCTGGAACTTCCACCTTCCCTTCCTTTGTGCCAAACAATTTCATTAATGAAATTGTCCCTTCCAAAAATTTCATCAAGCAAGATCTTTGCATAGTGTGATTGGTTGTTGTCAATATGAAAAATCAAATTTCCTTCTTCGATTAGTAATTCTCTTGCAGTGGAAAGTCTGTTCTTCATGAATGTTAGCCAAGTAGAGTTTGTGAATGAATCATTGTATCTGAAACTATCACGCTCTGTGTTGAAAGGTGGATCAATATAAATCAGCTTCACCTTTCCGGCGAATTCCTTTTCAAGAGAATGCAAGGCAAGAAGATTGTTGCCTTTGATGATGAGATTATCTGTAATCGTATCTTCGGGAAGGCCGCGCTTTCGGTTAAGCTCTGCATCTCGTCTGAAGCCGTCAAAGGACTTAGCGCCTTTTAAGGTGTATCTCTTAGCACTTGTAAGAACCTTGGGTTCAAGAAGCTGAGTGATCTCATCCTGGGCCAGAAGTTCGTTAAAGAAAATTTCATCGCGCTTGTCTTCTTCACGGCTTTGCCCGCCTTCGAGTACACAGTCTTTGTATGGCCACACCAGAGCCACTTCGTTTCTCTGCTTTAAATATTGCCCGTCAATAGTAAGTCCTACTTTGTTGCCGTATTTTGTATAACTGTCTTTCAGATGATTCTTCTGTTCGAGAAACTCTGCAAACATGGATTGATTGAAGACCAAAGAAGATCTCCCGGAAGCTTTCACTTCAATGAAGAATTTCTTCTTAAGTTCATCGGATTCAAGCAACAAACCAATCAGGCCGGCATCATTATTCTGCGCCTTGCTGATGATCACCCATTTTTTAAGTTCGCCATTTTCAGAAACAAAATCCGGATTCTTCCTCAGTTGCTTTTCTAATTCTTCGTAGAGTTTCATTTGTCGTTATGTTAACGGATAATTCTATTTGTTAATGCAAATTGTTTTGCAGGGATTTGATGAATTAAGAGTACTGTGTCCTATGCGGTTTATTGCTCCGTTAACTTCCCCCGGTCATTTGAACAAAGTAAACTTAAAAAACATGATCATTTTTGTAACCATACAAAAACTGTTTCCCTATCACTCAAAGATCGAATTTGCCGCGCTTCAAATATACTGCTTTTCTTTTGGGAGCGCACCGTAAAATTTGCAATCGAGTAAACTGTTCTTTCCACATGTTTCTTTTCCCGCAAATGAATTTCGAAAGTCGCTTCATGACTTTCGACAATGTCCGAATACACCGACTCATTGCAGAAACAGCCAAAAACGGATTAGCCCTCTTATCAACCCAAAGGACTATGCACTTTCATAAGATTCTTTTGTAATTTAGAATACTCAAAGATCCGTTTCTATTAATGACATCTGCATAAGACAATACGGACACTTTGAATTTTCAAGAATGTAACTAAAACAATAAGCATCATGACAGATAAAATGATATTGAAAGTAGTGTTGTCAATCGTCTTTACGATTTCGCTGTTTGCATATTCTTCCTGTACAAAAACAGCAGACAAGGATCTTACGAAGGCTGAAGTACAGGATACGAGTTTGGTGACAGTAGCAATTGACGAAAAAGAATTTACGGAATCATATGAAGATCTTACAACGGTTGATTACAGAGATTTCTATGAACAGCTGACTCCTCACGGCGAGTGGGTTCAGGTATCATCAGAAGACATTGGCCTGAAACCAAATACTGCTTCGAATGCAAGAACAGGAGAAGACAGATTCTTACTCACAAATCTTTTGGCGCTGAACGATGCTCAAGCCTCTGCACCGGGCGAAGCGAATATGATATATGTTTGGAAACCGTCAAATGATCTGGGAGTTGTAACTGTTGAAGGAACGGCTCCAAAATTTATGCCATACACTAACGGACAATGGGTTCATTCCGATGCCGGCTGGTACTTCAAGGCGCCTACGCCTGCCGAAGAGATCGTATCTCACTTTGGAAGATGGGTGCAATCAGAAACAGAAGACTGGCTATGGGTTCCGGGAAGAGTTTGGGCTCCGGCGTGGGTAGATTGGAAACAAAACGACAACTATGTATCATGGGCTCCATTACCTCCATCTTCATTCATAAGCAGTCAGTCAATGAATAACTCTCTTATTGATGACAACAATTATGTTATAGTTGACAGGAAACATTTTCTTGAACCTGTAGTTTACAAATATTATGTTTCCTCACCGGGAAATGTAAACAAGGTGCTGTTAAGTGAGCTGACAAGAACCGGCGGCATTACGATTCTGAACAACACAATTATAAACCAGGGACCTGATGTAAATGTGATTCAGAATATTTACGGCAGGGTCATCGAACAAGTGAAGATCAAACGAGTTGGTCGTATGAACGATGTCAGTTATTCAGAAAAGGAATATAATGTTTACTGTCCGGGCTTCAAGAGAATTAAGAACAAGAACAAATCCGGCGTAATGCTAATCTCACCGCAAAACTATGTGAGATATGATGACTGGAAGTCTCGCGGTTCTGCCAATAACAGCAAGGGTAATGACAAGATCAGCAATGGCAGCGGCATCAACAAGAAGAATGAGAGCGATGACAATGACAGTAAAGGAAACGGCAACTATAACGGAAAGAAGAATGATGACAACAGTAACCGGAATAAGGGTAATGACGTCATCAAAAAGAACGACGGAGACGGCAAAGAAAAGAATAATAATGGCAATGATAACAAGGGAAAGAATGATGACAACAACAACGGAAAGAAGAATGATGACGATGACAAAGGAAAGAAAAATGATGACAACGGCAAAGGAAACGATGACAAAGGTAATGGAAAAGGCAAGAAGTAAAATGAATCTCCCCGCCACAAGTGGCTCCAAACCTGCGCCCCTGAGTGCCTGCGGGCCCCCCCGAACACCGAACGACGTTTTTCTCACGCGAGAACTACAAAGTGGTTTGGTTTTGAGACACCCGCCACAAGCAGCGGGGTATCTTTTCAAAACAAAGAAACATTTTCGCCGCAAGCAGCGGGGAATTTAACCATAAGAGATCAAACAAATTAATAACAGGAAGGAAAATCAAAATGACAAAATTTAAATTAACACGCGGCTTCTTGGTAATGGCTCTAACGGCAGTACTCTTAACTACCGGTTATTATGGCTGTGATGATTCATCAGTCACAACAGAAACAGATAGCGTGAGTTTGAGCATAACGAGTTCTAAGGATTCAATTGGTGATTCACAGGGCATTCTTATACTTGACACAGTTAAGATACTGATAAAGGACATAAAGCTGGATGTTGCCAGCAATATTCAGGATTCAACAAACTTTAAGACCGGTCCTTTTGTACTGTTTCTGAATCTTACTTCTGAAGTTAATAATATAGGCTCGGCAATAATTCCAGAAGGAACGTATGATAAACTGAAGTTTGAAATTCATAAGCTGAATGACAACGAACCCTTGCCTGATCCGGAGTTTGCTGATGCAAACGGGAGATACTCTGTTATTGTTAAAGGCAGATATCTCGGACAGTACTTTGTTTACAAGTCATCAAAGTCCGCTCATCAAAAATTAAATTTTCAGTTCAGCATATCAGTCTTATCAAAAACTCTTTCGAACATTACACTGGTTGCAAAGCCATACATCTGGTTCATCAAGAATGGAGCATATCTTGATCCGAGGGATCCATCAAACTCAAACGACATTGACAACAACATCAAAGACAACATAAAGAATAATCTGAAAGCTTTCAGAGATAACGATAAGAATGGTTTGCCGGATTGATCACTGAAGTTATTCATAATGCCACTCTACCGGATGACAAATGTTACAGCGTCAGGATCATTTGTCCTGACGCTTAAATATTAGTGTCATAACTTCACCGGAAGTCTGACAAATGGAAAACTCAAGCACACGATAAAACAAAACTTACATGCTCATAAATTTATTGGTCGGAACAATCACCGGATTTATTGTTTCATTACCTCCGGTAGGACCCGTAACATTTGCGATAATTTCCAAGGGTTTCAATAATGATGTAAAGGAAGGAAAGGCGATAGCATTTGGGGCGGCATTCATGGACTTTGTGTATGCACTCATTGCTTTCGGCGGTATTGCTTTGATTGTCTCTTTCTTTCCTGAGGCAGCGGAAGATTTTTATCACGAGAATTCAGAGATGATACAGATAGTGCTTACGTTCATCGGATGTGCTGTAGTAATTATTTTTGGTTTGAAGATCATTCGTACAAAGACGACATATGACAAACTCGTGGCAGTTGATTCTGTGAAGGTCAGTATAGCTTTAGCGAAGACAGATAAGTTGAAAGAGAAGGCAATAGAAGTCGCAAAGCGTCTTAAAGTCAGTGAGATCAAAAAAACAAATCTTCCCGGAATGTTCTTCATGGGAGCATTGCTATGTATGACATCATTGACAATACCGGCATCATGGATTGTTATTGTCGGGTTCTTTAAGAACTATAATTTCATGAGTTCAACATTTCTGGGGGGTCTTGCCTTTGCTATTGGAGCATTTGCAGGGACATTTGGATGGTTCTTTACTTTGTTGAAACTAATAACCGGTAACAAGAAGCGAATTGATCCTTCAACTGTAAACAAGCTCAACAAGATTGCCGGAGTAATACTGCTGATACTTGGAGTTTATCTCTTTGTAGAAGCTGTTGTTTCTGTCTCCAATATTTCCTGAACTAAATAACTTCAGAACAATTTTTTCCACTTATTCAAAGTCTCCGAAATACGAATTCAGAAGTGTCATGAGTACACATATTCAACCGTTTCTAATACTACAAGTTAATCTTGTTATTGAATTACAACGAGGATATTTTTGCACATGAAGAAGATTCGAATTCTGGTTATTGAAGATAACCGATTGCTACGTGACGGCATTACCGCAATGATTGACGCACAGGCTGATCTCAAAGTAGTGGCTTCAATTGACACAAAAGAAAAGCTGGAATCCATTATACCGGAAAAGAAACCGGACATTATTCTGGTTGACCTGGGCTTGCAGGGCAAGAACAGCATAGAGCTTGTGAAATCCACCAAATTTAATTTCCCTAAGATAAAAATAATAGTAATGGATCTGATGCCATTACAGGAAGATGTATTTGATTTTGTAAAGGCAGGAGCCTCCGGATTCATATTGAAAGATGCAGGCGTAAGCGACTTTCTGAAGACGATCCGTTCGGTACATCAGGGACAAAAAATACTCCCGCCAAACATGACGGGATCTTTATTTTCACAGATTGTAGAAGAGGCGTTAAACGGACCGAAGCAAAAAGGATTAATGCGTGCAGTTCGCATGACAAAACGCGAGCGGCAGGTAATAGAACTCGTTTCCGAGGGATTAACAAACAAGGAAATAGGCTACCAGCTTCACCTCTCACCATACACCGTAAAGAGTCATGTCCATAACATACTTGAAAAGCTCGCAATTCATAACAGGATTGAGATTGCCTCTTATGCTCACAGTTATAAAAACATAAGTGAAATGGGCGCCGGAATCTCCTTGATGGAAGAGGACGAAAATCCGATCTGACGGATTAGCCCATTTATCAATCCAAAGGGCTATGACATTTCTAACTTATTCTTAGTAGTTTCACACAAAGAAAGCATTTACAAACAGGAGATTTGTACTATAGCATGTACAGAGTTTTCGTTCTTTTAAAAATGTTAATCATGAAAAAGATCAAATCAAAAATCAGATTACTTCTTATAGAAGATAACCGCATTCTTCGCGATGGCATGACAGAGATGCTTAAGCCATTTAAGGACATACAGGTAATTGCTTCTTCAGGAAATAATGAAAACACTATACTCAAGATTCACAGTCTGAAGCCGAATGTTATTCTGCTTGATCTTGGACTGCGAAGCCAGAACAGTCTGCATGTCGTTGAAGTAGTAAGAAAGGAATTTCCTGAAGCAAGAGTAATTGTAATGGATCTGGTTCCCGTGCACGCGGATATACTTCAGTTCATCAAAGCAGGAGCAAGCGGTTTTATACTTAAAGATGCAACGCTTGCCGAATTTCTGAGTACTATCAGAGCTGTATCAGAAGGCGAGAAAGTTCTTCCGGATCATTTGGCGGAATCGCTGTTTTCACAGATCATAGAATTTGCTTTAAGGAATGGTAAAACAGAGGTCAAGGATGCAGTTCGCATGACCGATAGGGAAAAAGAAGTAGTGAAACTGATAGGTGATGCAATGACTAATAAAGAAATCGCAGTCAGGCTAAACATCTCTTCCTTCACAGTAAAGAGTCATGTTCACAACATTCTGGAGAAACTCGCGCTGCATTCACGCCTCGAAGTAGCCAACTTTTCAATGACCGACGGAACTGTCAAATCAATCACAGACAGCATTTCCATAATCAAGAACTAATCACATGCAAAGGTGTAGTTCTTAATTCATACCTTTGGTCGATTTACAAATCAAATGAGTAAGTGTAGTTTGTAGTACAAGGAAAAACCACTTATGGTCTTCCAGAAAAGGAGTTATAAAATGTTAAAGCAAATGTTCAAATTCGGTTTTATGGTTTTCATATCGGCTATCTTGATTTCCGGTTACAGTTTTGCGCAAGTTTCGGGAGTACCATCCAAAGATATCAAAAAAACCACTGCAAAGAGCATGTATCCTCTCTTCACATTAAGTCCGGTAGCGGGAATTATATTCCCAATGAGTGAACTTGGCAATAATTATCAGGCAGGTTTCAATGGCGGTCTTGATGCAGGTGTTAGACTTAACAAAGAATTAGGTCTCTATGCAAAAACCGGATACTACAGCCTCACGGATGTTGTAGAAGGTGCACCGAATTCAAGTTACATTGAAGTGTCAGCCGGTCCAAGATATTATTTCTCAAGCAAGAATCTGAAATCAACTTTCTTTCTTGAAGCAGGAGTTGGAGCTTATATCTTCTCGCAGGATGCATACGAAACAGAAACCGGAAGTATTGACAGAAAATCCAACACAAACGCAGGCGTGAATGTTGGTCCCGGTGTTACTTTACAATTAAGCAAATCAATAGACGTTATTCTTAAGAGTAAGTATCACCTGATCTTTAATGATGCAGGTACCAGAAGTTTTCTGACCGCATTGGGAGGATTAGAATTTAAATTCTGACCACTTTGAAATTGTAAATTAAAAGTAAGGATTCAATGCCCTGCAGACTCACAAGGTCTGCAGGGTTTTTTTTTGTTCAGAAATTATTTTTGCAATAGATGACAACAAATCTCCGAGGCTCTACCAAAAGTCATTCAGATTGAGACATAAGCGGTTAGGAACGCAGCGTATAATGTTTTTTTTTGCGAAATAAATTGTGAAGAATGTAAGAGGCAGTATTCAAGAAATGATCAGCATCAAATGTCGTTTCTTCGGGATTGCCTTGAGGACTTGATACCTGAACGTCACTTGGTGAGAGTTGTTAATGAAATGATAAATGAGAAAGCAAACATAGGGATCGGTCTGACCGAGTGGCACACAATCTGAAACAGATGTAAGTAACAGCAGATGAACAGGTACTATCCGAAATTAATAGCTGTTGCTCACTGAGCAACAGCTACATTTTTTAAAACCAACCAAGTACCAAACTGAGTTTTAAAACAGCTTCGGAGACTGCTATAATTCTTAATCTATGCAATTGCTCTTGCAAAAATCTAAAGTCGTGAATTAGTGGCACATATGTAATGCAATGATACTCACGGTGTGATCGCACTAACAAAATTCGCCGCATTGTTATCAGATATCGCAAAGTCCGTTCCGTCGACGAAATTGTCGCCAGTGAGATCAGTCACCACATTGCCACTAACAAAGTTTGCGGCATCATTATCAATCGTACTTACATCCGTTGCGTCAACTGTCCCGTCCTGATTCACATCACCGGAGTAAACAGCAAAGCGAACGGGTGACCCGTCAACCTGCACCAGATTATTTCCAAATGCCTGTGCT
This sequence comes from Ignavibacteria bacterium, assembly GCA_016704345.1. GTDB lineage: Bacteria > Bacteroidota > Ignavibacteria > Tepidaquicellales > Tepidaquicellaceae > JADJAH01. Next base: position 198,025 of record JADJAH010000016.1, on the reverse strand, counting down.
ATCGATGATGTCATATCGAAGCCGGCATTATCTGATATTGCAACAGCCGATGAACTCCAGGTTTCAATGCTGTTTCTGTGAACTAATTTTATGTAATAGTTTCCGGCAGATGCATTAATGAATTCAAACGCACCCGTGTGTGAAACCGGATCTATAACTCCTACCGAAGAATCTTCAACCGCAAACGGGGAATTGCCTGAACACAGATAAGCAGTTACTGTATCGGAAATGTTTTGTTCGTTGGTGATCGAGTTGTAGAATCCTTCAGTAATTACTGTAATGCCGACAGTCATTGAAGATGATGAAATCTCAGGGCCTGGTGCCGTCCAGTTTGACATGGGGCCGTCCAAAGCAAAGCTGCTAAGCGTTCCGTCATAGTTGTTCGCAGTAGCGTCGTTTAGTGATATTAATCCTGAATTGTCATCCCCTGCAAATCCCTGATTGAAGTGATAGCTTGCAATGAGTCCCGAACCTGAACTTCTTTCAAGAAACATGTTTGCTGTAATTTCACTTTGGCTTAGTTCGCGGGTCCATATCCTGACTTCCTCAAGTGATCCGTTCATCCATTCAGTAGTTCCGTTGTGTCTTCCAAGATATCCCGCAACATTTATTGAAGGAAGTTCTGTATCTGATGAGTTGCGCTGCTCCACAAGCATACCGTCGAGATAACTCCTGAATCCATTGACTGTGTTGCGTTTCCAGGTCATTGCCACATGATGCCAGTTCCCGTCCGAAACACCTGCGCCGACGCTGATGCCGTTTGTGCCGCCTTCGGTTGAAATGAGATGTTTTTCATTTCCCGGCGCTCCCCATCCTGCCACTATCCAGTTGGGACCTGATTGGAATCTCACAGCAGATTGTATGTGACTGCCCTTGAACCAATACTCTATTGTCAACTCCTGAACTGATGGCGAAGTCAAATTCTGTGACAATGAAACAGGGAGCGCTACATGATCATTCACTCCGTCATAATTCAATACCTGTGCATTTGCGGTTGTTCCTGTACCGGTTATTGCAAAAGAATAGTCGGATTCGTCACAGTCGCTGTTTGGTATGTGAATCTCGGCATTCCTCACTCCCGAGCCCGAGGGTGTGAATTTAACCGTGAATGTTGCCGAGGCGCCCGGCGCTATCTTCCCCTGCGGCGTGATTTGTCCTGCTGCAAATCTGCCTGAATCAACTCCGGTGATCAAAGGCTGCCCTGCATTTAGACTGTCGGTTCCGGAATTTTGAACAGTGAATGTCCTGATCATGACTGTATCTGCGCTTACATTTCCGTAATCAGTGTGATCATTTGTTGAAGGCGTAAGATCTCCGTCCGAAATTGTCTGTCCGTTTCCTTGTATGTTTATCTCTATATCATCAGAGCAAAATCCCGGTCCGTACATCAACCAATTCGATGAATCTCCGGCAAGTGAAAAATTTTGCAGAGTGCCGGCGTATGAATTACCGGATGAGTCTGCAAGAGATGTCACACTGTTATTATCCCTTCCCGCAACTCCCTGATTAAAATGATATGAGGCAAGCAGTCCCGCTGCGGAATTCAATTCAATAAATCTGTTCAAAGAAATTTCAAATTCACTTAGCGCTCTTGTCCATATTCTCACTTCATCCAAAGTTCCGTTAACGAACTCTGAATTGTTGTACTGGCATCCAATGAAACCTCCGGTTGTAATAGACGGCAGCGAAACATTTGCAGCATTCTTTGCTTCAACAAGTTCTCCGTCAAGATAACTTCTGAAACCTCCGGCTGTATTTTTCTTCCATGTTACGGCAATGTGATGCCAGTTGCCGTCATATATTCCGTTGCCAACCTTAACTCCGCCACCTACTCCACCATCACTTGAGATAATGTGCTTTTGATTTGACAAGTTACTGCCCCAGCCTGCAACTATGAAATTCGAACTAGATGTCTGAAACCTTACAGCCGACTGCAGATTCGTTCCCTTGAACCAATATTCTATTGTGAATTCAGTGACGGATGAAGCTGTAAGAGTTTGTGCGAGAGGATCAGGTAATGATACCCGATCGTTGATTCCGTCAAAGTCCAGGACCTCTCCGGGAATAGATATATCAAACTCATCCGCTCCGATATCGGGCGTAGAACCATTTCTTAAGTTTCCGTCAAAATCTTCGGTGAATCCTGAAATGACACTTCCGGCGGCATTGACAGATGAAGCAACAGTGGAATCAATGTGCAGGTCAGAGCTTCCGACAAATTTTGCGTCGGCTGAAATACTGTTGGTGTCTTTTCCGGTGACAGACTTCCAGGAAGATATGTCTGCAACATCCGCATTGTTGAAGTAACCAAGCATCCCACCGGTTCCGCCGGCAAAGAGGTCGTTGTAATTACAAATCAAACCCGGCGGATTAGCTGAAGTGCCGGCGACCTGTATTGCATAATGCTTTCCGGTTGAGCCGTTGTTTGAACGGGAGTTCATGAAGATGTTATTCGTATATCTTCGGTTGCCTGTTGTTGTGCTGTAAAGTGCATATGAGTTAGATGCTCCGTTGACTGCGCTTCCTGAAATGTGAATACTGTTGAAGTAGTAATTTGATGCACCGCTCCAATCATAAATGCCAAAGATACCGCAGCCGTATGTGACACTCGCGCCGGCTGAGTCTCTGCCAAGGCTTACCATGTTGTTCACAATGTTTCCTGTCGGTGCGAATGAATTTATCCCGACTATAGACGATGTGTTGTTTGCAGTATTGAGTGTGTGAATAGCATTACCGGAGATGCTGCAATTACCGGCGTAAAGCGCTATGCCGGAAACTCTGGTTTGCTGTGAAGCATTGCTGCTGACAATTGAGTGAATCAGATTATTTGAGGCATTGACTGATCCTGTTGGAATGCTTAAGTACATTCCTGAAGTGCCTTGATTGAAGGAAGATCCGGTTACATTCGACTCGATGTTTGGTATAATGTTATTCCCTGAATTAAAGCTTCCCGTTCCGCCGCTTTGAGCGCTGATCCCGGAGGTAAAGTTTGTTCCGGTTGCAAGATTTCTTAACGAATTTGAAACCGTTCCGCCGACAATATTTCCAAAACAATTCCATGCTGGATTTCCTGACGTACTGAGGTTGATGCCGTAGTAATAACAAACAGGACCGGTCGCAGTAATCCCGCCGATAATGTTTGCGTTTACAGTCTTGTTTCCGTTTCCTGAGAGTTTGATCCCGTTCACCTGCTGTGTATTAAAGGAATTCAAGGTTGTATAGTTTATGCTGTTACCCGTCTGACTTCCAATGGTGTTGCTGTCAACAGATACATTTCCCTCAGCCACATTTATGAGATTGGCGCTGTTCCAGTTTCCATTCAATTGTATGTTTGCGATCGTATTGTTCCTTATCAGCGTAGGTACAGAAATTCCGACATTAATATTCACTCCGTAAAAATTCCCTTGAGAAGGCGATTGCAATGTATATGTTCCCGTGCTCGATGATGATGAATAGCCAAGCGTGTTGCCTGAAACGGTGAATCCGTCTCCGTTTACATTATTGATCAGAATGAAATGGTGATCCAAATTACTGCTTGTGTAAGTCCGTGATGCAGTCTGATAGAACTTGTTATTCAGTATTGAGACAGATTTGTTTCCGTCAACAATCATCAGACCGGCGGTGTGGGAATTTGACTTAAAGTAATCATAGATGTTGCAGTTGCGAACAGTGTCGTTGTCATTATAAAGTGAGGGCGAGCCAGAAGTGCCGGCAAAATAAACCGCACAAACTGGAAGGTTTCCTCCCGCAGGTCCTATGTTGCAATTCGAGATCACATTATTATCATTTCCTGTTGCAACTGCATTTCCGCCAAACAGTACAGTTGCGCACGGATTTGAATAATCAGTCTGGCTTGAGCCAAAGATATTGCAGTTGGTAACTTCATTGTTCACTGCATCATTCCTGAATCTTACAGTACTTGTACCTGCAGTTCCCGATGTTGATGTATTTGACAAAGTGAGAGAAGTACCTCCGCTGTTAATGCCTTCAATAGTGACATTGTCAGCTCCGTTGAAGTCAATCAAAGGTGATCCGGCGTTAACGTTTCCTGATATGGTCTTGCCCGATCCTGCCGCCGGTTGTATGGTAAGACTTGACCAGGTTCCCTGATTAAGAACGGCTCCTGTTGCAGGCTCTGTAAGATTTCTGTTGATTGTAACAACAATATTTGCGCCAGTTTGCGAAGAGCTATTTATTGCTGTAAATGCTGAAGTCAAGTTTAGATAATTACCATTACCTGAAACTGCTCCGGAGACATTTACTTCATCAAGATATACTCTACTCCTGATCATTGTTCCGGCTGCTCCGGCACTCCAGAGATAGTCCGAATTGTATTCGATGCAATTTAAGTTTTGAGTGGTTCCTGTGAGGCCGTAAGGCTGCCAGTTCGTTCCGGCATTTGTGGTATAAAAAACCTGACCGTTGCTTCCGCAAACAAAACCGGTGCTTGCATTCTTGAATGAGAACTGACGGAGATTGTAGTTTCCAAGATATGTTGTATCCCAACTTGCTCCGAAGTTTGCCGTTCTCAATATTCTGCCGTTTGAGGAGCACACGTATCCTGATGAACCCGTGAATTCTACATCGTTGAGTGAAGCTCCCGTAAATGTTCCTGTCGGGAAATTCAGAACAATGCTGAATGTAGCGCCACCGTCTGTTGACTTGCACACTTTCGGGGTATTGACTCCGCCGTTATTCGCAGATGAACCGCAAATATACATTGGCGTGGGACTGACATTGTTTGTAATGTTTATCCCGTAAATATCAAAGCCCACAGTACCCGGAACAGAATAGGTCCCGGATGTCCAGGAAGCGCCCCAGTTGGTTGTCTGCGAGTAGTTCATAGCTTGTCCTACACAATAGACAACATTGCCTGTCCACTTTACATCCATGCCATAGTATGATGATGTAGCAAAAGTATTTGACCAGCTCAATCCTTCGTTCGTTGTTCTCCATGCTCCGCTGTGTCCTGCCGTCACGCCCCAGACGTTACCATACCAAATGATTATATCCCTTTGCACACTAAATCCCGGAGTGCTTACACTGTTCCAGTTTGTGCCTCCGTTCGTGGTTCTTTTGATATTACCGCCACCCCCTACTATGAATCCGGTATTGAGATTGAGAAACTGTATTCCCCAGATGTCGCTTGTTGTTCCCGAGTTTTGAAAGATCCATTGTGCATTTGTTGTTTCGATTGACAGCAGAAGCATCAGTGAAACACATAGAGCTATCATCCTTCCGCACAGGCCTGCCTGCCGGTTCAAAGCATTGAGCAATTCAATGTCTCCTGCTTCCTTATTCCGGCAAGGCAAGCCTACGAGGGATTTAACATCAGAAAAATTTTCAGAGTGAGATTTAAAAAATTGGCTGTTGCGGATCTTTGTTGTTGGGTTAAACATTTTTCGCCTCGTAAGTTTATTGTTGTGAAATAGTTGTGTGCAAATTGGTGATACTTCATAGCTTCTTCAAAAAGATTTTTCTGAAATAATGACAGTAATTCAGCAAACACTAAAGACATTTTCCTTAAAAAGAGGCCAAAAATAAGGTTTAAGCCGCAATATTTGTTGCAGAGATCTTGCTATTTTCAGGACAATTTATGCCTGCCTATATTGAAAAGTTCCGGCTTTGAACCTTTAGAATTTCAATAAACAGCATAGGGAAAATTTCTTGTTTCATCAGGTAAGTTTTCCTATTTTGATTTTAGAATGTAACTCACACAGAAGAATTTGAAACACAAGAAAACTAAATCTGAAAGGAAAGAAAAGGAGTACAGTGTACAATCTGACTCATCTCTTTCAATCAAAGAAACAAGCGCATCATATGATCTGAAGAAAAAGGATCGAATGAAATCCCGAGATCCCAAAGTAATCTCAAAGTCAGGATCATCCCCTAAGCTGATTCTTGAGGAACTTCCAAAGCAATTGGCTGACAGTGAAGTTCTGAATTATCTTCAGCAGAAAGAAATAGGATGGAAGCATGTGAATGCGATAAAACAACTTACCGATTACAGCGACGAAGTAATTTCAGAATGGCTGAATATCAGTGTAAAGACATTAAGGACTTACAAGCAGCCTGCCGTAACATTCAAAGGAAAAGTGAAAGAAAACATTCTGCTAATATTATCCATGGTGATGCATGGAATAGAAGTGTTCGGCACGAAGGAAAAATTTGAACAGTGGCTGAATACGGAAAATTTTTTCTTTGATAAGAAGAGTCCGGTATCGTTTTTGAATACTGTTACCGGAATCAGATTTGTTAATGACAGACTGACCGCGATCGAATACGGAGACAATGCATAAAGGATGGAAGTATTTCGAATTTGTAGTGAGAAGTATTCCCGAAGTCTGATCCCTTCCGGTATTGCAAACAGGTGGAATGACAGGGGACAGAAAGTAGTATATGCAGGATCTTCAAGATCGTTAGCAACATTGGAAATGGTTGTGCACAGAATCGCTCTTATTCCAACGCAAACTTACAAGGTTCTTGTAATTTCTATTCCTGATGACGACAGATTCGTAAAGCAAGTAAGAGTAAGCAACCTTCCCGATAACTGGCGTACCCTTGCAGCATATCCATCTCTTCAGAAAATTGGTTCAGACTGGTATAAGAAACGGGAGACTCTGCTTCTAAAAGTACCATCGGCAGTCATTCCATTGGAGCATAACTTTATCATAAACACAGAACATCCCGGATATGAAGCAGCCATAAAGCTTGTCAGAGCAGAAGATTGCTTTTGGGATGAAAGATTAATTTGAACAGAAAGGAAATTTGACAGATACTAAGCTTATAAATCTGCTGAGATCCTTCAGCCCGGATGAGTTCAAGCAGTTTGGAAAGTTCGTAGACTCGGCATACCATAATAAAGGAAGAGACCTTTCGCATCTGCTCAAGATACTTAAGACATTCTATCCTGAATTCAACGATAAGAATCTTAACAATGAGTACCTTTTCAAAAAACTGTTTCCTGAAAAGAAGTATGTCAAGCTACTCGCAGAGAATCTGATCAGAACACTGACTTCACATTTGTTCAGGATATGCAAGGAGTTTCTGATCTTGCTTGAACTGGAAAGCCGGAAGTCAACAAAGCAATACCTGCTTCTTAATCAACTTCGCAAAAGGCGGCTCTATAAGGAATTTGATAAGGAGTTTGACAACCGGGACAATCAAGGTGAGGATATTTCAAAAGGTAGTGTCGGATATTTTGTTAATGAGTTTCTCCTTGACGCAGTCAAAAGAGATTGCTCTCTGAACAGGGATGATTTTAGTAGTTCTGTTGAATACACGATTAGGGCGAGTGAGAATATTCTGACAGCCGCACTGATCTCGTGCTTTAAGTTTGAGGATGAAAAAAACCTTGCAAACGCATACAACATAATTCCCCGAAGCAACATGCTTCAGCCGCTGTTGGAACATCTCGACACTGACAAGCTTCTGCCTGCAATAAAGGAAAACAATCCCGGATATTATCCATACATTGAAATTTTTCACTCCATTTATATGATGAACAAATTCCGGGACAATACTTCATATTACTTTTCGCTTAAAGAGCTGTTGAAGAAACACTCTGCGATTTTCGGCAGGGCGGAAAATTATGTGCTTTGGAACATTCTTCTCACATACTGCGGAATCAACAGAATGAATTCACAGGAAGTATTCGGGATTCACAAACACATTCTCGAAAACGGAATCTACAAACTTTCCGATAAGGAAGATTTTCATATAGTGCTTTTCAGAAATATTGTACTGAATGCATCTGCCACGGGAGAATACAAATGGCTTGAGCAATTCATAGAGAAATACTCCGATGATCTTCACGACAATCACCGCGAGAATATGAAGGCATACTCAATGGCGTATCTGCATTTTGCAAAAGCAGAATTTGAAAAAGCGCTGGAATACATTCTGAAGATAAAATACAACTTGTTTCTGTTTAAGCTTGACCTGAAGATCCTGCAATTGAAGATCTATTATGAACTCGGCTATTATGAAGAAGGTCTCTCGCTGGTGGCATCAACTCTGAGCTATCTCAAGAACACGGACGAACTTGCACCCTTCATAAAGCAATCTATCGGAGAGTATGCAAAGTGTCTTAGGGAATTGATCAGGATCAGGACAAATCCCAAAACTGATAAGGATGATCTCTCCTCACTCAGGCTGAGAGCGCAGAAGATCTTTTACCCTAATCTATCCGCATGGATAATGGATAAGATTGATGCTGAGGTGTGAATGATATTCGATATTCTTCATTGTGACATCAGCACTTATAACCTCTCGCAAGTTGTTCACTGCCAAAGAGAATGCCATCATCGCGAGTCACCCTGAGCTTGACGAAGGGTGACATTGTGTATGTCAAACGTCATGGTTTCACTCGACAAGCTTGCGACAGGCTCAAGCTCACCATGTCGCATCTTTTTCTTGTATAATCTCTCGCTTCTGCTTGTCACTTCGTGGAGTACCGGAAGAGTGCCGGAGCTCAGACACGGACGAAATGCACTCAGAATATCTGATGGTTTGCCTGAGCCTGTAAACTAAATTGCATGACTTACTTTGTATGGATATATTTATTATGTGAAATGAGCATCTACAAACAAATCTGAAAATTAGTAAATAAGGAAAACTATACTTTGGGTAATGAACTTGAGAAGAATTCATTAGTTAGATTCAAGCCGGATAAAAACTGGATCTATTTATATATCGCCGTCTATACAGTCTTTTACTTCATATTAGTGTTAGTCAACAGACCTATCGGTGCATACGGAGTTGAAACCGATTTTTATTCTGCCTACGTAGTGCAGGCAAGGGAGTTTCTCAAAGGAGTCATTGTAATTGACGAATATAGAGGACCATTTTATCAAATGGTTCTGGCATTGTTCACGCTTATTACAAGTGGGGGTGGGGGATTCTATGTTGCAGGAAAAATACTTAATGTAACCTGTGCAGGATTGTCTCTTCTGGTTGTGTGGAAATTAATGAAACAGATATCTGATTCTTCAATTGCACTACTCGTTATGATTTTTGTTTCGCTGAATTTGAATTTCGCCAGGTATGCTTTCACACCGGGTACTGATATGCTGTTCTTTCTATTATACATACTTTCCATCTATCTCTTGCTTAGATGCATTGAAGAAAATTCTACTTCTAAGCAATGGTTCTTTGCAGGCTTAGCTGTAGCAATTACTTACCTGACACGGTATACCGGGATTTCATTATTTGTATTTGCACTGATCGTCCTGATCGTAACAATTATCAGAAGTCGTGCTTCTTCTATTACTGATTTTAACTTTTCCAAAAGAGCGGCCTATTTTCTTCTTCCCATTGTAATTATTATTGGTTCGTGGTCTTTCTATTGTTATTCAGTAACCGGGCAGGCATTCTTCAACAAGAATTATCAGAACACTGCATTGACGGTTTACAAACCTGATGACATTTCAAAAGACGAATGGACATTAAAGCATCAAAATGATTTCAGCTCAATGGCGGAAGTCATTAACAAAGATCTTCCACTATTCCTGAAGAAAATTCTGCTGGTTAATCCACCATCAAATTTATACAAAGACATAAGCAGGTTATTTCCCCGACTTGTTGGACTGTTCGTGGTCTTAGGTCTCCTTTATTTTTTCATAACATTAAGAAGAAGGACATATAGTCAGAAGTTGTATTTAGTTTCAGTAATATTGTTCTTTCTTCAAATAGTTCTGATTTTTTATGCGGAAAGATTTTCTTTACCATTGGTTCCTTTCTATTTATTTGTAATGATTCTCTTTTTACAAGAAGCCAAGCTCAGCAAGTACAATATCGGGATTGGAAAGTTCAAACTGTTTGGTACTGTTTTGATAGCCTTAGGAGTCTTAAATGCATACAGTACAATCTCAATACTTAAAACGGAAATAAATGATGTGCCTTTTGAAATTCTCAAAGTAGCAGATACTACAAAGAGAGAGTTTGGAGAAACCTTAAAAGGCAATACAGTTATGGCGCGAAAGCCTCACATAGCATATTATCTTGATATGAGCTATGCTACAACTCCTTACATAACAAACATTGATGAGTTAAATACGGCTTTATCCGGCACATCCAGCGGATACTATTTCATTAATGAAAAGGAGTCCGAGAATATTGAGAACGTTGAGCTTAGGAAAAAATTGCTGGATTTTAATTCTCCGCCTGAAGGTTTCACGGTAGTTGCTTACAGCACAAACCCGACTGCCGTACTTTATCGTGTGAAATAGTCACATAGCCAGAACAGCAACTGTTACTCATACTCTTACTACACCTCTGTCTCTTCACTGTCTTGATTGATCTGTCGCATCTGCCTGCCACTTTTTGGAGTCCCTGCCTGCAGGGATGCATTTCACACTTCAATGGCCAGTGGGCAGGCCCGCCTGCAGAGAGCTCAACTAGTTTTGTCTTCGACGGGCAGGCCCTCAACTAGTTTTGTCTTCGACGGGCAGGCCGCCTGCAGAGAGCTCAACTAGTTTTGTCTTCGACGGGCAGGCCCGCCTGCAGAGAGCTCAACTAGTTTTGTCTTCGACGGGCAGGCCCGCCGGAAAGGCGCTCGAGACTTCGAAACGGATTGATACTACTTGCTCCAAATATTTTTAATTTTTAATTTCTAATTTTTAATTATCATTTAACCACTGCCATCCTTATCCTGCTTACGCTTCCGCCGGCAGTCAATACCGCATAGTACATTCCCGACGGCAGTCCCGCCGCATCGAATGTTAGAGCATGCTCTCCCGCCTGCTGAATGCCGGAGAAAAGAGTGCTTACAAGCTTTCCGCTGATATTGTAGACTTTTAGCTCGATATAATTTTTATTGGAATTTTGATTTTCGTTTGAATTGCTTTGATATATTTGATTAAGTCATCTCAGCAATACGATTTTAGAAACTATTTGATAATCACCCATTCTTAACTGAACAAAGTATGTTCCAGAAGAAAGAGAAAAGTCGTCTGCAGAAAAATCTAGTTCATAACTTCCTTCACGTAAATTTTTATTTACCAAAGAAGTAATCTCTTTTCCTGATAAATCATAAACCTTTATGGATACATTTCCTCCTCTGGGAACCGCAAATTTTATTTTGGTATTTGGATTAAACGGATTTGGATAGTTCTGAAGTAAAAAATCCTCAGGTGTCTCCTGTGACAAGAGTTTAACATCCGCAATTACAAAGCCCCATGATCCTGCATTGGTTGTTCTGTAGATTTCTCCAAGTGAGCCGACTGTAAATGCCGTATCGTAATTCGCAAAATCGATATCAATTATAAAATCAAAATATTTGTTTGACCAGGTTCTTCCAGTATCAGTTGTCTTGTATAGTATATAGAAATTTGTATAATTATTATTGTGTAATGTAGCGTACATATAACCTGTTGACTCATTTATAAATACGATCTTTTTAAAGTCGAGATCATTTGCCGGTGCCTGCATACTGGCACTGTCCCATGAATTTCCTGAGTTTGTAGTCTTATAAAAGTTCACTCTGTAATTTGAATATCTTGGTTTACCCGCTACAAATCCTATATGAGCATTTACAAAGTAAATTTCATTGAGAGGAAAATCAGGAGGAAACTCCAAGTTACTCCAGTTCTTACCCTGATCAGTACTCCTCAAAACCGTCCCGCTGTCACCGGCTAAGTAAAAAACACTATTGCTTTCGTGAATTCCACGAAACAATAGATGTGGAAAATTTTTTGGAGCACAATCTATCCACGTAGAACCACTATCTGTTGAGTAAAAGAAATTATTGTTTGTACCGGCAATAAAGACATAAGATTTCGTTGTAATAACTTTATTTAAATTCTCATTGGTATTCAGTTTGATATGGTTCCATATCAATCCCGAAGTGTCTGATCTCAATACATTTCCGCTGTCACCTGCAGCAATAAAGTACTGCCCGAAGTTATCCGTGCTGATACTGTTTATTTCGAAATTGTATCCTGTCTGAAGCTTACTCCAGTTTGCTCCAAAATTATCGCTTAAAAAGATCACACCTTTCTCACCACCTGAAACAATTTTCTTTCCATTTTTGATTTTTATAGAATTGAGTTTATGATGTTCCACAATCTTGACCCAGTTTTCACCGTAATTGGTTGTCTTCATCATGTAACCATTGCCGCCAACAGCATACCCTGTATTGGTTAGAAAACTAAAGGCATTGAAACCTGAATTACCAGTATTGCTTTTCAAATTCCAGTTGGTTCCGTAATTCGTTGATTTAAAAATATTAAATTTTCTGTCACCGACATATACAGCGCCGTTTGAATTTGAAAAAACCATAGCACCCCCGGAATAAGCTCCCGGTATTTCTCTATTTATCCATGTGTTTCCTCCGTTTGATGTCATCAATATACCCGTGCCACCATAACTAATGTATCCTAGTCCCGGGTTTACAAAGTTGATTCTGTTTGGCCATATGTCTTCTGCAACAGGATCAGTGAAAAAATTTAACCCACCGTTAGTTGTTCGTAATAATACATTAGATCCTGTGATAAATCCATTTAAAGAATCTGTAAACCAAACATCCGTAAATGTATCATAAAATCCGTTAACGTGAGCAAGATGAGACCATGTATTGCCTGTATTTGTCGTGATCCTTGCATCCATTCTATCTTCACCCCCTCCTGCAATAAAGCCTGTCGTGTTGTTCAAAAACGATACACCAACATAAGGGTAGTAATAACTTCCTATCCATATTTCCATCCAGTTTAATCCGCCATTCATTGTCCTGAGGATATAGTTAATCTTTGAAATAGTAACAAACCCGGTGTCTCTATTTACAAAGTATATTCTTCTGAGGTTGTATTGTGAATTGCTGAAAATACTGCTCCAGTTACCACCCGCATTTGTTGTCTTAAATATTCTCTTACTTGTAGTTACATATCCGGTTTGATTGTCAGTGAATGTGGTCCACGTAAGATTATCAATAAAAAAAGGTGCGGGGTGTACAACCTCTCCTATTCCCTGTGAATAAGAAAATTTTGTAAAAATTAAAATTAGAAATAAAACCCGAATCGCGATCATCATACCAACCTCCTTTTGTTGAAGTTGCCGGTTAATTCTGGAAAAAGACTTTACAATTGTTCTGATATATATTCATTACCTGAATTTTCATTTTAGAAGGATCATTTTCTTAGAAATCGAGAAATCATTCGCAACGAGTGTGTTCGATGAGCTTACCACAAGTTTATAAAAGTATGACCCCGCCGCAAGTTGTGAAGCATCAAAGTCAATTTCATAAGTCCCTCCATTTCTGAAACCGCCGACAAGGTCAGCAGCTTCCCTGCCTAACATGTCGTAAACCTTAAGTGATACAAATCCCGAATTTGGAATTGAAAAATTTATTTTCGTTGACGGGTTGAAAGGGTTAGGATAGTTTTGCGATAACTTAAATTCAGTAGGTAGTGACGAAACAGTGTTCTCAAATACCGATGTTAAAACAGTGTATTCTGCACTCAACTTACGAAGGTTACGATTCGTAATGTTTAAAATAAAATCCCTTCCGGCAGCCATTATGCCTGCATTCACTTCCGGACTAAATCCTGCATTCGTTTCAAAGAAATTTTCACCTCCGTTAGTACTGAAAAAAACTTGAGTGCCGAATGAACCCGTCAAAACAACCGTCGGGTCTTCATGGCAAATATCCGAACCCCATCCTTCTTCCGTGTTTATTGAAATGATACTCCAGTTATCACCATAATTAGTAGATTTGTATACATTGTAAATCCAGGAAAGTGGCGCCAAAAAGAAAGATTTATCGAATAAAGTATTACAAATTGATGGAACCAGGTAAAAGGGATATGTTTCCTGCTTCACTATTTTCCAGGTTATCGCAGAGTTGGTTGATTTCCAGATATCACCGCCTTCGTCTCCCATTATCAGAACCTCAGAGCTGTCCCACGTTACAATGAGATCATTTGGTGCATTTATGGTATCACTATTATAAACGGAAATTAAAGAAAAAGTCGCACCTGAGTTTGTTGATTTATACATCCCTTCACCCGAGACATTTACAGGCGCAAAATAGAATTCAATAGGATTATTCTGGTCCATTTCAAGCGGCTGCCCATAAGATGAAAACTCCTTCGCAATAATTTTTGTCCACGTTGAACCATAGTTTGTGGATCTTACAATACAATCCGTAGAATCAGTAATTTCCATAGCTGCTATCAAGATGTTTGTATCAAGCGGGCTAACATAAAATGAACGGGCACGTGTTCCGATACTAATAGTTGCGATTTGTGTCCAGTTCTCCCCTTTGTTTCTGCTTAAAAAAACTTTCTTCCTGTCAACCGCAAACGCAGAGTTATTGTCCAGAGGATGTTTGCAAATAGTATTTGACCTGCATAATACATTCGGTAATTTCACAACCCAATTCAAATTAACTTGTGTACCCGGCGGCAGATCCCATGTTGCACCGCCATTAGATGTTATTATGATAGCTTTGTTAAGATTGCTTACTGCGAATCCCAGATAGTCATTGTAATAAAAAATATCCACAAGATTTGCAAACATCGGATTGGTTTCAAAATTCTTGAAATTTATTCTTCCACTTAGATTGTTCCTTATGAATCCTCCTCCGCCGCAAATGTGTGTATTACCATATGAGATCCCCGTTACTCCTCTTATATCAGAATCCGTTTGTGTATTTACTGCATTCCATTTCCCGGAATCATTGGAAAGTAAAGTACCATGCTCACCTGTTGCATATATACCATCTGAATAATATTTGACGTCAAGTAAATTTCTGTTTGTGCTGCTAGCATTTTGCACCCATGAGTTACCTCCGTCAGTAGTTAAGAATATTGAGCCGCTCTTTCCTACAACCACACCTCTGCTTTCATCAACGAAACTGATTGAGTTCAGGTCTATGTTCGAAATTCCTGAATTTGAGTTACTCCAGTTTATGCCTCCATCGGTTGTTTTAAATACCTCACCTCCATTACCGCAAACAAATCCGGTATTTGAATTTACAAAGTGAATAGAATTTATTAAGAATGAAGTACCTGTATAGTACTGATAGATAGGAGAGACTGTTCTTTGTGTTTTATATACGTTTCCATTGTTTCCCGTAAACCAAACATCATTATTAAAGGAGTACACAGATCTGAAATTATCTGAACCATGTATAAAGCCTGACCAAGTGTTTCCCCTGTCTGAAGACCTGAATATTAATCCGCTGTCTCCGACTGCTATGATATTTATACCGTCTGGTGTGTGAATGCTGTTAAATCCTCTGGCAAGTAATTGACCTGTAGAATCTATGGTGTGAAGTAAGAAGATCAAAAAAACTGGTAAGAGCTTCTTCATTTTTGCAGTTATTTAGTAACTATCTTAACTAATTAAACTTAAATAAAATGAATCTTAATATGAATTAATAAATGAATGCAACGAATTGGAGCACACCCTCATAAAAGCCAGTTATGAGAATTTTTGATATTGCTGACCTTGTTATTCGAAGTCTGCTGTACCGGAAGCAGTCTCAAAATCTCTTGTCGCTGTGTCTCCCGGCTATATTTCCGGCACGCCGCAGATGAAGAGTTCCGGATGTGTGCCGAATATTGCATCACGTACAAAGATACTTGCTCCAAATATTTTTAATTTCTAATTTCTAATTATCATTTAACCACTGCCAGCCTTATTCTGCTTATGCTTTCCCCGGCAGTCAATACAGCATAGTACATTCCCGACGACAATCCCGACGCATCAAACGTTACAGCATGCTCTCCAGGTTGCTGAATGCCCGAGTAAAGATTGATTACAAGCTTTCCGCTGATATCGTAAACTTTGAGCTCGATGTAGTTTGTGTTTTCTATTTTGTAACTGATCACAGTGGAAGGATTGAACGGGTTTGGATAGTTTCTCAAAAGAGTGATACCTTTGGTGGTTGGATGTTGTGCTGTTGCAATATCCGATTCACTTCCTCCGAACAGATGCTCGTACGGATCTATTGTATGAATAACGTTGCCTTGCTGGTCATACTTTCTGATGGCATAGTATGCTTGTGTTTCGTTCCACGACTGCGCTATAAGATATGTATTGCCTGATGAGTCAAGTTCTACGACAGCGACTCTTTTCATGTTTTGATTCACCGCTCCGTTCCTCGAGAACGACGGCACAAAGACATTATCAAAATCTTTATGCGGATATCCCTGAACCTGATTGTATGCCGCCACGTAATAGCCGTTCTGTGTGCTGTCGCTTGAGCCGGCTATGTAGATGCGGTTGTTCTTTACTTTTATTGATGATGCTTTGTCATTGCCGTTGAGCGAATCGTAGAAGATTACCGAAGGACTATTCCAGCCGTATGAGCCGCTGTCTTTGTTGTACTTCATCGAGACAAAATCATAACCGCTGCCTGCATTCATGTTTGTATATCCCGTTACATAGACATTGCCGATCGGGTCGGCGGCAATTGCCGTCGGTATGCTGACAGAAGAACCGCCTCCGCTAAAATCTCTGATCCAGTGAAGAGATGTTGTAGTGTTGTCCTTAAAGTAATAAGTGAGGAAATTATTTCCACCCTGACCGAACGGCAGGTCAGTTACAACAACGACTGCTGTTCTTGATTTCTGATGAGTCGGAGGCGGAGCATCATTTATCTGTGTAAAGATGAATGCTGTCGGAGTTTCGTTTGTAAACTTCCTGTTGACGATCTGTGTATTTACATCCTCTCCGTTGTGATCGCATGTGTAAAGGATTATATCATTCTTAAATCCCTCGCCGTTGTATGTATAACCTATCGCATAAACAAAGTTGCCGTCAACAAGAATATCGGTAGCAACATCATCCCTGTTGTAATCGCTGTTGTTGAATGTGCGGGTCCAGATGGTGTCGCCGTCGAGGTTGAACTTAGCCAAGAAAAAGTCCTTTAGATTGCGAGAAGTCTTGAAACCCGCTGCATAGAAAAATTCTCCTTCTCTGGCGATTCCATAAAACTTATCCTCCTTGGGAAAGTTAAGGACCTTAACTAAAGAGATATTTCCTTCTACTCTGTTGTGTCTGAGCAAACAGAGATCTGAGTAACCGTTCTGGGATTGCAGGAATCCGCTTACATAAACATTTTGGTCGGCATCAAGTGCCAGATCCATACCTCGGTCGAATCCGGGATTCGGATGACTCTTGCTCCATTCAGGATCAACCACTGTCGCCCGAAACTTCGTAGTCTCTATATCAAATTCTCTGTTAAGCCCTGTTACGTAAAGATTGTCAGCTGTGTCTAAGTATGTCTTGAACGGGTAATCCTCAGGAATCTGAGACTTCACCCAATTACTGAAAACCATGATCAGGATAATCGCAGCAATAAGTTGTACTTTTGTCGTTTTCATTTCTTTCTCCCCATTGTTTGTTTTACTTTATTAAAAGAAGTTTTATTGTTTGAGCGACACTACCATTTGCAATCAGTGAACAGAAGTATACACCGGTTGATAATCCTGCTGATTTCAATAACAATTTATGATCCCCTGCGGCTGTAAATTTGTCAGTCAGAACCCGAACCTGTTTGCCGAGTATGTTGCTTAAGACAATTTTGATTTCAGCACTCCTCTTTAGACTGAACCGAATTGTTGTTGTAGGATTGAACGGGTTTGGATAATTTTGATGCAATTGAAAGTCTTCAGGAACTTGTTTTGCTTCGTTGTCAATATAACTTATCCCTCCGTTCGTTGTTTTGAGAATGGTTCCAAAAATCCCAGTCATAGTTCCGTTAATTGAATCTGAGAAGTAAATTGAAGCAATATAGTTTTCAGACAAGCCTCTATTGATGGTCCAATTCAATCCGCCATTTTCGGTATAGAGAATTTCGCCGTAAGGACCTGCTGCAAACCCCTTAAGCGAGTTGATAAAATGGATTGTTTGAATTACTACACCCGGATTGCCCGTTGAATAACCTAACCAGGATAATCCTGAATTTGTTGTCTTATAAAATGTATTTGACCCTCCGGAAGTATAACCTGTCTGGCTGTTTGGAAAAGACATATCCAAACCGCGGCCGGTGCTTCCAGTGCCGACTATTAACCAGTTAAGACCACCGTTGGTTGTTCTTCTTATTCCTCTATCGAAACATGCTATGCCGGTATTCTCATCAAAAAAATGTAATGCATTTACCCAACCGCTGTCAGTATAATAAAATACTGTTTCCCAATTATTTCCACCGTTAACTGTTTTCATTATTATACCAACACCCGGATCAGGATCTGAAGTAAACCCCCCACCGCAAAATCCCGTCTCATTGTTGATGAAGAAAATATCAAACAGATTTATCCTCGTGCCGCTGTTGAGGAAGAACCAGTTTGTGCCGGTGTTCGTGGTCTTGAGTATCACTCCGCTGTCACCGGAGATATAGCCAGTGCTTTGACTCGGGAACATCACATCCCACAGGACTTCTCTTGTAATCTGTGGGTAGAAACTCCAGTTGGTTCCGCCATTGGTCGTCTTCTGCACAGTTCCTTCCTCACCTACGCACCAACCGGTGTTTGCATTTACAAAGTGTGATCCGTGAAGGTCAAAGTATCCACCGCTGAGGATCGTCCAGTTCTGGCCGGCGTTTGTTGAACGGTAAATGCTTCCTCCTCCGCCGGAGATGTATGTCAGACTTGTATCAACCATGTGCACTCCCCGAAGCAGATCTATTCCATAGCTTCTCTGGAAATACTGATAGAATGTCGAATCCAGTATCCAGCTTGCACCCGCGTTTGTGGTTCTTACAATCATTCCCAGATCACAAACAATTGTGCCATTGTTCTTTCCGCTGAAACTAAGGTCTCTTACCAGATCCTGATAAGGAATTCCCATCGGTTCTTCTATCCAATCCTGCCCGCGGTTGGTGGTCTTAAGCATAGTTCCACCGTTGTTATTGACAACACCTATTACTGTAGCCGAATCAATAGCAGATATTCCGGACACCTGAGTAAACGGAAAGAAAGTAAGATTCTGAACGACCCACGTTGTCCCGGCATTTGTGGTGAGAAGCAGTCTCGTTGTTCCGCCGATCGCTCCGAAGTTCTCATCGAAGAAATTGACGCAAAGGAAATTAGCTCCTGTAGGGCTTGTCTGCTGAAACCAGTTTGCTCCCGCGTTGGTGGTCTTGAATATTCTTCCGCCGGAGCCGACAACATAGCCGGTGGTTGAGTTCACAAAATCCACATCCTCATAAATAACTCCCGCCTGAAACTGTATAACGTTCCAGCTCTCGCCTGCATTGGACGTGCGCAGTATCAGTCCGCTGTCTCCCACGGCAATCAAAACACTCGCATTGCCCGGAGCAAAGTCAATTCCCCAGAGCTGTGATTTCTTCGGATTGTTCAGAGTGAACCAGTTTGAGCCGCCGTTGGTACTCTTTACAATCGTCCCCACATCCCCGACAGCATAGCCCGTCTGATGATTTACAAACTTCACATCCTTCAGACTGTTTCCCGCCGGAAGAGGTTGCTGCCAGAACCAGTTTGACTGGGCGTGCGATGTTTGCACATACAACAGAGTAACAGCGAGAATCAAAATTCCAACAGATCCTTTGAAATAATTTTTCATAATATTAAAAATTGGCTTATCAATTTACCGCAAGTGTCTTCGCCCGATCATCCAAAAATCCGCACATCACCAATGAGTACATAAGCAAATTAAAAATTTGAATTCGCTGTGTCAAATAGAAATTTTGCGATTTGTGAAAATGTTTTTAAGAACCGGATACTGCAAGAATTTTGTAGTAGTCTTCAAGGGAGTATTTGTTCGTCCCAATCAGGGGGTAGTAGAAATGAAGTTAAAGCCAACGAAAGTCTCCTGTGATTTGATGTACCGTAGAATTACCGGCCGACCATAATATATCTCAAGCAAGAATGTTCCGCGGTAAATTACAATTGGGAAGGTCACAAAGATTTATCCTTTTAATCTTTGTTGACAAATTGATTAGTGTTTAATGGGCAACTGCTGCACATTCCCACTCCCACCGACTTTACTATGGATTCTTCGCTCGCTCGGCAGGCACTCGCTCACATGCAATTTCCAGCCCGATTGAATTCTAAATTCCAAATGCCGCAGAGTTCCCGCCGCGTAATGATATCATTTTGAAATTGCAATTTCGGCGGGTAACTCTTCGATAACAAACAAACCACATGAATGCGTCAGGACAGAAGTCCTGTCACAGGAATGGAGACTTCGACGTGGGCAGAAGTTTGCAGACATTGTATTCCACTTAATCCCAAAAAGCGGATTCGCGGGGCAAATTTCACTCATCACTTTCCACTTTCCACTTTCCACTTTCCATTTTCCACTTTCCACTTTCAACTTCAAAGAAAATAATTCAGCATCTTGTAAATCAATTTCGCAGTCATGAAATCAGGATATGTAAAACCTTTTCTCGGGGAGAGTTCTACAACATCAAAGCCAACTACATTTTTCTTCTCTCCAAGCAACTTCAGCAACTTCATTGTCTCGTCCCAGTAAAAGCCGTTGGGCTCGGGTGTTCCCGTTGATGGCATTATTGAAGGATCAAAATAATCCACATCAAAAGTAATGTAGACATTCTCCTTAAGCGAATTCACAACTTCCGTCTGCCAATCATTTCCATACTTTCCGTTTCTTATCTCAAAAGCATAAAACGTGCGTATGCCTTTACTCTTTATAAAATCATATTCTTCCTTGCATTGCGCGCGGATTCCAACCTGGGTTATGTCATTCGTAAACTCGCTTACTCTGGCGGCAAAACATGCATGCGAATATTTTGTGTCTTCATACTCGTCACGAAGATCCGAATGTGCATCGAAGTGAAGCACTGATACGTCTTTGAAAGAATTGAAGTGTGCCTGTATTGGTGCCGTCGAGATTGTGTGCTCACCTCCGAGAGTCACAACAAACTTTCCGTCGTCTATTAATTCTTTCACCGCTTCATAAATTGATGCCAGCGCCTTCTTGCCTTTCTTCTTGCTTACATCGAGGGGATGCAGTGAACAGATCCCCTTCTCGAAGCAGAACTGCCTGTTTAGTTCCTCGTCAAAGAATTCCACATAGTGCGATGCGTCAAGTATTGCCGAAGGCCCGCCGGCAGTGCCTTTGCCGTATGATGTAGTCTGTTCAAAAGGAACCGGGAGTATTGCAACTTTTGAATCTTTGTAGTTCGAATACTTCTCTTCAATCGCAAGGAAGTTATTCTTAATGGAGTAGAATTTTTTTTTGTACATGTGTCAGTTGAATTTATATTCTTCCGCGTCGAAGAGCTGCTTTAAGGTTGAGACAATTTCGTCTTTGGAAGGAGAGGATTCTCCGCTAACAGATTTCTCATTGGTCTTGATTGCAGAATGAACTTCCGTTTTAGCAGGTGCATTTGTGCTGTCAACTTCAGTCAGGAATTTTTTTTTTGACCCCTTGAGTTCGGTAATGATCTCGGAAAGGTCTCTTACTTCGGCATCCACCCGGCAGAGTTCGGCAAGCATAACCTCCACGAAGATCTTCTGATTTGACGACAGGCGGATTCTGTTCTCCGCATCAGACAGGATCTTCATCAGTCTGAGAATTCTGTCAATGCTGAATAATTCTGCCTCGGCAGAAAATTTCTCTTTGATGGAATCCGGCTCATCGATGAGTTCCTCTTCTGACGTGGATTTAATAATGAGAAGATCCCGAAAGTGCTCGGTCAGTCCGTTAAAGAAGGTCTGAATATCCAGCCCTCTTGCACTCAGCTCATTGAAATAATTCAGCGCCCCTTTGACGTCGCCGGAGTTAATAAATTCGGCAATTGAAAAGTAGATTTCCTTCTGAGGAATATTAAGAAAACTTACCAGGTCATCGATTGTAATCTTCTCGCCGCAGTAAGACACGGCGCTGTCAAATACTCCAAGAGCATCTCGTAATGCGCCGTCTCCAAGCTTCGCAATAAGGAACAATGATTCGTCATCGATCTTCACTTTCTCTTCTTTGGAAATCTCTTTGAGCTTTCCGGAGATCTCTGACACTCTTAGTCTTTGCAACGGGAATCTCTGACACCGGCTGACTATTGTCGCCGGTATCTTCTCCGGATTTGTAGTAGCAAGAACGAACACAAGATACGGAGGCGGCTCTTCCAGAATTTTCAGCAGCGCGTTGAACGCCTGCTGAGTAAGCATGTGAACCTCGTCTATGATGAAGAATTTAAAATTCGCCTTCATGGGATGCGCTTTGGCGGCCTCCTGTATGTCGCGAATGTCATCAATGCCGCGCCTTGAAGCGGCATCAATCTCTATTACGTCAGGATGAATGCTTCTCTTAATCTCACTGCACGATTCGCAATTGTCACACGGCTCGCCGTCTTTCTGATTCGGACAATTCAACGCCTTTGCAAGAATTCTGGCAATCGTTGTCTTTCCAACTCCCCGCGGACCGCTCAGAAGATATGAGTGCGCTATCTTTCCTGCAACTACTGCATTCTTCATTGTCTGCGTTACAAACTCCTGTGAAGTTACCTCAGAAAATTTCTGCGGCCTGTACTTCCTTGCTGATACTGTGTATGTTGACAAGTTATCCGAGTTTTCTGATTGATTATTCTGCTATTTAGTAAACTTAATTCTCTTTCCCGTGAAAACATGCTTTACGCCGTCTTCCACATTATCAACTAATACAATCTCAAGCTGATCAAGAATTTCTTTCTGAATCTCAACAAGATCCTTTTCGTTTTCTGCCGGAATCAGAACCGTTTTGATTCCGCTTCTGACCGCAGCCAGAAGTTTCTCATTGAGTCCGCCGATAGGCAGAACATTACCTCTCAGAGTGATCTCTCCGGTCATCGCAACGTCCGGCCTGACGGGAGATTTGGTGATAGCAGAAAGCATCGCCATGATCATGGTTATTCCCGCAGATGGTCCGTCTTTCGGTATGGCGCCCTCCGGAAGATGGATGTGAATTTCTTTCTCCTTAAAAAAGGTCGGAGGTATTCCAAACTTTGCCGCGTTCGATTTTATGTATGACAAGCCCGCCTGTGCGGATTCTTTCATAATATCTCCAAGCTTTCCTGTAAGAATGAATTTGTTCGGTCCGTTCATAATTGTCACATCAACATTGAGAATGTCTCCGCCCATTGATGTCCATGCCAGACCTACAACGGAGCCTATTTTCGACTTCTCTTTTACGTCGGCAAGTTTTGTCTTATACTTCGGAACACCAAGATACTTCTCTACCATCTCTTCCTTTATTGCAAAAGCTTTTTTTGCTTTTGAAGCAGGAGTCTCGACAATTTCTCTTGTGACTTTTCTGATTATCGATGAAAGTTCACGCTCCAGACTTCTGACTCCGGCTTCACGAGTATATTCGCTTATCACTTTCAGAATCACTTTGTCGGGAAATGTCACGTTCATATCCTGAACACCATGCTCGGTAAGCTCTTTGGGGATGATGTGCCTCTTGGCGATCTCCACTTTTTCAAAATCAAGATAGCTTCGCATTTCAATGATCTCCATCCTGTCAAGCAACGGAAGAGGTATTGAATAATAGACATTGGCTGTTGTGATGAACAATACATTCGACAGGTCATAATCAACATCAAGATAATGATCATTGAATGTAGAATTCTGTTCGGGATCCAATACCTCAAGCATTGCGCTGGCAGGATCGCCTCTGAAGTCGTTGCTCATTTTGTCTATTTCATCAATGAGCAGAACCGGGTTAACGCTTCCGGCTTTTTTCATTGCCTGAATTATCTTGCCGGGCATTGCGCCGATGTAAGTTCTTCTGTGTCCTCTTATCTCGGCTTCATCTCTTACTCCGCCAACGGAAATTCTGACAAAGTTCCTGTTGAGTGCACGGGCAATTGATTTACCAAGCGAAGTTTTTCCTACTCCGGGAGGCCCAACAAAACAAAGTATTTGTCCCTTGGGAGACTTTCGAATATTTTTCGCTTTAAGAAGTTTCAGAACAGCAATCAATTCAAGAACTCTGTCCTTTGCCTTATCGAGCCCGTAATGATCTTCATCGAGTATTTTCTTTGCATGCTTAAGATCAAAGTTGTCATCGGTAAACATTGCCCATGGAACGCTCACCATCCAGTCCAGATAATTCCTTAAAACGGAATAATCCGGTGACATCGTAGGAGTCTTCTTCAGTTTTGAAAATTCTTCCTGGGCTTTTTTCATGATCGCTTCGGGCATTCCGGAAGTTTCGATCTTATCCCTGAGCCGCATCATTTCCGGATCGGTCTCAACGCCTTCACCAAGTTCATCCTGCAGTATTCTTATCTGTTCCTGCACAATAAACTTCCTTTGATTCTTCTGCATTGTCTGGTAGATCTTTTCATCGATCTCTTTTTCAACATTGAGAATCTCCATTTCTGAACTCATGATATAGAGAATCTCATAATATTGTTTATGAAGATCACCTATTGCCAGGATCTTTTGCTTTTTCGGAACACCGGCATTGATTGTCGATGCAATATAATAAAGCCTGCGGTCCGGCTCCTTTATGTTTTCATAGGCAACAAGAGTTTCCTGCGGAATCGTGCGGTTTGTCTGAACATAATCCGTAAAGAGTTTCGTCGCCTGACGCATAAGCGCCTCGAGTTCATTGTCGCGCCTGAACGGCGGATTCTTGATTTCAAATGTAGCGGAGATAAACTTGCCACTGTGAAATTTCTTTACATCAGCCGCAAACAGTCCGTCAACGAGTACTTTAATCAGTCCGTTTGGAAGCCTAAGCACCTGAATGATCTTTGCTACAGTTCCTGTATTGTAAAGATTCTCGAAAGTAGGCTCTTCTATTTTTTCATCTACCTGCGCGACAAGAAGTATGAACTTGTCTTTTTCAACAGAGCTGTTTACCGCAGCAATGGTTGATTCTCTTCCTGCAAGTATTGGGAACATCATGTATGGGAATACGACCATATCTTTCAGCGGAAGTACGGGAAGTGTCTCGGGAATATCCGAATTAAATTCATGAACATCCTGTGTGGTATCGTAAATCACTTCGTTTTGCTCTTCAGCAAGTTCTGCGTCATAAAATTCCTGTTCCGTGGGGGTTTCTTTATTGTTCTTGGGTTTGCTTGCCATTAAGGATAATTATTTTGTGAAATATATAGCCGTAAGCGTACAGTTTCAATTCTTAAACTTCTTTGTTGAAAGTAAGATAGTTACTGAAAGACCTGCAATTAGCATAATTAGATCTAACGAAAACGGCTGAAAAATTTTCAGTGTAAAATTTGTGAAAATTCACATCAGAAGAAATCCAAATTTTGTCTTGAAATAAGCTATGATTCAAAATATCTTAAACCAAACTTAGTACAGCAATTGCGTTTTCTCAAATATATTTTACTTTCGGCAACAGTCCTGTTCATTGGCCACTCATATCAGGGTTGCAGTTATCTGACCTACAGCACAGTAGAGCGTCCTGATGTACCTGACTCACTCGAGCAGGATTTCGAACCTGACTACAGCAAGTCGCTTGATTTTGAATTCCAGGATTTCACTTCTTACCTGTTCATGGGAAACCGGATTGAAAACTTCTCGGCTTACTTCAATAAATATTTCATTGCAAGCGAAGACTTTGATCTGGCATTTGAAGAATATCGTACCAGCTTCATCGCCACATATAACAGGCGGCTCGATTCTCTCGGAGTAACTCCCCCCCTTCCATCATCCGTCAAGGAAAAGCTGGATAAATCAATAGAGCGCGCATCAAAGATCATTCAGTTTCATAAAAGCAGCAAGTACATTGACGATGCTGTCCTTACAATCGGCAAGGCCTACTATTTTCAAACGGATTATATAAATTCGGAAAGAAAATTCAACGAGTTCCTCTCGCGTCTCTCCAGCAGTGATCTCACAGACGAGGCTCTCCTTTATCTGGGAAGAACAAAGATAAAGCTCAGCAAAAAAGATGAAGGTCAGAAAATATTCAAAGACATTATTAACGAGTCTGATGACAAGGAAATAAGATCTCTTGCCTCAAGAGAACTCGGCATAATAGCTTACAATGGCGGTAACCTTAAAGAGTCTGTTGAATATTTTAAAAAGGCGATCGAATATTCTGATGACAATGAGCGCAAAGCTGAAAACCAGTTCATCCTTGCCAGACTGAGCAGTAATTACAAGCCTGAGACTGCAGCGGCTGAATTTAGAAAAGTGCTGGATTATTCCCCCGACTTTGACCTGACTTTCTTTGCCAGACTTAATTTTGCCAAGGGCCTGATTCGCAACAAGCAATTTTCTGAAGCCGAGGAAGAGCTGACTTCAATGAGGAAGAAGTATCGTGACTTCAAAGATTACACACCTCTTATAGACCTGGAGATGGCTAACAATCTTTATACTAAAGGGAATATTAAAGATGCGAAGCAGAAGTATTATGAGGTTATAGTTCAGCATGCAAATACTCCATCTGCATCTGATGCATATTTTTTCCTTGGTCAGGATCTTGAGACGAGAGAGAAAGATTATCTCAATGCTTTGGTAAATTACAAAAAAGCAACTCAGGAAAATTCACTTTCAGAATTTTATCCGGAGAGCTCAAAGAAAGCAAAGACTCTTGAGAAATATTTCAGCCTGCTTGGCGAGATCAAAGACACCACCGGTATTGTAATTCCTGAAACTAATCCTAATGTTGAAAGATACAGAGCTATATACAATGAGGAAAAAGGAATTGAACAGTTAGAAGATCAGAGAAACAAAGACAACCGCGGGCTTGACAATACAAACACAGGAACTGAGGATGGTACGCAAAGAGGAGACGGTAAAGGAAAACCCGGAGGCATGAGAGAATTGGTCTCGATCAGTGCCAAAGATACGATTGAGAATCCCGAAGACGACAAAACAAAGGCTTCTGATCCGACAAGAAACACGGGAGGACCGACTGAAGGATTCAATCCCGGAAATGTTAATCAGGAAAAATCAGAGGAGATAAAGAAGAGTGCTGAAGAACAAAGGCAACAGGAAGACAGTCTGAGTGCAGTCAATAAAGTAAAGGATGAAACAGATAAAGAGAACAAGATCTTTGATTCATATTATGAACTTGCCGAGCTTTTTATGTATGATATGAACATGCCCGATTCTGCCGTTCATTATCTGAAGCTTCTGATCGAGAAATATCCGGAACCGGGAAAGAAGGGAAAAGCAATGTTCATGCTTGGTTCACTTTACAAGACAAACGGAGATGAAGAATCTGCAACTCAAACATTTGCTGACATCATCGCGGAATTTCCAACTACTGTTTATGCACGCGAGGTAAGAGCAATACTGAACAGAAGTTCTGTTGTTTCTAATGATTCTACAATGCAAAATGAAGATCTGCTGACAAAGGCTTTGCTCGCACTCAACAATGAAAGGTTTTCTGAAGCTGTCAATCTTCTTAGAGATTACGCAACGGCATATCCGGATGATACATTGTCTGCCAAGGCGCTGTATGGAATCGGATGGATCTATCAGAACCGATTGCTTAACAAAGACAGTGCACTTGCATATTATAATACATTGAAGTTGCGATATCCCGAATCTCCTTACTACGCAAACATTGCTCCAACTTTGGAATACTATACATCGCTTGAGCCAAAAGAATCAGATTCTACAGGTGTTAACTCTGTTGTTAACGACAGTCTGAACGTTAACAAAACAGAGAGCGGCGAAGAAAATCCGCCACAGGAAAACACGGAAGTGAAAGTTGCCTCACCCGGAGTCAAGCTATCACAGCAGGAGCTGGAGTTTCTGCTGATGAAAGGTGATTCGCGTTAACTGAATCAGTTTACCATTCCAGCAAATTCTTCATTGCAAGGGTTACCTTTTCCACATTTGGAAGCATAGCGCGTTCAAGTCCCATGTTCAGAGGAACTGCGGGAACATTCACAGCTCCCAAAACTTCTACAGGAGCATCGAGGTATTTGAAACATTTATTTGAGATTCTGCCGGCAATACTTTCCGCAAAAGAATTCAATGACTTCTCTTCAGTGACTATCAGACATTTTCCGTGTCGCTTAACAGATTCCATAACTGCATCTTCATCCATCGGATAAAGAGTTCTTAGATCAAGTATCTCAACCTGCCCCGGAAAATTCTTCGATGCATTCAGAGACCAGTGAACACCCATGCCGTAAGTTATAACGGAAATTGATTCTCCTGATTCAACCATCTCTTCGCTTGCCTGCTGAAAGATCCTTGCTTTGCCAAACGGCACAACATAATCTTCGCCGGGTTCAGGACACTTTGCATTCTCAGTTCCCTGAACTTTGCTCCAGTAAAGTCCTTTATGCTCGAACATTATTACCGGATTGGGATCCAGGTATGCCGATTTCATCAGCCCTTTCATATCTGCAGCATTACTTGGAAAAGCCACTTTGATTCCTCTGATTGGCAGCACGCTTGATTCAATACAGTCGGAGTGATACGGACCGCCTCCGCCATAAGCGCCGCATGGTATTCTGATGATAGTTGATACTGGAAATTTTCCCTGAGTTAAATAACACGATTTTGAGATCTCAACAACAAGCTGATTAAAACCGGCCCATGCATAATCTGCAAACTGTATTTCTACAATAGGCCTTGCGCCTACTGCACTCATTCCCATTGTCGAGCCGACGATGTATGCTTCCTGAATCGGTGTGTTGAACACGCGGTTATCTCCATAT
The DNA here is from genome assembly GCA_016704345.1 of Ignavibacteria bacterium. Classification (GTDB taxonomy): domain Bacteria; phylum Bacteroidota; class Ignavibacteria; order Tepidaquicellales; family Tepidaquicellaceae; genus JADJAH01. Next base: position 169,464 of record JADJAH010000016.1, on the reverse strand, counting down.
TTCTGAGCCAGTGTTGCAGCTTCTCTGAACACGCCTCCAAGACGCCTTCCTACATCCTGTCCGTAAAACAATGCTTCCGGATTATCTCGAAGAATTTCGTTCATAGCATGCAGGCCGGCATCGACCATGATGATTGGTTCGCCGTTAGCGGGTGCTCTCACTCCTTTCTCTTCTGTAACCGGGGTGGGTGCAAACTCATGCAGCAATAATGTATCAAGCTCAGGTTCTTTGGCTTCAACTGCCTTTTGAAAACTGTCATTAACAAGTAAGACAGATTCTTCTTTAATCTTTTTGAGCTCGCCCTCTGTAACTCCCAGTTCAAGCAATCTCTTTTTCAATCTCGGAAACGGATCCCTGCTTGCGTGTTCTGCAAGATCTTCTTCAGATCGATACCATTCTTTTCTGACACCCGATGTATGATGCCCGAGAAGAGGTACTGCTGCATGAACGAGAACAGGTTTGCGTTTGGATCTGACATAGCTGAACACTTCTGCAATTTTTTCATAGCACTCTTCAAAGTCTGATCCGTTTACTCTGTATCTTTTCATGCCTTTAAATCCTGCTGCAAATTCGTAAGCATCCATAGCGCGCATTTCATCTGCGTATGCGGAAATTCCCCAATTGTTATCCTGAACAAGAAAGACAATAGGAAGTTGTTTTAGCACAGCCATTTGAAACGCTTCAGAAACTTCTCCTTCGGTAACAGAACCGTCTCCTAGAGAACACACAACTATAGGCTTTTCATTTTCAGGAATCAGTTTCATTGATTCAAGATATTGAATGCCGTGAGCCATTCCTGCCGCGGGAATTGCCTGCATTCCGGTAGCGCTCGACTGGTGCGGGATCTTCGGGAATCCTTTTCTCTTCAGAGAAGGGTGCCCGTAATAAGTTTTTCCGCCGGAGAAAGGATCATCCGCTTTAGTAAGAAGCTGAAGCATGAGTTCATATGGTGTTAATCCGAGAGACAGAAGAATAGATTCATCGCGATAGTAAAGACTAAGGCAGTCGCACTCAAGAAGTTGCATACCAACTGCTATCTGAATCGCTTCATGTCCGCGTGATGTGGAATGCACATATTTGCAGATCTGCCTATTTTCATCAAAGATCTCCGCGTTTCTTTTTGTGATGCACATTGAGGCGTATGCCTTGAGGAGGATTGTCTTGTCAGTCATTGATATAAGTTATAGAAGTCAGTGTGCAATTTAGAAACTATAGCTTCTGATACAATTCAAAAAGATTGAAAACTGGATGATGTTCCTTTGGTGTGTAAATTTCAAAATCGGCGTGTCTAACGCGCCGAGCCAGTTCTCGTCCCCCCACCCCAAACCCCCTCAGGAGGTTTTTGGAGGATTTTTGTGATTGGAAATCCACAACATAAATATCTGTGACGCCTCGGTGTATAAGTGTGCAACCTAGCAAACAATTTATCTATATTAGAAATGTTCGGAGTAATATAAAAGCAATTGTTTCAAAGCGATTATGAAGCTATTTTTCCCAAATTTAATTTAAAGAAGACCGAATGAAATTTGTTCAAAATTTCTTCCTGCCTGTCATTATGATTGTTGCAGGACTTGCCTTGTTTCAATCATGCAATAAAGCCGGAACTGACGAGATACTTATAGGAGAATATGCTTCGTTGACAGGAAGCGAAGCCACTTTTGGTCAGTCATCTCACAACGGTCTTGTGCTTGCAGTAGAAGAGACAAATAACAGCGGCGGTCTCCTTGGCAAGAAGATAAAATTAGTTACGGAAGACAATCAGGGAAAGCCTTCTGAAACACAAACAGTAGTTCAGAAGCTGATCAACAGAGATAAAGTTGTTGCCGTGATTGGTGAAGTTGCTTCATCCAGAAGCAAGGCTGGGGCGCCGATCTGCCAGACATCAAAGATACCGATGATTACGCCAGCATCAACAAATCCGGAAGTTACTACAATTGGAGATTACATTTTCAGAGTGTGTTTTATTGATCCGTTTCAGGCAACTGTGATGAGCAAGTTTGCATTGAACTCGATGAAAGTAAAGAGAGTCGCATTGCTTATTGATCAGAAGAATGCTTATTCCACAGGTCTCGCAGACAACTTCAAGAAAGTCTTTACCGAGATGGGTGGAGAAATTGTTGAAGAGCAAAAATATTCCAACGGGGACAAGGATTTCAAGGCGCAGCTTACTGCAATAAAGGCAAAGAATCCTGAAGCTGTGTTCATACCCGGTTACTATACAGATGTTAATCTGATTTCAATACAGGCAAGAGAGATAGGGCTTACAGTTCCGTTATTCGGAAGCGACGGTTGGGAATCTGAAAAACTTACAGAAGGAAAAGCCAAGGATGCGCTCGAAGGCAGTTTCTTCTCTACTCATGTCTCTTCTGATGATCCATCACCGCAGATACAGGGCTACATAAAAAAATACAGAGAAAAGTACGGCAAAGAACCTGATGCAATGAGCTTTCTTGCTTATGATGCGGGAATGATCCTGTTTGATGCTATCAGAAAAAGCGGAAGCACTGAAGGAGAAAAGATCAAGAATCAACTTGCAAAGACAAAAGACTATCAGGGAGTTACGGGTGTAATAACAATTAACGATCAGCGCAATGCCGTTAAGCCGGCAGTTGTTCTTGAAGTGAAGAACGGAAAATTTGTTTACAAGGAAACCATTGCACCATAAGTCTGAATCAAGAGTAATCATCACAAAGCAAATTACTAACAGGGACGGCAACTGATGTCGGAGTTCATTCAGCAGTTAATCAACGGACTTTCGCTGGGAAGTATCTATGCACTGATTGCATTAGGTTACACGATGGTTTACGGAATTCTGAAGTTCATCAACTTCGCACACGGGGAAGTTTTCATGCTCGGCGCTTTCTTCGGATATTTTCTTGCAAGAGCATTTGGAATTGAAGCGCCGTCAATAACGATGGCGCTTGTCATTTTGCTTCTGTCAATGGCCGGTACTGCTGTAATAGGAATGATCATCGAGAAACTTGCTTACAAGCCGCTGCGAAACTCATCCAAGCTCACTGTTCTCATCACAGCAATTGGCGTTTCATTATTTCTTCAATACACAGGACAGCTTGTATTCGGTGCCGATCCGAAATCATTCCCTACAATAATAGAGAATACAAGCTTCAACATTCTCGGAGCAACAATCGGCACAAACCAAATTGTGGTTCTTGTCTCGGCTGTATTGCTGATGTATATACTCAGGATCATTGTATTCAAGACTAAGATGGGGATTGCTATCCGCGCCGTTTCGAATAACATGACAGCAGCTTCACTGATGGGCATTAACATCAACAATGTGATCTCATTTACATTTGCGATAGGTTCTGCGCTTGCGGGCGCGGCAGGAATTCTTTACAGCATCAACTATCCGAGCATTGATCCTCTCATGGGACTGCTTCCCGGACTCAAAGCATTCATTGCAGCTGTTCTCGGAGGCATCGGAAATTTTCCCGGAGCAGTTGTAGGTGGCGTGTTAATAGGACTTGTAGAAACATTTACAGTGGGATATCTCTCACCCACTTACAGAGACGCAATTGCTTTTGCAATTCTTATATTGATCCTTCTTGTTAAGCCAACCGGTCTGTTTGGCAAAAAGGACATAGAAAAAGTCTGAGATTTATTTCGCGCCTTCTCTTTCTTTCTTCCTCTTCATAAAATCCATTACATAAAATATCAGCGCAAGTATCGTAAAGATAGCCATCACAAGGATGATGAGATTGCTTCTCTTCAGTCCAATAACAATAAACATAATAGCCGTTACCAAAGTAAGCCCTACACCAATGTGAGCGGCTGTTTTATTGTCATTCTTCACCGGGTACGATATAATGAATAATACAATTCCTATAGCAGTTGCTATCAGTGAGGTCGGACTACCGGAAACAAAGTATCCATAGATTCCGAGAACAATAAGAACTGCGGCATTTACTGCCATTACTTTTGCGATACCCATAAGATTATTTTTTTGGCTAAGTTAATTTCACTTATCCTCTTTAGCAATTCAGTAATTGAAATTGTACGGATGCTTCTTAAGAGTTGCAAAATAGCAAGTTGGCCCTGCAAGTCCCGTAGACAGAGTTCGACGTGAACAAATTACCTGCTGCACACAACATTTATTGCCTTTGTCAGGAATAAGAACATTGACATAAAACATTATCTGCCTTATTTTGTCAGGCATTTTACAATAATCACCTTATTTTTTCAGGTAAAACATTAATGAAGCATTCCGAAGATCTGAAGCTGGATAACATAGACTACATGATACTCTCAAGACTTCAAAAGAATTGTCATGTTAAGAAGAATGAACTTGCTGAGCATGTCGGGTTATCACTTCCTTCGACAATTGACAGGATCACCAAGCTTGAGTCACACGGATACATCAGATCATACAATGCCGTGCTTGATCCGCAGAAGCTTAAGCTCGACATAACGTGTTTCATCTTTGTGACAAGTGAGTCCTCGAAGCATTATAAACAGTTCGTCGAGCACAGCCTGGCAACAAGAGAGGTTCTTGAATGTCATTCAATTACAGGAGACGGATCTCACATACTTAAGATCAGGGTTGAGAATACTCTGGCACTGGAGAAACTTTTGTCGAAGATACAATCATGGCCCGGAGTGAAATCAACAAGAACCAGCATAGTACTGACAACGCACAAAGAAACATTTGAAATAGACCTAAAGCATTGAACACAAATTAAACCAATCAAATAATTCACAACATGACCGACAGGACAACAATAGAAGAACAAAAAGAAAGACTAAAGAAGATCAGCGACGTTTTTAAGCTGGCAAAAGAAAAAGAGGTTAAGATGATAGACCTCCGATTCACAGATCTTCCGGGACAATGGATGCATCTCACAATTCCGATTTCGAAATTAAGCGAGTCAACCTTCTATGAGGGCATCGGATTTGACGGATCGTCAATCAGAGGATGGAAATCAATAAACGAATCCGACATGCTTGCTATTCCCGATCCTTCAACAGCAAACATCGATCCCTTTATGCCGGCAAAGACTCTGAGCATGATCTGCGACATTTATGAACCCGAGTCAAGAAAGATCTACGACTTTGATCCGAGGAACATTGCCCGAAAGGCAATTGAGTATTTGAAGTCAACAGGCATCGCAGACACAGCATACTTCGGACCTGAAGCCGAGTTCTTCATACTTGATCACGTTGCATACAACATCAACGAATACTCAAGCTGGTACAGAGTTGATTCAACCGAAGGATTCTGGAATACCGGAAGTGAGAATGAGATGAACCTCGGACATAAGATCAGACTGAAAGAAGGATATGTTCCTGTGCCTCCGTCAGACTCGACGAATGATCTGAGAAATATGATGGTGGAAAATCTCATCAATGTTGGCATTGATGTGGAGATGCATCATCATGAAGTATCAACCGGCGGACAGGCAGAGATCGATTTCAGATTCTGTCCGATGCAGGATTGTTCGGATAATCTGATGATGTTCAAATACATCGTGAAGAATACTGCCAAAGCCGCAGGAAAGACTGCCACATTTATGCCGAAGCCGATTTTCGGAGACAACGGCAGCGGCATGCACACACACGTAAGTTTGTGGAAAGACGGACAGCCGCTTTTTGGAGGAGACAAATACGCAGGACTTAGCGAGCTGGCGCTTTATTTTATCGGAGGACTTCTGAAACACGCACCTTCTGTACTTGCATTTACTAATCCTACCACAAACTCCTACAAGAGGCTTGTGCCGGGATATGAAGCTCCCGTAAACCTTGCTTACTCAAAGAGCAACAGGAGCGCGGCTATCAGAATACCAATGTATTCAAGCAGTCCGAAGGCAAAGCGTGTTGAATTCCGTTGTCCGGACGGTTCGTCAAATCCTTACATTGCATTCTCCGCAATACTTCTTGCAGGCATTGACGGAATAATAAACAAGATCGAACCGGGCGAGCCTCTCGAGAAAGACATTTTTCATCTCGGAGCAGAAGAGATGAGCCACATTCCGCATGCGCCGGAAGATCTGACTGTTGCATTGAAGAGACTTGCCGAGGACAATGATTATCTGAAAATGGGCGGAGTGTTTAGTGAGGATCTTATCAACACATGGATAGATTACAAGATGAAGAAGGAAGTTGTGGAAGTTCAATTGCGTCCGCATCCTTACGAGTTTCATCTTTACTACGAAGTGTAAGTTTGTTCTATTTGCAAAGCTGCAAAAGACACAAAGCAACAATTGTTATGTTGGTTTGATGAAGAGTTGACGAGAAGAAAAGTAGCGTTTCGAAAAGTGTGTAAATTGCGTATTAAAAAGATCTGCAAACTTGCTTGGTTATGTTTGCTTTATTACACGGAGATACACTGAGGAGGAGTCACGGAGTTCCACTGAGGTTACTAAGTGAATGCAGTGGATCTGATTTCCGCTTGCCTACTAAATGAACGTTCTTCTAATGTGAATAGACAAACAGTTTTTTGCTAATTGTTTTCTCCGTTTACCTCAGTGATTTCTCTGTGGTGCTCTGTGTAAAAAAACAATATTCTATTTATCTAGTCTTTCTTTCGGGACCGGATGATTCGAACAACACCGATTTTAATTTTACACACTAAAGGAAACGTTATCAGAAAAATGAGAACAAAAATTACCTTAATTATTTAAGGGTTCGCAATTAGATTGCCGCATGCAAAATTCAAGGATCAAAGGCCGCGGCGTTCATGTCAACTCACCGATCAGGTTTGAAAAACTCTCGATCGATCCGGCATCGTATGCGGAATTTTATGAAGAAGGATCTGACGAAGAAGACAATTCGGTAAAGACAGAGTACTATAGGGATTATTCGAAATCAGTTCTTACAAAAAATGAAAGCCCGGATCTTGGAGCAGGATACAGCATCAATCCATACAGAGGATGCGAGCACGGATGTGTGTATTGTTATGCCCGTCCGACTCATGAATTTCTCGGGTTTTCTCCGGGACTGGATTTTGAGACGAAGATAATGGTAAAGCATGATGCGCCGGAGCTTCTGGAAGCGGAGTTCAGGAAAAAATCATGGCAGCCAAGAACTGTTTTCTTTTCAGGAAACACTGATTGCTATCAGCCGGCGGAAAGAGCTCTTGGCATTACGCGCAAATGTTTGGAAGTATTTCTGAAGTTCCGAAATCCGCTGGTGATAATTACCAAAAATTCACTTGTGCGGAGAGATGTTGATCTGCTGAAAGAACTCTCGTCAATGAATCTCGTTTCTGTTATAGTCACAATCACAACTTTGAAAAGAGATCTTCAAAGCAAGCTCGAACCGAGAACATCCGTTCCTGAAAGAAGAATTGAGACAATAGAATACTTGTCTACGCGGGGCGTAAAAGTCGGAGTGAATGTTGCACCAATAATTCCCGGACTGACCGACGAAGAGATTCCTTCCATACTGAAACTTGCTTCGGAAAACGGAGCGCGGTTTGCGGGAAGAGTAATATTGAGACTGCCTCACTCGGTGAAGGAAATTTTTTCTGACTGGCTGCGTCGTGAATATCCGGAGCGGGCTGACAAAGTGCTGAACAGGACGCGGGAAATTCACGGGGGTAAATTGTATGACCATACATACGGAAGAAGACTTACCGGCGAAGGCATTTGGGCTGACACTATTTCAAACGTATTTGAAACTTCATGCAGAAAGTACGGGCTTAACGAAGACAAATATCATCTTAACAAAGAACTCTTCAGAAGAGACGAAGATCAGATAAGCATGTTTGACTCGTAACTTCTGTAAATCAATAATTAAATCTTCACACTTTTATGCTGACGATTCATCTGTATTCTTTCAGTTACAAAATGTCCGGAATTCCGACAGACACTTCAGGCAACGGCGGCGGATTTGTTTTTGACTGCCGGTTTATCACCAATCCGGGAAGAAAGGATGAATACAAGACTAAGACCGGACTTGATGATGACGTGAAAAAATTTCTCGAGTCACAGGAAAATATGCAGAAGTTTCTGGAAGATGTTCACGACATAACAGACAGAGCAATACAAAATTATCTCGACAGAGGATTTACAAATCTTTTCATTTCCTTCGGATGCACCGGCGGTCAGCACAGATCCGTTTACGCTGCAGAGAGAACCAGGGAGCACATTCAGAAACATTTTCCGGATGTAAACATCGAACTCCACCACGATCAGATTGAGAAAGGGCTTAATACAAACTAACAAAGTTCAGCCGGGCGTGTATCCTTCAGAAGAGCTTCGCCAGCTTGAGAAGAAGACTTTCTCTCTTCACATGCTTTCAAATGTGTTCATGGGTTTGTCTTTTGGTATACTCATGCTTCATGAAATAATCCTGAAGAAATCTCTTCTCGGCACAGACTTTCAGGTGACACTTCTTATTTTCCTTTCCAGTTCTGCATTTATTTTTTCGATCTACGGAACTGAATTGATTCACCGGTCTTCAAATCCCGCAAAGACAATTATAATACTTGCACTGATCAGCAGATTCTTTCTGTTCATAATTCCTCTGTTCAGTTCTCCGGAGTATTTCATATTCTGCATTGCGGCGATGAGCTATATTGATTCGCTCATCAAGCCATCCTGGAATACTGTATTCAAGCATAATTATTCTGACAGCAGAAGGAGTTTACTATATTCATACTCGTCGAGTCTATATACGATAGTCATTCTCATTGTATCAACCGTATTGGGCTATTTGCTTGATATAAATTATGAACTGTACAAGATACTTTTTCCGATAGCAGGAATCTTTGATGTGTTGTCGTATATGAGTCTTGCAAAGATGATCACAATGGGACAGAATCTCAAAATGATCCCGCCGGGAATTCCGGGCAAGTCTCTTTCTCTGAAACTTATGGAGGATATTTTTGTGCTACCGGTAAGAAATACGATGAGGATCTTCAAAGAGAACCGTCCCTTTCTCCGCTTCGAGGTTTTCTTTTTCATGTATGGAATGGCATTCATGATAGCAAGCCCGGCTGTTCCCATTTATCTCGTAGATGTTCTGCAGTTGAGTTACTCGCCTATATCAATAGCAAAAGGACTCGTGTTCTATACGGCAACAATTCTTTTTACTCCGCTCATGGGAAGGCTTCACGGAACAGGCAACCCCACAAAGTTCTGCGGATATCTATTTCTGTTTCTGCTTTTCTATCCGTTGTCCATGATGGGTGTAAAGTATATTCCGGGCGTGATCAGTTTTATAACTCCGGAGATCATGCTGTACTTTACATTTTTTCTATTCGGGATTCTGATGAGTGGCATTACGATGTCTTGGAATCTAAGCACGATCTATTACGCGCCTCATTATCAGGAAGCAAACTACCAATCTGTGCACATTACGCTGACCGGAGTGAGAGGCTTGTTCAGTCCGTTCATCGGATATTTGATTTTGAGATATGTTTCCATTGAAGCGACTTTTATTGTTTCTGCTATAATTTTTTTATTGGCAGGTATTATGATGCTGAGGGAAAGCAGAAGGCATGGATAGGCTCAAATCTGCATGCGAAAAGAACGCCTCCTTTCTCAACAGTTTGCGGCCTAAGAATTTTTGAACTGAGGCACTCCAAAAATTATTTTTCGCTCACGGTCTGATAACGCTTACAAAGTTCGAAGCATTATTATCAGCAATGGAAAAGTCTGTTGCGTCAACAAAGTCATCTCCGGTAAGATCAGTTACAACATATCCGCTCAAATAGTTTGCGGCATCATTGTCAATCGCGCTGACATCAGTTGCATCAACTGTCCCGTCCTGATTTACATCGCCTGCATAAAATACAAATCCTCCGCTTGTAAGCTGCCCGGGAACGAAGATCATGTTATCGCCGAATGCCTTTGATGATGAATCGGTAAAATCATATTGAGACGGAGCTCCGTTAAGTTTCTCACACGTACTGTGGCTGAATGTTCTGATATGATTCCTATGCTTCACTTCAAAGTAATAACAAGAATCAGTATTGGCATTTATGAAATTAAAGAGAGCATTGCCGGCGGAATCCAAAACTGCCGTTGCAGAATCTACTGCAGTGTATGGCGGAAATTGATTTCGCAGATATGTTTTAACCGTATCCGGTTTCATCAAGTCACCATTGAATGATCCTTGAAGAAAAAGTTTCGTATTCAGCGAAAGATATGTTCTCGGCGAAACATCAAACCTGTATGGTGAGATCTCTGCAAACTCAATCCAACTGCCGCTTCCTGCAGGTTGCTTGTAATAAAATTCTCCTTTCCGTATCGGCTCTTCAATTTGATAACTTACTCTCAGATTTCTCTCGGCAGTTTGTGAAAAGCCGACATAGAAATATTCTTCACAAATGCTTATGGGTTCAGAAGGAAAATAAGTTGATCTCTTTACAACACCGGTTTGCGCAACAGGAGTATATCGCAATGGAGAAGTATGAAGCAATGTTCCGGGCAATCCTCCTGCTCCATCGGCTGCGAAGACTACCAGTTTGTATGGATTAGAACCGTAACCGTTCTCCGCAAAGAATGACATATCAACTGCACAAATTGAGATGCAGCCCGTTGTGTGAAATCTTGCAACATACTCACCTGTTCCAACACTGAATCCAACTCCGCCATTTGGCATGACAGAATTAATATAGTGGTTCCTCGAGCTGGATGTTGTTTGAGAAATATAGAATGATCTGTTGTTGCCCGTTATCTCTTCTCCGTTCGAAGTTGCAGCAACCTGAATCGAATCTGTTTGCGACAGATCATCTGCAAGATATGAATGTTCTATTATGAAAGTCTTCGCAGAGTCTGTTATGATTGTATCAAGAAATTCATTCTTCATGAAGCCATCGCTTACTCTCTTCACAATAGTTCTTACAAAGATAGTATCAGGTTCATTGCGGCAATGTCTGATTAGTGCCTTGATGAAGTTGAAATCCGGCGAAGGTACCATTGACATGGCGCCCATTGAATAAACTGGTCCCGTCTCACAAATGTCTTTCCTTACAGTACCGAATCTGATCTCGGGCCTGAGTGCGGATGTCCCCGTAGCCATTACGCGAAGTGAATCGTCGGATTGAGATGATTTGAGAATGGGATTAGGAAGAATTTTGTTGCACCATGCTACATTGGATACTGCAGCTAGCGGACCGGACGGATTTGAATATTCAAAGGCAACGTAAATTCCGCCACCCGTGTAAATGAAGTTTTCGGATTGATTCAAGGGAATATCAAAGTAACCCGGCGCAGTCTGAATCATCAACGTGTCTGAATGAACAAGTGTCATTTCCTGAATTGCAGAATTCCAGTTCATTGATTTATTGTTGGTGAGATCGTCTGTGTTTTGGAGATAGACTTTGAAGTAGCCTCTGGTTGAAAGATCAGTGCCATATTTATAATTGTAACCGAGCGACATTATGCTGACGTCTGCGGGATAACCCGACGCAATCATTTCTGATGCCTGAATCAGAAAATAACATCTTGCATATCTGTATAAAGATTGCGGAGCGCTGTGACGTGAATGATATCCGTCATGGTGAAGTATCGTAACAATTGAATTGTCCGATGTTGAAATGTTTGTCTGTATTTCATTATGAAAAATTCTGTTCTCCATATTCTCCTGCAAATATGGAGCGAGATCTTGTGATTGCAATGCGGAGGCTGACAAGCAAACATAAAAGACAATTGAATATATATACTTCATTTGAGTACTCTCTATGGTAGTCTTTGTTGAATTTCCTTTTCTAATTTACCCTTAATAAGTGTTCCTTGAAATACGCAAATGTAGGGCATTAAGGTCATTGACCGGTAACCTTATTCAGGCATCATCATCAATCCACAAACTTTCAACTTTTAACTTTCAACTTTCAACCACACACCATATATTATTATGGTATGCAAACAATCAGTTCAACATTCTTCATTCCCCGCGAGGGAGATGACTTCAACAATCTATACAAGCGCGTGCGCATAATGCCGCTGTATTCTTTCCCGCATCTTAAGGATATGAATCTGCGGCTAAAGGCTCATGTAAACCGGTTCTTCGTACACATTGACTTCGACGCCTTCTTTGCACAGGTAGAACAACGCGATAATCCGAAGCTTCGCGGAAAGGCAGTTTCAGTCGGAGGCACGGGCGGCAACAGGGGCATTGTAATGACCGCATCTTATGAAGCGAGGGCACGCGGCGTTGATACAGGAATGTCGGTTGTCGAAGCAAGAAAACTATGTCCTGAACTTATCTCTCTTCCATGCTACGGTCCGAAGTATGAAAGCATCATGGCAAACCTGCAGGAAATGCTGCGAGAATATGTCCCGGAAGAATGCATTGAACAGTACAGCATTGATGAATGCTTCATTGATCTTACACCGGTGGCTAAGAATTTCTTTGAAGCGGTCAGCATTGCCAAAAACATTAAAGCGCATCTGAAAAGATTAGAGAACCTCACTGCATCAATGGGCATTTCATACAACAAGACATTTGCAAAGCTTGCAACCAAACTGATGAAACCTAACGGGCTGACTGTGATTACAAAAGAGAATGAAGACTAAAATACATTCAATGCCCGTATCAAAACTCTGGGGTGTGGGAAGGCGAAACGAAGTCAGGATGCACGTCAACCGCATCAGAACAATCGGTGATCTTGCACAAGCTCCGTTCGGTCTGCTTCGCAAAGAGTTCGGCATAAACGGCATTGTATTCGGCAGAATCGCACGAGGAGAGGATACATCCGAAATTTTCCGAAAAGTGAAGAAGGAAAAATCGCTGAATCATTTTCACACATTATCTGTGCCTTTATTCAAACATGAAGATGTGCTCAATGAAATCAGAAGGATAGGAGAATTCATCTGCAGAAAGATGCGCTTCAAGGAACTCGTGGCGGGACATGTTTATCTTGCATTAAGGTTTGAGGATCTCACATATACTTCAGGCTCATTGAAACTCAGCCAGTACACAAATGACGATCGCGAGATTTACAATGCCTCTCTCGAGATATTCAGGCACATGCGAAAACCAAACGCCATGCTTCAGGGCCGGCAGTTTGGAATGGGCGTGTTTGATCTTCATCTTGATACGCACACAGTGAATCTGAGCCTGTTTGAAAAAACTTCGGCACTCCCGTTTGCCGCATTAGACAAGCTTAAGGCGAAGTTTGGGGAAGATGTGATAAGAGTCGGGCTGGGGAGTTGACAATTAGGAATTAGGAATTAGGAATTAGGAATTGAAAATGGCAAAAAGGAAGAGTGAAATCGCTGAAAGTGAAACATGGAAAGTTAAAATGGAATACATTCATTAAAATTTCCTACCATCTTCTCTTAATTCCTAATTCTTAATTCCTAATTCTTAATTCTCAATTGCTCTCCTCATGGGTTTTTCTTCGCAATTCTCTTATGAACATCCAGATGCGTCACGAGTGCGGCGGAGCCATACCACTCATACAGTTCGGCTTCCAATACTTTTTCCATTATTGCCGGATCTGTCTTGATCAGTTCTTCCGCTTCTGCAATTGTCTTCACATTAAAAATGTAAATGCCCCTGTAGCCCTTTGCGTTTTGTTCGAAGGGTCCTGCGAGTGAGAGCTTCCCTTCCGATGCAAGCCGCCCGATGTTTTCCATGTGGCCTCTGAAGATCTTGTTGATATAACTCTCGTCTTTTGAATCATTGGAGCCTGCCTTAAGAATTGCCAATACATAAGACTTCATTCCGTACTCATCCGCTCCGAGTGATTCGGCAAGTCCGCTGTCGTAGTTTGGATTCTCTTCCTGAGCTCTGGCAACATTCAAAAACAAAAGAAATAAAACCGGCAAGATATATTTTGTCATTGGTGTTTTTTTAGTGAGTGCAAATATACTCACAAATAAATTCAGTGATTGAGATAAAATTCTTTCCGCATATTTTCATTCTAATTTGCAGCGTTAATGCTTAGCTTTTAGCAGAAGTTTTTAGAATAATTATTTAAAGGAGAAAAGGAATATGAAGACCTGCAAAATTTTCCTGTTTGCAATTATGCTTTTTGCAACAGGCGCTTACGCATCACCAAAGATCAGCTTCCATGATCTTCTGGCTAAATCTGAAATTGATCCGCATTCAGTAATAATCTCAAGGGAAGCAGCCATAAAAACCGGGCTTCCCGTAAATATTATTACTTCCGGAAGAGTGATGTTTGATGTAAAGGGCATTGAGAATAACAAAGTTGTGTATGCCGTATTTACAGATCTTGCGGATGTATATAACGGAGGATATACAGCCTTCTACGATGAGATCGTCAGCAGTTTCAATCCGGCTCAATCGAGAATTGATTATGGAAACGGGAGGATAGTTGACAATACCGGAGGAATGTTTGATCCTGTTATCTCTTCGGCAAGAGGCGGAGAGAAATTTCTGATGATACCCGACTGGACATTTGACAGGGTTTCTCTATTCAGTTCCGTGAACGGCGATCTTCTTGATACTGCTTTCATATCACATTCCAATCCGCAGCTGCAAAGCCCTAAGCATGCACAGCAGTTGTTTGACGGCAGAAGCATAGTAGTTTCCGATCAGATAAGTGATCTTGTTCAGAAGTTTGATACTGCAGGAAGCTATGTCGGATTTTTTGCTCCGGTTGGAGGCGTTAACACCGCTATACTTGACAACATCAGAGGCATTCGTTTCCGCCCTAACAGGAATCTTCTTGTAACTGTCGGCAGCGGTACAAGTCAGAACACTATTCAGCAATTCGATGAGGACGGAAATCACACCGGCACATTCATCACCGAAAATCTTAGCAGCCCGTTCGACATCCTGCTCAGACAAGGTGACATGCTGATAACTAATTCAGGGGGCACAAACAAAATTACTAAGTTCACACTTGACGGAACTTTCATATCTGCTTTTTACAGCGGTTCAGACATTGCGTTTCCACAGCAAATGTATCAGCTTGCGAACGGAAACGTGGTAGTGGCAGGATTCTCCACGCCGTCCGGGCTGATAATGTTTGACTCCACCGGAAACTATATAAGATCACTTACAGGTGTTACAGGATGCAGAAGCGCTTATCTTCTTGGAAACGGAAATTATCTTACCACAAACGGCACAGGGGTTCATGAAGTGGATTCTACTACAGGAGCACTTGTAAGAACGGTAGTAGCAGGTGCAAATTTTCAATACATATCAGAATACATTCCCGATCTGTTTGTTTCAGCCGGAAACAGTTCTGAGTTAGTTTCTGATTTCAGACTTCATCAGAATTATCCTAATCCTTTCAATCCTGTGACTGCAATAAATTTTGATCTGCCTAAATCAGGAAATGTAACACTGAAAATTTATGATCAGCTTGGAAGTGAAGTTGCGGTTCTTGTAAATGAATTTAAGGTTGCAGGTTCTTACTCTGTAAATTTCAATGCCGAAGATCTTGCAACTGGAGTTTATTTCTATCGGCTCAACTTCAACGGAATATCCGAGGCCAAAAAAATGCTTCTGGTAAAGTAATACTCGGGCTCTATTCAGTATAACCTGTCCTGCATTGCCGATATCAAGGCATTGCGGGACAGGACTTTTTTTGTAGGGTGCATTTGAGTCTTCAAAATCCGATGCGCGCAAAACTTCTACTTAACCAATGCCATGCGCTTCACGCCCATCTGCTTTCCGTCAACATTCAGAGAGTAGAAGTAAACCCCGCTCGAAAGATCCGCCGCATTGAACTCTACTGCATGCTTCCCCGCCGGCATGATTTCATTCACAAGTGTCACAACTTCCCTTCCTGCAATGTCATATACTTTCAGCATAACGAAATTCCTAATTCTTAATTCGTAATTGATAATTGTCCTCGGGTTGAAGGGGTTGGGATAATTCTGTAAAAGATCGAAACTCAGCGGGTTTGAATTAGTTGAGATATTTGCATTTGCATCTTTTGCGTTAAGACCTTTCAGCAATGCATTGATCTTGATTTGCTTAAACTCAATTTCGTCGAAAGTATTTCCTGAACCCAAATTATCTCCTGCACCAGCCGATAGTATTTCCTTGTTGATGAGAGCATGAAATCCTTTCGGAGTATTTGTGTTGCTTGTATATATCTCATCGTAATCCGAGATCGCCTCTTCAATGTTGCCTTGTTTTATGTTTGATTGAATCGCGAGGTCTTCGGAAATGTTCCGCATGATGACCGAGTGAGCAGTGTCTGCGGTTAACACTGAGTAGTAAGTTTCCAGCAGTGAATACTCCGTTACAGTTGCCTGCTTCTTTTCGTAACAGTTGAATATCCTTGCAAGACACGTAGAAGTTGAACTGCTGTCTTTGTAATCGGATACAATCTCTTTGTAATATCCAATTGCTGCCTCATACTCGCCGCTGAACTCGCTTTGATATGCAAGAAGAAATAGTTCCTGCGCAGAGTTCGGATTGTCGGATTCAAGAATGTGAATTGTATCCTTCAATCCAAATCCAATATCAGTAGTATCAAAAGTGTTTGTCTGCCGTTCTGTCTGTGAGTTGTTGTCATAAGGATCGAACTTCACGTCTGCATTTGTAACATTGATCTTCAGAGAATCAGGAGGTACTACCCCCCAATAATTCTCATAAACATAGAATTCCCTGCCGGCAGATGCAGGATTCGCACCGCTTATGTAGTAATTACTTCCGGACAAAGTGAACCGGTTATAGCCGTAGTTCAAATCCGGATAAGCATCCTCATCGAATAATATTCCGGCATCATAAGGACTTCCTGTTATGTGATTGTCTCCTGCGAACCAGTATGTTGAACCGCTTGACACAAGCGGATGCATTACGGGAACAGACGAAGATGACAAATAGATGTTGTCATCACACGAATTATCAAAAGTGTTCTTCAGAAGATCAGGAGATGAGTAGAAAGAATAATATGAGTTATAGAAATCCGAGATGACATTGTACTTGATCGTTCCGTTCGAGTTATCGAGAAACATTCCCGATTCACCGTAAGAATTTCCGTTCAAAGTATTGAAGGCAATGTAAGGCGATGACTGAATTATTGTCATTCCGTTATTGCAGTTGCTTATGCTACCTGCCCTGAGCTTGTCGAAGGGTTGTTGATGATGTTGAGCATTTCTCCCGGGCAGTATTCCGCATAGATGCCATGAGTGAATCCGATAGACAAGTTGTTTGATGTGATGGCGTTGTTCTTTAAGAGCACATGCGCGCTATTCTGAAGATAGATTGCATTGTTGAGCACTTGAGATGTCTGATTCACAAAACTGCAGCCGGAAATTTCCGCTGAGTAAGGTTCGGGAGATTCCTCGGAATCATACCTGTCCGAGATCATTATGCCGTACATCGCATTCTTTATCGTGCAGTTCTTTATCGTATCGCTTGCAAGATCATTGAGCGAGATGCCGTTCCATTTCTTTGTGGAGTCAACCGAAGCGAATGTTGCGTCATTGGCAATAATCCTCGCTCCCGAATCACACACGATACCGGAGTTCTCACCAAACAAAAGCTTGGAGCCCGGATTCAAGATGAGAGCGGTTTCGTGGCCTTTGAGATGTAGAGTGTAGTCATCCGGGAGTGATAGAGTGGCTGAGTCGAGCACGATCTTTATGCTATCGCTTGCGGTGAAGTTGTCAAATTCACATGTGTTATGAATTCCTTTATCGAATATCACATGACCTGCACCCAATACTTTACCGCCTTCATTACAAAACTTCCCTCCGTTCCTGATTAGTATATTAGATCCTAATGCTAATGTAAGTTTACTTCCATTTTCAAGTCTCAACTCATTCGGGCTATCAATAATCAAAGTAGCACACGGGTATAGAGACAGCCAAGCTGAATCTTTAACAGTCAAAAGATTGAAAAAATTTGTTCCCGAATTAAGCGGAGTGATCATTTCAAAAACAACATCATAATCAATCCTTAACTCAGTACCTTTACTAATGACTAAATTTGTTGGGAATTCACGCAAGGTATCTCTTGTACGAATATCGTGCTCAATTATTAAATTCAAATCAATTTCTCCTGCATTAGAATGCTTCATACCACCAAAATCTGTTGCATAAATTGGAATATTTCTTTCTCTATTCAATGTTCTGAACTGTCCCATATTTGGACTTCCAGGGTTAATGGGGTCTTGCCCATATATTGGGCTGTATAATCCAACTTTATGCCAAGATTTTATCACTTTATTCAATATTCTGCTATCATATAAATTGACTGAGTCTTGCGCTGCGTTGAAAATGAAAAGGACACTGTCCGAGGAGGAACCATTCCGGCGCACTAACGAAAAGAAAATGTCCGGGTTGTTAAAGGGTCCAGTTCCATGATTCATATCTCTTTCATCAAAATAGAATACATCAATCAACTGAGCAGAATCTTGAAATATTTCAAATTTCCATAGACCGTAACTAATTCCTCCAAGTACCTTGGAAGCTGAATTTACGAAGTCATAGTATAGACCATCGTCAAAATCAATCACGCAATAATCTCCTGGTAGAATTAACTTTGATCCACCAACAATATATGCTGTGTCACTTCTTCTCAATGGCCAAAACGGTTCTTGTGAGAGATTACTTCTTGTCAGTGAGTATTTTCTGAAATGTTCTGTTGCAGGTGTGTAAAACCCACTGAAAACAGCACTAGCGGGAGAAACGACTAACACAATCTCATGCTCTGTGGAATTTCTGAACAAGATTTCCGCCTGCCCTATTAAGGGCTGCGCAATAGCATCTACAAAAAGAAAAATTAAAACTACACAAAAAGAAAATAGTTCTTTCATAGGACAGTATCATTTTATTATTAAAATCTTATTGAAGAGATTCTTTGAGAAGAATTCCAGCTTTAAGATATAGATCCCCGAACTGAATTCGCTGAAGTTTAATAAGTGAGTGTTTGAACCTTGAACTAATTCAAGAGTTTCAATTTGTTTAACTAATCTGCCCATGACATCATAAATTCTGACTTTTGCAATTCCTGATCTTGAAGTTGTAACGGAAACATTTACACAGTTATTCCCGGGATTGGGAAATGTTTCACACTTCAGAAAATTTTCCACAAGCTCGGAGCCTCCTCCTACTGACGTCGTATTTCCTACCTTGTCCGTCTTGAAGATTAATATATCCATGTCTTTTCCACCCTCTACATTATGCATCTTGCCTTGATACTCAAATTCGTTTCTTCTGTTTGAGGTCCAATATCTTGCAAAACCCGAGCAAATAAATCCTGAATCTGAAGTGAAGTTGAGATTGTATTGATTCACTGTAAAGTTTTCGGAGAAATTGAGGAATTTGCTCGACAAAATTTTCCCCGAAGAATCAATTACCATTAAACGGCCATAATACTCGCCTCTTGAAGTTCCTAAGGCAAATCGGTTGCCTGTTATCCCAAGAATTTTTTTCGAGCCGATTGAACCTGCCAGAGTGTCTTCTGAATAATCCCTTGTCCAATACTGATTACCGCTACTGTCAATCTTAATTAGACGCAAACCGGGCGAGAGCTGACAGGAAGCTACAAATGACTTGTCCGATATTTTATCAATAGACCAAATGCCGCGGCTATTCAAATATCGATTGTTCCAAATTATGTTTCCGCCAGTATCCAATTTCACGATATAAGGATTTACTCCTTTAGCCCCACAGACATAGTATCCGGAGCCTAAAAAACAAAATGAATTGTGGTCGGATGAATAAGTTGATATCGTTGGAATAGAATCATAGATAGGCTTTGACCAAATAAGATGCCCGGAACTATCCAATTTTGTAACAGATGTAGTCCCATCTAAACCATTCACGTAATTCAGTCCAAGTAATACAATGTTTCTGTAATTGTCCTGAAAAGACATCCCCCTGAAAAAAACGATGTTAGCTTCGGAATATTCCTTATCCCAAAGAATCCTTCCCTGAGGATCAAGCTTAGCAAGGTGAGCATATGCGGAATAATGAGGCACATAAATATTCCCGAATGTGTCCTCAGCAAGAGTAAAAGATTCATTCGAAACAGAAGAATCTCCTATTAGCTTCACCCAGATCAAATTGCCGGCACTGTCAAGCCTTGCAACATACGACTTAGCAATTGCAAATGGCCATTCGTCTATTGGGATTTCCATTCGTCCTGTTGACAGGTACGTACCGTCTTCTGACTGAATACAGTTGTATCCAATGTCAGAAAACTGACTGCCGGGATTGCCAAAGATCGTTTGCCATTGTACTGTTTGAGAGATCGCAGTGACGTTTATTGTAAGCAGAGAAAAGACGAAGCCAAACAAAATTAAAGATCTGCAACTTGTTTTTTTCATTTCTAATTGGTTTTGAAACAATTGATTTCTCTTAAAACTAACTTCATTCATTACAATTGTCAAAGACTTCTTTTCGAGTTTTTCCAGGTCAAATTTGCTCACAATATCTGCAAAGTAAATTTATAAACCTATATTACCGCTTGTTTTCGAAGTATTTAAGCCGGATTTCTTTGGACACGTTCTGCTGTTTTCCCATGTTTCCGGTGAAAAAATTTGTGTGTGAAATCAAGTAAACATCCCTATTACTTCTTCAGGCAAAGTATAATTTTTGAAAACTCTACAGACCTGACAGACGGCCACTTTGTGTAGAGAGAGTATTGCTGTTCCAAGACCATGCAGATTCCTTGATTGAGTGATCTTCTGTGACTGCCTGCCACTTCGTGTAGTACCGGAGACTCAGACACATTGCAAAGCAGACGCGGTTTGAAAATTTCTATTTCACCAATGCCATACGCTTCACACCCATCTGCTTTCCGTCAACATTCAGTGAGTAAAAATAAACCCCGCTCGGAAGATTGCCTGCGTTGAATTCAACTTCATGTCTTCCCGCATTCTTAACTTCATTGACAAGCGTGACAACTTCGTTACCAAGCACATCAAAAACTTTCATAGATACATTGCCGGATGTTCTGATGTCAAACTTAATCGTTGAAACTGGGTTAAAAGGATTAGGGTAATTCTGAAACAACCTGTAGCCCTCATTCACTTGGAAAGAATTGCCAGATGATATGCTGACAGGGATAGTATTTCCTAGGCTATCAGTTTAAATTGCAATAAGGTCAACATTATCTCCAATGAATGGTGAAGTTGCACCGACAGCCATGAAACCCTTATCGGTACAATTCGTCAGACTAGAGATGTATTCGTTAAACTCATATCTGACGGGAATATCAGCTTTCATTAATATCTTGTCGGAATCATTGAATTTAACAAGATAGGGATCTTGGTCACCGTTGCCGAACAAAATAGTTTGACCTGCAAGAACATAATCACTACCGTTTCTTATCAGAGAAGAAGCTGTAAGTAAATGACCCGGCTCATAAAAAACGGATGTTGACACAACATTAAGCATATTATCGGTTCTGATTATTCTTACAACCGTAGTATTCAATGTATCCCTGTTCTCAAAAAGTACGACTCCCGTGCCATGAAAATTTGGAACTCCACTTCTTCCAATTCCACTTTTGATGAATTGCGGATCACCATGTGGATCTGTTATGATTGTTTTGCTTCCTAAAAATTCTGAAGTACCATTCTCAAAATTCTTGTTTGTCACAACAGATTCCTTGCTTGAAATCAGATAGCCTCTACTTGCTAACTCTTCTACCTTGACACAGTTTGCGACTGAATCAATTGTCTTTTCCCAAATTATACTACCTGAAGTGTCTGCTTTTATCATGAATATGTTTGATATTGGTCCCGAATTGTTAATGAGACCTACAAAAATGTACTCATTATCCGAAGTCAAGATAACATCACAAAAGAGGCCGGTATAAGGGACACCAAATGCTCTTTGCCATATCTTCTTTCCGGTCAAATCCAATTTAATTGCATATGCATTATTGGAAAACACTCCGACAAGTATGAACATGTCATTATCTCTGATAATTTTACTGTAGATGCGACCGGATTCATTCTTGCTCCAAAGCACATTACCGAGGCTGTCTGTTCTGATTATTCTTGTAGGCTCCGATAGAAACTGTGAACCACAGAATATAAAGCCATTGTCATTTGTCTGAACTACACTATATCCCTTATCCTCAATTGTAGTTCCATAAGTTCTCTGCCAAGTTATTGTCTGTGCATTAAGGTAAACCGAGGTGAGTAAGAGCAACAGGCAGGCAATTGCTATTCTGATGTGAAGTATCATATCATTAACTTTAAATTTCTGTAACAAAAGTACTCCATGCTCTTTGCTGTTGAAATGCAAAAAGAATCTCCATTCAATCTGCAATGCAGGCATATCCATACGGAGACGGGCGTTCAGCGTAATTATTGTGGCGTCAGACATTCCGTCCAGACGTAATTAGTTTACTTGTTTAGTGCCATCAATTTCTCGTACATCAACGAATAGATTTTAATTACTTAGATGAGATTTCTTATGCGGTGAAGTGAGCATCAGAATGTTGTTCTTAATCAACTTTTGGTAATTGCCATTGCTGCCTCCGGGTCTGTTTCAAAAATTGTCTTGAGTAAAATAGAAGTAACATGATAAAAATATTATTCTTACTTTTAGCAAATTTAATGAGAACAAATTATGAAAGATCTTTCCCGGTTCACTTACGCATTGTTTATACTTCTATGCATTTCTTCTGCAAATGTTTTTTCATCACAAATACCGGGCGAAAACAAAATGCCGGTCAACACATCGGATAATGATCCGAAGAGAATAATTGCCGGACCGGTTCGATCACAAAACGATAAGACGGAAATTACTGAAGAACAGAAGCAGAATTTTCTTGATGAGAACGGAGTGCCTTTGTTTGAATCGGCAAGAGGATCCCAGACAGATTCCATTGATGGTGATTCGTTTCAGGAGCATGGCTATACTGGCGCTTATGCCGGTGATTACTTCGGTTATTCCGTTGCTTCGGCCGGAGATGTTAATGGAGACGGATTTGATGACATCGTTGTCGGTGCACCTTTTTCTGATAATCTCGGAACAGACAGAGGCTACGCATATCTGTATGCCGGCGGTGTTAACATGGACTATAATCCTGATGTAGTTATGATTGGGCAATCCGCGAATGAAAAATTTGGTTACTCTGTTGCATCTGCAGGTGATGTAAATAATGACGGCTACGACGATGTGATAGTTGGAGCAATTGGTGCCGGCTCAATAATTGGAAAAGCATATATTCATTTCGGCGGCGGCGCCATGAACAACACACCCGATGTAATATTAACAGCGGAAGCCGTTGGTGATTTTTTCGGAGTATCAGTTTCCACTGCAGGTGATATTAACGATGACGGATTTTCCGATGTCATAGTTGGAGCTTATGGTTTCAATGGCTACACAGGTAAGGCGTATGTCTATCACGGCGGATCTTCAATGGACAATGCAGCTGATCTTTCTCTTTACAATGGAAATGCAGGAACTACTTTTGGGATCTCTGTTGCCTGTGCAGGCGATGTGAATGCAGACGGATTTTCGGATATTTGTGTCGGTGAGTCGGGATATAACTCAAACTCCGGCCGCGCTTATGTTTATTACGGAGGACCGGGAATGAACAATATTGCAGATGTTGTGATCTCAGGCTCTCTCGGAGAATACCTTGGCATTTCTGTCAGCACTGCAGGTGACATGAACGGCGACGGTTATTCCGATATCGTTGCAGGGGCATTTCTAAAAAATTCATCAGCAGGTGCGGCTTATGTTTATTACGGCGGGGCGCGTATGAACAATGTTGCAGACGTTACTATGAACGGAGTTGCAGCAGGAGATCTGTTCGGTGGCTCGGTCTCATCTGCAGGAGATGTTAACGGTGACGGATACGGCGATGTGCTGATAGGAGCAAGGCAGAATGATGCGGGCGGAAGCAATGCCGGCAGAGCATATATTTTTTTCGGCGGCACTACAGTGAACAATGTTCCCGATGCTGTGTTCACCGGAAGTGCAGCAGGTGACAATTTCGGATACTCTGTTGCATCAGCCGGCGACTTGAATAATGACGGATATGAAGACGTGATTGTTGGCGCGCCTTACAATGATCAGACCGGTTCAGAAGCAGGCAAAGCTTTCGTATTCACCAATTCACAAAACTTCGTCAGCACACCAATGAATTCATTCACGGGGGAATTTGCCGGAGATCAGTTTGGTGTTACAGCATCTGACGCAGGAGATGTCAATGGTGACGGGTACCCGGATGTAATTGTTGGAGCAACAGTTGCGGAAAGAGCTTACATCTATTTTGGCGGAAGGCTTATGGATAATTTTGCGGATGTTGTTATCTATTCGGTTTCTCCCGGAGACGGTTTCGGGAAATGTGTCTCATCTGCCGGCGATGTTAACAATGACGGTTTTGATGACGTGGTTATCGGGGCGTCACAACTTTCATCGTCAACCGGAGCGGCGTACATTTGTCTCGGTGGTATAAACATGGACAATGTTCCGGATATCATGTTTACGGGCGAAAGTACATTCAACTATTTCGGGTCCAGTGTTTCATCCGCCGGTGATGTCAACGGCGATAACTTTTCAGACATTATAATTGGAGCGCACAACATCAATTCAGGGACAGGAAAGTCCTACATATTCTTTGGCGGCTCAAGTATGAACAATATTGCCGACGTTACTTTTGCCGGTGAAACCGCCGGGAGTAATTTTGGGTGGGCTGTATCCGATGCAGGTGATGTGAACAATGACACTTATGATGATGTGATTATCAGTGCATTTGGTTATAGTACGAATGCAGGCAGGACATATATCTTCTTCGGCGGTGCATCAATGAACAATGTTGCTGATGTTACAATCACAGGATTATCACACAACAATATGGGTCGCAGCGTTTCCCGTGCAGGCGATATTAATGCTGACGGATATTCGGATGTTATTGTTGGCGGAGCCGTGCCCTCTGCTTTTCCCGGAGATACAAAGGGAACTGCGTATGTCTTCTACGGCGGAGCTTCGATGGATAACATTGCTGACATTAGTATGACGGGACTCGATCATTTTTACAGATTCGGCGAGGCCGTTTCATCGGCAGGTGATTACAACAATGACGGATATGATGACTTTGCCGTGTCGGCACATACTGCAAAGAGGATCTATGTTTTCTTCGGCGGTCCGCTTGTAAACAACGTGCCTGATGTCACCATCTCGGGGGAGCGGGCAAATACAAATCTGTATCTGGGTTCATCCTTATCCATTGCCGGAGACGTTAACGGTGACGGTTATGACGATATAATTACGGGTGGTTATTATAATAATCTAACCTTTGGAAGTGCATTCATTTACACTTATTCACAAACCGGCACGGACATCAGTGACGGTGCCTTTGATGCAGAGCAAGCCGGAGATTGGTTTGGCTACTCCGTTGCTTCAGCAGGCGATGTGAATGCCGACGGTTTTTCTGATATAATCGTAGGTTCACGATTTGGTAACGGCGGGGGATTTCAATACGGCAGCGCCTATATATACTACGGCGGCAACCCGATGGATTACACTCCGGATGTTACAATGAGAGGTGAAGCAAGCATTAGCCAGTTTGGATTCTCGGTCGCATCAGCAGGTGATGTGAACGCCGACGGATACAGCGATGTGATTGTCGGCGCAAATAAGATGGGAAACGGACGTGCATATATTTTCTACGGCGGAGCGGCAATGAATAATGTACCGGATGTAATTATGACAGGACTCGCGGCCGGTGATCAGTTTGGCTTCTCAGTCTCATCTGCAGGCGAGTATAACGGAAACGGATTTAGTACCGTTTATGATGATGTGATAGTCGGAGCAATATACGCACAGGGAAGTGCAACCTCTTCCGGAGCTGCTTACATTTTCTATGGAGGAACCAACATGGATAACATCCCGGATGTAATATTTAACGGTGAATCTTCAGGAGATTGGTATGGATCTTCTGTATCGAAAGCAGATGACATTAATTATGATGGATATGGAGATGTTATCATCGGCGCAAGCAAGAATGACGCAAACGGGACAGATGCCGGAAGAGCTTATGTCTATTTCGGAGGTCCGTTTCTCCTTCCGTCGGTTACGCTGAACGGAACAAGTCCGTATGATTATTTTGGAACATCAGTAGCCGGTGTCGGAGATGTGAACGGAGACTACTTCAAAGATGTATTGGTTGGCGCATACGGAAATGATGAATCCTTTCCGGACGGTGGAAGAGCTTATCTCTATTATGGTGATCTACAAATGGATAACCTAAGAGATGTCTGGTTTACCGGAGAAGCCGCGGGTGATTATCTCGGTGTTTATGTATCAAGCGCCGGAGATGTAAATGCAGATGGCTTTCCGGATGTGATCGTTGGTGCTCACGGAAATGATCAAGCCGGACCGAACTTTGGAAAGGCCTACGTGTATTTCGGCAAACCTTCCATGGTCAATACTCCTGATTTCACAATGACAGGGAAGACAGCCGGAGGCGCATTCGGATGGTGCGTTGCAAATGCCGGTGACGTGAACGGTGACGGCAAGAGTGATCAGATTGTCGGAGCTTTCTTTGACAGCACAACCGGCTACGATGCAGGAAGGGCATATCTTTTCCTTTCATCAGAACCAGCTGAACATTGCATACTTACTATGAAAGTGATTCCGCAGGCTTTCTATAATCCCGGAAATGAAACTATGAACATTCCTGACACAGTAGAAGTAAATCTCAGAAGCTCGACATATCCATACAACATAATTGACAATGCAAAGGCGGTTGTAAGTAAGACAAACTTCACGACAAAATTCTACTTCAGAACTGCGCCTTCAGGAAATTACTATCTCGACGTTCGACATAGGAATAGCATTGAGACATGGAGTACATCTCCTGTAACGCTTACAAGAAACGTGAACACAAATTATGATCTCACTAATGCAGCGAACAAATCGTATGGCAGCAATTTGATACAGATTGACAACTCACCGGTGAGGTTTGCTGTTTACAGCGGCGACGTAAATCAGGACGGGATAGTTGATGCAACAGATGCACTGATAATTGATAATGACATTAACAATTTTGCTACCGGATACGTTGACTCAGATGTGAACGGAGATTATTCGGTTGATGCAACAGATGCGCTGATAGTTGATAACAACTCAAATAGTTATGTGAGCAAAGTAACTCCGTGAAATTGAAAATTGAAAATGGAAAATGGAAAATGGAAAATGGAAAATGGAAAATGGAGAATGGAAAGTGGAGAATTGAGAAACTGATTAAATCGATTCACGGAAAGTGACGAAACCCCTCTCCCGGAGGGAGAGGGGCTGGGGTGAGAGGTGTCATGCACAATACATTAGAACGGCAAATTGTATTTTGAATGTGTATGTTCCAGCCGTTGTTCGGTGTTCCCAAAAGTTTGCATTGGGTTCAGGTGACTCTCTTAAAACGGCCACTGCAAACTTTTGGGTCACTAACAGCATGCCAAGATAGCGGATCAGACAAAGCTTCAAGAAAACTGTGATTTCATTTAGTATCGGAATCAATAGTGCCTCCGGAAGTTAAAACAATTGACCTCGCTCAAATCCCACTATTCAAGGAATTCCATAAGATAAGTATATATTAACTACGAGATTTTTCATACATTCGGTGAAGAAAGGAGTACCCATAAAATGCACAATTTTTACCCCATTGAAGAACTAAAGCTACACCCAAACTATCTCTCCGCTTCGGAGATATTGAATTCGATTCTAAGAAGCGAAATACCGGACAAGAAAGATCTCAACAAAGTTTTCGGGAATCTCGCAACGCATATCACTTACAATCTCGAAAAGCACTTCGAAGCTTTCCCGGTCAAAACGGAAAATATACGCAAACATACTGCCGGTCCTTCCGTGATCGCTGAGGCACGCGCCAGGCTTGCAATGAATGAGGAGTATGCCGCTCTTCATTCAAAGATACTGACCAATGAGATCCCCGGCATTGATAATATATATCCAATATATGGTGAATATTCCGACACCGTTCAGACAATAACAGCGCTTTACAAGACATACCGGCTGAAGCGAAAATGTGAGATTCCCGCTGCAGCACATCCATCAAGGGTTGGCGGTCTTGTCCATACACTCGGTTTTGATATCCCCGGGTCGCACAAGTTCTGCACAATTGCCTTCCTGCATGATTGCATAGAGGATCTGATAAGGTTCGAGAAGCGCGCACACTTCGATCACTACGGCTTGAAAGGATTGGGGATGTTCATTAATGATTATATCCCCGAAGAGCTTCAACCCAATGTCAGAATCCTGACAAATCATTACTCTCTAATTCTGAATTATCTGAATTATCTTCTGACAATTAGCGATACACAGGTGAACAGGAAGAATCTGCTGAAGAATCTTGAAAACCTCTCATCTATGGATTGGTCTCTTAATGAAAAAGTAATTAAGCTTCATACTCTTCTTGATGAAAATGATCTAACAGAGCCTGTGCTTGTAAATGCAAAATGGCTGTGTTATAAGGATCTCTATATCAGAGAAATGGCCGACGATGCATTGGCAATGTCGGATTTCAGAACCTTTGAGATCAAAGCCATTGACCTTACTGACAATGCACATGGCAGCGGAGCTTTGTCTATGACAGATAGACTAAGAAACATCATCAAGCTTGGCATATGGGCGAGTCAGGGCTACAGGCTACATACAAGCTGGAGTCCAACAAACAACTTCATAGAGGAATTATTTGAATATGCGCTGAACTATTCAGAGCACATTGTCATAAAAGATTTTCTGCAACCTGGCTTAAAACAAGATCTCTTTGCATCTGCTCTGTTCAAGATTGAAGAATTGAAATCTGTTTTCTATACAGACCGATCATATGAAAAACTCTTCAGCAAGGAGAATAATCAGCCAGCGGAGGAGTCTATGCATACTTCGTGATTTCGGAAGACTGAAGTGTCTGCAAAGTCCTATGCCATAGTCTTGCAGAAATACAGGTATTTCAAAAATCACATAATGACGTCAGGACTTTCGTCTTGAAACAATTATCTAACTTGTGTCGGAGCGAAAGTCCCGACATCACAATATTCCAGCCGTTGTTAGGTGTTCCCAAAAGTTTGCATTGAGTTCAGGTGACTCTCTTAAAACAGCCAATGCAAACTTACCAAATAAAGACGCATAGAAGCACTGCCACATCTTACTCAAACAGAAAACCGGCTCTCTGAATTTTCCCGCACATCAAAAAAAGAATTTCATTACTTTGAATGAAATTATTAATGAAGACAAATATATGAAGAACTTCTTCCGCATTACTTTGCCTGTAATTCTTTGTTCAATTCTCTTGTGTTCAACCGGACATGCATTTCAATTGAATGAAAAGAACAATGACAGACTTTCAATGCCCGATAATCCCTCCGACAATACCGGAGGTACAGAACTCTTGCCTGATCAGCAGATCAAAAAATTTCTTGATGAAAAAGGACTCCCGCTTATCAACTCTGCTAATACTAATAGAACCGACTCCGCAGAAGGAGATTCATTTCAGGAGTATTCATTTACGGGAGCTGCGGCAATTGATTATTATGGCTTTGCTGTTGCCTCGGCCGGCGACGTCAACGCAGACGGGTTTAGCGATATCATAGTCGGAGCACCGTTCAATGATGCAGGAGGAACCGATGCGGGAAGAGTCTATATTTATCACGGTAGTTCTGTAATTGATTATTCTGCTGATGTAATAATCACGGGAAACATTTCCGGAGGCAAGCTGGGCTATTCGGTTTCTTCAGCCGGAGATGTAAACAACGACGGCTATGCTGATGTGATTGCCGGTGCCATCGGAGTTGCTTCCAACACAGGCAACGCCAATGTCTATTACGGCGGCAGTTCAATGAACAATGTTGCAGATGTTATTCTCAGCGGACTTACAACAGGCGAACTCTTCGGCTATTCAGTCGCAACTGCCGGCGACGTTAACGGTGACGGATTCTCAGACGTCATTGTCGGAGCTTATGCTTATTCAGGATACACAGGAAGAGCCTTTGCTTTCTTCGGCTCGGGAGTTATGGATAACAGTGTTGACATAATTTTCGCTTCCGGCGATTCAGGTTCCGGATATGGAGTTTCTGTTGCTTCAGCGGGAGATGTCAACACAGACGGATTCAGAGACATCATAGTCAGCGAACTTCTCGGACCGGGATCATACGGTAAGGCTTTCATCTATCTTGGCGGACAAAGCATGGACAATGTAGCCGATATACAAATGACAGGCGCAACACCTGCAGACTACTTCGGCTCGTCCGTCAGCTCGGCAGGCGATATGAACGGAGACGGATTTGATGATGTGATTGTCGGTGCATTCTATTTCAACTCGCAAGCCGGCGCTGCATACATTTTCTTCGGCGGTACAAACATGAACAGTACTGCGGATGTTATTCTCAATGGTGTTGCAACCACTGATCTGTTCGGAGGATCCGTTTCGGGGGCAGGAGATGTAAACGGTGACGGTTTCAAAGACGTCATAGTCGGTGCACGTCAGAATGACGGAGGCGGAAGCAACAGCGGATGCGCGTATCTTTACTGGGGAGGAACGGTTGTAAACAATGTGCCGGATGCAATCTTCAACGGAAGTGTTGCAGGTGATCAGTTCGGCTTCTCAGTTGCATCCGCCGGCGATGTAAACAAAGACGGATACACTGATCTCATCATTGGTACACCATATAATGATCAGGCGGGTACTGACGCAGGAAAGGCCTGGCTTTATACAAATACAAGAAACTATGTTGCAACTCCCATCGCTACTTTCTCCGGTCCGGGCGGCAGTGATTACTACGGACTCGTATCCAAAGATGCAGGCGATGTAAACGGTGACGGTTACGGAGATGTAATGGTTACTTCGATCAATTATCAAATGGTTTATTTGTATTACGGAGGAAAGTTGATGGATAACGATGTTGATGTGATATTCTATGCGCAGAATGGTTCGGAGTCATTCAGCAATTCAATTTCAACAGCAGGTGATCTCAATACAGACGGATATGCGGATATTATCATCGGAGCCGAATCTTCTAACTCGACCATCGGCAGAGCATACATTTTCTTCGGCAGTCCAAACATGGACAATGTTCCGGATCTGATTCTCTCGGGACAGAATACAAACAGCTACTTCGGTTCATCAGTATCAAACGCGGGAGATTTAAACAACGATGATTACAACGACGTAATAGTAGGCGCAAGAAGCGCCGGCAAGGCGTATGTTTACTTTGGAGGAAGCAGTATGGATAATGTTGCTGACGTTGTGATGACCGGCTCAGGACTTTACGGATATGCTGTTTCATTTGCAGGAGATATCAACGGAGATTCGTTTGGAGACGTAGCCGTTGGAGCATACATCGATGCGGGCGGCGTGGGAAGAGTATTCATTTATCACGGCGGTTTTGCAATGGATAACATTGCCGATGTTACTATCACCGGATCAGGAACAAACAATAAACTCGGTATTCGATTGGCAAACGCAGGTGATGTAAATGCTGACGGCTATCCGGATCTTATAGTTGTGGGATCAGTTCCCGACTGGCTCGGAATTGACAGCAGAGGGCAGGTGCAGGTTTTTTACGGCGGACCGTCAATGGACACTTCTCCTGACATTACCATAATAGGACTGGATCAGTACTATCAATTGGGAAGTTCCGTTTCATCCGCAGGTGACTACAACAGAGACGGTTATGCTGATTTCATGGTTAGCGCCTATCCTGCTAAAAGAGTTTACATGCACTTCGGCGGACCGGCTGTCGATAATATTGCCGATTACATAATAGCCGGTGAGCGGGTAAATACAAACATTTATTTCGGCATGTCTGCATCTTATGCGGGTGATGTCAACGGCGACGGCAACCCTGACATTATCGCCGGGGGCTATAACATAAATATTCCGGGCAATGCGTACATCTTCACATATTCGAATTCATCTCCGGATATTACAGATGAAGGATTCACCGGAGAAGCTGCCGGTGACTGGCTCGGCTACTCCGTAGCTTCCGCCGGTGATGTAAACGGAGACGGATTTTCTGATGTGATCGTTGGTGCAAGATTTAACGATGCAGTAGCTACTGATGCCGGCAGAGCATATATCTACTATGGAGGAAATCCGATGGACTATGTACCGGATAAAATACTCAACGGCGTTACAGCAGGAGATCAGTTTGGATTTTCTGTATCTTCAGCGGGAGATGTGAACGCGGATCTCTACAGTGATGTGATAGTAGGCGCGCCTCTGAATGATGCAGCCGGAACTGATGCAGGGAGAGCTTACTTCTTTTACGGAGGACCTTCTATGGATAATATTCCTGACGCAATAATGACCGGTGAAGGCGCTTATGATCAGTTCGGTTTTCGTGTTGCATCGGCAGGCAATTTCAACGGCGACAACATTGGAGATATTTGGGGCGATGTCATTGTTGGCGGTTTGTACAATGACGCTGCGGGATTTGATGCTGGAAGGGCTTATGTGTATTTCGGAAGTTATACTATGGACAATGTTGCTGACGTTGTCTTTACCGGCGCTGCCACCAATGATATTTTCGGAGTGTCCGTTGCATCTGCAGGTGATGTAAACGGAGATACATACGGAGACATCATAATCGGTGGAAGCAGAAATGATGCAGCGGGAAATGATTTCGGCAGAGCATACATTTATTTCGGGGGTCCTTCACCTGATAACACAGCCGATGTGCTGCTAAACGGCGGAGGTACAGGAGATGCATTCGGATATTGTGTTGCTTCGGCAGGAGACTTCAACAGTGACGGGTTTTCCGATGTAGTTGTAGGCGCTTATGGAAATGATCAGGCTGGAACAGATGCAGGGAGAGCTTATCTCTACTTTGGCGGAGCATCAATGGACAATACCGTGGATCTGAACTATTATGGTGAGAGTGCCTATGACTATTTCGGAGTCTGCGTTTCAAGCGCCGGAAATATAAACGGGGACGGATTTTCTGATATGATTATAGGTGCTGTTTACAACGATGCCGGAGGAGCTGAGGCAGGCAGAGCTTACATATATTTTGGCGGACAAATAATAACCAACATTGCTGACATTGTAATGACAGGCAAGACGCAGGATTACTTTGGATGGTTTGTTGCAAGTGCCGGAGATGTGAATGCTGACGGACTTAGCGATCCGATTATTGGAGCATACCTTAACAGCGATGCAGGTGCTTACGCAGGTAAAGGATATCTCTTCCTCTCATCATACCCTGCCAATCATTGCATATTGACTATGAAAGTTATTCTGCAGGCGTTCTATCAGCCGGGACCCGAGACAATGTATTCATCCGATACTGTCAAAGTGAATCTGAGAAGTACTACTTATCCGTACCCGGTAATTGATCAGGCAAAGGCCGTCGTCAGTAAACTCAACTTTACGACAAAGTTCTATTTCAATAATGCTCCTTCCGGAAATTACTACCTTGATGTCAGACATCGAAACAGCATTGAGACATGGTGCAGTTATCCCGTAACTCTGCAAAGAAATGTGAACACTAATTACGACTTCACTCTTGCTGCAAACAGAGCTTATGGAAACAACATGACTCAGGTTGACAACTCGCCGGTTCGCTTTGCCATCTACAGCGGCGATACTAATCAGGACGGAATTGTCGATGCCACTGATGCACTGCTCATTGACAACGATGCTAACAATTATCTTACGGGTTATTTAAATACTGATGTCAACGGAGATTATTCTGTTGATGCGACTGATGCGCTGTTGGTGGACAACAACTCGAATAATTTTGTGAGCAAAGTAACTCCTTGAAGTGGAAAATGGAAAATGGAAAGTGGAAAATGGAAAATGGAAAATGGAAAGTGGAAAGTGGAAAATGGAAAGTGGAAAGTGGAAAATGGAAAATGGAGAATGGAAATGTGTAATTCGTAATTCCTAATTCGTAATTCCTAATTCTTAATCCCAGCCCTGTAGGGGCGGCATATTGGAAGCTGGCGAACAGAAAAATTCTCAAGCCCCGGAGTGTTGACAAGACTCTGACGATCTTCTTGTCTCCGCAGTGTCACTCGGTGATTTTCCGAGGACGCTGCGGATGTGGAGTTGATCTTATGCATCTACCTGCGACCTCTCGGAGTCCCGCAATAGAGCCGGAGAAAACCGCATGGAGCATTACATCAACCCCAATCAAACTCAATCAGGTCTCTCGTTTCCCTAACTGCCACATCCCACAACACATCCGTGTCTGCATCGCTTCGCTGATATAATCCTCCCCAGCTTCCGTCTCCGAGCATCTTCCTCGCCTCTACGGCTGTAGCTGCTGAAAGCTTCTTCAGATCCACCATGGGTTTCTGCTCACGCGGCTGTATTAATCCCGGCAGTCTTGTCCATTCAAAATTTTCCATCCAAGATGCATGCGATGCAACCGGATCAATCTCCATGGTCTTTGCCCATGTCTTCGGCGCGCGAAACCAGTTGTGAAACTTAACGCGCATGTCTGCCTTGGATTTTACCCATTCGTTTACAGAATCTTCAACAGGCATGTTCCCTCCGTGTCCGTTCACTATCAATATCTTTCTGAATCCGTGATGACGAAGCGAATCCAGAATGTCAATCATAACACGATTAAGAGTGTCAAGCTTCAGATCTATCGTTCCCGGGAATTCCATGAACATAGGCGTATGCCCGAACGGCATTACCGGAAATACGGGAACACCCAGCGGCTCAGCCGCATCAACGGATATCTTCTCGGCAAGTATGCTGTCTGTTGCAAGACTCAGATATGCATGCTGTTCAGTAGAGCCAATTGGTACTACACATCTGTTGTCTTTCTTCAGATACTCTTCTATCTGCATCCAGTTTGCTTCAGAGATTTTCATTCTATTTTAATATTGTTAGATTTTTTGTAATTGCACTTCCTCCCGAACTAAGTCTGTAGAGATATACACCGGACGGCAAATCACCGGAAGTTAATCTGTAACTGTATGTTCCGGGATTCAGATTCTCATTGACCGGATTGGAAATTTTTCTTCCAAGCATGTCAAATATTTCAAGGCTTGCATTTCCGCTCTGAACAATTGTAAACTCCAACATCGTTTGCCCGTTGAAAGGATTTGGATAATTCTGAGAAAGAGTGAATTTCTCAGGCAATGCCGTCGAGATCTGATTGATTCCCACCGGTCCCAGTGTGCCGTTGTAATTCAGATTCTGCGCGTAAATTCCTCCGTCTCCGAAAGTTGTTGCATTTCTTCCGTCAAGCCAGGCGCCCGCAACCATGCCGGTGTTTGTCATTGCCGTTACAGCCGCTGCCTTCGGACTTGCAACATTGCTTAAGACTACTTGACTATTCCAGAAATACTGTCCGCTTCTTTGAACTTTGAATCCGTATGTTTCCACATTCAGATCGGATTTTGAATACACTACAACAACATTAGTATCCTTTGCATGACATGAAATACCAAAGATCGAGAATGTATCAAGCGGTGAGAAACTTCTTCCGTTGTCTCCCCAAAGTCTGGCGCCTGCAGATGAAAACCTTTGTCCGAAGATTGCCTGATTATTCTGAGTAGCGGCATCAGCGTCCGTCCAGAACATGAACGCTTCGTTGGTTGAGTTCATAAATGCTATGTATGGATCAACGTGAAAGAAAAGATTATTCAACGAACCCTCAACGCCGTTCACAGGAAACACCGCTTGTCCTGCAGCGCTGAACCTGTGTGCCCTGGAATACAGCAGATTATTTTCTAAAGTGAAGTAAGAATACAACGCGCCGCCTGCTCCGTCGGAATAGATCTTTGGCACGCAATAGATCGGCACACGATTTCCCGTACCTGTAAAAACTGTAGGCATTGTATTCCAAACCGGGTTGCCGGAAGAATTGTATTTCATTGTAAAGATTGAAACGTTATCAGGCACAAAACTTCCGACAGTGTCCTTCGGTCCGTAAACCCAGCTGACTATATAGTTTCCGTTCTCAGCGGCAACAACATCCGGATACTGATAGCGCTTGTTGCCGGGATCTTTTACATCAATTGGATTTGCAAACTGTGGAACTCCTGATGAACTAAGTATCTGCATTGTAAACCAGGAATTCTTTTCGGATGAATTTATGAACCACCATACAATAGCGTAGCTGCCGTCAGACAGAGGCGCAACTTTTGGCCACACCTGATACTTGGTTATCTGATTTGTAAGCGTGACGCCGTTGGCTCCCCAAAGAAATTGTCCTGTTGAAGATATCTTATAAGCAAAAGGATTTGAGATTGTGTCAGTCGAATTACGGATGTCGGAGAACACGAGAATTGCATTATCACCTGCATCAACTTTCAGATCGTATTGGCCGATGTAACCGTTTTGTGGATTGCTGCTGACAAGCAGGCCGTCATCAGCAAACTGCTTTGCGCCCTGTGCATTCAACCGTTGAATGTAAACTCTAAGCGAGCCGGATCTTCCGTCAAACCAGCTTATGAAGCAACCTCCGTCGCTTGTAGCTGCTATCTTTGGCAAGAGCTGTGCATTGTTAATCTCGCAGATCCTTAGATTAGTCTGAGGATTGGATGACCATTGAGATTGTAAAAGATTTGTTTGTAACAGAATTGAAATTGAAATCAGAAAAATGAATAAAAGAATCTTCATACTTCCTCCCTTTTTTGTTTGAAGCTAATTCATATGCGGATAATTTTAAAGGAATAATATTAATGTTGAGCATTATTTAATACTGTATCTCTGGCGATCAATCTACTCAGAGCCTAGTTACCCGCTTCTTGGCACTTCACTGAGAACTACACCCCCGAAATCTTTGCATGCAATCATACGAGTCCCATCTGAAATATTAATAGGGGATTTTTAGATAACAAAGCGGGAGACTCAGCGTGGATGGAGAAGTGATCAGTTCCTTAAGCGGCAATCTCAATTTTAGCTGACTTGGTGGTAGGAGACGGAATTTTATAACCTCTTCGATTCATATCCTCAATGTGTAATTCTATACCTTTTTCCATGAGTCTGATTAGTTCTTCTTCCGTATCTGCAGTTGCTACACATCCGGGTAAATCGGGGACATAAGAACTTAGATTGTTTTTTCCTTTTTCGATGATTATCAAAAATTCTCTTTTCATATCTCTTTTGTGAGAAGAAGCAATTTCTCCGGTGCCCAATCTGCTGATTGGGCACATTCTGATTACGACATGGACGCTCCCAGTCAGCCTGCCTGCCCACTTGCTATTGAAGTGTGGAATGCATTCTGGCAGGCAGGAAGATTGGGGGCGAGTTGAGAAAACATTACCAGCAATATGCTGGAAGACAATTCCGTAAAACACATTTTCTTTTATCGACATTTTTTAGTATTCTTGAATAGTGAGCCAAAGGTCAAACAAATATCAGGAATTTCTCATCGACAAGCTGACAAGTTCTATTGAAAACACATTTTCGGGAGAGGTTTTTGACACCAAAATTGTTAAGATAAATGACGAAGATATTAAATCCTTCAAGCGAAAAGATTGGAACTTCGATTGGAAATCCGAATTCAAAGACAATTCAAAGCAGATTTATAAACTTACAACAGTCAACAATCCGACAATTATTCACGGACTTCTAAGTATCGAAGATAAGGAAGACCACATTTTTATGCATCTGCTTGAGAGCGCAAAGTTCAACCTTGGCAAGGAGAAATTGTATCTTGGGATTCCTGGTAATTTAGTTTCATATGCGTGCAAAGTTTCGTTTGATCGAGGTTATGAAGGTTTTGTTGCGTTCGACAGCAAGACTGCTTTAATTGAACATTATCAAAACACACTCGGCGCAACTCATTTGGGTGGACGCAGGATGTACATTGACACTATAGCAGCGGCCAAACTCGTTTCACAATATTTTAAAACCTAAGGACATGAGCTTAATCAAAGAATCAAAAAAAATTGACTTAATAATCAAATCTGAACCTTGGTCTGACAAAGAGCTAAAGGAGTTCAGAGCGATTATGAAAGTTCAAAAAGCAAAGCGGAAAAAACTTTCTGCTCGCGCGACAAAACACAAGACAAAGCAAAACGCTCAGACTCCCCGCTTGTACAATGTCTGAAGAATTGGCCAAAGACATTGTTGCCGGTTGAACATCTGACTTCTTACCTTATCAACATCATCCTCTTTACATCTCTGAAGTGTGCTGTCTTCAATTCGTAGAAGTAGATCCCGGAACTTAGACCGCTTAGCTCGATCTTTGCGGAATATCTTCCCGGTGACTTAGATTCGTCAACCGGTACGGATACCACTCTACCAATTACATCATACAATGTGATTGTTACTCTTCCGTATTCGGGAATATTGTACCTTACAATCGTTGATGAGTTGAAAGGATTCGGATAATTCTGCAACAACATGTAGTTCTCAGGTTCATTGACAAAAATAGCGTCTGCAAGTTCATAGTATTTGAAGTTGCCACCGAAATCAATCTGCCTTAAGCGATAGTACAACGTACCGGAAGCAGGCTCGTTGTCAACATATTCATACTCGTTGACACCTGCCGATGATCCGTTTGCTTCGACGAAACCGATCTTTTTCCAAGAGCCGTTGAGATTGTCTTTTGCCTCAACATCGAAACCTGCATTGTTGATCTCATCAGACGCTGACCACTTAAGATGAACAGCATCGTTTACAAATGCGCCGGTGAATGAAATCAACTCAACCGGAAGAGGAGATTCAATGGTAATAAGAATATTCTCAACATGGATTCCGCAATTATCAGTGTATCTGTAGCTAAGTTCTGCTACTCCTGAGTATTCGCCGGTATTGAGTGAAACGGTATCATTTGCATGGGCAGTGTGCAGCTTTGCATTACTGCCGCCGTAATTTAAAACAGACCAATCACCGACCAAGACTGAGCTTGTGTATTGAGTGATCGTTTTCGGCGGGACAATACCCGGGCCGGTAAGAGTGCATGTTTGTGCTGTGCAGTCATCATTCTTAAATACGGATACAGTTCCCGGTTCGCTATTTGCGCTAACAATGTCAAGATCTCCGTCTCCGTCAAGATCTGCGATTGCAGAATGTCCGGATGTCAGCATTGAATTCCTTTCTTTGAAGAGCTGAAAATCACTGCTGCCATTATTCCTAAGAAATTTCAGCTTGCGGCTGATATCCGATTTCTCAGCAATATCAATATCTCCGTCACCGTCAAGATCTCCTGTAGCATAAAGTCCGCCGGTTCCTGGAAAACTGCTGACTGCAAAAGCCATGCTGTCATTCAGAAGAATGCCTGCAGGACTCTTGATGATATCAATGAATCCGTTTCCGTCAAGATCGTTTGCATTCAATGTCGGACTGTGTTGACTCAATGACGGTAAGCTGACGGCAAAGCCGTATCCCATATCGTTGCCACAGAACAAATCGGAGTACTCGCAATAACATGCACTGACAAGATCCCTCATCATCCCTGAAACAATCAGGTCATTCCTGCCGTCGTTATTATAATCTCCGGAGAGAAGAGCAAAGTACTGATGATTAGAATTAATTACGCAACAAGCGCATGAGGAAAGGCACAAGTGTCTCAATGAGAAGTTGCCGCTTCCGTCATTTTCAGAAGCGATGTTCAAGCCTACGCCTATTTCCGGCCTGATACCTCCCACCAAATCAATATCGCCGTCGCCGAAGCTGTCTGCGTAAGTCATAAATGCCCCTCCGAGGTTCGGATAGGTTGCATGATGAATGAAAATTCCAAAGCCGTCATTCATAAAGACGCTCATGGTAAATACTGAAGTGCCCGAAGCAAGATCAAGATCACCATCCGAATCAAAATCTGCCATCACAATGAATCTTGTTCCCGGCGGCTGAACAATCGTATTGCCAAAAATGGACAATGTGCCACTGCCGTTGTTCTTAAGCAATACAATCTCATTACTGTTCGTCATCAGCAGTGCAATGTCAATGTCTCCGTCAAGATCAATGTCACCGGGAATGACCGAACTTATCTCGGCGTTACCTGCATCCGCCGAAGAGAACTTACTGAACTGCATGCTGCCACCGGTTGAAGCGACTGTAAAATTCCATGTAACCGGATCAATCTCTGTACCTGACAAGGTCCTAATGCCCGAAGTCAGGGACACGAGAATTCTTTCTCCACTTTTGAAATTCTTGACCGGATCTGCAAACAATCTCTTCTGGGATGAATTCCAGAAAATGTTGCACTGCAAATAGCCTGTTAACGATCCGTGAATTTTAACAGTGGAAGAGTTGACTGTAGCAGGATTTATTTCAGATGTTTCAAACTGTGCAAATACTGTTGCGTTCTTAGGAACATCGAGTGCGTTGATAGCAGGATAAACGCTTTGTATTAATGTGTCAGGAAGTGTTGCAAAACTTTTTGATAGTGAAAATGCAAGTACCAAGATCGGAAAGAACCAAAACAACCTTTTCATAATATCTCCACCCTGATCATAATGGGTCAGGTTATTTATTACTAATCTAATTCAATTTAGATATGCTTAAAATCCAAAAATTCAGTCGCTGTTTAGCAGCCATCAAATTAATGCAAGGGTGAAGGCGGCGCCATTCTGTTAAGAAGGAGTAGGTACTCCTGATCTGCAAAACACAATCAATAGAATAAACTACAAAGAGAATTGAATTAAGAATTCCCGCAATGTAAGTTTGACAAGAAAAATGAAGTGCGATGAAGATCACCAATTTTGAATTCAAGGCGAAAGTGCCGGATATCAGGATCCCCGAAGACAAACTCCTGACACTTCATCCGAAATACATCGGTGAGGATTATCAGATTGATACCTACTTTGAAGTACCTCATGGCAGACTAAAACTTCGCGAAGGCAATATTGAAACTGCACTCATTTATTATGAACGGAAAGACAAGTCGGGCGCACGACAATCAGATGTTTTGCTGTATAAACATCAGCAATGCAAAGCTCTGAAAAAGATTCTTACAA
The DNA here is from genome assembly GCA_016704345.1 of Ignavibacteria bacterium. Classification (GTDB taxonomy): domain Bacteria; phylum Bacteroidota; class Ignavibacteria; order Tepidaquicellales; family Tepidaquicellaceae; genus JADJAH01. The sequence goes on along the minus strand of JADJAH010000016.1, from coordinate 128,767 downwards.
AGCTTCACAGCATTAAAGTGGTCGTTGAAAAAATCCGAAAGATCTACTTCATTGATAATGTCAAATTCCATTTTGATGATGTGAAAGACCTGGGCTTGTACATCGAAGTTGAAGCTATTGACGATACAGGAAATATCTTGATTGATGAACTTAAGGAGCAATGCATGAAATACTTCGGGTTCTTTGGTATTGATGAGAACGATTGTATTAAATATTCATACAGCGATCTGTTAATGGAGAAGTCAACACTTTCAAAAGTTTAGTATAGAATTCAACAGCTTCATGTTTCAAAAATACCAAACACAAACCAATCAAATCATTACTAACTTAAAAAACAAACAATGAGAAAGGTAATATTTGTACTATCCGGTCTTGTTTTATTTCTAATCCTTAATGCCGGAGCAGTTCAGGCGCAATCTGCTTTTGACAAATGGCCAGCGCTAAAGAATTTCCATGAAGTAATGTCACAGACTTTTCATCCGATGGAAGACGGCAATCTCGAACCTATTAAGACCAGAAGCCTTGAGATGTCTGAGAAAGCAGCATTGCTGAACAAAGACATTCCTGCCGAATTCAATACTCCCGGCATTAATGATGCGGCAAAGAGGCTGGAGGAAGGCTGCAGAACAATGAATGACATGATCACGAACAAAGCTTCAGATGAAGAAATTAAGAAATCACTGATTTCCATGCATGACGTGTTTCATGAGATAGCCGGACTTTGCAGTGACTCTGCAAAACCGGATACGGATAAATCAAAGACAGATAAATCAGAAACTGAGATACCTGATCCTTCCAAATAAGATTCTATAGAGCGAGTCATAGTTTTTGCAAACATCTCTGGTGCCCAATCTTCTGATTGGGCACTTTCTAATAACGACATGCACTCTCCCAATCTGCCTGCCTGCCCACTTGCCATTGAAGTGTGAAATGCATTCTGGCAGGCAGGGAGATTGGGATCGAGCTAAAAAACATAATGCTACAATTCCCGTATCCTCAGAATGGTTATAATATTCTGCTGATCTATTTTCTTTTAGGTGAGGACTCTGATTTCTGTTTTGAAATGAGCAAATCAATAAGTGAAACCCCCTTGATCTTGCTCTCCAGCCAAGGCCTGAGATCAAACGCATCAAACGCATTCTTTTCATATTCATCTTCGGCAATCGCTCCGAGATCGAACATCATATCGTCAAACATTCTGTAAAGCTCTCCGTCATTCTTTACCCGGAAAGATTTGCGGAGATACTGCTGAATTATATTCTCGTATTTGTAAATTCTCTTTCTCTTGCTGATAAAATGATAAGCCGATCTTAGAGCATACTCCATAGCATCAATGTAGCCGAGCTCATAATATGAAATGAGCTGTATGATCCTTGCATAACACTGATAATCTTCCGAGAGATCTGTCTTGCCAATATTAAAAATCCTGGAATTCCAGTAAATACATTTTTCATAATCTCCGATGACAAAGTTGGCAATACTCAGGAAATAATACAGAATGATTCTCTGATATGTTGTTACTTTCTCTTCATATTCATTCATACCTTCCGTTGTTTCTTTTATTACGGATCTTAGCTTGATCTGATCAATCACGGTTATACTGACGGCAAGCAAAGAGACAGAAGAAGAATAGAATATGAAAGTCTTGTTTGCTTCAGTCACAATCTCCGGATACCTGGCCGGAATGCTCTTCAGCTTTTCAATAGTTAATTTCTGTTCTTCATATCTCTTTGCTCTGTCCTGTGCATTGTTAAGATTGTTCAGCGAGAATATATAGTTATCAAGTTTTCCTGTGAGCATTCCCGGATTATTCTCCCAAAGTTCGGTCCCTGCTTTTGCAAATTCATACGCTCTCTCGTAGTTTGCATTTGTGAGGTGATACTGGAGATTCAGATTGTAAAATATATACTTGCTCATAAATGACTTTGCATTGTCAATACTCTTCAGAAGAGGATTGCTGAATATTTCATCAAACTTCTTTTGCTGTTCTTCATCCCGTGTCCTTCCTGCTCCGTAGGCTCTAAGGAACAAGCCTACTTGCTCATTGAGTCTGTAATAATCAAGTTGGTTTTTGTTTTGATCTATGATTCCGTATTGTTCGTCAAACAACTCCTCACAACAATTCTCATAATCTTTTGTTGATAATGTATATTTTAAGATCGTTCTTTCGAGATTGATCAGCTCATACCGTAAATGAACAATGTTCTTTTCTTTAGCCAGTTTCTTTGCGCGCTGAATGAGCTTAAGACTCTGGTCATACAACATTTTGTCGTAGAGCAGTTCTGCCTGTGACAAGAGATTCCTGACAGTAACCGTGTGCTTGCTGTCTCTGTTGTATAGTTCAAGAGACTCCAGGATCATACTATACAAATAGTTCTTATGCACCGACAGGTTCTTCATGAACTTTCCTGAGTATTCTCCTTCCTTGATCCTCTTCTCATCATACTCATCACTCTCTTCCGCCTGAATAGAAATGTCATCAAACAGTTTGCGATAATTGCCGTCTTCATCAGTATAAAAAGCCAATGCTTTCTTCCTGAAGAATAGCTTCTCTTTCCTGTTCATTGTTTTTATCAAACGAAATATCTCGTCAGATGACTTCATGCTGATGTAGTAGTGTTATCAAAGATTATGCAATAATACGAATAATATTTTGAAATCATGCACTATTCAGAATGATTCTGTAAATGATGCGTTCAATTTTCACAACTCTGATTTCGAAAAGGCTTTGGTACAAGTATGAAGAAGGCGATCAAGCAAGAATCCCTTTTATAGAATTATTAAGTGCATATAAACTTATCTCACCGCATAGTTTGATTCGGACGCTTAATAAAAATAAGACGGATTGCAGAATTTATTTTTTAGAGTCTGCGAGACAGAAATAAATTTCATTGCAACTGCATTTCACCTGTAGAGCGCAAGTGAGAATTCGAACAGTTCGGCCGACATGATTCCGCCCTTCACAGCAGGATCATTAGTCATGATCTCCGCGGCTTCTTCCATCGTATCAGTTTCCAGTATTGCAATTCCCATGTCTTTGTCTGTCATTGGCATGTTTTCTGTTCTGCCCGCAAGTACAAGTTTGCCCGCCTCCAGCATATCTTTGAGATAGTTGAAATGAACTCCTATAGTCTGATTTTCTTCCTCTGTCCAGTTCTTGAAATCTCTCAGATCTTCACGAAGACTTAGTCGGTAGCAGAAATGTTTTTTCCCTTCCGGTGCCATAATCCGTTAATGTCTATTTTTAATAGTCAGTATTTTGTGACAGGATCTGTGTCAATCTTCTGTAGGCACGCAAATATTTGTTGAGCCTTTGAATATCTTTTTCCCGGATGACATCGAATCTTCTTACATCCATGTTATCAGACAGGTCATTAATTTTCACAATTACTGCTAAACGATTTTTTGCAATCCGATTTGTGAATTCTTCGTAATCTTCATCTTCAGATATCTTTGTAACACAGGTGAGCGCATCTATAACGGTCTTACTGAATCCTTCTCTGCGCAGGTCTTCAAACGTCCACTCTGTATCTTCAACCAAATCATGCAGCACTCCGCAAATTTTTTCATTCTCCGTTTTTCCCAAATTCATTACTCGAAGAACATGACCAAAGTATGGCTCGCCGTTTTTATCTTTCTGATCTTTGTGGGCTTCAAATGCTATTTCAATTGCGCGCTTAAGTGTGGACAATTTATTCAGTATGGATTTCAGTACAAAAAAGTTTGCTGTCGTAAGTGATTTTAGTTCCTTTACGCATAAATGCTATTCGTCTTTTTCATAATCGTGAATAGGATCAGTTATCACTCTCACTCCCGCACCAAATGTAAGATAGCTCCAGATCCAGGTTAATAGTATGTCGAGTTTGTTTTTGAACCCAACCTGATAGAAAAGATGCACACCAAGCCATGCAAGCCATCCTATGAATCCCTTCAGCTTAAAACCAAACAGTTCCGCAACGGCATCCTTCCTGCCTATTGTTGCCATATTTCCTTTGTCGACATAAGAAAACGGTTCTCTCTTCTTTCCGCTCAATTCTCTTCTGATAGTTCTTGCTACATGTCTTCCCTGCTGCATTGCCACAGCGCTTACGCCGGGAAGAAATTTTTCGTCACTATTTTTGAATGCTGCCATATCACCAATTACAAAGACTTCCGGATGTTCACCTAGTGAGCAGAATTGGTTTACAAGTATTCGCTTCTGCCTGTCAAGGTTGTTGGTTATCTCTGTTGTTATCGGCACGGCTTCAACACCGGCCGCCCAAATAATTATGTTGGCCGAAATTTCTTTGTCTCCTTCAAGCGTCTTGAGTGTTAGCTTGTGCTTAGAGATGTCTTTGACTCTCGTGTTAAGCATTACATTCACTCCTCTCTTGAGAAGCGCTTCCTTTGTGTAAACTGAAAGCGTTCTGTCGAAGCTTGGCAGAAGATCCGGGCCTGCTTCTATGAGAGTTATCTTCGCCTTCGATGTGTCTATGTTTCGGAAATCATTCTTGATTATCCTGCGCGACAATTCGGCTATTGATCCGGCAAGTTCAACGCCTGTCGGCCCTCCGCCCACTATGACATAGTTCATTAACTCTGCTGCAACTGAAGGATCATTTTCAGCCTCTTCAAATGATATCAAAAGTCTTCTCCTGATCTGCAAAGCATCATTGAGATTCTTCAGACCTGAAGTAAATTTCTGCCATTCATTTTTTCCGAAGTAACCTGTCTTTGCTCCGAGTGCCAGTATAAGAAAATCGTATTTGAGAATTCGTTCACCAAGTTTCACTTCCTTCTTCTCTTTATCGATGCCTGTTATCTCATCCATGATGACAGTCACATTCTTAATATTCCTTGTCAATGATCTTGCAGGAATTGCAATGTCCGCCGGACTCAATACTGCGGAAGCGATCTGATAAAGGAGCGGCTGAAATAAATGATGATTAGTGCGGTCAATCCAGATGATCTCCAGCCGGTCGTCGCGCATAAGCGCCTTAACCGCCTGAAGTCCGCCAAATCCTGCACCGGCAACTATTACTGTCTTCTTTTCCTTCATAATGATCGCAAATTTACAAGCCCAAACTTAGAATAACTATTGATTAATCAAACCATGAGAAAATGATAGCGTTTCGGTTTGGATAAATTTGAAAATCGGCGTTGGCAAAATTATCCAGTCCAAAAATAAAGACTTAACAAAATGAGTATCTTTCTTTTACACTGAGTCCCCTCTGAAATATTAAAATGAGATTGATAGTAAACTAAGCGGGGACAATAAGTGACAAAGGCAGTCCGAGAACCTGTCGTTTCCGGCTTACTGAGATTGTACTTGATTAGTCAACTGCTGGCAGGTCTGACTGCATATCAGAGGAGCGCCGGTTAGGGTGTGGGAGAAAGTAGGAAAAACATTACACTAAGAATTTTTATTTCAGAAGGATCATTCGTTTGGTTTCAGTGAAGTTGTTTGTCTCGAATTTATATAAATATATTCCACTCGAAACGTTGTAATCACCAGCATTGAAGACTATTGAATAGTTGCCCGGCAGCTTGTTTTCATTGACAAGCACAACTATAATTCTTCCGATGATGTCATACAAGGTTATTTTTACAGGTCCGGCATCTTTAACAGAGTATTCAATTCTTGTAACCGGATTAAAGGGGTTCGGATAATTTTGTGATAATTCAAAATTATTAACTGTGCTTAGGTTATTTGAAATACTTGTAATTATTGGGGAGAATTTAACTGTTGCGAATGCATAGCCATTAGATTGAACTTCTCCAGTTAAGTATACTACACCCTTTTTATCAAGAGCAATATCATTAACATAATCGGCTCCTATGGCCGAATAAGAGTAAACAACATCATACAATTTGTTTCCAGCTCTATCATATTTTATAAACGCATAATCTTCTGCGCCGGATGTATTTGCATTTGCAGTTACATAAACATTGCTCGCGGAATCAAGGATCATTTTAGGAAAGTTAGTTGCTAAGAGACTTCCTCCAAAGTAATACTGACCCCACAAGAAATTTGAATTGAAATCTAATTTGAATGTATAGCTGCTTCCTCCATATCTGCCTGCAACATAAACACTATTCATATTATCAAGCTTGATGTCATATGCCCCTGAAGCCGATGTTAGGCTTTTAATCCATATTTCGTTTCCCGAACTATCATATTTAATTGTTACACACTCATCTCCTCCTGAAAGTCCACGGCTATTCCCTGTTACATAAATATTTCCAAATCTATCTGTTTCAACTGCATGAGCAGCATCAAATGGTGTTCCCGAAATTGTTAATCCATTATACCTTCTAATCCAAATAAGATTGCCATTGTTTGAATACTTGATAGTTGCATAATCATAGTCAGTTGAATCTGCTTCACTACTTCCAGTTATTATTATATTTCCCCAATCATCCATAACCATATCATACAAACGGCACACTCCTTCATAACTATACATTTTATTCCATAGGCGGTTACCGTACTTATCATATTTTGACGTTATATATTGGTACCATCTGACTCCAGCAACATAAATATTTCCCAATGAGTCAAGCAATATCTTATAATTTACTTGATAGTTTTCTGACACCCAAACAACATTTCCATTTGGATTATATTTGATTATTGGACCAGCTCCCGCAACAAATACATTACCTGAATCATCAACTACCAAGTCGTAGGAAATGTTATAGTCATTTCCATATTTAGAAGTCCATATTGAATCTCCGAACTTATTATATTTTATAGTCACATAATCGAACCTTGATGAAGAGATTTGACTACTTCCGGTAACATAAACATTTCCTGAATCATCAACATCAATTGCATTCGCACCATTTGAGCCCCCACTATAAGATCCGTGATATCTTTTCATCCATTCAAGATTCATTTGTGAATTCGCGATGCTCTGCAAAAAGCAAACGTTGAACAGTACAATTAGGGAAGTTTTAAGTACATATTTCATAATATCTATAGAGATATTTTTACAAATACAGCATTGGAAGGAATTTTATTTGCTGTTGTTCGGTGTTCCCAAAAATTTACAATTTGCTGGTGTGAATTATTAATGACAACCCCTTTCACGTCATCCCTGCCTGCCCGCCTGCCTGCCAAGATGCATTTCAGGTTTCAGTGGCCAGTGGGCAGGCATAGAGTGTACTTGTTAAGCCGACTGCGGGCAGGGAATAACACATTCGAAATCCTTATCTCAAGAGCACCATTTTTTTCGTTTCCGAGAATGCACCAAGTTCAAGCTTGTAGTAGTATAGACCACTTGCAAGATTGCCACCATCAAACTCAACTTCGTAGGTACCCGGAGATAATGTTTCGTTAATTAAGGTCGCAATTTCTCCACCCAGTGAATTAAAAATTCGTAAATGTAAGTTTGAATATTCTGAAGTGGCAGGGATTGAGAATTCAATTTTAGTAACCGGATTGAAAGGGTTTGGATAATTCTGTTTTAGTTCAAACCGTTGTGGAATTTCAGATCCGATATGATTAATCCCAACAGGATCATTTGAATATTTATAAATCCTCCGACCTGCGGCATATCCAATTGTATCATTCAAGAATATTATTTTATTTAATCCTTGTCCCCATAAAGTAGCATGCCAGCTATTACCGCCATTCGTAGTTTCATAAGAAGTACCGGAACCGCCCAGCCATCCTGTATTCTCGTTATGAAAGCCAATTCCTTGTTGATAATATCCGGAGACAGCAAACATATCAGTCCAGTTTAAACCTGTGTTTGTTGTTTTCAATATAAAAGAGGACCTCTCAATGCTAACGTATCCTGTACTGCGAGATACAAAAGAGATCTTCCAGCAGTATTCATTAATACGTGATGACTTGTAAACCCTTTGCCAAGTCTGTCCGCCATTTGCAGTTAAGAGTATAACTGAGTAAGTCGTAGTCCATGCTGTACCATAACCCCCAACAACAATTCCCGAATCAGGAGACCAAAAATAACAGTCGATAAGATTGGTTGCAAGAGAAGTGTCACTAAAAACGATGCTCCATGATTCTCCGGCATTAGTGGTCCGCACTACTCTGGCGGGACTTGAATACCTTCCACAAGCATAGCCAATATTGTTCGTGACTATAGAGATTCCACATATGCCCAACGGACGCTTTCCCTCAAAATTATTTACATAGTTCCAATTCAGTCCGGCGTTTGTAGTTCTAAACATCAGTTTACTTGTGTCATCATTTATAGTACCAATGATCCCTGTGTTTGCATCAAAAAAGCCAAGACTTCTTAAACTGCTCCCATTAATCTTAAAAAGTGTATCCCAATTATTTCCCGCGTTTGTTGTTTTAAACAATTGACCTGCAGCTCCATTGATTATATATCCTGTATTCAAATCAGTGAAATCAACATCATCAAATCGGATTCCACTTGAAGGTGAGTTAGGTAATGTACTCCACTGAGGAGATTGAGCAACAACGATGTGTGTAAAGCAAAATAGTGAGGCAATCAAAGTTACGGCCATTGCAATTGCAAGAATTCTAGTTTCATGGGTTACCTTAAATGAAGATTGTAAAGTTGTTTTCTTCATAATACTTATTGAATGAGTTAGAATTAATTTATGTTAATATTCTTCTTCTTCGAAATCAATGATAAATTCTTCAAGTCTTGCCATTGTCAGGAGTTTCCAAAAGCTTGCATTTTGCTCAAGTGACTTTCTCATAACAACCGCCTGCAAACTTTGGGGTCACCAACAACAGATTAGAAATTGAAAACATTATGTCACCCTGAAAATATCCCCAAAACTCCTACCGTTTAAAAGTAGACAAAAATGTCTAACTTTTAAAAAACCAAGAAGATGAAGAAATCAAAGTTCACGGAGAGCCAGATATTGTAAGCTCTAAAGGAACACGAAGCAGGCAAGAATGTTGATGACATTTGCCGTCAGCTGGGGATCAACCGCAATACACCTTTACAACTGGTAGAAGAAGTATTCGGGGATGGATTCAGAGTTATTGAGAAAGTACATAGAACTTTATTTCAAATCTGCACTTCTCAAAAATCAACCTGCAATCACACGAGTTCCACATAGAAACACGGAGGTACAGAGAAAACAGGAACAAAACAATTGCTTGACTATTTACTTTATGAAAGACCCTTCATTTCGGAATCATGTGGAAATCAATACCCATGTATCTAAAAAATACATAGGTCATTTACTTGTTAGTACCTCAGTGAAACTCCGTGACTCCTCCTCAGTGTGTCTCCGTGCAATAAAGCAAACACAAATAAGTAAGTATGCTGAATTATTTAATGTCCAATTTACACACTTTCCGAAACGCTAATGAGAATATCTGCGGCAATTTCTTGTAGCAATTGAAATGAATATATTTGCATCACTAAAAAATCTAAAACTTTATGGACAGTAACTTTGTGACTACCGCATTCGACTTTGAAGGATGCAAGATCGTAAAAAATCTCGGAATTGTAAGAGGAATTATAGTCAGATCAAGAAATGTATTTGCTAATATCGGAGCATCATTTCAGACTCTCGTAGGCGGCAACATAACATTGTACACTGAGCTTTGCGAAAAGACAAGACTGGATGCTTTCGAGCTTATGGTACAGCATGCAGAAGAGATCGGTGCGAATGCAATCATCGGAATGCGCTATGATGCGAACGAAGTAATGCAGGGTGTAACGGAAGTACTTGCATACGGAACAGCTGTTGTTGTTGAAAGAAAATGATATAACAGCAATTCTACCTAACCTCTGAGTTAATTTTGCTTTGGAGTTCAATCATAGGTTGCTGACTTACTTTGAACATGCCTTCTCTTGATCTGTCAAGGTCAGATATAAGATTTATAACCAACGCAAATGTAAGTGCAAACAGGAATCCCGGGACTGACAATTTTGCATCGGCAATTCCTGACTCAAATCCGATAACAAACATGCAGATGATTGCCAGCAAATAGGCTGCAAGCCAGATTGCAATGGGTATCTTTTGAACAATGGAAACAGTGACCCGCTTGGTATGTAGATCGATCGTTTCGTTGAGTGATTGAATATACAATGCAACTGTCATGGAACTCGGCTGAGACTCGGCATATGCTGAAGATAACTTCCATAGCCTGTCCAGAATTTCATCAGACTTTTTCAAAGCTTCCTGGAGAGTCTCGGGATGGAAATATGCATCCAACCGTAAATCTACATACTCTTTAAGCAAATTTTTCAGCTCTGATCTTACAGGATCGGCAAGAAGATCCGTTCTCAGATATGTTGTACCAATTGAATTTGCTTCTTCCAGCAAGTTAGAGCGCTTCATATCAAATCTCGAAGATGCAATTCCGAACACGAATGCAATCATAAATGCTACAAGAGTCAACTGACCACCAATAATTACGCTGAAGCCCTTCCCGGGTTCATTCTTTCCCTTTGCATATCTTCTGCCGTAAACAATTCCGGCCCACATTGAAAAAAGGAAAACCGCAAATGTGACTAAAAGCAACAGCATTAATGGAATTGAGTCAAAATCAAAAGTCTCAGGCATAATAGTTTTTTTTATATTTCGCCTAACTTACCCGTAATTACAAATCCATACAATTTCAAAATAAATGAACTGTTTAAAAACACCGTTATGATATCACGTTATCTCAATTCAAAATTTCAGTTGAAACGAGAATAAAGATCTGTGAAGCTCTGAATCCGGAATTGCGATCTGCTACCAAAAGTGTACCTTCTTCTCGTCATTAGTAAGCGTATTAACTTTGATTTCGTTTAGCTAACTTCATATGCAATGATACGAAATTCGTTTAAGATTATATTACCCCTCCTGTTTTTATTTTATCTCCTTCTTGGTTCAATATCAATTTCAACTGCTCAGAATTTATTCAGCCCTTACACCGGACAAAAGAGTGGAAATACATTCATCGACAAGAGTAACGCAAAAATACAAGTGGCTTTGACTCCGTCGGAATGGCTGCAGACTGCCAATAATCAGATCAATGAATTGCTTCTGCCTGCATTTGCAGGTCTGGATTCTACACAGTGGAATGATGAGTTCGAAAGGCTGCGAGAACACGACAATGTTATATCACAGATTATTCTGTCATCATCAGAAAGAGGTATTAGCCTTAAAGAACTAAGTGACCTGGAATCACAATCAAGAGGGATAGAATATGCATTGATGATAATTCAGGAAGACATAAGCAAAGTATCCAACACTTTCACAGATTATCACAGAAGAGCAACAGCTTTGACTGAGGAGTCTTTCAACAAAACTCTCTTAAACGACACTACTCTGCGAGATGTTTACATAGACGAACTCAATGAGATCAAAAGATCTTCAGATACATTGAGAAGATATTTTGCAAGTCATCTGGATGTTATCAATACTAAACAGAAGGAGAACAGAACCCTCATTCTGCAAAATGGTCTAATGCATCTTACCATAAAAGAAAAGATAAGGGAAGAACAAAGAAAATTTACAACTCAGGATGAACCGGTTCTGTGGAACATTTTCGCTAAGAGTTATTCTGATTACTCTACGGTTCTTTATAATTCTTATTCAATGCTTTATTTTTCTCTGACAACATACTTCGCTCAAACGTGGTCAAAGAAACTTCCTTTGAAATTATTCCTCATCTTGATTGCTTTTCTTCCGCTTATTTATTTGAAGTATCTCACCCGAAAAGGCAGGCAGGGTGAAGTAGAGATGATGCCTCTGAACTACCTCAACAAATACCCTGTTCAGATTTGTCTGATCTATATGTTTGCCCTGATTCAGCTTTCTCTTGAATATCCGCCGCTTATTCTCAATCAGTTGATTTATCTCTTCATAGTTTTGATTACTAGTCTGATAGTATTCAAAGAGTTTGTCGGCAAGGAGCTGAAGGCATATTATATTATCATTTTTGTTTATTATCTCCTGATCAAACTAAGTGATTTCATCTCGCAGATTTCCCCGGCTGAAAGAATTCTCTATGCACTCAGCATCGTCCCGATTTATCTTACCATCAAGAACTTCAGTAAGTTTACGAAGGACATTCGCAGAAATCAGAACATGGTCAAGTTCCTGATGATTTTTTTTCTTGCTCATCTGATCACGGGTTTTGTGTTGAATGTATTAGGCAGAGTAGCTCTTTCGAAAATAATCATCTCAAGCGGGATGAATGCTCTCTATGTTGGGCTTTTCCTGATGATAGCAATTTATGCGATTCTGGACTACTTGTACCTCATGATCTCATTCTATAATTCCTTCACCCCGAAATTCCTAATAGATATAGAGACAGTAAGAACAAAGATTCTCAGGCTGCTGTGGTTCTTTGCCATTATCTTTTGGGTGGTGACATATCTCGTTGATCTGAATTCATTAATGTACATTTATGAAAAACTGTCAGCATTTCTTTCTGTACCAAGAAAATTAGGATCAATTGAATTCTCTCTTGGAACAATACTGATTTTCAACTTCGTGTTATACTTGTCATTCTACATTTCAGGTTTAATGAAGGATCTTATTGAAGTGAAACACACAACTTCGGGCAACTATGACAGTGGTAATTCCGGCGGCTTCCTTCTTATTGTCAGACTGTTCATTGTCGGATTTGGATTTCTCATCGCTCTTGCCGCATCAGGAATGCCGATTGATAAGCTCACAATCCTGATAAGCGCACTTAGTGTGGGCATTGGCTTCGGCTTGCAGAGTATTGTCAACAACCTTGTCTCCGGAGTTATCATAGCTGTGGAAAAGCCGTTTAAGATAGGTGATCTTGTTGAAGTTAACGGTGTTGCAGGCAGAGTGAGGGAACTCAGCATTCGTTCTTCGATTATTACTACTACGGAAGGTTCCGAGATGATAGTTCCAAACGGAGAACTTATTTCCAAAACTCTCATCAACTGGACAATGAATAACAACAGCAAGAAAGAGATAATCAATCTTGAACTTGAGACTTCAACCAAGGACAATGATGTTCATAGGATCATAGTGGATTCAGTTGAATCTGTTGCAGTGTTTCAGTTCATTTCAAATCTAAACATAAATATAGTTTCATACTCGACAGCTGAATCGCAGTCATGGTCAGTTGACTATCGAATCTCAGTCATTTCCAGGAGCAGCGAGATTAAAAGCAAATTGATACTTGCAATAAAAAGGAATCTTGAACAGACCGACATGAAGGTTATAAAAATTGGTTAAAGCAAATGATTGTTGATGTAATGCCCCTGTGTATAAATTTGCAGAAGCTTCACTCAGCTAGTTTACAATCTTTTTTTCTTTCATCTTTTCAATCAATATTTCCGTCCTTTCTCTTCTTCCCTCTTCATTCAAATGATAGACTGTATCAAAAAAAAGAGAATCAGAGAACATCATCTCCTGTGGTGTTGTGATGATCTCAATCTTCATGTCATCCTTCAGCTGTTTTTCAAATTCTTCTATTGCAAGAATGTTTTTCTTAAATTCAGTCTCAGGATAACTTGCGTATGTAAAATAAACTCTTGCCCCGTGCGCTTTTACATATTCGGCAAAGTCATTTAGCTTCTTAATACTTTCTGAATAATCTTTTGCCTCTATCAAAGTCCTGCCGCGAATTTCATCGGGATATTTTTTACCAATATGACTTACTACATCTCCGTTTGAATTGAATGCATTCCTTGAATAGATCAACGTATCGTATGAATGAAGCTGATCCGATACGAAGACTTTTGCTTCTTTGAACTTCAACACTTTGTCAAAGAATTGATTGAACAACTTCTGCTTACCTGCCTGCGCTTCACTAACGAAGTACTTTGCCTTTTGTGAATAATAATCTCCGTCCCGATCAATGTATTCCTCCGCCTTGGGATAAAGATGCGTGATGTAATCTATATCTTTGTAATAAAGTTCATCGAGGTAATATTCCAGTGAAAGAATTATTATATCGCCTTCGCGGATATTCTTTTTCACATTGTTGAGAATAAAACTAAGCCCGAAGTTGCCATGCAGTCCCATGTTTATCACCGGCATTCCGAATTCTTTCTCAATCATTTTCGAATCAAGCCCGAATGCGAGATTGGATGCACCCGCAAAGATTATTCTTGGAGAGGCCGTATTCATTATCAGACTGTCTTTATCAATTATCGCTGCAAAGTAATTGTTGGAGTCATAAACTTTGCTGCCGCTTCTTCTTAAAATCAGAAACAAAGTTCCGGCAACGACCAATAACAGGAGGAATATTTTAATTATGAGTTTTATCAAAATTGGAAGTATATGAATCGTTGTGTAAGATCATACTGACCGAACAACAGAATAGCAATCAATATTAAGTAATATAATATCCATCTGTACACGGCAGGTTTTTGGTTGATCATTTCAATAATGCTTCCGCGACGCTGAATTAACTCTACGATACCGAGGAACATAATGAGAAACACGCATACTGAAAAATCAAACATGTTCCTGTCAAGATACAGCACGTGCATTCTTTCCGGTCCAAAGATGCCGGCGATGTTTCCGATACCGGTAAAAATGCTTTTGAAAATATGCAGCGCATCGCTGAAGTCAACTGCCCTGAAGAAGATCCATGAAAAACTTACGAGAGTTGCAGTGATCATTGTCTGAATGAATCTGTGCAGAGTCCTTTGCTTGTCCAAACCAATAGCTTTCACAAATTTCACTCTGAACTCACGAGTCACGATCCCGATTATGAGATATGTTCCGTGCAATGCTCCCCATATCACAAAAGTCCAGTTAGCTCCATGCCAGAGCCCGCTCACAAGAAATGTAATGAATAGGTTGAAATACCATCTCGGTATCGGCACTTTGTTTCCTCCCAGCGGAATGTAGAGATAGTCTCTGAACCATGTCGATAATGAGATATGCCAGCGCTTCCAGAACTCACTGATAGATTTGGAAAAATATGGCCGGTTAAAATTTTGCATGAGCTTGAAACCCATGACATTCGCCGCGCCTATTGCAATATCGGTATAGCCGGAAAAGTCACAATATATTTGAAATGCGAAGAAGACAGTTGCAATTACGGAACTAATGCCTTCATAGTTTTGCGGATTGTCGTAAACCTGGTTAACGAAAACGGCAAGCCTGTCTGCTATCACGACTTTCTTGAACATTCCCCATGTCATCAGTTTAAGTCCATCGGTAATTCGCTTGTAGTCATATTTGTGATGTTCATAAAACTGATAAAGCAATTGCTGAGGTCTTTCGATCGGTCCGGCAACAAGTTGAGGATAGAACATTACATACAAGGAATAAAGTCCGAAGTGCCTCTCGGCCTTCTGCTTTCCTCTGTAAACTTCAACAACATAGCTCAAACTCTGAAACGTGTGAAAAGATAATCCGATGGGAAGTATGAGACCAAGATTACTGATCGGATATTCCACATAAAATATATCCGAAAGAGCTGCAAGATTCTGATTTACAAAATTGAAGTACTTGAAGACAAACAACACCATGCAAAGACTGATGATACTTATGATCAAATATTTTTTTTTCTTCTTTCCTTCCGATCTTTCAATATATATACCGGCGAAGTAGTCGATTACAATTGTTATGGCAAGTATGAGAATGTATGTAGGGATGAACGCCATGTAAAAATAGCAACTCGCCGCCAGGAGTAGCAACCATCTGTATTTGTGAGGAGAAATAAAATACAGCAAAGTTACCACCGGAAAAAAGATTAAGAAGTGTATGGAATTAAACAGCATCCGGCATATTTTGAATCATCACTTGGAAATCATTGAAGTTATGTTGTATCAGTTAAGTGGTGAATTTATCAATTCAATAGTTTGGTTGAAATCAATTTATTGCTGACTGAATTTCCGAGCTGATGGGATTTAATTACTCGGCGTACTCACCTGTTTGTTTAACACTTTTGGGGAGTTGTGACGAAAAGGCTTTAAGCGATTGTTTCAGGTATTCTCTTTCCGAAGGATCAACAGCATAAAAGGAGACTGTACTACCGGCAACATTCACATTTTTCTGTATTGTCCAGTTGCCGACTTTCACCCAGCTCTTTGGAAGACCTCCGATCGAATCAAACCAATGGTCGTAGACAATGGCAATCTTTGTATCTTTCGCTTTTGCAAGCTCGTAGATCTTGTCCGTTGTCATCGATTTGCTCTTCATCATTTCAGCAACTTCAAGGCTGCCGAGTCCTGCAAGATCAATGCATTCCATATCAGCAAGAAAATTGACAGCACCGATATCGTTGGCAGCTATAACTTTTCCGTTGTAGAATTCTCTGAGAAAGAGACCCATCTGATATTGCTGATGATATATGTTCATAATAGCAGTAGGTGTGATTGTGATGGACGTTTTTGCCCTGACAAACAATGGTATCATCATCACAACAACTGATATGACAACGGAACTCACAGCTATCGGACTCTTTCTGAATGTTTCCGAAAATGGTTTGCCTCTGAATAACTGATTCACTGAAATCCCTGTTACAAATAATCCTGTCGCAATAAGATATGCTTCATATCTGAAGTAAGAGCCCGTTCTCGCAAACTGCATATGCAGAAAAGTCATAGAAGCAAAAATTATAAGCATTATTATAACACTTTTATTATATATCACTCCGCTTCTTAATATTGACGGAATGAATACAAGAGACGCTGCAAACAGGAAAAGTATTGCCGGATTGCTATACATCATCTCAATGGATGAAAGTCCAAGAAATTTCGCAATTCCATAGGGGGATGAAAAATCGGGAGTTTGTCCCTTTAGGATTATTGAGTTCGGGAAGAAGTACCATCCCTTGGAAAGTGAGATCAATCCGTAAACGAGCACGGGTAAGAATCCCATTAATAGAACAATTGCACCTCTACGATACTCTTTCTTAAAAATGAACATAATTGATACTATCAATACTGGAAACAATCCCTCATATCTTGTAGCAGTAAGCAACAAAGCGAGAACACACAGAATTGGAATTTTTTGCCGGGATAAATTTTCTCCCGCCAGAATACTTGCAGCATAATAAACAAATGAGATTGTCAGAATTATCTGAATTGTATGTTCCTGTCCGGTGAGAATTACTGAAGTAAGCGGAGTACAAAGTATAATGGCGGTCATTATTACCAGGACATATACAGGAGAAAGAGAATAGCTTCGAAAAAATCGCCAGAGAAGATATATAAGAAACGTTCCGGCTATTAAATTGATGGCAAATGGAATTAGCTGATTTGTACCAAACAGAAGAAATGCTGTTGATAGAATGACAAGCCACAGATGTGACGATGAAGATGAGCTGAAAGATTTTGCATCGGCGCTCCAATGTCCTTGCCCGGATAAATTTTTAGCCATCGCCATGAAAATGTAATTGTCGTCGGTGGCATATATAAAATTTCTATCGGTATTATTCAGCGAGCGGTAAACAAGGAATGAAAGTGTTAACCATAGCAATGAAACAGACAGAATCAGAACAATGTAATTGCCCGTTTTTCTTTTCAAGGAAATGCTTTACTAAATTAAATTCGGATCAGCGGCAATATTACAAATGTCTATTGAAGTATCATTGTAAAAAAAAATACACACCAAGAGTTTGCAATTAAGGAACGATCTTCGTTACATAATTACCGGCGTTAAATCCTGCAATAACTGCATCTGAAAGATCCACAAAGCCGTCACCATTGACATCCGTTTGCCTGTAACCACTCGCATAATTATATACATCGTTATCTATATCCATCATGTCGGTTATATCAATCACGCCATCCTGATTAACATCTCCACTATAGATTGCATATCGGCCAAGTACATTGTTTACAAGGATAAGATTATCGCCGAATGCTCTGGCACTCTGGTCTGTCATATCGTACATCAAAGAATCACCTGAGAATATGAGCGCGGGTCCGCCGCTCCAAGTCTCGAGCGAATTGCGGTGAATTATCTGAATCTGGAATTGAACTGAATCGCCAAGATTCGAAAATACAAAATATCCTAAACCATTTTCATTTAAGTAACCTTTTGCGGAATCAAGAACTGTAAATGGCGCGGCAATGTGTCTGGCATAGATTTTCACAGTATCGCTCTTCATCAGGTCTGTGATTGGATTGTAGAATCCTTGCAACAATGCACGCAACCCCAGAATGTTTACTACAGGAAATCCGGAATCAGTCTGCAATGAAACTTTGAATACAGACTTTGTTGGATCATTGTTTGAGATTTCCATCACGGCGTCCTCAATTGCATCTGTTGAAGAACTGCCTGATTGTAAATTGCCTCTCTGACCTGTTCTGAGCTTAACGGAAATTCTTCCGCTGTCGCCGGGCTGTATCGGACCGGGTAAAGATTCATTAAGAGAAAAATTTGCTCCAAAGGTACCTGTGAATGCAATATTGTTTATTATCAGATCTGAATTTCCTGAATTTTTCAGATAAAAATCTCTAACTGCTGAATCAGGAAAAGCTACCGATCCAAACTCGAGAACAGAATCTCTTTCTGAATTTAGAACAGCACAAGCACTTGAAACTCCGGATGTTCCCATCAGAGTTATAACAACACTGTCATAGCCGGCAGCAAATCCATAGTGCTGATCGAAGTGAAGAATCTTCCATGAACCCAGTGCACTTGTGCCATTCAGTCCATTAAGGAGGTAATCACCCTTATATGAACCTCCGGTATAAGGGGGAGTCCCGTCCATCCAGAACTGAGATCCTGAATCAGATACATTCGCTCCGAAAATATTGGCGCCTGTTCCTCCGTTTGATGCGAAAAGACACTTCCTGTTGCCATTTGGATCATTGAGCGGAGAATAAAGTTGAATGATTGCATCGCTGATCCTGTCATGCTGCATGTAAATTTGAACTTTGGTTTCTGTTATATTGAAGTTGTCAAAGGTCACTTCAGGAGAGACTGTAACGTTTCCTCCGTCAAGACACACAAAAGGTCCAATGGTCCCTGACTTTGGCAATATCGTACCAACTGCAAAATAGCACAACCAGAAATCGTTGGGCGCACCTCTAGGAAACACTGCAGAGTTGCCAATGTTGTCAAATGCCTTTATGTAATATTGGATTTGCGTTTCATGACCCATTCCCGGAATCCGGAATGTAAAATTACTTCCGCTAACAGTATCTGCCTCGAGTGAATCATAAGCCGACCAGCCGAAATTCGCTTTATTTGTTCTGTAGAAAAGTCTTGGCTGAAAATTACCGGTCATCGGAACAGGCGAACCATCATGATCAGTTATTTGTGCAGTGATATTTGTCGGATATGTACTTGAATGTGAGCTTATATTTTTATGATCTATTGTGGGGGGAGTTACATCAATTCCAAGCGCAAGCTGAACAGAGTTGTAAGCATTAATTCTTCCGTATCCCAAATATGAATTCCATTTTCCGTGAGTTTTAAGGATTGAATAATCTGCATTATCAATCTTATCGCAACCCCTGCTAAGCTTATCCGAGACGTCCGCTCTGGTCATAGAAGGATTGACTGAAAGCATAAGTGCAGCAACACCTGCGGCAAGCGGACACGACACAGATGTTCCTGAGAAGCTTGCAAAGTAATCACCTCCCGGACCTGCTGTATTGTTATATCCGAATGCACCTTGTATATCCGTTGTGTAGCATATAGTAGGAGCGACAACATCTAGATCTCCTTGCTGGCTTTCTCCGTAATTTCCTCCCCAGGCAAATTGGTTTCCTGTACCCGGAGCTTTCTTCTGATCATAGATCGTAGATGCCCCAACACTTACAACATCCGGCAAATATGAGGGATACCATGGTGCACGCCTTCCGTCATTTCCAGAGGAAAAAAATATTGCGCATCCTAACCCGCCGCGTCCGTTTATAGCCGCATCAACTATTGCATTGGTTAATGTGGATGTTTCAGTAAATCCGTTCCAGCTGTTGCTTAGCACATCAATTCCTATAACCCTGGCTGTATCAAATGCACGTGCAATTCCGATAGTTGTAGATGAACCTGAAGTGTTGAAAATTCTGAATGCCATCAGTTTGCATGCGGGCGCAACTCCTGTGACTCCAATACCATTATTTGAAACTGCACCTGCAAGACCTGCTGCACATGTACCGTGGCCACCGAAGTTGCCGGAATCTTTCGGTACACCATACTTATTATAGTAAGCATCATATCCCGTCAGCAGATGTCCGGCCTGCCGAAAATCCGGATGAGTCGAGTCGATGCCTGTATCAAAAATACCGATACTAATAGACTGATTTCCGTAAGTTATGTCCCAGGCTTTTTCAACATTTAAGTCCGCACCGGGAAATCCATTTACTACTGTTGCATCACCATATTCAGAGCTGCCTGTTGATACTGATTGGCCGGTATTCTTAAGTGACCATTGTTTTGGAAAAAGAGGGTCATTTGGGATTGAGTTAAGTATGCAGAATTCAGGATAGATAAAATTTGGTTCAGCATATTCAAAAAAACCAGTACTGTAATATAATTTGCTGAGTTCCATTGCATTCAGTCCAACTCCGTCATTTGACTTGAGCAGAAATCCTCTTTCATCCGAAACATTTCCAATGATACTTACATTATTACGAATGTTAAGAACATCAAGATAATTCTTGTCTGCAGTTATATTTAACCTGACTATAAATTCATCAGTTGGTATCTGAGTCACATTTCTCGATTGGCCGTAATAAACCGGAGTTGCTATCTTTACCAATGGAGTGGAAAAGGAAATTGTTGAAGCAAGAGATTGCATACCCGAAGTAGTTCTGCTTTCGCTAAAGGTCAACAGATAAACATTATCGGAGACTTCTTTCAGTTCAGCTTGATCATTAAACGAATTTAAGATCAATCTTATCTTAGATTCATCCTTGATTTCTCCTGAATTCAGAATAACAGCCAATTTATCAGTTCTCATTTCAAGGTTGATTCTGTTCCCTCTATAATCATAAGAACTTTGCGAACCAGCTTCCCTAATAAAGAAAAGTAAAAGTAGTATTAAGATTGCATATTTCATTTGGGGTTTGCTTTTACTTAAATTTAAAATACAAATTGTCACGCACAAATCTAAGATACAATTGATTGTAAGTCAAGAGTACCTTCACACTTTCTCTCAGTTGTTGATGCTCGTTTTAGGAAGTACTGTTTGTTTATTGTTTTCAATTCAAAGTATTAACCGGGTTTTTATTGTACTCAATCAATGTAGTAACGCAATTACGGTGCCATCAGATATGAAGATGTTTTAACCTGTTTTTTTAACATTTCTTTCTCGGTTTTTAGAGCGGTGTTGTCAAAAGTGTCAGATATTGTCCTGTCTTCAAAATTCCAGTTGAATAGTCAAATGTTCTGATTCCTTTATGCAACACTTACTTTCAATCTTTCAGTTTTATCTTTTAAGTCATTTATAAATAGCCATATGTTTAGTAACTTGCGGCCATGCCAAGAATTAATGTAACAATTGTAGACGCGACAGGTAACAAAGAACAACAAGCAACATTGCCGGATGACGCTTCCGTGAAGCGCATTCTTGAAGTCTTGTTGCCAAAAATGAAAATGCCCCTTATTGGACCTGACGGGGAACCATTGTCGTATAAATTTCATCACAAGGCTTCGGGAAAACAACTTACAGAAAACCAGACCCTTGCCGAAGCGGGTGTCAAAGAAGGCGATGTACTCAGGCTGCATCCGGAAATTACTGCCGGTTAGCCAGCTTAAATTGCGCAAACCAAAAGTGCTCTAAAAAGGTTTATCCAAGCAGACTAATGATCCGATTTTAAAAATTACGCATTTTAAATTCTAAAGTTAATCGTGCATTGGATTGAATAAAGGACTAATTCCTTTTTATTAGATTTAACAATCATTCAAATCTATTAATAAAAGTTCATTAGTACTGTCAATATTTTATAAATAGTTTATATCTCTTTTTGAATAATCGGTTGAAGAAATTTCTGATAATCTTTAGTAAACCTGCCGTCCTTTTTATCCGATCAAGTCTCATTCTAATGTTGCCTATGAGCTTTAGACAATTATCTTAAGTGCATGTCGCTTGACCATCAATGCAAAACATATTTTCATTAAGGCATTATATTTGCCATTCACATCTGATTTCTAAACAATCAGCAATGCAATATTTACGCCGAAAATTTGAACATGACCCGCTTTAAATATTTATTGCCGCAGCTTCATTCAAGGCATTGAAATTTTTCTAGCGTTGATCAGATGTAACTGCTGAATGATTTCGTGATACCACAATTCTTATTACTAAACTATTTGCTTGATTCTGCAACAACTATTTCATTTCCATAAAGATCAACAAAGTGAAGTACCTGATAATCATTTACTGTTGCCGGCTCGCGCTTAATCTTTGTTCCGTTGCTAAGAAGATTGCCATAAAACTCAACAAAAGAATCCGTGTAAAGAACAAATGCAGGCTTGCCTCCTGTTTGATCGCCAATTCTGCATTTCTGCTCTTCTGTTTCTGCTTCGCATAGCCATATTCCGGCAGCAATATCTGTGTCAAATCCAACATGCAGATATCTTCTTCCGTTTTCATCAATGAGATCGAAAAACTTCTTGCAACCTAGATTTTTCTCATAAAACTCATAAGCGTCATCACAGTCTGTAACAAGAATTGTGATCCTTCCCAGTTGGGTCTTCATATTAATGTTTTAATTTTTAACCTCACAATTTTCTTCCGTTAATTACTGCAAAATTAGTTATTATGGTAGGTTTTTACAACTGTCAAAATCCTTTTTTCAACACGGGCGAAAATAATCCTTGACAAAATGAACAGTGTTCAGTAATTTTGCAATGTTCATATAAACTTATGGGAATCAAACAAAGAAAAGACCGGGAAAGAGAAGAGATGAAAGATCTCATCCTCGATGCAGCAAAGAGAATTTCAATTGAAGAGGGTTTTTCAAAAGTATCAATCAGAAAAATAGCCGAAGAAATTGAATATAGTCCGGGGACAATTTACCTTTATTTTAAGAACAGGGACGAGATACTCTTCGAACTTCATAACCTCGCGTTTCAAAAATTCTACAAAGAGCAGCTCAAGATAAGTCATATCAATGAACCATTTGAAAAGCTGAAAGAACACGGCAGAGTCTATATCAAATTTGGTCTTGATAATCCCGATCTGTATGAATTAATGTTCATTGTTCAGGCACCAGGCAATGAAATTGAAACAAGCCAAAGCTGGAATGAAGGGATGAAGACATTTGAATTCCTCCGTTCGAATATTCAGGAATGTCTTGATGCCGGATACTTCAAAGGCAGCGATGTGAATACTCTTTCTATAGCAATGTGGTCCTTAGTACACGGCATTGTATCACTCTACCTCCGCAAACGCATGGCAATGGTCCCAAAGGAATTTATGAAGCCGGTATTGTTCGGAGCTTTTGAAACCATGATTGATAATCTGAATAACAAAAAGTAAAAAATTTGCCACATAAATGAACACTGTTCAATTAAACTTAACTGTTCACTCAATCAAAACCATCATGAAAAAACTTGCAACTGCTACTGTGGTTATCTTTTTCTTAATGATTGCCACTGCAACATTTTCACAGACCGAAAGCGGAATGATACGCGGAAAAGTGATTGACAAAGAAACAAAGGGCCCTCTGCAAGATGCAGTGGTGGAACTGATGGAAACAAAACAAAAGACCGGAACCAATGACAAAGGTGAATTTATCATCGAAGGTCTAAAGGAATCTTCCTACAGGATCAAAGTTACTTACATTGGTTATGAGACATCCGTGAAAACTGACCTGATAATTTATCCCGGTCGCCCACTAGAAACTCTTATCGAACTGAATCCTTCATCAATAACTACCGAGAGCATTAATGTAGATGCCAGCTATTTTGAAAGAAACTCTGACGTAAACATAAGTTCGATCAATCTTGATTATGAAGAGGTTCGCAGAGCTCCGGGAGCTGCCGAGGATATTTCCAGGATGATCCAGTCAATAGCCGGCGTTTCGTTTTCAAATGATCAGAGAAATGACCTCATTATCAGAGGCGGGTCACCGGCAGAAAACCTCTTCCTGATTGACGGTATAGAAGTTCCAAACATTAATCACTTTGGAAGCCAGGGCTCAACAGGCGGACCAATTGGGATTATCAATCTTAAGTTCTTACAAAATGCGGATATCTATACGGGAGGATTTCCGGTCATTTATGGCAATGCTTTATCGGGAGCAGTTGACATCAAATTCAGGGAAGGAAGCAAGAAGAATTACTTCAACAACATAGATATGTCTCTGCAAGGATTCGGAGGACAATTTGAGGGAAGGTTTTCTGATAAAGGTTCTTACCTTGTATCGCTGAGAAGAAGCTATCTTGATCTGTTAAAAGATGCTATCAGACTTTCAGCCGTACCGAAATACTGGGACCTTAATTTTAAAGCAGACTACAATCTCAACAAGAAGAATAGCCTGAGCTTCCTTGGATTCTGGGCTACAGATAATATTGAGTTCGGACCAAGAGATCCTGAAGACGAATCGGCAAATCCATTTGAGAATGCTTTTGTAGACAGGCAATTCTATACGGCAGGACTTAATCATACATATTTGATTAAGAACGGCTTCATAAGAAATGTTGTCTCGGCAGTTGTGACTGACGGTGATACAAGGCAGAACAATGAGGCTAATACAGGAGAGATCTATAAGAATAAATATGTGGAATCAGAAGTGACACTAAAGTCAGATCTTAGCAAGAACATTTCCAAATACTTCAGCATTGATGCCGGCATAGGTGGCAAGCTTGTCAGGTCCGATAATGATCTTTACAGTGAGCAGGATACAAGTGCAACCGGCTTCATAATTCCGGAAGTCAATACCAACAGTCTAATCAATTCATTTAAGCTGAGTGGTTATGCAAATCTGACAACAAGATTGTTTGACGACAGGCTGACTGTCAATTCCGGAATACGGTATGATTATTTTGATTACATAACAAATCCCGGATCAGTTTCACCCAGAATCGGAATGAGTTACAAAATTACTCCGGTTACAAGCTTGAATGCATCTGCCGGAATATTTCATCAGAACCCGGCATATATCTGGCTTGCTACCGAAGAATCAAACAAGGATCTCGACAACATACGCGCAGTTCATTACATAGCAGGAATAGATCATTTATTCAGTGCGGACATCAGGGCGACTGCTGAAGTTTATGAAAAACAATATGACAACTATGCTGTCAGCGTTGACAATCCGACTTACATTCTGGTAAACGGAGGAGCAGAGTACGGCCCAAACTATGTTACAAACGCTGTCAGCAAAGGTACAGGAACTGTCCGTGGATTTGATCTCTCCCTGCAATGCATATACGGCATCCTGAATTATTCATACATGAATTCAAAATTCAAGGCTCTTGAAGGAGGCGAAGTTCCGGGAGCATTTGATCAAACTCATCAACTCAATCTCACAATCGGTTACCAGGTTGCTGATGACTGGCTCTTGGGTCTGAAGTACAAATTTGCTACCGGCAAGCCATATACTCCATATGATGTTGCAGCATCAACTGCGGCCGGAAGGGGAGTTTATGAAATGGAGCTTTACAACTCTGAAAGAACACCCGACTACATGAGAGTTGACCTGCGCGTAGATAAGAGATTCAGCCTAAGCAGTTTCGGACTTGTAGCATATATCGAATTTCAGAATTTGCTTAACAAAGAAAACGTAAGCGAATATTATTGGGATGATGACAAGAATGAAGTGGGCAAAATACTTCATTGGGGGTTCTTCCCTGTAGGCGGATTTAGCTTACAATTCTGATCGGTTTTAAAAATTGAGGTTTCTCCCCTTTTGCATTGGGGAGAAACCTCAACCGCGTTTTCAGCGTGGATTTGAGATTTATGCAAAGAGCAAATAAATTCCGCCGCCAACAATAAAGCTAACCAGATTCATTATGATACTCAAAACCATAGCCTTCAGCAAGCTGATCTTTCCCTTCAGAAATCTATAAATTGCATAAGTCTCAGCGGCAGTAATCAAAGCTTCAAGAAATATTAGTGCTGTACCGTAGCCGGTGAGATTGGAAGTGATCAACCACAGCAAAGGATGTGTGATGAGGTTTAGCAACGCAATCACAAAAAGATATCTCATCGGTATCTTTGCAAAGAAGAAAAAAATACCTGCTACAATGAGCTCGAGGATCAATGTTGCTAACAAGGCTATGCTGTAGTTTGAGTACGTTGTTCTGAATACGGGAGTAATGTCTCTAGCAGAATTTCCGTCAATAAGTATTCGGTGATAGGAATTCATTCCGTTCTTATGCAATTCGGGAGTCGTAACAACGCCATTACTGAACCTTAGCATTAACCTGA
Source organism: Ignavibacteria bacterium (assembly GCA_016704345.1). GTDB lineage: Bacteria > Bacteroidota > Ignavibacteria > Tepidaquicellales > Tepidaquicellaceae > JADJAH01. The sequence continues at coordinate 102,558 of JADJAH010000016.1, read as the reverse complement.
ATTTTTCCGGAATTGAACGAATGATCTTGATCCTTTCCTTCTCACAAACTGCCACATATACGGAACTCTTGTTGTTATTACATGAAGTGTCGGTCGTTTCTAAAGCACTCTGGTAAATGACACAGCACTCAAGCAATGAGACAGTATCAGGATAAGAATATTCAATATCAATTTTTGCATTGCTGTAAAAAGGAGATGCATCGGCAAGTGCAGTCTTGCTTATGCAGCTGAAGAAAATGAAGATCAATAATATTCTCATGTAATATATGATTAGTGAACAGGTAAGTGATTTTATAATTTTGAATCGGTGATTTCAATTGACAGATTCGTCATAGTATTTGTAAGGACTCATGTACTGAAAAGAATTCGGGACGGATGCACTTAGCTAATAAATGAACATTAGGAGATGATGTGATCAGTGCACTTGATCTTACAAAAGCTGCGAATATATAGAAATTTGCAGGTTGAGGTTTCTCCCCAATCTCTAAAAGTCCAAAAAAAAGCCCCGCACAAAAATCACGGGGCTTGAAAAAACAAATGTAATTAAATTATTATGAACATCCGCTTGTATCACCGCAGGTCATGCATTTAAGACAAGTTCCATTCCTCACCATTGTAAGACTTCCGCACGATGAACAAATATCACCTGTATATCCTTTTAGCTTGGCCTCTTTGACCTTTTCTGCAGTAGAAGACATGTTGTGTACATGAGAAGACAACTTAATTACAGTTGCCGCTGTAAGAGTAGTCGTTTTATCTCCCGGCTTTATTCCTTTGACAGGCTCCTCAACAATTCTCTCACTGAAAACTTCTTCATCATCAAAGTCAGATTCACCTTCAAGGCTGTTGAGTGCATCTATCGGAGATCTCTGATACTCGGCATTGTTTTCAATGTGTGAAAGGTCGTTCCTGTTGAGATAAGTCACAGCAAGCTCCCTGAAGATGTAGTCAATTATCGAAGTACTCATTTTAATATTCGGATTACCGATAACAATACCATTCGGTTCGAACCTGGTATAAACAAAGGCGTCAACAAACTCATCGAGCGGAACTCCGTGCTGAAGTCCCAGCGAAATTGCAATTGCAAAACAATTCATTAGGCTTCTGAATGCAGCGCCTTCTTTATGCATGTCAATGAAAATTTCTCCAAGCTGACCATTCTCATATTCGCCTGTCCTTAGATACACAGAGTGTGTGCCTATCTTTGCTTTCTGTGTATATCCTTTTCTTCTGAAAGGTAGCTTCCTTCTCTTTGCAATGTATCTGTGAATAATTCTCTCGGCTACTTTAACGATATCATTAGTTCTTGAAACTTCCGCATTGACTTCGTCCGGGCTGCCGACATCTATCGTATCATCATCAGTAACCGAATTCAAAGGCTGCGAAAGCTTGGAGCCGTCTCTGTACAACGCATTAGCTTTGACACCCAATTTCCATGAAAGCATAAATGCCTTTTTCATGTCGTCAACAGTTGCGTGATTCGGAAGATTGATGGTCTTTGAAATTGCGCCCGATATAAACGGTTGTGCCGCTGCCATTATTTTTATGTGAGCATCAGCGTGGATATATCTTGTTCCTCTTTTTCCACACTTGTTAGCACAGTCAAATATAGGATAATGTTCCAGCTTCAGATGCGGCGCTCCTTCTATTGTCATTGTTCCGCATACAAAATCATTTGCTTCATCAATCTGTTCCTTGGTAAAACCAAGTTCTTTCAGAACATTGAAATTCTGATCATCGAGTTGCTCTTCCGAAAATCCGAGAGCATTCTTGCAGAATCCGGCTCCGAGCGTCCATTTGTTGAATGTAAAGTTGATGTCAAAAACAGATGGAAGCGATTTTTCGATCTTGGTAATTATTTCTTTGGTAAAACCTTTTTCTGTAAGTGTTTGTGCATTGATATGCGGACATCCGATGAGTGACCCGTGTCCTTTAGTGTATTTAATTATCTCATCAATTTCCTTAACCGTATATCCAAGATTTTTTAAGGCAGGTGGAATGGACTCGTTGATGATCTTGAAATAGCCGCCGCCGGCGAGTTTTTTGAATTTAACCAGGGCGAAATCGGGTTCAACTCCGGTTGTATCACAATCCATCAGTAATCCGATCGTCCCGGTTGGTGCAATAACTGTCACCTGTGCATTCCTGAAACCGTTTGCCTCACCAAGATTCAATGCTCTGTCAGATTCTTCAATAGCTGCTTCGAGAAGATTATCCGGACAATTCTTTTTTGCAATTCCCATCGGATGAATCGTCAGCCCTTCATACTCACTGTTGTTCGCATTATGAACAGCTCTTTTATGATTTCTGATCACACGGAGCATGTTCTCTTCATTTTCTCTGTATCTCATGAACGGACCCAATTCGCCGGCCATCTCTGCCGATGTTGCATACGAGCCCATGTGAAGTATTGCTGTCAGAGCGCCGGTAGTTGCAAGCGCTTCCGGAGAATCATAAGGAATCCCTTTGACCATAAGAAGAGCTCCTAGATTTGCGTATCCAAGTCCAAGTGTTCTGTATTCGTATGAAAGTCTTGCAATATTCTTTGACGGAAACTGTGCCATCAGAACACTTATCTCTAATACAATTGTCCATAGCCTTGTAGCATGCTTGTATCCTTCAATATCAAACTTATTCTTTTCGAGATCATAGAATTTCATAAGATTGAGTGACGCAAGATTGCACGCAGTGTCGTCGAGGAACATATATTCCGAACAGGGGTTTGAAGCCTTGATCTCCCCACCTGCAGGACAAGTATGCCACTCATTAATAGTAGTATGAAATTGTATTCCCGGATCAGCGCACGACCATGCCGCATAAGAGATCTGTTCCCAAAGATCATTAGCTTTCATGGTCTTGCAGGGTTTTGGAACCCTGCCTTCCCTGTTTGCCTTGGCGAGTTCAGTTCTCCAGTACAGATTCCATTCGCCGTCATTCTCAACGGCTTCCATAAAGTCATTCTTTGCTCTGATGCTGTTGTTAGAATTTTGCCCGGAGACTGTTACATAAGCTTCGGAATTCCAGTCAGTATCATATTCCGGAAAATCAATTTCTTTGTAGCCGAGTCTTGCAAGCTGAATAACCCGTTCAATATAATTCTCGGGAGTCTGAGCCTTTCTTGCTTCTGCAATTGACTGCGCAAGATGTTTATTGGTCTTTCTGTCAAATCCGTCATTTTCAGGATGAACGGAATGACAAGCTTTCATAATTCTGTTGAGGTGGATGTTGAGGAGTTTAGATCCTGCCACAAGTGCTGCAACTTTCTGCTCTTCAGCAACTTTCCAGTTAACATAATCTTCTATATCCGGATGATCGAGGTCAAGGGTTACCATTTTTGCAGCGCGGCGGGTAGTTCCTCCCGATTTAATTGCACCCGCACTTCTGTCACCAATTTTCAGAAACGACATTAGTCCCGAGGATCTTCCGCCTCCGCTAAGCGGTTCGTTGGAACCCCTAAGGTTGGAAAAATTTGAACCTGTACCCGAACCGTATTTAAAGAGTCTTGCCTCTCTGACCCAAAGGTCCATGATGCCACCTTCGTTTACAAGATCATCTGTAAGCGATTGTATGAAACATGCATGTGGTTGCGGATGAGTATAGGCATCTTTGGATGTTGTAAGTTTCTCTGAAATCGGATCAACATAGAAATGACCTTGTGAAGGTCCGGTTATTCCATACGCCCAATTCAAACCTGTATTAAACCACTGTGGTGAATTCGGAGCAGCAAACTGCATTGCCAGCATATAGCAGAGTTCCTCGTAAAAATTCTTCGCATCTTCTTCATTGCCAAAGTAGTTGTGTTTCCATCCCCAGTATGTCCAGCAACCGGCAAGCCTGGAGAATACCTGTCTTGAATCAGCTTCTGTAGTATGCCTTTCTTCTTCGGCAATATCTTTGAGTTTCTCTGTATCCGGTTCTGATCTCTGAAGCCAGCCCGGCACTCCATCTTCTTCTGCTTTTTTCAGGAAAACAGGAACCCCGGCTTTTCTAAAATATTTCTGCGCAATAATATCAGTAGCTACCTGCGACCAATGAGCAGGTACTTTGATATCATTCATTTCAAAAACTATTGAGCCGTCAGGATTTCGGATTACTGATGAGCGGGTATCAAACTCGATTGAGTCAAAAGCAGATTCTCCTTTTTTTACAAAGAGTCTGTCAATTTTCATTTACTAAAATTTTTCCGGTTAATGACTAATTTTTTATTCGAAAAGTATTTCTTCAATTGCATTCGGGTGGTGTAAAACTTTGTGAAATTCTTTCGATAAAATTAGACTAATTGATTTATAAATGCAAACGTCTTTAGAAAATTTCGCTATTGATTTTAAGAAAAATTTGACTTCAACAGCTATTGACACTTTTACTCAAAAAAATTTGTCCCTTTTGCTTTACAGAATGTTCCGTAAAACTCTGAATCTCCGCAAGCCTCTGCCACAGAGGATTTGCGAAGATTAAGCTGTTGATTGTAAGGTAATGATTGTATACTATGCAAAAAAAATCCAAAATGAAAATATTCATCGTTGACGCATTTGCAGACAACCTGTTTCAGGGTAATCCTGCTGCAGTCTGCATTCTTGATGAGGAAATTTCCAATGAGCTGAAGCAAAAAATTGCAGCTGAAATGAATCTCTCAGAAACGGCCTTTGTATTGAAGCAAGTCAACGGTTTCGGACTGAGATGGTTCACGCCGGTTTCGGAAGTTGAGCTCTGCGGACATGCAACTTTAGCAAGCGCGCATATTCTATGGCAGGAACAAATTCTTCGTGAAAATGAGGAAGCAGTGTTTCACACTTTACAAAAAGGAATTCTGCGGGCAGAAAAAATCGGTGACGATATAGTTCTGAATTTCCCATCTATGGAACCACAAGTTACTGATCACGAGGATCTCATAAGAAACTTATTCCCGACTGAACCTTCATACATTGGACTTGCCGGAAATCATTTTTTTGTTGAGCTGCCTTCGGTGAAACTTGTTACCGAATATAACCCCGACTTCACCAAAATTTCCAAACTTCCAAAATACGGATTGATAATTACTTCTGCATCTGAAGGAGAATTTGATTTCGTATCAAGATTTTTTGCACCGGCAGTAGGAGTTAACGAAGACCCGGTCACCGGCTCTGCACATTGCTCGCTGTGCACTTACTGGGCAGGCAAACTTGGGAAGAATAAGATGAGAGCATATCAGGCTTCAAAGCGGGGAGGAGTCGTTGGAGTTGAACTTAAAGGGGATAGGGTTTATTTAACTGGACATGCTGTTACTTTCCTGAATGGAGAAATTTCTTTATAGCTCAAAATTTATAACCATTTACTTGCTTCAAAAAATAAAGCCGGACTTTGCCGGCTTTATTTAATCGAGAGTCAGAAACAGAAATTATTTTAAAGCACCCATGAGCATGTTTGTAACATCCACTCCGCCCTTTTTACCGGCAAACTTGGTGACTTCAGGAATCATTTTTGCAACCATATCCGGAGACATGTCTAAGTCTTTGAATACTTTATCAACGCCCGCAAGATTACTAATTGACACAGGAACACCCATGTCTTGCGCAGCTTTCATCATTGTGTTTGAATAGGGAATTGCACCGGTAACCTTCATGAAATCTGAAGGGTTGAGTTTTCCCTTTGTCAGGGTCAAGAGTGCTCCGACTCCGCCAACTGCTTGTTCAGGGCTGATTCCAAGAGAAGACATGCCATTGATCAGATCCATAGATGGTCCGAGGTAAGGAAGGCTGCTTCCACAAGATGAAAAAAGAAATGAAGATAAAACTGCTACAACTAAAAGAGTTTTGATTCTTTTCATGGTATTTTGAGAATTAGTTTGTGAAATTGTTGCTTACAAAAGAGCGTAATTTACTGCTATTAATTGGGACATTCAAAATATTATTCTCCTCCATTTGACAACAGGTTTCATAATTCTTATTCTTTTTCTCCTCAACTTAGAAGTGAAAGCAGAAGCCCGGAAAAATGATGTTTTCTTCCATCATGGCAAATACAGAGAATTTAGAAAAGAACTTTAATTCAAAATAAAAAGCCGGCATCAGTTAAGTTATGATCACAATCCCCTCTGCCGGCTTTATCCCAATAAAAAATTAAGGTGGCAAACCGAAAGGGAAAACGGCTTGCCACCCAAGGAGTGGAAATGAAAAATTATGGTTTTACAACTGTAACTGTGTTGAAAGCATTGTTATCAGCAATTGATGCATCGGAAGCGTCTGTGAAGTTGTCACCGTTGCAATCTGTTGCCACATAGCCGCTTACAAAGTTGAATCCGTCATTGTCGATAAGCGAGAGATCTGCTCCGTCAATAATTTCATCCTGATTCACATCACCGCTGAAGAAGCAAGCTCTTCCAAGCTTAAGAACCATATTGCTGCCGTAAGCCTGTGCAAGCGCGGTTGTGAAACTATAGCTGTGGTTGCCGCCAGCTGTCATCGCTACAGGTGCTGCGCTCCATGTCTGAATTGCGTTTCTATGTTTGACGACAATGTAGTATGAACCTGAACCTGCTGTGTTGAAGTCAACTGAACCGTATCCCACGCCAGGTGTCAGAACTGTCTTACCCTGATCAACGAGCGCGTATGGTGAAGTTGAATTCCTAAGTTCAACAGTTACTGTATCACTTACTTGTGTTGTACCATTCCAGAAGCCTTCGATGCCAACATTAAGATTGAGTGAAATTGAAGTACTGGTCTCAAGTTTTCTTCCAATCTGATATGCACCGTTCCTGTCTGAGACTGTAAACCAAGCATTCTTTCCCGGATAAGAAACATCAACTGTTGTAGAGAATCCCGGATTTGATTCTGTCCAGGTTACACCGCCGTTAGTTGTTCTTGCCATCCAGCCGCTTGCACCGCTAAATACGCCATGGTTAGTGTTAAGCCATTTTGATCTGAAAATTGTAGTCTTGTTCACTAAACTTGTTCCGATATCTGTCCATGTGTTTCCTCCATCCATTGATCTGGCTATATATTTTGCACCGCTTGTGCCACCGCCGTGCAGGATGATCACATCTTTGTTAAGAACTACCATGTTTGACCAGGCTGTTGTAAGAACAAATGAGCTTGTTGTCTTCACCCAGTTTGTGCCACTATTGGTAGTAGTGTAGATTGCACCACCGCTGTTTGCGAGTACGTATCCGTTATTCTCATCTACCATTTGAACAGAGATAACAGCGCCGTTCGGATTTGTTTCCAATACTTGTTGTGTCCATGTAAGTCCACCGTCTGTAGTCTTCATAAGAAGATGCGGTACAAATGCTCCTGCAAATCCACCTGCCCATCCGGTATTATCATTAATAAAATCAATCGAATTGATCTGATAAGTGCTCAACGGGGGTACAAGTGGCAATGCTGTCCAGGTAAGTCCGGCGTCTGTTGATTTTGCCATTTGACCTAAGCCGCTGGTTGCTCTTCCACCACCAAGATATCCAACATTTGCACTTGGGAATTCAATGCCGCGAACTGCATCGCTCATGCCGTTCGGCAAGGTGGTCCAGTTAGTTCCGCCGTTTGTTGAATAAAGCAGATTACTGACTCCGGTAAAATTTGAGCCTACCCATATTCTGCCATTTTGACTTTCGGCATATAAGCTTGCATAAGCAGTATTGACAGGGTCAACAGAATAGTTCTTATTCCTCCATGTTGCGCCTGCATCATTGCTCAAAGTTGTTTGTCCGTTATTTCCAACTACAGCAAGATCATTACCATTTGCACCAATACCATATATGAAGGAAGGAGCTGGTTGATTTGCATTGCTAAGATCATAAAATTTCACGGAATCCCATGTCATTCCATCATTTGTTGATTTGTAAACATATTCATAATCACCTGCTGTCCAAACTGTGTTGTTGTCATACTCAATAGCTCTTTGACCTCTGATTGAGGAATGTGTCGATGCTGTCCAGTTTACACCAGCATTTGTTGTGTATGCAAAATAGTTCGGATTGCCGATAACGTATCCTGTGTTTGCATCCTTAAATTTTATACCAAGAAACTGAACATTTGTAGCAGCAGTAAAAATCGTATCAGTTTTCCAGGTCGTTCCGGCATCAGTTGTTCTCATGATCCTTCTCGAATCAGATGTAACAATTAAATTATTCTCATCAAATGCATGCATAGAATAATAGGTGAAAGCAGGAATAGTTGAAATGTTTGTCCATGTTTCACCCTGATCCGTGGTTTTATAAAGCCTTGCATTTGCACCTCCGCAGAGATATCCGGTGGTTGAATTGATGAAGTAAATTCCATTCACTGAACCACCTGCAGTATTGTTAACAATTTTGGTTGTCCAGGATACACCGCCGTCAGTTGTTTTTTGAACAACAGTCTTGAGCGGTGAGCCGGTTTGCGTTGCGCCAGCTACCATACCGTTATTTGCGTCAAAGAACCAGCCGGTAAAGAGATCTCTTTCTGCAAGTCCGCCTGAGCTTATATCAGCAGCACCTGCCTGTGCAATTGACCATGAATCACCGCCGTCGGTTGACTTCATGAAAATTCCTCTTCCTCCCACTGCAAAAATATTTGCAGCATCAAAAACTTTTACCCATCTCATTGTTTGTCCTGCCGGCTGACCGTTAAGCCAATACCAACCGTTTACATCTTGTTGTGAATATGAATTGCCGAACATGGCAAAAATCATAAGAACAGATGCAAATAAAGTGAACTTACTTTTCATTTCTTTTGTGTGGTTTTGATTTATAGCAAAAAATTATACATAAAATTATTTATTTTCTCATACTGATACAAAGAGGATATAAGCTTATAATACCCAGTAATTCACAGTTTACAGTAAATATTTCTTTGTTTTTGATTCCTTTTGAAAGTAAATCAAAGCAGATCTACCCCAAAAAAAAATTTACCGAATCTTAAAATAATGATAATATTTTAAGAATCATGAGCAAGTACAGTCAAACGAATTGAATTCTAAGAGCAATAGCAAAAGCCGGTCAGAGAATTGTGAAAAAACACAATCTCTGAACCGGCCTGCAAATGTCGTTAAGTTATAGCAGTGAATTTTAAATCACTGCGTTTTTTTGTGAACTGATTCTTATGGTGTCAGTACAATAATGTAGCTTGAGGAATTGTTGTCAACAATTAATCCGTCAGATCCATCCACAATATTATTTCCGTCAAGATCCGTTGTCAAATATCCCGTTGCTCCTGTTAGAATATCATTGTCAACTAGCAGGAAGTCTGTTCCGTCAATTACTCCATCCTGATTAACATCACCGCTGTAGTTGCAGTATCTTCCCAGCTTCAGTATTGTATTGTTTCCGAAAGACTGCGAAGCCGCTGATGTGAAGTCATAATTATAATTTCCGCCCGATGCCATACTTACAGGTGAAGCACTCCATGTCTCAAGAGAGTTTCTGTGCTTCACAACTATGTAGTACGATCCAGCCGGCGCGGCAAGGAATTCAAATGAACCGTATCCGATACCGGGAGTGAACACTGTTTTGGCAACATCTATAACATTATAAGGAGATGATGACGATCTAAGTTCAACGGTTACTGTATCGATTACCTGAGATGCACCGTTCCAGAATCCTTCGATCCCGACATTCAGATTAACTGAGATTGAGGAAAGATTACTTGTATTTCTTCCGATCGGATATGATGTAGTGTTGCTGCTTACTGCATACCAGGTGTTCCTGTCTGTTAAGGCAACGTCCGAAATATTTCCGAATCCGGGATTTGATACACTCCAGTTCATTCCTCCGTTAGTCGTTCTTCCAACAAGGCCGCCGGTAAAGCCGGCAACACCATCATATAGATTTATCCATTCAGTTCTGTTGACTGTAAGTGAGTCAGGCATATCTCCGGAAACATTTGTCCAGGTAGTTCCTGCGTCTGTTGTTCTGTAAACAACAGGATTTCCGTTACTTGGTGCAGTTGAGCCGTTTATGAAAACAACATCTTTGTTAAGTACATGCATGTTTGTCCAGGTTCCTACAGGAAGAGCGCTTCCGACCCAATTTGTTCCTCCGTTGATTGTTCTGTGAAAATTTGTGCTCAGCGCAAATCCGTAATTCAGATCAACCATCTGAACGCTCAAAACCGATGCTGAATATCCAAGAGCTTGTGTAATCCATGTGGCTGCGCCGTCAGTAGTTTTATAAATGTTTGCCGGCAGTCCGGAACCGCCGCCGCCTACATAGCCGGTGCTTCCGTTGAGAAAATCAAGAGTCAGATAAGTATGATTTAAAGCTATTGCCGGAAGCGTTGTCCAGTTAATACCTCCGTTAGTTGACTTAGCAACTTGACCAATGCTTCCGGCCACATTTCCTGCGCAGGAGTATGCCGTATCCTGGCTTCCGAAATCCAACTGGAATATTGCGACCGAATGTGAAGACTGAATCTGAGTCCATGTTGAACCTGCATCAGTAGTTCTTAGCAATGAACCAACACCTCCTGTTGAAGTAATCCAGAATTCAGTCGGAGATAAAGTTGTCATGCTTTGATAAAAGTTGGAACCGGAATTAACAGAGTAATTCATGCTGCTCCAGTTGCTTCCCCCATTGGTGCTAACTGTAACATGTCCGTTTGAACCAACTATAGCCATACTTGTTCCACGAACTGCAACCTTGTTGAATGTCGGTAAAGACGGTTGATTCACATTAGAGCTGTCATAGAATCTAATAGAATCCCAACTTGTACCATCATCACTGGATTTATAAAGGTAAGATCTTGAACCTCCCAACATATACAATACTCCGGCGGAATAATTTAAGTCTCGTTGTCCCTGAGTTGCGGATAGTGCATTACTTTGAGTCCAAGTAGAGCCGCCATTTAATGTATAAGCAAAATAATTTGGGTTTCCGCATGCGTAACCGGTATTGGCATCTTTAAAATAAACATCAGTAACTGTAGTGCCTCCTGTTGTACCCGGAAGTGTGATCAATGACCAGCTTGTACCTCCGTTGGAAGAATAGTAAAGTCTTCTTGTACTGAAAGCAAGAAAGATGTTGTTTTCATCAATTGCATGAACGGCGTTATAAGTATTTGTTCCGGAGAGACCGGTAGAAATATCTGACCAAGTTGCGCCGCCGTCAGTTGTCTTGTGCACCCTGACTCTTGTACCACCGCAAATGAAACCGGTATTGGCATTTATGAAATGCATTCCGTTCACAGAACCGCTCGTATCATTATATTGGTAATTCGTCCAAGATGCTCCGCCATCTGTAGTCTTTGAAACAACACCTTGTATCAGATTTACAAGCGCTCCCCCGGCAACAATTCCGGTGTTCGCATCAAAGAAAACACCTGCTCTCAGATCTCTGCGGGAAAGAGCTGCGTCGAAGAGTCCTACCTGACTGTTAATCGACCAGAATGAACCGCCGTTAGTTGACTTAGCAAATGTTCCTTTTGTACCAAGTGCATAAAAGTCAGAAGTTGATGGAGGTATATCAACCCAGTTCAAAGTATTTCCGGTGGGCCTGCCGTTAAGCCAGTACCAGCCATTCGCATCCTGCTGTGCAAACAAATTGCCGGAATGAATCAATAAAATAAAAATCAATGCAGGCAAAATTAAAACATGCTTTATTCTCGTCATGAAGGTGTGTTTTTTAGTAAACAACAAAGTTACCACAAACCTTAATCTTTTGAAAAGAAGCCGTTATCCGCAAATACCCAATTGGAATAGTCTGAAAAATTAAAAAATTCTTATTCTGTTTAATTTTCCCTATTTTCGATAAAAATTTATACCCAAAAGATTTGGCATTAGGCAGTCACAAATTGTTTCAGTTGCTTGAGAATTTCTCTCCTGAAGAATTAAAGGATTTCAGAAAATTCATCTCATCACCTGTGTATTCTTCCGGCAGAAACTATCTTCCGCTTCTTGATGAACTTTTGAAAGCAAGGAGTAAAAAGATTCCACTGCAGTTGGCATCCACAATAAAATCTACCCCGGAAAAAAATACAGCAGCCAAACACAAAAGAACCGATTCTCCGAACTATTCAGACTTGGTGAAGAATTTCTGATATTCAGAAGTCTTAGCGAAGAGAGCATAGAAAGAGATAAAGCTTTGCTCAGAACACTGACGGAAAGAAAGCTGGGCAAGTTCTTCGATAACCGGTTTAAAAAGACAATCGGAAAGCTTGAATCTGAACCTGATGACGAAATGAAATTCAAGAATATTGTTGACCTGCAAACCATCAATATCCTTAATCTTATAGCAGAAAATAATTTTGATAAATACTTTCCTGCCTATTATGAGAAAACATTCTATGAAACTTGTCTGACATTTATAAACATGTTTCAGGCAGGAATCGAATTCAGACAGCAGTCGTATCTAAACAGGGATTATGAATTCAATATCGTTGTTGAGATGCTTCAGAAGATCAATTTCAAAGAACTTACTGAAAAGGCCAAGAATAAGGATGCTGTCATTTACAAGTTGGCTCTCATGTACTATCACCTTTACAAGTCTTTCGAGAATATTGAAAACGAAGGTGATTATTTTGAAGCACGCAGAATTTTTAATGATTTGAAAATACACTTGTCTGACAGCTTGAAGTTGCGGGTGTATTTAACTTGCATTTATTACAGTACCCACAGGCAAAATATGGGTCTTAAGAAATTCAAGGATGAACTTTTCAGACTATACAACGAGAAACTTGAATCCGGATTCTATTCTGATTTCTCCGAGAACATTTATCCGTTGAATAATTTCAGAGATTATGTATTTATCGGAATTGAAGTTAAACAGAAGGAATGGGTTATTGATTTTATTAACAAGTACTCCAAATATTTGCCTGATACAGTTAGAGACAATGAGATAGGTCTGTCTTTCTCAAAGGTAAGTTTTGCAAGCGGTAACTTTGAAGATTCGCTGCGACAAATTGAAGGAATAAAGCCCACAAATTTTCTGCATTATTTTGATTCATCTATGCTGAAGCTCTGTAATTATTACGAATTGGATATGATAGAAGAAGCATATTCAGAAATCGATAAGTTTAAACACTATATCAGAAGTCATAATGAAATTCCAAAGGTGCACAAGAATAACAGCTTGAACTTCACAAGATTCTACCCTTTGCTGCTCAAGGCAAAAACTAACCCCGACTTTGATGAAGTCGGAGCACTAAAAAGCAAACTCAAGTCATATCCAAGCATTTTAAAGAGACCCTGGTTAAATACTAAGATCCTTGAACTTGAGAGCCGTTTCACAAAACCAAGACTTAGGCACGCCTGACGATATTTCAGATTCTTAGTTGATCATTTTCATTAGTTTCAAACAAAACAGCCCATTACAATGTAATAGGCTGTTTAAGTTTTAAGTAAATCCGGTCTTGCAATTTATAATTTCATATCTTCAAGTCGGTCGCAAATTAAAAACTTCTCGTTCTTATTTCAGAAGCATCATTTTCTTTGTCTCAACAAACTTACCTGATTTTATCTGATAGACATACATTCCGCTTGGAAGACTACCCGCATTGAACTCCACCTGATAATTTCCTGCTTCCTGTTTTTGATTCACTAGTGTCATTACTTCTTTTCCCAGAACGTCATAGATCTTCAAAGTTACTAATTCAGAAACAGGAATTCCGTAACTGATCTTTGTTGACGGATTAAATGGATTCGGATAATTCTGAGATAATGAAAAATCCAATGGAACTGAAGCAGTGGTTCCCGGTTCATTTAAAGTCGGGATCTCATCGACAAACTTTATCAGACCGTTCAATATTCTCTTAACAGCAAATGGATTAGGATTATCAGCTGTTGGCCTGATTGATTCAACATCAAGCGCCATTACAGCAACATTGTAGTTTGGAGAAACTCTTCCAATTGCATTCATTGAATCGAGGAACAACCTGTATTTATAAAGATTAAATGTTTGTGAAGACGGAACCGATGCGGATCTTCTGATCACGTCTGAAGATGGACCGTATGTACTGTCCGGCAATCCTATGTTGATAGTCACGCCAACAATGCCCCTTCCGCCGACTCCCGGCCTGTCTGCAACATACTGGAATCCGCACATGCTTCGTGCAAAAGCAGAATCGAACAGAACTGAAGCAGATCTGTCAATTTGATATCCGATATCTTCCGAAATAATGATCAGCTTTGCCTTGTTGGTTGAAGTTCCGCTTGCAAGATATGTCTTCAGCGAATCTCTGATCTTTGCAGACATCACTGAAGAACCTTCTCCGACCACCATTACTTTTTTGTATCCTCTGAAAGAAACTGCATCTGTTGCTGTCGCGCCTTTTCTGTTATAAGTATCGTATGTAACTGCAAGTCTTCCAAGATTTGTCAGAACAGAGTCACGAGATATTCTGCAGTTCGCACTTGTTGAATCATATAATACAAGCACATCACCTTTCCCCTGTCGCTTCAAAGTTATTGAATTATCTTGTGTCGCTTTTACGGAATCAAATCCGTTGTATGCCCATACAGACCATTGTCCTGTAATTGAGTCGCCTGCGTTCACGCCGATGGCGGACAGGGCTCCATCAAGTTCATTGTTTTGTATGGTGAATGATGAATCAACTCCGTTCAATGCGGAAGTTCTTATGATTCTTACTGTTGAAACTGTCGGTGAGCCAAACTTCCACTTGTAAGTAACACCGGGACCAGATGAAGCCCAGTTGAATCGTATGTTTGTAAAATCAAATGTCGAAGTTGTTATTCTTGTTCCTGCAGCTGGCAGGTAAAGTCCGAAAGGCCTCAGCGGTGGAATGCCTCTCTTAAGTGTAATTGATCTTGGACCGTTTATAGCTTTTAAAGAATCTTGCTCAAGATTGTTTCTGAATGCCCAAACGTCCCACTGTCCAACAAGCGAATCGCCGATTGCAACTCCCAATCCGGTCAATATGTTATTCAGATCGTTTGCCGTGAAACTTACATAGTTAATTGTTGTAGGCAATGTGATCCTTCTTGGCGATGTAGTCGGATTTCCGAAAATCCATTTGTAAGAAGCAGACGATGAAGCAGTATCCCAGTTTGCGGTATATGTTATGTTTGAATTCGGATAGCCCGTAAGAGTTGTTCCGGCAGAAGGAGATGTCAGATTGTAAGCGTTGAGCGGATTCAGATTTATATTGATCTTGGCAGTGTATGCCTGATAAATGGATTCTCTGTCATCGCACCAATAGGGCCATAGAGTTGAGTTACCGGAAGTTATTCCAATGTAGTCTCCCTGATAACCGCCGGCCAAACCTGAGATTGACTTAGGTTTAAACTTCTGATCAGAAACCAGCATGTCAATCCATGTTTCACCGCCGTCAACTGATCTTGATAGATAAACTTCTGACGAATCGTTTGTGGGAGTATTTCTGGTGTCATAATAAATCACGTTTACACCACCCTGATCATCAACATTCACAGTTCCGAAATATTGTCTCTTACCATTACCGGGTGTGTCTTGATTAACTCTTCTCTTTACCCATGTATTGCCGCCGTCTGAAGACCTGTGTAAAACAATGTCTGCCAGGTCAGTTGCCGGCGCAAGAAATTTCTCTGAAGTTGTTACATAGATCCATCCTCTTCTCGGACCGGTTGATTTGTCAACGTCAATTCTTGGAAATCCGTTTACCCTTATTCCCATGAAAGCAGAACTGAAGTCTCTTATTCCGTTCATATCGCTTGCATTGCAACGCGAGACAGGCCATGTTATTCCACCGTCCGTTGATTTTGCAAATCCGAGAGAATCTTCATAGACAGTTCCTGTTCCAGGTTGATTTGCCCATACAACATATACTTCACCATTTGGTCCTGTCTTTACATCTGCGCCCTGATGGATATTCTGTCCAAGCGGTGGCGGACTAACAGGCGCCGCAGTTGTCCAAGAAACACCTCCGTTAGATGTGTATGTCAGAAGTATCCTGTTGAAGAAGCTTCCTCCAAATTCTGTATATGCCATGTATGTTCTTCCGTAATAAGGGCTGGTTGGAATTCCGTCCGAGCCGGCAAGATTCTTGTCGGAAATAACAGTGGATCCGGGAATGACAAATTCAGGTGACCAGGTTACGCCGTTGTCAGTTGAGTAACTTGAACCCATTCTGCCTTGCAGGTTTATATAAGTCATATGGAATCTTCCGTCCTTATCAACAGCGGGACCGGGATCACCATAGTTTCCAATGCCGTTATTCAAAGTATCGCTTCCAAACCAGGTATTACCCCCGTCTGTTGTTGTATATGAACCAACGCTTAGGAAAGTTCCTCCTCTGAAAGTGTTTGCAGAAGCAAACATGATCAACGGATTAAGCGGATGTCTGGTTATCGGAACTTCAGTTTGAGTACCGAAACTGGGATGAACTCTGAAGTTCGGATATATTGTAAAAACTTCCGTTGCTGATGTTATAATTCTTGTCTGTGTATTTGGCGTGTAACTGTTGTCACGCGGAAGTGCAACATACTCACCAACCGGATACATTCTTGTCATTCTTGGATCCGGACTCCATCTTAGCGATTCATTGTCAGAACTTTGTCCGGTAAAGATTGCGAATCCTATTACGAAAACAGGAATCAGAAGAAAAAATCTTTTCATTGCTGGGTGATTTAGATTTGTTTTTTGGAAAATCTCTTTTGTTTAAAAAATAAGCCCTGGAGGATTGAAAAATCGTCATACTTATAGTTCTACAAAAAATAGCTGAAATCAGTTTCTTTAGCAAAGAGGATATTACACTTAAATACCCAGCAAAGTGCTTTGTTGAATTATTTAATAGCTAATAATGAATTGTTTTGCGATTAATTAGAATAACCCTGTACCCACATTGAGATGAGCAGTTTCTTTTTTACATTCGGTATATGACCTTTAGATGAGCTTGACACCAGTGTGTCCCATAAGTTTGAGGATTTGTCTCAAGAATTTCTGACTTTATAATCTTAAAGTTGCTCTGTATTTTATACGCAAGTAATTGAAAGTTCAGAATTAGTAAAACTTAAACCACAAAATGAAAAACTTTACAAAGTTCTTCCGAAAGTTTCTTTACACATTACCTGTTTTGATGTTGGTAATGATCTCTTCGTGTTATCAGGACTATGGGTTGAATACAGACAACTATGATGTTGTAGTAACGCTTTATGATAACACTTACAATTTTCAAAGTGTTAACAGTTATTACATTTCCGACTCACTTGTGATCGGAAATAGTACTGATCCAAGTTACAAGTCCGCAATTTTCACTTCAGTGAATTCAAACCTTACAGCTCTTGGATGGACAAGGGTAAACACGGTAGCACAAGCCGATGTAGTTATCAGTGCAGGTGTTACAACCACAACAACATACGTTGATAATGGGGACGGATGCTATTGGGATTATTATGGATACTATTGGTGCTATCCAGACTATGGATACGATTACACATACACTACCGGATCACTGTTCCTTCTTCTGAATGACAGGGCAAGTGCTGTTCAGGGAAGCAACAATCAGCCTGAATGGGTCGCTGCTATAAACGGTTTGGCTGATCAGGGAAATGTTGTTTCAAGAATCAACACGACTGTCAATAAGGCATTTTCTCAATCGCCTTATCTGAAGTAATCAATTCAATAATTCAAGAAAACATAACAAATGAAAATGAAGAGTGTAATTTTTACTACGATATTTACTCTGATGTTGATAGCCAATTCAGGTATCTCACAAACAAGGCACGGTACTTCAACTGGTGTTGTGGAGTGGAGTGCGGCATTCAACTCAGGCAGAGCAACCGATTTCATAGATGATCCCAGCTTTGCAGGGGCATCTTTGACTTTCAAAAAATTCATAAAGGATAATACTGCAATCGGTATTTCTTTCAATTGGAACGTTCTTAGCGTAGAAGACGAGAACGGCTTCACTGAACTTCCAAACGGAGCAGTCTCCGGAGCTCAGGCACGTTATCTTAACTATGTGCCGATCCTGGCAAACATCAGCTACTATTTCAACGACAGCAAAAAAAATAAGTTCATACCGTATGTTCAGGCCAATGTAGGCGCTTATTTTGTTGGACAGCAAGTACAACTTGGAATCAATAAGATTGACAATGACAACTGGCATTTCGGCCTCGCACCTGAAGTCGGTTTCTGGTATGTACTGGGCAATGATATTATGATGTCCGTAAATGGTAAGTACAATATAGCATTGAGTTCGGGTACAAATTTGAAAGGCGAAGATGATAATGATTACTCGTACATAAATGCGAATATCGGAATTGGTTACTATTTCAGATAATTTCTTTGCGGTCAAAAATACTCAGTGAATTCTGATATTAAAGTGATTCTATTTTTTGGGTATTGCTGAATGACTTTAAGATTGATAACAAAAAAGCCGGCATTTCAATTTGCCGGCTTTTTCTATTTCACAATTTAACTGTTTAAGTATTTATCCTGAGACTATATCGTCCTCATTTCTTTGCCACTCTGACATCAATTCTTCTGTTCTTGGCTCTGCCCTCTTCTGTGCTGTTGTCTGCAACCGGGAATTGTGAACCGTAACCTTCGGCTTTCAATCTTGCGGAAGGAATACCCATTCCAACAATTGCATTCATCACTGCATTGGCTCTTTCTGTTGATAATTGCTGATTATGTTTGGCGTCACCGGTATTGTCAGTGTAGCCGCCTATCTTCAGATCAACATTGGGATATGATTTCAGGATTATTGCTATACTTCTTATCTGATCCATCGACTCCTGCTTAAGAGTAGCCTTATCTGTTTCAAACAAAATACGATCAAATGAGAACCACGTTTCTTTATCAGCCATCTTCGTGGAATCGGTTATGAAACCAATGAGTTTTCTTTCAACACCGAGTTCCGGAATATTTATTGAATCACCGCTGATTAGTTTGAGGATAGCGAATTTGCCGAGCGCAGTCCATTCCTTTGGCATGGTCTGCATTTTTGCCGTATCTGTTTTGACAACTTTCTGAACTGTATCTTTCTTTACTGTCGTCGTTACAGTTTTCTCATCATTGCATCCTTTTGCAAAAAGATAAATGAGTCCGAGAATTGCAGCAATTCCAAGCAGAGGCAGGAGTATCTTGCCTAAACCGCCTTTAGACTCTTCTTCAACTTGCTTAGCTACATGTTTCACTTTATCCGGTGTATCACCGAACAAGCTGGTCAGTCCAAGCGTACCTAACAAGCCGGCAGGAATCAGTCCTTTGAGTGAACCCTTAAGTCCAGAGAGCATTGAAGTCAATCCGGACGCATTTGTGATACCGTTTGCCTTTGCTTCCTTGCCAATGAAGCTCATCACTATTGATGCAATCAATGGAAGAAACTTTGCCAGTGAACCAATGTTAATTCCTGATTCTTTTGATACATACTGATTAACCGCATCTGTCTTTGAACCAAAAATGCTGTTAACAAATTTTGATCCTGAAGAAATAAGATCATCAGTCTGAGTTCCTGCGTTAAGCATACCGCCCAGATTGGAAAGATTATTTCCGTCAAGACCTTTTACCATATCATATATTTCACTTGCTCCTTTGGGGTCAGAAGTTTTATAGATCAATCCCCCGAGAAGTGCCGGGAGAGAGGCTTTGATCGCGCTCTGGGTTTTCGACGAGTCAATTCCAAGGTAGTTAGCAATCTTGGAAACGTTATCACCCGTTAAATATTCACTCACTAAACTAACTAAATTTGTCGCCATAATTGTATTTTTTAAATTAAAGATATACAAAAATACGAATTCTAAATTAAATGCAACCTCCAGATTTTAACATATTCACTTTTGTTTGGAACATTTGCCGGGTTATTTTGATTTAATTGTCAGTAAACCGATACCGATCAGAATAAGATGCTTGATAGATAAACATTCTAAATGAATTTATTGTTAGGCTTAAGTTTTCTAAATTACCGCGCCAAAATAAAATGCCAGATAACACTATAAATCCGGAAGAGAACACGGAAACTCCCGGGAATACGGACAATCCTTCCGGACAATCCGAAAAAAATATACGAGATAACGAACTTACTGAAGGCAGCACAGACTCTCCGAAGGAAGGGATTCTGCCTGTTGTTCCCCCTAAACCGGTGAAACCAAGATCTGTTGACAGTGATAACAGGCTAAGTCTCATTGACAGGAATAACCTGCAGATCCTTGTGTCAACAAAAAAGGGAGTGAAGATTTCTACTGTTGTCAGAGATAAGAATTCATCAGATGAAATTCAGAGTGATGAGATCTATCTTCCTCCCAGAAATGATTTCGGCACACAGGAAGCCGAGATAACTATCTCAATTTCGGAAAACAAATCTGAACAGGAAGAGTCTGCATCTGAAAATTTGCAGGAAGAGTTTGGTGATGAAGGAAGATTCACACCAAAACTCATAGACGAGCATCTTCAAAAAGTCAGGTTTGATCTATTTCACGGAGAGAGCGTAAGAATTGACTATGACTTCAGAGATAAAAAGACTGCTGCAAATGCAAAGCGTTACAAGAATTTTGTTTCTCCTAAGGAAGAAAAAAGTATCTATGAAGTTGAAGTAACTCTATCTGTTGACCCCGGCGATGTAATACCTGCAGAGACTCTTGCTAGAGATGATCAGGGCAGAATAGCACTGATCCCTAATCCGGAAGTTGCCGAACTGATTCAAGCGCCCCTGCCTTTGGGTGATTATTCCGAAGGCGGTTATATAGAAGACGGAACATATAAGAATCCTTTTGATACTCTTCGTTCTTTGATCAGGAGGAATCTGACAATTGGTCTTGCCGTTGCTGTAGCATTGCATCTTGCTGCCGCCGGCTTTGCATTTTACAAGATCTCAAAGAAACCAAAAGATGCAAGTCAGGAAGAATCTCAGAGACTAATTGTCATTCAGGATCTGCCCGATCCAAAGATCAAACTGGAGAATGTTGAAGATCCAAACAAGCCTCCTCCAAAAGAAGAGCAAACTGAAATAAGCATTCCGAAACGTGATGTGCCTCCGCGAAGAGTAATTCAACCTCCAAAGGTCAACAGGCCGAAAGATGATGAGCAATCAAAAGATTCTACTGAGACTTCAAGGCTTACAAATGAGCTCGACTCTTTGCGAAGACTTGGTGACAGTCTTCTTGCTTCTGATACAGCAAAGGGGATTGACACGTCCAAAGCCTTCTTTGACATACCGGATTCTCTCAGGAACAATTTTAATGAAGGTGAGATCGGATTGGGAATGTATTTTCCAAATAACTGGAAGTTGATTGATGAGCGTGAAGTTAATAGAAAAGAAAAAGAGTTCAGGGGAGTGATCCTTACTGATACTACAGCGGAGAAGCCCGGAACGATGACAATATTTATACGCCTTGATACTGAGAATCGCGGGTTTAATTCCGAAGAATTCACTACGGAATTTCAAATGCTTGACAGTAATCTGAGCGGGTTTGCCAAGCCACCTGAAACACAGGCTGCACACACGAAGTATGAATTCTATGTCTTGAACACATTGGGCACCGAGAAGTTGTCGGTAAAAGCTGAAGTGAGAAAGGAATTTTTTGATAAGTATAAGAACGAGATCGAAGCAGTAGTAAGATCAATAAACATAAAGAAGAAAGATGCATCGGGAGAAACCAATGAAAACAATTCCGAAACAGAAGATGAGAATTCCGATGAAGTTACCGATGACCAATAAGTTTTGATTCTGTATTTAAATTGATTTTGAATTCATTCTTACTCAAAATTTCCGAACAGAAGCCCTTTCAGCGTTAAGTGATTTTTTAATTCCTAATTCTCAATTCTTAATTCTTAATTGAAAAAAGCCACCATTTGAAGGTGGCTTTTTTTATTATCGATTTATATTGCAATGCTATTTTATAAGAAGCATTCGCTTAGTTTGTACAAATCCATTTGCCTGTAACCTGTAGAAATAAACCCCGCTCGAATTTCCTGACGCATTCCAGTCAGCATCGTAACTTCCGGCTTGCAGATATTCATTCACAAGCGAAGCAACTTCTTTTCCGAGAGTGTTATATATCTTCAAAGATGTCAATCCCGGATTAGCGATTGAGAACTTTATGTTTGTTGTAGGATTAAATGGGTTCGGATAGTTCTGCGAAAGTGAAAAATCCGAAGGGAGTTCGCTGTTGTAATTGGTAATGCCAACCAGCGAGTTGTATTTGTTTCTTGCAGCCGTGGCATTTGCCTGAAGATCAGTAAGATTGTTGCCCGCGATCAAAGCAAAAGCAATTGTTATTTCACCGTTGGCAGGAATGCTGTACGGTCCGCTTCCGATCACATTGGCAATATCTCTTCCGCTTGTGCCACCGGCCTGAGTTCTTCCCAGACCTGATGAAAGCGATTGATATTTTTCCTGATCTGTGAAGCCGTCATAAATTCCCCATGGATTTCCGGCGATTGTATTGTCATTGTCAATTGCCCAGTAAGAAACATTTGTAGCTGAGAGCAACGACATTCCTGCATACGTTGACGGATTGTTATCTGTTCTCCAGATGTATCCTAATCTGTTTGTGGGATCATAATCAACTTTGTTCAGATTGCCCTGATCGCCAAGATCCCAGTCGCCGAACAAACCGGCATAGAATCCGGTTATCTCCGAAGCATTCGTATTCCTGACCTTGTATCTCATGATCACATAATCTTCATCTGCTTCATTGGAGAAGGCAAAACTGTTGAATGAAATTTCAATACCGATCTTTGAAACACCGGCGCCGTTATCATTATACTTTGCGCTTCCGTCCTGATTTGAGATCACTCCCGGCTGAGTCAACTGAAACGGAATTATGTTGGTGAAATCAGTATTCTGCACCGCTTGATTTGTACCTCTGACAACATCGGAGACTCTCGATGCTGACGTTGCGCAAATCAATCCGCCTTCAAAAAGCAAATTTGCCTGATTGTTATACTTGAATCCTATACCCTGTGTATTATTTGAATAATCGTTATATCCGAAATTTCCTCTGCTGTTAATTGTAGTGGCAATTTTATTCGCATCCATATTGAAGTAACTCGGATTTATCACTACGGAAAAATATTCGAAATCCGAATACGTGCCGTCAGTATAAGTAACTTTGAAATTCACTATTGAATTTGCAGGAGCAGTTGAATTCACCCTGACTCTGAACGGACCGCTGCCGTTTGTAACCGAGGCTAAGGTTTGTATTGAACCAAGAGTTGAATTTCCGTTAAGCAATGTAACAGCATTTGATGTAGTGGTTATTGCCACGGCAGCATTAGAAGTTGCCTGAAGATAATTTCTGAATGTACCGACCATATTCAGTGTATCATTTGGTTGCGGGACATTGTTGTTTCCGTCAGTTACCACTGTTGAAATCAATCTTACTGAAGGTGAATTAACAGTCAGCGCTTTGAACATGTTAACTCTTCCTTTTCCAAGAGCGCCTATGTATGATGGATTCTGTGAGTCAATGTTGTCGCAATTCACTCTCACTTTTTCTCCAACCTGCATGGCAGTATACGTGGGAAACTGTGACTTTACAATCGCGCAAACACCTGCCGCAATCGGAGATGCCATTGATGTTCCGTCGAAAATGGCGTATGAATTATTCCACAGTGTGCTGTAAATGCTTGACCCCGGCGCACAAACGTCTATGTTGTTTCCGTAGTTTGAAAATGATGATCTTACATCTGACGAGTTTGTAGATGCAACACTCAACACATACTTGTAACTCGCGGGATAAAATGAACCGCTTGAACTTTCATTACCTGCAGCACAGACAACAAGAGCATTCTTGTTTATTGTTGCATAAGTTATTACATCCTGTTCAAATTGTCCTCCGCCTCCGCCGCCCCATGAGCAATTGATAACGGCGCAACCTCTGTCGGCTGCATATCTGATACCTTCATATCCTGAAATAATGTAACCCTGTCCGCCCGGGCCTCTTGTATCGTTATCCGCTGAACTCTTTATACCCATCAACTTGCACTTGAATCCTGCCCCTGCAACTCCAACACCGTTGTTTGTTACGGCAGATGCATCTCCGGCAACGTGCGAGCCGTGTGTATTGTTTGAGCCCATTATCATCGGGTCATTATCGCCAACGACATTTGTGTAGTCAGCGCCGCCAAAGTCCCAACCTCTGTAATTATCAACATATCCGTCACCATCATCATCTGCCCCGTTGATGGGATCTGCATAATTTATCTTTATATTTGCCGCAAGATCCGGATGATCCCAATCAATTCCGGAGTCAACAATTCCGATCACAACATTCGTATCGCCTTGCTGAACATCCCAGCCGGCAATTGCCTGGATCCTGTTTATGTAGTATTGCTGTCCGAGTGAAGGATCGTTTGGAGTGAATGCAACTTTCTGAATATATTTTGGCTGAGCATATTCTACTTCACCGGTTGCATAGATCTCATTGACAGCTTCTTCAATTGATCTGCCTGAATTATACTTCACAACATATATCAACGAAAGATCGGATGTCTTTTCACCATTGATCGATTCGACCGACGGTTTGAATGCATCCGCAAAAATCTTTGCGGGAGCTGTTGCACCAATGGCAGAAAAAGCTGCTTCAAGATTACTGTTGCTGATTGAATTAATGCCGGCAAAGTTTCTGTTTGATTCTTTCAACTTGAATATGACCGTACCTGGCATGTAATCTCTATCTGTAAGCCCTTCGGCAAGTTTGAAGTATCCGGATTTAACTTTCTTCGGCTGATCATCGACATTCTTAAATGCCACGAGCGCCGAACAGGCAAGGAATGTGAGAATGAACATCACCGGGAATCTTGCACTTTTCATGGACGAGTGTTTTATTTGTTAAATATTATTTTTAATTAAACGAGTTCGGATTCTCTGAAGAAGAAAGCAATTTCTTTTTCTCCATTCTCTTCGGAGTCGGAGCCATGAACTGCATTCTCACCTTTGGAGCTTGCGAATAATTTTCTGATTGTTCCTTCGGCAGCTTCAGCAGGATCGGTTGCACCTATGAGTGTTCTGTAATCCTGTACGGCATTCTCCTTCTCAAGCGCAACAAGTACAACGGGTCCCGATGTCATGAAGGTAACAAGTTCGTTATAAAACGGTCTTTCTTTATGAACTTCATAAAATTTTCCGGCTTCATTTTCAGATAGCTGAGCCATTCTTATTCCGCGCACTTTAAATCCGCTGTCGAGGATCTTCTGCAAAATACTTCCGTGTACATTCTTTTTAACGGCATCAGGTTTAATGATGCAAAGAGTTCTTTGAGCCAAGTTGGTTTTATCCTTTCAGTTATTTTATGATTGTTGGAAATATTAAGATCAGTATCCCACGCTACCCGGCGGGGGTTCATTTGTTTCTACAGAAGTTTCAGCCGGAGCGGAGTAATGGAACATGCCGCATTTGTTTTGTCCGGGTTTCTTTATTACAAGATCAGTAGTTGACGGACAGCTGCCGTTGCTTGGAAGTCCCGAGATTGTACAGACACTTGCTTCTACAACAGTTTCAGGCATTAAGAAATATGCGACCGGAAGGTCAAACTCGTCATCTGCATAAAGCAGCTGCATAAATTTTCCCCATATTGGCGCAGCCGCCTTTCCGCCTTGTCCATAACCGCCTCCGAATTTGATCCTTGCATCATCAAATCCAAGCCAGACTCCTGCAGAAAACTGTGGTGTGAATCCCACAAACCAGGCATCGCCAAAGTTCTGAGTGGTTCCTGTCTTTCCGGCAGCAGGCCTGTGAAAATATTGTCGAACACTGGAAGCAGTTCCGTAATCAATAACATCTTCCATCATGTCGCACATAATGAATGCAACTTCTTCGCTGAGAACTTCTTTTGTTTCAGGATGAAATTCTTCAATGAGCTTTCCGTTACGGTCTTCAATTCTTAAGATCGAAATTGGTTCAACTAAAATTCCTTCATTAGCAAATACACCATAAGCACTGGTAATCTCAAGCGGGCTTACTTCTCCAACACCAAGTGCAAGAGAAAGTACATTTGGAAGATCCGATTTTATTCCCATTCTGTGAGAGAGATCTATGACCTTGTCCATAGGCGCAAGTTCCATTCCCGTTCTGACTGCAATAACATTGACAGAGTTTGCAATGCCGTCTCTCATGGAAATTCTTCCTCCGGTTCCTCCGCCTTTTGGTGACCATACAGTTCCACCAATATTTATATTGATCGGATTGTTTGATACCATGTATCCGGGTGAGTAGCCTTCATTTATTGCCGTTGCATATACGAATGGCTTGAATGAAGAGCCTGGTTGTCGTCTTATCTGTGTAACATGATTAAGCCCGTACTTGAATGAAATGTTGGGATTGGCTCCGACCATAGCCTTGATCTCGCCGTTCTTCGGATTGATGACTACAAAACCTATCTGTACTGTAGTTGTAAGAAGTTTGATTGAATCAACGAACACTTTGTCATTCTTAAGTCTTTCATAGATCTTATTTCTTTCCTGTTCTGTCTTAGCTTTCTTGTAAGCTTCAGACTGTACAATATATTTAATGATTGCATCATTGAGAATTTCCTTGTTGCCTCCCCAGTTCCAATAGCTGTTGAAAGATTTTTGGAATGGAATAAGCAAAGATTTCACTGCGTTGACTGCATGCTTCTGCATCCTCGAGTCAAGTGAAGTGTATATCTTGAGCCCGTCTCTGTAAAGATCAAATCCGTATTTCTCGGCCATTGATTCGAGCTGCTGCCTTACATATTCGGTGTATTGCGGCGCGGGGGAATTAAAATTTGCATAGTCTTTTCTGAAGTTGAGCTTTATCGGATCCTTTGATACCAGCTGAAATCTTTCTGCCGTAATAAATCCGGCTTCAGCCATTTCATTTAGTACAAGGTTTCTTCTCTTCAGCGCTGCATCGGGGTTTTCGACAGGATCATAATTTGCCGGTGACTTAAGAATTCCAACAAGCAAAGCGCATTCGTCAAGTGACATATAGCTTGCATTCTTGTTGAAATAAGTTTGCGCGGCCGCTTCTATTCCATAAGCGCCTTTACCAAAATAAACGGTGTTTAGATAGTATGCAAGGATCTCATCTTTTGTATATGTCTTCTCGATCTGAACCGCCGTCATTGCTTCACGGAGCTTTCTGTTCAATGAGATCTTGTTGCCAATGTCTTTGTAAAGATTCCTTGCAAGCTGTTGCGTTATTGTCGAAGCGCCTTCTCTTGTAAGATTTCCGCTTGCAACATTCTTGAAGAAAGCTTTAAATATTCTCTCAAGATGAACACCCCAGTGATCATAGAATTTTCTGTCTTCAGTTGCTATGAGCGCATTGATCATGTCTTTGGGAATACTGTCAAGCGTAACTTTGGTGCGGTTCTGAAGAAAGAACTTGTCAATGAGTTCTCCGTCGGATGAGAAAATTTTAGTGGCTTCTTCAAGCTTAGGATTTTCAAGCTCTTCGAGAGATGGTAATGTGGACGAAAGAAATGAAAGATAAACCGAAAGGAGAATTACAGAAACCAGCGCTGCAATAATTGCAGTTCCGAATACTTTATTCTTGGTATTCTTTTTCTTCTTGGTCTTTTGCCTGTAACCCTTATCGGAAAAATATTTGTCAAGTTCATCATCCGAATATTTTCCCTTTCCGTTTTTTTTCAAATCTTTATTGCCGGTGTTTTAACTTTTTTATTGAATTCATTCAGTTCAAATATTCCATCCCTGAATATGCCGAACGAGCTGTGCTTTATCCAGTCACCGAGATTAACATAATATCCGTTATTGTGCTTAACGATCTGCGGCAAATGCCTGTGTCCCATTACAACATAATCAAATCCTTCATCGATCTTTGCAAATGCACTGTCACGAAGTCCGTCTTTAACGGAATAATCTTTTTCATCTGTGTGGACCCTTGATGTTTCAGACGTGCCTTTGGCAAGCCATATCCCGATGTCGGGATGTATGAAAGAATAAATCTTCTGACTCAGTTTGCTGCGCAGGATCTTCTTTAATACTCTGTATCCGGAATCATTGTAAGCAAATCCGTCACCATGATGAATGAAGAATTTCTTGCCTTCTATCACACGCTCAATGTGTTCGTGACAAATCTCTATGCCAAACTCATTCCGAAAATAATTACCTTTCCAAAAATCATGATTGCCTGCTATGTAGTTTATCTTTATTCCCGACTCTACAAGCATTGAGATCTTTGTGAGAAGTTTATAAAAACCCTTTGGCCCAACCTGCTTGTATTCGATCCAGCAATCAAATAAATCACCTACAATGAAAATCTCCGAAGCATCTTTAGATGCCTCGTCAAGAAAATCAATCAACTTCTTTTCCTTTAATCTTTCTCTTTCATCAGACTCAAGTCCAAGATGAACATCGGAAAAGAAATAATATGTATCACTCATTATTGAATGAGTGATTATTTTACTTTTATCTTTGCAGAAAAATTCTTGTCGCCCATTTTGCAGACTCCATCGGAAGTTGAACAATATCCAAACCTGACTGACCCATCCAAAGTTAAAGAGCTTCCGCTTGATGCATTACCGGGTACTACAAAATTATACTTCACCTTTGATCCGCTGATATAATCGCCTTCACCGCCTGAATAATCCTGTAATCCTTGTCCCTCAATGCCTGAAACGTTGATTTCGACACCGGGCTCTTTTGGAATCTTTACTCCGGATGCTGTCTTGAAGCTGATTATCAGTACTCCGGATTCGCCGGGAGAATAGGACTTTTTGTTGGTTGAAACAGATACTCCGGGGAGTTTCTGAGAAAATGCACTTTCGGATATTGCTGTTAGTGCAAACAAAGCAAGAAAAAACACTGAAACACGTGTTAACTTCAACATTTTATGGAAAATTATTTTTTAGAATATAATTAAATTGGACTTTTTTTACAAAGTGATTTAAAGCAATTGACCTTGAATCAATATCGGTTTATGAACAATTCTTCCTGATGACCGTTTGTGAAAGGATTATGCGACTCAATATGCGCGTATGCATTGTGATTATGTATACTTTCAAAATTCTCGGCTTCAACACTGTACCAGGTTATGTTCTTATTCTCTTTGAGTTTTACAACAATATTTCTTACGAGGTCTTCAACAAATACCGGATTCTCATAGGCTCTTTCAGTAACAAACTTCTCGTCTTCACGCTTAAGCAGCGGATAAAGCTCAGAACTTGCACTGGATTCTGCAACGGAAATAATATCTTCTATCCAGACTGTATCTTTGAATCTTACTGAAATTGTTGCTTCACCCCTCTGATTGTGAGCTCCGTATTTAGAAATGTTCTTTGAACAAGGGCATAAAGTAGTAACCGGCACTTTCACTGTCATAACAAAATCCTTCTTACTCTTCTTTCTTACAGCGTGAAACTTTACTACATAGTCCAGAAGTGACGGCTTTCCGGTCACCGGAGCGAACTTCTGTTTAAAATACGGAAATTCGATCTCAATATGCGATGTGTCCGCATGCAATTTCTTCTGCATCTCGCTCAATATCTTTTCAATGGAATCAACGTGAATCTCTCTGTCTTCGGATTGGAGGATCTCAACAAACCTGCTCATGTGAGTTCCTTTGAATTCTTTGGGAAGATCAACAGTCATTGCTATTGTCGCTATTGTATGCTGAACTTCATTATCTTTATCTTTTACTGCGATCGGATACTTTAAGTTCTTAACTCCAACTTTGTCAATGGGAAGTTGACGAATGTCATTTTGATTCTGTGTATCGGGAAGTTGGGAAACGCTTTTCTCTGTAGAAACAGCTTCCATAATGATTAGTTTTATTAATTAATTGTTGTTGCCTTATTTGCAACGGTAGATGTAACCAATGCTACAGTTTTAAAATTTCTTCAGATTTTAATAATTTTTGGGTAATTAGTGCAGTCAAGAGTAATAATAAACGGCTCAGAAGCTTCCTTTTTCAATATATCCCAGATAAACTGCCTGTCAGTTTCCGGAATATCCATACTCATGATCTCATCAGGACTCACAAAAGTAAATTCGCCTTCATTACAAGGTGGAGGAAGAACATTATAGGCGTATTTGTAGGTCATAAGAAATATCATGATGTTTCCGGCATCCGGAAAATTTTTCTCTGTAATTATTCCTGTCAATGACCAATCACCTTCCGCGGATTTCATTGAACATTCCTCCATTGCCTCTCTGACTGCGCATGCCGATGGTGATTCAGCTTCATCTGTATGAAGCTTTCCTCCCGGAGGAGAGAGCAATCCTTTATTTGGATTTTTC
This sequence comes from Ignavibacteria bacterium, assembly GCA_016704345.1. GTDB lineage: Bacteria > Bacteroidota > Ignavibacteria > Tepidaquicellales > Tepidaquicellaceae > JADJAH01. The sequence continues at coordinate 72,512 of JADJAH010000016.1, read as the reverse complement.
TTTCTGTTCATTAGCAGATATTCACCCTTGCTGTTGTGTATGTATAGCAATGTGGCAAGCTTCATTGCGGCTTATTCACCTTCCTTAAATCCAAATTTCAGAGATGACCTTTTCAGTGTAGTAACTTTGTGCTCTGCAATCTTTGGAATGACCGAAAATTCATCTTCGATCTCCTGACCCGTGACTTCCTCTTGGTGTGTTTGCTTATCAGCATGGTTAGCTTTCTCTTCACGCTTCTTTTCAACAAGCTTGATACCGAGCTTTGGCAGTTCAAAAATTTCTTCATCGTCTCCGATAAGATTGAGGTCTTCTTCAAAAGATTTTATCTCCATCAAATCACTTGGATGATCTTCCTGTACCGATTCCCTCGAGTTCCGGAATTCTTCGATCTTGTTTCCGAGAATCTTAAATTCACCTTCACCTAAATATTCTCCGGTCTCTGTCATATCAACAAACACAGGCGAGCGGGTTTCTTCTTCATACTCTTTTCCCAATGACAGATCTTCAACACGCTTATTCATAAGCTTGCGCTCTTTGTACTCCTTTAGCTTGCCTGCAGAGTAAAGCAGTGCAGACAGTTCTGCTATCTTAGCAGCCGATTTCAGGTTTTCTTGGTCACTACTATAATCAGCACGGTTGAAAATTTGTTTACCTTTTAGAATAATGCTGCTGATATCCTTTGCCGTAAGCGAGTTTATTAAGTGCCAGCAAACCGATTCGCTGTCAAGGTCAGGCATTCCGCCGGAATTTCTTATGTCCCGCAGAGAAATTAATATCATATCTGCCGACTTAGTCTTTTCTATAGAACCGGTCACATTTCCTATTCCGAAAAATCCCGCCGGACCTGTGATCGCAGACCTGAGCAATGACTCATAGGGGAGTGTTCGCGTATAACCAAGTGCAGAGATAATTTTCAACTCGGAAAGAATATCAGTACCGGTCAGTCCTGTTCCAAGCAATATGCTGATCCCGGAATCAAAAATTCTTCCCGCAAGTGACAAGTCTCCTGACATGTTTGCAAAATCAGACGGACAAAAAAGTATATTCGCATTTTTTTCTTTGATGATTCCTATCTCGCCGTCAGTGATATTCAGAGGATTTATGAGAAGAGTGTTACTGTTCAGCAATCCGTTTTCAGCAAGAACATTTATGTATGGCTTACCGAACGTTTGTCTTACTGACTCATAAGCGGCTTGTGAAAGCGATGCATCAATTATAAGCCTTCCGTGTCCGGATTGAAGGGATCTCTTTAGTGAAGATATTGCGTATGAATTTATATCTTCATCGGCTCTGAATCCTGCAGAGATGAAACTCTTCAGCGGTCCGGTCTCTTCCATAAGTTTGAGGTCATATGCAGTGATGTTGAAGTACTGCTCAACACTCTTCAAGTCACTGAAGGCGTCATTGATTTGGAATTTTTTGAATGCAGGACTTGATTCGTTCACGAATATTTCGCCGTTCATCATCGAGCGTTTGTAAACAAGCTCAAGTATGTCTGACAACCTGCCGCTGTTAACTTTTTCAGCAAGGTAACGGTCAATGAGATTCAAGGATACCGAGCTTCCGTTATTGTCGTAACTGCATTTCCTGAAGAACATTTTGCACAATGAATAAGCAGATACAAGTCGCGAATTAAACAGACCCGGCAATATTATCATGCCGGCCGCATCAATAACTCTTCCTCCGGGATTCTCCGTCAGAAATTGAGTCGTGCTTGTCTTGCCTTCGTAATCGATTGAACTGATCTTGCCATTCTTAATTGTTATATCAAAAATTCCTGAACGACTTGACTTGTCCAGCGTCAGAACTATGCCTCCCTTAAGGAGTTGTGGTTTTTCCATCAACAAAATTGCTTAAAGATCTTCTATTATAAACTCTTCTTTAAGATATGACTCACTGTCATAAAGAATATTCCCTTCATTATTCATCACTGCATACTGAAACCCATCACGAACACTGTAGGCGCCTGCTTCTCCTTTTACATTTAACGCAATGAATCCAACCTGATAAATATGATCGCGATTCAGGTCCGAGAGATGATTGAGTCTGATAACCCGCTCACATGCAAGCCTGCATGCTTCTGTCGGAGAATGACCGTTGCGCATGAGCTCTACGATCAGAAAACTTCCGCATGCTCTGATTGTTTCTTCGCCTCTGCCGGTTGATGCCGCGCCGCCAATTTCGCCGTCAACATAAAGTCCTGAACCGATAATCGGACTGTCGCCTACACGCCCGTGAAGTTTCCACGCCATGCCGCTTGTTGTGCATGATGCCGATACTCTGCCGTATTTGTCAATCGCCACCATTCCGATAGTATCATGATTTCCGTCTTCATTGATCTTGCTTAACTTTTCCTTCTTAAGAAAATCATCTGTATGAATTTCCTGCGGCTTTGTCGCGCCGGTAGATTTCCACTCCCAGAATCTTCTTATAGATTCTTCGGTAAGAAGACTCTCCGGTTTAAATCCGTTCTTGAGCGCAAATGCAAGTGCGCCGTCTCCTGCAAGGATTGTGTGTTCTGTATTTTCGAGAACAAGCCTCGCGAGACTGACAGGGTTCTTGATATTCTCAACACTTATCACGGAACCTATGCGAGCGTTCCAGTCCATTATGGCTGCATCAAGAGTAACTCTTCCTTCGCAGTCAGGTAGCCCGCCAAAACCGACGCTCAAAACTTTCGGATCATCTTCCGAAACCTTAACTCCTTCTTCAACGGCATCAAGCGAGTTACCGCCGTCTTTCAAAACTTTGAACGCCGCTTCATTTGCGGCAAGCCCGTGTTTCCAGGTTGATATGACAACCGGATTTGTCATGTAGTGATGATTTTGAATTTAAGACTTTATCTTTCTTGATATCATTTCAAATGTCCTGTCGTATCTGTATTGAATATTCATGTGCGTATCAGGAAACTCTTCATGATAATAGCGGATGTGTTTTGATTTTAATCTTGCGCAGAACATTCGCGCGCCAATATGCAGATTGTACTGATCATATATCCCCGCATCAATAAAAATCAGATTCAATTTCTTAAGATTGTCTATGTACCTGTCCATCATCCGCACAGGATCATTCATAAGCCACTTGTCAAATATTTTGTGATCGAGCTCTCCGGTTTCGATGTCAAACGGAAGATCAAAATTATATCCTTTGGTTTTGAAGCCCGAAGTGTTAGGCGAATAACAGCTAGCCATTCCGACAAGATTCAGAACATCGAAAAAGTTTTTCTTCTTCGGCTGAACTTTGTTGATCTCTTTCTCAACAAAGTGTTTCATCGCCTTGTGACCTTTGCCGTACTCTTCCAGCCCCACAAGACTCTTCGGAAAATCCGGCATGTAGCAATACTCAAAAGCCATATCACCGGCAGTTGAACACATCAGACCGAATATTCCCGGATGTTTCATTGCAAGAACAACCGCCCCGTATCCGCCGCTAGATTTACCGCAGACGGCTCGGTATTGTGCGGTAAACAGAATCAACATACGGAACTAATTCCTTGATCACATGATCTTCATACTTTCCTGTGCCGGTAGAATTAATGAACTGACTTCCTCCATATTTAGTGATGCAGTCCGGCATCACGACAATCATTTCTTTCATCTTGCCTTCTGAAACAAGTCGGTCGAGTCTCTGAGTAATACTCTCTGAAACGAAACTCTCGTTAAGGTTCAGCATTCCCCATCCTGTAAAACCGGATAGCAGAAAAACAACCGGAAATCTTTTTTCGGAAGTATAGTATGAAGGCGGCAGATAGACTGGGAAGTCACGAATATGCGGATCGTTCAAAGGATTCTTTTTCAGGATCTTACTCTCATATTTGTCAATTATTACCGTACCTTTTTTATTCATTTTGTCTTTAGCTTTTTGAAGTCGTCTTTTATGGTGATCTTAATATTGCCGGGCTCTCCCGGGAAAGTCTTTACTTTGTGACCTGCAAATTCTACAATGGAAGATTCGTCCGTCCCGTTGAATCTCTTTTGTTTCGCAAACTGAAATGAACTCTGAAGAACTCCGAATCTGAATCCCTGCGGTGTCTGTGCAGTTGCCAGTGTTGACCGGTCAATTGTATTTTCAACGTAATCGTTCTTGCTGATCTTCTTAACTGTTTCAGAGATCGGAAGCACAGGTATTGCACATGTGAATTTCTGTGCGTGATGTATTGTTTCGATGATCAGTTTTGAAGTAACAAACGGCCTGACAGAATCATGAACGAGCACAATATCATTCTTCGAACATCCTGAGATCATCAGCGCATTATGTACAGAGTCGTGTCTTGTCTTTCCGCCTTCAACAATAGTTGTAACCTTACGAAAATTATTTTTTCTTACGATCATTGACAGCCGTACAAAATGTTCCGGCATAGTTGCAACAATAATTTCATCAACTGCCTTGCAGGAATTGAATTTCTCTAATGTTTGTGCAATTACTTCTCTGCCGCTTTCTTTAAGAAATTGCTTGGGAGTTTTCGAACCGAATCTTTTGCCCATACCTGCGGCAGGAATTATTGCAACGACTTTCATCAATTGTTAATAATGGAATGAGAAAAATTGATTGTTCAAAATTAATCAAAATGAATTTCTTATTCTCATATAATTGGTGAGCATATTTTGAATTACTTCGTCTGGAATTGTAATATTGTCAATGCGTGTGTTTCACCCCTCCCCTTCAGAGGAGGCCTGCCTGCCCACTTGCCAATGAATTTTGAAATGTATTTTGGCAGGCAGGGTGGGGAGGGGTGAGGCCCCCCCCCCCCCGAGGGAAATTGAGTGGAAACCACCTTCTGCTTGCCCGTGAACATGGTTTGATTGATGCCTGCGCCTCCCTCCAGGGAGGCCTGCCCCCCTTGCCAATGAATTTTGAATGTATTCTGGCAGGCAGGGTAGGGGAGGGGTGAGGTTAGCATTAATAGATTCTCAGTCTCCAATTACTCCGATTGACAAAATATTGCTCCGGCCTTTCCAAACAATTAGCGTGCTGGTGAAACCTCACTCCGCTCCGGAGCCCGTCTATTGTTCCAGCAGATCTCTCAACTTCAGATTCCCAATTCTTAAAAACATTTTCACAAATCGCAAAATTTCTATTTGACACAGCGGATCCAAATTTCTAATTTGCTTATGTACTCATTGGTGATGTGCGGATTTTTGGATGATCGGGCGAAGACACTTGCGGAAAATTGATAAGCCAATTTTTAATATTATGAAAAATTATTTCAAAGGATCTGTTGGAATTTTGATTCTCGCTGTTACTCTGTTGTATGTGCAAACATCGCACGCCCAGTCAAACTGGTTCTGGCAGCAGCCTCTTCCGGCGGGAAACAGTCTGAAGGATGTAAAGTTTGTAAATCATCAGACGGGCTATGCGGTCGGGGATGTAGGGACGATTGTAAAGAGCACCAACGGCGGCTTCAACTGGTTCACTCTGAACAATCCCGGAGAAGTCACAGCTCTGGGGAATTGACTTTGCGCCGGGCAATGCGAACGTGCTGATTGCAGTCGGCGACAGCGGATTGATACTGCGCACCTCAAATGCAGGAGAGAACTGGAGCGTGATACAATTTCAGGCGGGAGTGATATATGAGGATGTGGATTTTGTGAACTCAACCACCGGCTATGTTGTCGGCTCCGGGGAAGGATATTCAAGACCACCAATGCGGGAGCGAACTGGTTTCAGCAAACGAGCCCGACAGACGCTAATTTCCTTTGTGTTAATTTCTTCGACGAGAACTTCGGAGCGATAGGGGGAACGACGAGACTGCTTCTAACTACAAATGCCGGCACAACATGGGTTGTTCAGAATCTTACTTTCTTTCCATTAAATCAGGTTACATGCATTGCGGCACTTGATTCAAATACGGTAATCGGTGTTGTCAACAACACGAACGGCACAATGTACAAGACGACAAACAAGGGAGCAAACTGGTTGATACTATCGCTTAATATCCCAACACAGAACGGAGGTGTAGATGCTGTAAGAGACATCGTTTTCAGCGGTAACAGATACGGGATCATTGCATGCGACTATGGTACTATACTTAGAACGACAAACGCTGGAAATAACTGGACAAGAGACACAACATATCGGGATTATTTTCAAAGAAGCTCAAGCATTGGAATATTCTGGGCAGCCGATATGATCGACACAAACACGGCATATGTATCAGGAGGTGGCGCAAATGTTTTCCGCTCAACAAACTCCGGCCAGAACTGGACAATCCTAAGCGGCGGTTACTTTGATCTTCATGGATCTCATTTCATAAATGCGAATACCGGCTGGTGTGTTGGCGAAGAAGGAACATTGCAGAAGACGACCAATGGCGGTGTAAGCTGGTCTTTCTATCCGCCTATTACAAGGGAAGTGCTGAGAGAAGTGGTCTTCCCAAGTCCTGACACGGGATACATCAGTGGAGATTCTGGGGTTGTGCTAAAGACGACAAATGCCGGTACAAGCTGGTTTCATCTTAATACCGGTATAAAAGCTCTGCTGTTTGATGTATTCTTTCTTAATAACCAGACCGGTTATATTGGCGGTGGATACATCTCATGGGATTCGATTGGAATAGGCTGGATCAGAAAAACGACAGACGGCGGATTGAACTGGACAACATTGTTTTATGAGCAAGATAGCGGCTGGGTCAATGCCTTGCATTTCTTTGATGCTAATACTGGAGTAGCTTGTTTTGATGCAAGTATAAAAGGACTACCGATGGAGGAGCAAACTGGACTACTGTTGGATTTTCAAGCACCGGTAGGGGTTCGGATATGTCCTTTCCAAACAGCCAGACAGGTTACACTTCAGGAGGATCAAACACATTTTATAAAACAACCGATTCAGGATTATCATGGTTGGGTTACGCGACAGGAAATCCGGGCGTAGTAATTTCTACAATCCACTTTATCAACTCGCTCAAAGGATTTGCTACGGGTTTGTACGGAGAAATTCTTTACACCGAAAATGGCGGATTAAACTGGACAATAAATAGAGCCCTTACTCGAAACTACATTACTTCCATAAATTTTTCTGATTCTCTTAACGGAGTAATGACGGGAATCTTTGGTACCATTCTCAGAACAACCAATGGAGGAATAAGTTACATTGGCAGCGAATCCCAGCAAATTCCGGAAGACTATCAACTGCATCAGAATTATCCAAACCCGTTCAATCCATCTACTACAATCAAATTCAGTTTGAAAAGAAACGCTGAGATCAGAATTATCTTAAGCAACATACTCGGCGAACAGGTGAGGGTTCTTACTGACAAGTACACAAGAGCTGGAGATCATAAAGTAATATTCAGTTCAGAGGGATTGCCAACCGGTGTGTACTTCTGTTCACTGATTGCAAACAGCAGTGTTGCTCAAACAAGAAAACTTCTTTTAATAAAGTAAAACAAACAACAGGGAGAACAAAAATGAAATCGAAAAAGTCTACAAACTATTGCCACTCTTATCCTGATATTGACTTCTTATGAATCAGTCAAGTCACAGATGCCCGAAGATTACCCGTTTAAGACATACTTAGACACGGCTGACAATCTTTACGTAACAGGGCATAGCGGAGGATTTGATATAGAAACTACTAAATTTCCGGCGGCAAGTACAGATTTTGAATGGAGCAAAAGTTATCCAAATCCCGGATTCGACAGAGGTATGGACCTTGCTCTCGATGCTGAGCAAAATGTTTATGTTAGCGGGTTCTTACAATCCCAGAACGGCTACACAGATCTCTGTTTGCTCAGGCATAATAAAGCACAAGGCACTATCTCTTTAGTGAAGGTCCTTAATTTTCCCAAAGAAGATAAATTTTATGGAATTGCTAGGGAAGGTGACAATTTCTACGCAGCTGGTTTCAAGACTTCACGAAATCTGAAAGATTTTTTCCTGGTGAAATTCGACCGCTTTGGCGACACTATCTGGACCCGCACATTCAACAACAGCGATTACAACAGGGATGATGTTGCTACCGATATTCTTGTTGACGGCAACTTTGTATATGCAATAGGTTACACTTACAACGGCGAGGCATTTAAGAACGACATAATTCTTTACACATGCGAACTTGACGGAACGAATGTAAGAACGGAGATCGTCAACAGGAAGTTTACAAACGAAACTCCGACAGCCTTCATCTTTGCAAGAATAAACGATGGACCACCTGTTCAGAAATCACGTACCGCAGTTGTTGTTGTTACAGACCGGCCGTTCGGTCAGGGCGGAAATAATTTCCTCACTTATTACTTTAAGGACAACACTACAACATCTCTTCACTGGAGCAGAGATTTTAGCGGAGGTGGTTCTTCTGTCAGCATACCGACGGCAATTGCCGCCGACCCGATCGGCAATGTCTATGTTACGGGATATACAAATATGAACGCCGGGAACGGTTATGATTTTGTCTCGATGAAGTACAACAAGGACAGCGGCTCGTACGGCTGGAACAGTCCTTCAGTAATCTTCTACGATTCACTCAACGGCAATGACAAAGCATCATCAATAAAAGTAAAGAACAACCGCATCTACATAGCCGGCTCAAGCGACAGCACACAGAACGGATACTATGTGGCGGCATACAATCAAGTTCAGGGATATCCGCATAAAGATTTTGATAATGTCTTTGTGCCGTCGTTCTCGAGGAACGGAGCGGTGAATCAAAACATGAAAAGAGCCGCAGTCATTGAACTTGACTCATCAGGCAATACATATCTCATAGCGCAATCATGGAACGAAACAGAAGCATATTATGCCATCAGAAAGTATGATCAGCAAGGCAATGTTATTCATACTATAGATCCGTACGAGCATTTGTTCGGAGGAAGTGAATCAGACAACGCAACATCACAACAGTCAACTACCGAAGGGATCACGCTCTTTATAAACTATCCAAACCCTTTCAATCCTTCCACTGTGATCAGTTATAAATTGCAAAATACAAATTTGATTGAGCTCAAGGTTTACGATAACAGTGAAAGCTTGTAAGCAATCTGTTCTCTGGCATTCAGCAGGCGGGAGAATATGCCGTAACGTTTGATGCGGCAGAGCTTGCGTCGGGTATGTACTATGCTGTGTTGAATGCAGGTGGAAGCGTGAGCAGGATAAGAATGGCAGTGGTGAAGTGAGAAATAAGAATTACGAATTAGGAATTAAAAATAATCGGAGCAAGGATTTGTCCGGAAATTGACATTGTAAATGCAAACTCAATGAGAGCATATCAAAAAATATATTCAATTGTCTTACTGTTGATTGCCATGCTCTATGCATCAACATCGCACGCCCAGTCAAACTGGTTCTGGCAGCAACCTCTTCCGGCGGGAAACAGTCTGAAGGATGTGAAGTTTGTAAATCATCAGACGGGCTATGCTGTTGGGGATGTGGGGACTATAGTAAAAAGTACCAACGGCGGTTCCAACTGGTTCACGCTGAACAATCCGAAAAAATCACAGCTCTGGGGAATTGACTTTGCGCCTGGCAATACGAAGTGCTTGATTGCCGTTGGAGACAGCGGACTGATACTGCGCACTTCCAATGCCGGCGAGAGCTGGAGCGTGATACAGTTTCAGGCGGAGTTATTTATGAGGATGTTGATTTTGTGAACTCAACAACCGGATATGTTGTCGGCTCGGGCGGAAGGATATTCAAGACCACCAATGCGGGTGCAAACTGGTTTCAGCAGACAAACCCGACAGGCGCATCATTTCCTTTGCGTCAATTTCTTCGATGAGAACTTTGGAGCAATAGGCGGGACAACGAGACTGCTTCTCACCACAAATGCCGGCACAACATGGATCGTCCAGAATCTGACCTTCTTTCCGTTTACTCAGGTGTCCGGAATATCTGCTATTGATTCGGCCACAGTAATAGGGATAGTCAATAACAACGGTGGCACTATGCTTAAGACCACCAACCGCGGGCAGGATTGGATAGAAGAACCGATGGGAATTCCTTATCAGGATCTGGTAAGAGACCTTAGTTTCAGCGGAAAGAATAATGGTACAATTGTTTGTGATCTGGGAATGATAGTAAGAACCACGAACGCAGGTGCAAGCTGGATACTGGATTCGACATTCTATCAGTATTTCCAGAGAAGCTATGGAATAGATCTGCTTCGGGGAGTGCACATGGTTGATACAAGTCTGACATACATCTCCGGCGGCGGTGGAAGCATTTATCGCTCAACAAACTCGGGCAGAACTGGACGATCCTCAGCGGAGGATACTTTGATCTTCACGGATCGTACTTTGTAAATTCAAACACCGGGTGGTGTGTCGGCGAGGAAGGAACCTTACAGAAGACAACCAACGGCGGAAGCAACTGGTCATTCTATCCGCAGTTAACAAGAGAAGTACTGTGGGATGTTATGTTCCCGGGTCCAAGCACCGGCTACATCTCCGGCGACAGCGGCGTTATTTTGAAAACGACAAATGCAGGAACGAACTGGTTCTTCCTCAGCAGCGGCACAAGAATAAATCTGTTTGATATATTCTTTATCAACAATGAGACGGGATATTGCGGTGGGGGGTTTACTTCAATGCTGATCTGGGTTTATAATAATAAAAACAAGTAACGGAGGAAATAATTGGGAGACAGTATTTTATTATACTGACAGCGGCTGGGTCAATGCATTACATTTCTTTGATGAGAATACCGGAGTTGCATGTTTTGATCGGAGGAATAAAAAGAACAACAAACGGTGGGCTAACTGGTTAATAGTTGGCATTTGCTAGTCGCGGCCAGGGTTGGATATGTCTTTCCAGACAGCCAGACAGGTTATGCTGTAGGAGCAGTCAACACATTTTTTAAGACAACCAATTCAGGGATATACTGGTTTGGGTATTCGACCGGCAATCAGGGTGTAGTAATTCAAACAATCCATTTTATTACAACCTCATAAGGGGTTTGCAGCAGGTCCTTACGGACAAATTCTCTATACCGAAAATGGCGGATTGAATTGGACCATCAATAAAGGTCTGTCTGCAAACTATATTACTTCAATTTACTTCTCAGATTCAATTAATGGAACTATGACTGGGATTTTTGGAACCATTCTCAGAACTACCAATGGAGGAATTAGTTATATAGGAAACGAAGCCCATCTAGTTCCTGATAACTTTCAACTTTATCAAAATTATCCAAACCCGTTTAATCCATCTACTACAATTCGGTTCAGTTTGAAAAGGAGTGCAGAGATCAAAATTCTTTTAAGCAACATACTTGGCGAACAGGTTCGGGTACTGACTGACAAGTTCACAACAGCCGGAGATCACGAAGTGACACTCAATTCAGCGGATTTGTCAACTGGTGTATACTTCTGTTCACTTATTGCAAATGGCAGTGTCTCTCAAACAATAAAACTTCTTTTAATAAAGTAAAATAACAACACGAAGGAGAAAAAATGAAATCAATTATTCTACAAACTATTGCCGGGTTTATCCTGATCTTGGTATTCTGTAACTCTGTCATGTCACAGATTCCTGAGGATTATCCGTTTAAGACATACTTAGATACAGATGACAATCTCTACGTAACAGGGCAGAACCGAGAACTTGATATAGAAACAACTAAATTTCCTTCATTTGGGGGTGATCCTCAATGGAGCAAGAATTATCCGAACCCAGGATTCGACAGAGGAATGGATTTAGTGCTGGATGCAGAAAGAAATGTATATGTATGTGGTTATATGCATTCTGCAAACGGGTATTCCGACATAGCTATTCTCAAACACGAATACTCTCAAGGTAATGTCATCTTTGCTCAAAGAATGAATTTCGCAAAAGAAGATAAATGCTACGGTATAGCACGAGAAGGAACTGATTTCTATGTTGCGGGATTCCAAACAACACGAAATCAGAAAGACTTCTTTCTTGCAAAGTTTAATGTTGAAGGCGACACCATCTGGACCCGCACATTCAACAACAGCGATTACAACAAAGATGATGTTGCTACCGATATTCTTGTTGACGGCAACTTTGTTTATGCGATAGGTTATACATACAACGGCGAGGGATTTAAGAATGATATAATCCTTTACACATGCGATCATGACGGAGGGAATGTAAATACACAGATCGTCAACAGGAAGTTTACAAACGAAACTCCGACAGCCTTCATCTTTGCAAAAATAATCGATGCTCCGCCTCTTCAGAAGTCAAGAACTGCCGTCGTTGTTGTAACCGACCGGCCGTTCGGTCAGGGCGGAAATAACTTTCTCACATATTACTTTAAGGACAACAATACAACATCTCTGCACTGGATCAGAGATTTTAGCGGAGGCGGTTCTTCTGTCAGCATACCGACGGCAATTGCCGCCGACCCGATCGGCAATGTCTATGTTACGGGATATACAAATATGAACGCCGGGAACGGTTATGATTTTGTCTCGATGAAGTACAACAAGGACAGCGGCTCGTACGGCTGGAACAGTCCTTCAGTACTCTTCTATGACTCACTCAACGGAAATGACAAAGCATCATCAATAAAAGTAAAGAACAACCGCATCTACATAGCCGGCTCAAGCGACAGCACACAGAACGGATATTATGTGGCGGCATACAATCAAGTTCAGGGATATCCGCATAAAGATTTTGATAATGTCTTTGTGCCGTCGTTCTCGAGGAACGGAGCGGTAAATCAAAACGTGAAAAGAGCCGCGGTCATAGAACTTGACTCATCAGGCAATACATATCTTATAGCGCAATCATGGAAACGAAACACAAGCATACTATGCCATCAGAAAGTATGACCAGCAAGGCAACGTTATTCATACTATAGATCCGTACGAGCATTTGTTCGGAGGAAGTGAATCGGACAACACAACATCACAACTTCAAACTACTGAAGAGATCACGCTCTTGGGAAACTATCCGAATCCGTTTAATCCCGTCACAAACATCCGCTATGATCTGCAGCAGGACAACTTTGTGACAATAAGAGTCTATGATGTACTTGGGAAAGAAGTAGTAACTTTGGTAAATGAAAACAAGAAGGCAGGAAAGTATTTAATTAGCTTCAACGGCACCGGGCTGTCAAGCGGGATTTACTTATATAAAATCAAAGCCGGAGAATATGAACATACAAGACGCATGACGTTGCTGAAATGACTTTAGCTTCATTACGCTTCTGCCTTCCGCGCAATTGCATGAAGGAGCAGATGATTAAGATTCGTTCACATCCGTCCAAAACGTTTTAGTTATAATGCAATTAATCCGAACCACTTGCAGAGAATAAAATCATTTCCGCTTTCTTTTGAACCCTTCGGCAAGCTCAGGGCAGGCTCAAAAGAAAGCTTGGCAAAGAAAAGTCGCCCGCTGCCGTATAATTGCCTAAAAATTGCTCGCAATGGCTGCAAGAATTTAACTCCTCGCCCGACAGAAGAACACTGTCGGGCTTCGTCAAACAGAAATTCTTGCTACGCCATTGCTCACAATTTTTTTAACGGCAATTATACGAAGGCCTGCCTGCCCATTGGCCATTGAAGTGTAAAATGCATCCAAGCAGGCAGGCGGGTTGTTTTTCCGAATCTTAAGAATCCTAATGTTCCAGCTTAATTTCGATATAATTTTCGTTGTTGAAAAATGTTTTGGACGGCAATGAGAATCGTTCTCACACGTTACATGTCAACTGACTTGTTTCTTGAAGCAAAGCGCAATACGATTCTGCGCGGAATTACAAACTAAATTAAAGCGAAATGAAAAAATTAGTCTGCCTAATTCTACTTATCCTCGCCATACCGCATCTTGAAGATGCACTATGGATTGCTTAGAACCCCGGCACGAATCAAAAGATCAAGAGAATACCGGAATAATCCCTTCTTTGGGCAAGAAACAGAGTTTCATTTGCAAGTGCGCTCCCGAACAGAATTTGGGAGCGAGCCAAAAAGCAATTGGCGAAATCACGGAGTTATCTTTACAACAAAATTGTAAGCATTATTGTCGGCAATAAGATAATCCACAGCATCAACAAAGTAGTCTCCTGTTACATCTGTTAACGTATATCCGGTCACGAAATTCATTGCATCGTTGTCAATCAGACTCGCGTCTGTCGCATCAATTGCGCCGTCATTATTCACATCGCCGCTGTAGATGCCGTACACCAATGGAGTGCTGCCGACAATCTTTGCATTTGAGCCGTAAGATTTGAATGCCTCGTCTGTGAAGTCGTAGTTCACATTCTTTCTCCGTGTAAGAGTAAGAGGAGTTGCTGACCATGTCTCAATGCTGTTTCTGTGCTTCACCTTCAAATAGTAGCTGCTTTCTGCCGCTGATTTGAAATAGAACCTGCCTTCCATTGTAACTTTGTTGATAACCGCCTTGCAGTCTTCCACTTGACTGAACGGGAAATAGCTGTTTCTAAGTGACAGTGTAACAGTGTCCGACATGTTTAGTTTTTGCAGTCCGGCATCATAAAATCCTTCCTGCGCTATCTTGACAGTTACTATGAGATGCTCGACGGGATCGGAATTCATATAGAGCATTGCCTTCCCGTTGTTGAAGCCTCCGATGATCAGATCACTCTTGCCGTCCGAATTCAGATCACACGGGCCTGCAACAGACCATCCGAAATTTCCGTTGGGAGTCTTGCCGGTTAATACAAGATCCCGTTTGTCATCCATACTGTAACCTCCGTAAAACACATAAGCCCTGCCTGAATTTACTCCGCCGGCATCGTTGTAACAAGCGCCGATGATCACATCGTCATTGATGTCGTTGTTTATCCTGCCTGCACTTGAAACGCTAACTCCTAAGAAATCACCGCTCATTGCTCCAAACATGACGACATCTGATGCACCATTCATGCTTGCTCCGCCGAAGAATATGAACGCCGCTCCCGCATCAGTGCCGGAATTGTCATTTCCATAAGCTCCGACAATCACATCGGAATAATTGTCACCGTTGACATCACCAGCACAGGAAACGCCGTAGCCGAAATGATCATCGATATTATAACCGTACATTTCTACGTCTTCCACATTATCCATGTTTTGACCACCATAGTAAATCATGGCTAATCCATCTCCAACTCCAGATGTCATGCTTCCCCCGATAATCACATCATCATACTGATCCGCGTTAACATTTCCTGCATAAGAGCAGGAGATCCCAAACCACAGACCCGGAATTGTTTTATTCATCACAACATCAGCAACATTATTCATAGCTGTGCCACCAAAGTAGATATAGCATCTTCCACTTTGATTTGCTCCGGCGTTGTTGAACGGTGCACCGACAATCACATCTCGGGCAAGATCACCGTTGACATTGCCCGCTTTGGATACGCAGAAGCCGAACCTGTCGCCGGCAGCTTCTCCGGTGGGGATCAGGTCTGCAACTCCGTCTGCTGACGGTCCCCCGAAATATATGTAGGCTCTTCCCGCATCAACTCCGGCGGCATCATCTTCAGGAGCTCCGATTATGAGGTCATCGTAAGAGTCCTGATTTACATCACCTGCCTGACTTACGGAAGTTCCGAAATGATCGAATGCTGCAAAGCCGTTAATAGTAATATCAGGACTTGTGTTCCATAAAGGCCCGCCGTAGAAGATTGAAGCTTTGCCGGATTCAGTTCCGTTTGAATTTGCTTTCGGAGCACCGACAATTACATCCTCAAATCCGTCTGCATTGAAATCACCGGCGGATGAAACGCTGTAACCGAACTGCTCAACCGGCAAACCCGTCAGTTCCAGATCTTCTATGTC
Source organism: Ignavibacteria bacterium (assembly GCA_016704345.1). Taxonomy (GTDB): domain Bacteria; phylum Bacteroidota; class Ignavibacteria; order Tepidaquicellales; family Tepidaquicellaceae; genus JADJAH01. The sequence continues at coordinate 56,831 of JADJAH010000016.1, read as the reverse complement.
AGTTGAGCTTTCTGAACCCTTGTATAAATAAACCATTCCGGCATCAGTTCCTGCATATTCGCTGAGTGGCGCTCCTGCCAGGAATTCATTCACACCGTCACCGTCAACATCACCGGCACCGGATACAGAGTAGCCGTACCGATTATACAGATTATCTCCGTATATTATTCTGTCAGCGATACTATCCATGGATACACCTCCATGGTAGAGACTTAACCTTCCTTTGTAAGTGTCTGTATAATTATTATATAAAGCTTCACCAACTATCACATCATCGAAGCCGTCATTGTTCAGATCGCCGGGCATAGAAAGTGAACCCGAGAACTGGTAAGAGATATTCTCCCCGATGAAGGAAACATCAGGAGAATTGTTAAGGATGCTGCCACCGAAATAAATGAAAGCTTGTCCAATGTGAAAAGGGAAATTAATGGATGCAAAGTTGAGTGCGCCTATAAGAATGTCGCAGTAACCGTCACCATTAACATCGCCGGAAGATTCAACTGCCCATCCGAATCTCGTATTTGCATTCGGCGCTGCGGGACAATCGAAGAAAATGTCAGTATTTCCGTTCATCGGGCTTCCTCCGTAATACAAGTAAACTCTTCCTTCATTGAAGTTCACAGAATTGTACGGACTACCGACGAGTATATCATCAAACTGATCAACATTGATCTCCCCTCCACCGGAAACACTTGAGCCGAAGTTATCATTTGCAAACTCTCCGTACATTACCACATCGGGTGTGTTGTTCATAGTCAGCCCGCCGTAAAAGATATACGCTGCACCGGCGTCACTCATTTCGTTGCCGTCATTAAAGGCGCACCAACTATGACATCTCCATAACCGTCATTGTTCACATCTCCGGCAGAAGATATTGCGTATCCAAAATTGTCTCCTGCAGATGTGCCATATAATGTAATGTACGGAACTCCCGACATGTTCTGACCGCCGAGGAAAATGAAAGCTGCGCCGGCGTCAATTTCGCCTGTGATGTTGAACGGGTCTGCTGTAATGATATCGTCGTAGCCGTCGTTGTTTACATCTCCGGCAGAGGCAACCCTGTAAGAAACAAACGGCGATCCGAACAGTGAAACATCGCTGATGTTGTCCATGAACCGCCCGCCGAAGAAAACCTTGGCCGGTTGTCCCGAAACTGCATTTGACATTCCCGCAACAATGTCATCAAAACCGTCTCCGTTCAGATCACCTGCGTCAGATACCGACCAGCCCATTCTTATGTTCGGCTGATATCCGGGAAAATTGATCATGGATATCTGAGTAAGACTAGTTGTGTTAGTATAAAGAATAGCTTTACCGACATAAATTCCGTCCTGATATGCACCTATGATGAAATCCTGATAACCATCATTATTGAAGTCACCTGCGGAAGAAAGAGAATTACCCAGAAAACTTCCGTACGTACCGCTAAACTGATTGTCTGCGATGTTGTTCATTGAATTGCCGCCGTAAAAGAGGTATGCCTTTCCCGCATCCTGACCTGTCTCGCTGTTTCTGTATGCGCCTACAAGAACGTCATCGTACCCGTCGCCGTTCATGTCTCCTACGCCTGTAACAGACTGTCCAAGAAAGTCAGCAATTTCTTCACCCGTTATTGTAACATCCGGAACAGTGTTCATAGACGCTCCTCCGTAAAAGATGAACGCCCTGCCTGTTCCATTGTTCGAAGTAAAAGCTCCCGCAATAAGGTCGGAGTATCCGTCGCCATTTACGTCTCCAGCGCAGGATACATCATTACCAAGTCTGTCGTTCGATGCAATTCCCGGTATAATTACGTCCGCAACATTGTCAAGCAAAGTTCCTCCGAAGTAAACATAGACTGAGCCGTTCAAAGAGAAACTTCCTGTTGAATTCAACCAGTATCCGACAGCAAAGTCACTGTAGCCGTCCCCGTTAACATCTCCGGCTGATGTGACCGATGAACCGAATCCTCCCTGAGTTTGTGTAAGTGTCAGGTCAGCCGAGTTGTTCATAGGATTGCCGCCGAAATAGACATACACACTCGTAAGTCCCTGCGCATCCATTCCAACGATTACATCAGAAAAGCCGTCATCATTAATGTCGCCTGCAGTTGCCACTGAAAATCCAAAATTCACTGTGCCGCTCAGGATTACATCCGGTGAATTGTCCATGGCTGCCCCGCCGTAATAGATGTATGCCTTAGGGAACAGATTATTTGTACCGTCAGAGGGTGCTCCGACAATCACATCGTCGTATCCGTCATTGTTTACATCACCTGCGGAGGAAACCGAATGTCCAAATAACTGATATGCGCCCAATCCGATGAGTACGACATCAGCATCAATATTCACGACAGCTCCTCCGAAAAAAATGTAAGCTCTGCCTGCATCAGTGCCGCCCGCGTCATTGTAGGGTGCGCCGATGATTATATCCTCATAGCCGTCCGCATTAACATCGCCGGCAGATGACACGTCGAAGCCGAAAAAATCCTGTGTGGAACTTCCGTAGAATGAATATTGCTGTATGGCATCTGTCTCAATTGTATCTGAATATTGTCTGCTGAGATCTGAAAGTTCAAACTTTCCGGCACCTGCTGAATAGCTGCCGGACTCCTGTGTGGGAGCGATCTTACTGATTGGATTCTGAAGGATATTTGTGTTTTGACGGCCTGGCTGTATCCTGTAAGGCTGAGTTGACAAAAGCTGCCCTGCGTGCGCGGCAACCATTAAGATAGCAGTAATTGAAACGAAGGCGAACTTCATCATATTGTGTTCCTCCTGAGTATTATATCAAAATTAAGAGATATAATGTCAATTAGCAACTTTTCGTAATGATAATACTACTCTGTGTAGTGACTCTTCTCGCCCTCTCTGCCTGCCACCTCGTGGAGTCTCCCGCATCGGGGAAAGCAAATTTCGTCAGCCTATTCTATTGATAATTAAAAATTGATAATTAAAAATTAGAAATATTCGGAACATATATTTTAATCGTTTCCATTCTCAATTTTCAATTTTCAATTTTCAATTTTCCATTTTCAATTCTGCAATGCTTTCTCATAAAGTGAAACCCACTCTGCTACCGTCATCTTTGATGCCAGCTCGCCAATGAGATCATAGGGAATTTCATCAGGCTTTTTAAATCTTAGACAACTCTTGCCCATGTCGAGTTTCTTTTTGCTGTGCTTTGGATATTCGTTTGTAAACCAGTCAAGCAATTCGGGATTCATATAAATCCCCATGTGGTAAACAGCAATGAAGTTCTTCTGTGAAGCTATGTTTAGGAAAGGCAAAGGCAGTTTGGGATCGCAATGATAACCATTGGGATAAAGCTTATGCGGAACGACATATCCGATCATCCCGTAGCTCATCTCTTCAACAAACCCTTTGGGAAGATTCTTGCGGATCACTTTTCTCAGTTTGTTTATGGCTTCACGTCTGTCCTCAGGGAGAGATTCAACGTATTCTTCGGGTGTAGCGGCTTTTGATTGCATGGCTGTAATGTCATTTAATTTATTGGCGAAAATATAGTTATCAGATTTCAATTTTCAACCAACTTTTTACATATCTAAAATAATTCGGCATTATTAATTTTGCACCATGTCATTACAAGTCTGGTCATTAATTATCATAGTCGCATCCGCAGTTCTGATGATAGTTCTGGAGAAGATGTATCCTTATACCAAAGGTCAGAAGATATTCAGAGAAGGATTCTTCAACGACATGATTCTCTATACCATTGTTCAGAGCTATTTACTGGGACTGATCATTTTCGGATTTCTCAATTGGATTAAGAGCAATACTGATCTGTACAGCTACAGCCTGCTTGACCATTGGCCCGTCTGGCTGCAGGTTGTTGTGCTTGTCATTGCACATGATTTCTATATTTACTGGTTTCACCGTTGGATGCATAACAACAAGATTTTGTGGAGAGTGCATGAAGCTCATCATTCTCCAAAGTCGGTAGACTGGCTTTCCGGCTCACGTTCACATTCAATTGAGATACTCATAAATCAGACCATTGAGTTTGCTCCAATAATACTTCTTGGTGCATCTCCTGAAGTTGCGATTTACAAAGGAATGATCAGTGCGATCTGGGGAATGTTCATTCACTCCAATATTGACGTGCGGCTCGGAAAAATTCAGTACTTCATAAATGGTCCGGAGATGCACAGATGGCACCACTCCGATGACGGCGGGAGAGAATTTCAGAATAACTACAGTACAAAGCTCGCGATTTGGGATTGGATCTTCGGCACTGCATTCTTACCCGATCCGAAAGTCAGAAAGCCAAGACTGTACGGCCTTAGCGACACGCCGGATTATCCTTTATCAGTTAATGGAATAGATGATCCAACCAGCATAAAATCCTACCTTAAAGTTATATGGCATGATATTATCAGTTATCTGAAACAGCATGCTTATGCCTTCAGAAGATTAAGGAAGAGTTAGAATATTAAGGATTGCGGAAACTGAAATTCATCTCTTACTTTCCTCAACAAGTTTCTTTACTTGAATGTTGATCTCACTTTTGATGAGTTCATTTAATGAGCATGGAATTACTGATGACCAGTTGTTTCCGCTGATTGTTCCGGGTGAATTGATCCTGGAATATTTGTGCTTGTTAAGAATTTTCTTGTCAAGAAAGAGATACTCCATAAGAAGTTGAATGCTGAATATTGAATCGGTGTCCAATATCTTCGCTAAATTTTTTCTTACAAGGGAAGGCGATGTACTGAGAGTGTTGGAATTATGTCCGAGATATTTTAAAAAAACTTTCCTTTCATTGTAAGACGAGAGATACAAATTAATCACATCCTGAATCTCTGAATAGTCTGCATTAAACTTCTCCAATAACACATAAACATTTGATATCTCAGGCTTCCATCTCAGCATGTTCTCTTTGCTATTAAGAGTCTCAAACAGCTCAGCAGTCAGCTTGTCAATTCTTGCTGCGGACAAGCCCTTACTCTCACAGATCGCAGTGAATGCAGCTTTGTCAACAGTACCTGCTTCACGTTCGAACCAATCGGGAAATGAACTCGAATCATGAGTTGATATTACCGCGTTTGAGTTTTCCCTGTAATCTTCAGGTGGAAGAAACGTGCTGAATCCCGCCCACTTCTTTTCCCAACGCTGAACATTCATTCCGGTTATGCCAAAATCTCGCAGAGTAGGATCCGAACAATCAGGAACTGTTCCAAGATCTTCAGCACAGGGAAGCATGGATGTGCATTCATTCATGATGCTGATGATCTCTCTTCCGTGTTCACTCCAAAGCTGTTCATGAGGCGGATCGAACTGACCGTCAACACTTTCATCGTTTAATGAAGCATCAGCATTAACTGTCCAAACCGGAAAAGCCCGACAAAGTGGTCGATCCTGTACATGTCATAAAAATTTTCCGCGTACTTCAGTCTTGAACGAATATAGCTGTAATGATCTGCGCGTATGTTGCCCCAGTCATACGGAGGCATTCCCCACTTCTGACCTTTTGCAAAATACATGTCGGGCGGCGCTCCGGATGACAAGTGCAGCTTGAAGTAATTCTTGTAAGCCCACACATCGGCGCTGTTGCGTGAAACAAGGAACGGAAGATCACCCATTATCAAGACACCTTTTTTCTTTGCGTATGCCGAAACGTCTCTGAGCTGTTCGAAAAGCTGCCACTGTACCCAGTAGCAGAACTCAAGCTCATCACTTCTTGTCTCTGTGATCTTCTGGATTCTTGACGGTGAAAGATATTTATCCATTACATCCCACTCCATCCACTCTTTGCCTTTGTTGATATCAGCAATTACTCTGAACAGTGCATAGTATCTCAGCCAGTGCATGTTGGTTTCCTTGAACTTGAGAAAGCTCAAACTATTCCTGCTCGCATCGTAAAAGATTTTTCTGAGCATTTCTATCTTTGCATTCTTAACTTCCGGGTTGATTCTATCGCCCCCCGGCGAATACTTTGCGGATAAATCTGAGATTGCCTTGCTGAATGGCTTAAGCTCAACATCAACCAATTTTGACAAAGAAAGATACATCGGCTCGAGAGCAAATGTACTGATGGAATTATATGGCGAGAAATCGTAACCAAGCTCATTAAGAGGAAGTAGTTGGAGAACTGACAATCCTGCAAGCCGGCACCAGTCAATCAATAGCCGGATATCAGGGATCTCACCAGTTCCTATGCTCTTATCAGAATAAACGGAAAATAGCGGGACACAGACTCCGGCCCTTCGCTGAACTCCAAGCTTGTTCCACTTATCACCCGTTCGTGTTTTAAGAAGCCAGTCATAATTAATTTCTTTGTCTTTCTTAAGCAATAGTGTCTTGTTGATTTTGTTTTTGTTTCATTGAAGTGTATCCATTATAACTTTGATTCCATTCCCAAGACATTCTTTAAATAAATATCCTTTCCGGTTCCGAGTGAAGATTTATTGCTTCTCGCATGTGAGAGCCAGTCCAGAAATTTCGGCTCAGGATCCGATCCGGAAATTTCCTGCGCCAGTTCGATGGCACGTGCAGCGTATCTCATGTTCTGTATGGTTTCTATTCCGGAGATGTCGGAGAAAAACCATCCGCAGCTCGTAAACATGAACATCGAAAACTTCTGCATCTCAAGCAGCTTCATGCAATATTCACTCTCGCCGGCAGAAAGATATCTCTGCGCATTTCTGAATAGAAACTCTGATGCTGAATCAAATGACGGATCAAGCAAGACTCTGATGTAATCATTTCTTGCTTCGACAGGATCTTTGAAGAAATGTGAAGAAGCTTCTTCGTAAACATCCCACAGATTGTCTCTCAACTCGTTGAGGCCGAGTCTTAGCGGTAAACGCCATTCCTGACTTGGATGGTCATCGCCTGATCCGCAACCGCAATTTTCTTTCCATCTGCCAACACCGTGAGTACAACTCCATGATGTCCCTTCTCCGGATGGACCTGCTTTTATCTTTACCTCTTGAGAAGCCGGGTATTCATCAAGATATTGTCCGAAGTTTACAGGTCTTATATCTGAAGCCGGCAACAGCTCGTCAAAGAGGTATGCTATTGTTCTCTCTGTATATTTTTTATGATGCCCGAATGTCTCTCCGTCTAATGCAGCACAAATGAGATGCTGATCAGCGAGACGGTGATGAGTTACAGCTTCGATCCTGTTAAGTAGTTTATACGATTCAAAAATATGATCATCAAAAGCGAGATTCTTTGACAGAGGCCCGTCATAAAAAAATATGTTAATGAATTTATTCTTGTTTTCAACTGAATAGCACTTGTAGGGCATACCCGGGATCAACTCGGAAGAGGCTTCATGCCACTTTGCCCGAGGAGATTTTCTTACAAGATCCGCTTGAGACGGATCAAGAAGAATAAATTTTATGCCTTCATTTATTAATACTTCCACGGTTGCCATGTCGCAGGCAGTCTCCGGAAGCCACATTGCTTCAGGCATTCTGCCGAAGTGAAACTTGAAATCTTCGATTCCCCATTTCACCTGAGTGATCTTGTCCCGTTCATTTGCAAGCGGCATGATCATGTGATTGTATGCCATAGCAATTGCATTACCGTGTCCGTTGTGCTTAATAGCGCTTAGCTTGTCCGCATCTACAATGCGGGAATATGTTTTCGGATGTTTCTTCATTATCCATGCAAGGAGACTAGCGCCGAAGTTGAAACTGTAATGCTCGTAATTATTTATTTTGCTGATGACGATGTCATGCTCATCAACTATGACAGCTTCTGAATTGGGTTTGTAGCATTCCTGAAAAATTCTTTCGTTCCAGTCGTGAAAAGGCGCAGCCGATGACTGCGGCTCGATCTCATTAGTCCATGGATCTTCTCTTGGTGGCTGATAAAAATGACTATGCAGGCAGAATGATCTCTTCAAGTCTTAAAATTTTCTTGCAAGCTATGAATCACATTTCAATTTTGTTAGTTACAAAAAAATTCTCATGGGGGTTGACGAAAAATTCGCGGGTTAATCTTCTGAGGGAAAGGGGAGAAACCTCAATTGTTAAAAACTGCATTTCCGAGCTGTTTCTGGAGTTGGGGAGAAACCTCATTCTAAAAAGGGAGAAACCTGCTTCGGCTGCAATCTGAGGAAACATTAGCTGCAAATCGTCGTAAATATTCGTGTTGATTCTTACAAGAAGGCTACTTTGGACTAAAATCTGAAACATAAAAAACCTATTTTACAAGCATGAAAAATAAGAATAAAATCAAGAAGAATGACAGGCATCAGCGCTATCCTGTCGAGAAGTTCTTTTCCATCAGAACTGTATCCGGATTTACAGTCTCACCTGACGATAAGACAATCTTTTTTATAACAAATACTACCGGAAGTCCGCAAATATGGCGCGTTCCAATTAACGGCGGATGGCCCGATCAGGTCTCTACCTGGCATGATGCTATCAGAGGAGTTTATCACAACCCCAAGACCAAAGAACTCGTTTTCATGAGCGATAAACAGGGTGATGAGAACCTGCAGATCTATAAGATGCCGGAAGATGAAAGCGACATTGTTTATCTGACAGCCGGTTTCGAGGACTCCCAATGCTTTTTCAATCGCTTCAATTCGAAGGGCACAAAATTTCTCTTCTCAACTAATAAGAGACTGAAATATAATTTTGATGTTTACATACAGGACTTTAAGACTGGCAAGAACACACTCGTTAAATCTTTCGAAGATCACTATCCCACGCACGCCGAAGACTGGAGCCCGAATGAACGCTACATGACCTTTGTAAGATTTTATGGCAACATTAATAACGATATACTTCTGTACGATACCAAGAAGAATGAGCTCGTTAACATTACAGAGCATGACATAGACATCAATGTCTTCAATGCCGGAAGCGAGTTTGATAAGAACAGCAAAGGTTTTTATTATGTGTCAGACCAGGACAGAGAATTCAAAGGCATACGATATTATGACATAAAGAAAGGAAAATCCCATTGGGTAGTTGAAGAGAATTGGGACATCATGAGCTTTGAGTTGACTCACGATCAGAAATTTCTGATTTACACATTGAATGTGAATGGCAGTATTACTCCAAAGATGTATAACCTGAAGACATGCAAGCGTCAGAAGCTTAATGTGCCAAAGGGAAATTATTCATCCCTCAATTTCACACATGATGACAAGAAGCTTGTCTTTCATTGCGACAGTCCGCTTACGCCAGGCGAGATATTTGTCTATGACCTGAAAAAAGGAAAGACAGTGCAGATCACCAACTCTCTTGTTGGCGGCGTCTCGTCGAAAGGATTAACAAAACCCAAAGATGTATTTTACAAGAGCTTTGACGGATTGAAGATTCATGCGTTGCTGTATATTCCAAAAGGACTCAAAAAAGATGGAACGAATCCCGCGATATTATGGCCGCACGGAGGACCGGAGCATCAGGAGATGCACAACTTCTCTAAATATGTTCAGGTGTTTACCAATGCGGGCTACATTGTAATTGCTCCAAACTTCAGAGGAAGCATAGGATACGGTAAGACATTTCAGAAAATGATATATAAAGACTGGGGCGGTGCTGAATTTAAAGATGTTCTGGGAAGCGTTGACTATCTGAAAAATTCGGGCTATGTAGATCCTAAGAAGATAGCGGTTGTTGGCGGAAGTTTCGGCGGATTCATGACGCTTACCTGCATTACAAAAGCACCGGATCTATGGAAATGTGCTATCGATATCTTTGGTCCTTCAAATCTATTTACATTCCTTAATTCGGTTCCTGAACATTGGAAAAAAGGTACGGCCGTTCTTGTAGGTGATCAGGTTGAGGATAAGGAAATGCTTCACGAGCGTTCACCGATAAACTTTGTTGATAACATTAAATGTCCCTTAATGGTCGTTCAGGGAAAACATGATCCGAGAGTTGCAGAAGATGAATCGGTTCAGATAGTTAACAAGCTTAAAGAGATGAATAAACCCGTCGAGTATATTCTTCTTGAAGACGAAGGACATGGATTCAGCAAAGTTTCGAATCAGATAAGAGTATTCAAAGCTAAGCTGGAATTTCTTGACAAATATCTCAGGCAATAGAATTTGAGCAAAGGCATACTGGTTCTTGAAGACGGAACAGTCTTCGAAGGTGACATCTTTGGAAGCAAAGAAGATGTGACCGGAGAAGTGGTCTTCAATACATCTCTCACCGGGTATCAGGAGATACTCACCGACCCGTCGTATTATGGTCAGATAGTAGTAATGACCTATCCTCTCATAGGCAATTACGGAACTAACAGCATTGACGAAGAATCCGACAAAGTGCAAGTCTCCGGGATGGTTGTAGGCAACTACGAAGACAACTGGAGTAATTTTCAGGGTACCGAATCACTCGATACTTATCTGAGAAAGAACAAAATTACAGCGATCACCGGAATTGATACGAGAGCCCTGACAAAACTTATACGAAGCAGTGGTGCGATGCGGGGAATAATTTCCGCAAAGTCTACGCCAACTGCTAAACTCATAGAGAAAGTAAGGCAATCGCCGCAAATGAGCGGACTTGATCTTGTCAAGGATGTCACAACTGAAAAGAGTTATGAGGTGAAATCAAAAAATCCCAAGTATAGAATCGCCTTTTATGATTATGGAACGAAGAAAAATATACTGAATGAGTTCTTGAAGTTTGATGCTGAGGTTAAAGTTTTTAATGCAAGAACTTCCGCAAAAGAAATTCTTGATTACAAGCCCGACGGAATTTTTCTTTCTAACGGACCCGGTGATCCGGCGGCGGTTGAATACGGAATAAATAATGCCGCAGAACTTGCGGTCAAAGGCATTCCGATGTTCGGCATTTGTCTTGGTCATCAACTCATTGCCCTTGCACTCGGCGGTAAAACATACAAGCTGAAGTTCGGCCATCGCGGCGGAAATCATCCCGTAAAGAATCATGTCAAGAACAGCATTGAGATAACATCGCAGAATCATGGATTTGCAGTGGATGAAAATTCTCTTGATTCAAAGAATGTTCGTATCACTCACACAAATCTGTATGATGGGACGAACGAGGGATTATCTCACAAAAAATATCCGGTCATGTCAGTCCAGTACCATCCCGAGGCAAGTCCCGGCCCGCACGACAGCAAATATCTGTTCACAGACTTTATGAAATTAGTTGCAAAATCAAAGTAACTTCTTACCCGATTGGACACTCAAATAAACCAAGAAAAAATTATTGACGGAAAGAAAATTTCCGGCAAGATCAAAGACGATGTAAAAGCATCTACAGATCTGTTGAAGTCAGAACGAGGCATTACCCCAGGTCTTGCATTTATCATTGTTGGCGAAGATCCGGCTTCAAAAGTATATGTCAGGAATAAAGGAAAGGCATGTGATGAGCTTGGATTCTTCTCTGTCACCGAGCATCTTCCTGAAGATGTCAGCGAGAAAAAGCTGCTTGACCTGATAGGGGAATTCAATGATGATATCGACATCCACGGGATTCTTGTTCAGCTTCGACTGCCGCCGCACATCAATCAACAAAAAGTAATAGAGAAAATAGATTACAAAAAGATGTTGACGGATTTCATCCGGTCAATGCAGGACATCTTATGATTGGCGAGAAATGTTTTGTTCCGTGCACGCCTGCCGGAGTAGTCGAGATGCTGAGAGTATCCGGAATAGAAACAGACGGTAAGCATGTTGTTGTGCTTGGAAGAAGCAATATTGTAGGTAAGCCTGTCGCTAATCTTCTGCTGAGAAAGGAACATAACGCCACTGTAACAGTCTGCCACAGCAGAACAAAGAACATGAAGGATATAACTTCAACGGCTGATATTCTCATAGCTGCTATCGGAAAGCCGGAATATGTTAAGAGTGATTTCATAAAAGAAGGATGTGTTGTTATTGATGTTGGCATTAACAGAGTTGATGATCCGCTTTCCAAGAAAGGCTACAGAATCACAGGTGACGTAGATTTTATTGATTGCTTTGAAAAATCATTGCTGATCACTCCGGTGCCGGGTGGTGTTGGTCCGATGACCATTGCGATGTTAGTGAAGAACACTCTTGATTCAGCAGCAGGAAATATCTATGAAAAATAAATACTTCGAAGTTCATATCCCATTCAGCAAGTCGAATTTTGAAAATCTCGAAAACCTTCTAACACTTTATGGAAACCTGACAGTTCTGGAAGAGAACGGATCTTTCATTGTGTGCTTTCCCGACAGGCTCGAAGCAGATGAGTTGAAAGAATATCTGTCAGAGCATGCGGATCTTAGAATCAACAACATTGAGATCAAAGAGTTTGATAACAAGGATTGGAATAAGGAGTGGGAGAAATCCATAAAGCCTGTAAAGATCGGACGGAAGATGGTCGTTTATCCATCATGGCTTAAGAACGAACTCGGCGAAACAAAGGACAAGATTCTGATAGAGATAGACCCCAAAATGGCATTCGGAACAGGGCACAATGAGACTACACAGCTTATGCTGGAGATGATGGTAAAGTATTTGGATGGAGATGAGAAAACATTGCTTGATTACGGATGCGGAACTGCCGTGCTTGCTATAGCCGGTATCAAACTTGGTGTGAAAATTGCAATCGCAATAGATAATGATCCCATAGCAATCGAGAATGCGATGGAGTGCCTGAAGAAGAACAGTGTTGATAAATCGATAGCGCTTCATTGCGCTAACATTGACGAGATCGACGAAGAAAATTTCGAAGTAGTTTGCGCAAACATAATCAGCAGCGTTATCATTGATAATATTGAACATATAGATTCTAAAATTGCAAAAGGCGGCAAGCTCTTTGTCTCGGGTGTGCTTATGGATGAAGATCAAAGTATCATGGATTATCTATTTCAGAACGGCTTTGATGTTGAAGACATCCAGAACAAGGGTGAATGGATAGGGATGTATGCGATCAAGAGATAACGGAGTTTTCGCGGTGATCGATCTCGGTACAAATACATGCCTTCTTCTGGTTGCTTCATTGGTAAATGGAAAACTCACTACACTGTTTGAAGCACAGGAAACTCCCCGCATCGGAAAAGGAATCTATGACACTCACAAAATTTCTAACGAGGGTTTTGAAAAAGCTCGAGAGATATTCGAAAAGTACAAGAGATTTTCAAATGAATACAACGTAAAAGAGATCTATGCTTTTGGAACGAGCGCTCTGAGAGATGCTGACAACAGCAATGAATTTGTTGATTATATTAAAAGCAAAACGGGCATAAATGTAAAGGTTATTTCCGGGAATGAAGAGGCTGAATGTGCTTACCTTGGCGCAGTTTATGATCTGCCGGAAGATGATTATGCGGTGATCGACATTGGCGGCGGAAGCACAGAGATCTCATGCCATGAAAGCGGCTTGCTGATAAATGAGAGTGTCAATATAGGCTCTGTAAGGTTGACGGAAATGTTTTTTCAGAACGGATACAGCGGCGAAGCAATATTAAGAGCGTTAGAATTCATTATTGAGCATCTCGACAGGTTACCACTGTCAGCAAAAGGAAAGAGCCTTGTTGGAGTTGCAGGAACTTTGACAACATTATCAGCAATCAGGCTGGAGTTAAAGGAATTTGATATAGGGAAGGTTCATGGTGATTTCGTCACACTAAGTGAAGTTTCAGAAATTACGGAAAGACTTATCGGGATGAATGAGCAGGAGCGGCTCTCTATCGGATCATATATGAAGGGCAGAAGTGATATTATCGTATCGGGAGCATTAATTCTCAGAGAGTTGATGAAGAAACTTGAGTCAGGCAGTGTCAAAATTTCGGCAAGAGGATTAAGGTACGGACTGATGCTAAAATTAGATGCCTTTTCTAAGAGTTCCTAATTCAGTATTTTGCCAAAAAATAATCTATGGTACAGGAATTCAAAAAGTTCATTTCACAGGGTAACGTACTTGATCTTGCCGTTGGTCTTATAATTGGCGTAGCATTTGGCAAGATCGTATCTTCATTCGTCGGCGATCTGTTAATGCCGTTACTTGGCATTCTCCTGGGAGGTATAGATTTCACAAGTTTGGGGATTGTCATTAAGGAGGCAACGGAAGGTAAGGAACCCGTGATTTTCGCTTACGGAAAATTCATACAGGCCGTTATTGATTTCCTGATAATAGCTTTTGCGATATTCCTGATGGTTAAAGCAATAAACAGATTCAGGGCTAAGGAAGAAGCGCCGGCTCCTCCTCCACCTGCGGAAGATGTTGTACTGCTGACTGAGATCAGAGATCTTCTCAAACAGCAAAGAACCACCTAAACTCAATTGATATTCAGTTGGTTTGAAAAACTGTAATGAGAGTAATTTAACTTAAAAGCAACAATGGGAAAATTTGTATCTAATCGAAACGAAACTGTAAGACTATTCAAGAATCCTTTTCTTGAATACTTTTCACATATACATCCTATGACACCGGTGTTTGTCTATGTTCCGGTGATTCTGTTCACAGCTTATCTCGCATTCACCGATACCGGTTTCATAGCAGGCATACTGAGCTTCATTTTTGGAACGTTCCTCTGGACACTGACTGAATATGTGATACACAGATGGGCATTTCATTACCATCCAAAATCTGAAACAGGAAAGAGAGTTCACTTTTTAGTACACGGAATTCATCACGATTATCCGCGGGATGCGACAAGACTCGTGATGCCTTTGCTGGTTAGCGTGCCTCTTGCAACACTTTTCTATTTCAGTTTCAACGCAGTATTCGGAACATATCACATAGGTGTTTTCTCCGGATTCCTGCTCGGCTATGTTCTCTACGATACTATTCACTACGCGACACATCATGCTAAAATGCAGGGTAAAATAGGCTCGTTCCTTAAAACATATCATCTGAAGCATCACTACGGTGATGAACATACTGCCTACGGAGTGAGCAATCCGTTGTGGGATTATGTATTCAGCACTGTACCTGACAGACTTAAGCAAAAGAAAGAGGACACCACCGCAATGGCCGGTAAGTGATCCGATAAAGACCAGTCTTTGCCCTGTGCGGAGTGACTCTGCTTCACAGGGCTTTTTTGTTTTCGGAAATCTTAGTCAATATTATGAAAGAAATTCTTAAGGGGAATATTTTTGAGAATGCTGAAGCAGAGAAGAAGGATTTCGAGATCTTTGAAGCGCTGGCAGAAAGCGATCATGCGCTTGTAGAAAGAATAATCTCTTCAGGACAAAAGACTCCGGACGGGCAATGGCTTCAGCAAGACAGGAACGAGTGGGTAATGTTGCTCAAAGGCAATGCAAGGATCTCATTTGCTGACGGATTTGATTTTGAATTGAATCCAGGTGATCACTTGTTTATTCCAAGAGATAAAAAACACAGAGTAACACACACAAGCGCGGATCCGGAATGCATCTGGATAGCTTTTCATTTTGAATAAAAGACCAATGAAAGAAAGAGATTCTGATTACTGGAAAGCAAAGCTGTCTTTGACGCCGCACAGGGAAGGCGGATACTTCAAAGAGATTTACAGAAGTGAAGGATCTTCAAACATTATAAGACAGGGTGATGAACGACAGGTTGAGAGAAATCACGGCACCGCGATTTACTTTCTTCTTCAAAGCGGCGAGATGAATACATTGCACAGGATCAAGTCAGACGAAGTGTGGCATTTCTATGACGGCTCTCGTCTTGCAGTTCACGAGATCGACTCTGCCGGAAATCTGATAACACATCTGCTGGGACTCGACATTGAATCAGGTGAGAGTCCGGTAATTGTGATCAAAGCCGGCAACTGGTTTTGTGCGGAGGTCGCAGATGCGGACACATACACACTTGCAGGCTGTACTGTTTCCCCGGGATTCGACTTCGATGACTTTGAACTTGCTGATAAGAAAAGTCTTTTGGAAGTTTATCCCAATCATAAAGAATTCATTGAGAAGTTTACAATCTGATTTTCAGAGAACAATTTCAATCAAAACATCATGCTGAAGATTTTCAATTCACTTACAAGGTCGGTTGATGAATTCGTACCAATAGAACATGGCAAAGTAAGGATGTATTCCTGCGGACCTACAGTTTATAATTATCAGCACATTGGTAATTTCAGGACATTCTTCTTTGAGGATATATTGGTAAGAGTCTTGAAGTATAATGGTTACGAGGTGAAGTATGTCATGAACATCACAGATGTTGGTCACCTTACTTCCGATCATGATGAAGGTGAAGACAAGATGGAGAAATCTGCAAAAGAAAAAGGAATGAGTGTTTGGGAGATCTCAAAATATTATACGGAAGTTTTTCTTAAGGATGTGAAGCTCATGAACATTCTTGCTCCGGATATTTATACCAAAGCTACGGATTACATCGAAGAACAGATCAGTATGGTCAAATGCCTTGAAGAAAAAGGCTTCACATACATTACAAGCGACGGTGTTTATTATGATACTTCCAAATTTCCAGATTACACAAAGCTTGCACAGCTTGACGTTGAGGGCATGAGGGAAGGTGCAAGGATAGAATTCTCTGAAGAAAAGAAAAACATTACTGACTTTGCCTTGTGGAAATTTTCGCCTAAGAATGAGAAGAGGCAGATGGAATGGGAATCACCATGGGGTATAGGATTTCCGGGATGGCACATCGAATGCTCGGCAATGAGCAACGCGATTCTGGGTAAACACTTTGACATTCATTGCGGCGGTATTGATCATTTGCCGGTTCATCACACAAATGAGATCGCACAATCCGAAGCTTGCACAGGAGAGAAGTATGTAAACTACTGGCTTCACGGCGAGTTTTTGAATATGGGCGATGAGAAAATGTCGAAGTCAACCGGAAAATTCATAACACTGCAATCATTGATCGATGAAGGTTATTCACCGCTTGATTACAGATACTTTCTGCTGATGGCTCATTACAAAAAGAAACTCAAATTTTCCATTGAAGCGTTAGACTCGGCAAAAAGTGGCTACAGAAATCTGTTGTCTAAACTGGCATCTTTGAAGAAATCAGAAAATGGCGCCGTTACAGATGCTACAATTCTTGATGGATTCAAATCAAAATTTCTTCAAGCGATCAATGATGACCTTAACATGCCTGTGGCAATGTCTGTATTGTGGGACATGATCAGAAGCAACAGCATCAGTGCAAAGGATAAACTGGAACTTGCCGCAGATTTTGATAATGTATTTGGATTGAAACTTATTGAAGCTGTTGAAAAACCCGAGGCACTCGCAGAAATTCCTGAGGAAGTGTCAATACTCGCAGCCAAAAGACTTGAAGCCAAGAAATCAAAGGACTTCAAGCTGGCAGATGAGATCAGGAATGAGATTAAAACTCTGGGCTATGATGTAGTTGATACAAAGGACGGATTTTCTATAAACAAATCATCTTCCTGAGTTTTTCTCGGCATCGGCAAAAGCCTGCTCCCAGACAGACTTTGGGACGATAGCTTCAAGTTTCTCATAAATGTTGAAGGCTGACTCCCTGTATTTGTCACTTACATCAGACTGTATGATAATAACAGGATGCTTTCTCTTCTTGTAACCTTCCGGCTTATCAAGAAACATTGTAATGACATAAACAGGCAGTCCTGTGAATTCCTTACTGCCTCTTAATTCATTCGTATCCGCATCAAGTACTCCGCCTGAAAGTATAATTCTGTTCAGTTCTTTGAGGCTCTTTCTGCCTGCTTCAAATTCGTAGATGTTTGTCTTTCCGTACTTTGTATATTCAAGCTTTCCGCCTCCGGATTCATTCAACTCTATCTGATAACTGCCTGCTATATCTTTGGGCGCTGTACCGGTTGAATGATAGTACGCCATTTTTTCCCAAACGTATTGAGAATTTGCGGTACCTGGAATAAATGCAAGCAGCAGCAGAGCAGAAATGTATATTATCTTCATTTTTATTTTTTAGTAAATCCCTGCCTCTGTTTTTACCGAAGCCGGAACAAGATTCATGATTGTTGTGTAAAGTCTGTCAATTTGTGATTCGTATTCTTCTTTCACATTAGAAGGAATTTCAATTTTTTGTGGCGGCTGATCTAGCATAGGATCCTGCCACAAAGTAATTATAAGTTTATTTGTCTTTCCTCCAATGAGTGTCTCATCGCTTTTCAATTCATCAGGGCTCATTTTAAGAACGCAGCTCTTCTTCAATTCTTTCTTCAGCTTCTTCATTCCCTTTTTGTTATTGGGTATGTTGAAATCGTATTCTTTTGTTCCTTCCTGATTTGTGCTGATAAGCTTTGAACTGCCGTCGTCATTAATTACTATCGAATAGTTATACTGATATTCCGGTGAAACCGGCCCGCTTGAACGGACATATTCTATTGTGCTCCATCTCGGCGATTGTGCCGAAGCGGATGAAGCAATCAAGATTATTAAAAAAACGGCTATCAGTTTTATTATTCTCATGGAAAAATTTGATGCGAAGATACTTATCATAATTCCAAAATCCACTGTTAAAATACTTTCCCGCCCGGGAGGAAAACTACAATTTCAGGTATAAGTGAAAATTTTATCCTGAAAATCTATTCTTGAGCGATACTGAAACACACATTAAACGAAGGCATATTCATTAAAATCTATTGCCAAAGTAAACCAACGAATGAATTGAATATCCCCTTGTCAATGTGTATTTTTCACTCAATAAAAATTAATTCTCTTCGTTAATGAAATTTACCGTCAAAGGGGATAAACTCTCGGAATGTCTTGCTAATCTCAACTCGATCGTTCCTTCAAGATCAACGCTTCCGCTGCTTGGAA
This sequence comes from Ignavibacteria bacterium, assembly GCA_016704345.1. GTDB lineage: Bacteria > Bacteroidota > Ignavibacteria > Tepidaquicellales > Tepidaquicellaceae > JADJAH01. Next base: position 38,192 of record JADJAH010000016.1, on the reverse strand, counting down.
GCATTTTTTTTGAATTGAAAGGCGATGAACTTGTTCTCATGGCTTCTGATCTTGAGATCTTTATTAGAACAAAGCTTAAGGTCAATGGAAAGACAGACGGACAGGCGGCCATCCCGGCGAAGAAATTGTTTGATGTTTCAAGAACATTGCCTGCCGATGAACTTTCAATGGACATAAATGAAAAGAACAGGCTTACGATCAAGACCAAAAAAGGCAAGTACACAATGAGCGGTGAACCGGGAGATGAGTTTCCACAGCCGGAGGTCGGCGATGATATGAAGCAACTTGTTTTCAAAGGTTCGGGCTTTAAGAGATGTCTTTCAAAAGTTGTACATGCGGCAAACACGGAAGAGCTTAAGAGGAACATGATGGGAATTCTGATGGAAGTAGGAAGTTCGGAAGTAAAGTTTGTAGCGACAGACAGTTATCGACTTTCGAGAATTTCCCGGACCGACATAACAGTTGAAGGAACAAGCGATGAGAAGATTGTTATTCCACTTAAGACAGCGCATCTGTTGGTGCGTCTGGGAGTTGAAGATACCACAATCATGGATTTCAATGAACGTGATCTGAAGATCACTTTCGGGGATTATGAAATTTTCTCCAAGCTAATGGGCGAGACATTTCCGAATTATGAAAACGTAATTCCTACCAACAACGATAAACTGCTTAAAGTCAGCAAACATGATTTCAACGAATCTATGAACAGAGCATTGATACTCGCTAATCCAAATACAAAGCGGGTGATCCTTGAAATTGCCGCCGAATCGATGACGATCAAAACCGATAATCCTGAAGTTGGTTCTGAAGGAGAAGAAACACTCGACTGTTCGTTTACAAGCAGAACAGGGACTGACGAAATAGAGGGAAACAAATTTGTGATCGCATTCAACGGAGAATTTATCAGTCAAGCTTTGAGCCAGATAGAAACAGAAATTGTTGACATAAGCTTTGGAAGCCCTTCCAAGGCGGCAATAGCTCAGCCGGACAAGCAAGCGGACATGGAAGTGTTTACGGAATTAATTATGCCCGTCAGGGTAGGATAAGGCAACGCGTATCTTTACTCATTGCTCAGACAAAAAATCCAGCAGATATCACGGTACAATTTTTCCGATAACCGACAGCATATATTTTTTACAGAATTTGATTTCAGTTTAGTAAGCCGTCCTGTGCGATGATAATTGATAAGATCGTATTAAGGAACTTCAGAAATTATGAAGTTCAGGAACTTGATTTCAACAGCAAGTTTAATTTCATCTGTGGTAATAACGGTCAGGGTAAGACCAATATACTTGAAGGAGTATCGTTTCTGACCTACGGCAAGAGTTTTCTTGGCAGTACTGAATCGGACTGCGTAAAGCTTGGCAGCAGCAGGTTTGCAGTTGAAGGAGTTTTTAAGAATGATATTGGAAATACGGAACTTATAACTGTTTCATATGATCTGCTTCAGCGGCAAAAGTCCGTTCTTAGAAATAAGGAAAAAGTAAGTTCATTCTCCGCAGAGATCTTCGGAAGATTTCCTGTTGTGTTTCTTTCACCGGCAAGCCTTGCTGTCACATACGGTACGCCATCAGAACGCAGGAAGTATTTCGACATCATGCTTTCGCAGGCAAGCCCAGTGTACTTGGATTGTCTGAAAGAGCTTGCAAGACTGCTTAAGCAAAAGAACTCACTGCTGAGAAGTCATGCTCATCACGGCAAATATTCCGCGCAGGATTTCTTGGGGATGCTATCAAGTTTCAACGAGAAGCTTGCTGTTGTTTCCGCAGAAACGGTGAAGAGAAGGATTGCTTTTCTGCATGAGTTCAGAAAATTTTTTGAGAAGAGTTTTTCGTTCCTTATTACCGAAGATCAGCATGCGATAATTGAGTATCAATCCGATGCTTTCGGTGATTGTGAAAAAGAGAAAGATGATCTTGCAGGAAGTTTTCTCAGGCACTTTGAAAACAAAGCAGGAGAAGAGGCCGTACGCGGCCTAACATTGTGCGGACCGCAGAGAGATGATTATCTCTTCAGCATGGAAAAAGGAAGTAACAGGTTTTTGCTCAAGAGCTTTGCTTCACAGGGCGAACATAAGACTTTTCTTGTAGCCTTGAAGCTTGCAGAATATGAATACCTGAAGTCTTGCAAATCAACGGCTCCTGTCCTGCTGCTTGATGACATTCTTTCGGAGCTTGATCATTCAAGAGTAGCTCAGATCGTTTCGCATCTTAAAGATTACGGGCAGATCTTTCTAACGACTGCGGATCATACACATATTGAAAAGATGAAAAGATTCTACGATGAAGCAGAGATATCTGCATTTACAGTAACTGAAGGTAAAGCAAAGTATGAAGCAAAAAGCAATTGATCTAAAGACAAGACTAGGGAAGACAATGTGCCTGAAAGACGAACTTGATTCGTTCATGAATCACATTGGACTCGACACCAGGCTGCACGAAATGAAAATACTTGACGTCTGGAAAGAATGCGTGGGCGATTCGATAGCAGAATTTTCAACACCGGTAGAACTAAGAAAGAACAAACTGTTTGTAAGCGTTGAAAATGCTGCATGGAGATATGAACTTTCGTTAAGGAAGGAAGAGATCATGGAAAAACTCAATGGTCATCTGAACAAGAAATTAATAAGAGAAATAATTTTCGTATAAGGAAGCATAAAAGAGAACATGCCAAAGAATAAAGAAGAAAGCAAAGATCCAAAATACGGCGCCGAAGATATTCAGGTACTCAAAGGACTCGAACACGTCCGCAAGAGACCGGCAATGTATATCGGCGATATTTCCAACAGAGGTCTGCATCACCTGGTTTATGAAGTGATAGACAATGCTATTGATGAAGCGCTGGCAGGATATTGTGACAAGATAACACTTACCATAAACAAGAATGGTTCGGTCACCGTGACAGATAACGGAAGAGGAATTCCAACGGAAGTTCACCCTACTGAAAAAATTTCAGCGCTTGAAGTTGTAATGACACAACTTAATGCCGGCGGCAAATTCAACCGGGACAGTTATAAAGTCTCAGGCGGACTTCACGGGGTTGGTGTTTCTGTTGTTAATGCATTGAGCGAATGGCTTGAAGTTGAAGTTTCCAGAGAAGGAAAATTGTTTTACCAGAAGTATAAACGCGGAGAACCCGAGGGAAAAGTTAAAGAGATAGGCACTTCAAAGAAGACGGGAACAAAAGTCACATTCTTTCCTGACAGTGAGATCTTCAAGAATACTGTATTCAAATTCGAAACACTTGAGGAAAGATTAAGAGAGCTTGCTTATCTCAATAAAGATCTGGCAATCTTCGTAAAAGATGAGAGAGGTGATGAAGTTAAGCAGGAAGAGTTTCATTTCAAAGGCGGTCTTGTTGACTTTGTAAAGTATCTCGACGAGTCTGAGAAATCGATCTCCGGCAAGCCGGTGTTTGTGAGCGGTGAAAGAGAGAATGTACAAGTGGAAGTTGCATTTCAATACAATGAATCTTACAATGAGAGCATTTATACCTTCGTCAACAATATCAACACGCATGAAGGCGGAACTCACCTTGAGGGATTCAAAGCAGCACTCACAAGAACGCTGAATAATTACGGAACGAAGAACGGGATCATAAAGACGGACAAGTTAACACTTACCGGAGATGATTTCAGAGAAGGGCTTACATGTGTAATCAGCATTAAAGTACCCGAGCCGCAGTTTGAGGGACAGACAAAGACAAAACTTGGCAACAGTGAAGTAAAGGGAATTGTTCAGTCAATTACCGGCGAACAGCTCGGTAATTTTTTGGACGAAAACCCGTCTGTCTCAAAAAAGATTCTGGAGAAATGTCTGCGCGCAGCAGAGGCGCGGGAAGCTGCCCGGAAAGCAAGAGAGCTAACGAGAAGAAAGAATGCGCTTGATATTGCAGGGCTTCCGGGAAAACTTGCCGATTGTTCTATCAAGGATCCTGCTCAATGCGAACTCTATCTTGTTGAGGGAGACTCTGCAGGAGGCTCAGCAAAACAGGGACGTGACCGCCGGTTTCAGGCGATACTTCCTCTGAAGGGAAAGATACTGAATGTAGAGAAAGCACGCATCAACAAGATTCTGGAGAATGAGGAAATAAGATCGATCATCACGGCTATCGGCGCAGGGCTTGGTAATTCAGATGAATTTGATGATACGAAGATCAGATACGACAAGATCATACTCATGTGCGATGCCGACGTTGACGGTTCACACATAAGAACTTTGTTGCTGACATTCTTCTACAGGCACATGCGTGAAATAATTGATACACAAAGATTGTACATTGCACAACCGCCGCTCTTCAAGATCAAGAAAGGGAAGAGTGAATTTTATGCCTACGACGATGCCGAGAGAGAAGAGATTTTGAAATCACTGAAGGTGGATAAGAAATCAATAGTTCCTGATAACGGTGAAGTTGTAGAACCAACCGGTGAAACAAAGGGTGTTGTGATTTCAAGATTCAAAGGACTTGGAGAGATGAATCCGGAACAGCTATGGACTACAACCATGAATCCTGAAACCAGGACAATACTTCTTGTTACAAATGAGAACGCCACTGCCGCTGACAAGATGTTCAGAGTTTTGATGGGCGAGGAAGTTGAGCCAAGAAGAAAGTTCATTGAAGAGAATGCAAAGTACGCGAACATTGATGTGTAGTGAGATATTGTTTCCGGAAAAATCCATCCTTACTAATTCGGTGTTGAACAGATTATTGGAAGCAAGCAAGTCTGATAGAATCAATCTTCATAAATCTTCAGAAGCAAGATCCGGGAAGGTTAGTTGGAAGAAATAATTAAGGCCATTGTTCTCGGCGTTATACAGGGGCTGACTGAATTCATACCCATCAGCAGTACGGCGCATCTTCGCGTTGTACCTGCATTGCTTGGCTGGAAAGATATTGGGGCAGCTTACACCGCCGTCATTCAGATAGGCACACTCTTCGCAACAATTATTTATTTCCGTAACGATATTTCTCTATTATTCGAAGGATTCAGAAAGGCGGTCAAGAAAAAGGATTTTCTTGCCAACAATGAGTCCAGAATTTTTTTGCTGATCATTATTGGCACTATCCCAATTGGCATATGCGGATTGCTCTTCAAGAAATTCATTGAGGGAGATGCCCGCGGATTGTATGTCATAAGTGCCACACTTATTATACTCGCAATTGTACTTTTCATTGCTGAGAAGATGGGAAGCAAGTCTAAGAGAATCGGGGAGATGACAATCAAAGACGGAATTGTGATCGGGCTTGCGCAAGCGCTCGCACTCATTCCCGGAAGTTCACGAAGCGGAGTAACAATAACTGCCGGTTTGTTCAGAGGTTTGAAGCGCGACGACGCGGCGAGATTTTCATTTCTGCTGAGCCTTCCTGCAATAGGACTAAGCGGATTATATGAACTGTATAAAGAGAGGGAAGTTTTACTTGATGAAAATCTTCTCGGTCTTACTATCGCAACAATTGTCTCCGGCGTAGTAGGATTCTATTCAATCGAATTTCTTCTTTCTTATCTCAGAACAAGATCAAACATGATCTTCATCATCTATAGGATTGCACTTGGAACATTGATCCTGATATTGCTGTCCAATGGTGTTCTTTCGAATCTTGGATAAAAAAACCAGTAAGGCAAGTGATTGACAAAAGCTGAAAAACGCGAAAAACAGCCGTTTTTTCAAGTTGAGGTTTCTCCCCTTTGTTATTGGGGAGAAACCTCAATTTTTAAAAAGTAAATGTCACTCCAACCTTGAACGTGCCGTAACGAAGAGGAGCGGCACTCGCAAATGGCCAGTACATCTGATCTTTTCTCAACTGGTAGAATCCGTACTCATAAGCATTCTTCAGAATGAAATCAACAAACGCTCCAGCCACGGGTGAGCTTTTCATGATCTGTCTGGTAAATCCTTCAAGCAAAACAATTCCTCCAAACTCGATCAAGCTGCTCATAAGTTGCTTGCCGAACAAGTGCCTTGGATAAATATCAGCAATTTCGTACTTAGGATGAATTGAAATGTTCTTTCCAAACTGAAGGTTCAGCCCGGCTTCGGTTGAGCTGCCAAACCTGAAAGCTTCATCAAAATCATTAAGCACTGAATAATCAATTGTATCATTTAGCTTATTCTCATAATCATAATTTGTCCAGAGGAAAGAATTGGAATTATACGGCTGCAATGTGAACGATCCCATTTTAACAGCATATCCGCCCTTGTGTCCGAGTCCGAAACGCCACATGTCGGATTTAATGCCGGGATTGTCCGAAGAAGCATAATTCTTTGAAGATGCATTGGCGACCGTCAGAAATCCGTTTTCATATCTCTGAATATTCTTGTCATAATTTGTCTTGCGTTGAGAAGTAAATCCAAGCTTCAGTTCAAACATTCCTGCATCTGACAATTGATAAGGGTAATTGCTCAGCCTTATATCTGATACTCCATAAGAGAGCTCGATAGAGGGTTTACTGTTGGTAAAGTTTGTATAGTACTTGTAACTGGAATCTTTGGATTGAGAAAAGGCATTTGCCGAAATGAGCAAGATGAAAAGTGTAAATAGTCTCGTCAACATTTTATGATTTGTATTTTCTTTATACAAAATTAGACGATTTTTGTGACAAAAGGTTTCTCAAAATTGAAGAAACTTCAATCCCACTTATTTCTATAATTCCCGCCATATGATTAGCAGTATAAGACTTTCCGCAGGGTGAATATAATTTTGATTAATTGAATCATTTAGTATCTTACTGCGTTCACACATAAGCTAAATTAGGAGGCAATATGAAACACGTGAAAACAATAATAACATTTTTAATACTGTTTACAATGGCCGTTCCGGCTATGAGCCAGTCAATCGAAAGTGCAATGAGTGCAGCAAAGTCAGAAGGCAAGAAAGTACTCATTATTTTCTACTCTCATAATGACAGCTGGAGCCAGAAACTGGAAAAGGAAGTACTTACTTACCAGGCAGCTTTGGCAGAAATGAGCAAGTTTGTTGTTGTAAAGATGGACGGAGATTCAGAATCAAAATTTCAGTACGGAGGAAAGTCAATTAATGCAAAAGAACTTTCGGGAATGTTTTCCGTAACAGGTTATCCTTCTTTTGTTTTTATGAATCCGGACGGAAGTGCCATTAGTTTTAAATATAACGGAGAAACTGTTACAAGTCTTTCGGGCTATCTCGATGCAGCAGATTTTGTGGAGATGCTTAAGTACTTTTTGGCAAACAAGCAAACAGATACAGACCTTTCAACAATGTTTGGCAACTAAAATTGTCCCAAGTATTTCAAAGTTTTGCTTTGAAATACTTTGCTAAATACAGACTTAATTTGAATTAGGAATATGTAATTTTATTTGAACTTCAATCTTAAGTCTGATCATCAAATCTTTCTTTCAGTTTCTTAAACACAAAGTCAGGCAAGAATTCCTTCACGTTTGCATCATATGATGCAAGCTCCCTTACCAGAGATGAATTCAGATAGGAAAATTTTTCGTTCGGCATCAGAAAGATCGTTGTGATTTCAGGATTGAGTTTTGTATTTGTTAATGACATCTGAAATTCATATTCGAAATCTGAAATTGCACGCAAGCCCCTGACAATTACCGAAGCCTTTTTCTCAGCAGCGTAGCGAACAAGCAGCCCGTTGAACGAATCAATCTTCACATTCTTCAAGTGACCCGTTGTCTTTAATATCATTTCCTTCCTCTCTTCTTCAGTAAACATAGGCTTCTTGCTGGAGTTGATTGCAATCGTTACAATTACTTTATCAAACAATCTGCATGCTCTTTCAATGATGTCAAGATGACCGTTAGTTATCGGATCAAATGTTCCAGGATAAATTGCCGTTAATTTCTTCATGCTGAATTAGTTAGATTGTTCTAAGATAGAAAAATGTGCCTTGCCGGACTTTCTGGTGACTGTAAGTTGTTTGACAAATTTTTCACCGGGCACATAACTCCCCGAATGTTCAAGTACAATAACATCTGCTTTAACCATTAACAAATCCAAGAGCTCATCATATCTCCCGAAGTCATATGGCGGATCGGCAAAGATGAAGTCAAACTTTTCGCTCAATGTGCCGGTAAACTTCATGGAATCTCCATTTATAAATCGGCACTTATCAATCACTCCCAGATGCTCAGCATTCTTTTTCGCAAGGTCAATATTAAGATCGACAAATACAACTTCCTCTGCGCCTCTTGAGATGCATTCAAATCCTACTGCTCCTGATCCGCAGAAGAGTTCGAGAACTCTTGCGCCGCTCAGAGAATACCTGTTGCAGACAATATTGAACAGTGTCTCCTTCGCTCTATCTGCTGTCGGCCTTATCTCTGCGCTTTTTGGCGGAATAAGCTTCCTCCCTTTAAGCGAACCGGAAATGATCCTCATTCAGTTGGTGAGATTCTTTAACGCCAGCCCAACCAGTGGAGCATACACGCTTGAATCCGGCTTCGGTCTGCCGTCAGGGCGTGCTTCGCCGAACAGATCAAGATGCGTGATCTTCACTCCGCCCAAATGTTTTCCAATGTCGTTCACAATTGCCTTTGAGGAGATATCGCCGTACAGAAATATTTCGGATATAGTGATGTCAGGAAATTTTGACTTAATTCTGATCAATTGGTCAAAGAGAATTTTCAGCGGATTTCTGTCGAGCACTTGATCGTAATCATAGAACTTCAGCCCGGTATTCACAAGCAGACTGCTGTCAATCCGCTTCTTTGAACAGGATGAAATGATCACATTCCGGTCTCTGACATTCCTGCCAAAGAGTTCGGTAAGACATTTCTCAACCGCAAAGTGATCGATCTCAATGTTCTTCGGAAGAATTCCGGTCTGCGAACAAAGATTTTTTATGAAGCGGATCTTTCTCCTGTCGATTGCAATGATTATTGCTTCGTCAATGGTTCCGCCAAACAGAGGATTGCCAAGCTTATAGAATCTCTTGCTGAAATCTTTATAGGTGTCGGGATAATAGTTAGAGAGTTCCCAAAGAATATGTGACTCTACAGCTCCGCTTGTTTCAGAAAGATCAAGGGGAATAACATTGATGAAAGCCATTGATGTGTCAATCGTTACGCCCGTTCTCAAATTCACAGGATCTTCATTCTTCAGAAATGTAGCAATATGTTCGCTAAACTCAGGAGCAATGCTTTTGGGATTCTTATTGAACAATTGATCATCTCCGAAATCAAAACTAAGGCGTGATGTTACCGTAGATGTGATTTTGCCGGAGGCATCCAATCCAAGAAGTCTCAGAACATTTCCCGATAATCCTATGCTAAAACTGATCAAAATTTATTTTGCAATTATTAGTTCTCTGAGTTTTTCAAACTTCTTCTTTCCGATTCCTTTTACTTTCATCAGGTCATCCGGTTTTTTGAATTCGCCTTTCTCATCTCTGTAGATTATTATTCTCTCTGCTGTTGCTTCTCCGATGCCCGGGAGATTTTCCAGCTCCGCCTTGCCTGCTGTGTTTATGTTGATAGTACTTCCGCCGTAAGCAGGCTTCTCAATATCGGCAGAGTCAATTACCTTACCGGCTGTTTCAATCTCTGCGGCATAAGTCTGATGGTCATAGGAAGCCGAGTCTTCAAGAGCAGAGAATTCTTTGATCCTTACTTTGTTAAGCGATCGTTTGACGAACTCGCTGTCGAGTCCGGAATAGTCATAAGGCCTGCCGGCATCATCAACGAACTGTCTGAAATTCTTTATGATATATCCTGATATTATTACAACTGCCACAAACAAAATCACCCGCGTTTCGCTCTTTGTAAAATGCAGGCTCTTCAATAGATCCTTCAGCATAATGTCTTTTGTTGTTAATGTTCATCAAATCGTAATCAGCGTTAACTTTTTTATCTTACCAGACAAATGGTCATGCCGTCTCCTATTGTCATGAGAAGGCATTCAATTCTGTTATCTTTCGAAAGAAGTTCGTTCATTTCTCTCACGGCATCAAGATCAGGGTCGCTCATTGACATGTCAATTACATTTCCTGCTTTTAGCATATTGTCAAAAAGAATGACTGTACCCGGGTGTGATAATTTCAATGCCTCATTGTAGTAATTGTGATAACCAGTTTTGTCAGCGTCGATAAAGATCAGATCAAACTTCTTTCCGTCGGCAACAAGTTTTTGCATGTGATCGAGAGCAGGGGAAGTAATAACATCTACTTTGTCCTCAAGTCCGGCTTTTGCAAAGAATCCGGAAGCTGCCGAAGAGTGTGCCGGATTTATGTCAACCGTAGTGAGCATGCCGCCGGGCTGAAGTCCTCGTGCAATATGTATTCCGCTGTAACCTGCAAGCGTGCCTATTTCCAGTGCATGCTTTGCATTGATCATCTTCGTAAGGAGATACAGAAACCTCGCCTGATCGGTTGAGATCTGTATCATCGGAATTTCAAGACGAAGAGTTTCTGCAAGAAGTTCTTTGCATAGAGGATCATCAGGAACCGAAATTTTTTCTATGTAATCAAAGAGTTCTTGAGTTAGAGGTACTGATTTCATGTGGGTTGATTAGATTAAAACTCGGGGTAGAATATTTTTTTAAGCGCAACGCACTTTCCGGTCTCGCGGTTTATCTCGCAATAAATACCAGAGAAGCGCAGATCAGCATCGGCAACTTCATATTTCTGCGGCGTTGCATAAATGAACCTCTTTATAGATCCATCCTTTTTCATCCCTATAACAGAATCATAAGGACCGGTCATCCCGACATCAGTAATATAGCCCGTGCCTTCGCTCAGGATCCTTGCATCTCCGGTAGGTATGTGAGTGTGAGTTCCGGCAACAACCGAAGCCCGTCCGTTAACATGCCAGCCGAATGCAATTTTTTCCGCTGTTGCTTCCGCATGAAAATCTACGAAGATAAGATTTGTTTCAGACTTTACCTTTTCATACACCCAATCAAATGATCTGAACGGGCAATCAATTCCTTTCATAAACACTCTTCCCTGAAGATTCACAACAGCTATCTTAACTTCAGTATTCGGAATCTTGAAGACTCCGAATCCGTGTCCATAAGCGCCGCGCGGATAGTTCATCGGCCTTAGAACATTGGCGGTTTCATTGAGATACTTGTGCGCCTGTATCTTGTCCATTGTATGGTTGCCGCCGGTCAGTACGTGTATGCCGAGCTCAAGAAGTTTCTTACCGTCCTTTTCCAGAATGCCTTTGCCATCGGTAATATTCTCTGCATTGGCAATTATAAAGTCGAGCTTGTATTTTGATACATAGTTCGGCAGTAAAGTCTTTGTAAGATTAAAGCCGGGGTCTCCAATGATGTCGCCGATGAAGAGAAGTCTGATTTTGTCAGGCAAAGTATTGGGTTGCTTTGGTTGGTATTAGAAATATTCGTTTATGTTAACGCCTTTCCATATGGCGTATTTTTCAAGATCTGTTCTTACGGACTTGAATACGGCGGCAAAGAGTACGGCATCATCGGCAAATCCCATAATCGGAAGCAGATCGGGAATGATGTCAAACGGATTAAAAAAGTAGAGTATTGCCGCGGCTATCAGTCCGATAGAGCGCCACGGGATCTCGGTATAGGATTTATTCCGGTAATCTTTGATAAGCTCAATTGCAAGCTTCAGCTGATTGACAAGCTTCTTAAACCTGCCAACATCTTCACGGGAAGCTTTTTCTTTGATCTTATCTTCGTCTAAGATTATCTGATCAATATTGCTGTTTCCGTTATTCAAAGATTTGGATTTGAGTTGAAGTGAAAGAGTGTCACCGTTGTTATTATTCAAATTCTAAATATTTTTTCCGTTGCAATATATGCTTAATGAAATATCAATTCAATAAACTTCATTGATGATTCAGTTTAGCATAATATCAATGGCCGGCAAACTGAGCTTCGTTATCAACCTTATCATGTTTGTGCAGAATAATTCAATGTTTTTTTGACCCCGTTTTTCATGGAAAACAGAAAATCCGTTCCAAGGAAAATCTCCTCGAAAGTGTTGAATACTTAAGGCAATCAACGATTCTCGAAATTCTTCATCTCAAAATGACCCCAAAAAAACAGGGAAAACTCAAAAAGAAATCTTTGACAAAATAGAATTCAATCATTAGTTTGATTGAAAGAATAATAGGAGAAAATTAAAATGAATACTAATTCAATGACAATCATAAAGAAGCTAATGACTGCAATGCTCATAACGATGACAACACTTCTCTTTGCATTCAATCTTCCTCAAGATGCAGACATGACACACCACAACAATCCCGCGCCGGTGGATTCAAAGAAGCTCGATGTCAACAATATCAGTACGTGGTTCAGGACGAACGGTTCTTTTAACAGGGATCCTTCAACTGCGAACAGCGGCTTTGAATGGCCGAAGGGTTCCGGTAAATTTGCAAGATATGCATCAGGATTGTGGATCGGTGCTGAAGTTGGATTGGATACGCTCATTTGTGTTGCTGCATTTGACTACGAATACTTACCGGGTTACATTGATCTTAACGGAAATCCGCAAGGCAAGGATGATCCCGCTTTCAGAATTTACAGTATTATCAGAGGTGATACGCTTAGTCCTGATTATCTTAACTGGCCGGTAAGTCAGGGTGCATATTTGAATGAATTGGGCAAGCCATTTTTTCTTGGTACACAAACTATGTTCTATACTTACACAGATGGATATCCTGAATCTCATGGAAATTCAGGCGGAAGTACTGCACCTCTCAAAGCTTACATTCTTCAGACAAATTGGGCATACACAAATATCGGACTTCAGGATGTGTGTTTTAGTGAGTTTAAGATTATCAACGGAAGCAACATGATCTGGAATGACTGCTACATTTCAGTTTGGTGTGATGTTGATCTTGGCGATGCAAATGATGATGCAGTCGGAATTGATACAGTAAGGCAAATTTGTTACACATACAATTTCGACAATAATGACCCGCGGTATGGACTGAATCCCCCATCTGTCGCATTTACTTTGCTCAGAGGACCGCTAACAGATAGTCCGGGTGATACTGCAATCTATTTCGATCCACCCGGAAGCAATCGTATTGAGAGGAAACATAACAAGAGGATTAGTAAAATCACAGGACATCATATGTACCTTAACGCTAATCCATCTAATGGAGCGCCGGCAAACTATAGGCAGACCTATCTGTTGCTTCAATGCATTAAGAATACAGGAGTAGAGTGGATAGATCCGTTCACGAATTTGCCCAGCAAGTTTCCATATTCCGGATATCCTGAGAATGGAACGGGTTGGATTGAAACTAACGGTTCCAATAAGAGATCTATGATGAATTTCGGACCTCTGACAATAGCGCCGCGTGATACGCAGTCAATCATAGTAGCTCAGGTTATTGCCAGAGGCTCCAGCAATCTCAACAGCATTGCAAGAATGCGTGAACTCTCAGATCATGTCCAGTCAATCTATGACAACAATTTCCAAAGTGTTCTTTCATCCGGCAGTAATTCTTCATCAGTCCCGAATGAATTTTCACTTCATCAGAACTATCCGAATCCATTCAATCCTTCAACAACTATTGAGTATAATCTTCCAACAACCGGCGAAGTTGTGATCCTCATTTATGATGTAACGGGAAGGGAAGTCAGAAGAATTGATGCAGGAATTAAACCGGCGGGCAATCATAAGCTTGAGCTTAATGCAGATGGATTGTCGAGCGGAACATATTTATGCAAGGCAGTATTCAGCAGTAATTCAATGAGTACGGTGAAGTCAATGAGATTGATGCTGATAAAGTGAGACGTTCATTGTTTGCAAAAAACTGTTTTAAAAAAGAAAAATGAAGACTCGAAGAATTCTGATATTGATTAGTCTAACAATGCTTGCATCGGCATTTGTATCTACATCTTTGAATAATGAGAGAAGTCACGATGAAAGTCATTTGTACCCGGCTCCTGTCGATTCAAAGAAGCTCGACATCAACAATATCAGCACATGGTTCACAAATATTGGTTCATTTAATAGAGAACCTGTTACCGGTAATCAGGGATTTGAATGGCCGAAAGGGACAAATCATTTTGCAAGATATGTCTCGGGCATATGGATGGCAGCAAGAGTTGACGGTGATACACTTCTTTGTCTTGCGGATTTCGATGAGGAATTTTTGCCGGGATACATTGATGAGACTGGAACTCCGCAAGGATTGAATGACCCGGCATACAGAATTTACAGCATCATCAGGGGCGATACGCTTAGTCCGGATTATCTTAACTGGCCCGCAAATCAGGGTGCGTATCTGAACGAAATGGGTAAACCATTCTTTCTCGGTACTCAGACAATGTTCTATTCTTACACTGACGGGTATCCGCAGGCACACAGCAATAATTTGGGAAGTACGGCACCACTGAAAGCGGTGATACTTCAGACAAACTGGGCATATACAAATATCGGACTTCAGGATGTCTGTTTCTCTGAATATAAGATCGTCAACCGAAGCAATCATTTATGGGAAGATTGCTACATTGCAATATGGACCGATGACGATCTTGGGGATGCCTGGGATGATGCGATCGGAATAGACTCATTAAGAAATCTGGGCATCAATTATAATTTCGACAATTACGACCCGCAATATGGGACTAATCCGCCCGCAGTAGGATTCAAAGTCCTAAGAGCCCCGATGATGGCAAGCTCACAGGATACTGCAAGGTATTTTGATCCACCGGGAAGTCCTAACCTGAAGATCAAACCGGGATTTAAAGAATCCGGACTCTATGCTTTCAATGTATTTTACAATTCAGATCCTGTCACAGGAGACCCCGGCAATTACAGACAAACATATATGAGTTTGCAAGGACTAAGAAGGAATAGAACTCCCTGGGTTAATCCTGTTACTGGACAAGTGACAAGATTTGCATACACCGGAGATCCGGTTACCGGATTGGGCTGGAACCCGACATCAAGCGGTGCGCAGAGATTCATAATGGTTTTTGGTTCCTTAGACATATTACCAAACGACACACAGTCCGTTATTATTGCCCAAGTGATAGCAAGAGGTTCAAGCAATCTGAATAGCATTACAAAGCTGCGTGAACTCTCAGATCATGTCCAATCAATCTATGACAATAACTTCCAAAGTGTTCTCTCATCCGGCAACAATTCTTCATCAGTTCCGAATGAATTTTCACTTCATCAGAACTATCCCAATCCCTTCAATCCATCAACAACAATTGAGTATGATCTTCCAACGTCCGGTGAAGTTGTGATCATTATCTATGATGTATCGGGAAGGGAAGTCAGAAGATTGATGCAGGCAGTAAACCTGCTGGCAATCATAAACTTGAGCTTAATGCAGATGGATTATCAAGCGGAACATATTTGTGCAAGGCAGTATTCAGCAGTAATTCAATGAGTACGGTGAAGTCAATGAGATTGATGCTGATAAGGTGAGTCGATCATTGTTTTGCTAAGAGCAAAGGAGAGTCTGGATGCGGGCGAATATTTGAAATTAAACTTGTCATTTGAAATTAATAAAATTACATTGAAAATGAAGGAAGGCATTATCATATGATTGAATAACTCAGACCTCAAGAATGCACTCATATTAAATATCAAAGTCCCTTAGCTAAATTAAGCTAAATTCGCTTTGTATTAATATTAATCCTTATTTCACCAATTTAAAACTTAGTCAATTATGAAAAGAGTTTTTCCTATTCTGCTTATTGGTTTGGTGGCTTGTGGTTTACTTATAAATGAAATTTCACTTTCGCAAAAAGACAGAACTCCGGTTTTGGAAAGTTTAAATTCGATAAGTGCAAATCAACAAGATTCAAAAACTGATATTTCCGGCGGCAGCCCATACATAACCGTATTAAGTAATAACTCATCTACATCCACCAATGGGCGAGCACCGCAAGGTTCAAGAGCATTTATCAATTCATGTTACTTCATATCAAAAGGAGAACTTGATTCTTCCGGATTTGGTGCAGACTCGATATTCAGTGTTGGCTGGAACTATGAGGGTTCAACTTTTCAGTCTAGTATTACAACAGGAACTCTGAAAGTATATCTTCAAAACACAAATGACCTTAGCTATAATAAAGGAACTAACTTTGCAACAGCAATTACCGGAATGACAAAAGTAATTGACCGAAATATTATGATTCCAAACGATTCGGGGCAGATCAATATTGATGTGCCGGTTGGCGGCGCTGGAACAACTTTACCGTTTATAACAAATTCTTTGCAGGGAGTTTATGTAGCTTTTGAATATCAGACAACAAGCGCTTTGGCAACTCCTTTAGGCGCTCCGACAATGTATTGTAATACTATACGTGCAAATAGTATCGGAACTTATCAAAGCCAGGTATCAAACGGGACGTTGATGGCGCTTTCTTCATTCAGACCCGAAACAAGATTTAGCACAAAGCCTGACCCTCCCGTAGATGTGCGAAATATTTATTCTTTGGGAAAATATCCTTACATTCATATTACAGACGACACTGTCTGCGTGGAAATTGTTAGGAAATATTTAAGCGATATTGATCCGAGAGTATGTATCAAAGTCATAAATCGGGACTACCCATATACTTGGAAATATAGTTACGGTATAGATCTTCCTAGTTTGGTTTCAGAAGATACAATTATTTGTTTTGCATTGCCGCAGGGTTATGAGCCTAAACTTGAGGACATTATAGTAAATGCTCTTATTGGTGATACATCACATATCTATTCGGGATGCTTCGATCCTGCTGAAGACTCCAAAAGATACTGTGTTCAGAAAACCACTAACTCTTATAATTACGCTGACGAATGTATTCCCCATGACGGTGGAGTTGGATTTAATGGAGCAACGGGAAATTTTGTGGTTAAGTTTAAAAATTCCGGTACTGATACTTTCAAGATCAGCAATATTGATCAGACATTTTTCAATTCCGCATCTGCTCCGTCGCGTCCATATAAACTTGTAATCTACAATGATAACGGTAGCGGAAAGCCCGGAAGTTTACTTTATATTTCTTCTGTACTGAATACGCCTGTCGGATCAGGAGCTGTGCAGAATGTAACAAGTACGGTTTCGCCAACAGTCAGAATTGCCGGAAACAGCAGATTTTATGTAGGCTACAGACAGACATCTGTGAACAATATTGGCGGCGGGTTTCAGTATGAAATTCCCGCACGGAAAAAAGCTTTTTTTTACTCTTCACCTGACACAAGCAGTACATGGACAGACTTCGGTGATGCCGGGGCTAATTTCCGTCTCGATGTTTCTCCGAGAGGAAACGGAGGCACCCTGAATTTAACTGCGCTAATTGAAGGCTTCTATAATGGTACTTTGGTGAGAGATACCATGAGAGCATATTTAAGAAACACATCAAGTCCCTATGGCATAGTAGATTCTGCAAGAGTATATCTTAGTAATTCCGGCACGGGTATTATGACTTTTCCAAATGCCGGTAACGGAATTAACTACTATCTTCAATTAAAGCACCGTAACTCTATAGAAACCTGGAGCAGCACAGGTAATTCTTTTACATCCGGCTCTTTAACTTATAACTTTACTACATCGGCAAGTCAGGCATTCGGCTCCAATATGGTTCAGGTAGATTCATCGCCTCTAAAATTCGGAATTTATTCGGGAGATGTAAATCAGGACGGTGTGGTTGATGCGACTGACGCGGGGGCTATTGATAATGATGCGTTCACTTTTGTATCAGGGTATGTAGATACCGATTTGAATGGGGATAGTTTCGTAGATGCAACAGATGGAGCGTTATGCGACAATAATGCTTCTAATTTTGTCGGAGCAGTTATTCCTTAACTAACATTATGATTTGAATTTCCGGTAAACATGAAACAATCATCAATATGTTTACCGGAATATTATTATGTGCTAACCCTTTTTTGACAGCTCTTCAAGTTTTCCAAGCATCCATCCCCTAAATACAATTTTCTTCTCATTTTTTATTTTTTGCTTCATCTCACCTATATCTTCTTTACTTTGTTTTGTTTTAATTTTAAGGATAATTAAATAATACTTCAGATAGTTTTTTATTGTCTCCTTGTGAAGCTCTGAAATCTCTTTACTGTTGGCAATAAAATGTTTGTACGAATCAACAAGTGAAAATGCCGGTTCAGTATAATTCAGTTCGTAATAAATATTTAAGAGTAAATTTTTGAGATCCATTTTGAACAAGAAAAATTCATGATTGATTTTAGAAGTAAACTCCAGAGCTTTATCAAAATTCTTTTCCATAAAGTGCAAATCAGCGAATGCAAAATTCTTAAGATCATTTCTTATTTCAGGACTTAATTTCTCAGTGTATTCATTTATAAAGTATTCCATCCATTTTGCATCTTTGTTTGTCAGGCAAAACTGGATTATATTTCTGTAAGTTAAAGTCTGCATATGTTCACTTTCTGATGATGAGAATGCATCATTCTCGATCATTTTTTTATAAACATTAAGACCTTCGAGTTTCACCTCTTCAAAATTTTTCCCAAATTGCTGGACACAATAATTTACAAGATGACTGAATACAAAATACTTCTCGCTTCGCGAAAGAGTGTCGATTATTTTATAGAAAAAATCTCTCAGCTCATAATAATGTTTCAGGTCGTTCGGATTTTCTACTGTCTTCAGTCTGTAATAGTGCAGTAAAATTAAATTTGTATTTAACCCGCTTGACTTTTCAGTAAGCTTAATAAACTTATCCATATTAAAACTTTCAACAACGGATTTGATAAAGCTACTTTCGATTTTTTTGTCATAGGTCTGAAGCATAGTTTCCTTGTAGCTCAATAATTCGGTGTAGTCAATAATAAACTGAGTTGCGGAAGCTTCAAAATATTTAAGTTTAATGTTTATAAGTTTATCGAAGTCATTTTGTTCGGTTAAGTAAGCTTCTTTATATGCTAAAATCTGTTTGAGTTTTGAAAAATAATCATAGCTCGTTGAAAAATTTGGCTCAATTATTTTTTCCACACCTTTAATAACCTTCATTGAACTATCCAACATCTTTGTTTTATAATATGCCCGGCACAGATACATCATAGATCCTATCTCATCCTCATCTACCGCCTTGTGTACCAGAAAATCTTCCGCCGCTTTTGTCAGGTCAAATATCAGATTCATAATCTTCTTGTCATTATAATCTTCCTTTACAAACAATTCATTGAACAGATTCTCTTTGGTAAGTTCAGGTGAAAGAAATTCGGGATAGTATTTTAAAATGCCTTCCAATATCGGGTGAAGGTTTCTTCTCGACTTTATAAAAGGTGATTCAAGGAATTTATCAAATAATTTGAGCTCTTCCTTTTTAAATGTCCTAAGTATTTCAATGATTTTAAAGTCTTTCACATGTGAAAGTACAGTTATTATGTGAGTATATCAAATCTAATAATCTTTGAATTTCAGGCTTTAATTCAACTATTGCCCTTATGTAGGTGTGAGGGTTTCATGAAAAAGTTTCTTTTGAACGGCTGTGAAATAGTTTTAGGTTTGTACAGAATTCATTTAACAACTCAAAATTACTCTGAAATGAGAAAGCTTAAAAAACAAAAACCGGCTTCCAAGAAAAGGCAAATAACTTTGAGCAATATTGAATCTGCATTTGACAGCAATGACTTTGAATTAGATTTTCTTCTGGAATATCCGGCTGACAGAATCTTCAGAGCTTTCAAGAACAGAACGGAAGCAGATCAACAACAGGATCTGAATTTGCGCAAAGACTTCTTTCTAAAATCTAAAACAGAATAGATGAATGCGGATTAGAATAACTCTTGCAATCGCAGTTCTGACAATGATTGTTCTTTACGGTGTATGTGCCATAGATAATGAAACCAGCAGCAGGTAAATAAACAGTCATGAAAACAAATGAGAGAACTTAGCAAGAACGTCATCAATAATTTAAAAACTTCTATAAGAGCTAAAATGAAAATTCAAGAACACTTAAGGCAAAAATTGCGGATAGAGGGTTGTCCGACACTGCGAGTTGCAACAGTAAATCAGTTGCAGGCGGATAATCCTGAATAGTCAATCTTTCAACAAACAATTTTCTAATTACAACTAAAATGAAAACTAAAAATGAAAAACATAATCAGAATTATATTAGCAGTAATCTTAACTGCAAACTTCAGTTTCAGTCAGTCTTATGAAGACATCGACAGAAACGATTACAAACTCAATTTGACAAACATAAGTCGTACATCAGACAATAGTCTGGAGTTCGATATTTATCTCTTAAATAAATCTTCGGAAAAACCCGCTCTAAAATACTCGCTTGGTCAATACTTCTTTGAATTCAACCCTATGATAGCTAACGGCGGAAAGCTTACATATTCCATCGTTAGCTCATCTCTTCCGGAAGCGTTAAGACCGCGCAATGCGAGCGTATTTGAAAATCAGTTAAGACTTGCGTGTAACTCCATAAGTACTGACAAAGCTGCATTGCCGGAGATCACAGGCACGGAAAACGGAATGCTGATAGTGAAAATGAAACTTGAAACGTCTGCGAATAAATTTTCAGATGAACCATTAAATCTGAAATGGGCAGACAACACAAGTCTCTTGCGAACCAAAATATTTACATTTGACGGGAAGAATAGTGCAGAGCTTACAAACCTGATCGAGTTTGACGGCTTAAAGAACTCAGATAGCGGCACTGAAAACCTTGCGAGTCTTCCGACAGAATACGGGCTGGCTCAAAATTATCCTAACCCGTTTAATCCTGTAACGAAAATCAATTATGAAATACCGGCAGCGGGAAAGGTAACATTGAAAATCTACAGCCTGCTTGGAAAAGAAATTGCGACTTTGGTGAATGAAAGAATGGATGCAGGAAGATATTCAGCATCATTCAACGGAGCTGACCTTGCGAGCGGAATGTACTTTTACAAAATCACTGCGGGGGATTTTACTGCGGTGAAGAAGATGGTGTTAATAAAATAACAATTTTAAAAAAACTAAACTTCAAAAACAAAATGAAAAACTTAAATAAATCAATACTGGTACTATTGGTAATAACTATTGTCGGAATTACTACAGGTTTTAAAACTAGTCATAATGATATTAAACCTGTAAGCAATAATTCTGAAAATGATCAAAAGAATTCAATCAGCAATCCGGATTTAACCGATGGCATATATTCAAATGAAATCAATTCTGTATTTCCCGGATTAAATTCAGAAACCGATTCGATTACTTCAACATGGACAGTTCAGACATCCGGGACAGCCAATCAGCTTTTAACGGTTTCATCGGTTTCATCTAATGTTGGCTGGGCAGCCGGAATAGGTCCGACTGTAATCAGGACATCTAACGGCGGAGTCAACTGGATAAGCGCTACAGGTACAGGAATTACCGGTGCCGTATATAATATCTGCGGAATTGATGGTAATAATGCTCTTTGTACTTCTTCTCCTTCAGCAACTTTCATTTGGAAGACTTCAAACGGCGGAACCACATGGACTCAGGTTTACACACAAACAGGAGGTTTCATTGATGCAATTCAAATGATTTCTGCAACCGAAGGTTATGCTATTGGAGACCCGGTAGGAGGAAAATGGACAGTTCTTAAGACAATTGACGGCGGAAATTCCTGGTCAAGAATGGCAACAGAGCCGACACAGGTTGGCTCGGAAGCCGGATGGAATAACAGTTTTCAAATTGTTGGAACAAGTATGTGGTTTGGAACAAGTTCATCAAAAGTATATCACTCTTCTGATTTAGGATTAACTTGGTCAAGTTCAGAAACAAAAAGTACAGTTAATACTTATGCTTTACATTTCAATAACTCTTCTTACGGATTTGCAGGGGGTGATGCTATGGTGATGAGTTCTAACAGCGGTGAATCATTCTCGCCTGTTACTTCTCCCGGAACTACCGGCAATATAGACGGGCTTGAAGGCATTGTAGATCCGGATGATTATAATTTTATATGGGGCATAAGAAGTGATGCTTCAGTGTATTTGACAACAGATAATGGTAATGGCTGGAGTATTGCTCATACGCAATCGGGAGCAGTATGGCAGGACATTGACTTCACAACAGTAAGCGGAAGTCCACAGGGTTGGGTTGTGGGAAATGCCGGAAAAATCGGAAAAATGAGTTCAACAGGACCAGCTCAGTTTACAAATGATGTGAGCGTAACAACTAATCTTGAGCCTGTAGACTATATTTCTCTTGATTCTATTCCTGTTCCAATTCGTCCTAAAGCTGTGATAACAAATTTAGGAACTGCAACTGCTTCAAGTTTTAATATCACTTACAAAGTAACCGGAGCGGCAACATACACAAGTACCAAAACACAAAGTTCTTTAGCTCCGGGAAGTTCAGCTACTATTTATTTCGACAGCACTTTATTGGCAAGTGATACGGGTTTGTGCAATGTTACAATTTATACGAGTCTTGCAGCGGATCAAAACAGAAACAATGATACATTGAGAGCAGCTCTTGATGCAATAACTCCAAATCACGGACACGGAGGATGCTGCAGTTATTATTATGCAAACAATATTGGTTCTGTGAAATTAGGTTCACGACCTAGTTACAGCTGGAGTCCTGATCCGACATGCGGTTCTCCTATAGTGTTGAATGGTGTTGATGTCAGCGGAGGAAGATTAGTCGGGAATATGGATGACGGATTTTTCAAATTCCGGTTGCAGAATCTTCTTGCTCAATGCGGAAGTGATACTGCACTAAAAGCGAAAATATGCGGAATTTGTTATGACTCCATCTTTATCAGCACAAACGGACTGGTAGGCTTTACACAAAAATCCTGTTCTAATCCCGGCGCATTAAGCTCATATATTCCAAGCAATACAAATTATCCTTCTCCGGCAATTTTACCTTTATGGATGGATTTAATTTTTGTTGCGGGATCAGGCAGCAGTCTTAGCGCTGATATTGTGAATAACCATTTAATAATTAATTATAGAAAAGTGAGATTATACTCTCATAGTAATGAAAACGAATTCGTAAGTTTTCAGGTTTGCATTGAACTAGTGAATTGTCAGAATTCATTTATAGATCCAAACTTCAAATTCAGTTATGCTCCATTTAACGGAACTCCTTCTACACTTACATCATCGGGATTCACGAATTGGTATAGTAACAGTTCATCTACAGCTCCTAATGTAGGTGGATTTAATCATTTAGCAGGATATTCTACCGGTGGCTGTAACGGAACAAAATGTATAACTCCATACAGGTTTTATCGATACTCAGGATCCAGTTATACTCTTGCTCCGAAAGGTCCGTTATTTCACAGCAGTCCGAATTATTCAAACGGAATCAGCGTCGAATTCGGTCCCAGCGGTTTTCTGTTAAAAAAATGCAACTGCGGATCAACCGGTTTGACATTGAATTTGGGATCTGTATTGCAGGGTTTCTATAATCCGGTATCTAACTCAATGGTATTGGATACGATTACCGTTACTCTTCGGGAGACAGTTTTCCCCTACGCTATTGTCGATGTAGCAGATATGTTATTGACTGCTTCAGGAAACGGAACAGCCGTATTTAGTAATGCATCGAATGGTGTAGGATATTACATTCAGGTGAATCACAGAAATTCTATTGAAACTTGGAGTGCAAATCCTGTTACATTTACCGGTGATACATTAACATATGATTTCTCCACGGCTGCAAATAAAGCATATGGAGACAATATGATTCAAGTAGATGCATCACCTGTAAGATTTGCAGTTTACAGTGGAGATGTAAATCAGGATGGAAGTATTGATGGGTCAGATAATGGTCTTGTTGATAACGATGCATACAACTTCATATCCGGTTATGTTGTAACTGATGTTAACGGAGATGGAATTGTTGATGCATCAGATGCATTCATTGTCGACAATAATTCCTCAAACTTTGTATCAGTAGTACGACCATAAATCCAATGCCCCTGGCAGCGTTTCTAAACGCTGTCAGGGGTTATTTTTTACAAACAGTAAATCAAAATTAAGAATGAAAAAATTAATCAAAACAAAAACAGCAAACCCTTCATACTTCTTATTTGAGATGATGATTATTGTAACAACAATGTCTATTCTGATTTCAAGCTCTGAAATCTCCGCCTCATCGGGAACAGCCAAAATACTTTTCACTGAGGAATCACATGACTTTGGAAATGTAGAACAAGGAGAACAGCTTGAGTATTCTTTTGCATTTACAAATGAAGGCGAAGCACCTCTGTTAATTCAAAATGTTCAGCCGGCTTGCGGGTGCACGGGCGCTACAGTTGGCGAAAAAACCGAATATGCCAAAGGTGAAAGCGGTGAAATCAAGATTACTTTCAATACGCAGGGAAGAGACGGACATCAGGAAAAAAGTATAACGGTGTTTACTAATGATACCGAAAGCCCTGAGAAAGTTCTGAAGTTTTCGTGCGATATAAAGTAGGGTATTGAAACAGGAAGAACGACTGGCGGGATCTGATTTTTTAGATTCCGCCTTTTTATTAAGCGATGCCATAGCGTCAATGTGAAAAATATCGTTTTGCCCCTTGCAGTTCTGTAAAGATCACGGAGAATACAGTTAAAACACATTATTGTCTCATTTCAAAATTTGTTAGGATTTTGTTAGATAAAATTTCTATTTTGTAAGGCGAATTTTTAAATATTCATAAACCTTAACCCATTACCAATTCTTATGAAAAAAATGTTTTACTCAGTTCTGTTCATTGCATTGCTTTCAATCACAGGCGTCAATGCTCAGAACATAAATGTAAATCCCGGAGCAGGAACTTATCCGACGTTAAAAGATGCGTTTGACGCAATCAATGCAGGCACACATACAGGTGCCATTACCGTTGATGTTGTCGGAAACACTGTTGAAACAGTAACTGCTGTGCTTAATGCAAGCGGAAGCGGAAGTGCAAATTACACTTCTGTTGTTATTAAACCCGTTGGCGGAGCAAGGACAATTCAGGGCAATATAGCAGGCGCAGTGATCAGGCTTGCCGGCGCAGACAATGTTACAATTGACGGCAGGATCGGTCTTGCAAACTTCAGGAATCTTGCCATTCAAAATACCGGCAATGCAGCTTCTTCTGCTGCAATCTGGCTTTCACACGGAGCGGGAGCTGCTACAGACTCTGCAGGAGCTCAGAACAATCTCATCAGAAACTGCACTATCACTACCGGTGTCAGTGTTGGTTCAGGTACAACCGTATCGTTTTGCGTAGTTTATTCAGGAACAACAATTTCATCCACAAATCAGGGCAGGAACAACAACAATAACACAATACTAAATAACATCATGTTCCGTGCAAGGTATGGAGTGAGTATTTGTGGAGGAGGAGCAACAAACCTGAATCAGAACAACAGGATTGACAGCAATATAATCGGCTCAAACGCTTATGACGGCGGAGCGATAGGCAAGACAGGCATACTGGTTCAGTTCCAGAATAACTGCAACATTCAATATAACACCGTAAAGTACATTGGCGGCCCGTCAACAAACACTACAGCCGGCGCTGACAGAGTTGGGATCGGTGTAGGCTCGGAGAGCTGGTCTATAGGAACCTCCACAACAACAACCGGAACGAATAACACGGTTAACGGAAACATTATTAGTAATATAAGGGACGGCAGAACATTCTCAGCAGTGGGAATAATTTGTGCTACTACAGCTTCAGGTCCCGCAACCGGAAATGTGATTACAAATAATGTCATTTATGATGTCTTGTCAAACGGAACTTCTCCCGACATGACTGTCGGTATCGCACATGCCGGCAACAGAGGTGATCTGATTGCATATAACTCCATTTACATGGTTGGAGATCTTGATCCGGCGGGTGAGTTCGTTGGACTTACCAGCCGTCCTGCTGTTGGCATTGAAGTGGGAAATACTGCAGGAGATACGGCATTGACCATCAAGAACAATTCAATTTATGTTGACTGCACAGCTGACACAATGACAATACCGACCAGTTACGCCATCTTAATGCCGACTGCTTACGGATGGGGATCAGGCGGAAGCAATAATAACGATTACTATGTTGGATCAAATCCGCTTGGAAGAGTCGGCGGTCTGAGAACAGGGACAACTTATCCGTTCACTCAGTTTGCCACGCTTGCCAACTGGCAGACAGCTTTCACACCTCCTCAGGATGCAAACTCAATCAGCGCGGATCCATTATATTCATTGCCGACTACGACATATCTTCTCATGCCGCAGGCAGCATCACCCCTGAAGCTTGCAGCTACACCGCTTGCTTCTGTTACAAGAGACATACTTAACGAAATCAGAAGCCCGTTCACACCTGCAATTGGCGCATACGAGTATGACTCTATAGCATTGCCTGTTGAGTTGTCTTCATTCTCTTCATCAGTTAATGGAAGAGATGTAGTATTGAACTGGTCAACAGCCACAGAGCTCAACAACTCAGGATTTGACATTGAAAGATCAGTATCACCCGGACAATGGTCAAAGACAGGAAACGTAACAGGTAATGGAACAACAAGCAGTCCTGTTGATTACACATACACTGATAAAAATCTTGCAACAGGAAAATATTCATACAGGTTGAAGCAGGTTGACTATAACGGCAACTTCGAATATTTCAATCTAAGCAATCAGGTTTCTGTTGGAGTTCCGGACAAGTTCAGCCTGTCACAGAATTATCCAAACCCGTTCAATCCTTCAACAACTATCAGCTTCGATATTCCAGTTGACAGCAAAGTAATGGTCACATTGTTTGACATGTCAGGAAGAGAAGTTGCAAACTTAGTAAATGAGTTCAAGACTGCAGGATATTATTCAGTAAGCTTCAACGCTTCAAGCCTGTCCAGCGGTGCTTATTTCTACAGGATAGATGCAGGAAACTTTGTTGACACAAAGAAAATGCTTTTGGTCAAGTAATCAGAGCTTCACATATTTACACTAAGCCGGGACTCGAAAGATCTCCCGGCTTTTTTATTTATTAAATTTTTCAATAGATGAAACTCATTTACCGTGAAAAGAGGTTTACAAGCCCGAACGACAGTTCGGATCAGTTTTAAATGAAGGACACTGACTTATCTTAGTTAAGAAATTCTGAACGTCAATTGATTTAAACCAAGATTCAAAAAATCTTCTTTTCAAAATTCACATTTATTAGTTATGTTGAAAACCATCTTAGCGATGTTTCTTGTAATGATATTCTCGGGATGCAGTCGCGGACAAAACACAAAACAAGTTACTACACAAGCAGCACAAACAAACACAAATTCAATCAAGAAAGGAGCGGGAACAAATTTGGAAACAGCAACACTTGCCGGGGGATGCTTCTGGTGCATCGAAACTATATTTGAAGATCTCAAGGGCGTTGATAAAGTTGAATCAGGATACGCGGGAGGGAGAGTAGAGAATCCCACATACGAGCAGGTTTGTGCCGGTGTTACGGGTCATGCAGAAGTTGTTCAGATCACATTTGATCCTTCGGTAATTAGTTATGACAAGCTTCTCGAAATATTCTTTCACATTCACAATCCAACTACACTGAACAAGCAGGGCGCCGATGAAGGCGAGCAATACAGGTCGGCTATTTTTTATCACAACGAGGCTCAGAAAACTACTGCAGAGAAAGTAAAGAAGCAGATCGGAGAATCCGGTTTATGGAATCAACCGATATTGACAGAGATCTCACCGATGGATAAATTCTACAGTGCGGAAGAATATCATCAGAACTATTACAAGACCAATCCTGAAGCAGGATACTGCTCAATGGTGATAGCGCCAAAGGTGCAGAAGTTCTACAAAGAGTATAAAGATTATCTGAAAGACGGTGTAGCGAACTGATCGAATAAGCAATCTCCCGCTGAAAAATTAAAGCTCCTTCCGAGGGGCTTTTTTTGTCTTTAATCGTGACGTTCAGGACGAAAGTCCTGATGCCACGAATGCTTTGCAAAACTACTTTACTCATCAATTCCAATTGAACAAACCCGTTATTTCAGCAGCAACATCTTCTTTGTTTCAGAGTAATTCTGAGTTGACAGCTTGTAGAAGTAAGCTCCGCTCGGAAGATTGGAAGCGTCAAACTCATATTTGTAATTTCCGCGTTTGAGATCAGCATTAACCAAAGTTGCCACTTCTTTTCCAATCGCATCATAAATCTTCAGCAATACAAATCCCGGATTCAAAATCGTGAATTCCACATTTGTCACGGGATTGAATGGATTTGGATAATTCTGTCTCAGGTTGAAATCACTTACTTGCGTCTCCTGAATACTAATGTTTGTGGAAATGCTGTCAACTGTAAGAACTGCAACACCCCTGCTTGCACAGCTTATCCAAAGTTCATAACCAACTTGCAGGTTCTTTACTTCAAGATCATAAATCTGAGCGTGCGGCAATCCACCGGTTTGCTGTTGCGGAAATATTCCGAAGTTTGTCCCGTCAAACCAGCACAATCCATAAACAGTAGTAGAAGTACTCCCAAAATTTGCAAACCAAAGCTTACCGTCAGGCGTGACCGCAAGCGGAGAAACATTCTCCCCCGGTATTTGTGAATTTGACGGAGAATAAAATTGATAAGTGCCGTTGTTTGCATTTACCTTTGCCAATCCCTGATTCGTACCAACCCAGGCAATACCGTCTGATATTGGTACTACAGTTGTAAGTCCATCACTTTGAGGATCAAGCTCTGAGAAATCGTCTGTCACTTTTGAAAAATTGTAAGTGCCGTCCGTTCTTAAGACTTGAAATCGTGAACATGCCCAGACTGTACCGGGTCTTGAAGGATCTTTCTTTATGTTTGCACCCAAGCCTGTGAATGGAACCGTCGTCCAGGTGTTGTTTGAATAATACTTTAGATCAAAATATTCTCCAATGCTCCAAAGTCTGTTTTGAGAATCTTCTACAACACCTTCAGAACGGGCGTTGGAATAATTTAACGAAGTGTATGTGCTGCCATTCCATGCGTGCAAATAATTAAACATGGGATTGACAATTATATCACCATTTGAAGGGCGATAGTATATGACTTCAGTGTTATCAGTTGGAAACGGAAAAGGATATCCCAGTCCGTAGTTTTCATTGTTATATCCTGTCCACCTGGTGCCGTCAAATTTTTGAAATCCTCCAACACCCGGTCCGGCATTTCCCGCCATCCACACATTGCCTTCGTTATCAATACTTATGTCTTCTATCCAATAAGCAATCTGAGATGAGTTTGTAATGCGATGTCTTTGCCATGTACCTGTTTGAGCGTTGCGCTTTGCCGCGCCGCCAATTCCCGTTGCCCATATATTTCCGGACGCATCGATGTCCAGTCCGTAAGAAAAACCGCCTTCTCTCCATACACCCAAATCCTGCCAGGCGGAACCATTGTATTGCCAGACTCTGCTGTTACCATCAATCAACAGTGCATTACCATTGCCATAAGATTTGAATGACCAGATATCATTTATCACTGATGTAACAGGCGGTTGTATTGGTGTGACCCAGTTGCCGGATTGAGTTTTATAATCAAGTGAATAAACTCCAGGTGAAGCAATTCTTATTGCCCACAAATTTTGCAGGTCGTCAACACAATCGTTACCGGGCAACTTAAGAACATCACCCGGGTTACCGTTGTTTGGCAGCTGAGTAAACAATTGTGTATCGCTGTCAAAAACAACAACTATTGATTCGTAACAAGCCCATACCAGGTAACCGCCATTGGGTTTTATCTGGATGGAAACATTAATTAAAAATGGAATAAGCGGTGGCCAGTTATTAGTCGTTGTTCCATAACCCCAGTAACGCCAGACATTATTGTTTGGATTATAATTTACAAGTCCTCCATTGCCCCAGGTAACAGAAATAATCGCTCCCCATATAGAGCCATCAGGAGCTATGGCAAGGTCTCTGGTTCTGCCGCCCGGATGAACAGAATTGTTGGCACCCCAAAACTGCAGAGAACTTCCACCAACAGTAGGATCGAATTTCAGTAAACCGCGCCATGTTGCCATCCACAATATTCCGCTTGAATCTTCTTCAATGTCACTAATGCGGGATGCGCCAACATCGTTAATGCTTCCGATGACAGGATAATCTATGTTAGAATAGTTTATCCATCTGTTGTCTTGCTGAATATATTTTGCAAATCCTCCTTCTTCAAATCCCGGATTGTATCCTGCAATATACGGGTTGCCATCATGGTCAATCCATACAGCTTCCACATAATCTCCTTGTATTCCCGTGTTGCCCGTGTTGTAATAGCGCCATGTGTAACCGGCTCCGTCGTAATGATCCGGAGTGTGATTCAAAACACTCGATCCATTCAATACTTTCTCATTGGGATTCAGATTCTGTAAGCCCTGATTAATCCTATCTTGTGAATATGAAGTAGTGTTAAGGAAAATCATCAAACCAACAAATACAAAATACATCTTGATGCTAGACATTGTGATCCGAATAAAATTTGCAAAAAGAATTACACAAAATTACTTTACTTAAATGAAAGACTATAACCAAAATTTAATGATAAGTAGAATTCAAAGCATTGTTGAATTTGTTCGGGAAAGACAATGAAATGAAACACATAGTAAAGACAGGAATGCACTATCTCATTTCATCGTGGCGTCATGACGAAAGTCCTGACGCCAAAAGGAAAGGCAATGAAGAGTAAAGTTTTATAAATTTTTCATGGTTCGATCCGTCATTTTATCAATCCTATTACTATTCAAATACACGGCTACGAGTCTTGTTTCTGCATGTTTTTAAAAAATTAATAAGATTAGTTTTGCATACGACTTTCAGACAGAGCGTGCTGTGATGATTCAGCGTTAATTGTTAAGTGCATTAATCTTCAATTCTATGAAGATGCTTTTGAATTTATAATTTAAGTAAAGGGCAAATCTTTATGTCTAAAATTGAAAAAGCTGCGACCGGTATCTTTTTCGGCTTGCTTCTTTTGCAGTGTTACCCGGCTCAGGCTCAGCAGTATAATTCTGACAGCTATCTGTCGAAACCGCTTGGTATGGCAACAGTCATTCTGACCACAGGAGAGCGCAACACCATGCTCATGACAACATTTTCATTATTGCCAAGAATGGAATTCACGACGGCTGCGTATCTTTACAATAACGACAACGACCCGTTGACAGATGACGGATACTCAGCTTCATTGTTTGCAAAGTATATGTTCTACGAAAACAAAGCGAAGACCGGTGGTGCAGCAGTAAAACTGGGTACGGGTCTTGACCCCGGCTACCTTGACGGAGAAGACAAAAACAATGATGCATTTAAGACATTCTGGATGAATGCGCCGGCTACAATTCCATTTTTCGATAATGCACTTCAATGGGACATTATGCCCGGAGCAAGTGTAACTTTGAAATATGGTGCCGAAGAAACCACGGCCTGGGCCTTTACATATTCTACTCGTTTGGCTTGGTATCCTTTCGATCCCACATTGTCATTAGTAGGGGAGATATATGGTTCGAAAGGTGATGTAGACGCTAAACCGGAATACAGAGCAGGATTACGCTGGGAACCGAACCAGCATGTGGTTCTCGCACTTACTTATGACGATGAAATAAATGGAGATAACGGTGCCGGGTTTGAAATAGGTGTAATGATTTTCACGCCTCCATTCCTTTGTATTGGCGGATGCGATTAGTTTGAAGAACATTTCATTGGGTCTGTCAGAAAATCAGTAAAGATATTTTTGTTATCTGTATGTATGTGTTTCTTGCTGTGTTTTTGCATGTATGTTTTTTGCGTGAATATATATACAGCAATCAGCTGAGATTCTCTTCCGATTTGGTTTACCTTGCAGGGACTTAGAAAACAGAATTCACAATGTTTTTACAACCCCCTTATGGTGACAGATCCACACTCTCTGAAGTCAAAACAAATCTGTTCTCTATTCTTCAAACATCTTTTTAAGTATAGAACTCAACTCATCATTTTCCGGATGACAGACGATTGCAATCTTTCCATCCCTGTCAACGAGAAAGCAAACAGGAAGCCGGAACTTATCAATGCTTGCGCCTTTGCCAGTATCCCAGTCCTGCTCCATTGAAAGATCAGAATCATATGCTACTCTGTATTCCATTTCATCACCCCGCTCTTTCATGAACTTGTCAAGTGTGTTTCTGCCTTCAAACTCATGAGTTGCAACTCCAATGACGACTAAACCTTTGGAAGCATATTTCTTCTGAAGTTCGCTGAGATGCGGAATATTCTTGATGCATGGCGAACACCATGTTCCCCAAAACTCAACCAGATAAATTGTGCCACTTTCAAAACTATTGACAGGCTCTCCTTTGAGCCATTCATCAGCCGAAATAGGAGGTGCCAAGTTGCCTACAACAGCCTGCGAAGTTGCAGAACTTGTTGCGATAATCAAAAGTGAAATGATCACAAATACTCTTAACATTTTTCTATGGTTTAATGTTAGGAAAGTTTCTCCGAAGATTCTCCGGATTGACAGGAACTGTCTTAATTCCCGTCTTGCTGGAATCTTACGATCATTCGCCGGGATTAGTTCCGAAGCTATGGCAATCATTGTTGTTCCCAAACGCAAACCACTTCACAATATTGCAGATAGTACTTTCCACTCAACAAACACCGTATCAACAATATTATATTTACTCATCCCAAAGCCCCTGTCTTAATCAGACAGGGGGTATTGGAACGAGGAGTAGTTTTGAGACAACTTCCCTGTTAGGAGCAAGGTTGTAAATTTACTTATGGTCTTACCATACTTACAAAGTTGTATGAATTATTATCACAAATTGATAAGTCACTTGCATCAACATTACCGTCTCCGTCAAGGTCAGTTGATAAATATCCAGTTGCGAAGTTGTACAGGTCGTTGTCAACAACTGACATATCAGATGCGTCAACACTGCCGTCCTGATTTGAATCTCCGCTGTAAATGCAATATTTCGATCCCTTCAGCTTGAGATTGTTTCCATATGCTTTTGAAGCTGCGTTTGTGAAATTGTAAGTGAGTTGATTTAGTGTAAATGCAACGCTCGCTCCGCTCCAGGTCTCAATAGAGTTTCTGTGCTTCAATACCAGGTAGTAACTTGTTACGTTGTCTGTATTTGAAAATGTGAATGAGCCTGAGCCTAGAGAATTTAGTACAGCTTTGGCTGAATCAATAATTTCATAAGGAGCAGTAAAACTCCTGATGTAAACTAAAGCCGTATCCGCCACCATTTGATTCGTTGACTGATTATAGAATCCTTCTATCAAGGCAGTCAATTGCAATGTTGATGGTGAACTTGGGGAATATCTTACGGTTGCAAAATCATAATTGAGAGTACTTATACTCCTGCCGGTTACAAACACATCAGAACCGTGGTAAGTGTCTATCGCAAATGCCGCATCATCTCCGTTAACAGGACCGTTGTATCTTTTTGACCAAAGTTCATTTCCGTTCCTGTCGAATTTGACAGTCGCGTAATCGTTTCCAGTAACTGTCCCTGGACTTACACCGGTAATGCTGACATTTGCCGAATCGTCAATTGCAAGAGCGCCCGCTTCATCGCTCCCGTTTGCAGCACCATTGTATTTTGACATCCATTGAAATATCCCTTGCACATCATACTTCAAGAGTATGTAGTCCATGTCCGAATCCGCAGTACTGTCTCCGGATCCTGTGACATAAATGTCTCCGTATTTGTCAACGCCAATATCTTTGGCATAGTCTGTTCCGTTTTCAGTCCCATTGAATGTCCTTATCCATTGTCCGTTTCCAAAAGTGTCGTACATTATGACAATTAGATTTCCTTTCTCCGGTGCGCCTCCCCATTCATATCCTGCCATATAAACATTCCCAAGCGAATCTACCGCGACGCATGTTGAAGAATCATTTCCGCTGAACATGCCATTGTGATAAGTGTTCCATTCTAGGGCTCCAGAAGAGTCATACTTCAGAAGGAACATGTCCTTGCTGTCATTGAAGTCTGTATAGCCGGTAATGAAAACATTTCCTGAGTTGTCAATTGTCATATCCGTCATGAACTCTTCACCGCCGGGATCGAATCTCTGAACCCATTGCTGAACAAGTCCTGTACTGTACTTAACCAAAACAACATCATGGTCTCCGTTCGGTCCAATACTTATACCTGCCACATAGACAGCTCCGTTTCCGCTAAGTACTACCTTCTTGGCTATATCAACGTCATCTCCTGTGCCTTCGTATCGCTGCATCTTTGAGAGGAATCCTCCCGGTGTGAATTTGATAGTTAGAAAATCAAGCTGGCTTGTTGCTCCTTCACTTCCGCCTGTTACATAAACATTTCCCGAGTCATCGGTGATGACGGCATAAGCTTCATCATCGCCGGAATTTGATAGTCTGTGTTGCCACAGCAAACTTCCGTTGAGCGAATATTTGATTGTGTAGTAATCGCTTGATGTGCCGCCCCACAAGCTTGCTCCGGTTACAATTACATTGCCGTTCTTGTCTACATTGATATCCCGGCCATAGTCAATGCCGTTTGTTAAGTTATTGTTGTATCTGTTTACCCAATATTGCTGTGCTTGCGGAAAAATTTGGGGGGCAAGTACAGACATGAGAACAACAAAAATGAGTTTTTTCATGACTGCATGTTGAGTTTTTGATTTTTGTGATTTGAGAGTGGATTGATTGAAACATTGTGAGCAATCTAGTTAATTGTCATGTGCCTTCTCTGGGGTACTTGCTCGGCACCAATGCGGAAGAATTTTGCAAAATGAAGCAGGTGTAACAATTCATTTTTTAATGCACTTAAAATGATGACTTTTCCTTTAGTGTGTAAATTTCAAAGTCGGAGTTATCCGAATTATCCATTCCTGAAATGAAAACTTGAAAATTTGTGAATCGTTCTCTCACAGAGAGCTTCACAGAGAAATCACAGAGGTACATGGAAACAACAAATAGGATACAACTGATTGACTCATCACATTAATAACGGTCTTTCATTTCGGAAGCAAGTGAAGATCAGATCTACTGTGAGTCAAACTTAACATTGATGTGCTTTCTCTTTCTCACCTCCTTCGTATTAACTTCATTGACGCTTAGCCGTAGAATAGAGACATCCTTTTCACTTTTTACTTTCGAACCCAATTGTGAAATTTGCAGCAAAGGAATACAGCAATGAAAATTAGAGCATTAGTTTCAGTATTTGCCATTCTCACTTTCTCCACCTCAACTTATCTATACGCACAGTTTGGTCTCGAATGGTCAAACACTCATCACACCAGCTCTGGAAATTCCGGTTATAATGAAGAAGCAGTGTCTTTATGCCCAGATGAAAATAGAAATGTATATGTAGCAGGTGTAAGGGGTACGGCAGAAACAGAGCTGTTGAAATATGGAGCAAACGGAAATCTTCTCTGGAACATTAACTTTGCCGGCGGTCTGCCTAAAAGAATCTTGTATGCGGGAAACAATTTGTTTCTTGCAGGTTTGCCGTCGTTGTATAAAATTGACATAGATGGATCTGCGGACGATGTTTTTGAAGGAAGATTTGTTGATTTGCTGAAAGGACAGGATAACTTTTTATATGCCATGTTTCCGCACAGCTACGGTATAAAGTCCGTTAAATTAAACTTCTCAGGAGACACTGTATGGACAAGGTTTTTTGGAGATTATACATCCCAGTATTATACAGTCACAATGCAGTTCCAAGGGGTTGATGATAAGATCAATATGTTTGGTACACTTTACAGGTTTGTTGGAAGTTTTCTGACGATATATCCGCATTTCCTGGCATACTCTTCTTCGGGAGTTCCGGTTTATGATGGAAGTCCATTTGGGGGAGTAGTCAAGGCAGTTCGTGACAACTACACGGATCACAATTTCTTTGCAGGAAACTCTGATCCAAGTGTGTGGCACAGTACAGTACTTTTATATAAGGCCAATTCATCGAATGGAATAGTTGATACCGGAAGGTATGACGGACCCGGAAACGGCCGAGATGAACCACTAGATATAGTTTCAGATAATCAGGGAAACATATACCTTGCTTGCAGAAGCTGGGGAGTGTCCGTTGACTATGATTTTGTCCTTCTCAAGTTTAACACCAATTGTGAACTCTTATGGGAGTACAGATATAACGGCTCTGAGAACAGCTACGACGCGGCGAGCTTTATAAAAATCGGAAGTGACGGTAACATTTATGCAAGCGGAGTTACGACAATGAATACACGCGGCACACAGATCAGAACAGTCAAGCTGTCTCCTTCCGGACAGTTGCTGTGGGCTGACAATTTCAGCGCTTCAACACAGCAATGGACTTCCGACTCGAACTACGTAAACGATATGCAGTTAGACAACTACAACAACATATACATTTGCGGCAAGACCAGAAACAAATCAACGGGAAGAGATGATTATCTGACAGTCAAGTATGGTAATCCGACATCGGTTGAAGAGGGCGCTTCAGTAGCCGACGACTACGGGCTGTTTGAGAGCTATCCCAATCCGTTCAATCCGGAAGTGACTCTGAGATTCAGTCTTGGCAGAAGTTTAAATGTAAAGGTATCTGTGTTTGACGCACTGGGCAATAAGATTGACGAACCTTTCTCAGGAAATGTGTCGGGAGGAATTCACGAGGTTAGGTGGAATGGCGCAAGGAATTCTTCCGGAGTATATTTCTTCGTACTTGAAGCCGGCAATTTAAGATCTGTAAGGAAGGGGGTATTGCTGAAATGAAAATTGCAAAATTCATCCCTATCTTTTGTCTGATAATTCTGATCAAACTTTCTGAATTCGGATACTCACAGAATTCTTACGGTTGGGAAAGGATCTACAACTCTATCTACGGTATTAACGGGTCCTATATAAGCATAAACACAGACGGAACCAAACTGTGGCTGGTAAGGCCGGTATACAACCTTCTTGGGACGGGATACTATGATTTCATAAGATATACAGAATCTTCAGATTCCTGGCATCCGGCATCAGGTTCCATCTTTAAGGCTGTATACTACAGCTACTACATAGGGGGAGGAGTTTCGATCAGCGGATATGAGTACCCTCATTGGTTTGCGGTTTCTCCATGTGATTCAACATTCATTTTGATAAATACAACAGTAGCGC
Source organism: Ignavibacteria bacterium (assembly GCA_016704345.1). GTDB lineage: Bacteria > Bacteroidota > Ignavibacteria > Tepidaquicellales > Tepidaquicellaceae > JADJAH01. Next base: position 1,268 of record JADJAH010000016.1, on the reverse strand, counting down.
ATGTCGGTGCACCCCCTGATGATAAGAGACTATTCTACTCTTACAACAATGGATTGAGCAGAGTTGATATTCCGGCTTTCCATTATAAAGTGTTTCATGGTATCGCCATTAATCCTCTCAACGATTCAATCTGCTATGCAACTTTCGGCGACTCAATAATCAAGTCATCAGACAGAGGTGCCAACTGGTTCAGTCATTCCGCCCTCATTGGTTTCGCTGGCAGGTTGGTGATCAATCCTGTTGACACTAACATTTTGTATGCAATTGATGACAGTCTCTTTATAAGCAGTAACGGTGGTCTGGATTTTCAAATGTCATCAGAAAAGAAATTTAGTCAGTTTATGATTAGTGCATCCGGGCTTGAATTAGTTGCAACATCTAAGCACAGGTTGTATGCATCACTTGATAAAGGATTCACATGGATTGCACGTGATTCTCTTTTAGATAGCATTTCAGCGCTCAGTACAGATCCGGATAATGACGAAATTATTTTTGCCGGGACTTCACGAGGGCTTTACAAGTCAACTAATTCCGGATACAACTTTCAGTTTTTCAATAACTCATTCAGTCCTTCACGAAAGATACAGTTTCTCTGCAAGCAACCCGGAGTAAATTATGTTTTTGCTGTCACGGAAGAAGCTGTCTACAAGTGCTGGAACAGTTTTCTTGTAAATGCGGAAGACAATTCTGTGAATTTGCCACAAGAGTTGAAGTTACATCAAAACTACCCTAACCCGTTCAACCCGGTCACGACGATCAGTTATGATCTTCCTGAAGATGGCATAGTAACTTTGAAGGTATATGACATACTCGGGCGAGAGGTGAGAACTTTGGTGAATGAGATGAAGAGTGCTGGATCTCACAGCATACAATTCAATGCGGAAGGCCTTGCAGGCGGCACATACTTCCTCCGTCTTCATGCAGGTCCGGGTAATCGTATAAAACCGGTTACGAATGTTGCCGTTAGAAAAATTGTCTTGTTAAAATAATATCGAATGATACTATTTGGTCAGCATCATTATTCTGGTCTCAGTAAACTCTCCTGTTTTGAGTTGGTAGAAATATGCTCCTCCGGGAAGATCATTTCCTTCAAATTCCACCTCATAGTTTCCGGGTGATCTGTAATCATCCACCAAAGTCCTTACCAATTGACCGAGAGTATTGTAGACTTTCAAACTTACTAAATCCATCTTTGTAATCCCGAACCGGATCTTCGTAGAAGGGTTGAAGGGATTAGGATAATTCTGAAATAATTCAAATGATTGAAT
>JADJAH010000015.1 GCA_016704345.1 Ignavibacteria bacterium | reverse complement strand
GTCATTGAATAAAACATTTGCATCAGCCACTTGTTTGTTCCATGTTCCGGTCGCTTGAGGATTGTTCCCTTTCCTAATAGCCGCTCTCCTGTGTTGCAAGTGTGAATGCCCCCATAACTTGTTTGTTTCTCGATCATCCATGAGGACAGAATTATTATCAAACCTGTAATGAACAACAGCGAATTTATTGCAGGCTTGATGATTGATATTGAGTCGAACAATTGCTGTTTGAAAATGAATATGTATAGTATCAGTAAAACAGCTATCGAAAAGAAGACCTCAGCAAGAATCTTCTGTAGCTCCAAATAATATTCCGTAAGAAGAAACTTATTATCAAAACTTCCACGCAGAACGTTGAGGAACACTAACATAGCAAATAAAACCGAACAGAGATTCTGTGAGAACTGGACTGAGTGTGTAACGCATTTGAAGGAAAGAATGCAAAACACACTCAATGCTATCATAGAGTATTTTTCGTCGAAGAATTTTCATAAGTAAGAAAAACAGATAACAAGTGACATCAAGAAAGCTCTGAACCAATCTTACACCAAACTGACCATCTCCGAACAAGCTGTATATACCTGCGAGGAAGATAGGATAGCTGGAACAACAAGAGCAGTCGTTCTACTTCGCAATTGTATATTCCCGCTTAGAATTGACAAAGCAATCTGGTGATATGTCAAACTACGTCCGATCTCAGCGGGTTGCAACATATGATCAGTAAGAGAAGCCTTAGTAAAAGAGCACTAAGCAAAATGAGCAGGAGTAATCTCTTCGTGCTTTTCATTTCGAAGACAAATATTTTACATGAACACGGAGAACACAATATAAAAATTTCCATAATTCTGAAGAATTGGTCTAAGTGTTCTTAGCCAATCTTTGCATTTAGCACTTCTGCTTTAGATTTCGTAATGCAATCTCTTTCTAAACTCTTTCCGATATCTGATTTCCAAACACTCTTGAGAACTCTGTATCTTCTCCTGAGCCTGAATTGTCGTAATGGTTTATAGCCGGTTTCTTTCGGATGTGTGGACAGTTGTCAAGTAACCAGTCCCAGCAAAAATATCATAACGCCTGTGAGCATCATCAAACCTGCGCCTACTTTCACTCCCCGCCCTGTTATCATTATCGAACTCTGTATAAGAGTCCTGCAAAGAAGAATATCAGAGTTGATCGGCAGGAAAATTTGATGGATTGAAGAGCATCACAATGTTACATTTCAAGGATTGTATCGAAAGCCGTGTTAATATTTATTGTGCTTTTTCCGGAAGTTCTTTCTCTTACACTTATTTGATGTTCTAAGATAAGATTTTTCTGATGTGCGTAAGTTAGCGCATGATGTTGTTGAATGCCATTGTATTAGGGCAGAGGCTAGCACATTTTTGCTGTATCAGTGGAATAATTACATTCCTTAGTTAATATGATTAATTCCTCGTGTCTGCGAGCCCAAGTAGTTTGATAGGATTCCTTTATTATCCATTTTCCGAATGACTTGTAAGCCCCACCCGCCTTTACATCTTTCTTGCTTCCAATCACTATATCAGCATTTGTCCACTTCGAAACGTAAACAGACGGCAATATCTTCCGGATAGTGCTGACCGTCCGCATCTATTGTTGCTGTAAACCAGTATTCGATATCAAGATACCTTGACTTCAATGTCGGGTCCGTATCCTTGTTCACGTACGTGTGATAATCCCCAGACAGGAGTATTCCTTCTTATTGTTTAGCGCTGCTGCATTGGGACCTGTTGAGCTATCGTTAGTTACTATTACTTCCCAATTGTTTCTCGAAGCTAACTCATTCATTACCTCCGGCAGAAAGACCTTTATAGATACTTCTTCATTGAAACATGGTATGACTATTGTGAGACCACCTTTGCTATCCGCCATTCTTGCCTGTGATATTCTTCTTCATCATAGCGGAAATTTCTTTTGCATTGTCATCACAAAAATTATCAAGTTTTTCTATCATAAGTCTTCGCTTGTCGAGACGTGGTTCTATGAAAGTTTTTTCTTTCCCCGAGGTGATCTTCAGCTTGAGGCAGATTCCTTTGAGGAGGCCGCCGTTGAGAAATTCCGTTTGTCGAGCCGATGATACTTTGCATCGTGAATCTTCAGCTTCGTAATACCTACCAACGGCTGACTATTTTAAACTTGTCCTCAAAATTACTTTGATCTCTATTAATCCGTAAGCATGTGTGCTGTTACGTAGTTCCAGGTTGGCAAAGATTGGCCGCCCCATACCGCTATGATGAAGAAATATATTTATGCGCTCCTTTAGAAGATTGCAAGAGCTTCATTTTCATAATTTCTCAACTTCGATCGTTGGGCCGCCGCAATATGCCCGATCAATTTCAAATTCTTCGTTGTGATCAAGCAACATCGGAAGATGAGTTGCCTTTTAGATTTGCTGGCGAGTTAGTGATCAGTATTGCGAAACTGTTGCTTTATTATATCAAAGATCTCGCTCTTATCTGCTACTGCTGTATGCTTTGGAATGTACATAGTTCAATTCTTTGTTGATACCATTAGCACCCGGTGCCCTCTTCATTTTCGGTATGCACATCAAGCCATGAGTATCAATACAAACCAGAGTGTGAACAAACAATAAATTGAAGAAACAGCATTAACAGTTTTGAAGCGCCCGCCATAAGAATTGATACTTGATTCCAAAACGCCAGGAGACTGTTCCAAACTTGCCGTAAGTGTATGAGAAACTTTCTACTTTCATTCCTGCGCGAGCGATCTTCCCGAAATGTCTTCTTTTGAATAGCCAAGACGAGCATGCTCTTCAATAAAACTTTCGTCATCATCCGAATCCGCATCGCTTCCTCCGAGGTTTGATGGTGTGTTGACGAGCAGCCTTCCGCCTTTCTTCAGCGCATTCGAAAAATTTCTGAAGACAAGTTCATCTTCTACAATATGCTCCATCACATCAACGCACAGAATGAAATCAAATTGTTCACTGTAGCTCATTGTTGTCAGATCGCCGGTTTCAACAGTAACATTATTGTATCCGCATTTCGAAAAGAAGTACTTGCAGCCAGCCACCTGATCTTCTTTCACATCGATAGCCAGAATTTTAGAGCCGGGAAATCTCTTCGCCATGAAAAAGGTGTATTGTCCGAATCCCATGCCTGCATCAAGAATGTCCATTACCTTTCCTTTGGGATAAAGTTTCTGACTTTCTTTCTCACATGCCATGAACGCAGGAACATGAGATCAAGAAGGAAGTAGAATATTTTTCTTCAGAAAAGTGTTGCGTGATACAATGTCTCCAAAAACTTTCTTTACCGGATCGTATTTCATATTAGGGTAATCTTCATTTTAGTTCTTGCTTGCATCAACAAGTTTCATGATGTTTGTTATAAACTCTTCCCAACTGTACTTCTTTTTTTCTTCGGCAACGTTGGCGCTGAACTCTTTCTCCAGATCTTTATCATAGTATTCAATGATCGCATCCGCAATCGATTTTGATGAACGGGGGTTCCACTACAAAACCGGTCTTCCCGTCTATCACCACTTCTCCGAGCCCGCAGACGTTTGTTGCAATTACCGGCTTGTCATAATAGTACGCGATCTGAATGATGCCGCTCTGCGTTGCATCAATGTATGGAAGAACAAGTACATCCGATGCGCAGAAGAAATACTTTACTTCTCATTAGGTATATAATCAGAAATAACAAAGATATCATTCTTCAATCCAAGCGAATCGATTAGATCATGTGTGGTTTTTCATCTTCATAAAACTCCCCGACTATCATAAGCTTCACTTCATCTTTGCATTGATTTCCTTCATTGCATTGATAAGATAAGGCAGTCCTTTGTATTTGCGGATGTATCCGAAAAACAAAATTACTTTTCGTTTCCAAGATCAATACCGAATTTTTCTTTGATCACTTCTCTTGATTCAGTCTTGCCGGTTGCCGGACCGAAGATATTGTAAACAGGATGCGGAGAAAGCATGAATGGTTTTCCTTTGCTGAATTTTAACAGATCGTTTTCCACACTCTTTGAATGTATCATAAAATAATCACCGACTTTGAAGATGAGTTTGATGAGTGTTTCATCGCCAATCCTGTGCTCATGCGGAATCACATTGTCGCAGATGAACATCACTTTCGCGCCGGTCTTCTTTTTCACATACTTACAGATAGAATAAAATGCGGGAGCGAAAAACGGGATCCAGAATCTCAGAATCAGCAGATCGGGGTTTGCTCTTAGCAATAAGCTTAGCCGACTTTCGCCAGTTGAGCGGATCGATCGAATCTATAATCTGTGTGTTCCGGATCTTCGGATCGATGATGTCGACATTGCTCGTGTCTTCCTGCGTCTTACCCGGAAACAGAAGTTTCGGATACTGACGTTTGAACGAGAATATCTCCACTTCATTTTCCTTAGAAAGATAATTTGCAAGTATGCCGTTAAGCTGTGCCATCGCACCGCGCATGGGAAATGCCGTTCCTATGATCGCTATCTTCAATCTTTGGGTGAAAAATTTTCGGAAAAATAGATTATATAGGTCTTAATATCTAAGCAATTTAAACTCGTCATATAGTAATACTGACATTTTTCAAAACCTCAATACATTACAAAAACCGATTCGGAAAAAACTACCCGCCTGCCTGCCCACTTGCTTCCGGATATTGACATGCATGACGGCAGGCAGGCCTTCGTATAATTGCCCTTAAAAAATTGGGAGCAATGGCGTAGCAAGAATTTCTGTTTGACGAAGCCCGACAGTGTTTTTCTGTCGGGCGAGGAAGTTAAATTCTTGCAGCCATGGCGACCAATTTTTAGGCCTCGTCTCCGAAGCGACAATGAAACTTATACTAAGAACACCCAGGCAGGCAATTATACGGCAGCCTGCCCGGCATCGATTATTCAGAAGTAAAGAGTGTGAGGCAGACGGGCGGGCGACTTTTCTTTGCCAAGCTTTCTTTTGAGCCTGCCCTGAGTTTGCCGAAGGGTTCAAAAGAAAGCGGAAATGATTTAATTCTCTGTAAATAATTTGAACTAATTACATTTTAAGTAAAGCGTTTTCGGACAGCCTATTTTCAACCCGAACAATTTATTTACTCAAACATACCATGAACTATTTCAACCAACTCCTTTTCCCTCTTTCCTAACTCAAATAAATTTATGATCCTTTCCCTTGCACGGTCACCGTATGATTCCGGAAGTTCAAGTGCCTTGCTGATGCTCTCAACAATGAGTGCGATGTCTTTCTTTACTATGATCCCTGTATCACCTATTATGTCCGGTATTCCGTTCACATCAGAACTAACGGAATGCAGTTGCAGAGAGCATCGCCTCGCAGATTGTGCTCGGCATTCCTTCGAATAATGACAACTGTGCAAATACCTTTGCTGATGAGTAAAGTTTTATCAACTCTTCATACGTAACCTTCTTGTGCAATTCCAGATTTTTAATCCCTGATGAATTCAGCATGTCGTGATGCTCATCATTAAGCCCGATGAGAATGAATTTCACATCCGGCATTTTCTTTGCGCACTCGACCAGCACATCAAATCCCTTCCTCTTAAATTCATAACCGTTCATTATAAGCCCGGCGCTCACTACTGCTCTTGTTTTGCTGACTTCATTTTTCCTCTTAAAAATATCTGCATCATATCCAAGACGCACGGTTCTCATTGGTGTCATTATTCCCGGATCATATTCTTTATTCCGTCATACAATGGAGATTTCCCCGGTTCCACTGAATATAAGTACGTGTTGACATTCTTAATGAGTGAATCATCAACAGGAAGTATCATCGAGCAATTGGCCAGAGAATATGTGGCACAATATCTTCGCAATCTCTTGCGCATTGTTGCGCTTGTGTAAACACCCATTTCAATCTCGGTATATATGTGGATTCATATCCGCCGGCACAAACAATACTCTTCTTTCCTAAAAATTTAGAAATCATCACAGGAAAATATGAATGATAATCAGCAAACCAAGTATAGATAATATCAAATGAGGGAATCCGGAATAGATATTTGAAAAAGATCTTTATGAATGTAAATACTATGAATAGATTCTTTGGCAAAAAAACTTCATCTATTTCAACATCAAAATGTTTTTTGAGAATCTGAATATCATTTGTGACGAACTTAGCATTCGCATCATCTCTCTTAACAAAAAGAATTCTGAGCCTGCGCTCCTCCATCTCAGTTCTTCTTTCCTGTCAAAAGAAAGATCGCCGAATCTCTTTCCTTTACTCTTGCGGGAGTAAGCTTGTCTTCTATCATTAGTTTCAATTGACCAAGCATTGCAACCGGTTTAAACAAAATCTTCCCGACAGTTCCTATGCTGTTGGCAAATGACTCAAAGAATGCAAGTCGAAGTTGCGTAGGAACTGCAAGCTGTCCAAGAACGGGGTTGCAGCCAATCACTTGAATCCGTGACGTAAGCAGAGATTTCAGTCCAAGATGTGTCCATCGGTTGAAGTCGTATGGCGCGGCATGAAACTGCCATGTACCGTGAGTTGAGAGAAAAAGCAATCCTCCCTTTCTTAAAACACGGTTACACTCATTCAAATACTTATCAAACTCTTCCACATGCTCAAGCACCTGAGAAGATATTACAACATCGAAGCTTTCATCTTCAAACGGAAGAAGCTCGCCGGGCTGAAGTTGTATTTCTGCATTAGCATTTTCGCCAATATCGGCGCCTATGTATTCTCTGCAAACTCCCTCAACAACATACCGGTATGGCTTTACACCGCAGCCGTAATCGAGTATGCGGAGGTCTTTCATGGCTGCAAGATATTTTGGCAAAACCGATTCATAAGTCTCCCGCAGCCGATTGCTTACATAACTGTATGCATTAGTCAAAGGCGGACTTATAATCTCTCGAACATAATCCGGCTGATCTTTGTAATTAAATAACGGAAAATTTAACTTGCTCATATTCCTCTAAGCTTTCTTGAGTATTTCAAAAAGAATCCTTTGATTGAAGTTATTTCTATCTCTTCATAAAATCTGAACAGATAGAGGATGAACGGAAATGCCGCGATTGCAAATGTCTTTAAGATTATTTCAATGATGGTATTCTCAATATCAAAATGAAAAACGGAACTGTAAGAGCAATTGCAAGCAGAAGCATCATCACGAGTTTGTGCATTTCCCATTTTATGAAGTAATACTTTGGAGAAAGAATATAGATCATTATAACGCAGATCAGGTATGACAGAAAATTTGCCGTTGCGGCTCCGTACATTTTGAACATCGGTATCAGCAGTAGATTCAGCAGAAAGTTTGCCGCCGTTGCTACAATATATATCATCAGCACTACATTTGTTTTCTTGCTGTGATAAAAGCTCATGTGGCCGGTTACCTGCATATTCATCAGAACGAATGCGTAGGCCAGCATTGGTATTACTGACGCGGCGCCCCAGTAGTCAGTATTGAGTGCGAATATTTTTATGAAGTGCGGTGCGTAGAGCGAAAGCGCCAGCGCGCACCAAGTGATTATGAATTGTGCGTAAGTAACAGTCTTGGTAAAAAACCGTGGGCCGTTTTCATCCTCAAGCTTTTTCCAGAATATAACAGGGAATGCCATTGCAAAAGGAGCGACTATGAGGAAGTTAAGAATGCCGGCAATGTTATAGCCAAGGCCGTAAAGTCCTACCTCTGTTGAATCGGTAAGATATCCCAGGATGAATCTGTCCTGTCCGCTCAGCATCATTGAAACAAAACTCGCATAAGTGGAAGCGTGAATGAGAGGAGTTCTTTCGCTAGTCCTTTATCAAAGCTGAACCGCAGATATCTAAGCATGAAAGGAGTCATTACTATCAGCATCAATACAGGTGCAATCAGTTTGGCTATGAATATGCCAGTGATCTTCTGATCGATATTAAACAGCACATAAAGCTGAACAGCCATGGAGACGATCGTGCTTGTTACGACAACAGCAAGGTACTTGCCTGCTTTCTCCTGCATACGGAGAATCACGAGCGGAATTCCGATCAGAGATTCTGCAGTCGATATACCGAAACAGATCAATACAAGTGTTGTGTATTCTGAAGATTCAAAGAGCAGTCCCGACAATTGATCTTTGAGTAATAATCCCGCAGCCAGGAACAAAAGATTTATTGTTGCAACAATGGAAAAAACCGTGAAAGCCAACCTTCTCTTTTCATCCTCACCACTTGCATTTGCCGCCCACCTCATGAAGGCAGTTTCGAAGGCGAACAAAACGAACGAATTAATGATCTGCCAGAAGATCTCGGCTCTTACAAGAACTCCGTACTGGTCAACAGAAAGATAAAGTGAATACAGTGGGAACAGAATGAACCCCGCTATTTTCAGGGATATTCTGCTTAGCCCGTAAACAGCGGACTGCCGGACAGTATTTTTATGTCGCTTAGCAAGGGCTGAAAATATCAACTATATCTCTGATATGAAATGTAAGAACTGAATGTTTTGATAGTCTTTCTTGCTTCTCGTTACCAAGCCCCCGCCTGCAAAGTGTGTACATGAATGGCTGTCTGCGGGCAGGCAGCTTGGTAACGCACTCACAACTAATTGTCAAATACCTCACCGCTCCCAAGCAGGGACTTGGGAGCGAGAAGAAAAATTCCTCCGCATCTTTGCCCTGATTGTCAAACCACAGGCATGGTTTGATATCGTGATTGTTCGGTTTCATTGCTGTCTATTTAGATTTGATTGCTTTTGGTTTGACCTGCTTTACTTTCCCGGTTGGTGTTTGCTCTGACTTTGCCGCAAACCTCTCCATGTTTTCCTTCACTCTGAATCTTACAATTTTTTTATGAGATTCCGCGGCAAGGGCTTGTTATATGGTAACTGTACTGCGCCCTTTGTACTCTTATACGCGGCAACTTCCTCAGGAAATGCCTTCAGTCCTGAAGGCCCGGGATAAAATCCTAAGTGATTTTTACAGGCAGCAAAGTGCACAAGATTTTTGTGCAGATAATACGTCGGCATTTGATAACTGATCTTCTCTTCAGCTTGAGGAGCATACTTCCTGATCGTAGTTCGCATCTCAACCAGGATCTCTCTAATTTCAGCGGGTTGGGAATTTATATATTCGTCAATGTCCCTGTAGGTTTCGGATTTCATATTGCTCTCCGATTAATTTTTTAGATATTGGAATTTTTAAGAGTACGTGCTTTGATGTTCTTTCGAATATAGGAACTATCATCTAAAATTCTTGCGAACAATTTAGTGCCGAAATCAGTATCGATGTTATCAAAGACTACCCCGCACCTAGGGCACTTTGCACATTGAAATTAGAAAATTCATGGCTTGAATTCATAAATAAGTTGAATACCTAAAGTATTTGCGTTATTTTGCCCCGCGTCCTTAGCTCAGTTGGTAGAGCAAATGACTCTTAATCATTAGGTCGGGGGTTCGAGTCCCCCAGGACGCACAAGAGAGCAATTAAGAATTAAGAATTAGGAATTAGGAATAGCCGGGCTGAATAGTTCGGCTTTTTTAATATACTTTTCAATTTTTCTAATTGTATTTCTGTTTTATCTCCGTGTAACTCCGTGTAACTCCGTGTAACTCCGTGTAACTCCGTGTAACTCCGTGTAACTCCGTGTAACTCCGTGTAACTCCGTGTAACTCCGTGTAACTCCGTGTAACTCCGTGTAACTTGCAAAGATGGATTTGCTCAAGGACCTCTCATCATAATCCGTCAAATTAATATTGATTAAGAGAGTCGATATCGATATAATTACTAAGCACGAATTAGATATGAAATGCCTGCATAAACTTCCCTCCGGTGCGCATGCAAATAATCATAATTAGAAAATTCAAAAAATATAATCATCATGAATAAATATATAGCTTCTTTCGCGCTGATATTTCTTTTGATAATCACGGATACAGGTCAAGCACAAAATAGTCTGCGCTGGAGATCAGTACCGACAATACCAAGCGCCGGAAATATCAGGTATGAGGATATGAGTTTCATCAATGCAACAACAGGATGGGCGATAATAAGCTACAGTTCAGGAAGTCAGTCAGTTAACAATGTGTACAGAACGAGAGACGGTGGAGCATCATGGGCACAGTTTACTGATACAAGTTTTGGCGGGCTGAGAAGTATAGGATTTGCGGATTCGCTTCACGGCTGGATTGGAACGCTGAATTGGCCGGGAACGGTAATGTACAGAACCGTTAACGGCGGAGAGAACTGGGAGAAGGTTATAACTACAGGCTTACAGGACTCGCTTGGCGTTTGCGGTATCAGTGTGGTGAGCAGAGATATAGTTTACGGATGCGGAAGATATTACGGTCCCGCAAGATTCTTCAAGACTACAAACGGCGGGGTAAACTGGACGATAAAAAATTTAAGCCCGTACATTACTACTTTAATAGACTGCCATTTTTTTAACAAAGATTCCGGATTTGTAGTGGGAGGAATCGGCAGTACTTTTGGAAACAGAAGCGGTGCGATATTGTTCACATCAGACGGCGGAGAGACATGGGTCAATCGTGCTACCACACCTCCGAGAGGGCAATGGTGCTGGAAGATCTCGTTCCCCGACAGATTGAACGGCTATGTATCGCTTGAAAAGATTTCCGGTTCACCCGTATATTTTTATAAGACTACAAACGGCGGTGAAACATGGGAAGAGAAAACATTTCTCAATACAGCTGCCGATGAAGAAGGAATAGGATTTATCAATGCAAGCACGGGATGGCTGGGAGGATGGTTCTTCAATACCTATAAAACAACGGATGGCGGCAATTCGTGGAACAGTGATCCCTGGGGATTTAACCTAAACAGGATAAGAGTGATTAATGATACGCTGGCTTACGGTGCAGGTGCAAGAATTTATAAGTTCTCGCGCGACAGCATTGTAGGCATCACACAGACAAGCAGTATTGTTCCTGAGGATTTTGAGTTGCAGCAAAACTATCCGAATCCGTTTAACCCAAGTACCATCATTAGTTATAAACTCAAGAGACAAGGTGATGTAATCTTAAGAATTCATGATATAGTCGGAAGACAAGTTTCAGAACTTGTTAACACACGTCAGAATGCCGGGACATACGAAGCAACATTCAGTGCAACAAATATTCCGAACGGAGTTTATTCCTATTCGCTTCATGTTGACGGAGTTGTTGTTGCATCAAGGAGAATGGCAATTGTGAAATAGTGACAAATGTCACTCTTGCAAGCATGCAGTGATACGTAACTTCGGGTTCCGCAGTATGCGAATGGTGTAAAAGCCCGCGCGCAAGTGCGGGCTTTTTTTGTTTAATCCCGGACTGTTAGATTCTGAAGCGATTGATTATGCATTAGGCGTTGATAGGGTTTCCGCTGAAGCCCTGAAATGAAGAAGATTGATCGCGCGGCGCCGTGGGACTACTTATTCGCTGATTTTACATTAGCATCAAAAAATATTTCCAAGAAACTATGACGCAGGTCATAGTTTCTAAAAACCTTTTCACATAAGTTTGTATAAAGGAAGTTATTATGAAACACACCTCACATACCCGCGCAGTCAGGTTAAAACCTCACTCGTTCCCAAGCCCCCGCTTGGGAATGTTGATTATATGCAGATGTCGGTTACAAAGCTGGGGCTTTGTAACCAGTGTTCGGTAATACTACTTTAACCAGACAGATCTCGGTACTTAGTTCAGAAGATAATTTGGTTCGACAGATACAGAAGGTCTCACTGGCGGAGTATTCCGCACAACGAATGGTGGAGCATCGTGGCAAAGATTGTGGAGTCAAATAGGCAGAATCCTGACAAGATTCTATATGATTGACGGAAGGAATGGATTCATTTCGCTTTGAACAGCGGACCGCGTTATGTTAGAAGAACGAGTAATGGTGGATTTAATTGGATTGATGTTGATAATAATCAGTCATTTTGGGATATGGTTTTTCGCGACAGTTTGCATGGCTGGTTCTGTGGAATAGTAATCAATTAAGGCAACTACAAATGGCGGACTTACTTGGCTTCCTCAGATCCTTCCTTCAGGCGGTCTCTATAACTTTATTGTTACAAGATTTCACTACGTCAAATGAAGTGATTCCTTGTGGGGTGTGGGTGGAATTCGTTTGTTCGGACTGCATCAAACGGGAGGGGCATGCTTTATTTCACCAGTAATGGAGGGATTAATTGGTCCTATCAATTGCCCGATACATCTATTCGAATATAGGGCAATATTGGCATGTTGACTTTGAAGGAAAGTCAAACGGCTGGGCGTATTGACAAACACCAACAGGTATCCATACTACCACCGGTGGAGATACGACTTTCACATCTGTGCGGCAGATTTCAGATATCCTTCCCGGAGATTTTATTTTACATCAGAATTATCCGAACCCGTTCAACGGATCAACGAAGATAAGATTTGAAATCAATAAAAAGGGAACTGTGTCTATCGGGATATTTGACATAACCGGAAAGAAACTTGTGGAGCTTGTAAACAAACAATTCACTTCAGGAGAGTATGAAGTTGATTACACATCCAATGATAATTCAAGCGGGGTTTATTTTTATTCACTGAGTGTCGACGGCATTTTAATGGATACGAAGAAAATGATCGTACTGAAATAACAACGCACAATCCTAAAACAAAAGAACTCAAACAATAAAACAAATGAAGAACAGAATTTATATTTCTCTGGCCTTAATTGCTTCTGCAATTGCCATACTGAGCTTTGAATCTGAAAAGAAGGTTGAGGATAGACAGGTTATGGATTTGCTTTCAGTTGAGAACATTATTCCGTTTGACAGCAGTTCGCGGCTGCATGAAGGAAGGCCGAAAATTGAATGGATCTGTTACGGGCAGAGATTTGAACATGAGTGTGAAGAAACGAGCACTCTTCATTCAGCCCAAAGCTTTCTGAAACTTCAGCACGCAGGCGGCATTGATTCAATCGATGTCAGGTTGGGTAAAGGAAGCAAGGTCGATATTTTCGTTCCGCTTCTTCTAACTATCCCGGCGATAGAATCGATTCTTCCGGCACTGTGCTTTCCGGATTTACATTCGGCAATATAACTTCCGCATCAGAAGGGAATGAAATTGAAAATTATCTGCAAGAGGCGGAACGCATCTTCAAGATAAAACCCAGAATCAGAATAGACTCTGCATTTGCAGTGAACAACCCTTCTGCCAGGGTATGTGAAGTAATCGTGTGTGACAGCAGAGGCAGAGTAGTGAAAAAGTCAGTGATAAAGGCTGCCAATTTTTCGAAGATTTCAATTCAGGTTATGACGGAAATTACAAAGACAATTTCAACTTTTGGGGAATGGGAGACACATCAATGTTAAGCATTCTTGGCAAAGCACTTGAAGCAGGAACGCCGAGTACACAAGAGGGAAATTACAGCGGTGAGATCCGCATCCGTTGGTACGGCGAATGTGACTTGTGGATAGACAGAGTTCGAATTGATGACTTGATAGCAGATGAGTGCTTGACCCATCAGTATCTCAGCAGTATGAATGGTGGATAGCAAGCGAGGCAAAGTTCTTGTTGCCGGCAGTAAACAGGGTGGAAACAGATTTGATATTCAGAGCTACTTTCCCAACGGAGTAAAGCAGTCAATGTTGCCTGCGTCAATTATGTAAGCAATAGATTGACGGCTTATGCAGCAGAATGCAGGAAGCTATACTCACGAACTGCTGCTGCAGGAAGAAACTTCTGAACTTGCATATACCACGACCATGAAGGAAACAACACAAGTCTCACGCAAATTTAACATTCTCACACACTTGTTCTTTTCCTTAAGCATTTTCATATTCATCAATGCATTCAACTTTCAGCATAACCCGCCGGGAGCATGGCGGCAGCAGCATGTTTTGCCAATCGGATCTCGCGGGATAAGTGATATCACATTCGTTGATAGCCTTACGGGTTTTGCAGTTACTCCCTATGTAGCTAATGATACGGCATTTATTGTCAAAACAACAGACGGAGGTGAGATCTGGTTTAATCGTTGAAGGAGCGCCGATAATTAGTAAGGTTAAGTTTGTAGATGAGAATACAGGATTTGCTGCCGGCGGAGCCCATAGAAGTCACGAACCCAGGGAGGACTGGTTTAACAGGCTAATCTGGACAGATCTCGAAAGCATGTTTGCATTGAGATGAAGATACAATTTGGCTGACAGATACAGAAAGTCTCACCGGCGGTGTATTCCGCACAACGAATGGTGGAACATCGTGGCAAAGATTGTGGAGTCAAATAGGGCAGAATCCTGACAAGATTCATATGCTAAACGCAAACACCGGATTTTGCGCTTTGAACAGCGGACTGCGTTATGTTAGAAGAACAACAAAATGGCGGATTTAATTGGAATGATGTAGATAATAACCAGACATTTTATGATATATACTTTGCAGACAGTCTGAAGGGCTGGTTTTGTGGAATAGTATCTCCAATTAAGGCAACTACAAATGGAGGATTAAATTGGTTTTCTCAGATTCTTCCTTCAGGTGGTAACGTTTATGTAACTCCTTTCTTCAGTATGTCAAATGTGGGAAGTGATTCATTGTGGGGTGTGGGTGGAATTTGTTTGTTCGGACTGCCATCAAACGGGAGAGGCATGTTATATTTCACCAGCAATGGAGGGATTAACTGGATCTACCAATTGCCTGGACACATCTATTCATATAGGCAATATTGGCATGTTGATTTTGAAGGCAAAATGAATGGCTGGGCGTACAGACAAAAACAAACAGGTATCCATACTACCACTGGTGGAGATACGACTTTCACATCTGTGCGGCAGATTTCAGATATCCTTCCCGGAGATTTTATTTTACATCAGAATTATCCGAACCCTTTCAACGGATCAACGAAGATAAGATTTGAATTAAATAAAGGGGAACTGTGTATATTTGAGATATTTGAAATAACCGGAAGGAAACTGTGGAGCTTTGAACAAACAATTCGCTTCGGGAGAGTATGAAGTTGATTACACTACCAATGAAAATTCAAGCGGGGTTTATTTTTATTCACTGAGGGTCGACGGCATTTTAGTGGATACGAAGAAGATAATCGTACTGAAATGACGACATTTGTCGCCTCAATAGTAATCAGCAAAATGAAACAGCCGGTTCCGCAGATAAAGGACTGACAAGCCCGCCTGCACTTTTATGTCGGCGGGAGAAATCATTTTCAGAAAGGATCTTTCCTCTGGTGAAAGGGGCTATTCTTTTTATAGAATTCCATTTAACTAAATCTATCTTGCTTTAAATCAAATCCAAAAATGAAACACTTATTCATTTCACTACTGACACTATTCGTAATCATCTCAGCAAATATATTTGCACAGGAAACCGAGGAAGGTGAAGAGCACTTACAATCGAACAAAGAGAACGCTACATACTCGAGAGGCGTGCAGGCGGCCCGGGACTGAAGCTTCCGGAAGGCGCTGCAGAAAAAGCTGTGATGCAGAAAATGCAGATCCCGAAAGACAGAGACTTGCCGGGAAGTTTCACTGCAATGTCAAACTGGGTGAGCGTCAATCCAAAAGGGATGTTTTATGCAAGGACCGGAAATAATTTTGTTTCGAAGAACTAACTCAATTTGTTTTCATCCCACAAAACCCAAACATAATGTATATCGCTGCTGCACAGGGC
>JADJAH010000014.1 GCA_016704345.1 Ignavibacteria bacterium | reverse complement strand
AGTTACACAGAGTTACACAGAGTTACACAGAGTTGGAATGAGATTCAACGGAGGACAAGCAAATGGAAACTACTGGTATGACTATTTTAATTAAAAGTACTTCATTTCAAAAGCTTGTGGAAATTCAGAACCACTGTATCAAAAAAAATATGGAAGACATTCAATGATTAACCTCAGTGAAACTTCATTGTCTCTCAGTGAGTCTCCGTGTAAAAAACAAACTATAGCTAATAAGGAAAGAATGCAAATTACTATCAAAGAAAGAAAGCATAACAAAATGAAGTTGCATTGAATATTATTTCTTACAATCTGATATTGCCCAAATCAACATTAATAAAATGCCTGCAAGAGTAACTGCCTTTTTTATAGTTCTTCTGTTTATGTTTTTAGATACAGCTGAAGCTGATGAATTTCTTAACAAAAAAGCTTGAGCTTTCGCTGTGTGGGAGGGTACTGATTCCATTATGACAGTCAAAGATCTAGTTGCGTACTGCGCGCCGGTGTTTTTGGTTCTCTCCTGATGAGCCTGAACTGGACAAAAGAAAGGTAAGGATATAAACATTTCCGACTTGACTTTCCTTTTGATACTAAAACGGAACTCACCGGTAGTGTATTTCAAATAAATGAAATACTTACAAGAAGTGATTCCTACCGAAATGCCTTTAGAAGGGACTACACAAATTTTCTGAATTCAGAATTAGAGCTTAGAAGATCAATGGCGTAAACATTTCATATTCACATTTTACAATAATGAAGCCAGTTGGAAGCCATCAATTGACACCGAGCAGGCAGTTTCAGTACATGTTTATCAACTAAGGACAAGTTGGGTGTAATTCACTACGCCATATTTGTAAGAGCCACCGGAAAAGCACATGCTTTGGATTGGTATGACAATATTTATGATATTGACGATCTATTCATTGAGCAGGCACTTCCATTTAACATTCTTGTTTAAGAGGGAAAGCATGCAGGGTTGCACTGATATGAACGGAGACGGATACTATAACCCCGGATACGATGTTAACGTTAGAAGAACGATGCCTGGGGAGTGAGGCATAATGAGGTGGAGATTTATTCTCGTCAGACTCTCAAAGCTATATGTCAAAGGTTAGGAAGCCTGAGCAGAGAGTTTTCCTCCAATGCCTGAAGGCAGCAAACTATGGAAAAGACATTTGTAAATGGAAAATATGCACTGGATAATGCTGTCTATCAGTTGCGCCAAATGCCCAGCCCTGTAAAAGCAAAAATAAAATTCTTAAGCACGATATGGAATCTTATTATCAGGAAAAGCTCCCACGATTAAGCATCAATCCTTCCAAGGATGAGCTTGTTGATTGGTTTATCGGTGATAATTTCATCAATTCCGTTGGCGTATCCTTTCGCCTGTGATGACGTAATCAGGAGTATCGGTGAGTCTTCCATTGATGTGTAAGAATGTGGGGGCTCCTCTAGTTGGAATGGCTTGTTAACAGGCTCTATTTCAAGGAAGTGACCTGCGGGTTTTGGCTATAATCTTTTGTACACACTACCATCTGCTTCAGATTTTCGGATCTATATTTTGCTTCCGGTCTTGAATTTGAAAAGATTCACCCCAAGTTGAAACAGTATTTGTACTTGAAGCGGAATAAAATTCAGAGGTAGTGTTTCATATTCTCCTCTAAAATTCCTGAGTTTCTTAAGCCCGTTTTGGGGTTTTGCGTTTAGGCATAAAGACCAAGGGTTTCATGAGAGTTGATAAAATAAGTTTACGTCTTAGAATTAGGCTAGGTGTTTGGTAAAATGTATTTGGACATTGCACTCAGTTTCCAAATACCTCCGCTGCTGAAAGATAAGAAATGTTCGTCAGTGTCAAAATGTTGCCAGACTGAGCTTCAACATGTTCATCGCTTCATCGACTCCGCTGTAGCCTTAATCCCCTCTTTATAACTCGTCGGTTCCATTCCAAATGCTTTCACAAACTTTGTGCTGTCAAACAAATACTCAAATTCATTCTGATACAACATCTCATTATTTCTTCTCATAAGCCACATTGAATGCCGACAAACTTTGCAATACCTTTTGAAAGCACCTTACATTTGTTTCCTGCACCATAGCTCGGACCGCCAGTTTTATGAATTGCTCACCGGTAAGAGCCATTGGATCTGTTGGCAGATGCCACCTGACTGTATGCACTTTCAGTGTTTTCGCCACGCAAGGCAGTAGCTTTCCCAGCATCCGGAGTGTAAGTGAATGAATGCTTCACTTTGTCATTGATTAACCCGCATTGGCTTCTTGCCTTTGGAAAGTGTTATTTCGAACATTTCCGAACATTGACAAACTGAAGCGGCGTGTCCGGACCGTAAAAATTTGCAGATCTTGCAATCAGTGCAGTAGTATTTCCGTGCCGAACTTTTCATCAACATCTCTGCAATCTCTCGTGATCTCCTTTCACGCTGCAAGGATTGATGCTCGACTCTTCGGTCATTCTGCTGTTAACTTTTCCATAAAGATAGACATTATCAAAACACCAACTTGCAATTCTCATTCTATGCACATGCATCAATAACATTCTTCATTATCAGACCCATTGGTTCTTCCATACTTTTGTTTCATACCTGAGTCTGCTGTGAGATAAGCAACTTCCTTATGTACGGCATCAAGATTCGACTCAATTAGGCAGATATCTTTCATTAGTTCATCGGAAGGATTTACTTGAACCGGAATTCGGCTGAACAATCTCAAAATTGTTATATCCCCTAGACTCTTTGCGTTCTTGCCAATCTACCTCCTGAACCAAGAATAACATATGCTCATTCGTTTTCTGTATTATTATTATTTCCGAATTAATTTCAATGTCGTCTGAAACTTCAATTTCTTCTGCTGCCGGATAAGCTCGACAAAGTCGGCATCCCGTAAGATTCTTCCGGAATTGACTTCTGAGTCCGTGACCTGATTGTTTGATCTTTTCAAATCTTCCTATGATCGTATCACTTTCTTCTTTCCATCTTTTAGTTTGTCCATCGCATCGCGGTAAGCTCCTTGCAGCTCTGGGTCCATTCTCAATCTTCAGCATCTCTTCGAGGAATCCCGCAAACTATCATACAAGAGCCCATTGTTGAAGATCTCTTCAACATTAGCAACTCTCTTCTCACGTTGCCATAAGAGGCGCAATTATTTTCAATGTAGCTATCAAAGTCGAAGGAGTTTTGATCACAATTTTCTTCTTCAATGCTCTGTCTACTATGCCCAGGATTCTCGTTCACTGCAATTGTCAGAGCTGACTCAACTGGCATGAACATCAGAACATAATCCGGAGAATTCATGCCTTCTACAAACTGGTAGCTCCTTCCCGCCAAACCTTCAATGTGGTTCCCAGGATACTTGAAATGTGATTTGCAAAAATACTTTTCTTAGCCGGATGTTCTCATTAAAATAATTTACGTATGCATTGAGCTAAAACTTTGCTGTCAATGATCAGATGTTTTTTTATCAGGGGAGATTTAGGATGAAGTCGGAATTTTGGTGGCTTCTTCTTCTCTGTCTGCCAGTCTCTTTTGAAAATCATAATCAATATGGCTTTGTAATCCTTCCATCTCAAGTATAAGTCTCAGACGGTCTTCGCCCCAGTTACCCTGCATCTTCACATCTGATTTCAATGCGCCGGCAAGGCATTTGCATCGTCACTCAGTCTCACATTCAATTCCTGGTAGTCTGATCTCTCTTTCAGAGTAGTAATTTCCTGTATGTCTTCCTTTCGCGTATCTTCAATCTTCTTCTAAAATCACCGAGAGAAACTCTTTGAGAGGATCAATGACATTCGTCATCCCATGTTGGTTTGTATCTTTGAATGTCTTTGATTTGAAGTCAATTACAGATGAGGCAATGTTCGCAAATTCTTTCAAAGAATTTTTATGTATGTTCTCGATTTCTTCTCTGAGTGTTATGAGTTTATCATTTAGATTTTCTTCTGCTTTCTTGAGTTCGGTCAGCTGCGTGCTAAGTCCAAGTATGAATTTGTTCTTCTGCTCAACTTATTCTTCAATTCTTCAGATTCATTGCTTCTGATATTAAATGCTTTGATATCAACATAGTTTCTCTCAAGTTCTCTTTACTGGATTTTTGCTCTGACTCTCTTGAATCGAAGGTTGTCTCTGAAGATTTTTCAATTCAAAGTTAAGTCTTTCAACTTTTCTCTGTCTGGCAGACCGGCTATCTTCAGCGGAGTTCATTTGCTTCCAGCAATACTAGTTTCAAAAGTTTTCTGTCAGTGAATTTAGAGGAATAGTAAAGTCGAAGAAAAATAAAACAGAGCAAGACACCTATTATTAATCCGGATGTAAATATATAATCAGATTGAATTCCACAATTTTACAGCCTAAATTTTCAATATGTTTCAATTACGGAATTTGTGAAGAATTATTCTATGCAAATGGCGAACTCATCGAATTTAGCTATGTGTTGCGTCAGCAAGTTAAGAATATTCCTTAGTTGCCCTTTGAAAAAATTAAAATATTCCAAAACATGACACAAGTCATAATATCTAAGCATAGGATTTCATAAATTGTCATATAAATAACCATCAAATTTTAAGACATGAACTTCAGGACAATCATTGAACCATTCAAAATCAAATCAGTCGAACCAATAAGTTGTAACGACTGAAGACCAAAGAACTCACTTTCTCGGGAAGCCTTTTTGCAATCCTTTCAAATTGAAATCGGAACATGTACTCATAGATCTGCTCACAGACAGCGGCACATCAGCAATGAGTTCAAAACAATGGTCTGCAATGCTTGACGGCGATGAGGCATATGCCGGTTCAAAGAGTGGCAGAATGGAATCAGAGATCAAAGACCTTACCGGATTCGGAACACATTCTCCCCACCCATCAGGGAAGAGCGGGAGAAAGGATTCTTTACGGCTATCTTGGCGGCAAGGAAAGGTCTTTATAAGTAATACTCACTTCGACACTACGCGTGCCAACATTGAATTTTCGGAGCGGAAGCCATTGACATTCCGATAGAAGAATCTCTCAGCATCCGTTGTTGTATCATCCGTTCAAAGGAGACATGGTTTTCTGAAACTTGAACAGCTTATAAAAGAACGCGGAGCTGAAAATATTGGAGCAGTCATACTCACAGTTACAAACAACAGCGGCGGTGGACAGCCGGTCAGCATGCATAACGCAGAAAGAGTCAGCGAGATATGCAAGCAACATAAAATTCTGTTCATTCTCGATTGTTGCAGGATAGCCGAGAACGCATATTATATTCAACACCGTGAAGCCGGTTTTGAAAATGTTTCGTATAGAGAGATTGCGCAGAAGATGTTCGCTTTAAGTGATGGCTGTGTGATGAGTGCGAAAAAAGACGGACTTGTAAACATGGGCGGATTCCTTGCATTGAAAGATCAGGCTTTATCTGATGCCTGTACAAATCTCCTGATCATTACTGAAGGATTTGTGACTTACGGCGGGCTCTCCGGAAGGGACATGGAGGCAATGGCAGTAGGACTTCGCGAAGTTTTCGATCCTGATTATTTAAGATATCGAATCAGAAGTACTGAGTATCTAGGAGAGAAGCTATTCAAAATGGGTGTGCCATTAATTTGGCCTATTGGCGGACATGCAGTATATATTGACGCGAAATCACTTTACTCACATATTCCTGTCGATCAATACCCCGGTCAGGCTCTTGTGTGTGAGCTTTATCTCGGGGCGGAATCCGGTCGGTTGAGATTGGTTCAGTTATGTTCGGCAAATATGATGACAACGGCAAACTAATTCCCGCGCCAAATGAACTTGTTCGTCTTGCAATTCCGAGAAGGGTTTACACTCAAAGCCATATTGAATATGTGATTGAAGTATTTGAGAGAGTCCTGGAGAAAAAAGATACTACAAGAGGATTGAAAATTATAGAAGAGCCAAAGTTTTTGAGGCACTTTACGGCGAAGTTTGACACAGTTGAAAGTTGAAAGTTGAAAGTTGAAAGTTGAAAGTTGAAATGGAAAAAAATGCATAACTCTTCAACTGGAGAGAATGCAGCGAAACTGGACTTTGCGATAAATTCAAAACACCAAACGAAGCCCTGAAAGTAGTCAATATCAAGGCTTCAATTCCGATGTAGTGCTGGGAATTAATCCGTGCAACAAACATATGTGACTTCTGTCAACGGAGAGGTACGCAAAATACGATGCATTCCCAAATGACTGTTTAGCGGATCAATAGGTCTTTTTGGCGGCTGTGGTCCAACGACATCAATTGTACGGTTATATTCTAATGCTACTTCACTCCCAAATTCCTTCTCAGTATTTTTGATCAAAGATGATTTATTTATCGCGAAATCATCAATATGCTCATAAGTATTATTAACTTGTCCAAAGACTTCTACACAAAGAATACTCAAAGAAGAATCAACTGGCAAACCATAGAGCTCAAGAATCTCCTGTACTTCCTTGTTTGACCATACACAAAACGCCGATTGGTCATTATGCTTCTCAATTGTCATTTGCTGCATAACATCCTGCATTATAGCAGTCGCATCAACTTTGTGAGGATGACGCACATTTAACCGGATATCTTCTGCCCGCCTTTCTTCCGCTTCTTGCATGAAAGTTGAAAAGATTTCATCCTGTTTTCTCTTGGGCTTTGGTTTCATTTCACTTTCATTTAACAAGATGTTTCTGTAATCCAAACCATCGGCTTGTTTAACTTGTGCATACAGCAATCCCCAAATAGAAGTGTGAGGAGGATTAGCCGTGAAATCATTTCCTTCATGAACGGCAACAGCATAGGAGCATTGCGGTTATCACTTTCTCATCTCTGTTCACCAAACATGTAAGCGTCGGTGCGGGATGCTGCAAACCTGCTACGCGTAATTGCCTCCCAAATCTACCTTGTGCAGTGCTCCATATTTTGTCTGTGTGACCGTATCGAAATTCATAAGTAAAGAAACCGAACAGTTCTTTGCTTTCATGATGCAATCCTTCAGGCAAAGGCAATATGTAAAAATGCCTGCCTGAATCGTTGATTTTTGCATCCTTTGCATTGCATCTAACCCATTATGATCATGTCCGCTATCCGGCGTAACCACACGGATATATTCCGGGTCCAATGAAAGTGGCGACTCGAAAGGAGTTTTCATCAATGATGGGCTATTATTACTAATCAACTGGTCAGGGCTATAAGCCAACACACGACAAAACAAGTCATCATGTTTGTCAAGCGGTAAGTTGTCAAACTCCAGCCAGAGATAGCGGGTTCGCGCTTCTGTTTCCGAATACTTTGTATTCCGTAGATAAGGACTCAATGCGATTCCGGCAGCCACTAGTTTTGGAGTTTGGGTTGGATTAATGGTAGTTGGCAATTCAACCGACTTTGTTTCAAAAGCGTTGTCAACTGCCGGCGCATGATTTTCTCTAAAAACCGATTCAATCTTATACTGCAACTTAATTGTATCAGGCAGGTTCATACCGCCGGTTTTACATCGACTACATCGATTAAGATCAATCGTGTATTTTCACGATGTATCTTCCCGTCTTTACCCTCCTGAATTGCCTGAAAGGATGCGGTTTTTTTCAACTCCAGATCACCAATCCTTTCGAAGTCTTTGACAATGCCTGGATCATCACTTCCCATTGTTCGTTTGCGATGAATGATAAAACTACTTGGATTTAAACTATCCCATGTCCAATCTCTATTTAAGACCAATGTAGTGCAAACTAACCAGTGCCCTTGCAACTCATTTTTGTTATCAAATGTAATACTGCTGTTATCCGGAGCCATACTGTGCCTGATCATGTTACTGCACCAAAACTGAAGCCGTTCGCCATTCTCTGCTGTCAATGTCAAGTCCTTGATTGCCACGTCCAGTTGATTTCCCAGACGTTGCACAATATCCGGCATTCCGGTTTCACCACCTTGAAATTTTCTTTGCCATGGGATCGAGCTTGATTGGAAATGGATCGGGTTGAAGATAAATAGCCTGCAGAGTTTTAGGATTGTCTGTGTACGGAAATAAACCTTGTTCGTTGATAGATTCTTTGCGCATAGAAATTACCGTCGTCTTGCCCAAACGAGGATTTGTGTTACTCTTAATATGATGATCTCCCCAATAATTAATTTTGTCTTCCCCAACAGCCCTCAATGTTATTCTGATATTCCTGGCTCTTGGCAGTAATATTTCTCCTGATGTTTCATTGATGAATGTGTTGTCTGAGTTAAGAGGAAATGGTTTGTCCGTAGTCAGTTTCAACACAGGAAAGTCTTCGAACCTGATAGGCACTTCAATATCCTCATCTGCATTCATTTCATCAAAAGCAGAGAAGTTGCGTGTAGTGGTGTATAGAGTGATGTAATGCTCACGACCATCATCACTCGCAAGATTATCCATGTTTAAGGTCTCTACTTCTACTTTGATCTCTACTGCTGACACATCAGGATCAGGTATTCCGAAAGCTTTAGCTCCTTTCCTAATTGGATCATTCTCAGTTGATTCTTGCAGGTCAATATGGTCTTGTACAGCTTGAGTCAAACGACCCACAGGATCGTTGTATTTTCCTGTGTACACAACGTCCGGATAACCAAGCAACGGTCTGGAGAGTTTTAATGACGATGCATCAAAATTATGCCCGTCAACATTTTCTTTAACATCGCTTTCATTTACTATTGTTACTGTATGCGGAGCTACATATCTGCGGAATGGAGTTTTACCTATGAAGCTTGGTGGTAATCCCTCCGGTGAACTGCTGGACGGTGACGGACCGCCACCGCTGATATCAGAGAGTCTTACTCTGAATTCATAATCCTTTCCATATAAAAGTTTTACATTTACATCATTTGGTGTATATGAATCACTAACCGTTACCGGCTTAAATTTTTCCTCAGCATTCTTATATATAAGGGCAGCGGTGTTGTCGGGCAATACCAGTGAAGCATTGTTCCAATTGGCAAAATACATAGGCAACCAGTAATTACTGCTCGCATTCTTTTCTTGATCATCATAAACTTTGGTAGGATATACCTGGTAAGGCAACTCATCAGAAAATGATCCAATGTCAATGCCTTCCAATTGCATGATTCCATTATTTAAATTCACATTGCTGCTGACTGCATTCAATGACTCCCAATCAGCATCATTGCCTCCGGCCACACGCACGTCAACCTTGTAGCCCATTACTCCCAAAGGTGCATCAAGTCGTTCAGTGGAGTTTTCTGCAACTGTCATTTGACGCAAATACCAGATAAGGATCTGTTCATCTTCCCATCCTAGACGAATTCCCAAGTCCTTCTGCGGGTGAAAACCATCCGCTTCTTCCTTCAATAAGTTTCCGCTCTTCGGCTGATCCGCATGAACGATGGTTGCAAATCCATCATTGAATCGAGCCGCTTCAATATATAATTCATCAAAGACACCTGTCGGAGTAACTCCCGGTTTCATTACCGGAAACAGTATGGATGCAAACAGGCTCCGTTCATTGTTCTTTGTCAGCATGGGAATTCGGGCTGCATATCGCTTTACGAATTCACCGGTTGGTTTTCCCAATGAATCTTTTTGAGCATCAAAATACGGTGAGTCTGGTTCGTCTTTCAGATCAGCATAAATCCAACCACCTTTTTCAAAATCTTCCGGATCAAGTTGAACGCTGACTTCATAAATCAAACCGGCTTGTTTTGCCATCAGTGGCTGACGCAAAAGATGGGCGTACACTTTCCCCCAGCTGACCCGGTTATCAATGGTCATATCTATTCGTCTTGTCTGATCACGCATGGCGCAATGATAGCTGTCATCAGTTACTGCGTTCTTTATGCGTGGCGAGGTAAAGTTGAAAGCGTTTCTATAAGAATGTGGAAGATATTTCCGAATAGCCAAATCCCTGTTTTTGCCTGCCTCGGGTGCCCTGTGTTTCTTATTGGCAGGACTAACCGGTTGATCTGAACTTCTTCCCGGATCAATATCAAAATATTTGGGTTTGCCGTTACCGTCTTTTGCATCGCGCAATGTTGTATAAATATCAGCCATCACTGTTGAATAGACCAGCTGACTAACCGGATCTAATTCTTTGTCACCGGATAATTTTCCAGGAAATTCATCAGGGTCGTTTGAGATCTTAATCGTGAAATGAGGTTTGATATTCACGAAGGCCGGCACTTTGCCGTTCGGATTATAAACAGTTTGAACTTCATCTAACGGACTGAAATTTCGTGGTATGAATACGATGTTCAATCGCAGCAATCCGTTTGCATCAACAGTTTGCGGTAACGTCATGATTGTGAAACGTGTGTGTTCAAATGACATGATGAATTATTTATTCTTTCAAAAATTCACTTCAACTTGTTACTAAGCGATTTGCCGTTCTTCTTCCCAGCTTTCACTAAAACTGATGTCAATGATCAGGAAGATGCTAATGTCAATAGCGAATGTGACCTGAGCTTTGCAAATTGCCGGTTTGTCATCTCCGGATTCTCTTTCAATGGAACCTTTGGCTTCTATTGTAATTGTTACGCAAACAAGTCCGCCTAACAGTTCAGCCTCACCTCTGAAAAGCATGAATCCTGTTATTCTAACTTTCGAAGTGCTATCAGCATAAATTTCCACTCCCACCATAAACAATACGCTGGCATGACCAACTACCGGCAAACCTACCGTTATCTGCGCACCAAATCCGAACTTCAGTGTGACAGCAAGCTTAGGGCTTGAATCAGCTTCCAACTTGAGATCAACGTTTCCAACTGCGTATATTGTGCCAACACCCACTGAAACACACATGACCTGCATACCGCCGTGAAATTTGAAGAATGCACCGGCAGTTGGTAACAACTGTTTTGGATCTGTCGTTACTTTCAGCGCCGCATTAAAGAAGACGCCAATACTCATGCTTGCTTCAAGTTTAAGGGGTGTTAAAGGACTTTCGTATGCCTCCTTGAGCGGTGGGAACCGAACTAACGAAATATCTTTTGTGGCTTCAAATTTATATTCCCACATATTGGCACTATTACTCATCGCCACCTTTAGTCCTTTTTTCAAGGCATCACCATAATCCCCTGAACTGAGGGATGCTAGTATTTCCAGAATTTTTATGACCGGTTCCACAGCATCGCTAAACTCAATCTCAGGCAGAGGTAATGTATCCCCGGAATCACCGGAATTCTTGCTGCCCAGATCAACCTCTTTTCCTTTTTGTGAGTTGAAGTTACCTTTGATCTTCATTACATCGGTTAAGGGACCTATGGTCACAACGATTGAAAGATTGTTCATTCGCCCCTTCCATGTGTTTCCCATGTCCTGAGCAAATGAATCTATATCGAAATCTAACTTACCTACATAATTCTTACCGGATGCCTTTCCTTCCTTTGCTTCATACTTCATGCGAATAATGAGGAAATCCTTGAAGTTGATTAGCGGGTAATCCATTGACGGAAGGTCAAACCTGATTAGTTCATTGGTCATGTCTCCAAGAGCGCCCTTGGCTAATTTATATCCCTGGTCAATAAGCTTACCTGCGGGTTCCTTTGAATCCAAATGTAACAATTCATAGACATCACCAAAACCTGCTACATTAATTTTTTTGAACGCGTCAACGGGATTCGATCCTTTCACCCCTTTCAGCAGTGAAACAGCTTCACCAAAATTGTTATCAAGATTTCCAATGTTGGGAAAAATACTGCTGCTGTTCAGAAGGCGGAATGAATCAGCCAACAAAGGCGGCGCCTTACTCACAAGAGTTTCACTCCCTCTTTTAAATGCAGGAGTCATGAACAATACTTTTTGCGTACCCATGTTCTGAAGGAATCCAAAATTTATTGTTGAATCGTCAGGTGGTTTTAACAAGTCGACAGGATGAGCTACGCGCACCAAATTGCTGACACTCGTCGGGTCTTTGAGTTTACCATTAGACCAAACACCACTTCGAACTAATGGAGCACTCAATTGCTCCGGCAAAGGAGAGACATCACCTGTCTTACGATTGTGCTTTACAATACTCCAGCTTCCGTCTTTTGGCAGAATTACAGAACCACGAGCCGCACATACAAATATGGTTTCACCTAAGTCATCAACAGTTCTGCTCACATCAAATCTGTTCACCTTCATATGCTGTTTCGTACCGGCTACTTTAATTATACAATCAATGGGACCGCCTATAGAGTTATCCTCAGAATCTAACAGTTCCACAAATTCACTTAAAGTAATAGGCTCACCAGGAGGTGAAACCTGCACATATGCTAATATACCCTTTGCGGAAACTCTGTTGCCTGAACCCCCTTCTGTTACATTCTCCAATTCAACATCTGCATCAAAAGTTACTGCATACAACTCTGCGTTTGGAGAACCAGGTCCGAAAATTTTTGGCTGCTCTTTGATATTTCTAATATTGTACAAACCATTCACAATACCCGGATGAAATTTGAACGGATCTTCAATAAATTTCTTTCCAATAACTTTCTTTTGATTTGGAGGGGCGTCATAGATAGGTTCATAATAACTGAAGTCATATTTCCCGTTGCTCTCTGCCTTCCAGCCGCTGTCAAAACGGGTTACATATCCGCTTGCCAATCGCAATATCGTAATGGTGCGGACCACTCTGATTCCCCAAGGATATAACATACTTTTCACCTGAACCACTTCATGACTCGTTCGTCCGGTTATGACATTGAATTGAGCCTGACTGACTTGTGCAAAGAGAGCCGTCCTGTTTTCCCAATTACTGAACATGCTTGCGCCATAACCGCTTAGTCCTACTCTCGTGAGTGGTACTCCGGGACGACCCGGCAAACTACTTGGAGGCGTCTTGAATTCACCTTCAAATATTTTTGTCGGTGTAGCAGCCAAAGTACTTGCTTCCGACGGTTTGCCATCTGCATGATTGATATTCATGAGCTGAATTGAGAATCCTTCAAACAAGTCACTTTCATCTAAAGCCAAAGATACTCCCGCTGTCAATTCCAACTGAATACCACCTTTCACTTTTCCCTCAAAGTCAGGTTTGATGTTTGCTAATGTGGGCTTTCTGCTTTGAGAAGAATTTCTGTTATCCAGAATCGTAAACGCAACCATGCCAAAGGGCAGATTGAAAAAAGCATATGTCTTTCCATCTTCCTTGCTCTGATAAGTTTTAACAAGAAACTTAGACATTGGGATGGGCGACATCGGCACGGACAGTTTGCTCAAATTTCCAATGCGTGTGGCAAATCCATCACTGTCATAATAGTTGAAACCAATCGGCGGATCATAAGGAGGAGTAAGAGTAACTCCGTTGTCATCTACTCCTCCTTTTACCAGGTAAGGCTTTGTAAGATTAAATACAGGCTCCCAAGCAATTGAAGGTACGGTAAATGCTTGTACATTCATCCCTGCTGTGATAACATCAAGTCCTCTGATTTGAATAGGAAAGACGCTTGCATTTTGTTCATCTGTAATTGACACCTTATACTTTCTCGATAATACTCGCTGTATGTCATTGTTCACTTTGGTGAATGCAATACCCATTTGATTGGCATTACTGCTGACATCCAGCAAGGCAAAGTCTGATGCTGAAAAACCGGCAAGCGCATTTCGGGACACAAGAAGTGACTCACCACCTGTGATATTACTTGTTGGCGGAAATAACTGTGGATTTTCTCCGCCATTAGTTTGATAGGAAGATAAGTTGTTGTATAAGTCATTTCTAATAACAGGTTGTTCATTTGCAGGTCGTATGTTTGCTTCTATCTTCTCATCCTTTTCAACATTCAAAGGAGCCTGAAGAGGTGCAAAATAGAAGGATACTGAAACATCATCAGGCGCCGGTGTTTTCTTGTCCCATTGCACCAAACCAAAGAGCCACATCCAGACGTTGCTGCTTTTCTTGTGTCCCTGAATATTGACTCCGGCTTCGTTTTGACCGCGCAAGGAAAACTGTTTTGACAGCAAACCCAGATTGGCGGCGTATGGGTCTGGCAGAGTGGGAAGGTAGGAAAATAAACCGAAACCAAGATACATCTTGCCATGTGTAAGTGTCTTCAGCTTTTCATCACATTCGGCAATCAATACCAAACTGTTAGGTGGCGTTACGGTGAACAGGGCGTTATGCAGAGCTAATGAATATGGTTTTATTTTTTGGGATCTTATCCGCAGGTAGTTTATTGTCCCAAAGAATATTTTCATCTACCGCAATTACCAGATTCTTTTGCTTACTGACTGCAAGAGTCAAAGCTGTGTTTTTGGTTTTTACAGCCACTGCCTCACCATTTACTTTTAAGGGTCTGTCAGTTCTCACATCCATATCAGCAACAGTGAAAACTACTTCATCACCTTTGGCAATGTTATTGAATATTAAGACCGCATCATTCTTAAATCTGCATTCCAAAGATGTACCATGAATGTTTTGTTCATCTTGCCAGCCGGCAAACTCCTGCACTGCCCCATTGCCTTTGCTTTTCAGATCAGTGATACCGATGCGGCCTGGTTCACCTAACACAAATGGATTTGTTAAAACGACGGTTTTATTCTTGAGGTTGGTCCATTGTACATCCAAACCTTCATCACATTCAACGATCAATGCACCATTGCCATCTGCTTCCAATGGATTGGCAATATCAATTTTGGCAACCGGCAAAGCCCACCAGCTTTGAACTATTTTCGCCGAACCACTGAATTGGAAAAATGGAGACTCACAATTTAGAATATTGAAGGTGGGATTATTACATTCCATTTGTATAGCAAGCCTGCTAACAAATGAATTATATGTGCAAGTTTGATTCCCTGTATATCTGAAATTACTGTCCTGACCGTATACTTTCCATCGTGCATCTCCGACAGATATTATCTCTTTTGTATTATTCTTAAAACTGAATTTAAATGAATCAGGCAATTCATATTTTGCAAGACGTGCATCTTTGCCAAATGGACTAGTCGGATCGCTTTCAAACACGATGTTCTGTTCCAGCTTTGGGTCGCAGATGACATTGCAGGTTGATGAAATCGTAAACCGGTTTGATTCCATAAAAGGATCCGAATCCAGAGTAATGGTTCCCCCTTTCACGCGCAATCCACAATATTGATCTGCGGGTGCATTGTTTTCGAAAAGTCTGGTTTGTATCCAGACAGAATCCGGATCTATGTTAAAGTTTCTTCTAAGTTCAACAGGCTTACCGTTTATCAACTGGAATCTTGATTGCGTAAAAGTGGAATCAAACAAGATGGCCGGCAGCGAATGCCCCTGAATGTAAAGTGCGATAAGTTTTCTTACTCTTACAAAATCGAACCAGTGAGGGATGCCCTGAATGTCCATGAAAGGTCCAAAAGTATTCACTCTTGCACCTGCTCCTGATGCAGTTACACTGCCGGGAATCTGTGTAGTTCGTATTGGGACGTTGCGGACAAAAACATGGCTTTCAGGAAAGTCCTTTCGAATTCTTGTCGCTTGCAACAATTCAGACAACTTGTTAAAACGTGCAGAAGCATCTTCATCCGATCTTTTTAACTCGCTTTTTTCAAACTGAAATTCACGGCTTCGTATTCCGGTAGGGTCTTGTTGCTCAATAGCACTTGCAACAGCCTCCTGCAATTCGCTGATTCTCTTTTCTTCGTCTTCATTGAAAGCATGCAATCGACCGGTAAGCGAAGCAAGCAAATCCAATACTTTTTCTTTCTTCATAGAAAAATTATTTAACTGTTTGGCAAAAAGTTGAGTACGTATTGATCACTAATATCCGCTATTCGGAACAAGCTCCGGTAGCCTGCTAATTTTGTTTGTATCGCTAATGCAAACAAAGTTTGGCAAAAATGCAAATAAATCACTCAATCACGATATCATACATTAACATAATTGTCAGTGAAGCGGAATATTTTAGTTCAGTAAAGATATTCATCATTATGTAAAATGATTAGAATTTTTGACGAGATAACTATTCTTCGTGAGACATTTCTGAGGAGGATTGTTTCCAGATCCGGGAATCACTTTGAAGGACCTAAGGGTATTTTCCTGTTCTTCCATTTTTGACTTCCTCTTAATTTAGCAAAGTTACAGCGTTGATCAATCGAGTTAAAAAACATATTCATCCTCGATGGAAATGTCAATTCTAATTCTCAACTTGAGTACTTCGTTTTCAGAATCATCACCAACGTTGTTCTGCGAAAAACATTATTGGGGATTCGTTGATTTCTAATCAAGTAATATTGATCTGTAGTTAACTTTTTAAGTGAATTGACAAAAGTGTTTATACCAATTGAGCAAGACGATCAATTGAACTTCGTATGAAATAATCCGCAATTTCAACTTCGGAAGTGAAATCGCGTAACACCTTAGCTTGTTGATCTAAAAAAAATCCCCTCATGAAATGCTATTTGATGTTACAGCATTTCAGAGGGGAATAGTTTCTTACTTCTGATTACTTATTTTACGAGGAGCATTTTCTTTACCGCGCTAAAATCACCTGCAGTTAAATGATAGAAGTAAACTCCGCTCGAAAGTGCTGAAGCGTTCATGTCTACTGAATAATAACCTGCAGTCTTGAATCCATTTGCCAATGTCATAACTTCTTTACCGGAATTGTCAAAAACAGAAATTTTAACATTACCGTCATTTGGCAGTTGATAATTAATCCTGGTTGAAGGGTTAAATGGATTTGGATAATTCTGTGACAATTCGAATTTTGAAGGAACACCGATTATCACTTCGCTATTCAAGTTGAAATATTCAAAATTACCATTGAAGTCAACTTGTTTGAGTCTGTAATTATAGTTGCCTGAATTAACATTCCTGTCTGTGAAAGTATAGCTGTTTGCAGAAGAGGTAGTTCCGTTGCCTGCCACAAATCCAACTTTCATCCACTGATTGTTTGTGCTTCTTTCGATTTCAAATCCTGAATTATTCAACTCTGAAGAAGTTGACCAGTTCAAAGTTACATCATTACCTGAGATCACTGAAACAAAACTTGACAATTCAACAGGCAACACTCCATCACCATCTACTTCAAGAGCATCTATTCCAATAAAGTCGCTGTTAGCACCGAGTGGCCCTCCGTCAACCACATTGTATCGGATTGCAAATCTCGCGCTGAAACCTTGCGTAGGGGCTACAAATGATTTAAGCTCCCATGTTCCATCTACGGATGCCTTAAATCTTCCAAGTTCCACCCAGCCTGTACTCTCCGGAGTTGTACCGCCCTGATCATTATACATTACTCTCACAGAGTCCGGGAATGTACTTCCAAGTGGACCCCTGCATCTGAATCTGATAATGTCACCTGCAACTACATCAAGATCAGTCAAAACAAGCCAACTGTCGATATTATTGGTTCCGGTTACAACCTGATAATTTGCTGCAACATATCCTGTACTCGGTCCATTAAATGCATTAAACACCGTCGAATTTCCCTGGAACCAAGTAGCCGCAACTCCCTGTGGCCCGCTGCCTCTGTAATAAATCAAATAACCTCTTGCTTTAATGCAGTAGTGTCGTTCGCTCCGTCAAAATTGTCAGAGAAATAAATTGCATCGCCGGTACTGTAGTTGTTGTTGCTTTTTGTTACCTGAGTTTCAAGCGGTGGACCTGAATAGTTAAAGGGTGTTTTCTTTGGATTATCACTGTTTGAAAATCCAAGGAACATTCCTGAAACGAACAATGCTGCAAGTAACATGTAAGTTTTTTTCATCTCACGGTTTTTAGGTTTTTGAATAAGTTAGTTGAATTGCATAATAACTCTATGACTTTAGTCTTTTTATGGATCTGAATTCTTAAACTTTTTGATAAACAAACTTATCCCGGATTCTAACAAAATCCTAACAAATGAAAACCCAACATTGGGGTGAAACCCCATTTCGCTTCGGCAGACTAACAAGAAAGAGGATGCATTCCGCATTCACTTCCTCATCATTATTCGGATGCTATGGTTGATTTAAAATTCATGCAGGGGGGCACTTGGAACAAAAAGAGTTCCTTTTACATCCTCGGGCTATTGTGAACGATCGGGTACTTTCTGGCTTTAAAGAATATTTTGAAGCGGAGGTATGATTATAAAAATTGAAAGTCTCCACAACTTGTGGAGACTTTCTCATTTACTGGCATCTTTGAATGAACTCTTGCGGAATATCTTTTGACACTTCGTATACCTTGAAACTTAACTCAACTTTATGCTATATCCTCCTAAGAGAATTCAACAGTTGTGCTGAATAATTTTTGCATCTATGCTGAGCCCATGTCGATATCACGGATTAATCAATATTCCGCCTGTGAATGAAGACGGCTTCATTGTAGTAACATACTTGAATACATTGTTGCTGATGATCATAACATCCTAATCATCAACTATCCTGTCTCCGTTAACATCTGAACGCACATAGCCCGTAAAGTAATTAGATGCATCATTGTTTGCCTGGCCTAGATCCGTGCCGTCAATTACACCGTCTTTCATTGTATCTCCGCTATAGATACACCACATGTTTTCCTTTTTAGTCATATTATTTCCAAAATGCCTTTGCCGAATCGGTTGTAAAATCGTACTGCAGGTCATCATCAAACGGCATTGAAAATTTGCTCCAGGTTTCAATTGAGTTTCTGTGAGAAACTGTCAGGTAATACAACGAATCGTACTTTGCCCTGCTAAAATTGTAAAGTCCATAGCCCAATGAATCGGTCAATGCTTTAGCAGAATCAATAATTGTAAACGGAGAATTGGAACGGCGAAGATATACACTCACAGTATCAGGCACCATTTTGCCTATTGCAGGTTTGTAGCTTCCTTCAATTAGTGATTTCACTCTAATTGTTTTCATCTGAAGAAGTACGTATCTGTCTTTCAGTTGGTTATTAACAGTAATGAATTTGAACACAAGACTGTCTTTATATTCCTCTACCAACTGCGCTCCAAGCGCGTCGTTATAAAGAATTTTGCTTTCAGAATGTAGACGAAGTTTGTCAGCGTATCATCAAACAAAGGGTCAAATTTTCCGCCGCCCAGCCCGTTGGTTATGTAAGTCATATTTCCTCTTCTCACTCTTTCATACCAATGGAAATCGCCTGTTAAAACTATATCGGCGCCCCATCTCTTAAAGGGCCATCTCACTTTCTTGAATATATCGAGTGAAGTTGCAATGTATGAGAAGTAACGGGCTTGTGTTGATAAATCACATGCCATTTTGCGGTTGAAGTATCGAGAATTGATTTGCCCAATGTGCTTGTACAGATGATGAATCTATTCCGTCCGGCTCCCAGACAGTTGTATCTGTATACCCTCCCGGTCCAAGTGCTAATTCCGCCAAAATCATTATTTAAACAAATGAACCTTATGTTACCCATAAGAAATGTGTAGTAGCGCTCATTGTTTGGAAGAGAAAAGTATTCTTTGTAATAGGCAAGATAAAATCCGGGACGCGGATCAATATCAATTTCACCTGCAATGTCATGATCACCAATGCATGGAAAGAATCTGTTTGTGTTGATATTTTTAGTGTAATAATCTCCGTAGTATTTCTTTACCACTGAATCGTAATCATTGACGTGCTCAGGTGTGCAGCTGTTTTGAGAAATGTTGTTCTGCCAAATAAATATTATCTCCGACAGTAATTATGAATGCGGGATCCCAGCCGTTTACAAGATTAGCAACGGCGAGTTCATTTGTATTGCATTTATTGTTTGTGCCATAGTCTCCTATTACGGCAAATTTTTGTATCTGTGCATTTGTTATGTTTATTATGGGGTTTAACAAAGTGAATATGAAAAAGCAAAAGATCAGTCTTTTCAGTTTGCGGCTCCGGCGTTAATTAATGGATGCTGCAACATAGCAATTAAAAAGTAAAAAGAAATGGAGAAGATAATTTAATTAAAAAATTGTATACAAATTTGATAGAATTGCTGAAATTCAGTGTTCACTTGTTAGCGATTTCACTAAAATGGGGGTTAACTAAGATTACTTGCCCCCTTTCTAAGATTCTCTTGTTCTTACAATTGTCTCTCCTGATGTGTCATCCATGCTGTATGAGGTTGTCTCAAAACCTGTCGTCCCGCCCGCCTGCCTGCCGGGAATGCATTCCACACTTCAATGGCAAGTGGGCAGGCAGGCCTGAAGAGAGTGTACTTAAATTGCTGACTGCGGACAGGAGTGTTTCTGTCGGGAATCTATTCCAAAAGTCAATTTTTGTGTGGATTCCTGCCAGAAACACGCCTGCCTGCCAGAATGCAATATGAATCTTGATGGCCTGACGGCAGGCAGGAATGACAGGATGGGATGGTTTCACTAAAAAGTAAAGTAAAGCTCTCAATAAATTTGTACTTGCAGGCTTTCATCCCAAATATATTTGTTCGTCCAGTCCAACATAATATATCACACCGCTTACTTGCTTGTCACTATACAAGTTTCTTACTGCATCTATGTAGATACTCACTTGTTCTACATAAGATTCATGACGTGTTTTATCCTTGTCTGTCTTGTAATCTACAACAAGGATCCTGTCTTTGTAATGAGCAAGAAGATCAATAGCACCTCTAAGCAATTTGCCATCTTTCGGAAGTGAAAAGTCAACTTCAGCTTCAAGCTTCTCTGCTTTCAATCCGTCAATGAACATCTTAACTTTCTCTTCACCCTTTGATTTGCTCTTGAATGCTATTCCCATTGCATGCCTGTATGCTGCAAGATGGATGTCAGTTCCATATTCCATTCCATACAAAGAATTACAAGAGAGTTTGTTGACTCGTCCGGTTCAAGATATCTCTTCACATAACTCTTTACAGAAACAGATTCGGAAGTAACACTAACAGGAGTTGGCGCTTTTTGATTTTTACAGACTTTATAGAAGATACGGTTTGTATTCAGAGGTTAGATTTGTATCTATAGTCAATCGTGATCTTCGAGCTTGTCTTGTCTGCAAACTCGGTAAAAAAAATAGCGAAGGATTGTATGAAGTCAAATATAGATATTGCTTTGCCCTGGTAAGAGCAACATATAGAAGTCTTCTGCTTTCGCTATATGATTCTTCCTTCGACATTGCATTAACAAACTTTGTCCTCAGTTTTCAAACAGTCCGCTGTATCCGTTGACCTCAGCAAATTGTTTCTTCATTCTCAAACCTCCTACATCATTGAACGTGATGACATTGGGATCTCCCCTGCTCGAGGAAGTACTTCTGTTCAGATTTCCGAGAATAACTACAGGATATTCCAAACCCTTTGCACTGTGAATTGTGCGGCATGTCACTGAATCAGTAGACTTGCTAACTCAATTTCAAAAGTAATCCTTTATCGATGCCTCAATGAGCCGAACGGTTTCACCCAAAAAAATTATTCCTGCATCCATCCATCCTGAAACAGCTTCCATTTAGCTTTACTGAATTCGTCTCTGAATCCGTATTTACCGTTTATCTTCTCGAGAGCATAAAGAAGATTGTCCCTTCTCTTGGAGAAGTTCTGACAGGAATTCACTGATTACAACTGGTATGGTCAAAGATCGTCATCTCGCCGTGGAATTATTGTCCGTAACTGCGCGTAATTGTAACCTTCATTCTCGAGAATGGTAACAGCCGCAGACTTGTCATGCGGATTGAGCATTAGCTTCAACCAGGCAAGCGCAAGTATTCCCTGCTTCGATGCGAGAATATTTCAAAGCCCCATCATAAGTAATTGGCACTCCGCGCTTTGCCGCATCCTTCTGCAACTTGATGCAAAAGTCTCTTGTACGTGAAAGCACTGCAATATCTGAGTAACTAACCCTTCTTCTTGTTTTGACTTTGCCATCACTTTCAAACTCAACGGTCTGATATTTTCCTCACTAACAATTTCAGTAATCTTGTCGATGATCATCCGAATTTCATCATCCTCTTCCTTAACTGCAGTTTTGCAAGAAACCTATATCCAGTAAAGCTCTCCGATTTCTCTTTTGGCTTTCAGGGGAGGAAATTTTTGTTCTCATATTCGAAGCCGGAGTTTTCAGTCTTTTTGTTAGCATTTACAAA
>JADJAH010000013.1 GCA_016704345.1 Ignavibacteria bacterium | reverse complement strand
TCTATCTACCTTTATTAAACGGCGGGAAGCTTGTCATTGCAAAGCCGGACGGGCATATGGATACAGACTATCTCGTCAACTTAGTGAATGAAGCCGGTGTAACGCACATACAATTTGTTCCGTCATTGCTTAGATTATTTATGGATGAACCTGATATAAACTCTTGCAAATCGCTCAAGTTTATATTCAGTGGAGGCGAGGCTCTGACAGCCGATCTACGTGACAAAGTTTTTGACAATCTAGACTCACGCCTTGTAAATCTTTACGGACCAACTGAAGCCACCATTGATTCCGTATTCTACGAATGCAGAAGAGATTACAGAACGTCTATTATTCCGATTGGCAGACCGATCTATAACATGAAAGCATTTGTCGCTGACAACAAACTGAATCTTCTTCCTCCCGGAATTGCAGGCGAACTGCTTCTTGGCGGAGACGGAATTGCAATCGGTTATCTTAACAATCCCGAGCTCACTTCAGAAAAGTTTGTTGAAGACAGCATTACAAATTGCAAAGGAAAGCTTTACCGAACCGGTGACAAAGTAAAATTCAATCCCAATGGCGAGCTGGAATATCTTGGAAGGATAGATCATCAGGTAAAGTTTCGCGGATTCAGAATTGAGTTAAGTGAGATTGAGACAGCATTGAAGAAGTTCGAAGGTGTAAGAGATGCATATGTTGATTTGAGAAAAGATGCTGCGGGAAGAGATGTTCTTGTGGCATACCTTGTTTCTTCAGCTACGAATGACGAACACATCTCAAACACAAAAGCTTCACTGAAGCGATTTTTTCCGGAATATATGATACCCGGTCATTTTATTGTGCTTGATGAATTTCCGCATCTTCCTAACGGAAAAATTGACAGAAAGAAACTTCCTGATCCTGTAGTTCAGGATCGAAGGTCTGAAAGTTTCAGCAAGGCAAAAGAACCGATTGAGAAAACGCTCGTTCGTATATGGGAGGAAGTTCTGGGGCTTAACAATATTGGAATTAATGACAATTTCTTTGAGCTTGGCGGCGACTCAATTATGAGCATACAGATAATTTCAAGAGCGGCACGAGAAGGAATCAGAATTACTCCCCGACAAATATTTTCATTTCAAACAATAGCTGAGCTCTCAAAAGAAGCTGATGCGAAAGACCTGTTGTTAGTAAAAGAATCTCCTACCGGCGAAGTAAAGTTTACTCCCGTGCAATTGCGCTTCCTCAAGTCAGGAATGAAAAATCCTTCTCACTTCAATCACTCGGTTTTGATAAAAGTGAGAAAGGGACTAGATGCTGAGGTATTGGACAAAGCGCTTCTGACAGTCGTCAATTACCACGATGCACTTAGATTGAAGCTCACGGGAAAAGATTCCGGAACCATACCGGAAAATACTTTACCTGTTGGCTTTGCCGAGTTTGATTTTTCCGGACTAAATCCTGAATCGGCTTTGGACAATCTCCAAAAGGAAAAACGGCGACTCAACACTTTGATTGATCTGTATTCGGGAAGATTGCTGAACGCCGCCTGCTTCAGAATGCCGGATGCGAATGACAGATTGCTATTCAACATTCATCACTTTTGCATAGACGGTGTTTCATGGAGAATATTTCTAAATGATTTTGTGCATGCTTATGAATCTATTGCAGCCGGAAGTGAAATTTTGTTTCAACCCAAGAGCACATCATTCAGAGAATGGTGCATGAAGCTTCATGAGCATTCAAAGAGTGAAGAAGTTGAAGAAAAGATTTCATTGTGGAATTATATTGAAGCAGGTGAAGACAAGCTTTTACCGGACGGTGCAATTATAGAAAAGAATATTTACTCGTCAGCAGCAAGATTTTCCATTACTCTGACACCCGAAGAGACTGCGCATTTGACCGGAGATGCAAACAAAGCATTCAACACTTCGATTAACGACCTCTTACTGTCTGCGCTTGCAATTTCTTACGGCAGGCTTACGGGCAAATCAATACTTCAAATTGACCTTGAAGGACACGGACGAGATGATCTGTTTGATGATGCAGACATCTCAAATACAATTGGCTGGTTCACTTCAATATATACTGTGCAGCTTGAAACTCAGCAGACGGAAGACATCCCGTCTGTCATAAAGTCAGTCAAAGAAACCCTTAACAGGATTACTCCTGAAGGAATTAACTTTGGCATATTTAGATACATAATGGATGATCTCATTCAATCGGACATATTGAATAAAATTCAACCGAACATAATCTTTAACTATCTCGGGCAATTCCGCGATGAGATTGCTCCGGGAGGCTGGACATTTGAGACTGACTCTCTAAATCTGGAAACAGGCGGTGATGAGTTGAGACAACATTTGATCGAAATTAATTCTATGATCACATCCTCCCGGCTTGTAATGAATATTGAGTACAGCAAGAATATCCATGATGAACAGTTCATAAAGTCTTTTGCCGATCAATATCTTAATGCACTTCGAGATGTATTGAATCATTGCATGAATGCGGACAGTGTTTCATTTACGGCTTCAGATTTTTCGGACTCCGGACTAAATCAACAGGAGCTTGATGATCTACTTACCAATTTAAATTAAAACATTGACTACGGACATTAAGAAGAATATTGAAGATATACTTGAACTGACACCGATGCAGCAGGGTATGCTCTTCCATACTCTTTACAATGAAGGCTCTGATGCATACATAGAACAATTTATTCTGGATCTTGAAGGTGATATCAATGAAGAGATTTTCAGAAAGTCATGGGAATATGTAATTTCAAGGCATCAGGCATTGAGGTCATCGTTCAGATGGAAAGGCATTCCCAAGCCTGTTCAGATAGTTGAGAAGGAAGTTACAGTAGAATGGACAAATGAAGACTGGTCGAAGAATTCTGACGAAATATTTGAGGACAAGTTCATACAACTTCGGCTGAAGGACAGGCAGAATTTATTTGATATGGAGAAGGCACCGCTCACAAGATTTGTTTTGATCAAGTCTGCTCCTTCAAGCTTCAGACTTCTCTGGACTTTCCATCACATACTCATGGACGGCTGGAGTTATCCCGTTTTAATTGGAGAAGTTCTGAGGGCTTATACAAGCATTGCCGGCGGTGTAACACCGGCATTTGAAAATCCGGTACCTTACAAGAGTTACATATCATGGCTCAACAAACAGGATAAAATTTCTGCTGAAGCTTTTTGGCGAAAAGAATTATCCGGATTTTCTGCGCCGGCACACATAAAAGGACACGCGGCAAGCAAAGATGAAACTGAGTCAATAGGATCGCAGGAAGGAATCAAATTTTTCTCCGAAGAATTCACAACCGGACTGATCGAATTTGCCCGGAAGAATCAAGTGACTCTCAGTACTCTTATTCAGGCTGCATGGGCACTGGTGATCTCATCTTACTCCGGCGAGAAAGACATTATTTATGGAGGAACCGTTTCGGGAAGGCCTTCAGACTTGCCAAATGTAGAAAGGATAGTCGGATTGTTCATAAATACACTCCCGGTAAGAATCAGAATAGACACTAATGAAAATATTTCTTCCTGGTTAAAATCGATACAGTCAAAGTATGTTGAGAGAGAACAGTTTTCTTACAGCTCACTTGCTGACATTCAGCAATGGAGCGAGCTTCCCGCAAACACAAAGTTGTTTGACAACATACTCGTTTTCGAAAATTACCCGACTGATCCTTCGCTCGTGGATTCGTCTTCTTCGATAAAAGTCGTGCACATATCTGCATTTGAAAAGACTAATTATCCTCTCGCTATACTTGCTGCTCCCGGCAAGAGATTGAAGTTGACAGTAGCATATGATGAGAATGTTTACAGAGATGAATTTGCAGAAGGAATTCTGAATTCAATCGAAGGTGCATTGGGTTCAATTATTTCTGACAGTTCGCAAAAAGTTGGAGATGTATCTTTGCTTACTCAAGAAAAGAAAATTGAAATCGTAGAGAAGTGGAACGACACATCAAGCCCTCTTCCACAAGAGAATTCGGTTAAAGAGCTCTTCGAATCTCTTACCGCCGAACATTCAAATGATATTGCATTAGAATTCGGGAATCAGTCAATGACGTACAGAGAGCTCCATCAACAATCAAACCGTCTTGCAAATTTCCTAGTGTCAATAGGAGTAAAAGAAGATACATTCGTAGGCATCAATGTTGAACGATCGTTTGACATGATTGTGTCTTTGATTGCAATATTCAAAGCCGGCGCGGCATATCTTCCTTTGGACAAATCCTATCCAGCCGAGAGAATTGAATACATGATAAATGATTCAGGCGTAAAGTTTATCATCACAAAACGCTCTGACAGCGGGACATTGCCGGATACCGAGGCGAGAATAATTTACATTGATGACGAATCAAGCGAGATTAACAAACAAAGCAGTGACACTCCTGAAGTAATGCCTTCACCCGAAAGCGCAGCTTACATGATCTATACTTCCGGCTCTACAGGAAGACCAAAGGGCGTGATAATGCATAACAAGGCGTTGGTGAATCTGCTTAACTGGCAATTCAACGGACAACAATTCGGCAAGGCTTTAACAACACTGCAATTTACTACTCTAAGCTTTGACGTTGCATTCCAGGAAATATTTTCTTCATTACTTTCCGGTGGAAAGCTTATCGTTATGTCAGAGTCGGAAAGAAAAGATCTCCGGCAGGTGCTTAAGATTCTTAGCGATAAGAAAGTTCAAAGACTCTATCTCCCGTTCATTGCGCTTCAGGAGATTGCAGAACTTTATTCGTCATCAGCAGATGTCAAGTTGCATCTGCAGGAAGTCATGACTGCCGGAGAGCAGTTGCAGAATACAACTGCAATCCGGTCTATGTTCAAAGATCTCAAGACTGCGGTGTTTACGAATCAATACGGACCGACAGAAGCACACGTAGTTACATCATATACATTAACAGGTGATCCGGACCAATGGCCTTATAATGCCCCGATTGGCAAACCGGTATTCAACACAAAGATCTATATTCTTGATCAGATGATGAAGCCTGTTCCGCCGGGAGTTTCAGGGGAATTATTTATTGGCGGCGTTCAGGTTGCCCGAGGATATCATAACAAAGAAGATCTAACGAAGGAAAAATTTATTACGGATCCTTTTGGGAATAGTGAGTTTGAAAGGGTTTACAGAACCGGTGATGTAGCGCGCTATATGCCGGACGGGAACATAGAGTTTCTTGGTCGGGCCGACAATCAGATCAAATATCGTGGCTACAGAATTGAACTGGGCGAGATTGAATCTGTTCTGAATGATTTTAACAAGGTCAGTACATCAGCTGTAATTATCCGCGATGCAT
Organism: Ignavibacteria bacterium; assembly: GCA_016704345.1. Classification (GTDB taxonomy): domain Bacteria; phylum Bacteroidota; class Ignavibacteria; order Tepidaquicellales; family Tepidaquicellaceae; genus JADJAH01. The sequence continues at coordinate 291,799 of JADJAH010000013.1, read as the reverse complement.
CCAACGGAGAGAAGAGACTTGCTGCTTATGTTGTCCTTAAGCATGGTGAAGAATGTAACACTACCGAACTGAAGAGCAAGCTCTCGGAAACTCTGCCTGACTTCATGTTACCAGCAGACTATGTCTTTCTGAAAGAGATGCCTTTGCTCCCAAGCGGCAAAGTTGATCTGAGATCATTGCCTGAGCCGGAGCGAAATGTTTCCGCAAGTACAAGCGGTTACGTTGAGCCGGGGACAGAACTCGAACTTCAGCTGGTCAGAATTTGGGAGAAAGTACTTGGCGTAAAACAGATAGGTATCACTGACAATTTCTTTGAGCTCGGCGGGCATTCCCTTCTAGCTTTGAGATTGTTCGGGTATATTGAAAAATTGACCGGAAAGAAACTTGCGATCTCTACGCTGTTCTCTCATCCAACAATTCAACAGCTTGGTGAGATACTTAAGACAGAAGGATGGACACCGCCGTGGAAATCTCTTGTTGCAGTGAAACCGGGAGGATCTCGGCTCCCCTTCTTCTGTGTGCCTCCGGGTGCAGGCACGGCCTTGCACTTTCAGGGTTTGGTAAAATATCTTTCTCAGGATCAACCGTTTTATGTTCTCGAATCTATTGGTCTGGATGGTAAGGATGAACCACATACGAACATCGAAGAAATGGCTGCACATTATGTGAAAGAGATCAGAATGATTCAGCCCGATGGTCCTTATCTCATTGGTGGCAGATGTTTTGGCGGAAGAGTTGTATTTGAAATGGCACAGCAATTTGTAAAGCAGGGACAGGAAGTCGCGTTGCTAGCGATCTTCGATACATGGCCGCCGTTTCAGGAAATGCCCAAAGCATACGTACCGCCTAAAAGAGATCTGAAGCATTTCATCAAGAGCATAAGAGTTCATTCAAAGACAGGCGATCTAAGACTTGTGATAAATAATTATGTTGGGAACAAAGTCGGCAAGATAACATGGAAGATAAAAAACAATTTGAAGTACACTTTCAGCAATGAGAAGAAGAAGTTGTACAACAGGATCATGCTGATGCACTTCGCTGCACAGGACAGATATGTTGCTAAAAAATATCCCGGCAAAGTAACTCTCATTGAATGCTCAACTTTCAAGCCGGAATTCAGAAAGGGCTGGCAAGAGCTTGCCGGTGGAGGCTTTGAGACGTATGTTGTACCGGATACCGATCACAAGACTATAGTAAGAGAGCCAAAGATAAGAGACTTTGCAGAAAAGCTGAACATTGTTCTTGATAAGACGCATGAAGATATTGCGGCAAGATCCAGTTCAAACGGCAGAGCAGATAATAAGACTGCAAAGTCCAAAACAATTGCCGGGCAAGTCTCCGGCAATGCTTAGCAAATGATATTATCTGACAACGAAGTCAGGATTGTTTATTCTTTTGCAACTGCTGAATCATTTCCGGCCGCAGACGCATTTGATATTCTCAGCGAAAGCGAAAAGTCAAAGTACGAACGATTTCACTTTGCTGAAGACAAGTTAAGATTTCTGAAAGCCCGATACATACTTCGTAAAATTGCTTCATCATATCACAACAACTGCGATCCGAAGGAAATACAAATCTCGCTTAACAGTTTTGGCAAGCCTTACTTCAACGACATTCCGCTTCACTTCAGCATTACACATTCAGGACAAGTTGCGGCTGTTGCATTTTTAAAATCTTATCCCGTTGGAATCGACATTGAAATAAAGAGAGAAGTCAGTGACATGAATCAGCTTGCGCAGAGATTTTTTGCGGATGCTGAAGTCAATTATCTAAACCAATTCACCGGTGAAGAACTTATCAGCAACTTCTTCCGAATATGGTCTGCAAAAGAAGCGTACATAAAGGCAATTGGATTAGGAGTATCAAATGAGCTGAAGAGTTTTTCGACTATTCAAAATAACACTTTATCGACTGTGATTGATTTTGAGAATTATTCAAACGCTTACAAAATTCTGGAAGTTGATTTTGGATCCCAATATGCTTCCGCTGTATGCTTTCCTGGTTCTCTTAAAAACCCTAATATTACTGTAGCAAACTTTATTGACAAATAAGTGCAGAACCTGTTACATCAATTGCAATTTCGAATTGAAACTCATAAGTTTGTGTAATTTCAATTTCAAAACAACCAACCCCGGGAAGGAGGAACGATGAGTCTATTAAAAGGACTTACAACACCTCAGAGGTACATGTTCACTTTACTGGTTTGCGTTGCCGCTGTTCTTGGATATTTACTGTACGACACAACATCAGACAATATCCGCGGACAGAAGCTCCTTAAAGAAGCCAATGAAGAGAATTTAGATCTCTCGCAAGATATTGAGATCGTGAAGCAAAAATACGACAGGCTTGAAACTGAACTTAAAGCTCTCGACAAGCGTGTCGTAAAGATTTCTTACAAGAAAGCTCCAAAGAAGAAACGCCTTTATGCAGCAGGTAACAGCAGCAAGAAGAAATCAAAGTACAGCAAGAGTAAAGTAAATTACAAGAAGCTCTACTTTGATCTCAAGAAGAAGTGTTACGGCAGTTCAAAATCAACGAAGTACAAAAAATCAAAATCAACAAGCTACAAAACACCAAATAGGACAACATACAAGAGTCCCAGGGTGTACAACAGATAGGCAAAATATTTCGAAACATTTCTATACCCGGTGAGTGAACCTTGCCGGGTTTTTTTGTTTAACCAACTTTGCAACTATAAATTAAAAATTAGAAATTAAAGAAAAGGATCTTAAAAATGTCTTTTATAAATTTCAACTCTCAAAGTGTATTTTTCAACTTATGATTCTTAATTCCTCACTTTCCCCGCCGAGGCATTTAGTTATTTTTCAATTTTCAATTTTCAATTTTCAATTTTCCACTTTTTTAAAAATCAAAGAAGAACGTAAACGCAAACCTGTTGGCATCTCCCCTGTCTCCATTCTTGATCCTCTTGTTTCCATAACTGTACTCGATCCCAATTTTGCTTCTCTCAAGTAAAAGCATAAATGCATTTACGGAAACATAATATCCCAATTCAAATGTCTGAGGAGAAAAGTAATCTTCCATTACAAAATTTACGCCGCCGATTGCGACATTCAAATCTACTTTTTTCTTGAAAAGTTTTTGTGACAGAGAAATGAATCCTCCATACGACTGGGTCAGTTCATACTTTTCAGTCAACGGATTTAGTATGACATCGAAGGCAACATTGTCAGACAGGTTCAGAAATGATGCGATGCCGGAGCCGAAAAGAATTTGGCCTACTATGTTTGTAGTCTTTCCAAGAACCACCTTTGAACTGAGCAAAGCACCCGCTCCAAACAGTGACTCTTTACTTCCGTTAAGGTTTCTTACAGAGATTGGGTTAATTATTCCTGCAGCTGTAAGGCTGAGTCCGGTTGAATTCCTCTCAAGATTTACGGCAAATGCCGGCAGACTTTGGGTTACCGGTTCGAGTGACAGTGTATCTGGAATGCTGACGGATATGCTTGGAGCTTCCAGACTGGCAAGGAGTTTATAATACTTTTCAAAACTCTTGTAATACCTTATTTGCACTGTTCTTTTCGAAATCGCGGTAGGTGGACCGTCAAGGTCAACTGTATTGGGTAAAGTTTCAATATCGCTGAAGCATGTCCATGTCTGCCCCGTCAGCAAAAAATCTGTTTGCCCGTAAGCGTGACGTATTCTGAAATTCTGACCGCTTCCGTTGAAGTCTGTTTCAATTCGGGCAAACACATTTCCAAATCCCATCTTCTTAGTTACTTCTATGCCAACCCTGGAAATGTTTGCCGTCAGGAAGAAAGTATTTTCGCTTACCAGATTCCCTGTATCAATAGGAATATCGCCGATTGAAAAACCTGTGCCTCCTGACAATCCGTTGAAGTCATTAGAACCGAACATTCTGACGGAACCGAGAATTCGAAGTGTTGACTCCCCGGACTTTGATTCAATGAAGAACCCTCTACCTTCCGGAGAATCCTGCGGGTGTTTTTCTTTTGTGAGGACGCTGTCTTTCTTTACTTGTTTCTTCTGAGAGAATGTATCTGTATTCGTAAAAAGTAAGCCGGCGAGTATAAGAACCGGTAACAAAATTTTCATTCGAGTTAATTTTTTTATTCAGGTTTGTCAATATCGGAAAATGGTCATGCACTTGAAATGTTAATATCGTAGACTACACCGTCATGAAGAGAATTACCTTCATCTTTATGTTTTTCGGCATTGGGATAAATTTATGAATATTTATTCCTTCTCTTAAATTACTTCTTTGCCCAACAAAAATCAGAAGCATGGAATCTGTCATATTTATCCCGGGATTAGGAACAAGACTTTTTGATCAGTCAGTTGAAAGCTTTGCTTACAGATTTAAGAAGGCATTGGATATAAATGACATTGACCCTGATAAACAGTATGAGACAGAATTCCGTAAGATCAGCTTCGGGAAAGACAGAAGACAGGAATCGAATGTGGCTGTGATATTCACTCTGAAAGACGGCAAGCGCGAGGATGTCTATGAGATCTACGAACTCGAATATGGAAAGGCTCTGGTTGATAAGTTCGAGAAGAAGAATATTATAATAAGAGTACTAATGCTGTTTGCTGCAATAATTTTCAAAGTACCAGGTATAATTTATCAGTTCTTCAGTTCATTGTTCCGAAAGAGAGGAAAGAAGTCAACGCTTTCCTTCAGGGGAATATTGCAATTCACTTATGCGGCATTTGTACTGCTTGTGATCAGTGTCTTCGGATTGATTCTGATAGTGTCATTGATCTCATATCTGCCTGACATACTTACGGCAAACAGCATCCCTATTCCGCCGCAAATTCAGCATTTCATTTTATGGTTTAGGGATCTGATAAATGCAAAATTCGTGATACTGGCATCTACTTTGATTATGCTGTTCCTGCCTAACGTGAAGAACTTCTTGAGCATTATTGCAACCGAATACGTTTGCACTATCTATTATCTGAACTTCGGGGAGAGAAGACAAAGCATTATTGGTAAACTTGAAGAACTTGCAGAGAATGTTGTTGAACACTCCGGAAATAGCAATCTGAGCATTTACTCTTTAAGCTTTGGCTCGATCATTGCATGCGATGCTTTGTTCCCGCAGGATGGCAGACCATCGCTAAGACTTGCATCGGCAAAGACGCTGGTTACTATTGGCAGTCCGATAGATTTCATTAATGCCTATTGGCCATATTACTTTGAGAGCAGGACAAAGTCTGTTGCACAAATCAAGTGCTGGTACAATATCTACTCAATGAGCGACATCCTTTCTTCGAACTTCAGATATGATGACAAAGAACTGGATGCACAATATTCGATCGCAGACAGTTCAGTCCTGCCTACGAACATAACTTACAACCTCATAAACTCGAGAGGTAATTACGTACTTGGACTATTATTCTTAGGGGGCTTGAGAGCAAATCAATTGTATTGGGATGAAGAAGTGTACAGCGCAAGCTGTCTGACGAATTTGGTGCAGAAGATGAAAGAAGACGGAGTTGTTGAGAATTAGAAATTAGAAATTAAAAATTAGAAATAGTGATCTCAAATTCTCCAACCCCTTCAGGGTTTCGGGAGATGTCCCCGGAATCTCATGTTTTTGCCCCCGGCAAAGTCTCGGTCGATCTTCCCGGACTCTGCCGACATCACATAATTAATTAGTCGTATCTTCAGTACTCAGAAAATTTTAGCACTCGTTACTAATTTCCTGATTCATAACGTAATCTCATGCTCACAATCGGCAGATTGGGAACGCGGTATGAAACATACGAAGATTATATGGTCTGATGTTATTTTACTGCACTAAAAGCCCGAAGGACTGGCATGATTATAGACTGTGCAGATATTGATTAGAGAAACCCTGAAAGGGTAACATGATGCATTGAGGAATCTGTTGATGAATTTTCGTTTTATTCAAATCAGAGAGAAACAAAGCGGAACAATTTCATCTCTTCTAGGTTTCTTTGATTAATATTTAATTTTCTACAATCATGCCAGCCCTTCGGGCTTGGTTCTATTATGAATTCCAAATTTGCAGAAGTCATCTCACCGCTGTGTCATCCCTGAGAAGGAGGCTGTCTCAAAACCTGTCGTCCCCGAGTGTTTCTGTCGGGGACTTATTTTGAATTGTCAATTTTAAGCGTTGATTCCAGCCAGGAACACGCGGGAATGACAAAATAGTTTGGTTTTGAGACAACCTCGAAGGCATGGATTTACGAGATCGTGTCTTCATTATTTGCTTCATACACCCTCACTCCGTCCAGCAATCTTTGATGTTACTGGAATGTCTTTCCCACCTGCTAATCCACCTGCCGTTGAAATGAGAAATGTATTATTACAAGCAAGTGTTTGTGCGCCGGCAATATACTTTGCCTATCCATTTTCAGAATCATCCTTACTTAATTAATGCCATGCGTATTGACTCACGCCTATTACCAAATTCCAAGACAACAAAATAAATACCGCTTGCTAACGAATGTCCATTGGAGTCAGGCTCAGCATTAAATTCTGCAACATGGTTACCTGCGGTTTTAAAGTCATTTACCAATATGGTTACAAGTCTCCCAACAGGATCATATACGCTTAACTTTACATTATCTGCAACAGGTAATGAATATCTTATTTTTGTTTTTGGATTGAAAGGATTGGGAAAGTTTTGCTTGAGATGGAATCGTTCCGGAATTTCAGATGATGAACCGGCTATGCTCACTGTTCCTCCGTTAGTTGTTTTCAATATCATTCCGCCTCCGCCAATCAAGTATCCTGTGTTGTCGTTAATAAACTCAATCTCTCTTATTCTTCTGTCACCTACTTTGTATTTCGCCCAAGTTACACCGCCGTCAGTTGTTTTCAGTGTTGTATCTGCAAGTCCGGCAAAATATCCGGTTGAGAGATTCGTAAAGTTCATCTCGTAATCTATGGAATTACCAAATCTCCATATAAAGTCTCCTGTGGTGTAAACTTCTGACCAATTCAATCCTCCGTTGCCAGTCCTGTAAATCTTGAGCAAACGATCGTTATATTGAGTTTCAAACTCTTGAATGGAAAAACCGGTACTCTCATTCAAAAAATACAATTCCCTGCAAGATGTAATGGAATCAAAATTCAATTGGCTGACATAATTCCAATTCTGCCCTGATGAGGTTGTCTTCATGAGATTGAAAGTGCGTGGACCTGTGATGACTGCACCATATCCGGTCATATCATCTAAAAAATAATAGTACCACAAATTATCAATGTCCAGCTTCGTCCAGTTTTGCCCAAAGTTTGATGTCCTGTAAAGCTCCAATTCGACCACGGGACGCCATCCAAATCCGGTATTGGCATCGGTGAATTGATAAGACCAGATTGAGTCAACGTTCTGGGTTATATGGTTCCATGATTGAGCGCCGTTTGTTGTCCTGTACAACTCGAAGTTACGCCAGACAAAACCTGTATTTGCGTTCATGAATTGAATCTCTTTGTATGGGTAATAATCCTCCGAGAAAACGTTCCAGTTGCTTCCTCCATTGGTCGTCTTCATCAGTTTGTTAGTTGTAAGTACATAGGCTGTCTGATCATCCGGTACATCGATCTCTCTTCCTTCTTCTTTTAATCCGAACGGTAATTTCTGATTCCATACTGATGCGCCGTCAGTTGTTTTATAAATTATGCCGTATGTTCCTCCAAGAAATCCTGTCTGATGTGTACTGAAGTGAACGGTGTTGAAGCTGAGTCCGGGCTGGGTAATGTTATTGGCAAATCCCCAATTCACGCCGCCGTTTGTTGTAATGAACAAAGTGTTTGATTTTCCCGAAACATATCCGGTATTGTCATCAACAAAAAAGATTTGAGTCAACTCTCCCGCAGTAACTGAAAGGAACATTGACAGCCAGGTCTGACCGCCGTTTGTGGTCCTCCGGAGTGCACGACTTCCCTCACTTCCACCTGCAATAAATCCGCTGTTAGCATTTCTAAACCAGACAGAGTTTAAGTCTGCTCCCTGTATGTTCGCTATTGAATTCCAGTTCGATCCGGCATTTGTTGTCTTCAATGCTCTTCCTAAGTCACCACAAACAAAGCCTGTATCTTTATTAACAAAGAAGATTGAATTCAGCGTGGAGTTGATTCCAGTGAATTGCTCGCTCCACATGTTGCCTGCGTTTGTAGTTTTGTAGACTTTTCCTCTGCCACAAGCAGCATACCAGGAATTCTGATCTGTAAAAAAAATTGAGGATATTGTATCAGTGATAATTGAGGAAATTCTTTCCCAAGAAATCCCGGCAGTTGTTGTCCGAAGTATAATTCCGTCAGATCCGGTAACAAAGGCTGTTGCACCGGATAATTGGCGAACGCAAAGAAAATCATTTCTGTAATTCACATAGACTGGATTCCAAGTTTCTCCTCCATTATCGCTTCGGAGAATTGCCCCATAGTTTCCGACTGCTATTCCTGTCTGGGAATCTAAGAATGTGACAGATCTAATATCATATCCTTGAGGAGTTGGATTTTGCCAGAACCAGGCTGATTGAGCTAATGTAATGGATGTCATTAGCAGCAGAATTATTATATAGAAAGTTTTCATATAGTTTGTTTACAAATTTCGTTGCTAAGGTGTGTGAATATTTTCTAATGAGTAAAAATACCATTTACAGACATCAAAAGAATTCAACAAATTCATACATTTCGCAAACAACCCTCAGCCATAAGCAACTCCAACATTCGACCCCGTGTGGGTCGGAATACATTGTTGCAGCAGTCCTACAAACATTGGATGCCTCCGGCATCCTGTTCATGCATCATATCTCGATGCAAATATTCACGCGCTCACTTTCACCCCGGCCCTCTCCCTGAGGTAGGTTGTCTCAAAACCAACCCATACTGTCATTCCCGCCTGCGTGCCCTTGTGCCGTCAGGATTCAGAATGCATTCTGGCAGACAGGCGTGTTCCTGGCGGGAATCCACTCTAAGAATTGACTTTTAAGAAATGGGTCCACGACAGAAACACTCCTGACCGAGATAGTGACATACGAGTAATCTCTGCAGGCCTGCCTGCCAACAGGCTATTAAATATTGAAATGCATCTCGGCAGGCAGGCGGGGACGACAAGTTTTGAGACAGCCTAGAGGGAGAGGGTGTCTGCGATCTATTAAGAGTTCTTGATATGTACATCTCCAACTCCGATGTTTGTTGAAAAAATGAGTTGAGAAACTAATTGATCTTAATCACTCCGCATGTAATATCATCACTTTGCTCTGTATCTTCCGTAAACTCAAACACATCATTGAATACTGAATTTAGAATATCGTCCGCATACTTTGAGCAAGCTGTTTCTACCCATTTGATCAATCTCTCTTCACCGTAAAATTGACCGTCTTTATTCATTGCTTCCGAGACGCCGTCTGTGAAACATACGATCACATCTCCTGTAGATAACTGAATCTCTTCAGTATCATACGGAACATCTGCCATACCGAGGAACATCCCGCCTGCGTTCAGCTCCTTGAATAATTTACAATCTCGAAATACAAATGTATTATTGTGACCTGCATTGATGCTTGTCAACTTTCGGGATGAATTTTCATACAGTCCGAACCATGCGGTGGCAAATTTTTCATCAGTAGTTGATTCTATGAGTACTTTGTTAAGCGCGGTGACCATTCCTTTTAGATCTGTACTGCCGGTTCTGATCTTTTGATATGTCATCATGCATGAACAGATAGTCGATACTATAAGCGCCGCTGATATGCTCTTTCCCGATACATCACTGATGAAAAAGAGAGTGTGATCATCATCCAACCTGTAAACATTAAAATAATCTCCACCTACTTCTTTAGCTGATTTTAACCTGAATGCAAGATCAACATTTTCAATTTCCGGCAGATAGTCGGGAAGCAAATTTTCCTGAATCATTCTTGCCATCTCAAGTTCCTTTTCAATTGCCTTCTGTCTTATCTGTACTTCCGTAAGACGAGCATTCTCTATCGAAATGCCGCACTGTGAAGCAAGGATCTGGAATAAATTTTGATCCCTTTCCGTAAATGGCATTCCGTTTTTCTTATTTATAACCTGGATAACTCCTACTAGCTTCTCATCTTTAAGCATAGGAACACAAAGCATTGATCTTGTAACAAAACCGGACTGCTTGTCAAAATCAGGATTGAATCTTTCATCGGCATAGCAATCAGGCACAAGAAGCGGTTGCCTGTTAAGGGCAACCCATCCCGCAATCCCTTCTCCCATATTGCATATAATTTTCTTTACAGCTTCTCCTCCTATGCCCAAGGCAACTTCAAAATACAAGTTGTCCTCATCCTCATCATAAATTAGTAAGAGAACTTGCTTCAGCATTTGTCACTTCCTTGCAGCTCTCCATGATCTCATGCAGAAGAACGTCTATATCTTTCTTTTCTGAAATCCTCTGAGATACCTGATGAAGATAGTTCAGTTCCTGAACCATTCCTTCAAGCTGTTCTATTTGATTGTTTTCTTCTTTCATGTGAATAAAAATATGAAATCATACATTTGATTAATACTCACTTTTAAATTTTATTTCCAAACACATATAACTAATTTCTACTAAATGGATCAAACACTTAAGGCGAGACTGCTGACTGCAATATCAGCACTCGTAATTATTCTTAGCATTGGTACTTTCGGATATTACTTTCTGACAGGCTCCGTTGAGCCGCTGTTCGATTGTTTTTATATGACTGTCATAACTCTGGCAACTATTGGTTTTGATCAGACTATAGAGCTGGAAGGCAACGTACCGGCGCGGGTATTTACAATTTTTATTGCGTTCTCTGGAATCGGATTCTTGTCATTCTTTATTTCGACAATGTCTGCAATGCTTCTTGAAGGAACAATCAAAGAGTCATATAAATCAAAGAAGATGAATAGGAGCATTTACAATCTTGAGGGTCATCATATTATCTGCGGTCTTGGCAGGAATGCAACTCACTTACTGGATGAATTCATTTCTACAAACCGGGAATGCATTGCCATAGACATTGATAAGGAAGTGATACAAAATATTCTCATAAAGTATCCGCACCTGATCTATATAAACGGAGATGCAAGCGACGATGAAATTTTGATGCGCGCCGGCATTGCAAAAGCAAAAGGACTCTTTGCATCAACGAGTGATGATAATGCCAATCTCGTTATTTCACTTTCTGCAAGAAGATTAAACCCGAAATTAAAGATTGTTGCTTTGTGCAGCAATCACGGCAACACCGGTAAACTCAGGCTGGCAGGCGCAGACAGCGTGGTCTCAACTAATTTTATCAGCGGCATGAGGCTCGCCTCGGAAATGCTGAGACCTACTGTCACTCAAATGCTGGATGTAATGCTCAGCGACAGACATAACAATTTCAGAATTGAACAGATCGATCTTGAGGACAGATTTATGGGGAGGTCTATTGGAGATCTGTTAGTGACGGACTTTAAAGATGTTCTGCTTATAGCACTTAAGACCAATGACCAAATACTCTTCAAACCTCCTGACGATGTAGAAATTTCAAACGGTGATTCCATAATAATTATTACAACTCCCGAGAAAAGAATTCAACTAGAAAAAAGACTGTAACCGTTATTTTTCGGGAATTATTCCTAACTGGTCATGCGTTAGGGTCAACAACGTTTTCTAAAAATAAATCTAATTATGCCCACTGATGTATTGCTTTGGCTAGGATTTTCTGTCTTTCTTATGATAATGCTTGCTCTTGATCTTGGAGTTTTCCATAAGAACTCTCATGTAGTGGAGTTTAAGGAAGCCATGATCTGGAGCGGAGTTTGGATAGGTCTTGCTCTGCTCTTCAATGTTGGAATATTCTATTACTTCGGAAAGGTTAAAGGTCTGGAATTTATGACCGGTTACCTCATTGAGAAATCCCTAAGCATTGACAATGTATTCATCATTGCTCTTATCTTTACTTATTTTAACGTTCCGAGACAATATCAGCACCGGGTTTTATTCTGGGGAGTAATAGGTGCGTTGATCATGAGAGCTGTTCTCATTGCTGTTGGTGCAACTTTGATAAAGGAGTTTGCGTGGATCATTTACATATTCGGTGCGTTCCTTATTTTCACAGGATTGAAAATGTACTTTCAGAAGAATGAAGGAATCAATCCTGACAAGAACCCGGTTGTGAGATTCTTCAAGAGATTCATACCCATGACAGATGAATATAACAAGGAAAAATTCTTTTTGATCAGGGAGGGCAAACGATTTGCGACTCCCCTTTTTGTTGTTCTTCTGCTTGTAGAGACTACTGACCTGATCTTTGCAGTGGATTCCATTCCCGCAATCTTTGCGATCACATCAGATCCGTTCATAGTGTTCACTTCGAATGCATTTGCAATCCTCGGACTTCGTTCGCTTTACTTTGCGCTGGCAGGAGTGATCTACAAATTCTATTACCTTAAAGCAGGACTTTCTGTAATACTTGTTTTTGTTGGTATCAAAATGATGCTGATTGACATTTACAAGATACCCATTGGCGTGTCTCTTGGATTTGTTGCTCTTGTTATATTGATTGCGGTTCTGGCTTCTATCAGAAAAAATAAGCAACTTGAACAGGCCAAAGCTTTAGAAAAGTAATCATCAAAGAAGCATGGAGGCATAAATTACTCCATGCTTTTCTTAAATCTCAGTGAGCTGAAAATCAGAATGATCAATCCGATTAGAAATAATATGCCAAGCTCCTGCCAAAGATCCGCCATGGTCAATCCTTTCAAGACTATTCCTCTAATGATGACTATGAAATACTTGAGGGGAATTATGTATGTAACATATTGAATGATCTTCGGCATACTTTCAATCGGAAATGCGAATCCTGACAGAAAGATCATGGGCATGATCACAAGAAACGCGGATGTTACCATTGCCTGCTGCTGAGTTTTGGAAATTGTTGAGACGAAAAGACCGAGTCCAAGCGTGGAGAGCATGAATACAAGAGAAGAAAAAAACAGTAGAGGAATACTGCCTTTCACATCAATGCCAAACCAAAAAATCATTACTGCAAGAACAAGAGTTACCGCTACAAGCCCAATGACTGTGAACGGCAGAAGCTTTCCAATTATTAGCTGATACGGTCTCACGGGAGTAACAAGCAATTGCTCAAGAGTTCCTATTTCCCTTTCCTTCACAATGGCGAGCGAGGTGATATTTACTGTGATTATGATAAGAACTAATCCTACTATTGACGGAAGCATAAACTCCCGTGTTGTAAGATTAGGATTGTACCATACTCTCGTAACCGGTACAATGCTTCCGGCGGGCGGTGCTTTAAAGCCTGATCTTTCGAGCCTGTCAACAAAAACTTTTCCGCCATAGGAAGAAGCAACAGACATTACATAACCAGCCGCTACAGATGCCTTGTTACCGTCAGACCCGTCAAAGATCACCTGAACACTTGCCGAATTCCCATTTGCAAGATCCTTACCAAAGTCTGCCGGAACAACAACTGCGATCAGGGCATCGCCTTTGTCTATTCGTCTCTCGATATCAGTATAATTATCCGCGTATTCAATAATTGAAAAATATTCCGACTTCTCAAAACCCGAAATAAACTCCCTGCTCGATTCTGACTTGTCCATATCAAGTATGCAAGTCTTCACATCATTAAGATCCCTGTTGGCTGCATAGCCAAGAAAAACAAGTTGAATCACCGGTGCAACGAGAACTACCGCAAACATTTTCGGGTCACGAAGAAACTGCAGGAATTCTTTTGTCATGAAGTTGAGTATTGTCCTCATATTGCCTGAGACCTCCTGATCCGGATTGTTGAAATAGTAATTAGAACGGTAGCAAATATCAAAAGATAGAGAATTTGCATTGCAAACGTACTGAATGGTGTACCTTTGATCATAATGTCTCTCAACACAACTATGTAATATGTTGCGGGTGTAATGTTAGAAAGAATCTGAATCGGCAATGGCATGCTTTCAATCGGGAATATGAAACCTGAGAGAATAACGGTCGGGAGCTGGGAAACAACCTGTGAGATCTGAAACGCAACTTGCTGAGAATCGGCAAGCGTAGAAATGAAGATCCCCATGCTAAGTGTCGCAAGCAGGTAACATGCCGTTCCCAAGAACAGATGGAAGTAACTCCCCTTTACAGTAACTCCAAAAAACAAATATCCCATAAAGACCATTAATGCGGCAATCATCATAGAGACAACAAGGTAAGGAATTATCTTTCCTGCAATAAGCTCAAAGGAGCTGACGGGTGATACTCTGATCTGCTCGATTGTGCCGAGTTCCTTTTCTTTGACTATTGATATTGAAACCAGAATAACAGAAATAACGATCAGTATCATTGCAACCAATCCGGGGATGAAGAACTGAGTTGTATCAAGACTCTTGTTGTACCAGAACTGCGGCTCAATGTTAAGCGGCTCTTCTATCTTCATTCCGGTTCTTGACGAGATAAAATCCTGTACAACTTTCTGGGAAAAGAATTGCGTTGCTGCATTCACATAACTCTGGATTATGCTTGCAGTGCTTGCATCCATGCCGTCAATCAGGTACTGAACCTGCGCCTTCTCCTTTCGTTCGATATCTTTTTGAAATCCCGCCGGAATAATTACGGCACACTGAATCTTGCCTCTGTTGAGAAGTGTGTTTACTTCACTGTCACTTTCAATTTCAGATACGATGGTAAAATATTCAGACGAATTTATAGCGCTGATGAATTCTCTGGAGAGCGGGCTCCTGTCATTGTCAAGCACACCGAGCTTGATCTCATCAATATCTAAAGTAACGGCATACCCGAACATGATCAGCAGAAATACAGGCAGTACAAATATTATCAGAAGACTTCTCTTGTCACGAAGAATTTCACGCGTTTCTTTTTTTGTAATTGCAAGTATTCTGTTAATCATCTGTACCCTGTTTCTCAATTGTCTCCAGGAACACATCTTCTAGCGAAGGTATAATTTGTCTGATCTTCCTTACGGTAATGCCGTTACTTTCGAGGAATGATTTAATTAAATCTGACGCAAGTTCAGCACCGGATGCCGAATCTGAAAGAGATGCATGAAGAGCATTTCCGAAGATAGAGACATTGCGGATGAGTTCATTCTTTTCCAATAACTCATAGGCTCCGTAAACATCATCCAACTCCATCATTAGCATTCCGTTTTCAATAATCTCTTCCTTTAGCTGCTTGGGACTTCCCGATGCAACAATCTTACCGTAATCTAAAAGAATTATCCTGTTGCAGAATTCAGCTTCGTCAAGATTATGAGTAGTCACAAATACTGTTGTGCCTTTTGCTGAAAGCTCGTTGATAAGTTTCCAAAAGTTTCTTCTCGAGATCGGGTCAACACCTCCGGTAGGTTCGTCAAGAAATACGATGGCCGGCTCATGGAGAACCGCGCATCCGAGGGCGAGTCTCTGCTTAAATCCTACAGACAACTGTGCGGACAATGTCTTTCTTCTTTCTGTAAGTCCTGACATTTCAAGCACCCAATCCTTTCTCTCATTGAGACGGTTTTTCTCAATCCCGTAAATACCGCCAAAGAAATTTATATTCTCTTCAACGGAAAGATCGCCGTAAAGCGAGAACTTCTGTGACATGTAGCCGATGTTTGTCTTCACCTTTTCCGGATCATGCATAATGCTAAATCCGTTCACCGTTGCTTCACCGGAGGTGGGCAAAATTATTCCGCAAAGCATTCTGATGGTTGTAGATTTACCGGAACCGTTAGCCCCGAGAAAACCGAATACTTCGCCCTTGGCAACATTGAAAGAGATGTTATCAACCGCGGTAAACTTTCCGAATTTTTTTGTGAGATCAACTACTTCGATTGAATTCAATTCGCTTCTGCCTAATAGACAATTTTGATACTTTGTGATGTTCTTGATTACAGTTAGTTACACAGAGTGCCACTGAGGTACACAGAGGTCCACTGAGGTAATCAATGATTGTACGAGTCAAGTATCCCTTCTGAAAAAAGTGTGTACTCAATACTTCTAACAATCAACTTCAACTTCAACTTTCAACTTTCAACTTTCAACTTTCAACTTCAACTTTCAACTTCTGACTCAATACAAACGCCGACCCGCTGCTTTGTGCAGTGCAAGCATCGCAAGCCTGAAATCTATCAGCGCAAAGGCATAGTTTCTTCTTGCTATAAAAAGCGATGTCTCTGCATCGGCAACTTCAGTGCTTGATGAAAGCTGAACATCATATTTCTTAACAACCTCATCATAATTCTTCCGCGCAAGCTCAACCGACAAAAGCGCCGCATCAATTCTCTTCTTAAGATAATCCGCATTGCCAAATTTCTGCCGTACTTCCTGCTCAATCTTTTTCTTTGCAAGGTCAAGCTTAAATGTGTTTTGTATCTGCACTTGCTTTGCCTGTTCAGTCTGTGAAGATGTTAGTCCCCAGTTCCAGAGATCCCATGTAAGACCTATGCCAACATCCCAGGTCGCAGTAAACTCGTCTTTGGGCGGCTGAACTCTTGCGTTTGGATTTGAGTAATAGACATTTCCGAAAAGAGAGACATAAGGATAGTATGATGATTTTGCGATACGGATATACTCTTCTGAGGATTGAATTGCGTAGTTGAGATTCTTCAGTTCATTCCTGTTAAGCAATGCTTCCGAAACGTACGCAGCTTCATCATTCAGCAAATCCTCCGGAACAACTGCAGAAGTGTCCGGTTCAATGGGGGTATCGTATGAGTAACCAAGCAGTCTGTTTAATGCAACACGAGCGTTGCTGATATTATTTTCGGCTTCAAGCAACTGGAGTTTTGCATTCGAATTCTGAACTTCAAGCCGGAGAAGGTCCGTATTTGTTGACAATCCGCCGAGAATGAAATTCTTCGTATCGGTAATTCTTCTTTCAGTCTGAAGCATTGATTGTTCGGCAATCTGAGCAGACAACATTGCCTTGTAAAGATTCCAATATCCTGACAAAGCTTCAAAGGCAACATTATTCTTCGTCTCATCATAATCAACACCCGAGATCTCCTTTCCAAATCCCGCAATGTTTTCCAATGCTCCGAGCCGGAAACCGGTAAACACGAGTTGTGTGGCAGACAACTTTAGACTATAACTGTTGAATAATGCATCAGCAATTTTGAAAGGCACCGGTGAGTTTGGTACAGTTACGAGGAACGGATCGACTGAACTAAGTCGTGAATAGCCTGCTGAGAATTTCAGTTGAGGCAGATATTGAGAAGTAACCTCGCTGATCTTTGCCTTACTCTCTTCTATCCTGGATTGACCTATCTTAATTTCATCACTGCTTTCCAGTGACAATCTCACACAATCATCAAGAGTGACCTTCCGGTTCTGCGCAGAAAGATTAGCCCCGGCAAACAATATACAAATCAGTATCAGAATTTCCCTTTTCATCTACGCGCTCTCCTTTAATAAATGTATGAAAGCATTTTCAAGAGTAGGGCTTGTCTTCCTCAGATCGTTTATGATAATCTCATTATCTTTAAGAAGCTTAACAACTTTTTCCTCCGAACCTGCTTCCTTATCAAGTATCACATTAACCCTGTCACCGAATAACTGAAGCTCATCATCTCCCGAAGCCAAAATCAAATCGTAAGCTTTGCGGGCAGGAGTACAGACAATCTCGAGAACCGTGTTTCGAATTCTTGACTTTATACCGGCCGGTGAATCTACAGCAAGAATATGCCCATTCTCTATCAATGCAATTTCGTTGAATCTCTCGGCTTCCTCCATGTAAGGAGTTGATATAATAATTGTAATATCCTCTTTAAGAAGCCCGGCAAGTATGAGCCAGAATTCGCGTCGGGAAACAGGATCAACACCGGTTGTCGGTTCATCGAGAAACAGCAGCTTCGGCTGATAGATGAGAGTGCATGCAAGTGCGAGTTTTTGTTTCATACCGCCCGAGAGATTTCCGGCGAGAAACTTTCTGAACTTCTTCATTCGAGTAAACTCAAGAAGCTCTTCACGCCTGTCGTGAAATTCCTTTACGCCGTGAATCTCTGCGATGAATTCAATATTCTCATCAACCGTAAGATCAGCGTAAAGACTAAACTTCTGCGAAAGATATCCTATGCTGTCCTTGATCTTCAAATAATCTTTAGGCATTTCCGCATCAAGAATATTGATCTCCCCTTCATCCGGTTTCAATAATCCGCAAAGGATCCTGATAAGAGTTGATTTGCCTGCACCGTCAGGACCCACTATTCCGAAAATAATATTCTTCTTAACGTCTAACGAAACTCCGTTCAAGGCGATCACATCTCCGTATTTCTTCCCGACATTTTTGATGCTAAGCGTAAACTCCATCTTAGTTGATCCTTATATTTGCATCAGCCGGCATACCTGATTTCAATTCACGATCGGGATTTGGTATTCTTATCTTAACTGCATAGACGAGTTTTGTTCTTTCTTCCTTGGTTTGGATATTCTTGGGAGTAAACTCTGCATCGGGTGATATAAATATTATCTCGCCATTATAAACTTTGTCTTTGAAAGTATCAGTCAATACGTCCGCGGATTGCCCTGTCTTTATCTTCCCAAGATCTTCGCCGGTAACATATATCTTCAGGTCTACTGCCGAAAGATCTGCAATGCTCAGCAAAGATGCTCCGGGAGTAACATATTCCCCTGCCTCCGAAAATTTCTTGGTAACAGTACCGGAGATTGGGGCAGTGATAGTGCAGTCATCAATGTTCTTCATAATGAGATCAACGCCGGCTTTTGAGCGCTTAAGATTGGCTTGTGCAGATTCTATTTCTTCCGGACGAATTATATTTCTTGCTTTTTGCAGATTTTCCCGGGCAGTGTTGAGTTGATTAGAAGCCTGATCAAACTTTGTAACTATATCATCATACTGCTTTCTGGTAATTGTATTGGTCTCCATAAGTTTCGCAAATCTGTCCTTATCTTCCTCTGCCTGTTGAACATTTATCTCGGCCAGCTCTACTTGTTTCATGGCTATGTTTATATCTTCTTTTCTAGCTCCTGCCTGAAGCAATCTTAGTTGTGCTTCCGATTGCTCTACAGCAGCCTCTGATTGTCTTAACTGAACATCAAGCAATTTGTGATCAAGCATTACAAGTACATCTCCCTCTTTTACATCAGCTCCTTCATCAACTGAAAAAGTTTGAATCTGTCCTGCTGTCTTTGAGCTGACAGTAACTTCAGTTGCTTCGATATTGCCGGAAGCAGTAATTAAGTTTGGATCTTTTTCTTCAGTACAGGAATTAAGTGCAAAGCTTAGTGGGAAAGTTAGTGCAAGTACGCCGTAGCTGAATAGCTTTGTGGTAAGCATAAGTTTTCAGGTTTCTGAATTGTTCAAAATTAACAAATCATAATTTCAAAATTCAGTTAATAAAGAAGTGTTTGATAACACTCACTTCGCCCGTGTCAGATTCTCCTGTGCTCTTCAGGCCTGCCCGCAGAAAATTAATCTAGTCCACTCTTTGCAGGCGGGCCCGACGAAGGCGGGGAATCTGGGACATGCAAAACGCCGGAGACTCTGATGCGGGCTAAATGATTATAAGTTTCTGTGATTACAAATAAATTTGACTTCTTAGAATTGAATAAAGCACTTAAGTTTGCATATCTACAACTTAAGAAATACCACTATGAAAATGTTTTTATACTTATTAGCAGTGTCAATAGTTTTATACACGACTACAACTACAAACATTGCTAATGCCCAGGGCAATCCGGTTCCAAAACCCAAGCCAATCACAGGCTCAGAACAAATCAAGATCAAGGAATCGGAAAAAAAATACAAAGTTAATCCTAATTACAATACGAAGTTTGCTCCCCTAATAACGAAAAGCGGAACAGTATTATTCAGCTCTCTTCCCGTTTCAACAGTTTATGATCTACAGTCGAACGGAGTGCCGCAGCAGATCTGGCAGGATCCGATCACACCTACAAATGTTCATGCAGTGTTCATGTATTCTACGGAACCCGGATTTGCCACAAGAGGCAGTGCATACTTTTTCAGTAACGACTTTGGCGCTACATGGAGTTACTTGGCTGACGTACCGTCACCTGGCAGAAGTGGCTTTCCCGCTGTAAGCGGACTGGTAAGCGGAGCGGCAGTTATTGTAAATCATAATACAACAAACGGCACTTCTTCACGCACCAAGATCAATTACGATCAGGGTGCAGGCTTTGGAGTATTCACAGAGATTGACCCAGGAACGACGGGCGAAGGTGATCCTATCTGGGCAAGAGTTATTGCTCTGCCAAATAACAACGTTTTGTTCACCTCCTCTATAAACGGTGCAGTTTATTCTTTCACAAACAAAGCCACAAACATTTCGCCACCTGGAATATTCTCCGGATATCAAACATATCCCGGAGATCAGGCGGAAACTTATTCATTGGCGCTTGCACCTAACGGAACAGTCGGGCATGCATTCATAGGCTCGGATGATGTAGACCCGAATGATGTTTTCTATAGGTCATCGTCTGACGGCGGATTAACTTGGACACCTAAGCAGAGAATCTGGGACTGGAATATCACACCCGATTCACTGGGATGCATTAGAGGAGTAAGCATGGTATTTGGAAATAATAATCAGCCGTATGTTTCTTTTAATACATCTCCTTTGACACTAACAGCATTCTATCCCGAGAAACCATCTCAAATAAGAGTCTGGTCTCCGGCAATAGGCGGAGGTGTGCCGGTCATTGTTGCCAGTCAGAACAGTGTTCCCTTCTTTCCAAATCAAGGTGTAACAGAAGATGCATTCCTGCCTTTGTGCAGACCGGCAATCGGCAGAGCGTCAACCGGAAATGGAATAGTGGTTGCCTTTAATGCTACAACTGATCGTGTCGGATCGGACCTCAGCAGATACTATTCTGTTTGGACAACATTCTCAACTGACAACGGAAACAGCTGGAATCCTCCGGAACAGATTACACCTGAGTCACCACTAAAAGACTGGAGATATGTGAGTGTTTCGCCGACGAATAATGTTATAGGCAATACTTGGACTGTTCAAATGGTTTGCCAATCTGATTCTTTGGCCGGCACACATATTAACGGTGCACCGATAGGAAGAGGAGAGCTTGTAGGCATCAGGTACATTCCCACAACTAATCCTACTCCACTTGCTCCAACATTATTGTCTCCACAGAACGGTTCTCAGAATGTTTTTACAACAACCTTGCTTGATTGGAATAATGCAGCACTTTCCGAATTTTATGAAGTTCACGTATCTATTGACTCGCTGTTCGGCAGCTTGATCATCAGCCAATCGAATATTGTACCTTCACAGTATCAAATAGACACACTGATTTTGAATCATGAAACCAAATATTATTGGAGAGCAAGAGGAATAAATATCAATGGAGTAGGGCCATGGTCAGCAACCTGGAATTTCCGGACAGTTCCTTCCTTACCTCTGACCCCGGTTCTTACAGCTCCTGCAAACGGTGCGATCAATGTTCCGGTTACACCATTACTTGACTGGCAGGATGTGATAAACGCAAACACATACAGAGCACAGATTGCCAGAGATTCGAATTTCACTGCAACAGTATTTGATCAGTCAGGTATTACTCAATCACAGGTTACTGTTCCTTCTTCTGTTTTGAATAATGATACAACTTACTATTGGAAAATCTCCGGACAAAATTCATTTGGTTCGGGGCAATGGTCTTCGGTATGGAAATTCAGAACAATTAACATCTTTCCGGCAGCGCCATCTTTATGGTCACCGTCAAACGGCTCAATTAATGTTTCACTTACTCCGGCTTTGACATGGTCGTCAGTCAGCGGCGCAATCTCATACAGGCTGCAAGTCTCAACAGATAGTCTGTTCAATAATACTGTTGTGAATGCGGGTAATCTCACTTCAGTAACTTACAATGTTCCGTCATCTGTTCTTTCTCAAAACGTTCGCTACTTCTGGAGAGCAAATGCTACTAACTCTAACGGAACCGGACCGTGGTCATTAGTTTGGAATTTTACAACAATTTGATTGCCGGCAGCTCCACAATTGGTTGCTCCACCAAACGGGACGGATTCCAGTAGTTCTTACGCCAACTCTTGACTGGAAAAACGTAACCTCTGCAACAGAATACAGTCTTTTGGTAGCAGCTGATTCTTTGTTCAATAATATAATTCTTGATATTGGGATTTCTAAACTTTACAAGTTTCAAATTCCTGCCGTTTATCACTTATGTCACTAGGTATTACTGGAAAGTTAACGCTACTAATTAGGTGGGAACAGGACCATGGTCTGCTGTATGGAATTTCACGACTAGGAAAGTTCAACCGCCTGTTGCCTCGAATCTGACTCAATCCGGCAAACAACTCAAGTAATGTTTCGTTGACACCTTCTCTTGATTGGCAGAATTCCAGTAATGCAGCATATTACAAGTCAACATTGCAACAGATCTGAATTTTAATAACATTGTTTTTAACAGGGATAGTATTAGTGTTTCTTCTTTTGATGTTCCCCCGAACATTCTGAACGTTAACACTCTATACTTCTGGAGAGTCAATGCCAACAATGCAGGAGGTTCGAGCCTTTGGTCGTCTACATTTATTTTCAGAACAGTCCCAACAGGAATTAATCAGATAGGCACGTTCATCCCTGACAAGTATGAATTGTATAATAACTATCCGAATCCGTTTAATCCTGTTACGAAGATCAGATTTGATCTTCCGAGATCGTCATCTGTAAGGATATTGCTTTATGACATCACCGGAAAAGTTGTGATGAATTTGGTTGACGAAGGTCTTCAGGCAGGAAGCTATGAAACTATCTTTGATGCATCGTCATTGTCGAGTGGCTTGTATTTTTACAGAATAGAAACTGCGGATTTTTCTAACACAAAAAGACTGATGCTTATAAAGTAAGCCGGTGTTATATCGTCCGTGTCAGAGTATCTTGTGCTCTTAGAGTACTCTGACACAGACAGGACATTGAGTTTAGGAAAATGCTAACGTTGAGATTTACACAATTTAGGAATCGTTATCAAATCATACTTACTTCATTCTGTTTGCTTTGTTGCACTGAGATACACTGAGAAGTCACGGAGTTCCAAGGGTTTTAATTAGTGAATGTCTTGTATATCTTTGATAAAGCGGTTCTGATTTCCACTTGCTTCCGAAACGATAGACCTCATGTGATTAGTTAAAATTCTTTTACCACATTTCTCAGATTACCTCTGTGATTTCTCTATGGATCTCTGTGTAAAAGTGCGATACACATTTTGTCATTTCTTCACTTCGGTACAGCACAATTCGAACACCTCGAACTTTGAATTTTCACACTGAAGGAAATGCTATCGTTACCGCATTCACAAAAAATTGACTTCATAGTTTTGAACGAAGCATCTAAGTTTGCATATCTACAATTTAAGAAATACCACTATGAAAACCTTATTAACTTTATTAGCAATGTCTTTAGTTTTAATCACTACCACAACTTCAAACATTGCTAATGCCCAGCGCAACCCGGTTCCAAAACCCAAGCCCATCACAGGCTCAGAACAAATTGAAATCAAGCAATCTGAAAGAGACTTCAAAATTAATTCTAACTTCAGAACACAGTATAATCCCGTAAGAACAAAGACGGGAACAGTATTTTTCAGCTCAACTTCCACTTCAACTGTTTATGATCTTCAATCGAACGGAGTTCCGCAGCAGATATGGCAGGATCCGATCACACCTGCAAATGTACATGCAGTGTTCATGTATTCGCATGTTCCCGGCTTTGCGTCCCGTAGTTGTGCATATCTCTTCAGCAATGACTTTGGAGCAATCTGGACTTATATAGGTGAAGTTCCAGGAACCGGCAGAAGCGGCTTTCCCGCAATTAGCGGTCTTATCAGTGGAGCGGCAGTTATAGCAAATCACAGGTAACACTAACGGCACTTCAACTCATACGAAGATCAATTACGATCAGGGTCCGGGCTTCGGAGTATTTACAGAGATTGACCCCGGAACGACAGCGGAAGGAGATCCGATCTGGGCAAGAGTTCTTGCTCTGCCAAATAACAACATTTTGTTCACATCCTCTATAAGCGGCGCATTTTATACTTACACAAACAAAGCTACAAACCTCTCTCCGCCGGGCATATTCTCCGGATATCAAACCTATCCGGGAGATCAGTCAGAGGCATATTCTCTGGCTCTTGCACCGAACGGAACAGTTGGGCATGCATTTATAGGCTCTGATCTTGAAGACCCGAATGATGTTTTTTACCGGTCATCTGCAGACGGCGGATTAACATGGACTCCCAAACAGAGAATCTGGGACTGGAATGTTACCACTGATTCTCTTGGTTGCCTTAGAGGAGTGAGTATGGTATTTGGAAATAATAATCAGCCTTATGTTGCGTTCAATACTTCGCTGCTAACCGAAACAGGATTCTTTCCGGCGCTCCCATCTCAGATCAGAGTCTGGTCTCCTGCAATTAACGGTGGAATACCTGTCATTGTAGCAAGCGATTCTAATGTTCCATTTTATCCAAACACAGGAGATGTCACTGACGCATTCCTTCCCCTTTGCAGACCGTCTATCGGAAGAGCATCTTCCGGAAATGCAATGTTCGTTGCATTCACGGCTACAACCGGACAGGTTGGAACAGACTCCAGCAGTTACTTTGCCGTATGGTCATCATATTCACCTGAATATGGAATTTACTGGGGAGCGCCGGAATGGCTTACACCTTCATCACCTCTGCGTGACTGGAGATTTGTAAGCGTTTCGCCTACAAACAATATTGTAAACAATACATGGACTGTTCAAATGGTTTGTCAATCTGACTCCCTCGCAGGCACACATGTCAATTGTTCGCCAATTGGAAGAGGAGAACTTGTTGGAATCAGATTTGTACCGACATTTAATTATACTCCTTCAATGCCCTTGCTTATCTCCCCATCAAACGGCTCAATAAATATATTTACAACTCCATTACTTGACTGGAACGCAGCAAATGCTACATCTTACCGGGTTCAAGTCTCAACTGATTCGCTTTTCGGAAGTACTGTTATAGATCAATCAAACGTCACTTCTTCACAATACAGAATCGACACGCTTGTTTTGAATCACAACACAAAATATTTCTGGAGAGTGAAAGGTATAAACATCAGTGTCACAGGACCCTGGTCGCTGGTTTCCAATTTCAGAACAATTACTCAATTGCCACTTACTCCTATTCTATCGTCTCCTGCAAATGGTGCAATAAATGTTTCAGTAACACCTTTACTGGATTGGGAGACAGTCATCAATGCATATGCATACAGAGCACAGATTGCAAGAGATTTGAATTTCAGTTCAACTGTATTTGATCAGTCAGGTATTACACAATCACAGATTTCAGTTCAGTCTTCAGTTTTGAGAAATGATACAACTTACTATTGGAGAATCTACGGGCAAAATTCTTTTGGAACGGGACAATGGTCTTCGATCTGGGAATTTACGACAATTGACTTTCTTCCGGCGGCTCCAACTCTTATTGTGCCTGCAAATGGCTCAATTAATGTGACTCTTACTCCGGCTTTAACGTGGGCTGCGGTAAGCGGTGCAATATCTTACAGGCTGCAAGTCTCAACAGATAGTCTGTTTAATACCACTGTTGTGAATGCGGGTAATCTCACTTCAGTAACTTACAATGTTCCGTCATCTGTTCTTTCTCAAAACGTTCGCTACTTCTGGAGAGCAAATGCTACTAACTCTAACGGAACCGGACCGTGGTCAATAGTTTGGAATTTTACAACAATTGGAATGCCGGCAGCTCCGCAATTAGTTGCCCCGCCAAACGGAGCAGATTCCACGAGCCTTACGCCAACTCTTGACTGGAACAACGTAACCACAGCGACAGAATACAATCTTTTGGTAGCAACTGATTCTTTGTTCAATAATATAATTCTCGATATACCGTTTCTAAACTTTACAGAGTTTCAAATTCCTGCGCCGTATCTCACTTATGTCACGAAGTATTATTGGAAAGTTAACGCTACTAATTCGGTGGGAACAGGAGCATGGTCTGCTGTATGGAATTTCACGACGAGGCAAGTTCAGCCGCCTGTTGCTCCGAATCTGACTCAACCGCCCAACAACTCAACTAATGTTTCATTGACACCTTCTTTCGATTGGCAGAATTCGAGTAACGCCGCCTACTACAAAGTCAACATTGCAACAGATTTGAACTTCAATAACTTGGTTCTTAACAGGGATAGTATTACCGCCTCTTCTTTTTGATGTTCCCCCGAACATTCTGAACGTTAACACTCTTTATTTTTGGAGAGTCAATGCCAACAATGCAGGAGGTTCGAGCCTTTGGTCGTCGACATTTATTTTCAGAACAGTCCCAACAGGAATTAATCAGATAGGAACGAGCATCCCTGACAAGTATGAATTGTATAACAACTATCCGAATCCATTTAATCCTGTTACGAAGATCCGATTTGATCTTCCGAGATCGTCATCTGTAAGAATATTGCTTTATGATATTACAGGAAAAGTTGTGATGAATTTGGTTGACGAAAGTCTTCAGGCAGGAAGCTATGAAACTACTCTTGATGCATCGTCATTGTCGAGTGGCTTGTATTTTTACAGAATAGAAACTGCGGATTTTTCTAACACAAAAAGACTGATGCTTATAAAGTAAGCCGGTGTTATATCGTCCGTGTCAGAGTATCTTGTGCTCTTAGGACACTCTGACACAGACTGGACATTGAGTTTAGGATAATGCTAACGTTGAGATTTACATAATTTAGGAATCGTTATCAAATCATACTTACTTCATTCTGTTTGCTTTGTTGCACGGAGATACACTGAGAAGTCACGGAGTTCCACGGGGTTTAATTAGTGAATGTCTTGTATATCTTTGATAAAGCGGTTCTGATTTCCACTTGCTTCCGAAACGATACTCCCCATGTGATTAGTTAAAATTTTTTTAACCCATTTTTCTCAATGTACCTCTTTGACTTTTCTATGGATCTCTGTGTAAGAGAACGATACACAATTTGTCATATATTAATTTCGGGACAATAAAATTCGGACACCGCCGACTTTCACACTGAAGGAAACGTTATCGCTCTGGCACTCACAAAAAATTGACTTCATAGTATTTAATAAAGCATCTAAGTTTGTACATCTACAACTTAAGAAATACCACTATGAAAACCTTATTATCATTATTAGCAATGTCTTTAGTTTTATACACTGCTACAACTTCAAACATTGCTAATGCACAGCGTAATCCGGTTTCAAAACCCAAACCAATCACAGGCTCAGAACAAATTCAAATCAAGCAATCGGAAGAAGATTTCAAAATAAATCCTTATTACAAAACACAATTTGATCCTGTTAGAACGAAAAGCGGAACGGTATTATTCAGCTCTACTTCCACTTCAACTGTTTATGATCTACAGTCGAACGGAGTTCCGCAAGAGATCTGGCAGGATCCGATTACGCCTTCAAATGTTCATGCGGTGTTCATGTATTCGCTTTTTCCAACCTTTGCAACCAGGGAATGTGCTTATCTTTTCAGCAATAACTTTGGAGCAACCTGGAGTAATTTGGGTGACGTTCCCTCAACCGGAAGAAGCGGCTTTCCCGCCATCAGTGGATTTGCCAGTGGTGCGGCAGTTATAGCAAATCACAATAACACCAACGGCAGTACAACTCATACAAAGATCAATTATGATCAGGGTCCGGGCTTCGGAGTATTCACAGAGATTGACCCCGGAACAACAACGGAAGGTGATCCGATCTGGGCAAAGGTACTCGGACTTCCAAATAACAATGTACTGTTTGTGTCTGCAATTAACGGCTCTGTTTATTCTTATACAAACAAAGCCACAAACATTTCTCCGCCGGGAACATTTTCCGGATATCAAACCTATCCTGGAGATCAGTCAGAAGCTTATTCTTTGGCGCTTGCGCCGAACGGAACAGTCGGGCATGCATTTATAGGCTCGGACAATGAAGACCCCAATGATGTTTTCTACAGATCATCGTCTGACGGTGGATTAACATGGTCACCTAAACAAAGAATCTGGGACTGGAATGTTAACACTGATTCTCTAGGTTGCCTTAGAGGAGTGAGCATAGTATTTGGAAATAATAATCAGCCTTACATTGCGTTCAGCACTTCGCTGCTAACTGAAACAGGATTCTTCCCGGCGCTCCCATCTCAGATCAGAGTCTGGTCGCCGGCAATTAACGGTGGAGTACCCATCATAATAGCAAGCGATTCTAATGTTCCATTTTATCCAAATACCGGAGAAGTCTCCGACGCGTTCCTTCCAATTTGCAGACCGTCAATCGGAAGAGCATCTTCCGGAAATGCATTGTTCGTTGCATTCACGGCTACAACGGGTCAAGTTGGAACAGACTCCTGCAGTTACTTTGCCGTATGGTCAGCTCATTCACTTGATCAGGGAATCTCCTGGATAGCGCCGGAAAGACTTACTCCTTCAACACCTTTACGTGACTGGAGATTTGTAAGCGTTTCGCCGACAAACAATATCGCAAACAATACATGGACTGTTCAAATGGTTTGTCAATCTGACTCACTTGCCGGAACACATGTCAACGGTGCTCCTATTGGAAGAGGAGAGCTCATTGGAATGAGATATTTAACAGCATTGAATCAAATGCCTGCAACGCCGTTGCTTATCTTGCCATCAAACGGCTCAACAAATATATTCACGACAACATTGCTTGACTGGAGCGATGCAAATGCAACATCTTACCGGGTTCAGGTCTCTACTGATTCCCTATTCGGAAGTACTGTTGTTGATCAATTAAACGTCACTTCTTCACAATACAGAATTGACACACTTGTGCTGAATCACAACACGAAATATTTCTGGAGAGTTAACGCAACAAACAACAATGGTACGGGACCTTGGTCGTTGGTTTCAAATTTCAGAACAATTACTCAATTGCCATTGACCCCTGTTCTTACGTCTCCTGCAAATGGTTCAGTCAATATTTCTGTAACACCTTTACTTGATTGGGAAACAGTAATTAATGCAAATACATACAGAGCACAGATTGCAACAGATTCGAATTTCACATCAACAGTATTTGATCAGTCAGGTATTTCTCAGTCACAAGTCACTGTTCCTTCTTCAGTATTGAATAATGATACAACTTACTTTTGGAAAATCTCCGGACAAAATACATTTGGCTCGGGGTTATGGTCATCAGTCTGGAAATTCAGTACTCTTAATTTTCTTCCGGCGGCGCCTGCACTGCTATCCCCGCTAAACGGGTCTGTCAATATGGTTCTAACTCCTTCATTGACCTGGGTAGCAGTAATTGGAGCAAGTTCATACAGAGTTGAGATAGCAACAGACAGCCTTTTTCTGAATACTGTAACCGGTGTTGGAAATCTCACTTCAACGAATTACACAGTGCCCGCATCAATCCTGACATTCGGTACGAGATACTATTGGAGAGTAAATGCAACCAATATTAATGGAACGGGACCGTGGTCAACGAGCTGGAATTTCACAACATCTTCATTGCCGCTTGCACCACAATTGACTTCACCACAGAACGGTTCGGATTCAATCAGTCTCACGACACTAATTGACTGGGCAAATGTAGGCTCTGCTACTTCATACAGAATTTTGCTTGCCATGGATTCAACATTCAACAGCGTAATTCTTGACGTCGGAAATCTGAGTGTATCACAATACTCCGTTCCTTCTCCTTACCTTACTTATGTGACAAGGTATTATTGGAAAGTCAATGCCAGTAATACTATTGGTGCAGGTCCCTGGTCTGTTACATGGAATTTCAGGACAATTCAGATTCAGATTCCCTCGTTACCGGTATTGATATTCCCGGCAAACAATACGAACAACATGAATCTTACACCAACTTTGGATTGGCAAAATTCAACAAATCCTTATTTCTACAGGGTTAATCTGGCGACCGATCTGAATTTTAACAATATGATTTTCGTGAAGGACAGTATAGCTCAATCGCAGTTTATGGTTCCTGCAGGAACTTTAACAACAAACACACTTTACTTTTGGAGAGTGCAAGCTTATAGTCCCGGAGGAGCAAGTGCATGGTCATCTGTCTTTGTTTTCAGAACCTTCCTGATTGTAGGGACAAATCAAATTGGGACGGCAATTCCTGACAAGCATGAACTGTACAACAACTATCCGAATCCATTTAATCCTGTTACGAAGATCAGATTTGATCTTCCGAAATTGTCGTCTGTAAGAATATTGCTTTATGACATAACCGGAAAAGTCATTATGAATTTGGTTGACGGAGAACTTCAGGCAGGAAGTTATGAAACAGCTCTTGATGCATCGTCATTGTCGAGCGGCTTGTATTTTTACAGAATGGAAACTCCGGATTATTCTAACACAAAGAGGCTAATGCTGATAAAGTAAACCGATGCTTAGACAGTATTGACACAGACAAAAACTTTAAAACTTCTCGCACCTAATTTTCGGATTGGGTGCGATGTTAATGAAGAGAGTAAGTTACCCGACTATTTTGTTAACGCCAGTAACCGCCGCCGTAAACTCCAACATTTACCCTTGGGTAACCGCCGTAGCCATATCCTCCGTACGGTCCGCCGTAGTAGCCGACTCCAAAACTGGTGCCTACAGACACGCCTGTACAGGAGTAAAATGTTGTAATTATTATGAGCAGAATTAAGAGCTTCATTATTAATTTCATATTCAAAGTTCGTTTAAAATTCTTAGAATTGTTTTAGTTGTAAGGCCACAGCTGAATTGCAAACGGAGCTCCTGTCGGATCCATCAGTACTGCCACACTTCCCTTTCTGATCTTCTCATTAGGCTCTATTAAGACCTTCGCACCTGCATCTCTTGCTTTTTGAAGTGTTGATTGGACATCACTAACTTTTATATACTGCAACCAGTGTGAGCGGCTGCTTTCAGCCGGATTCTGTATTATCCCGGCACATCTTCTGCTGTCCTTGTCAATTACGCGGTAAGTTCTTTCATCAATTGTTTTCTCTTCAATATTTGCTCCAAGAAGATCCTTGTAGTACTGACCCGACTTCTCGGGATTGGTAGACCAAAGTTCTGTCCATAGCCATTCGTTTGCAACTGCCTCTCTGACCGCCGGATCACCGCCATTTGATTTTATCACTGCAAAGATTGCTTTCTGAGGATCGGAAAGTAACGACACCATTCCTCTGCCTTCCATATCAACCGGCTCTCTCATTACAACACCGCCCGCGGATTTGGTTTTGCTTGCAGCATTTTCAACAGACGGAACTGAAACATAACTCAGCCATTCACCGCCGGCATCTGATTTTGCATCAGTCATTTCAAACATGCCTGCGATTCTCTTACCGTTGTTCTTAAAGACCCAGTAAGGGTTATCTTCATTGCCGTTGCTTTCAACTGTCCATCCGAAAACCTTTTTGTAAAAGTCTGCGGCTTTTTTGGGATCCGGTGTGACCAGATCTCTCCAGACAACTTGTCCTGTATTATAAGTCTTAGTCTGTGTTTCCGAGACGGCGGGATATCTGGCTGCGGAACCACAACCATTTGACGCTGTCAATATTGCCGCAATGAATACACCCGACAATATTTTCAGCGATTTAAGTTTTAGTGATTTCATTTTTGATTATGTGTTTTTTAAGAATTTTTTTCTTTGAGATTTTCTGGGCAATCAATAAAAATGATTCAGCCAATATAGTAAAGCAGTTGATTTATATTAATTCACTTTGATTGAGACAAGTTTGATGATCAACAAGTTAAGAATAGCCCGCGTCAGAGTCTGCGGCGTTTTATCGAAACTCTGACGCAACATGATGCAACAAACCTGACAAATTAAATAACCTAGCTAAAAGTCTTTTCATGTGAATTACAACTTCAATCACATCATGCTCTAATATGGAACACATCCGTCCAAAACGTTTTACTTGAAATGCAATTAGTCTGAACCACTTACAGAGAATGAAATCATTTCCGCTTTCTTTTGAACCCTTCGGCAAGCTCAGGGCAGGCTCAAAAGAAAGCTTGGCAAAGAAAAGTCGCCCGCTGCCGTATAATTGCCTAAAAATTGCTCGCAATAGCTGCAAGAATTTAACTCCTCGCCCGACAGAAGAGCGCTGTCGGGCTTCGTCAAACAGAAATTCTTGCTACGCCATTGCTCACAATTTTTTTAACGGCAATTATACGAAGGCCTGCCTGCATTGAGTATATCCCATCTATTCTCTGCAGGCAGGCGGGTTGTTTTTCCGAATCGAAAGAAATCTAATGCTCCAGCCTATTTTCGAAATAATTTTTGTTACTGAAAAACGTTTTGGACGGCAATGAATATGGAATTCTTTCACCCAAATTATTCAATTGTAATAAAGGACAAATTTTTAGACTTTTACCCAACCAAAAGAGTGTCCAATGAAAAACATACTTCTGCCTACAGACTTTTCACAGAATGCCGAAAATGCGCTGAGTTTTGCTGTAGAGATCGCACGATTAGTAAAGGGAAACCTTATTCTATTCCATTCCTACAGCGTTCAGTTAATTGACCCGAACATGCCTGCTGAGATCTATCTTTCGGCATATCAGGAAGAAGAGAAAGCAGCTAAGGAATCGCTTGAAGGACTTAAGAAACGTATAATAAACTCAAACAAAGATGAAGCCGGAAACGAATTGTTCACTACTGAAGCAGTAGTATCACAGGGACTCGTTGTGGATGAAACTCTTTCGATGATCAAAGACTTCAAGATCGATCTTGTAATCATGGGAACTCATGGTGCAAGCGGAATCACCGAGCTTATACTTGGCAGCAATACGGCAAGTGTAATTGAGAATTCACCTGTACCGGTCCTTGCAATTCCACACAACACAGGTTACAGAGAAATCAGAAATATTGTTTACGCGTACGACGATATAAAATCCGGACTGCCTTCTTTCCACAAACTGCTTTCGTTCGCAACAATTTGTGATGCAGACATTACTCTTCTTCATATTATCGAAAAAGGTAAAGATACAGAAGATTTGAACAAGCGAGAATTCGACAAAATAAAGAGCGCAACGAATTACGACAGGATCAATCTCAAACTGGTTCATGAAGAAAATGTACTTGAAGGGATTAATGAGTATGTTAACTCAAATGATGTTGATGTACTTGCAATGACAATTAAGAAGAGAACTTTGTTTGACAGAATTTTCAACAAGAGTCTTACAAAAAAAATGGCATATCACACAAGGATACCTTTGCTTGCTCTGCATTGAGTGCGCTCAATTACCCGACAATAATTTGAATTTCTTCAATAACTATCCTTAAAACCCTTGCCCGAAAAACTTTTTCTCATAGATGCGATGGCAATGATCTACAGAGCCTACTTTGCCATGATCTCAAGCCCTCTGATCAACTCTAAAGGCAAGAACACTTCGGCTGTATTCGGCTTTGTCAATTCACTGGTGAAGATAATTGAAGATGAAAAACCTGATCACATTGCAGTCTGTTTCGATACGGCTGCTCCGACATTCAGACATAAGGAATTCCCTGATTACAAGGCACACAGAGAAGAGATCCCGACCGATATGCCCTGGCAAATAGATAAGACTAAGGAAGTTGTAAAGGCAATGAGTATTCCCATGATAGAACTTGACGGCTATGAAGCCGATGACATTATTGGTACTTTGGTCAAGCAAGCTGAGAAGGAAAAAGTATTGAGTTATATGGTTACTCCTGACAAGGATTATATGCAACTTGTAACAGACAAGACATTCTTATACAAACCAACAAGGAATCTTTACGGCAATAAAATGTCTGAAGTTGAGATAGTTGACAAAGACGGAGGGGTGAAGAAATTCGGAGTGCCTCCGGAGAAGGTCATAGATATTCTGGGACTTATGGGAGATGTCTCGGATAATATACCCGGAGTAAAGGGTGTAGGTGAAAAGACAGCTGCCGCGTTGATACAAGAGTTTGGTTCTATAAAAGATCTGTATAAAAATATTGACAAAGTAACGAAGCCTAAGCTCAAAGAGAATTTGATATCACAACGGAAGAACGCAGAATTGTCTGAAATGCTTGCGACTATAAAGACAGACGTACCGTTGACAATTAATTTTCACGACCTGAACATCAAAGAGCCCGATAGACCTGCACTCTCCAGGCTCTTCGAAGATCTGGAATTCAGAACACTTAGAAAAAAATTCTCACCGGAAGGTTCAGTTGAAACTGAGTCGACTGTCAGCAAGCAGCAGTTTGCAACTAAGACAGAAGATGAACCTGTTCATGTCAGGCAGGATGCGGCTGTCAATACTATCAAAGATGTGCCGCATGATTACAAAATTCTGACAACTATATCTGAGATCAAAAGGCTTGCAGAAATATTATCACAAGAGAGAATGATCTGCTTTGACACGGAGACAGATTCACTGGATGCGATGAAGGCGAATCTCGTTGGAATTTCTTTCTCAATCAGAGAGAAGGAAGGTTTCTATATTCCGGTCAGATATGAGAATGTTCAAAGCGGCGGATCTGATGACGGTTCATTGTTTGGCAATAATGCTGCTACAGATAAAGAAGGTGATGAACTACCTGAAGTGAAGACTGTGATATCAATATTGAAGCCGGTTCTCGAAGACAAGAGTAAGCTGATAATAGGACAGAACCTCAAGTACGATTATCTTATTATGAAAAACTACGGCGTTGATATTGCAGGAACATTCTTTGACACACTTATCGGTGCATTCATATATCGTCCGGATGGATCGCATGATATGGATAGTCTGTCGGTGAAGTATCTCAGTTACAAACCGATCTCAATAAAAGAACTTATCGGCAAAGGCAAAGATCAGATCACAATGGATCGCGTTGATGTGGGCAAAGCCGGAGAATATGCCGCAGAAGATACTGATGTTACTCTTCAGCTGTTTTACAGGATCAGATATGAGCTTGGGAAGATCGGGCTGAAGAAATTGTGCGAAGACATTGAATTTCCGCTGGTGAGAGTTCTCTCTGAAATGGAGTTTGAAGGTTTTAAAGTTGATGAGAATATTCTTTCTGCAATAAACATTCAGACGGAAAAGCTCATCAAAGAATATGAGCAGAAGATCTATGATTCGGCGGGCGAGAGATTCAACATTAACTCGACTCAGCAGCTTGCAGATATTCTTTTTAAAAAATTGAGCCTCACACCGCTCAGAAAAACAAAGACCGGATTTTCAACTGACGTGAAAGTTCTTGAGGAACTGAAATATCAACATGAGATAGCTTCGCTTTTGGTAGACTACAGAACTCTTACAAAGCTCAAGTCAACTTACCTTGACGGACTGAAGAAAGCTATAAATCCAAAGACAGGAAGAGTGCATACTGTCTTCAATCAAGTCGCTGCCGCAACAGGCAGGCTTTCAAGCAACGATCCTAATCTTCAGAATATCCCGATAAGAACTGAAGTTGGCAGAAGCCTCCGTAAGGCATTTGTTCCGCGCGACAACTCATTTGTGATCATGTCGGCTGATTATTCACAGATCGAACTTCGCATCATGGCTCATTACGCAAATGATGAGAATATGATAAGTGCTTTCAAGAGAAAGCATGACATTCACACTGAAACTGCAATGAGAGTATTCAATCTTAGTTCAAAGAATGATGTCTCGGCAGGCATGAGGAGAAAAGCGAAGGAAGTAAATTTCGGAATCATATACGGCATTGGGGCGTTCGGACTCGCTAACCGCCTTGAGATAAAGAATACCGAAGCCAAAGACATCATTGAAAGATATTTCCATGAGTATCCCAAAGTGAAAGATTATATGGAGCGAACCAAGAAATTCGCTCATGAATATGGATATGTTGAGACACTTCACGGCAGGCGTCGCTACTTAAGTCAGATCAATAATGCCAATGCATCTGCACGCGCAGAAGACGAAAGAGCGGCCATTAACATGCCAATTCAGGGAACCGCCGCAGACATGATCAAGATCGCAATGGTAAATATTTACAATGATTTTCAGAAGAAGAAATTTAAGTCCCGAATGATTCTTCAGGTTCATGACGAACTTGTATTCGAAGTAAAGAAGGAAGAACTTGAACAGGTTAAGAAGGTCGTGATAGATAGAATGGAAAACGCGATGGAACTGAATGTTCCGATAGTTGTAGAGACAGGTGTTGGTGAGAATTGGTTTGATGCGCATTAGACAAATCCTGCTGATATTTTTTTTCTCTATGCCACTGATTTTTTTGCCGGGTGAAGGATATACTTCTTAATCACTAATGTGAGACTTTCAAAAATTTAATGAGTCGATTTGTCTGTAATAGTATCTAAGATTGTGGAGGTGTTTGTTTACAGAATGAATGAAGGGAAAAGAGAATATCTGTTGTTGAAAAGAAGCGAGGATGAGATACATCCGGGAATCTGGTCAGTATGCGGAGGAACTCTGGAACAGGGAGAAAAGGCTTATGAAGCTGCCGCAAGAGAGATGAAAGAGGAAACGGGTTTAACTCCGCTTAAACTTTTCAAAGCAGACACTGTAAATATTTTTTATGAGGATATTGATGACAGGGTTCACATAGTTCCTGTATTTCTGGCGGAAGCAGACAAAGGGACAGTCACATTGTCAGATGAGCATACTGATTTTATCTGGTGTGATCTCGATGGTGCCAAGAAACTGCTTCATTGGATTTCATGGAGAGAGAATATAGAATTTCTTGACAGATGCCTGAACGAAGAGGATTATTTCAAAACATTAAAGCAAATAACTTAATAAACTCATGATTGTAGTAACCGGCGGAGCAGGATTTATTGGAAGCGCATTGATATGGAGATTGAACACTCTCGGCAGAGATGATATAATAGCAGTTGATGTTTTTGATGAAAGTGAAAAATGGAAAAACCTGGTGCCGTTGAGATATGCTGATGTATTTGACAAAGACGACTTCGGCCATATGCTTTCATCTGATTTTCTAAAGAGATTTGGGGTAGATGCAATTTTTCATCTGGGCGCATGCAGTTCCACAACTGAGAAGAATTTTGATTTCCTCCTTAGAAACAATTATGAATACACGAAATATCTTTGCGAGAAGGCAGTAGAAAGCGATGTGAGATTTATATATGCATCGTCTGCAGCAACTTACGGCAATGGAGCTCAGGGATATTCGGATGATGAAACAAATCTCGAAACTCTTCGTCCTCTGAACGGCTATGGATATTCAAAACACATGTGTTGACCTGTGGGCACAGAAAAGCAGAATACTTGATAAAATTGTCGGTCTTAAATACTTTAACGTTTACGGTCCCGGTGAATATCACAAAGACGATATGAGAAGTGTAGTTAACAAGTGCTACCATCAGGTGAAGAGTGAAGGTTCTGCGAGACTTTTCAAATCAGACAGAGAAGGCATTGAAGACGGAGGACAGAGAAGAGATTTCATTTATGTGAAAGATGCCGTAGATATGACGATTCACTTCATGGACAATAAGCTGGCAAGCGGCATCTACAATATTGGAACAGGCACGGCACACAGTTTTAAAGAATTTGTGTCACCGATATTTGATGCGTTGGAAATAAACGCAGACATAGAATACATAGACATGCCGGAAGTTCTAAAAGATAAGTATCAGTATTTTACCGAGGCTGATATCAGCAAACTCCGGGACTCGGGATACAATAAAGAAATTACTCCAATCCAAGATGCAGTTGTCGATTATGTGAAGAACTATCTAAACACTGATGATCAGTATCTCGGACCAAACAAAATTTAACTCAATCCAAAGAAAATGAAATACATCTTAGCGCTCATCTTTACAGTGTTCATATTCCGAATCGGCGCGGCGCAGGATCTGCCGCATTACATGACGGAAAGTGAAAAGAAGAATTGGGAGAATTACACTCCGCCAATAAATGCAAATGACGACACAAATCCCCCGCCAACGCCGGTGCGAACAATGGCTGAATGGGAAGAAGTTCAGGGAATAATTGTTGCATGGACATCTTATACCACTATAATCAGACAGATTGTAGATTACGCTCAGGATGAAGCCGTTGTGTTTATTGTATGCACTGACTCAAGTTCAGTAAAATCATTCCTTACATCAGGAGGTGTTCCGTTGACAAATCTTAATTTTATTCAAGCTTCTATTAATTCTGTCTGGTGCAGGGATTATGGCCCCTGGGCAGTTTATTCCGGAGTTGCAGATTCGTTGAAACTGGTTGACTGGATCTACAACAGGCCGCGTCCATTGGATGACAATGTATCGGTTGCTTTTTCCAATTTCATAAACACACCACTTTATCAGACAACAACAGCTCCTTATAATTTTATTGCAACAGGTGGCAACTTCATGGTTGACGGACACGGCACTGGGTTCTCTTCAAAACTGATAATAACCGAGAATCCTACACAGACTGAAACGCAGATCAACAACATCATGAATCTCTACATGGGCATCAGCAGATACATAAAGATGGATGTCCTGCCGTATGATGAGATACATCACATTGACATGCACATGAAACTTCTTGATGAAGAAACGATCATGGTAGGACAATATCCTCCCGGTGTTGCTGACGGTCCGCAGATAGAGGCAAATCTTCAGTATGTGCTTAGTAATTTTCAAACATGTTTCGGAAGGCCTTACAAAGTAGTCAGGATACCAATGCCGCCGAGCGCATCGGGACAATATCCGCCAAACTCCAATTACTTCACTTACACAAATTCTGTATTCGTCAATAAGACTGTGATAGTCCCTATTTACGGACTTGCACAAGATACTACGGCATTAAGAATTTACAGAGAAGCTTTGCCCGGATACAGAGTTGTTGGCATTAATTCAAATCAAATGATCTCAGCTTTGGGAGCAATTCATTGCATCACAAAGGAGATCGGAGTATTTGAGCCTGTGTTCATTTCACATGCTAAGCTTTTGAATACCGATAACACTACATCTCCTTATCAGGTTAAGGCATATGCAAAGTCAAGATCGGGAATTGCAAACGCTTCACTTTACTGGAGGACTGATACTACACAGGCATACAATCAATTGAACATGACACTGTCGCAGGATACATTCCGGGCATCAATTCCTCCACAAAGCCTCGGAACAAGTGTTTACTATTACGTGTCGGCAAGATCCAATTCCAACAGAACAGTAACCAAACCGATTACGGCGCCTTCAGGATATATCAGATTCAGAATTGACAACCCTACTTCAATCAACGAGAATCAGATCAATCCTGAAGAGTACACCTTGGGACAAAATTATCCCAATCCATTTAATCCGCAGACTGTAATAAATTTCTCAATAGGAAGCAGTAATGTTGTTGAGCTGGTCGTCTATGATGCGTTGGGAAGAGAAGTTGCAACTCTGTTGAATGAATTCAGAAATGCCGGAGAAAATTCTGTAACATTTGATGCAAGTTCGATTGCCGTAGGAGTTTATTACTACAGGTTAAGAGCCGGTGAATTTACGGATGTTAAGAAAATGATTGTGCTCAAGTAAAATTGAAAATGGAAAATGGAAAATGGAAAATTGAAAATGGAAAATTGAAAATTGAAAATGGAAAATTGAAAATTGAAAGTTGAAATTGGAAAGTTGAAAGTGAAAGTTGAAAATTAAAAGGGAGTGAGAATGTGGAAAAAGGCGAGTTCTCAGCTCTTTCTTTTTATGAATCCAAATGAGATTATTACTTGACTAAAGTCATCTTCTTTGTTTCCACATGATTGCCTGCAATGAGTTTGTAGAAGTAAACTCCGCTCGGCAGATTTGCGCTGTTGAATGTAACTGTATAGTATCCGGCCGTCTTGAGCTCGTTGACGACTTTGGCAATTTCCTTTCCTGTCATATCAAAGACAACAAGTTCAACTCTTGAATCGAAAGGAACATCATAGTTGATCTTAGTTGAAGGGTTGAAAGGATTAGGATAGTTTTGTGACAGGTTGAATTTTTCAGGCACGCCAATCACTACTTCTGAGCCCAGCCTATAATACTTGAAGTTACCGTTGTAGTCAACTTGCTTTAATCTGTAGTTGTACTTTCCGGTGCTTAGTCCTCTGTCAGTAAATGAATAATTTGTCACCTCAGAAGTTGAACCATTTCCATTGACATAACCGATCTTTGACCAGTTTTCCTCGCCGCCATTAACTGCGACAGATCTCTCTACGTCAAATCCGGCATTATCAATTTCAGCAACTGTTGACCAGTTCAAAGTCACTTCTCTATTGTTAACATTTGCTGCAAATGAAGCAAGTTCCACAGGCAATGGGAAATCCAGTTCGTTCCTTGAGATACCGCCGTTGTCCCTTATCGCCCAGATATATCTTCCTCTTGGAGAAAGTGACATGTGATAATAAGCTCCGGAACCAACAGTATAATCAGTGCCCCAGGTTGTTCCGTCGTTTATAGATTTGTAAACCGAGTTTCCTCTTACATAAAACCAAGTTGAAGCTCCACCCACGATTCCGGCAATGTCGCCAGTACCAATTGCGTTTACATTTGTCCATGTAGCTCCTGCATCAACTGAATAAAGCATAATGTTTCCGCCAGTCATCAAACGACTGTTGTCATTTCCCCAAATAGCGTATGAAGCCGGAAGGCCGGGAGTTGGAAGATCAAGGCTTGTTCCGTTAGCAAAAGCCTGGACAACTTTAGTATTATTTGTTCCATACCAGGAGTAAAAACTTGGAGTAGCAGCAAAGAATGAATTGTTCCAGCCAGCTTCAGTGTTTGTTGCCGGTTTGTAGAAACCTGTTGAGTCCCATGTAGAGCCGTAATCAAAGCTTACAAATTGTGTCCACCTTCCACCAACCGGATCACCAAGCAATCCGTATAAGCCCGGGAATCCGTTGAACATTTTAATGGCATCAATGAAACCATCGGCTTGAATAAAGGTTTGAGTCCAGGTTGCGCCGCCGTCAATGGTCTTGTATGCATACGTGAACGATGCATCTGCCCCGCCAACCAATGCGCTGGAAGCGTCGATGCCTTGGATGGTATAAAGATCAACCGACGAATTTGGAGATGTTACGGTAGTCCAAGTAAGACCGGAATTAACAGTGAGAAGTACTTTGCCTCCTGAGCCGCAAGCCCAGACTACATTGTCATCTACTGCTGAAACTGACCAAAGTGTTGTGTTGACTCCTGAAACTTGCTCCGTCCATTGAGCTGAAGAGATACCGGATAAGAATAAAACGAAGAATAGAATAAGTCTTTTCATTTTTTATCTCCCTTTTTATAAAGCATTAATAAATAATTTGTCTAATAGTATATTGGGGTCTACTTTTAGAACTTGACATGAAATTAAACATATAATATCAAAAGTTCAATAGCTGTTATCTTAAGCACGTAATTTTATTTTGAAGCAGATCCAATATGGTAACCGGTTTTTTGCTTATGAGAAATAGTATCATGTGAAATTAATTGAATTTTTCACATCCATTGTTTTCGAGATTGAGTTTAGAATATTTCAAGTGCGTTTGGAAATCTAAAGTAGCAGATTGAAGAGCTTCTGCTTAAATGGAAGTCAACAATCAAGGATAGAGATATCTATAAGTATGCAGAATTTAGGTTTAAACTGTCTCTCTAAAAACCTATCTTATAAAAACACTACATGAAAACACTAATCGTCATATGTACAGCAATAATTTTAATTACTTCAGGCAGCAGCTTTGCTGACAATCTTAAGTATTCGAAACAGGACATCAGAACACTTTCAAAACAATTCCTCAAAGCAACCGATATTAAGAACCCGGTATTCGCCGATGTTGACAATGATGGCGACTTTGATATGCTTAAATTCACTAAGGCGGGTTTTGTTGAGTTTCACAAGAACACAGGTTCTAACAGTGATCCGGTATTCATCTTGGAGAACAAGAAGTTTGATGACTACGAAGTTAATTCATTGTTCGGAGCAGGACTGCCTTTTCCTGTATTTATGGCTGACTCGGATGGAGACGGAGATGAAGACCTGTTTGCTATTACAGGGAAAGTTACAGCCGCAGGATCTAATGTTGAGATCGTAGAAAATACATTCGAGGTGTCCCAATATTTGCTGATAACAATCATTCTTGTTCTTGGCATCATTGCCTTGCTGATCTTCATTCTGTAAAATATTGTTTTAAGATATGAATAATGAAAGCAAGATAATTACAGAAGATAGACTTCGGAATATTATTTCTAATTTCTAATTCTTAATTTTTAATTGCAATCAAGCGGGAGTAATTCAGTGGCAGAATGCAAGCTTCCCAAGCTTGACGTCGCGGGTTCGATCCCCGTCTCCCGCTCAATTCATAACCCTACTTATTGCAAACGATGATTGCAGACTATTTTCGACAGGAAAATATTGAACCGGATTTACTTCTTCTTTATTTGCAGTAACCAACAACTCATTTCACCTTGGCTAACAATTATTACATAATCGATTTCGACAGTACCTTCGTAAGCGTTGAAGCGCTTGATGAACTCTGCAGAATTGCGTTGAAGAATTCTCCCGACAAAAAAAACCGTATGGAGAAATTCTCTTCAATTACAAACAAGGCAATGTCCGGTAAGATCACTTTTGCTGATTCACTTGAGCAAAGAATAAAGTTGCTTGATGCAGGGAAAGATGATATTGACAAAGCCGTAAAACTGATCTCAAGAAAGATCTCGAAGTCAGTTGTAAGAAATAAGAACTTTTTTAGGAAGTTTTCAGATAAGATAATCATTGTTTCCGGCGGATTTAAGGAGATCATAGTGCCGATAGTTGAAAGGTTCGGTATTAATGCCACAAATGTTTACGCAAACAGTTTCAGATTCGATAAAGCCGGAAAGATTACGGGTTTCGATAAGAGAAATGTTCTATCCGGAAGTAACGGTAAAATAAATCAGATCAAGGCGCTCAAGCTAAAAGGCACTATAAACGTAATCGGTGACGGATATACAGATTATGAACTAAAGAAAGCCGGCATTGCACACAAGTTTTTTGCCTTCACCGAAAACATAGAAAGAAAGATTGTCTCGGAGAAAGCAGATCATATTGCTCCCAGCATTGATGAGATTTTGTATGTCAGCAAATTGCCGATGTCAATTTCGTATCCAAAGAACCGAATAAAAGTTTTACTGCTTGAGAATGTTCACAAAGATGCAGTTGAGATCTTTCGCAATGAGGGCTATTCCGTTGAAACGATTGACAAGAGTCCTTCTCCAGAGGAACTTTCAAGGATCATAAAGGAAGTATCAGTACTTGGGATCAGATCGAAGACGAATGTTAGCGGAGAAGTTCTGACACATGCAAAGAGACTGATCTCTATTGGCGCGTTTTGTATTGGTACAAATCAGATAGATCTTAACGGCTGCCTGATGAAAGGCATACCGGTCTTCAATGCTCCGTTCAGCAATACAAGAAGCGTGGTTGAGCTTGCGCTGGGAGAAATTATTTTACTGATAAGAAACATCGTTGATAAGAGTTCTAATCTTCATAAGGGAAAATGGGATAAGTCTGCCGCAAGCAGTTTTGAAATCCGAGGAAAGAAGATCGGCATAATCGGTTACGGCAAGATCGGATCACAGCTCTCAGTGCTGGCAGAAGATCTGGGCATGGAAGTATATTTTTATGATGTAGTTGACAGACTGTCTCTGGGAAATGCCCGTAAATGCCAGACTTTACCTGAACTTTTGAAAAAGGCAGACATCATTACTCTGCATATTGATGGCAGGAAAGAGAATACTGATTTCATTAATGAGAAGGCATTTAGCTACATGAAGAATGGGGTGATTTTTTTGAATCTCAGCAGAGGGCATGTAGTAGATATAGAAGCACTTGCGAGAAATATTAAGAACGGAAAGATCCGGGGAACATCTGTAGACGTCTTTCCGCATGAGCCTGCAGGAAATGACTCAGGCTTCAAATCCCCTCTTCAGAATCTGCCGAACGTAATTCTTACACCTCACATTGGGGGAAGCACTCAGGAAGCGCAGAAAGACATCGGCAATTTCGTGCCGGGCAAGATCATTGACTTCATCAACAGCGGCAACACATTTCACAGTGTGAACTTTCCCGAACTTCAGTTGCCAAAATTTCCAGAACGCCCATCGGCTGATTCATATTCACGCGAATGTTCCGGGCATACTTGCACAGATCAACAACATACTTGCGGCGCACAAGATCAACATAACCGGACAATATCTAAAGACAAATGAACTGATTGGATATGTGATCACAGACATAAGCAAGAAATACAATCCGCAGGTGATACATGACCTAAAGATGATTCCAAACACTATCAAATTCAGAGTACTGT
Source organism: Ignavibacteria bacterium (assembly GCA_016704345.1). Classification (GTDB taxonomy): domain Bacteria; phylum Bacteroidota; class Ignavibacteria; order Tepidaquicellales; family Tepidaquicellaceae; genus JADJAH01. Next base: position 247,648 of record JADJAH010000013.1, on the reverse strand, counting down.
ATTAATGAGAAAGATATACTTCACTCCAGGACCCACCGAGCTTCATCCAATAGTGCATGAAGCAATTGCTCAGGCATTGAAAGATGATATTTGTTCGATCAATCACAGGAGCAAAGAGTTCGTAGAGATCTATAGATCAACTGACAAAGCATTGCGCAGTCTGTTGAACATCCCCGATGATTTTGTGATTCTGTTTCTTGGTTCCGCCACTGAGTGCATGGACAGATTGGTTCAGAACTGCGTATTAAAAAGTTCACATCATTTTGTAAATGGAGCATTTGCAGAAAGATTCCACAAGACCGCAATTGAACTGGGAAAAGACTCAACTGCAACAACAGTTGAACATGGAAGCGGATTTGATTTCAGTGAACTCCCTGATATGACTAACAGCGAAATGATCTGTTTCACGCAAAATGAAACCAGCTCCGGAGTTGCAACTGACCTTGAAAAAATATACGAAGTAAAAGAGAAATATCCTGAAGCAATTGTTGTCATTGATGTTGTTACTTCCGTTCCATACATAGAGCCGGACTTTAGTAAATTAGATGCAGCATTTTTCTCAGTTCAGAAAGGATTCGGAATGCCGGCCGGACTTGGAGTGCTCATTGTGAATAAAAGATGCATTGAAAAAGCAAAGCATCTGAAAGAGAAGGGCGGCAGTATTGGCAGTTATCACAATCTTTTGTCACTTGCCGAATATGCCGTGAAGTATCAGAATACAGAAACGCCTAATGTGCTCGCTATATATTTGCTTGGCAAAGTGAGCCAACATCTTCTCGAATACGGCAAAGAAAAAATGAGATTGGAGACTGAAGCAAAAGCAGAGTTGCTTTACTCAGCAATAGATTCCTGTGCTAATATTCAAGCATTAGTTAAGAAGCAAGATGAAAGATCTAAGACAATCATCATAGCACAGGCGGGAGATAAACAAGCGGAGATAAAACAGAGACTCTTAGATAGCGGTTACGTTGTCGGTTCCGGATACGGAAAGTACAAAGATTCTGAGATCAGGATTGCTAATTTCCCAATGCACAGATTGGAGGACGTGAAGAATATTGCTGAAGTGTTCAGCTCAACATCATGAAACATTGCGCCGGAAAAAATTTGGTTTAAGAAATTAAGTGAACCTACAAATGAATCAAAGACTCTCAATTCTTAGTAACTCAATCAGATTAATCCAACTCACATACATTTCACTAATTATTCTAAGCTAAAGCGCCTCGGATTTTATCTATTGCAAGTATCGTCTCTTCTTCAGAAACATCCATGTGAAATACTGCTCTGATATTTTCATAACTGCCGGAAGAGAGATTCACTCCTCTTTCTTTCATCTCATTCAGAAATTCATTCTTTGGAGTATCTTTTAAAGCAAAGATCACTATGTTTGTTTGAACATTTTCCTGGTTGATGGTAATCCGGTCTAAAGTTTTGAGTTCACCTGCAAAGATCATTGCTTTATCATGATCCTGTTTGAGACGCAGAATATTGTTTTGGAGAGCATAAATACCGGCAGCAGCAAGTATTCCAGCCTGTCTCATACCGCCGCCAAGAATTTTTCTCCACTTCCTTGCCTTCTCAATGAATTTTCTGTTACCGCACAATATTGAACCAACCGGACAACCGAGTCCTTTGGAAAAGCAGAAAGAAACTGAATCAAAGTGAGAAGCATAATCCTTTAAAGTAATACCTGTCTCAACCTGTGCATTGAATATTCTTGCTCCGTCTAAATGAGTCTTAATTCCCATTTCCTTTGCCATCTCTGAAATACTCATGATACTTTCAATTGGAAGGATGACTCCCCCCGCACGGTTATGAGTATTCTCCAGACAAACAAGACGTGTTCTCGGAAAGTAATATTCTGAAGATCGAATATGCTTTTTTATATCATCTGCATATAAGATTCCATTCATCCCAGTTACGGGAAGCAGTTGTACTGATGAAATTACCGAAGGAGCTGCTGTTTCATAATTGATGACATGAGATTCGGTTTCTACAATTACTTCATCTCCTGGCTCAGTATGTGATTTGATTGCAAGCTGATTGCCCATCACACCGAAGTTACAAAGAGTGAAGACTCTTTACCGCTAAGTTCAGCGCACATTTCCTGAAGCTTGTTTACTGTCGGGTCTTCGCTGAATACATCATCACCTGTTTCAGCATGCATCATTGCCTCAAGCATTTCTCTCGACGGACGCGTTATTGTATCACTTCTCAGATCAATCATTCAATCAAATGAATTTATTTGAAACGCAAATTGACAACGATGAAAAACAAAATAGATTTTTCAATTGTATATTAGCCATGCCAATAATGTCTTCGCACTCAATTTTCAATTTTCAATTCTCAATTCTCAACTCTCAAATTTCAACTTTCAATTCTCAATCTTCTATTATTTTCTCTTCCTCAGCAGTCCCTGCAATCGCCGAGATAGTATCACCTTCATCAAGCCGGATGACTCTCACTCCCTGTGTATTCCTACTCATCACCCTGATATCTTTTACTTTCTGTCTGATAAGAATTCCTTTGGAAGTAATGATCATAAGATCGTCTGTGTCTGTCACTTCCTTTATCGAGATTAACTTTCCGACTTTCTCAGTAGTCTTAACTGTAATAACACCTTTACCGCCGCGATTGGTAATTCTGTAATCCGCAAGATCACTTCTCTTGCCATAGCCTTTATCTGTTACGACAAGTATTGTAGCGCTTGGCCTTGTGACAGCGACAAGTCCAACAACATAATCACCCTTTGCAAGATTGATTGCCCTTACTCCGGTTGCAGTTCGTCCCATGTCTCTTACATGCGACTCGTTGAATCTGATTGCCTGTCCGTCATGTGAACCGATGAGAATTTCCTGCGAACCGTTTGTGAGTCTTACATCAACGAGCCGGTCATTGTCGTTAAGATTAATAGCTACGATGCCGTTTCTTCTGATGTTTGAATAACTAACGAGCGCAGTCTTTTTTATCACACCGTTTTTTGTCGCCATAGTTATAAACAGCGGCTCGCTGAAATCTTTAACCATCAGGAACGCCGAGATGTTTTCTTCTTTCTCTTTCTCAATGAGATTCAACACGGACTTACCGCGGGATGTTCTGCTGGCTTCGGGTATGTCGTAAACTTTGAGCCAGTAACATTTTCCCTTATCCGTGAAAAACATTATATACTGATGAGTAGAACCGATGAACATGTGCTCGATGAAATCATCCTCACTGCTGCCTGTTGATGCGCCTTTGATTCCCTTGCCGCCTCTGCCCTGAGTCTTGTAAGAGTTTACGGGTATCCTTTTTATGAAGCCTTTGTTTGATATTGTTATCACAACATCTTCTTCCTTCACAAGCTCTTTCATCATGTCATCGTCTGACATCTTTCTGACATCATGAATGATTGAAGTTCTTCTTTCGTCTCCAAACTTTTCCTTAAGCATTTTGAGATCGTCGCAAATCATTTCCCTTCGCAATTGTTCACTGTCAAGAATTCTTCTGAGTCTCTCAATAGTTTTAAGCACTTCCTTATATTCATCTTCAATCTTCTTTCTTTCAAGTCCGGTAAGTCTTTGCAATCTCATTTCCAGGATCGCCGTCGCCTGAATATCAGATAGCTTGAATGTTTTCATCAAGCCTTCTTTTGCAGTTGGAGTATCTTTTGATTTCTTTATGAGCTTGATGATCTCATCTATGTTATCAAGAGCTATGATGTAGCCTTCAAGAATGTGAGCGCGTTTTTCAGCCGCATCAAGTTCAAACTTCGTCCTTCTTACAATTACATCTAGACGGTGGTTGATGAAATGCACCATCATCTCCTTAAGGTTCAAAACCTTTGGGATGCCTTCTACAAGCGCAAGCATAATCACACCGAAGGTGGTCTGCATTTGTGTATGCTTGTAGAGATTGTTGATGATCACATGTGGATTCGCATCGCGTTTAAGCCCAATGAGAATTCTCATACCGTCCCTATCGCTTTCATCGTTGATCTCTGAAATATCTTCGATCTTCTTATCCCTTACCAGCTGTGCAATATTCTCTATGAGTGATACTTTGTTTACCTGATAAGGTATCTCGGTAATGACAATGTTTTGCCTGCCGTTCTTTTCAGTTTCTATGGATGCTTTTGCTCTGAGAATAACTTTTCCCCTTCCGGTTTCATAAGCTTCTCTAACCGGGTCATAGCCATAGATTATTGCTCCGGTTGGAAAGTCGGGTGCTGTTACAAACTTCATAAGTTTCTTTATGTCAGCATCAGGATTCTTAATCAGATGAATAATTCCGTCACAAACCTCGTTGAGATTGTGCGGAGGAATATTTGTCGCCATACCCACGGCAATACCGTTTGAGCCGTTAACAAGAAGATTGGGCATAATCGAAGGCAGTACGGAGGGTTCGGTAAGCGTATCGTCAAAGTTTGCAACAAAATCTACCGTATTCTTCTCAAGGTCCTGAAGCAATGCTTCTGCAACGCGCGACAATCTTACTTCTGTATAACGCATCGCTGCGGGTGAGTCGCCGTCAACCGAACCGAAATTACCTTGTCCGTCAACCAGCGGATACCTTAGAGAAAATTCCTGAACCATACGTACCATGGTATCATACACGGCTTTGTCACCGTGGGGGTGATACTTACCAAGCACTTCTCCGACAATTCTTGCAGATTTCTTGTAAGCCCTGTTTGGAGCCAGACCAAGTTCATTCATACCAAACAAAACTCTTCTGTGCACCGGCTTCAGTCCGTCACGAACATCCGGAAGAGCTCTTGCAACTATAACGGACATTGAATAGTCAATGTAAGAGGATTTCATTTCCTCTTCAATATTGACTGGTACTATCTTTTCATTTGCCATCTGTTTTTGACTGTACTTAGTTTATTGTAATCATTGTTAAATTCCTTTGGGAATACTCTTCGTTAAAAAATCATTTAGATGAAATTATCAGTGAACTATTTTCTGATTGATCAACTAAAAAGCATAATTGCAAATTTCATATTGTGTACGAAATCCGGCAAATTTTGAATCAAAATCACTGTTACGAAAACACAATTCGGAGCTTTAATATAGGGTAATGAGACTATTGAGTGGAGCTAACCGGAGTCGAACCGGTGACCTTTTCGTTGCGAACGAAACGCTCTACCAGCTAAGCTATAGCCCCGAATTTAAAGCCGTAAAGTACGCATTTTGAGGGCCTTTAACAATGAAAGAAGAGAAAGCGGAAAGTGGAAAATTGAAAATTGAAAATTGATAATTGAAAATTGATAATTGATAATGAAATGGAGAGTTGAAAGTTGTTGTGAAGCTGTTCCTTCCTGTAAAATTTGAGATTATTTCTTTCTGCAAAGAAATATCAAATGGTCTAACTATTCCTAATTCCTAATTCCTAATTCCTAATTCCTAATTCCTAATTCCTAATTCCTAATTCCTAATTCCTAATTCCTAATTCCTAATTCCTAATTCCTAATTCCTAATTCCTAATTCCTAATTGAAATCCCCCGTGTCTTTAGGATCACAATTTTCCTGAATGACCTCGATCACTTTCCCCAGGTTCGTATCAACAATAACAGCTGTCAGCTTATTACCATAAACACATCCTGTGTCAATGTTGATAAAGTGATTTGGCTTGAATGCAAAATCTTTTAGAGGTGTGTGTCCGTGGATCTGAAGCTTTTCTATGAATGCAGGTTCTCTTCTATTCCAGAGAATTGTGATATCGTTGCCATCAGTAATTATTCCGGCATGAGATATTACGGCTTTCTTAAACTCATATTTTAATGGCATACTGACGGCAAATTCATAATGACCAATTGACTTCAGTTTCTTGCCAAACTTCTTTACATCTTTAAAAGATCTTGTGCCGATATACGAGTACTGTGTCTCCCTGCCGCCATTTGAATAATAATGTTCTGTCTCCTTATTCATAAATGACAAGAGTTTGTCAGAATTTTCAACCGCCTTCAGCATCATGTCTTCACGATTACCTTTAACAGTTTTGATCCCATTCTCAATTACGAATGCTACTACTTCTTTTGAATATTTCCCTCTGTCGACTAAATCTCCAACCGAATATACAAACTTCTCTCCGGAAAGCTTTCTGTAAAGCTTTTCCAAAGTATGGATGCAGCCATGAATGTCGCCAATAACCGCTATTTGTTGTGGAGAGTTTGGCATCAAAAAAAATTGGCTAAAATTTACCTAATATAAATCATAGTTTTGACATATTTATTTTAAGATGAAAGAAAAAGGTATCATTCTCTTTGACGGTGTTTGCAACATGTGTAATGCATCAGTCAATTTTATAATTGATCGGGATAAGGCAAACAAATTCAAATTTGCTTCTCTACAATCTGAAACAGGCAAGAACCTCCTTGTGAAATTTCAAAAGGATGCTGAAAAGCTTGATTCAGTTGTTCTGATAACGCAAGGCAAACTTTATGATAAATCATCAGCGGCATTGAAAATTGCTTCAATGCTACCTTTCCGTACCCCCTTTCAATATTATTTAGGGTTTTTCCGAAGGCATTGAGAGATATTGTTTATGATTACATTGCTAAAAACCGATATAAGTGGTTCGGTAAAAAAGATGCATGCAGAATTCCGGATGCTGAAACAAAGAGCAGATTTCTCTAAGATTTAAAGGTTTAAAGTGACAAGTTAAAAGGAACATCTTTACAAGCCTACCCGGCAAGGCAAGTGACCTTTGGATAGCAAATAACCTTCTCCTTTAGCCAGGATTCTCTGTGACTGATAGAGTTGTCACTCTCAGATCTTAATTGTCAATTCCACTTTCCAATTTCCTATTTCTCAATTTCCATCTATTCTCCACTCCAGATCGCCTTCAGAATAATCATTTATATCAAAAAATGTAATCGGTATATTTGCCAATGCAAAAAAACTCCAGATACCTTGTTACTGCGGCTCTTCCGTACGCTAACAGTTTTACACACATCGGGCATATTGCCGGTGCATATCTTCCTCCGGATATTTACGTCAGATACAGAAGGCTTGCCGGAGATGAAGTGATTTTCATTTGCGGCTCGGATGAGCACGGAACTGCGATTGAAATGGCCTCAATACAGGAAGGTGTTCCACCTCAACAGATTATCGACCGATATCACTTTGCAAATAAGAAAGGGTTTGATGATCTTAAGATAGAATTTGATATTTACTCGAGAACATCAAACGAAGAACATCATAAAACAGCTAAAGAATTTTTTCTTACTCTGTACGAGAAAGGCATACTCACTCAAAAGACTGACAAGCAGCTATTTTCAGAAAAGGAGAATCGATTTCTTGCCGACAGGTTTGTAACAGGCACTTGTCCCGTTTGCGGATACGAAAATGCACGCGGTGATGAATGCGAGAATTGCGGCAGCAATCTTTCCCCGCTTGAATTGATCAATCCAAAATCTAAGATAACAGGCGATACTCCTGTAGTCAAAGAGTCAACTCATTTCTATTTTCCACTGGCTGATTTTCAGCAGAAACTTGATGAGTGGATAAACACAAAGACTGACTGGAAACAGAATGTTCTCAATTATTGCAAAGGATGGCTGAAGACGGGGCTGAAAGACAGGGCAATAACCCGGGATCTAGACTGGGGCGTCAAAGTACCTTTGAAAGATAATGAAGGCAAAGTAATCTATGTCTGGTTTGAGGCGCCTATTGGATACATTACCGCAACTAAAGAGTTGTTTCAAAATAAAGGTGATGCCGAAGGGTGGAAAAAATACTGGTTTGACGAGAACACCAAGCTGATACATTTCATAGGTAAGGACAACATTGTTTTTCATGCGCTTATCTTTCCCGCGATGCTGATGGGACATGGTGATTACATACTACCATACAATGTTCCGGCAAATGAATTTCTTAACATAGGAGGACTCAAACAATCCAAGAGCAGAGGCACAGGCATACTTGTAAAAGACATAGTCGAGAAATTCAGCGTCGATTCTATAAGATACGCACTGGCAGCCACTCTCCCGGAGAACAGGGATACTGATTTTACATGGGAAGATCTTCAGGCAAGGAACAATAATGAGCTCGCGGCGATTTTGGGAAATTTTGTAAACAGGACGGTGGTCTTTGCAAAGAACAAATTTGAGAATAAAATTCCGGTAAGATCGAGTGATTCAACTGAGTCTGTTGAACTGTTCAACTATGTTCGCAATCAGACAACTTTAATAGCACAAAATCTGGATGCATTCAAATTCAAAGATGCATTGTCTGAAGCAATGAACATTGCGAGGAATGCCAATAAGTATTTTAATGACACTGAACCTTGGAAGCTCATAAAATCTGACAAGGATAAGTGTGCCGCAGTGATAAATGATTGTCTTAGACTCTGCTTCTCGCTAGCGGTTGTCTTCCGGCCTTTCCTTCCTGACGCATCGGACAAGATCCTCAAAATACTTAAATCAAGTATTGCGGATCTGAAGTGGGACGATGCCGCAAACCCGAAAATTAATGACGGTGAAGAATTGGGAGAAAACATTATACTCTTCCCGATAATTGAAGACGAGCAAATCAGCAAGAATGTAAAGACTGATTCAAACGAAGCCGCAAACACTCAATCAGGTGGAGATGATTCCGGCATTGGACTCATTACTATAGATGACTTCAAGAAGGTGGTGCTCAAAATAGCAGAAGTACTGGAATGTGAGAATGTTCCAAACAGCAAGAAGCTTCTTAAACTTCGTCTCAAAGTGGGAGATAAGGAGAAACAGATTGTTTCCGGTATTTCCGAACATTATCGGCCGGAAGACCTCATTGGAAAATCAATTGTTCTTGTGGATAATCTGAAGCCATCAAAACTCATGGGAATTGAATCCCAGGGAATGCTTCTGGCAGCAAAGCTTGGAAAAGAATTGAGGATCGTTACTACTGACGGCGCTATTGATTCCGGAGCAGAAGTAAATTGAAATATCGTTTTGCAAAGGCGGAATACGATTTTGGCTCCAGAACTTTTCTGATGGGCGTTCTTAATATAACGCCGGATTCATTTTCAGACGGCGGTAAATATTTTGACTCGGCTGTTATTCTCGACAAAGTTGTTGAAGATGCTTTGCTTATGCAGAAAGCCGGAGCCGATTTCATAGATGTTGGCGGCGAATCTAACAAGGCCGGGCGCTCAGAAAGTATCAATCGCTGTAGAACTCGAAAGAGTAGTTCCCGTCGTAAATGCCCTTTCAAGAAAACTCAGCATCCCAATTTCAATAGATACATACAAGAGTGAAGTTGCCGATGAATGCCTGAAAGAAGGAGCTTGTATAGTGAATGACATAAGCGGATTTCGCTTTGACAAAGACATTGCCGCTGTAACTGCCAAACACAACGCTTCATGTGTTCTAATGCATATCAAAGGCACTCCGGAGAATATGCAGAAAGATCCGGTCTACAATGATGTTGTTATGGAAGTGCTCAATTATTTGAGAACTTCAGCGAAGATTGCAAAAGAGGCGGGCATTTCGCAAATTATTATCGACCCGGGAATTGGGTTTGGAAAAACTTTGGAGCACAACTTAGAACTCATAAGGAATGTTGGAGTTTTAAGAGAACTTGGATATCCGGTTTTAATCGGACTTTCAAGAAAAAGTTTCATTGACAAGATCTTTCCTACACCAGTAGATGAAAGAATTTTCGGCACTATTTCTGCAAGCACTGTTGCCATCAATTGCGGTGCGGATATTCTGAGGGTTCATGACGTGAATGAGAATTTCAAAGCAGTCAAAATAGCAGATAAAATATTGAGAATCTGAAATGCAAAATTCAACAAACGCTTCAGAGAAAATTTCGGTCAATAAACCTTTAGCTAATGAAGAGCTATATGAGTTTGATGTAATTGGAATGAACTGCTCAGGCTGTGCACAAAGCATAAAATCTTATCTTGAAAAGACAAAAGGTGTAAACTCAGTTGAAGTAAATTTCACCTCAGAGATATGCGGTGTCACTTATCGTCCTGCACAGATCAGCCGTTCGGAAATTAAGAAACATGTCGAATCGCTGGGATTCGGCGTTTCATCAGATGATGATGAATACGAAACTGACATCAAACGAAAGAAGAGCCTGAACCTTCTTAGACTAAAGATTTATGTATCTGCAATCCTGTCGTTGATTATCATGTTTCTTAGCATGAAAGATCACTTCAACATACCGTTCATTCATCTTCCCGAGAAAGCTGTTTTGATAATCTTATTTGCATTAACCTCCGTAGTAATTTTCTGGTGCGGAGAGAAGTTCATACGCGGGACATACAATTCTCTGAAGAGCAGGAAGTTTGACATGAATACGTTGATATCGCTTGGAAGTCTCTCCTCATTTTTTTACAGTACTGCAATCGCTGCAAACACTGTATTTGACCTGAAGATTGAAGCATTCAACAGTAATAAGGAAGTCTACTTTGAAACTGCCGCAATGATTGTCACATTTATTCTTATAGGTAATTATCTCGAAACAGTGCTTAAGACCAAGACGCAGTCATCAGTAAAGAAACTTAAAGACTTGCAGGCAAAAGTAGTTAATATAATTCGTGACGGCAATGAACTGTTTGTACCATTCAAGAAAGTAAAGCTCACTGACATTGTTATAGTTAAGACAGGCGACAAAATTCCGGTCGACGGTCCACTCATTGAGGGTTTCGGTGTTGTTGACGAAAGTGCAATGACCGGTGAGAGTCTGCCGATCGAAAAATCTATCGGAGATTTTCTTATTAGCGGTACAGTACTAAAGAATGGCTTCCTTAAGATGACGGCTGAAAAGGTAGGCGACGATACAATGCTTTCACGGATCATAGCGCTTGTAAAGGACGCATCCGCACAGAAACCAAAAATTCAGAAACTTGCCGATAAGATCTCCGCAGTGTTTGTGCCTGTTGTCATACTCATCTCAATAGTTACTTTTGCAGTGTGGTATTTTGCTTTGAATACTCCATTTGACAAGTCGCTGCTTTTTGCAGTTTCTGTTTTAATAATTGCTTGCCCGTGTGCGCTGGGACTGGCTTCACCCATTGCAATCGTACTGGGAGTTGGAAGGGCGGCCGAAAACGGAATCCTGTTCAACAACATCGACGGTATTGAGAATCTTATGAAAGTTAACACAATGTGTTTTGATAAGACCGGAACGCTTACTACCGGGGTGATCAATGTAAAGAACGTTTATGTATTCAATGGGTACACAAGAGATCAGATTCTAAAGATGATCTATTCTTTGGAAAAACATTCTTCTCATCCGATAGCAAAATCTATTGTAAAGTATTCTCTTGATAACAACATTACTTCATCATTTGAGGTCAAAGACTTCATTACTGAGACCGGACTCGGTGTAAGTGCATTAGTAAACGACAAGAGAGTTACAGTCGGCAATGAAGAATTCCTCAAGAAGAATAATGTTTCATTTTCAAACATAATTTTTGAAGCAAGCAAGAGCAATCTCTTCGTAGCCATAAACGGAGAGATATCCGGAGTAGTGGAAATTGATGATGAATTGAAAGAGAATGCTGCAAGCGTCATTAAGAAATTGAAGAAGAAAGGCATCGACATATTCATGATTTCAGGCGACAATGACTCTGCAGCACGAAGAGTAGCGATTGAACTCGAGATAGAAGATTATTCGTCAAGAACATTGCCTGATGAAAAGGAGAAGATTGTTACTGCACTTCAGTCAAAGTCAAGAAATGTGGGAATGGTGGGTGATGGAATTAATGACGCACCTTCACTTGCAAAGGCAAATGTTGGAATAGCCGTCGGCACCGGTCAGGACATAGCTATTGACTCGGCAGATGTTATACTTGTAAAAGATGATCTAAATAATCTTCTGAAAGCAATCAACATTTCTAAAAAAACTGTAACTGTAATTAAGGAGAATTTTTTCTGGGCATTCTTTTACAATGCTCTTGCAATTCCAATAGCTGCGGGCGTTTTTGTGCCCTTCGGAATTGTGATTGGTCCTGTTATGGCTGCAATGCTGATGGCTTTCAGCGATGTGGTTACTGTTCTCGGAAATTCACTCCGATTAAAATACGTAAAGATAGACGGCTAAGAGTTGAAGTGTTTTTGCTTTGAAATTTCATTCAGATATTGCTTCCTGTATTCAGTAATTTCTTTTATTGTTCTGAAGATCACTGAAGGTCTTGCACCCGTAGATATCCCATCAACCCTCGGCAAGTGTTTCACTCCTACTTCAGTTGAAGTGTAGCCTAATGCTTTTGCTTTGAGAAGTATCTCTGCATCTATGAAAGCATCCACGGAATCGATTTTGATCTTTCTGAAAAGATCGGTCCTAATGAGTTTAAACGCACAGTCAACATCAACGTAATCAATATCAAACAAAAAGCGCAGAACAAAATTATATACAAGTGAAGTAACTTTTCTATATGTAGAGTACTGTTTTCTTTTTCTGTAGCCGACAACAATATCTGTATAAGGTATCAGCGCAACAAATTTCTTAAGCTCCTGCAAGTCAAACTGATTGTCACCGTCCGTATAGAATACATAATCCATTTTCGCATTCATAAATCCGTCCCTCAATGTAGCGCCGTATCCCATGTTCTTTTCATGATGTATTACGCTGACCTTGTCATATTTCTTCGCTAATTCATCAGCAACTTCATCTGTCTTATCGGGACTCCCGTCCTCAATGATTGTGATTTCATAATCCTTAAGCTTAAGCTCATCAAGAACTTTAATTGCAGAATCCACAACTTTGCCGATATTCTTTTCATCATAATACGCAGGAAAGAACACGCTCAGTGTAATGTTCGAGTTATCACTCATCAGCATTGACAAAATATTTATATGTCGCTTCGATACCGTCATTGAATGATGTCTCCGGTTTCCAACCTAGCTCTCTTGCAATAAGCGAATTGTCAAGAACACTTACCGGAACATCAAAACTTCTCTTTTCCTGATATCTGATTTTGACATCCGTTTTTCCGGTAACATTTTTTATCACATCAATGATCTGATTAAGTGAATATCCGATTCCCGCCGAAAGATTGAAAAGTTTATGTGGTGAATCAGTTGTGATGGAAGTTACCAGAGCATTTGCGGCATCCTTAATGTATATGTAATCCCTTACTACTTCCCCGTCGCCCCAAATCACAATTTCTTCATCTTTCAGGATCTTATTCAGGAAGACGGCGATGGCACCCTGGGCGGCATAAGGGTTCTGCCTTTCCCCGTAAGGATTGGAAAGCCGAAAGACATTGTAATCAAGATTATGCAATTGATGAAACAAATACAGATAATCTTCGATGGTCTTCTTTATGATACCGTATGAACAAATTGGTTTTGTAGGATGATCTTCTGTAATTGGAATTGAATCGGGTATGCCGTACACAGTGCCGCCTGAAGACAAGAATATTATTTTCTTAATTTTTCGGTCAGTGCATTCCCTAAAGAGTCTTAACGAGGAAATAAGATTTGACTCCGCATCATAAACAGGATTTTCATTTGAGCCGGCCGGAAGTGTTGAGCTTACTAAATGGAATACATAATCAATATCATCGAGCGATTTCCGAATGTCAACTATGTTGTTGAAATCCCCTTCTATGATTCTAATTTTGTCAACTACATTCAGCAGGTTCCTTTGCGAGAAATTCAGCTTGTCAAACACCGTAACTTTATAGCCATGAGACAACAGTTCCTCGGCAAGATGCGAACCAATGAATCCCCCGCCTCCGTAGATCAAGCATGACTTCAGTGATGCTTCCAAATTCAGATCTTCTTGTATTGAATTACATATCTTGCAGGAAAGACAGCATTAGGAATTTTAGAGATCCCGGTTGTTTTAAAAATTCCCGATGAGAATTTTTCAGCAAGTGCCAGAGAGAAACTGTGAAGATGCCATTCGTCAAGATTGTCTTTAGCCGCAAGTTCCCAGCCTTCAGTATCTTTCTTGTTGTCAATCAGCTTGATCAATCCTGTCTTTTTCAGAAACTTCTTTGTTGAATTAATTACATCTTCATTTGGAATTGAAAGCGATAATATGCCGTCATCCTTGAGGACTCTTGACATTTCCTTTAGTACTTCCCGCGGATCCAGAACATGTTCAACTACTTCGGAGCAAAGTATCTTATCGAAGAATTTGTCTTCGAAAGGAATCTTTTCACCCGGAGCCTTTGACAGCTTAACTTTGCTGCCAAGCCGTTTCATTGCGCGCTGAATTTGTATATCGGATATGTCGATACCGTAAAGTTCTCCCATTTTGATCTGCTCAAGAATGTGTCCTGCGCCGCAGCCGACTTCCAGCACTTTGTCGGTTGATTTTATCTCGGCGAGTTCAATTAGTTTTGAAATTCTTTTTTGCTCAATATATCGGAATGCAAAATTGGGGTGATTGTAGAACTTGTCCAAGTCATGTTTCTCGGCTAGCTCTTCATTCCACTGTTCAAAATTTTCTTTTGTTGGTTTCATTTAATATGAGAATTCTTTAATTCATTTTTTCAAAAACAAAGGCCTGATAGCGCTTATCTGATGAAGCAAACTGGTTGAGCAGCTTTAATGTTGAGTCTTTCTGCAGTACCTCAAACTTTACATCGTTCTCATACTCGGGTCTGTACCCGTAGTGAGAATCCCATACAATGATATCTCCCTTAGCAGCAGTTGACAAATTTTTTGTATTCAGATGGACGAAGTTCTTCTTCCTTTCGGCTGAGAAATCCCCGAACAAAAATACGGGACTGGATGTCTGTGTAGTCACTATTATTTTCTTATTGTCAAATTCATTCCCTGCAAGAAAAGAACCCATTTCCTTGACTGCAAGATTCTCAGGAGAATATTCTCTTGGCTTAAAGCTCATCAACAAGTAAACTGCAGACAATAAAATGAGGACGACAGAAAGTTTGTTCAGGTATGCTCTTTTATCTTTATTGAAAAGAACAACAGCAAGAACTGCTGTCACTGCTACTACAGCAAGCTTTCCGTACTCGGCTATATCAAGCAAGTCAAGTCCGTTGGTATCCTTTGAAAGGAACACAAGTGTAAAAAATCCCAGAGTACCAAAAATTATGTACGCCGTCTTCCTGAAGTTGTCAACTGCCAAATTGTTCAAACCTACTGCAGCAAAGAATGCTGCAAGCGGAGAGATGTGCAAAAGATATCTCCATGTGCCCGGGTTTGTACCTTTAACCATAAGCATTGCCTGAACCAGGAACGTGATGAGAAACACAATATACACAAGAGCATACTTGCTGAAGTACTCTTTGATCTTTGAAGTATCTGAGAAGAATCCAAAAAAGCCCAGCAGAAATAATGTCAGGCACACGGGACCAATTATGTAGATGTAAACTTTGAAGTAATGAAAGAAACCGCGCTTATCACCGCCAAAGTACATTGCACCAAGCGTGTTCATTTCAGTAATTACATAGAGAATATCACCGCTCTTGAGATATCCGGCTAAATTGAATAGCACCGGAAAGACGCCCAGCATGACAATTGCCAGATATTGTTTCTTTCCAAAAAGCATTATGGCCATTGCTATTCCTATAAGCGCAGCTTCCTGCCTCACTGTGAAAATATATCCGCATGTAAGTGCCGCCCATACAAAATGTTCCTTCTTATAAAGCAAGATCATCAGTACAAGCAATAGCGCCGTAAATATTTCCGCGTAAGATCTGAAAGACAGGTCAAAGAACAACGGCTGAAAAGCCAGCATCATTGCACCGAAAAATGCGTAGCGAATATCATAAGCCCTTATCAGAAGGTAGGTAAGATAAACCGTGGTGGAAGCAATCAGCGCATTGAAGAACAACACAGTTTCATAACCAAACAGTGAAGGTATTATCATGAACAATTTGTATCCAGGCTTGGGCCAGTTCCCAAGTATTATGAAAGGATCATTCCAGAATTCCTTCATATTAATGAAATGCCCGATCTCATCATCCTGATAGAAACCGGGAGAATACTTGCTGCTCAAATAATATACGATCGCAAAGACAGGTATCACCAGCCAGAAATATTTAGAGATGAGAATCTCCCAATCTGCTGATGAAGATTGTATCTGCTGAGTTTTCTTAGGTTGAATTTTCTTAGCCACGGCCGGCAAAAATACTCATATACTTTGATTTGTTAACAATCTGACAAACTTACTTTGAATGCATGCTTCATGCGCGTGGTCTGTTTATGCATGAAGCACCTAAACATTTACACAATAACTCAGACCAGCAAAATCACTGATCTTCGTTTACCCTTTATTATGAATAGATCTATGATCACCTAAATGAAGCTTCGATTAGTAATCAACAATTCGGAATCATCAGAGTCCTATTCTGATTCCCGTGAAACCTCTCCAATTGGTAGTCTTTACATTCTCCACATTAAGCGTACTTCCGAGATTGTTCAAGCCTCCAAACTGCATAGCAGTTCCTAACAGGATGCTTACAAACTGATTCAAGGCATAGTCTGCAGTAAGCATTGCATCAATACCAAAGTCAAAGTTCTTTAAGCCAAGTTCCTTCAGGTTATCTTCGTCTCCCATCAAAAATCCGAAATAAGGACCTGCTGCAAGATTAATTCCAATCTTATCTGAAACTTGTCCGCCGAAATTAAACAAGATCGGCACGTTCAAATAGCTGTTTGAAACATCCTGTGCAGTTAGAAGTGAATCAGCCGTCAATCCAAAATTCTTCTTAGTGAAATCCAGTCCGGTAGTAAGATTTAGCAAATCAAACAGCGTTACTGTAAGGAATGCCGCTCCGGTGAACCCGCCTTGGGAGGATGAGGAAATATTGGCAGTTGAACCTGACTTAACATCATAATTTGGTTTTGTAGATCCGTATCCAAGCTGGAAGTCAAGATAGAAGAGACTGTATTTTCCTGTCCTTACGTTTTCCGCAGTTTTAGCTTGGAGGTAATCCCTTTCCTTTATGCTTAAGGGACTGACTTTTGAGTTATCATTCAACTTTAATCTCGGATCATTATTTTCACCGGCAAACAGACTATTTCCTGAAATCAAACAAAAAACTGTTAGTAACATTACTGAGAATGCTCTTTTCATTTGTATTTTTTAGTTTTCATTTGAGAATTGTATTTCGATTTCGGAAAGTTTCGCAGATTGCTCTTCCCATTTTGAATATACGTATTTCAGACCATCCTTTAAATTGTTATATTCGTTCGTCGTCTTTATGATGTCGTAAGAACCGCTATAAAAATTAGGACTTCCCATAATGATCTCAAGTTTGGCAATTCGTTCTTCTAATCCTTTTGCCTCATCTTCTAATTCCTTGATCTTTGTCTTGATCGGTTGCGTAGCTCTAGTCAATTCTTTCTTCTTCTTCTTAATTTCATGAGTCGAGACCTTTTTTTCAGCAGGCTTGTCTACTCTATACGTCTCATGCTTTGAAAGACGCATCTCATCCGCCCTTTGTGAAACAAGTTCCTTCTCTTTAGCATCTAGATAATCCTTTGCATTGCCGTTGTAAGTCCTGATCTTTTTTCCCTTCACTTCTATAACCTTGTTCACTATGCCGTCAATAAATTCCCTGTCATGTGAGACTATCAACACAGTACCTTCATACTTATTCAATGCATTCATAAGAACTTCTTTGGACCTCATGTCAAGATGATTCGTCGGTTCGTCAAGTATCAGAAAGTTGGAAGGTTCAATAAGCATTTTCGCCAAAGCCAGTCGCGACTTCTCCCCACCGGAAAGTACCCCGACTTTCTTGAATACATCATCACCTCTGAAAAGAAAACTTCCCAGGATCGATCTGAGATTTTTTGTTATGTCACCTGTTGCAGATGTTTCCATAGTCTCGAGAACAGTCCGGTTATGATCCAATGTCTCCGCCTGATTCTGAGCATAAAATTTCTTCTCTACCAAATGACCGTCTTTTATAATGCCTGAGTTGATTGGCTCAAGTCCCGCAATGATCCTTGTCAATGTTGATTTTCCGGCACCATTGACGCCAACCAGGCAGATCTTCTCGCCTCTGCTGATGAGCAGGTCAATGTTTTCGAGTACATTATGTTTGCCGTCGTAACTCTTGATAAGGCCTTCGATCTCAATTGCCACTTTTCCTGAATGAGTTGCCGGCGGGAATGAGAATTTGACGGTAGATTCTTCATCTTCGAGTTCGATCTTGTCCATCTTGTCAAGAAGCTTTATCCTGCTTTGAACCGCCCTGGCTTTGGTTGATTTGTATCTGAACCGTTCTATGAATTTCTCCTGCTGTTTAAGATAATTCTGCTGATTGTTGTATTGATTCTCAAGAAGCTCTTTTCGCACTTCTTTTTCCATTTTGTAGAATGAGTAGTTGCCGGAATATTCAGTTACATTTCCAAGCGAGATCTCAACAGTACGGTCTGCAATGTTATCAAGAAAACTTCTGTCGTGCGATACCAGCACAATTGCACCAAGATAAGCCTTAAGATAATTCTCGACCCATATCAATGATTCAATATCAAGATGATTTGTCGGTTCATCAAGCAGCAGTATAGAGGGATTTGAGAGAAGAAGTTTTGCCAGGGCTATACGCATCTGCCATCCGCCGCTGAACTCATCTGTCATTCTGTTGATATCACTCTCACTAAAGCCGAGTCCCATCAGAATTTTTTCAATCTTGGATTTCAGTCTGAATCCGTCAAGCATCTGAAATCTTTCCTGAAGCTCGCCGTATTCGTTTATCAGATCCATGAATTCATCGGAAGTTGTATCAGTAACCTCCGACATTTCTTTTTCGATAGCAGTAAGTTCCTGCTGTATCTTGTTGATGTCTCCGGCTGATGAATAGATCTCATCGTAGAGAGTTTTTCCCGCGTATTCAATTCCTTCCTGAGGCAAATATCCGATGGTAGTATGCTTGGATAATGCCACTTCTCCCGAATCCGGGACATTTAATCCTGCAATTACTTTGAGCATGGTTGATTTGCCTGCACCATTTGATCCTACAAGTGAAACCCTGTCCTTACCGGAAACGCGAAGGGACACGTCGTCGAACAATATTTTTGAGCCGTAGCGTACAGATATGCCGTTTAGTGAAATCATCGGCAAATTTAGGCAATGTCATTCAAAAATGAATGGGCAAAGTTTGGGACGGCATTGAGAGCAATTGAAAATTGAAAATTAGAAATTAAAAATAAAGAATTAGATAGTGCCTTCCATTCTCCATTTTCCATTTTCCATTTTCCATTTTCCATTTTCAATTTTCAATTTTCCACTTTCCATTTCCATTTTCCATTTTATCAATTTCAATTTTCAATTTTCCATTTTCAATCTATTGTGAATCTATTTTGTTGATTGCAGTTTCTTATTTTTGAGGACTCTCAAAGCTTCAATTATTCTGGGACCCGGTCTGAACATGATGTCATCATCAACAAAGATCAGTCTGGCACTATCAACTGCTGAGCCTGAACTCTTCCTCAGTTCGTTGACTGATTCATTTACTTTTCCTAAGTCGGTTGTATCAGTAGGAAATATCATAACAGCAGGATATTTCTTAAGCAGTTCTTCTGCGCTGATGACGGGATACTCAATCAAAAGCTTGTCGAATATATTTATAAAACCGGCCTTCTCAACTACTTGACTTACAAATGTCTTTCCGCCGGCGGTCATAAGAGGGTTGACTGAAATTACAATGAATGCGCTGTCACGTTTGGAAAAATTGTCATCCAATAAAATCTCCGCATCAATAAGGGCGGTTACTGAATCTGCAAATATTTTTCTGTTGGTCAGATATCCAAAATCAGCAATCATTTTTTTTATTCCGGAGATGTCTTGGGGATTGGAAGCAAAGACTTTTATGTGATTGTCTGTAAGGGTCTTGTAAGCAGGACCCGAGGAGTTTGTTATGTACATGATGACAAGGTCGGGCTTGAGAGAGATTATTGTTTCGAAATCCGGGCTGAGATAGTTCCCGACGGATTTCTTCAGCTTTGCAGAAGGAGGATAGTCGCAAAAATCCGTAACACCAACCAGCAAAGAGTCTGCGCCGATTGAGTATAAAGCTTCTGTCACATTAGGAGCTAAAGAGATGATTCTGTTCGGACGGGTATCAAACTTGAGATCAACGCCTATATCATCTTTAATACTTACTGTTGAATCCGAAACTATTTTTTCTGATTTGCAACCGGTAAGCATTACAATATAAATGAAACAAATAAGAATTCTACTTAACACGCAAGACTTATGTCTTAAGTTTCTTCTTCTTTGCCGCAGGGAATAACACATTGTTGAGAATCAACCGGTAACCCGGAGAATGAGGATGTAACTCCAATTCAGTCTTTGGATCTCCGACGGCATGCTGATAGTCTTCCGGATCATGTCCTCCAAAAAAGGTAAATGTTCCTTTGCCATAATTTCCGTGTATATATTTTACTATATCGGTCCCTTCGTTCATCCCGAGTATCGTTACATTTTTTTTTAGGAACTGCTTGTTAAATCCTGTTGTCTGTCCCATGAAACCGCTGACAAGGTATGTGTGGTTCTGAGTAAGCATTGTTGGGACAGGATCTATTCTTGCAGAGAAGTCAATAAGCCGAAAGTTATCATTGAATTGTCCGTAGTTAAGAAGCTGATTTGTCATGTCAATATTCGAATATTCATAAACATACGGATTCATGTCGATGCTGAAATTCTCGAATGCTAGACATTCAGAATAATCCAGCTTGCTGTTCGCATCAGGATCAGCAGGATCACCATCATACATCACTTCACAGATGTCGGTATTCTTTGTTGCAAGGGCAATGTCGTATGTGTCGGTTGCCGAACACATAGTAAAAAGAAAGCCTCCGTTAGATACATACTCTCTAAGCTTCTCAACAACAGCCCGTTTAAGCTGTGACACTTTTGGAAAACCGAACTTTGCAGCCATATCTTCATTGATCTGCTTTTGCGTCAGATACCAAGGAGAAGAGCCGTATGTTGCGAAGAACTTTCCGTATTGTCCCGTAAAATCTTCGTGGTGCAGATGAAGCCAGTCGAAGCCTTTCAATTTTCCCGTGAGAACTTCTTCATCCCAGAGTTTCTCATAAGGTATCTCGGCATACTCAAGAACAAGCTGAACAGCATCATCCCAAGGCAGAGCATTTGGAGGAACATATACTGCTATTCTTGCAACTTTTTCGAGTCTAACAATATCAGTATTGCTTTCATCTGACTGCGCATCTGCATAAGCTGTTGCAGTTTGAGTTCCGTTCAGAAGTTCGTACGAAACATTCTTCTGACGGCATTCATTCTCAACTGATTGATCATAATTAAAAAGAAATGCTCCGCCTCTGTAGTTAAGAAGCCAGTCAAGTTCTTTTCCGTTGAGAAGATGACGGTACGCAATTCCGTAAGCTTTGAGATGATTTGTTTGAGACGGTTCCATCGGGACAAGAAGTTTCACCTGAGCCGATGCGGGAGTTTGTCCTATTGCGAGGACAGAAATTAAGAATACAAATAGTTTAAGGATTGTGTTATTATTCACGCGTCAAGTTAAATTTATTACGCTGTTAAATCAATAGAATTGAACTTTGACACTGATAATACTTTCTTACTCAAAAAAGTTTAACAAAGTCTATTGATCACGCTTGCAATAGAGACCTCATGCGACGAGACATCCGCGGCAATTCTTGAAGACGACAAAGTGCTGTCTAATATCATTTCAACTCAATTGTTTCATTCACAATACGGTGGAGTTGTACCCGAAGTTGCCTCAAGAGAACATCTCAAAAAAATCATTAATGTATGTGAAACAGCTTTGGCAAAAGGCAGAAAAAAACTTGATGATGCCAATCTCGTTTGCGCTACAACCGAGCCGGGACTGATTGGCGCGTTACTTGTCGGTTCCAATTTTGCAAAAGGACTTTCCGTTGCTTTACAGATACCATTCATTTCCGTGAATCATATTCAAGCCCATCTTTACAGCCCGTTCATTGGTTCCCCAAAGATCCGCTTTCCATTTATCGGTCTCATAGTTTCAGGCGGACATACTCTCCTCATACTTGCCGAAGATCTATTTAAACACAAGATCATCGGAAGGACAATTGACGATGCAGCCGGAGAGGCGTTTGACAAAGTTGCAAAACTGCTTGGATATGGTTATCCGGGTGGCAAGCATATTGATGATTCAGCAAAACATGGTGATCCTTCTTTCCACAAATTTCCGAGATCAAATATAAAGGATTCTGAGTTCGACTTCTCTTTTTCCGGAATCAAAACTTCCGTTCTGTATTTCTTAAGAAAGAACTACGATGGAATCAATCTGAACAAGCAGACTCTCAATGACATTTGTGCTTCATTTCAGGACGCTGTGATAGGTATGCTATTTGATAAAACAAAGAAGGCGGCGGAGAAGTACGGCGTGAAGACGATCGCCATTTCCGGAGGTGTTTCTGCAAATTCTGAACTTAAGCAAAGATTCAACTCACTGAAGCAAAAAGGATATGACATTTATTTTCCATCGAATGAGTTTACAACAGACAATGCCGCTATGATCGGACTTGCTGGGTATCTCAAGTTTAATTCGACGGACACTTATCGAGTTATCGGTGAAGATCAATTGCGAATTCATGCAAAACCAAGATTAGACTATGAAGCATTCTAACGTAATAATGTTTTTGATATTGTTACTGCTTTCTGTTTCTCTCATTAATGGGTGTGATGGAATAAGTCATGGTCAGCAAAGAAGGAAATTTGAGTTTCTCTACAAGACTAATAATTTTGCAGCCGTCTTTACGGAATACACAAATGACATTGTAAATTTTAGTGATCTTCAATTGTACGAAACACGAATGAACAGACTTTATAGTGATGTCAACAAGTTTGAGACAGTAAAGGGGTGGACGAAATCAGACGCAATCAAGGAAGATTTCTTAAACTCTATCGACAAGAATCTAAATGCTGCCAGGTCAATGCAGATGAAGCAATCGCTTTACAGGGAGTTTATAAAAGATGAACATGAAGTTATAGTCATGCGTGAAACGGCAGAAGACTTTTTGAATAATGTTGAAAATGAGATTACCGTTGTAGGAAAAGAATGATAAAATTTATATAAAAAAAAGCGGAGCATTGCTGCTCCGCTCTATGGAGAATTCAGTCCGGAATAAAATTACTTAACAAGCGTCATTCTTAAAACCTTGCTGTAATCTCTTCCGTCTGCATTGAAATCAATTCTGTAATAATAAACACCGCTTGAGAGATTTGAACCGTTAAATTCCACTTTGTAATATCCGGCACTCTTAAATCCTTCAAACAATGTTGCGACCGTCTTACCTGAGTTATCATAGACTGTGATCTTTGCCTTTCCGTCAATTGGAAGATCTACATTTACGCATGTTGACGGGTTGAATGGGTTTGGATAGTTTTGTGACATTGCAAACTTATCCGGAATACCTATTTCAACTTCATTGCTGAGATTATAATACGAAGTATTTCCGTTGAAGTCTATTTGTTTCAGTCTGTAGCTGTATGTACCAGCGGAAAGATTATTGTCAATGAATTCATAATTCACAGGTATTGTAGTAGTTCCGTTTCCTGCAACAAATCCTGCTTTGCTCCATGTATCAACGAGTTTTCTTTCAACATCAAAACCCTTGTTGTTTACCTCATCAGCAGTTGTCCAATTGAGAGTGACATTCCTGCCATTTATTGTTGAAGTGAACGCAGTTAGTTCAATCGGTAATGCAGATTGCCAAGTCTTAAATACAGTATCTTTCAGACTACCTGTTGTGCCGATGATTGTATCCTTACCGGCATTTGTGCCTGTGTAGCAGTAATTGGCGATTCCTGAATTGCTTGTAAACGCAAAGCCGGCTCCCACGTTGACACCCTTTACTTCAAAGTCAACCCGGATACCCGGAAGAGGATTATTATTCTGATCCTTGACAAGTGCATCCACGCAATGTTGCGTGTTGATAGGATTGATCGCCGTCCTTGGAGTCATAAACAAAGTTGAGACTATTGCTATCTGCGACAACGCTTGTCCACCAGGATAGCCGTAAGAATCATAGCTGTCAAACCCATAAACGAAACATCCGAACGGAAGTGTTGCCGCAAGGTTGTGAGTTCCTGCCGCTATAGGAAGCTGTGTGCCTGAGTATCCCGAGACTCCGATAGGAGTAAAGTTTACTGCAGGTACAGGAACACCATCCAATGTCAAAGCTCCAACAACTGCATTAGGTGCAACTACATTTATAAAATTGATTGCAAATCCTGAAGCCGGTGTCGATACAGTATATGCGGCAAGAAATTGTTCAAACGGTGGAATCAACATCATGAATGGATCCGATGTTACACCGTCAAAGCTGGAAGAAGGTGAATATTGGGCAACCAGAACAGGTTTGTCAGAAGTAATTGTCGAGTAACCTGTTAGCACTGTTTCAATGTACTGACCTGCACTTATCACAGGTTGAGCAGCTCCATTGATTGTAACAGTAGTAGTATTATTTGATGCCATGATTCTCCAAACATCTCCGTTTAGCCTTGTTGCAAGAGGAACGGTCAGAAAGTTCTTACCAAATGTGCTGTTTGGCGGGATCATTTCTACTATATGATCACATGCTACGAAACCGAATGGAATGTTCGCGCATTGATGACCTCCGTAAACTCCTACAGGAAGTGTAGATGAGATCTTTGTTCCTGAAAGATCTGACGGATGGAAATTCGGATCTCTGAGAAGATATGTTTCGCCCTGATTGAGATTTATGTTGTAAGGAACTCCTGCAATTCTTCCGCCGACAGTAACAGTAGTTGTAATTGTTACAACTGTTCCGTTTGCAGTTCCGACAACAAGAAACTGATTGGCGTTTACTACATTAGTATTCATATAACCGAGTACGAAATAATCTGTTCCAAGAATATCAAGAGGAAGCGACAGATATGCATCTGTTGTTGCATCTCTTCTGTTCAAACCGTAAACAGTAACTTCCTGTAGTGATGTAACATGAATGCCAAGGTTTGTTATTGCATCGTTAGTCTGTACATCAATCAGAGACGGAAACGTCACCGTAGTAACTGTGTTTGCCGTTACATTGAATGGTGTAGAGAATCCGATTCCCGGAATGTCAACAGTTCCCGAAGTATTTACATCACTCGTAATGAAGAGTGCCTGATAATAGCCGCCTCCGGAATAGTTGCCCGGAAACGCGATCCAGAAATCTGTTCCTTTTGTGTCAAGTGCTGCTCTAAGTGTTCCAATTGATACAATCGTCAGCATCAACACAAAAAAGAAGAACACAATCCTTTTTGAAGTTTTCATAATTTCAATCCTTTATTTTGGGTTACAATGATATCGGAAATGTATCCGATTGGTACTAAGTTATTTCAATAAAACTGCGGATTAAATTCATAAATTTTTGAACTATGAAATCACTCTTTGGGGCACATTACTTGAGTACAAAAAAAAGACGGAACATTTCTGCCCCGTCTTTTGTGAAACACGAATTCAGTTTAAACTATTTAAGAACTGTCATCTTCATTGTCTTCGCAAAGTTCTGACCTGATGAATTAAACTCAAGCTTGTAGAAGTAAATTCCGCTTGAGAGATTTGCTGCACTGAAGTCAACTGAATAATATCCGGCTGTTTTGAATCCTTCAGCTATCTTGCTTACCAATCTTCCACTATTGTCAAATACACTTAATGCAATGTTTCCGTCCCTTGGCAAAGTATAATTGATCTTAGTGCTTGGGTTGAATGGGTTAGGATAATTCTGAGAGAGATCAAACTTTTCCGGAACTCCGATCTCTATCTCATTGCTGAGGTTAAAGTATTCGTAGTTGCCGTTGAAGTCAATCTGTTTGAGCCTGTAGCTGTATCTTCCTGAGACAAGACTGCCGTCGGTGAATTCATAATTCTTCGGCAGAGTTGTTGTTCCGTTTCCGGTAACGAATCCAATCTTAGACCACGCACTTCCGGATGCACTTCTTTCCACATCAAAACCGGAATTATTTATCTCAGCAGAAGTTGACCAGTACAGCTTAACTTCCCTATCCTGTATTACTGATGTGAATGAAGAAAGCTCTACAGGTTGCGGAGAATCCCATGTCTTGAATAAAGTATCAACAAATTCATAATACCTGCAAAGGATTGTGTCTATTCCGCCGACGTATCCGATATAACAGTGAGTAGCATAGCCGCTGTCATTTGTATAAGAAAAACCTCCGCCGGGATTTGAACCTCTCTGCTCAAAATCCACGCGGATGCCGGCAAGAGGACCGCCGTTACCGTCAGTAACTCTTGTCTCAACACAATGCTCACTGCCAACAGTACCTGTTGATTGCTCGGGACCGCTTTCAATTTCTACAACATCAGCCAGTCTCCATGCAGATTGCCCTGCCGGATATCCGTAACCTTCCAGAAAATTGAATCCATATACATGACAGCCAAATCTGTAATCAGAGTTAAGTATATAGTCTCCCGGAGATACAGGTATTCTTGCATAAGAGTAATCGGTGCCGGCAACCTGTATAAAATCCAAAGCTGGGATCGGTACTCCATTCAATGTAATTGATCCGACTGCTTCATTAGGTGAAACTATATTCAGGTAGTTGCCGGAGAATCCTGCTGCAGGAGTTTTTGCTACATAGGTTGAACAATATTGTTCATCCGGCGGAACAAGCATCATAAATGGATCACCTAATACACCGTCAAAAGTTGAACTTGCTGAATATTGCGCGACCAGTATCGGCCTGTCGGATAAGATGCTTGCAGCATCTGTCAGATTAACTTCCAAATATTGATTAGCACTGAGAGGCGCTTGTGCAACTCCATTGATCTGAACATTTGTGCTGTCTTCGGACGCAATGACTCTGAAGAAGTCACCGTTAAGTCTTGTTGCCAAAGGCACTGTGATGAAACTCCTGCCGAAGGTACTCATTGGCGGGATCATCTCAACCAGGTGATCGTCAGAAACAAATCCCCTTGGAATGTTTGCACTTTGATGACCTCCGAATAGTCCTACCGGCTCTGTTGAGGATATCCTCGTTCCGGTCAGATCAGACGGCAATCCGTTTGTATCACGCAGCAGATAGGTCTCACTCTGATTCAATGTGATATTATATGGAACGCCGGCAGTTCTCGTTCCGACCGTTACAGTCGGGGTGATTGTTACGACTGTACCATCTACGGTACCGACCAGCAAGAACTGATTTCCGTTTACAACACCCACGTTTCTATAGCCAAGTACTTGATATTCCTTGCCTAATACATCCAGCGGCAGCGCAAGAAATCCGTCGCTTGCCTGAACCGATTTATTCATTCCATAAACTGTAATGTCGTCTAAAGATGTAACATGTATTCCCCAGTCAGTAATAACATCGCTTGCGTTGACATCAACCGTTAAGGGAAACTGCACTATGACTGATGAATTGGCGGAGACACTAAAGTTCGTTGAGAATCCGATTCCTGGTATTGAGACTATACCTGAGGTGTTGTAATTGCTTGTTATCAACAATTGCTGGAAGTAAGTAGATTGGTTGTTTACTCCGGGTCTGGGATAGTTATCCGGGAACGCGATCCAGAATTCTGTTCCCTTTGAATCATTTGCTATTACAGTATTTCCTGCAAGCGGAAATAAAAGTGCTGCAACAAAGAGTGTGATTACTAATTTATTGAAAAACTTCAATTTGTATCCTTTCGTTTAGATTAAAATATTTTGCCAAGTGGTTTCCCTAAAGAACTCAGAAATGAAATCTCAAACTTGATATCAATTTTGAAATTCGGGATTTTTGGAAAGGCAAAAAGTAACTTCTTTAATACTAAAATAAAATACTGCAAATATTGCTCTATGTTAAATTAATGTTACGTGTTAAATAAAAAATCAGGACAAGCTTTCGCCCGTCCTGATCATATGTTGTGAAACTGAATTACCTGACTGTTTACTTAATAACAGTCATCTTCATTGTCTTAGCAAAGTTCTGACCTGAGCCGTTGAACTCAAGCTTGTAGAAATAAACACCGCTTGAAAGATTTGCGGCGCTGAAGTCAACAGTATAGTATCCTGCAGTTTTGAATCCTTCCGAAATCTTGCTAACCAATCTACCGCTGTTGTCAAAGACACTCATTACAATGTTTCCATCAACAGGAAGAGTGAAGTTGATCTTTGTGCTTGGGTTGAATGGGTTCGGATAATTCTGTGAAAGGTCAAACTTCTGAGGTAATCCGATTTCGATCTCGTTGCTGAGATTGAAATATTCGAAGTTGCCGTTGAAGTCGATCTGCTTCAGTCTGTAGTTATACTTTCCTGATGCAAGATTTCTGTCGGTAAACTCATAGTTCTTCGGTTGAGTTGTTGTTCCGTTTCCGGCTACTGAACCAACCTTTGACCATTCACCGTTGATTGAACTTCTTTCAACATCAAATGCGGAGTTGTTGATCTCTGCAGATGTTGACCATCTGAGTTCTACGCTCGTTCCGTTGATTGTAGATGTGAATGATGTAAGCTCAACAGGAAGTGCGCCTTCCCAGCGTTTGAATACTGTATCTGCAAAACTACCGGATGTACAGATTATCGTATCAAGTCCTGCATTTGTTCCCGTATAACAATATTGAGCAATTCCGTTAACGCCTGAGAATGCGAATCCGGCACCCGGATTTGCTCCTCTTTGTTCGAAGTCAACTCTGATTCCGTTTACAGGAAGGTTGTTCTGATCGAATACGAATGCATCTACGCAATGCTGAGTATTCGTTGGATTGATTGCAAATTCCGGTGATGCATCAATACCTGATACAATCGCGATCGGTGAAAGTGAAAGACCTCCGGGATATCCGTATGAATCATCCTGATTGAAACCGTATTGGAATACTCCGAATGGTAATGTTGCCGCAAGAGTATGAGAACCCGGTGCAACTGCAACCTGTGCACCTGAGAATCCGCTCGCACCAATAGCAGTAAATTCAACAACGGGAACAGGAACTCCATCAAGAGTAAGTGCTCCAACAACAGAATTAGGTGCTACAATATTAATGTAGTGAGCAACATATCCTGATACTGTCGTCAAAGTATAACCGGCAAGATATTGTTCAAACGGTGGACAGATCATCATGAACGGATCACCGGGATTACCGGAGAACGAAGAACCGTTTGAATACTGTGCTACGAGAACCGGCTTATCGGAAGTAATTACAGACTGGCCTGTAAGAATAGTTTCTATGTAGTTTCCTGCATTTATCGGTGCTTGAGGAACTCCATTGATCGTTACTGTCGTCGTATTTTGAGAAGCCATTATTCTCCATGTATCTCCGTTTATTCTTGATCTCAAAGGAACGGTCACGAAATTCTTTCCCCATGTTGTTGTCGGAGGAAGCATTTCGCAAATATGATCACAAAAAACCGCACCTGCCGGAATGTTCGCGCATTGATGTGAACCCATTACACCGATTGGTTTATCGGAAGTAATAGTGGTTCCTGTCAGATCATTCGGTGAAGAACCGGTATTGCGCAACTCGTAAGTATCTCCCTGATTCATTACCACGTTGTACGGAACACCAGCAATTCTCGGTCCTGTTGTAACAGATGGTGTGATTGTGATAGTTGTATTGTCTTGCGTCGCTACAACTCCAAATTCAACACCGTTGACAATGTTTGAATTTCTATATGTCAAAACAACATAGTCGGTTCCAAGAATATCAGTTGGAAGTCCGAGATATGCGTCGGTTGTGACTGCGATGTAGTTCAGTCCATAGACTGTTACTTCATTGAGCGCAACAACATGAATGCCCTTACTGTCTATAACATCACTTACATGATTTGCATAAGAACCGGGATTACAACCGGGGTAACCACATTAGCAACTACAACAAACGGAATGGGCGCACCACCTTGAGGAGTAACCGTACCTGAGGTGTTGACATCTGATGTAATGAAAATAGTCAGAGTCGGTGTGCCGAGATTTGAGTTGAACATAAGCCAGAAGTCTGTACCTTTGCTGTCCGGTGCTGATATTGACTGTCCTGTCAACAATAGCATCATCAGTAAAGCAACAAACGCCGAGAACATTTTGTTAGCGTGTTTCATTTCGTTTTTCCCTTTTTTGGTTTAGAAATTTCTTCAATCAATTGATTGAAGTTTTTTAATATTTTATATCCATGAAAAGAAATAGGTTTCAAAATCTTATTCTTTATGAATCAACAAAACTAATCAATGTAAAACAGAATGGTTAGAGTTGATCTTACACTACTTTTATAAGTATGTTTACTCAAAAAGAGCAAGGGCAGGTTCTTCACCTGCCCTTGCAAATTATTACATATTTTAAAGAACGATTGTTCTCTTTACTTCAGAACAGTCATCTTCATTGTCTTTGTAAATTCAGAACCTGATCCGCTGAACTCAAGCTTATAGAAATAAACTCCGCTTGAAAGATTTGCGGCGCTGAAATCAACAGTATAGTAACCTGCAGTTCTGAATCCATCTGCTACCTTCGATACCAATCTACCGCTGTTGTCAAATACGCTCATTACGATGTTTCCATCCTTTGGAAGAGCGAAGTTGATCTTTGTGCTTGGGTTGAATGGGTTCGGATAGTTTTGAGCAAGATCAAACTTCTGCGGCACACCTATCTCGATCTCATTGCTGAGGTTGAAATATTCGTAGTTACCGTTATAGTCGATCTGTTTCAGTCTGTAGTTATACTTTCCTGAAGCAAGGTTCTTGTCTGTGAATGAATAGAGTTTGGTTTCGTTTGTTGTTCCGTTTCCGGTTACATTTCCAACCTTTGTCCATTCGCCGGCAATTACACTTCTTTCGATATCAAAACCGGAGTTGTTGATTTCTTTTGAAGTTGCCCAGTTAAGGTTTACATCTGTTCCGCTGACGGTTGATGTGAATGATGTCAACTCAACAGGTAGTGAACTTTCCCACAGTTTTACTGCTCTTGCTTGTGCACCTGTGGATCTGATTGTAGCGATGATTGTGTCATAACCAACATTGGCGCCAACATAGCAGAACTGTGTTTCACCGTTTGCTCCTGTTTGCGTTGTTGTGCTGTTTGGACCGTTTACTCCAACAAGATTCCAGTCAATTGTTACATTGTTCTGAGGAACATTGTTCTGATCAACTACAGTTGCTGTTACGCAATGCTGTGTGTTGATTGGATTGATATCGAACAATGGAGCAACGGTAATGAACAGCTGAGTAGCAACTGTGATTTCACCTGCAACTGCAAGTCCGAATACTGTACCGTTGCCTGTGCCTGTATTGAAGGTTGATATTACATTTCCGGATGCAATGTCAATTCTGTAAACATTTGATGTCGAAAAGTCTGCACTCCAGAAGGATGTTCCGTCCGGATCGAGGTTCAATGCGAACCAGCTGTTTTGACCAGCAACATCATAAGTCTGAATCACAGCACCTGCTGAACTAAGACGAAGAACAGTTGATCCATTTGCAAGAAGCACTTCACCGTTAGTTCTGATTCTAAGTGCATAAGCATTACCACCGAGACCTGTTGCAAAATTTGTGAGTGCAACATTGTTAACAACATCCCATCTGCCGATGGTGCTGCCTTCTTGCGTGTAAAGCATTGTTGATTGATCTGCCTGAAGATCTGCAAAGTCAATTCTTGTTCCGCTTGCAACAGTGCTAACAAAATTTCCTAATGCATCAAACTTCCTGAAACCGCCTCCGATGTTACCTACATAGGCATTCCAGCTTCCGTCGAATACAATACATTCAGGAGTTGAATAACCACTGCCGAAATTTGAGATTTGCACACCATTCTTATCGAATCTGTGCACTACACTGTTTGAAAAATTTGTTACATAAAGGCTTTGGGCAGAATCAAATGCCATACCCGTTGTAAAACCGCCGGCACCGCCATTCAGAGTTTGAACGAGCGTTCCGTTCGGCCTTCTCCATTGGACGCTTCCGCTCGCAACACCTACAAAAACATCACCTGTCTGAAACTGAGCCAGCAATTGGTTCACCGGCAGGGACGAAATTGCAATAACAAGAAGAAGAATCCATTTTGTAATTGTTTTCATTTCTCTTCCTTTCTTTTGTTTTGGTTAATGATTAGTTAGAACTGATATACAGAATTGTTTGAAACAGTAAATCTTTGAAATTGTAAATTCGATTTGTGAATTCGTCTTAAACATTCATTCAGCCTTTTAATTATTCCCTTTCAATTCTTATGCAATTTGTAGTTTGGGATTTTGATCGCTACAAATTTAACACAAACCAATTGAGAGGTCAAGCATAATCTTCATATTATCTAAAATTTTACACTTTAGAAATTTTGATAACAGATTGCCGATCTACAATACTTTCTAAAACTTAATAGTCATCTCATCACTATTTTTCACATCCGTGATCAGGAAGTACTTTCCTCCTACCTCTTTGATTTCACTCTTGCCACTTGTAGATACATCAACCGGCCGGCTGTCAAGCTTGATGGACAGACCTTCTATTACAATTCCATCCGGACATTCAACATTCAAAGTGACAATCTTATCCGCCCCCTTGCTCGAGATTTTTAGTGTCTTCAATTTATTCCTGTATTCAACAATAGACAACGGAGTCGCAAGCCATGAGTTATTTTTTCGTAACTCATCTATGAGATCTTTCAACGGCTTCATTGTCAGTTCGCTGAACGCGGTATAGTCAGGATTGCCGGTGAAAACTATCAACCCGTCATTTCTCTTTGAAACGTACTCGTAGAAATCTAGAAGGTATTTGGAGAACAGCGCAGCATCTTCTCTTTGCATCAACTCCGTATAATCATTAACGCTGTCAGGCAATTGGAAGTAATCAAAGTCATTGGCAATTATCTGACAAAGTTCCAGCATGTCCGTTGCTTTATAAAATGAATCCCGGGCAAGCACAATGTTGTACGGAAACACACTGCCTGCATAACCTGAGAGATGATCGATGCCAATGCTTGCATCATACACATAGCCGTTACCGCTCGCATACATTAGTCCCCAGAAATTTGAACTCCTGTAAGGAAATCTGACTCCTTTGAAATTGAGTCCGGTAGATTGTTCAATTTCTATGAATGCTCTTGAGTTTTCTGAAAATGTTGAACCGGTAAAATCAGTCTTAGAGCTCAATCCGGAAATTAGTTCAGCATACTTATTTTCATTAAGAATTGAGATTATTTCCGGCGTAGAAACTGAATCAATAACAAATCCTGCGCTGACATCTTCAAGATTTAAAAAATCCAATATCATTCTATACTTCGCAATATCTTCTGTTGAATTGAATGTAATGCAGCCTGCGCTTGAATGAGCATCCGGCCAGGGATTTATTTGATATCTCATACCGGATTGTCCCGGAAGTGAAGTCAATGCATACTGATAAAATCTTTCAATCTGTTCAACACTCGAAACACCTCCGTCATTTGAAGGATGAAGCATATATGTAGATGTCAACAGAAAGGCTTTCCCAAGTCCAAAATTATTTTCCAGTACTGCCGGATAAATTTCATTTCCTCTCTTCCACTCCGCCAGGACTTTTATCTTTTCCGAAATTAATTCAGTCGGCACAATCGCCCATTCATCTTCAGCAAGAGTATCCTTAATCATTCCGTTCCAGATTCCTGAATTCTTATCTTCAAGAGTAAATCCAACAAGGTCAATCTCTCTCATCTTGAGTCCGAATACTTCAGATAGCGGCCAGTTGCCGTTATTAAGTTCACCGCCCCGGCTTAATCTGTCCACATCATCAGTTGTGTTTCTACCAATGTTCTCTTCCGAAATCAGCACTCCACCTTCCTTAACCCAATTAGCAAGATTTCTCATTTCGGAATCACTTAAAAATGTAAGAGAGTATTTTCTGTCGCCGTCGTGATAGTCAAATGATGTTGGTGCAATTATAACATTGAACTCCGACATTCTTTCGGGCTGCAGCAAATACTCTCTTGTGCCAAGCCATACAAATGCTCCGCTCTTTGTAAGTTTCTGGATTGCTATTGATACGCCTTCCGCAATCTCTCCATTCCCTTCCGTAGTTCCTGTTGTAAGGAACAGAACTCTCGGCAGCATTGATGCCTTGTCAACTTTCTGATGCACCTTGACGTTTTCAGTCTTTTTGTCGAACAACGGCAACGCAGCGTACGCAATTGCAATCAATGCAGAGACAATCAAAACAGGCGCTATTATTCTTTTCATTTCAAAGCTTTAAGCTCTTCAATTACTAATTCTTTATTCGGCATTATGTCTATCAAAATCCTGCCATTAACAGGATTATAAATTCCGTCGTTAACACTTCCTTCTACTTTTACAAAATTTGATGATGTTTCAACTATCAGTGTCATCGGAACAAGAAAATCCCTGTCTTCAATATTGCATACAGCCTTGATCAATACTTTATTGTCATGCTCTGACAATTGAAGTGTTGTTGATTCATTTTGCATAATGTATCTTCCAACAACATTTATCGGAGCTATCCATCTACCGGAATTTCTTACAAGTCTTATCTGCTTGTCAAACATTTCAGGTGTAACGGAGTAAGTGGAATACACATTATGGCTTCGCAAGACATTCATTTCCTTCGAATCATTCGTAAATATATTGTGATAATTTAATATAAGCCACTTTCCATTTGAAGACATGAATTTTGAATACAGCTCATACAAAGAAGGTGTATATTCATTGTAGACTGCTATTGTAGCGAGCTTGTGAAGATTCAGACTCCCCTTCTCGTTTATGGTTTCCTCACCGGTTCTTGCAAAAAGATATCCGGCATTTGACGCAGCATTGAACAGCTCATCCCTTGTTGCCGAATATGGAAATACAAATGTGAAAATCTTTGACCCAAGGTTTTCTTCCAAAACCCTTTTCGATTCTTCTATGTGATAGGTCGCCATTGACACTGACATGGTATCCATTTTAACATGCATGAAACCGTGAGAGGCAATTTCGTGTCCTTCATCTCTGAGGACTCTCGCCTGATTCCAGCCGATCTTTTCTACAGTAAAACTCCCCTTCTCGGCGGATGAACTCATATTCTCTTTTGTCCATTCGGAGATCAGAGCAAATGTTGCTTTCAATTTGTACTTGTCAAGCACCGGAATACCGTAAGAAAGTTGAGTCAAAGTTCCATCATCATAAGAAATGGTGATAGCGCCGTCTTTGTTCTGATACCATTCAGCAATCTTATAAGAGTTTTCGCTGAATTCATTTTTCTAGATCTTCTGTCACTTTCAGACCGGCGAAAAGTTCTTTGAACTCCCGATAACTTTCTTTTTCCCGCATTCTGTATTCGGGCTTATCCCATCCCTTCAACGAAAATTTATAATCGCCTCCTGAAGAATTGAATGCCGCTGAATTGTCTGTTGAATTTACGTAATACACTAATATGTTGAATGCATCCGATTTTATGCTTTCAATATCTGGAGTACCTTCAACATCATTGAGAACCTGTCCGGATGACGGATCTGTTACATTTAGCAGATGCCATGGAAGCCTGATCTCAATGATGCCGCTCTGTTCATCAATGAACATGTTTGAGTTTGAGTATTCAGCCTGTGAACTGTTGCCGTGAATCAGTGAACTTCTGTCATAGACTTTTCTGGAAACTTTCTCTCCCGTTAGAGATTCTCTCTCTCTGTTTGACAATAGTATCTGCCTTACAAATTTCCCGTTGTTATTTTCTTTTGATGCATAGACAGGAACAAAATCTGCGTAAATGTCAGAGTAAACTGAGTAGTTTTCATCAACGAGTATTTCCGCACTGTCTTTGGAGTGGATGCCAATAAGAAACTCATAGCCTCTATCAAGCGCTTTGTCAATGTACGGCAACTTGTGGCTTCCTTTCTTCTTGTCATAAGTATCTATTGCGATGAAGATCTTTTCTTTGGTGGGATCCAACTTATCGGACTTAAGTTTCATGTAGAAATATTCCGCATCGGAAGATGCTGAGACCTCTGCCTTGCTTCCTGATGAACTTATCTTTTCATTTTCTGTCCAATCATCTGAAATTCCATCAACTGTTTTTGTCCTCTGCTCAACAGCAATTACTCCGAAGTTCTGTTCGGGGTTTTCCATGTTGTGCCAGAGTTTTCTTCTCTCCGCCGGCACTTCAAAATCCATAACCAGCCAATTGAACTTGAACCACTCATCTATCCATTCAAAATAAATTGCTCCGCCGCAGCCGGTATGAAAAATATCTTCCGTCAAAGTTCTGTTTAGTTCCGCCTGATCTTTCTCGCTGTGTCCGCCCTGATCCAGCCCGAACGGTGTAGAGTGGCTGTTTCCCCTGCTTGAAGGCAAACCGTATTCGGCAATAACCAAAGGCATTCCCGGACAGTTATCCTTCAGGTCTTCGAGATAAGCATAGTAATTATCTTTTTCTCCTTTGTGATTTATTCCGCCTTTGTACTTCTCATCCATATATACATAATCCGGATAATAAGGATAAGCATGATAAGCCGAATAGATACCTGCCTTGAAGAGAGGCGTTCTGTAAAATTTTCTGAAGTCAATGCTTTCAATGTCATTGTCGTATTCTCTGACTTTCCTGCTTTCAATGAATTCTGAATTGTGATACATGGGATCAAGCGGAAGCCAGTTGACAAAAGATACGGGCCTTTGTGTGCGGTAAATTTGCGTTTCGTATCTGACAGTAAAATCCATCATCTCTGCCAGCCACGCTTCCATCGGATTTCCTTCAGGCAATGAAATGAAATCCCCGATAAACTTAGTGATCTTCTTGTTCTTATTATTTGTCGTAATGACAGTCGACGGTTCCCACTCTCTTCCCAGCAAGATACCAATTACATAGTTTGATACATTTCTTGCATACGTGCCTGCTGCATGTCCCGGCCTTTCTTTTATTACTGCATTGCCATGAACAACATCTATCACATCCTTTATTTCTTTCCTGAATCTTTCACTGTATCCTTTGTCAAAATAATCTCCGCTGTCAGCATCATCTGCCCATACTCCCTGCATGAGATAAAGGGGTTTGCTGTTGTTATCAATGTTATATTGCGCAAAAGCTTCGTAGAACTCGGGCGGAAGCACTGTGTAAATCCTGACCGTATTGGCATTCATTGCTGCTATCTGCCTGAACCAGTTGAAGTACATGTCATACGTTGCCGAAAACTCCGAGGGATAATTACCCGGTATTGCAACACCCATGTTCACTCCCTTGAGAAAGTGCGGATGCCACTCAACAACATTCTCTCCGTTTCTGATCTTAATCTCTTGTACTGAAAAATATTTGTTCCCGGTTTTGAAACGAAGCTCGGATTCTTCGGCTCTCTTTCTGATTTCACTTGACGAAATTTCCGGAAGCAACTTTTGTTCGGCAACACTTCCTATCCTTACAATTCTTGTTTCGCGAACGGAGTCCTCAAATTTAATCATCTTGTAAACCGTAAATCCAAGCAGAGCAGCGAAAGAAAATATTACGAGATATTTCAGTTTGGAAATCATGAATGATCGCTGAGACGGTGTCCCAATATTAGCCACGACCTCTTTGTTATACTCGCTCATTATTGTTTCAGAATTTTTTGGTTAGATTCAGGAACACGTTTACATTTGAGTAGAAGGGGTCATCATATTTTCCTGCGCCAACTGATGCCGAGAATCCGTTGTACTCATATCCAACTTCTGCATCAGCGCTCCAGACAAAAGTTTGGTTATTATCAAGCTTGGCGCCTGCTCCAAGGTAAGTATAGAATCTTCCATAAGTTTCAAAAAGAAAAGCCCGGTTCCGTAAATTCTTCTTTCCTGAGGTGAATAATATAACGGAGAGTAATGTTCATAATTTCTCATTTGATAATAAACCCCGACATTGATTCGTGGATTGTGAAGCACATCCATGCTCAACCCGGCGTTGAACATTTCATTGGGGTTTCTCCCCTTTATATCGTAACCTTCAATATAATTGTTCCTTACGTTACCGTAAAAGTATGATAGACCGAGACTCATTTCCCAATACGAGAGATCAACAGTTTCGCTGAAGTAATCTTGTCCCACCATATTCCAGTAATAGAAATAATCGTAGCCGCCTTCCAACGTATTCTCCAAAATGAATTCTCCGAACTCAACATTTCCCCTGTACTTGCCGCCGTAAGAAGTAATTGTTGTATCGCTGATGCTTGCTGAGCCAAAAGCTTCAATTTGATTGTAATCATTCGGGTCAAAGCTTGCAACAAGCTTCGTGTTGTCAAACCATCTTTCCCTGTCCGGCAGGTCAACCTGCACACGTCTGGAATATTCTATTTGATTTAGGACATCAAGCCTGAACAAATACGAGAAACTCTTTCCCGCGCTTATCTTCTGATAAATGCTGCTGTTGCTGTAAAGCTCTTCGGTTTCTTCCAGATATCCGGCTTTGTATGAAACATTGGTATTATCAAAGAAGCTTTCTCCAATTCCTTTCATGTGATTCCCGCTTTCAAAATTCTTTAATGACAAGGTCTGAGCAAAGATCGTCCCTGTAATTATGACAAAAAAGAATATTGAAAAGATTAATTGTCTGATAAAATTCATCATTAAGAAACAAACCCCAAATCTCTCAAAATCAATTTTAAATTATTAAAGTCGCTATTAATTCGACAACCACAAACACACAAAAGATTAACGCGGAATTTAAGTTAATTACACACTTGTTTTTGAATCTGCAAATTTGCTATCAACTGTTTTTCAGACCCTTTCTTTCAAACTTGTTCCATTCGCTTTTCCTTAGCGAGAAATCTATCAACCCTTTTAACTGTGCGGCAATTCTGAAAAACGCATAACTGAAATCCGCAATAATGCTGAAGAAGATCAGTCGAAGCCAGTCAGCAAAGGATTTGTATCTCAAGGCGCTTCTGTTTTCAGCGCTCTGCTTCTCGCTCCAGTTCTCTATGAACACTGTTACAACGCTCATAATCAACGCGGCAGTCAGAGTAATCAGAATTCCCATAAGCAACACCCACCTTGTATTTATCAAACCCTGAACTGAAACATAAGCAATGAATATCAGAGATACGATCTTCACAATGGGAGACAGCAATTCAAAAAACAAATAGAATGGCAAAGCAAGCAATCCGGTTGCTTTATACCGGGGATCGAACATCATTGATTTATGCATGGTGATTGACTCTGCCAATCCAAGGTGCCATCTTGCCCTTTGCTTAAATAAATTTTTTGCATTGTCCGGTACTTCCGTCCAGCAAAGCGGCTTTGAGAGATAGACTGCTCTGACCTTTGAGATTATTCTCATGATAATATCTCCAGAGTCTTACAATGATTTCCATGTCTTCACATACAGTTGACTTGGAAGTCTTAAAAATTGACCTGATATAATTGCTGTTACTCTTCGAAGTCAAGAATCCCCCGGCATTAATCAGATCACTCTTTCTGAATACAGAGAAAGCGCCTGACATTATGAGAATTGAGTTTAGCTTGCTTAGGCCTAATCTTGATACAAGAAAGGATTTTATGTATTCCGTAATTTGCCAAAGCACCAGCACATTCGTCGGCATTCTTGAGTTCACAACCCGTCCGTCAACAATTTCTGTATCATTTGAGACTGCGATCTGCCCGCCTGCAACAAATACACGCTTGTCTTCTGCAAGTTCTATTACAACTCTCTTTAATGAATCTCTGTCAAGAATAGAATCCGCATCAATTGTACAGATAAATTCTCCTGTTGAATAATTGATGCCGGCATTAATTGAATCTGCCTTACCGCCGTTCTTCTTGTTTAGCAATATCAACTTCCCGTCGCCGGTTGAGAAGGCCGAGACCATTTCCATTGTTGCGAGATGATTGCCGACTGCAATTTCTCTCGTAATAAATTCAAACTCTCTGACAAGTTCTCCGGAAGTGTTATCGGCAGACCCGTCGTTGACGACAATTATTTCAAAGTCATCGTAATCAAGAGCACAAAGCATTCTGACGCAATTTACGATTGAGACTTCTTCGTTGTACGCAGGGACTATTATGCTGGTCTTCGGTAATGACTTGCCGGAATAGGGATTTGATTCTTTCCTGAATGTGATCAAAAAAATGAGGAACAAAAGCAGGTCAAATGCAAAGTATCCGAGGAAGTAAATGATGAAAAGCTTTTCGGCTATTCGTATGAAGTAATTCTCCAAGCTCGGGGTAAGTTGATGGTTACTCTTATGTTCATAATTGCTTCTCTTTATCCGGCAAATAACTTTTGAGCAAACGCACCCTTGCACAAAAAATTTGTTTTTTATTGAACTTCCGGATACATATATTGTATATCAATTTACCCCGATTAAGTTTCAATTTCAACTTTAAATTTTGATTCCTTCCTTTGGAAAGAACATTCTAATTTTCCCCCAATGAAAAACGTAATCTCCATAACATTTGTGATTATTGCTATGCTGGTATCAGACACTGATGCACAGGTAACGGCTCAATGGGCTTCTATATACAACGGAGTTTCAAGCGATACTGACCAGGTATCAGCCATTGCAGTTGACAATTCAGGGAATGTTTATGTCACCGGGTTCAGCAAATCATCGGGCACCGGCAAAGACATTGCAACCCTGAAATATAATTCGGATGGACAACAGCAGTGGGTTGCCAGATACAATTATTCAAATGCAAATGGTGATGATGTACCTACGGCAATTGCTTTCGATAATTCAGGAAATGTCTTTGTTACGGGACAAAGCGAAGGCAACGGCACATTTGCCGACATTGTTACGATCAAGTATTCTTCAGAAGGAACAGAACTCTGGAATGACAGATACAACGGAGAAGGTAATGATATAGACGGCGCAACGGCCATCGGAGTTGACGGTTCAGGAAATGTTGTTGTAACGGGATTCAGTGTGGGAGCATTATCAAGCGAAGACTTTACAACTATCATGTATAATTCTTCGGGCACACGGCTATGGATTTCCAAGTACAATAATCCGGTTGACTTCGATATAGATGTTGCTACTTCACTTGCCCTTGATCTTTCGGGAAATATATATGTTGCCGGTTACAGTAACGGAACAAGTACTCTCGAAGATGTTGCGATAGTCAAATACAATCCTGCCGGGGTTGAGCAATGGGTTTCAAGATTCAACGGTGACGGTAACAGTTATGATATTTCAACAGGCATTGCAGTTGATCTTAATTCGAATGTTTATATAAGCGCTTATTCGCACAATTCAATTTCCCAGGAAGATTTTGCCGTGATCAAACTCAGTTCAAACGGAAATCAGCTTTGGGTAAAGTCATTTAACGGACCTGCAAACGGCTATGACATTTCATCGGGAATTGCAGTTGACCAGTCAGGTAATGCATTCGTTTCAGGATATAGTTTTGGAGGAAGCAGCGAAGAAGATTATCTTACTTTAAAGTACAATACCGACGGCGTGCTTCAATGGGACAGACGATATAACGGTACAGGAAATTCTTATGACATAGCAACGGCTGTCAAGACTGATAAGACTGGAAATGTTTATGTTACCGGATACAGTCCTGATGCTAACACCTTTGAAGACTATACAACACTGAAATACAGTACGGGCGGCGATCTGATTTGGACAGAGAAATACAACGGCCCTGCAAACGGCGGTGACATTGCAAATTCGCTTGCAGTTGATGCTTCCAATAATGTTTATGTCTCCGGCTTCAGTTATGAGGGTGCGACTTCAATAGATTACATAACCGTTAAGTATTCACAAACAGTCGGCATCAACACAAGCTCCAATGAAATTGCTTCGGGTTTTGATCTTCAGCAGAATTATCCCAACCCGTTCAATCCTTCAACAAGTATCGGCTTTGATCTGCCGGTGAGTTCTTATGTCACTTTTGAGATATTCAATACAACAGGTGAAAGAGTTTCTACTCTGCTAAATGAAAAACAACCTGCAGGACACCATGTTATCTCATTTGGATCGTCGGAAATTCCCAGTGGACTTTATTTTTACAAAATGACTGTTACAAATTCTCTTACTGGCCATGCTGTTTCTAAGTCAAAGAAGATGTTGTTAGTGAAATAACTGAAATCTGACCGAGGTCTATGACATTATTTGTTCTACTTTTCTCAATATTGTTCAGCATACAAATCCTGCATGCGCAGGATTTTGACTGGCAAGCCCTGCCCAATTCCCCGGTACCGGATGCCACTTCACAGAGATTTGAAGATATATATTTCACAAACGCAAACACCGGATACATTGCGCAATATACAGGCAAGATCTATAAGACAATTAACGGCGGAAATTCGTGGACGCTCAACAACACATCAAATGATTTTCCGTTTGCAAATTACAGATGCCTCGGATTTTTCGATTCACAAAATGGGATCCTCGGTACTCTAAGATTTAACTCTCCCCTTTTCAGAACAACTAATGGCGGTACGAACTGGATTCAAACTGGTATTCCTGAGCCGAGACCTTACGGGATCTGCGGGATTTCTATTGTCAACAGTGATGTGGGATTTGCCGTGGGGAGATACTCCGCTCCGGCACATTTCATCAAGACCACAAATAAAGGCGCTACATGGACATCCATGCAAATGGATACATCGCTTGTAAAAACACTTGTTGATTGTCACTTCTGGACACCAGATTCCGGAATTGTTGTCGGTGGTTACAGCACAACGAGCTATCAGAATGGGAATGCAGTTGTGCTCATAACAAACGACGGCGGTTTAACCTGGCAGAGAGTTTACCGATCTCAGCGCACAGGAGAATGGTGCTGGAAGATCTCCTTCATTTCAAGAACGACCGGTTACGTCAGCATAGAAAGACATTCCGGACTTGCATACGTTTTGAAAACTTCCGACGGTGGAAATACCTGGGAAGAAAAAGTTTTCCGCGACTATGATGAAGAAGGAATTGGATTTATAAATGAGAATACAGGATGGGTTGGCGGCTGGACAGGCCCGACATACAAAACCACAAACGGCGGTGATAATTGGTTTCAAGCTCCTTGGGGATATTTCATCAACAGATTCCGTTTTCTTAACAACTTTACATTGGGATACGCAGTCGGCGACAGAGTATATAAGTTTGCTCCAAGCAGCAGTCCTTTGCCGGATATGAAGTTTGCGATTATCGGAGATTATGGCAAAGCCGGAAGTAATGAATCAGCTGTTTCAGGATATGTGAAGAGCTGGAACCCCGAGCTTATAATTACTGCGGGCAACAACAATTACGAATCAGGAGAGGCATCAACAATTGATGAGAACATAGGACAATATTACAGCGATTACATTTTCCCTTATTCAGGCAATTATGGAAGCGGAGATACTGTCAACAGATTCTTTCCGTCACTCGGTGAAGTTGACTGGATGACAACCGGTGCA
This sequence comes from Ignavibacteria bacterium, assembly GCA_016704345.1. Classification (GTDB taxonomy): domain Bacteria; phylum Bacteroidota; class Ignavibacteria; order Tepidaquicellales; family Tepidaquicellaceae; genus JADJAH01. The sequence continues at coordinate 204,540 of JADJAH010000013.1, read as the reverse complement.
CAACCATATCTGAATTACTTCACATTGCCCGACAATGAAAGGTATTATGATTTTGCGAAGGGGAACATTCATTTCTATTCGATCAACAGCGATCCGAACGAGCCGGACGGGACAGACAGCAATTCCGTACAGGCTCAATGGCTGAAGAATAAACTTTCACAATCGAAGGAAAATTGGAATATAGTTTACTTCAATCACCCGCCGTACAGTTCCGGCTTAACGCACGGCTCAACAGAAAGTATGAGATGGCCTTTTAAGCAATGGGGAGCGAACGCAGTGATCTCGGGACGTGAACACAATTACGAAAGACTGATCGTTGACGGACTTCCGTATTTCGTTAACGGTCTTGGCGGAAAAAGCATCTACCCGTTTGGAGCACCTTTGCCGGAAAGTTCTGTAAGGTTTAACGGCGATTATGGATTCATGATAGGATACGAATATGAGAACCGTCTTGAGTTCAGGTTCTTTACAAAGACCGGATTGCAGATTGATGCTCACACAATTTATACTCAGCCCAAGCAACTGAATCTCACAATTCAGATTGAAGGCTATGTTGATCTTCCTCCCGGACCTACCACCGGAGTCGTGCTAAATGTCCTTCTCAGAAAAACAGATGCCCCTTATGAAGTTATAGATTCTATAAAATCTGTGCTGGGCAATACCGGTTCCACTAATTTCTATTTTTCCAATGCAACCAACAATACTGATTTCTACATTGTTGTAAAGCATAAGAACTCAATTGAAACCTGGAGTTCACAGCCTGTCAGATTTAACTTTGGACAAGCAGCATACAATTTCACTGACTCTGCTACACGCGCATACGGTAACAATCTCATATTTAGGTCCGGCAAGTATTGCGTTTATTCAGGAGACGTAAATCAGGACGGCGTAATTGATGCTACTGACTTTGGCTTTGTTGACAACTCGGTATTCAATTTCACAACCGGCATAGTTACCGAAGATCTAAACGGAGACTTTTTAGTAGATGCGTTTGATCTGTCGATAGTTGATAATAATTCTTTCAGTTGTGTTGGTGTGATTAGGCCGTAAGAAGTTTTCCTTTTCGGTGAAATGATAGCGCGAAAACCGAAGTGAAAATACTTTTTAACAAATGCACTGATTATTTTAGACACCCTCACTCAGCACTCCCCCCGAGTCTTTCTCAAAACCAACCCGGCTTGTGTTCCTGTTCCTGGTGACTCCACTGTTACAATTCACCTACACAAACATTCGGGGACGACAGGCTCTACTCATTTGCTCGTTCTCAATTTCACAATTGGGAGCGCAAGATCTAAGTATATTACTGGTGGTAATTCATGAAACTTAATGCAATTTTTTATCTCATATCATATTAAGACTTTCAACTGTGGAAAAACTCCACCTCTCAAGTGTGGAGAAAGTATACACTCAAATTTATTTTGTTTGATTCTTCAACTCAATGCATGGAAATTTTCAGGGCTTAGGAATTGCGACATTATATATGGTATCACTAAAGTAAGAAGTAGTTACAAAGAATTATTACCCCAAATCAATAGCTGTAAAGGAGGCACAGAAAATGGAGCCATGCAATTAGTGTTTTACCTCGCTTTATTTTAATCGAAACGAAAACTCAAAGCATCCGGTGTTTGGAATAATTTTTCAGTCAGTGCTAATGCTTTGTGTTTCCCCTTAGATTCAAACTTAATGAAAGGAGTAAGTCATGAAAACGTTTTCGAAGATATTGTTGGGAATGTTTCTCACTGTTTCAATGCTTTGCTTCTTAGCTCCGGGCGCAATTGCCCAGGGTCCAATCTGTGATCAGGATGTACCATTTGTTACCTTGCTTCCACACCCAAATTCGGTAGATCCACAGTATGAAGCAGAGTTCGATTACCAAAACAAAGCTACTGAATATGAACATCTTTCCTGTGGAGCAAATAAGCATGATTCGGTTGATGCATGCGATCCATGGGTATTGACTTATTACATTGCAATGTGGGAACAAGGACTTGACATGGTTAAAGCATTGCCACCTGTATGGAATTGGGATACTACAGTCTGTCAGGATGTAAGATTTGAGGTTGTTTATCCTCCTAACTATATCCCTGACACATATTATGACTCAATTGTCATAAAGACTACAATGTTTCCACACAAGGCAGATAATATTGCTCCTGATCCTAACACTATATACTATTGCCTGGACTCAGGTCGTGACACTGTCTATTTGAACCAATGGAGAGACTGTTTACATGAAAGGATAACTTACGAAGCGATTGATTCGTGCGAAATACCGAATTCCGGTATCTGTCGTATTGAATGGGACAAGCCGCTTCCTGTTGAGCTTGCTTCCTTTACATCAATCGTTTCCGGCAACAATGCAATACTGAACTGGACAACGGCAAAGGAAACAAACAACTCAGGATTTGCAGTCGAGAGATATGCCGAAGGTATCTGGACCGAAGTAGGTTTCGTCAAAGGCAATGGCACTACAACTCTGCCTGTCGATTACATCTACACGGACAAGAACCTCAACAGCGGACTCTATGGCTATAGACTGAAACAAGTTGACTTCAACGGAAACTTTGTATATCTGGATTTGAACGGCATGGTCGCTATCGGCTCGCCGGACAGAATTCGCACTGTCTCAAAATTATCCGAATCCGTTTAATCCGACAACAACGATCGTTTATGGAATTCCAAGCAACGGACCTGTAACACTCAAGGTCTATGACAATCTCGGAAGAGAAGTAAGGACACTGGTCAACGAACCGAAGACCGCAGGTTTCTACACATTGACCTTCAGCGCTCCGGATCTGTCGAGCGGTGTTTACTTCTACAAACTTGAATCCGGAAATTTTGTAACGGTAAAGAGAATGATATTGATGAAGTAAAAAGTCAATCACAACCTGATTGGTCTTTTCTGATTCGATATATTGCGCAGGGATCCGGGAGGAAAAGCCGGATCCCTTTTGTTATATAGAAAATGAAATTCGCTTCGCAAAAAATTTCTCCTGAAGCTGCGGTATTTCCAAATCTAAAAGAGTTTGAGCAATAATTTCAGAACAATAAATATGAAGACAATTTCCCCATACAGATGGAAATTTTTCCTCACATAAAAATAAATTTGGGAAATATCGAAAATAATTGCTAAATTTGTTTGGCTCACAAATTGCACTATAATAAGTTTATAATGTCATAAGAAATTAGTTCCAATAAATTAGTTCATAAACATTAACGGAGAAATAAGGAGACTCCATTCTATCTTTACTCGTTTTTGTAATAGTTTAGCTAGCTCTTAAATCATTATTATTATCAAAAGAGGAAGATCAACTGACCGGTATAAAACCGGTAAGGTTAATTCCGATTTTGGACTGTTGTACGCAGCAGTAAATTAACCCAAAAGGAGTTGTACAATGAAAACGATTTCTAATCTTTTTCTGTGTTTTATTTTAGCCCTCACTCTCGCATCACTTAGTCAGACAATTGCTCACGCTCAGTTAGTATGTGACTGTGAACCCGATGTCCCTCACTTTCGTGTTGTAAATCATCCTGATGCTCCGGGACCGAATCTGCAGGGAAGATATATTTATGATTATTCCAACGATACTGTTTATAGAAGAACTTTCTGCGGAGCTAATCCATTTGTGCAGGTTGATCCATGCAGACCCTGGACTCTGGAATTTTTCGGATACATGAGTGAGATAGAAGATGACTGTGTCACTTTTGATTCCGTCGGAGTAAACTGGGATACGACACTTTGCCACGATCTTCGTTACGAAATTCTCTATCCACCTGCATATGTTATTGGAACGCCGGCAGATTCGATTTTCATTAAATTCACGATGATCTCACACCAGGCGGACACATGCAATTATCAGGATAACTACTATTGTACTAATGACACCGGGCACTATATTGACCTCGATTGCTGGGTCAACTGCACCAACGACAGGATCTCAATTTATGGACACGATGCCTGCCCGATTCCCAACATTGCACTATGCAGAATCGAATGGGACAGCCCGTTGCCTGTTGAATTGACTTCATTCACTTCCACAGTAAACGGAAACAATGTTGTGCTGAATTGGTCAACGGCAAAAGAAATAAACAATTCAGGATTTGAAATTGAAAGACACTCTGAAGGTGAATGGAGAAACATCGGATTCATTGCCGGTAAAGGAAATTCTTCAGTCACTACTGAATACAATTTCATGGACAGAAATCTGAACAGCGGAGCTTATAGCTACCGGCTGAAGCAGGTTGATTTCAATGGCAACTTCGAATACTTTGAACTGAATGGTGTCGCCACGATTGGAGTCCCTGAAAACTTCAGTCTTGCTCAGAACTATCCAAACCCATTCAACCCTTCAACAACTATTGTTTATGGAGTTCCTGAAAACGGACCGGTTACTTTAAAGATCTATGACAATTTAGGCCGAGAAGTAAGCACACTTGTTAATGAATCAAAGACTGCAGGTTTCTATACAGCTACCTTCAGCGCTGCGGAACTGTCAAGCGGTGTATATTTCTACAAGCTTGAATCTGGAAATTTCGTATCGGTAAAGAGAATGGTATTGATGAAGTAAGAAACTTTCGCAATGTTTAAGAAAAGAATTACTTAAGATGCTTCAAGGGGACAAGAAAGTTATTCCGCCTGTCCCTTTGATTCTCATATCAAACAATTTCTCCGCAAATAAATCTATCCGACAGGAGGATGTAAAACAATGAACACCCGAAAAGAGAATTCAACCTGCAATCAGACAGCTTTGACAAGCAGAGAAATGAGCAGCTTTAAAATTACTTCATTTGCTATTCTGATCTTGATCATGTTTGCAGAGATTGCATATCCTCAAAACTTCAACTGGATAACTCCCAACAAGTTCTATCTGAAACTATATGTACTTGATGATGCAATGTACCGAATCACCAGAGCCGATTTTACTAATGCCGGAATTAACACTGCGAATGTTGATCCGCGCACAATAAAAGTGTTTAATAAAGGAGTGGAAATTCCTGTTTATTTTCAGGGAGACACTGACAGAGTATTTGATCCAAATGATTATATGGACCTTTATGCAACTCGCAATTATGGAGGCGCCACTAAGTACTATACCGTTGACAACACAGTTTTCTATCAGAAGGATGAGTACTTTAATTTATATTCCGACACAAACGTCTACTGGATTGGATGGGATGGAGGAGACGGAGCGAGATGCAGTTCATTTGATTTTTCGGCAGTTGATCCTTATGCATCTGAAACATTCACCGAGAGATTTCATTTTGAGAAAGACAAAGTATATTCTCAGGGTGAACGATCAGGCTCAACAGATTACAGGTTCTTCAATAATGAAATGTTTCAGGGGGAAGGCTGGTACTGGTCAAATATGTACACCGGGCTTACTTTAACAGATACATTTTCAACTCCCTATCTGCCTGTGACACCGGCAAATTGCACGCTAAACTTTTTTGCTTACCCGTCCGATCTTACATACTCCGTTTTCAATGAACACAGAATAATAATTTATGTGAACAATAATGTTGTTGCAGATGTGCTGAAGAATGATTTGACGAGATTCAATTCAACGGTGACATTTTCGAGTTCCTTGCTTAGGAATGATACTTTGAATGTTGTTAAAGCATATTATCAGGCAACCGGATATGACGGACATACACTTTTTTGATTATATAGATATAAAATGCCCGAAGAGTTTCAGGTTCAGAAGCGGACAACTCTCAGCAGACCTGGGCGGAGCAGATACAACTTCCAAAATTTTTAGAGTTACAGGTTATTCTCCGGCTTCACCTCTGTTCATATATGATGTTAAGAATAACCTGAAGATAACCTCATTCACGACCTCAGGAGATACTGTTATATTCACTGCTAAAGGAAATGCGAAGCTTGAAGTTTTCAACAAGAATATAACCAAGAAAACATTCAAAATTCTTCAGAGACAAGTACCTGATCTTGTATCATCATCATTTGGCGCTGATTATATCATTGTTTACAACTCACTCTTTGAATCTCAGGCTCAACAGTTGGCTGATTACAGAGCTAATCATGACGGCTTCAGAGTCATGAAGGTTAAGGTCTCTGATATTTATGATATCTTCAATTATGGAATTGAGAGTCCCGCTGCTGTAAGGGAGTTTGGGAAACATGCCTTCAATAACTGGACGGCTCCGGGATTTAAATACCTGTGCCTGTTTGGAAGAGGTTCGTTTGATCCTAAGAAGAATTCTCTGACAACAGTCTATGAGAAAAACCTTGTACCGGTTTATGGCTATCCTAGCACAGATAACTATTTTGCAAATTTCAACATCGGCGCATTTACATATCTGGAACAGGTTGCTGTGGGAAGATTGCCGGCCTATACAACAACCGAAGCTCAGGCGATGGTGGATAACATTATTATGTACGAGAGCAGAAACCCCGATAGCTGGATGAAGAATATATTGTTTGTTGTCGGCGGAGGAACCGCGACAGATCAGACTTTCAACCAGTCACTCATACTTCCGTTCATTTCAAATTACGTCAATCCTCCACCTGTATCCGGAATTGATCATAAGGCATTCAGAATTGACAACACAACTACTGTCACTTACAACTACAAAGATTCCGTCAGAAGGGACATTAATAATGGAGACCTTATTGTAAATTTCCAGGGTCATGCGGGATATGAAAACTGGGAAGATGCCATGCAGGAACCATCAACACTTAACAACCCCGGAAAACTGCCGATGATTTGGAGTATGACATGCTATACAGGCAAGACAGCAGATAATGCGAAGAGGAGCTTTGGAGAAAAGTTTGTGTCAATGAATAATAAAGGTGCAATCGGATTTCTCGGCTCAACTGGTTGGGGTTTCGTTTACTCGGGAAACTCTTTTCAGGATAATCTATACAAGGCATTTGCCAGAGACACAATTAGAAGAACCTGCGACATCATAAAATATGCGAAATCAAAATCGCGTTCGACTCTGTCGGTTCTGTTGCCCGTCATACAATAAACTGCTACGGTCTGATCGGTGATCCGGCACTAAAGCTCGCATTGCCTGTCAAGCCCGAGTTTCATATCAATGATAACGGCTTTAGATTGTCAGATGAATTTCCTTCACTCAATCAATCCGTAACAATGACCGCATTTCCATTTAACTATGGACTTCATTCCGATTCATGCAAGATTGGATTCTCTTTGAAGATAGACAACAACACGATTCAAAGTCATGATACTGTTCTCCGCGCATTCAAGTTTTCAGATTCAGTCAGATTCATATTCAGACTCGATTCTATTCAGAATTATTCTGTGCATGTTGAGCTTGATAAAGACAATTGGGTTACTGATGAAGATGAAACTAACAACTCTCTTGATGTTGATATCCCTATGAAAAATAATTCGTTTGTTCAACTGAGGCCCGTTGATTTTGAGATGATAGGCGCTGATAGCATTGAATTTATTGGTCTCAATCCTATAACTGATGAGAATAGTGTGAAAGTTGTTCTCGAAGTTGACACTTCTATGTCGTTTCAATCTCCCATAATGACATTTATGAATGACAACATTTCCGGGAATATTACCAGATTCAGAACAGCAATTCCTGTACTGGATTCAAACATTGTATTTTACTGGAGAACAAATGCAGTTATTGCCGGAGACAACACAGGATGGACGAATGCAAGAAGTTTTTCTTATCATCCAAATGCCGTTCAACAACGTAACTTATCCAAATCAGTTTCGGGAGATGGCGCAGATAATAATATTGTAAATGTTACGATTCGAAAGTCGGACCGGACTCAGTTTCCGGTTGAAGATCTCTTTAGCACGGTTCACTCTGATACAGGAATAGCATTGGCTGAATTACCTCTGAATCTTTATGTGAGATCGATGGGAAGCAGCGGAGCGGAGATCTCCAATTTCAGCGTAAACGATAAAGCCGTGAATTACGACGGCGGAAGAACTCCCGGATTGAATATGCTGAAAGTAAGAAGAGTCAACGGCCACATCATTGAAATGAAGAATTTCAAGTTGTTCAATCAGTCATCAATTGATTCTGTTGTAAACTTTCTCAACACATTTGATTCAACATATTATTTGATGGCACTAAACGCTTCATATGTGGACTACAGTTTAGTTCAACCATTGACTGCAACCGCCAAGCAAAAAATCAGATCTTTTGGAAGCACAAAGATTGACAGCATGTACAAGTTTGGATATTTTGACACCTGGAGCTTCATAGGATATCTCGGAGCAGGACCGTCCGGTGTTTCGGAACAGTACTTCAAATATACCGGATCTGCCGGATGGCGTGAATCTCAAAGCTCTATCACAACTACATATATGCAGACTGACGGAACGATCAGAAATATCATCGGACCTTCATCTCAATGGCAGAATTTCTCATGGAACAATGATATGCTTCCAAACAGCACGATTTTATTTGACGTGATTGGAATTGACAAGTTTGGTTCACAGACTTCTTTGATGAACAATGTAAGTACAAATGACTTCGTTGACTTAAGCTCTGTGGATGCAGGGCTTTATCCTTATCTCAATCTTTCAAGTAAAATCAGCATCGATACAAATCTTGGATTTGAGTCATCGGTGTTTAATTCAATGGAAGCCGGTTATTCATTACCCGCCGAAATAATTATGGAAGGATCTAGCATTACTTTAAGTGATTCGGCTTTGGGCGCAGGTGAAGAGTTGAAAGTAAATTTCACTTGCAGCAACTCGGGCTATTCTGATGTGTTTGGTCTGGTTGTAAACTCTTACAAATCATCCATGTCCCCTGCCAATCTTATCAACACTGATACAGCAAATGTTTTCATTCCTGCGGACAGTTCTGCAAAGATCACAGCCAAGTTCAAGCTGCCTTATTACAGAACCAGGGGAGACGGAAAACTTCCTCTGATAATTGAAGTAGTGCCGGTTGCCGGGCAGAACGAATTTTATACCTACAACAATTCATACAAGTTCGGCTTTACTCTGAATGCAGTTGGTTCTTCTCAGCTTGTAAAGATCTTCAGCGATGACAAACTTATAACCGGAGGCGAGCAGATCAGATCAAAGCCGGACATCAGAATAGAATTCAATAGTCCTGTTCTAAGTGACAATTCCCGAAGTTCGTTCGGTGATCTCACTTTCAAAGTAAACGGTAAGTTGATTTCGCCTTTCCTGAGTGAGAACAGCATCAGCAACAACAGGAATGAAATAACGAAAGAATCGAGAGTCGATAAGAACTTATCAAACTCTTTGATCTTCAGACCTGATCTTGCAAAGGGAAACAACAGGCTGTCAGTATTTTTCAGAAACGAGGCTAATGAAATTGATTCAGCAGTTTATGATGTAATAGTGAATGATGTTTTGATGGTTGCCGATCTTTACAATTTTCCAAATCCGATGAAAGATAGCACGAGTTTTGTCTTTTCGATTTCCGGGGCTGAACCGCCTGATGAATTGACATTGGCGATATTCACCATTGCAGGAAGAAAGATTAAGGAATTTAGATCACCGGCAGTGATTGGGAATAATCAGATCGAGTGGGATGGAAGAGACAGTGACGGAGATGCAGTTGCCAACGGCACATATATTTACAAACTGATCATGAAGGGCGGAGGACAATCGCAATCGATAGTGCAGAAACTCGCAATCGTAAGATGAATTAAGAATTAGGAATTAAGAATTAAGAATTGAAATGAAGCTGTAACAGCAGAAATAGATTGTGCGTAAGATTGAATTATTTCCGCCGTTGTTGGTCTTAGCCCGCAACGATGTAACTGAAGGTTCTCACGAACTCTCCTTCGGGCGAGACCCCGCCTGCCTGCCGGGATGCATTCCACATTACAATGGCCAGTGAGCAGGCAGGCCTGCAGAGAACTGAACTAGTTTTGTCTTCGGCGGGCAGGCAACGACATAACCTGAATTGAAATGAAGCTGTATCAGTAGAAATAGATTGTGCGTAAGATTGCAATATTGAAACGAAGAAGTCTTTGAATTTAATTGATTTTTTAACAGGGAGAACAAATCTGAAAGTATCGGGATTTTCCATAGTTAGAAACGGGATCAAATACGGTTATCCATTCAGAGAAGCCATTTTATCTATCCTTCCGCTTTGCGATGAATTCATAATAAATGTCGGCAAGTCAGATGATGAGACGCTTGATGTCATCCGGAGTATTGGCGATGAAAAGCTAATGATCTTTGAAAGTGATTGGGATATGTCGCTTAATGGAGGGCAGGTCCTGTCAGTTGAAACAAACAGGGCTCTTGACAAGTGCACGGGTGATTGGTGTTTCTATATTCAGGCTGATGAAGTTCTTCATGAGAAATATTTTGATGCAGTAAGATCATCGATGGTTAAATATTGTAATGAAGATAAAGTTGAAGGGCTTAGATTTAAGTACGAGCATTTTTACGGCAGTTATGATTATATACAAGACAACTACAGGAACTGGTACATAAGGGAAGTAAGGATAATCAAGAACTCTGATGACATTGTTTCATGGGGAGATGCGATGGATTTCAGGCACAGGGATGGTAGCAAAATTTCAATGAAAGATATTGATGCCAAAATATATCATTACGGTTGGGTAAGGCCGCCTGATAAACTTTTAAAAAAGAGGAAGGATTTCGAATTACTTTATACAAAGGGCGAAATTGCTGATCAAAACATGGCTCAGTATAAAAATTATGATGATTTAGGAAACTTACAAAGATTCACGGAGACGCATCCCGAAGTCATGAAAGAATTGATAGTGCAAAGTGAATGGGATTTTGACGCAAAGCTTGAAGACCAGCATCCTGACTGGATAAGAGCTATACTCATATTTCTGCATCCGCTGACGAAGAGGATTAGAAAGCTGTTTGCGAAGAGCTAGAACCCGAGTGTAGTTTCTCTCCTTGGAGGAATTAGAGGTGGGTATAAAACAGCACAGCCGGACATTTCTGCCCGGCTGTCATGGTTTTGAGAATTGTATGTGTTTTGTCATTGTTGATTCGGTTGTTGAGTTGCCTCAGGAACTGTTTTAAATCTGTGACCGAGATCCCGGATACCTCTCACACTCTTGTAGCCGTTAAAGAAGTTCGGGTTCTTTACGCGGTATTCTTCAACGAGCTTGTCGAGTGTTTTAAGAACCAAAGACGCATCATTAAAGAGAGCGTCAATTGATTTCAATGCTGCACTGCGCTCGGCGTATGATGATTCTCTCTTGCCAACTGCTGTTACGTATTTATCAACGATGTCTGAAAATTCTTCGTAAGTTTCCCGGGTAACTCCATGCTGCCCAAGTGCGTCGAGATTATCCCGTACATCGTCTTTCATGGAAAGCAGCTTTGTTGTGAGTATCACATCACGGTCTTCTCTGAATTCAGAGATTGTTACTTCGTATTTACTTATGAGTTCCGTACTGCTGTTTGAATACCCAGGCTGTAGAGTTTCCCGCAAAGCGCCCGGCATACTGTGCTTTCTGCCTTGCCTCTGCTTTCTTCGCCACTGCCACTCTGGCGGCGCTTGATTGCAGTTCTTCAAAACTGCGTATGGTGTCCTGAATCGAGATCAGTCTTGCCGTATTTTCGGCAATCACCGGGATATTTGCTGTAACGGATTGATTGCCTCTCAAATAACTTGCAACTGCATCGAGCATCAGGTACTTGTTCTTTGATGCCTTCTCATGACGTTGTCCCTTTCTTCGGCTAAAGCCGCGTTTAGTTTAGGGTTGTTTATTTAAGTCGTGCTATCCGGATTAGCACTTATCTCGTGACTATTTGGTGATTCCAATGAACATGATTGCTATACTTAGTCTTGCCTCCTTGTTGCCTTGTTCCCTTGTTCAGCGTCTTGTTTCATCTCCCCGGTTCATTACTCCCGGTGTTTGATATATTTAAATTCCAAGTTTTTCAATTCAGTTCCCAAGAGTTCCCGTGCATGCAAAAGTTTTTTTTTCAGCACTCATCAATTGCTCCGATATGGAATGAATGCTTGCGCAATACGGAACCTAAAAAGATGCGACGGCAGTTCTAAGCTGATTTACTATTCTTGCCCTGCAAATTCGCTCCGGTAAATTCATCAATTGCCTGAATCAACTTCTTGCTTGTCCCATTGATCTCAATTCTACGTTGCTCAAATAATTCTTCCGTTTGACTGCCCCGGAGTTATTACGTCTCAAAGCCGTGAACCAAAGACTTGATTCGGACTTCCGACAATCGTACTTCGTCTTCCGATAACCTGACCTGGTCTTCCGACAATCTTACTTCGTCTTCCGATAACCTGACTTGGTCTTCCGACAACTTACTCGTTCGAATTCGCTTCCGACAACCTGACTTCGTCTTCCGATAACCTGACTTGGCTTTCCGACAAAATGACTTGGTCTTCCGACAATCTGACTTCGCTTTACGACAACCTTACTTCGTCTTCCGATAATCTGATTTCGTCTTCTGACAAGCTGACTTCGTCTTCCGACTAGCTGACTTCGCTTTACGACAACCTTACTTCGCATTCCCCTTTCGGTTGTTTGCCGAGACGCTTGTGAGTCTGCCGCCTCCTTCGCTTTTACGACAACCTTACTTCGTATTTCGACAACTTTCCTTGATCTTCCGAAAAACTGACTTAGTCTTCCGACAGCTTGACTTGGTCTTTCGAAAAACTGACTTAGTTTTCCGAATGATAGACCTGGTCTTCCGGCAGATTTACTTGGTCTTTCGGCAATTTGACGAGTTGGCCTAAATGCAGTTGTCTGAATGAAGTATTCGTATGATTAAACAGTGTTCAATATAATTATCGGAAATTGAATTAAATAAATGTCTCAATCCTGACAATCCTTAAATTCTGTAAATCCTGATTCAGACATTTTTGAGATTCTACAAGATACTTTAGGGAATGTTATTGAAGCAAATGTCTCAATCTTGAAAATCTTCAAATTCTGTAAATCCTGATTCAGACATTTTTGAGATTCTACAAGATACTTTAGGGAATGTTATAAGTTGCGTCAGTCTTCGTCTGAAATTAATTTCCCCCCATCACCTGAACAAATCCAGATAAGGTTTAAATGTAAAGATCTGATAACGGGTTTGTCCGGTTACTTCAGCCAGAAGTTTCTTCTCCACAAATGCTTTCACAAGATCACCAGATGCCTTTACTGAAAGGTCGCAGACTCTCTGCACATCTTTTATTTTTATTACTGGGTTTTGAAACAAATGGTCTGACAAGATGCGGGCGGATAAGCTTCTTCTTTTCCAGGAGACTGTCTCCTTGTCAATCTCATCTTTCAGATTCAAAATACTCTTCAACGTATCTATGCTTTGCACGGAAACCTGTTCAATGCCAGTTAAAAAATATTTAACCCATTGGATCAAATCATTCGCGGTTCTTGTCCTTGTCAGATTATCATAATAAAGATTCCTGTTCTTCTCAAAAAAATATGAAAGGTAAAGCAATGGCTTATCAAGTAATCTCTTCTCAACAAGGAAGAGCGTAATCATGAGTCTTCCGATCCTTCCGTTTCCGTCAAGATAAGGATGTATGGTCTCAAACTGATAGTGTGCCATGGCAATCCTTATCAACTGAGGAATGTTCAGAGAATTGTTACGTATAAAATTCTCAAGATCACCCATCAATCCGCCTATCAGTTCATGAGACGGCGGAATGAATACCGCATCGGAAAGTGATGTTCCACCTATCCAGTTCTGGCTCCTTCTTAATTCGCCCGGCTGCCTGCTCTCACCTCTTACACCCGCCAGCAATATTTCATGAGCTTCATTAAGCAAGGGAGTTGATAGAGGCAAAGTTTTCAGCCGTTCAACTGAAGCGTTCAGTGCCTTTATATAATTCTTCACTTCATTGTAATCATGCCTGTGTTCAGGAAGTATTTCATCTTCGGGAAAGAGAGCTTCGTCAATTTCTGTCTTTGTGCCTTCAATTCTGCTTGAGATTACAGACTCTTTTGTTACATGCAGATGAATGAAAAGGTCTATGCTCGGCACAAACCCTGCAAGTGAATTCAATTCACCCAGCTTGAGTGAAGCCTTTTCAAGCAATACAGACAACGAAGAATCTTCCCAGGTCCAACCGTGATTGATCTTTGATGGAACAAAATACTTGTATCTGTAACCTTGTTCGTAATGCCCCGATATATAATCCTCAATCTTCATTGTTGACTCAATTAAAAATTCAACTTGAGCTCTTTAAGTTTACTTTATGTGTGGAAAGTAAAGTTATGAAATTTTAAGTTTACTTAACAGCTTAAAAGTAATTTTATCCCTCATTAACTTTAGTTTCATCCGGAATCTCAATAAAGGATAAATTTTCCAAAATCGTTTAATTAAATGAAATCTTCTTCGGCAATTTGCTTTTCAAGTTCATTTCGGGTGCAGGAATATCAGGATTAAATTGCAAATTAAAAAAGCCGCAGGCTTTTTGCCTGCGGCTTTTCGATCGTGAGACCGGGTGGTTTCGAACCACCGACCCTCTACTTAAAAGGCAGATGCTCTACCACTGAGCTACGGTCCCTTACCTGTTACTATTATTTGTTTCGTTGAGCTATCTTTAACCTGTTGACCGCTCTCTGCAAAGCATGCCTTGCCTCATCCTTCTCATCAAAGGTGGAACCCGACGTTTCCAGAATATGCTCGGCTCTGAGTTTTGCCCTGTTAGCTCTGTCAACATCTATCTGATCTTTCGTTTCGACAGATTCTGCAAGAACAATTGCTTTGTTCTTCTTAACTTCAAAAATTCCGCCGCCTGTTGAATACTCAATACTATTCTGTCCCTGTTCAATTCTGATCTTTCCCACTTCAAACGATGCTATCAACGGAGCGTGATTCTTAAGTACCTGAAAACTGCCAACTGTGCCGGGAATAGTGACTGATTCAACTTCTCCTTCAAACACTGTACTTACCGGACTTATTATTTCTAAACTGAAACTCTTTTCCAATTCTCTGTTCTGTTATTTATTCTGAAAGCTTCTTTGCTTTCTCAACTGCTTCTTCAATTGTACCAACCAAATAGAATGCATTTTCGGGAAGTTCATCATATTCACCGTTGATGATTCCCTTGAAGCCCTTTATCGTATCCTCAAGTTTAACATACTTTCCGGGAAGATTTGTAAACTGCTCAGCAACGAAGAACGGTTGTGAAAGAAACTTCTGTATCTTTCTTGCTCTTGACACTGTCAGCTTGTCTTCATCTGATAACTCATCGATACCAAGAATGTTAATAATATCCTGAAGATCTTTGTATGTTTGAAGAATCTTCTTTACACCCTGAGCTACATTATAATGTTCTTCACCAACAACTAAAGGATCAAGAATTCTGGATGTTGATGTAAGCGGATCTACTGCCGGATAAATTCCCAGCTCAGAGATCTTTCTTGAAAGTTCTGTAGTTGCATCAAGGTGAGCAAATGTTGTTGCCGGCGCAGGATCAGTGTAGTCGTCAGCAGGAACATAGATCGCCTGAATTGATGTGATCGAACCGGTTTTTGTAGAAGTAATTCTTTCCTGCAACGCACCCATCTCGGAAGCAAGTGTCGGTTGATAACCTACCGCCGAAGGCATTCTGCCTAACAACGCAGAAACTTCCGAACCTGCCTGAGTGAATCTGAAAATATTGTCAATGAACAACAGAACGTCTTTTCCCTGATCTCTGAAATACTCGGAAATAGCAAGTCCTGTCAATCCTACTCTTTGTCTTGCTCCGGGAGGTTCATTCATCTGTCCGAACACAAGCGCGGTGTTCTTCAATACTCCGGATTCTTCCATTTCAAGATAGAGATCATTTCCTTCTCTTGGTTCTTTCACCCACACCTGCAAATACGGAATAACCGCCGTGGTGCTTGGCAATGTTATGGATCAACTCCTGTATGATAACAGTCTTACCAACACCCGCACCTCCAAAGAGTCCTGTCTTTCCACCCTTAGTATATGGTTCAAGAAGATCGATAACTTTGATTCCTGTTTCAAACATTTCCTTCTTGGTAGAAAGGTCTTTGAACAAGGGAGCAGGTCTGTGGATCGGATACTTTAACTGAGCGTTTATCTCACCCTTGCCGTCAATTGGTCCACCGGTAACATTGATTAGTCTTCCAAGCACTTCCGGACCAACCGGAATTGTAATTGGCTCACCGGTATCAACTGCTTCCATACCTCTAACAAGCCCATCTGTCGAATCCATAGCAACTGTTCTTACTCTTGACTCTCCAAGATGTTGCTGAACTTCAGTTATAAGACTCTCTTCTTTTCCTTCAGTATTTTTACGTAAGATCGTTATAGCGCTGTTAATTGCCGGGAGACTACCCCCGCTAAAATCAATATCGAGCACGGGTCCGATTATTTGAACAATCTTACCCTTGTTGATTACGTTTTCCGGCATTGATATGTGATGATTTTGAATTGTATTAAAAGTCGTCAAAGATAGCAAAATCATATCTTACTTCAAATGGACTTTGTTGTATCCCGCTCGACTTTTTCCCATTGCCGTTCCAAACGTTTTAATTTAAATGCAATTAGTTCGAACCGTTTACAGAGAATAAAATCATTTCCGCTTTCTTTTGAACGACCAAAAGAAAGCTTGGCAAAGAAAAGTCGCCCGCTGCCGTATAATTGCCTAAAAATTGCTCGCAATGGCTGCAAGAATTTAACTCCTCGCCCGACAGAAGAGCACTGTCGGGCTTCGTCAAACAGAAATTCTTGCTACGCCATTGCTCACAATTTTTTTAACGGCAATTATACGAAGGCGGGTTGTTTTTCCGAATCGAAAAAATCCTAATGCTCCAGCTTAAATTCGATATAATTTTCGTTGTTGAAAAATGTTTTGGACGGCAATGACTTTTTCCGTTTAGTATCCCGGCAAAGAATTTCTTACAAGTTGGCAGTTCACATTAATAGTTGTAATCCATCAGAACTTCTTTAATTTGGAATCCGGCAAAAAAATATCCTGAATCCAAATTGGCGTCAGGATATTTGTGAATCAATTAATTCTAAGTCTCGATTATTCCACCGTCACACTCTTTGCAAGATTTCTTGGCTGATCTACATTACAGCCTCGTGCAGTTGCTATAAAATAAGACAAGAATTGCAGCGGAATGCTGTTAAGTATCGGCGCAAAAATCGGCGCAGTTCTCGGAACATGAATTATATAATCAGAATATCTTTTAATGTCTTCGTCTCCATCATTTGCTAAAGCAATGATCTTCCCTTTTCTCGCTTTGATCTCTTCAATGTTTGAAATTATCTTGTCATATGTGCTGTCCTTCGGAGCAATAAAAACAACCGGCATATTTTCATCTATAAGTGCGATGGGTCCGTGCTTCATTTCAGCAGCCGGATATCCTTCAGCATGTATGTAAGATATCTCTTTCAGCTTCAATGCACCTTCAAGCGCTACAGGAAAGTTAAAACCTCTTCCGAGATAAAGAAAATTTCTGGAGTCTTTAAATTCTTCCGCTACAAATTCATACTCCTTATGTTTTTCAATTATCTGTCTGATCTTGTCGGGAAGCATTTTGAGCTCTCTTAGCATCTCATCAAGCTCTCTTTCTTTGATAGTTCCTTTGTTCTGCGCAATCATCAGAGTAATTAAAGCAAGCGACATTAACTGACTTGTAAACGCCTTGGTTGATGCAACCCCGATTTCAGGACCGGCGTGTATATATGTGCCAGCATCCACTTCCCTGGCTATTGTACTTCCAACCACGTTCACAATGCCCACAGTTGTAGCGCCCAAACGTTTTGCTTCCTTCATTGCTGCCAGCGAATCTGCTGTTTCTCCGCTTTGGCTTATTACGAAAACTACGTCATCGCTGTTAATTATAGGCTGTCTGTATCTGAATTCTGAAGCGTATTCGACTTCTGTAGGAACTCGGCAATATCTTTCAAGCATATATTCACCTACAAGTCCTGCATGCCATGCAGTACCGCAACCAGTAATAATAAACCTCTTTGCTGAAAGCAGTTTGTCTTTGACCGTTTCCAGGCCGCCGAGTTTAACCAGGCCCGTATCAAAATTGATTCTTCCTCTATAAGTATTTTGAATTGACTCAGGTTGCTCACAAATTTCCTTTAGCATGAAATGTTCAAAACCGCCCTTTTCTATTTCAGCCAGATCATATTCGATTCTCTGAGCTTCACGCATGATGTGTTCATCCTTAATAGTCTTAAGCTGAAACCCGCCTTTTCTTATTACAGCAAATTCTCCGTCTTCAAGGTAGATCACATTCTTCGTGTAATTAACAATTGCGGCAGCATCAGATGATATGATGGTCTCATCAATCCCCACTCCAAACATAAGCGGACTGCCCATTCTTGCAACTATTATCTTGTCAGGTTCCGCTTTGCATATGCAGGCAATTCCATAAGTGCCTTCAACTTCTGTGAGAGCCATTCGTACAGCAACTTCAAAATCGTTTTTATGCCTGAAGTGATATTCAACGAGGTTGGTGAGTATTTCAGAATCCGTGTCACTTGTAAAACTGAAGCCCTCCAATGAGAGCTTCTTTTTTATTGATAGGTAGTTTTCAATAATTCCGTTGTGAACAAGAAAGATATTCCTGCCTTCATCAAAATGCGGATGTGCATTTGTATCATTGGGTTCTCCGTGTGTTGCCCATCTTGTATGTCCAATACCTACATTGCCGTTGAGTAAATCTTTGTTAAATTCGCTTTCAAGCTCTTTAACTTTCCCGGCTTTCTTAAAGAAGATAATGTCGCTGTCACTGTTGATTACTGCAACACCCGCAGAATCATATCCGCGATATTCCAATCTCTTAAGCCCTTCTAAAAGAACAGGTAATGAATTTCTCTTACCTATGTAGCCGACTATACCGCACATTTTGCCTCCTTGCTGATTAATTTCTAAATAACAAACCGGTTTGAATACAACAA
Source organism: Ignavibacteria bacterium (assembly GCA_016704345.1). Classification (GTDB taxonomy): domain Bacteria; phylum Bacteroidota; class Ignavibacteria; order Tepidaquicellales; family Tepidaquicellaceae; genus JADJAH01. The sequence goes on along the minus strand of JADJAH010000013.1, from coordinate 185,686 downwards.
TATATTCATTTAGGTTTCATCGTGCCGAAAAAGGGAGTCGAACCCTTACGAGGTTTGAGCCTCGCCGGATTTTGAGTCCGGTGCGTCTACCAATTCCGCCATTTCGGCTTTCTTCAATTGAAGCGCAAATTAGCTATCGAATCCTCTTTATTCAATTCATTTTTGCTTTTACCTAAAGATAAAATTCACATCCGTCCAAAACTTACTTAAAATGTAATTAGTTCGAACCATTTACATAGATTAGAATCATTTCCGCTTTCTTAACCCTTCGCAAGCTCAGGGCAGGCTAAAGAAAGCTTGGCAAAGAAAGTCGCCCGCTGCCACATTGCTAAAATGCCATGGCTGCAAGAATTTAACTCCTCGCCCGACAGAAGAGCACTGTCGGGCTTCGCAAACAGAAATTCTGCTACGCCATTCCAATTCTAACGGCAATTATACGAAGGCGGGGTTTTCCGAATCGATGGAATCCTAATGCTCCAGCTTAATTTCGATATAATTTTCGTTGTGGAAAACGTTTTTGACGGCAATGATGAAATTGTTGGGCTCATTATTGTAAGTATGTTGTTTAGAATTTATTGTTTAAGAGTAGCAATGCAGATGTTAGACAATCTGTACATGATAAATGCATGAAGCCATCACTTCAAGCTATGTTAATAAAATAGTTAGAGCTAGGCAACAGAGTAAGAGGTTTGCTGATTATGATGATACGAACTGAATTCGATATATCAAGTTAATCTTGCATCTAAGGAACAACATTAAGTAATATTGGTAACTGTCATTATCAAAAAACCTTTAGTGAAAATTGGCATTAATTATTTGTTATTCGAAACCGATTTATTTATCTTTGCATGTTTTGAAAAAATTTTTGCGTGATTGGCGGAACTGGCAGACGCACTAGACTTAGGATCTAGCGGGGCAACCCGTGGGGGTTCGACTCCCTCATCACGCACTCTTTATCTAGGGTTAATGTCCAATATTAACATAACAATTCTCGGATGAATACAAAGTCCAACAAGTCACAAACGGCAAGGTGTTCTTTTTGCGGGAGAAATGCTGACAAAGTAACAAACATGATCAAAGGTCCGGCCGATCACAGCGGCAAGGAAGTCTTTATTTGTGAGATCTGTGTTGGGAACGCAATGCAGATCATCAAGAAGAACACTCTCTACAACACTACCAAATCAATCAACAAGGTCAGGTCAAACCTGACTCCTCAAGCGATCAAGAAGTTTTTAGATGAATATGTAATCGGTCAGGATAGAGCTAAGAAGTCACTGGCCGTGGCAGTTTACAATCATTACAAGAGAATTGATTCAAATGATTTCAATTATATTGACGACGTTGAAATAGAGAAGAGCAATATAATGTTGATAGGACCAACCGGTACAGGAAAGACTTTTCTTGCTCAATCTCTTGCCAAACTGCTTGACGTTCCATTTGCGATTGCTGATGCAACAACATTGACAGAAGCCGGCTATGTAGGCGATGATGTTGAATCGATACTTGTACATCTTTTGCAGAATGCAAATTTTGATCTTAATAAAGCAGAGAGAGGAATCATATATCTCGACGAGATCGACAAGATATCCCGCAAAGGAGACAGCACATCAATTACCAGAGATGTTTAAGGAGAAGGTGTACAGCAGGCTTTGCTGAAACTTCTTGAAGGCACAATTGCAGGTGTACCTCCGAAAGGCGGAAGAAAACATCCAGAGCAGGCTCTCATAAACATAAACACAAAGAACATACTCTTCATATGCGGCGGCGCTTTTGACGGCCTTGAGAAAATAATAGAAAGAAGAGTAGCAAAGAGTTCAATGGGATTCGGATCGGATATCTTCTCCAAATCTGAAATAGACAACGACACACTGATTTCGCAGGTTGAGCCGGATGATCTCATTCACTTCGGACTAATTCCTGAATTGATCGGAAGACTTCCTGTAATAACCACTCTCAGCTCTCTTGATAAAAGGACTATGCTTTCAATTCTCACAGAGCCAAAGAATTCGATTACAAAACAATATCAGAAGCTTTTCAGAATGGAAGGCGTTGATCTTGAATTTACAGAAGACGCGCTCGAATCAGTAGTTGAGCTTGCAATGATGAGAAAGACCGGCGCCCGTGCACTAAGATCAATTCTTGAAAACATCATGCTTGATATCATGTATAAGATTCCTTCAAAAGAAAACGTATCAAACTGCATCATTACGCGTGAAGTCATTACAGAAAAGAAAGACCCTGTTTATCTCAGTGAGAACAGAAGAATTATAGCTTAAAAACAAAGCCGGATTCTAAAACAGCACTTCACTTCAATTTCGTTTTTCCAAAAATAACATGACTTTCAATCTCTATGGCCAGGCTTAAGCACTCTTTGAAAAAAGATCACACTTTCCATGTCAGAGAAGACTACTTCAAGAATCTCATTCGGAAATTAGATTCTGTCGCGGATGTAGTAAAATTAGGAGGCGGCAAGAAATCCATAGAGAATCTTCATTCAAAGAACAAGCAGGAGATCTCGATGGAAAATCGGCTGCCAATTATTTACCTCGTGGATTCAGCAGGAGTATTTCTTCCAATGCAGGATGAGATCTTTCCTGACAAAGAACATTTTGGAAGGATCTTCAGAAACAATGCTGTGATGAGTTCTATGGGTATCCCTCAGATTGCGGCAATCATGGGTCCGTGCGTAGCTGGCGGAGCATACCTTCCAATAATGAGTGACGAGGCATTGATAGTTGAAGGAACCGGAAGCATCTTCCTGGCAGGTTCACATTTGGTTAAAGCAGCAATCGGAGAAAAGATCGAGAACGAAGAACTTGGGGGAGCTACTGTAACAACAGAAGTCTCAGGAATAACAGATGAGAAAATGCCTGATGACCAAACTTGCATTGAAAAAATTCGTGATATGATAAGCAAGCTTGGTCACAATCAGCCCGCCGGTTTTGACAGAATTGATTCAGTGAAACCTGTACATGACGAGGCTGACATTTACGGTATCATTCCTGAAGACAGCGCTAAAGCTTATGATACTCATGAACTCATTAACTGTATTGTTGACGGTGGAGAGTTTGACGAGTATAAGCCAAATTATGGCAAGACAATTATAACAGGATATGCGAGAATTGACGGATGGGCTGTTGGAATAGTCGCAAATCAAAGGACCATTGTAAAAGACAAGAAGGGTGAGATGCAATTCGGTGGAGTCATTTATTCCGACAGCGCTGACAAGGGAGCGAGATTTATTATGAACTGTAACCAAAGAAAAATTCCTCTGTTGTTTCTGCAGGACGTAACGGGCTTCATGGTCGGTTCAAGATCAGAACATGGAGGCATCATAAAGGATGGTGCAAAGATGGTTAATGCAGTTGCAAACTCTGTTGTTCCGAAGATAACTATTATCACAGGCAATAGTTACGGCGCAGGCAATTATGCAATGTGCGGAAAAGCTTACGACCCGAGATTCATATTTGCATATCCCAATGCACAGATTGCCGTGATGGGAGGATCACAGGCCAGCAATGTTCTGCTCGATATAAAGATAGGTCAGCTCAAAAAAGAAGGTAGAGAGATTTCCGAAGAAGACAAGAAAAAATTTCTTGACGAGATAAAAGCAAGATACGAAGAACAAACAAACATTCTCTATGCTGCAGCCCGTCTGTGGATAGATGGAATAATTGATCCAAAGGATACAAGAAAGATTGTTTCACATTGCATTGAGATTGCCAACAACAATTCCGATATGCCAAAATTTAATGTCGGTGTTATACAAACCTAATACATCTTCATACTCGTTTTTACTTTTTTGTTTTTCAATAAAATCATAACAGAGAAATCTTAGCTAATTTCTTTCTTTTGTAAATCTTACAATCTATATTGTACATGTAAAAAGCATTAAAAGGTGTACGCAATTCTGTTCACTAATTTAATGTGGTACATTTCAGATTTTTAATATCCACTCATTAAGTGTAATTCGGATCTAGCCCAAAATAGGTTCGCCCCAAAAGCGACTTAATGCCATAAACTAATTGTAGTTGTTTGGTAATTAAACCTCTATGGGCAAATGATAAAATCTCTACTCCTGTTGTTTCCGGCACTGCAGCTTCTTGCTTTTACAAGCTGGTCTTTCCTGACCAACTCAGATAAAGAATTATCTTTCAATCCTCCGTTTCTGCAAATGTCTGGTTCCCCGTTTCTACAAGAAGTGATGGTATATCCTTCAGCAGAACTTCAGGCTGAAACTCCTTTAGCCGCGCATCCGACCGATAAGAATGTATTTGCTGCATCAGCAATCACCGGAGTATATCCCGGTGGCTATACATCGGGATTTTACAGAACAACAAACGGTGGAACTTCATGGACAGGGACCAATGCGATTAAAAACCTGTCGGGCGGAATCATAACTACTATTGGTGATCCTCAAATTGTGATAAGCAACGAATACCGATACATTATGGCATACCTTGCTTCTTCAGGAGCAGGAGGATTGAAAGTCGCCATAAGTTACTCTACTAACAACGGAGCAAATTTTACATCCCCTTATTTTGTGCCGGGTGTAGATACTGCCGACAAAGTTGTAATGTCAATCGATGACTATCCGCAAAGCCCAAACTTCGGAAGATGTTATATTGCTTACAGTGAAAAAGGCGGAACTTATTTTTCATACTCAACAAACAGCGGCACCACATGGTCAAGTGCAAGGAGAATTTGTCCAACAAACAGATACAGTCGTGTAGGTGCAAGCATTGCAACCGGCCCTTTTGGAGAAGTATATGTATCATGGCCATACTATCAAAGTTCTTCTGACTACCTGGGTTTTGCAAAATCAACAGACGGTGGCATCAGTTGGGATTCAACTGATTTTTCATTTCAGGCAAGCGCCAGCGGACCCGGTTTCCGAATGAATTTGAATCTAGTAAAACTCAATGGACTGCCTGTTATTGGCGTTGACAAATCGGGCGGCCCACGGCATGGCACTATCTATGCCTCGTTCATTGAAAAGAAATCAGCAATATCACCTGCACTTGATACATGTGATATTATTCTGAGAAGCTCAACGGACGGTGGAACCACCTGGGGTTCTAAGGTTCGAGTCAATTCAAGCAGTTCAGCATCCAAAAGCTATCAGCTTTTTAATCAGCTAAACATTGATAAGTCAGGCAATGTAAACGTGTTCTATATTGACACAAGAGACACACCGACTAATGATTCATTCACTGTATACATGTCAAGATCAATGGATGGCGGTGCAAATTTTATAGATACTAGAGCAAGCAATCACAAATTCAAACTGAAACAATTGCCGACAAACCAAAGGTTGTTTGGTGTGCCAAGCTATATCGGTTCATACATCGGCTTAGCTTCGTCATCCGACAAGATCATTGGTCTATGGTACGATAATGTTGATGAGCAATACCGTGCATATTCTGTTGTCTATCCGCTGAGTACAAATTTGTCATTGAAGTCCATCCCTCAGGGAATTTACGACGACAGTTCTAACAGACTCAAGAAGAGAGATTCCGCGACTGTTGTATTGCATTCTTCTCAACCTCCTTATGAAATAGTTGACTCTGCCTTTGCAATAATTGACTCAAGCAATTTCACAGCTGCTCTGAATTTTTCAAACATTTCTTCCGGAGATTATTTCATAGAAGTGAAGCATAAAAACTCCATCTCAGTTTGGAGCAATGCAGCAGTATCAATTATTTCGGGAGGCAACAATTCCTATGATTTCACATTAGCTGCAGGTTCATCTTACGGAAGTAATGTGATTCAGTTGGATTCTGATCCTGTGAGATTTGGTATGTATTCGGGAGAGGTGAACAGTGATAATGCTATTGATGTTACGGATGTATCTATTATAGAAAATGATGCATTCAATTATGCATCCGGTAATGTAATAACAGACATCAACGGTGACAATTTTGTAGATGTAACTGACATTGCATTTGCGGATTTCGGTTCCGAGAATTTTGTTTTGATGATATCACCATAACTATGGGTTCAGGGTTTCAACAATATATTTCTCCTGGAAACCATTTCCGTTGATTAGTATCTCTCCGTAGAGTCCGACATATCCGGCAATATTGCCTGTGTAAGTTATGCTTACAGGACTATCACCTTTTGTGCCGTTTCCCTGTGCCTCAAAAGCCACAACTGTAAACGCCACTGCTCTTCTATCATCAATGCTTGCCGAATACGGCACGTCTTCACTAATGAATCTCTTCATAAAATCACTGACTAGTCTGCCCGCTTCAAAAGTAATCACTTCATCATATACCATCGGCATTCTGTCAACATCCGGCGGAGTAATTTCCGAAATTCTACATTTGAATTGTCTTCCCTCAAGTCCTGCAGAATTATCCTGAGCAATTGAACCACTCATTGCCAAAGCAACAAAAGTCGCCATCATCAATAATCTAGTTTGCATTTTCATTTTCATTTACCTCCGCAGCACTATGCTGACTATTCAATTCTTACAACTCCCTTTTCAGAGCTTCTTTTTCTATCTCCAATTGCTTGATCCTTCTTTCAAGATTGTCAAGTTCTTCAGGCATCGAATCCATTTCTATCCTGAGCTTTGATGCAGCTTCATCAATAAGGTCTATTGCTTTGTCAGGCAAGAACCTGTCCGAAATATACCTGTCTGATAACTGAGCCGCAGCTACAATAGCACCGTCTGTAATTCTCACGCCATGATGCACTTCATATTTCTCCTTAAGTCCACGAAGTATGGAAACAGTATCGTCAATATCCGGCTGACCTACAAACACGGGCTGAAATCTTCTTTCAAGCGCGGGATCTTTTTCTATATACTTCCTGTATTCATCAAGTGTCGTTGCTCCTATCGTTCTAAGATCCCCCCGTGCAAGCGCTGGCTTCAGCATATTAGACGCATCTACCGAACCCTGCGATGCGCCTGCTCCAACAACAGTATGAAGTTCATCTATGAAAAGAATAATTTCTCCGTTTGATTCTTCAACTTCTTTCAGAACTGCTTTTAACCTCTCTTCAAACTGGCCTCTAAACTGCGCTCCCGCAATCAAGGAACCCATATCCAAGGCTATGATCTGCTTACTCTTCAGACTATCCGGCACATCTCCCTGAATTATTCTGTGAGCAAGTCCTTCTGCAATTGCGGTCTTCCCTACTCCGGGTTCACCTATCAGAACAGGATTATTCTTAGTTCGTCTCGAGAGTACTTGAAGAACTCTTCTTATCTCATCTTCTCTTCCTATTACAGGATCAAGCTTTCCGCGCATTGCAAGTTCGTTCAGATTCCTTCCGTATTTTTGCAGAGCCTGATAAGTATCTTCAGGATTTTGTCCGGTAACTTTATTGCTTCCTCTGATCTCTTTGAGCGCTTTGAGAATATTGTCTTTTGTAATATCCTGTGATCTAAGCAAATCGGAAATGGAAGACTTTTTAGAATCTGAAAGCCCAAGGAGCAAATGCTCGGTTGAAACATATTCATCCTTCAACGATGAAGCCTCTCGTGCCGCATTTTCCAGAACATCTGACACTTCTCTCGAAAGTGATTGCCCTGAGCCTGCTCCGGTAACCTTTGGGAGTTTCTCCAAAAGTTCTCCGGTTCTTATCTTGAGCAGATCTATGTTTGCTCCAAGTTTCTGCATGGTTGATACAACAATGCCTTCAGGGTCCTGAAGAAGAGCGGCAAAAATGTGTTCCGGTTCAAGCAGTTGATTTGAGTAATTGGAAGCTATCTCTTGTGCCTGCTGTATTGCTTCCTGAGATTTTATTGTGAGCTTGTTGAAGTTGAATGCCATTGTAATTGTTTTACTCAAACTAACCCTATTAAAGTATTTTTTCAATTACAAGTTGTATGTCAGTTTTGTAATTTATTTGCCAATGTCTGATGCTACTTTAGTTATATCGGTTTATGATAAGGGTCGTGAACTCGATCTAATATTTCACGCTCTGACAAAACAGGATTACTCATCTACAAAATTTGAAATCATAATTGCCGAAGACGGTGAAAATGCAAAAGTATCGGAACTTGTAGAAAGATGGCAAAGCAAGAGACAACTTAACATCAGGCATATCACACAGGAAGACAAGGGATTCAGAAAGAATAAGATTCTCAACAAAGCTATCATGGCTTCTGCTTCTCCTTTTTTAATATTCATAGATGGAGACTGTCTTCCGCATCCTGAATTCATCTCAGCCCATATTTCAAATATTGAACCTAATACTGTCCTTTGCGGAAGAAGAGTAAATCTCACTGAAAAGGCTTCGTCAAGACTTTCAGTAGATTCGATCACTTCACTGCAATATCAAAAGACAAGCTTTGGCAACGTTTTATTCTCAGCACTCAACAGGGACAAACCGGGATTTGGTTACAATGCGGAAGAAGGATTTATTATCAAGTCTGAATCAGCAAGAAAAATTTTAATGAATAAAGACGAGCATATTCTCGGATGCAATTTTTCCATACATAAAGTAATGCTTGAGAGGATCAACGGCTTTGATGAAAACTATGAAGGTCCCGGACTTGGTGAAGATTCTGACATTGAGTATCGTTTGAGATTGACCGGTGCAAAATTCAAATCAGTTAGAAACCTGGCGGTTGTTTATCACCTCTACCATCCAAGGACAATTGAGCAGCAAGAGAATATGGAGTATTTTAATAAGGTAAAATCCCAATCCAACTTTTTCTGTAAAAACGGGCTTGTAAAAAACTGATCTGAATGGAAAAAGTCACAGGACTCGTAATTTGCCGAAATGAAGAGAGAAACATTGGCGCATGCCTGAAGAGTCTGGAATGGTGTGACGAGACAGTTGTTGTGGACGCTTTTAGTGAAGACAGGACAATCGAGATCGCCGGAAGTTATACACATAACATTCATCTTAATGAGTGGAAAGGTTTTCGCGAACAAAGAATGTTTGCACTTTCAAAAGTTCATACGGGTTGGATATTGTCTCTTGACGCAGATGAACGATGCACTCCGCAACTTGCGGCAGAAATCAGAAAAACACTGGCAACGGATGCAGTTGATCACAGCGGATTCAGAATTCCGAGAAAGAGTTATTTTCTGGGAAAGTGGATCAAACACGGCGGATGGTATCCTGATTATCAATTGAGATTGATCCGGGCCGGTAAGGCAACAGTTACTGATCGTCTGGTTCATGAGTCGTATGATGTTGATGGCAGTACAGGAAAGCTGGAATCTGACATTGAACATTACACTGCATATTCAGTTGATGATTATCTTGCAAAGATAAATAAGTATTCAGATCTTTCTGCATTAGAGAAGCAGTCACAAAAAGTTGGGTTCTTTCGCTTGTTTGTATATCCCCGACTTGAGTTTGTAAAGCAATACATTTTTAAAGGAAATTTTCTTGACGGCAAAGAGGGACTGATGGTTTCTAATTTTCACATGATAACCAAGATACTCACATACATGAAAGTACTGGAGCTGCAGAAGAAATGAATTCATCGAAAAGATTGATAAGCTATATTAAGAATTACAAGAGTAATCTTGCAACTTCCATTGTGCTCTCAATATTTTATTCTTTCTTCAGCGCTGCTGCAGTATATCTTACAATTCCATTGCTGAAGACTTTATTCCTATCTGAAAGTCCTGTTCCTCAATCTACACCGGGAGGCAATTTCGTTCGGGATTCGCTGAAGTGGATAGAAGACCTGGTTCTCGGTAACGGTCCTGAGCGCGGGCTGGCAATAATCTGCATTCTGATTCTCATTTCATATCTGTTGAAAAATTTCACCGGTTATCTCCAATCCATTAACATGCAGAAAGTTGAGAAGGGCGTTATGAGAGATTTGCGGAACGAATTATATTCAAAGGTTAACGCATTATCTCTAAGATATTTTACGACAGAGCGCACCGGTAATCTGATCTCAAGAATGACTAATGATGTGAACGCAATTCAGTCAGGTATTTCCGCATCATTTCTCGACCTCATCAGAGAACCTATCATGATGATGATATATCTTGCCTTAGCATTATCTCTCAGCTGGAAGCTTACCCTGATATCACTTTTAATTTTCCCGTTGACAGTATTTGTAATTCTAAAAATCGGCGCTTCACTGAAGCGGAGGAGCATGAGAATGCAGAACAAAGCGGCTGATCTGCTTTCAATAATAACAGAAACAATTTACGGCTCAAAAGTTATACGATCGTTTGGCGCGACTAAGTTTATGGACAAGCTTTTTAAGAAAGATTCAGAATCTCTGTATGACCTTACAATTAAAAATGCAAAAGCCAGCGAGCTTGCCCAGCCTGTTACTGAGTTTCTTTCCATCATTGCGGCAGTTCTCATAATTTGGTTTGGAGGAAGAGAGATATTGATATCAAAGACACTTGACCCGGAAGAGTTTGTCGGATTTCTTTTTATCATATTTCAGCTTGCTGTCCCTATCAAGAGTCTGAGCTCCGTCAATAACAGGATAAAGACCGCTGAAGCTTCTGCCGACAGGATCTTTGAGGTCCTTGACCATCCTATTGAGGTTAAGGAAAAAATTAATCCGGTGGAATTCACTGAGCTGAAAAGTGGTATTTCAATTAGCAATGTTACCTTTGAGTATGACACGGACAGAAATGTTCTCGACGGAATAAATCTTGAAATTCCCAAATCAAAAATAATTGCATTGGTAGGTCCGTCCGGTGCAGGAAAATCAACGCTTGCAGATCTCATCGCGAGATTCTACGATGTCTCATCAGGGCATATAAAGTTTGATGATGTCGATATAAGAGATATAAGCTTTTCTTCATTCAGGAAAACAGTTGGCGTGGTACAGCAGGAAACAATTTTGTTCAACGACACAATCAGGGACAATATTCTTTTTGGTAACGAGACTGTTGATGAAAATGATCTTATAACAATCTGCAAATTTGCAAATGCGTATGATTTCATAATGAATACAGAAAACGGATTTGACACTGTGATCGGAGAACGGGGGCTGAAACTCTCCGGAGGCCAAAGGCAGAGAATATCGATAGCGAGGACGCTTCTGAGAAATCCTCAGATACTGATCCTGGACGAAGCAACTTCAGCGCTCGATACCGAATCGGAGCAGATAGTTCAGAATGCTATTGACAAATTAATGGAAGGCAGAACATCCATTGTAATTGCTCACAGGCTTTCTACAATTATTAATGCAGACATGATAGTAGTAATGGAAAAGGGCAGGATAGTTCAGTCGGGTACTCATGAAGAGCTAATAAATATGGACGGACTGTATAAGAAATTGTATTTCATATGAATTTGTCTAAGGGTTTAACATGACTGCGACAACTCAAAAGCTTTCGAAAACTATAGACATTGCAATACCTGTCTTCATACTGATTCAGACAGCAGCTGTTGGCATTTCGATTGCCGTCTCCTCAATAATGTTTGTCACCTGGATGATATTGTGGCTGGTACAATTTATCATTGACAGGCAACACGCAATTTCTGTTTTCACACTTCCTGATCTTAAATGGATAAACATATTTGTCCTGCTTTATTTTTTGGCGGAAGTGATCTCAAGGATATTTGCAGTATATCCCGAGGGAGCGTTTGACAATATTAAACGCCTTCTGCTGTTTGCTATTTTTTATGCTTCCGTTGGGAAGATCACAGGGACTTTATTGATGAGCAAGATGCTCATTGCTTTGATTTCATTAAGCTCGGTAATTTCAGCAATTGAACTAACAACTTATGCAGTTTCATTCGGTGAGATGATCGCGAAAATGCAATTCTCCGAGATCAGAATAGACTACTTCAATTACCCTCTTACTATTGCTGAAATAAAAATGATGACATTGCTATCCGTATTTCCATTGTTGTTTCAGTCAACCGACTTTCCGTTAAGTAGAAAATACATGATCTTATTGTGCTTGCCTGTTATTGTCTCCATGTTGCTTACACAATCACGCAATGTCTATCTTGCATTTTTCATTTGCATGGTGCTTTATGGAATTGTGATGAACAGAAGATTCCTGGTTGTATTATTAGTTGCCGTACCTGTCGGATACTTGATGTTGCCGGCAGGAGTTACACAAAGGCTGACCAGTATTTTTGATGCATCACATCCAAGCAACAAATCAAGAATAGCAATGTGGGAAACGGGAATAAAGATGTTTGCTGATCATCCCATTACCGGAGTGGCGGACAATAAGATCCTGGAAATATATTCCGAGTATAAGACTCCGGAATATCATAGTGAGGGAGTTCATCTTCACAGCAACTTCATTATGATACTGGCAACGACGGGGTTACTTGGATTTACTGCTTTCATCGGATTATTTGCGGCTTTAATCTTGAAGCAGTTTAAGCTGATGCGTCAATTTGGAGAAGGCAGTAAGAAGCTGCTTGCGTTTGGAAGCATACTCGTAGTTATTTCGTTTTTGATATCAGGAATATTTGAATGGAGTTTCGGGGATCATGAAGTAATGACAGCATTCTTTTTTCTTGTATCAGTTCCATTCATAACAGCAAAGGAAGAGTTCATTGCAAAATCAAATGAATTACTAAGCAGTTAATTAATTATTAATTTCAAAATAAAAAAAATCATGAAAGAAGAAGAATATTCTCACATGTTTCTCTCACTTGTCTACAGCCTTCAGATGCAAACAATGATCCACTTAGGGAAACTCCCAAATCCTGCAACTGGAAAGACTGAGGTTGACCTGGATGCGGCACAGGCTACCATAGATATGATCGATATGCTGAAAGCCAAGACAGTGAACAATCTAAACGAAAATGAATCGAGATTCATTGATCAGATACTCGCTGACTTAAAGCTTAACTATGTCGACGAAAAGAACAAGCCTCAACTACAGGAAGAACAAAAAACTGACGAAGTTGCCGAAAAAGAATCTGCAGATGAGCCGAGTCCTGAAAATTGATCCTCCTGTCGTTGGGATATTCGGGAATATAAACAAGCCCGAAGTGTTTCAACTTTTGGGAAGAATCACCGACTCACTAAAAGAAAACGGATTCGACTATTTCATCGAGAGAGGTCTTGGTGAAGCTGCCGGAGTGAAAAAGAAGAACAAGTTTGCATCGCCGACAAACATTCTTTCGAAAGCGGGCGTTGTATTCTCTTTGGGGGGCGATGGAACATTTCTGAATACTGCCCAGATAGTTGGCGACCGGAACATTCCCATCCTTGGAGTAAACATGGGAAGGCTCGGCTACTTCTCTGAAGTTGGCCCGGAAGACATCGAAAAGTTTATTCCAAATCTCAGAACGGGCAAGTACATAATTTCAGATCAGGTGATGTTGAGAAGTGATATAAGATCAGGGAAACCGCTGTTTGCGTTGAATGATATTGTTGTTGACAAAAGTTCTTCCATAAGGATGCTTGAGTTTGAAACTTTCTTCAATCAGGAAAAGATCGTTCGCTTCATTTCAGACGGGATAATAATTTCTACACCATCGGGATCTACTGCCTATTCTTTATCATGCAATGGTCCTATCGTAAATCCACAAAGCAAAGTTTTCGTCATAACACCCATTTCACCGCACACCCTAAATGTGCGGCCAATCATTGTTCCCGACACTGAAGTGATCAGCATCAGAATTCTGACACAGGGGAAGGCAAGGATAACATCAGACGGGCAGAAAGCATTAATAGTAAACTCACCATCCGAGATAAAGATCACTAAGGCGCCGTTCACAGTGAAGGCAATTAAGAAATTAAATTCGAGTTACTTTCATACATTAAAGAAAAAGCTTCACTGGGGTGAAGACATCAGGCACTCCAAGAGTCCAGATCAGTAAGGTATCCCGTCTGCAGCCGGAGGCTTTGTTTTTCCTATGAATCCTATCAGCACAAGAATTGTGATAAGGTACGGAAGCATCTGAATGAGTTGTGTGGGTATATCCGCTCCCGAAATCTGCAATGTGATTTCGAGCGCTTCAAAAGCTGCGAACATCAAACAGGCAAAGAAGATGTTGAGTGGTTTCCATTTACCGATGATCATAGCCGCAAGCGCAATGTATCCCCTGCCTGCTATCATGCCGTCACTGTAATTGTTCTGACTAGAGACCAGCCATATTCCACCGAGAGCGCTCAGCAATCCGCTGATAATCACACCAGCATATTTGTATTTCATTACTTTTACACCAAGTGATTCTGCCGCCCACGGATTTTCACCCGCTGATCTTAAACGTAATCCGAACTTTGTTTTATAAAGCAGATGAATCGAAATTAAGATCAATGCAATGGCAAACAGTGTAATTGAAAACGCCATATCGGGATGCACAGATATTCGTGGAGTATTGCTGGAGCTGCTGAAGAATAGAACCATTAGAAATTTTGTGATGCCTGCTATGAGAAGATTAAAGCCTACTCCTGTTACAATCTGATTGATCTTTAAAGTAACTGTGAATAATGAAAAGACAATGCTTAGAATAATGTTTACAATCAGGCAAAGCACCAAAGCGAGGATGCTGTTACCGGTAAAAATTGAGAACACGGCAAACGAAAATGCCGCCATATTCATGAAGCCTTCGATGGAAATATTTATCACTCCTGCGCGCTCCGAGAAATTCGCGCCTGATGCTCCAAGATAGTAAGGCGTCATCATTCTGAAGATCTGCGCAAGAAAAGTAAACGACAATATGCCTGAGAGAATTTCCATTCAGATCAATCCTCTCTTTTTGAAATAACTCTGCACAATGCTGTCCGATGAGAGTATTGAAAGTATTATCAATCCCTGGACTACAAGCATGACCTCTTTCGGAATGAGTTGGTTGACTGCTAAGCCGCCATAATCAAGCGCAGCAAATAATATTGATGAAAAAATTATTCCGACGGGATTGTTCTTTGCAAGCAGAGATACTGCAATTGCCGTAAAGCCAATATTATTCGAGAATCCCAGCTCGTAATATCCTTTGTAGCCAAAAATATAATTGATGCCAACCAACGCTGTAATACCGGCACCGACAAAGAATGATGTCAGAATCATCTTGTTTACTTTCACTCCAATGTATCGGGATGCAGTCTCATTAAATCCTACAGCACGCAGTTTGTATCCAAATGTAGTTTTGTAAATAAGAATATATACAAGCGCTGCAACAACAAGCGCCGCGATAAAAGATACATTAAGCGATGAGCCTTCAAAGAACGGAAACAAATCCGAAGCTTTTCCAAGAAGACTATCATCACCGATGCTTACAGTTCTTAGAGTTGACTTGACTGCAAAGAAATCTACCATCCGGTAGTTTATTACTGCAAGAACCACAAAGTTCATCATGATGGTAGAGATCACTTCGCTTACACCTTTCTTCACTTTAGTGACGGCGGGTATAAGACCAACCAAGCCTGCGGCGGCAAATCCGGCACAAGCGCAGATCAGTAATTTTAAGATCAGAGGAAGTGATTCAATCTGAACCGCAGTCAGTGCTATAACAAATGAACCCGCATTGAGCTGTCCTTCCGCGCCGATGTTGAAAAGAGATGCATGAAAGCATATTGCAAGTCCGCAAGCTATGAATATGAGAGGTGTCGCTTTGAACAATGTCTGACCTATTCCGTATCCGCTGGTGAAGACGTCGTTGTATATCAGAGAATAAACTTCAACCGGGTCTTTTCCTATAAGCAGGATTAGAATTGTCAGGATCATAAAAGTGAAGATCAAAGACAGAAGAACCGACAAAGTGTTTGCCTTTGAATGATGGCTCAATTAGAAACTCCCGTCATCAACTTTCCAATTTCATTGATCAACATTTCTTTTCTGTGATCTTGTTGCTCCGGCATTTGGGATTCTGCATAAAGCTCATTAGAGTCAAATGTCCTTTCGATCTTCCCCTTATAGATCACGCTCAGCCTGTCTGAAAGGCTCAAGAGCTCTTCCATGTCTGACGATATCAGCAGTATCGCCTTTCCTTTGTTTCTCTCCTTTACAATTTCAGAATGAATGAACATTTCGGCATTGATATCAACACCTCTTGTCGGATGAGAAAATATCATAACACTTCTTCCGGATGCGATCTCTCTTGCAATGACTACTTTTTGCTGATTGCCTCCTGACAATGATCCTGTCTTTATGTCGGGGCCCGGTGCGCGCACTTCGTATTCGGCTATCACTTCTTCCGATGCCTTTCTAAGAGTCGACATTCTGTGCAATGAATTTCCGTCTTTCTTTAAGACAAGATTTTCTCCAATTGAAAATTCTTTTATCATTCCTTTTTTCAGCCTGTCATCCGGAACAATCGAAGCCCTTTCATCCGGAAGTTCAACAGTACCCGTAAACTCTCTTTCGATTCCGCACACGATGTCTGCAAGCTCACTCTGTCCATTTCCCTCTACGCCTGCAATCCCCAGAATCTCACCGTTGAATAGTTCGAGCGACAATCCATCAAGCATTTTTCTTTTGCCCCGCACAAGTGATACATCAACAAGACGAAGCAACGGCTTCTTCATTGAGTTTGAATTGCTCTTAGGACGAATCTTTATCAGCTCAGCACCGCCAATAATGGCTTTGCTCAATTCATTGATATCAATATTACCGGATACATTATCAGCTTCATAAACGAGTCTTCCTTTTCTAAGCACCGATACCTTGTCTGCAATTTCTCTGACTTCATTAAGCTTATGTGTAATGACAATTACTGTTTTGCCGGATTCTTTGAAACTGGTTATCATCTTAAAAAAACTGCTTACTTCTACCGGAGAAAGAACTGCAGTCGGTTCGTCAAAAATCAGTATCTCCGAATCTCTGTAAAGCAGCTTAAGTATCTCAACCTTCTGTTGCATACTTATACTCAAGTCAGTAACTTTTTCGGATGAATTGATGTCAAGTTTGTACTGAAAAATAAGCGCGTCGACTTTCTCTTTGGCAGCCTTCAAATCAAGCGACAATCCTTTGACCGGTTCATCTCCAAGTATCACATTTTCCAGTACCGTAAAATCATCTATGAGCATGAAATGCTGATGCACCATGCCTATCTTTGCGGTTATTGCTTCATGAGGAGATGAGAAAACAACCGGCTTATCTGCAATGATGATCTCGCCCGAATCGGGCTTCATCAAACCAAAGAGAATATTCATAAGAGTTGACTTCCCCGCCCCGTTTTCGCCAACTATGCAGTGAACAGTATTGCCGGATATGCCGAATGATATGTCATCATTAGCAAGGAAAGAGCCGAACCTTTTGCTGATATTTTTGAATTCTACTTTGGACATTCTAAAATGAAGAGCAATTTAGCGATTACTAATTTTGAATTTAACTACAATCGTAATTTTAGATGAAGCGAGTCGCCGGGAAACTTTTTTACGACAATTAATAGCGGCTCACGATATAAGTAATTTTGAGCATAGATTTTATACAATGTGTGCTGAAGAATATTTTCACTGAATCGTGAAGGCATAAACTGATATTCTAAATTTAACATTTGTTCTGATAACGTTTCCTTTAGTGTGTAAATTTAAAAATCCGCGTTGTCAAAATTATTCAGTCCCGGAATAGAGACATAACAAATTGAGCATCTTTCACTTACACTGAGATCCACAGAGATTACACGGAGGTACACGGAGAGAACAAATAGGATGCAACTGTTAGGATTATTTCCATTGAGAAAGTCTTTCATTTCGGAGAAAGTGGAAATCAGAACCATTGTATCATAAAATATATAAAGACGTTAACCTATTTACCTCAGTGTACCTCCGTGACTCCTCAGTGTATCTCCGTGTAAAAAAAGCAAACATAATCAAGGAAGTATGATTTGATAACTTTGCTATTAGTGCGTAAAATCAAAATCGGTATTGTCCGAATTATCCGGAAACAAAACAAATACTTGAAAGAAGGTCCTGATTGCATGAATTTTGAAATGCTTGAAGTCATCAAGTTAAGTTTTGGCTTTTGGTTGAATTAATCTTAACAATGAGGCTTCTCATTCTTGCAGAACTTCTACAATTTTCAATTTACACACTTTTCAAAACGCTTCCTTTGTTCTTAACTAAGGAAAAATCAATTGTTATAAAAAATCTATAGAGCTATTTTATATATTTATTAGATGATAACAGAAGAAACCACGGACAAAGTCCTGAAACTTATAAGCTCGGCAGAGAAATTTGTTCTAACAACGCATGTAGCTCCTGACGGCGATGCGATAGGAAGCGTAATTGCGTTCAGTGATTATCTTTACGCAAAAGGCAAGCAAGTTGAAATCATCAATCACTCTCCGACACCCTTTAATCTAACATTCCTTGACAAGGGTGAGAAAATCAGAGTCTATGCTAATGATCAGGAAGCTAACAATGAGCTGATCAACGGAGCCGATATCATATTTCTTCTTGACACGAATGAATTTCACAGGACAAAATCTTTGGAACAGGTTCTGCAGAATTCACCTGCAATGAAAATTTGTATCGATCATCACGCGGGGATAAAGCCGGAGATGTTCAATGCAATTGTATCAGATACTTCTTACGCAGCTACTTGTCAGATGCTTTACGATTTTATCAAGCATGACAGTGATGAATATATTAATGCTGAAGTAGCTTCCGCGTTGTATGTCGGTATAATGACAGACACGGGTTCTTTCAGATATCCGCGAACTGATTCTGATGTGTTCAGAATTTGCGCAGATTTATTTGACAAAGGCGCCGATCCTGTTTTCCTTTATGACGAAATCTGTAACAGAGTTTCAAAGGAGATGATGCAGCTGCAGGCGGCCTTTCTTGGCGGACTCGAATTTCATTTTGACGGCAAAATGGTTTTGGGGAAAGTAACTCAGGCTGATTTCAAGAAGTACGGATTGAATGTTGACCATATTGAAGGCTTCACTTCACTGATCATGAGTATAAGCGGAGTAAGAGTTGGCATTATGATGGTTGAACTGAGAGACAACATCAAACTTTCTTTCAGAAGCAAAGGAAACATCCCTGCAAATGCTATGGCAATCGATTATGGCGGCGGCGGCCATTTCAATGCCGGCGGGGCAAATGTTTACGGAGTCACGGAGGATGAATTGAAACCACAGCTGATTGAAACCGTAAAAAAATACATAGACATAACTTAATTCAAATAAAATCATAACATGAAAATCACTTTTGAAAAATCAAAGATCGAGAAGATCGGTGCAGATGCCTGTCTTTTTCTTTGCTATCAGGATAAGAAGCTGTTCTCTGAGGAACTCAATGTCATAGAAAACCTGATGAAGTGCAAGATTGCCAAAGTCAGTCTTGAGGATTTTGAAGGGAAACCGAATCAGACAGTGCTTGTGTATTCCGGCGATCACAGAATTATAATGTCAGGACTTGGATATCAGAATGATCTAACATTTGAAAGAGTAAGGAAGGCAACAGCGAGAGGAGTTAAAAAGGCTAAGAATTTGAAGATCAGAAAGCTTGCCATTGAAATTCTTCAGGACCAAACTCTCGAAGGAGTTGAGATAGAAGATGTTGCAAGGGCACAGACAATAAGTTCATTACTCGCTCTATATTCATTCGATAAATATTTTACAAAGAAGGAAAATAAAGAACTTTCGGGCATAAAGGAAATTGTGCTTTTCTCACAGTACAATTCACTAACAAAATATTCAAAGGAAATTGAAAGCGGCATTAAGAGCGGAACAATTGTTGGTGAAGCCACCAATTATGCGCGCGATCTTGGAAACGAACCTTCAAATATCATCTATCCCGAATCATTCGCTGATCTGGTATCGAAAAGATCAAAGTCGAGAAAGTATACTGTTGAGACACTTGACAAGAAAGCATTGACCAAACTTAAGATGGGCGGAGTGCTTGAAGTCGCAAGAGGAAGCGATCGGGATCCAAGATTTCTTATACTGAAGTACAGCGGAGGAAAGAGGAGTGACAGTCCGTATGTGATTGTCGGAAAAGGCGTAACATTTGACAGCGG
This sequence comes from Ignavibacteria bacterium, assembly GCA_016704345.1. GTDB lineage: Bacteria > Bacteroidota > Ignavibacteria > Tepidaquicellales > Tepidaquicellaceae > JADJAH01. The sequence goes on along the minus strand of JADJAH010000013.1, from coordinate 165,851 downwards.
CGGAATTTCAATAAAACCTGCTGCAGGAATGGGTTTGATGAAAGTTGACATGGGTGGTGGGGCAGCCGTAGTTGGAGTGTTCGAAGCAATCTCTCAGCTTGCTCTGCCTATTAATGTGATCGGACTGATACCTATGGTGGAAAACATGCCGAGCGGAAACTCGTTTAAGCCCGGAGATGTGATCACTGCATTCAATGGGATGACGATAGAAGTTGACAATACAGATGCCGAGGGAAGACTGATTCTTGCAGATGCGCTTTCTTATGCTTCAAAGTACAAGCCGAAAGCAGTAGTAGATATGGCTACTCTTACAGGCGCAAGCATCATAGCGATCGGCAGCGTTGCATCTATCATAATGGGTAACGATGACGAACTTATTGACAAGCTGATTGAAGCAGGAGAGCAGACATACGACAGGGTCTGGCAGTTGCCATTGTGGGAAGAGTATGACAGAATGATTGATTCCGAAATTGCTGATGTAAAAAATACCGGTCAGTCAAGACAAGCCGGAACAATAATGGGCGGGATGTTTCTGAAGAGGTTCATTGGCGATTATCCATGGGCTCACATTGACATTGCAGCTACAGCTATGCGTGACAGGGAGGCGGATTACGATCCGAAGAATGCAACCGGTGCAGGAGTCAGGCTTGTGACACAATATTTAGTTAATGAATCTCACAAGAACTGATCTGTAATCAAGAAATTTGTACCACAACAAACAGCCCGTGCAAAGAGCTCGGGCTGTTTGTTTTTTTATATGAAGAGCAATCTGATCTTAATGTAAGTTAAACTCTAAGCCAATAAAAAGTATCTCATCAATTTCTGCGAAGCCACAGCTTTGCTTTTTATAGGTATGATTTTTTTGCATTACAATTACATCTTCTGATGGATAATTTTGTGCGATTAAAAAAAGAGGAGAACTATGGAAAAGAAAGCAGGAATCTGGATAGACACTCAGAAGGCATTCATAGTAACACTAGATAAATCCGGCCACGCAACAAAAACTATTCTGTCACAAATCGAAACAAAAGTAAGAATTGCGGGTGAGTCGAAGGATTTTACGAGATTTGGGAAACAGTATTTCAGTCCGGACGAAAAGAAGGAGAATAAAAGAAAGCAAGAGGAAAGAGATTTCTTCAAAGCAATTCTTAAAGAAATCACCATCTCCGACGAGATAGTTATCTTTGGTCCGGCTGGCATGAAGAAAGAATTGGAGAAGTTCTTAAGAGAAGATACATCGCTTAAGTTTATGATCATGTCTGTTGAAACAGCCGCAAAGATGACTGATAATCAGATGGTTTCCTGGGTGAAAGATTACTTCAATCATGTTTCGGTTGGATCTTGATTTAAAAATGACGGGATCATTGCCGAATATCAGTTGTATTTTAAGATGATACGGAATATTTAACAAAACCGCCGATTTTTCAAAAGCAAATCGGCGGTTAATATTCTTTCAACATCAACAACTACTCATTATTTCAGATGCATTATATTTCCGATGATTCTCCGGAAATAATTTCCCTTCGGCAAAACCCTTCTGCTTAAACCTTTCATTCTTTATTTAAGAATAGCTTCATATATTTCTTATCAGTCCACTTTCTTCATTACCAATAACTCAGAATCATCCTTATAAAGATAGAGTCGCATGTTCTCCACTTTCCATCTGTTGGCTGAGTTGAGAGCCTTTATGAAGCCTTGTTCGTAATCACCCGGACACATCATCTTTGTCATTGCGGCAGGTCCGAACTTAATTGTTTCGTTGGTAGCTTCAAATGTACCAAAGAGATTATTGCATCCGGTCTTGCCCATATATTTCATGTCTTTTATATGAAACTCAAGATAAGGAAGTCCCTTCATGAAGTCTTCTGCTATCACCTGTTTGCCTTCTATACTCTCAAGTGCCCATATGTCATTCAGTATGATGTATCTCTCGGGAGCTTCTTCATTTTTTCCCGATTCGTCTATTATTTTTTTATAAATAAGTTGCACACCATCGGGATTAGACAGAGATAATTCATTTCCGCTTATAGAGTATGCAATTGTTGCACTGAGTCCCTTCACAATTTCATTCTCACGCATTTCTTCGGGACAGCCCATCATCGTCATTGCCAAATCAGTAAACCTTATATAATTTGCTTCCTGTCTTACCGGACCGTTAATTCTGTTGCATCCGGCAATTCCGCTTACACGCATTGCGCTCATGTTAAACTGAATGAAAGGAACATTGTTTCTGTAAACACTGTCAACAATGCGCTCATTTCTTATCATCATCAACTTCCAGCTTCCACTTAGATTGTAATCAGGAATGTACCGGCCACAACCGGAAAATTCTTCTGCCTTGTTTGAACCCGGCGGCATAAAATTTACTTTTACTTTATAGCGGAATTTTTCGTCAGACATTGTATCATCACAGTCTTTTTCATAAACAGATACAGAAAGACTGCCTGCATCAGAACTTGCATCATACCTTTTTACATTTGCATCCATTGCCTTGCTTTCATTTGCCTTTGCGGTTGTCACACTTACGCCATTTATAGTTTCAAATAATAGGGACAAATCGTTCATGATCATAAGTGACCAGCCCGGTTCATTTCCTGTTGAATAGAACATAACACCTTTGGTGAACAGGTTGTAAATGTGATCTGAAGAATCTATTGGAACAACAACTTGCTCTGTATTGGTATTGACAGAGTAGGATGTTCTTGGGAAGAGTGCAAATAAGAAAGTAACGGCAAACAGAAGCATAAATATTCTCATAAAATTTTTATAATTGATTACTTCTAAAATCATAATTTTGTTCCAAAACAAAAAGCCCATCCCGAATACTCGGGACGGGCTTACCCAATTAAATCAATTTACAAAAATGGAACTTACGGCCTTACGATACCAATGAAATTGAATGCATTGTTATCAACATAGGCTGCGTCTGATGCATCAACAAAACCGTCATTATTGACGTCGGTAGGAATATAGCCTCCATTAAAGTTGAATGCATCATTATCAACAAGACTTCCGTCAGATGCATCAATAATTCCGTCTTGATTTACATCACCACTATAGACGCTTGCTTCACCGCTTATAAGAACCATATTGCTTCCGTATGCTTGTGACACTCCCGATGTGAAATCGTACGACGTGTTAGCAGTGAAAGCAATTGGATTTGCGCTCCATGTTTCAATTGTGCTTCTGTGCTTTACTACAATGTAGTAGCTCGATCCAAGATTAGCCTTGGTGAAGATCAATGAAGCAGAACCGGATGAACTTAATACTCCGCTGGCTGCATCAACTATTTCATAAGGAGCTGTTGAAGATCTGAGCAGCACAGTGATTGTATCGCTTGTACTGTTTGGAGTAATAGCTTCAATTGATGCATTCAGTGTCAAAGTCGAAGCATCGCATGAGGCATTCAGCCTGTTCGCGTCAGGTCCAAACTGAACTGCGATCGGGCTAGCACCAAACATCGGTCCAAACGGAGATACAGGATATGCAGCTCTGTAGTAAGAGTTGATTGCTCCCGAAGCGCTTTGAATTCCAATAACATGCGCGTTAAGAGCAGCTGTATTGTAGAAATTTATGTAACCTGCTCCGGTTTCTGTTGGATTATACTGAACAAGGAATCTTGAATCCGGTGAATAGGATGGTTCAACAAGATCAATTACTACCTGGTATGTAACATAATCATCAGTACCAACCGGAGTATATTCAGGAATTCTGTTATAAGTTATTATCAGCTGATAACCATTAACCTTATAACTGACTCTGTTAACCGGATAAGATGCATTGACTGTGAGATTCATATCCTGCCAAAGAGCATACAGCGCAGGCCTGTTTGTTGATACCTGAGACGGCGAGAAAGATGTAAGTCCTGCCTGTCTGGCAAAGCCCACTGTTCCGTTGGTAGCCACGAAGAACGAATCATACGAAACTCCACCAAGTCTGATCTTCTTTCCTACCGGCAGTTTTACTGCCCAATAACCGTCATCAAGCGTACCTGTAAAGATTCCTGCGTTGGCATTTACGCTGTTCACGCATAAGCTTGTGCTGCCTGCAGTATCCTTCCAGCAATAATCCGGTTGTGAAGGCGCTCCGGTACCTGTTACGGAGTTAGAATACGAGAAGCCGCCTGTTGTAGCATAATTCGGATTTACAACTGTGAAGACCCTTGTTGTTGTATCGTTGTTTGGATTCGTATCGGTTCCAAGCTGAGTATAAGTCTTGGCTGTAAACGAACCTGTTGAGCTTGCCGGATATGAAGCAAAATTAACAACTGTGCTTGACAACGAAGCCAGACCTGTAACTGTCTGTGTGCTTGTATAACCACCCGGCTGAATTGTCATTGTAACGTTGAATGTCTGAGTGTTCGCTCCGTAATTTGTTACCGTTGCTGACGGGGTGAACGGATTTGCCAGGAGTTCTGTTGTTTGCGGTCTTGAAATGCCCGCTGTTCCAACATCATTCGGTGCAAGCGGGATAGGATTTGAGAGATCATATCCGGAAACAGCACCATTCTGATGATTAACAAAGAGATAAGTTGTACCACCAATTACTTGAACTTCAGCACCACCTGCAATATAAAGACTTGCAGCCGGTCTGTAAATAACCCATCGACCAACAACTGTACCTGTTGCAAGACTAATTTTTATTACCTCGTCACCGCCGTTGGGGTTAGCCTGGGTAATGCTTGGCCTGGTCCCTTGATTCCAGACCCAAAGGAAAGCTTGTCCCGGAACGGAAGAACTGTCAAAACCAAGTCCATACTTTCCTGCGATTGAATCCGTTGTGGCATTAACAACTGTTGCCAGCACATTTCCTAATGTGTCACGGCAGACAATGTTACCTGTAAAGTTTGCACTCCAGAAACCTTTTCTGTTCGGATCCCATGCAATTGCCCTGTAAGATGCACCGGTATGTGTATAAGTGGCAATCCTGTTTCCGAGAGCATCGAGTTTGTAAAGGGCTGTACCTGCTGAGCCACCCCACAAATAATTTGTACCGGAACCATCGGGAGCAATTGTAAGGTCCCTTATGGCACCAGTTCCTGCATTGTAATTGTTTGTAGAGTCGGAAACTGTACCTGGTCCACCGTTTGTACCGTCATTGTTGCGTCTGTGCCAGGTTGGCGGAGCATTCCATTTGTTCAGAATCCACTTATTGTTAAAAGTGATAGCTCCAACAGTTCCTCCGTTTATTCCGACAATTCCTGAATAATCCCAGTTGAAAACTCTTGGATATGGAAAACCGGCTTGAAGGATTGTGTCCATTTGTACTGGACCACCGCCCCTTGTGCTGACCTTGCCGTTTACGAACGGTGCCTGAGTTTGTGCTCCGTCATGTGAATCATTTTTAGGATCGTCTACATTTGAAAAGCCGTAGACTAGTAGACATACCAAAAACATTGGTATGAGATAGATGAAGAACTTACCCTTCATAATTGCCCCCTTAAAGTTTATAAAAATTTTGAATTCCCGCAAAAGTAAATTTTAGTTCTCAATAAGTCAAATGAGAAATATAGCCTTCCCGAAGAAAAATTCATTCCGATATTTATTTCCTAAATGTCATTTCACAAATCAACAAAAAACTTTTTGAATGAAATTTAGAATTGAATTAGTTTGCAGTAGTTCTTTAACAAATAAAACTGATTGAAATGATAAGCAACATCAGACCACCTTGAATCAGACTGTTTGGCGCTCACCGCCAAACTGATTTCTCTATCACTTGCAATGAAGACACACATGATTCTAAAATTCTAAACAAAGACACGATGAAAACAATAGTCAAAATGATACTGCTGATTTTACTTGCACCGTCTTTAATCACGGCTCAATACACGGAGCACATTCAGGATATACACAAGTACATCACATATCAGGCATGGGAACTTGTCAAAGCCCAGCATCCAGAAGTGATCAACTCAGTGATGAACCAGCGAGTCGGGCATTGGCAGGACGGCAATTTAAATGGAACAGGTCCATGGCAGAAGGGATACATAGTCACCGGTGCATACAGAGAAGACGAGGAAGATGTAGTGTATGGTTATCCGTTTCCTTATGTATCGGCAACTCATTTTTGGGATGCCGATCTTGGCGACAATGCAGGATTCAATCCCCCGCCTCACAACAGGATCTACGACAATGCTTACAAAAAAATGCTCGCTTACTGGACAGGCAAAACGGGCGACAGGAACTGGCTTGAGATAGGTCCGTTCTTTTATAATCTGATACCATACTATGTAAGAGTGAAGTATGATAGTCTTCACAGCGCTTATAAAGATCACTCGAAGTTTGTTGTAACTCACTGGCTTGACATCGGCAATGGCAACTGGTACGAAGAAGATCCGCCAATGTCATTGATACCATTCCTTGTGAAGAATTCCAACAGCTACAGCTTTGCAGAAGGCGATGCACTTGCAAAGAGAATCTGCTGGGAAATAGTTGGGAGATTGTGCCACCTTATAGAAGACTCAGGCATTCCTGCACATGCTCACAATGATCTTCATCTTTTCGGAGATTATTTTGAAACGGATTACATCCCACAGGTATATTCAAACTATGACTGGATGGATGCATTTCAGCAGGGCGGACTTGTCAACATCAACAATAAGTCTTACCCTCATAGGTATGCAATTTTCACAACGAATCAGATAGCTGACAGATTCTCAAGCGACGATTATCACGGTGATGAAAATTTATACTATTCACCTGCTTACTCGAATGAGAACTATGAGCAGCAAATTAATCCGGCATATCAATACATTGCTTCTCAAAACATTTCAACCACAACATCTCCGCAGCAGCACGCTCATGTATCCGCTGACAGATTGTTTGTTTACACAATAAGATCAGTCGCCGGATTTCTTTGGTATGTTTATAACAAGTTCGGCATTGTCTCAGATCAGACACCGCGCATAAATGGATTTAGTTACAACCTGCCTGATCAGTTTGTTTTTAATGGTGAGACCTTGGAACTCACATGTAATGCATCGGGTACAAATCTCAGTTATCAATGGCTGGTAAGAGTATGCGACACTTCAAATATTTGCAATTCGAACATACCCGGCTTAACGGTAACTCAGCAGGGCAACAAACTCAGGATATTCAATCACGGATTCAGAAATAATTGGACTTGCCTGAAATATGATTCCTTATGTACCAGCGGAGGTTCTAATGCCGCTCCGGATCCGCTTCATCTTTATATTGGAGTAAAGATATCAAATCTTGCCGGTTCTGACACAAAGTTCTACAATTTCAATTCAGGGAGACTTGTATCAATTCATCCGAATCAACATTTGAGACCAAGTCCGTTTGCCGGTTGCCCTCTGGTGCTGACTCATGATGGCAACAAATTTGTCTTTGAGAACAACATTCTGCACAAGTCCGAGTTTCAGGAAAATAAAGACAAAGACATTACAGACAAACTTGTCCTCAAGACATTGCCTGCAATAAATCCTGCTGATTCAACTGTTACAATTGCAGTTGATGAAAATTCAATTGACAGAAGTTACTTTGACAAATTCAGTTTACTTTCAGTTGATCATCCGGTGAATACAAATCTGTCTGTGACCAACAATAACGATCTTGTCACTTTCAATGCTTCTCAAATCCTTTCACCTGCAGCAGCCGAGATCTCCGGGATTGATGTCACTGAGATACTTCAATACGACACAACGGAAGGAAAATCAGTAAATGGATTTCACAAAAGACTATATGTATGCAAAGTTTACTGATGGAATAACAACTCAGGATACTTTGGGAATTATATTCGATGCATCTCCCCCTCCAAAGCATGTCATTCCGGTTGTGAAAGATGTTGCCGGAGAATTGACCGCACATGATGAATACGGAGGTTTTAATGTTGTTCCGGTTAATTTCGCAATGAGACAGTTTGCAGCGCCCGTTATAATTCCTTTGTGGGCAGGCAGGAATATTACGCTTGCAGAAATGTATTGGAAAAGAGATTTCAATGTTTCGTATATTGCAGTTGTTCCGATTAAGTATAGTGAATTTCAGTCATCTGAACAAGAACTTGTATCTGCCGAAGACATTGTATCAGGAAACGTCTTACAGTTGCTAAAGTACGAAGACAACATTCATGCAGAGATAGACAGCAGCACTTCTTTAATCCTTAAGTTCAAAGTAAATTGCGATGCGCCACAACCGGGAATGAAGAGATCATTCGTATTGATTTCGAGCGGACGCTATGAGAAGCCTGCCGGTTTTGTACACGGATACGATTATTTTGGCGAGACTCATTCTGACAAGAAAATTGAAAATGAATCCACTGTAGAACTTCTTCCAAACGTTCCAAATCCATTTAACCCTGTTACTATAATTAGATTCAAACTTCCGGAGGATGCTTTCGCTGAGGTTTCTGTATTTGACATAACAGGAAAGATGATTGCAAAAATTGCGGAGGGCGTTCATACCAAAGGATATCATAAGTATGTTTTTGATGCTGCTTCATTTTCAAGCGGGGCTTATTATGTGAGACTTAAGACTGACAACAATACTCTTGTCAGAAGGATCATGCTTGTCAAATAATTTCACTTGGACGTTTTCAATCATCAGATTGGAAATCGTGATATTTTTATTTCTTAGATTGCCGGATCATTTATTTGGTCCGGCAACTTCTTATAGTCCACATTTCTATCAGTCGGATAATTATATTTTAGATCAACGTAGTCTTAAGTCTGTTATTCATAAACACATTAGCCGTATCATTCTACAATTTCACATTGAATAACCTCTTTAATAACTATATCTTAATCTCAATGAATAAAGCATTTCTTGAGAACATATTTGCCAAGGCCGGCAACTCTCATATATTTATTATTGGCGATGTTATGCTTGACCGGTATCTTTTCGGGGATGTAAACAGGATCTCTCCGGAAGCGCCTGTTCAGGTATTTGATATTAAGAAAAGCGAAAATCGACTTGGCGGCGCTGCTAATGTTGCATTCAATATTAGTACTTTGGGTTCTATCCCCTATCTTATTGGAATAACAGGCGATGACAGAGAATCCGAGCTTTTGAAAGAGCAGCTTAAGTCGTTGGGAGTATCGACGGACGGATTGATCACTGAAGATAAAAGACCTACCACCAGCAAGACAAGAGTGATATCCGATGCACATCATCTCATAAGGATAGACAGCGAATCAAAAGAAGATATCTCAGAAATCTCCGGAAAAAAATTGGTGGAGTTGCTGGAACTTAATGCCAGAACCGGCGATGTAGTAATTTTACAGGATTACAATAAAGGAGTGCTCACTAAAAATGTTATTCATAAAATTAATGATGTTGCGAAGAAGAAGGAACTTCGGATTCTTGTTGATCCTAAGTTTGAGAATTTTTTTGAATATAATGATGTGTATCTTTTTAAGCCAAACAGGAAGGAACTCGAAGATGCTATGGGGAAAAAAGTGAAGGATCATAATCACATAGACGTTCTTGCTGAAGAAGTTATGGAAAAGATAAAATGCGAAAACATTATACTGACACTTGGAGAACACGGAATGATGATACTTGAGAAGAGTAATGGCAAAATTACAAAAGAAATTATCGGAACAAAGGCGCGGAAGGTTGCAGATGTTTCAGGAGCCGGTGACACAGTCATCTCAACTATTGCAGTTTGTCTTGCAGGAGGATCCAGCTTGAGAGATGCAGCCGTTATCTCAAACTATGCCGCGGGACTTGTCGTTGAAGAAGTTGGAATAGTGCCCGTATACAAAGACGCCCTCATAGCCAACATTTCAGGAGGCATCTGATGATCATTGAAGTTAAGGATATAAAAAAGACGACTGAAGAATTTAAGAACAACGGCAAGAAGATTGTTTTCACGAACGGTTGCTTCGATATACTTCACAGGGGACATGCAGAATATCTGGAGCAGGCAAAATCACTTGGAGATTTGCTTGTTGTAGGTGTTAATTCAGATGAATCAGTCAAGAGGCTGAAGGGCGATGACAGACCAATCAATAATGAGAGCGACCGTGCATTTATGCTCGACAAGCTAAAGCCGGTAGATTTAGTAACAATTTTTACTGAAGACACGCCGTTCAATCTGATCTCTGAAGTAATTCCCGATGTACTTGTTAAAGGAGGAGACTGGAAAGAAGAAGATATAGTTGGTTCCGATGTTGTGAAGGGTCACGGAGGAAAAGTTATTAGCCTGAAGTTTGTTGACAGCTATTCTACGACGTCAATAATAGATCGAATGTCGAAGGACAAACAAAAGTAAGTTCATTCCTGCAGATGGCAGACGCCGAACCCACAAATATTAATTCCGAACAATCACAAAATTCACCCGACAAGAAATCCGGCGGTACTTTCTTCAGGCGCATCGGTTTTATACTCGGCGTTTTAATACTTTTGATTTTTGCAGTTATAATTTTCATTCAAACTGATTTTTTCAATAAGCATGCTCTTGATTATGCTTTAGACTTAGTCAACAAAGATCTCGAAAAGAAACAATCGAAAGTGATTGTTGAATCTCTTGAAGGAAATATTCTTAGCGGCATTGAACTGAAGAATACTTCTGTGATAGTAAAAGAAGATACCCTGCTGAAATTCAATTCGCTTAAACTCGACTACAATATTCTCAGACTTCTCTCAAAGGAAATAATCGCTGATGAAGTGATCCTTGATCAGCCCAGAATTAACATCACAAAAGTAACCGGAAGCAATGACAGTCTTGTTTGGAATTTTGAACATCTGCTTGAATCCGAAAAGGATGAAGATACAACAACATCCGAATTTGACTGGGGTATCACCGCAAGGAAAGTTCAGATCAGGAACGGAAGTCTGCGGATAATTGAAAACAAGCCTGAAGGAGTCAGCTTCAATGATGTTATCATGCCTAAGCTTGATACATTCGGAGTAAGCAACCTTGATGTAACGGAACTCAACCTGGATTTATCAGGCAACTACTTCCCTAATCGCAAAGATGCAATGATCAACAACTTAAGCTTCAAGACAAATTCTGATTTCAACGTTGACAGTTTGCATCTTGAGGCGGAGATAAATGAAACTGATGAAATTGCAACTATCCGGAATTTTGAATTGCTTACAGACAGAAGCGACATAGCAATTAACTTTATCCGGATGACTGAATTCAGTCTTGAGAAGGGAATAGACTACGAAGAGTTTGATAATAACATGACTCAGATTGATCTGAACTTCCGGAAGGTGAACTTTGAAGATCTAAAATTCTTTTTGCCTGATCTGAGTTTTTTGGACAGTGTAGTTTCCCTGAAGCTGTTTGCAGAAGGCGATTACGCCGACCTCAACATCAACTCTTTGGAAGTTAAGCTCCCTAACTCGTCGCTAACTTTCTCGGGACGAATTAAGAATCTCGACGAACCTTCGAAACTGTATTTTGATATTGCAGGGAAGGATCTTTCTATAGACCCGGCTGATACGCGGAGAGTTATTCCGGGGTTGGATGTCCCTGACTATAGTCATGTTGGAGTCGTGTATGTCCCTTATGCAAAGTACAAGGGAGAGCCTTCAAACTTTGATGCCGAGATTGACTTTCGAAGTTCTGTAGGAAACATAAACGGCAGCGGTTCTCTTGATGCTTCCGGTGATGTGAGTATTTACAAAGGCGACTTTGAGGTCAGTAGAGTTAACCTCGGAAAATTCTTTAAGGACAGCAAGCTTGAGAGCGACATAACCGGTGAGTTCAAGACTGCGGGCAAAGGTTTTGACTACAAAACAATGTCAGGATTTTTGGATTACAGGATAAGGTCTACAAAATTTTACGGACAAAGTATCAAGAATTCAGAGGGAAGGCTTGACTTCAACCGCGGTGATGTTAAGCTTGGTATCAATTATGCATCTTCAACATTGGATACAAAGTTTAGCGGAAAGATAAATGTTTCAAATATTGATAACATCTCATACAATCTAAAAGGAACCGCATCAGGTCTTGACATTTCTTCATTCACAAAAGACAATTCACAGAAGAGCAATCTGAATTTTAATTTTGACGTGAACGGCCGGGGTTTTGATCCGGACAAGCTTGCAGGCAATTACAAGATTGATATGAGGCAGTCAACTTTTGCCGGAATAGAAATACCTGCCGGGAATATTGTTCTGGAATCAGGATCCGGCAATATGAAGAAGATCGATCTGTTAAATGACTTTGCCGATATTGAAATTGATGGGAACTTCGGATTCTCACAAATTGCAGAATCTCTGCAAAGAAATATTGAGAGCCTGATGATAGCTTTTGAAAAAGATGAAACTCCAGACACAACATTTTTACTCACGGTGCCGTTGTCATCATCGGGTTGCAATGAGTTCTATCTGAATTACAAATTGAACATTAAGAATCCAAATGCTATTAAGAGTTATCTTGACAGCATAGATGTCATTGTGAAAGGATTTTTGACTGGACATATTTCCGATAGTTGCGGAATGTTTACTCTTAACACTGAAGGATATCTTCAAGACTTAAACTTTACGGATTCTTCTATTGCAGCAGATACGCTTCCCTTGAATTTCCTTATAAGAAACAATACAGCTTTGCCGGGACTTCAGGGATTCTACGCAGATATGAATCTGCGAGCTCCATCAATGTTCTTCTCAGGATTCAGGGTTGATTCTGTTGACGCTGAACTATTTGTCATTGATGGCAAAGATTCAATTGCCTTAACAGCACATAAAGACAGCGTTTTGAAATTGTTTACTGTTCTGTCAATTAAGGATTCCATGATAGCAACATTTGATACTCTGGTGCTTCAGCATAAAGACTTCAGCCTTTCCAACAATAAAGACCTTTCGATTCAATATGTTTCGAATGATTCCATTGAAGGCATAAATTTCAGGACATTTTCCATTACCAGTCTTGGACAGCGATTATCAGTTGACGGATTTTATTCGATAAAGGATTCAAGCTCATTGAAACTGACTGGCAAGAATCTGAAAGTTGAAACTTATTCGCTGTTATTGGGCAATCAGGTTGTTGATTCAACCAATACACTGCTTGGAAATATCAGAAATCTCGAAATAGATTTTAATGGTACGCTTCGTGATCCATATTTTAAGATCATTGCAATCTCAGATATTTTAAGATATGGCTCTACAAGGATAGGGAGACTTGATGCAAATCTCAGCTACGAGAATGACAATGCTGTCTCAGACATCACTTTCACAAACATCAACAATACCGGTGACTTCAGCATAAAGGGAAATCTTCCAATGATACTGACTTTTGAGGATGACACTACTAATCTGAAAGAAAGAAGAGAAGTATTTCTTGATAAAGATGTGAATCTGTCTGCAGTTGCCGACAATTTTCAGATCAAAGTATTTCAACAGCTGCTTCCATACACAAAGGGTTTTGAAGGTACACTTGATGGAAGTATCAGCATACTGGGCAAAGCTGAAAAGCCAAATCTCTCAGGTAACATGAGAGTTGATTCAGGGAAAATAAGTGTGACACTGACGAAGATGAAATATAGTTTCGATGCTAATGTTGAAACCAACAATGAGAAACTCATAATAAAAAATTCGCATCTGTTCTCTGCTGAAGAACCTTCAAGATTCATCTCTGCCTCTGGGTATGTTGATCTAACCGGCCTGAAGCTGAATGATATCAGACTCGATATGACAGGAGACATCAAAGCTTTTGATAAAGACAACGGCACTACAGAACTTGGAATAGCCGGTGACTTGTGGGTTGGCAGCGGCAAGCCCGGTTTACTTCTTACGGGAAGAGAAGGCAGATTTGATCTGACCGGAAACCTGTTGCTGGTCAAAGGCAATGTTTCATTCAATCCTTTTATTCAGGAAGCATACAAGATCTATGATGATGATTTTAGCTACGGTGTGATCATTGATTCTGTGCTGAAGGAAGGTCAGGTAGTAAACAGAGTTTTGAAAGAGAGAAAAGACAGTATGCTTGTGCTTACAAATCTGAATCTCAATCCATTCGAGAAAGTATTGTACATTTCTACAAATACGGCTCCCATCAAGAAAATTGCGCGCGAAAAGTCGGGAGCTTTCATTTACAATGTGTATGTAACTACATCAGATAATGTCTTCCTGCGATTCATTGTAAATGAAAGGTCACAGCAGGAATTCTTTGGCGAGATCAAGACAGATTTGTATGTGGATAACCGGGAGACCAATATTGCCGCCCGCGGAACTGTGACTCTTGGTAACAATTGCTATTACAGATTCTTCAGAAAGTTTGATGCAACAGGAAAAGTTGTCTTTAACGGTCCTGTTACAAATCCCGAACTTGACATAGAGGCAAATTATAAAGGCGTAGTTTCAGAAAATGCTTCAGGCATACAAAGTTTTTTTGACGAAGTCTTGATTTACCTTGCTGTGACCGGACCTGCCATGAATCCTAAGATTGACATTTCACTTGAGAGATTTGGAACAAAAGAAACCGGACAGAACGCTGCGAGTGATGCCATATCTTATCTTTTGTTTGGGAAGTTTCAGGATCAGCTTACTTTTTCACAGAGTTCTACACTTTGGGTAAACATTGGTACATCATACTTGTCCGGCTTTCTTTCTTCAGAGTTGGAAAAGGTTCTTCTATTTCTGATCAATACCGATGTAAGCTATGTAGATTCTCAAGACGGAAGTATTGCCGAGAATGCTGACATACGCTTCACGGCCGCTTTCGGAGATGCCATTGTAAGATTCGGCGGACAGTTGTTCAAAGGCATTTCAAATACTGATTTCATTGTTGATTATCCTTTGGGAAAACTTCTGAACTCCAAGACTTTGTCTAACAATCTTGTCTTGAGAGTTGAAAGGATCTATGACCCGATTGATTTCTCATCAAGCAGTTCATCATCAACGATTTCCGGCTCAAGAGTCGGAGCTCAAATTTATTACAGAATTAAATTTTAAACATCATCAACATCAAAGATAAAATACTGGACTTTCTACTGCAGAACAGAGACAAGTCATTCAAAGCAGCTTCCATTTTCAAAAGGCTTGATCTGCGGACTGCACACAGAGGGTCATTCAGAAGCGGACTTCAATCACTTCTAAATGAGAATAGCATCTCGAAGGAAGGGAAATATTATACTGCAGGAAAGGCAAATTCTAGCAAGAAACCTTCACATGATAAACTGCCTTCAAATATCCATATCGGAACGATTGACTATGGAAAAGACGGAAGGAATGTTGTGAAGACCGGAAGCAGCGATAAGTTCGAGGATATGATAAAGATCAGTAATCCTAAAGGCTTCAAGCTGAGAGTAGGAGATTCTGTCGAATACAAACTCATGATGTCGGAAGACAATGAGCAGCTTGCTAAGATCGTGAGCATACTGAATGCCAAGGATGTTAAATTTTCCGGAAAGTTTGAAGACCACCGGAAGTATGGCGTTATAACTCCCGACTCACGTGAGGTTCGAAGAGACGTATATGTCATGCCGAAGAATTACGGAGGCGCTAAGCATGGAGACAAAGTATTTGCTCGGCTTGACAATCCTTCAGATCTGACTGATGAAAATGCGGAACTTACTGCCAAGATAGAAAAGTAATCGGCAAACCCGGCGAAAAAGCAACTGAAGAAAAGTCGATCATGCTTCAATACGGATTGGTGAAACAATTCCCTAAAGATGTATTGAATGAAGCAAAAGACATCTCAGGAACAATTGATGCCAACGGAAGAATTGACCTTAGAGAAAAAGTAATATTTACGATTGATCCTGAAGATGCTAAGGGACTTTGATGACGCAGTCTCAATAGAAGTTCTTGAAGACGGGTCTTACAGACTTGGAGTTCACATTGCAGATGTTTCACATTATGTAAAAGAAGGAACTGCTCTTGATGCTGAAGCTCTTAAACGCGCGACAAGTGTATATCTTGTCCGCAATGTTATTCCAATGCTTCCGGAAAAACTTTCGAACGAACTGTGTTCTCTTAAACCAAATGAAGACAGACCCACATTCTCTATCTTCATTAACTTGTCAAAGCGCTTTGCTGTGAAGGGTTACGAAATTGCCGAGACATTGATAAACAGTAAGAGAAGATTCACTTATGAAGAAGCACAGAAGATTATTGAAACCGGCAAGGGTGATTTCAGTAAAGAGCTCCAACTTATGCACAAGATCAGCAAATCTATTACACTCAAACGGCTGGAGAGTGAAAGTCTTGATTTTGATTCAAACGAGGTGAAGTTTAAGTTTGACAAGAACGATAATATCATAGACATAGTAGTGAAGCATCGACTGGAATCAATGAGACTGATCGAAGAATTTATGCTGCTTGCAAACAAGTGTGCGACTCAATATGTGAATAAGTTATCTAAAGAAATCAAGAAGTCTCTGCCTTTCGTTTACAGAGTACATGATGTTCCGAACAAAGAAAAACTTGAAGAGCTTGCCGAATTTGTGAAGCAGTTTGGTTATAACCTGAAAGCTGATGACAAGAATTCATTGAGGGAACTGCTTGAAAATATTAAAGACAAGCCGGAAGAATTTATCATCAATGATCTTCTCATCAGGTCAATGGCAAAGGCGATCTATTCTCCGCGAAACATAGGTCATTACGGACTTGGATTTTTTGATTACACCCATTTTACTTCACCGATTCGCAGATATCCCGATCTGATTGTTCACAGACTTCTAAAGAAATATCTTAAACCGGAAGAATTATCCAACCCGCATATTGAATCAATAAAAAAAGATCTTCCGGATCTTTGCAGACACTGCTCGATAAAAGAGCACAACGCTGAGATTTCCGAGCGTGAATCGATCAAGCTTACACAAACACAGTATATTGGCGAGCACATAGGAGATGAGTATGAAGGGATCATCTCATCAGTCGTTCACTTTGGAATGTTTGTTGAGATCATGGATATTCTTGTTGAGGGCATGGTTCGCTTCAGAGACCTGGATGATGATTACTACGATTATGATGAACGACGCAAGACAGCTACCGGAAGAAGAAAAGGTAAGTCATACAGGGCAGGACAAAAGGTAAGAGTACAGATCATCAGAGCAAATATGGAGACCCGGAAGATTGATTTCGCATTAGTGTGACCGTTCAGAAAATTCGATCATGGCATCCCGAGCAAGGAAGAAAACAGGACTTAACAAATTGATATTATAGATTGGCTTCAAAACAGCCTCAAGTCAGCGCAATTTACTTCTGCGCATGACTTGGACAGGGATTAGTGTGTAGTTTATAGAGTCAAAATTTCTTAATTTTCGTCTAAATTTTCACGAAATATGGCAAAAGAATCTTCCAAAGATAATCCTACAAAATTACGTCTTGAAGAAATCGAAAGAGAACTTGCAGAGCTTTCTGAGGAAAGAAATGCACTGGTCTCTCATTGGAACCTTGAGAAAGACTTAATAAAATCTATCCGTTCGTCAAAGGAAGAAATTGAGTTGCTAAAGACTGAAGCTGACAGATATGAACGCGAAGGAAATCTTGCCAAGGTTGCAGAGTTTAGATACGGGAAGATCCCTGAAACTGAAAAGAGAATTGGAACAAAGACAGATGAGCTTGCACAGATTCAAAAGAATAATAAGATGCTCAAAGAGGAAGTAGATGCCGAAGATATTGCGGAGATAGTTTCAAAGTGGACGGGAATACCGGTGACAAGGATGCTTGAAGGAGAAAGAGAGAAGCTTATTCACATGGAAGATAATCTCAAGATGAGAGTAATCGGCCAGGATGATGCAGTCGTTGCCGTTTCAAATGCTATCAGGAGATCACGCGCCGGACTTCAGGACGAGGACAGACCTATCGGCTCGTTCATTTTTCTTGGAACAACCGGTGTTGGTAAGACAGAGCTGGCAAGAGCATTAGCAGAATTTTTATTTGACGATGAGAAAGCAATTGTAAGGATTGATATGAGCGAGTATATGGAAAAACATTCTGTATCGAGATTGATCGGAGCTCCTCCCGGATATGTCGGTTACGAAGAAGGCGGACAACTTACAGAGGCAGTCAGAAGGAAGCCATACAGCGTTGTGCTTCTTGACGAGATTGAGAAGGCGCATCCGGATGTGTTCAATGTACTCCTGCAAGTGCTTGATGAAGGAAGACTGACTGACTCAAAGGGAAAGACAGTCAACTTCAAGAACACTATCATCATCATGACTTCCAATCTCGGTTCACATCTTATACAGGAAAGACTTCAAGATATTACGCCTTCAAACAGAGATCAGGTTATAGGAGAATTAAGAGTACAATTGATGGACATGCTGAAGGCTACGATAAGGCCGGAGTTTCTAAACAGGGTTGACGAGATAATTGTCTTCAAACCGCTCACGGAAAAAGAAATAAGAGAGATAGTTGACCTGCAGCTTAAACATCTTCAGGAACGAGTTGAGAGGAATAATATGAAGATCATATTTGATGACGAAGTTAAGGACTGGCTTGGCAAGCTCGGATATGATATTGCTTACGGAGCAAGACCTCTGAAGCGAACAATACAGAAACACATTGTAAATGTTCTATCTGAAAAAATCCTGAATGCCGACTTCCTGCCGGGAGATGTTATTATGGTTGGACTGAATAAACAAGGACTGATCGAGTTTGCGAAAAAGCCTTCATAGCACACTTAATTCGACAAACAAATTGCATTACAAAAATCTGACGATTGATAAATTACACTGAAAATTATTTTGATCTCGAGCTATTAAAGCTTTCCGACATCATGCTTCATGAAGCCACCGAGAATATCCGTCTAAGAAACATTTACAACAGAATCTCAAAATCAAAATACTTATTCAATCCCGTTATCGTTGGCAGGCATGAGAATGAACTGATCCTTCTTGACGGCGCAAACAGGTACGGGTCTCTCAAGAGCATCGGCTGCAAACTTATACTGGCGCAGGTGATAGACTACGGAACCAGAAGCTTGAGACTTGACAAGTGGGATCATCTGGTGTATGATTTTACAATTGACCGCATCAAAGCACTTTGCAGCAGGCTCGGTCTCGAATACTGTCACATGGGACATGCTCACGGCCTTGCGGAAATAGAGAACAAATTTCATTATCTGCTTGCTGCGGATCTGATATCAGATGAGAGCATTCTGATAAAGTTGTCTCCCGCAATGGACAAGCTTATAAGCGAACTTGATGCAATTACAAGATTGTACTTCAAAAAGTTTGATTTCGACAGGTCGGAAAGTGAAATTAAATTTTCTGAGCTTCGCAAGTACACAAGGCGAAAGGGCACGTTGATAGTTTTTCCGAGCTTCAAGAAACATCACATAATAGAAATTGCAAACAGCGACTTCAGACTGCCCGCAGGAATTTCACGGCACAAGGTTGTTAACAGGGTTCTGCATGTAAAATATGAAATCAGAAAACTTCGAAGCGAAAACAACATAAAGGGAAAGCAGGAAGAACTCAAGAAACTCTTAACAGATAAGATCGATAAGAATAAAGTGCGACAGTATCAGGAATCTGTAATTGTATTTGATGAATAGAGCCGGGACTAAAAAGAAATGACGAGCCCTGAATTCTTCATAGCAAAGAGATATCTGTTCTCAAAAAAGAAATTCAATTTCATTACTGTTATTTCGCTGATCTCCGTTCTTGGAGTAACCGTTGGTGTTGCCGCGCTCATAATTGTGCTTTCAGTATTCAACGGATTCAGCAGTAAGGTTACCGGTATGCTGATAAACTTTGATCCACATCTGAGAGTGGAAGCATCAGGCGAAGGGAATGTAGCCGAATACAAGCAGCTCGAAAGCAGAATCCGTGATCTCGGATATGAGAATGCATCTGTTTACACAATGAACAAAGGAATGCTTGCCACAAACAAGAGTAATGAGGTGGTTGTAATCAAAGGCGTTGAACCGGACGGTGTATCTTCTGTCTCAGGCATAAAAGATATAGTAAGATTCGGGGAGTTTGATTTAAGTGATGAAGGAGGAATCGGGGGAGTTGTGATAGGATTCTCGCTTCTTAACAAGCTCAAGTCAATGCCCGGAGATACAATAACAATATTAAGCCCGCTGGGATTGGAGAAATCTCTAACACAGTTTGTTGATCCTAAATCAGCCCAGTTTGTTATCAAGGGTGTTTATGATTCAGACAACAAAGAATACGACGGAAATTTTGCTTTCATTTCACTCGCCAAGTCTCAGGAATTGTTTAACCTCGGAAGCAAAGTAAATGGCATTGAATTGAGAATTCCTGACATTAGCAATTCACAGAATGTGAAAGAGAAACTTATTGAAAATCTCGGCAGCGGTTTTAGTGTTCAGACATGGTATGATCTTCATGCAGATTTTTATTCGATACTGAAAGTGGAAAGAATTACGGTGTATCTGATATTGAGTCTTATCATTGCCGTAGCTTCATTCAACATACTTGGCTCGCTCACTATGACGGTAATTGAAAAGAAGCGGGACATAGGAGTATTAAAGGCGATTGGTGCAACTGATGGAATGATCACAAAAATATTTTTGTACGAAGGAATTTCGGTCGGGATTATTGGAATGCTGGCAGGCACGGCAATTGGTATATTGGTGACTCTAGGGCAAAAATATTTTGAATTTTACAAACTCGACCCGCTGACATATAAAATAGATGCATTGCCTGTTGAGATGAGGATCATAGATCTGATTTTAGTGCCTCTTGCTGCTTTGCTCTTATGTTTTCTTGCGTCACTGTATCCTTCAAGAAGGGCAGCTGCACTTGAACCTGTAAGCGCTATTAGATGGGAGTAAGAATTGCTGACGATACACTTTAAAATTATTCATTTGAAAGATTGCTCAGGCTAACTAACATAAAGAAGTCATACGGAATCAGCGGTACCGAGCGGCTTGAAGTTCTTAAAGGGATAGACCTTCAGGTTGGCAAAGGTGAGATTGTTGCCATAGTAGGACAATCCGGCGCCGGCAAGAGTACGCTCCTCCACATCATCGGAACTCTCGACAGACCTGATTCAGGAACTTATGAGTTCAACGGCAGTGAAGTGATGAACTTAAATGACAAGAAGATCTCGGAATTCAGGAACAAAGAAATTGGATTCATTTTTCAGTTTCACCATCTGCTTCCTGAATTTACTGCTCTGGAAAATGTGATGATCGCCTCAATGATCGGTGGCAGGGATGACAAGTCCGCGGCAGAAAGAATGCTTGCTGAAGTGGGGCTAAAGAACAGGATGAATCACAAACCGTCAGAACTCTCGGGAGGAGAATCGCAGAGAGTTGCAATAGCACGAGCTCTTGTAAATTCACCGGGGCTGATTCTTGCTGACGAGCCGACGGGAAATCTAGACTCGGAAAACTCCGAAGCCATAATGGAATTGATATTTGAATTGAGAAAGAAACTCGGAAAGACCTTCATCATTGTAACACATAACGACAGTTTTGCTTCACGATGCGACAGAGTAATCAGTTTGCAGGACGGCAAAGTAATTGGCACCCGATTGTTGAATTCAATAGAGACAGAATAAATTTGAAGAAGATAAATGTCACATAAGATCAAGACTACCGGATTGAATCTCTTTTACGGGAAAACTCAGGCGCTAATAGATGTTAACATAAAGATCAAAGAGAATCATGTAACTGCGCTCATAGGTCCTTCCGGTTGCGGCAAGTCAACATTTCTCCGGACGCTGAACAGGTTGAACGATCTTATAGATTCCGTCAGGATTGAAGGCGAGGTGATAATCGGAGATGAAAACATTTATGACAAAGGCATCGATGTTGTCTCTTTGAGGAAGCGTGTGGGAATGGTATTTCAAAAATCCAATCCATTTCCAAAATCAATTTATGAGAACATTGCATACGGTCCGAGAATTAACGGTGTTAGTAAACGGAAATCACTTGATGAGATTGTTGAGCATAGCTGCAAGAAAGCAGCCATATGGGATGAAGTAAAGGACAGGCTGAATGATTCTGCAATCGGGCTTTCCGGCGGACAGCAACAGAGAGTGTGCATTGCAAGAGCATTGGCAGTAGAGCCTGATATACTTTTGATGGATGAGCCTGCAAGCGCGCTTGATCCTATTTCAACTGCTAAAGTTGAAGAACTGATTTATGAATTGAAAAAGAGCCTGACTATTGTCATAGTAACCCACAACATGCAACAGGCAGCTAGAGTCAGCGACTTTTGCGCTTTTTTTCTTTCCGGTGAAATTATTGAGTTTGAAGAAACAGCAAGAATGTTCACCCGACCCACAAACGAAAAGACACAAAATTATATTTCCGGAAAGTTTGGTTGATCCGGAATACAGCAAACATTTGATCAGAATTTAATCAAAGCGAAATGTATCAATACCTGCAAGAAGAACTTGAACAGCTGAAATCAAAGATTATACGAATGGGAAGCCTGGTGGAAACTCAAATCGGCGATTCGTTCCGGGCATTGTTCAACGGAGATATTGAACTCTCGGAAGCTGTCATTCAAAAGGATGATGAGATTGATAAGTTTGAGATAAGGATAGACAAACACTGCCAGAGAATATTTGCACTGACGCAACCTGTGGCTTACGACCTGCGTCTTATCATGGCTTCACTCATGATCAATACCGACCTGGAGAGAATGGGAGATCTCGCTGTTAGTGTTTCACTTAAGACGAAATATCTGCAAGACTATGTTGATCTGCTTCATGAAATGAAAATTGACGAGCTTGCCGGTAAGGTACATGCAATAATCCGAATGTCGATAGATTGTTTTGTGAACGGAGATTCTGATCTTGCTAAGGAGATCATAAGAGTTGACAGAGAAATAGACAGGCTTGAGTCTGAAGTATTTAATATGCTTACAGACAGAATGAAGGAAGACAATGAAATGATAGTCCCCTGTTCTCATATTCTGACACTAACAAGAAACATTGAGCGCCTTGCCGACCACGCCGCCAACATAGCGGAAGATGTGATCTTCCTTATTGATGCAAAGATAATGAAGCACACAAAAGATTCTCCGAAAGATTCCCACAAAGGAGAATCACAAAGCTGAACAAATATGAAGCATGCCCTACTGGCGCTTTTCCTGTTCAGCCTTTCTTCATCTGCATTTTCGCAAAAGGTAAATTCTGACACCGCTTTCGGAAAGTCTGCAGATACTCTTGTAATCAGAGAATCAAAATTTCTTAACTCAAACTCGGAAAAGATCCGGTACGATTCTGCATTTATCTGGAATGACAGACGCTCCCTGTCTGAAATAACCGCTGAACTTCCCGGCGTCTATATTTTCAGATTTAACAACTTCGGAAGAAATACAATAAACTTTAACGGTTCGCCGGAGAATCAAGTAGGAATATTTCGGGACGGGATTCAGATCAATGACGTGTTTTTCGGAGGCTTGGATGCGGCAAGTCTATCTGTCAACGACATCGAGTCAATTGAAGAGATCAGCGCTGTATCTTCCTTCGTTTACGGAGTCAATTCCGGAGCAAAGTCGCTAAACATAGTCACTAAGGATAAGATACAAAGCAAGCCCTTCTCGCAATTCAGATATTCACAGGACAGATTCAACTCACTTTTTGCAGATGTCTTCTTCTCTCTTCCGTTCACAAAAAAGTACAACCTTACAATGGGAATTACAAAGCATTCCGTTGATGGTCGTTATGTAAATTCACAGTTTGATGTATGGAACGGCAGAAGCAGATTCAATGTGTTCTTCACAAAGAATCTAAATCTTCGCGCTGATTTTTACTACAACAAAATTGACCGGGGACTAAATGAAGGACTCCGGCTGGATTCGAGCACTTCAGCGCTTGAGGATGAAGATGCATTGGTCAATAATCCTTACTCAAACGAAGAAATCGAGCAACTGTTCTTTGGAGCAACAATGACCGGAAGATTCTTCGGCAAGACTTCATTGACTAAGCTAAGCATTAATTCTTCCAATTCAATAAGAGATTACAGGAATGTAATTATTGATTCGAGTTTGGTGATTACCGGCTTCACTCCTTCAGAAAAAGTTCACTACATATCCAACTCCATTCAACTGTCTCAGGAAGGCTATGTTAGATTTTCGAAAGTGTTGAATCTTAAAATATTCGGATTGGTAACTGCATATCAGAATCTGTATGACAGGCAGGTAGTATATGACAAAGAAAGAGTTCAACTCTCATTCAAAGCAGATTTAAATCATAAAGTATTCAGTCTGTCTGTATTTGGCAGCAATCCCCTCTCTGATATTACAATAGAAAATCTAAACAAGGGAGTGGAAGTAAGCGCCATTCCGCTAAATAGCAAGAGCACACAGCTTAAGATCTTTGCAGGCATCAATGAGACCACAACTCCCGCGTACTCTTATGATCCGTTCACAGTAAGGAAGAGTTATATTGAAGCAGGTCTTAGCTTCAGTTATATGAGAGCCATTTCTTTGAAGCAGACATTTTACAGATCCTCTCCATCTTACTTCGAAGGCACTTCATCTTCGTATAATAATCAAACATACAACGGTCTGAACACCGATCTTAATGTTAATGCATACAATATTTTTGCTGACATCACTTACGGCTACTCTGAGTCACTTCTTTTTCCGGAACATAATCTGATCTTTGACCTGAGCTATAGAAATTTTCTCTTCAAGAAAAAGCTCAACTTACATTCCGGATTCAGGGGCAGTTATGTTAGAAAACGTGATAGAGATCTGATATATGATCAAAGGAAAAATGAATTTGCATCAGGAGAAGCTGCTTCTTACGACAGGGATGAATTCAATCTTGATTTCTATGTCGGTGCAAGAATTGGAAGGGCTAATGTGAATCTTACACTTGCAAACATTCTGAATACATTTACTTACGGAGCCTATCTTTATCCGTCAGATAATCGCGGCGGGTTCGTTAATTCTATTTCGAGATTTACTATCGTGTGGGACTTCATTGATTGATGATGATCAACCAACAAGTAAATCAACTGCTTTAATTACTTCATCAGTTGCTATCAGCTTCATACATTTAAATTCTTCCGCTCCTGTAAATCTGCATTCCGCAGGCCTTGGAGAATTATAAAAACACGGACTGCAATCTAAGTCTTTTCTTACAACAACATTTTTAGTTTGCCACGGGTAAAGTTCCCTGCTGTTAGTGTAACCAAAAATCGCTACGGTAGGCAATTGCAGCGCGGCCGCACAGTGCATGAATGCAGTGTCATTCGAAATGAAAACAGAACAGTGTCTCATCCTTGCGATTGAGTCCATAAAGTTTAGAGTTGAAGCGATCTTTGCATTCCGGCCCGAGATTGAAATGATTTCTTTGTTCAACTCATACTCTGTTCCAAATAGAAGTACTTCGAACCCTTTTTCATCGTGCAAATATTTTATAAGATCAGAGTAACCTTCTTTCTGCCATCTCTTATGAATATGATTCTTCAGAATTGAAGATCCGGCATGAATTCCGGCAAGCCTCTTCCCGGTCAATCCGTTTTCCGCAAACCATTCCTTTGCAATATCAGCATCCTCATCCGATATAAAGATCTCCATTCTCCCTGCCACTTCATCCTTCACATTAACGATCGGTTTTATGAGGTCAATATTCTGAAGAACATTATGTCTATCCTTCACTTCATTTATAAGAATATCATTTACAAATTCTGCTCTTCCCGGATTTGTGTGAATGTAATGATGTGCAATCTTTTTCTTTGCGCCAAGCAGAGAGTTTACAATATTATATTCGAGTCTGTTGGATGGATAGACATTGATAGAATAATCATACTCAAGCGTCTTGAGCTTTCTTAATTCCATAACAGATCTCAACTTCGGCTGTTTAAGAAAATCAATGTGATGTATGTTGTTGAGCGCGGGATGGTTAGCATACATTTCCTTTACTGATTTAAACATTACGAGCATGTCTATTTCAGCATCCGGAAGTTTCTCTCTCAACAATCTAAGCGCGGGAGAGAACATGAGAGCATCACCGTTTCCGGAGAGCGCATTTACGATGATTCTCATTAGTTATCGGATACAAAAAGTTTTATTGGAAAGCGGAAATGATTTTGACAACTTTCAATCTTTAGTTCAAACGAATCTCTTATACGAATGTGATGGGACCACTAACTTAATGTGTGGCGATAACCCCGGCGGAAACGTAATCCATGTTCATTGCCGGATCAACGCACTATCTCCGGATTGTATTTCTTTATTTTATCAATACTCTTTCTTGCAAGCAGACTGTCGCCTTTTTTCACTGTACAATTGATAAAGCTGGTAATGTGCTATCACATTGTGATCATCGTTCTGAACTGCCTTCTTATAATTTTCGAGAGCAAGATCTTTCTTTCCCTGCTGCATATACAAATCACCCATGTACTGGTACGGAAGTCCGAAGCCTGCCGGACCCATATCAATTGACTGCTTAAATTCATTCAGTGCCGCCTGCCCTCTCGCCTTGTCCTTTGAGGAGTTCATTGCCTGATTGAACATATTAACAAACTTCACGCTGTAATTCGGATTACCCGGAAACTCTTTTGTGGTTGTTTTTGCTTCGGAATCAGATTTCCTTTTGTAAACAACATCCATAAATCCGGTTGCGTTATCGGCTATGTAGAAAGGACTGTAGTATTGATTGAACTCCGCAGTTGTGAATAAAGCCCGCTCTGCATAAGCGCTGGGTTTAACACCTGTTGAGAAGTAAACATAATCCGGGTCTCGTGACATAACGTAATCGGCATTATAGTTTCTTTCCTTCCAGCCAATTTCGTTCTCAGAGATTTCCTTAATAATCTTAGGATTGTGTGCGATCTCTTTATCGGTCAGTCCGAGAAGATCAATTACATTTACCTGCGAGCCTGCAAAATAAGATACTGCTCCGATAGTTGTCGCTGCAAGATTCAATGGTCTGCCAAGCTCCTTCTGCTTGTTGCCGAACCAAGTTCCGGTTACTTTCATCTTTTCAACCAGTCCGTTCTCGGAAGCTATGTCGCTTACAAGTTTCTCTTTCTGAGAACTGTAATAATAGAAGCACAATACTGCAACGATTGCTGATATTGTTCCGAATGCGATCCCTTGCCCTGACTTCATTTTAACATTGAGATACATTGTTGTAAGGAACTTTGCGAACAGTATGTAAATCAATGGAAGTATCGGAAGAAAGAATCTGTTCTGCTTCAAAACGTCTCCGCCAACTGAGATCACATATGCAAGGAATGCAAATATGATGAGGTAAAATAATGTCACCTCAAACCTAAACTCTTTTCTCTTCAATAGAAACAATGGCAACACAAGCATGACTCCATATACCATGTATGAGTTCAGAAAATTTGTAAAGTAGTCAATGCCGGCATTCAGATAAGCAGACGAGAAGCCGGTCTTTGCATAGTAAGTATTTGGGAAAAGAAATCCGTAATAAGAATACCTTACTGCAAAGTATGCCAACACAGGCACTATGTAAACAAGATATGTCTTTATGCTGTTGGCAGAAAAGAAATCTTTCAGGAATGTTTGCTTATTTTTTATAAGCGAATAAATGAACTTATGCACAATCACAAGTCCGAAGAAGTAAAGTCCTTCAGGCCTTGTCAGTGTTGCCAAAAGAAAGAACAGAGGATATTTGTAGTTGAACGAATTCTTATCCTTTTCAGAAACATAGAAATACAAACCCAACAAACAAAAAGAAATAAACATGGTTGTTTCCATCCCGCTGACGGACCAGAATATAAATGAGGAAGTAAAGACGAGCAGGATCGGAGCGATCAGATCAAAGTAGCCTTCGCTGATATTCTTATCGGTCTTTCTTTCCTTCTTAACTTCAACCGAATCGTTGATCCTGATTGATTCAGACAACTTGTATGTTGCGAACAAAACTACAACTCCAAAAAGTACGCTAAGGATTTGCGATGCTTCTTCAATCCCTATATTGAGTGAAAGAAAACCGCTTAGTATCAGAACCCAAAGCAGATTTGTATAACCTTCAACTTTCTCGCCAATATTAAATACCAGCCCGTGTCCGTCAACAAAATTCTTTACATACCTGAAGCTAATGAATGCATCATCCTGAATGAACTTGTTGCTTACGGCAATAAAAATAAATGCCGCAGATAATGCGGCAAGAAAAAAATATGAAATTTTGACTCCTGTTCCGGAATCAGCGGGTGCCTTGGAATATCGCTCACTCTTTGTTTTCGCCATTCGAATTAATTATGATTCATTAGTACTTACTCCGGTCGATATTTTATCTGCCCGAAGGGTTTGACATCTTTTGTCTGATTGATTCCATTTTCTGCTTAACACTTGCATCGCCCGGGCTCATGACAGACAGTTTGTTCAGCAGATCCAATGCCTTTTGATATTCACCCTTTGTCTCGTAAACGTCAAGCAATATTCTGTAAGGATTGTAGTAAGATTGAACATTCGAAGGATTCTTCGAAATTTCTTCTTCCGCACGCATCTCAATGTTGGATGAATATTCTTCGAACTTCGTCATATTTCCAAGCCTGTAATAGAGCATTGCAATATCATACTCGATCCTGTAATCCATTTCGATGACGCTTCTCGGAATATCTTTCTCCATCTTATCAAGAACTTCTTCTGCAAGTTTTGTCTTGGTTGAGTCGGAGGAATATGAATACGCTAGTCTCATGAAAACTGTTCGATATGTCTGAGCCATTCTAGTCTGATCCTCATTGTAAAAGAGGTTTGGATTGTTAAGCCCGGTGAATCTGAATCCATACTGAGGAGTCTTTGAAGCAACAGTTGGATTATCAAATATGCTTTTCCTCATTATGTCAACGTTAACTCCATCACTTCCGGAGGCAGTAACTTTGTAAGGTACAAGTCTCTGAGCCATGCCTTCCATTACGAGATAATCTCCCAAACCGACAAAATTATCTTCTGAAACGGTAATAGAGAAGTATATCGGTCTTTCCCATTTGTTTGCTTTGATAATGTCTATGAGAAGCAGATCGTTTGCCTTCACGGCTGTGATGACCTGATTCTGTGACTGCTGCCTTATTGTAGGAGGCACATTGACGGTTATCTTTGTCGGGAGTCCCGGCATGTTTCTCATCGAATCCGGATAAGCCGTAAGCGGAACATCAAAAGTCACCGCTTTCTTTTCATCCCACTGTACAGGCTGAAGTTTCTTGAGCTGTGCATCAGACAAGGTCATAGGAACCGTTAATGCTCCGTAAGGTCTTTCGTTCTTCAACTGAAGATTGTACCAGTCTGTTTGAGCAAGTGAAAGATTGATGATCCTCACATCAGTTCTGATTCCATATACTGCCTGCAGGCACCATAGAGGGAAT
The DNA here is from genome assembly GCA_016704345.1 of Ignavibacteria bacterium. Lineage (GTDB taxonomy): Bacteria > Bacteroidota > Ignavibacteria > Tepidaquicellales > Tepidaquicellaceae > JADJAH01. The sequence continues at coordinate 136,712 of JADJAH010000013.1, read as the reverse complement.
GTGTCATTATCTCCGTTTGTAATTACTATAGCATCTTTCTCAAGACTCTGCAAAATATTGTAGGCATAATCATACGGGAAATAATTTCCATTCCTGTTTTGATGGAAATATCCTTCTCTAAGCATATTCAATGGAACGAATGCAAATGAGAGAATTACAACTATGGATGCAATTGCCATCATGGAAACTTTGCTAAACTTTTCCTTAATGATCTCGCCAAGCCCGGCAACACCAACTCCTATCCAAAGAGAAAACGCCATGAATGCGCCAACGTAGAAATAATCCCGCTCTCTCGGTTGTGGCTCCTGCTGATTCTGATAAAGCGCCGTTATTACACCCATCATAAGAAACATGAACAGGAAAATGAGCGCAAGCCTCCAGTCTTTCCGAAAGTGATAGAATAATCCGAACATTCCTATGAGGAAAGGTATTGCCCATAACTTTTTAAAGTCAACTCCGTCATTCTGATTGTATCCCTCCCTTCCAATATAATTCCAGAACCAGTATCTGTTGAACATATGATTTATCTGATACTTCCACATGAATTCCATATCCGTGGAATAATTTTGATAGATCGCCTGATGCTGAGGTTCCTGTGAGTATCTTCTTGGAAGAATCAAAGGCTGCTGACCGTACTGTTCTCTGTTCAGATATGAGAGAAGTGTTTCAATATTGTTCGGAGTATTTTCGTTTATCGGAAGATCTTTTACATCTGCTCTGAGCAGAATTGAGATATAAGTTGAATAACCAAGTATGATAAGGAACAATGACAATGCGAGTAAGCTTAGAACAGGGTTCTTGTTCACTCTTGCATAGTAGACACCGAACAATATCAGACCAATTGCTAAGACTCCAATCAATACACTACCTGACATTAAAGTTGGAAACTTCTTGACAATTCCGGGATACACTATAAAGAAGGCAATCGATGACAATGCAATTGCTATTAAGAATGTCTTCGGCTCATATTCATATCTTCTGAAATAGAAAAATAATCCTGCAAGAAATATACACTGCGCTACGAGCAAATGGATACCGATCGAGAGTCCTACAACGTAAGCTACAAGAAGCAAATACTTATCGCTTCCCGGCTCATCTGCTTTCTCCCACCACAGCATAAGAAGGTACATACATAATCCTATCAGGAATGTGCCCATGGCATAAACTTCCGTTTCAAGTGCGTTAAACCAGAATGACTCGCTGAATGCATACGACAATGCGCCTACAGCCGCTGCTCCGCAAATTAAAAATGCTTCACCCGTTGAAGACGGCATTCCTTTCCAGTTCTTTATAACCTTTTCCGTTATTAGATAAAGGAATAGCACACAGAGAGAACTTGAGATCACAGAGAGATAATTTACTCTGAGACCTATGTCCTCTGAAGTCGGAAACATGGAAAAAAACTTTCCCACAAGAGTGAAGAAAGGCGCTCCCGGAGGGTGCGGAACTGATAGCGTATAAGCGCAGGCAATGAACTCGCCGCAATCCCAGAATGAGAATGTTGACTGCACAGTCATTACATATACGATCGTTGCAAACAGAAATACGAAACCTGCGAAGATCCTATTCAAAAGTTTAAAATCCATTTATGCTTGATTGGTTTAATGTACTGTTACTCAGGATAATTATTTTTTCTCTTTTTTCTCTCTTTGCATAAGTATCTCATCAATCAGTCCATACTTTTTGGCTTCTTCCGGATTCATGATGTTGTCACGCTCAGCATCTGCAGCAACTCTTTCATAAGTCTGCCCCGAATGTTTCGCGATTATTTTGAAAAGTGATTCTCTTGTCTTCTCCATGTCTCTTGCATGAATAAGAATGTCTGTCGTTTGTCCTTGCAGACCGCCTGCCCAGGGCTGATGCATAAGTATCTTTGAATTCGGAAGTGAGATTCTCTTGCCGGAAGTTCCACCGGTTAAGAGGAATTGTCCCATTGATGCTGCCATGCCCACGCAAATTGTTGAGATGTCGGGTCGAATATACTGCATTGTATCATATATTCCGAGACCGGCAGTTACACTTCCGCCGGGTGAATTAATGTAGATCATTATGTCTTTGTCCGGATCTTCAGATTCAAGGAACAGTAGCTGTGCAATGATAAGTGATGCAACCTCGTCATATACAGCCGTTCCAAGGAAAACAATTCTTTCTTTCAGAAGCCGTGAATAAATATCGTAAGCTCTTTCGCCTCTTGAAGTTTGTTCAACCACCATTGGCACAAGCTGGCTGTTAATTTGATTCAGGCCGTTGTGAATGAAGTCCTGATTCTTCCTGATTATATCAGTGTAGTTCATTTATGTTTGTTTGTATTAAGTTATTATTTTCTTTTCGGCGCCTTCGCTCTCCGGCTCGGCGGAAATTTTTTCCACCTTTTCCTTTATCTCTGCGTTAGCTTCAACGAAATCAATTACCTTGTCAGCTATGATCCTGTATTTAATGTTCTCATCATTCCTGAATGCCTGTATAAGTTTTTCAGCAGGAATACCGTACCTCTCGGCTTCTGTCGTGGCTATCTTATCATAATCAGAATCTTCAGGAGAAATGTTTTCGATCTCCGCGATCTTTTCTCTGATCATAAACCAACGCGCAGCACGTATGGCGTCAGGTCTTCTCTCTTTCTTGAATGATTCGAGGTCAAAGTCAGGCGGAAGTTTCTGTCCCGGCATTTGAGAAGTATGATCATTTACAATGGTCTGCAATGTAGATTCAACAAATACATCCGGCGCAACAACATCATTCTGCTTCAATATCTCAGACATAATGTCATTGCTTAGTTTCCTCTTTCCGATATCATCATAGATCTTTTGAAGCGCACTCTTGATCTCGGCTCTGAATTCTTCTTCGGTATTGATTCCCTCTTTTCTGGTAATTGTCTTGAAGAATTCCTGATTCATTTCAGGATAGACAAGCTTCTCTACTTTAGTGCAGGTTACTTTTACCTTTTTGGGATTGCCTTCGGCATTTGTAGAATCAATTACCTTTGTTTCTCCTTCTCTGATGCCTTTGAATGCTTCCTTAAATTCGGGATAGATCTGTTTGTTTCCAAGATAAACACTTACGCCATTTTGAGATTCTCCGATTATTACGTTGCCTTCATCATCAAGGTTTTGAATATCAACAGTTACTGCATATTCATCGTCAAGCGCCTGGCCGTCAAGCTCATGCTGAGCGCTTCTGAATCTGTGATAACGAATCTCGTCGTCAACCATTGAATCGTCAATGTCATAAACGATCTTCTCCAGTTCGAGTCCCTTGTATTTTATGTCCTTAATTTCCGGCATTACTTCAAACTCAATTTTAAAATTCAGAGCTTCTTTCGGCTTGTAGTCAATGTCTGTAAGAGAAGGCCTTCCTATCATATCGATCTTTTCCTTTGACATATAATCCCAGAATGCTTCGTTGGCAATTTCCTCAAGCGAAGTGTATTCGATACTGTCTCCAAACCTCTTTCTAATTACGTCTAACGGCGCCTTTCCTTTTCTGAATCCGGGAAGAGTTGTCTTGTTTCTGTATGCAAGAATAGCTTTCTCGAAATGCGGTTTTAGCTCTTCATAACTCATTGAAGCTTCCAGTTGTTTCTTGGAACCTTCAAGTTCATTCAACTTGATGTCCAATCTTTTCTTGAATTTATTGTAAACGGCAAAATTACTCAAATAGGCTTGAAGTAACAAGGAATTTGTAGCCGCTGAAGGCATTTGGGTTTCCTGAATAAAGACTTGGCTAAATGTGTACCGTTTTCTTACACGAAGCTCCACGGAGTTACACAGAGAAAGCAAGTTAAAACAACTGTTTGAATATTCATCTTAATAATTTTCCTTCATTTCATAGCAAGTGGAAATCAAAATCACTGTATCAAAAAAACACAAGAAATTCACTTATTAAACTCCGTGGAACTCCGTGACTCCTCCGTGGAACTCCGTGTAACAAAATATAGACAAGTATGTATGATTTTGATAACGTTTTTCAGAATTGGCGTTGTTCGAAATATCCCGTCCTAAAATGAAGACTTGGCTAAATGCGTACCGTTTTCTTATACGGAGATACACAGAGAAAGCAAGTCGAAACAACTGTTTGAATATTCATCCTAACAATTTTCCTTCATTTCAGAGCAAGTGGAAATCAAAATCATTGTATCAAAAAACACAAGAAATTCACTTATTAAACTCCGTGGAACTCCGTGACTCCTCCGTGGTACTCCGTGTAACAAAACATAGACAAGTATATTTGATTTTGATAACGTTTTTCAGAATCCGCGTTGTTCGAAATATCCCGCCTCGCAAGTGGCTCAATTTGTGATTGTAAAACTATGGCTTATTAGCTAAGTTTTCAGCCGAAATGACTCAGACCATTAGCGGAGATGTTCCCGCGATCAATAAAAATTCATCTACCGGAAACGGCAACTTGCTGTTCCTGATCTTTCCTTCCATACTTGTTGTCCTTTTGATTGCATATTCTTTCAAAGAGTCCTCCTCAGTAAGGGTTTTCAACAATCCCGTAGGAACAAATGATATTGAAAACAATACAGTCATTTCCCCTTCTGCAAATCAGAACGTCCGAAAAGAACCGATAGAAAAAATCATTAGTGAGAAGTCATTCAGAAATAGTGAATATGTGGAAAATCTTTTTCGTGACTGGAATTCTCTCTTTGATCTTTTTGCATCAAACTCAAATTTCCGTCAAAATGCAAAGAATATTAATGTCAGAGATCTTGAGCGCATAACAGACAAGATCCAGAATGTGAGTAAAGAATTCAAACTCGGCAATGTTGATAATCTTGTAAAAGAACTTGGTGATGTGATAAAGACAGAATGTAATTTGTATAATATAGACTGGCGCTTGATACGTGCCATAATAAGACAGGAGTCCTACTTCAATGCAAATGCAAGATCACATGCGGGCGCATTTGGATTAATGCAGTTGATGCCAAGGACCGGCGAGAGCCTTCAGAATACGCTTGAGCTTGAGAACACGAAAGATCCGAGGAATAATCTCATTGCAGGGATCTACTATTATGCCGCATTGACCTCGCAATTCAGAGAATTCGGTGATGAAAAATATAAGTTTGCACTTGCCGCTTACAATGCCGGAATCGGCAGAGTTATTGACGCAATGACGATCACTGCATATTTCGGAAAAGATTACAAGCAGTGGGACAATGTGAAGGAAGCTTATCCGTTCCTTTCATCAAAAGAAGATTCAATTCATGCACTGGTGTGGCCGGAATCAAAACGCCCGACTTACGGCAGTCTTGACAATTGGAAAGAACCATACAATTATGTCAACAGCATCATGTTTTATTATGATGCTTACAAGAATATGTTTGAGAGCAATCTCAAAGAACCCGAACCTGTTCAACCAAGTAAGAAAAAATCGAAGAAGAAATAAAACAATAACATGCTTACAAATCAGATGGAAATTTCTTCGGAATCACTCATAGATTCCGTTAACAGTTTTGAAGATGCAAGAAAGCTGTTCCCTGTAACTGACTCCTGCACTTATCTTGACTCCGCGCACTACTCTCAGTATTCGCTTGAGACAAGAAGGCGTCTTAAGAATTTTATTGATGAGTTCACATTCTCAAACAAAAACCTGAGTCTTTTTAATTACAGGATCGCCGAAACTGTGAAAGAAAAATGCGCTGAGCTTATTGGCGCTGAACCGAATGACATCATTATTACCGGAAGCACTACACACGGGCTCAACATTTTTGCCAATGGTATAAAACTCAACAGCGGCGACTGCGTTGTGTTTGCAGATTCCGAATTTCCTTCTGTTGTTTATGCATGGATGAATCAGGAAAGGCTGAAAGGAATTAAGACAGAAATGATTCCTTCAGTCAACGGGAAGATACTGGAAGACGACATAAGAAATACGATCGCTGCAAACAAAGCAAAAGTACTCGCCATAAGTTCTGTCGAATTTCTTGGTTTCCGGAATGATCTCAATTCAATAAGCAGGATCTGCAAAGAGAATGATTGCATGCTTGTGGTTGATGCGATTCAATCAACCGGGGCTTGTCCTGTAAATGTAAGAGAAAGCAATATAGACTTCTTCGCAACAGGCGGACAAAAATGGATGATGTCTCCTTCCGGGATAGGGTTTGCTTACATTAATCCTGCTATCAAGCATTTGGTTGAGCCGACTTATGTTGCAACTTCAAGCATCGAATATGACTTCAAGAATTTTCTCAACTATAAGCTCAACTTCAGAAAAGACGGAGCGGCTTACGAAAACTCTACTCCGAATACACTTGGACTAATTGGCATGGAGTCGTCTATAGAACTATTCCTTAAGCTCGGAGTGGATAACATATTCAAACACATTCTCGGGCTTCAGGATTTGTTCATGAGTGAAATGGAAGACAGTGATTTTGTAATTGATTCTGATCTTACTCCGGAACACAGATCGAACATACTGATATTTTCATACAAAGAAGGTAGTCAGAATGAAGCAGTACAAAAATATCTTGAGAATGAAAACATATTCGTAGCTTTGCGCGAGGGATTTCTTAGACTTGCCGCACATTTGTTCAATAATGAAGATGATATTCTGAAGCTTTGCATTGCGCTGAAGAAGTTTAAAGGTCAGTAAGTCTTGTTTTGGTAAGTTAAGCTGATTGAAAAAATACACCCCTTTTCATGTCATCCCTGCCCGCACGCTTGAATACACAGGAGCAATCTTAACTCCAATTCTCAAGCGGGCGTGAGCAGGGATCTTGCGGAGCATAAATAGTTCAATTGTTGAAGCTTGCTACTGAAGATTTCTTTGTGGCGTCAGGACTTCCGTTCTGACGCATTCATTAGGTTTGTGTCGGGAAGGAAATCCCCCATCACAACGTAATTTTGAACTATAAACAATAGGAGTTTTCATGTTTCACTTCTTTAATTTAGTTCTAGAAAATATGATTGTTTAAGGAACGCTAATTTCCTTGATTCAGCCGTATTGCCGTCTATCACCTTTGTGTACACATAAAATCCTCTTGAAAGAAACCTTGCATCGAAATCTGTTTCATAACTACTTGAAAGTAAATGCTTATCCAACAGACAAGAAACAAGTCTTCCGGTCAAATCATTTATTAAGACCACCGAAAAACAGCAGATCTTCAGCAAACCATCGCAGATCTTCAGCAAACTATCGCAGATCGTCAGCAAACCTTCGCAGGTCGTCTGCAAACCTTCGCGGGTCGTCAGCGAACCTTCGCGGATCGTCAGCAAACCTTCGCAGGTCGTCAGCAAACCTTCGCAGGTCGTCAACAAACCTTCGCAGGTCGTCAGCAAACCTTCTCAGGTCGTCTGCAAACCTTCGCGGATTGTTAGCGAAGATGCGCAAATTTCCAACGAGGATGTGCCGGTGATGCCTATTGGAGTTTTAGAAATGCTCTTTGTAAATTTACCGATGGTGTAGGAATGGATTTTTGTAGAGACGGATAATTATCCGTCTCTACTTCTAATTTAGATGAATTTACGGCCGGCCAATTTGTGGTGTCTCCGGCGCTGTTCAACGACTCTGAAGTAACTTTTCAACTGAACTCCCTCAGAGTCTTCTGAGAATTACTGAGAGACAACATCGAATATTCATTCCAATGTGTTGTTGGTGATCCAAAAGTTTGCAGGTGCTGTACCGAGAGAATAACACTCGCGAAATGCAAACTTTTGGGAACACCAAACCACGGTGGAACATAATGTACGGGGAAAGATTTTCACTGCACCTAAAATGAAAAATTCCATTTACACAAAAATATTTACAGTCTCAGGAACTGCACTCATCACCACTTCCTTTGTCCCAGTAAAACTACTTACGTTTCCTATATTCACTAGTGAAACTCCCCGCCGCAAGCAGCTGGTTTCTCTTTGAACAAAGAAACATTTTCGCAGCAGGCGGCGGGAAATTTAACCTCCAATCTTGTTAAAGTTCTTGCAATGTTATGATAAGATCGGTAAGTTGCTTCTTGTAAAAAATGAATATACAAAGACATGATGATGAAGAAATCATTCTTATTCACTGTGAAATTTACAAGTTGTTCAAAGTATTACAGAATGATTCATACAATGATATAGTCATTGAAAGCTTCAGAGATTAGTTTGAGGAAAATCTTAAAAAATCTTTACTCTCGCACCGGATGGCAAATTCTCACCTTTTAGTAGGATGCTACCGTGCTGAAATATTGTTCTTAACAATACATGGGTACCTCTGCAGAAGCCGGGCAGTTTTAACCTGGACAGAGTAATGGAAGCTGTAATGAGTAGTAAAGGGTAATTGAGTTTTGATTTAAAAGTTTCGGATTTTATGCTGTAAAATTGCTTAATCATTTTCATTAAACAATCAAAAATGAATCCATGTCAAAAGGAGAAAATCCAAAAGAAATCAAGCCCGATTCAAATTCAGGTTTGAATAGAACCATTTTACCAATTCCCGATCCGCAATTCGTAGGTCTTACAACATACGATGCCAAAGATCCTAACACAAAGTATCCGCCAATCACTCAACTTCGTCCGCCGGCAGGTGCGCCGAATGTTCTGATTGTATTGATAGATGATGCAGGCTTTGGATCTACCAGCGCTTTCGGAGGTCCTTGCAATACTCCTAATATTGAGAAACTTGCAGCCGGAGGATTGAAGTACACAAAATTTCATACAACTGCTTTATGCTCGCCGACAAGACAAGCATTGCTTACCGGTAGGAATCATCATTCAGTCGGCATGGGTGCGATAACAGAGATGGCTACTTCGGCACCGGGTAACAACAGCATACGTCCAAAAAATAAAGCTCCTATTGCAGAAATTCTGAAGCTCAATGGTTATTCTACAGCGCAGTTAGGGAAATGTCATGAAGTACCTGTTTGGGAAGTATCACCAGTTGGTCCCTTTAATCAATGGCCAACCGGTTCAGGTTTCGAATATTTTTATGGATTTGTAGGAGGAGAAGCAAATCAATATTATCCCGGACTTTATAACGGAACTACTGCTGTCGAACCGGAGAAAACTCCTGAAGAAGGATATACATTGAACGATGATCTTTCAGAAAAGGCTGCCACCTGGATTCGTCAGCAAAAAGCTATGATGCCTGATAAACCATTTTTCATGTATTATGCTCCCGGCGCCACACATGCTCCGCATCATGTTCCGAAAGAATGGTCTGATAAGTATAAAGGTAAATTTGATGGTGGCTGGGATAAGCTGAGACAGGAAACTTTTGATCGTCAGAAAAAACTTGGAGTGATTCCTGAAGATGCAGTTTTGACAGAAAGGCATAAAGAAATTCCGGGTTGGGATGAAACTGATGAAAAAATGAAACCTGTGCTTTCCCGCGAAATGGAAATATATGCGGGATTTATGGAGCAGACAGATCATTGCATTGGAAAGATCTTTAATGCAATAGAAGATTTAGGAATAATGGACGAAACTCTTATTTTTTTAATTATTGGTGATAACGGAGCATCTGCAGAAGGAACACTCAACGGATGTTTTAATGAAATGACAACCCTGAACGGGCTGCCGGGAATAGAGACTATTGATTTTCTTTTGAGTAAAATAAATGATTTCGGAACTACAAAGGCATACAATCACTATGCAGTTGGTTGGGCACATGCTTTATGCACACCATATCAATGGACAAAACAAGTAGCTTCTCACTGGGGAGGTACCCGAAACGGTATGATTGTTCATTGGCCAAAGGGATTTAAGGCTAAAGGTGAAGTTCGAAATCAATTTCATCATGTGATTGATGTTGCAAAAACTATACTTGATGTTACAGGACTTCCTGAGCCGACAATTGTTAACAGCATTCAGCAAGCACCCCTTGAAGGATTTAGTTTTGCTGAAACTTTCAATGATGCAGTTGCTCCGGAAAACCATACAGTACAGTATTTTGAAATGATGGGAAACAGAGGAATCTATCATAACGGTTGGACTGCAGTTACAAAACACAGGACTCCGTGGAGTGCGGAAACACCACCGCCATTTGATACTGATGTCTGGGAGCTATACGGACCTGATGACTGGACACAATCAAAAAATATTGTAAAAGAAAATCCGGAAAAGCTTGCAGAACTTCAAAGACTGTGGCTGATCGAAGCAACAAAGTATAATGTCGTTCCTCTCGATGACCGCGGCTTTGAAAGAATCAATGCTGACATAGCCGGTCGCCCTCAGCTTATAAGAGGAAATAAACAAATACTTTTTAGCGGTATGCGTGTTTCCGAGAATTGTGTTCTGATTTTAAAGAATAAATCTTACTCAGTGACTGCTGATGTTGATATGCCATTAGGTAAGCCGGCATCTGGTGTAATTATTACACAAGGCGGTGAAGTTGGCGGCTGGAGTCTTTATGCAAAGGATGGAAAGCTTAAGTATTGTTTTAATTTCTTCGGAATAGATTACTATATAATTGAAGCAGACTCTGTAATTCCCGAAGGCAAACATCAGCTTAGAGTTGAATTTAAATACGACGGCGGAGGTCTTGGTAAAGGCGGAGATGTTACGCTTTATTACGACGGTAACCAAGTTGGAAAAGGCAGAGTTGAAAAGACAATTCCTATGGGATATTCAGCTGATGAGGCATGTGATGTGGGAAGTGATACTGGCTCCCCTGCATCTACTGATTACGGTCCGACCGGAAATAAATTTAATGGCGTGATTAATTGGGTTCAGATTGAAGTCGGTGATGATGATCATAACCACCTTGTTACAGCCGAAGATAAAGTTAATATGGCGATGGCAAAGCAGTAAAGAATTTGGAAATTCGCATTTGGTATTTTAAGATTTTAGATCCCGTCCGCGTCTGAGTCTCCCTTGTTCGTCAGAGACTCAGACGCAACAGTTTGATGCCTATCTCGTGCAGCATCCCTGGAAAATCAACGAGACCCTGCGCGGAAAAGCAAAGTGTCGCCCGTCGTTCAGGCTCAGGTTGACAAATAACCTCCGCCGCTTGGTGGGAATGAATTCAGATTTGAAAAAATTACCCTGGTTTCAAATCATTCGTAACAGAAATAATCTCTGATCTAATTAGGAGATTTTAAACGAAGGTTATTCTAAAACTTCACACCTGCTGAAACTTCTAAGACTCTATTCTTAATATTGTCGCTATAATACCATGTTTCGATTCCAAGTCTAATGTCGGGGGCGTTGTATGAAGATATCAAATCAATATTGTAATTTGTTTCAAAAATTAAACTCATATTTTTTACGATATTAATTTCAACACCAACTCCGGCTTTAATTCCAAATGAGTTAGTATAAACTACATCTAATAAACTTTGAAGGTCGGCAATCTGAAATACATGCGCATTTCCTGTAGCAGTTGTCCCATCACTTATTTTAATTCCAAGCGAAGGTCCCGCCATTATATACGGGACAACTTTTCCGTTCAAAAGTTTAAATTTTCCTGAAACAGAAATATCGATGTAGTTCAGTTCTGCATTCAATGCACCGTAATAATGTATTTCATCCGCATAGTAATCAAAAGATTCGGTTTTAAATCCTTTCTGTGTGAAACCGGTTTGAACACTGATGGAAACTTTTTTAAAAGCGTTATAATCTGCAAATACATAAGCATTAAACCCTGTTTTAGTATGGGATTCATAACTTGTATTTAAGGTTTCAGATATGTTTAAACCGCCTTTCAATCCATAGCTGAATATCTGTGCATGCGAAATGCAAGTAGTGGAGATAGACAGGGAAAATATTAACAACTTGAATAACATTTTTATACGGCTTGTTCTTTTATACAAATTTTAAAATCCTCTCGGCACTGATCTTATTTAATGAAGATAAACTATATTTTTAATATTGTATAATATATGGCATTTTAGCCGTTGTTTGGTGTTCCCAAAAGTTTGCGATGTAAAGAGTGCTAACATCAAGGAGAGCCATGCAAACTTTTGGGTCACCCCGGTTGCAGAGAGTGTACTTTTTTAATCGACTGCGGGCAGGCAACAACAAACACAAGGTGTCTCTGTCAGCTCATTAAGTGTAGTTGTTTAGGGTAAGTTGTTGGTCTCGCCCGCAGATTAATTCGAGAGAGCTTTCAGGTGCTTCATTGCGGGCTAAGACCAACAACGGCATTAATATTCATTCTGCAAAACTGTCACCCTTCGTCAGGCTCAGGGTGACTTGCAAAAGTAAACTTTTTGGTTTATCACATAAGGGATTCTACCTGGCATTGAATGTAGTTCTTTCATTATATAATGTTGATCGTAAGTTGCACTAAATAGTAATATAACTTCAAAGTGCCTTTTGCTTGAGATTTATAATTACATCAAAAAAAATTTATCAATATGAAAACGATATTAAGAATTCTTACCGTGACTGGTTTATTAATTTCCTCTGTAAATTATTTTTCTTGTAATGAAAATACAGTAGGACCTGTAAAAAATTCTGTCAGTGGTAAAATTTACTCATCAACGAAAGCAACATTGAGCAATCTTAAGGTAACAATACAAAATAAAACAACAACAATTGCATCAGACGGCAGCTTTTCCCTTAATGACATTGTGTTTCCTTATGATGCATTAATAACTGACGCATCAGGTCGGTATAAGACACTTCACAGAAACTTGAATGTTTCGGCTGTCGATCTCATTATGTCTTATATTGACAGAGCCAGTCTTGTGACTTTGGAAGTAAATATTCCTGACAGTATTTTTTATAAAGAATTGGCGATCCTCTTAATCTTCTCAGATGGAAAGAACGTCAGCAACTATAAATACGTAGACCGTTTTACTCCACCATCTGTAATTAATTTGGGCTTGGGATATACCGCGTATCCATATACAGGTAAACTATATCTTCTAACTTACAAGCTGGATAATCAAAGCGGAATAATTTCATATGAAAATTTCGGCGTCAGTGAAGACATTGAGATAGCTCCCGGCGGAAATTTGAATTACACCTTTACCTCAGAGCAGATCTCATTCAATCCGGGAGAGCTTGATGTGCCGGTAAATATCAATTCAACCGGAAATAGTAATTTTGCTTTTTGCCAATATTACATTGGTTTTGCGAAAGAGAAAATTTACAGCGGAATATTCCATTCTATGCAGTCATATAGCGGTCACTTTGTTGTAAGAATACCTTCCGGTCTCCCCGTCCAATGTTACAATTATCTTAACGCCTATTCCACTTCCGCAAATGGCAGCGGTACTGATCAATTTCTAATGGTTCCAGGAACGCAAAATAATTTCACGGTAAGTGATAATCCTGTCTTATTGACACCACCTGTTGATGCGCTTGTTTCAGATACAACAAAATTTACTTTCTCCGGCGGTGGCGAAGAAGGAATTTACAATATCCTTTTTTATGATACCGGTTTTATAACATCAGTGTTTCAATCGTCTCCCATAATTGAATACAAAGATGTAAAAGATCTTGTTCAAAACGAAGGATCCTCAGGACAGTTATTCTGGCATGTCAGTAAATTTGGGAAGATATCGTCGATCGATAAATTTGCGACAGAGTATTTCGGGAGTCAGCAATCATTTACAACCGGTTCCGAGACAAGATACTTTAGATTTAAGTAGGAGTTTTCAGGTTTTAGAAATTACCTTTTTTGGGAAGATTGAGGAATCCTATAGACATAAAAATATATCCTGCCGGGATGGTATACTGATTTAGAAAGGAAGGAAATCAAATCAATATTTCTGTTCAAACCATCCCACAGAATATATTTTCAAGGGAACAAGAGGAAATTACCACAAAGAACGAAGGAATTCAAACAAGATCTATTTGTTGAATCCCAGTGTATCAACCTTCTTGATAGCGGTATCTTTCTTCATTACCATTGTGTCAGAATTACGTGTCGTATTAGTTTGCTTTTGAGTTGTGTCACATGAGACAAAAAAAGTACACATAACAACTATTAACAGTAGTGCTTTCATGACTTAATATTTTGAGTTAGACAAAAACAAATTTGGTTATTAGTTATTTGGATTGTTTACCAACTAACTTCTTCACCTTTATTTTTTCTCCAGTCTTCTTCAAAATACTTTCCATCTTCTTCGTTTCGCGGTTTTACATTCATAAGTATCTTACCCTCTTTAACACCGGATTCATAAACTTTTGCTTTTTCCTCAGGAATACCGCTTCCAATCAAAGCTCCAATGAGTCCGCCTGTAAGGCCACCTGCACCTGCTCCGGCAAGACCTGCTACAATGGGACCAGCAATGACTAATCCGAGACCCGGAATCAACAAGCTTGTTCCCAATGCTGCTACAATTCCTGCTATTGCGCCGATTGTACCGCCAATTGCTGAACCTGTACCTGCACCTTCCAGCGCCTTCGTATCCATTTCTGTTTCATCATCATCATCTGCAAAATGTTTTTTACGGGTGTCATCTGACATAATCAAATTTATGTCTTCATCAGAATAACCTTTGTCTTTCAAATTATTATACGCTATCTCAGCGCTTTCGCGATCGGCAAACATTCCGGAAAGAGTCCGGCGATCTTGTAGATCAGCTGCGTTTTGTTTTTGATTCTCATCCATAATTTTTTTCTTGTTTAGGTTTTAAAATATATACTAAGTCAATTCTTGTGCCATCAAGAAACTTCAGATGTCTGTATTAGTAGTTTTCCTTATGTATAAAACTACACTTACTCATTTGAATTGTAAATCGACCATTGGTATGAATTGGGAACTACACCCTATTAAAAAAATAGTTTGTGATTATGGGAATGCTTTCTGTGATAGGTTTGACTTTTCCGTCGGTGATCAAAATGTTAACTGCTTCGAAGAGTGATGAGGAAAGCCCTTTTGAAGTGGGCCGCCCAAATACTGTTAAAGTGTGGATAGTCTATCAGAAGAAGGGGTTTGGGGATATTTAAATTTTGCCTGCGGCGTTTCAACCTCTCGTCGTTCGGCAACACTAACACCGGCTGAAAGTCATCCATTCTAATTTGAGTGCCTTCCAGAAGTGACAAATATTATTTACGATCACTTTCATAAATTCAATTTGTGCAATCATCTCAAAGTAGTTTTCCCCAAAGTGCATGTAATGCTGACATCAATGAGAGCCATGCAACTTTGGACCCACTGCTCCCAGATTAATTCGAGAGAGCTTTCAGGTCATCGGGCAAGACCCCCGCTTTGTCATCCCTGCGCATGCAGGCCCGCCTGCCTGCCGGGATGCATTTCACACTACAAAGGCCAGTAGGCAGGCAGGACTACAGAGAGTTTACTTGATTTGCCAACTGCGGGCAGGGATCTCCTGAATAGCGTTTTCATTACTCGTAGATTCCCTCATTCGCGGGAATGACATTTTCCGCCAAGATACATTAATGCATTGAAAAGCCAAGTTGAAGTTCTGAAATTTTAGAAGTGACTATTCTTCATGACTCATACCGATACAAGGTGAAGAGAGAGAATCATAAACAACTCAATGACACGTCTTTCTAAAATTTTTTAAAACGACTTACATGGAAAATAAATACACTAAGAGCGGCTATGAGATACTTCATGACCCGCGGTTAAACAAGGGAACAGCTTTTACTGATACCGAAAGGGATATGTACGGACTTCATGGTTTGCTGCCATATCAGGTAGAAAACATTGAGCAGCAGATAGTGAGAGTGAATGAACAGGTTGACCACTTAAAGGATCCAATCAACAAGTATGTTTACCTTATGCAAATGTTAGACAATAATCAAACACTCTTCTTCCGAACAGTAATGGACAATCCGGTAAAATATTTTCCATTAATTTACACGCCCACTGTTGGCGAAGCATGTCAGAAATTCGGTCAGCTATTCAGGAGGCCGAGAGGTATTTACATTTCAATAAAAGACAAAGACAAGATCAGGGAAATATTGGAAAACTGGAATGTAAGAGACGTGCGAGTCACTGTTGTGACTGATGGAGGAAGGATTCTTGGACTTGGTGATCTGGGAATCAGCGGTATGGGAATTCCAATTGGCAAGCTAGCTCTTTACACGGCTTGTGCCGGGATTGACCCTGACTATACACTTCCAATTGTACTTGATGCAGGTACAAATAACGAAACTTTACTGAATGATCCTTTATATCTCGGGCTGCGAATCCACAGAGTCAGGGGAAAGGAATATGAGGATTTTATAGATGAGTTCATTAGTGTCATTACAAATGTGTTCCCAAAGATATGCATTCAGTGGGAAGACTTTGCCGGACCTGATGCAGTGATGATACTTGACAAATACAGAGAAAAAATCTGCACATTTAATGATGACATACAAGGCACGGCGGGCGTTGCTGCAGCGGGATTAATTTCGGCATGCAAGCTAAGCGGCAAGCCAATTACTGAGCAGAAATTTCTGTTCTTTGGTGCAGGTTCCGCAGGAACCGGAATTGCAGGGTTACTTATGAAAATAATGAAGTCCAATGGTTTGAGTAATGAAGAGGCATTGAATCGGATCTGGATGTTCAATTCAAAAGGCTTATTGGTCAACTCTCGCACAGACCTCGAAGATTACAAGAAACTCTTTGCGCATGATCATGATCCAATTTCAGATTTTACAAACGCAATCAGGCAGCTTAGACCGACGGCAATAATCGGAGTCAGTGCAATGGGCGGAGCATTTAACAAGGAAGTGATAGAGGCGATGTCAGAGATCAATGAAGCTCCGTTGATATTTCCGTTTTCAAATCCTACTTCTCATTCAGAATGTTCTGCCGAAGAAGCATACAGATGGAGTTCAGGCAGAGCAATATTTGCAAGCGGAAGCCCGTTTGATACAGTAGAGATAGATGGAAGAAAGTTTATACCGGGTCAGGGCAACAATGTATTTATATTTCCTGCGATGGGACTTGCGGTCTTTGCGACTGAAGTTAAGCGAGTTACTGATGAAATGTTTATCTGCGCAGCAGAAGCGCTTGCCGGTCAGGTTACACCGGAAATGATGAAGACAGGCTTGATCTATCCTCCAATTTCCGAAATACTGAATGTATCTTTTAATGTTGCCGTAAAGATTGCGGAATATATTTTTGACAACGGACTTGCAGAAATAAAACGCCCGGAAAACATTTATGAGTTCATGAAGAACAAAGTATATTATCCCGCTTATAGCTAAAAGTTTGAATTGTTTGAGGAGTTAAGATTTTCTGCTGCCGTTTTGAAACATGCAGTGTCGGGATGGAAGTCCCAACACTATGCTGTAGAGTAATTGTTGCCGAGATCAAATCAGAATACAATTAGTTGAGTAGTTGTGATCAAACAGTCTCTCAACTCATTTCAGGAATGTCATTCTCTTTGTAGATATTCTGTTTCCATCTGCATACAGCGAATAGAAATAAATTCCGCTCGATAAATTTTCCGCTTCAAAATCCACTTTGTAATTACCGGCAGCTTGTTTTCCGCTGACAAGTTTTGTTATCTCATTCCCAAGAATATCATACACCTTAAGTTCAATAAATGCCGATGACTTTAGTCTGTAACTTATGCTTGTTGAAGGATTGAAGGGATTCGGGAAATTCTGTTTCAGCTCATAATCATTAACCCTAAGATTGCTTTCATTAATGCTCACAGATTGTCCTAGCTTCAGGACAAAAAGTCCGGTAATCATATCTGATGCAACAATTTTTCCTGATGGAAATTTGTAAACGCCCCAGCATCCCACATAACTGTTGTTGTTATTTTGCGGATATGTGTCATACCATGCAACCTCAACCGGCGCAACAGGATTTGATAAATTCAGCACTCTAACTCCTGCGGTATAATGAGCGATCACAGCAGTATCTCCGTATATTTCAACGTTGTGTACAATGGATGATGTAATGCCTGTAGGCTGCCAAGTATTAACCTGAGTTACATTCGAAAGATCTCGGATGTCCCAAATCTTCAGCAATCTTGGTATTGCTCCAACTTCATCTGTTGCAAAAAGATATTGCCTGTTGTTAGTGAGAGCGCAGTTATGCGGAGATGGGTTCGGAAGATTCAGCCATTGCGTAATTGTCTTCAGACTGTCTTTGTTGCGGGCATCAATTACCGTGATCTGTCCGTCTCCCGGATTTATGTTCATTGCAAAAATTGTATCCTTCAATACCCTGCAGTCGTGAACATACCTCGTGTTCCACTTTCCTCTTAGCACAGGATTCTCGGGATCAACGGAAAGATCAAGCACGGCCACTCCCTGCCCAAATGAAGCGTTGGAACCGTTGAGATAGAGAAATGGTCCTTCCTGTGAAATACTATGAGTTGTGCTGTGACCGGGCGCAAGAAACTTTTTTACAAACCTGACCGAATCAGGTAGATAACGAAGGTCATAGATCTTCACACCGCTGGTGTCAGCTTCGGAAACAACATACGCGTAGTGAGAATATACTTTCATTTCACGCCAGAGATTTCCACCGTCCGGGTTCTGGAGATTTACACCTGCATCGAAGTAACCTACTTCACGAATGTTTGCAGAATCTGTAATGTCGTAGAACGCAGTTCCAAGACCGCATCCGAGGATCGCGTATTCTCTGCCATCGGGAGCAACATAACCCCAGATCGCGGCATAATTCCACGGAGCGCCGAATTGCCCGGGTATTGGATGAAGATTTTTTGGCCGAACAAATAAATGTTGTTGTTTGGAAGCTGTGCGGATGCTGCAGTTGACAGAATCAGAAGAAAGATTGTAAGTAACTTTGTCATCTCATTTCTTTATCGGTTTGAGAATGTTGCCGTGAATTTAGTTCAAATGTTTACGTAAAGATGACAGGAAAAGTTATTTGCATATTGCGTCAGGACTTTCATACGGACGCTTTCAAACTATTTTGAAAATGTATCGCCCTTCTCCAAGCTCAGAGTGACTTGCAAATCCACTCCCCTTCCGGTCCCTCCTCCCCGCCGCTTTCCCGCTTCGCACCTTCCTTCCGCACCCCCCCGGAGGGGGGGGGGGGGAAACCCTCCTTGAGAAAATATTTTCTTTCCCCCCCCCCAAGATCCCCGAGCCCCCCCCCCCCCCCCCCCCCTCCGAGGCAAAAAAAATATATTCCCCCCCCCCGGCGCACACCTTTTGAGACCAAGGCCCCCCCCCCGGGCAACTACCCTTTCAAGCTGGTATGTCAAGAAGTAATATTGATATTAGAGATAAAGCACAGTATATTGACTAAACTTTTCAATTCTAATAGCAATGAGACAAAACATGAAAAAATTATTTCTACTTTTCTTTTTCTTTAGCTCTACAATTACATTCAGCCAGTGGTCATACGTAAGTACAATTCCCGGATCAAGAGAAATCTACTGTATGTCGGTGATAAATCAAAATCTGATCTGGGTATGCAGTGATAATGCTGCAGTATTCAGATCTACTAACGGAGGATTAAACTGGGATGCAAGAAATTTTGGTCTGCCATCAGGTAATATAACCAGCATTTCTGCACTCGATACTTCGTTTTGCTGGATAGGTACTGAAAGCGGTAGCATTTATAAAACTTCAAATGGTGGATACAACTGGACTTTGCAGTTTTCACTGACAGGAAGTTTCTCTGATGGAATAAAAATGTTCAATCAAAATTACGGAATTTATTACGGCGATCCTACAGGAGCAGGTCAGCCACATCAGTGGAGATTTACTACTAACGGAGGATCGAACTGGCTGCTTTCTCCAAATGCGCCAATAGCCTTGGCTAATGAAGCCGGTTTATTAAATGCATGGGACTGGACAGATACCGGAAAGTACTGGATCTCAACGGGGAATTTCACTGCTAACATCACTACAAACAGGTCATTCAAAACGGTAAATGGATTTACCGGCGGTGGATGGACATCAACAACATTAACAGGAACAGGAAATTCAACGGGTTTATATTTTTCTTCAATTGCCTTTACAGATAATAATAATGGAATGACTGCCTCCAACGGTACAGGTAACGCAGTAAGAAAAACTACAGATGGCGGGAATTCATGGGTGACCGTTCCAAATCCGCCGGGCGTCACAAATTTTATTCCTTTTAATATGTGCGGATTAAAAGACGGTTCGAACCTTATTTTCTTAATGCTTTATACAAATTCAAATAAGTGTTTTAAAACAACTGATTACGGTACTACCTGGACACAGGAAATCGTCCCTTCACAAGCGGCATCATCAGTCAGACTGATGCAGTTCATAAATCCTGCATTGGGTTATGCAGGAGGAGCAGGAGGTATTTTTCTGAGATATGGTAATTTAATAGGGATTACACAGATTAATACTGAACTTCCATCTGAATATAAGCTTGGACAGAATTATCCGAACCCGTTCAATCCTTCGACAAGAATTGATTTTTCAATTCCGATATCTGATAATGTTACATTGAAGGTATATGATCTGATTGGGAAAGAAGTTTCTACACTTGTTGATGAATTCAGGAATGCAGGTAATTATTCAATTGAATTTACAGGCAGTTCAGATTTAAATTCCGGGATCTATTTTTATAAAATGACATCGGGAGAGTTTGCCATTACAAAGAAATTTATCCTTATGAAATAATTTATGCTTAAAGTCTATTCTTTAAGTTCAGCGCCGGTAAATTTACAAAAGGGCTCACTTTCTTTTAGAGCTAGCAGATTTATTTCACCGTGATTGATGGTGTTCCCGGAAGGTTGTGAATTGAAGAATGACTGACATTAGGCGCTCGGTGCAAGCTTTAGCTCAGGGTGACGCTTTGTTAATTTTTTGATTATATGGTTTGAAAGGAAGAAGCGAGAGATTCAGTTTGTTGCTGAATTTCTATATTGTTTCCAACGCAGGATCTTCCGGAAGATCTACTTCTTCTTCAACTACTTTTACTTCTTTTGCAGACAAGTAGCTATATATTGCTGGTACCAGATAAAGGGTCAGAAAGCCGGAGAAAATAAGTCCTCCCACAACAGCTATACCCAAAGACCTTCTGCTGCCTGCGCCGAGACCTAATGCAATTGGCAAGACTCCGAGAATTGTTGCAAGACTCGTCATAAGAATCGGACGAAACCTTCTTACTGCTGAATCTTTTACTGCTTCCAATCTGTGAACTCCGGTTTCTTTGATCTGATTTGCAAACTCTACAATAAGAATTGCATTCTTAGTTACAAGTCCAACAAGCATCACAATCCCAATCTGGCTGAAAATGTTCATGCTCATGTCAAAGTACCAAAGTGAAATCAATGCGCCCGCTACTGCCAGCGGGACTGTAAGTATAATAATGAAAGGATCTGCAAAACTTTCGAACTGTGCCGCAAGCACAAGGTAGATAAGAATGATAGCAAATATAAAAACGAAGAACAGACTTGAAGCGCTTTCTTCAAAATCTTTTGACTGACCTGTGAATGCCGTTGAGAAATTTTCATCAAGAACTTTATTTGCAACATCTTTCATTGCGGCATTCCCGTCACCAAGTGTGAAGCCGGGCCTTGGCCCTGCCGAAATAGTGGCTGAAACATTTCTGTTGAATCTGAAACGGGATGTTGGCACTGCCTGCTCTTCAAGCTTCACAAGGCTTGCAAGAGTTATCATATCGCCTTTTGAATTCCTGACAAAAAGATTATTCAGATCTGCAGGATCGTTTCTGAATTCCTTCTCGAGTTGACCTATGACCTGATATTGCTTGCCGCTTCTAAGAAAGTATCCCATCCTCTCGCCACCGAATGCAATCTGCAGAGTTCTTCCTATATCCTCGACAGAAACATTAAGTTCGGAAGCTCTTTCTCTGTCAATCGTAAGATTTATTTCCGGCTTATTTACTTTCATATTAACATCGACGAATTGCAGGCGCGGATCTTTGCCGGCTTCATCAAGAAACTTTGGCAAAACTTCTACCAGCTTTTCATAATCCTGAGACATAATAACGAGCTGCACAGGTTGTCCGCCAAATCTTGCACCAATTGTTGGTGGCTGAGAAACAGATGACCTGACTCCAGTGAATTGTCCGACAGTTTTTGAAATGTCTTTTATTACGGCATCAACTGCTCTGTTCCTGTCTTCCGGCTCTTCAAGATAAATGTTGACTGTTCCGGAATTAACACCCGAGCTTCCTCCACCGCCTGCAACTATCTCCACTGGAAATCTGACTTCTTTAATAGAATCAATTACATACTGCCCAATTTCCCTTATATATCTGTCAGTAAATTCGTAAGACGATCCTTCCGGAGCAGTGACTGAAATTCTGAGATTTGAACGGTCTTCAAATGGTGCAAGCTCAGTCTTTAGATTTGTCGCAATAATGTAAATCAACACCATAACTCCCGCCATAATTATGAAACTCAGCCATCTTACCTTCATGAAGCTATTCAGTGAATTTCTGTAAGCTCTTGTCAGCCATTCATAAAACGGTTCTGTTACTTTATAGAACCAACTTGGTTCATGAACTTTAAGCATTCTTGAACTAAGCATCGGACTCAGCGTAAGAGCAACGAAAGCAGAGATCATAACTGAGCCTGCAATAACGACAGCAAATTCCCGGAACAATCTGCCCGTTAAACCTTCCAGGAACATGATCGGAAGAAATACTGCGGCGAGTGTTACTGTTGTTGATATAACTGCAAAGTATATTTCCTTTGAACCTTTAAAAGCCGCCTGCATCGGTGACATACCTTCTTCGATCTTAGTATAGATATTCTCAAGCACAACGATCGCATCATCGCACACAAGCCCGATTGCCAGAATGATTCCGAACAATGTCAGTACATTGATAGAGAATCCGACAATGTACATGATAAAAAATGTTGCTATGATAGAAACAGGAATTGCGATAACCGGTATGAAGGTCGAACGCCAGTCGCGAAGGAATAAAAATATTATTAAGACCACAAGTCCAAATGCAATGAAGATAGTCTCTTCAACTTCAAAAACTGTTTTCCTTACAAAGGTGGAAAAGTCATAAATAACTTCGGCAGAAATGTCAGGCGGAAGTTCCTTTTTTATTTCTTCAAATCTTTTGTTGAAGTCATCTGATATCTGCAAAACGTTTGCGCCAGGCTGCGGAAGTATTGCGACAGTAACACCTTTTTGGCCCTTACCGCGAACTTCATTTCGTTCATTCTCAGCTCCATATTCTGCGTATCCAACATCGCTAAGCCTTACTATTCCGCCGTTGTCTTGCTTTATGATGATGTTGTTGAACTCATTCGGCGTTGACAATCTTCCAAATGTTCTGACTGTAAGTTCAGTATTATCACCTTCGATTCTTCCCGAAGGCAATTCAATATTCTCTTCTCTCAGCACATTTTGGACATCAAGGGGAGACAGACCATAAGCATTAAGTTTATCAGAATCCATTCTAACTCTCATGGCATATTTCTTTTCACCGAACAATCTCGTTGAACTGACGCCGCTAATAGTCTGAATTCTTTCTGAAATGACATTCAGTGCATACTCATTCACATCCAGGATGCTTCTTGAATCGCTTTTCACAAAGACAATTATTATCGGAGTTGCGTCAGCATCTGCCTTCTCTACAACAGGATTGTCTATGCCGACAGGCAATTGCCTGAGAACGCGGGAAACCCTGTCCCGCACATCATTTGCGGCCGCGTCAATATCTTTGTCGAGTTCAAACTCGACCGAAATATTGCTTTGCTGTTCCCGGCTTGTGCTTGACATGATCCTGATACCATCAATGCCGTTAATAGATTGCTCGAGCGGCTCAGTAATCTGAGCTTCGATGACATCTGAGTTTGCACCGGGATAATTAGTTGAGACAGTTACTATAGGCGGGTCAATGTTGGGATACTCACGAACTTCAAGATTCAGGAATCCGACAACTCCAAACAGCACAAGTACAATTGACAAGACAATTGAAAGGACAGGTCTCTTTATATTAACGGCTGAAAGACTCATGCTAAAATATGTTTGCCACTTTAACTTTGCTGTTGTTCTTCAACCGAAGAATGTTGGTTGTAATAACGGTATCGCCCTGGTTAATACCTGATGTAATTATAACTTCCTTTTCGGTTCTGTTTCCGATCTCAATATCTTTCTGAATTGCGACACCATTAGTAATTACAAAAACGCTTTGTCCTTTTTGCTGAGGCACTACGGCTTCAGTCGGAATCATCAGTGCATCGCTGATCTCACTCAATTGAAGATTCACTTTTACGAAAGAACCCGGCAGAAGCTTACTTCCGCTGTTATCGGCTAAGGCCCTGAGTACTATGCTCCTTGTATTTTCATTTAGCTGCGGATCAAAAGAAACCACGGTGCCTTTGAATTCGTCTTCGTAACCTTCCACCTTAAATGTGATCTGCTGTCCTTTGCTGAATTCGGAAACATATTTTTCAGGAATGGAGAAGTCCACTTTAACTTTTCTAATATCCTTTATAGTAGTGAGCACAACAGTATTATTAACAAAACTCCCGTCACTCACATTTCGAAAACCAGTGATGCCGGAGAATGGAGCGGTTATGTCAGTTTTGTCAATGCTGATCTTAATGATTTCGATGTCGGCTCTTATCTTTTCTATGTTAGTCTGGCGAATATCATACTCTTCGGATGTAAACAAACCCTTCTCAAGAAGTTGCTGCTCTCTTTCTGCTTGTTTCATTTGAAGCTGTTCATCAAGTTCGAGTTTTCTGAGCTGTGCAAGCAGGTCTGAGTCATCCAGTTTGAACAGAATTTTGCCTTTAGGTACAAATGCACCTTCTTTAAAATAAATGCCGGTAATTTTTCGTGGGAGTTCACTTCTGATCTCTACTTCTTCATTAGCAACAATAGTTCCAACAGTTGCAATTTCATTATCGAGGTTTTGGGGTTTCACTACGTATGCATCAACAGCTATTGTCTGATCCTGCTGACCTTGCCTGCCGTCTCCTGTAGTCTTATTTTTTTCGGATAAGATCTTTGGCACAACCAGGAAAGCAATGGCGGCAACGATAATCAAGGCTATAGAAACGTTTCGTACAGTTTTTTTCAAATGTTAGGATGCTATTTGGAAGTAATATATAAGCTCTGATAATTTAATAAAGGGCTTAAAAATTCCTTAGATCTGTATTTTTGTTAGAGTGATTACACAAAAGATTTACATTTTCAGTTCTGCAATTGATCCTGTCATACTAAATATTCAACAGCTATTTCTCGGATCAGTTTGAATCAATCTACTCTTATATAATTGGTAATGTCCATTGAGTGCATGCTGATGAGCAAGATATTTCATATGTTTTGAATTTATATTTCCAAACATAAATAGCAGTTGAGACAACACTTAATCAGGAACATGTTGCTCAGACAAAAAATGATATTGATAATCTAAAATAAGTAAAACATATTGCCTTCAAAGTAATTATCGACTTAGTTCGTAAGACTTAGATCTTACAACTCTATAAACACGGATAAGTCGGAAACAAAATGGGGAGCAAATTTGATCGAGCCTTTTAACTCTATCTACTCTTACTATTCCTGCAAAGGTAATTGGTCACAGAAATCCAATATTTAGATTATTGAATAGCAAGAGTTCCTAATTTACAAATGCAACAAAGTTAACAGGTTACTTCATTTTATTCCGCTTTAAAAATCTACCACAGTTCTGATTAGAATTGAAAGGAGGTATTGTAAACTACTTGCATAATTGTTTTACCGGCTGCGGGGAAGACCACTTACTTTAGACTTAGAAACATTTAAGCCGCATCTCTCACTTCCTCATTGCTTCCGATAATTTTTATAAAACTTAATTCACCAAACTATGAAAAGCTTATCTATTCTTTTTGCTTTAATCAATTCAGCAAGTAAATTACCACTTCGGTTTACACTAATTTCGGCGATGCTTATTTTGAGCATCACAGTTGGGGATTTAACTGCTCAACAGAATGACGATGCACAACCTATTAATAAGGTATTACGCGACGGCAACCCACCATCAAAAAGGAAAGTTGAGAACAAAAAGAGTGGAACGAATGAATCTCTGAAGAAAGACAGGAATTCCTCATTCGGGACTTCTCTTGAAGGTAACGATGTAAGACCAATCGAGAGAATTCTCAGAGAAGGAACCGAACGCGTGACAGTTCCTATGTCACCATCCGATGGAAAAATTGATCCGAATGCGCAAGAGATAGTACGAAATGTACCGGGAGATCACCCGACAATTCAGGCGGCAATCAATGCTGCAAGCAATGGAGACATTATCTCAGTTGCTCCCGGAATTTACAGGGAAAACATTACACTTAATAAATTCCTTTCTATAAGAGGAGCGAATTACGGAATCAATCCGAACACCGGAGTACGGGGCGCGGAATCTATAATTCAGCCCGGTACTTCAGATCCCGATCCGAACAGTCCCACGGCAGTAACTTTCTTCTACATTGAGCCGGGAGGCAGCGGGTCTACTCTTGACGGATTTACATTCGATGGAGATAATAACCTGCTGGTAAGTTCAGTTAATATCAACGGAGCAAACATCGATGCCGCAGAAGCCATTGGCGCTTACGACGGTTTGTCAAATACTACCGTGAGGAATAACATCATAAAGAATCTGAACTATGCCGGAATTGATTTCTACAATTTCGGTAACGGCGGAGCATCTACTTATGACAATTCTGTTACGGCAAATCTCTTTGACAATATAATTCCGACACAATTCGGGATAGCAGTACTGATCTACAACAACTGCTATACAAGCATCACTAATAATGTGATGACGCGTGTAAGGATTGGCGTTCAGACAGGAAATTTCTACAACTCTGACTTGGGAACCAATCACAGCATAAGCAATAATGAAATCGAGTCATACAGATTAGGAATCTTCCATAACCTTGCATATACAAATGCAACTGCTTACACGATCTCTGATAATTTGATCACAACAGTTGCAGGCGCTCCAAACAATCACGGTATTCTTGTTTCTTCAATAGATGGCAATGTGGGAGCCACAATTACCGACAATGATGTGACAGATGCAAGAGTTGGAGTTAATTTTTGGAACTGCCCTACAACAAACACAATCACTGTCACGGGCGGCAACTTCACAGACTGCAACATCGGAATATTTCCAAACAACTATGACGGGTATACTTCTGATGCAGCAACAAGTTCATATGCTATAACAGGAGTTACGCTAACGAATTGCGATACTGCTATTTGGGTTAGAGACAACAATCTTAACTCAAACAGCGCGACTGTCACCCTCAACATAAATAATACGACAAACATTGTTACCGGAACCGGTATCGGATTGCTTATAGAAGGAGGAGATGCCTCTGTGATCTTTAACGGATCTGTTCCGGTGGATTTTAGTACTACACACAGCAAATACATCAGGCTAATATCCAACGGCAGCGGTTATCCGACTTCGGACATTAACGCACTCGGCGTTCAGTTCGGCGGAACTGCGGGAGCAGGATTAAGCGATGCGCAGTTGTTTGCTGTTGAAGATAAGATTGACCATAAGATGGACTTTGGAACTCTGGGATTTGTAAGAGTAAAAGCAGATAACAGTTACATTACTGTCAACAGTTTTTATCTTCCCGAGACTTTTGCCGCTTCAATACAGAACGGCATAGACATTACACCGGCAGCGGACACATTGTCTGCAGGGTCAGGTGTTTACAGAGAAGACATTACTCTTGACAAGCAACTGGTAATAAAGGGTGCGAATTTTGGAATTAATCCAAACACGGGAGTAAGAGTTGCTGAAACAATTATTCAGCCCGGAACTTCCGATCCGGACCCAAACAGTGTTACCGCAGTAACATTCTTCTATATTGAACCTGGCGGCAGCGGCTCGACAATTGACGGATTTACTTTTGACGGAGACAATACAACTCTTACAAGTTCTGTTAACATCAACGGAGCAAACATTGATGCAGCAGAGGCAATTGGAGCTTACGAAGGACTATCGGATCTGAAGCTTACAAATAATATTGTAAAGAATATTAACTATGCCGGTATTGATTTTTACAATTACTATAACACCGGTGCAGCAACAACCGGTAATCTTGTAAGCGAGAACCTCTTCGACAATATTATTCCGAATTCATTTGGTATAGGGATAGTGATTTACAACAACTGTTACACCGACATTACGGACAATGTGATGACGCGTGTGAGAATTGGAATTCAAACCGGCAACTTCTACAATGCCGATCCCGGAACGAGTCATGATATCAGCAATAATGAAGTTGAATCATCCAGACTCGGGATCTTCCACAATCTTGCATACACAAATGCTTCGTCCTTCAATGTTACAAGCAACGACTTCACAACCGTAACTGGGGCGACAAACAACAATGGAATGCTCTTCAGTTCAATTGGAAGCGCAGTTGGCGCAGTGATTACCGATAACGACGTATCCGATGCAAGGGTAGGATGCAACTTCTGGAACTGCACAACTTCCAATACTATCACTGTCACAGGCGGAAATATTACTGACTGTAACGTCGGTGTGTTTCCAAACAACTATGACGGTTACAGTTCCGATGCCGGATCAGGCGCCGGTGCAATAACCGGTGTAACTATTACTAATTGTGATACTTCGATATGGATCAGAGATAATAATCTGAACACAAACAACGCTACGATTACACTTAATATAAATAACGCAACTAATGTAGTTAACGGTACGGGCATTGGACTGCTCATAGAAGGCGGTGACGCTTTCGTAAATTTCAACGGAGCAGTACCGGTTGATTTCAGTTCAACGCACAGCAAATATATAAGACTAACATCAAACGGAAGCAGTTATCCGAACACAAACATAAATGCTCAGAGCGTTCGCTTTGGCGGATTGGACGGAGCAGGAATGAGCAATGTTCAATTGTTTGATGTTGAAGACAAGATCGACCATAAGATTGACTTCACCAGTCTCGGGTTTGTTTCCGTAAAACCAAACAACAGCTACGTAACAACGAACAGCTTCTATCTTCCGGACACTTCTGTACCATCGATACAGAATGCCGTTAACATAGCAGCGCCTGCTAGTATTGTAAATCTTGACTCAGGTACTTTCAATGAGAACGTAACTATAAGTAATTCAATCTCACTAAAAGGAAGCGGAACGGGAGGTACAATTTTAACACCTTCTGTTTCATGCACGGGTGATGGACTGACGATTACTGCCTCGAATGTAAATGTTAGTAATCTCACGCTAAGTACCTATGTTTACGGAATAAGGACTTCATCCTCTAACACGAGCCTTTATAGTGTTGAGAGCATTCTCAATTGCCAGTATGGCATAAACGTAGGGAACGGAACGAGCAACCTCTCCATGATTAAGTGCAAATTTAACAACAACACTGTCGGCGGCTGGAGATCCGGAACTGCTGAAACGGCGACTGCCATTTTGATGGACAGTTCAGAGGTTAAGTACAATGGAGTCGGAGTAAATAACGGCTTCGGAATATTTGTCGCAGCTACAACACCCGCCGCTAATGTTTATGACGGAGTGACGATCAGGAACTCTAACTTCAGCGGCAATCTGAAGAAGGGAATGTATTTTGAAAAACTCCGAAATGCCCTGATTGAGAATGTTCTGATAGACAGCAGCGGTACAGACGCAACATACGGATTCAACAATGGTATCGACTTGAACCTCAAATATGACTCATACTCGAACATCTCGATATTAAACTGTACAATAACAAACTGCGGATTCAATGGAACATCAGTGGATCCAAACAATCCTGCAGCCGTAACGATAAAAGCAAGAGATGATGCACCGTCATACAGCGCGGATCCTGCGACGCTCACGGGAGTTATCTTTAATAATAATTTCGTAAGCGGTCCGGTAAACGGATTGAGATTCGGTGAATTTAACAAGACAAACAATTCGCCCACCGGAGTAACAGCAATTGAAAACAGTTTTGGCAACGGATACTCCAACAAGGCGATTGTAAATAAAACTGCAAATACTATTACAGTAAGTTGTAACTGGTATGGCACAACTATTCCGACTGCGGTCGTTGCATTGCATTCAAGTTTGTTGAACTTCCTGCCTTACCTTGTAAACGGAACTGACAATGACTTAGGCGCTGCCGGCTTCCAGATAGTTCCTGGAAGTTGTACGGGAATTGGACCAGTTACAAACATTACACAGAGCACAAATTACATCGCCATTCAGCCGGCTATTGATGCGGCTAATCCCGGTGATGTGATTGAAGCAAGCGCGGGAACTTACAATGAGAAAGTAACAATTACAAAGTCTCTTACGCTTCAAGGCGTTAACCGCTCAACGGTTATTGTTGACGGAACAGGCTTTGTAGCTCCTGCAAAAGGCATCACAATCAACAACGGCATCACAAACGTAACGATTCAGAATCTTACCGTTCAGAACTTTGCCGGATCAGGAGGCAATTCTGACGGAGGTATCTATGCGATCGGAGGCAACAATAATCTCACGGTCAACAATGTTACGATTCAGAACAATTCCAACGGAAGCGGCTTCTATGCCAATGGTCCGGTCAATACTGTTCTGCTCGACTCTGTGACAGTTTCAGGACACAACGTCGGAGCAAGAGGTATTGTTATCTGGAACGGACTGAAGGAAAACATCACGATCACAAACTGTGAAGTTTTCAACAATAACTGCTGCGGCATCGAGCTTCAGGACGGAACTGCATCGGGCGTAACGATCTCGAACAATTACGTTCATGACAATTTCGATAACGGTATCGGAATTGTAGGTCTGCAGGGTCCGGGAGAGAATCTCATCAGCGGAAATACTCTTGTAAACAACGGACGTTTCGGAATCGAGATAAAGAATCCGAACGGTTCAGGACTTACAACAGGTCCGGGAAGAGTAGTTGTAGAGAATAACAACGTTTCAAGAACCGTACCGATAGTTGACGCAAGAGACATCGTTGGTATTGCGGCATTCAGAAGAGGCGTACTTCCGGGCAATGTTGATGTACCTAACGGAACGGTAATTCAGAACAACACAGTATCCGGCTATGCACAGACAAGCACGAGTGACGGCTTCGGTATTGTTGTTGAAGGAACAAACCACACCGTAAGCGGCAACACGGTCACAGGATGTGATGTAGGTATTCAAAGACAAGCAGGTCATCTCCCCTATCCGGCTGACGGTGATCAGAGCAATCTTGCAGATGCTTACTTCGGAAGAGGAAACTCTCCGGTAACCTGCGGCGTAACGATAGGTTCGAACACTCTCACTAACACGATCAATACGAGAGACGTCGGTGCAGTTGCAGGCGGCATAGTAACCAATATAAACACAAGCGAGATATTCTGTTCGATTCAATCAGCGATAAACGATGCACAGACACTTAACGGACATACGATCACAGTTCCGTCGGGCTCTTACAACGAACAAGTGCTTGTGAACAAGAGCGTTGCAATAAAAGGTGTCGGAGCAACGAAACCGGTTCTTGATTTCACGGGAACAGTTTCAGGAAAGCCGACTTTGTTTGATGTCTCGGTGAGAGATGTAACGATAGAGAACATGAAAATGCGCGTTGACTTCACCAAGCTCAGCAGCGCCATCATTGCAAGCGGCACCGACATTGACAACATTGCCGTAAAGAACGATTCGATAGAAGCATACGGTTCAAGCAATGCGGCTTCATTCGGACCTTACGGAAACAGGAATGCGATCAGCATAAACTACAGCGGCTCGACCAACTACAGAATAGCTGCAGGTGGTGTTGACAATGTTCTTGTTGACAGCAACTATGTATCAGGAGTTGCAAATGACGGATTCGGTGTTCCGAGATTCTTCAGATCAGCCGTATCTGTTGACGAAGCAGGCGGCGTATTCAGCAACAATACTATGCAGACGATCAACCATGACGTGCTTGTAAGATTCGGAAGCAACGGAAACATTAACATCACAAACAATAATCTAATTGGTGGTGGTGTTGAGCTATCCGATATGAATGCTGGAGCCGGTGTACTGACAGTATCCGGAAACACATTTGATGCAACTTTCGCCAATACATCGTCGCAGGGAGCGGCAGTTCTCAGACTGAAGAACAACACCAACTTCAAGACAACTAACGTCACCAACAACACGTTCGTCAATCATCTGTGGGGTGTCAGTGTTGAAAACTACAATTCGCTGACAATGGATGCCAATTCATTCACTCCACTTTTGAATTCAACAGTATTCCATCATGTGGCAGTGAATACAAAATCCATAAGTACTAATTCAAATGCAATTGTCCAGGTAGCTATTGGAGCCGTACTTACAAATAACGTATTCAACTATTCCGGAACCAACGGCGGAACAGCATTGAGCTTTCACAATCATGATAATGATGCCGCGGCCTTCGGAACGATTACAATTGGTACATCGGGCAACGAAAACATATTCAACAGTGGCTTTGCGAATTTCATTTATCTCGATAATCAGACGGGTGCCAGCAATCTCTCGACCTTCCCGCCATATACTACATTCATTGGCGCAGGTGCCGGTGCAATCACAACAATGGCATGCTGGACTCCTAATCTGAACATTCAGGATAACAGGTTCGACGTAGGCTCAGGGCTTCAGCTTCCGTCTGCAATGAACTTCACACAAAGGACAGCGCTTGAAACAGGTTTGTTCCACAAGCCGGACAATTCATGCCTTGGTAATCTTACTTTCTTCAAACCTGTACACAACCTCACGCAGAATACTTTCTTTGAAACTATTCAAAGTGCAATTAATTCTGCCAATGCAAACGATGTTATAGAATGTGATCAGTACACATATAATGAAAAGGTCACGATTGATAAATCACTTACGCTTCAGGGCGTTGACCGCACAACGGTTGTTGTTGACGGCACAGGCTTTGTAGCTCCTGCAAAAGGCATCACGATCAACAACGGCATCACGAACGTAACGATACAGAATCTGACTGTTCAGAACTTTGCCGGATCAGGAGGTAATTCTGACGGAGGTATCTATGCGATCGGCGGTAACAATAATCTCACAGTCAACAATGTCACTATCCAGAACAACTCCAACGGAAGCGGCTTCTACGCCAATGGTCCGGTCAATACTGTTCTGCTTGACTCTGTGACAGTTTCAGGACACAACGTCGGAGCAAGAGGTATTGTTATCTGGAACGGACTGAAGGAAAACATCACGATAACAAACTGTGAAGTTTTCAACAATAACTGCTGCGGCATCGAGCTTCAGGACGGAACTGCATCGGGCGTAACGATCTCGAACAATTACGTTCATGACAATTTCGATAACGGTATCGGAATTGTAGGTCTGCAGGGTCCGGGAGAGAATCTCATCAGCGGAAATACTCTTGTAAACAACGGACGTTTCGGAATCGAGATAAAGAATCCGAACGGTTCAGGACTTACAACAGGTCCGGGAAGAGTAGTTGTAGAGAATAACAACGTTTCAAGAACCGTACCGATAGTTGACGCAAGAGACATCGTTGGTATTGCTGCATTCAGAAGAGGCGTACTTCCGGGAAATGTTGACGTTCCAAACGGAACAGTAATCCAGAACAACACAGTATCCGGCTATGCACAGACAAGCACGAGTGACGGCTTCGGTATTGTTGTTGAAGGAACTAACCACACCGTAAGCGGCAACACGGTCACAGGATGTGATGTAGGTATTCAAAGACAAGCAGGTCATCTCCCTATCCGGCTGACGGTGATCAGAGCAATCTTGCAGATGCTTACTTCGGAAGAGGAAACTCTCCGGTAACCTGCGGCGTAACGATAGGTTCGAACACTCTCACTAACACGATCAATACGAGAGACGTCGGTGCAGTTGCAGGCGGCATAGTAACCAACATAAACACAAGCGAGATATTCTGTTCGATTCAATCAGCGATAAACGATGCTCAGACACTTGGCGGACATACCATCACAGTTCCGTCCGGTACTTACAATGAACAAGTGTTGGTGAACAAGAGCGTTACAATTAAAGGTGTCGGAGCAACCAAACCGGTTCTTAATTTCACGGGAACAGTTTCAGGAAAGCCGACTCTGTTTGATGTCTCGGTAAGAGATGTAACGATTCAGAACATGAGACTCAGAGTCGACCAAACAAAGCTCAGCAGTGCAATCATTGCCAGCGGAACAGACATTGACAACATTGCCGTAAAGAGTGATTCAATTGAAGCTTACGCCTCGAGTGCAGCTGGAGCGTTTGGCTCATACGGAAACTGGAACGCTATCAGCATTAACTACAGCGGCCCAACGAACTACCGCATTGCAGCAGGAGGAGTTGACAATGTATCTGTTGACAGCAATACTGTAACCGGTGTAGCAGATGACGGTTTCGGTCAGCCAAGATACTTCAGGGCAGCCGTATCTGTTGATGAAGCAGGTGGTGTATTCAGCAACAATACAATGCAGTCGATCAACCATGACGTGCTGGTAAGATTCGGAAGCAACGGAAACGTTACTGTAACCAACAACAAACTCAACGGAGGCGGTGTTGAATATTCCGACATGAATGCGGGAGCCGGTGTACTGACAGTATCCGGGAACATATTTGACGCAACTTTCGCCAATACATCGTCGCAGGGAGCGGCTGTTCTGAGACTGAAGAACAACTACAACTTCAAGACGACCAACGTAACCAACAACACGTTCGTCAATCACCAATGGGGTGTCAGCGTTGAGAATTACAATTCGCTGACTCTAGACGGTAACACTTTTACTCCATTGGCCAATTCGACTACGTTCCATCACGTTGTTGTAAATACTAAGTCAATCAGTACTAACTCTAATGCCATTGTTCAGGTAACAACTTCAGCAACGCTAACTAACAACACTTTCAATTACTCAGGTACTAATGGCGGCACGGCACTTAGCTTCCATAACCACGATAATGATGCCGCTTCAATTGGCACAATTACGGTAGGTACATCGGGCAACGAGAATGATTTCAACAGCGGCATTGCAAACTTTGTTTATCTCGACAATCAAACTGGTGCAAGTAATCTCTCCACCTTCCCGCCATACACAACTTTCATTGGCGCTGGTGCCGGAGCAATTACGACAATGGCTTGCTGGTCAACTGACATAAACATTGAAAGCAACATGTTCAATGTCGGCTCAGGACTTCAGCTTCCATCTGTTATGAACTTTGCGCAGAGAAATCTGCTTGAAGCTGCTTTGTTCCACAAGCCTGATAATGCTTGTCTCGGCAGCTTGACTTACTTCTTGCCGGTTCATAACATTACACAAAACACTTACTTCATGACAATTCAGAGTTCAATAGCCGTGGCTAATTCAGGCGACGTTATTGAATGTTCTGAATATGTATTCAATGAGAAAGTGACAATTGACAAACCGCTCACATTGCAGGGTCTCGATAAGGTGAATACCAAAGTTGACGGTACAGGCATTGCATCTCCCGCAAAAGGCATCACGATCAACAATGGAATCACGAACGTTACGATTCAGAATCTTACCGTTCAGAACTTTGCAGGCGCAAGCGGCAATGGTGACGGAGGTATATATGGAATTGGCGGCAACAATAACCTCACAGTCAATAATGTTATTATTCAGAACAATTCCAACGGAAGCGGCTTCTATGCCAATGGTCCGGTCAATACTGTTCTGCTCGACTCTGTAACAGTCTCAGGACACAATGTCGGAGCAAGAGGTATAGTTATCTGGAATGGTCTTAAGGAAAACATCACGATAACAAACTGCGAAGTATTCAACAACAACTGCTGTGGTATCGAGCTTCAGGACGGAACTGCATCGGGCGTAACGATCTCGAACAATTACGTTCATGACAATTTCGATAACGGAATCGGAATTGTAGGTCTGCAGGGTCCCGGAGAAAATCTCATAAGCGGTAATACTCTTGTAAACAACGGACGTTTCGGAATCGAGATAAAGAATCCAAACGGCTCGGGACTTACAACAGGTCCGGGAAGAGTAGTTGTAGAGAATAACAACGTTTCGAGAACCGTACCGATAGTTGACCAAAGAGACATCGCCGGTATTGCGGCATTCAGAAGAGGTGTACTTCCTGGCAATGTAGATGTTCCTAACGGAACGGTAATTCAGAACAACACAGTATCCGGCTATGCACAACTAAGCACGAGTGACGGCTTCGGTATTGTTGTTGAAGGAACAAACCACACAGTAAGCGGCAACACTGTCACTGGCTGCGATGTAGGTATTCAGAGACAAGCAGGTCATCTCCCATATCCCGCAGACGGTGATCAGAGCAATCTTGCAGATGCTTACTTCGGAAGAGGCAATTCACCAATAACCTGCGCGATTACAATCTCGGGAAATATTCTGACAAACACACTAAACACAAGAGATGTTGGTGCAAGCACAGGAAGCGGCATTGTAATGAACATCAACACAAATGAAATGTTCTGTTCCATTCAAGCTGCCATTGATGATGCGCAGACACTTAACGGACATGTAATAGATATAGATTCGGCAACATACACAGAAAGCGTTGTTGTAAGTAAACAAGTAACGTTGAAAGGAAACGGCGGAACTCCTAACGGACGCCCGACCATAGTCGGAGTTGCAGGACAGGCAATTTCTGTGACTGCACCTAATGTTACGATTGACAACGTAACAATTAACTTCGATCAGGGAACGGTTAACACAGGTATCCGCGCTGCAACTTCAGGAACATTCAACAATCTCACGGTCAAGAACTCCCACATCTACGGCACAGGTAACACCGGACTGCCGGTCTTCGCAAGCTTTGGATTGCAGTTAGGTTCAACAGGCGGAGTGCAGTATGATCAGGTAAATCTTGACAGCAATGAGATAAAACACATTGGCACATCATGGATCGGACGCGGTGTCAGAACGCTAAACTGTTTCGGCGATTGGAAGAACAGCACAGTAGATGGATACTATGCATTCCAGTCAGGCGACAATCAGGGCGGCATTCTGAACATCACCGGAAACAATACCAAGGGTACCAATGAGCTGAATTATTTCGGAGCGGGAGCACACAGCTTCAATAACAATGTGTGCAAACCTGCAAGTGCGTTCGGCGGCGGAACTGACTTTGCAATGCTTGAGCTTAAGAACGTTTCGCTTCCTGCATCAAGTCTGAACATTACCGGCAACTCGTTCGAGGAATATGTGAACTTCGGAATCTTCTCAGGAAGAGCAAACAACATCACGATTGATAACAACACATTCATTCCTGAACCATCTGCCGTGAACTTCAGATCAATCAGAATTGACACCAAGCAAAGAACTCTTCCTGCACAATCTGCATTTGTCAGCGGAGCAGTCATTACCAATAATACATTCTTTGGAAGTATTGCTCCGGGAGAAAACGGAATATCCGTTGAGCTTGCAAATTCAGACAACGTCTCGAGCATCGGAACAGTTGTAATTGGTACTCCTGGCAACGGCAACATCTTCAATACAAACACGAAGAAGTTCATAAGCTTGAACAATGAAACACTAAGCACAGCCGGAGATCCTATCTGGACAAGTACTTATGTTTCTACAAAAGCAAAGGTCACTGCTAATGTTACAGCAACTGATAATCAATACGATGCAGGAGCAGGAGTTCAATTCCCGACTGCTATGAATCTGAATACTCTGTTTATTCTCGAAGATCACATTCAGCATTCCATAGATGACGGCGGACTCGGTTTTGTAACTGCAAAAGCAGGTAACACTTTTGTAACGATTAACAGCTTTGTAACACCGGCTACAACTGCAGCTTTAGTACAACGTGGTATAAATCCGGCAAGTTCAGGATTCACGGTTAATGTGAACTCAGGAACTTACACAGGAGCAATCAATGTCAACAAAGGAGTAAAGCTGCTCGGACTCAATTCAGCTATCAGTCCAAATACAGGAATCAGGAATCCCGAAGCTAAGCTTACAACAGCTTCCGGAATAATGATGAATGTAACTACGACTGAACCTGTTGATATCAAGGGCTTCGAGGTTGCAAATGCAGGCGGCGCTTTTGATTATTCCATCACCGGCGCAGTTGATGCAAATGTAAGATTGGAGAAGAACTTCTTCAACAACTCGATCGGACTTTACTTCCCGAACTCCGACACATTCAACGTCATAGACAATCGCTGCACATTCAGCTCGGGTGCAGATGAAGGTATGGCATTATTTGGAGACTACAACGGAAGCACGGGAACCTATTCCGACATTCACGACAACGTATTCCTTAACGGACAGATGACAGGATTCAACCTCAGCAATATCAACGGAAAGGTTTACAAGAACACTTTCAGCAATATTGCTTACTATGCAATCTTGGTTGCAAACCTGTGCAATCTCGACATCTATGAAAACAACTTCCTGAATATCTCAAACCCGGATACAACTGTAACTACATGGGGCGCTGGTATTCGTTTCTATGACGATGCAAACGGCGCGATAGTTTCCGTTCATAATAATTTGTTCTCAGGAAATTATAACGGAGTCACTGTTCGTACGGCGTATGATTTTACCGGAGTTACTGTCAGTGTAAACGACAACTCAATTTCCGGAAGCACACGCTGGAACATCAGGAACGAAGGCACCGGAGCTTTGCCGGCAAGCTGTAACTGGTTCGGCTCGGCTTCGAACGACACCATTTCACAGAAACTGAGCGGTACGATCAATTACACGCCATGGCTTGTTACCGGTGTTGATAATGATCTGGGCACAGCAGGATTCCAGCCTGTTCCGGGATCATGCACGGGACAGCCGATCATTGCAGGAACGCTTAATCTGAAGATAAAGCTCGAAGCAAGCACATGCGCAGACACGGTTATCGTTCACATGAGAAGCGGTACAACGCCGTTTGCGCTTGTATCTGCAGACACGGCGGTAATGGACACAGCTGGAAATGTTGTTCTGAATTTCCCGACTGTTGTTAACGGTACGAATTATTACATCGCAGTATTTCACAGGAACAGCATGGAGACATGGAGTGCTACAACTCAGGTATTCACGCTTGGAACCTTGACCTATGATTTCACTACAGGTGTAAATAAGGCGTACGGAAACAACATGAAGCTGGTCAGCGGCACGGCACGTATTTATGCCGGCGACGTAAATCAGGATGACGTTATTGACGGATCCGATGTTTTGTTGATTGATAACGATGCGTTTAACTTCGTATTCGGCTATACCGATACTGATCTGAATTGTGACGGTGGTGTTGACGGTACTGATCAACTGATTGCAGATAACAATGCATTTGCAGTAATTACTGTCAGTAAGCCATAGTTACGTATTCGTAAGTAATAATTCAAAGCCGGGGGAAGAAATTCTCCCGGCTTTTTTATTTGACATTTGATTCCTAAGATCAGCTGGACAAATATTTAAAATTATCAGTTTGAGTTTGATTCTATTTGCTTAAATTTGTTTAACACCAAAACATCATTGGATATTATGGATTTCGGAAATGACCTCTTTGATTTACTGAAAGCACTCGGCAAGGCAGAGATAAGGTTTGTAGTTTGCGGAGGCATTGCCTGTGTATTACATGGTGTTGAACGCGCCACTTACGATTTAGACATATCAGTTGATTTTGATAAATCAAATCTTGAAAAGATCATAGACTTAGCTAAGGAATTTGGACTCTCACCAAGAATTCAAGAACCGGTTGAGAATTTATATGAAGAAGAAAATAGGAACAGATGGGTTGCAGAAACAAATGCGTTGGTATATACTTTTGTTGCTGAGCGGTCTCCGATACAGTTAAACATTTTCTTAAGTTATCCATTGAATTTTGAAGAGCTCATGAAGAATTCAGAAACTATCTATCTTGATGAAGTAAAAGCAAATGTGTCATCAGTGAAGGACTTGCTCTATGCAAAAGAGTTTATCAAACCTGCGAGAGACAAAGATCTAATTGACATAAAAGAACTTAAAAGGCTTAATGAAAAAACCAATTAATCCGGTTACAGGCAAGGAGATTGACCCAATGTTTGACGGGCATTTGGAAAAACCTCTGTCATCCATGACTCCCAGAGAAAAAATTGATTACCTATGGCTTCAGATGATGTTCAAGTGGAAAATCAGAAACAGAGTAAAGTTGTCCCGAAGTGTTGAAAAAGATTCCTGTGAAAGACCAAACGGATCTTAATCAATTTACTTAACGAGCAACATCTTCTTCACAGACACAAACTCACCTGCGGTGATCTTATAGTAGTAAACCCCGCTGCTGAGATTACTTGCGTCAAACTTATACTCATAACTTCCCGGCGAATGATACTCGTTCACCAGCTCAGCTACTTCCCTTCCCATTAAGTCGATCACAACAAGCCTCGTGACACCTGCAACTTGCAATCTGTAATTTATCTTCGTGCTTGGGTTGAAGGGGTTTGGGTAGTTCTGATTCAATTCAAAATCATCCGGAATTTCTGAACTTGTTTGAACAACACTGTTTGTCCTCTCGTATTTGTAAAAGTACTTGCCGCAAGCGTATCCCAGAGTATCCCCGAAGAATTGAAACCCATAGATGGACAGACCAATGTTTGCATTGAACCAAGTTACACCACCGTCCGTAGTTCCGTAAGTTGGATTGAAATCACCTCCAACCCAACCGGTGTTTGCATTCATAAAACCAATGCCGGACTCAGGATAATTTGGAAAAGAAAGATCAGTCCAATTCAACCCTCCATTTGTAGTTTTCAAAACATATTTTTCCGGAGAAGAAATGGTTTCTACTGAAGCATATCCTGTCAAATCATCTACAAAACATAACACTTGCACAGATTCTCTTTCCCGATTGCTTTCGTATGTCGTTGCCCAGGTTTGTCCACCGTCAGAAGTGAACAATATCACTGCCTCTCTTTGGTTCCCGGTACCCATGCAGCCTGCCACCATTCCGGTATTTTGATCGAAGAAATAGCAGTCGCTTAAACCGGTTGCGTATTGCGTTAGGCTTTGTGTCGTCCATGTATTTCCACCATCAGAACTCTTAACAAAGTTTGCAAATGCGTCATATCTTCCGCATCCGTAGATGAATAAGTCGTCTAAAATGTGAACGCTTTCAAGTCCGCTTGGAACAGGGTTGGGGAAGTTAGTGATACGAACAAGATCGTTACCTCCATTTGTAGTTTTGAACATGTTATTGCTTCTGGATGAGACCCAACCAGTTTCATCATTGATGAACTGAACACCTGTGAAGCTGCCAACATTAACAGAATCCCGCTTCGCCCAGTTGTATCCGCCGTCTGTTGTTTTGAAGATTACTCCGTAGGCATGTATCATCCAACCGGTATTAGAGCTAATGAAGTGGAGATTGTCAAAATATGTGTAATCGTAAATCGAGTTTGTTGTCATATGCCATGAATATGACTGTGCAAATAATCGTACATCACCACAAATGAAAATGAATGCAATGACGACTGTCTTTAAAACTTTTGCAACAATTGCGTTTAAAGAGTTCTTCGTTTTCATATCAAAAATGACTAAAGGATTTATTAATGAACACTCATTTGATAAATTATTTTTCGGTTTCCGGACACAAGTTATAGACTGATGTACAGTTTATGCTAGGTGGAGGTGGTCCGCCTAAGTAATTCCATAAGTTAGCACAGCATTGACTGTCAATTTGAATGTCGCCGCCTGAACAGTTAACATGCCATGTTGGTCCTGTTGTCTTTCTTGGATCAAAATTGTTGCAACAAGGATCAAGTTCAGTTGTTCTGTTTTTTTCGAAGCCTACAGATGTATTTCTGAGTGGGGATTGGTCATTACAAGAAATGATATGAACGCTCACTAGAAGCAACGAGGCCAGAAAACAAGATACTAAAGTTCTCATGAAATAACCTCCTTAAATTTGTAGTAAATTATGTTGAAGATGTAAGACTAAAAATGCAAAAAATATCTCTAAGAACTACATGAAAGAAGCAATCTCTCTCTATGCTTGTTAGGGCTTCCGAATCAGCTCAGGAACTCGGCTTCCCATCACCAAGCCCCGCTTTGTGTTAAGAGTTAAATAAAATCGGAACTCTATTCAATAGGATTAATAATATGTAAGAATATTTAATCAGAATTTTTTCAAATCAATAAAATCTTTTCGTGTTCATGCCTGAAGGATGTGGTTCGATTGAAAAATTTTGCCAAAATGAATTCAAATAACATCTATCTGGAATCCAAGCTGAACATCTTTTCCTACTTTAGCTAATGACAAGAAGTGAGAAATTGCTATTTCTAATTTTTAATTTTTAATTTTTAATTTTTAATTGCCATCATGCTGATCTAGCTCTCGACTTGAACACCTCATAAACCTTCTCCTCTACCCACTCTTTGTTTGATGTCTCCCCTCTTCTAAGCAATTCGATTTTCATCTCAGTATCAACACTACCTTTATTCATATACTCAATTAGTTTCCGGACAATGTCTATAAAGTTTTTATGTCTTTTCTTTTCAACAAGTGAGAGCGCTTTGTCATTGGAAAGAAAGTGTTTGTACGTATCAATGTGCGAGATAGCAGCTTCAAATGCCCGCATTTCGTAATATGTCATCAGCATCAGATCCCGAAGGTCGAGACGGAAAAGGAAATGATCAAACTCCACTTTCTGACTGTGCTTCATTGATTCAGCGTGCTTGCCGATGTGAAAGAAATACATTGCGCTAGCATAGTGAAACATATTCTTCCTGCGGTCAGGAGGAAGTTTATTCTTGAACTTGTTTATAAATTCGAGCGTCCATTTATATTTCTTGAGTTTCAATCCAAGCTGAACAATCGGCCGGAATGCTTCTACACTCAGATAATCAGAAACAGAGTTCTTGTAGAAACCTTTCTCTGTAAATATAATGTAAATGTCAAAAAGTTCGCTCTCAAACTTTCCGGACTTTTTGCTTTCCGCAATTTTCATCAGACAATAGCGCATCAGCCGGAGAATATGAAATCGCATTTCATCACGGCTGAAATACTTTCTGCTTTTGAATATCAAAGACTTGTACTTGTCATAATGTGATTCAATTTTAAACTCGCTGAATGCGAGATACCACGCGCAATACACATTGCAAACCGCCGTTTCTATCTCACTCTTAGCATTGTCTCTCATGAATTCAAACAACTTAGGAAAATCAACTGTGCCAAAAAGTTTCCACACAAAATACTTCTCCTTATTAATGTCAAAGTTCTTGTCAAAAGTAAGAATATTATCAAAGCACCGTGATATCTCCTTTATAAAGAATCCGGTAATGTTATAACCTCTGTCCGACAAGGCTTCAACCACACGTTCAACTTCCATAGGACTGTTTCTCGGCTTAGAGGAGATGAGATAATTGGCAACGTTTGTGAAATGCTTGAATCCATACAGGAAATAATCTGAATTCAAAGCGCTGTCATTGTGAAGGATCTCTTCACAGTTTTCTATGCACTTGCCGGAGAGCTTCTGAAGATTTCTTGTAAGCATTGCATCGAACATGTTGTCATAATATTCAAATGGTTTATGTTCGAAGTTTTTCTGCACAAGGTATTTTTCAAGAACATTATTCAGTCCGGAGAACATTTTTTTCAGTGTAAGCTTATTGAAGGCAAGATCAGGATTCACTTTCTTGTAAACTGTATCATCCGAAAGAAGTGTAGATTCATAATCAGGATGAAACTTCGAGAGCGCTTCAAATAATCTCACAACTTTTGAATTCTCATTGAAGTATGGAGAATTCACAAACTTCCCGAATTCAGCAATTTCTTCATTGCTTAAGGTTCTGAGTATCTCGACTGTCTTATTTTTCATTAATGATTATAGGATTATTCCTGCTTCTTTACTTCTCCTGAAACTCATAGATGTTGCAGATAAAATATGCTTTAGCGTTCTGTAATTCAAGTTTTTTCTAAAAGAGTACAGCTTCAGCGACCTCTTTTCGCTTCTCCCCGTGTCCCAAAATTTCTTTTGACTGCATCAAACTCTCCGGTAGATTGCCTCACATTCTTTTACAAATGCAATCAACGGAAGGACCCCAAATATGAAAGGCATTCGTCACTTGTTCATTGCAATAGCAATAACCGCATTGATCATGTTCCCCGGCTCTTCAAACTCTGCCGAAAGCAGTTTGACGGGGAACACCCGCGCATCTGTGGAATCAGTATTGCCGATAGATGGCGAAAGGTCATACGTCAGAGTACAAGTACTTGATAAATGGTTCATCTTTGTGTATGAAGGAAACGAGCTATTAGACATTGTGCCGGAATGAAGAATCATGAGGCACCCAAAACAATTCTTATTTAGCTCCAAAATACAAACACACTTAGATACAAATAGATACACAATGTT
Organism: Ignavibacteria bacterium; assembly: GCA_016704345.1. Lineage (GTDB taxonomy): Bacteria > Bacteroidota > Ignavibacteria > Tepidaquicellales > Tepidaquicellaceae > JADJAH01. Next base: position 92,707 of record JADJAH010000013.1, on the reverse strand, counting down.
TAGGAACCTTGCATGCATCCGCCCGCCGAGCGAAGCGGGCGGTGAAGCAGGGAATAGTTATGAAAAACTGCACATTATTTCCGAGGGTTTCTGTACAATTTTCCCCGAAACTTTGCTCCGCCGCAATTCCTAATTCTTAATTTCTAATTTTTAATTGCTCTCAACTCGCCATTGCCACCGATGCCGCTATCACATTCTTTACTCCGCTGTCTCTAAGCACTTTAGTGATCTCATTGATCGTAGCACCGGTAGTGATAACATCATCAACTACAAGCACTACACTGTTTTCAACTCGCAAGCTGTTTTTTGAATTGATTTCAAAGGCCAGGCTAACGTTCTCGGATCTTTCTTTTTTATTAAGCTTTGTTTGCGTCTGTGTGTTGCGATTTCTTATGACAAGGTCATTTGCCAATACACCGCTGACAATTCCTGCAACTCCTTTGGCAATATGAAATGATTGATTGTATCCTCTTTCTTTCATCCGTACTTTATGTATTGGAACAGGGAGAATAAAATTGATCTCTCCATGTTGTTTCTTTGCCAACTCTTCGCCAAGTATTCTCCCAAGCACGTTTCCAATGCTTTTGAAGCCGCTGTATTTCATTGTATGTATGATCTTAGACATCTCACATTCGCCTGAGAAAGTAAATAGCGACAAACACTCATCTGCTTCAAGCTTTGAGAAAAGTTCTGCCTCATCTGATGAAGAAATTCTGTTGAGTGAAGTGAGGATGGAATCGGAAACGAACGGGTTGGAATTATCTTCGGGAATTTTCTCCCCGGATACTATACATATCCGGGGGAAAATAAAATCGAGAATGTCTTTTGGAATTTGAAGCGTGCCCTGAAAGAGCTTAGTTCTCCACGAGTTTTCTGTACCTGACTCTCTTTGGTTCAACATATCCAAACTTTTTCTTCTTGTACTCTTCGTAATCAGAATATCCTCCTTCAAAATACACAACTTCTGAATTTCCTTCGAAAGCAAGTATGTGAGTCGCTATCCTGTCGAGAAACCATCTGTCGTGCGAGATCACAACAGCGCATCCTGCAAAGTTTTCCAGACCTTCTTCAAGCGCCCGCAATGTGTTGACATCAATATCATTGGTAGGCTCGTCAAGCAGCAGTACGTTTGCTTCCGACTTCAGAGTCATCGCAAGATGAAGCCTGTTCTTTTCGCCGCCCGAAAGCATGCTGACCTTCTTGCCCTGATCTGCTCCGTTGAAATTGAACCTCGCCACATACGCTCTCGAGTTAAACTGCTTGCCCTCAATTTCTATAAATTCACTGCCGCCGGAAATTACTTCCCAGACTGTCTTCTCGGGATCAATCTGTTCGTGCGCCTGATCAACATATCCAATGGTCACTGTCTCGCCGACTTCAAAAATTCCGTTGTCCTGCTTTTCTGTACCAAGTATCATTCTGAACAGAGTTGTCTTGCCTGTTCCGTTGGGACCGATGATACCGACAATCCCCGCAGGCGGCAGCGAAAAGCTAAGATTTTCATAAAGTATCTTATCTCCAAAAGCTTTTGAAATATTCACTGCTTCTATAACTTTGTTGCCAAGCCGCGGTCCGTTTGGTATGAAGATCTCGAGACGTTCCTCTTTCTTTTTGGAGTCTTCGTTCAGAAGCTTATCATATGCCTGCAACCTTGCCTTTGATTTTGCCTGTCTCGCCCTCGGTGACATCCGCACCCATTCAAGCTCATGTTCAAGAGTTTTCCTTCGTTTGCTCTCCTGCTTCTCTTCCATTTCGAGACGCTTCGTCTTCTGCTCAAGCCATGAAGAATAGTTTCCTTCCCATGGAATGCCTTCACCTCTGTCGAGTTCGAGTATCCAGCCGGCAACATTGTCGAGGAAGTATCTGTCGTGTGTGATGGCAATGACTGTGCCTTTGTATTGTTTGAGATGTTGTTCAAGCCAGTCAATTGATTCCGCATCTAGATGGTTTGTCGGCTCGTCAAGAAGAAGTATGTCGGGTTCTTTGAGCAAGAGTCTGCACAATGCAACTCTTCTTCTTTCACCTCCGGAAAGATTCTTCACAGGCGTATCTCCGTCGGGTGTTCTCAATGCATCCATTGCTCTTTCGAGGCGTGAATCAAGCTCCCATCCGCCCATGTGTTCGATCTTCTCCGTGAGTTCACCCTGTCTTTCGATCAGCTTTGTCATCTCATCGTCTTCCATCGGTTCGGCAAATTTGTTGTTTACTTCTTCATACTCTTTCAGTATGTCAACTATTTCCTGTACACCTTCCTGTACAATTTCTTTCACAGTTTTTGTTTCATCAAGCACGGGATCCTGTGCAAGGAAACCTATTGAATAATCTTTAGTGAAATGGACTTCTCCTTCAAAATTCTTTTCAAGACCGGCTATGATCTTGAGGAGTGTGGATTTTCCGGAACCGTTGAGTCCGATAATGCCGATCTTCGCTCCATAAAAGAATGAAAGATAAATATTCTTGAGAACTTGCTTGTGAGGCGGGAACATCTTGCTGACACCCACCATTGAAAAAATGATTTTGTTATCTGCCAAGAGTAAATTCTTTTAGTTTAGTTTGATTTCTTTTCTTCGACTGTTTTGTCTCTTGTCAGGAATAGAAATACAAAGATTCCCGCAAGGCATATCATCCAAATTGAGTCAATCCAGGTCATAAGTTTTGATGTGGTTAATGAAAGCTGACCAAGGTTTAATCATAAATTCAGCGACGACAATTTACAGATGTGATTGAGCATAAACAATTCACTTCTTACTTCTAGTTACACAGAGTTACACAGAGTTACACAGAGTTACACAGAGTTACACAGAGTTACAGAGTTACACAGAGTTACACAGAGTTACACAGAGTTACACAGAGTTACATAGAGTTACATAGAGATTCACGGAGGAAACAAATGGAAAACTACTGAATAACCATTTTAATTAAGAAAGGACTTCATTTCAAAAAGCTTGTGGAAATCAGAACCACTGTATCAAAAAATATAGAAGACATTCAATGATTAACCTCAGTGAAACTTCGTGTCTCTCAGTGAGTCTCCGTGTAAAAAACAAACATAGCCAATAAGAAAGAAATGCAAATTCACTATCGAAAGAAAGCATAACAAAATGAAGTTGCATTGAATATTATTTCTTACAATCTGATATTGCCCGAAAATTAACATTAATAAAATGCCTGCAAGAGTAACTGCCTTTTTTATAGTTCTTCTGTTTATGTTTTTAGATACAGCTGAAGCTGATGAATTTCTTAACAAAAAAAAGCTTGAAGCTTTCGCTGTGTGGGAAGGTACTGATTCCATTATGACAGTCAAAGATCTAGTTGCGTACTGCGCGCCGGTGTTTTGGTTCTCTCCTGATGAGCCTGAACTGGACAAAAGAAAGGGTAAGGATATAAACATTCCGACTTACTTTCCTTTTGATACTAAAACAGACTCCACCGGTAGTGTACTTTCAAATAAATGAAATACTTACAAGAAGTGATTCCTACCGAAACGCCTTTAAAAGGGACTACACAAATTTTCTGAATTCACAATTGGAGCTTAAGAAGATCAGCGGAGTGAATATTTCATATTCACATTTTTACAATAATGAAGCCGGATTGGGAAGCCATCAATATGACACTGAGCAGGCACAGTTTCAGTACTATGTTTATCAGCATAAGGACAAGTTGGGTATAATGCACTTCGCTATCATATTTGTAAGAGCCACCGGAAAAGCACATGCTTTGGATTGGTATGACAATATTTATGATATTGACGATCTATTCATTGAGCAGGCACTTCCATTTAACATTCTTGTTGAAGAGGGAAAGCATGCAAGTTGCACTGATATGAACGGAGACGGATACTATACCCCCGGATACGATGTTAACGTAAGAAAGAACGATGCCTGGGGAGTAAGAGACATAATGAGAAGTGGAGATTTATTCTCGTCAGACTATCAAAGCTATATGTCAAAAGTTAGGAAGCCTGAGCACAGAGTTTTTCCTCCAATGCCTGAAGGCAGCAAACTATGGAAAAGACATTTAGTAAATGGAAAATATGCACCGGATAATGCTGTCTATCAGTTGCGACAAATGCCAAGCCCTGTAAAAGCAAGAAATAAAATTCTTAAGCACGATATGGAATCTTATTATCAGGAAAAATCTCCCACTATTAAGCATCAATCTTCAAAGGATGAGCTTGTTGATTGGTTTATCGGTGATAATTTCATCAATTCCGTTGGCGTATCCTATCGCCTTGATGACGGCCAATCAGGAGTATCGGTGAGTCTTCCATTGTTGATAGTTAAGAATGTAGAGGCTCCTCTGATTGGAGGATGGCTTGTTAACAGGCTCCTATTTCCAGGGAAGTGACCTGCGGGATTTTGGCTATAATCTTTTGTACACACCATCTGCTTCAAGATTTTCAGATCTATATTTTGCTTCAGGACTTGAAGTTACAGAAAATGATTCATCCGGAGTTGAGACAGTTTTTGTACTTGAGGCGGGTATAAAATTCAGAGGTAATGTTTCATATTCTCCTCTCAAATTTCTGAGTTTCTTAAGTCCGTTCTGGGGATTGCGTTTGGGCATCAAGAACAAGGGTTTCATGAGAGTTGATAAAATAAGTTACGTCTTAGAATTAGGCGCAGGTGTTTGGTAGGAAATGTATTTGGACATTGCACTCAGTTTCCAAATACCTCCGCTGCTGAAAGATAAGAAATGTTCGTCAGTGTCAAAATGTTGCCAGACTGAGCTTCAACATGTTCATCGCTTCATCGACTCCGCTGTAGCTTTGATCCCAGCTCCATAACTCGTCGATTCCATTCCAAATGCCTTAACAAACTTTGTGCTGTCAAACAAATACTCAAATTCGTTCTGATAGAGCATCTCATTATTCTCTTTCAATGCTTTGTTGAATATGCCGACAAACTTTACCATGCCTTTTGAAAGCACCTTATATTTGTTTCCTGCACCATAGCTTGAAGCCGCCAGTTTTATGAATTGCTCACCGTTAAGAGCCATTGGATCTGTTGGCAGATGCCACACCTGACTGTATGCACTTTCAGTGTTGCCAAGCAAAGCAGTAGCTTTTCCCGCATCCGGAGTGTAAGTGAATGAATGCTTCACTTTGTCATTGATTAACCACATTGGCTTCTTGCCTTTGGAAAGTTTATCGAACACTGTAACATTAACAAAACTAAGCGGCGTGTCCGGGCCGTAAAAATCTGCAGATCTTGCAATCAGTGCAGTAACATTTCCGTGCCGAACTTCTTTCATCAGCATCTCTGCAATCTCTGCCCTGATCTCTCCTTTCACGCTGCACGGATTGATGCTCGACTCTTCGGTCATTCTGCCGTTAACTTTTCCATAAAGATAGACATTATCAAAAAACACCAACTTGCAGTTCTCCTTCTTACAAGCATCAATAACATTCTTCATTATCAAAGGCCATTCGTTCTTCCATACTTTTGTTTCATACCTGAGTCCTGCTGTGAGATAAGCAACTTCTGCTCCTTTTACAGCATCAATGACATTCGACTCAATTGTAAGATCACCTTTCATTAGTTCATCGGAAGGATTTACTTGAACCGGAATTCGGCTGAACAATCTCAAAATTGTTATATCCCCCGCAAGACTCTTTGCTACGTTCCTGCCAATCACTCCTCCTGAACCAAGAATAACATATGTACTCATTCGTTTTCTGTATTATTATTATTTGAATTAATTTCAATGTCGTCTGAAACTTCAATTTCTTCTGCTGCCGGACCAAGCTCGACAAAGTCGGCATCCGTTAAAAATTCTTCCGGAATTGACTTCTGAGTCCGTGCTTCCAATTGTTTGATCTTTTCAAATCTGCCTATGATCGTATCCCCTTTCTTCTTTCCGTCTTTTAGTTTGTCCATCGCATCGCGGTAAGCTCCTTGCGCAGCTCTGAGTCCATTCTCAATCTTCAGCATCTCTTCGAGGAATCCCGCAAACTTATCATACAAGAGCCCGCATTGCTTGAAGATCTCTTCAACATTAGCAACTCTCTTCTCCCTTTGCCATAAGAGTCGAATTATTTTCAATGTAGCTATCAAAGTCGAAGGAGTTATGATCACAATTTTCTTCTTCAATGCTCTGTCTATTATGCCGGGATTCTCGTTCACTGCAATTGTCAGAGCTGACTCAACTGGCATGAACATCAGTACATAATCCGGAGAATTCATGCCTTCAACAAACTGGTAGCTCCTTCCCGCCAAACCTTCAATGTGGTTCAGGATACTTGAAATGTGATTTGCAAGAAATACTTTCTTCTTAGCCGGATCATTCTCATTAAAATAATTTACGTATGCATTGAGCGAAACTTTACTGTCAATGATCAGATGTTTTTTATCAGGGAGATTTAGGATGAAGTCGGGAATTTTAGTAGCGTCTTCTTCTTTGTCTGCCAGTCTCTTTTGAAAATCATAATCAATATGGCTTTGTAATCCTTCCATCTCAAGTATAAGTCTCAGACGGTCTTCGCCCCAGTTACCCTGCATCTTCACATCTGATTTCAATGCGCCGGCAAGGCGATTTGCATCATCACTCAGTCTCATATTCAATTCCTGAAGTGATCTGATCTCTCCTTTCAGAGTAGTAATTTCCTGTATGTCTTCCTTTCGCGTATCTTCAATCTTCTTCCTAAAATCACCGAGAAACTCTTTGAGAGGATCGATGACATTCGTCATCTCATGCCGGTTTGTATCTTTGAATGTCTTTGATTTGAAGTCAATTACAGATGAGGCAATGTTCTCAAATTCTTTCAAAGAATTTTTATGTATGTTCTCGATTTCTTCTCTGAGTGTTATGAGTTTATCATTTAGATTTTCTTCCTGCTTTCTGAGTTCGGTCAGCTGCGTGCTAAGTTCAAGTATGAATTTGTTCTTCTGCTCAACTTCATTCTTCAATTCTTCAGATTCATTGCTTCTGATATTAAATGCTTTGATATCAACATAGTTTCTCTCAAGTTCTTCTTTACTGATTTTTTGCTCTGACTCTCTTGTAATCGCAAGGATTGTCTCTGAAGAATTTTTCAATTCAAAGTTAAGTCTTTCAACTTCTTCTCTGCCCGGCAGACCGGCTATCTTCAGCCGAAGTTCGTTTGCTTCAGCAATACTAGTTTCAAGAAGTTTTCTGTCAGTGAATTTAGAGGAATAGTAAAGTCGAAGAAAAATAAAACAGAGCAAGACACCTATTATTAATCCGGATGTAAAATATATAATCAGATTGAATTCCATAATTTTACGGCACTAAATTTTCAATATGTTTCAATTACGGAATTTGTGAAGAATTATTCTATGCAAATGGCAGAACTCATCGAATTTAGCTATGTGTTGCGTCAGCAAGTTAAGAATATTCCTTAGTTGCCCTTTGAAAAAAATTAATATATTCCAAAAACATGACACAAGTCATAATATCTAAGCATAGGATTTCATAAATTGTCATATAAATAACCATCAAATTTTAAGACATGAACTTCAGAACAATCATTGAACCATTCAAAATCAAATCAGTCGAGCCAATAAGTGTAACGACTGAAGACCAAAGAACTCACTTTCTCGAGGAAGCCTTTTACAATCCTTTCAAATTGAAATCGGAACATGTACTCATAGATCTGCTCACAGACAGCGGCACATCAGCAATGAGTTCAAAACAATGGTCTGCAATGCTTGACGGCGATGAGGCATATGCCGGTTCAAAGAGCTGGCTTAGAATGGAATCAGAGATCAAGGACCTTACCGGATTCGAACACATTCTCCCCACCCATCAGGGAAGAGCTGGAGAAAGGATTCTTTACGGTTATCTCGGCGGCAAAGGAAAGGTCTTCATCAGTAATACTCACTTCGACACTACGCGAGCCAACATTGAATTTTCCGGAGCGGAAGCCATTGACATTCCGATAGAAGAATCTCAGCATCCGTTGTTGTATCATCCGTTCAAAGGAGACATGGATTTTCTGAAACTTGAACAGCTTATAAAAGAACGCGGAGCTGAAAATATTGGAGCGGTCATACTCACAGTTACAAACAACAGCGGCGGTGGACAGCCGGTCAGCATGCATAACGCAGAAAGAGTCAGCGAGATATGCAAGCAACATAATGTCTTGTTCATTCTGGATTGTTGCCGCATTGCCGAGAACGCTTATTATATTCAACACCGTGAAGCCGGTTTTGAAAATGTTTCGTATAGAGAGATTGCGCAGAAGATGTTCGCTTTAAGTGATGGCTGTGTGATGAGTGCGAAAAAAGACGGACTTGTAAACATGGGAGGATTCCTTGCATTGAAAGATCAGGCTTTATCTGATGCCTGCACAAATCTCCTGATCATTACTGAAGGATTTGTGACTTACGGCGGGCTCTCCGGAAGGGACATGGAGGCAATGGCAGTAGGACTTCGCGAAGTTTTCGATCCTGATTATTTAAGATATCGAATCAGAAGTACTGAGTATCTAGGAGAGAAGTTATTCAAAATGGGTGTGCCATTAATTTGGCCTATTGGCGGACATGCAGTATATATTGACGCGAAATCACTTTACTCACATATTCCTGTCGATCAATACCCCGGTCAGGCTCTTGTGTGTGAGCTTTATCTCAAAGGCGGAATCCGGTCGGTTGAGATTGGTTCAGTTATGTTCGGCAAATATGATGACAACGGCAAACTAATTCCCGCGCCAAATAAACTTGTTCGTCTTGCAATTCCGAGAAGGGTTTACACTCAAAGCCATATTGAATATGTGATTGAAGTATTTGAGAAAATCCTGGAGAAAAGGATACAACAAGAGGATTGAAGATTATAGAAGAGCCAAAGTTTTTGAGGCACTTTACGGCGAAGTTTGAAAAAATTACAACTTCCGTGTGAACCCATTAACCCAATTTAATTGATCTAAAAAAAATCCCCTCATGAAATGCTATTTGATGTTACAGCATTTCAGAGGGGAATAGTTTCTTACTTCTGATTACTTATTTTACGAGGAGCATTTTCTTTACCGCGCTAAAATCACCTGCAGTTAAATGATAGAAGTAAACTCCGCTCGAAAGTGCTGAAGCGTTCATGTCTACTGAATAATAACCTGCAGTCTTGAATCCATTTGCCAATGTCATAACTTCTTTACCGGAATTGTCAAAAACAGAAATTTTAACATTACCGTCATTTGGCAGTTGATAATTAATCCTGGTTGAAGGGTTAAATGGATTTGGATAGTTCTGTGACAATTCGAATTTTGAAGGAACACCGATTATCACTTCGCTATTCAAGTTGAAATATTCAAAATTACCATTGAAGTCAACTTGTTTGAGTCTGTAATTATAGTTGCCTGAATTAACATTCCTGTCTGTGAAAGTGTAGCTGTTTGCAGTAGATGTAGTTCCGTTACCCGCCACAAATCCAACTTTCATCCACTGATTGTTTGTGCTTCTTTCGATTTCAAATCCTGAATTATTCAGCTCGGAAGAAGTTGACCAGTTCAAAGTTACATCATTACCTGAGATCACTGAAACAAAACTTGACAATTCAACGGGCAATACACCGTCACCATCTACTTCAAGCGCGTCTATTCCAATATAGTCACTGTTAGCGCCGAGTGGTCCGCCGTCAACCATATTGTATCTTATAGCAAATCTCGCGCTGAAACCTTGGGTAGGTGCTACAAATGATTTAAGCTCCCAGGTTCCATCAACGGATGCCTTAAATCTTCCAAGTTCCGCCCAACCTGCACTCTCCGGAGTGGTACCACCTTGATCGTTATACATTACCCTAACAGAATCCGGGAATGTACCAGCAAGTACTGACCTGCATCTGAATCTGATAATGTCGCCTGCAACAACATCCAGGTCAGGCAACACAAGCCAACTGTCAATGCTATTTGCTCCGGTTACAACCTGAAAATTTGCGCCAACATAACCTGTGGCTGGTCCGTTGAATGCGGCAAACACAGTCGAATTTCCCTGGAACCAAGTAGCAGCAGATCCCTGCGGGCCGCTGCCTCTGTAATAAACCAAGTATCCTCTTGCCTTTAATGCAGTAGTGTCGTTCGCTCCATCAAAATTGTCAGAGTAATAAATTGCATCGCTGGTACTGTAGAAAACCCAACATTGGGGTGAAACCCCATTTCGCTTCGGCAGACTAACAAGAAAGAGGATGCATTCCGCATTCACTTCCTCATCATTATTCGGATGCTATTGTTGATTTAAAATTCATGCAGGGGGCACTTGGAACAAAAAGAGTTCCTTTTACATCCTCGGGCTATTGTGAACGATCGGGTACTTTCTGGCTTTAAAGAATATTTTGAAGCGGAGGTATGATTATAAGGATTGAAAGTCTCCACAACTTGTGGAGACTTTCTCATTTCTGGCATCTTTGAATGAACTCTTGCGGAATATCTTTTGACACTTCGTATACCTTGAAACTTAACTCAACTTTATGCTATATCCTCCTAAGAGAATTCAACAGTTGTGCTGAATAATTTTTTGCATCTATGCTGAGCCCATGTCGATATCACGGATTAATCAATATGCCGCCTGTGAATGAAGACGGCTTCATTGTAGTAACATACTTGAATACATTGTTGCTGATGATCATAACATCCGAAGCATCAACTATCCTGTCTCCGTTAACATCTGAACGCACATAGCCCGTAAAGTAATTAGATGCATCATTGTTTGCCTGGCCTAGATCCGTGCCGTCAATTACACCGTCTTTCATTGTATCTCCGCTATAGATACACCACATGTTTCCCTTTTAGTCATATTATTTCCAAATGCCTTTGCCGAATCGGTTGTAAAATCGTACTGCAGGTCATCATCAAACGGCATTGAAAATTTGCTCCAGGTTTCAATTGAGTTTCTGTGAGAAACTGTCAGGTAATACAACGAATCGTACTTTGCCCTGCTAAAATTGTAAAGTCCATAGCCCAATGAATCGGTCAATGCTTTAGCAGAATCAATAATTGTAAACGGAGAATTGGAACGGCGAAGATATACACTCACAGTATCAGGCACCATTTTGCCTATTGCAGGTTTGTAGCTTCCTTCAATTAGTGATTTCACTCTAATTGTTTTCGGCTGAAGAAGTACGTATCTGTCTTTCAGTTGGTTATTAACAGTAATGAATTTGAACACAAGACTGTCTTTATATTCCTCTACCAACTGCGCTCCAAGCGCGTCGTTATAAAGAATTTTGCTTTCAGGAATGTAGACGAAGTTTGTCAGCGTATCATCAAACAAAGGGTCAAATTTTCCGCCGCCCAGCCCGTTGGTTATGTAAGTCATATTTCCTTTTCTCACTCTTTCATACCAATGGAAATCGCCTGTTAAAACTATATCGGCGCCCCATCTCTTAAAGGGCCATCTCACTTTCTTGAATATATCGAGTGAAGTTGCAATGTATGAGAAGTAAACGGGCTTGTGTTGATAAATCACATGCCATTTTGCGGTTGAAGTATCGAGAATTGATTTTGCCCAATGTGCTTGTACAGATGATGAATCTATTCCGTCCGGCTCCCAGACAGTTGTATCTGTATACCCTCCCCCGGTCCAAGTGCTAATTCCGCCAAAATCATTATTTAAACAAATGAACCTTATGTTACCCATAAGAAATGTGTAGTAGCGCTCATTGTTTGGAAGAGAAAAGTATTCTTTGTAATAGGCAAGATAAAATCCGGGACGCGGATCAATATCAATTTCACCTGCAATGTCATGATCACCAATGCATGGAAAGAATCTGTTTGTGTTGATATTTTTAGTGTAATAATCTCCGTAGTATTTTTTTACTACTGAATCGTAATCATTGACGTGCTGGGGTGTGCAACTGTTTTGAGAAATGTTGTTTCTGCCGAAATAGATGTTATCTCCGACAGTAATTATGAATGAGGGGTTCCAGCCGTTTACAAGATTTGCAACGGCGAGTTCATTTGTATTGCATTTATTGTTCGTGCCATAGTCTCCTATTACGGCAAATTTTTGTATCTGTGCATTTGTTATGTTTATTATGGGGTTTAACAAAGTGAATATGAAAAAGCAAAAGATCAGTCTTTTCAGTTTGCGGCTCCGGCGTTAATTAATGGATGCTGCAACATAGCAATTAAAAAGTAAAAAGAAATGGAGAAGATAATTTAATTAAAAAATTGTATACAAATTTGATAGAATTGCTGAAATTCAGTGTTCACTTGTTAGCGATTTCACTAAAATGGGGGTTAACTAAGATTACTTGCCCCTTTCTAAGATTCTCTTGTTCTTACAATTGTCTCTCCTGATGTGTCATCCATGCGTATGAGGTTGTCTCAAAACCTGTCGTCCCCGCCCGCCTGCCTGCCGGGAATGCATTCCACACTTCAATGGCAAGTGGGCAGGCAGGCCTGAAGAGAGTGTACTTAAATTGCTGACTGCGGGCAGGAGTGTTTCTGTCGGGGACCCATTCCAAAATGTCAATTTTTTGTGTGGATTCCTGCCAGAAACACGCCTGCCTGCCAGAATGCAATATGAATCTTGATGGCCTGACGGCAGGCAGGCAGGAATGACAGGATGGGATGGTTTCACTAAAAAAGTAAAAGTAAAGCTCTCAATAAATTTGTACTTGCAGGCTTTCATCCCAAATATATTTGTTCGTCCAGTCCAACATAATATATCACACCGCTTACTTGCTTGTCACTATATAAATTTCTTACTGCATCTATGTAGATACTCACTTGTTCTACATAAGATTCATGACGTGTTTTATCCTTGTCTGTCTTGTAATCTACAACAAGGATCCTGTCTTTGTAATGAGCAAGAAGATCAATAGCACCTCTAAGCAATTTGCCATCTTTCGGAAGTGAAAAGTCAACTTCAGCTTCTAGCTTCTCTGCTTTCAATCCGTCAATGAACATCTTAACTTTCTCTTCACCCTTTGATTTGCTCTTGAATGCTATTCCCATTGCATGCCTGTATGCTGCAAGATGGATGTCAGTTCCATATTCCATTCCATACAAAGAATTACCAAGAGAGTTTGTTGACTCGTCCGGTTCAAGATATCTCTTCACATAACTCTTTACAGAAACAGATTCGGAAGTAACACTAACAGGAGTTGGCGCTTTGATTTTTACAGACTTTATAGAAGATACGGTTTTGTATTCAGAGTTAGATTTGTATCTATAGTCAATCGTGATCTTCGAGCTTGTCTTGTCTGCAAGCTCAGTAAAAAATGGCGAAGGATTGTATGAAGTCAAATATAGATATTGCTTTGCCCTGGTAAGAGCAACATATAGAAGTCTTCTGCTTTCGCTATATGATTCTTCCTTCGACATTGCATTAACAAACTTTGTCCTCCAGTTTTCAAACAGTCCGCTGTATCCGTTGACCTCAGCAAATTGTTTCTTCATTCTCAAACCTGCTACATCATTGAACGTGATGACATTGGGATCTCCCCTGCTCGAGGGGAAATTACTTCTGTTCAGATTTCCGAGAATAACAACAGGATATTCCAAACCCTTTGCACTGTGAATTGTGCGGCATGTTACTGAATCAGTAGACTTGCTTAACTCAATATCAAAGTAATCCTTTATCGATGCCTCAATGAGCCGAACGGTTTCACCCAAAGAAATTATTCCTGCATCCATCCATCCTGAAACAGCTTCCATTATAGCTTTACTGAATTCGTCTCTGAATCCGTATTTACCGTTTATCTTCTCCAGAGCATAAAGAAGATTGTCCTTCTCTTGGAGAAGTTCTGACAGGAATTCACTGATTACAACGGGTATGGTCAAAAGATCGTCATCTCGCCGTGGAATTATTGTCCGTAACTGCGCGTAATTGTAACCTTCATTCTCGAGAATGGTAACAGCCGCAGACTTGTCATGCGGATTGAGCATTAGCTTCAACCAGGCAAGCGCAAGTATTCCCTGCTTCGATGCGAATATTTCAAAGCCCCCATCATAAGTAATTGGCACTCCGCGCTTTGCCGCATCCTTCTGCAACTTGATGCAAAAGTCTCTTGTACGTGAAAGCACTGCAATATCTGAGTATCTAACCCTTCTTCTTGTTTTGACTTTGCCATCACTTTCAAACTCAACGGTCTGATATTTTTCCTCACTAACAATTTCAGTAATCTTGTCGATGATCATCCGAATTTCATCATCCTCTTCCTTAACTGCAGTTTGCAAGAAACCTATATCAGTAAGCTCTCCGATTTTTCTTTTGGCTTTCAGCGGGAAGGGAAAATTTTTGTTCTCATATTCGAAGCCGGAGTTTTCAGTCTTTGTAGCATTTACAAATAATGCATTGCGGCTGAAATCTAGTATCCTCTGCGAACTTCTGTAATTGTATTCAAATATAATCTGCTTTATTGAACTCTCATCATAATCGAAACCAAGCTTTTGTGATTTGCTGTTTAACTGCTGTGAATAAACTTTGATGTAATTGTGAAATTCAGTTATGTTTTCGATAGTTGTATTCCTGAATCCGTATATCCCCTGCCGCCAATCGCCCACTACAGTCAGGTTTGCCTGGTCATTAACTTTTTTGCAAAGAAGCAGAAGAAGTTTGAATTGTATTTTATCTGTATCCTGAAACTCATCAACCATCACATGACCGAACTGCACTTTCTCCCTGAATCCGTCATCATTAACAAGCTTCAGATAAGCAAGCATTACAAGGAATTCAAAATTGATCTGGTTTCTTCTAACAAGAAATTTCACATACTCAATGTAAACATCTCTTACAAATTCTGTCGTCTCCGCCTGCGAGTCATCATTAAATATTTCCGGGAGCATTTCCGTATTAAGCTTTTTTCCGTCGGCAAAGTCCTCTACACTAATGTCAGCAGGCAGATCATTCTTGCATTTCTTAAATGAGTAAAGTGCCTTAGTCTGCTTGTTATCCTATTGAATATTCTCAGCCTCCGTCAGAATTACAAATTCTTGAAAATCCCCCTTAAGTCTCTCAAGGCCGTCTTCAAGCCATCCACTCTCTGATGGAAATATCCCTACATTGCATAAGCGCTTGATGATCTTCAAAAGCGAGTCTGCATCTCCGTTAATAGATTTCAAAATTCCATCATGCCTTGATGAATTCTTTGCAGTGAATATAGAAAAGAAATTTCTGAAGAGTTCGCGTTCAAACACTCCTCCGTCCAAAACGCTGAAGTTAGTAGAAAGTGAATCTCTTACTCCCATGTATCCCGGAGCATCACCTCCGGCTTTTTTCAGCAATCTTGTACAAAGTGCGTGAAAAGTCATAACGGGAGCCTCAAGAAGCTGTGTTATTGTCACATCATCTGAAGTCACTTTTGAAATAACTTCTTCTTTCATCTGAGTTGCCGCTACATCGGTGAATGTTATAAGAAGAATTTCTTCAGGCTTCACTCCATTATCAATGAGTTTGTTATACCTGCGGATGATCGTATGAGTCTTTCCGGTACCGGCTCCGGCATCTACGAGATGAATGCCTTCCAAAGAATCTACAAGTAAGTCCTGAGGATTTACCGATTTATCATTGACTGATGCCTGCTTCAATTTTACTGATTGTAGTTTTTTCATTCTTCCGTTTCCTCAATTTCAGAATCAGCAGAAGAGTCGCCACTTCCTTCCCATAGCTTGTTACCGGTGCAAATAGAAAGATATTCACACTGATAGCAAACCTTTCTCTTTTCAAAAGCGGGCCGGTAAGGAAAGTCGGTAGATTCGAATTCATTGACTTCCTTTAATACTCTTCCCAGATAGTCTTCAAAGTTCTTAATGTCATCCTCAAAAATGAGTCCGCGCTTTTCTTCGTCAATCCTGCCTTTCTGTACATGCTTACCAACCGGCTTGATGTCGAGTTCTTCAAATCTATGCTCTTCTTTTCTGTTGAAATCAGAACAACTCAAATTCATTTCAACACACAATATTCTGCGGAACTCATCCGTGAATGAATTTGAAATGTCCTCACCGGATTCAATTTTATCCCTGAATGTCATCATAAGCTCTACCCATCTTTCATGACTGAATTTTTTTACAGTTCTGAATTTATCCCTCATAGATCCATAAAAATCAAGGCTGCACAAATAGTCAAAATATTTTTCAGGAATGTATCTCAAAGATTTAATTATGACATCACTCTTTTGGCGGGTTATGAACTTGAGTGATTCAGCAAGCGGGTAAACAAAATTAAATCCGGCTTCTGAATCGGCATCGCGCTGCATTGTTAGATAAAGCAAATACATGGGCAACTGAAAATCAGCCTCCGGAGATTTCTTTGCATTGAGTATTCGTATGTTCGATTGACTTATGTGCTTCAAGACTGATACGGCGCTGTATGACGATTTGAAATCATAAATTTTGTCATCGCTCAGAATGTCAATTTTGCCTCTGATACCCGGCGGAATTTTTTCGAAATCAAATTCGCTGTTGGAATACTTCTTATCCTTTTTGAATTCTATATAAAGGAAGTTGAGCTTTGTACTTTCTTTTAAGGGAGTTTTTTCAATTGATAGTAATTCCACAAACTTGAGAACCTGCTCCATTGCAATCCTAAACTGGCTTCTTTCAATATCTTCCTGAGCGCCTCCGGAATTAAGAGAAAATTCTTTTACTATCCTGTCAAGGATTTTGTCAAAGAATTTTCTGCAGAATTCAGGATAGTCGAAACAAAATTCGGCAAAGTTGTGAATGAGTGTGCCCTTTGTGAGATAAGAATATTCTACGGAAGGTATAACAAATGAATATGCATACTTCTTTGGACATTGATAAAAAGCTTTTAGCTTTGACTGGCTTAATAGCACTGTGTTGTAAACAATGGCCGGCAAGTCTTTTTCTTCCGGAGGTCTTCGGATAGGTTGTTCAATTGAAGACGCAATAACTGATTGGAACAGCTTATCGTCAAAATCCTTCAACTCTTTTTTAAGCAGTATATTAAAATAATGACACGGAATCGTAGCTTCACCACCGGTTACGGCAGTTGCCAGATAATACCTCTGCTCACCCTGTGCCAGCAATATCTGAAACTTCTCAATGTTTTTGATTTCCTCTTCGGCCTTATCAATGTATTCAACATCACCTACAAGTTTTGTCCACGTGGAATCCATACCCACATAATAAACAATCTCGCGATTTACGAATGCTGAATTTTGCGAATTGGCTATCAACACTCCTGATTTAGTCCGTTCGGTTTCTACATCAATGTTTTTAATGAAGTAACTTAACTCGTTGTAAGTTGATTCATCGGATTTCCGATCTGACAAGTTCAACAGGGCAACGGCATCATTCAGGTTCTTGTCGAATTTCATACCCAATTGAGTTTCAATCTCAACTATTGCTTTTCCCAGCTTCATATCATTGATCTTTTTCAGAAGCTTCATAGCTTTAAATGCTTTCTCGTCCTTTTTTACGGACACATATGTTGACAGCATCCATTCGTCATATTTACGGGATATTGTCAGATTACAATTGTCGCTGAGTTGTCTGATTTCGTTAACAGTAAGATCATCAGCTCTGAATGACATGTCCAGAATTTTGAGCAAATCCTGCGTAGTACTTTCACTGCTCAGAAATTTCTTATCAATTATGCTTATTCCTTTGTTGTGAAGCCGCGTTTTGAGTGAAGTAAGATTGGGCGAATCGAAGTTAATCACTATCGCTGTTGAATTGGCATTGTCTTCTCCGATATTATCAATGATCGCATTCACCATATCATTGCTTGACATAAACAAATAGGTTTTGTCTACCGGAAAATGATCTTCATTTTTGAACAAATCAATATTTGAATATGGCTTCTTCTTTGGAAGTACTTGTTGATCAAGCAGGTTGAACAAACTTGCACCTGCTACAGATATATTATTTGTTTGGATAAAGTTCTCGTCAAACTCTTCCATGCAGAGTTCTATTGTGGGATAGTTTCTTATTTTTCGTGAAATTTCAAATTCATATCTGTTCAAGAAATGTTCGCAATTCTCAAGCAAGCCGGTGTTCCTCCATATTCCAAAAATTTTCTCAATTAATGGATGAATGATCCTTACCGGCTGGTTCTCACTCGCGGAAATCCCTGCAATAATTCTTGGAATACTGAAAAGTTCTCCATACTTCAGTGAGCCATATCGAGCAGCAAGATGCCTTGGAGTAAGTGCAAATGCGCCAATGCGGGGATGATCAATCATATGATTTAGTCCCGTGGCTAATGCAGGATCGCTGGTTATTACAAGGTCGAAGCCTTTGGCTTCGTCGTAAAGTTCTCTAATTGATTTTGATCTTCTAAACATATCTTATCTTAGTCTATCTTAAAAGAAAATAGTTAATTAACTTTGCAAATTAAATTCTTTGCTTCCATTCTAATATAATTCTCAAAGCATTTCGTCATGCCTGTTAAAAAGAAAAACAATTCAGAGGCAATTTCAATCTTCACTTGGAATGTCAACGGTATAAGAGCTGCGCAGAACAAGGGCTTCATGGACTGGTTCAAGAGAACAAACGCAGATATTGTTTGCCTGCAGGAAACGAAGGCACAACCAGAACAGCTTGATGATTCTGTCAAGAATATTCCCGGTTACGAATCCCACTGGTTCTCTGCTCAAAAGAAAGGCTACTCCGGTGTGTGCATTTATTCGAAGCCAAAACCGGAACGTGTCAAGCTAGGTCTTGGCAATGAGTATTTTGATTCGGAAGGCAGAGTGATATTTGCCGAATATGAAAAGTTTGTTCTTGCAAATGTTTACTTCCCAAACGGCGGAAGAGGTCCGGAAAGAGTCAGATACAAACTGGATTTTTATAACGAACTTTTCTTCCAACTGGATAAGAATTATCTGGGAAGAAAGGGAATAATCGTTACGGGTGATTTCAATACAGCTCACAAAGAAATTGATCTTGCTGAACCCGACAAGAACAGAAAGAATTCCGGATTCCTTCCTGAAGAACGGGAATGGATTGATAAGCTGATACGGCTTGGATATGTAGATGTTTTCAGAAAGTTTCATAAGGAAGAAGGGTTATATACATTTTGGGATCAGGTCACTCGTAAGCGCGAAAGCAACCTTGGCTGGAGAATAGACTATTTCATGGTTTCAGAAGATTTTGCAGACAATATAATTTCTTCTGAAGTATACATGGATGTTACGGGCAGTGATCATTGCCCAGTATCAATTGACGTGAAAATCTGATGAAAGCTGCAGTGTTGCACAGTACAGGAAGCATTGATACCTTAACGGAAAATCTAAGAGTTGAAGAAGTTCCAAAACCGGTTGCAGGAGATGATGAAGTAATTGTGAAAGTCAGATATGCTTCACTGAACCACAGGGATCTTTGGATTTCACTCGGACAGTATGCGAAGATACAACTTCCCGTTATATTGGGTTCTGATTGCGCCGGAATCATTTATGCACGAGGCAAGAATACCGGAGGAATAGATGAACTGGATTCGGTTGTTATAAATCCCTCTTTGAACTGGGGCAATAATGAACTCCACCAATCAAATGATTACTCAATACTCGGCATGCCTGACAATGGTACATTTGCTGACTTTGTCAAAGTGAAGAGTTCACTCGTTTACAGAATGCCTTCACACCTCAGTTTTGCCGAAGCTTCGGCATTGCCTCTGGCAGGACTTACAGCATACAGAGCCCTGTTCAGGAAGGCAAATGTCATGTCCGGTGAGAATGTGCTGATAACGGGCATTGGAGGCGGTGTAGCAACAATAGCAATGCAGCTTGCAATTGCCGCAGGGGCAAATGTGTTCGTTACTTCCGGCAGTGAAAAGAAGATCAGCAAAGCAATTGATCTTGGGGCAAAGGCGGGCGCGCTATATACAGATCCCGAATGGTGGAAGCAGATTCTTTCTCAAAGTGAGAAAAACATTGATGTCATTATTGACGGTACCGGCGGAAATACTATGTCAGCATTGCTTGAAGCAGTTTCGTACGGAGGTCGCATCGTCTTGTATGGCGCAACCCTGGGACGAGCGGAGAATGTTAATCTTTACAAAGTTTACTGGAAGCAGATCAGCTTGCTTGGAACAACAATGGGCTCAAGCGATGACTTTTCTGACATGCTGAGATTTGTCGGAGAAAGATGTATCACGCCTGTAATTGATTCTGCATATGATCTTGAATATATTGTAACAGCATTTCAAAGGATGCAGAATATGGAACAGTTTGGAAAGATCGTGCTGAAAATCTGATCATTCTTATAAAGCGAAATCACACACAAATGAACATCACGTCATTTAATTTCCCGCAGTAGCAAGACGATCTGATCAGGTATCAGGTTTTCATTCCTGCTAATTCATCTAAGAATTTCAGAGCAATACTTTTAACTGTCTCCGAAGTTATTGAAACAACTCCATCCGTCCCTGCTAAGTTTTCTAAAGCATTTCTAATTCAAATTTCCTAAAGCCTATGAAACTTTCACTTTTGTTCAGCTTTAAATTTAAGGAATAAAGATCTACAGTATCAATCTCGAACGGATCTGTAGGTCACTTTTTCGAAACTCAAATCTTTGATACTATGAAAAAGAATAGACTGAAGATCTACTCAATATTCATGAGCATCTTCTTAATATTGTGCACTTCCGGAGCTAATGCACAATTGTATTGGAATCAGGCCGCACAATTTGCAGGAACTACTAGCAGTTACATCGCAATTCCGAATTCATCCACTCTGAATCTTACAGGAAGCTTCACACTTGAAGCATGGGTAAATCCTTCGAGCGTATCAACAACCGATAAAGGAATAATCTCAAAAGGCTCTACACTTGGTGCTTCGCTAAGGTACGCTTTGAGAATAATTCCCGGTGGAAGAATTACTGTTTCAACAAACGGTATCGTCAGGCTCACAAGCACCGGAACTGTGGCGGCAAATAGTTGGAGACATGTTTGCGCGACATACAACTCTGCAACAGACTCATTCGCAATTTACATTAACGGTGTATTGAATGTCAGAGCATTGGTTGTTTCTGCCGCTCCGGCTTCAAACACAGACTCGCTGTTCATCGGAGTTTCAGGCACATCAGCATCATTTGCCGGATTGATGGATGATGTAAGGATTTGGAATAAGGCTCTGACAACAACTGAAGTTGCTACCTACTTCAGAACTTCACTTGCAACTTCCGGTGCAGTTTACAGCGGACTGGTGCTATCTCAAACATTTCAAAAGCAAAATCCGGGAGGCACGGTTTTCACTCTCAACGATTGGTCTGGCAACGGCAATAACGGAATCAATCGCGGCAATGCTGCATCAGACCAAAGCAACATTCCATCAACAACAACTTTCCCAAATGAAAGCATTGAACTGAACGGGACTTCGGATTATCTGAAAGGAAATAGTAATTCACTGATAAGCCCATCATCCGCAATCACTATTGAAGCCTGGATCTATCCAAGATCAATTACAGGATCGCGCGTGATTGTATCTAAGAATCCTGCTACCGCATATTTGCTAAACCTTAATGCGGGGAAAGTTGAATTTTACCCAAAGGGCGGATCTGCATTGCTTACAAGTAAGATGACGCTGATTGCAAATCGTTGGTGGCACGTAGCAGCAGCTTACAACGGAACTTCAACTAACATATACATCAATGGCGAACTCGACACTGCAAGTACTAGTATAACAGGAGCGATCGGCACGAACACAGATTCGCTGAGAATTGGCTGTGATTTATCCGGAGGATTTCCTGCAAACTTCTTCAATGGTTTCATTGATGAAGTAAGAATAGCAAACTATGCTAAGACAATTGAACAGATCAACAGCTACTTCTACAGGTCAATTGATTCCACAAATCAACCAAACACCGGAATGACAAATGTCAGCTATAATCTTGACGGAACTACATTTGATAACGGAGACGGTGGTCCAAAGCTTGAGTGCATGAACGGAGCGCGATTCAGTCACCCGGCTTCAGTGGAAAATCAACCGATAAGCCCTTTGAACAGAGCTGACCTTCGTTCATTTATTTCCGGATACACCATGAAGAAGACTGACAGAAGAATTCCTGCTTCAGGCGGATCCGGTACTATATATGACACGTTGGACATTCCGTTTAATACATCAATTTACGACATCAATCTGTTCGTTGCATTGAATCATAAGAATGATGCAGACCTGGACTTGTACCTGATCTCACCGAGCGGAGAATCTATAGACTTCTCAACTGATAATACAATGGTTGGAACTAACGATAATGTAGTGACCATTTTTGACGATCAGGCAGATTACTCTGTTACTGCATTGAGTCATGTTTCATTTGCTCCTGTGATAAGACCGGAAAAGAATTTTTCGACAGTATTTCTTGGTGACAATACCCAGGGCGCATGGAAGCTCCGGATCACTGACGACGGAACAACTACTGATACGGGAAGACTTTACGGATGGGGCATTCAATTCAATAATGCTTCCATCGTAACGAGCGTAACTACTCTTGATCTCACCATGGCAATTGAAGGTTTCTGGGATGGTGTCGCACATGTACAGGATTCAGTAGTTGTATATCTTCGAAATTCAACAGCGCCTTATGCGATCTCCGATTCAGGAAGGATCTTTCTCAGCACATCTGGCAGCGGGTCGTTGTCATTTCTGAATATTGGAACATCATCAAAATACATTGCCATAAAACACAGGAATGGTTTGGAAACATGGAGTGCCAATCCGCCGTCATTTACTGTTGGCGGAATTACAACTTATGATTTCACAACATCCAGCTCCAAAGCGTATGGCAATAATTTGAAACTCAAATCCGGCAAGTATTGCATTTACAGCGGTGATGTTACGAAGGATGGGGCGATTGATGCATCTGATGTCAGCCTGATCGACAATGATGCAAGCAATTTTGTTGTTGGATATGTTGGGACTGATCTGAACGGGGACAACTTTGTTGACGGGACAGACTTCTCAATTGCAGATAACAATGCAACGTTGTTCATATTTGTTATAACGCCGTAAGAGAAGTTGCTTAACGTAAGACTTTGCTCAATCAGAATTCAGCTTGCTTCTATTACAAACTTTTTTTGTGAAAGTTTAATTCTCTGCTAAGAAATATGAAACGGGGTTCCACTAATACTTGCGGGTGGAACCCCGAACTGCAAATAATTTATGTTATTGCCAAACAATCATATTCGTATGATCACTTCACAAGCATCATTTTCTTCGTTGCCTGATATCCATTTGAAGTAAGAGAATAGAAATAGATACCGCTTGAAAATCCTGAAGCGTCAATCTGAGCATTGTAAGGTCCGGCCGTAACAAATCCGTCAAGATATTTTGCAACCAGTTTTCCGGTTGCATCAAATATCTTCAGCGATGCTTCTCCGTCTTTCGGCAATGCAAATCTGATACTTGTAAAAGGATTGAAAGGATTCGGATAGTTTTGCGAAAGTTCAAACTTCTCCGGAGTTTGCGAATTGCTCTGGCTTATACCTGTTGTAATTATTGGAGCGCTGAAGCCCTGCTGAATTTCCGAAGTATTCAACACACCATTATCCTTGAAGATCATAACCTGGAATTTGCAATTGCCTGCAACCCAGGCAGGATCAATAGCCGTAGTGAAACTAAGCGGATAAACCTGCCCTTCATTCCAGGTACCTGTGTTTACATTATCCCCGGTCACTGTATTTACAATATTCCTAACAACCCAATTGTGAACCCATGTTGAACTTCCGGTACAATATGAATTACCGGTTTGAGGATAAACAAGATTGTCTTCAGTGATAATGTAATTAACTTTATATTGTCCGGATAATGCTGATAATGCTTTTGCATTCAGGTTAACGGTCAATTGCCTTGTTGATGAGTTGTAATTCACATTTGTAGAAACAATCTCAACGGGAGACGCCGGATTCTTAAAATATCTGTACTCTGCATCAGTGAAGAATGAACCCCAGCCATTATGACTTCCAAGCCTTCTGTCATTAAGTCCAGAAGGATAGCCTCCAAAACCAAGCGCGCTTATTATTCCGTTGCCGTTGAAATTCGTCCAAGGATCACTGCTTGCTCCGTGATAAGCAAGGATAACAGAGTTTGGATAAGCAACAGAAAGGTTGTGCGCTTCATCATCACCACAAGGGCACCACTGGCACCAAGTTCCCGTGCAGAATTCGAGCACGACATTTCTTGGCGAAGAAGTTACAACAAGTGAATTTGAAATCGTGTCGTTCAAAACATTCTGATCTCCTCCAAGTGAACTGTAAGCCCTGAGAGTGTAATTTCCGTTTGTTGAAAAATTGTGATTACTAAAAGTTACTACTTGCGATTCACCCGGAAGCAAATTAGTGACTGTCTGAGTATTTGTGTAAGCTCCGGGACTGATTAACATTGTTACCTGAAATGTCTGCGGAGTTGTTCCGTAATTCTTCACTGTCGCTTTCGGGGCCATTGTTTGCGGAGTGATTGCCCACTTCGGCTGAGATATACCGTTAACTCCGGCATCATTCGAAAACTTTGCACCGATTCTGATATTGTCGAAATACAAATTGTTGCCGAATGCAGTGACTGCCGTAAACTTGATTTTGTTTGTTCCGGCCGGAAGAGAATAACCCTTTGTTGCCCATTGTGAGGAAGTTGGCACAAAGAGGTCATACGTTGGCGGAGCTGTTCTCAATGGGCCACTGACTCCGCCTGTAAGTGATATCAGCAAATTCCATGTCGCTCCTGCATCTGTAGAAGTGTAAATCTCAAGTCTGTCATTTTCGGCAGAACCGGTTGCATAAGCATGATCAAACAAAAGTGAATCTCCGCCGGTTGCAGACGGGAATGTAGACGTTGTCAATTCAAAATTACCGCTTGAGTAATCATAAAAATCAACCATTGCAGATGAACCTCCGATTCCATAACCGCTGGCATAAGATGTTCTAATCCAATCATATGTTGATGTATTGGCGAGAGTCCATCCGGCTGGGGGAAATGAAGTATTCTCAAAATCCTGGTTGATGTATAATGTACCGCTTCCAAAAGTCGTTACAGGGTATGCAAATAAAAGCAATAGAAACAAGCGGAGGATGAGTGCAAAATTGTGAAGCATGGTTGATACTGAGTTCATAACAATTCTCCTTATCTTTAATTTTAAAAAAAATAGTTCATAAGTTATGTACATTAAATGCATTAGGACATACCATGGTTCACATAGACTCATGCGAGTCAATGTAAAATGACTATTGATATCAGCATTTACTTCATGAGTATCATGGATCTTACTTCATAAAAATTTCCGGACTGCATTCTGTAAAAATATGCGCCGCTTGAAAGTTCGCTGCCGTTGAAATCAATTTCATAACTTCCGGCTGCATGATATGTATTCACAATTGTCCTGATTTCTTTTCCCGTAATGTCGAATACCTTTATTGTCACAATGTCCGGCTTACCTAATGTATAGCTGATTCGTGTTACCGGATTAAAAGGATTCGGGAAATTTTGATTCAGAGAATAGTCTTGCGGATTGATTTGAGATTGATTCCCTATCCCTGTGATGAATAGTGAATACTCAAATACACCTTGCCCGGTCGCGACCGTAGGATGCGCACCGCCGGCAAAAACTGTACTGTCTGCTGTAGATCTGAAACCTAAAGCCCTTACAGAGACTGAACCGGCAAGCGTTCCGCCGTTAAAGTCACTCCAACTTACACCCTGGTTTGTACTTCTGAAAACACCAATTCCCAGATTCGTTGCGTTGCCAAGACCGACATACAGTTCACTTGTTCTGCCCTGTCTTACCATGCAACTTCTGATAAGTGTTCCAACTGCATTCGGCAAACCGTTATGCCTTCTGATCCATTGACCGCCTCCGTTAGTTGAGACATAAACACCGCTCAGCGAATCTGTATTCAGAAAGAGACCTGTCATTATGAATGAAGTGTCTGAAGGCACCATGCTAAGGCATCTTACAGGTTTATTATCAGTTGTCAGGTTTGGCAACCCCGAACTTGCATCAGTCCAGCTTTCACCGGCATTATTGCTTCTGTAAATTTTTGCCGGACCTTGCTGTGAAACAACACCAAAGGATGTTCCGCAGAAAACAACATTCGGGTTAAGCGGATTGACGATAATAGTAAGAATATTCTTGATCGTTCCAATACCGGTGTTCGCGACATTCCAGTTTGCACCCTGGTTGGTGGTCTTGTAGAGACCTTGTGGTGAATCTGCGACCCCATCAAATACTGCAACATAAGCTGTGTTTGCATTTGTTGGATCTACTGCAATTGACTGAATCCCTTTTGATGTTTCCACGATGCCGTTATTGATCTGGCTCCAGTTTGCACCGGCATCAGTCGATACAAACACACCGGCATTTGCACCGGTCTGACTTGTTCCGCAATAAACTACCTGCGGATTTGAAGGACTCACAGCAATTGCCTGAATTGTCAAATTTGTAAGGCCGTTGTTTGACTGTATCCAGTTCATTCCGCTGTTAGTCGATTTCCAGATTCCGGTTGTATTGCTGCCTGCATACATTGTGCTCTGCGATGATGGACTAACGGCAACAGCCCAGATCTGACCGGCTCCTGAAAGCGATGTGCTCCAGACATTTGGCCCGTCGACTGCATACATTAAGTGGATGAAAGTGAGTGAGATGAAGATAGTGAGTAATAGCCTTTTCATAAAACCTCCTTACGGTTAAAGATTATGAAAAAATTTTAGAAGCTATTTATTGATGGTGAGAAAACTTAGATACTTCAATAACAGAAGTCAATACTAATTTGGGCTGCAGAACATTTTTGTTGCCTGATGATCAAAGTCAAATTCCGGGTTTGTAAGATAAGGTCGTGTGAAAAATTTAGATGATGAGAAGATCTGAATAAATCTTTGAGTCATTGGATTCTAAAAGTGAAACAGATGCGGATACAAATTATTGACTTACTGACACAATCCAGTTTGGGTAAATTTTATCGTTATTAGAATTAACTTTAAACACTAATACGATATGAAGAGCAAATTATTAGCTTACCTATTGTTAGTGTTAATCTCCAGTGAACTTTCTTATTCTCAGAAAGTCGGCCTTTCCTTCGGAGTATTCACCGGAATAAACCTCTCTACAAATTATTACACATACGAGATTCCGGATGAAAACTCTGATGCTTCATTCAGAAATGATCCGAGAACAGTATTTAGTATCGGAGGATTCATCTCTGCTTCTTTCACAAAGAACTTTGAAGGAAGGTTTCAATTGCAGTATGCCGACAAAGGAGGAGTAGTCGAGATCAACGTACTCCCGTCTCAGAATGTTACTTCCCTTACAAGAACTTTCACAAACACTATACAATATCTGCAATTCTCACTTCTTCCACAGCTGAATCTGTCAATAGGAGAGAGCCTGGATAATAGTAAGGTCTTTGCAATTGCGGGCGGTTACTTCTCAACTCTATTGAAGGCTAAGGAGAATATTGAGTCAGAGACAAGTCTTCAGAATCAACAACTCACCACTGAAAAAAAAGTCACCGACAAACTGAATAGTAGCGACATGGGACTAATATTCGGAGGTGGTGTTGTTTACAAGGGGTTTTTGATTGAAGTTAGGTATGACCTTGGATTAAGTGACATAGTAAAAGATCCCGATGTTGAAAAAGTGCTGAGCATTTCAAACAACAGCATTAATTTCACTGTCGGATATACAGGAGGATTTTGACATGATCAAGTACATACGTAAATGGTCAATTGTTTCCATTCTCTTGATTCTTATGTTGAGAATCACGGCATGCACAGAAACTCCAATTGAACAAATTGTGACCTTTAGCGGAACATGGAAGATATCCTTCAACAATGCGACCGGTCAGTATATTGGTGAATCTACTGTGACAATAGAGGATGATGGCTCATTTTGCAGCATTGTAGATCTGAGCTCGGGAGTGAATAATGTTTTCGTTAAAGGCAAAGTTGCATTCAACGGCAGGATTACAGGCGGTTTTACAGGAGCTTGTTCACAAACTGCAGTTGGAAATTTCAGCGGTGATTTCGACGAACTTCTCGGAGCAGGTTTTGCATCAGGAATATTCTCTGATACTGCAACAGGAAGCGGAAACTGGTATGCTGTAAGAGATTAGGGATTTATGCTCGAACATAAATTTAAAGGTCAATCAGAATTGTATTTGGTCTGAAATTTTGACGCCGGTATTTTATATATCTTCAACAAAAAAAGGCAGACTGGAAAATTCAATCTGCCTTGAATATAGTGAAATTCGAAGATCAGTTTTTTATTTAAGAAGAATCATCCTTTTTGAATCAACAACTTTTTCATTAACCTCGAGCGAGTAGAAGTAAATACCGCTCGACATTCCGTTTGCATTGAATTCTACTGAATATGTTCCGGCATTCTGTGCCGAATTTACCAGAGTTGTGACTTCCATGCCGATATTATTGAAGATCTTCAGCTTCACAGTGCTGTACTTTGTTGTCTTATAGCTAATGACAGTAAGCGGATTGAATGGATTGGGATAATTCTGACGTAGTTCAAATTCCGGTTGAAGTTCTGTTATATTCCCAACAGAATCATTGGCAATCACAAACGACTCTTCAGCTGAAAACCCGGAAGTTCCGAATGAGTTATCCAATGTTTGTACGCTCCAGTAATATCTTCCATTCCTGAGTCCGTTGATATGAAACCTTTTTGAGTTCCCGGTATTGCCAAATCCTGGCAGTCTGTTGAACCCGTTAAGACCGTATGATTCAGGCGAGACAATATCAACCGATCCCGGAGACGTTCCCACTCTTATGTTATAACTTAGACCCTCACCTGGCGTTGCAGGATCAAAGCCGCTGAGCCAGTTGAAGAATACAATGCCGTTGTCAAATGTAGTAGTAAGTCCTTTGGGCTCAACAGGAAGTTCATTGATGACGGGAATGAGATTTCTGAATACCGCCGTTGTCAATACTGTACCTTCTGAATTATGTCCAAGCATTAAGATGTCAAGTTTTCTATCATTATCAAAATCACCTGCTGTCACATATCCATTCATCATATCCGGTAGATTACTTATTACTTCGACAAAATTCTCTCCCGTATTTCGGAATATGCGGGTCATTCCGGATGCGTTGTTTTCCATATTGCCCGTTGCAAGAATGTCAAGAAATCCGTCGCAATCAAAGTCTGCCCAAATCACTTTACCCGAAGATATTCCTATGATTCCTGCCTGATGCTCCTCAAAGATGCCGTTTCCTTCGTTGTGAAAAATCTTCAGTATGTTATTCGAATTGCCGGGACCTACAGAGTTTGACTCACCGTTAAGCACAATATCTGCATGTCCGTCCGAATCAAAATCTCCGAAGGCTGCCGAGCCTTTTGATAACTGTGGCAATACTGTGGGAGATTCTGAAAAGAATCCTGAAGTGTTAATATAGACTCTTGTGAGATAGGAGTTCGGATCTTCATTCCTTTGTCCTGAAAGCAACAGATCAGCGTCGCCATCTTTGTCAAAATCATTCCATTCTGCAGTTGAATTGTATAATGCCGGAAATGGAGCTAATTGTTCTTCAAAAGATGCTCCGTTATTTCTGAAGAATCTGCAGACAGGCATCCCGTCAATCCCGATACCGGTCAGGAATATGTCCTTCCTCGAATCATTGTCATAGTCAACCCAGCTCACACTACCGGAGTGTACTGCAGGGAAATATTGATTGAGATTGAAGAAGCCGCTTGGAAGTTCATTTACATAAACCGCTGTAAAAGCGCTAAAGCTCTGACCTGTTTGCTTAAATCCCGATATGAGCAGATCCAGATCACCGTCATTGTCGAAGTCACTCCATGCCGCAGAACCATTGAGCACACCGGGTATAGCGGTAAAAAGCTGTATGAATTGTCCGCTGTCTGAATTCAGAAAGAGCAATGCAACCGGCTTTTGCATCTCATTCTTTCCAATTGCAAAGAAGTCAAGCTTGCCGTCAGAGTTTATGTCAATCCAGTTTGCTTTGCCGTGAGACAATCCCTGAATGTTCAGGTCAACTCTTCCGAATTGCTGAGCCTTTATCAGTGAAGCGGACAGAATAACTGCAATAAGTGCTAATATTATTCTCATATCAAGAGCATAGATTGAATTCACATTTAGTTAAGTTAGCAAGAATATGATATAAGGTGAAACAAAAAATAGTCAAAACATAGAAGTCGCTCGCTGTGAATTTAACTACCGTTTTGGTAACTTGTGCTAACAGACCTTCACTAAGAAAAAGTTCACACGTCTCTCAATCCTTTGATTTGTAAATTAACAACTGTCATAATATTTTATTGTAACAAAACCTATGCAACTGGAACGCACGAATCAGAAAATAATCGAAAGTTGCAAGAGCAACCGGGAGAATATGTGATTTCAGCAGATTGACAATATTGAAGTGAATTGAAACTTTGAACGTTACTGCTATACTTGCAAACATTAGTTCTAGCTAACTGCTTTTAATAATACAAAAGACCACAATTGAAGACACCTTCAGAAGATCTTTGGAAACTGATTCGTTCGATGACAGTTCCGGAAAAAGGCTATTTCATGAAGTTTGCAAAGAGACATATCAGTGATAAAGACAATAATTATCTCAAACTTTTTGATGCCATAAACAAGCAGGAAGATAACTACAACGAGTCAGAGATAAAGCGACAGTTCAGGAACGAAAAATTTGTTAAACAATTTACAGCAGCAAAGAACTACCTGTACAATATGATCCTCAAGAGCCTCGTTAGTTTCAATGATGACAAGTCAACTGATTCTCAGATCACAAACCTCAGGGATCAGTATATAATACTTTTTCAGAAAACTTTGTTTGACCAGTCTGAACAGATCCTAAACCGGGCAAAGAAAAAAGCACTCGAAGAAGAACGTTTCTCAAAGTTGTCCGATATTATCAGGGATCAGAAGAATTTCGACTACAGGAAGATCAATGAACCCGGCTTTGACAAATACGTTGATAGTATGCTTGAGCAGGAATTGGATGTGCTTGAGAAGCAGAAGAACGTCGCAGAATACTATGCATTATATCTCAAAATGTCTTCATTGTTCAAAAGAAGAGGTGTGTCAAGAAATAATGCTGAGGCAGAGGCATTCAAAAAGATAGTAAGGCATCCTTTAATGAAGAGTGATTCTTTAGCAACATCGGTAAGATCAAAGAACCTTTACTACATTGTCAATTATCTATTCTTCTATGGAATCAATGACCACAAGAATGCATTCAGAAACACAATCAGCCGATTGGAACTTATCGAAAAAAATCCAGAAAAAGTTGCAGGTGGAATAAAAGAACACCTATATGCGCTGAGTGACGCAATTGCAATGTCATACAACCTTAGGGATTTTAAGCGATGCATAAGTTATCTCCGCAAACAAAGAGAGATCTCTGATCAGCACAGAATGTCAGGAACGTCACCCAATTTCACTGAAATGTATTTCAAGTCTTACAACTTCGAGTTGAACATCTATATTATTTCAGGATTTTTCAAAGAGGGCTTATCGGTGGTCAACGAGGTAACAGATTGGCTTCATCAATACGAGGGCAGAATAAACAAGTCTGAAGAGCTTAAGGTAATCTATTCAATTGCTTACCTCTACTTTGGAGCAGGTGAGAAAGAAAAGTCGCTCAAGTGGCTTAACAGAATCCTGAGCGATAAGAGTGAGTCAAGGCAGGATTATAAAGCGTTTGCAAGAATTCTAAACATGATTATTCATTATGAACTTGGCAATTATGACAACCTTGAATATGAATATCAATCGGCCAAGAGATTCCTTAAGAAGTCCGATAGACTCTATAAAATAGAAAGTCTGATTCTAAAGTCGGTGTGCAAACTTCCGGGTTTTGCTGAAAGAAAGGCGCTGATAGAGCACCTGGAATTGTTTGAATATGAACTCAGGAATGTTTACAAAAAAGAAAACTTTGGAAACGCCTCCGAGTATTTTGATATTTTCTCCTGGATCGAGAGTCTGTCCGGTAAAGTGTCCTTCTCTGATTCAGTCAGGGCAAAATCAAAAATAAAATTAAGTGATATCCTGGTAGTATAAAAACCCACCGCACAATAATTAACCTGCGAATATTCAGACACTTCTTGCAAGCCGTAATTTTAAGGTTATAAATTCCGGATTGGTCTCTCCAATTTCTATGTTTTGAAATCTTTTGATTTTGAGTCAACTGATGCAATGAATAGTTTGCACAAGTTTGATTTCATTAATTAATCATAAACCAAAAGAGAATAACATGGAAAAGAAAAATGCAAAAGGCCGTTTCAGACTGTTCATTATGTTCCTGCTTTCTTTTACTGTCGGGGGGGTTACACAAATGACAAACTATGCCCACTCGCAGGCTTTGAATCCTTTTAACCTGTTGTTTCCGCCAACAGGACTTACGTTTGTCACTGAGCCAGGAAATAATACACCTGTTGACATTACATGGTCGAGTGCCGGTACCGGCGCAACTTACAAATGGAAATTCGGTGCACCGTCTGTCAGCAATGTAATTCTTAACCTCTCTTCTAACAGCAGTGGTACTGCCACAGCTCTTACCGTAACTCCTGCGGCAGTTGACGGGATCTTGGCAGGACTCGGTCTTAACCCTGGTGATTCAGTGTCAGGGCAATGGGCGGTATGGGCTTTCAGAGGAACTGACTCGCTCAGGTCAGTTCAAGCTTTCAATATTACATTCAAAAGGAAAATAATTCTTGCGCCTTTTAATCTCTTGTTTCCTCCTACGGGTATTACATTCCTTTCTGACCCGGCGAACAGCAATCCAATAGACATTACCTGGAGCTCCTCTGTTGCCGGCGCTACATACAAATGGAAATTCGGCGCTCCATCAGTCAGCAACGTAATACTTAATCTGCCTTCCAACAATAACGGAACTCAGACAAGCCTGACTGTGACTCCCGCTGCTGTAGATGGAATACTTGCCGGCTTAGGTCTTAATCCGGGAGATTCTGTTGCCGGACAATGGGCAGTGTGGGCTTACAACGGAACTGACTCCCTGAGATCAGCCCAGGTATTCAACATAACATTCAAGAGAAAACCCTTGTTGAATTCATTCGCTCTTCTCTTCCCACCAGCCGGGATCACTCTTGTTACCTCTCCCGAGAATAATGCACCTGTAAACATCAACTGGAGAAAATCCGGCAACGGAGCTTCGTATAAATGGAAATTCGGTGCACCAAATATCAGTTCAACGATACTAAGCTTATCATCCAATAATGGAGGAACTGATTCAGTACTTACCGTGACGCCTGCCGCTGTTGATGGAATTCTTGCCGGACTTGGATTGAACCCCGGTGATTCGGTTGCGGGCCAATGGGCGGTGTGGGCATACAATGGAGTTGACTCGTTGAGATCAGCTCAGGTATTTAACATTACATTCCGAAGAAGCAGGCTTGCCGGTTTTAATCTTTTGTTTCCTCCAACCGGTCTCACCTTTGTAAGTAATCCAACAAACACTTCTCCTGTAAACATTACATGGTCAAAGTCAGCTCAGGGAGTAACTTATAAATGGAAATTTGGTGCGCCTGAGTTAAGCAATGTAATACTGAGTCTGTCTTCCAACAATAGTGGAAGTGATACAGTGCTCACGGTTACGCCTTCGGCTGTAGACGGCATTCTTGCTGGTCTGGGTCTCAATCCCGGAGATTCCGTTGCAGGCAAATGGGCAGTATGGGCATTTTTAAACGGTGATTCATTGAAATCGAGCCAGACATTTAACATTACTTTCAAGCGAGATAATCAGATCAGCATTTCTCAGATAGGAACAAATTTACCGGACAAGTATGCACTTGAACAGAACTACCCGAATCCCTTTAACCCGGCTACAAGTATCAGGTTCTCAGTTCCTGAGAAGAGTTTTGTTTCGCTAAAAGTATTCGACCTGACCGGGAAGGAAGTGAATTCACTTGTCAATGAAGTTGTAAATCCGGGAAATTATGAATACAAATTTGACGGATCTGTACTAACTTCGGGCGTCTATTTTTACAGGATCAGAACTAATAGTTTCACTGAAACAAAGCGTATGACTTTGATCAAGTAATTGAACAATGACTTATAAATACAAAAGCCTCGGCTTCAAATAAGCCGGGCTTTTTTATAGCTACTTGAGAATTTCAACACTTTATTGCAACCGGCATTAGAATATCTTCAACAAAAAAAGGCAGACTGAATTATTCAATCTGCCTTATAGGTCATTCTAAAATCTAATCAGTCCTTTGATTGAAGATCAGACAATTGCGAATTAACTTCATCAAGTTCTTTGTTGAACTCTTCTATTGATTCGGTCAATTCTTCAACCTTCCTGTCTCTCTTTCTTGCAATGCGCCTTTGCTTGCCGGAACTCCAGACATCCATGAAAGTTTTGACACCGGAGCTAATTGCCGAAATTGTGCCGGCTCCTTCAATCAGAGGCGTATGCACTTTTTGCTGAAGATTGTTTGTCAGATCAAGAACATCATTTGCTGTATCTGTAAATTTATTTACAACAAAACCAACTTTGTCAACCTGATCATTAACATTATTAAACAATGAACTCATATTGTCGGAGAGATCATTCACTTTAGAGAGGCTTAACTCAATTTTCGGCTTTAGATCAACTAAGCTAACCGAAATTCCCTCGACTTTTTCTGCAAGGATCTTTAGATACTTTATCATATTGATCACAAGTATCACAAGCCCTATGAACAAAAGAATAACTACAATGTCAGCTATGAACTGAATAATCGTCACAGTGCTTTCCAAAATCACTCCGTGTTTAGAATGTTTATCGTCAGATGCTTTTTGATTTTTCCTGATTGTAAGCTTCTACACCTGCTTTGAAAGCATCTTTAATTCTTTCGCTTTCTCCAACAATGGTGTCCTTCGATGAATCGGTCATATTTGTGGCTCTGACCTTTGCCTGATTGAGTACCGAGTTCGCGTCCTTTATAAGAGAAGTTGCCTTTTCCTTTGCATCATGAATCAGCTTTTCCGATCTCTTCTTTCCTTCATTGATGAGATCGCCGGCCTTTGTCTTGGCTATCTCGAGATATTCAGAGGTGTCATCAAGATATTCATCTTTCTTAACCCTGATGTCGTTTCTCAATTCTTTTCCTGCTTTAGGTGCATAGAGCAAAGCTATTGCTGCTCCGAGCACACTTCCTGTAAGGAATCCCAGCAGCAGAATTCCTTTTCCTGTTTTGTTGTCTTCCATTTCAGTTTTCTCCTTCTGTTTTCTTGTTTTAAAAGATAGGCTAATTAGATTGTATTGGCAACTTAAATATTTATTGCCTCGCCGTAAGCAACACCAACGGCTTCCATATTAATTTCACTTAAGGTCGGATGCGCATGAACTGTCTTCAGTATTTGCTCATGCGTGGCTTCAAGTGACTTTGCCAGTACAAACTCCGATATTAGTTCTGTTGCTTCAACTCCAACAATATGTGCTCCGAGAAGCTCATCATACTTCGCATCAAAAATAACTTTTATCAGCCCTGCCGTTTCTCCCATCGCTCTTGATTTGCCGCTTGCCGAGAACGGAAACTTCCCCACTTTGATTTCATAACCGGCTTCAATTGCCTTCTTCTCTGTTAGCCCAACTGATGCTACCTGTGGCTGGCAATATGTACATCCGGGAATGTTCAAATAGTTTATGTCCGGCACATGCATGCCATTTATTTTTTCAATGCAGTTTATACCCTCGGAAGATGCTACATGCGCGAGCCATGGCTGACCGATAACATCTCCGATAGCATAGAAACCTTCAACATTTGTTTTGTAATCTTTATCAACTTTGATATGCCCTCTTTCCAGTTCAATGCCAAGATTCTCCAGCCCAATGTTCTCTACATTTCCCTGTACCCCGATTGCAAGCAGTACTACATCAGACACAATGTCTTCATTGCTCTTTCCGGAAACTTTGGTTACAACTTTACCACCCTTGATTTCGACACCTTCTGTTTTGGTCTCGGTCAACAGCTTTATTCCGGCTTTCTTAAACTCTCTTGTCACTACGTCAGAAATATCCTTATCTTCTATAGGCAAAATGTTAGGAAGCATTTCAATTATTGTAACTTCGGTTCCAAATGCATTATAGAAATATGCGAACTCCACACCAATTGCGCCACTGCCAACAATTGTCATCTTTGAAGGAATCTTCTTGAGTGTCATCGCTCCGGTTGATGACAGGATCTTCTCTTCATCAAATTTTATATTTCCAATGCTTCTCGCCCGGGCCCCGGTTGCAATGATAGTATGCTTTGCTTTAAGCTTCTCAACTTCCTTGCCTTCCTTATCAGTAACGGTAATGGATTTGTCTTTGTTGATCATCGCCGTTCCTTCATATACATCGATCTTGTTCTTCTTCATCAGAAACTTTACTCCCTTTTCGGAAGTATCAGCAACACCTCTGGATCTTGAGATGATCTTTTCGAAATCAAATTTCTTCACTTCAACGCTTATTCCAAAATCATCCATGTGCTTCAGACTGTTCATCAACTCCGCGTTTCTTAGCAAAGCTTTCGTCGGAATACATCCCCAGTTTAGACAAATGCCTCCTAATCTGTCTCGCTCAACAATTGCTGCTCTTAAACCTAACTGAGATGCTCTTATCGCTGTTGTATATCCTCCCGGTCCGCTGCCTATTACAAGTACGTCGTATTCTTTCATTTGGTTGTGTAGGAATGTTAAATTGACTGTTGCATGTTTAGCGCAAATTACAAATATTGAAACCGTATCTCAACACACAGATTTTGGTACAACTTCTTGAAAGCAGAATCTCTAAATGCAACATCGAACAATTCGAGATTCAAACTATTCTAAACTTCTTTTGCAAGATGGAAAACTTACAGCCGTTCGGCAAATTCATTTTTCTTTCCGGAATAATCATTGCGGGCATCGGGTTGATTGTTATGTTCATCGACAAGATCCCATTCTTCGGAAAATTGCCCGGTGATTTTACAATAAAGAGAGACAACTTCACATTCTATTTCCCAATGGCAACATCAATTTTAATAAGCATCATTGCTTCATTAATTTTCTATTTCCTGAGCAGAAGGAAATAGAAAGTCTCCAGTGAGCGCCTTGGGAAGGGACGCGGAGTGGTAGCCGCGTAATCAACCTATTTTTTTTTTTCTCAACCACCAAAAACCAAAAAAGGGATTCGGTCTTCCTAGGGCCTCCCTCCCTTTTCCTTTCCATTTTCCATTTTCCATTTTCAATTTTCAATTTTCAATTTTCAATTCTTTAAATTGCTTTTCCTTATACTCCGAGAAAAGGTGCTTCACTTTATTCCTCTGATACTTCCCTGTGGAAGTCACCGGTATCGAGTCGGCAAAAATCACAACCTTGGGCGTTTTGAAAAAGGGCAGATTCTTTCTGCAATGCTCGAGCACTTTCCGGATAAGTTCATCTTCTTCTTCTGCAACTCCCTCTTTGAGCATCACGAGTGCACCCACTTCTTCACCGTACCAGTCATTGTCAAAACCTACGGCTATGCCTGACTTCACAAAATCAATTCGCGATAACACTTCATCTATCTCCAATGGTGAAATATTCACAGCTCCCCTTATTATAAGCTCCTTGATTCTTCCTGTGATGAAGAAGTTTTTCCTGCCATCTCTATCATATTTGAAAAATCCTTCGTCGCCGGATCTGAACCAGCCAAACTCAAATGTCACGCGATTGACTTCATCATTGTCATAATAGCATTTCATTACGTTGTGTCCGCGAATGACAATCTCGCCCTTCTCATTCTCCGGCAGTGCTACTCCCTTCTCGTTGTGTATCTCCATGTCATTGCATTCAACCGGAACACCAATGGCAGGAAATCCAAATTCATTCTGCCATCTGAAATGCTCATGCTCAGAGAGATTGATTGGTATGAAACAGGAATAACAGGTGGTCTCTGAAAGCCCGTATCCGTGTACGATCCTGAGACCGAATCTTTGCTCGAAATTTCTGGCAATCTCACACGTCAACGGACCGGCCCCGCAAATGATATGCGAGAATGAACTCAAATCATAATTAGTTGACTCCTCTTCAGTGTGCAGAAGAAACTGCAGCAAAGTCGGCACTACACTTACAACCTTCACTCTTTCTTCCTGAATCCTCTTCAGAAACAAATGTGTATGAAACTTCTGGTTCAGAACAAGTTTGCCGCCATAAAACATTGTTGTCATAATAGTCACTACTGTGCCATTGACATGATGTATCGGCAACACACACATCATCACATCATTGTTATGGAGATTGTGCCAGTTGGAAATTGCCTGAGCATCAACCATAAGATTGTACTGAGTAAGCACCACACCTTTTGGATTTCCGGTAGTTCCTGATG
The DNA here is from genome assembly GCA_016704345.1 of Ignavibacteria bacterium. Lineage (GTDB taxonomy): Bacteria > Bacteroidota > Ignavibacteria > Tepidaquicellales > Tepidaquicellaceae > JADJAH01. The sequence continues at coordinate 54,547 of JADJAH010000013.1, read as the reverse complement.
TATAAACAATCAAACACTCCTCTTCTTTATCAACCATATACTCAAGGTCAATTCCACTTTCATATTCGTCAAAACTGAACTTATCAAAATTTACAATCTTCACATTAGTACTTTTCGATACTTCAGAGATCTTCTCAACATATTCATTTCGCGTGAAGATCATTTTTGTGTGAGAGTTTGAGAGTATGAATTCAACTCTGCTTAACTCTTCACTTACATTGATGGGAACTACGACCAATCCCACCGCCCAGCAGGCAAAATATAGCAGCACGGTATCGGCATGGTTATGCGAGAAGGTTGCGATCCTGTCACCTTTCATCATGCCTCCCTTAAGAAGAAAGTTTGAAAGCCGGGACATCTTTGAAATGAATTCACTGTATGAATATCTTTGCACTTCACCTGAATCTTCATAGAAAACCAAATATTCATTGTCACGGGTTTGCTCTAGTCTTTCACTCAACATCTCAAGAATATTCTTGTATTTAACAAGATAATCTGATGCAGAATAATCAGAGAAGCAATGTGCCTTGAGCATGTTATCATGTGTAAGTTTATCCATTGATAGAAGTTCTTTTCATTATTTTTTGTGACGTGATTAATTATTTTGCAAAATACTAATAATGCCATAATGATAAAATTTCAATCCATCATTTTTACAATTCTTTCTCTGCTTCTCATTTCTTGTAACCAAAAGAAGGAGACCGGAAAGAATGTCTTTACTTTGAATCTAAGTCAAAACATTGAGACACTCGAACCTGTTATGTCAAATTCCAATCAGTCTATATGGGGACTTGAATTGATGATGGAAGGACTTGTTGAATATGATAAGCAAAACAATCTGATTCCGTGCATTGCAAAAAGCTGGACAATATCTGAAGACGGCCTAACCTATACGTTCACTCTCAGAAACGATGTGTATTTTCATGACAGCCCATGCTTCAAACTTACTGGAGGCAAAGGCAGAAAGGTAACGGCATCGGATTTCAAATACTGCATGGAGAGAGTCAATAATCCCAAAACCAAGACACGCGGTTCATGGGTCTTCAGAGACAGAATAAAAGGAGCTCAGGAATATATTGATTTCATGTCAGGCAAATCCAATTCTGAAGTCAACGGTATTTCCGGATTAAAGGCTTACAATGATTCAACATTGGTCATCGAACTTACAAAACCATTCTCGCCGTTCCTAAGTATTCTTACAATGAGTTATGGTTATGTCTATCCAAAGGAAGCAGTTGAACACTTTGGTGACAAGTTCGGTCAGAATCCGGTAGGGACAGGGGCTTTCAAATTAGACAAATGGATTTTTGATCAGGAGCTTCTGTACGAGAAAAATCTATCATACTGGGGAAAAGATTCTCAGGGCAATAGTCTGCCTTATCTGGATGGAGTTCGCATAACATTCACTCAATCTTCGGAAACAGAATTTCTTGATTTTCAAAACGGGAAGTATGACTTTCATGATCCATCTTCAGAAACATATGACCAGATCACCGACAAGAACGGGAATTTGCTTGAAGCTGACACCAAGAATTTCAACATGAAAAAGCAACCCTGGCTTCAGACGGTCTTCTTTGGTATGATGCAATCTCCTGAACTTCCCGGAGGTATAGAAGGACCATTTGCAGGAAATAAGAAACTCAGACAGGCGTTGAATTATGCAGTAGACCGCGACAGGATCATGAACTTCGTGTTGAAGAACCGGGGCATTGCAGCAGTTAATGGACCTTTGCCTCCGGGAATGCCCGGTTATGATTCTTCAATCAAAGGTTACAATTATGACAAAGAGAAAGCTCTGAAGCTTCTTGATGAAGCAGGATATCCGAACGGTAAAGGTCTAAACCTTACGTTAGTTACAGGCAACGAGGAGATTCAGAAGACAATAGCAATAGCAGTTCAGGAACAGTTCAAATCAATTGGCATCGATCTTAAACTAGATCAGCTCGTTCAGGCAACACTGATATCGAAACAGGAAGAAGGCGTATTTCCTTTCTGGCGTGCAAGCTGGGGGGCTGATTATTTTGATCCGGAAAATTTTATGGCATTGTTTTACAGTAAGAATATAACTCCAAAGGGGCCAAACCGGGTTGGCTACAACAATCCGGAGATCGATTCACTCTATGAGAAATCCCTTGCTATTACTGACTTTGCCGAGCGCAAAAAGATTTACGACACTATGCAGAATATTGTGATCGAAGATGCCGCCTGGTTGTTTCTTTACTACAATGAAAAGGTCTATCTTTTGAAGAATAACATTGATGGATTCTATCTTGACGGTCTGAACATTATTAATCTTAAATACACTAAGAAGAAATAAATCCGTATTAAGAGTTTCATGGACAAAGCTGAAATGATTTACAAAAAAGTATCAACACCTGATGAGCTTGTAGAGCTGTCAAAACTTGCTGTACGAATATGGAATGTGCACTACCCGCCAATAATAGGGCAACTTCAAGTAGAGTACATGCTGGGGAAAATGTACAGTATTGTTAATTTGACAGAGCAGATCAATAATGGTCATACATTTATAGCCGGCTATGAAGATGAGAGAATGGTTGGATTCCTTTCATTCAGCAAGACTGCTGAAAAAGAATTTGTGATTCATAAATGGTATGTTGACACTAGACTTCACGGAAAAGGAATCGGTAGAGGATTGTTTTACGCTGCATTTGCGGATGTTGATTATAATGCCATAAGACTAACTGTCAACAGGCAGAATATTCAGGCGATAAATTTCTATTTCAAATTTGGCTTTACAATTGAGAAGATCGCAGACTTTGATATTGGAAACGGTTTCTTTATGAATGATTTTGTCATGCTGTTGAAGCGCGAGAGCAATGAGTAATTAAAGATCAAAGGTCCTTCCAAACTTAACTATTCCGTAATCATACTTCTTTCTGATCTTGTCAATCTTCTTCATCAGACTCTCACTCTTGTCAATGTCCGTAAACATATTTTCCTGAACAGAGTCATCGCCTTCTACAAGTTCTGAGAACTTCACACCAAGCAGCCGGATCTTCTTCCTGTTGTTTATCAACTTCCGGAGAAGCTTTAAAGCATCTTCATAAAACTCTGATTCAAGATTTGATAACCTGCCGGTTGTAAGCGATTTTTGGTTTACGGTAAAATCGGCGTACTTCACTTTTACAGTTATACACTTTGCCTTGATGTCCTTCACTCTGAGCTTCTCGCAACATCTTTCCATCAAGTAATAAAGTTCTGAATCCAGGAATTTCAGATCGTTAGTATCCTCATAAAAAGTATTCTCTTTGGATAACGATTTTCTTGAATCCTGATCATCCCTGACATTGTCACTCCCGATTCCATTGGCAACGTTCAATAAATATGAACTGTGAATTCCGATTTCATTATCATAAAATGATTTATCAAACTTCAGCAGATCGCCTATTCTAACGATCCCATACTTCTTCAGACGTTCATATGTTTTCTTTCCAACTCCCGGTATTTTCTCAACCGGAAGAATTGAGAGATATTCTTTCTCCTTGCCAAACGGTACATATGTAATCCCATTAGGCTTATTTATATCTGAAGCAATCTTTGCACACACTTTGCAGGTAGCAATTCCTATCGAGCAAGTAATGTCGAGTCTTGTATGAATTGCATCCTGTATCCTTTGAGCAAGTAACATGTGATCGTCATTGTGCATATGGAGAACTCCTGTGACATCCAGAAATGCTTCATCCACACTTACGGGTTGAATCATCGGCGTGAATTCCAGCATGATCTCTCTGACCTTTTTTGAATAGTCAGAATACAAACCTCTTGTTGATCTGATGAAATTTGCTTCCGGAACTAGTTGAAGAGCTCTGGACAAAGGCATTGCAGTCCTGACACCTTTCTTCCTTGCAAGATAATTTGGACAGGCAACAATTCCTCTTTTGTCGTCTTTGTTACCCCCAACAACCAATGGCTTTTCTCTAAGAGAAGGATTGATAGCTTCTTCGCAAGAAGCAAAGAATGCATCCATATCAACGTGGAAGATCACCTTGTGTGTAAATGTTTTCACTGAAGCAAGTTACCCCTGCAAATATAATTTTTCAACAACCATTTTCTTATAGCTGTGAGTGTGTCTGATGTTTATTAGCAATACAAATTGCAGAATATTAGTACTATTTTGTAAACGAATTGACAAACAAAGCAAATACAAATAGCCTGTATGGGCGCATCGAATCATGGTTGCTACTACTGATACTGACTCTGATTTGGGGAAGTTCATTCATTCTGATAAAGAAAGGACTCGATGCATTTTCGCCGGAACAAGTAGCTTCTTTGAGAATAGTCTTCGCATTTGCAGTGTTGATTCCATTTCTTCCGGCAAGCTTGAGACGATTAAAACGGGCAGACTTTAAATACATTGCCGTCTCAGGAATCATAGGAAATTTGGTTACATCATTATTATTCTCAGTGGCACAGACGAAAATTGAAAGCGCTGTATCGGGAGCGCTCAACGCGCTGACGCCTGTTTTCACAATCATATTTGCGACATTGTTCTTCAAATATCAGGTAAAATTAAATCAGGTAATTGGAATTCTATTCGGTCTCGCCGGAGCAATGATGTTGTCATTTGTTTCTTCTGGAGGATCATTTGGCGCAATGAATTCGTATGCTTGGCTCATAGTTCTCGCAACAATCTGTTATGCCCTCAATGTGAATATTCTTAAGAGCAAGCTGGCAAGTGTAGATTCCAAGACAATAACATCTGTATCAATGCTTACTGTTGTTCCCGTTTGTATTGTCTATTTGTTGTCTAGTGCAGACTTCATGCAAAATTTGACCGAACATCCGAAAGCATTTAATTCCACATTGTCATTAGCTGTGCTGGGAATTTTTTCAACAGCTGTCGGCCTCGTACTGTACAATCGCTTGATCAAATTATCTTCTCCCGTCTTTGCAAGCTCCGTAGCTTACCTGTTGCCTATTGTTGCAGTATTGTGGGGACTTTGGGATGGAGAACATCTTTACCCGCTGCATTATTTTTCGATGACTCTGATTATTGCAGGTGTCTTATTGGCAAACAAATCTCCTAAAAGAAATTAATGATATGGATCTCTTTGGAAATGAAGAAGTAAAAGATTCTAACAGGTTCTCGCCACTTTCAGAAAGAATGAGACCGAAAACTCTAGAGGAGTTTGTTGGTCAGCGACATATTGTCGGAGAAGGCAAGCCTCTGAGAGTCATGGTGGATAAGGACAAATTGGCCTCAATGATTTTATGGGGTCCGCCCGGTGTGGGAAAGACGACACTTGCTCTCTTGCTCGCAAACCATGTCAATGCTGAATTCATTCAGCTCTCAGCGGTTTCTTCGGGAGTGAAAGATGTAAGAGCCGCTTTGGACAAAGCCAAAATGAATCAATCAAGATCGGGCAGGAAGACAATACTTTTTGTTGATGAAATACACAGATTCAACAAAGCTCAACAGGATTCACTTCTACACAGCTCAGAGAAAGGAACGATTATTCTAATTGGTGCAACAACGGAGAATCCTTCCTTCGAAGTGATCTCGCCATTGTTGTCAAGAAGCAGAGTATTTGTTCTCAATGAATTGTCGAATGATGAGCTGAAGTCCATAATTGAAAATGCATTGAAAAGAGATGTGTCCTTCGAAAACCTTTCAGTAAGTTTCGAAGATATTGATCTTGCTATATCCTTTTCAGGCGGTGATGCAAGAAAACTTCTTAACGCTATTGAACTCGCAGTAAACCTTGCTTCCAATGAAGGAGAAAATACTGTTTATCTTACCAGCAAAATAATAAAGGATGCATTTCAGGCAAACTATGTAAAGTACGATAAGAATAAAGAAGAACATTACAACATAATTTCTGCATTCATCAAGAGTATCCGCGGCAGCGACCCCGATGCGGCTGTTTATTGGATGGCACGAATGATGGCCGGAGGAGACCAGCCGGAGTTTATTGCAAGAAGAATGATCGTTCTTGCATCGGAAGATATCGGCAACGCTGACCCTTATGCTTTAACAATGGCTGTATCTGCCTTTTCTGCTGTAAGGTACATTGGAATGCCTGAAGGTACGCTTGTACTTGCTCAGACTGCAACGTATCTCGCCACTTGTTCTAAAAGTAACTCTTCATACAAAGCCATCAAATCTGCTTTAAGTGACACAGAAAATCTTCCGCCTTACAATGTACCAATGCATTTGAGAAATGCTCCGACCGGTCTGATGAAGAATCTAGGATACGGCAGCAACTATGAATATCCTCATGATTTCGATGAACACATTTCAGGACAGCACTACCTGCCGGAAGAAATAAAAGACAAGTCATACTACATTCCTTCAGACCAGGGGAAGGAAATTGACATTTCAGAATTTCTCAAGAAAGTTAAGAAACTTAGAAATAAATCTACCTGACTTCTTTTAGAATAATCATGTTGCGCGGATCAAATTTTATTTTTGCAGGCTCTTTATCAAAGACGAAGTCAAATGTTTGCATATTGTAGTCGTTGAACTCAGTGAGCAATTTTGTTGATCCGTCGGTAAATGTAACTTCTATCTCTACCGGCATTTTGAAATAACCTGAGTTCTTCTGTGTTTGGATTATTACATATTGTACTTTCCATTTGCCTTCATCGGATTTATCTTTTGTATAATTCAATTGATATACCGGATGGTTTGGACCATAAATCCATTGCTCAAAGAACCATCCAAGATCCTTGCCGCTGACTTCTTCAACAAAACTTACAAACTCTTCGGTGCTTACATTTCCATATCTGAACTTTTCATCATTGGAATATTTTTTAAGAACATCAAAAAATACTTCATCACCCAGCACATGCCTGAGCATGTACAATATACAGCCTGCTTTGGAATAGGTAATTCCCGGATCGAAAACCTGTGCATCATTTGGCTCCTCTGTCTTCCATTCAGGATTATATATCGCCCATCCAGCGTTTGAATTCAGATATTTCACAGCTTCATACTGAACCGCCTCCTGATGTTTTTGCTTTCCGTATGCTTTCTCAATCCACAATGCTTCGTTATAAGTTGCAAATCCTTCATTCAGCCAGATGTCAGCCCAAGTTTCAGGAGTGATCATATCGCCAAACCATTGATGTATAAGTTCATGACAGATAAGATCTTCAATCCAGCAATCAGGACACAAGGTAATAATAGTCTGATTTTCCATTCCACCCCATGGAAAGTGCCTGTCTGTTGTTGCGAAGCCGAGTTTCTCAAAAGGATACTTACTATAGATTTCAGAAAAGTAGTCAAGCATACGATTTGTCTTCAACATTACATTCTTGAGATTGAACATTGTCTCACCTCTCTGATAATAATATCTTACCTGCATTGCCCCTTTATCCGCGGAAGGAAACTCCCACTCCTCCACTGCAAGCAAATATTTTTTCGAAGCAACAAATGCAATTAAGTAAGTTGCAACAACATGCTTGCTCTCATACACATATTTAATTGCACCTGAAGAAGATATTGAATCAGTCATTAAACCATTTGCGCAGAACTGAACATCCGCAGGCACAACAGCCGTAATCTTCACAGTTGCTTTGTCATTTGGTACATCTTTACAGGGAAACCATCTTCTGGCACCTGCAGATTCGGAGTCCGTATAAACTAATCCGTCATTGCAATAAAATGCAGTATCAAATACATCTTTGTGCCGGAAATTTACAGTAACTGAAAATTCTTCTCCTTCGGCATAATTTCTGTCAAGCACAATTGAAAGCTTGTTGCCCGAATGGCTGAAACTCTTTGAGCTTCCCGACACCCCATCTATGAGTAGTGAATAATTATGTGCATTTAGGCTTATCTCATTTGTCTCCGCTAATGCTTTTGCATTAATTGTAACAGAACCATCATATGATTTCTTGTAGGGTGGCGTTAGATTATTCAAGAGGTTTAAGCTTAGATCATAATGCAATACATCAATGCTCTGTATATCTGCTCTTGAAGGAGCATTCAATATTAAACCGGAGATGAGTGCAACCAGAGCGATTAGAAATTTCATTAGTTTTGAAGAAGTTTGATTTAGATTTTATTACGAAATTTGGACGACAGAAAAATTAATTCTTACTAATTACACTTTCCGAATATTCTCTTCCCTTCCAGCTGGCGCCCTTTCCGAACCTTATCATGCGAAATGAGTTAAGTGCAACAGCAACAATGAACAATGCGCTTAATGGATTTAGAAAACTAAACAGAAGAGGCTGGTTAAACTTGAAAGCTTGTAACAGTCTCATTATGACTGGGAAAATCACAATTGAAATATTTATGAAATTAAGTTCCAGGAAGCCCGTCAGCACAAGCAATGGAGGCATGACAAAAAGAATCAGATACGTCAGGATTGTAAATGCCAACCCCACTTCCGAGAACGAGAGTCCCGCAAAGAGATTCTTCGAAAAACCTTCCCACACCTCACCAAGATTCCTGTACATTCTGCAAGTAATAAGTGAGTTAGCATTCGCAAATATCAACTTGCCTTTGAACTCCTTGACTCTTCTTGCAAGCCAGACATCTTCAACAATTTTACTCTTAAGAGATTCGTGACCACCAATCTTATCATAAAATTCTCTTTTAAAAAACATAAACTGGCCGTTCCCCATTGCATATTGCTTCTTTGAAGATCTTTCTATCATTGGAAATGGAAGGAAAACTGTAACAGCAAAATACAGCATTGGTATCACAAGTTTTTCCCAAAATGTCTCAGACAATTCATTAGGCATCACCGAAAGCAGATCAGTTGCATTCTCTTCCGCAAACTTCACTGCAGAAGCAACACAGCTCTTGTGAAGCACAGTATCCGCATCTATAAATAACAAGTATGATCCTGTTGCAGATTTCTGCAGCTGATGACAAGCAAAATTTTTTCCAACCCAGCCCTGCTCTAGTGGAATCCCATTTATGATCCTTAGTCTCGTGTCGGTGAATGACTTTAGCAGTTCCGGTGTGTTGTCAGTAGAGCCGTCATCCAGCACCATAATTTCAAGATCAGTGTATGACTGATTTAAAACAGAACTAAGACAATTCGTTATATTCAATTCTTCATCCCTTGCAGGAATAAGCACTGAGACTTTGCCAATATTCTTAATCTCCTTTGTAGCTGTAAGTGTTTGTATAGTAACCAGATTGATTACGCACAAAATCAGAAGAACAAACAATACTGCGGCTATCAAGAGTAGTAGATACTCGAAGATCATGTCCTGAACAAATTCATGAAAACAATAATTTTGGTGTTTGATTTTTGAATGTCGATTGTAATATTTGATTTTGAAATCAAAGAATAAACTCATTTGCAGGTAATCTTCGGACCTGAGCACTTTAATCCACACTTAACCGGGAAACCCGGTTCTTATGAGTGGTGGTATTTTGATTTCATTGACAGTAAGAATGAATATTCTGCGGTTGTAATATTTCTAACGGGAAACCCTTTCTCACCGGAGTACAATATTGCTGTTAACAAGAGTGTTTCCGATTCAACTTCCAAAAAACCCAATCCACTCGATTTCAGTGCGCTCTCCGTAAACATCTACCTTAAACAACGAGTGGTTTACAGAACACTGTTTGAATTTAAGAAGGAGAGTTTCTCAGTCACTGACAACGAAGATTTCACAAAGATAGTTATTGATAATTCAAACATCATCCTCGACAAGAAGACAGGAATCTATAACATTGATGTAAATTATAATTCCGGAAAGTTCGGTGAGAAGCTTAGAGCGGAAATGACTTTCAAACCCCTGATCAATTTAGGGGATCAGCTAAAAATTGATGAAGGCAAATCAAAGTACATGCATTACTGGATGCCTTCTTCACCGGTATGCGATGCCGATATAAAGATTGTCTCCTACAAACGTGACCGGAGGAAAAAAATTGAGCTAACCGGACTGGGCTATGCAGATCATAACTGGGGTTATGAGCCTATGTTCAAAGGCATTGAAGATTGGTACTGGGGCCGGGTAATTTCCAATGATTACTGTCTGATATATTACTATGTCGCATATGACAAAACATCTTCTGAAAAATTCTCAACGATCTTTCTCTTTGAGAAGAATAAATTGGTATATTCGAATTTTGATTTTCCTTTCGAGATCAGGAACAGCAGAAACTACTGGCTCTTAAAATACGGCGGAACAGTCATGGGCAATTCAGGAGAACTGAACTTCAAATGTTCAAGCGATGAACTCATTGACAATGGTCCGTTCTATGTTCGGTCTCTTGCAGAATTTGATGTGGAATTCAAAGGGAAAAAGATAATGCAAAAAGAAATAGGATTCAGCGAATACATTTCACCTAAAAGACTAAAGTCCACATTCCTAAAGAACTTCGTTAATTTGCGTATCAAGAGAATTTCGTAAACGACCTGTCGTTTACAGACTTTCTTCCCTTCAGATATAATTCATAATCTTTCAGAGATCCATCTGCAAATGAACTCTCAAAAAAATCAGCCTGCTTTTCATACATTTCAGCAAGCTGCCTGGCAAAGTGACTTCTTTTCTCTTTGGTTGGATCTACTTCAAAATTAATGTGAAAGAAGTCCGTATAAATTTCCGGGAATTGATTGCCCGAAAATCTGAAATCCAGATAAGTACATACAAGGATTGGATCTTTCAGCTTTTCAAGCAGATGTGAGACACCCGAATAAAAGTGAACAGGACGCCTTCCATTCGGAATAATTTCTCCTTGCGGAAATATCCACAAAGATTTTCCTGTATTGTTCAGATAATCTGTACATTCTGCTAAAACTCTAACGGCATCCTTTGGATCTTCCCTGACTATCGGTACAGCGCCAATTCCCTTGAAATACGGATGTACATCGAATTGCTTCTTCTCCATCAAACAATAACTATCAGAATTGAGCAAGTCGTACGTCAAATAAATAATAACGGGGACATCCCACCACGAAGAATGATTCGCGCAATAAATCAACGGTCTTTTATTCTTCCCGGATATCTCTAATGCGGACAAGACGGGAGCAAAGCCCTTAATGTAAATATTCGAAAAATTTCTGCGGAGGGAATTCCTGAAGTAGTGCCGGAAAAAAGAGATAAGAAATTTGCTCTTTCTAAATGCGTTGTCTTTCACTCTGTTTATTTTAGAACCCGGAAGAAAAGCCATATCCGCGCATGTCCGTATGCGCTGTCATATTACCGTTTTCATCTAACATAATTGCATCTACTCTTCCAAAGTCAGATATGTCCTTTATTGTATAGCCCATTTTTTTCAGATCAGATCTTGTCAGATCACTTCCAAAATCCTTTTCAAACTGTATCTCATCAGGCAACCACTGATGATGAAATCTCGGAAGATCAATTGCCTCCTGAAGTGTTTTTCCGTGCTCTGTTATATTTAAGAAGGTCTGCAGAACCGTTGTTATGATCCTACCGCCTCCGGGAGAACCGACTATTAAAAATGGCTTATTATTTTTAAAAATAATTGTTGGTGTCATTGAGCTGAGCATTCTCTTCCCCGGTTCTATAGCATTGGCTTCATTGCCGACAAGCCCATACATATTGGCTGTTCCAGGCTTCGAGGAAAAGTCATCCATTTCATTATTCAACAAGAATCCCGCACCTGTTACTATTACCTTGTTTCCAAAAACATCATTAAGTGTTGTCGTTGTTGATACCAGATTGCCCGATCTGTCCGCTACGCTATAGTGAGTAGTTTGATCACTTTCACGGTAATATGCATCTCCAGGACTTATGACCGCGCTTGAGGATGCCATACCCGGAGTAAAATCCTGCATCCTTCTTTCCGCGTATACTTTGGATGTCAGAATATCCCACGGTACATTTACAAAATCGACATCTCCCATGAATTCACTCCTGTCAGCATAAACTCTTCTCATAGCCTCTGTCATCAATTGAACCGATTCAACGCTTGCGTAGCCCATTGAACTTAGATCAAAATTCTCAAGTATGTTAAGCAAATAAATCAGACTTATTCCTCCACTGCTTGGTGGACCCATAGAAATAATTTCATAGCCTTTGTATGAACCTTTCATAACACTTCTCTCTTTCGGCTCATAAGTTTCCAGGTCTTCATAACTGATTATTCCGTTTGAGATTTTCATTTCATCAACAATTAACTGAGCCGTTTTTCCTTTATAAAATCCATCGCGTCCTTCAATTGCAATTCTTCTTAGTGTTTCAGCAAGTTCTTTCTGAATAAATAATTCTCCCGCATTTAAGCCCTGTCCAAAAATAGCTTTGGAACCAAAAAATTTGTCAAAATCTTTTCTGTAGCTATTGATCGCAGCTGCAAGCCTTTCCTCTAAAACAAATCCCGTGTCTGCAATATCAATAGCATATTTCAAAATACTAGCCCTATCCATTGTACCATATTTTTCCAAAGCATAAAGCATTCCTGCAACTGAACCGGGGACTCCTGCAGCAAGGCTTCCAAGCGTGCTAAGTCCATCTATAATATTTCCGTTTGCATCAAGGAACATATTTCTGCCGGCAAGCAGAGGGGCTTTCTCACGGTAATCTATGGAAGTGTTGTTGCCGTCTTTGAGATGCATGACCATAAACCCGCCGCCGCCGATATTTCCGGCCTGCGGATATACAACTGCAAGAACAAATCCCACGCCAACTGACGCATCAATTGCATTTCCGCCTCTTTTAAGAATATCAACCCCCGCTTCAGTTGCAAGACGGTGCGAAGAACTAACTGCACCGTTCTCATATGTCTGAGAATAGGATTGACCGAATGAGATTATGAGTAAGAATACATTTAAATAAAATCTCTTCAATATGTATTCCTTAAGTTTTCCAATCACGATTATATCTGAAATCAACGTTCACGGTTCTTTTGGAAACTTTTGCAATCAATGGCGGAAGCCTTTTAAACTGGCTGCGCTCAATCAATTTATCTACTCGGTCCATAAATGACTCTTTGAAGCCCATCTTTATCAGGGCTTCCCTCGATTTTTTCTTATCAACTTTTTGATAAAGATATTGGTCTACTTGTTCGTAAGTGAATCCAAGCTCATCCTCATCAGTTTGCCCTTTCCACAGATCTGCCGAAGGTTTTTTCTTCAGAATTTCAGATGGAACTTTCAGATATTCGGCAAGTGAACGCAATTGAGTCTTATATAAATCACCAACAGGATTAATGGCACTTGCAGAGTCGCCGAAAATTGTCGAGTAGCCAAGCAGGATCTCCGTTTTGTTTCCTGTGCCAATCACTAAACCATTCTGCTGGGCAGACTCATCATAAAGAAGTATCATTCTCATTCTTGCCATAATATTTCCCTTTCTTACTTTAGAAATATCATCTCCAACACATTGCTTAAGTGCCGCATCAACTGAACTTGTAATATCCGCAATTCGGTGATTCACTTTTAATTGACTGACTACCTTCAGAGCATCTTCAGTACTGTCAGGGCTGCTTGTCTTATACGGCATAATAATGCAGGTAACATTCTTAGGTCCCAAAGCTAAAGCTGCAAGATATGCCGAGACCGCAGAATCTATTCCGCCTGACAATCCGATAATTGCCTTCTTTAAACCTATCCTGCCTATTTCATTTTTCAAGAAACCAATGAGCAGGTTTGACAGATGCTCGTTGTTGTAACTTAGATTTGTGTTCATAAAAAAAAAGCCGATCCAATTATGGTGGACCGGCAGTTAAAAATTGTCTGATTACTTATTTCGATACCTGATAAACAATCTTCCTGATTGTGTCAAATTGCAGGTAAGGAAACAGCTCCTGTATTTTGTCAATAGCTTCACCAGCACTCATTTCCCTTCTCATCTCCTTATACATCTGCCTTATTTTATAATCTCTTATTGCCTTTTCATCAAGCAGTTTATACTTTTTTAAAGTATTGTATACATTGTCATCAATAAGCTCACTTAGAGGGTTATCGCTTTTTGACTTCACTGCTGGTTTCAATTTTCTCTCCTTGTTATTAAATTTTAAAAAACCGGCTGTTAACCTTATCCCTTAGCTCTGTCGACATTTAGTCCTATACAAAAATACGGCATGTAGGGTAGCAAAGTCAAGTTTGAGTTCAATTTTGAGCCGGAAACTCATATTTTATGTATCTTGTTACTGCTATTTGTCTTATATTACTTATTCAAACTCAATGCTAAATAATTTTAGTTCCGAATTGAAAAAAGAATTCTTAGTCATTGTTCTGGTTCTGTGTGCCTCCTTTTCCTTTTCCCAAACAACTTCTGAATATGTAAAGATTTCTGCACAGGCAGATAAATCAGCATACAGACCGGGAGACACGATCAAGATTGCAGTGATAGCTGATATTGTCAAGCCGTACCACATTAACTCATACAAGGTAAGTGATCCCACGCTGATTCCAACATCCGTAAAAGGTCTTACGGAAGGAATCATAACTGAGGGTGTTTCATATCCTGCAGACAAGAAACTAAAATTTGAATTTACCGAAAGTGAGATTAGTGTTTACGAAGGAAAGATTGTTATTGGCTTGCTTGCCAAAGCTTCGCAGGACATTGCCGAAGGCCCCGTTTATTTTAAATACTCATTTGATTTTCAGGCATGTGATGATAAGGTCTGCTATTCTCCAAAATCATTAAAAGACAGCATTCAGATTGTAATCACAAAAACGGGCAGTGATATCATAATCTCAAATTCAGAAGTATTCAACAATCTGAATTTTTCCGAGTCATCACAAAATTTTGTAAAATCGGAAGAAGTAAAAGGAAGCAAGCTTACAGAAAACGAAAGAGTTTCAAAGCCTGCAGATTCCGAAAGCGATATACAGGACGGTATTGCAGGTGAAGGAATGTTCTCGGCATTGGTTATCATTTTTCTTGGTGGGCTCGCATTAAATCTTACACCGTGCGTTTATCCCCTGATACCGATCACGTTGAGCTTTTTTGGTGCACAGGCAAGCGGCAGCAAAACACAGAGCATTCTTATGGGCATATTCTATGCTCTTGGAATGGCAGTAACGTATTCGACATTGGGAGTCATAGCTGCGCTAACAGGTGGAATTCTCGGAACGGCACTTCAGAACCCTCTTGTAATAATAGGGATAGCATTGATAATGGCTGCGCTTGGCTTGAGTATGTTTGGATTGTTTGAGATACGGGTTCCACAGAGTCTTGCGGTGATGGGAAATACGAACAGGTCGGGATATTTAGGTTCACTGCTCATGGGATTGACCGTCGGTTTTATTGCTGCCCCATGCATTGGTCCTTTTGTTCTTAGCCTCTTGGTATATGTCGGCAAAGTTGGCGATCCATTTACCGGGTTCCTGCTTTTCTTTGTCCTGGCAATGGGCTTAGGCCTTCCTTACATTTTTTTAGCTGCGTATTCAAGCTCCATCAGTAAGCTTCCAAGATCCGGTGAATGGATGATAGGAGTAAAAGTAATATTCGGTTTGATTCTGTTTGGAATGGCATTGAATATTTTGGAACCTCTCATTCCAAAAAATATTTTCGCAATTGTTTTTCCTTTGTACATAATTCTTTCCGGAGTTTATCTGCTCCTGATTGATAGACAGGGAAAGAATTCTGCCGGTTATACGACTGTAAAAAACATAATAGCCATTGCAGCTGTTGCAGCCGGAACATGGATCCTGAAGCCGCAGTCAGAAGCTTCCGAAGTGAAGTGGACAATGATGAATTCCATTGAATCCATTAATCAGTCAGTAAAGTCCGAAGGCAAGCCTGTAATTATTGATTTTTATGCGGATTGGTGTGCTCAATGCAAAGAGCTTGACAAGTACACATATACCGATCCCGAGATTGTAGAGATGACAAAATCATTCAACAATATCAAAATTGATCTGACGAAAGAAAACGAAGCAATAACTTCCGGCTTTGAAATCAAAGGACTTCCTGTAGTAGTGTTTATGGGTCCCGATGGAAAAGAATACAAAGAATTGAGAGTTACAGGATTTCTTGAACCCGAAGAATTCAAAAAAAGAATCGAATCATTAGAAAAAAACATATCTGCCCAATGACATTGAAAACAGCAATAATAGTTATGTTGGTATTAGCGCTTGAATCAGGATTCTTGTTTGCTCAGAATTCTCACGTGATCAATTCCGATAAAGTTTTCAAACTCTCGGAACTAAGAAACACTGCTGAAACAATTTCAGATGACAACAAAGTCAGGGATATTCAAACTGACATCGAAATGAAAGGAAGTAAATCTCCGGGACTTGCACTTCTTTATTCAATACTTCTTCCCGGTGCAGGCCATTGGTATCTTGACAGAATGGATGTCGGCAAGTACTTTGTCGGTGTAGAAGCTGCCTCATGGACAGGCTTTATAGCCGTTAATATCCATGGAGATAATGTTGCAAAGGATGCGCGTAGTTATTCTGTTGAGCATGCCCAAGTGACTAACCCTGACGGGAAGGATGATGATTTCTACGGCAACGTAGGAAACTTCAATAGTGTATATGAATACAACAACGATAAACTTACTCGCGGCGAATACAATCTGCTTTATGATGTTAATACAAATTTTTGGAATTGGGATTCGGAAAGTAACCGGGACATCTTTGATGTTCAGAGAAGAGACAGCGAAAGGATTTACAATAACCAAATAATTTTCGGAAGCTTCCTGATTGCGAACAGGGTTGTAAGCGGAATAAGCGCATACATAATTGCCAAGAATATGAATTCCAGGAAATCATATTCGATCACACCGAAATTATATAGCAAGAAAGATAACAGCTTCGACGGGCTCGGAATAAATTTTGTGACGAACTTTTAGAATGAGTTATTGCCGAATTACAGGCTTCTGATCGAGTATGACGGAAGGTCATTTAACGGCTGGCAGAGACAGAAGCTGACATCCAATACAATTCAGGAAAAGATCGAGAATGCAATTTGTATTCTTACCAGAACTGATTCAGTTAAGCTCACAGTTGCCGGGCGTACAGATGCAGGAGTAAGCGCTCTAAATCAGGTTGCGAATTTTCAATGCCATGAGGGATTAGAGTCAAAAGAATTTCTGAATTCCATTAACTCTCTGCTGCCTAAAGAGATTACAATAAAGGATATTAAGATTGCCGGCAGTGAATTCAGCTCAAGATATTCGGCAATTGGCAGGGAATACTATTACCGCTGCACTACTGTAAGAAGATCTATTGACTGTGACTTCTACTATCATGTTAAACATGTTCCTGATGAAAAGGAAATTTGCAGATTTCTTGAGTATGTTCAAGGGCTAAGATACTTCAAGTCATTTTGTAAAAACAAAGTTGATAAGAGAAATTTCGAGTGCATCATTAATAATTTTTCACTGGAACTGAAACCCGAATCTAATGAGCTGATGTTCACGATCTCTGCCGACAGATTCCTGCATTCAATGATCAGAGCTCTTATCGGATGCGCACTTGACATTAGCCGGGGAAGATTCGGTCTTGATGAAGTAATTTCGAAGTCTGTAATCGGCGAATCATTCAACATTTTTTATCTTCCGGCAATGCCTTTAATTTTGAACAAAATAAATTATAGCAATGAGTAAAATCATCTTGTTGACAGCCTGCATGCTTCTGATAGCAGGAGCAGAGGTAATTAACGCACAGAGTTTGAAAGACAATTACAAACTCATGGGTCTTAAAGATAAAGCGGGAAATGTGGAAGTGAAGCAACAATCATCCTCTCTGAATAATCTATCTTCCGCTCCAAAGCAAAAGAGTCCTTACCTTGCAGCATTGTTTTCCGGATTGATTCCCGGTGCCGGTGAGGTCTATGGTGAAAGTTATCTTAAGGCGGCAATATTCTTTGCAATTGAAGCCGGACTTTGGACCGCTTATGCTGTTTACGATGGAAAAGGTGATGATCAGACAGATCAATATGAACAATTTGCAAATACAAATTGGAGTATAAATAAGTACGCAAGATGGTTAAAGGATCAGCAGTTCACGGGATACAATGAGATCATAGATCCAAACAATCAGAATCTGGAGGAATTGAGATTACAGGTGAATAGCGTTGAACGACAGAATTTCTCTCACACTCTTCCGCCATTTGGAGAGCAACAGTATTATGAACTCATTGGAAAGTATCAAAACTTTGTTGTTGGTTGGGAAGATGCTGATCCGTTAATCAGCAAAAACCCCAGTAGTTCAAATTATTATGGTAAGTACAAGACTCAGATGTATACAGATTATGCAGCAGACAGACAGCAGGCAAATGAATATTATGACATGGCCTCAACGAGTACTACTCTTGTAATTGTTAACCATCTTCTTAGTGCCGCGGATGCTGCATGGACTGTTTCGATGTTTAACAAGGACATTAAAGTAAAATCAAGCCTGAGACTTCAACCAAAACTTGGCAGTGATTACAGAAAGCTAATAGTACCAATGGCAAACATAAATGTCACGTTCTAGTTACTTATTGATAAAAAAGTATAATATCCTTGTGAAGCAAATTCATGCATAGCTTTCCTGGATTTATTCTGTTCAAACTTATTATAAAGACCATAAATCGTTGCACCACTTCCACTAAGAGAAGCGTAGACAGCCCCTGATTCCAGAAGTCTATCCTTTATTTTTTTCAGTTCAGGAATCTTATCGAAAACAATCGGTTCAAAATCATTAATAAGATTACCCGATTCTTCTAAATTGAAATACTGTATTGTATCTAATGCTCGATTTTTCATAGGCTTACCTTCAAGCTCCATCTTTTCAAATGCCCATCTGGTTGAAACTCTCGCTCTTGGATTTACTATCAGTATATCATAGTCGACAACAAAATTAGGCAGGGCTTTCATCTTCTCCCCTCTTCCTACGGCATAGCAAGGTTTCATCAAGAGGAAGAACGGCACATCACTTCCGATTTCCTTGGCAAGGTCAATTAGTTTCTGCTTGTTTGAAGATACATCAATATTCAATTCCCTAACAAGAAATTTCATAACTGTTGCAGCATTTGAACTTCCTCCGCCAAGTCCGCCCGAGACTGGAATATTTTTTTCTATGTCAATTTCAAAGTTGAAACATTCCTTGATTGAAAACGACTTGAAAAATTTTTCCAACGCAATATAACAGAGATTTTCTCTTGTGAGAGGAACGTATGATTTGTTAGATTTCAGAACAACTGAATTGGTGTCAGCATTACTTTTTTCAATGCTGATCGTTATTATGTCGCGTAGCTTTATCGGATAAAAAATCGTTTCGAGTTCATGAAACCCATCTTCCCTTTTCCCAAGAATACGCAGCCCGATGTTTATTTTTGCATGCGAATTCAATACTTGCTGAATCATTGGGGAAAGTTAATTTATGTTTTAAGACTTTCTGTATCATGCCAGAACTAATATGCCCACTTTACTAATATTGAGCCCCATGTATATCCTGCACCAAAGCTCGAAAGGATCAGGTAATCCCCTTTCTTCACTTTTCCTGCCTGCCAGTATTCAGATATGCAGGAAGGAATTGTTGCGGATGTTGCATTTCCATATTTATGAATATTCACCATCACTTTATCTTCAGGTAGTCCCATCCTTTCAGCACATGCTGTAATGATTCGCATATTTGCCTGATGCGGTACAAGATAGGAAATCTGATCTGAAGTCAGATCATTCTTCTGCATTATTTCATACGAAACATCAGCCATGCCTTTTACCGCATCCTTGAATACATTCTTACCTTCCTGATAAACGAAGTGCATCTTCTTGTCAACAGTATCATGAGTGGCAGGATTCAAACTTCCGCCACCGAGTTGATGAAGATACTTTCCGCCTTCTCCGTCAATCCTCATAATAGAATCAAGTATTCCAATGTTTTTGTCTTCAGTAGGTTCAAGAAGAATTGCCGCAGCGGCATCGCCAAAAAGAATGCATGTGTTTCTGTCTTCAAAATTTGTGATAGCCGACATTTTGTCTGCCCCGACAACAATAACTTTCTTATGTGAGCCGCTTTGTATGAACTGCATTGCCGTAGTCAAAGAAAAAATGAATCCCGAACAAGCGGCAAGAATATCGAAACCCCAGGCATTTTTTGCTCCAAGCTCTTTCTGAATGATGCAGGCCGTCGATGGATATATCATGTCAGGAGTTACAGTAGCTACTATTATCAGATCTATTTCTTCAATCCCGATATTCCTGTTCTTAAGAAGCGACTGAATTGCTCTGACAGCCATGTAAGATGTAGGCTTGTCTTTATCGAGCCTTCTTCTTTCGCTGATACCCGTTCTGGTTCTTATCCATTCATCATTGGTATCGAGATACTGTTCAAAATATTTGTTATCTATAACTCTGTCGGGCACATAGTGCCCGACAGCGGTAATCATTGCATTATAAGGACCTTTATTTTCCATTACAGTTTATTCATTCTCCTCTTTATCTTCTACTGTTTCAATTGGAATTTCTTTTTCTACAGTTGCTTCCTTACTGTCGTCAGAAAAAGTAAGCTCGTCTGTTCCTTTCTTATGCTTTACTTTTACCTTTGTGCCATCTTTAATTCCGCCCTTAAGAATTTCCTCGCTCAGCGGATCTTCAAGATACTTCTGAATAGCTCTTCTCAAAGGTCGTGCACCAAAGTTCTCATCGTATCCTTTCTCTGCAAGAAATTCGAGCGCTGATTTTGAGAGATCTACTTTCACTCCCTGTAACTGAATTCTTGAAAGCAACTTAGCTACGGAAATATCAACGATCTTTACGATATCCTCCTTGCCAAGCTGTTTGAAAATTATCAGCTCATCAATTCTGTTGAGGAATTCAGGAGAAAAAACTCTCTTCACGGATTCTTCTATTGTTCCTTTGATCTTTTCATAATTGCTCTTGTTAGTTGATTCACCAAATCCGAAGACCTTGTCAAGTTTCAGATCCCTAGTACCAATATTGGACGTCATTATTATAATGGTGTTCTTGAAGTCAACCTTTCTTCCAAGACCATCAGTCAACACTCCGTCATCCAGTACCTGCAAAAGAATGTTAAAAGTATCAGGGTGAGCTTTTTCGATTTCGTCTAACAACACAACCGAATATGGTTTCCTCCTCACCTTTTCTGTAAGCTGTCCGCCCTCTTCATAACCAACATATCCCGGAGGAGCTCCAACAAGCCTTGAGACATTGAACTTTTCCATATACTCGCTCATATCGATTCTGATCAACGAATCTTCAGAGTTGAAAAGAAATTTTGCCAACTGCTTTGCAAGTTCGGTTTTTCCAACACCTGTAGGTCCAAGGAATACAAACGAACCTATTGGTCTGTTCGGATCTTTAAGACCTGCTCGTGCTCTTCTAATAGCCTTAGAAATATTTACCACAGCATCATCTTGTCCTATGATCACTTCTTTCAAATGCTCTTCCATCTTAACCAGTCTCTGAGTCTCAGCTTCCGCTATTTGATTAACAGGTATGCCTGTCATCATTGCTACAACATCTGCTACGCTTTGTTCCGTCACTTCATATACCATGCTTTGTGACTTTATCTCCCAATCAAGCTTCATCTGTTCAAGATCATTCAATGCCTTTTTTTCAGAATCTCTTAACTTGGCAGCTTCTTCATAATTCTGATTTTTAACAACCTGATTCTTGAATTGTCTGATCTTCTCAATTTCAGATTCAAGGTCAACAATTTCCTTCGGGACTACTATATTTGACAAATGCACTCTGGAGCCTGCTTCGTCCATAACATCAATTGCTTTGTCGGGCAAGAAACGGTCTGTTATGTATCTGTCACTAAGGAGCACAGCTTCATCTAAAGCCTTTTCGGAGTATTTTACATTATGGTGTTCTTCATACTTGCTCTTTATGTTGTTCAGAATCTGAACTGTTTCAGATACCGTGGTTGGCTCCACCATTATCTTCTGAAATCTTCTGTCAAGTGCACCGTCTTTTTCTATGTATTGCCTGTATTCGTTAAGAGTTGTAGCGCCAATGCACTGAAGATCACCTCTGGCCAGTGCAGGTTTGAAAATGTTGGAAGCATCAAGTGAACCGCTTGCACCGCCTGCACCAACTATAGTATGCAATTCATCAATAAACAGAATTACATCTTTTGCTTTCTCAAGTTCATTCATCACGGCTTTCATTCTCTCTTCAAACTGTCCGCGATACTTTGTGCCTGCAACAAGTGCTGCAAGATCAAGAGTTACGACACGTTTGTTATGCAGCACTCTTGAAACATTCTTATTGACTATCCTAAGAGCAAGCCCTTCTGCAATTGCCGTCTTTCCAACACCGGGCTCACCTATAAGAACGGGAATATTCTTCTTTCTTCTGCTCAATACCTGTGCAACTCTTTCAATCTCTTTTTCTCTGCCTACAATAGGATCAAGTTTATTCTCAACCGCCATCTTTGTAAGGTCTCTGCCAAAGTTGTCAAGAACAGGAGTCTTGCTTCTTTCCTGTTTTTTTTCTGCGGATGATTTTGGAGAAGGTGCGCCGGCAGAAGGTTTACCGCTGAGTATATTCATCAGCTCCGATTTCACTGATTCGTAATTCACATTAAGCTGATGAAGGATCTGTGCCGCGAGATTGTCGTCTTCACGAAGTATAGATAGAAGGAGATGTTCCGTTCCAATCACATCCGACTTGAACAACTTTGCTTCAAGATATGTGATTTTCAGAACTTTTTCTGCTTGCTTTGTTAAAGGGATATTTCCCACTGTAAGAGTGCCGCCTGCCTGTCTCACCGTATCTTCAATCGTCTTCTTTATCTTCGACGAGTCAACACCAAGATTCTTAAATATCTTGATGGCTATTCCTTCCCCCTCACGTATAATTCCAAGTAAGAGATGCTCGGTCCCTATATAATCGTGTCCGAGACGGATAGCCTCTTCCCTGCTGAGTCTTATGACATCCTGCGCTCTGTTTGAAAAGTTACTGTCCATTTGTATTAATTCTGTTTAGATTTTTTGGGGTACTTAAGCTGCCGCATTTTTAATTGGGCAGTCAACAAATAGAATCCTGACTTGTTCGATTGGTTCCAAATAATATATCAAAAAAGTGTCTAAAATTGAAATGACTAATTACTTAGCATTTGTTTACAATTTATTTTTCAGCTTCCTGAACTTTACAATATTCATTTAGAGCTCCTGCCACTTTATTGGCAACTGTATAAGCATCATTATTTTCTATATCGAGTCTTTGGATCAAGTGAACCAGTTTGCCGTCTTTGAGCAATGCAACTTGCGGTGATGATGGAGGATGATTGTCAAAATGTTTTCTTGCTTCAGCAACTGCATCCTTCTCCATTCCGGCGAATACTGTTACAAGATTGTCAGGCATTGCATTGTTTTGTTTTGCCCAATCTATTGCAAGTGAAAGTCCCGGCCTGGCCTTACCTGCTGCGCAACCGCAAACTGAATTTACAAACAACAGAGTTGTACCTGTTTTTTTCATTTCTTCTGCTACTTCCGTTGATGTTAAGAGTTCTCTGAAGCCTATCTCTTTAGCTTCATCTCTCATCGGTTGCACCATTATTGGATCGTACATGTTTGATTGTGGTTTGATTTATTGAAACTTATGAACAGCTTAATAATTCTATTTAGTTCATTTCTTTAAGAATTTGTCGAACCAGTTTCGACGAAGGACAGATACTTCCTTCCTGAATTTTCGCAAATAATGATCTCCATCTTTGATCAATTGAAGCTCTACAATCCTGTCTAAACCACTCAAAAGCTCTTTCATTTCCACTGAATCGCTGTGCGGTACTATCGTGTCTTCTGTTCCGTGAATCAGAAGCATGGCTGTTTTGGAAGAGATCCTATCCGCAAACATAACTGCAGATCTAGCCTTCAATTGCACAACGGTTTCCGGTTCGTTCATTACATCAAAAATATGAGGATAGATATGTGAAAGTTTTGAACGATCTTTCTTCCATCTTTGTAAATTTGCAAGTCCCGAAACTATGACCGCACATTTTATTCTGTCAGTCAGGGTAAGAACTCTGTAAGCCATCATTCCGCCTCTGCTCCAGCCCTCCATGCCTATAAGGGCCGAGTTACAAAAGGGCAGATCTTCTGCGAGAGGTATAAGGTTAAGAATATCATTAACATCACTGCCACCGAATTCTTCGTTCTTCCTGTATTGTGATGCAAGCACTACATATCCCCATGAAGCTATCTCTCCGTACATTCCTGATGCAAGAAATTCATCAATAGCACCTTCCTTAAGATTTCCACCCCGGTTCCAGATTATCAGTGGCAATTTATCATCAATCACTTTCGGGTAAGCAAGATATCCTTCTACTTCCTCTCCGTCAGAATCATACAGCATCTTCTCCACAATTACTTCATCTGCTGTCTTATCTCCCCAACCGCTTCTGATAAGTTTCTTATGTTGTTCGGTAAGTGCAATCGGGGAACGCGAGATAATCATTCAGAATCTTCCAGCTCGTACAATTTGTAGTATGCCAGCTTTAGATCGAATTCCTGCCCTTCCTTGTACAGTGATGCATTCTTTCCGGGCAAGACATTTACAACCTTTACCTTTGCCCAGCATCCGCTTTCATAGTCTAATACTTTTGCATCATACAGCTCTTCGCCTTTATATTCGATTCTGTATGACTTGTCCTTCTCCGGAGCGTCTTTAATGATGTGTTTGTGCTTCATTTTATATTTTGAGATAATTTACAAAATTCGAAGTTATGAAATAAGTCATGATAAGAGTTGAAAGTTGAAAGTTGAAAGTCCCGCGAAACAGTCGGTTCATGAATGACATTTCATTAACATACTTCTAAGTTTATATTTGCCTCAAAATAATTCTTGCTTCATGACTTTTCGTTTACTAATGCTGATTGCATTCATCATTTTAATTTCAGACAAGGCTCATTCGCAGAGATCAGACCAAGAGAGTGATTGGTCCGGGAAGGTTGTTTCGGAAGGTTCGTATCAAAGCGGAAATGTAAACAAGTTCTTTGTTTTAGGCAGAGGAGACATAAAGAGAGCTACTCAGGATCTTGAACTGATTCTAGCAGCAGGTATTAGTTATGGTGAGTCAAAAAACAAAAAGGATGACAACTCACTCACAGCAGCATTCACAACTGACCTGTTCTACAAAAAGATGATCTCTCCTTTTGTGCTTCAGTATGTTGAATATAATTTTGCAAAGGGCATAGACATCAGATCGCAATCAGGCGGAGGCTTGAAGTATCAGTTCTGGCAGAATCCCTTGCATAGGTCTTCAATATCTCTGGCACTGATCTATGATTATACAGATCTGACGGATAAACCCGGGAATTACAATACCGGTAAGATGAGATTGTCACTTCGGTTGAGGACAAAGCAGTCACTGCTTGATTCTAACTTTGTTTTGTCTTTTACAGGGTTTTATCAACCGTCAATTTCGGATCTATCCGCAGCAAACCTGAGAGCAGAAACTAATCTCGACATCCCTATAACAAAAATGGTTTTTGCAAGAATTGCATACTTGTATTCCTTTGAAGATGTTGTTTCAGTTGGACGAGTAAGGCTTGACAACAAGTTAACTTTCGGACTTGGAATAGGATTCAACTAATTTAAATTGCAAAATTAAAACAAAACAAAAAGCCCGCGACAATTGCCGCGGGCTTTTTTGTAGAACTTCATTTCATAATAGAACTACAAATCAGTTTCAATTCCTAATTCGTAATTCCTAATTCTTAATTCTATTTGATCAGCATCATTCTCTTTATATCACTAAACTGTCCCGCCTGGATCTTGTAGAAGTAAGCTCCGCTGGAGAGATTCGAAGCGTTGAATTCAACTTCGTAATTTCCTGCTGACTTAACATCATTCACAAGCGTCATCACTTCTTTACCCAAAACGTCATATATCTTGAGCGTTACCTGTGATTGCTGAGGAATGCTGAAGTTGATCTTTGTCGATGGGTTGAAAGGATTCGGATAATTCTGCGACAATGAGAATACTTCAGGAATAATTGCGCTTGAAGTATTGCTGATTGATGTAAGCAGTCCGTCAACGAAATCGAGTCCGCCCTTAACAATTCTTCTTGCAGCCGATCCAGGAGGACTATCCGGTGTTGATCTCATTGATTCAAGATCGACTCCAAATACTGCAACATTGTATGTAGGTCCAATTCTTCCTGTTCCATTAAGCGAATCCGGGAAGAGTCTGAACTTATACAAAGCATATGATTGGTTTGCAGGAATTGTAGTTGACTTTCTTAAGACATCCGGCCATGGACCTGCAGTACTATCTGCTGCACCGGGATTTGTTGTAACACCTACAATCCCCCTTGTACCTAGTGTTCCAGGTCTGTCGGAGATGAATTCCAATCCAAGCTGATCTCTTGCAAATGTCGGATCGTAATAAGTAGAGGCAGATCTGTCAAGATGATATCCAATATCTTCAGCCATTATGACAAGCTTTGCCTTTACATTTGCAGTGCCTGATGCAAGATATGACTTCAGCGAATCCTTAATAACATTTGACATTATAGAAGTACCTTCTCCAAGCAGAATGACTTTCTTGTAGCCTCTGAAAGAGATTGACGATGTTCCTGTTGTGTTACCTTTGCGATTGAACAGATCGTAAGTTGCACCGAGTGCATTAAGATTTGCAATCACAGAGTCACGAGACGTTCTGCATCCGGTTACTGTGGAATCAAAAACTACTACAACATCGCCTCTTGACTGACGCTTGAATGTAATGTTAAATGCATTTGACGATCTCAAAGAATCAGTTGCGTTGTAAGCCCAAACTGCCCACTGTCCTACGACCGAGTCACCAGGATTAAGTCCAAGACCTGCCAGAATTCCGTCCAATGCAAAGTTTGCAACTGTCAGCGAAGTGTCGTACCCGCCGGCGTTTGATGGAACTGCAAGGATCGGCGTAGAAATAGTTGGCGCTCCAAATTTCCATTTATATGTTACACCTTCTCCTGATTTTCTCCAATCAATGTTTATGAGAGAAGTATTGAAAGGTGAAGTTGTAACAGTCACGCCTGACGGCGGCGAATTTAATGCAAACGATGAAAGTTGTGGTCTTCCTCTTTTGAACTTAATCGCTCTTGGACCATTAGTAGCTTTTACCGAGTCAAGCGGATTAACTCTGTATGCCCATACATCCCACTGACCTGTAATTGAATCGCCTTGAGCAACACCGGCAGATGCCAGTATCTGATCCAATTGTCCGAGTGTAAGTGTTACCGAATTTGAAGACACCGGAAGCGTGATCAATCTTGGCGGAACAGTCGGGCTTCCGAATATCCATTTGTACTGAGCTCCTGTTGCTGATGTATCCCAGCTTATAGTAACAGGCGTGTTCGAGTTTGGAAACGTTTCAACTCTTGCATTGGGAGCAGGTAATTGCAGACTAAAAGGATTCAGTGGGAAGGCACCCATTTGCTGGAATGCAGCTTCAAGATTGATCAAGCCTTTTCCATATGTGTTATCTTCACCTGCTGCACCGAGATCAGTTGCAGTTGAGAATAGTATTGCCTTGATCTGTCTTCCTGTCATGTTAGGCGCTACCTGCTTAAGCAGTGCAATTGCACCGGCTACATGCGGCGATGCCATTGAAGTTCCGGAATTATTTCCGTACGTATTATTTGGCAAAGATGATCTTACATTCACACCCGGCGCTGAAACTTCCGGTTTTATCAGCAATGTTCCTGTACCGCCGCATATGGAAGGACCACGGCTTGAGAAGCTTGCTATCGGGGTCCCGGAAGTGTTACCATCAACTGCTCCAACAGAGAATACATTTACAGAATCTGTGTTGATGTTCTTCGGCGGAGTAATAGTAGATGCTCCCGAGCCTGAATTTCCGGCCGAGAAACAAACTGCTATTCCGGCGGCTTCAAGTGCATTGAGTGTGGGAACATAAATTGAATTACATTGAGCCGTACCTGCAACGGTCGGGTCCTGCCATGAACAACTAATTGCATCCGGCATAAAAGTAGTAGCTGCATTCGAATCAGCATCCATTGCCCATTGATAAGCTGCAATATTCATTGAAGGATATGATGCACCGGGACAGTCGGTAACGCCTGCTGCCATCCATCTTGCATCCGGAGCAACTCCAACTGTATCACCAGATGCGGAATTCCTTCCGCACATTATACCCATAGTATGTGTACCGTGACTTCCGCAATCAAATGGCGCTGAACTTGTCGGAGCTATTGGATCAAACCAGGTATGATACCACGGTTTTCCGTTATTACCCCACCATCTTGGACCAAGAGCCGGGTGAAGTCCGTCAACACCTGTATCAATATGCATTACAGTTCTTCCTGCACCTGTAAACCCAAGTCTCCAAAGCACATCTGCTTTGATCACCTTCAGCCCGGTCTCGGCAGTTTCAGTTCCTGTATTATTCAACGTATATTCATCCTGCATAGGTTTATCAAGTTCGATAATAGCATCAAGGTCCAGAAGTTCTATATCATCTCTCTTGGTCAGATTGTGAAGAACATCAGATGTTGCTTCAATAAAAACAAGATTAGTTATCCAGTAACTTATGATCTGTTTCACCTTGCCATTCTTCTTTTCTGAATCAAGATAATTCAGCAATGCTCCCTGAGTTTGCTCTGCCTTGTTTCGCAGTGTCGTAACAACTGTTTGAGCTCTGTAATCAAGCGGAGCATTTAATCTGTAAAGTTCTCTGTCGAGCGACTCTATATCAACTCTGTCACTCAGAAGAATGAGTACGCGAGTGTACTCGATCGGATTGATTGTCTGCATTTTCTTATACAACCTCTCCGTCACCTGAACATTCTGTGCAAAGATATTGGAAGTCATAAGAAGACAAACAATGAGGAATAGTCTTTTCATTTTATTTGTTGGGTTAGTTAAATTTTGCGAATTGTAAACAAAGAAACTTTTTTATGGATTATAACGGAAGAAGACTTTGATGAAAACTTCTATCTTCTTACTGATTGAAAACTATGATTTATACACTTCTAAATCAAGGCAAGCCATTTCATGAATTAAGAATTAGGAATTAAGAATTAGAATTAAAAAAAAATTAAAAATTAAGAATTTCGATTATGCTTTTCAGCAAAGCTCAATACAAAGCACATAAATAAATAAAGCCCGCAACATTTGTCGCGGGCTTAATTATAGCTTTGTTACTTTTCGGTTTTACACAAATCAGGATCAACTATTGCTTCAATTCCTAATTCGTAATTCCTAATTCTTAATTTCACTTCTGGATTATGCTATTCATCAATGTTCATTACAAAGCATATAAATAAATAAAGCCCGCAACATTTGTCGCGGGCTTTATTATAGCTTTGTTACTTTTCGGTTTTACAAAAATCAGGATCAAATATTGCTTCAATTCCTAATTCGTAATTCCTAATTCCTAATTCTACTTAATGAGCATCATTCTCTTTGTTTCAACAAACGATCCTGCCTGCAGTTTGTAGAAGTACATTCCGCTTGCAAGATTTATTCCGCTGAAGTCAACGTCGTAATAACCGGCTTGTCTTTGATCGTTGACAAGCGTCATTACTTCTTTTCCAAGAACATCATACACTTTCAGAGTTACCATTGTTGCCTGAGGAACTGCGTAAGTGATCTTGGTCGATGGGTTGAACGGATTCGGATAATTCTGCGAGAGATCGAACTCCTGCGGAATTCCGAGATTGTTGTTCTGAACATCAACTGCTCCTACATTAAGTCTAATCCTGACGTCCTTAACAGGTCTCAAAGGATCATTGCTGTTAACCTTCAGGAATCCGGCGTATGTACCGGTGCTGAGTCCGATTGATTTGAAAGTAACTACAACATTCTGATTTAATCCAGGATTGATTGTTCCGGAAGTTGGATTCTCATCAACCCATGCAAGACCCTTCTCAATCTTTATCGCAAGATTGTTGTGAAGGTAAGCACCGTTGAATACCATTTGCAGACCAGTAGTACCGCCTTGATTCTCATTTCCTACTGTAGCCGTATTGATCGGGTCTATCATGCTCTGATACTGATAGTAAATTCTTCCGTCAGTATAGAGAATGACTTCAAAGTTATACGGTCCACCTGCAGGCGGATCATAGTGCGGAACATCTTTATACTGAATGATGAACCTGTTGTTTGGCGCATCATGCTGGTAATAAACAGCTCCGGCATTTCTAAGATCGAGATCATCCCAGAACGGATAAAGTGCAAGATTCGGTTCTGCGGTCGAAGGTATTGTAACATTGCTGAACGTATTGTTAGTTGAAGCAACGTCAAAGCTCAGCCATCCGTTAGTTACGATCTTTATCTGACTGTACGGCTGCTCGTAATATGTAAAGCTGAACGGAAGAGGTACTACAACAGATCCGTCATCAGCCGTACCGCTTGTCCATGTTGTAATCTGAATACCTGTAGTGGAAATATCAACCCAGTTGAATGCAGGTCCACCCGGTTCATCGCTGTCAATCCATCTGTATCCGCCCAGATCCGGACCACCTTGTCCGTCAGTAATTTCGGGACCATGATAAATATCGGCAGAACCTTTAGGAGCATTCATGACTTCGTCAATAGCCTGCTGTGACAATGCAAACGGCTTATTACTTGAGTTGTCAAGATTTGAAGATGTTTCGGAGATTGTCCAGTTGAGCGGGA
The DNA here is from genome assembly GCA_016704345.1 of Ignavibacteria bacterium. Classification (GTDB taxonomy): domain Bacteria; phylum Bacteroidota; class Ignavibacteria; order Tepidaquicellales; family Tepidaquicellaceae; genus JADJAH01. The sequence goes on along the minus strand of JADJAH010000013.1, from coordinate 24,113 downwards.
ATTGTCCTGTATTTCCCAGCGTAAGATTTCTGTCAGTCTGGTTAGTTCCGAACGGGAGATTTACAACTATCGAATCAGCAGATGTAGTGACAGTTGGAGGAATTCCCCTTCTGAGTGTGACATTATAAGTCTGTGTAGAAGCAAGTGAGTCATTCGCACTGTAGCCGTAAACTCTCCATTGTCCTACAGATGAATCACCGACATTCAAACCAAATCCGGCAAGAATAGAATCGATCCTTGAGTTTCTTAATGTAAGGATAGAATCGAAACCGAGATTGTTTGACTGAACGGATAATTTAATGTTTGCTTGTGTATTGAAATTTGGTGTTGCATACAACCATTTGTATTTCACGGCTTCGCCGGATTTTCTCCAGGTAATGTCAACAGGCGTAGTATTGGTTGAAAGTGTCAGTACTGTTGTATTATTTGGAGGCGAGACCAAGCTAAAAGGTGTAAGGGCTGGTTTCTTCCTCTTAAATGTAATAGCTCTGGGCCCGTTTGCAGCTTTCAATGAGTCATTTGCCTGATTATTTCTGTAGGCCCAAACATCCCATTGACCTACTACGGAATCACCCTGTGCAAGACCGAGACCTGCTAGTACGTTATCAAGCTGTCCGCCTGTTACTGTTAGCGAATTGCCTGTAGGCTGCAATGTAACAAGTCTTGGATTCGGTGTCGGGCTTCCGAATATCCACTTGTAAGATGCTGTAGAAGCTGAGGTATCCCAAGTGATAGTATATTGTGTCGTATTATTTGGCAGAGTTTCAATCCTTGTTCCTGCGGGTGGTGTCAAGAGATTGAACGCATTGAGAGGAAAGGTTTGAATTTGCACTGCTGAAGTCCATGCCTGATAGATACCAGTGATATCGTCCATCCATATAGGCCACAGTTTTCCGTTGCCCGATGTTACTCCAACGTAATCACCTGCATAACCGCCGGCAATACCGCCTACAGTTATCGGTTTTGGCTTGTACTTGTGATCACTTACCAGAACATCACTGAAAGTGTTTCCGCCGTCAAGTGATCTTGAAACATAAATTTCTGCAGAATCGCCTGCAGCTGATCGGTTGTCGTAATAGACAACGTTTACACCGCCTGCTTCATCAACCCTGATTGCCGGGAACCACTGCACACGGCCGTTGTTGATTGGATCCTGATTTACTCTAACTCCGGTTGACCAGTTAGTTCCGCCGTTTGTCGATTTGTAAAGAAGAATATCGGCATCGTTTCCAGCAGGTGCTATGCTTTTACCGGAAGTTACAACATATACCCAACCGTTTCTTGCGCCGCCGCTCTTGTCAACATCAATTCTCGGGAAGCTGTTTGTTCTGATTCCCCAACCATTGAAGTTTGTTGATCTGACACCGTTCATATCGAACGCATTATCTGTAACGGCCCAGTTTACTCCACCGTTGGTTGATTTAGCAAACCCTGCAAAGTCTTCTGTAAACGGAGAACCTGAAATTGGCGCTGCCCATACAACATAGACTTCACCGTTTGGTCCTACTTTTATATCACATCCTTGTGAGTAGTGACCCGAAGCGGATGTGTTTACCTGAATTACAGGTGACCATGCCACACCGCCGTTGGTTGTATAAGAAATTCCAATAGGAGGTGATGACAAATTGAACAAAGACCATACCGTATATGATCTGCCGTAATAAGGACTTGCAGGAGCATCATCTGTTCCGGTAAGATTCTTATCTTGTGAACCTGTTGTGATAGTTGCATTTGGTGACCAGGTAAGTCCGTTGTCGGTTGAATAATTTCCAAACATTCCGCTTGTTGAAAATCCAAGATGCGTCATTATGAAATTACCGTTCTTATCAACTGTAATACCAGGATCACCTCCGTGATTTCCAAGAGGAGTTCCCGTAAGCGTATCTGAACCAAACCAAGTGAGACCTCCGTTGGTTGAGACATATACACCTTCACTTATGAAAAGTGTACCGGATACATTATTAAAAGCATTTGATGATCCGAATAATATCAGTGGGTTCAGAGGATGTCTTGTAATGTCAACTTCACTCTGCCAGCTGTTTGTTCTTGGAAGTACTCTAACGTTCGGAGTCACTTCGAGAACTTCATACGGTGTCGTTACTATTCTTGACACTGCATTCGGATTAAAATATTCTCTTACAACCGGCAAAGCATTGGAATAACTTGCAGACGGATCGTACAAATTTGTCTGCATAGGCTGATTCCATTTCGCTTCATCGGGTACTCTTTGTCCTGTCATTATCATAAAGCCAATGAGTAATACAGGCAATAAGTAGAAAAGCTTTTTCATCTACTTTTTCCTTTCTGTTTTAGTTTGTAATGATGTTTTAAATTAAAGAGATGATAATTCATTCGCAGAATTATATCCAGAGTGGAACTCGCTATGAATGGCTGTATATTCAATTTCAATTAGCATGAAATTATGATTTTAGATTCTGAATTGCAATCTTCAATTGTGTACGAAAATTGAAAATGGAAAATGGAAAGTTGAAAATGGAAAATGGAAAGTGGAAAATGGAAAATGGAAAATGGAAAATTCAACGTCCCGGCGTGTCATCCTGAGAGCGCCTAGGGGGGGGGGAATGGAAAGTGGGTGGAGGAATGGATGGAAAGGAAATGGAAAGTGGAAAATGGAAAGTGGAAAATGGAAAGTGGAAAATGGAAAATGGAAAATTCAACGTCCCCGCTGAGGGCTGTAGCAATGTTTTTTGTCATCCTGAGCAAGCGGAGCGTAGCGAAGGATCCATACAAGTGAAGGATCCATACAAGTGTAGAGAGAAATCCATTGAGTTGAATAATGCGAAAATGGAAAGTTGGAAAATGGAAAGTTGGAAAATGGAAAGTGGAAAGTGGAAAGTGGAAAAAATGAAAATTCAACGTCCCCGCTGAGGGCTGTAGCAATATTTTTTGTCATCCTGAGCAAGCGAAGGATCCACAAGTGAAGGATCCATACAAGTGAAGAAATCCATTGAGTTGAATAATTCGAAAATGGAAAGTGGAAAGTGGAAAATGGAAAGTGGAAAATGGAAAGTGGAAAGTGGAAAATGGAAAGTGGAAAATGGAAAATGGAAAATGGAAAATTCAACGTCCCCGCTGAGGGCTGTAGCAATGTTTTTTGTCATCCTGAGCAAGCGGAGCGTAGCGAAGGATCCATACAAGTGTAAAGAGAAATCCATTGAGTTGAATAATACGAAAATGGAAAGTTGGAAAATGGAAAGTCCTGAACTGAAATCCCCACCCCTTTAGGTGAGGCCTGCCTGCCCGCAGTCGGCGAATTTATTACACTCTCTGCAGGCGGGCCTGCCCACTTGCCATTGAAGTGTGGAATGTATTTTGACAGGCAGGCCGGCGGGTTGTTTTTCCGAATCTAAATAAACCAAATGCTCCAGCATAATTTCGATATAATTTTCGTTGTTAAGAATTTTTTGGACGGCAATGTTAAAAATTCTTCAATCTTTGAGCAACACATCTTAGACGATTTGTATAAATTCAAATCTTGACGGTTCACTTTTTGCAGTTCAAATCATTTGCCGGACTGACATTCTCTAATCTTTATAATCTCAAATGGATTGTCTATTTTCTAAAAAAATTCACAATGAAAAAAATAGAATATATCTTAATATCTTTCCTTCTGATGATGATCTTCAAGACTGCCAATTCTCAAACAAGAGGTTTAGAATTTGGTGATATTATCTGGCAGATTCAAATCCCGGACAATCCCGGCACCACACTTCAAGACAAGCAGATAAGAAGTATGAAGCAGATTCCTGATGTCAATGGAGACAATGTGAATGATGTAATTATCGCTACAGGAAATTACTGGACCATTTGTTTCAATGGAATCAACGGTTCAATAATATGGCAGTATAGTACTCATTTTGGATCGATCAATACCGGCTCTGTTGAATGGGAAGATGCTGTAGCAATATCTGATGTGAACAATGACGGGACGTATGATGCTGTCATTGGCTGCGGAGGGGGGAATGAAATGGTATATGCCCTTAACGGAATCAACGGTTCCGTTTTGTGGTCTTATGGAAACACCATTACCACCAGCGATGGAGACATTGAAGCCGTGAACATCAAATACGATTTTAGCGGTGACGGAATCAATGACGCTTTAGTTTCTGCAAGCGGAGTTACTAACGGCGGCAGGCATGCAGTTATTTGCCTCAATGCAACTAATGGTGAAGTCATTTTTTACAGGGAGCAACCTCAGCCCTTTACTGATGATGCAATCGCGACTGAATCCGGAGGAGCAATAGGCGTAAACAACAACGGTGCACCATACACCGTGACAGGACTTGACACACTTGGCAATTCAGTATGGAGTTATACTGCACCGGGAAATACCTGGAGTCTGAAAGAAATCCCGGACGTTAATAACGACGGGTTGAAAGACATTGTTGGTATGGGGGGATTCACCGGCTCCATATATGCCATAACGGGAAATACCGGCACGCTAATATGGTCACGCTCTCTCGGCTCAAGCAACAACGGAAAGATCACTATTCTCGACGATGCTGATGCAAACGGTTTTGCGGACATAACTCTTTCTGCACCGCAATCTGCAAACAGGGTTGATTCCAAAACAGGAAACCTGATCTGGTCAAATGCCCTCGCCTCTTCTTATTTGAGAGGAATAGATAATATTGGTGATGTTACAGGAGACAGCATAGATGACATAGTTATTGCTACTCAGCTTGCTCCACGATTGCTGGTACTTAATGGAATTAACGGCAATATTCTTTTTGATTATGTTTTCGGCGCTACTCTTTCACAGCGCGGAGACAGGGCGGCGGTGCTGAACGATATTGACACAAATGGAGTAAATGAATTTCTCGGAGGCAACAGAGAAGGCAGAGTAATTTGTTTTTATGGCGGCAACGGAACGATTACATCAATAAGTCCTTCATCTATACAACCCGTAAATTTCGAACTGCATCAGAACTATCCCAATCCATTCAACCCTTCAACAAATATCAAATTCGATATTGCTAAGAAGAGCTTTGTAAATGTGATTGTATATGATGCACTTGGAAGAGAGTTAGAGATGCTTGTTAACGAAGCGCTTAATCCTGGGAGCTACTCAGTGGTCTTCAATGGAAGCCGTCTATCAAGCGGAATCTATTATTACAAAATTGTTGCGGATGAGTTTTCGGATGTGAAGAAGATGATGCTGATTAAGTGAGAATGGAAAATTGAAAATTGAAAATTGAAAATTGAAAATTGAAAATGGAAAATGGAAAATGGAAAATGGAGAATGGAAAATTGAAAATGGAAAATGGAAAATGGAAATGTTAAATTGAACTGGAAATTCCCTCCCCTTTAGGGGCAGGGCTAGGAGGAGGGAGGTTGCAGAGAACAACATCATAAATAAACACAAAGCCCGCGACTATTGCCGCGGGCTTTCTTGCACAACTTCTTTGCATGTTAAAAATACAAATTAAGGTCAACTTTTCTCGTTCAATTCCTAATTCGTAATTCCTAATTCTTAATTCTACTTCACCAGCATCATCCTCTTCGTATCTGTAAAATCTCCTGATGTAAGCCGGTAGAAGTAAACTCCGCTCGTCAGATTACTACCATCAAACTCAACCTGATATGAACCAGGACTTTGCTTTTCATTTACAAGAGTCACAACTTCTTTTCCCATAGCATCATACACTACAAGCTTAGCGTGATTTGTAACTCGTATTTCGTAATTGATCTTTGTAACCGGATTGAAAGGATTTGGATAATTCTGCTTCAATGAAAAAGATGAAGGTACTTCCGTGCTGGTTGTTTTTATGCCGATGATTTCAGAGTAAGTTCGGCGGATAACAGACTGAGCAGTCGTTCCGGTGTAAATGTAATTATTTGCAACTAATAATGCCCAGACTTCTGGTGCAGGGTTGAAACCCTGATTTTTAATAATCCAGTTTGTGCCATTATTTGTTGATAAATAAACTCCGGGATAAGTACCCGCAAAGATGTTTGTTCCAGAAACTACAAGTGAATGAATAGTTTGAACCGGCAGACCGTTAGAGACAGAAGCCCAGTTTGATCCGTTATTAGTGGAGATGTAGACACCACCGCCCGCAGTTCCGGCAAAAAGGTTTGAGCCGGAAACAGCAAGTGACCAAATATATTGTTGCGTTAATCCGTTATTGACTGCAGTCCAGTTTGTGCCGTTATTTGTTGATAAGAATACGCCACCGCCATTACTGGTCCCTGCAAAAATGTTTGAGCCTGAAACCGCAAGTGCGCCAATGTATAAACTTGTTAATCCGTTATTAACCGCATTCCAGCTTGTGCCGTTATTTGTTGATAAATATACTCCGCCATCATAACTCCCTGCAAAGATATTTGTCCCGGAGACTGCAAATGTCCAGATCCAACGATTATTCAAAGTGGTTTGAATCCAGTTTGCACCGTTATTTGTAGACATATATACTCCGGCTGTTGTCCCTGCATAGATGTTTGTTCCTAAAACTGCAAGTGCCGTAACAGACAAACTGCTTTTTACACAAGTCCATGAAACACCGTTGTTTGCTGATAAATATACTCCGGCTTTAGTCCCTGCAAAGATGTTTGTTCCTGATTCTGCTAATGCATAAACAGTATGAACTATAAATCCAACTGAACTCCAGCTCGTACCATTATCTGCAGATAAAAAAATTCCACCGCCCAGAGTCCCTGCAAGAACACCTGATGCTGCAACTCCAAGCGCGTAGACATCTTGATTTGTTAATCCGTAATTAACTGCAGTCCAGCTTGAGCCGTTATTTGTTGATAAAAATATTCCCCCTGTGAAAGTAGAAGATATACTTGTCCCGGCATAAATGTTTGTTCCTGAAACCGCAATTGAACGAATATATTTACTCGTCAATCCATTATTAACTTCAGTCCAGCTTGTTCCGTAATTTGTTGATAAATATACTCCCGAGCCCTGAGAACCTGCATAAATATTACTATCAAGAACAGCAAGAGATTGAATACCCCGATAATTCATAGCAGTTTGAGTCCAGTTTGTGCCGTCATTTGTTGATAAATATACTCCCGAAGTAATACCTGCAAAAATTCTTATTCCTGAGACTGCAAGTGCATAAACCGGTTGACCTTGAAATCCGACCAAAGCCCAGTTCGTGCCGTTATTTGTTGATAAATTTAAACCACTCTGAGTCCCTGCAAAAATCCTTGTTCCTGAAACCATTAATGTAAAAATATTTTGACTCGTTAAACCACTACTAACCGATGTCCAGTTTGTGCCGTTATTTGTTGATAAAAATACTCCGCTCTGAGATCCGGCAAAAATATTATTTCCAATAGCGGTGATGGCTTGAATATAATTTCCCGATAATCCTGCATAAGTCCAGTTTGTGCCGCCATTTGCTGACAAATATACTCCATGAGCGCCAACTCCGGCAAAAATATTTGTTCCGGAAACAAAAATACATTTAACATCTCCTCCGTGCGGACCATTCATCTGCACCCATTGACTGAAACTATTATTAATTAAAAACAGAGAATTAAAAATAAGCGCAAAAATCACCGACTGTACACATTTTCTTTTCATGTTAATGTCTAGTTAGAGTTGTTTTTTGAATTCCAGTTACACGTTCATTAATGTAACGGGTCTGATCACACTTGGTTTATGAATCAGCTAACTTCATCCTTCCTATAATATTCAGGAAATATGTGGTCGTAAGTTCGCTTAAAACTTCACTCCACAAAATCTGCACACTCTTCACACTCCAATCACTTCACCAGCATCATCCTCTTCGTATCTGCAAAATCACCTGATGTAAGCCTGTAGAAGTAAACTCCGCTCGTTAGATTACCTGCCTCAAAATCAACCCTGTAAGTTCCGGGATTTAATTTTTCATTTACTAAGGTCACTACTTCTTTACCAAGCAGATCATATATCTTCAATGAAACATATCCCGGATCCGCAATTTCAAATTCCAGATTTGTAGCAGGATTGAAAGGGTTCGGATAGTTTTGCGACAAAGAATATTTTGCTGGAATTTCAGTGCTGATATTTTGAATGCCGATAATGTCAGAATAGGCGCGGCGCCAAACGGAATTTTCATCAATTCCGGCAAAGATATAATTGTTAGCGATTAACAAAGCCCGGGTTGTAGGAGCTACACTGATTCCCTGATTCTTTGGAATCCAGCTTGTTCCGCTGTTTGTTGATAAATATATGCCGCCGGTAAGATCAAAAACCTGAGTTGCTGCGAAGATGTTTGATCCTGAAACCGCAAATGCATAAACAGATCCTCCTGCTGATCCACTATTAACTTCTGTCCAGCTTGCTCCATTATTTGTCGATAAGTAAGTTCCGATACTGGTTCCGGCAAAAAGTTTTGTCCCCATAACTGCAAGTGAATATACATACATCGCATTTCCGGTTATACCATTGTTAACAGCAGCCCAGTTTGCGCCGTTGTTGGTTGTAAGGAAAACCCCTCCGCCCTGAGTTCCGGCAAAGAGATTTGTATCCAATACTGCAAGAGAATAAACGTATTGATGTGTCAATCCGTTATTGACAGCAGTCCAGTTTGTTCCGTTATTGCTTGTTAAATATACACCCCTATTATTAAAACCTGCAAATAGTTTTGTTCCGGAAACTGCGAACGCAAGAACATGCGGTACAGCCCCGGTAGGTAATCCATTATTGGCTGCAGTCCAGTTTATCCCGTTATTTGTTGATAAATAAACAATTCCACCGGATCCGGTAGCTGTCCCTGCAAAAAGATTTGTCCCTGAAACTGCAAGTGCAAAAATTGACAGATTAGGTAATCCAATGTCTGTCCAGCTTAAAGCGTTATCTGTTGATAAGGATAGACCTGTACCAAAACCTGCTCCTCCGGCAAAGATGTTTGAGCCTGAAACAGCAAGTGCATAGACACTCTTATTTGCCATTCCATTGCTTACAGGACTCCAGTTTGAACCATTGTCTGCAGTTAAATAAACTCCGTTTCCATAAGTACCGGCAAAGACTCTTGGGCCTGAAGCTGCTATTGCAAAAACATTATAATTCTTTATTCCATTATTAACAGCAGTCCAGGTTGTGCCTCCATCATTTGACAAAAATACTCCGCCGCCAATTTGAAATGCACCGGTTGTTCCGGCAAAGAGGTTTGTGCCTGAAGCTGTAATGGAAGTAACAAGAAAACTCGTTAATCCGCTATTGGCCGCAGTCCAGTTTGTGCCGCTATTTACTGATGAAAATAAACCATTACCGGTCCCGGCAAATAACTTTGTTCCTATAGCTGAGAGTGAATACACATTACTCATCGTTACTCCTCCATTGGCAAGAGTCCAGTTTGCGCCGTTATTTGTTGACAAATAAACATTGCCGCCAATTCCTGCAAAGAGGTTTGTACCCTGAACAGCAAGAGATGAAACATTTTTATTTGTTAATCCGCTGTTGACTGCAGTCCAGCTGGTACCTTTGTTTATTGACAAAAAAAGACCACCTGATGAAATACTATAAGAGCCGGCAAAGATATTTGATCCTGAAACTGCAAGTGCACGAATATCAATGTATGTTATGCCGCTATTTACGGCAGTCCAGCTTGAGCCGAAATTAGTACTTAAGAATACTCCCCCGCCTGTTCCTGCAAAGAGATTTGTTCCGGAAAATGTGAGTGCATACACACCCTGACTCGTTAATCCGTTATTTACAGGTGCCCAGGTTGTACCGTTATCTAGTGATAAATATATTCCTCTGGTTGTTCCTGCATAGAGATTTACCCCCGTAACTGCAAAGCATTGTACAATTCCTCCGCCCGGTCCGCTTGACTGCACCCACTGAGCTGAGCAATTATCAACCTTAAATATTAAATGTGAAATTAAGACAAGAGTAAAAGAAAGCGATAGTAACAATTTCCTTTTCATGGTGTTCTACATTTATTTTTTCATGATTCCCGTTACGTAGTTTTTTCAGCAACGAGTTTGATTTTATTTTCTGAGGTAACCATTGCGAATGTAATTCAAAGCAGGTCAAAGAGAGCGCTGGCAATAGAAATGTTCTGAACAAAATACGGAGGAATTATTTTTCATTCGAAAGGTACAATTCAATCAATTCCATTTCTTCCTATAACACAATAAACGTGCAATTACTATGCCTGATAAAAAACATGGATTCCTGTTCAATAATTAAGGGTTCGGGAAAGCGTGTGTGGAAATTTACCACACATTTGTTATAATTGAGGTCTAAAGGGGACTTTTTCCTCATAAAGATACGGTTGTTCCGGAGGATATTGATCGTTCGGATGGGGAAAGCTAGCTTATCGTTAAATGCGGGCTAAGTCCAGATTCAACGCTCTTTTAATAAATACATTAGAGAATGGATCCTTCCCGCCTGCCTGCCAATATGCATTACACACTTCAATTGCCAGTGGGCAGGCAGGCCTGCAGAGTATAGACAGCATCCACTCTCTGCGGGCAGGCCCGCCTGCAAAGTTAAGACTTCATCTGCACTCTACGGGCAGGCGCGGCGCTCAGGATGACAAGCGAGGAAAGCCAATTTAATACACAACTTAAACCAAGCCGAATTTTGTCATCCTGAGCAAGCGGAGCGCAGCGCCTGCCCGCCCTGGTAGCGAAGGATCCATACAAAAACAGATTTACGATCGGAGCATTGGATTCAACTACAGAAGAATCAATTAATACACCTCAACACAAACAATGGATCCTTCGCTTCGCTCAGGATGACAAAACAATTGTGCTTGAAGAAATCTGTTTACTATCTTTCTTCTCGCTCCCAGGGCCTGCTTGGCAGCGTTTAAAATCATAGACATTTCTGCAAAGTAGACTCAGGAATTGAAATAAAATAACGGGCTTCCGGTTAAGGAAGCCCGTTGTGCATGGAAGGTGCAGTTATGACTGCGATGTTGAATTTGTCTGTTGCCCGGAAGTGTCAGGTTGTTTCTTTTTTCGGGAACCGACATCGCGGACTGATCTGGCCGCTATGTAGCCGTTGAAGAACTGTTTGTTGCTTGTTCTGTATGACTCTACGAGTTTGTTGATCGACTTCAGCAGTTCTTCGGTTTCTGTGAAGTTAGCTGCGAGAGTTCTAAGAGCGCTCATTCTTGTTGCTCTCGAACTTTCCCGCGCGCTAAGCGCTTCGAAGTACAGATTGAACTTCTGTTTGAATTCCTCGAACTTCTCGGCTGTAATTCCAAAGCCCGAAAGCTCCTGCAGATAATCCATTGCAAGTTCTTTTGTTGAGTTGAGGAACAGAACAAGCTCGATGTCTCGCATGGAGTCAAGCGCAGAGATTGTAACATTTGCCTTATCGACAAGCGTTACATTTTTTGTCTTCTTTCCAAGCGCGTACATTGCTCCTGCAAGCGCATTGCCTGATGTGATGGCAGCATTCCGTGTTTCGTTCTTCAGGGATGTCCTGCCTTTTGAAACATTGCTTCTTAGATCTTCAACCTCAATAATTCCGTCAATCTTCGCTCTGAGTGTGTTCATTGCATCAACCAGTTCCGATGTTTCCGCGAAAGCGCTCTCATTCTCTTTGAGATATGAGTGAACGGCTTCAAACATTGATAGCCTGTTCTGCTGTTTTTTGAGCATAGCAATTTTCCTTTCTGCTGACTTTGCAGCATTTTTGTTTTTTGATTTTGTTGCTTTTTAGTATGCTTTCGCGAAAGACATATTTTTTGAAACTTTCCGGTTATTTCACCTCACGAACATTTAATTATTATTTCGTTAACGCAAATTTTGATTTTTATGTGTTTTCTCTATTTCAAGACATTTCATGGCTCTGACTACCCGGTATTTAGTGAACAAAAGTTCAATTTCAACTTTTCAAGATGCATCCTGAGTATTTCCGGAAGCAGTCTGAGTATTTCCGGAAGCAGCCGGAGTATTTCCAGAAGCAGCCGGTGTATTTCCGGAAGCGGTCTGAGTTCTCCGGGACAGCGCCGGTGTATTTCCGGAACCGGTCTGAGTATTTCCGGAAGCGGTCTGTGTATTTCCAGAAGCGTCCGGTGTATTTCCAGATGCGGTCTGAGTATTTCCAGATGCGTCAGGTGTATTTCCGGAAGCTGGCTGAGTATTTCCGGAAGCCGCCAGTGAATTTTTGTTCAGTGACTGAGTACTTCCGGAAGCGGGCTGAGTTCTTCCAGAAGCGAGCAGAGTTCTTCAGGTTGCAAACGGAGTACTAAAGTTCATGGGCAGAGTTCTTAACTTCTTAAGCCGAGAACTTTAAGATGCAGACTAAACTCTTAAAGACAGATCCGGATTACTTAAGACCACAGGCACACTTCTTCGTGAGTGTGACGGGTTACTTCGAGTGACGACCTCATTACATTCAGACGCAGCCTGAGCTCTTCAATATGTGAGCCGGACATTTTGGATCAAGTTCAGAGTTTATAAAGTTACAGTCAGCTTTCATTAGGAGCAGAATGCAAGACTTCAGATCTCCGTCATATTTCATACATACCTGATGTGGATAGTTCTCCGCACATCAATTTTGTTCCGGACAGATGATTAAGGAGTTAGCGTTCGACTTTGGTCTGTAAATTTGATTCTCTCAGATTGTCAGATTTGATTTCAAAGAACTGCAAAAAAATTTATATAAAACTATGAATAATTTATCACTTAATAAAATAGAAATTTTGCAGTTTGTGAAACGGTTTTGAAGAAAGCGCCGGAGGGCTTGATATGAGAGGCTTTGCAAAATAAACGGGTGTGTATGCCTTGGTGGGAGAGGCGCCTGGCAGAGGCCTGGGCCTGCCCACTTGCCATTGAAATTTGGAATGCATTCTGGCAGGCAGGGGTATGGGAAGGTGCATCGTTCTGTTGCTCTGAAATTGCTTTCGTTTCCGCAGAGTTACCCGCCGCCTATAATATATTACAAACAATTGCTATATTTCTCGGCGGGAACTCTGCGGAAAAAAGGATATGACCACAAGAAAACTACAGCCAAATACAAACACGTTCTACTTTATCACCTTCACTTGCTATGAGTGGATCTCACTTTTTGAAATCACTGATCTATACAGTTATATTTACGAATGCTTTGATCACCTTGAGCTCCAGAAAATCTACAATTGCGGTTATGTTATAATGCCAAATCATCTGCATATGCTGGTCTACATGGCGAATACTGAAAAAACCATAAATAAGATTATTGGTGAATCAAAAAGGTTCATGGCTTACGAAATTGTGAACAGATTGAAAAAACTAAGAAGGTTGGACTTGTTGAATCTTTTGGGAGAGTCTGTAACTCAACATGAAAGAAGAAAGAAGAAAGAAGAAGAGGCACAATGTTTTTAGACCATCGGAAGACATAAAAAAAATAATGACGGAAAAATTCATGAGGCAAAAGTTGAACTACATGCACAAGAATCCAGTATCAGGAAAGTGGAAGCTTGCAGAGAATTATCTTGATTATATTCATTCAAGTGCACGGTTTTATGAATTAGGGGAAGAAGGTGTTTTTCATGTTTATCACTATCAAGAGATCAATAATCCCGCAGAGTTCCCGCCGCAGTAATAGTATCAATATTTTTAAAATTGTAATGACGGCGGGTAACTCTGCGGAAACAATAAAAACCAAGGTGGCCCGTCCGCCCCACGCCCAAGCACGAAAACCATAAATAAGATTATTGGTGAATCAAAAAGGTTCATGGCTTAGAAATTGTGAACAGATTGAAAAACTAAGAGGTTGGACTTGTTGAATCTTTTGGGAGAGTCTGTAACTCAACATTAAAGAAGAAAGAAGAAGAGGCACAATGTTTTTAGACCATCGGAAGACATAAAAGAAATAATGACGGAAAAATTCATGAGGCAAAAGTTGAACTACATGCACAAGAATCCAGTATCAGGAAAGTGGAAGCTTGCAGAGAATTATCTTGATTATATTCATTCAAGTGCACGGTTTTATGAATTAGGGGAAGAAGGTGTTTTTCATGTTTATCACTATCAAGAGATCAATAATCCCGCAGAGTTCCCGCCGCAGTAATAGTATCAATATTTTTAGAATTATAATGACGGCGGGTAACTCTGCGGAAACAATAGGTTGGGTGGGGGTGATTGTGCAAACCTCCCCCCTCCCGCAAATAATCATATCTTGAAAATCCAATCTCATTCGTTTAGCTTTATCAATTCTATCTTATAACTTAGTGTAAAGTGTGAAGGCACGCTTAAAACGCCTTAGGTCTTAACTCATTGGAATTATCCGATTATGTCATTTAACGAAAACACGAGAGTCAAAATACCGGCGATACTGCATTTGTGCAGGCTCGGCTATGACTACTTGCCGCTTTCAAACGTTATTCGTGACGAAAACACGAACATCTTCACTGACATTTTCGAAGAAAGTATTCTGCGGATCAATCCCGGTATTGAACAATCCGATGTTAAAAAGACCTATGAGAATATTTCTCTTGCGCTGGACAATGAAGATCTGGGCAAGGCGTTTTCTGATATGCTTAATGCTACTTCGGGTATAAGACTGATTGACTATGAAAACTTCGGCAACAATTCTTTCCATGTTGTTACAGAACTGACTTACAAAAACGGCGAAGATGAATTCCGTCCGGATATTACACTGCTGATCAACGGAATGCCTCTGGCATTCATCGAAGTGAAGAAGCCCAACAATCAGGAAGGTATTCTTGCGGAAAGAGATCGCATCAATTCCCGCTTCAGGAATAAGAAGTTCCGAAAGTTCATCAACATTTCCCAACTGCTTGTCTTCTCCAATAATATGGAGTATGATCATGAATCAGTTGAACCCATACAGGGCGCGTTCTATTCTTCGTGCTCATACAACAATGCTGCATTCAGTTGTTTCAGGGAAGAAGAAGAGTTTGATCTGAATACAATGCTTATTCCTGAAAATGATGAGATCGAGAATCTGGTTTTGAAGGACAACAATGTTTCGGTAATCAAGCATTCAGCCGAGTTTAAGACAAACAAGAATCCTGTCTCTCCGACTAACAAGATCCTTACATCTCTTTTCAGCAAGGAGAGATTTGCAATGATACTGAAGTATTGCTTTGCTTATGTGAACAGCGAAACGGGTCTTGAGAAACATATCATGCGCTATCCGCAATTCTTTGCCACAAAGGAAATCGAGAAGACAATTGACAAAGGCGTTAAGAAAGGAATCATCTGGCATACGCAGGGCAGCGGCAAGACAGCGCTCGCATTTTATAATGTGAAGTATCTCACTGACTATTTTCATAAGAGAGGCATTGTTCCGAAATTCTATTTCATAGTCGACCGGATTGATCTGCTGAAGCAGGCACACCGTGAATTTTCCGCACGCGGACTGAATGTTCATCTCGTCAACTCAAAAGAAGAACTGCAAAGAGACTTTAAACTGAATCAGGCAATTCATAATCAGTCAGGCAACCGTGAAATGACCGTTGTGAATATTCAGAAGTTTAAGGATGATTCGGATGTGCTCAGAGCGAACGATTATGACATCAATACTCAGCGTATCTATTTCTTAGATGAAGTTCACCGAAGCTATGATCCGAAAGGAAGTTTTCTGGCAAATCTTATCAGCTCAGACCGCAATGCAATTGTGATAGGTTTGACGGGCACGCCTCTTATCGGCAAAGACAGGACTTCGCGTGAAACATTCGGAAACTACATTCATAAGTATTATTACAATTCTTCCATTGCAGACGGCTACACATTGAAACTCATCCGTGAGGATATTGAGACATCATACAAGATGCAGTTGAAGGATGCACTCAAGGATATTGAAATTATTAAGGGAGATGCCGACAGAAGATTTGTTTATTCACACGAAAAGTTTGCAAAACCGATGCTTCAATATATCGTTAATGATTTTCAGAAAAGCAGGATCAGATTCGGTGACCACAGCATCGGGGCAATGGTTGTGTGTGACAGTTCCGATCAGGCAAAAAACTCTTTGAACTTTTTAACAGCGCAAACAATACGCCGGATTATGTAACGGAAGATCTACAGAATTACTCAACCGCCGCCGAGCCTTCAGGCGAATATCTCGCTACCCAAAAAGAGAGGCACAAGAAACTCACAGCCGCGCTCATCCTGCATGATGTGGGAGATAAGACTGAACGCGACAGGCAAGTCAATGATTTCAAAGACGGCAAGATTGATTTTCTGTTTGTTTACAATATGCTGCTGACGGGATTTGATGCAAGGCGATTGAAGAAGCTTTACATCGGCAGATTGATAAGAGATCATAATCTTCTGCAAACACTCACAAGAGTCAACCGCCCGTACAAGAAATTCCGTTACGGTTATGTTGTTGATTTTGCCGATATCAGCAAGGAGTTTGACAAGACCAACAAAGCATACTTCGAGGAACTTCAGGGCGAGCTTGGTGATGAATTCCAACACTACAACAACCTCTTCAAATCAAAAGAAGAGATCGAAGCCGAGATCAGCGACATAAAGGAGAAGCTGTTTCACTATGATCTCACCAATGCGGAGATCTTCTCTCAGCAGATAAGCAAGATCGAAGACCGCAAAGAAGTTTTGGAAATAAAGAAGGCTTTGGAAGATGCAAGAAATCTATACAACGTTATCCGACTCTACGGTCACTATGAAATGCTCGAGAAAGTTGATTTCAGAAAACTGAATGAGCTGTATTCTGAAGCCGCACGGCATCTGGAACTGCTGAATCTCAAAGAGTCTGTGCAGAACAATACTGAAACTACAAACCTGCTCAATGTTGCGCTCGAGAATATCATCTTCATGTTCCGCAAAGTTTCCGAAGAAGAGCTTGTGATAGCAGACAAGCTCAAAGACTCTCTCCGCAAGACCCGCGAGGCATTGGGCGGAAATTTCGATCCGCGTGATCCGGAGTTCATTTCGCTTTATGATGAACTTAAACGGCTGTTTGAAAAGAAGAATCTTGGCGAAAGCACACAGGAAGAGATGAACGAAAATATTCACTCGCTTGACAGACTCTTTGAAAAGGTGAATGAACTCAACCGAAAGAACAACCTGCTTAAGGCAAAGTATGAGAACGATGCCAAGTATGCGCGGATGCACAAACGAATCTTGGAGAAAGGCAACATTGCCAATCGCGAGAGCCAGATACATGAAACTCTTCTCGACATCAAAAAACACGTTGACGACAGAATCATAAATAATATGAATATGCTTAACAACGAAAATTACTTTGCAGGGCTCATGATGCAAACTGTAATGGAAAGCTTTAACCGTAACAGTATCGCGCTTGAACCTGAAACTGCAACCTTTGTAAACAATACACTTGTGAAAGAATACATGGACGAATATAAAGGAGTGCAGGCATGGTAGCACAGGAATTTACCGCGAAGACAAAGGAGCTTATTGACAACCTGAAAGCTATCTGCGCTTCTCACGGACTCGGGAACGACGGTAATGAATTCAAGATCATTACTCAGGTGTTCCTGTACAAGTTTATGAATGACAAGTTTGGATACGAAGTTAAGAAGCTGGACCCTAAGTTAGACAAAGCCGAGAACTGGGAAGAGGAAATCGGAAAGTTTTCCGGCAAGCAATACGACATGCTTCTGCTCCGCATGAATCCCGACAGCGCAAAGCTGAAGAGGGAGCATTACCTGTCATATCTGTTCAACAACCAAAACAGGCAGGACTTTGCCAAGCTCTTTGACGACACATTGCGCGATATTGCAATTCATAACAACGACATCTTTGCCGTAAAGACCGGCACGGGCGCGAGGATAATTCTGTTTGATGAGCTTAGCAATTTTATTACCGACAGTTCAAAGCGGGATGACTTTTGCAGGGCGATCGTAAACAAGTTGGTCAATTTCAGCTTTGAGAAGATCTTCACTCTTAAGTTTGATTTCTTCTCGACTATCTTTGAATACCTTATAAAAGATTACAACAAAGACGGCGGCGGCAAGTATGCGGAGTATTACACCCCGCACGCAGTTGCAAAGATCATGGCTTCGATACTTGTTGACAAGCCTGTGAATAACGTGACGTGTTACGACCCTGCCGCAGGTTCCGGCACATTGCTGATGAACCTTGCGCATGCGATAGGCGAAGACAAATGCACGATCTACTCGCAGGACATTTCGCAGAAGTCATCGGGCATGCTGAGACTGAATCTCATACTTAACAATCTCGTGCATTCGATTCAGAACATCATACAGGGAAATACACTGCTTACGCCTTTTCACAAAGACGGCGACAAGCTGATGACGTTTGACTATGTTGTATCCAATCCGCCGTTCAAGCTCGACTTCAGCGATTTCTCGGCCGACCTTGACACAAAGCATAACCATGAGCGATTCTTTGCGGGCATTCCAAACGTTCCGAAGAAGGACAAGGACAAGATGGCGATCTATCTGCTCTTCATACAGCATATAATGTTCTCGCTGTCTGCAAAGGGCACGGCGGCGGTAGTGGTGCCGACAGGATTCATCACTGCGCAGAGCGGCATAGAGAAGAAGATCCGCGAGAGATTGGTTGAGCACAAAATGCTCCGCGGCGTGGTAAGCATGCCGAGCAACATTTTTGCAACGACAGGCACGAACGTGTCCATTCTATTCTTAGACAAAGCAAATACAAAGGGCGACATTGTTCTGATGGATGCATCAAAGCTCGGGACGAAAGTGAAGGAAGGAAAGAATCAGAAGACACTGCTCTCGGCGGAAGAGGAAGACCTGATCATCCGCACATTCAATAAGCATGAAGCGGTTGAAGATTTTACGGTTGTGGTTTCTTACGAGCAGATAAAGGAGAAGAATTACTCACTGAGCGCGGGGCAGTATTTTGAGGTGAAGATTGAGTATGTGGATATTACGAAGGAGGAGTTTGAGGAGAAGATGAGTGGATTCAAGAAGAGTTTGAAAGAATTGTTTAAAGAAGTCAATAATTTGGAAAAGAAATTGAAGAAACAGTTGCAGGGTTTGAAATAGTGAATAGATCTAAAAAATTATTCCAGTTGGAAATATTCTTCTAGAGAATTGATTCAAGCCGAGAGGTTTCAATGGCAATTTTATCAACACAGATATATTGCCAAACAGAAGTCAAAAAGCCTTTAAGCTTACCTCAAATGGTTGCATGCATTCAAGAAGTGCCAAAGAAAATTTTGGTGAAATATTAAAGACATATCTGTTGAATATTTGGTACCAGACAATCAGTGGGCTTCTCTGGATGTACTGGTGTTTGAGGTAAAAAAGCAGTTTGATTTAATATTATATATATTCGATGTTAAGAATGAGTTCTTTGACTACTTGATGAAAGGTCCAAAGGTTTGAAAAAATGCCAGAGGAGACAAGAATCAAATTCTTGATTTCTTAATACCAAATTTAGAATTAGATGAACAACAAAAAATCGCCTCAGTCCTTTCCTCTCTCGACTCCAAGATCGAGCTCAACAACCGCATCAATGCGGAGCTTGAGGCAATGGCAAAGACAATATACGATTACTGGTTTGTGCAGTTTGATTTTCCGGAGGGCAAGCCGACCGACGGCCGGCCGTACAAGAGCAGCGGCGGCAAGATGGTGTGGAATGATGAGTTGAAGCGGGATGTGCCGGAGGGGTGGGGGGTGGAAAGAATTGGCGACTTGCTTTAAACTTCACTGGGTGGAACTCCATCAACCTTTGGTGAGAAGAATATTGGGAGAATGGAACAATCAACTGGCTTAATTCTGGGAGAGATTGCAAAATTTCCTATCGTTGAATCTGAACTGAAAGTAAGCGAGGCGGCTATTGCTAATTCTGCTACAGAATTGCTTCCAAAGGGTAGTGTGATGCTTTCAATAACTCGTCACTTGAGACCATCAGTCTTGGCGATTGACGCATGCGCAAATCAATCTGTGGTAGGAATAAAGGAGCATGGTGACATTAAATATTTTTTCTTATATCCTTTCCTAAAGAATGAAATTCGCAGATTGAATTCGTTGCGGACAGGTGCGCAACAGCCTCATATCAACAAGGAAATAGTTGACGACACGTTGATTCTCACACCAAGTTCAAGCTCGAATGTACTTAGAAATTACAACTCGATTGTCAAACCAATATATGAAATGATTATTAACAATGCTTTTCAAAACCAACAACTCTCCCATCTCCGCGACTGGCTTTTGCCGATGCTGATGAACGGGCAGGTGGGGTTTGACTGACATTTCTCGCAATAAAACGCTTCAATAAGCGAACCCCATTTTTCAGATCTTGAAGCACCAGTAAAGCTTAATGCAAAGCAAATTTAATCTGATTATGAAAAATATTTTAGAATACTTTCGCAAATTCCAAAATTCCACTTTGGACTTCCTCTTTTCTTCTTGCTCATCACAATCTTGGTTAATCAATATTTACTGAACGAAGACTAAAAGATTAACATTTACAGATTCTGGAATTTCACAATATTTTTGGCCGCTTTATTTTTGTTGTGGACACAAATACAATGGATAAGATTTGCATTGAAAGAACTCCCATCGAAAAATACTACTGATACAAAGGAAAGTAAAATTACTCCACTAAAATTCTTACAAAATTCGATTTCTTCGGGAAAATTTTATTTGTGAGGAATCTCATTTGAGGTATCAATTGCCAGGAGATGATATCCTGATGCGGGAATGCCTTCATCCAGTGATTTGTTACGCGATGCAAGAGTGCCTTTTATTACAAGTTGATTTATCCGAACCTAAATTGCCTCATTCATTTTACGATATTAATTAATTATTCAATATCTATACTTAATTACTAAATGAGATCCATTCCTTTGCATAATTTTTAAACTGCTCAGTTGACACATTACTCGATTTATAGAGTGTAGATTTCGATCTCATTCTGAAGTTTATAACCGCTTTAAGAAATGGACATTATTTATTCTACTTAAGCCACTTCGCTCTTACATCCAAGTGCCGATCGGATGTTATCATGCGAAAATTTATTCACAATCAGTACTATAGTTATGAAATTGATGAATAATTTTTTGCGACTAATTGAACTGACATTAATAACTAAGATAAATAGAATTCACTTTGGCACAGTAATTGATATTACTTGTGGTAAGTAAATTCAATAAAATTAAAAATTCCAGAGAGATGAAGAATTTTCAAAAACAATTTGAGCAAAACGAATTTGAACTTCAGCCTGGGTATTTCGGTGAAATCTATCAGGAATTTGAGTACTCAAATGGAACACAGGGTGAGGTTTGAGCATGGAAGGAACATTTAGTGAGGCGAGCCAAATGGAACTGGCTTCTGAACTTCTTTTCTGTAACTAACGAAGCAGAACTTGATATGTTTCTTGTCAACTGTTTAAGAAGGCCGTAGGAGGAGTAAGTAAATTCATGCGTTCGGGCTCAGCAAAAGCTCTTGGAGGGATGTTAAAAGGAATGCTAAAAGCTTTACCAATTGCAGGAGGCGCTGGGGCACATTTGTGGCACCCGGCTTGGGAACAGCAATCGGCGGAGCACTTGGAAGTGCAGCTTCTAACATGTTTGAGCTTGAACTTGAAGGACTTAGCCAGGAAGACCGAGAGTTTGAAACAGCGAAAGCTTATGTGAGATTGCCGGAAATGCTGCAAGGCAAGCCGTTCTGCCAATCAAATGCTAGACCATGGTGATGCGTTGGTTAACCAGCAGCCAATGCTGCGAGAAAGTACGCACCCGGACTGCTCAGGAGAAGAGGTTCGACAGGCGGTGGATATCAAATGCTTGCTGAAAGAATTTTGAGACTTGAAGATTCCGTGCAGAGATTGTCTTTGCAGCTTCAGTCTTCGGGAGTCAATGCGTCAGGTACCGGAAATCCAACTCTTGCACCTGACCAGGAATACTTTGAATTTTGAATTCATCCCTTATTTGAACCCTAATGTCAGATCATAGACTGTTTGCTAAAGAATTTCTAATTTCAGAATCCAAATCTTTATTAATAAGATTAGAAGAAATGAAACCTTTTGAATTGACAATGCCAATGGTTAGAAGTGCCTCGGTTTCATCACACCTAAAAACCTGATAACTCAGCTATTAGATCGCGGAAAGAGTGAACTAAGAAACGCGATAAGACAATTCATTACATTTCTTAAATCTGAAGAAGCAAACAACTCCACTGAAGAAAATCCTTCAGACTCGTTTTTTATACAGTGTAAAACTAAGATATAACCAGATACTCGACCAATTAGACATCTTCGCTGACGTAATGTCACAGAGAAGTGAGCACGAAGTCTAAGGTATTTGGTTATCCGGGTTAGATGTCTCGGCTGAAGACGGACTGAAGATTGGAAGTGAATACTACGAAGCAATCTTTAATGGTATATCTTGACCGAGGGCATGGCGCAGCAATTAGGAGAGCAAGAACACGTTTGCCGGGAGGAGATGAAAATCCGGTAGCAGTGATTCAAATTCCAAGAGAGAGAATGGTGGGCAATGGTATCGCATCATCTTTGATTCATGAGGTTGGTCATCAAGGCGCTGCCCTTCTCGATCTAATTCCATCTCTCAAAGGTGACATCAACAAAGTGAAGCAAGAAACAGGTGTCAATCATACAGCATGGAAATATTATGAAAGATGGATCTCAGAAATCATTGCTGACTTTGGGCACTTGCGCAGTTAGGGTTGGCTCAACTATCGGCTTATAATGGGGAGTAGTATCATTACCCAGTTATTTTCAGTTCCGATTTGATCTCGCCGATCCGCATCCTGCTCCATATATTCGTGTAATGTTAAGCTGCACTTTTGGCAGAAAACTTTTTCCGGATGACCAGTGGGACAAACTGTGGAAGCTTTGGGAATCGTTTTATCCGCATGACAAATTGCCAAAAGAACAGGTCTTAATTCTCAATCAACTGGGAAATGAAATGGACAGATTCGTTGAATTAGTAATAGATAACAAGCCGGAATCATTGAAAGGGAAACGACTGATTGACTTGTTTCAAATCCAGGATAGGCAACCAAAGACATTTAGAGAAGCTTATCAAACATGGAAGAGAAATCCGTACTTAATTGATCGAACGAGTCCGATTATAGTATTTGCGATTCTTGGCCAGGCAAAGGCCGATCAAGCAGTAAGCTCAAGTGAAGAAAGCCATTTGCTCAAGCGTCAATTGAACAGGTGGGCATCACAAAGATGATATTTCAAAAACTTAAACAATAAAATGATGGACGATCAAAACAAGCAAGGAGATACAACAAAAGTTGAACTGGCAAGTCCTGTAAAATAGACACCGCTGATTTAAGAGAAACTTTCAAAGACGCTAAAGATCCAGGACAGTAAAGGTAACAAATAGTTCAGATGATCCAATGGCAGTAAAAGTAACAAATAGTTCATTTGATGTTAAGTTAAAATCCAATGAAAGACCAGCCGATGAATTTAAAGCCGTTGACTTGTTCGGGCAATCTGATCGGAATGCACAAAAGAGTACAGGACAATATTAAAGATGTAGCGAAAAATAAACGAATGTATAGTCCCTTAAAGCAATCTGTCAAATCCAAAATGAAAGAATGGTTTCCAAATGATGTGGACAAATATAAATTTGTAGATTGCAGTGATCTGAAAGATTCAAACTGTGATCTATATAAGACACTGAATGTTGCAAATAAAGATTACCCGTTTGCATTGGAGCTTATATATAATTATTGGCTTGAAGAAGGTTTCACTTGTCAGACACTTTTGCAATTCTTGAGAGGTATCGCAATAAGCCCGGAAAATGGACAGAGAAACTAATGAACCTTACTCTTGATCCTCTTGAACCAGTCCAACGATTTGGTGACAGGATATTAGGGATTTGAGAATTGGTGAACTACTAATACCTGAAGAACGGCCACTTGAGTATCAGAACCAGTACGGTTACATATTGTCATTCGGAAGGAACTTGCGTGCAACTGATGTTCGTTCAGAATTTCACTCCATTCAATAAGCTCTTAATGGAGTGTTCAGTATATTTCAAACAGGCAGATGACAATAATATCAATGCCAACGCTTTTCCGGTTCTTACTGCTTTGCAGGATTTGAATCTTATCCTTGCCAAAGGAGATGTAAATCAGGCGGTTTATTTTGCAAGACAGGCAAGAATTGAAATCTTGATTGAACAACAGATTCTCAACCGTTCAGAGATTGGAGACTATTTGAGAGAACGACCATTGATTCCCTACGGTGCCGACTGGATGAGAAGAGTTGATGCTATGAAAGGCTTA
>JADJAH010000012.1 GCA_016704345.1 Ignavibacteria bacterium | reverse complement strand
TCCACCGAACCTCCTGTTGCTTCATATCCTTCCTGCCTGTAAGCATGAAGCGAGTGTGCTTTTGCCTGAACCGTTCGGTCCCATGATAGCGTGGCACTTCGCCCGCATTGATCTGAAGATTAATTCCATAAGAATTTCCTTCTTCCCTTCTTCAGTCTACAGTTTGCTCTGAATCTTTTATTGTTATCATTACTATATTGTTTTCTTGTGTTGGATTTTGTGTTTAGAATTTTTGATGTTAACCGACGCTTTCAGCTTCAAGAGTGAAATTGCGAGAAGCTTTTGAGCTTCTACTGCCAAACTCCATTGGAAGCTGATTGAGAACTTCCTTTGCATAACCGTTTACTATCAGCGCCACTGCATCTTCTTCCGAAATACCGCGCTGATTACAGTAGGGCGCATAATGTCTTCGCCGATCTTGGAAGTCGTTGCTTCGTGTTCAACATGGGCCGACTTGTTATTGATCTCAAAATACGGAAACGTATGTGCTCCGCATTTGTCGCCCATAAGAAGCGAATCGCATTGCGAAAAAATTCGCCCGCATTCTCGGCGCGCTTGTTTACCTGCGGGAGGCCGCGGTAGCTGTTGTTGCTCTTGCCTGCAGAAATACCCTTGGAAACTATACGGCTCTTGGTGTTCTTTCCGAGGTGAATCATTTTCGTGCCGGTGTCTGCTTGCTGCCTGTTATTTGTCGGCGCTACTGAATAGAACTCCTCGACAGAATAATCGCCCTTGAGAATCACGCTTGGATATTTCCATGTGATTGAAGAGCCTGTCTCTACCTGTGTCCAGGATATTTTTGAATTATCTCGGAGCAAATTCTCTTGTAGTTTACAAAGTTATAGATTCCGCCTTTGCCTTCCTTATCGCCCGGATACCAGTTCTGAACAGTGGAGTATTTCACTTCTGCATCTTTCATTTACAATGAGTTCTACCACTGCCGCGTGAAGTTGATTCTCGTCACGCATCGGAGCGGTCTGCATCCTTCGAGATAACTAACGTAGCTACCTTCGTCAGCAATGACCAATGTTCTTTCAAACTGTCCTGTATTCTCGGCATTGATTCTGAAGTAGGTCCGGAGTTCCATCGGACATCTGACGCCTTTTGGAATATAAACGAAAAGACCGTCTGTGAATACGGCGGAGTTAAGCGCTGCATAGAAATTGTCTGTCTGCGGTACAGCGGAGCCAAGGATATTTTCACAAGTTCTGTGATGATCCTTTACTGCTTCGCTCATCGAGCAGAAAATAATTCCGAGTTCGGCAAGTTTTGTTTTGTAAGTGGTTGCTACAGATACGCTGTCAAGTACGGCATCAACAGCAACCTGGCGACGAATCAATTGCTCTTCGAGAGGAATACCAAGGCGATCGTAAGTATTTTTGATCGCAGGATCAAGTAAGTCGAGGCTGCCGAGTTTTTTTCTTCTGTTTGGTGCGGGTAATAGATGATATCGTTAAAGTCTATCTTGGGATCAGTGACATTTGGCCATTTCGGTTCGATCATGTCGAGCCACTTTGTGTATTCCTTGAGCTCCATTCCCAGCACATGAACTCCGGTTCGCCCTTCTTGTGTGAGAGATCAGTTTGATAATGTCTTCATTTGGCCCCTTGGGAGCTGTTTCCATTTCAAGGTCAGTCGAGAATCCGTACTTATATTCGCTCGAAGTTACTGATTCGAGAATATCTGTTTCTTTGCCATGGATCTTGGTTGAATTTTGTTGAGAAGTTTTTGCTTAAAATGGTGGACTAAGTTAGTCTTATTTGCCTAAAGATGAAAGTGCAATTTTTGGGGTAAATGGTTCCACGAATTTACAGTGAACCTCATATATATATTGTCATTCCAGTATAGATTATCATTCCATTACAGATTATCATTCCATTACAGATTGTCGTTCCTGCGTATGCAGGAATCTACGAGAAGTGAAGACACGATTCAGTGGATCCTGCAGTCGCAGGGATGACATATCGGGGAGGATGCTCTTTCTTGTCTTCGCTGTCTCACCTTCTAATGATTTGTCATTCCATTTGCAATTCTCATTCCTGCGTATGCAGTAATCTACGAGCAGTGAGGACGCTATAAGATTGTCATTCCTGCGCATGCAGGAATCTACAAGCAGTGAAGACGGCTATAAAGATTGTCCCTGCGCATGCAGGAATCTCCATGAGCAGTGAGGACGCTATAAAAGAGATTGTCATAGCCTGCGCAGCAGGAATCTACGGGCAGTGAAGACACGATAAAGATTGTCATTCCTTCGTGCATGCGGGAATCTACGAGCAGTGAAGACACGATTCAGCGACATAGTTAGCTAGCGCGCAGACTGATTAACAGCCCCGTAGGGGCGACATATCGGTAGCAAACGAACAAACAATTTTCACATCCGCGAAGCGTCGACGTGTTGGAACTCTCCTTCATACCAAATACTTTCCTTCAATCCATTCACGATTCGGAAATTTGCCCTCAAGATTTTTCACTAAATTATATTCGGAAGAATTGCTCATATTTGTTTTAAAATCCATGGGGATTTTTTCATTGCCTTTGCAAAGACCTTGTAAGAAATTGATTGCCGGCTTACTCATTACCTTTGCAGGACGAAATAAACTGTGAGTAAGAACCGAGCAAATTTCTGACAGAATCGTAGCTTTGCAGTTCAAAGTGACATCAACTCAATGTTTCTAAGATCAATCTTAAAAATGAAGTTGTCTGTATTGAAATGGTGAATCATCTTCAGGGCCTTTTTGAAATTACCTTTTTCAAATGAATATCTGACGATTGCGTAATTCTTCATGTTCTCACTTCTATCGGGATCCGCTTCGCGAGTAATTCTTTATGAACAAATTTGGTCCAGGCAAATTTCTTAACTCAAAAGCAAGTATGAGGATGTTTCTGAATAAGCTCTACCGGCAAGTACTGTGGAGACCTGTGATTTGTAAATCTTTGATAAGCGTTATGCGGTAAATGTCAAACAGCTCACTATCCAATCTCTGTGAATTCACTGAAGACTTCTTTTCATCATGCAGTGCCTCCATCATTCTTCCATAATGAAACCTTGTCGTTCAGGCTAGCAAATTTTCATTTCTGCCAACTACTCTTTGTATTTCAAATACTTGCTCTCATCATCAAACTTCGCTGAATGCAGTCAGTTGCGCTTGAGGATTTGGGAAATAGGCAACCGACTTATTGTCTTTGCTTGTTGAAATAATGAGATCCGTAAGCCCATTTAAATTGACAAGCCGGAAAGCGCGTTCGGTAAATATGCCGGAATCACCTGTATCATAAGTGGCTCCCCTCGAGTTAACATTCTCACTCACACGGATCATCTCCGCGTGAATAAACAGCAAAGCTGTAATCCCTTTGTGCTACCATGCCAAGATTTTCCGAAATTGCTTTCTTGCTTTTGAGAGCGGAACTAAGATACATAAGATTCGCTTCGTCGTTTGCGAGGTTGAACAAATTTACTGGATACTCGGAATCGGGACACTTGTTTCTGAAGAGTTTATTGCTTCTGTCAACACTTTGACTCACGGAATTGAAGAGTCCCCTCTTAAATAATTCCTCACGCAGGAAATCTTCAGCCACCAGGTCCTTTCGCGAAAGATTTTGGATCACAAGAAATTTGTTAAGAAGACTGTGAAGATCAGAGAACAGAGCATTGAAGGTTGACTTATTATATTCAATGTCAGAAATATTCTTTTGCTGACTTCGTCATCTTTTCAGATTTGAAAGAACATTTCTGTCCCTGTTATCACACAAGAATTTGTAGAGGTGGAAGAATCTTCTGCCCAGTAGTGAAGAAAAGGTGAGTTGAGAAACTTTCAAAAGTTTCAAACTCTGAATCGGTAAATGTGCTTGACATATCGAGAGCCTTTGATGCATGCCGGAGTTGAGAAATTGCTTCTTTTTATTAAAAATTTAACATTGCACCGGGCAACCTATTTCAGCCACTTCCCGCATCAATATTCCTTGAAATTGAATTCTTATTGAACAATCTGGCAGATAAAACGGCATAAGTCAGCATTTTTGGAGCAACCTTCGCGAAAAAATCATTGTACAATGTTAAGTAAATTAATGTATTTTTAAATTGATTAAAATCTAAATAGATCATCATGAAATACAATACTAATTTGGTTAGTACTTCTTGCAAGTCCCATGACTGCACTCACGACTCCTGCCTGCCGGTAACAACTTCAATCGGCAATTCAACATCATATCTTGGAAATAGAATCTGTGAGGGTAAACGTTAACGGGGTTTAGGTGGGTGTATGTTTATGATAATGGAATACTAGTGGATATGTATGTTGATGAAGAGAGATAGAACAGCATGCAAGCGAACTTAACAAAAGTTAATTAGGCAAACTGCCGGGTTGGTTTAGTGCAGAGGTTTTGCAATTAACAAAACAATAAATCAACTTTATTCTGAAAGGAGCAAGAGATGGACAGATTTAAAAGATTCCATCAGTGGTGTAGCTGTTGCGCCTATCGGCTGTTTACGGGCTGGCAAATGTCTGGTTCAGTTTCAGGGTCATCTGCACTGGAACATGCCAACTTAAACGAGATCAAGAACATAATTCTGTATTCACCGGTTGACGGATGGACAATAACCGCTAAAATTGGAAGCACGGTATACGGAGAATGCGGACCGACGTTCAGGCGGAGCCTGCAGCATTACAGGATTAGCTGCAGGTACTTATACACTTTAGATTACACGAAATGGGTGCACTGGGTCTATGAATGTATCATCCGGGCTCAGGAATTACTACTGTTTATTGGGGTCCTACTAACCCATACCTTGGATTGTGCCAGATAGCTGATAAACAAAATAATATGCAGAGCCGGTGCGGCTCTGCATATAAACTAATCAGAGTATGAACAAAATACTGTACATAGCATTTCTTGTTATCTTCAATTCCGGAGTCGTTTATTCTCAGTCGCCGGTTTACTTGCAGGGGTTTCTAATCGTTAGACACGCACCTATGTACCAATTTATTATGGAGCAACTCCCGTAATAGCAGATTTCAATAATGACGGAAAGAAGGAAATACTCGGTTGCTCTAAAAAATCATTTTTCACACGTGTTTATCTCATTGCACACAACGGCTCGATTCTGAATGGCTGGCCAATTACTATTTCATCACGCAGCTGGCCTTCAATTGCTGCCGGAGACATTGACAACGATAATTATATTGATGTCGCACTTCGGGATAACGACAGCGTTTTGTCTTCAGGTATGACGGCACCAGGCTAAACGGATTTCCGGTTTTATTTTAAAGACGAACAATCTTGCACATATTGCATTGTATGATCTGGACAATGACAACTTCCTTGAGATAGTTGTTAAGGAAACAACCTCTTGAATGTTATTGATCATCTTGGCAATTTCGAAATTGGATGGCCGGTTAAACTACCCGGAAATCCCGGAGACAAGGTTCTTTCCCTCCTATGACAATCGCTGATCTGGACAATGACAATAATGGTGAGATCATTGTACCTTCTTCATTGTGTGATTCAGCTTCACCCCTTGCAGAATGAATTATGTTCTGATGCCTTCAGGGAAGAACGGAGAATATATGAACGGCTGGCCCGTTGAAATTGATTCAGGTTACGGATTTTACTCACAACCGGCAACTGTTTACAAAGATGATTTAACTGATTCGGTCTTCATTTTTCTGAACACATCATACATTCCTTTCTTATACGCCGACTCCATAAGAACACGCACAATGAAAATATCTGTACACGGAAAAACGACTAAGATCTTTCCAGACTACCGCGGCAAGCGAGTTCAGTTCCATAGCTCTCGCCGAGAAAGACGGAAACTTGTATAAGAGCTTTGGCACCGAGCCAAGTCCTGTCTTTCTTATAAATGATGAAAATAAAGTTGTGACCAACTGGCCCGTGTTTGGTAATGGTTACTATTACAATTCCCCTCTTATGGTTGAATTCGGAAATACTCTGATCACCAATGTTCACATAACAAGCATGGACATTAGCAGAAGAGGCTTTTCATTCTTCTATAAATTGGACGGTTACGAACTTGAATGGTCACCTTTGCGGCCAATTGGATTTGTAAAGGCAGCCGGAGCATTTGGAGATATTAACTCGGACGGCGAATTAGATTTTGTGTAATGACACTTTGACACAAACGATGTTTCACACCCAATATTGCACGCATGGACCTTCCCCGGGGTCAGTTACGATGTCTCTAAAATGCATTGGCCCATGTACGCCCACGACCGCTATCGCACCAACCAATACGGCTTCATCCCGCCGGATGAGCCTGTCGGCATACAGCCCATCAGCAATGTTGTACCGGAGAAGTTTGAACTGCATCAGAACTTCCCCAACCCCTTTAATCCTTCAACGACAATCAGGTTTGATGTCTGTGTTTCAGGAAATGTCTCGCTGAAGGTTTATGACGTTCTCGGCAGAGAAGTTGCCGTGCTTGCGGATGAATACCTGCGCGCGGGAAGTTATGAGCGGGTGTTTGTTGCGGAAGATCTTTCGAGCGGGGTTTACTCCTACATTTCGAGTAACCTCAGGGCAGGCACTGAGAACAGCAGGATTTGAGAAGACTTTGCGGATGGTGGTGCTGAAATAAACAGAGGAGTCGCGCAACATTTCATTAAAGGAAGAAATCAAGACACAGATTTTTTAACTCTTAAAGTATTTGTCTTATGAAAACGAAAATGCAATTTTCGTTACTCTTGCTGGCCTTGTCATATTTTCTCCTGGCCGGAACGAGAAGTTCGGTTATTAAACAGCCGCCTGTACCGGAAGGTGACACAATCGCACAGCCCTTCATGAACGGAGCAATGCATGACGGCATTGATTACAACTATTCATTCATTTCCGATTCACTGGGATTTAACACTTTCCATAAGTACACAGAACCGAACTGGGGCTGGATTGACAACAGCGGCAACTATGTGCCTCAGGATAATCTGGGCGGTGATACATCGGTGTACGGACCATACATACTTCAGCGGCTTGCAGACAATCGTGAGAATAAATTGTCAACACTATTGGACAGGCCTGTGCTGAACTACCTGAGTTACGGACGAGTTCTAACTATGAGTGTGAAGACAGCTCAAAGGTTGACAGTCTTTACAAGTTTTACAGTTACCGCAACAGCAGGAGCAACGGCACAACAATAACAGATGTTCTCGACAGCGGCAAGTGGGTAAAGAGATGCATATACGACAGGCAGAACCCGGGCAGCAACGCTGATACTATTGTAAGCGGGCTTATAACAAACAGGGAGCAGGCAAATAACTTCTTTGGCGGCGGGTACATAGTAGGAGATTCCACATACGACTGGTACATAATGCCGAGGATAAGGATTGATTATGCGTTTGCAAATAATCCATTGAATCAGCGGTTGAAGGTCTGCAAGATCATAACTACAAATTGGGAAGGTGACACCCTGACTCAGATTATCGAAGTACAGAATTTCAAGGCCTTTGATTCAAGCAGTTATGTTGGGAAATACTTGACCGCTTATTACGATAGAAGTTCCAATAACATAACAAACCTGACAGTGACGGAAAATCTGTGGTTTAACGATGACCCCTTAAGAGCGTATAACTACGGAGAAGGCTGTAAGATTGATTTCAAGGTTTACTGGTATGACGAGTGCGACATGTGGATTGATTATGTCAGAGTGGAGAACAAGCCTGCAAGAGACTTACTCACTGAGCCGAATGATCTTTTTGTTAAGCAGTTGCGATTTGAAGTTAAGTCTCTTGCTCTTGCATCCTACAACGAGAATTCAATCTACAACCCTTACAACTTCTACATTGAGGAATTTGAGTTCAATCACCTGCCGAGCATCGCAGCAGTGAGTGATTCCATACTGCGATGGACTGGGGGAAAGATCAGACTGCTGGCAAACTATAATTACGATCTGGTATCGGCAAGCATAAGGAGGTATGATGATTTTGTTTTCGATGCCAATGATGTGAAGTATTACCTTGTTGACTATGCTAAGATAAGGGGAGTATTCACGAACAGCTATTGCTTTGGAGGATTTTCAATGTCTTCGCCATATCATTCATACCTTCCTCCTGCACTGAATGCTGATTACAGTCCCGCCGGCGGGATACTCGGCCATAAAGCTGTATCAATGAAGGCCTATGAAGACACACTTCAGACAGTCATTGACGCGACTCAGCCCGGTTCGCTGAGTTTCAGATACATACTCAGGCTTTCAAACGAGGTGGCAAGCGCTGCCGGAATTCCATAACGATTTCCAAAGTGGCAGGCAGTTACATTTATGATTTCAATCGCTCTTCACTTGCCAGCGGAGTTTACTTCTGCCGACTCTCATCGGCCGGCAGTGGTTTGGAACATTCAGAAGAACATACTTCAGCGATCAGAATGATATTGCTGAAGTGAATATCTTACAGATGAAAAACTAAATTCAGAACCGGCATGAGCACAGAAAAGAAAAGGCAGCAGGGAAGGTGTAATACGGGGAATTCTCTGGTTCTTCCAGCATCTTCGTGTTTATCAATGCGTTCAACTTTCAGCACAATCCGCCGAGGGGATGGTACAGGCAGTTCTTACCGGATATTGGCAATGCGCCTATTCTTGAAGTTGATTTTCTGGATTCTCTTAACGGTTATGCCAAGACCGGAGCAAACTCGGCAGGTGAGTCTTACTTGCTTAAGACAACTACAGGCGGTGACAACTGGACAATAGCAAGGCTTGATTCCAACAGCGGCTCAAGTGCACAGATGAAATTTCTGAACAAAGATTCCGGAATAATAGTAGTAAATCTGACAGAGCCTTTTGCCTCCGACCTGTTCAGAACAACCGACGGAGGAAATTCATGGGACAGCTTAAGACGCCCTGCAACATTCTTTGTCTATGATGGAATCAGCGTTCTTTCAATGAACGAGATATGGGCTGTCTGTAATAGCCAGTTCACAGGATCGGTATGGCGCAGCCTTGACGGCGGCCAGAGTTGGCAGAGGATGCTTGCGCTGCTGGTGACTAACAATCCGACAGAATATACATGGTTAATTCAAGGATTGGCTTTGTCAGTGACGGGAATGACATTCATTCATATGTGAAAAGAATCACAGACGGAGGGAATGAGTTGGAATACTGTAGTCCGGCAATAATGGTTGGGACCAAGATTTACTTC